>NZ_FZMZ01000001.1 GCF_900187325.1 Virgibacillus ndiopensis | reverse complement strand
CTTAAAAGCAGCATGTAATGGGCGTGAAACTAAGGGACTGATTCTTCACAGTGACCAAGGATCGCAATACACATCGTATGCTTTTCAAGAGTTGGCTGAAGAAAAAGGCATTATCACAAGCATGTCCGGGAGTATAAACTATTTTGTGTAAATGGGAATTGCACACAATAAAATAGAAAGGCTTTACGTGGAGAAGCGGGCGTGATACGCTCGCTTTTGCATTGGCGATAGCTTTGTTTTTTAAAGGTATCTCCATCGCCAATCCATCACGCCCGCAGAGGCTCCATGTCAAGCCGGAACCAAACTAACAGTTATAATGCAAGTTCGGTTTCTAGACGTTCTCCAAAATGAATGGCTAGCTGTGATATACATTCTTTCCATCCTTGTACTGGCATAGTCCATTTTTTAGTAATATCCATGGTTGCCAAATATATCATTTTCCTTAATGCTTCATCAGATGGGAAAGCAGACTTTGTTTTTGTGACTTTTCTAAGTTGCCTATGATACCCCTCGATAATGTTCGTTGTGTATATGATTCTTCTGATTTCCCTTGGATAACTGAAATAGGCGGTTAATTCTAACCAGTTTTGTTCCCAGGATCGAATAATAATAGGATGCTTTTTTCCCCACTTTTCTTTGAAAGCAGTGAAGGCCAATTCGGCTTCTTCTAGGGTTAATGCTTGATAGACTTTCTTTAAGTCCTTCATTACTTCTTTTTGTTCCTTGTAGGAAACATATTTCATTGAATTGCGTATTTGATGGATGACACATAGCTGTATTTCTGTTTTAGGAAACGCAGAACTAATTGCCTCTGAAAAGCCTGAAAGCCCGTCTTTACAAGCAATTAGGATATCCTCTATGCCTCTGTTTTTAAGATCCGTGCATACTCCCAGCCAAAAGCTTGCACTTTCATTTTCCCCAATCCAGATACCTAATATTTCTTTTTGTCCATCCATATTAATCCCTAAAACACTGTATGCAGCTTTATTAACGATTCTGTTTTCATCTCGAACTTTAAAGTGGATCGCATCTAAATAAACGATCGGATAAACCCGATTAAGAGGGCGAGATTGCCACTCTTTCACTAAGGGCATAATCTTGTCGGTTACTTTACTAACCATGGTGGGAGAAACGTCAATCCCGTATAAATCTTGCATTTGGCTTTCAATATCCCTTGTTGACATGCCTTTCGCATAAAGCCCTAATATTTGATCCTCTATACCATTGACAGTCGTTTCATACTTCTTAATAATCTTTGGTTCATAATCACCATTTCGATCCCTCGGAATATCCAATTCGGTATCTCCGTATTTAGATCTGACAGTTTTCTTACTGTACCCGTTTCGGCTATTGCCAGTGTTATTTCCAGTGGTACTATGTTTCTGATAACCCAATTCATCCTCTAACTCAGCTTCAAATACCTGTTGAATGGTATCCTTAAATAAAAGCTTCATCATCTCTTGAACATCTTCTACAGTACGACATTCCTTTGCCAAATCTTTAACGGTTTTGTCATGAAAAAAGTCT
>NZ_FZMZ01000002.1 GCF_900187325.1 Virgibacillus ndiopensis | reverse complement strand
GGGAACCTCAAGTATTGAGGGGGTTCCCTCGCGTGTGCCGTACCGTAGCGCTTTTTTAATGCAAATATTTATTCTGTATGGAAAATATGTTTGGTGTTGACAATATGTTAAAATGGCATTAAAATGGTACTACAATTGAATATAGGTATTAAACCTAGGCAAATAGCACTCATAGGCAGGACTACCCTTTTCCTGCCTATTACCCTTTTTGAAAGGAGTTTTTTTATGACTGAATTAAAAAGGTTGAATATTAGAATTAGACCTGAAATGCATGATTTCCTGAAAAAGTCCGCAGATTCTAGAGGATTGACTATGAATGCTATGGTTATATTCGCTTTGGAGACGTATTTTCAACAACAACAGGTTATGCCGTATTTAGGCGATATGATGGAAGAGTTACAAAAAGATAAATAGTGCTGCTAGTGGAAGTTGAGCGACAGCGGTCCATTTACGTGGGGTGGCACCCTTTGGTAAACTGCCCCGATAGGGTGGTGGGGGTGTTGTTTCCCCCAACAAAGTTTATGGGTTTCAAAGGGTGTAGGGGCCCCATGTCAATGGCAACTGGGAACGGTGGCACGGGAAAACAAAACTAGTTATCTAGCATTCTTTATTAACTTGATTTTAATTAAACATTACGCCGTTTTTATAAAGGGGGCAGAAAATTGGATGGGCATGAAAGCATTATTTTACCTAGTGATATAGTAACAGTCACTAAAATGAATCATGTGACAGAGATTCAACAAATGGAAAAGATGAATAATCAAGCTAATATTGTAAAAATCGACAAGGATAGATATGTTTTAAAAGAAACTGGTGAGATACATACTTTTAATAAATCTGAAACAAGAAAAGATAATCATAATTCCTTAAGGCAGACTTTTAAAAAGTTAAGATATTTAATAAATAATAATTTTATAGGGTATGACAATGAATTACATTGTACTTTGACGTATGCCGAAAATATGACAGATACAAAGCGATTATATAGGGATTTTGATAGTTTTAAAAAACGTTTAAAGCGGAAATTTAATAATTTTGATTACCTTGATGTTGTGGAACCACAAGAGCGTGGAGCGTGGCATCATCATTTGTTATTAAGATTTAATGGTAGTGATAAAGCATACATAAAAAATAGTGATTTAGCTAAAATTTGGAGTCATGGTTACGTGACAATAAAAAATTTGAAAGATGTCGATAATATTGGGGCTTATTTAAGTGCCTATTTAGCTGATATTGAGCTTACAGACAAGGATATGTCCTTAGGTAATGAAAAAGTAAGACAAGCTATTAATAAGGGCTTAGAAGTGCGTGAAAAAGTCGTTGATGGTGAACAGAAAAAATTTATAAAAGGTGGTCGTTTACATTTATATCCACCTGGTATGAATTTGTATCGAAAAAGTAAGGGGATAGTATTTCCAGAGCGTCAAAAAATGAGTTATAAACAGGCAAAAAAAATAGTAGGGAATGGCGATCCCCACTACTCAAGAATTTATAATGTTGAAATTAATGACTTTGAAAATACTATCATTTTTGAACAATATAACTCAAAAAAATAAATTTCTATTAGCAGTATATCATATTTTTTATAATATATGCGCATACGGATACGGATACACGTGAAGGGGGAACCTCAAGTATTGAGGGGGTTCCCTCGCGTGTGCCGTACCGTAGCGCTTTTTTAATGCAAATATTTATTCTGTATGGAAAATATGTTTGGTGTTGACAATATGTTAAAATGGCATTAAAATGG
>NZ_FZMZ01000004.1 GCF_900187325.1 Virgibacillus ndiopensis | reverse complement strand
TCCCATCACTTCGAGTGAGTAAGATCCCTCAGAGACGATGAGGTTGATAGGTCCGAGGTGGAAGCGTGGTGACACGTGGAGCTGACGGATACTAATAGATCGAGGACTTAACTATATATTTTTGATTGGTTGATGGTTAAACTCTTATTTAGTTTTTAGGGTACAAATTTTAAAAACCACTTGCATTTTCAAGTGAAAGTGAATATAATATATCTTGTGCTTAAATTATAAGTGAATGTCTGGTAGCAATAGCGGAGAGGACACACCTGTTCCCATGCCGAACACAGCAGTTAAGCTCTCCAGCGCCGATGGTAGTTGGGGCATTGCCCCTGCAAGAGTAGGACGTCGCCAGGCATTTACACTATATTTTCTTATATCGCGGGGTGGAGCAGTCTGGTAGCTCGTTGGGCTCATAACCCAAAGGTCGTAGGTTCAAATCCTGCCCCCGCAACCAAAATATTCACTATAATATTTTGGTCCGGTAGTTCAGTTGGTTAGAATGCCTGCCTGTCACGCAGGAGGTCGCGGGTTCGAGTCCCGTCCGGACCGCCACTTTTACAATAATATAAATAAATTGGTACACATGATTTCGGAAAAGAAAATCATGTGTTTTTTAATGTGTATAAAGTAAAGTTTTTATTATCCTAATGCAACATCCAATATCATCATTACAGTAAATCCAATCATCAATGTAAGAGAGGCCAAATCCTTATTTCCATTCTCTTGAGATCCTGGTATTACTTCTTCTGCAACGACGAAAATCATTGCGCCTGCTGCAAAGCTAAGCGCATATGGTAAAAGCGGTTGTATATAAGAAACAGCTAATACACCAATTATTGCGGAAATAGGTTCCACCATTCCAGAAAACTGTCCATACATAAAACTTTTACCTCGTGACATCCCATCCCGACGCAGAGGCATAGACACCGCTACACCTTCTGGAAGGTTTTGAATTCCAATTCCTAACGTCAATGCAACTGCGCTAGCTAAAGATGCTGAATCGTAACCAGCCATCACTGCACCAAACGCAACTCCAACAGCGAGTCCCTCTGGGATATTGTGTAAAGTTATAGCTAAAACAAGTAGAGTACTTCTTTTTTTCTTGGTAGGGTTAATGCCCTCTGCACTGTCCATTTTATCACCTGGGTGTAAATGAGGAAGAATTTTATCAATTCCCCAAAGAAAAAGTCCACCTAATAAGAATCCAATTGCTGCAGGAATCCAAGCAGGCATTTTATTTCCATCGGCCATTTCCAATGCAGGTGATAGTAATGACCAAAAACTAGCTGCAATCATAACGCCACCTGCAAAACCCAACATACTATCAAGAAATTTTTGATTCATATTTTTACTTGTAAAGACGACGGCTGCACCTAATGCAGTCATCCCCCAAGTGAAAAGAGTGGCGATGGTTACTTGGACAACTAGGTTTAATTCCAAAAAATAGTCAAGCATTCTGGCACTTCCTTTACTGTATTGTTATTAACGTAATATATTCACCTTATACATAAATGTTTACCATGGTAAAAACAAGTATACAGACAACAAATTTTGGTGTCAATCTTAAGCAACTATTATAGCCCCGTAAAATAAAAGTATTTAAAAGCAAGACTACTAACAATTAACTTTTTCCTTTTAACGTTCTTTTTGCTATCATGAACATAGTTGAAAATAAAAGATGGTGATCCAGTTATGGACGAATTTTCGTTTATTAATGCGATAAAACAAGCTACATACAAACAACCAACACTTATAAAAGGTATTGGTGATGATGCTGCTGTTTTTAGACAATCTTCAAAGGATATTGTGACAGCAGTAGATACGTTTGTTGAGGATGTTCATTTTTCCCGAAAAACGATGAAACCCTTTCATATCGGATATCGGGCACTAGCCGCAAATATTAGTGATATAGCAGCAATGGGTGCATTACCTGTATTCTATCTAGTATCAATTGTCATTCCGTCACATTGGACTGAAGATGAGTTGAGTCAAATCTATAGTGGTATGCATTCACTTGCTAAAACACATATGATCGATTTAATAGGTGGGGATACGGTATCTGGAAGGGAATTGTCCATATCCATTACAGTTATTGGGTATGCTTCGAGAGGGAAGGCTCGTTATCGGAGTGCTGCAGATGAAGGTGATATGGTATTTGTAACAGGTACATTGGGTGATTCTCAGGCTGGATACCATATATTAATGAATGCAGGGCACTTTATAAATAAGGGGTACTATTATAAAAGACATCAAATGCCAAATCCAAGAGTGGCTTTTGCACTTGAATTAGAAAAGTTACAGCGTGTAGCATTAAATGATATAAGTGATGGGATTGCAAATGAGGCAGCAGAAATTGCAGAGGCATCTGGGGTGTCTATTACGTTAAATTATAACAAACTTCCAACTAGTGATATGTTCAATCAATTCACTAAAGATCAACAACGTAACTGGTCTCTTTTTGGTGGGGAAGATTTTGAATTGATAGGAACCATTCCAAAAAGGGATTGGCAATTCGTTAAACAAGCTGCACAACGGACCAAAACAAAGGTTACCGAAATTGGCTATGTAGACCTAAGTAAGAGATTTGTTTATTTACAAGAAGAAAACAAACGAACCCCTTTGGATAAAAAGGGCTATATGCATTTTAAGTAGGTGAAGTTATGAGTGAATATAAAATGGAAACACATTCCGAAAAAGAAACAACACAAATAGCACAAAGGCTAGCGCTTGTATTAAAGCCTGGAGACGTCATCACATTAGAAGGAGATTTAGGCGCCGGTAAAACAACTTTTACGAAGGGGCTTGCTAATGGTCTAGGAGTGAAACGGACAGTCAACAGTCCAACATTTACGATCGTTAAAGAATATCAAGGAGAGCTTCCACTTTATCATATGGACGTATATCGTTTGGAGAATTCGGAAGAGGATATTGGCTTTGATGAATATTTTAATGGTGATGGTATTTCAGTCGTAGAATGGGCACATTTTATTGAGTCCTATCTTCCGGAAAACAGATTAAACATTAACATAACATACATTGATGAGCATAAACGGTTACTTGAGTTTTTTCCATATGGAGATCATTTTAAGTGGATTATTTCGGAGTTAATTGGTTAAAAGAAGGGGTTTCATGTATGAATATACTTGCAATTGATACTTCAAATCAAGTGTTAGGGGTCGCATTACTTGATAATGAAAATATTATCGGTGAATTTGTTACTAACTTGAAGAAAAATCATTCAGTAAGGCTAATGCCTGCAGTAGATAGTTTAATGAAAGAAGCAAATATAGCACCGGAACAACTAGACAAAATTGTTGTCGCAAAAGGTCCAGGATCCTATACGGGTGTTCGAATTGGACTAGCAACGGCTAAGACACTTGCATGGGCTTTAAACGTCCCTGTTGTTGGAGTTTCCAGCTTAGAAGTTTTATCCTATCAAGGACGTCTTTCCTCTTCGTACATATGTCCATTTTTTGATGCTAGACGAGGGATGGTATTTACCGGATTATATCAATGGGAAAATGGTGAGATGAGGGAACAACAGGAAGAAAAAAACATTTTAATGGAAGATTGGCTGAAGCAACTAGCTGCTAAACAGAAAGAGGTTCTTTTCTTAAGCCCTGACATCCACATGTATCGAGAGGTTATTTTAGAAACGATGGGTGATTTAACGATTATTCCAGAAATGCCTTTCCATTTAGCAAAACCATCACATTTAGCACTTGCTGGTTTGCATAAAGAGGCGGATAGTACTCACAATTTAACGCCTAATTACTTGCGTTTAGCAGAAGCAGAAGCTAACTGGCTAAAAATGCAGAAGGAAAATAATAATGGCTGAGTTAGTCATTCGAAAAATGGAAGCTACTGATATAGATAATGTTTATGAGGTAGAAAAAGCGTCATTTGAAACACCCTGGACAAAGGATATTTTTTATCAAGAATTAATCGAAAACCAATTTGCGAATTACTTTGTAATGGAATTAGATAATCAACTAATTGGCTATGCAGGTCTTTGGGTAGTTATTGATGACGCTCAAATTACAAATATAGCGGTTATGCCTATCTACCGTGGGAAAAAGCTAGGTGAAAAGCTTTTTCTATATACTATGCAACAGGCAATAAGATTAGGAGCAAACCATTTGTCGTTGGAGGTAAGGACTTCAAATATTGTTGCGCAACGTATGTATCGTAAGTTTGGACTTGTCCCTGGAGGAATTCGAAAAAATTATTACACAGATAATCAAGAAGACGCTATAGTTATGTGGGTGAATTTATATGAAAAAAGATAATTATATTGTAGGAATTGAAACAAGCTGTGATGAAACAGCAGTTGCAATTGTTAAAAATGGAAGAGAAATTATATCTAATGTTGTTGCCTCGCAAATTGAAAGTCACAAACGTTTTGGTGGGGTTGTGCCTGAAATTGCCTCCAGACATCACGTCGAACAGATAACGATTGTTTTGGAAGAAGCATTCGAACAGGCTGCAATTGAATGGGAGGCAATTGATGCCATCACCGTTACGGAAGGACCTGGTCTAGTCGGGGCATTATTAATTGGTGTAAATTCAGCAAAGGCACTTGCTTTTGCCAAACAAAAACCGCTTATTGGTGTTCACCATATTGCTGGTCATATATATGCAAACCGTTTTGAACAAGAATTTCAATTCCCACTCTTAGCTTTAGTTGTATCAGGTGGGCATACAGAGCTGGTTTTAATGAAGGAGCATGGCCATTTTGAAGTTATAGGAGAAACACGAGATGATGCTGCAGGAGAAGCTTATGATAAGGTCGCTCGTATGTTGAATTTGCCATACCCTGGCGGACCACATATTGATCGTTTAGCAAGTAACGGTGAAGAGAATATTAAGTTTCCGCGTGCATGGCTAGAAGAAGGGAGCTATGATTTTAGTTTTAGTGGCTTAAAATCATCAGTTATCAACACTATCCACAATGCGAAACAGCGTGGAGAACAATTGAAAAATGAAGATATTGCTGCAAGCTTTCAAGCAAGTGTTGTTGAAGTCCTAACGGAAAAAACATTCAAAGCAGCGCAGCAGTACCATGCGAAGCAGGTTATAGTTGCCGGTGGAGTTGCAGCAAATCAAGGCTTGCGGGCAGCATTACAAGAAAAGTTTTCAGATACAGATGTTTCTTTACTTATTCCACCGTTAAAGCTATGTACAGATAATGCAGCAATGATAGCAGCAGCGGGAACCATTGCTTATCAACAAGGTAAACGATCTGGTTGGGATTTGAATGCAAATCCAGCATTACTGTTAGAATAAAATAGGGATATCCACAGAGCTGTGGGTATTTTTTACGAAAAGCCCATACAAGAAGATATAATCTGTGGATTAAATATGTGGATAACTATACATATTCATGTGGATAATGTGAATAACTTTTACAAAGTCAATAAAAAAGCAGTAATAATTGTGGATATGTTTGTGTATAATTTGCTAATTCTATTGATCAAACGTTTGATCTAAAGTGGAATGTGGAAAGGTGGTGAAGCTGTAATGTCAAAAAGAAAATCTTACTTTTTCCAGATGGATCTTATCGTGTTACTACTATTCTTTATTATTGTCAGCTTGCTTGCAATATTTAATGCTCAACAATTAGAGCAATATGAAGGAGATAATTTTGTATTAAAGCAAGCAGTTTGGTTTTGTGTAGGTATTGGGATTGTGGCTATTATTCAATTATTTGATTTAGATCAATTGTATAAGGCAAGTATGTATATATACGGATTTGGTGTACTTCTGTTAATTCTGTTATTAGTCAGTCCGGAAAGTATTGCAAGGACGATCAATAATACAAAAAGCTGGTTCACATTACCTGGATTGTCATTGCAGCCTGCTGAATTCACAAAGATATCCACAATCCTGTTTTTAGCCGCGGTAATAAGTCGACATAAGTCAAAATATGAAATAAGTACATTGAAAAGTGATAGTTTACTATTGATAAAGATTGTTTTAGTTACCGTAATTCCTGTTTTTTTCATCTTACAACAGCCTGACTTTGGGACATCAATGGTTTATTTATTTATCGCAGGGATGTTAGTCCTTCTTTCAGGGATAGATTGGAAAATTATTGTCGGCCTTATTTTAGGACTATCGCTGTTACTTGCTGGAATGCTAGCATTGATCATAAAATTACCCGAATTGTCACAGAATATTATTGGGATTGAAGAATATCAAATTGATCGAATTATGACATGGTTTGACTCATCAGAGCAAACATCTAGTGATACTTATCATTTTGATTTATCATTACTTGCATTAGGTTCAGGGCAATTGTTTGGAAAAGGTATGGATAAACTTCAGGTTCCAACACCTGAAGCACATACTGATTTTATTTTCTCAGTTATTGGAGAGAGCTTCGGATTTATTGGGTGCGCAGTAGTAATTTTTCTGTATTTCATCCTACTTTATAAACTAGTTACACTTGGTTTAAAAAGTTTTAATTATAATAGTTTCGGATCTTATTTATGTTTTGGCTTTTTAAGTTTACTACTTGTCCATGCGTTCCAAAATATGGGGATGACAATTGGGATTATGCCAATAACAGGAATACCATTATTATTAATAAGCTATGGTGGTAGCTCTGTTTTATCAACGATGATAGGGATTGGACTAGTTTATCGTGTTGCAGTTGAACATACAATTCAAAATGATTATTTATTTAAATAGGAGGATGTCCCATTCGTTGGTGACATCCTCTTTTTTTACTCCTCTTGCAGAACTGTCCATTCTTCCATTAACTGTTCAATACGCTGCTTCATTTCACTTGTTTGCTTAGTTAATTCGAGTGCTTTTTCGTGGTCTTGGTAGATTTCTGGTTCAGTCATTTTTTGCTCAAGATGTGCTAGTTTATTTTCAAGTTCTTCAATTTTTGCCTCAAGGTCAGCAATTTGACGTTCTTTCTTACGTTGTTCACTACGCAGTATTTTTTCTTCTTTATAACTTAGTTTTTTTTGCTCTGCTTTCTGAACAGTTTCTTCTACTTGTTGAAGCTGCTCCCGTTCTATTTCTTCTTGCTTTTTCTCCATATAATAGTCGTAGTCCCCTAAGTAGATAGTTACGCCATCATGCTGCATTTCAACGACTTGATCAGTAATTTTATTGATGAAATACCTATCGTGTGAAACAAAAATAATCGTTCCCGGAAAATCCATCAGTGCTGCTTCTAATACTTCCTTGCTGTCAATATCTAAATGGTTTGTCGGTTCATCTAAAACAAGCAGGTTCGCTTGTTGCATCATTAATTTTGCCAACGATAATCGTGCTTTTTCACCACCACTAAGGGAATGGACAAGCTTTAGAACATCATCACCTGAAAATAAAAAATTCCCTAAAACAGTTCGGATATCCTTTTCGTTAATCAATGGATGCTCGTCCCACAGCTCTTGTAAAATTGTTTTTGAGGCTGTTAAATTTGTTTGTTCTTGATCATAATACCCAACTTGGACATTTGTACCAAGCTGTAATGTTCCACTTGTTGGTTTAAGCTTTCCTAGAATTGTTTTTAATAGCGTCGTTTTACCAACCCCATTTGGTCCAACAAGAGCGATCCGTTCGCCACGATTAACATGAAGTTTAACATTAGAAAACAATGGCTCGTTTTCATCGTCATATCGAAAAGATAGATCATTAATCTTTAGCACGTCATTTCCACTTCGTCGATTAATCTGAAACGAGAATGTCGCCGATGATTCCTCGCCAAGTGGTTTATCAAGTTTTTCCATCTTTTCGAGTTGCTTGCGTCTGCTCTGGGCACGTTTTGTAGTGGACGCACGAACAATATTCTTTTGAATGAATTGTTCCATTTTTTTAATCTCTGTTTTTTGTTTTTCGAATTCTTTCATTTCCTGCTCAAAGTTCAAGGCTTTTTGTTTAAGGAATTTACTATAAGAACCGTAATATTTTTTTGTTCGATGGTATGAAATCTCATATACAACATTAACTGTTTTATCTAAAAAATAACGGTCATGGGAAACGATTGTAACCGCGCCGGGGTAATTGACCAAATAATTTTCCAACCATGATAATGTTTCGATATCCAAATGGTTTGTTGGTTCATCTAAAATCAATAACTCAGGCTGCATTAATAATAGTTTTCCCATTGCAAGACGCGTTTTTTGGCCACCACTCAATTCATTAATAGGTGTTTGATAATCGTAGTTATGAAAATTTAACCCTGTTAAAACTGCTTTAATATCTGCCTCATACCGGTATCCACCACCAGCTTCAAATGCTTGTTGTTTCTTATCATAGTCGTGTAAAAGCTGTTCATAATTAGCATCTGATAGAGAAGAGGCACGTTCCATTTCTTTTTCCAATGCGCGTATATCCTTTTCTTGATCAAGGAGGTTTTGGAAAACACCGAGCATTTCATCCCAAATGGTTTTGCCAGATTCAAGTCCTGTATGCTGTGACAAATAGCCGACTGTAAGACCTTTAGGCTTGTGTATGTCTCCTTCATCATAGGATAGCTCACCAGCCATAATTTTGAGTAATGTTGATTTACCGGCACCGTTTCTGCCGACAATCGCAATTCGGTCCTTTTCTTTTATTTCAAGCTTTATATTTGATAAAATCTTTTCCGCACCAAAGGATTTGGAAATTCCATTTATTTGCATTATAATCATTTCGTTCACCTCATCTACATAAGTGTACCGTACTATGAATTAAGCTATCAATATAATTGTGAATTTAATCACGACTTATCATTTTTTTTCTGCTAAAATAAGGTGTACATACTGAAATGTTTAATTGGAGATGAGTATATGGCAGATTTCACGCACTTTAATGAACAAGGAAGAGCACGTATGGTTGACATCACTGGGAAGAGTGATACTGAACGAACAGCCATTGCTAGGTCCAGCGTTCATGTGACGGAGGAAATCTATAATAAAATAACAGGAAATGAAATTGCAAAAGGTGACGTGCTCGCAGTTTCTCAAGTTGCAGGAATTATGGCTGCGAAAAAGACATCGGATTGGATTCCAATGTGTCATCCATTACAATTAAAGGGTGTTGATATTTCTTTTGAATGGGAGATTTCGGATAATTCGTATGTTTTACAAATAGATGCATTTGTTAAAACTAAAGGTAGTACAGGTGTTGAAATGGAAGCGTTGACGGCAGCAACCGCAACTGCTTTAACGATATATGATATGTGTAAAGCTATTGATAAAGGGATGGTAATCGGTGAAACCTATTTACTTGAGAAAAAAGGTGGTAAATCTGGTGATTACTATTTGGAAGGCAAGGAGGAGTAACATTTGGATCAAAATAAGATTCCACAAGCTACTGCGAAACGTTTACCATTATATTATCGGTTTTTAAATAATTTACATCATCAGGGTAAATTGAGAGTATCATCAAAGGAACTAAGTGAAGCTGTCAAAGTTGATTCTGCGACTATCCGGCGTGATTTTAGTTATTTTGGTGCGTTAGGGAAAAAAGGGTATGGATACAACGTTGAATATTTACTTGGATTTTTCCGAAAGACCCTCGATCAGGATGAACTAACTGAAGTTGCCATAATTGGTACCGGTAATCTTGGTACAGCATTCTTACATTATAATTTTATGAAAAACAATAATACGAAGATCATGATGGCGTTTGATGCTAATCCAGAAAAAGTAGGAAAAGACATTGGTGGAGTACCAATTTATCATATTGATGAGTTAGAGGAAAAAATTAATGGGGTACAAGTGGCAATTTTAACAGTTCCTGCAAGTGTTGCGGAAGGTATTACAAATAGACTTGTAGATGTAGGTATTTCGGGTATTCTTAACTTTACACCAGCACGAATAACAGTACCTGATAGTGTTCGAGTTCATCATATTGATTTAGCTGTAGAACTTCAAGCATTAGTATACTTTTTGAAGCATTATCCATTAAATACGGAAGAATAGCATTTATATTGATTATACATAGCTTGAAACGAAAGTAAGAAGGAGAGGTTTTCGCTATTAGCAGAAAACCTCTTTACTTGATTATAAGTTAACCTTTCTGATTACGTTTACGAGCTTCTTCGGGACCTTCTAAGTGTGTAGATCCTCCATAATGAAGTGATTCATCACGGTCTGAAGCAACTTTGCCTGATTTCCTAAGCTTCTTTTCCTGCCGATCCTTACCCATTTTTCTACCTCCTAAGAACTGTTCTTATCTTAGGTTTTCTTGTTTCCTCAAATTAATACAAAAAAACCCTGACCATATTGAACAGGGGTAAAAGTAATCATTTTTCTGCTAGAATTTCTGCGTGCTCAACGATTGTATCGTATGGAACATTTTGAACGCCACTATAATGTTTTACAATCGTTCCTTCTTTATTGACAAGAAAAAACCTTGTCCCATGGGTAAATTGATCAGTTCCCTCTGCTGGTTTTGTTGCCGATGATTTAAAAGAGGATTCTGAGATATCTTTCACGTAATTGAAGGAATAATCACCTAGGAATGACCAGTTCGATAAATCTCCTCCACGTTCTGTAATATACTTTTTACGAACATCTGGTGTGTCGCGTTTAGGATCGACCGTAAATGAAACTATTTCGACTGGAACATCAGCCTCTTTTAGTTTATCTTGTAATTTTGCCATATTTGCTGTCATTGGTGGACAAACACTAGTACAATTTGTAAATATAAAATCAGCAATCCACACTTTTCCTTTTAGATCAGAAAATGAGACAGTTTCTCCATTTTGATTTGTTGCTTCAAAATCTTGTACCTTCCAGTCAAGTTTCTCTGGTATCGTTTTTTCACTCCCACATGCTTGAAGAATTATAATTAGGATAAGACAAACTGTTGTAAATAACGTTCGTTTCATTATACATACCTACCTTACTATTTTAGTACATTCTACTATTAGTTTATATGGATAAAGTAAATCATACAATAAATTTGGTGTGAACGATGTGTGACAAATCGTATTGGAAATAAAGAACGAGGTTGAGACAAAAGTGTTTTAACCAAAGAAAAATCTGAATGATATAATGGTTGGTGTATAATCCGCTCCGGAAATATACTTCGCTTTCCGCGGGCGGCTGTTGAGCCTCCTCGTGCTGGCGCACAGCGGGGTCTCACCTATGCCTTTCCTCCCGCAGGAGTCTACGTATATTTCCTCCACTAAAACAGCACTTTGTTCGTCTATATACTTAAAAAATTTAGTTATGTCTCAAGCCCCGATTCTGACTTTAATGGTTGTGTTCTTCGTGTTCATTTTGACACATAACAGAATTACCATGTGGGTGTTTGTTATTTTCCATTTGAATTGTTACATGACCAATACCTTTGTGTTCCAATTCATGTTCAATGGACCGTAACAATTTTTGACTTTCTCCAACAGATATAGTTCCATCTACAACAGCATGACAGGAAAGAGCATTTTGCCCGCTTGTAATACTCCAAACATGTAAATCATGTATTCCCAGTATACCTGGAACATTTTCCATCGTGTTAATTACATCATTTAAATCAACGTTTCTTGGCGTTCCTTCCATTAGCACATGGACTGCGTCTTTTGTAACACGAATACCACTTATTAATACAAGAACGGCTACAATAATACTTGCGAGTGGATCAGCCCAACCCCAGTTAAAAAACATAATTAATAGCGCGGCAACAATCGCGCCGACAGACCCTAATAGATCTCCTAGAACGTGGAGGAAAGCCGCTCGTAAGTTTAAGTTTTCCTCTGTATCACCTCGCATTAAAATCCATGCAACAGCAAGGTTTAAAATCAGTCCGATGATTGCAATCACCAGCATTCCTGTTGATGCAACTTCGGGAGGGCTCATAAACCGATGATAGGCTTCATAAAAGATATAAAGTGCAATTAACGAAAGCGTGACGCCATTAAAGAGGGCAGCTAGAATTTCAAATCGTTTATAGCCATAGGTTTTACTATAATTCGCAACTTTTTCCCCCATTATAAAGGCCAATACACCAACCCCAAGTGAAATAGAATCACTGAGCATATGTCCTGCATCTGAAATTAGGGCCAGACTGTTCGTTATAAATCCTCCGATTGCCTCAATAATCATGTAGCCAGTGGTAATAAAAAAACTAATCATTAAGGCTTTCTTATTTGCTCCATGTGTATGGTCATGGCCGTGATCATGCCCCATGTGTATTTCCTCCTTATTAACTACTGCTCGTTATATTTGTATATGTTCATATAACAATATTGGTGAATTACTTCCGATTTAAATAAAAAGTAGAGCTAACTAGTGACAAGCATGATCAATTGTTTGTTTTAACATATTCATGACATGCTCATCGTCATGAGAATAGTTTAATGTTGTTCCTTCTCGTCGATATTTTACTAAACGCAAATTCTTTAAAAAGCGTAATTGATGGGAAACGGTTGATTGCCTTAAATGTAACGCTTCAGCAATCCCATTTACCGAGTACTCTTTTTGAAAAAGAAGATGTAGAATGCGAATTCTTGTTGGATCTCCAAGTGCTTTGAATGTTTGTGATACAACAAATAACGTTTCCTCATCTAAGTCATTATTGTTATCGTTTTCCATTATATTTCCCCCACTTTCTTACTAAATTCTTAGAAATATATAACAAGCAGTGAATCCAATTTAAATATGTATATATTAGTATATGTTCATATTATAAAAATAATGAAGTATACTGTCAAATTCAAATCTTCTTTTACAGATACCTTGTAACAGTATATCTAATCGGCGTTGACATATAAATAAGTACAAGCATTTTATGGGGAGCGAATTGAATGGATGTCGGATGGTTAATTGGGGTTTTTGCTTCAGGAATAGGAGTCGGGGTTGGCGGTGGACTAGCTTGGATAATGAAAGGTATAAGAGAAAATTTCGCATTCATTTATTCATTGTCTTCAGGACTAATAATGGGATTATTAGTTTTTGAAATGATTCCTGAAAGTGTTGCGTTAGGTGGATGGGGAATTCTGGTGATTGGCATGATGGCAGGTGTATTAATTTTTTACTTAATTCATTATGGATTGGATAGGATTACAATTATAACCGGCAGTCAACAAAAAGATATTTTTATTCGAGCCGGCTTATTGTTAGCAGTAAGTATTGCTTTGCATAACTTTCCAGTAGGTATGGCGCTTGGTTCAACAATAGGTACAGATGTCGGGAACGCATTACTGGCGACACTTGTACTGCATAACATACCAGAAGGGATAATTATATTCACACCGCTTTTTTTGGCGGGTTTTGGTTTTTTTACATGGGTATTGTTAACAGTTCTAATTACATTACCAATTGCTGTAGGGGG
Source organism: Virgibacillus ndiopensis (assembly GCF_900187325.1). Taxonomy (GTDB): domain Bacteria; phylum Bacillota; class Bacilli; order Bacillales; family Amphibacillaceae; genus Virgibacillus_E; species Virgibacillus_E ndiopensis. Next base: position 968,316 of record NZ_FZMZ01000004.1, on the reverse strand, counting down.
GATGGTTGGGCAATATGTTGGAGTATTTGTACCATCGTTACTTGCCTTCATCGTAAATCTTGCTATAGCGATTATTTTCATGATTGCAGTCAAAGAGATATTTGTGGTGGCAGTCAAGAATTCCTCTATCGTATACAGTACAGCAATTGGAACGGTAGGATTCGGGAGTATTTATTTATATATGACTATATAAAAAAGGAGTAGCAAAATTTCACTACTCCTTCTTATTTTTATTTTTTAAACGGTAATGGACCGACATTAAACGTATGGCAACTCCAAAATCAAGCGTTGCGATTACCGCAAGAACGATAGTTGAGAAATTCCATACGGTATCCTCCGTTGTTCGTACTGCTATGAATATAAATAAAATACCCATTGCAAAGTATACGATGGCCATTGTTTTTGGCGATGTTCTCATAAAATTATTAGCCCCCAATAAAAATCATTTGTAACTGTTCTAATTGTTTCTGCATTCGTTCTATATCCTCAGGACTAAGTGAAAGCTGAACAATGACGGAAATACTGTTCATCGACATGTGAACGATAATAGGGACGATAATCCGTTTTGTTTTTACATATAAAAATGCAAACACAAACCCCATTGAACCATATATGAGAATATGTTCAGGTTCACCATGGATGATAGCGAAAATAAAAGAAGATAATAACGCTGCTATAAAAAAGTTCATTTTCTTATATAGTCCACCGAAGATTATCTTTCGGAAAATAATCTCCTCTAAAATTGGTGCTACTAACGCAGGGATAATTACAAATAAAGGGAATGTACGTGATATATCCATAATCATCTGCGTATTTTCTGACCCAATCGAAATATCAAATAACTCTGATTCAATAAATGAAGCAATGGCTTGGGAAAAGTATGCCATAAATACCCCACCAATTGACCATAATACTGCACTACCCACGTCAGAAGCAGCCCGGTCATTTCCTGTTCTCATGTCAGGTCTCATTAATAGTAATACAACTGCTAGTCCAGCTATAAAGCTAAAAATAGACCAATAAACAACCGCTTGGTCTTCTGTAACAGGTAACAAAGCATATAGTAGTGGAGCAAAAATAATCCCGGAAAATTGCATGATAATATAGGTTAAAATGACATACCAATATCGTTTCGTCAAAATCTAACGACTCCTTTTAAAATCTATTATTACTATAGTCTATGTATGGAATAGCTTCTCTATTTGTCAAAAATAAAAAACTCTAGTACACATTTTAGCATATTTTTATGTTCGGTAATAATAGTATGGTTTGTGGGGGGTGTGTACATGATAAAAAATCAGAAAAAAATAAATTAGATTACTTGCATTTTTTACCGGTATTATTTATTATATAAAGTGGAATTAGCACTCGCTATGAACGAGTGCTAATAAATTAAAAAATACATTATAGAAATGAATTAAGGAGGTTGTCTACATGATTAAACCACTAGGAGATCGTGTTGTAATCGAGCTTGTTGAACAAGAGGAGAAAACAGCAAGCGGTATTGTACTTCCAGACTCTGCAAAAGAAAAACCGCAAGAAGGTAAAGTTATTGCAGTTGGTTCTGGTCGCGTAACAGACAATGGAGAAAAAGTTGCCCTTGAAGTAACAGAAGGAAACCGCGTTATTTTCTCTAAATTCGCTGGTACTGAAGTGAAATATGAAGGCACAGAATACTTAATTCTTCGTGAAAATGACATTTTAGCAGTAATTGGCTAAAAACGATAAATATCATAATCAATAGATTTTTAAGGAGGGCATTTAAAAATGGCTAAAGAAATTAAATTTAGTGAAGACGCTCGCCGTGCAATGCTTCGCGGTGTGGATACATTAGCAGATGCGGTTAAGGTAACATTAGGACCAAAAGGCCGTAATGTTGTTTTAGATAAAAAATACGGTTCTCCGTTAATTACAAATGACGGTGTAACAATTGCAAAAGAGATTGAATTAGAGGATCACTTTGAAAACATGGGTGCACAGCTTGTATCTGAGGTAGCATCTAAAACGAATGATGTTGCTGGTGATGGTACAACAACTGCAACAGTTCTAGCACAAGCAATGATCCGTGAAGGCTTGAAAAACGTTACATCTGGAGCTAACCCTGTAGGTGTTCGTCGTGGTATTGAAAAAGCTGTTGAAGCAGCTGTTACAGAACTAAAAACAATTTCACAACCAATCGAAAGTAAAGAGTCTATCGCACAAGTTGCTGCAGTTTCATCAGGCGATAAAGAAGTTGGTAACCTAATTTCAGAAGCAATGGAACGTGTTGGCAATGATGGTGTTATCACAATCGAAGAATCAAAAGGTTTCAACACGGAACTAGAAGTTGTTGAAGGTATGCAATTCGATCGTGGATACTCTTCTCCATACATGGTTACTGACCAAGATAAAATGGAAGCAGTTTTAGATGACCCTTATATTTTAATTACAGATAAGAAAATTGGAAATATCCAAGAAGTACTCCCTGTTCTTGAACAGGTTGTTCAACAAGGTAAACCACTTCTTTTAATTGCTGAAGACATTGAAGGTGAAGCACTAGCAACATTAGTCTTGAACAAGCTTCGCGGAACATTTAATGCTGTTGCTGTAAAAGCTCCAGGATTTGGTGACCGTCGTAAAGCAATGCTTGAAGATATCGCAGTACTAACTGGTGCTGACGTTATTACAGAAGATCTAGGTTTAGACCTTAAGAGCACGACAATTGAACAACTAGGTCGCGCATCTAAAGTTGTTGTAACAAAAGAAAATACTACAGTTGTAGAAGGCTCTGGAAACCCAGAAGCAATTTCTCAACGTGTAGCACAAATTCGTGCGCAAGCAGAAGAAACTACTTCTGAATTTGATAAAGAAAAATTACAAGAACGTCTTGCAAAATTATCAGGCGGTGTAGCAGTAATTAAAGTTGGTGCTGCAACTGAAACTGAACTTAAAGAACGTAAACTACGTATCGAAGATGCATTAAACTCAACACGTGCAGCTGTTGAAGAAGGTATCGTAGCCGGTGGTGGTACTGCACTTGTCAATGTTTACACGAAAGTAGGCGGATTAGAGCTTTCTGGTGATGAAGCAACTGGTGCTAGCATCGTACTTCGTGCACTTGAAGAACCAGTACGTCAAATCGCACACAATGCAGGTCTTGAAGGATCAATCATTGTGGAACGCTTAAAAGGTGAAGAAGTTGGTATTGGTTACAATGCAGCTTCTGGCGATTGGGTAAACATGATTGACGCAGGTATCGTTGACCCAACTAAAGTTACACGTTCTGCATTACAAAACGCAGCATCTGTTGCAGCTATGTTCCTAACAACAGAAGCTGTAGTCGCTGACAAACCTGAAGAAGATGGTGGCGCTCCAGGCGGTGGCATGCCAGACATGGGTGGCATGGGCGGAATGGGCGGCATGATGTAAGCTAGGTTTTAAAACCTTGTAATACTAGTATTTATGAGTTGATGACCTTGTAAATGCTCATGCTTTTGCTCATGTTTTGCAGATTTTCAAAAAAGAGGTTCCCAAAAGTCGAAAGGACTTAAAGGAACCTCTTTTTATACACTTAGCATCATTGTCAAAAATACAATTACTACTCCAAAGACTAATAATCACTTTTATATTTTCTTTATGATTTTTATTAGAGATAATACCTGCAATTGTACCAATTAATCCAATACATAATGCAAAAATCGGTACGTACAGTAAGAGAAAATATTATTTTAACTAATGATTATTCAGTTATAATTCCCTGTTTGATAAATTTATAATAAAGATTGTTCATTTCTAGGGTGTGTATAAATTTAAAGTGTCTTATTGAGAATCTTTAACGGATTTTACCATCTGGCGTATGGCTCCGAGATGGTAGGCAGAATGGGCAAGTGAGCCAAGAGCCTCATTGATTGTTTGGGTGTTCCAATCAACGGAATCAATGTTTTTCATAAGCGTTAAGTATTCGTTTCTTAATTCATTTTGAATTCGGTCCCACTGGGTTTCATTAACTGAGGTAATCCTCCAGCTCTCTTCCCAATCCATTTTTGGCTGTTTCCCTTTTCTTAAGACTTCATTGGTTCCCCATAAATAAAAGCGAGTATGGTCGGCGTGTGCTGCAACTGTCGCCCCGTGAACCGACATTGAGGCTTCTTCTGCAGACAACTGCTCAAGTGTCTCAAATATAGCAGTGTTCGGATCTGTGAACATACTTCCAACACCTCTAGGTCCTTCGAAAGCTTCATTTAGACATTCATTAACTGCAATTGCTAATAGATGATCCATTTTATTCCTCCTTGTATTTTAATTTTAACCGTATTCATAAGGGAGATTTTATGATTACAGTTAAGATAGTACAATCTTTTGGTAAGTATCTTTCCGTAAACCTTGAAATCATTAATTAATTTCATATCTCATAATGGGACGTTTACGATTGCAACGACTGTTTTATGGACCTTTGCAATACGACTTTCGAATGAAATCAGTACATTACTCCCAGATGTATATAACCGTTTATAATCATTTTGATGGTTATATTATAAAGTGGTTGATTCTAACTGTCAATAACTTTTATAATGGTTATAAGAAAAAATTAGAAGTTATATTGTCTGGACTGTCAAATACTTAAGGTAAGACAAGGAGAAGTCACATGTCTGATATAAATAAAGATGTACACAAGCATGAATTTCTAGGTGGACGTTTGTGTTTGGATTTTGCCAATACAGTAAGTTGGCACGATAGCAGTGAGAAATCACAGGAGTTGCTGACGAGTTATGAGAAGCTGGTAAACTGGAGTTTGCACGCTAATATTCTTAAGAAACAACAAGCGCTTTCACTACTAAAAAAGGCAGAAAGTCAACCTTCTAAGGCAAAAGAGTCTCTCCAACAAGCTATTGAGCTACGGGAATCGATTTACCAAATATTTAGTTTAGTATTAAACAATGAAACACCAGCCTATAAGGATCTTTCTATTTTGAATGAGGCCTTAGTCAATGCTTACGGGATGATGCGATTAGTGCCTGGTGAAAATAAATTTTCATTGGAATTTTTGAATTGTGAAGAAACATTAGACGGAATGCTTCCACCGATTGTTCAATCTGCTATAGAAATTCTTATTTCTGAAAAAGAACTAAGTAGGGTGAAAAAGTGTGAAGGGGATCCGTGTGGTTGGCTGTTTTTGGATACAAGCCGCAACCGTAGCAGACGTTGGTGTTCGATGGCAGACTGCGGGAATCGTGCAAAAGCAAAGCGATTTTATCATAATAAAAAGTAATTATCTTAATGCGGAGTTATTTTGCTTCTGATAATCAAATATTACGTTAAGGAGGCGTGCCGGTAAGATTGCTTTATTACAATTCTTACATTGATTAGAACATCTTTAGAACTAAATTCATTAGCTGATTTAATTAAGGATGTAATGTATCCTAATGATACTTGGGTTAATACTATTTCTACTAATGAAACTATAATATATGAACAATCTGTTGATTCAACTAAAGTTAGAGAACACATGAATTATCACATTTATAAAGATATACATTAAAGAATTGTTTTTATACGGGTGAAAGATTCTTTAGGTATAATGAAGTATCGTTTTAAGGGAGAATACGAAATAAATGTTAAAGAATCATATAAAGAAGGATGTTTAGTGTGGAATTGAATAGCTGAGAGAGTAAAAACATATCCAACAAAAAAATAATAGTAATGTTAAGATGCTCATTATTTCAAATCTAATTATTTTTAGTGTCTTGAAAAGTGACCAATATTCTATATTTTTTCCTTTATAGATAGGTTATATTTTAATCTTCTTCATCAGATCCTTAACTTATAGCCTTATGAAGCTCTTTAGAATTAGTGAGTTTTAGAAAAGAAACTAAAAAGACGATTTACGAATATGTAAAAAAAGGCTACCGATTACATTCTGTCATGCCTCAAAACTAGTCATGACGGGGGGACACAAGGTTACAACTTATTCTTCGAGAAAATTAAGGAAGATTGTACGACAGTGCCTAATAAGAAATTGTTTAGTAGATGCGTACATTTTTTTATCGGCAAGTTATTTGTCTAGGACAAACTTTCTTCTGTTACATACAATACTATGTAACAAAAAATAGAGGAAAGGGGGTCAATTTGTGAGACGTCATTGTAATTCGAGACGGAATTCCGTCTCGCCTGCCCAAGACGAAGTTATTGTTAATCCTACTGAAAGAGTAGTAAATACTAGAACGAATCGCAGAACTGTCAAGAATATCCACCCAACCGAAGTTGAAAATGTTAATAGAACTATTATTCGAAATGAACATTATTATCCAGTTTCGAATTCAGAGGTAAATGAAACCGTAGTAAGGGATTATGATTGTGGAAGTGATGTAAACTCTCCAAATTGTCGTCGTCGAACTAGTCCTGCAAATAATAGCAACAGACGTAACTGTGGATGTAAAAAAAGAGGTTGGATGTAATCCTAAAAGCACCTTAAATGGTGCTTCTTTTTTATGTCTTATATTCCAAGCATAAATTGTGGTTGATATGTTGTTAGGGAATCCTTGGTATTGTATCAGTATGAAATTCGGTTCTATTTTTTCCATTCACACTTCATAAATAATTGGTTTTCTATTAACTCAGCAGTAAGGCGACCGTCCATTTTTTCCATTAAGCTTTTTGCAATTGGTAAACCTAGGCCAGTACCTTTTCCAGTTCTTGTTTGGTCTGCTTTATAAAATCGGTCAAACATATGATTTAAATCTTGTTCACTTAATGTGTAAACCGAATTACTAATAGTTAGTTGAATGGTTGTATTTAATTTTTCAAGCTGGATGGTTACATTTCCGCTTGAATATCTAATTGCATTGACAATTATATTTTCGATGACTCGTTTTACAGCAGATGGATCCGCCATAATGATGATATCACGATCTGGAATAGTTATAGTTGGCTCTAAAATTCTATTATTAAATTCTTCGTAAAAACCTAATAGTACTTCTAAAACCAACTGATTTAATTTAATCATTTCAATTTTCATTGAATAGTCTGTTTGTTCGATAATCGAAAGCTCGAAAAAATCCTCAAGTAAAGCTTTTAATCTCTTTGCACTATTTTTAATGATAATGGTATATTCTTTTCTCATCTCTGGAGTTATTTCATCTGATTCTAAGAACTGAATATAACCTAAAATTGACGTCATAGGGGTACGAATATCATGTGAAATGTATGATATTGCCTTTTTTAACTCACTTTCAGTCGACCGCTTTTCTGCAGTTGCCTTCTTTGTTAAATCAATTTGCTTATTTATTTCGTTTGCCAGCTTCTCAAAATCTCTATCGAAATAGTGAATATCAATTTTTTTAGCGGTCACATTATTATTTAGTTCATTGAGTTGTTGGGCTGCTCGTTTGATTTCTTTTTTTAAAAAATATAGACGGGTAAGAGCATATATGAAAACAATAATGGCTATTATCATGATCGTTACATAGAGCACACTACTCACCCGCCTTCTTATTACTTAATTTCCTTGTTTCTAAAAATGAAACTTCCTAATATCCCTAATACTACGAAAGTCAAGATTGGAACAATTATGAACGTCAACACAGCATCACCGTTCCAATTACCGATTTTATCAATGGCTAATATTGATCCATGTGAAATAAATATCGAATGCGTAATGATTGGTTCCAAAAATGGAACTTTAGCACTTAAAATATTTAACATGCTCTCGATAAATGCAAGGAACAGAAGTAGAAATGCTATAGCTTTCCCACTATCAGCAAAAATGACCGAAAACAGTGCCATAATTGAGGCGAAAGCTACTGCGTAAAGCGCAATTAATCCTATCGTTTGGAAATAAAATGTCCACTCTGGCCAAATTTGAAAACCTATATATATTGCACTAACGCCCATCATAACAATCGGTAATAGTAATAAAATGATGATGGATCCAATCGAAAACACAGTCAATTTAGCAAAATAAATTCGTATTCTACTATGGCCAGAGGAAGCGATACTTTTCATCGTTCCTAATGAAAATTCACTTGCAAAAAAGAAACCTGCCAATATGGCTGGTAAAAGTCTTACTATATCGCTATTGATTGAAAGAACAAAACCCCGATAATAGTCATTTTCATTAGGTAAGTCAGACGTCCCTATTTTATCAATAGGATACAGAACAGCTAAAGCAATCAATAGCCCTGTTAGTAACCAAAACGATCGATCTTTTTTTAATTTATACCATTCTGTTTTCAAGAGGTTACCCATAATGTCCACTCCCAATGCGATTAGCAAAGTAGGTTTCTAGATCTTCTCCCATTGGCATAAATTGCTCGATCACCAATCCCTCATCTGCCAAAGCTTTTGAAACCTGCCCAGGTAAGTCCACAGATGCAAATAACCTAATCGAACCGTCAGGCATGACTTCAAAATCTTGCGTTTCAAAATGCCTTTCTATAACGGTGGCTGCTTTGTTTGGGTTATTCACTTTAATATGCAAGTATTGCTGACATTTTTCATCGAGTTCTTTTGCAGATAACTGCTCTAATAACTCACCATTATGAATAATTCCATAATGGGTTGCCAATAAATGAAGTTCACTTAAAATATGGCTTGAAATTAAAATTGTAATTCCATATTCTTGATTAAGCTTCTTTAATAACTCCCTTATTTCGACTACTCCCATTGGATCTAGTCCATTCACAGGTTCATCAAGAATCAAAAATTCAGGATCCCCCAATAAAGCGATGGCAAGTCCAAGGCGCTGTTTCATCCCTAGGGAAAAATTCTTGGCTTTCTTTTTCCCGGTATCCAGTAACCCTACAAGAGTAAGTGTTTTTGCAATACAATCTTTTCCAGGTATTCCTTTTAAAAGCCGATGTGCTTCTAAATTTTCAGCAGCTGTCATATTTGGATATAAAGCAGGGCCTTCAATGATTGTCCCGATTCGTTTTCTAAATTCGATCAATTCTCGTTCATTGTTCTCTCCAAATAACTCAATCGTTCCAGTTGTCGGATTGGCAAGTCCACATACAAGGCGAATCAACGTTGATTTTCCAGCCCCATTCTGCCCAATAAAACCATAAATGGATCCCTTTTTAATCGATAAATTAACTTTATTGAGAGCTGTTGTATGATGATACTTCTTAGATAAATGATTGGTTTTAAGAATATAATCATTCATATAGTTTTTCCTCCTTAAACAATACTTTTACAACATGTCCAAAACGATTATTGTTATCTAAAGAATTCAAGGCTATCCTTCCAAGAACTTCTTTTTTTATTTTGAACACTCTTTTACTATAAGAAGGAAAACATAAAAAAGTCTTAAGATAAATCTTAAGAAAACCTTAAGATTTAAGCCGGTATCCCATGCCCCAAATCGTTTCAATATACGCCTCATTTGGATTTGCTTTCGAGAGTTTACTTCTTAGATTACTCATATGAACATTAATCGTATTATCATCTCCATAGAAGTCTTCATGCCAAACACTTTCGAACAAATTGGCTTTTGTGAATACCTTCTTTGGGGAGGACATCAACAGAAACAATATCTTATATTCTCGCGCTGTTAAATTTAGTTCATTTCCATTCACAATGGCCATTTTTGTATCTGTATCAAGTACGAGATCTTTGTGGTGAATCTGATTGGTTATGGATACATCGGGCATATGCCGATATCTTCTTAAGCAGGAATCGATTCTGGCAGAAACCTCTTCAATATCGAAAGGTTTCGTAATATAGTCATCCGCACCGGCCCTTAAAGCATCAATTTTTGTTTGTGTCTCCAGTTTCGCCGAAATAATAATGACCGGGACACTACTTTCTTTTGATATTTTCTTTAGAATCTCTTCGCCAGACAAACCGGGAAGCATTAAATCAAGTAGGACCATATCCCATTTTTGACTTTCTATGTAAATGATTGCCTCAGTTCCAGAGTAAGCAGGTTTAGGAGTATAACCGTTTGTTCTGATTATATTACAAAGTAAATGATTAATATCTTCCTCATCTTCAATAATTAATATATTTACGGAGTCATTCATTTTATTCTACCTCGCAATCAATTATTATCATTCGTTAAAATAAGGTCAATGTCAAGGAATTGAATAATATATAGGTTATGTATGATAATATTGAGGAAAGGAAAGGAGTCTACACATGAGTAAATCCAGCAATGCGTTTATCGGTTATATTGGAACATACACAAAAGGGGACAGTACGGGAATCTACACATTCACTTTAGATACGGAGGTACCCCAAATTCTGAATGTAAAGAATGCAGCCCATTTAGATAACCCTACATATTTAGCCATTAGTCAAGACAACAGTTATCTCTATTCTGTCAGAAAAGAAGGTGAATTAGGTGGTATAGCAGCTTATTCAATTAACAGCGAAACAGGAGAGTTAAAACATCTTAACAGCCAACTAGTAGAGGGGACATCCCCTTGTCATATTAGTGTTGATAGTGAAAATGGTCATATCGTTACAGCTAATTACCATAAAAGTACCGTTGAGTTATACAAAATAAATAAAGAAAATCGACTGGTTGCACCTGCATCATCCATTATTGAACATACTGGTTCTGGTCCTCACAAAGAAAGGCAAGAAAAACCTCACCCCCATTATTCAAGGTTTACTCCTGATGAGAAATTTGTTTCTGTTATCGATTTAGGTATCGATAAACTTATTACATATGAAGTAAATAACGGGATTTTAAAGGAAGTGAGTAGCTTATCTGTCAACCCGGGTAGTGGTCCGAGACATCTTGCGTTTCATCCTAATGGAAAATACGCCTATCTAATGACGGAGCTTAGTTCAGAAGTGATTACGCTATCCTACAACAGTAATAATGGCAGTTTTATAGATATTCAATCCATTTCTACCATTCCAGAAGACTTTACGGAAAATAATCAAGGCAGTGCTATTCATGTATCATCCGATGGTTGTTTTGTGTACGTATCAAATCGGGGACATAATAGCATAGCTGCATTTGGAGTCGAACAAGAATCGGGGGTGTTGACATTTATTGAGCATACACCTACAGAAGGCAATTGGCCACGGGATTTTACGTTAGACCCTACTGGAAGATTCCTTATCGTATCCAATCAAGAATCCAGCAATCTTGTATTATTTTCAAGAGATGACTCTACTGGAAAGTTAACATTAGTACAATCCGATATATCCGTTCCTTATCCAGTATGTGTCAAGTTTTTAAACGTTTAGAAATGATATTATATTAAAAACAGATTATCATTAATCTATGTATTATAGTTTATAAATAAATTTATCTAAAATAAGTTGTATACAAAATCAAACGTAAAGACACATTTTTTCTAACTGTGGTCTTTACGTTTGCTGATAATTAGAAATCTTATTCCATTGCACGGGACTTTTCACCACCAAACTTCAACATTATCCTCCTAACAATCGCTCCGACACATATTCCTATTGGTAAAAATAAAATTGGTAGCCACATTGGACCGATCAGTTGGCCGAATAGTTTAAGTTTAGGTGAAAATATCAAACCCACTGTTACAAAGTATGCAGAGAATACAAATGGCATGTATGCGTAAGGCTTTTTTCCACCTCCAGCATCCTTGTAGGCGTCCCATATTGAAAAAAAGTATAAACATGGATAAAACATAAGCCAAGGATAATTTGTTTGTTCAATAGCTTTTGAAATATCACCAAGAAAGCTGAAAATAATAATCTGGTTAAAGTTTGCAAAAACATTTACAGCAAATTCTGCGATTATTAAAATAATACCTTTTACATATTTCGAATTTAATAATTGCCCAAACCCTGGAAAAGCAATACTCCATAGCATTAATTCTAATGGATCTTTAATTTTTTCTGTTTTTTTCATCATATATCCACCTTATTTCGCCAAATTTTTTCTATCTGCAGCAATTGGTGGCTGTTCCATCCATCCATTATTAATTAATATGTGTGCTCCCTGGTTGGAATATTTGGCAATTTCCGCTATTAATCGGGTATAGTGAACGCCTAAATCATGTCTTGGGCTGAGCGACATGGACGTACCATATTGCCCCATACCGGAAGCAATAAGTGTTGTAATAAGAAACATCATCAGTTTATCTGAGAAAGGGGGGGTTGTTGAATTCGTTACTTCTGATGTTAATATGCGAGCACCATCAGAAATATAGTCGTCACGTAATATAGAAGTAAATATGTCCAATTGTTTTGACGAAATATCTCTACCTTTTTCAAAATACTTTCTTACTTCCTTTGAGCCTGCTACTTGTGAAAAACCGGTAATAATTGCTTGACCTAGTGCATTGCGTCTTGCATTCAATACAAGAGCTGTGATTTCAACACCAAGTAGCGGTCTGCGATCTCCAAACCACCCTGTCAAAAATCTGTCATTTGTCACAAAATCAATTTGCTTCGCTTTAGGGATTTGTGGATAACGCACATAAAGTCTTTGTTCTTTTGCTATTTCCTTTATTTTCTTATTCATTTCATGTGATTCTTTTAATGCATCTGAATAAAAGTGGATAATATCATCTCGTTCCACTTGTGATAACGCAAGTCCGTATATTGCCATATGGAATCCGCCCATTTGCAGCATCAATTCAACATAAATCCTGTCTGAAAAAAGGCGTGGTGCGTCCAAATTAACATCCTTTTCTAAAAAACCTTGTGGAACTGGATAGTTTTCATTGTTAAAAATTTGAGTTAACTTCTTTTTGTGTTGCTCTGAAATAGATAACATCTGTCCCAGTATTGACTGTACGTCCTCGTTATTTACGTGCTTTAAAAAATATCGCAAACCGCAAATTAACATTGTGTCATTTTGATAAGAAGTCCAAAGACTGGAAATTTCCGATGCAGTAAGTTCTGTTTGTTGTTCATTGTTTTCCATAAAGTACACTTCCCTTACCCTTTAGATTTTGCCAATTCATCCCGGTCAACCATTCGAGGTGGTTCCTCTAACCAGCCGTTGTCAATCATAATGTTGGAACCATCTTCCGAATACAGTGCAATCTCTCCACTAAGCCGTGTATAGTGGGTTACGAGATCTCGTCTTGGATTTGCGGTAATACTCATACCGTAGAAACTGATTCCTAGGCTGATCATCCCAGTAACATGAGCCATCATTAATTTATCAGAAAAGGGTGCAAACGTAGCAGCATTGGTTACCATTGAATCTGACCACATTGGAACAGGTACTTGACTGTCCTTCAATATGGAGGTAAATACATTTACATGTTTTTTGGCTATTTCGACGCCCCTGACAATATAATCTCTTATTTCCTTGGATTTTGTTACTTGACTGAATCCTGTTAACGTTGCAATTCCCAAACTATTTCGTTGTATATTGGAAAATAAGAAGGCAATTTCGATTGCAGTTAATGGTCTTTTTTCGCCAAACCATCCTGTCAAAAAACTTTGCTTCTTAACGTAGTCGACTTTATCCGGTGTAGGGATATAAGGGGGGCGTATATACAATCCTTTTGTTAATGAAACAAGCAAAGCTTTCTGATGAAGTTTGTTATAATCACGATAACCTTCCGAGAAAAATAAATAAATGTCTTCACGTGTGGAAAGGGATAAAGATTGTGTAAATGCAAACATACCAAGCGACCCTTGCTGGAGTGTATATTGTAACATGTAATTGTCAGAATATAATCGTGGTGCATCAAGAGATACATCTTGATCATTAAAGCCATTTGGGACAGGTTTTCCCTCTTTTTCAAAGATTCGAGTAAGTTGTTCTAAATGAGATTGTGTTAACGAAAGCGCATCCTGAATAACTGGTCTTATCTCCTCATCCTCAACTATTTTATTAAAATATCTAAGCACAGTAGATGTTATGCTTGCGTTCTGATATGCTCCCCATATTTGTGAGATCTCCGAAGCAGTTAGACTTATATTTTGGTCCATTTGAATCATTTTCCTCCTTTTTACATTCCTGTGTTTCCTTAGTTTGTCGAATCCTTCTTGTTATATACACTTTTTATCCGGTTTTTACTTTCGTATAAAATCGCTTCAAATAGGGAAACAAAAGGGAGACAACATATTGTCCGAATGAGGGGGATTAAATGGTACGGGGTTCATTTTTTAAACGGAATAAGGACAAAAAGGATAAAAAACAGGAGAAAACGAATAACGAACAAGAGAATTTTTCTATTGAGATAGGTAAAGATTTAGAGAAGAACCTGGATAACATTCGGAAAATGTTAGATAAGCCAAATGACTTAATAATACGAGAGTTTACGATACGACATAGCGATCATAAAGGAGCTCTTGTCTTTATTGATGGTTTGGTAGATAAGGATGTCATAAACAATAGAATTTTACTACGGTTGCAAAGGGTAAATGAAAGAAGAGATTTACCTAGTAGTGATAGCAAGCTATTTGATATTATATACCGGGAAATTATATCAGTTAGTGACATTCAAAGGTCAAAAACATTGGATGATGTGTCAAACGCCATTCTCTATGGAGGTACGGCGTTTTATTTAGATGGTATTGATGATGTGCTCATAATGGATACGAAAGGCTGGGAAAGTCGGTCAATAGAAGAACCGATGACAGAACCGGTTATTCGTGGTCCAAGGGAAGGATTTGTAGAAAATTTACGAACGAATATGGTACTTATTAGACGTCATATTCAAGATCCAAATCTGCGTTTTAAAACACATCAGATTGGTAGACGTTCCAAAAGAAATCTCGTAGTAACGTATATAGACGGTATTACCCATCCTGATCTTTTAAAAGAAATTAACCGTCGTTTAAAAACAATTGATATGGATGACGCTCCGGAATCAGGCTATATCGAACAATGGATTGAGGACAGTTTTCTATCTCCATTCCCGCAATTTTTGAATACGGAAAGACCCGATAGAGTTGCTTTTTCATTATTGGAAGGAAAAGTAGCTATTTTGTTAGATGGAACCCCATTTGTCTTGATTGCGCCTATCAGCATAGGTAATGCTTTACAATCTCCTGAGGACTATTATGAGCGCTGGACAATTGGTACATTACTAAGATCATTACGATATCTTGCGGCATTTATCGCGATATTTGCACCTGCATTGTATATTGCGCTCGTTTCGTTTCATCAGGGGATGATTCCATCAAAGCTTGCTTTTTCCATTGCAGCAACAAGGGATGGGGTGCCATTTCCCGCATTTGTTGAAGCTTTTCTGATGGGGGTGACAATGGAATTATTGCGTGAGGCGGGTGCTAGGTTGCCGAAAACAATTGGTCAAACGATTGGTATCGTTGGTGGTTTGGTTATTGGTGATGCGGCAGTACAGGCTGGTGTTGTTAGTCCAATCATGGTAATCGTAGTTGCACTTACTGCGATAGCTTCTTTTTCGTTACCAGCGTATAGTGTTGCTATTTCGTTTCGATTAATCCGGTTTGGCTTTATGTTCGCTGCGGCCATTTTTGGTTTATACGGGATTATTATTGCGTATATCATGGTTAACATTCATATTGTAAACCTAAAAAGTATCGGAGTACCTTATTCAGCACCGTTTGCACCTAGCTTTTTCAGTGATTGGAAGGACCTTGTTTTACGGGCGCCAATTCAAGTATTGACGAAACGACCAACGTATTTAAAGACAACTGACCCTGAATCAGCAAATAAAGGGGGACAAAAGACGTGAAATGGTTTGAGTATGGGGATGAAAAAATTAGTGAACGAGAAATTATGATTGCTATTCCTTCCATGGTAATCGGTGTAGGAATCCTTTCGTTACCAAGAGGAGTTGCAGCAGCAACTACAGGTTCTGATGGCTGGATCACAGTTCTAGTTAGCGGTATTGTTATTATTTTTCTCACATGGATGACCGCTAAGTTAGCATCTAGTTTCCCAAATAAATCATTTCTTTCCTATAGCACCCTTATCGTGACTAAACCGATAGCAGTTATATTAACTTTCCTGTTTGCTGTCACATCATTAATGATTACCGCTTATGAGGTGCGGGAAATCTCGGATATAGCAAAGCAATATTTGTTTGATCGTACACCTGTTGCAGTAATTGCCTTGTCTTTTTTGTTAGTTGTTGTTTATGCTGTATCAGGTTCAAGGGCTGGGATATTCCGGTTAAATATGATGTTTTTACCGATTATTCTTTTTATTACGTTGTCTGTATTTGTTTTTAATTTAGGTTGGTTTAAATTGTCTAATTTAATGCCCTTTTTTCAAACTAGCTTTACTGGGTATGCTAAGGGCATTAGTACTGGTATTACATCCTATATGGGTTTTGGCATTATCTTGTTTTATGTGTCCCTAGTCGAAAAACCGGAAAAAACACCAAAATATGCGGTGATGGGGATGTGTATACCTGTTGTTGCTTATATCTTACTTTTTGTAACATGTATCGGAGTGTTTGGTCATTCTGTTGCATCTAATCTTTTATTTCCAACAATTGAATTAGCGAAGGAAGTGGATATCCCAGGTGGTTTTTTTGAACGGTTTGAATCCGTTTTCTTTGTGATTTGGATTATGGCAATTTTTAATACAACTGTCATGGCATTTGATGTTGCTGTTCTAGCGTTGAGTTCTATTTTCAAAAACAGGGCGAAAATGACACTAATGCTTTTTTTAACTCCGCTCGTTTACGCGGTTGCAATGTACCCTGAAGACCTGACTGAAGTAGATACATTTGGGAAGATAATAGGTTATATAACAGCTTTTGTCACCATATCTATCACTGTATTATTAACGGTAATTGCAAAATTAAGGAGAGTGAGACAGGTTGATTAGACGTAAAATTTGTTTCCTCATCTCTAGTGTGATTCTTTTTTTATTAACGGGTTGTTGGGATCAAGTGGATATTGAAGAGCGTGGCTTCGTAGTTGGAGCAGGTATTGATCTAATGGATAAAAAACAAAATGGTGAATATCAAATAAAATTGACGAATCAGTTCGTTGTACCATCAAGTTTAGGGACACCGGCACAAGGTGGGGGTGAATCTAAAGCATTTTCAAATATATCTGCAACAGGCGAAAGTATGTACGCAATTGATCAGGAAATGGCACAGCTTACGAGTCGTTCCCCTTTTTTCGAACACTTAAAGATTATTGTCATTTCTAAAGATGTCGCAGAAATTCCAAATTTGTTTGCCGAAATGATGGACATTTTTCTTCGTGATCCGGAAATGCGAAGAGGAATAAAAGTATTAATATCAGATGGGGATGCGAAAGATATACTTGATGTCAAACCTGAAAATGAAAAACTCACTGCAATATATATCGAGTCAATTATGGAAAATAGCTTTAAAATAGCTTCTGTATTAGAACCAGTTAGGATTGGGGCAGTGCATGCACATCTATTAGATCAAAATAGTTATGTGATTCCCAAAATTGCTGCTATCGAGAAGGGCCTTCGCTACGAGGGGGCAGCTGTCTTTCATGGGTATGATAATAAAATGATTGGAGAGCTTGATGGGGATGAAACGAAAGGTTTTAATCTAATTACCGGTAATTCAAAAAAAGGGACATTAAAAATTAAATTGGATGAAGAAATTATAGCCTACGAGCTAGAGGAAGTGAAAAGCGAGATAAGGGTGGATACAAAAGCTAAGGATAATATAACGATCTCCGTAAAAATAAATGTTGAAGGTTCGATTGCGGAAACGTTTGGAACGCAAAGTCTTTTAAAAAAGAAAAACTTAACTGAAATTCAAAAACAAGTGGAGAAAGAAATAGAAAAAATAGCTAATCACACGATAAAAAAAGCACAAGAAGAATTAAGGGCGGACGTGCTTGGGATTGGAAATATATTAAAGCAAAGGCATTATGAATTTTGGCAAACGGTAAAGAATGAATGGGATCATGGTGAAAACTATTTTGCTAAGAGTAAATTTAACGTTTCAGCAAATGCCAAAGTTCGTGCAACAGGTTCAACAAATCAAACCAAAAACCAGTGGAGTGATAGGTGATGTGGGATAAATATATGGGGGGATTGGCCGATTCATTAGTAATTTTTTGTACCGTATTAGCGTTTTTAATACCATTTACTATTTATAAACTAAATAGGAAGTTGCACGGTTTTGGTGATCCGCCTTGGAAAAAGGATGAGAAAGGTGTAGATGAAAACACGTAATTAGTTATAGATCACAACCGTTTTATGATTTAGATAGTTTTTAGAAAAGGAGTGGTTGGAATTTCGGTCTCTCCTTTTCAAATCCTAAGTATAAAATCATGCTATTCAACAAATACTAGATTTAAAATAGTTTTAATTATCTAAAACTACATATTATTGTGCTTTTACTTACTAGGACATTTTTAGTATAGTTAATAATGTGGATATTAGCTGAATCAGGAAGGAGATTTCGGATGATGCAAGAGACGATTGTTTATAATGAGAGTATTGAAAAGGTACTAACAAATATAAGTAAAGTAATGATTGGCAAAGAAGATGTGGCAACACTCAGTTTAGTGGCGTTATTAGCACAAGGTCATGTTTTATTGGAGGATGTTCCTGGGGTGGGTAAGACAATGCTCGTCCGGACATTAGCCAAATCATTAGATTGTGATTTTAGAAGAATTCAATTCACCCCTGATTTACTGCCATCGGACGTTACTGGAATCTCCATCTATAATCCAAAAGAACTAGAATTTGAGTTTCGTGGAGGACCCATTCTCGGAAATATTGTACTGGCGGATGAAATTAATCGTACTTCTCCAAAAACACAATCAGCATTACTGGAGGGTATGGAAGAAAAGAATGTCACGGTTGATGGAAACACAATTCCACTAAAGCAGCCATTCTTTGTCATGGCAACACAAAATCCGATTGAATATGAAGGTACGTACCCTCTACCAGAGGCACAGCTTGATCGGTTTATTCTAAAATTAAAGATGGGCTACCCCTCATTGCAGCAAGAATTAATGATTTTAGAACGAACTGCTAAGGACCATCCAATTGAACAAATTTCAGCCGTGATAGACAAAGATGAATTAGTCAACATCCAAGAACAAGTAAAAAGTGTATACATTGATAAAAATGTCCAGCATTACATTGTAAATTTAACATCAGGAACACGAAGACATCCAGCAATTTATCTTGGGGTTAGTCCAAGGGGATCAATGGCTTTAATGAAAGCGGCAAAGGCATATGCGTATATTCATGCCCGCGATTATGTAATACCGGATGATGTGAAGTATTTGGCGCCTTTTGTTCTTTCGCATCGGATTATTTTAACTTCTGAAGCAAAATATGATGGATTATCAACTGAACAGGTTATTCATTCAGTTATTAAAAATACAAATATCCCGATACGAAAGGAATTTCGTTAATGAATGGCACAATGCGATTTATTGGCAAGCTCATTTTTATCGTAATTTTGCTGCTACTACTTTTTTCATTTGCGATGTTCCAAGGCGGATTTGTAAGCTGGTTTTTATTTTTTGGCTATCTACCAATCTTTCTTTATCATTTTGGACTACTCATTTACCCAATTAAGAAATGGGAGGTTACACGAAGCTTATCCCATCATGTCATCCGTGCGGGGGATAGTGTATCTGTGGCGGTTAGGGTTAAAAGGAAAGTACCATATCCATTATATTACTGTATTTGTGAGGAAATTTTCCCTAGTTCACTGAACAAGGTTGATGACCGTAAAGAAAAATACCGTTATTTGGATCAACCAGCAGAATTACAGGTTAATAGAATGATAAAGAAGGTTGTTTTTCCAGGGTTTCGTAAGGAGATTGAACTTCCATATCGAATTGAGCAAGTTCCTCGTGGTGAACACCAGCTACATGCGATTCGTATTAAAACAGGAGATGTATTCGGATTTATAAAAAAGGAACACGTTTTCCTTGTAGCGGACCAGCTTGTTGCATACCCAAATGAATGCCCAATTCATATGACGGAACGAATAAGTAGCTTTGAACAGGGGTCAATTTCATCTTATACATTAAATTTGAAAAACACTAATGTAGCAACAGGGATTCGTGAATATATGCCTGGTGACAAGTTTTCGTGGATAGATTGGAAACAAACCGCTAGAAAAAACTCCGTTATGACAAAAGAGTTTGAACAAGAAAAAAGCACGGATACAATGTTGATTTTGGATTGTTGTTATCATGAGGGGATTAATCCATTAGCCTTTGAAGCTGCAATTGAAGTCACCATTTCATTATTGGAGGCAATTCGAAAACAAGCATCACAAGTAGGGTTGGTATCTGTTGGTGAAGATGCTGTCTATTTTCCATTGCATCATGATCCAACCAAGAAAGAATGGATGAGACAACATTTAACACGGATTCAACCAAGTGGTAAACGACCTTTCGCTGTAAAACTAAAAGAGGAAACGATGAAGTTGTCGAGTGGTAATATTGTTATGATTATTACGACACTCCTGGATGACGCATTAAAGGAATCGTTACAACAGGTTAAACAACGATCTAAACGCGTTATCGTTATATTTATTCAGGCACATTCTTTAGTCTCGCAACAAGAATATTCTATCATCCAACAACTTCAGTTTGAAGGAGTAGCTGTCACAATGCTGACAGAGCAACAATTAGTACAAAATACGATTGAGGTGAATGTACTATGAATTTCGTGAGAGACAACAAAATTCCTTTACTATACACCTCAATTCTTTATTTATGCGGTTTTTTTCTGTTTTTAGAGTGGTTATATCCTCTTCAAGAGGTTACCGACACGAGTGACTTGAACGTTTTTATTTTGTTCACGGTATTTTGCTTTTTTATATCGATGCTACAAATGAAGTGGTGGTTTTCTTTTCTATTAAAAGGATTTGCTCTTGTTTTTATTATGAATAGTTTATTTATGACAACGTATCCTTTTCTAAGTAAGCTATGGTTTAAGTATATTTTCATGGAAATTTCTTTTAATATAAATGGATTATTTAATCAGGAGTGGTATGAGCTAACCCCATTGTTTCGTAGTTTCTTATTTTTGTTGCTTATATGGCTTATGAGCTATCTACTACACTATTGGTTTGTCATCATGAAACGTATATTTCTATTTGTTCTTTTTACAATAATATATTTGACTGTATTGGATACGTTCACTGTTTACGATGCTGATGGGGCTATTGTAAGAACATTTATTATCTCATTTGTGTCGTTAGGTATGGCTAACTTGTTTAAAGAGATCGATAGAGAGTCTATTCGTTTTGTATGGACAAAGAAATCATCGATATGGATTTTTCCTTTAATAGCTGTTGTATTATTTTCATCGCTTGTAGGCTATGCGGCACCAAAGTATGATCCGCAATGGCCGGACCCAGTGCCTTTTTTAAAAAGTGCTGCTGAAAATGCGGGAGGTTCAGATATCAGTTCTACCGTTCGCAGAGTAGGATATGGCGAGGATGATTCCAAGTTAGGTGGTTCGTTTGTCCAGGATTATACTCCTGTCTTTCAGGCAGCTGTTAAGGAAGAACATTATTGGCGTATAGAGACGAAAGACGTCTATACTGGGAAAGGTTGGAAAAGGTCTGCCGATCCCAACTATGAGACACAGGTTAATGGTTATATAGAGCTTGATACTTTTTCAGATAATGTTAAAACAGAAGAACATGATACCGTAATAGAATTTCAAGGCAATAATGTGATTGAGAAACTTATATATCCATATGGAATTAATCAAGTAGAAGCTAGGGAAGCAACATCGTTTTTACTAGATCAAAATTCGGGTGAAATTCGTACGCAAGTGAATAATGTCGATAGAGCTCTTGCTCAATATAGAATCACCTATGATATGCCATCTTTTGCTATAGATAAATTACGTAAAGTAAGTCTTGACGATCCGAGTGAGATAAATGACCAGTATACACAACTACCAGAAAATCTACCTGCAAGAATTGGTGAACTAGCGAAAGAGATTACAGCATCAGGCGATAATCGTTATGACAAAGTACGTGCAGTTGAAAATTATTTTGGACAAAATGGGTTTCAATATCAAACGAATGACGTCCCAATTCCCAAAGAAAATCAGGATTATGTGGACCAATTTTTATTCGAATCAAAGGTGGGTTATTGCGATAATTACTCCACTTCGATGGTTGTACTGTTACGAACTCTAGATATACCAGCAAGATGGGTTAAAGGATTTACTAGTGGTGAGAAGGTAGCGGAAAATATCGGTGGCACAGACGAATCGTATGATGTATACGAGGTGACAAATGCCAATGCCCATTCATGGGTGGAAGCATATTTCCCTGAGTATGGTTGGGTGCCATTTGAACCAACACAAGGATTTTCCAATTTAACTGACTTTGAAATTAACCTGGATAATGTTGACGAACAAGATGACACATTAGAGGCACCTGAACAAGAAAAACCAGAAAAGAAAATGGAAAAAGAGGAAGAAAAAGATACGGCACCTGTGGTTAAAAACAATACGATAGAGAAACTTGATATAAATTGGGGCTATGTTGCTATCGGATTTACTGTCTTTATCATCCTTGCATTTTTGCTGTATCGTAAAAGATATCATATAAAGGCAATTATATTATCAATGAGGTTCAGAAGTAAACATGATGCTAAGACGTATCAAGATGCCTATCATTACTTGTTACAATTATTGTCATATAATGGTTTGTCAAGAAACCCTAACCAAACGTTACGTGAATATGCTAAGCGGATTGATTCCAGGTACAGTTCAGATGAAATGGGACATTTAACCGATTATTATGAGCGAATGTTATATAATAATGAAATAAGCGAAACAGAAACAAAAAAACTCACACAATTATGGAAAAATTTAATCAAACGAATAATGGCTTGACCAAGTTAATGTAGGTTAGTAGAATTAGAAAGAGTAAAAGCGGATGCTTCCAAATTCGCCAACAATTAAAGTCAATTGAATAATTCATACGCCGTTCGTATATCCTCGATAATATGGTTCGAAAGTTTCTACCGGAGCGCCGTAAATGCTCTGACTATGAAGGCGGAATATCTGTATGGTTTGAATATAATTAACCTGGATTTCTGCCTTTTTGTATTTAGATGAGAATTTTATTTGTCTAGATTACATTTTAGGTAAGGAATTCAGGTTTTTTAATGGAGGAGAGAAGATATGGATACTAACAATGAAATGATTTTAGTACTAGACTTTGGTAGTCAATACAATCAGTTAATCACGAGAAGAATAAGGGAATTGGGTGTTTATAGTGAACTTCATTCACATAAACTGACTGCTGAAGCGATTAAGCGCATGAACCCTAAAGGTATTATTTTATCTGGTGGACCGCACAGTGTTTATGATGAAAATAGCTTTCGCTGCGATGAGGAAATTTTCGATTTAGACATTCCTATTTTAGGGATATGCTACGGTATGCAGCTTATGACCTTGCACTTTGGTGGAAAGGTTGAAAGAGCAAAAAATCGTGAATATGGAAAAGCGCTTATTGATCTTAGTCATGATGCATTTCTTTTTAAAGATACGCCAAAAAATCAAACCGTATGGATGAGTCATGGTGATAAAGTGATGGAGGAACCGACTTCATTTCAAATTGATGCAACCAGTCCGTCAACACCAATTGCTGCAATGAGTAATCCAAGCGAAAAATTATATGGTGTACAATTTCATCCAGAGGTGCGTCATTCAGAATATGGAAATCATCTGTTAAAGCAGTTTGTGTATGACGTATGTAAATGTGACGGGGATTGGACGATTGAGAACTTTATTGAAATGGAAGTTAAAAAAATTCAAGAAAAGGTTGGGGACCGGAAAGTATTGTGCGCATTAAGCGGTGGGGTTGACTCGTCTGTTGTTGCAGCACTTATTCATAAAGCAATTGGTGACCAACTGACATGTATTTTTGTTGATCATGGATTACTCCGTAAGAATGAAGCAGATGATGTAATGGAAACATTTGCTGATGATTTCCACATGAACATTATTAAAATTGATGCTAAAGATCGCTTCCTATCTAAGCTTACAGGTGTCGATGATCCGGAGAAGAAGCGGAAAATAATTGGTAATGAATTTATCTATGTGTTTGACGATGAGTCGGCAAAATTGAAGGATATAGATTTTCTGGCACAAGGAACCCTCTATACAGATATTATTGAAAGTGGTACTGAAACTGCACAAACAATTAAGTCCCATCATAATGTTGGTGGACTACCTGAAGATATGCAGTTTGAGTTGATTGAACCTTTAAACACATTATTTAAAGACGAAGTTCGAGAACTTGGTATTCAGCTTGGCATTCCTGAAAATATTGTCTGGCGCCAGCCGTTCCCGGGTCCGGGTTTAGCGATTCGAGTTTTAGGTGAAGTAACAGAAGAAAAACTGGAAATAGTTAGGGAGTCAGATGCAATTTTACGTGAAGAAATTGCTACAGCAGGATTAGATCGGGATATATGGCAATACTTCACCGTGCTTCCGGATATTCGCAGTGTCGGTGTAATGGGGGACGCACGGACATATGATTACACAATAGGAATTCGTGCTGTTACATCAATTGATGGAATGACATCTGATTGGGCACGTATCCCATGGGATATTTTGGAAAAGATTTCTACACGTATTGTCAATCAAGTAGAACATATTAACCGTGTTGTGTATGATGTAACCAGTAAGCCACCTGCTACGATTGAGTGGGAATAAAAACGAACATTATTAGTTAAAATGTAAATTTAGTTCGTATTTTGTTGACATATTATTTATCTAGTAGTACTATAGTATTGGAAATTGGCGAAAATCGAATAAATGTTACGCGTATAATTTCGGGGATATGGCCCATGAGTTTCTACCAGACTGCCGTAAATGGTCTGACTACGCAGATTACAGTAATGGTGAAAATGAGAGATCAACAGCTACTTACATTTTCTTTCCGATTACTTTTTCTTGCATAGTGAAGGTAGCACTCTTGGTATTCAATCAAGGGTGCTTTTATTTTTTAAAGAAAAGTGGTAAGACAAAGCTGTTTAAAGAAAAAGGAGGAGAAAACGTGAAGAAGTTTTTCCGATTTGATGAGTTAGGAACAAACTATCGAACAGAATTTATCGCAGGACTAACAACGTTCTTAGCAATGGCATATATTTTATTTGTTAATCCATCTACGCTCTCATTAGCTGGAATTGAAGATTTACCAGCTGGAGTTACTAGGATGGATGCAGACGCTGTCTTTGCTGCTACTGCAATCGCAGCAGCCGTCGGGTCATTGTTCATGGGTATTATTGCAAAATATCCTGTTGTGCTTGCTCCGGGTATGGGGTTAAATGCATTTTTCGCTTATACGGTTGTGCTTGGATACGGGATTCCCTGGGAAACAGCACTATCAGGTGTATTAGCTTCTGGACTTATTTTTATTGTATTAACATTATCAGGGCTTCGAGAAAAAATTATTAATGCGATTCCGGCTAATTTGAAAATGGCTGTAGGTGCAGGAATTGGTTTGTTTATAGCATTTATTGGTTTTCAGAGTGCTGGAATTATTGTTGGAAATGATGCAACATTGGTGGCGTTAGGTGATCTTACATCGCCTACAGTATTACTAGCGATATTTGGAATTATTGTTTCTGTTATCTTACTAAGCTTAAATGTAAAAGGTGGAATTTTTTATGGAATGGTTCTAACTGCTATTGTTGGAATCATTACTGGATTGATCACACCACCATCAGGAATTGATGGTATTGTTGGAGAAGTACCAAGCTTAGCTCCTACATTTGGTCAGGCGTTTGCTCATTTTGGTGACATTTTTTCAATTGAAATGCTTGTCGTCATTTTAACGTTTTTATTCGTAGACTTTTTTGATACAGCAGGAACGTTGGTAGCAGTTGCTACACAGGCTGGATTAATGAAAGATAATAAATTACCACGTGCAGGAAAGGCATTGTTCGCAGATTCTGCTGCAACTGTTGTTGGTTCAGTTGTTGGGACATCAACAACAACCTCTTATGTTGAGTCAACTGCTGGGGTTGGTGCAGGTGGTCGATCAGGATTTACCGCAGTTGTAGCTGCTGGATTATTCCTGCTAGCATTATTTTTCTCACCATTGCTAAGTGTTGTAACAGCAGAGGTAACCGCGCCAGCGTTGATTATCGTAGGGGTGTTAATGTCATCGTCCTTAAAAAACATTGATTGGGATAAATTTGAAATTGCTGTTCCAGCGTTTTTAACAATCGTTGCGATGCCATTAACGTATAGTATTGCTACTGGGATTGCTATGGGATTTATTTTTTATCCGATTACAATGATTATGAAGGGCCGTAGAAAAGAAATTAACGGCATTATGTATTTGTTGTTTGTAATATTTATTTTGTACTTTATTTTCTTGAGTTAAATAGGATCTCGATAAAATACTAGTGTGTTAGAAAGCACTAGTATTTTTTTACGGTATTAAATCTTAATATTTTGAATTATAGAAGTCGGAGAAAAGAGAGCTTTTTAAGTTAATTTATAGAATATACAGGGTATTAATAGAGAACAAATAACATCAGGATGTGGTATCAATGTATAAATTGCTTAATCTCCCTTTAATTATAAAAAGCTATAAAAGCATGTCTAAAAGAGAAAAATGGCATGAAATTTTTAGTAATCTTTGGGTTACGCCAACCATTTACCTCTTAATAACAATACCTCTAATTGCTATTACGGTATGGATAGATATAGGAATAAAGATAGGGAAAGGCATAGATTCTTTACTAACTGTAAACTATCAGCTGACAAAATCAATTTTAGCTACGCTTACTGGTGGAATTTTATCCTTAACATCATTTACCTTTTATGGTGTTATGGGAGCATTTTCAACTTTTTCCGTTCAGTTTTCTCCTAGGGTATTAAGTAATTTTATGCGACATAAATATACTCAACAGTCTTTGGGGATATTTAGTGGAAGTTTCCTTTATATGCTTTTTTGTCTATTTTTTATTAATGATGAGGCCACAGAGCAATATTGCATGATTCCTGTTACAGCTACTTTACTAGCAGCGGTAACATTAGGAACATTCGTGTTTTTTATTAATCATATCGTTAGTTGGATGCAAGTCACAAAAATGACAGGACAAATGAAGAAAGAATCAGTTTCGATTATTAAAAATTCACTTCTGACTGAAATTGAGCCTAACCGTATAAATAATATGTGTAAAATTAAGGATTACATTAAGGTAAAAAAGGGAGTAGAAATTGTATGCAATTGTTCAGGGTATTTACAAACAATAGATTATAATTCAATAATTCATGAAGCTAGAAAAGATGGTTTGGTAATTCAATCTGAATACAAAGTTGGCGAGTATGTTTATAGTTCGACCCCGCTCATAACTTATTGGAACGGAAATGAGGAGGACATCAATCAAGAAAAGTATTTAAACATGTTCCATATTGGAGAACAACAGAAAGAAATACAAGACATTGAATTCAGCATTAATAAATTTGTTGAGATTGCTATCCATGCACTAGGTAATGATGATCCCAAAACAGCTATTGGTACTATGTCTGAAATTGGTGATTTGCTTATCCATATCTCTAAGGAAGTAAATTTTACACCTTATTTAGGAGATGAAGATGGGAATCTGCGTTTGATATTAGAAGAACTGGAATTTGATGATTACTTATATATTGCTTTTGCATCAATTCGACATTATGCTAGGGAAAATGTAGTAGTTACCTTAGAACTTTTAGGGGTGCTAAATGGAATTGCAAAAGCAGTGTGCAGGCGAGATTATAAACCGATATGGGAATTCGTGGTATATACTACCAAGGGGTTTGAAAATAATTTTGTATATGAATTGGATAAACGAAAATTTTACAATGCTATCTATAATATCGCTGAAACTACCAATAATATTGATGCTTATCACAAGCTAATGGAGAAGGCACAAATCTAAATAGTTGCCTTGGTATCCATTGGAATTATGGAGATAATTTGATGGTACAAAAAAAGAGAACTTTCATTCGAGAAAGTTCTCTTTAAATTTGTTCACTTTTACGCTGTTGCACTTCCTTGCCATACGGTAATATATGATATAAAATCATTCCAACAGTCCCAATTAATGCACAGAATCCCATTATTCGATAAAGGGTATTTCCACCATAGGAGTCGATCAATGCGCCGCCTGTAAGGGATCCGATTATTCCAGAAACTCCAAAGAATACGGCAAAAAATACTAGATGTCCGGTAGACTGCAATAGTTTAGGAATTAATCTAGTAATATATTGAAATGCAGATAAGTAGAATATACCGAATGTTAAGCCATGTAATACTTGTAGTGCAATGATGTAACTTGGATCATCAACAGCAGAATAAATAAACCAACGCAAGCTGTAGAGAGCACCAGCTATAATAATAAATATTAATGTATGGAATTTTCTGAACCAAAATCGTGCAAAAGCAAATACTGCTGCTTCACTAATAACACCAACAAACCATGCTAAACCAATTAGACTCTCACTTCCACCAAGCTGTGCAATGTACAACCCAATAAAACTGTCATTCGCCCGGTGTGAAATGGTTAAAAACATAATGATTATTAAAAAGATGATGTACGGTCTATTGGTAAGTATTTTACTAATATCTTTTAGTTGGATAGGATCTGATTCAACTTTTACATCGGTTAAGCGGAATGCGACCAGTAATGCGATCGTTCCAAAGAACACGTATGGCCATATCATATATTGAACACCAATCTTAGAGAGAACTTCACCGACAATAAGGGAAGATGTAGCAAATCCAATTGATCCCCACATGCGAATGCCGCCAAAAGAAACGTTGAGATCATCTGCACGTCGTTGTGCTAAACTGTCTCCGAGTGCGCCAATCGGGGATGTGAAAAAGTAAAACACTGCTCCCATTAGGATGATTGCAATTAAACTACTCATTTGAAAGAAAAGCACACTACTAATGAGAAGACCAACGATACAGATTACTAGCATTCGCTTTACCGTCTTATATTTATCACTCATATATCCCCAAAAAGGCTGTGCAAATATGGAAGCAAGTGGTCCAACAGCTAGTACCCAACCAATCTCTGTGCCATTCAACCCCTTATGCTTTAGATATAATGGTAAAAAACTAATAATAATTGTGTTTGTCGCATGAAAACAAAACAATAGCATTTTTAATGGTGTTAATGATTCGTTATTTAGCAAATCACATTCTCCTAATCTCTGAACGACATTGAAAAGCATATTATACTATTATACTGTACTAAACCGAACAAACAAGAGGAAGAAGGAAGATATGAAAAAGAACTTCCAAATTGATGGAAGCTCTTTTAAGGTATTAGTTTTTCCAGACCTCTTCGATAAACTCGTCCCTGCCAGACTTAGCGCGGTCCTCTTTGTATTCTGTTTCATTTTTCTTGTAGAAATCCTGATGATAGTCCTCAGCAGGATAGAAAGTTACTGCAGGTACTATTTTTGTAACGATTGGCTTTTGAAACTTACCACTTTGTTCAAGCTCCTGCTTGGTAGCTTCAGCCAATTCTTTTTGATCTGTATCATGGTAAAAAATAGCTGTCCGATATGAATCGCCACGGTCTTGGAATTGTCCACCATCATCTGTTGGATCGATTTGCTGCCAATAGATTTTAAGAATATCACGGTAGGAAAAAACGGTTGGGTCATAGGTGATTTCAACTGCCTCATAATGACCAGTTTTACCTGTTTTAACATCCTCGTATGTTGGATTTTCTACATGGCCACCTGTATAGCCTGAGACTACACGATGAATTCCTTCCCACTGATCAAATGGTTTTACCATGCACCAAAAACATCCACCAGCAAATGTAGCTTTTTTTAATGTATTATCCACGCCCGATACCTCCATAATAATGTTCCTCTTACAATGTAACTGTATTTCAAGTAAAATAAGTGTAGAATTTTATTTACTATACCATAAGTTGAAAGGGGGAAGCACGGTGAATGCACCATACATTATAAAACTACTAACTGGAAAAGTTAAACAGGTCGGAAAACCTAATGCAACAAATCGGTTGGATAGGCAGTGGGAAAGTGGAATGTTTAAAGATTGTGCTGAGGGTAAAATATGGTTGGGGAAAACGGGACTATCTGGTGATGAAGTAGCAGATAAGAAAAACCACGGTGGCCCGGAAAAAGCGATATTTACGTATCCCGCAAAGCATTATGAATTTTGGAGAGGGAACCTCGATATGGAAACGATAGGAATCGGTGCAATGGGGGAGAACTTAGCTGTTGAATATATGGATGAACATTCGGTATGTATTGGTGATACGTATCAATTTGGAGATGCAGTTATTCAGGTGTCACAACCACGTCAACCATGCTGGAAACCAGCACGTCGCTTTCGCGTGATGGATTTCGCCTTAAGGATTCAACAGTCAGGTAGAACGGGTTGGTATTTTCGTGTATTGAAAGAGGCTTATGTCCAAGGAGAGGTGGAATTAACGTTATTAGAACGTCCATACCCACGATGGACAATCGCAAATTGTAATGATGTTATGCATGTGAAAAAGGATGATGTAAAGCTTACTGAGGAACTTGCTGCTTGTGAAGCTTTGGCGGAAAATTGGAAGCGTACTTTACATAAACGATTAAATGGTAAAAAGTCTTCGATTGAGAAGCGGATATATGGACCGAATAAAGATTAAGGTTAAAGGGTTTTCTGCAGTGCAGAGAGCCCTTTTTATATGAGGATATCAAGTTTATCACCCCGAGAGTGAAAATATCTCCCGTAGAGCTGGAATATCGTCCGGAGAGTGTAAACATCGTCCCGGGCGTAGTAACATCACCCCGAGAGCGAGAACATCATCCCGAGAGCGAGAACATCCCCCCGTCGGCACAATATTGTCAAAAGTATTTAAACTTATCATAAATGCATGCCACCTTTTCCTTCCTACCATTCGATAGTATTGGTGAAAGGAGGGGGAGAACATGGCAGTAGCAGAAAAATATAAATCTACGTTACAGTTAGTGCTTGATGAAGGTATTGATCCCGAATCTGGTAAACAAATTTTTAAATTAAAAAGCTTCAACAATGTAAAGACCGATGCAACAGCTGACCAATTATATACAATTGCACAAGCTGTTGCAGGTTTACAAGAGCGTCCGCTTTACAGTATTGAACGCGATGATAGCTTCGAAATTCAAGGCTAGTTTTTCAACAGTAAAATAAAGAAAGGAGGTTAGACGATGAAAAAGCTAGAGCTTAAGTTTTTGAATCAAGACGGGAAAACAGTCACATATTCACTGGAACAACCAGTTGAACCGGTCGATCCGGCCGCTGTGAAAGCTGCTATGGAAGAAATCATTACACAAAATGCTTTCACATCTTCAGGTGGGAATCTTGTATCAACAAAAAGTGCACGTATTGTGGAACGAAATGTAGTTGATATTGAACTAGCATAATAACTTGCAAACAGACCAGCGGCTTGGCAAATGTCTCGCCACTGGTTTTTTTAGTACAAAAGCACAAGCGCCGTTTAGCGACGTGTGTAGTGCGCCAGTGCAATACGGGAGGTTCGGTATTGCTACGTAAAGCGGGGTTTTAACAGAACATCCCTTCCGTAAGAGATAAAGGGAATACGATAAGTGTAGCGAATCGATGTTGATTTATCGTATGAAGGTGAGGGAACTTAAATCAGTCTCTGGACGTTGCTTACGCTGTTGATAGCTCCATAAAGCAAAAAACAAACGTTTTACTCTATTATTTACAGTTGAAATGGAGGTCGAGTACATGGAAGCGTGGATATCTTTTGTGACAGATGTTGGCTTTCCAATCGTTGTAACCTTTTATTTGTTACACCGAATCGAAGGCAAGCTCAATACATTGATTGAATCGATACATGCATTACCGGGAAAAATGAAGTAATAAGAGAGGCTGGAACTCAATTGGTATCCAGCCTCTTTCTTACTTATCTTCTAATAATCGTACAGGAACCCTATGTTTACTGCTTGCATCCGAAATTAATCGATATAATTGGATAAGCACAATTCCGTTTTTATAACTTGCTTTTATCTTATCTGAGCGTACAGGAAAAGGTAAGCTAATTCTTCGATCAAATGCACCTTGGAGAATTTCTTCTTTCACAACTGTTCCACCTTGATGTTGTATATCTATTACCCCATTAATTTCAAGTGCTGCATAATCGACAAATATATCTATTTTGTTTAAATCCGTTAATCCGGGGATATTTAAAATACATGTAATTTCATTTTCAGTGTGATAGACATTGATTTGTGGAATAGTAGGTTTGATAATGCCTTCAAACTCATTCCAAAAATTTTCGCCAAAAAAATGATCCATATTTTTTTTCCAATCACCCATCTGTTTGAAAGGGTCCATGAGAATCACCTCTTCTATTGCAATTTAGAATTAATAATATGTATATGCGTGACATAATTTTTGGGTGAATTCAATAGTATTTAACTTTAGAAAGAATTAAGGTATTCTTATAATAATAACAGTCTTGGAGGGTTCATTTTGCTAAGTAATGCATATGTAATGGTTATCATCATTCTGGCAATAAATATTGTTTATGTCTCGTTTTCTACAATCCGAATGATATTAACATTAAAAGGGCGCAGGTATCTTGCGGCATTTGTAAGTATGTTTGAAGTTGTCGTTTATATTTTAGGGTTAGGTCTTGTGCTTGATAATTTAAATGAAGTTCAAAATATTATTGCCTATGCTGTTGGATTCGGAATCGGTGTTGTTGTTGGTACGAAGATTGAAGAAAAACTCGCTCTCGGTTACATAACAGTAAATGTCATTTCATCTAATCCAGATATCGAATTTACACGTAAATTACGGGAAAAGGGGTATGGTGTAACGAGCTGGTTTGCTTATGGAATGGAAGGTGATAGATTAGCAATGCAGATTTTAACTCCAAGAAAATATGAGCTGATGTTATATGAAACAATCAAAACAATCGATCCGAAAGCTTTTATTATCTCTTACGAACCTAAGCAAATCAATGGCGGGTTTTGGGTGAAGCAAGTACGTAAAGGAAGATTGGGAAAGAAGAACGTAGCTGCGGCAAGCAAGCCTAGCGTTCAGCAGCAATTTACAGAAACAAATAATGAAAAGCCTGAATAGATTCGTTCTATGTTCTGGTAGGGTTTTCATATAAACAAGGTAAATGGTAAGTTCTTAATAGGTATTGAGTCCTTATCTGAACGTAACTACATCAATCTCGGTCAAAAACCGAACATTAAATATAAATATTTTACCATTGTTCGATATTTTATTGACATGTAATTATGCTATTTGGTATGCTTAAGACACAAATAAATACGGTTCCTCATATATTTCCTGAGAATATGGCTCGAAGTTTCTACCCAGCACCGTAAATGCTGGACTATGAGGGAGGGTGAATCGTTGTGCGTAAGCAATGATACGTTTTGCTATGTCAAGATAATGTCTATTCGTCTTCTCTCATTTTTTGAGGATTCGAATAGACTTTTTTAATGCTTATAAACAAATATATTCCAAATAGAAAGAGGGATTTGATGACACCACAAGTTGGCGTGATTATGGGGAGTATATCCGATTGGGAAACGATGAAACATACATGCGACATGTTAGCCGAGCTAGAAATTTCATATGAAAAAGAAGTTATTTCTGCTCACCGTACACCTGACGACATGTTTGCTTATGCAAAATCGGCTCGGGAACGCGGACTAAAAGTGATTATTGCTGGAGCTGGTGGCGCAGCGCACCTTCCTGGAATGGTGGCATCTCAAACAACTCTGCCTGTCATTGGTGTCCCGGTGCAAAGTAAAACATTAAACGGTTTGGATTCCCTATTATCGATTGTGCAAATGCCTGGTGGGGTCCCAACTGCAACAGTGGCAATTGGAAAAGCTGGAGCAACCAATGCAGGGATTCTTGCAGCACAAATAATTGGTGCTTTTAATGAGGATGTTACGGAAAGACTACTTACTTATCGTGTAAGCATGAAGGAAAAAGTGGCGGAAATGAGGGATGATCTTGCAGGAAAATAGAACAATTTTACCACCAAAGACAATAGGGATTATCGGCGGTGGCCAACTCGGAAGAATGATGGCTATTGCTGCAAGGTATATGGGGTATAAAATTGTGGTTCTTGATCCAACACCAAATTGTCCAACAGCACAAGTGGCTGACGAGCAAATTATTGCTGCTTATGATGATATGCAAGCGATCAAGAAATTAACCGAAATGAGTGATGTGATCACATATGAATTTGAAAATGTTGATCTTAAAGCAGCTAAATATATAGAAGAACAAGGCAAATTACCACAAGGTGCTTTTGCATTGGAAATCACACAAAACCGTGAAAAAGAAAAACAACTGATGAAGGAAGCGGGATTACCAGTTCCTGCATTTTCTATCGTCACGAATGGTGAGGAGTGTAAAAGGGCTTTAGAAAACACAACATTTCCATGCGTAATAAAAACGTGTCGGGGTGGGTATGATGGCAAAGGTCAAATTAAATTGTCAGCAAAAAGTGATGGAACAGAGGCAATGGAATTTGCTGAGAAAAATGAGCACTGCATAATTGAACAGTGGGTTCCATTTGATAAAGAAATATCAGTTGTTTTTAGTCGTACACAAGATGGAGGATTAGAATTTTTCCCAATTGCAGAGAATACACACAAAGATCATATTCTCTATGAAACAGTTGTGCCAGCTTCGATTAACAACCAAGTAGAAATGAAGGTAGTTCAAGCAGCAACTATCCTGGCTGAAAGAATGCAGATTGTTGGAACATTTGCGATTGAGATGTTCGTAAAAGGGGATGAAATTTTCCTTAATGAAATGGCACCCAGACCACATAATTCTGGTCATTACACTATAGAGGCGTGTAATATTTCACAGTTTGGCCAGCATATTAGAGCCATTTGTGGATTACCGTTAACACCAATTAAATTTCTTCAACCAGCAACGATGGTTAATATTCTTGGCGAAGACATGGAGCATGTTTTAAACATGATGCCAGCACTAGGTAATGCCTCAATCCATTTGTATGGAAAAGATGGAATCAAGCCAAAACGGAAAATGGGGCATATTACATTTATCGCAGAAACAATTGAGGAAGTAAACAAGCTAGTCAGTACATACGAGGGGGAAGAATAATGATTGATCGTTATACACGAGAAGAAATGGGTAATATCTGGACAGAAGAAAATAAGTTTAAAGCATGGTTGGAAGTAGAGATCTTAGCATGTGAAGCGTGGAGTGAACTCGGTATTATTCCAAAAGAAGATGTTGGTAAAATCCGCAAGAACGCTTCGTTCGATATAAATCGAATTTATGAAATTGAGCAGGAAACAAGACATGATGTAGTGGCATTCACCCGTGCAGTTTCGGAAACAATGGGCACAGAACGTAAATGGATCCATTATGGCTTAACGTCTACAGATGTAGTGGACACAGCACTATCTTATCTTTTAAAACAAGCAAATGAAATTATCCGTAAAGATGTTACAAACTTTATTCAAATTTTAAAAGATAAAGCAATTGAACATCAGCATACAGTCATGATGGGGAGAACACATGGTGTCCATGCTGAACCAACAACGTTTGGGCTAAAACTCGCATTGTGGTACGAGGAGATGAAGCGTAATCTAGAGCGTTTTGAATTAGCGGCAAATATGATTGAATTCGGTAAGCTTTCGGGAGCAGTTGGAACGTACGCCAATATTGATCCATTTGTTGAAGAATATGTATGTGGAAAATTAGGTTTATCGCCTGCACCGGTATCGACACAAACGTTACAGCGTGATCGTCATGCAAATTACATTTCAGCTTTAGCGTTGATTGCAACGTCAATTGAAAAATTCGCCACGGAAATTCGCGGATTACAAAAAACGGAGACACGCGAGGTGGAGGAATTTTTTGCAAAAGGTCAAAAAGGTTCTTCCGCAATGCCGCATAAACGTAATCCAATTGGTTCCGAGAATATGACAGGAATTGCACGTGTGGTACGCGGACACATGGTTACAGCATATGAAAATGTTTCACTATGGCATGAACGCGATATCTCCCATTCATCCGCAGAACGGGTTATTTTACCTGATACAACAATAGCACTTAATTATATGCTAAATCGTTTTTCAAATATCGTGAAAAATCTTACCGTATTTCCGGAAAATATGAAACGAAATATTGATAAAACACATGGAGTTATTTTTTCTCAGCGCGTACTGCTAGCACTAATCGACAAAGGTATGACACGAGAAGAAGCATACGATTTAGTTCAGCCAAAAGCTATGCAAGCATGGGAAACGGCAACTCATTTCAAGCAACTAGTGGAACAAAATGAACAAATAACGAGCAAATTATCACAAGCGGAAATCGAGGATTGTTTTGATTACACGTACCATTTGAAAAATGTTGATCAAATTTTTGACCGAATCGGACTAAAACGAGGTGAATAAGGTGAAGGCAGAACTTTTATATGAAGGAAAAGCAAAGCAGGTATACCGGTTAGAGGGAACCATGGATCAGCTTGTCTTATCTTATAAAAACGATGCAACTGCTTTTAATGGAAAAAAGAAAGAAAGCTTTGATGGTAAAGGTAGATTGAACAATGAAATTTCATCGCGGATTTTTTCGTTCCTTCACGATAAGGGAATCGAGACCCATTTCATTGAAAAATGGAATGAAAATGAGCAAATCGTTCAGCAAACAGAGATAATTCCATTGGAAGTAGTTGTTCGTAATCTTGCAACTGGTAGCATTACGAAACGATTGGGAATTGAAGAGAATACACCATTTGACCCGCCGATCGTCGAGCTTTTTTTCAAAGATGATGAACTTAACGATCCTCTGATAAATGATGAACATGCATTATTTTTAAGTAGTGTTACAGAATCAGAATTACAAGAAATTAAAGAAAAAGCATTAAAAATCAATGTTGCGTTAACAGAACTATTCCAATCTATCAATATTAGTCTAGTAGACTTTAAGCTCGAGTTTGGTCGACTAGCATGTGGATCAATTGTATTAGCCGATGAAATATCACCAGATACATGTAGATTGTGGGACTTGAACACACAGGAAAAAATGGATAAAGACGTATTTCGCCAGGGCACCGGTGATTTAATAGAGGTATACAACGTTATTTTACAACGACTGGAGGATTTATCATGAAAAAGGTAACTGTGTTTATTACGTTAAAAGAAGGTGTCTTAGATCCACAAGGCAAAGCAATTCAAGCTTCACTTCATTCATTAGGGTTTCAAGAGGTCGCAGAAGCGCGTGTTGGTAAGTATATTGAATTACAAGTTGAAGATCATGAAAACGTTGATGAACGTGTGAAAGAAATGTGTGATAAATTGCTAGCGAATCCAGTTATTGAAGATTATCGTTTTGAGGTGGAGGAGGCTGTTCGCACGTGAAGTTTGCGGTGATTGTTTTTCCAGGTTCAAATTGTGACCGAGATATGTACCATGCAGTGAAAGAAGTACTGAACGAGGAAGCGGATCTCGTTTGGTACGAAAATAGTAATCTTGAAAACTATGACGCGATTCTTTTACCAGGTGGGTTCTCGTATGGGGACTACCTTCGTTCAGGAGCAGTCGCAGCAACATCAGATGTTATGAAGCAAATAAAAGAACATGTTGCAAAAGGGAAGCCGGTTTTAGGTGTTTGTAATGGATTTCAGATTTTATTAGAAGCGGGTCTCT
Organism: Virgibacillus ndiopensis; assembly: GCF_900187325.1. Classification (GTDB taxonomy): domain Bacteria; phylum Bacillota; class Bacilli; order Bacillales; family Amphibacillaceae; genus Virgibacillus_E; species Virgibacillus_E ndiopensis. The sequence continues at coordinate 930,797 of NZ_FZMZ01000004.1, read as the reverse complement.
TACCCGGGGCAATGCTGCGCAATAAGGATCTTGCATTTATGTGTCATCAGGAAGCGTTACGTGTGGTAAACAACAGGACACTTTTCACCCAGTCATATGTGGAAAATGAAGTTGTTCGATTCCCAATAGCACATGGTGAAGGCAACTATTTCTGCGATGAGGAAACACTTAATGATTTAAAACGGCATAATCAAATCGTTTTTACGTATGAAAACAATCCGAATGGGTCGACTGCAGATATTGCTGGCATTATTAATAAACAAGGAAATGTATTAGGTCTTATGCCACACCCTGAACGGGCAGTAGAAGCAATCATCGGTAGTGATGATGGGCTAAACGTATTTCAGTCAATAGTCAGAAACTGGAGGGAATCCCATGTTGCAAACGTTTGATATAAGTCCGGAGCAGATTGAAGCGGAACAACTATATAAAGAGATGGGACTTAGTGACAAGGAATATGACATGGTTAAAGTGATTTTAAAGCGCCAACCAAATTTTACGGAAACAGGTATTTTTTCCGTTATGTGGTCGGAGCATTGCAGCTATAAAACGTCAAAACCATTGTTGAAAAAGTTCCCAACAAAAGCACCAAATGTATTACAAGGACCTGGTGAAGGTGCAGGGATAATCGATATTGGTGATGATCAAGCGGTAGTGTTTAAAATTGAAAGTCATAACCACCCATCAGCAGTTGAACCGTATCAAGGTGCAGCTACAGGTGTGGGCGGTATTATACGTGATATTTTTTCAATGGGGGCTCGACCAATTGCTTTAATGAATTCCCTTCGATTTGGAAATTTAACATCTGAGCGTGTGAAATATTTGTTCAAAGAAGTTGTTCATGGAATTGCTGGCTACGGAAATTGTGTAGGTGTTCCAACAGTTGGTGGCGAGGTCCAATTTGATGACAGCTATGAAGGGAACCCATTAGTTAATGCTATGTGTGTTGGGTTAATCAATCATGATGAAATTCAAAAAGGGATTGCAGCTGGTATCGGTAATACGGTTCTTTATGCAGGTGCACCAACTGGCCGGGACGGAATTCACGGAGCAACATTTGCTTCTGATGACTTGGCAGAAGATGCGAATAAAGACCGCCCAGCTGTTCAGGTTGGTGATCCGTTCATGGAAAAATTGTTAATCGAAGCAAGTTTAGAAGTGATTCATTCCGATGCTTTAGTTGGTATGCAGGATATGGGCGCAGCTGGCCTCACATCATCAGCAAGTGAGATGGCAAGTAAAGCAGGAACGGGTATGGAAATGAATCTTGATTTAGTTCCACAGCGTGAACTGAACATGAGTGCATACGAATTAATGCTGTCAGAATCGCAGGAACGTATGCTACTCGTTGTTAAAAAAGGACGCGAGCAGGAAATAACCGACGTATTTGAAAAATATGGACTACAGGCTGTTGCAGTGGGGGAAGTAATCGAAGAAAAAATATTTCGACTTAAGCAGCATGGTGGAATTGTTGCCGACATCCCGGTTGACGCATTAGCAGAGGAAGCTCCTGTTTATCAGATGCCTTCAAAGAAAGCGGAGTATTTCAAGGAATTTCAACAAATGGAAATGGAAATTCCAGTGGTGACAGACTACACAGAAATGCTTGGTAAATTACTGGAGCAGCCAACAATCGCAAGTAAAGAATGGGTTTACAATCAATACGACTCCATGGTGCAAACAAACACGGTCGTGACGCCGGGATCAGATGCAGCCATTGTACGAATTAAAGGTACCGATAAGGCTCTCGCGATAACAACGGACTGTAATTCACGCTACATCTATCTAGACCCGGAAACTGGCGGGAAAATTGCAGTAGCAGAAGCGTCCCGTAATATTGTTTGTTCGGGCGCTAAACCTTTAGGACTTACCGACGGATTAAACTTTGGAAACCCGACTAAACCTGAAATATTTTGGCAAATGGAAAAAAGCGTCGATGGCATGAGTGAGGCTTGTCGCGCTTTAGGGACTCCGGTTATTAGTGGAAATGTTTCGTTGTATAACGAATCAAGAGGGAAAGCGATTTTTCCAACACCTGTAGTTGGAATGGTCGGTTTACTAGAGTCATTAGACCATCTTACACCAAGCTACTTTCAACATGAGGGTGATCTTGTATTCTTGATCGGTGAAACAAAAGCAGAGTTCGGCGGAAGTGAACTGCAAAATGTATTGGCCGGAAAAGACTCGGATGAAGTTTATTCTGGCAAAGCACCAGCAATTGATTTAAAGACGGAAGCAAAACGACAAACGCAGCTTTTGGATGCAATTCATCATGGGGTAGTTCAATCTGCACATGATTTAGCTGAGGGTGGTCTCGCGGTAGCTTTAGCGGAGAGTATTTTTAATGAAAAAGGCTTTGGGGTGAGCGCTTATTTAGATGGAGATATGACGGTTGAGCTTTTCAGTGAAACACAGTCGCGTTTTCTAGTAACGGTAAAACCCGAGGATGAAAAACGTTTTACTGAGGCAGTTAATGATGCCAGACAAATTGGCGTTGTAACTAGTGATAGCACATACTCAGTAACTGGAAATGGTAAAAAGGTAATAGAGGCAAATGTTCATACACTTTGCAAACGTTGGAAAGGAGCTATTTCATGCTTGCTGAAATCAAAGGCTTAAACGAAGAATGTGGCGTTTTTGGAATTTGGGGTCATGAGAAAGCAGCAGAGATTACGTACTACGGTTTGCATGCACTGCAGCACAGAGGGCAGGATGGTGCAGGTGTTGTGACGAGTGATGGTGAAGGGTTAAGGATTCATAAAGATTTAGGACTTGTAAATGATGTTTTTAAAAATGCCAATTTTCAGGAGCTACAGGGTCATGCGGCAATCGGTCATGTCCGATATGCAACACAAGGCGATGGAGGCATTGACAACATTCAACCATTATTATTCCGTTCACAGACAGGGAGTGTAGCATTAGCCCATAATGGTAATATCATGAATGCTTATAAGCTTCGTGGTGAATTAGAGGAAGAGGGTAGTATTTTTCAAACTACATCAGATACTGAAGTTCTTGCACATTTAATTAAACGAAACAGCACGAAGAATTATGAAACAGCCCTAATGGAAGCATTACGGAGTTTAGTGGGGGCTTATGCATTTCTTATTATGAGAGAAGACAAATTATATATTGCAACAGATCCAAGAGGCTTACGGCCGTTATCGATAGGTAGACTAGGAGGGGCGTATGTTGTTGCATCTGAAACCTGTGCATTTGATTTGATTGGTGCAACGTTTGAGCGTGAAGTAGTTCCTGGAGAATTAGTGATCATTGATGATAACGGTCTTACATCGAAAACATTCGCTGAAGCAGAGCCGCGAACAATGTGTGCGATGGAATATGTTTATTTTTCACGGCCAGATAGTGATGTAAATCGGGTTAATGTCCACGCATCACGGAAGAAGATGGGGATTGAGCTGGCTAAGGAATCACCAGTAGAAGCTGATGTTGTAACAGGTGTGCCTGATTCAAGTATTTCGGCAGCAATCGGTTATGCGGAGCAAAGTAGTTTGCCATATGAATTAGGTTTAATTAAAAATCGCTATGTTGGAAGAACATTTATTCAACCATCACAGGATTTACGCGAACAAGGAGTAAAGCTGAAATTGTCTCCAGTTCGAGGGATTGTAGAAGGAAAACGCGTTATTATGATCGATGATTCAATCGTAAGAGGGACTACAAGTAAACGAATTGTCCGAATGTTGAAAGAAGCAGGAGCGAAGGAAGTACATGTTCGTATTGCTTCACCACCGATTACTAATCCATGCTATTACGGAATTGACATGTCGACTAAAGAAGAACTTGTTGCAGCAAATTATTCTTTGGATGGAATGGCAGACTTAATAGGTGCAGACAGTCTTGCCTACTTATCTGAAGCAGGATTAGAACGAGCGATTGTTCGAGAAGATTTGCCTCATCAAGGAATTTGTACGGCATGTTTTACCGGAAATTATCCTGTTGTTGAAAAAGGTCAAAAAACGATCGAATATACGAAGTGTTGAATATGGGATGCGGGGTCTGACCCTCAAAAAAGGAGTATGCCAAATGTCTAATCGTTATAAGCAAGCAGGCGTTGATGTTGAAAAGGGCTATCAAGCTGTTGAATTAATGAAAAAACATATTGCAAGAACAAACCGTAAAGAAGTTCTTGGGGGCATTGGTGCATTTGCCGGGTTGTTTGACCTAAGTGGCTTTAGCTATAAGGAACCGGTACTAGTCTCTGGAACAGATGGGGTTGGAACGAAGCTTAAACTAGCTTTTCAATTGGATAAACATGACTCGGTTGGTATCGATTTAGTCGCTATGTGTGTAAATGATATTGTTGCTCAAGGTGCTCAGGCTTTATTTTTCCTCGACTATATTGCTTGTGGGAAAAATAATCCAGAAAGATTAGAGCAAATTGTGGCAGGCGTGTCAGAGGGCTGTGTCCAAGCAGGGGCTGCATTGATCGGCGGTGAAACAGCTGAAATGCCCGGGATGTATCAAGATAACGAATTTGATTTAGCAGGATTTGCCGTTGGAATTGCTGAGAAATCAAAGCTTGTTACAGGTGAATCGATAAAAGCGGGTGATTGTATCATTGGATTACCGTCCAGTGGTATCCATTCTAATGGGTATTCGCTTGTTAGAAATCTGATTAAGGATCTCGACTTTACGAAACAGTATGATAGTTTTGATAAACCGCTAGGCGAAGTGTTGTTAGAGCCAACCAAAATATACGCTGATTCTATCAATGCTTTAATGAAAAACGTTGAAGTAAAAGGAATTTCTCACATTACCGGCGGTGGTTTTTATGAAAATATTCCAAGGATGCTACCAGAGGGACTCGGTGCATCTATTAATCCTGAAAGCTATGATCGACCAGCGATATTTTCATTGTTACAAGAGTTAGGAGATATGTCAGATGATGAAATGTACGGTATCTTTAACATGGGTATTGGTATGGCGGTTGTTGTTGACAAAAAGGATTTAGAGTGTGCGCTGGAAGTTTTACGTGAAAAAGGAGAAGAGGCAAAGTGTATTGGAGCAGTGACAGATGGAAAAGGAGTGCAATTTCTATCATGAATAAAGTAAAGGTTGCTATTTTTGCCTCAGGTACAGGTAGTAATTTTGAAGCAATAATTGAGCAGGCAATCGAAAACCAGTTAGCATGTGACGTTGCTATCCTAGTTTGCGATAAACCTGGTGCAAAAGTGATAGACATTGCCAATGAGTACGATATTCCAACATTTGTCTTTGATCCAAAAAACATTCCTAAAAAGGAATACGAGCAGAAAGTCGTTAAGAGGTTACTACTAATGAATGTAGAGTGGATTTTTCTAGCGGGTTACATGCGAATTATTGGTCCAACTTTACTTAACGCGTATGAAATAAAAATTGTTAATATTCATCCATCCATGTTACCGGCATTTCCAGGCAAAGATGCAGTTGGTCAAGCTTTTCAAGCAAAGGTAAAAATAACTGGTGTCACCATTCATTATGTCGACGCTGGAATTGATACTGGACCAATCATCGCGCAGGAATCTGTTGAAATTTTCCCGGATGACACAAAAGAAGTATTGCAGAAGCGAATTCAACAGGTTGAACACAAGTTGTACCCACGTATAATTAACCAACTAATCAAGCAATCACTAAAAGTGGAAGTGACCGATTAGCGATGTATGGAGCGCCTGTGCAACACGAGTGGCTCGATGTTGCCACGGGCAAAGTGGCGAACTTAATCGAACATACCTACCGTATGAGATTAAGGAAACACGGTGAGCTGAAAAGAACCGATGTTGACTTATCGTAAGGGTGGGAAGAAGGTCGCTGGGAACTGGAGCTGGACGTGACTGAATATGTATAGTCATCTATAATGTCAAATTTGTATTTTTACAATACGTAAAATGAGCGAGGAGTTTTTTTATGAAGAAGAGAGCGTTAATCAGCGTATCGGACAAAGAAAACATCGAAACTTTTGCAAAAGGACTCATTGAAAATGGTTATGAAATTATCTCAACTGGTGGAACGTTAAAGGCTATACAAAATGCTGGAATCGATGCAAAGGCAGTGGAAGAAGTTACAGGGTTTCCAGAAATATTAGATGGAAGAGTTAAGACATTACACCCCTATATTCATGCAGGATTATTAGCGAAAAGAGAAAATGCTAATCATCAAAAACAGCTAAACGAATATGAAATCTCCCCAATTAATATGGTTGTCGTTAATCTATACCCATTCAAACAAACGTTAGCTAAGGAAGGGGTAACAGAGGAAGAAATTGTTGAAAATATTGATATTGGTGGTCCGACAATGCTTCGTGCAGCTGCGAAGAATTTTGAGGATGTAGCAGTAGTTGTCGATCCGGATGATTATGATGAAGTACTAAATTCACTCCAAACAAATACATTAGATGTAACAAAACGTAAACAATTAGCTGCAAAGGTTTTTCGTCATACAGCCAATTATGATGCAATGATTGCAGATCATTTTACAGATGAAGCTTTCCCAGAAGTACTTACAACTACGTATGAAAAAGTACAAACGTTACGTTATGGTGAAAATCCTCATCAGTCAGCGGCATTTTATAAAAATCCAAAGGAAGTATTTGGAACACTAGGAGCAGCAAGACAACTTCATGGCAAAGAGCTTTCCTATAATAACATTCAGGATGCTAATGCAGCACTTGAGATTATTGCTGACTTTAATGAACCGGCTGCTGTTGCGATTAAACATATGAACCCATGTGGAATTGGTATCGGAGACACGATATATCATGCGTTTAAGCGCGCATATCAAGCAGACCCAGTTTCCATTTTCGGTGGAATTGTAGCTATTAATAGAGAAATAGATTTAGAAACTGCACAGCAGCTAAGTGAGATATTTTTGGAAATCGTTATTGCACCAAGCTTTAGTGATGAAGCATTTTCGGTGTTAACGAAAAAGAAAAATATCCGTTTGCTGGAGCTTGAAAGGAACAACAATGGTGTAAATAATAGACAAAAAGTTACTGCAGTAATGGGTGGTTTGTTAGTGCAAGACTATGATAATGGCAAAATTACCGAAGCGGATATCACTTTCGCATCCAAACGTAAACCAACTAAAGATGAGCTTACGGATTTACTGTTTGCATGGAAGGCTGTTAAGCATGTGAAGTCAAATGCAATTATTTTAGCGAAAGATAATCAAACAATTGGTGTAGGTGCAGGCCAGATGAACCGAATCGGTGCAGCGAACATTGCGATTGAACAAGCGGGAGAAAAAGCGAATAGAGCAGTTCTTGCTTCAGACGCATTTTTTCCAATGCCTGATACTGTTCAAGCAGCTGCCGAAGCAGGGATTACGGCAATTATTCAGCCCGGAGGATCAAAACGAGATCAGGACTCAATTGATGTATGTGATAAGTATGGGATTGCTATGGTTTACACTGGAACACGTCATTTTAAACATTAATTCGATAAGGAGAGCTTTCAGATGAACATATTAGTTGTCGGTCGAGGTGGACGTGAACATAGTATTGTGATGCAATTGGCAAAGAGCAAGCGAGTTAGTCAATTATTCGTAGCACCAGGTAATGGTGGTATTGGAGAGATTGCCACATGTGTTGCGATTGACGAATTGGATATTGCTAGACTAGTAGATTTTGCTAAGTCAGAATCGATTGACCTTACTATTGTTGGACCGGAAAATCCTTTAAACGCGGGTATTGCGAATCGTTTTCAAGAAGAGGGGCTCGCGATTTTTGCTCCAACAGCAGAAGCAGCACTTTTGGAAGGAAGTAAGAGTTTTGCTAAGGAATTTATGAAAAAATATCAAATTCCGACTGCAGAATCTGCTACTTTTACTAAAGTAGATGATGCTAAAAATTATATTTTAGCAAAAGGTGCACCTATTGTGATTAAGGCTGATGGATTGGCAGCAGGAAAAGGTGTTGTTGTTGCTGAAACAGAAGTGCAGGCGCTCCAAGCGGTTGATGAAATGCTAGTATCTAAAACTTTTGCTGATGCAGGCGCAACAATCGTTATTGAAGAATGTTTGGAAGGTAAGGAATTTTCTCTAATGGCATTTGTTCATGAGGGTAACGTTTATCCAATGATTCCAGCAAGAGATCACAAACGTGCATATGACAATGATCAAGGACCAAACACTGGTGGAATGGGTGCATATGCCCCAGTACCTGATATTTCGGGGGAAACATTGGTTTACACCTATCGTGCAATCCTGCAAAAAACGGCTGAAGGGCTAATGAACGAAGGGCGTCCATTTACTGGTATTTTATATGCGGGGCTCATGATGACTGAGGACGGTCCGAAAGTAATTGAATTTAACACACGCTTTGGTGATCCAGAGACACAGGTAGTATTGCCATTATTAAAAAATGATCTAGATCAGGTTTTGTTAGACGTATTAGATGGAAAAAATCCTAATTTAGATTGGGAAGAAAGCTTTTGTTCAGGTGTCGTTTTAGCCTCAAAGGGTTATCCGGCATCATATCAAAAAGGAATTGAACTTCCTGATTTTAAAACGGATGGGGAATCGTTTGTAGTGCATGCAGGGACTAAACAAGTGGATAATATTTTTCAATCTGATGGCGGCAGAGTTTTGCTGGTCGGGTCAAAAAACACCTCTCTTAGTGGGGCAATTGACAATGTATATCAAGTGCTTGCACCAGTAGGGAAGATGGATGATTTTTTTTATCGGAAAGATATAGGGAAAGACAGTTAAGACATCCTAAGGGGTGTCTTTTTTGTTATGTTGGGAAAGAGCAACAAGTACGAGCGGCATTGCATCATCCCGATCCGCGAAAAATAATCCCTAAAAAAAGAAACATCATCCTCTGTCACAAAAAATTCATCTCAATTAACAGTAACTTTACAGTATTAAAGCACAAGATATGGTACGATAGAGAAAATTATAAATTGGAGAGTTGTATATGCACGAAAATGGGTATTACTGGCGAAATCGCGAATTACGTGAACACGTTGCTGTTATTGATGGCAAGGTAGCACCTACACTTATTTTAAAAAATTGCACCTATTTGAATATGTTTACAATGAAATGGTTACAAGCGCATATTTGGATTTTTGAAAATCGTATTATTTATGTAGGAGAGAATCTTCCAAAGAATAGTACATCAACAGAAATAGTAGATTGCAAAAATCAATATATTGTACCAGGCTATATTGAACCACATGCACACCCATTTCAATTATATAATCCTGAAGAACTTGCGAACCATGCAGCTCAATTTGGAACAACATCGTTAATTAATGATAGTTTAATGTGGCATTTTTTGTTAGATAAAAAGAAAGCGTTTTCTTTATTGGAAGAGTTTAACCATATACCAATATCCATGTATTGGTGGGCGCGATTTGATTCACAAACAGCATTGCAGGATGAAGAATCATTGTTCAACAGTGAGGAAGTACTTAGTTGGCTATCTCATCATTCTGTCGTCCAAGGTGGAGAGCTGACATCATGGCCGAGTCTACTTGCTGGTGATGATAGATTATTATATTGGATGCAGGAGTCCAAACGAAAAGGAAAACCGGTTGAGGGTCATTTACCTGGAGCGTCTGAAGCTACCTTAACAAAGATGAAGCTTCTAGGTGTGAATGCTGATCATGAATCAATGACTGGTGCAGAAGCGATTAAACGAATGCAGCTTGGATATCAAGTGGGACTTAGACACTCATCGATCAGACCTGATTTACCAAAATTACTAGATGAAATTCTGGCTGAAGGTATAAACACGTTTGGAAATGTAACTATGACCACGGATGGTTCAACACCAGATTTTTATGAAAATGGTTTAATGAATGTTTGTCTTGAAATTGCTATTAAAAAGGGAGTGCCACTTGAAGAAGCATATGGCATGGCAACTTATAATGTTGCAAAACATTTTGGATTGACCGAACAAATAGGAAGTATCGCACCTGGTCGAATTGCACATATTAATATATTGCAAGAAAAAGAGAATCCGCATCCAATTAGCGTTTTGGCAAGTGGCAAGTGGATTAAACGGGATGGCAAGGAAGAAAATAAACAGTTACGTATCGATTGGGAGAAGCATGAAATAGGTCCACTGAAGCTAGATTGGAATTTACAAACGACTGACCTGCAATTTTCATTACCGATTGGGCTTGATATGATAAATGATGTTATTATCAAACCATATCCAATCGAAACAGATATTACACTTGAAATGCTACCTGAGAATAATAATGATGCATTTCTGTTATTAATGGATCGGGAAGGTACATGGCGTGTTAATACAACTATACGTGGATTTACAAATCGTTTAGGAGCGATTGCAAGTTCCTATTCCTCGACTGGTGATATTGTCTTTATCGGAAAAAGTAAACATGACATGCTGATTGCTTCAAGACGTCTAAAGGAACTAGGTGGTGGAATTGTTTTAGTTCATCAAGGAGAAGTATTATTTGAATTACCACTTACACTTGGTGGTATAATGTTCGATGGAACGATGAAACAGCTTATAAAAGAAGGTAAAGAGCTAAAGAAAATTTTAAAGGATTTTGGGTATACATTCAGCGATCCGGTATATACGATTTTATTTTTATCATCAACTCATTTACCGTTCATACGAGTGACACAGCAAGGCATAATTGATGTAAAGAAACGAGAAGTGCTCTTTCCAGCCACCATGCGATAACGTATAATTAGAGAATATATACTTTTATAAAGGTGTGTGGATATGAAAAGGCGATTTTTTTACTGTATATTGGTTGTCTTTATACTTCTAGTAGGATGTTCTAAAGACGAGGAAAAAGCGCGTGATAATGAATCGAAAGACAGCACAGTAGATGAAAAGACAGATCTCACGGAGAAATCCAATAATGTCTACCCATTAACAGGGATTAGTACGAATGAAGAACTAAATAATCGTATTGTTGGGGTTATGGTAAATAATCATTCGAAGGCAAGACCTCAAACTGGATTATCCAAAGCAGATGTAGTTTTTGAAATATTAGCTGAAGGTAAAATAACGCGATTTTTAGCATTGTTTCAAAGCGAGAAACCAGATGTTGTTGGCCCGGTTCGAAGTGCGAGGGAATACTATTTTGAACTAGCGAATGGTTACAATGCTTTGTATGTCTATCATGGAGCGGCGAACTTTGTTAATGATATGATTGCTGATCGGGGGATTGAGCATTTAAATGGTTCGCTTTATGACAATGATGGACATTTATTTAAACGAGCATCATTCCGGATAGCTCCACATAATTCCTATTTGCAATTTGATGCGGTTTACGATGTTGCAAAGTCAAAAGGGTATGATGTAACTGCCGAATATGAACCGTTGCCATTCTTGTCAAAGGATGAAATAGCGAACGTATCAGGAGAATCTGCCCAACATGTGGAAATCGTATACTCGAATAACGCAGTAATGGAAATAGTTGAGTTTGACTATGATGCTGATAGTGGAAAATATACGAGGTACAATGACCGAGAGAAAACGGTTGAGTTGGAAACAGAAGAGCCCATACAGGTTGATAACGTATTTATTGTGGAGACACCCCATGAAGTTATTGATGATGCTGGTCGTCGTGCGGTTGATATTGAATCTGGTGGTAACGCCTATTTAATTCAAAAAGGAAAAGTTCAGCAAGTCCAATGGGAAAATAGGGACGGACGGATTATTCCGATAAAAGATGGCAAACCAGTTGGCTTTGTCCCAGGGAAAACATGGATAAATATCATTCCTGATAATCCAGGAATTAAAAGTGCGGTAACGGTGTCGAACTAGTGATAGGCGGGAGGTATAGGTTAGGGTGCAAATTGACAAATTACGTGGAGAGCAATTAGACCAGTTCTTTGATGCAATTCTCTCACTTAAGGATCGCGAAGAATGCTATCGTTTTTTTGATGATATAGCAACGATGTCAGAAATACATTCAATCGCCCAGCGTTTACAAGTTGCAAAAATGCTTACAGAAGGGCATACCTATAATGTTATCGAAAAAGAAACAAAAGCATCCACAGCAACTATTTCACGTGTGCGGAGATGTATTAATTTTGGTAGTGATGGTTATCAAATGGTATTAGAACGAATTATGAATATTGATGAAGAAAATAAATAAGTGTCGCTCCTCCGGGGGCGGCACTTATTTATATATTGGAGAAAAATATCGCGATTCATCAAATAGTATGGTATAATCACGTTTAAATATTTTGATAATTTAAAAAGTGGATGGGGGAACTTGAATGAAAAGATTGTTACAATTAATAGCAATTCTTGGGGTAATTGTGCTAGCAGCTTGTGGAAATAATACTTCTAGTACAAATGGGGACGGTGACGGAGATTCCACATCGGAAGGTGAGAAAACGTATAAAATAGGTGCAACGCAAATTGTTGAACACCCATCACTTGATGCAGCATACGAAGGATTTCAATCGGCATTAGATGATGCAGGGTTGGATGTGGAGTATGATTTACAAAGTGCACAAAATGATCAAAATAATGTAAAACCTATTTCTGATGGTTTTGTAGCTGACAATGTAGATTTGATTTTTGCTAATTCTACTCCGAGTGCGTTAGGTGCTTTGCAGGCTACAAGCGAAATTCCGATAGTTTTTACATCGGTAACGGATGCAGTTGATGCAGGATTGGTAAAATCTATGGATGAACCCGGAGAGAACATTACTGGTGTTGTTGATCTTCATCCTGACGCGATTAAAAAGACCGTGGAATTTATTGATGCTAATTTCCCGGATGCAAAAGTAGGTATGGTTTATAATGCGGGAGAACAAAATTCTGTTACTCAGGTTGAGGCTGTTAAAGAGGCTGCTAAAGGAACAAGCTTAAGTTTTGTTGAGCGAACAGTAGCAAATTCTGCTGAAGTTCAACAAGCTACAACGACATTAGTCGGAGAAGCCGACGTATTCTATATTATTACAGACAATACAGTAGTTTCAGCATTGGATAGTGTCGTTGGTGTTGCCAATGAACAAGATATTCCACTAATTGTTGGTGAACCGAATTCATTAGCTAAGGGTGGTTTTGCTACATTTGGAATTGATTATTATACAATCGGTTATCGCTCAGGAGAAATGGCAGCAGCAATTTTAACAGGTGAAAAGAAACCAAGTGATATCCCTGTTGAATATCCGCCGGAGATACAACTATTTATTAACAAACAAGGGGCAGAAGAACAAGGAGTAGAATGGAATCCGGAATGGGATGAAACTGCTCAATTTGTTGAGACAGAATAAGATGCTACAACTCTATATTTTTAAGAGCTAGTTATGAGAACTGGCTCTCTGCTTTTTTTACTTCATTAATATCGCGAAAGGGAGAATGCGATGAGTGGAATGCTAATATCAATGTTTGGTGCAGTAGAATCAGGTATTATATATGCCATTATGGCATTAGGAGTTTATTTAACATTTCGTGTTCTTGACTTTCCTGACTTAACGGTAGACGGAAGTTTCGTTACAGGGGCAGCTGTGGTTGGGATTTCAATTGTTAATGGTATCCCTCCAATTGTCGCAACAGTTTTAGCGTTGATTGCTGGATTTGTAGCTGGATGTTTTACGGGGTTGTTGCATACAAAGGGAAAAGTGAATGCGTTATTATCTGGTATTCTCATGATGACAGCCTTATATTCTATCAATTTAAGGATTATGGAGCAGCCCACGTTATCTATGTTAAATGAACCGACAGTTTTTAATCAATTGGAATCGATTGAGGCTATAGGAGGTATTGATTCTTTTTTTAATGGATTGTTATCCATGCTTGGTGCAGAACAGTTGCCTGCAACATGGGTTATTGTCTTAGCTATGATCGTCGTGACTCTATTAATCAAGTTATTAACGGATTTTTATCTAAAGACGGAAGTAGGTCTTGCACTTCGAGCGATTGGGGATAACAAAAAAATGATTCGGAGTCTTTCGGCAAATACCGATTCATTGACAATTGTCGGTGTTGGACTTTCAAATGGACTTGTCGCGCTATCTGGTGGATTGGTTGCTCAGCTAGGTGGTTTTGCAGATGTTAATATGGGAATTGGAATGATCGTTATCGGGCTTGCATCCGTTATTATTGGTGAAGCATTGTTTGGAACGAAGACGATAAGAAGAGCAACTTTAGCTGTAATTGGCGGAGCAATCATTTATCGGATTATTGTAACCTTGGCCCTTGAAGTTGAATTTCTGGACACTGGCGATATGAAGCTAATAACAGCACTAATTGTTATTGTCGCGTTAGTTACACCAAAAATTCTGCAGGTTCAGAAGGAAAAAAAGCGACGAATCCAAAAGCGTAAACAACTAGATCGTCAAATAAGGGGGCAAAACAGTGCTTAATTTAAAAAATATTTCTATAACGTTTAATGAGGGCACTCCCGACGAAAAAAATGCGTTAGATGATATCAATTTAAAATTGGAACAAGGTGAATTTATAACTGTTATTGGAAGTAATGGTGCTGGGAAATCTACATTAATGAATGTCATTTCCGGAAACTTAATTCCAGATGTGGGTGATGTTATCATAGATGGGAAGCAAGTTATTCATCTGCCTGAATATAAGCGCTCTCGCTTTATCGGCCGTGTGTTTCAAGATCCGATGGCAGGTACTGCGCCATCGATGACAATAGAGGAAAATCTAGCAATGGCTTTTTCGCGTACAAAGAAACGAAAACTAAGGTCCGGTGTGACGAAAAAGCGAAAAGAAATGTTTAGAGAGCATTTAGAGACATTGAATTTAGGTTTGGAGAATCGTTTAACAGCGAATGTTGGTTTTCTTTCTGGAGGAGAAAGGCAGGCACTTTCACTTTTAATGACAACCTTCACGGAACCAAACATTTTACTGCTGGATGAACATACTGCTGCACTTGACCCCTCCCGTGCAGAATTAATCACAAACCTTACCGAAGAGGTGGTACGTAAATCTGGGTTAACGACATTGATGGTAACGCACAATATGCAACAGGCATTAGATTTAGGAAGCAGATTGATAATGATGGATAAAGGTCAAATTATTTTTGATGTACGCGGAGAAGAGAAACAGAAATTGACACTTGAAGATTTGTTACACGAATTTCAGCGAATACGTGGTACAAAATTTAAAAGTGATCGAGTCGTACTAGGCTAAATTAAATTGAGGATGGATATAAAGTACAGGGACATGTAAGGTGTCCCTGTATAGAATATCATCCCGAGCGGCGGGGTATCATCCCCAGCTCGAAAACATCATCCCCAGGTCGAGAATATCATCCCCAGAGTGAAAACATCATCCCGAGTCGCGGAGTATCATCCCCAGGGTCGAAAACATCATCCCAGCCGCGATACATCATCCCCAACCAAAAAAACATAGTCCCAAAAATACACTATAACAAGATAATATGAACAATCTAAAAAACATTCGACTTTATCCTAAATTCCATGAGCGATTTTTGATATAATGAATTAATGGATTATGATGATGGAGGATTAGACTGTTGTATAAAGAAATGAACGAATGGAAGCATTTATTTAAATTAGATCCTGCAAAAGAAATTTCCGATGAACAATTAGACATGCTCTGTGAATCTGGTACGGATGCTGTGATTGTTGGTGGTACGGATGATGTCACATTGGACGGTGTGTTGGATCTGTTATCCAGAATCCGTCGGCATACTGTTCCATGCATTTTAGAAATTTCGAATATGGAGGCAATTTCACCGGGATTTGACTATTACTTTATTCCAATGGTAATGAATAGTACAGAGAAAAAATGGATGATGGATATACAGCATCAAGCCATTAAACAATATAAAGATATAATGGATTGGAACGAAATTTTCGTTGAAGGGTATTGTATTTTGAATGAAGAAGCAAAAGCATTCAAACATACAAACTGTTACATGCCTGATTCGGAGGATGTCACTGCTTATGCCTATATGGCAGAAAACGTGTTTCATTTACCGATATTCTATATGGAATACAGCGGTATATATGGTGATCCTAAACTTGTCCAACAGGTGAAAAATCAATTGAAAAATACACTTCTTTTCTATGGTGGTGGGATTGAAAACAATTTTCAAGCAACTGAAATGAAAGAACATGCAGATGCGATTATTGTTGGAAACAGTATTTATACGGATTTTAAAAAGGCATTAAAGACAGTTAAAGCAGTAGCAAAAGCCTAGAGGCAGAAGCTAAATAGCACGGATTAAATTAAAGGTGGTGTCACTTGTGAGTCAAACGATTGATGACTTACTTATAGGTTTGAATAAAGAACAGCAACAGGCTGTTAAACATACAGATGGACCGTTATTGATTATGGCAGGTGCGGGAAGTGGTAAAACACGTGTGCTTACACATCGTATTGCTTATCTTCTTAGTGAAAAGGAAGTTGCACCTAGAAATATTTTGGCTATTACATTTACGAATAAAGCAGCCCGTGAAATGAAGGAACGTGTACGTAAATTAGTAGGGATGGATAGTGAACAAATTTGGGTCTCTACATTTCACTCGATGTGTGTAAGGATTTTACGCCGTGATATTGATCGGATCGGATACAACCGTAACTTTACTATTTTGGACAGTAGTGATCAGCTGTCAGTTATCAAACAAATCCTGAAAAATCTTAATATTGATCCGAAAAAATTTGATCCCCGAGCAATGCTAGGTCAAATTAGTTCGGCAAAAAACGAACTAATTACCCCTGAGGAATTCAGCAACAATGTTGGTAACTTTTACGATCGACAAGTTGCACAAATTTACGTAGCATATCAAAAAATGCTTCAGAAGAATCAGTCACTTGATTTTGACGATTTGATCATGCAAACAATTCATTTATTTAAACGGGTTCCTGAGGTTCTAGAATCTTATCAACGCAGATTTCAATATATTCATGTCGACGAGTATCAGGATACGAACCACGCGCAATACTATCTAGTAAAACAATTGGCAAGTCGTTTTCAAAATCTTTGTGTAGTAGGGGATTCGGATCAGTCAATTTACGCTTGGCGTGGTGCGGATATTCAGAATATCTTATCATTTGAAAAAGATTACCCATCAGCGCGGACGGTATTCTTGGAGCAAAACTATCGATCAACTAAAGCAATTTTACAAGCAGCAAATAAAGTAATTCAAAATAATCCTGGTCGTAAGCCGAAGAATCTATGGACTGAAAATGAAGACGGAAAGAACATTCATTATTACCAAGGGGCTACTGAGCAAGAGGAAGCATTATTTATAACAGATAAGATACAAGAACTTACACGTGAAAAAGACTTCTCACCAAATGAAATTGCAATTTTGTATCGGACAAATGCCCAATCACGTGCGATTGAGGCCACTTTGATGAAATCGACAATTGCCTATCAAATGGTTGGTGGTCAGAAGTTCTATGAGCGTAAAGAAATTAAGGATTTAACGTCATATTTGCGTTTAATCACCAATCCTGATGATGATATTAGCTTTGAACGTGTTGTTAATGTACCAAAAAGAGGCATTGGGAAAACATCAATTGACCGATTGCGTGCATATGCAACAGAACATGACCTTTCGTTTTACGAGGCAGTAAAAGAAGTTGATTTTACCGGTGTGTCAAAAAAGGCTGCAATTGCATTATCGGAATTTGCAACACTTATTCGTACATTGACACAGCAACAGGAATTTTTAACTGCAACTGATATGGTTGAGGCAGTTTTAGAACGTACAGGCTATGAAAAAATGTTAAAGGCAGAGAATACGATAGAATCACAAAGCAGACTGGAAAACTTAGAAGAATTTATGACAGTTACAAAGGATTTTGAAAAAACGAGCGAAGATAAAACACTCGTTGCTTTCTTAACAGACTTAGCGTTAATTGCAGATATTGACCGGGTTGATGAGGAAGATCCTAATAATGATGAAAAAATTACATTGATGACATTACATGCTGCAAAGGGATTGGAGTTTCCTGTTGTCTTTTTAATCGGTATGGAGGAAAACGTCTTTCCGCATAGTCGTTCAATGTTTGACAATAATGAAATGGAAGAGGAACGTCGCCTTGCATATGTGGGTATTACCCGTGCTGAGAAAGAGCTTTATTTGACACATGCAAAAATGCGTACATTATTTGGTCGTACAAACATGAATCCAGTTAGTCGATTTATTAATGAGATTCCTGAAGAGCTAATGGATGGAATTGAACAGGCTCGTCAGTCGATGTTTGGTGGATCGATTGCACCAACTAATAAAGAAAAACCTGCACCAATTAAACGCAAAGCAGAGCGGATGCAAACTACAACAGGAGCTGAAAGTAAAACCTGGATGCCCGGAGATAAAGCAAACCATAAAAAATGGGGTGTTGGAACGGTTGTCAAGGTACAGGGAGAAGGAGAAGCAATGGAACTTGATATTGCGTTTCCAGCACCGACTGGGATTAAGCGGCTACTGGCAAAATTTGCTCCGATTACGAAAGAATAGGGAGGTGCTTGCTGATGGATATACAACAAGCACAAGAACAGATTCAAAAATTACGTGATTTACTTATACAATATGGTCATGAATATTATGTACTGGATAAACCAAGTGTTCCAGACTCTGAATACGATCAAAAATTACAGGAACTCCGAAAACTGGAAGAGGAGTTCCCTGAACTTGTTACGGCGGACTCCCCTACGCAACGTGTTGGTGCAGAACCATTAGATGCATTTCAAAAAGTGCAGCATAATGTTCCAATGCTAAGTTTGGGGAATGCGTTTAATGCAGAAGATTTACGAGATTTTGCACGGCGAGCAAGTCAGGGTACAGATGAGCCTCTTTCCTATGTTTGTGAATTAAAAATTGACGGATTAGCCATCTCCTTAACATATGAGGATGGTAGGTTTGTTCGGGGTGCAACACGTGGTGATGGTACAACAGGTGAGGATATTACGAGTAATTTAAGAACCATTCGCAGCATTCCTTTGAGCATTAAAGAAAAAGAAACAATTGAAGTGCGTGGCGAAGCTTTTATGCCGCATAAGTCATTTCTTGCTTTGAATGAAAAACGTGATGAGAACGGTGAGGAGCCATTTGCTAATCCAAGAAATGCAGCAGCAGGATCTTTGCGACAATTGGATCCGAAAATTGCCGCGAAGCGTAATTTAGACATCTTTTTATATGGTGTTGGTGAATGGGAAGCTGGAAATTTACAATCGCATAGTGAACGACTGGAGTATTTAAAAAAGCTTGGATTTAAAACAAACCCAGAGTGGAGAAAATGTTCAACTATCGATGAAGTAATTGAATACGTAGAATACTGGACAACAGAACGCCCTAATTTAAGTTACGAAATTGATGGGATAGTTGTAAAAGTTGATAGTCTCAAACAACAGGAGGAACTAGGATTTACTGCAAAAAGTCCACGCTGGGCAATCGCATATAAGTTCCCAGCAGAAGAGGTTGTCACGAAATTAACTGATATTGAATTAAGTGTTGGACGTACTGGCGTTGTAACACCAACTGCAATTCTCAATCCTGTAAAAGTTGCAGGAACTACTGTAAAACGTGCTTCATTACATAATGAAGATTTAATTCGAGCTAAAGATATTCGAATTGGTGACACGGTCGTGATTAAAAAAGCTGGTGATATTATTCCTGAAGTTGTCCGGGTGATTGAAGATAAACGATCAGGTAATGAAGAGGAATTTCACATGCCAGAACACTGTCCAGCGTGTGAAAGTGAATTAGTTCGATTGGAAGAGGAAGTTGCATTACGCTGTATTAACCCAAATTGTCCAGCACAATTAAAAGAAGGGCTAATTCATTTTGTATCACGTAATGCCATGAACATTGATGGTTTAGGTGAAAAAGTAATTATTCAACTTTTCCAGGAGGAGCTAATTCATACGATTGCAGATATCTATCGATTGAAACGCGAAGAGCTGCTTAAGTTGGAGCGTATGGGTGAAAAATCGGTTGACAACTTGTTAAAGGCAATTGAAACGTCTAAAGCTAATTCATTAGAGAGACTGTTATTCGGTTTAGGTATTCGTTTTGTCGGTTCCAAAGCTGCCAATACATTAGCCGCATACTTTGAAACAATGGATAACCTGCAATCTGCAACATTTGAAGACCTAATTGAAATAAATGAAATCGGTGAAAAAATGGCTGACTCCATAGCACAGTATTTTACAGAACAAGAGGTTATGGATTTACTTCAGGAGTTGAAAGACTTAGAAGTGAATATGGCGTATAAAGGAAAGAAACAGTCAGAGCAAACTGAGGAAACTGTTTTTTCAGGAAAAACTATTGTATTAACAGGAAAGATGGAGAGCTTCACACGACAAGAAGCTAAGGAAAAGATTGAGAGCATGGGTGGAAGTGTCACTGGAAGTGTTAGTAAAAATACCGATTTTGTCATTGCAGGTGAGGATGCGGGATCGAAATATGAAAAAGCCCAAAAACTTGGAGTAACTATTTGGGATGAACAGCAACTAAAGGAAGTTTTAAGTAGTTAAGGAGTGGGAAACGTGAAAAAAATATGTGTAGGTTTAGTTTGCACACTCCTCTTGATTACGGGTTGTGCGCCAAACATGAACGAGGATGAAGTTGTTCAAAAAAAAGACGAAGAAGCTAATCAGGAGCCATCTATTGTACCTAGCTATCGATTGTCTGATGAAAACTACAAGATGATCTTACCATATCGCCCTAGTGCTGCTAGAGGAGTTATTGCGGGGCAGATGGGGAATCGAGTTGATATTGATGAGATGGAAGAAGGATTGCGCCGACATTCTAAAGCCATTTTTGACCCCGAAAAATATTATTTTGAGGAAGGGCAATATTTAACTGAGGATATGATATACAAGTGGATAGACGGATTAAACCCGAAGACACCAGAGATGGAAAAGATAGAAGATGAGGAAGAACTAGAAAAAAAAATAAATGATTTTCGTGAGAATCCTCGCTATTTATCTCATATCCTTGAACAGAACTTTCTAAAGAAAAAAGAGGATAAATCGGCTGAACTAGTAGGGGTATCTATTGGTATAGCGCTAAAGTCGGTATATCGTTTTCAAACCGAAGTTGGTGGACCGTACTATTATGAAGACATTAAAAAAGAAAAAATGCTAGAACAAGGGAAAAAGATGGCTCAAACAATTCTAAAACGTGTTCGGAAAATTAAAGGGCTAGAAAACGTTCCAATTATGATCGCACTGTATCGAGAAGAAGACCAAGGATCACCTGTACCAGGAAACTATGTCGCCAAAACGGCTGTCAAAGGCGGCGAAACCAAAATAGATGAGTGGAATGCAATTGAAGAGGAATATATTTTGTTTCCTTCAGATGAAGGAGAAAAAAAGTATTATGATGATTCCCAGCTAGTGGATAACTTTGGAAAAGAAATCCAGGAGTATTTTCCAAATTATGTTGGCGTTATTGGAGAAGGATTTTATATTAAGGAAGAATTGAAAAAACTAACCCTTACAGTACCAATAGAGTTCTATGGGAAAGGGGAAGTGATTGGCTTTACTCAATATGCCTATGGATTGGTAAAGGAAATGTTCCCCGATTATTATGACTTAGAAATTAAAATAAAATCTAATGACAAATTGGAGAGTCTAATTTATCGAAATGCTGGAGTAGACGATCCAACGGTGCATATTTTTCATTAATTAAATTTTAATTTATTGAATTGAAATTTTAATTCGGTTAAAATGGTGGATGGACATGCTCCATCCTAAACCACTTTGAAAACGGAATCATAATTGGAGTAATAATAGATAATTATAGGGAGGTTTTTTTCATGGCAGTTGTACCATATAAGCATGAGCCTTTTACAGATTTTACAGTAGAAGAAAACAGAAAATTATTACAAGAGGCAATCAAAAAGGTAGAAGCAGATCTTGGTGGAGAATATCCATTAATTATTGGTGGGGAACGAATCACCACTGAGGACAAGATTGTATCTGTTAACCCTGCTAATAAAAAAGAAGTTATTGGTTATGTTTCAAAAGCAAATAAAGACTTAGCTGAACAAGCTATGAAAGTTGCTGACGAAACATTTGAATCTTGGAGAAAATCTGATCCAAAATTCCGTGCAGATATTTTATTCCGTGCTGCAGCAATTGTACGCCGTCGTAAGTATGAGTTTACAGCGCACTTAGTTAAAGAAGGCGGAAAACCATGGAAAGAAGCTGACGCTGACACAGCTGAAGCAATTGACTTCATGGAATATTATGGACGCCAAATGCTTGAACTAAAAGATGGTGCGAAAGTAAATAGCCGACCTATCGAACATAATCAATTCAATTATATTCCATTAGGTGTTGGAGTTGTTATCTCTCCATGGAACTTCCTATTTGCAATTATGGCTGGGACTACAGTTGCAGCAATGGTATCAGGAAACACAGTACTTTTAAAACCTGCTAGTGCTACACCAGTAATTGCTTATAAGCTTATGGAAGTATTAGAAGA
Source organism: Virgibacillus ndiopensis (assembly GCF_900187325.1). GTDB lineage: Bacteria > Bacillota > Bacilli > Bacillales > Amphibacillaceae > Virgibacillus_E > Virgibacillus_E ndiopensis. The sequence goes on along the minus strand of NZ_FZMZ01000004.1, from coordinate 908,420 downwards.
AGCAGGTATGCCTAAAGGTGTAATTAACTTCATTCCTGGTCCTGGTAGCGAGGTTGGCGATTATTTAGTTGATCATCCACGTACTCGTTTCGTAAGCTTCACTGGATCACGTGATGTAGGTACACGTATTTTCGAACGTGCAGCAGTAGTTCATAAAGGCCAAAAATGGTTAAAACGTACGATTATTGAAATGGGTGGTAAAGATACCATCGTTGTTGATAAAGAAGCAGATCTAGAACTTGCAGCTCAATCTATTGTTCAATCTGCGTTTGGTTTCTCCGGACAAAAATGTTCAGCATGTTCACGTGCAGTCATTCATGAAGATGTTTATGATGAAGTTAAGGATCGTGTAGCAGCATTGACTAAAGAATTGTCTGCTGGTGATCCAACTACCAATGAACATTTTATGGGGCCAGTAATCGATCAAGGTGCATATGACAAAATTATGAGCTATATCGAGATTGGCAAAAAAGAAGGACAACTTCTTGTAGGTGGAAAAGGCGATGACAGCAAAGGTTGGTTTGTAAACCCAACTGTATTTGCTGACTTAGATCCTGAAGCACGTATTATGCAAGAAGAAATCTTTGGACCTGTAGTTGGTTTAACAAAAGCAAAAGATTTCGATCATGCGATTGAAATTGCTAATAATACAGAATACGGTTTAACAGGTGCAGTAATCACAAACAACCGTTCACACTTAGAAAAAGCACGCGAAGACTTCCACGTTGGAAATCTATACTTCAACCGTGGTTGTACTGCAGCTATTGTTGGTTACCAACCATTTGGTGGATTCAACATGTCTGGTACTGACTCAAAGGCTGGTGGTCCAGATTACCTAATCCACCACATGCAAGGAAAGACAACATCAGAAATGCTATAAGAAAATAGACATATTATATCAAAAAATACCCTTTTCATGTGAAAAGGGTATTTTTTTGTCTGATTTTCCTCATTACAGGAAAGTAGGAAAGTTTTTAGTACGATAATCCACCTAAATAACCCTCAACTTTCCCAATATGAATTTTTGGAAATTCATGCTATTATATAAATATAGAATATTTGATATTCAATTTTAACAATAGCTTGTGAGGTGGGTATAAAGATGGAGATAGGACCTTATATCAAACTACACCGAATTAAACAGGAAATGACCCAAGCTGAGCTGGCTGAAGGAATTGTTTCTTTTGCCTATTTGTCAAAAATTGAAAATCAGAAGACAGAAGCAAGCCCAGACGTAATCAGCTTGTTATGTACTCGCCTTGGAATTCAGTTAGACAATGAAAAAGACATAACGATTAAAGAAAAATGCCAAGAATGGTTTGGACAATTATTTGAGGTTAATAGTAAAGAAGAAATTAAAAAAAATTACAAAGAACTTGAAGAATTATTGGAGAATAACCATTCAGAAAGCCTGGTTATGTTTGAGATACATAAGATTAGATACTTCTTGGTTTTAGGTGAAAAGGAAGAAGCTTTAAAACAAATTAATAATCTTGCGGAAATATCTAGTACCTTTGATAGTTTACATCAGTTTTACTGGTATAAATTTAAGGGCAACTATAGTTCTATTGATGGAGAATTTAACCAAGCAATGAAAATGTACAAGTTGGCTGAAGATAAGCTTAATCAGTTAGACTTGGCTGAAGAAGAAATCGCCGATTTGCACTATACGATTGCTGTGACACATAGTAAATTGAGAAATACCCTAGAAGCTATAGAATATGCCGATAAATCAATAGATATTTATCGGAAACAATACAATTTCATGCGATGTGCACAATGCCATATAATATTAGGCATTTCCTATAGAAGAATTAAGATGTATGAGAAGGCAATAAAAAATCATAACTTGGCTAAGCATCTTGGAAAATTAAATAAAAATAAACAAACCATTCAATTAGCTAACCAAAATCTTGGATATCTGCATTCTGCTAGAGGAGATGCAAAAGAGGCAATACATTATTATGTTGAAGTTGTTAATGATCCAGAAATTGATTTAAATGCGAAATTGACTGCTGTTACTTCTTTAATTAAAGAATATTACTCTATATACAATTTTAATAAAACCAAAGAAATGATTGAAAAAGGTTTTGAACTTTTGGATGACTATAATACTAGTGAGTCATATAAAATTCATTATTACGTTATTAATACGTATAATTATGCAATAAAGGAAGAAAAAGATAAATTTGAATCACTTGTTATTGATGAATTTATTCCATATTTAAAAAAGCATAAGGACTATGCAAATATAGTTGTTTATGCAAATATGCTTGGGAATCATTTTGAAAAAATTAGTAGGTATAAAGATTCAGTCAAGTACTATAAACTTGCTAATCTTACTTATGAAGAATTAATTAGTCTGTAAAGGAGGGGATATTATGAAGAAATTAGTAGCAACATTTGTTTTGGGAACTGTACTTGTTGCTGGCCTTCTATTTTCACAAGATCAACCAACAGATACAGCATCAGAATTAGAACCTAGCATTTTTTCAATCAGTAACACTAGCTCTTTCTTCTAAGCTAGAAGAATTCTAGTCAATCATTTTTTACCCTATTACTATATGATATTGCCTGAAATAGTGTGGAAACTATTTCAGGCCTTTTTTTGTAAAAATATGTATCCGTTTTCCTAAATTCAGCAAAAACTTTGAACAATTCTGATAAGACTTAAGCCCTAGTATATCAAGGGTTACAATATTAAACGATAAACGTTGTAAAATTTAAAATTAATTAAATGTTGTTGTAAAAGAACACATGATGTGTAAATATTATATAAGTACTATTTAGTATTTATAAATTATTCAGAGAGGAGTGTTAAACTTGGATAATGTTGAATATGCCGTTACGGGCGCTACTTGGTTTTGGCTATTTATACCTATGCCATTATTAATTTTATTATCAGCCGTTTCATTGTTTACAAAAAGGGGGAATTAACGAATGGATACTACAGTATTAATTACATTTTTAGTTTATTTAGTCGGGATGTTAGTAATAGGTCTTATAATGTATTTCAGAACTAAGAATTTGTCTGACTATGTATTAGGAGGGCGTGGACTGGGACCGGGAGTTGCTGCATTAAGTGCTGGTGCGTCCGATATGAGTGGTTGGTTATTACTAGGATTACCTGGTGCAATTTATACATCTGGTTTCGGTGGAGCTTTTGGAGGATGGATGGCGATTGGGCTAGCAGTTGGTGCATATCTAAACTGGCAGTTCGTTGCGAAAAGACTTCGCGTTTATACAGAGGTTTCAAATGATTCAATTACACTTCCAGACTTTTTGGAAAATCGTTTTAAAGATAAATCACATGTTCTTCGCGTTATTTCTGCATTAGTTATCTTGCTATTTTTCACATTTTATACTTCTTCAGGAATGGTTGCTGGAGCAACACTTTTTGAAGCTTCATTTGGATTATCCTATCAATCTGCACTTTGGATTGGCGCGCTTGTCGTTGTATCCTATACATTTCTTGGTGGATTTCTAGCAGTAGTTTGGACGGATTTTTTCCAAGGTATATTAATGTTAATAGCGTTAATCGTTGTACCTATTAGAGCATTAAATGAAATTGGAGGCTGGGATGCCGCCGTACAAGCAGTAGGTGAAATAAATCCTGCTCACCTTGATATGATGGCTGGTCTAGGAACATTTGCAGGAGTAATAGCTATTATTTCTGGAGCTGCCTGGGGTCTTGGCTATTTTGGACAGCCGCATATTATAGTTAGATTTATGGCTTTAAAATCTTACAAAGATGTTCCGAAAGCGAAGTTTATCGGAACAACATGGATGATTCTTGGTCTTTATGGAGCTATTTTTACAGGTTTCATTGGTATTGCATTCATAAGTACACAAGATGTTGGAATCTTAAGTGATTTTGGAATTGAAGTTGTGACAGAAAATGGAGTTCAAATGCTTGATAATTCAGAAGTAATATTCATTGCTTTTTCTCAACTTTTATTTGATCCAATTATTGCTGGTATTCTATTAGCGGCAATTCTCTCAGCTATTATGAGTACAATTGACTCGCAGTTACTTGTGTCCTCGTCAGCCGTGGCAGAAGATTTCTACAAAGCAATTCTTCGTAAAAAAGCTTCTGATAAAGAATTAGTTTGGATTGGTAGAATTGCAACAATTATAATCGCATTAATTGCTACATTAATCGCAACAAATCCAGAAAGCTCTGTATTAGATTTAGTAAGTTATGCATGGGCTGGTTTTGGTGCCGCATTTGGTCCAATTATCCTGTTATCCCTATTCTGGAAAGGAATTACACGTAATGGTGCACTTTTAGGGATAATCGTTGGTGCCGTGACTGTTATCGTTTGGGGAGATTTTCTCTCTGGTGGAATTTTTGACTTGTATGAAATTGTTCCAGGGTTTATATTAAACCTTATTGTTGCAGTTATCGTTAGTTTGATGGGAAGTCCATCATCAGAAATTGAAGCTGAATTTGATGAGACAGTAGCGAAATTAAAAGAATAGTAACTATAAAGATATCCACTCTTCACTTTGGCTATAATAGTCTCGTGAGGAGTGGATTTTTTGTGCTTAGAATATCCCATCAGTTGCTTATATAACACGAATTCTGCTATTATCAATAGTATTATGAGAGTTTTTATGTACATGGAGGTGTTAATATGGCAGATATTTCAAAAGATCAAGTGAAGCATGTTGCAAATTTGGCAAGGCTTGCGATTACAGACGAGGAAGCAGAAAAATTTACGGATCAATTAAGTTCGATTATTAAATATGCTGAACAACTGAATGAATTAGATACAGATGGTGTTGAGCCTACTACACACGTATTGGATTTGAAAAATGTTCTACGGAAGGACGAGCCAAAAGAGTGGATTACACAAGAAGACGCACTGAAAAATGCACCAGATAAAAAAGGTGATTATTTCCGTGTACCATCGATTTTGGAATAGGAGGTTAAGCGATGTCATTGTTTGATTACAGTATTAAAGAATTAGAACAGAAGCTACATAATAAAGAAATAACCGTTACTGATTTAGTCAACACGTCCTATCAACGAATTGAAGAAGTTGACGATCAAGTAAAAGCATTTTTAACGTTAGATGAAAAAAAGGCTAGAAGCGCAGCGAAAGAACTGGATGAGGCAACAGTAGAGGAACGTCAACATCCCCTTTTCGGTATCCCAAGCGGCATTAAAGATAATATCGTTACAAAAGCATTAAGGACAACGTGTGGTAGTCAATTTTTGAGGAATTTTGATGATCCATTATACAATGCAACAGTTGTTGAAAAGCTTAACGAAGCAAAAGCTGTGACAATTGGAAAATTGAACATGGATGAATTCGCAATGGGTTCTTCTAATGAGAATTCAAGCTTCACTCCAACACGGAATCCATGGAATACGGAATTCGTTCCAGGTGGTTCTAGTGGTGGTTCAGCAGCAGCTGTAGCAGCAGGAGAGGTATTGTTTTCCTTGGGGTCTGATACTGGTGGGTCAATCCGTCAACCTGCAGCATTTTGTGGTGTTGTGGGACTAAAACCTACATATGGAAGAGTTTCTCGTTTTGGTCTAGTAGCATTTGCATCATCATTGGATCAAATTGGACCAATAACCCGAAATGTTGAAGACAATGCGCGGATTCTTGAAATCATTTCTGGACATGACAAGATGGATTCTACAAGTGCAGATATAGATGTTCCGACATATACAGAAGCATTAACAGGTGATGTAAAAGGACTTAAGATAGCTGTACCTAAAGAATACCTTGCTGAAGGTGTCTCACCAGACGTAAAAAAATCTGTGTTGGAAGCACTTAAGGTTTATGAATCACTAGGTGCACAATGGGAAGAGGTTTCATTACCACATTCCAAATATGCGGTTGCTACGTATTACTTACTTGCCTCCTCAGAAGCTTCCGCTAACCTTGCTCGTTTTGATGGTGTTCGCTATGGTGTACGCTCGGAAAATGCCGAGAATATGCTAGACATGTTCAAGATGTCCCGTAGTGAAGGCTTTGGCGAAGAGGTTAAACGACGGATCATGCTTGGTACATACGCATTATCGTCTGGTTATTATGATGCTTTTTATAAAAAAGCACAAAAGGTTCGTACATTAATTAAAAATGATTTTGATAAAATATTTGAAGAATATGATGTTATCATTGGACCAACAACACCGACCCCTGCATTTAAAATTGGGGAAAAGGTGGAAGATCCGTTAACGATGTATGCAAACGACATATTAACGATTCCTGTCAACTTGGCGGGAGTTCCAGCGATCTCCGTACCTTGTGGATTATCAGATAAAGGGTTACCAATTGGTTTGCAAATTATTGGAAAATATTTTGATGAGAGCGCAGTATATCGAACTGCACATGCATTCGAACAAGCAACAGATCATCATATGAAACGACCTCAACTTGGAGGTGCTAACTAATGAATTTTGAAACAATCATTGGACTTGAAGTACACGTCGAATTAAAAACAGATTCAAAAATATTCAGCCCCAGCCCAAATGCATTTGGTGCTGATCCGAACTCTAACGTTAACCCAATTGATTTAGGATACCCAGGGGTTTTGCCAGTATTAAATGAAGAAGCGGTAAACTTTGCAATGAAGGCTGCAATGGCATTAAACTGTGAAATCGCCACAGATACAAAATTTGACCGTAAGAACTATTTTTACCCAGACAATCCGAAAGCATATCAAATTTCACAGTTTGATAAACCAATCGGTGAAAATGGCTGGATTGAAATTGAAGTGAATGGTAAGAAGAAACGAATTGGTATTACTCGCTTACATCTAGAGGAAGATGCAGGTAAACTAACGCATGGTGATGATGGTTACTCACTAGTTGATTTTAACCGTCAAGGAACGCCATTGATCGAGATTGTTTCTGAGCCTGATATGCGATCTCCTGAAGAAGCATATGCTTACCTAGAAAAATTAAAAAATATTATTCAATATACAGGTGTATCTGATTGTAAAATGGAAGAGGGATCACTTCGCTGTGATGCCAACATATCGCTCAGACCAAGAGGGCAAGAGGAATTTGGAACAAAGACAGAGTTAAAAAATCTTAACTCATTTGCTTATGTTCAAAAAGGATTAGAGTTTGAAGAAACCCGACAGGAAAAGGTTTTGTTAACGGGTGGTGAAATTCTTCAAGAGACACGCCGTTATGATGAAAAAACGAAGGAAACCATTTTAATGCGTGTCAAAGAAGGGTCAGATGATTATCGTTATTTCCCTGAACCGGATCTAGTGCCGTTATATATCGATGAGGCATGGAAAGAACGTATTCGCAGCCAAATTCCTGAGCTTCCAGATGCACGTAAAAAACGTTTTATCGAAGAGCTTGGTTTATCTGAATATGATGCTCAGAACTTAACGAATTCAAAAGAAATGGCAGACTTTTTTGAAGCAACAACCGACAATGGTGCAGAAACGAAACAAGCATCTAACTGGTTGATGGGTGAAGTATCTGGATACATGAACAAACATCAGAAGGAATTACATGAATTAGCACTTACACCTGAATCACTTGGTAAAATGATTAAGCTAATTGAAGATGGAACAATATCATCAAAAATAGCGAAAAAAGTTTTTGCTGAGTTAGTTGAAAAAGGCGGAGATCCTGAGAAAATTGTGAAAGAAAAGGGACTTGTTCAAATTTCTGATGAAGGACAACTTCGAGAAATTATCACAAAAATCTTGGATGAAAATGAACAATCCATTATCGATTACAAAAATGGTAAAGATCGAGCGCTTGGCTTTTTAGTAGGTCAAACAATGAAACAAACAAAAGGACAAGCAAATCCACCGATGGTTAATAAGATTCTGAAGGAAGAAATGGATAAGCGCTAACCCTGCGTTAAGAAGACTGCTGCTATATAAATTAGTAGTAGTCTTTTTTTGTTTGCTGGACAAAATATTGTCTAATAGTCTTTTCAAAAATGGTAAAAAGGTCTATGATAAGATTTGTATGTATAAATTAACTAACAAGTGATGGTAATATACCCTACTGACATTGCAATAGGAGGGAACGTAATGAAGAGAGCTCGAATCATTTATAATCCTACATCTGGACGTGAGGCTTTTAAAAAAGAACTACCAACTGTTCTAGAACGGTTTGAAATAGCTGGGTATGAAACATCAACACATGCGACAACCAGTGAAGGGGATGCAATAGTAGCGGCAAAAGTTGCTGTGGAAAGACGCTATGACCTAGTGGTTGCGGCAGGTGGAGATGGTACTATAAACGAAGTAATTAACGGAATAGCAGAACAGGAATACCGACCTAGACTCGGAATCATACCTGTAGGAACGACTAATGATTTTGCGCGCGCATTATTTATTCCTCGCAATATCAGTAAAGCAGTAGATATTATATTAAACGATCAATCGATGCAGTTAGACATTGGTAAGGTGAACGATCATTATTTTGTAAATATTGCTGGCGGTGGGAAACTTACCGAACTGACTTACGAAGTGCCAAGCAAGCTAAAAACGATGCTAGGTCAATTAGCCTATTATATGAAGGGTATTGAAATGCTTCCTTCGTTAAAACCAACGAGTGTCAAAATTGAATATGATGGTGAAGTACTGGAAGAGGATATAATGTTATTCTTAATATCAAATACAAATTCAATCGGTGGATTTGAAAAACTTGCACCAACTGCCAAGCTTGACGATGGCTATTTCGATGTCATTATTTTGAAGAAAACCAACCTACCAGAGTTTATTCGTATTGCAACGTTGGCTTTAAGAGGAGCGCATCTTGATCATAAAAATGTTATTTATACGAAAGCAAAATATATTAAAGTTGAAACCTCAGAAAAAATGCAATTGAATATAGACGGCGAATTCGGTGGGCTATTGCCTGGTGAATTTAAGAATTTGAAACAACATGTGGACATTTTTGTTCCAGACGAATTTGAAGAAAAGAATAATGAAGCTGAATAGTCATTTCCCCTGGCAAGATTAGTTACTATTGTTGGGGGGATTTTTTATGGGGATTGTGTTCAATCGTATTTTCTGTAAGTTTTCAGGTAAGATATGATAAGATGATAACCACAATATATATGAACGTAAAGGAAGAGAAAAATGGCAAAGCAAACAGTACCTGTGAAAAAGAATGAAACGATTACCCTTACCTTTGAAGACCTTACCCATGAAGGAAATGGTGTTGGTAAGATAAATGGTTATCCCCTATTTGTACCAAATGCATTGCCTGGGGAAGAAGCAACGGTGAAAGTGGTAAAAGTGAATAAGAATTTTGGATTTGGAAAACTGATTGAATTACGTAACGTGAGTACAGAACGAGTTGACCCTACATGCCATGTGAATTGTAATGGGTGCGGGCTCCAGCACATGAGCTATAAACTACAGCTAGAAATGAAACAAAATCAAGTGAAAAATGCTATGAAAAAAATTGCGCATCTTGAACATATACCAGTTCATCCGATAATTGGTATGGAAGATCCGTTGCATTATCGAAATAAAGTCCAAATTCCTGTCGGCGAAAAAAACGGAGAACTCATAACTGGGTTCTATCAAAAGCGTAGCCATCGTATCATCGAAAATACAGAAACCTGTACGACCCATAATAAAACAATTAATGAGGTTGTTAAGGCAATTAGAGCTATTGCTAATAAACTTGGGATTAAGGCTTATAATGAAGAGAAACACAGCGGTGTCCTAAGACATATTATGGTTCGGACAGGAAATGCCACAAACGAAATAATGGTTGTGCTCGTAACACGTACAGAAAAGCTTCCAAATAAAGAAATAGTGATAAAAGAGCTTATAGAAACATTTCCAACTATAAAGTCAATCGTACAAAATATTAACGATAAACGAACAAATGTCATATTAGGTAAAAAGACGAAGGTGTTATGGGGCGAAGAATATATTTATGATAGAATCGGTGACTTATCCTTTGCTATTTCAGCGAAGTCGTTTTATCAAGTAAATCCTGAACAAACAAAAGTATTATATGATAAGGCATTGGAGTACGCTCAAATCGGTAGTTCAGATGTCGTGATTGATGCATATTGCGGAATTGGAACTATTTCATTATTCTTAGCACAACAGGCTAAGAGGGTTTATGGTGTAGAAATTGTTCCAGAAGCAATCAGTGATGCTAAGAAAAATGCAAAATTGAACGGAATTACAAATGCGGAGTTTTTTGTAGGTGGGGCTGAGAAAGTTATGCCATGGTGGAAAGCACAAGGCTTGAATCCAGACGTTATTGTGGTCGATCCACCAAGAAAAGGCTGCGATGAAGAATTACTGAAGGCTATGATTGATATGGGACCGAAGCGGATTGTATATGTTTCGTGTAATCCAAGTACATTAGCAAGGGATTTGCGGATTTTGGAAGATGAAGGATATGAGACGAAGGAAGTACAGCCTGTTGATATGTTTCCACAGACGGGGCATGTGGAGAATGTTTGTTGGTTGGAGAAGAAAGTGTCTAATTAAAATATAAACTACCGAAACAAAATAAACATTTCCGATTAAGACCCCGATTTCGTGAAAATAAACATTTCCGATTTCAGGGTCTTTTTCATGCTCGTCCCTTGTCTTTTCTCGGTTTTCACATGTTTCCATTACGCAACATTATCGGAAAACTTTATTTTAAAACAGAAAAAAAGGTGAAAAAACAGGTGGAAAAACGGCAAAACTTTATCTTAGAATTAGGAAAATTGGGGTTCAGTAGGAAATCTTTATTTTAACTCGAACGGTGGAATGGGGGATTGAGGTGGGTGATATGAGGGATGTTTAGTTTAACGTAACAAAAAGTTGTCTAATTAAAAAATAAATCTGCTAGTTAAAAAATACATTTGCTAGTCCGACCCTGATTTCGTTAAAAAATACTTTTGCGATTTCGGGGTCTTTTCATGCCCAAACCCTTGTCAGTCATATCTCCTCTTTATTTACTCTTCATTCCATTATGGCAAAACTTTATTTTGATTGAAGCGGAGGAATACGGCCTGAAGTGATGTGTTTTAATTACTATAGTTTCTTGCAAAAAAAGACATAACATGTTAATTTTATAATGATCGTTCAATATAAGAGGGGTTGTCATATGAAAAAGTCACATAAAAAAGAATCCATTTTGAATACGGCAGAAAAACTATTCTATCAGCACGGTTTTCATGCAATTGGTGTGAAATCTATATTGAAACAAGCCGGAGTGGCACCGATGACTATGTACTATCATTTCAACTCAAAAGAAGAACTAATCAAAGAAATATTAGTGCGAAGAGAAGATCAATATCTTCAATTGATAGAAGATAACGTTAAAAGGGAAGACGGAATTAGTATATATATAAAGTCTCTAATAAAGATACACTTGGATTGGATAGAAACGGATAGTTTTAATGGATGCTTATTCCTAAGAGCAAAGCAGGAGTACGAAGGTGTAAATGAGGAAATATCATCGCTAAGTAGGGAACATAAAAAAACACTGCTAAACTTAATTGAAAATGATTTAAAACTAATTCATGTTCCGAGATCACTTGGTGTCCAATTACTTATTATACTAGAGGGGTTAACTTCAATAGCCCAAATCCAGACAATAGATGAAGTAAAGGAAGCCGCAAATGGTTTAATAAAAGGTATATATGATACTGGAAAATGAAATAGTGAGAGGGAAACTAATGTCGAACATTGTTCCCTATTTTTTTACTCATTTATTATAATGAACGTTATATATAAAAGGGGTTGTCGATATGTATGAAAAGAAATTGATTGTTGTTGGTTTACCAATGATTGCTGTGACGTATGGTTTATCTCGATTTAGTTATGGTTTAATGCTTCCATATATTAATGAAACGATGAATATGGCACAGTCCACTAGCGGTGTCATTTCGTCTCTGTCATACATCGCTTACTGTATTTCAATCGTATTAGCAATGGTATTTTCTAATAGAATTTCCTCAAAGGCTATACTTGTCATAGCTGGATTATCATCGATAATTGGTTTGGGGATTATCTCAATCTCGTTTAATCCGGGTGTACTAAGTCTAGGTATATTTTTGGCAGGACTAAGTACGGGTTTTTCATCCCCACCATACGCTAATATTGTTGACTTAAATGTAGAAACAAGATTACAGAATCAAACTAATTCTTGGATTAACTCTGGTACGAGTATTGGCACAGCATTTACTGGAGCAGTTGCCATCTTAATGTCAGATAGCTGGAGAGAAACGTATTTTATATTTATGGTAATTGCTACATTTGTATTAATTGCTAATTACAATGTACTGCCAAAGAATCAACCTTTAAAAGAAAACGTAATAGTTGGTTTCTCGAAAGAAGAGGGGAGAAGAGCCACACCGTTAATTCTGGCTTCTTTATTGTTAGGAATATCCTGTTCAGCCTATTGGACATTTTCAAGAGACTTTATGTTTCAGATAGAGAATGTTCCTTTATACCTCGGAGAGTGGTTCTGGGTAATTATTGGAATAGCAGGGCTATTAGGGGGAACTGCCGGTGTATTTGTAAATAAATATGGTTTAATGCCTGCATACAGGATTTCTGTATTAGCACTTTCAACCTCGTCTCTCCTATTAGGTACATTTGTAGATTATATTATAATAGGGTGGCTATCACCAGCCCTTTTTGGTAGTTCGTATATTTTTATGACAGGTGTTTTAATCGTATGGGGGATTTCCGTGTTTAAATCAAACCCATCATTTGGCCTAGGTATACCTTTCTTGATACTAGCACTTGGTCAAGCAATAGGGTCCATTGTCTCCGGGGTAATCGCAGATTTATCGGGGTATCATGCTCTATTTACAGGTGCTTCTATAATGGGTTATGTAGCATTAGTATTCAAACACAAAAACACAGAGGTATCTTGATTTTATAGGGTGTATTAGTTAATAGTGAATATATTCTTACGGCTTCATGTGGAGTTAGATTCTTTTCATCGTGATACCGGGATTAAATATAGTGACAGCTTCTTTATTGAAGGAGGACTATTTAGATTGATAAAAGGGAGGTTATAATAAAAAAATTGAGAAATATCTTATTATTAATTCTGAAACTCTTCTTTCTACTATGTCTAACTAAAAAATAAATCTGCTAGTTAAAAAATACATTTGTTAGTCCAACCCTGATTTCGCAAAAAATTTTACGATATCGGGGTCTTTTCATGCCTAAACCCATGTCATTCCTGAATTCTCTCTTTTCTCGGTTTTTTCTTATTTCACAAATGTTTTTTATAACTCCGAAAAAAGGGTGGAAAAAGGGTGAAAAGCAAGCGAAAAAAAGTCCATTTTTGATCCGCAAATCCTTCAAAATGAGTGTTCCGTAGCAAAACTTTATTTTAACGCTAGCGGTGGAATGCGGGTTTGAGGGGTGGATTTTAGCAGGGGTTTATTTTGGTTGCACATAGTAGAAAAAGCTGATTCCTAATTAGGTAAATCAGTTTTTTACGCACCATCAATTTGGCATGGAATCAGCTAAGTTTATACTCTACATTAATCCTTACCATGGCATAAAGCCATCTTTCATTAGCATTTGTCCATGATGCCATTTACCATCTGTTGCGTACTCAACAATTATTTTAGCACCTTCTGCTGGCGTTTTTCCAAGCGGATAATGATCATTTAGATCTGTAGATGTTGGTCCAGGCGTTACGGCGAAAATTTGTGCTTGTGTATCTTTAAGTTCACGAGCAAAACCAACCAACATGGCATTGTTTGCTGTCTTTGAAGTGTTATACGTAAATGAATTTGGTAGAATACCTTGTGAAAGAATAGCTAAGGAAGCCATTTCCATCGTGACGTTTAGTATAATACCTTCATTTTCTTTAATCAATGGTAGGATTCCACGTGTTAGTTCAAAAGTCCCAAAAAAGTTTACTTCAAATGCTTCTCGTAAATCCAGCATATCTGTCTCCGTTGGACCATGTTCCATATTGCCACCAATGCCAGCATTATTTACTAGTAAGGATAAATCGGAATGTTCCTTTTTAACCTCTTGTATAGCTTGATGAATACTGTCTGCACTGCTCAAGTCGAGCTGAATAAAGCTAACGTTTTCTTCCAACTCATCTGCAGCCGCTTTTCCACGATTTATATCACGAGCTCCAAGTAATACATGGAAGCCTTTCTCAATCAATTGTTTGGCAATTTCGAAGCCAATTCCTTTATTTGCTCCAGTAACTAATACCTTTTTCAATTTTATTCTCCTTTCTCTCTATTTAATATTTTGTTTTTGGACTGAATCTAATAGTGGTTCAGTTTTTTTCACTCAATATCCTTTCAATACTTTGTCTAATAAGGGTTCAATCGTTTTTTATTTTTTTGTCAATTCAGTTGTGGATCTCATTGTTTGAATCCGTAGATTTTATGTTTTTTAATTGAAATATAGCAATTTTTTCATTGTTTTATCTGGATTCTTTCTCCATTACGTTTTAAAACTGTAAAATAGAATTGTAGAAGGTTACATTAGATAATTTTGGTTATATAGTAATTTTATTGAATAAAAGAGTGGTATTTGAGCAATGGGAACTTAATTGAAAATCATTGATATTATTTGGCCTAGATAATTTATAATGGACTAATAATCTATATCCGACAATAACCGTTTCTTTTAAATCGGGTATTAATTTTTGACCGTTATTATAATTAACACAGATAGGAGGGAAAAAGAGATGCTAAAAAGTATGAACGAGGCGCTAGATTATATTGAATCACAATTGTATGACGAGGTTGATTATAAGGAATTGGAGAGAATTACAGGAACTTCTGTTTATCATTTTCGCAGAATGTTTTCATTTCTTTCTGGTATGTCATTAGGTGAATATATACGTAATAGAAAATTATCTAACGCTACTTTTGACTTGTTACATCAAGGAATGAGTGTAACAGAGACAGCATTTAAATATGGTTATGAATCAGTTGATGGATTTTCACGTGCCTTTCGGGAATGGTCGGGAATTAGCCCTTCAGAGGTCAAAAAGACAAATATGCTTAAAGCATTTCCAAAGCTCTCCTTTCAATTAACGATTCAAGGAGGAATAAATATGGAGTATAGAATCGAAAAAAAAGAACCATTTAAGATTGTTGGGGTGAAAAAGAGAGTTCCGATTCAATTCGAAGGAGAAAATCAAGAAATAATAAAGTTAGCTAAGAGTATTACACCGGAACAAAGAAAAAAACTACACACCTTTGCAAACATGGAACCAAATCAAGTTGTGAATGCCTCATATAATTTAGATGATGGATGTATGGAGGAAAAAGGCAGTCTTGATCATATGATTGGCTTTTTAACCACAAAAGAGGAAGATTTTGATGGTTTTGAAGTAGTAGAAGTCCCAGCTTTAACTTGGGCAATATTTTCATCTAAAGGTGAATTTCCAAAGGTCATGCAAGAGACCTGGGCGAAAATGGCTTCAGAGTGGCTTCCTTCTTCAGATTATGAATTAGTAGAAGCTCCTAATATTTCATTTACAAGAGATTTGTCAGACAGAAATAATGTTTATAGTGAAATTTGGGTCGCTGTGAAGAAGAAAGGTAAAATTTAACAAGTAGACACAACATTAGGTGATATGGTGTAACCTGGATATTTAATCAATTTTCATGTGAAAAAGTTAGTCTTACTGTTAATTAGGTCGTTTTCAAACATTAATCAATCGTTTTACCAATCAAAAATCAATGCAAACGTGGGCTGGATCTTATACGAATCCAGTCTCTTTTCTTTGATTCAATCTTTTTAATATGATGGAAGGGGGTTTGAAAGAAAAAGAGGAATAGGTAATCGATGGTCAATTAGAATTAAGTCAGCTATAAATATGAAATATATGGTAAAATGCAAAGAGAAAGAGTTTATAAAAAATTTTTAAACTATTGACAGGATTGTTGAGAAAGCAATAAAGTATACATTTGAAAGCTAGATTACAGAAGAAAGGAAGTACTATTATGAAAAATAATCGGAATTTTTTAATGGTAATGTTAACAGTAGTATTAGTAATATTGGCTGCTTGTGGAAACTCATCTGATGAGTCAAATGCTAAATTGAGCAACCAGTCATCAAATAACAGTTCGACTCAAAATGCAAATGGCGACTCATCAAACAATGACTTAACAAATTCAGATAATAATACTATAGAAAACTCTCCAGATACTGACGATACCCAGTCTAATGACCAAGAATATATTTCTAATAATACATCTTCAAATTCAAATGATGGAGAGTCGCTGGAGTCCAGTAATAGTGATAGTGAAGTTACCGAAAGTGAAAAGGAAGAATATCTCAAGAAACTGAATAAAATGGAAGAATCAGATAGGCACGCCGAAGCTGGAACAACAATGTTAGAGTTGGAGGAACAAGAGTCAGAGAGGTACAAAAAATGGGATTTGGAGTTAAACGAAATTTACGGAGTCTTAAAGGAACAGTTTAGTAAAGAACAGATGGATAAATTAAGGGAAGAACAACGAAATTGGATAAAACAGAGAGATGAAGCCGCGAAAGAAGCATCACTAAAATATAAAGGTGGTTCGCATGAATCCTTAGAATATGTGGCTACGCAAGCAACTCTTACAAGAGAAAGATGTTATGCGTTAGTTGCAAAATATATGAAGTGATTTTTCAACATTTAAGTCATTCATCCAGTAACTTGATTCAGTATGAAGATGGCAATTTGGTTTGTAAAATATCGTATTTGTAATTTTAGTTGTTATTTATATTTCACATAAACTAAATGGTCGATTATTCAACAACTCTATCTTCCAACGTTTGTTTCAAAACCATAAATTTAGATTAAGTTCATTAAAATGTGTTAACAAAAATTGAGCATTATTTGCAAGGTTTACGTAATCTTGTAAATTAATGCTTTTTCTTTTTTCTTTACATATAGTATTCAGTTTAGGCAGACGTAACAAGTGAGAATTAAAAATGATTACTAAAGTATTCTGAAACAATTTTCGTTCGGTCATCGTCTAAAGGTCAATTACGGTAGGAAAAGAGGTGAAATTATGGAAAAAGGTAGAAAAGAGGAATTGTTAGAAGAAATAATGATAGAACATGGTAGTGATTTGGTTAGATTGGCATTTAATTACGTGAAAGACAAAGAAACTTCAAAAGATATGGTACAGAATACCTTTATTAAATGTTATGAGAACATGGACAACTTTCGTTTTGATTCAACGGTAAAAACTTGGTTATATAGAATAACAATTAATCAGTGTAAGGATTATTTAAGAAGTTGGCATTATAGAAAAGTTCATGCTAAGAGTTCATTTGGAAGTGCTATCACCTCCTTGTTTCCCTCAACAGAAGATAAGGTGATAAAAGATTTAGAACACAAAGAGATGAAAGATTTTATTTTTTCTTTACCAAAAAAATATCGGGAAGTTATCTTTTTGTATTACTATAAGTCTTTATCCATTGGTGAAATAGCTGAAGTAACAGAACTGAATATTAATACAGTTAAAACAAGGCTAAAAAGAGCAAAACAAAGGTTAAAAATTTTAATTGAGGAGGCAAATGTTTATGGACAATAAGTTTCAAAAGGAATTATTTTCTTATATGGAAGAGGAAGATTTAACCTTTAATAAAGAAGACAGGATAGAAACCTTAAAAGAAATTCAAGAAAATAATAATAAAAAACAATACAAAAATATCACTATTTTCTCTATTGGTAAACGTTACATAGGTCCTATATTAGGTACTGTGATGGTAATGTTCTTAGCAATTGGCTTATTTATACCGAACCTATTTTCAGGTAATGAAATTAGTCAAGAAAATCCAAATAAACAACGAGCAGCATCTCAACAAGATGATTTTTCTTTTTCAGCTTTAATAATTGGTGAAAATTCATCTGATAATAGTAATCATCGTAGTAATATTACTATGTTACTTACTTATAATAAAAATGATAATAGTATGAAATTAGTACCAATTCCTCGGGATGCTTATGTTGAAATATTTAATTCGGAAGGAAAAATGATTGGCAAGGATAAGTTAATGAATGCATCCGCTTTAAATTCAACACATATACCAGTTTTGAAGACAGTATCTAATCTCTTTGATATTTCAATTGATTATTATTCAGTAATACGAGAAGAGGATATATATACAGGATTAGGAATAAATAAAGATGATATAAAGGTTAATTCTACTCAATTAAATGAACTGGGAGACTTAATAGAAGAAAGATTATCCTTTTCTCAAATTAAAAATCTCATAGAAGAAAGTGAAACGACTAATATACCAAAAGACATATTTAATCAATTCCAAATGAAGGATAGTAATTCTGAATCTATTCAAGTGATCAATATGGAAAAGGGGATAGAAGAAACATTTATTAATGGTATCTATTACGTACAGATTAATCAAAACCTATTAGAAAAGACCTCTAATACTTTAAAACAGCATTTGAGAGACAAATAGTGAGAATAATTTCTACAATAGCAAAGCGTAATAAAGTTTTGTGTAAATGGATATACCTTCCAATAAGGAGATGATCAATTTATCCAAGACTTTTTACGCTCTCAAATGTAACCCATAGTTCCCCAACCCTCTAATTTTAATATTCCTATAAAGTGTTTTTTGCTAGACCCATCGTCCATGCTCAATTCTTGTAATCGTATAATCTAATTTTTACTTGGTGGTACCAAAACTTTTATGCTTCAAAACTTCCAAAAGGAACTAAAGTTTATACACCAAATGACAAGGAATATAAAAAGGATGATACACCTAACATAGTAATCGTTGAATATAACAAAGCATTATTAGTTTATCACGCCTTAATTGAAGGTTAAGTTTCTTATTCAACGGGCGACTTAATGGAAGTAGTAATAATGAACTTGCACTTAATAGTGGTAGGCTTGTAGATAAATTAAAAAGAACGTACCATCGAAAAATTTCTCCAATAGCTTATTTCCCCCTCTTAATCTAGTGTAATTTATATATGGTCAGAACTACTTTTTTATGACCAGGTCCACATATGCGAAGTAAAATAAGGAGAGGGGATATAAATGGGCACATTTTTAACCTTTGTCTATTGGAAGAAATCAAAAAATAAATAGTTCTGTTTGTAAGGAAACGAGTGCAAGAAAAAGGAGAACTACTAGATCAGCTCTCCAATTTTACAAACTTTTGCATAAAGCAGATCTGCACCCAAAAACTTTGTGGCTTTATCTGATCAAAGATGCCTTATTTTACGAAAGAATGTTTGTAATACTTTATAAAACCGATAAACATGAGAATAGAACCGATGATGTTAAAGGCAACACGGAATCCATGAACGACAAGAAACTCTTTGGCTGTCTGTTTTAAAAATTCAATAGAATGAACAGCTTTCCCCTCGATAAACATAATTTCATTACGGGGCCATTCAAAAATCATCGAAGTAACTCCCTCTAAGAAAATCATACCCATGCTAAGCAAATTCCAATAACGTGCGTGCTTCGCTTTCCATGCTAAAATAGATGCTAATATCCCGGTTACTATACTAGACAATCCTAAAGGTGGAAAGTAAGTATGTGGGCTTGCCACTGCCATAAAATCTAAACTTACTTCAAAGGATTCTGGGATGTTTTGAAAAATATTTGGATAAACCATGAACGTATCTAACAAAATACTTCCTAACATAATCCATTGAATCCATAAATGGGATACTAATGATAAAGTTGTAACTTTTCGCAACATATTACTGCTCCTTTATGATTTAATTATTTCTTTAAAACAGGATCAAATTCCCTGTCAGAATCATGAAACTATCATAAGCAACAAGCCTTAAATTCGTATTAGGCATTTCTTAATAAAACCTTAAATCTAAAAGTTGCAGATGTTTTTTTAGCTTTATAAAAAACAGATAACAAAGGAAATAATGAGACTATGCTATTTTGTAGCTACTTAATAAATGGGTAGTTAGGATTAAACAAGAAGATTACCATTTTGTCGATCCTTCTTTTCTTTGTGTCTCAAAATTCAAACTTATACAATTGATTGTTGGAGTATTATGTTAATATTGAATTATACATAACTCAGTACAGAATGTGTGTCTGCAAAGGGAGAGGGCAAGGGATGGATAAGAACAATTTATTTACAATAGACTGTGGGGAAATTTTATTAAGAGAGTTTAGAATTGAAGATGTTGATGCTATTTATGAACTTACCTCGCAACCTGAAGTTTATGAATTTTTGCCAGATTGGTGGTCAACAAGAGAACAACGATTAAACTGGGTAATAAATTATGAAGTACCATCAAATAAAGGGTTTTTAAGAGCAGTGCCTAATGTCAGTGGTCAGAATTAATTGAAGTTGGGGATTGTATTAAAGGAAACTGGCAAATTTATTGGTTTCTGTAATACAGGTATTAAAGAAGAGCTGCAAGCACCAAATCGAGAAATTGCTTATGCCATTTCAAAGCATTACAGAAATCGAGGATACACAACAAAAGCAGTAAAAGGATTGATAAAGTATTTGTTTGAGAATACAAATATTGACTTATTTAATACCGTTGTATTACATCACAACGTCAGCTCAAATAAGGTTATACAAAAATGTGGTTTTCGTTTTAGTGGAGATATAGAAATTGATAATCAAATGCATTATCATTACATACTTAATAAAGAGGCTTGGATAAGCAATCAAACAAAGACGATAAAATGAGGAGTGTGAGTAGAATGGATGTATTAGCTCGACAATATGATTGGATTAGGCAAACAAGGGAGTTGCTCTTTCAATTCTGTGAGGTTATGACTTTAGAAGATTATACTAAGGACATTGATAGTTTTGGAGGAGATTCGATTCGAGATATTCATGTCCATGTTGCGGAATGTTATCAACACTGGCTCGGAAATATTGCGATGAAAAAAGGGATCAATCCAGTAAAGCCGGATTCAATTAATAGTGTGGCTGATTTACGTCATGTTTTTAAAGAAACGGATAGACTTGTTGAAGCGTTTCTTCAGGAATATGAAGGAAGGTGGGACCTTACGATTTCCAGAACTGTATCTTGGCAGGAGAAACCTATCGAATATACAACGTTGTGGTTGTTTACTCACACCATAACACATGAGTTTCACCACAAAGGACAAATTGTTAAGATGGGAAGACTATTGGGCTATATTCCTCCTGATACAGATCTTATAGAGAGATGGACTGCTTTCAGTGATCACTGGTCACCTAAAGTTATTAGTGAAATGAATTCCGATTTAACTGCTGAAAACAATGTCTGGATTTAAAACGTAATGAGTTTGGACTTTTTTATATGGGAGGGGGATAAAATGAAAACGATTGGCCTGATTGGTGGCATGAGTTGGGAATCATCAACTGAATATTATCGCTTGATAAACGAAGAAGTAAAGGATAAGTTAGGTGGACTTCATTCAGCAAAGTGTATTCTATATAGCGTTGACTTTGAAGAAATCGAAAGTTATCAAGCTCAAGGTGATTGGGAAAGTGCTGGTCAACGTTTAGGGGATGCAGCACTTTCTCTGGAAAAAGCAGGAGCGGACTTTATTGTTATTTGTACCAACACGATGCATAAGGTCATAAATGAAATCGAAGAAAAAATAAGTATACCTATATTGCATATTGCTGATGCAACAGCGAAAGAAATACAGAAATTCAGGTTAGATACAGTTGGATTACTGGGGACCAAATATACAATGGAGCAAGATTTTTATAAATCAAGAATTGAAGCAAATGGTATAAAGGTAATAACTCCAGATAAAAAGGATATTGAACGGATAAATACAGTAATTTATGAGGAACTATGCTTAGGTAAAATAAAACAAGTATCAAAAGAATATTATAAAAGAGTTATGGAACGTTTAGTTAATAAGGGAGCACAGGGAATAATATTGGGTTGTACAGAAATTGGATTATTGGTAAAACCAGAGGATTCAGTTGTGCCACTGTTTAATACTACAATCATTCACGCTATTGAATCGGTGAGTAAGGCAATTGGAGAATAGTAGAAAACTGAGATAAACAGTGGGGAAGCCTAGAAGGTTCTTCCAAGTGGTAACATATTTATTATTAAAACCTAACAAAAACAAGGCAACCCCCTATGGTGTTGCCTTTTCCTGTTCTTTGATATTTCGGCTGATTTAGTAAAAATCAATGTGTAAACGACGTTGATGTAAAGGGAAAGACATTCCCCTTTACAAATGTGGTGAATTTATAGCAAGATCGCTAGATTCATTTTTTTATGCTTCTTTGGTTAATTGACTTTTCACTGCTACGTTTGGCTTTTCTTCTGGTGCTTGTTCAACACGCTTGATAAAGAAAGCAAGCAGTAAACTGATTACACCGAATAGAAGAATAACAAAATATGCGTCATTTATCCCCTGGATTGAAGCTTCCATAACCATATGTTCTTTTGTTTCACCATTTGCTCTGCCTGTTAAATCCTGGAGATGAGACTTAGTACTGTTCGTCATTATAGTTACAAGTAAAGAAGTACCTATGGCGCCAGCCACTTGTCTAACGGTGTTGGAAATAGCAGTTCCATGAGCGTTAAGACTAGGCGGTAATTGATTTAAACCCGCTGTTTGTATCGGCATTAGGAACATCGCCATCCCAATACGTCGTCCCGTATACATCAGTATGAGAAACAAATAAGTAGTTGAGTCTGTCAAATTTGTATAGCTTAAGGTTGTAACAAGAATAATGGCTATGCCGATGATTGCAAGCCATTTTGCCCCAAACCGATCAAATAGTTTACCAACGCCAGGACTTAATAAGCCCATTAGAAGTGCACCAGGTAGCATCATTATACCAGATTCTAAAGCGGTGAAGCCCCGAGCATTCTGTAGGTATAAAGGTAGTAGGATCATATCTGCATACATCATAATGGTTACACCTATATTTATAATGGTTGTTAAGGAAAACATGTTATATTTAAAGGCTCTGAGATCAAGGAATGGATTATGGGAAGTCAACTGCCGCCATGCAAATAGGATAAGGGCAAGAACACCGACACTAAGAGAAACTACCACCTCTGTATTTGTCCAACCCAGGGTACCAGCTTGACTGAAGCCATACAGTAGAGTCCCGAACCCAAAGGTTGATAGAACTAGACTGATAAAGTCAGCCTTAGATTGAATCGTTTCGGATACATTTTTCAAATAAATAAACCCGCAAATTATTATAATAACCGTAAATGGAATCATACCGTAAAACAATGCTTGCCAGGGAAACGTCTCAAGAATGTAACCGGCAAGAGTAGGCCCGATTGCCGGGGCAAAAATAATCGCAAGTCCAACAAAGCCCATAGCCGATCCTCTCTTATGTGGAGGGAATAGCGATAAAACAACATTCATAAGCAGCGGCATAATTATCCCAGCCCCAGCTGCTTGAATTAGACGCCCAGTCAACAGGATAGGAAAGTTGATTGCAATGGCAGATACAATCGATCCGGCAAGAAAAATAAACATCGAACTTTGAAATAGCTGCCGAGTGGTAAATCGCTTCATTAAAAACCCTGTAATTGGAATCAAAACACCATTTACCAACATATAACCAGTTGTCAGCCACTGAGCTGTTGAAGCTAAAATATTAAAATTCTCCATTAATGTTGGAAGAGCGACGGTCATGATCGTTTGGTTAAACGTGGCAAGAAAAGCACCAAAAATCATAATGCTCAGGACTGGTCCTTTTCTTATTGTACTAATGTCTATTGTTGTACTTTTACTCACCCAACTTCATCCTTTCGCATCTCTTATAGACTAAATTTACAATGTGTCGTATAATCAACAAAGCATAAATTACATTATAAGCGCAATAAATTCTGCTTACAAGCTACAAATTTTAATAAAGTGTTTATTAGTTTACACAAAGGTATATTTTGTAGCTTATTTTAAAGATAAACGACGTAAATAATGAAATTGTAGCTTAGTTTGTATAAGGAAAGGAAATTGATACGATGAATAATAAAAAGCAGGATACTGATCCTCGTATACTCCGCACACGTCAATTAATTAGAGATGCCTTTGTTGAGTTGCTTCAGGAAAGGGACGTTGAGAAAATATCTGTAAATCGTCTCGCAGAACGCGCAACTATCAATCGTGTTACCTTTTATCTGCATTATCGAGATATACCAGATATGCTAGAAAAGATGGCGGATAATATGATTGAGGACATTTCTATCGTTTTGGACCAATCAACCGAAAGTCAGAGATCTGATGAAGAGACGAATTGGAGGAGTATGGAAAATGTCCTTAAATATATTGCAGAAAACGCAAATTTTTATAAAACTATTCTTTCATCTAGGCGAGTACCAATTTTTAGAGACCGTTTGTTAATGTTGTTGACTGATAAAATCGTTTCAGCTTTAGAAAATAAGGGGAGTGAATCCAACATTATAAAAGCCGGTATTAAAAAGGACGTTTTGATATGGTATGATTCTGCAGCTTTGATAGGTACGATCGTGGCTTGGCTTCAAAACGACATGCCTTATACACCATCCTTTCTAGCTAAACAATTTTCTTTACTTCACCATAGGGTCTGAACGTAGATTTAATCCTAAGTTGTTTTTCTTAGACGATTGTTGATTTTTAAAATGCTGAATTTTATCTAATAGTTGATATAAAATGCGGTGTAAGTGTTGTGTTAATTTCGCATTTTTTACTGCTATCTCCCCGCAGCTCGTACACACTCCGTTTTCTGGGGGCTGGAGAGCCTCCTCGTGCTGCCTTGTCTCGTATAGCTACTTTTTCTATTGGAACTACCATACCTAGGATACATTGTGCGCGCCTCATCAAAGTAAGTCCCAGGAAGTTTTAAACCGTCTTGATGTAACCTTTTGATTACATCAGGATCTATTTTCATTTTTAGACCTTCTACAAATACTACTACTTTCATATTCTTCCAATTTTTTAGTACAGCTGTCGCCTTCTTTGCTTCACATTGGACTTCTTTCAATTCTTTTAGTGCTTTAGAACAAACTATTGCATTCCATGCGGTTTTGTTTTTATCAATAGACCATCGATTCTTGAATGTATCTCTTCATGTCCTCTTTGTGTAAATACTGCAAATTTCCTTCGCACGAACTTATTGTCTGCCATGATAATTATTTTTTTATATAAAAAAACAAGGTACCAATTTAGGCACCTTGTCCAATTTTCTTAGTGATGACATTTTCTTTTCTTCTTCTTTTTAGGTTTCCGTTTTTTGTCGCAGGAATCGTAAATTGTAATTTTGAATTCACAACAACATCTACACTTTTCTTTGCAACAGGATTCGTGACCACTACAAGACATAGTTTACACCTCCTATTACAATATTCTATTTGTGAAAGATATTATGGAAACGGCAACAATCTTAGGAGAAGAGTATACTTTTCAATATTAACAAAAACACCTCATTGAGATGTCTCACTAAATTATATGCTAGATTTAAAAATTGGATCTCGAGTCAATTTTCCTTTAAAAACTCTGTTCTAATAGAGTAGTCCATGTAATAATTTCATCTTTACTTCTCTCTATTGCTATGCCTTAATATTCTTCTTTAGATGATACTATTGTTATTTCCCAGTTCCATGTGGTTAAAGTTATACCAAGTGAACCAAATGCCTTTTATCAACTATTTCAATTAAACACTGCGACTCTATATTATATCTCCTGATATTTTTCATCATAGCCTCCTATCTACTAAATTCAAACAGATAGGAAGATTTTCCTGCATCATTTCGTATTACTTCTAATTTCTCCACCTTTATAAAGCTTTTTCGCTTAAAGCGTCATGTGATCTGTTTTGATTAGCAGATTTATACTAATTAATTAATAAAAAAACCGCTCAATCATTCTAAACATTGAGCGGCAACGTAGTTTAAATATTATCTTTTTACAGCATGGATATAATGAATCGTTTCGAATGCAGATAAATAATCCTTCCGATTATTAAAGAAGTGGTCATTTATCGTAGCTGGTGATAAATGCTCATTAATTAGTAAACCTGCTTGTTCTAACACATTCTCAATTTCGTTATAAGTGTAACAAGACTTCATTGGCTCACCACTTGCTGCAGCCATTTTAACCATATTTTCAACTCTATTAGACTTTCCTTTTTCTTCAAAGAGTTTTTCGTCTGCATAATCAAAAACTATGGAACTTCCTGATGGGACTTTAGCAAATAAATTGCTAATCAAACTTGCATTTTCCTCTTTTGTTAAATAATAAGAAACCCCCAAAAGGCTAATGAAAGTCTTTTTATTATTATCAAATCCCTCATCTATTAAATTTGGGTAAGAGAACGTATTGGTGAAGTCCATAGAAACAAAATGTAGATTACTAGGGAGCTTAAAATTGGCATTATCCAACCTTTTCTTTTTGAATTCCTGTGTAGCGGGATGATCAATTTCAATGATGTCTAAGCTGTTTTGCAATTCTGGATGACGGAAACAAAAAGTATCTAACCCAGCTCCAAGTATGACATACTGTTTTAATCCTAACTTAACTTCATGAAGCAATGTCTTTTCGCAATACGCAGCACGTGCTAAGGGCGTTGGAGAAAGCTGGACTTGTGTAATCCATTTTAATATTTCATCTGGATTATCTTGAAACCTCTGAGCAATATCTTTGTTGAAAAACTGTATACCTTGAATCATATTATCACTGATGTCTGAATACTCTTTTTTGGAAATTAGGTCTTTTGCAATAAAATCATCGAAAATTTTTGGTGTGTCATATAGACTATGATACGCTCGACCAAAAGCTGATACTAAGGAAGTTATACTGGATTCACTATGCTTCATACAATTATCCTCCTTGTATAAAAAAATAAGATTCCCCCGGCCAGGAGAATCTTATTATACATGTCAAAATAATAACTGTAAATTATAGCATAAAATAATTTTTTTGTCAATAAATAACGATTGAAATTAGTATTTTTTACTGGTGTCAAGTTGTTTGGATGAATCAACTATTCCGGTTGCTGATGCTTTCAAGATGCACGATTATCCTTTCAATAGAGGGGGATCCATTTAAATTGAGTATCGATGCTGAGTTCTAAACACTCTGGATATATCACCAGCCGCTAACACTTTAGTAAAAAAAAGAGGTGAAAGATATAAAAGATATCGGAATAAACTCGTAAACCTTGGATACATTGTACATGATGGAGAAACACGACAATCCCTGCAGAAGGTACAAAAAATGATTAATAGTTATAAAAATGTTACTTTTAGATTATATATAAATTACTTTGTTATAAAAGAAATCAATATCAGAATTTTAATATGGATTAAGTAGAGGTATTAGTATGCATGAAAAATTAAGAAAGAATGCCGATAGTATCTATCGGGAGGCTGAGCAGAAAGCTGCGCGTTATTTTAAATCACTTTATAAGCAAGTCCTGGAAAAGACATTTGTTCCAATCCTAACTGATGATATAAAATCGTGGAAACATAACCATATTCGCCATCATTCATTATTATCCTTTTTATCATTTTGGAAGAGAAAATCCAATGTTCAAGGGTATTATAACTATATTCGGTGGTTGAATTATACAAGGAAACTCGATGATTATTTGGATCGAAGTATCTCCTATGTTTTCATGCGAGATCTGGGAAGAGCATTGAATTCTCCTGATACACAGACCAGGATAAGTAGTATAGTTGGTAGTTTAAAGAATTATCTGATTCAATCCACTGAATTAGACCGGAAAGATAAAACGGACTCGTTTAGTATGGCTAGTTTGTACCGCATTGCCCAAAAGGAAGGCGTTGAATCTGCCATGATTTGGGTGGTAAACAAACTAAAGACTGTATCCTCTAATATCCCAAAGGAGATGGATGCTGATCAAGCTCAGCGAAAACTTATTAAACTTATTGCTGGAGTGGTAATGCAAGAGATCGAGGAGATGGGGGCTGAGGTGTCTCTTGAGGAACGTACTCAGAAACTTGATAAGGCCATTAGGCTAGGTTATTGCTATGGTCTGACATATCCCTTCATTGATGATCTTCTGGATTCTGGAGTCCTATCTGCTAAGGAAAAAAAGCAATATTCCAATTTGATACGTACTACCCTTATCACAGGGGCGATTCCAGAAATGGGTGAATGGGATGGAGAAAGAAAAGATCTGATTCAATATATTCATTCGGAACTCCAAGATGCATTTAAGTATATTAAAGCCCATCAACGACCAGAAACAAGAAAAGATTTTTTCGAGCATGCTTATGTATTTTTTAATTCCCAGGAAGTTGACCGTTTAAAGGATTTATCTAATGCACATTACACCAATGAAGAGCTTTATATACCAGTTATCTTGAAATCGGCTTCTTCACGATTGATTGCCCGTTCAGTAATTAGTGCTCCTAAAGATGAGGATATTGACAGTCGGACCTTCTATTATGGTATTTACAACCAATTGGCTGATGATTTTGCGGATATGTTTGATGATCTCAAGGATGGTTCAGTAACACCGTATACGTATTATATGAAGTATCATGATGAACGTCCAGATCTTATAAATCCCTTTGAATTATACTGGACGGTTATCTCTAATTTGATCCATAACGTTTACGATTCAGATCCTAAGACCTGTGAGGTGATTTTGGACCGAGTGATAAATGGTCTGAAACGATTTAAAGAACGCATGGGAACCGAGAAATACAATGAAGTTATGGAACTATTTGCTTCAGGGAATCCGACGTTCAATACAGTCATTCAAAGCATGGTTCGAAAAGCGGATGATGTTGATTTTTTCGATAAACTGCTTCGAGATCATATCCTTACAATACTGAAAAATGAGCGGAAGGAACGGGAAGAGTTTTTAGATACTATTGAGACCGTACGTAATGAAATTAATAACATCTTACCTATACCTAAAGAAGAAAATGATCCTTTGATAAAAGAGCCAATAATAGATGCTGCAAATTACAGTTTAAAAGGTAATGGAAAGCGTTTGAGGCCAATCATGACCTGGATAATGGGCGTTAATGAATATAGATTAGAAAGTTCAGCAATTGTACCCCTTCTAAGATCTCTGGAATACATGCATACGGCATCTCTAATCTTTGATGATCTGCCTTCCCAGGATAATGCATCTATTCGTAGGGGGAGACCAACACTACATCAGGTGTACAACATTGCCGTAGCAGAATTAACCGGTCTCTTTCTGACCCAAAAGGCTACCCAGGAACAAGCATCTCTTAACCAGTTTGATTCGAAGGCTGTGATTGATTTAATTCAATATTCATCCCAAATGACCGCTGATATGTGTAAAGGTCAGGTAATGGACTTAAATTCTAAAGGGAAACAATTAACATTGGAACAATTGAATAGGATGTCCTTTTATAAAACTGGTATAGCATTTGAAGCTTCCCTCATCATGCCGGCAATTATCGCACAAGTGGAGCAATCTGAAATTGCAGCCTTGAAAAAATTCGCTTATCATGCTGGCATTGCATTTCAGATTAAGGATGACTTACTTGATGTCGAAGGAGACTTGAATTTATTAGGGAAATTCACTAGCAAAGATGCTGAAAACAACAATTCGACATTTGTATCAATCCTAGGTTCTGATGGTGCTAGAAAAGCGATGTGGGAACATTATTGTCTTGCTACCGAATCGTTGCAAAAGGTACCACGGAATATTAACTTTTTAAAGCATTTGTTGAATTATATTGTGAACCGTGACTATTAAGAGATTAGTATATCTAATAGTAAAATAGATTTCTGATATCTGCGGTTGAATCGAGTAATTGGTGTTTCTTATTTTCTATCAAATGAAATTCAAAAGTTTGTAAATTACAACCATTATTGTTATTATTCTTTGAATGAAGAGAAACAAATTGAAAGCTGGTTTACTATATGAAACATAGTGCTCTAAATAACGCTAAACCAATTATCACAACACTAATTACTGCCATTATCGGAGGCGTTGTATTTACACTAATTCATATCCCGGTCCCATGGTTACTTGGGCCAATGATAGCTGTGTTATTTGGAACAAACGCTATGAAGCTTGATTATGTTTGGCCAAGCCTCATTCGAAATACAGGTATGATTGTTGTTGGATATACGATTGGTTTATCGATGACGTCTAATGCTTTGCATCAAATGGCGCTTCAATTACCTTCCATGCTACTCATGACTTTATTGCTAGTATTATTATGCTCGGGTATTGCCTGTGTTGTATCAAAGCTATCCGGCAATGATTATGCTACGTCGTTATTAGGTAGTATTCCCGGGGGATTAACACAGGTGATTGTACTGGCGGAAGAAACAAAAGGAGTTAATTTGGCCACGGTTACCGTTACACAGGTTACCCGGCTGATGATCATTATTATTGTTATGCCGTTACTTGTTACGATTCCTATGTTTGGTCAAAGTGGTGCAGAAGGTTCAGTAAAAGTTGCAAGTTCAACTTCCGCTTCAGCTAGTTGGGCTAGTTTATTTCCTGACATTCTTATTTTTGCATTTGTGTGTATCCTATTCGCACTCGGTGGTACTAAA
Organism: Virgibacillus ndiopensis; assembly: GCF_900187325.1. Lineage (GTDB taxonomy): Bacteria > Bacillota > Bacilli > Bacillales > Amphibacillaceae > Virgibacillus_E > Virgibacillus_E ndiopensis. The sequence goes on along the minus strand of NZ_FZMZ01000004.1, from coordinate 878,013 downwards.
ATAAAATTTCCTACTGCTTATTTATTGGGACCAATTCTCGGTACAACGATGCTTCAACTAGGTGGTTTAGAAGGACCACATCTTCCGTTAACTTTAATTGATATGGCACAACTGATGATTGGTACTCATGTAGGGTTAATGCTCAAAACAGATCAGATATCCAAGAAATTAAGAACTTTTAGTTTAGCGATTGCAAGTGGTATTTTGCTTGTGTTAGGTGCTATTGTATTAAGCATGATTCTTAATACAATTTATCCAATATCAAATGCTACAGCGCTGTTGAGTATGGCACCTGGTGGTATGGATCAGATGGGGATTATTGCGCATGAAATTCATGCAGACTTATCCATCGTGTCAGGTTATCAGTTGTTTCGCACCTTCTTTATCTACTTTGCGGTGCCACCTTTATTAAAATTGTTATTCAACTTAATGAACAAAAAGAAAGCAGCTATGCAAAAAAGGGAGCATGGCAATATCTTAAAATACTAAGGAAAAAGACAGGATCAAACTACAACTCAGATCCTGTCTTTTTTGATGAATAAAAACGGGTATTCGGATTTTATAGTGGAAAAGGGTTTATAATTCACCCTTCTTCAATTTCTTTAGAAATATGGAAAAACGAATACCAAAGTTAACTAAATTCCATAAAGATGCTCTTTCGTTATAGATGAATTATGAAAAAAATATCCAATATACTTTAGAAGTTAAAAAACTATAAAAAAAGCATTTAATTTACTTTTCTATTCATCTACCCATATAGTTATAGTAAAGTTTTAGTTCAAAAGCGTTCTGTTGCAATACCTAATGCAATGTATAATTACTGCGAATCTAAATATAAATTGAAAATTTGAATAAAAAATAAATAAAAAATAGTACATTATATCTATTAAATTAATGGGATTTTTTCCGATATTAAAAATAATATCTTTTTAAGGAGGGATATTACTTACTTATGGTCTCTAGTATTCAAAGATTACTAAATAATTATTTTGATAAAAGTAATGTCCAACAACAAAATTTCCGTAACACAGTTTCACAATCAGTAGAGAGAACTGATGGTGTTCATTCTAATAAGAATGTAGAAATATATAATCCCAAAACTAATAAAGTGAAATACAATGATAAATCTATTTCACCACGGTTACAGGTTGACAGAAATTACAATTTAACTATTGAAGAAAACAAAGTATACAGTGTGGATACAGATTATGGATTGATAAACTATCAATTTAATAGTGATTCAAATTCAAGTTACGTTCAAACACTGCATTACGATAATCAAATTAGTGATGAGAAACGTGTCCATCTAGAGAAAAACAGGCAATTTTTAACTCATTTACAGACGTTTGCAGAGACTGGAAGAATTAATATTATGTATACTGCAAGAGAAGCTAGTGAAGTACTAGAAGGATTTAATAGATTGGGAATCAATACCGAAGAGCCTTTCACTATAAATAATAAACCGACAAGATATAGGATTGATCCTTCTGGTGTTATTCATGAAGTTGATCTTGAGAGTAGAGGAATGATAGAGAAGGATTGGAGAAAGTTTGGACATGATGAAAATACTATATTTATAATTCAAGGTAAAGAGTACAAAATGGACGAGAATGGTCAACTTCCTTTACCAGAAGATTATGTCCATAAACATGAGCAAGTACAAATTATTAATAAATAATGTTCAGTAACATAATATTTCTAGCACCCTGAAATTTATATAGGGTGCTTTTTTCTTGGATTTTCGGATTTATGGTGGAACGGAACTTATAGCTCTCCCTTTTCCAACTCCTTAATAAATGTGGTGAAGTCGATACCAAAGTTATCTGAAACGTTGTGATCTGTAACGTGGTCAAACATATTTGGTAAAGCATCGTAAAAAGCATTTTTATTAAAACGAGGTTTCCGCTTTTTATGAAGCTTTTCGTTGAATAAAATTTTTGCCCTTAAAGAATCGAAAGAATATCCTTTTCCCAGTCGTTCAACATGACGTATAATGCTATTTATAGACTCTGTATATGCGTTAGTAAGTCTTTTATCAAAGTGATTGAATATTTCTTCATTCCAATTGTCTACGGCTCTAACAAGGTCTTTATAAGCATCTTTAACATTACTGGATACACAACGCTGACGCCAATTTATATATCGTTTTTCTCCTTCTTGTGAACTTGGCGTATCCCATATCTTATAGAATTCTTCTTTGAGTTCATAAGCTTCCTTCAAATCAGGAATATTTCCAAGCCAAGTTTCTAAAAGTAGCAATTCACGGTCGATTAGATCGTGCCTGCGTTTGAGAAGTATAAACCTATCACGCATAAGTGTTCTTCTTCCTTTTGGTGTCATATTAGTTCTTAAAGATTTCCTAACACTATCCAAGGCTTGATTTGCCATACGGACTACATGAAACTTATCTACCACCACTTTAGCGTGTGGAAGGACGATATTCACTGCATCTTTGTAAGGTTTCCACATATCCATTGTGACGTATTCGATATAAGACCTATCTTCAATCTCTAAAAGGCGTTTAATGACTGTATCCTTGTTACGATCCTTTTTGATGTCATAGATAGTTCTCCGTTCAACGTTGGTAAGTACCAGACGAGGTTTACGAATGATGTGTATTTCATCTATCCCAAGCCATTTAGGAGTCTCAAATTGGTATTCTCTTTCTTTAAATGCCGCATAGTCCTTAAAGACGTTCCTAACGGTCTTCTCGTCAACACCAACGCTTTCTGCGACTTCTACAAAGGTCTTAGACATTGATTGCTCTTCAATGGATTCTAACAGCCTTCTGGTCATACTACGCTTTTCGTCAATGGATATAAGACGTTCCCAAAAGGTCGAGTCACACTCACGACACTTATAACGTCTACGGTTCAATTGTAAGCCAACTCGCTTTAAACGAATGGGCAAATCCATAATCAATTGTTTTCGTGAGCTGTGCTTATATAACTTGTCAAAACCACATTCTGGACAACGTTCTGGAGGATAGATTGCTTCCACTTTAAACATCATATCGGTTTCATTCTCTTGTGGTGGTTCGATTGCTGTAAGATCTGGGAGGAATAATAAGTCGTTCATATTACACCTGAACCAACTCTGGATTTTGATAGATATTACCAATAATTTTTAAATTGCATTCAAGTGTCTTATCATCCACATATTGTACTTCGTTTGTCATATGCCAATGTGAGTACAAATTTATCCAAGCACGAAACTTAAACTCTCTCATTACCATCACTCCTATCATTTGATAGGTTAATTATACCAATAAAGGATAATGATATTCCACTAAATAATCCGATTTATGATTAAATTGTTGTTAAACTATTAAACTGGGTTTTCCACTATATATTCCGAAGACCCATAAAAACAAGAGTGTCGCACAAATATACCTTATGCAATTATTTTTTAAGCTATTTCTAAAAGATTGTTGGTATTACGCAAAATACGTAAACTGCGACATAAGCCGAGGAGACAGAAAAATAGAAACATCCTGGGGAGATGATACTTAGCAGGAAAGCGTGAATATCGGCAGTAGAGCAAGGATATCGATAGGAGAGCAAGGATATCGGCAGTAGAGCGTGAATATCGGCAGTAGAGCGTGAATATCGGCAGTAGAGCGTGAATATCGGCAGTAGAGCGTGAATATCGGCAGTAGAGCGTGAATATCGGCAGTAGAGCAAGAATATCGGCAGTAGAGCAAGGATATCGGCAGTAGAGCAAGGATATCGGCAGTAGAGCGTGAATATCGGCAGGAGAACGAGGATATCGGCAGGAGAACGAGATATCGGCAGTAGAGCGTGAATATCGGCAGGAGAACGAGGATATCGGCAGTAGAACGTGAATATCGGCAGAAGAGCAAGGATATCGGCAGTAGAGCAGGAACATCGGCAGTAGAGCGTGAACATCGGCAGTAGAGCGTGAATATCGGCAGTAGAGCGTGAATATCGGCAGTAGAGCGTGAACATCGGCAGTAGAGCGTGAACATCGGCAGTAGAGCGTGAACATCGGCAGTAGAGCGTTAATATCGGCAGTAGAGCAAGGATATCGGCAGTAGAGCAAGAATATCGGCAGTAGAGCAAGGATATCGGCAGGAGAACGAGGATATCGGCAGTAGAGCGTGAACATCGGCAGGAGAACGTGAATATCGGCAGTAGAGCAGGAATATCGGCAGTAGAGCAGGAACATCAGCAGTAGAGCAAGGATAGCAGCTGCTCCGGAAATCGTAGTGTATACTGGCTGTGGGAATAACAGCTACAAAAGATAACTTACGTGCATTTTACTGAAGCTACAAAATTTACGAAAAATGCCCTTTTTATTAAGCGATGTTTGACAATTAACTTTATATACCTTAAAATATGAATGTGTTCATAAATGAATTGATTCATTTTTGTTTTTAAAAGGAGTTAACAGACCATGTCAGGATTACGCGAAGAAAAGAAGAAACAAAATCAAATAAATATCATTCAATCTGCTAAAAGGATATTTACAGAAAAAGGATTTCAAAATACTTCTATGACAATGATTGCGAAGGACGCCAAAGTTGGTACTGGAACCATCTATAATTATTTCCCATCTAAAGGATCACTACTCCTTTCTATATTTGCAGAAGAAGTAGCCCAATTAGAGAAGGATAATGATTCGTTAATTAATGATTATAGTGGGGATTTGGTTGAATCGATCACACAATTAATGACAGAGTTGACAGCGTTTTTTGATCTTTATTCAAAATCTTTTTGGCGGGAAATTATGCATGCAATGACAGAAGAAGTTGAGGAGAGTATACATCTACGTCGAGGCTTATTCGGTTTGGATGAAGAAGCGATGCAGTGGGTTAAACAAATTATCGAAGAAAATGCCAATTGTTTTCTTATCCCGGTAAATAGTGAGGAAGCAACAAATACTGTCTATGGGGTAGTTATGATGCAGACTTTTATTTACATTTATGATGATTCGATGACGAAAGAACAATTTTTACAACAATTAAATCAGCAAATTCGATTTATATTTGCTGGTAAATTGAAAGACTGAACGGAGGAAAATAAATGGAGAAATTATTGGAAATAGAAGGGGTTAATAAAACGTATCAAAGTGGGTTGTCTAAGTTTCAAGCATTGACTGATATTAAAGTGGATATCGATAGAGGGGAAATTGTCGTTATTTTAGGTCCATCTGGTTCTGGTAAGTCGACATTGATTAATGCCATAGGTGGAATAGATCGGGTTGATTCTGGCACAATCCATGTTGATGAAAAAGATATTGTGTCATTAAACGATAATCAGTTGGTTCATTATAGACGGGAAAAGGTTGGTTTTGTTTTTCAAATGTATAACCTTATCCCAAATCTAACTGTCTACGAAAATATTGAATTAGCAGCGAACATTAGTAAATCACCACTCTCTATTGATGAATTAATAGATGCTGTTGGTTTAATAGGAATGGCCGATCGTTTTCCACGTGAATTAAGTGGAGGGCAACAACAGCGGGTTTCGATTGCCCGTGCAGTAGTTAGAAAACCGGAATTACTTTTATGTGATGAGCCTACGGGGGCTCTAGATTCCAAAATATCAAAGGAAATATTGAAATTGATTCAACAAATCAATGAAAAATATAATACGACAGTGCTTATCATCACACATAATCAGGCAATTAGTGCAATGGCCGATCGAGTGATCACACTTAAAGATGGGAAAATTGAATCTAACAACTTAAATGAGCGGCCAGTTGAACCAGAAAGGATTGAATGGTAGTGACTTTATGGAAAAAGTTATTTCGTACAATTAAAGAGAAAAAGGCACAATATCTGGCTGCCTGGATTCTTATCGTGATTAGTTCAACATTATTTTACGCTTTTACTGCTGCTGGAGCTAATCTGGTCGATAACTTAGATTCATTTTACCAGACAAATAACGTTGAAGATGCTAACTTTATTGTTCAGAAGTCTTTAACTAAACCAGATCAAATGGAAGAACAGCTTAACCTTCAATTGGAAGAAAGACTTTCCGTTGATGTATCCATGAAGGAAGATACGGTTCTTAGACTATTGAACGAGACACAAACTATCAATACGTATTCGGTAATTGATGGTACCAAATTACAATCAGATCAAGATATTTTAGTTGATCAGGGATATGCAAAAGTACATGATCTATCAATTGGTGATCACCTTGAATTAGCAGGGGAAAATTTTATTATTAAAGGAACCATGGCTATTCCTGATTATATTTATCCATTAAAGTCCACATCAGGTTTTCTTAAAAATCCAGACGCATTTGGAGTTGCGATAGTTAAAGAGGATGTTTTAGACAATTGGGCAAATACGCATAGCTATTTCAGTGTTCAGTTTAATCAAGATAATAAGGAACAATTTAAAAAAATCCTTAATGAAAATAACCATGTCTTGCAATGGGTTGATAAACAAGATAATAATCGGATCACCTTTATTAAAGGTGATATTGCAGCGGTTAAAAAAATGGGCGAATCACTACCAATTGCCATATTGTTGATTACGTTAGTTATTATATTGATTTTATTGTGGCGTTTAATGAAGAAGGAATACGTTCAAATTGGTACTTTATATGCACTCGGATATAACAAACGTGAAATTATTCACCACTATCTTACCTATGCTTCCATGTTGGCTATATCAGGGAGCATTGTAGGTACTTTACTTGGTTGGTTGCTTATGCATCCATTAATCTCCGTTTTTGCCGCCTATTATAATTTACCAGTTTTAACAACGGATCCACATTTGGGATATTTATTAATAAGTTTATTGTTACCATTGGTTTTCTTTGTACCATTAACATATATTTTAGTACGACGTGTACTGAATATCCCACCAGTGATTTTGATGAAAGGCGGAAAGGTGAAAACCAAGGTAAACGTGTTTGAACGTATCGTTAAATTACGGAACTTAAAATTTACGAAAAAATTTATTTTTCGCGATATTTTGCGTAATCTACCACGAATAGGATTTTTATCATTAGGTGTTATGTTTGCAACCCTTTTGTTATTGATGGGATTTATTACAAAGGATTCGATGACCTATTTAATTAGTGACAATTTTAAAGAAGTTTATCATTATGAATATGAATATGTCTTTAATCAACTGCAAACAGAACCGCCACAATCTGGTCAAGTTGCATCGTCAGTACCTGCTGCAATAGAAACAAAGGATGGTGATCAGTCTCTTGTAGTGACAGGTTTAAAACCAGGTAATTCTGCGATTCAGTTAACGGACATGGATGGTAATCGATTAAAATTTGATTCAGTTATTATAAATAAATCGCTTGCAGACAAACTAGATATTAAACAAGGAGAAACAATAGAAGTAACAAGTCAATTGTCGAACAAAACGTTCTCTTTAACTATTGATTATATTGCAGATTCTTACCTTGGAGATATGATTTATATACCGTTAAAGCAATTTAACCAATTAAATGAATATCCTAAGGACAGCTATATGTCATTGTATTCAGATAAAGAGCTCTCCATACCAAAAGGGGAACTTGCATCAAAATCATTGACAAATAATATGGTTACGGGTTTTGAACAAATCATTCAACCATTAAATTATGGCATCATTGCAATAGCATTGGTTGCAGCAGTCATTGCTGTTATTATCATGTATATATTAATCTCATTACTGATTGAGGAGAACTCGTATAAAATTTCTCTTATGAAAGTATTAGGCTATAATGAACGTACTATTCAGAAGCTGATGATTGGGTATAATATTTGGTTTGTTATACTAGGATTTCTAATTGCTATTCCAGTCACATTAGTATCCATCTCAGCATTTCTTAATTCAATAACAGCTGAAATGAACATAACCATTCCAGTTAAAATCGATTGGATTAATATTGCGATCAGCTTTGTCGTTATACTTGCTGCTTACTATGTTACAATTTTATTAAATAAACGATCATTAAAAAAGGTATCTATGCATGAAGCAATAAATAGGAGTACGGAATGAGGAAATGTATAATTAAATAAAGCAATTAACTTAGGAGGTCAGTTATGAGTTATAAGAACACCTTTATTACGATTTCTGAGGATTCAAATGTTAATGCTGCTATTGTACCGGTACTAAGAAATAATAAACCTACCATTGCTTCTACCGAATATGAATTAATAAAGAATAATCCTTATAAATATACACAAGAAGATGTACAATTTAAAACTTATTTAATAAAGAATTACATCGTATCAAATAATTTAGATGAACTCCGTGAACAGTTTTTTATAAAACCAAAAGCATGTTTTAGAGCTTCTCCATTAGTAAAAAAATATGGTTGGGGAATACATTATGATGATGAAGGGAAAATTGCAATATATGACGTTAAAAGTAAGGCATATAATGAGTTTCTCACGATGGACAATATTTCTATTTTAAAAGGAATGCGGTCGAAAAGAAAATAAAGTATCCAAAAATAAGAGAAGATTAGAGGTTTCACGATTATGAATCCACGAATCACTGTAATTACATTAGGTGTAGATGATTTGGAGAAAGCATTGGAATTTTATCGGGATGGATTGGGTTTGCCGACAGATGGTATCGTTGGAAAAGAATTTGATCATGGAGCTGTTGCTTTCTTTGATTTACAAGCAGGTTTAAAACTTGCCATTTGGAAACGCGAGGATATAGCTCATGAGGCAAAGATCGAGCAAACTCCTTCAAGCCCCACTGAATTTACTATTGGACATAATGTAGAAAGTAAAGAAGAAGTTGATAAGGTAATGGAACAGGCTGAAAAAGCGGGAGCTACTTTAACGGATCCTGCACACGACACCTTTTGGGGTGGGTACTCCGGACACTTTCAAGATCCTAATGGTCATTTGTGGGAAGTAGTTTGGAACCCTGCATGGGAGATTTGAAGAATAAATTTTTCGTAATAAAGGTAAATAATAGGGCTAAAACATGTTAGGTTTTAGTCCTTTTCCTTATGCAACGACGGAAAATTATCTTTACTCTAATCATTGATTTCTTATCATTTTTTATTAGTTATATGGAATTCTAAAGCTTGTACACTATATCTAACTTTCCGTTTTTTAACTTTGGTTTATGACATAGGCTTTCAACAGGAAAAATAAATGTCCACGGCATACTTGTATGTGGTTCAACGAATAATAATGGAAGCGTAAATGAATACTCCACTACTATTTCATTGTTCTCTAAATATCGCATTTTAGTGTTTTGGAAAGAAAGGTTCTTCTGGCTAGTGTTATGTATAAGTACCGTTACTAATAATTGGTTTTTATGATTTATCGCTTGCCACAATGATGAAAAATAAATAGGTTCATTTACTGCACATTGTGTATCTGAAAAAACTTGCTCAATTTGATTCCGATCTTTCGTGGATATTGTCTTATCCCATGATGATTCAAACCGAAGTTTTTGCATCTCATTGGCACCTCCAGTATGGGTTTGCATTAATTATAATATTATCTTTGACCATAAATAAAGCTACATGAATCCTAAAAGGAAAGACATGTAGCTTTATTTTATTTCCGGCCTTATGTAGAAGGGCGGTTTGGTCCGTGTAATTTCTTGCCGCCTTTCGTTCCTGACCGTAAAGCATTTATTTCCTCTTTACTTTTGTGTTTACTCTTACGCTTCTTAGTCATTTAAAAAACCTCCTCCATGTTTAGTTTGTCTAAATTCAATCAAAAGATAAGTCAAAATCCATTTAAACGTATTAATCCATATTACTTAATTATTTTTAGTAAAACCATTACAATAAAGGGGGAATATAAGTTTCTTTGCATAGAATTTTTGCACCAGTCTTGAAGGGAAAGATATGAAATGAAAGAGAATAAATCGATTAGAGAGATAGACGAACAGCATGCTACTTCCATTTTCTTTGATCTAAAAGAACTTTTAAAAGGTATTGTTTTAATCGCTAATGTTCTACCAGTTTTTACAGGTTTTTGGTTGGCGCTTTATTTTACCGATTCTTCATTTAACGAGTATTGGGACGTATTTTTGCTAACAATAGTTGGGAGTACATTCGTCATGGCTGGTGCACTTATACTGAATAACTGGTATGAGGTTGACCTGGATACCGTCATGTTACGGACTAAAAAGCGTCCAACTGTTACGGGGAATTTTTCGCTTAACGTGATTCTGTTTATGGGAATAGTATCAACCTTACTTGGTTTTATTTTACTGTTGTTTACAACAGTGGAAGCAAGTCTATACGCATTGGTAGGATGGTTTACTTATGTAGTTTTATATACATTCTGGTCAAAGCGTAGATATACACTTAATACAATAATTGGAAGCGTTTCTGGTGCAGTTACACCACTAATTGGGTGGGCAGCAATAGATTCAGCGTTTCATGTCGTTCCAATCATGTTATTTATCATCCTGTTTATCTGGCAAATACCACATACGTTTTCGATTGCAATGAAACGGTATGATGAATACAAAGCAGCAGGAGTTCCAATGCTTCCAGTTGTTCATGGTTTTGAGTTAACAAAGCGTCAAACAGTTGTATATATAGCCTGCTTGCTTCCATTACCATTTTATTTAACATCACTTGGTACAACCTTTGTAGTAATTGCTACCATCCTTAATGTTATTTGGATAGTAGTTGGTTTAAGTGGTTTCATTATGAAAAACGATGTGAAGTGGGCACGGATTAATTTTGTGTTTTCATTGAACTATTTAGCAATCTTATTTCTAACCATGATTATTGTTACATTACCTGTTTTTAATTAATTGCTAGGAGGAAAAAGATGATTACGATTAAAAAAGGTGAAAACAAATTTTTCGTTGGGGAAAATGAAAAAAATCCTATAGCAGAAATTACATTTGTTTCAGATGAAGATCAAAACATAATTGTTGACCATACTTTTGTTTCGGATGAGCTTCGCGGGGATGGTGTTGCTGGAAAGCTTGTAGAAAAAGTAGTGAATTATGCAAGGGAAGAGGGGAAGAAAATTATCCCCGAATGTTCATATGCTAAACATAAGATGGAAAAAACACCGGAATATCATGATGTTCTTGTAAAATAGCTATATAAAATAAAAATCAGGATTTCTCTATTCAGAAATCCTGATTTTTATTTTTATCTATGGTTATTTTCAATACAAAACATAAAACGCGACGTAATTGGTGGAATGATCACATGCAATTCTCGCTCCGCCGTCCGGGATCGCTTCGGGCAGATGCTTTCCCGGGCACGGCCTCAGCCTCCGAAGAGAAAACCACTCTGCGGGGTCTTCGGACACGTGCTGTTCTGAGCAGGAGTCACCGCCCTCCGCTCACTCGGACTAGTGGGTGGTATAATGTGTTCTTTTATAATAAATTGCTATTCCATCTAATGGTTCATAAACACAACACCAGTGGAGGAAATACATGTAGACTCCTGCGGCAAAGCGAAGACGATGAGACCCCACATGAAGTGGGTTTCTTCCGAGGAGGCTCATCGCGAGCCCGTGGAAAGCGAAGTTAATTTCCGGAACGGCTGTCCAAGCATTTAGTTACGTCGCAGTTTACTGAAACTATGAGGTTAAATAACAACAAACAACAAAGGTTACAAAAAGAGCCTTATCAATAAACACTTGCACGCATTTTTTATATAATAGAATAAGAGATGATCAAAAGAGGGATAGTATGCAGCAAATAATGAAAATTATATACGAGGGTATTATGATACTTCTTGTCATGCTTACAATTATTACGCTCTGGAGTGAAAACACATACAATTCAACAATAAATTGGATTGTGTGGGGAGTGTTTTTTGTAGACTTTGTCGTCCGATTAGCCATATCTAAGGAAAAGTGGATCTTCATAAAGCAAAATCCATTTCTCGTAATTGCAATTATTCCATTTGACCAGTTCTTCCAGGTTGCCAGAATCGTACGTATCATATACTTATTCCGAATTAAGACGATTACAAAATACTATATTTCACCCTATATTAAAAAACTTTCTTTTCAATCTATGAGTTTAATAGGATCTATACTTTTCGTTATATTAATTGCTGAATCTCTATTTATTTGGAATGTAGAAGGTTCCATACAAACTTATTATGATGCTTTGTTTGTTGTATTTGGCTATTTATTGTTTTTTGGACACGAAGTTTTTATAATTGAGAATCAAGTAGCAACTTGGACTTTAACAGGTATATCCATAATAGGGATTGCTGTTCAAGGAATGGCGTTACAGTGGGCATTGGCAAAGATGGAGATGTTGTTTAATCTGAGAAAGAAGAAAATGTCTAAACCTAAACTAAAACCGTATAAGCACAACAGTAATGATCAATATAAGACAAATTACACCAGTAAATAGCAAAGAGTTAACTCGTGATGTGTTTGCATCTTGAATATCCTTCCATTTTACTGGTTTAATCCCACTTAACCAAAATACGATTATAGCGGATAAAAGGATGGAATTAATATTAATTACTAATAACAACAAAGGTTGTATAGCTGATTGCCATTGAGAAGAACCAACCATCATTCCAAGAACAACGGCTGGAGGTAAAACAGCTAAAGATATCATTACGCCTACTAATTGGCCTTGTGATCGTTTAACAAAAGATAAGGCACCAGCAGCACCGGCTGAAACGGCCACAATTATATCTAAAATATGTACATTTGTTTGCGCAAGAAACTCACTACTATTAATCGGAAGAGGGAATAAATATCCGAATAAGGCAGCGATTGTGACTGGAATTAATAGTCCAGATATTGCAGTAATAATAGATTGACGAATTATCTTTTTTTCACCGAGAACAGAAGAAAATGAAACTCCCATAATTGGTCTGATTGAAGGATCGATAATATTTGCTCCTAATACTAGACCTGGGCTGTTTTGAATAACGCCAACTGTAGCGACTAGTGCTGCAAAAACGGTAAACCAAGAAAAACTACTGTCAATTTTACTTGAGGTTTGAACAACAGAATATAATTCATGTCTGCTTGCTCGTTCAAATTGTTGTTTATCATCATCGGGCGTATTTTTTTCATGATATTTACTGGGGATATATGCTTTTACAGAATAGAGTAAAGCGTCAAATTGGCTGTTTACATCAGAAGCTGCTTTCTCCAAGTAATTCAAGATTTTTTCAGCATTTTGTTTTTCAACTAGAATCCGGATATGTAGTTCATTATTTTCACGAGATGCCCAGTACGACGTGTATGAAAATTTGTTTAATAAATCATTTTGATATTTAAAATTCTCAGGTGCGATCACTTCAATCAATTGCAATTCCATTACTATCCCTCGATGTCAAATTAACTTCTCCATTTATTTATTCTAACCGTTTTTTTAGATAATATGAAAAACCCAAGTATTATTAGGGTAAAAGAGAAGGAAGCAAAAGAATTGAGATTAACCATTGTGGAATTGCAGCCGGTTTTAGAGGGTTGTTCAAAGCTCATTATTTAATAGTCATTCCTATTCAATAATGAGCATTTCCTTTATAATGTACTAAATGCCCTCAAGAGAAAGGAACAACAATACATTGTACCTTACAATAAAAGAAACAGCAGAATATTTATCAGTAAATGAATCAAAAATAAAAGCATTAATCTTGCAAAGCCGTATTCGGACGGTTCATGATGGTGAACAGTATCTTATAAATAAAGAACAATTCACAACACATTTTGATCAAGTTGAGAAATATAGAAAAATGATTGAGGAATATCTTAGCGAACCAATCCCAGAGGACATCGATGTTAAGGATGAAGATTAAATAGTTGAGGAGCAAAACAATGAAATCCAACCATAAGGATCAAAACAAAACACTTAAGTATAATGTTAAAGAACCAAGTGAATTACTTCCGTTTTTATTAAAGGCAATGTCCAATCGCAGTCGAAACTCAGTAAAATCCATTCTTACTCGAGGACAAGTTACGATTGATGATCATATTGAGACTAAGCATAACTATGCCTTACAGCCAGGACAAACGGTTACTATTTTAAAAAATAAAGCTGCAATTAAAGAAAGTCAGTTAGTTGGTATGACCATTTTATACGAAGACGAAGATATTATTGTCATTAATAAAGAAGCTGGTTTACTTTCCATCGCAACTCAAAAAGAGAAGATTCGAACAGCACATCATCAACTAATGGACCATGTACGTTTAGAAGGACCGGAAAATCGAATATTCGTCGTTCATCGCTTGGACAAAGATACTTCGGGTGTAATGATGTTTGCTAAAAGTGAAAAGGTTAAACGTATGTTACAAAATGCTTGGAAGGAAAAAGTGAAGGAACGAACTTATGTTGCACTTGTGGAAGGGGAAGTTAAGAAATCAAAAGGTTATATATCATCTTGGTTAAAAGAGAGTAGTACACACTTGGTATACTCAAGCCCAACTAAAAATGATGGACAGCATGCCATTACACATTTTAAAGTCATTCAATCTAATAATAGCTTTTCCTTATTAGAAGTACAGCTTGAAACAGGACGTAAAAATCAAATTCGTGTCCATATGCAAGATTTAGGACATCCAGTTGTTGGCGATAAAAAATATGGTTCAACAGGTAATGCAATTGGCCGGCTCGGATTGCATGCAAAAGTGTTGGTGTTTACGCATCCTATTACAGGAAAGTTATTGCGTTTTGAAGCACCAGTACCGAAGTCATTTTTAGTTAAATCAAAATAGGAAAAAAATTTAAAGAGGCTACTATATAAAGTCAATAGTTAGCCTCTTCTACATATCATTTCATATCTGGCAATGGTGCCTTTTCCACAACCCGACCTTTCCGACCTTCCGTTGACTCAGCTTTTTTCAACGAGTTAATAATCGCTTCTTCAGTCGATTCAATAACTGCTTGGAAAAGTTTATTCATAACTGGATGGTCGTCACGTATATATGTCACTGATACCATGGTTGAAACAGTGGCATGGGTATAGCGATTTGCGGTTGAAAAGGCAATTGCAATATCTCCGCTTCCGTTATCAATATGACTACCAGTCCGACCTAATCCAGCAGCACATCTCTTTGCAAGTCGCTTTAGTTGTCGATCATAAAGAGGGGCATCTGTAGCAATAATCATCATGATTGAACCATCTGGCGTATCTAGTTTCTTTTTATCCCAATTTGCAAATAGTGCATCCTCACGTTTACCAAAATTACTTAAAACAAGACAGCCAACCGTATAGTTTTCATCATTAACAGAAACAACTCGTGATGCTGTTCCTATCCCACCTTTATAACCGAAACAGACCATACCTTTTCCAGCACCAACTGCACCTTCTTCAACAGGCGCATTCTTTGCATTTTTGATCGCCTGTACGGCATGTTCACGTTTTATAGCTTGGTGACGTATCGAGTTCAAATAACTATCATTACACTCACCTACTACAATATTAATTGTACTCGTGGAATCACCAATCTCTTTATTTTCTTCGAGCATATAGTCTAGAGTTCCTTGCATGACAGGGCCAATGCTAAATGTATTTGTCAGCATAATAGGTGATTCTATTAATCCAAGCTCTTCAATTTGTACAAGTCCACCAGTTTTTCCATATCCATTTATAACATTGCTTGCTGCACGTGTTTTTTCGTTGAACAGATTTCCTTCATGGGGGAGAATGGCTGTTACACCAGTACATATTGTATCTTCTTCACTTATTTTCTCATATAAGGTGATATGACCAACTTTTATACCTTGAATATCTGTAATACAATTGTTTATCCCTTTTGGTAATGTCATTTATGGTATACTCCTTTTAACTTGACAGATATTTATTCTTAGTATAGCAAATATTCTTATGGTAAAACAAAAAAGGGTAACACCTCATTGAGATGTCCCCCTTTTAAATACTACTTCAAAAACTCAAATACTTCATTAGCGATATCTGTATTATCAATCAAGCCAGAGAATACCTCACTTTTTGGTCCATATGCATAAACGGGTACATCAACTCCGGTGTGTCCGCCAGTCGTGAATCCTATACCCGCACGGTCGTTAAACACTTCAGAAATTGCACTGTATAAAGTGTCAACATCATTAGTTGCCTTTGCCTCCTTGATGGATGTAAGCTCTTCTTCTGTGAACTCAAATTCCACATATTTAGCTAAAACATCCTCAACAGAAGCTCCGTCCATGATTTCTTGAGCCATGAATTCTGGAGTACGGCTGGTAGCTTTAATCGCTTTGGGATTCATATTATATTCACCATCACGGCCGATTGAAAATCCGCCAGTTGAATGGTCAGCAGTTAATACTACTTGTGTATGTTTATCATTTTTAGCAAACTCAATGACTGCTTCAAAAGCCCTTGCAAAGTCTTCCATTTCACTCATTGCACCGACAGAATCATTGGCATGTCCAGCCCAATCGATTTGACTACCCTCAACCATTAGGAAAAATCCGTCTTTATCCTTACTTAGCTGTTCTAAAGCTGTCGTCGTCATTTCTTCTAAGGAAGGAGTAGATTCGTCACGATCAATTGCTTTTGGAAGACCAACTGGTGCAAATAATCCTAGTAACTGGTTACTTTCACTTGCTCGCATTTCTTCTTTTGAAGTTACATAATTGTAGCCGTCTTGTTTAAAGTCTTTTATAAGATTACGGTCATCACGGTCAAAGTAATTTGTTCCGCCACCTAGTATAATATCAACCTTGTGTTCTCCGTTAATCATGTCGTCAAAGTAATCGTCAGCAATATCATTATAATTATTACGTGAAACATCATGCGCTCCAAAAGCAGCTGGTGTCGCATGGTTAACTTGCGATGTTGCAACCAGACCAGTTGCTTTACCGTTTTCTTTTGCCGCTTCTAGCACAGTTCCGACTGGTTTTCTATCATTATCGACAGAGATAGCTCCATTATATGTTTTTATTCCAGCTGCCATAGATGTCGCAGCAGCAGCTGAATCGGTTACATTTTCTTCCTTGTCATCAGGATGGGTTGTTGCCATTCCTACAAAATGTTCGTCAAAAATTGTCTTTTCCTTTTGTGTTGTTCGGGGATCATCTTTCATATAACGGTATGCAGAAGTATAAGAAGGACCCATACCATCACCAATCATTACAATTACATTTTTAACCTTGCTGTTATTGTATGATTTTGCTTTTGCTTTTCCACTGTCCGCACTCAGGTCTGTTCCATTCATCCCAATTAAGCTACCCACAGCCAGTACACAAATAGTTACCAAAACCCATACCTTTTTCTTCATGATTCTCCTCCTTGAAAATTATTTTGACTTTCAACTATTATGGTAATTTAAAATACTAGTTTTAAAAATAGTAGATTAGTTGTGAAATAGTTAGCCAATTTCTAATTTTGGGAACCGAGATTAAATTGGTGTAAATATGTGGTATGAATGTATCGAGAAAATTAATATCTAATTAATAATAGGGAGTACGGGTGTCGAAAAATAGTAGTTTTTGCTGAGTTCTAATATCCTACATATAATTACCATTTTGCTTTTAATTCGCCATGGTTTCATGTAATTATTACTTTCATGGATAAATTCAACGTTTGATTTTCGTGATCATTCCATTTGAGCAAAATTCTTTGCTTCATAGATTCTACATTGGATGCACCTCTCCTATT
Organism: Virgibacillus ndiopensis; assembly: GCF_900187325.1. Taxonomy (GTDB): domain Bacteria; phylum Bacillota; class Bacilli; order Bacillales; family Amphibacillaceae; genus Virgibacillus_E; species Virgibacillus_E ndiopensis. The sequence goes on along the minus strand of NZ_FZMZ01000004.1, from coordinate 860,485 downwards.
TTAGTTTAAGAAATTTATAGTGTTTGAAGGGTTTCAAAAACATGATAAAATAATAATGATTGGTAATTTATTGTTATGATAGGAGTGGGGAGAGTTGAAAAAGAAGAAATTATGTAACTTAGTGCTATTTATAGTATTTAGTCTCTTGGTTCTGAGTCAACCACTTCATTTAATTTCTCAAATCAACATAAGCCATGTTAATGAACCAACTATTTCTTCTGCTGGTTTTATTTCGGATGTAGATGCTGCCCATATAACTGGTCCTTCAACCTTACCAAATCATGACGAACACAAAGCAATTCCAATCATTCCATCTGTTAAAAAGTTGTATTATCCAACTGCATCTATTCCCTACCAATTTAGTTTTGTTCGAAATACAACAGAATCTGCTGGTTTTATAGATGTCGAGAAGTATCAATCGAATTATCTCTCCTGCAATGTATTATTTTCATAAGAAATGGTTTAAAACTTGATTCAAAAAGCTTTCTATAGTAATTAGAAGGTTTATTTATCGTGGAAAATAATACGTGGAAAGCGGGAGAGACAAAATTATGAAACAAAAAAATAAACCATACTGGAAAGAATCACTTGAGTGTTATTTGTATATAAGTTTTTTTATGTTTTTGTTTATAGGTACCTTTATTATAAGTGGTCAGTTTACAGGAATTGATTGGATAGGGTATTTCAAAGGATTTTCATGGGAAGTTAATACAGATGTTTTTAAGAAACTGTAAATAAAGAAATAGCAATATAGTGTAACAGCATGACTTGTTTTCTGTTAGGGGCAGGTCACGCTGTATGATTGTCATACGAGTATGGGGATTAATCACAAATTATAATTTAAAATAAAATACGTAAGAGTTTATAGTTGCGATATTATTTTATTTAAGTTATAAAGAATATACAATTTCATATCACAATTTCCTTCGGGGTCGGGTGAAATTCCCAATCGGCGGTGATGAAGTGTAAACTTCTTAGTCCGTGACCCGTGCGGTATTAAGCCACGCGGTGGATCTGGTGTAACTCCAGAGCCGACAGTTATAGTCTGGATGGGAGAAGGAATTTTTAGGTAGCAAGCATGTTTGTAAGATGATAAGCAAATGGTTATTTGAATATCGTTTTTTTACAAGGCTTTATTTACGTATATATGCTTGCTAATTTAAAATTCTGCCCTTAAACCTCTGAAGCTGATTCAGAGGTTTTTTATTTAGAAAATAGTGGAAGCATCCGTATAGTGATGTGTGGACTGCTCTTTGCCCAATCAGGGTGCAGAGTTGATAAAGCGGAAATCTGTACTTAATTTACCTTTAAAAAGGGAGGGTCTCTATTTGAATGATGAAGATTATATGAAATTTGCACTAAATTTAGCTAAACAAGTCTCTGGCCAAACAAACCCCAATCCACCAGTTGGAGCTGTTGTAGTTAAGAATGGTGAAATAATAGGCTTTGGCGCTCATTTAAGAGCCGGTGAAGCTCATGCTGAGGTTCATGCATTACAAATGGCGGGGGAGAAGGCACAGGATGCAACAATTTACGTGACCCTTGAGCCGTGCAGTCATTTTGGGAAAACACCGCCATGTGCAGATTTAATTATCGAGAAGGGTATAAAGCGCGCTGTAGTTGCTGTATCAGATCCAAACGAAAAAGTTGCTGGTCGAGGGGTTGAAAAGCTTCGTGATGCTGGAATTGAAGTATCGTTAGGCATTTTGCAATCAGATGCCGAACAAGTAAATGAAGTTTTTTTCCACTATACAAAAACGAAAACCCCTTATGTAACTGTAAAATCAGCGGTTAGTTTAGATGGAAAGACAGCGACAGTACATGGTGATAGTAAATGGATTACAGATGAAGAAGCGCGTTTGGATGTGCATCATTACCGTCACAAAAATGATGCCATTCTAGTTGGTGTCAATACAGTAATTGCGGATAATCCAAGTCTGACTACCCGGCTTCCGAATGGTGGAAAAAATTCTTTACGTGTGATTTTAGATACTCATCTGAGAACGCCATTGCATGCTAATGTTATCACGGATCATGAAGCGGATACTTGGATTTTTATTGGGAAAAATGTTACTGAACAGCGTATTGGATCTTTTATAGAGAAAGATCGTGTAAAGATAATTCAAATGGATGATAAGCAAATAAATATTGATAAAGTATTGAAATTCTTAGGCAATAAAGGGGTTATGTCCTTATTTGTTGAAGGTGGTTCGGAGGTTAACGGTTCATTGTTGGAAGGAAATCATATAAACCAACTGATTCTCTATATGGCACCAAAATTAATTGGTGGCAAAACAGCACCAACAGCTTTTGCCGGTAAGGGATTACAATCAATGGCTGAAACATTAGCGTTTGATATAAAACAGGTTGAAATGATAAGTAAGGACATCAAGATTATAGCGATACCGCGAAAGGATGATGGAGATGTTTACAGGAATAATTGAAGAGATAGGTACAATTAAGAAAATGCAGAAAGTGTCGGATCAGGCAATTCAGTTGACGATTGGTGCGTCAAAGGTCTTAGAAGATGTGAATGTCGGTGACAGTATTGCTGTAAATGGAATCTGTTTAACGGTAACAAATTATTCATCAGCTGATTTTCAAGTAGACGTTATGCCAGAAACAATTAAATCTACTTCACTCGCATCATTAAAGGTTGAATCGATGGTGAATTTAGAGCGGTCAATGCCTGCCAATGGAAGGTTTGGCGGTCATTTTGTATCGGGTCATGTTGATGGAACCGGGGAAATTGTAACAAAAGAAAGCCGCGAAAATGCAATTTATTATGAAATAGAAATTTCTGAAGAGCTTAGTCCATTTCTATTAGAAAAAGGTTCTGTTGCAGTTGATGGAATTAGTCTAACAATTTTTGATGTGAATGAGAACATCTTCACAATATCACTTATTCCACACACCGTTTCGGAAACTATTTTAGGTGAAAAGGGCAAGGGGGCCATCGTCAATATCGAATGTGACTTGCTTGCCAAACATGTTAAAAACATAATGAATCATCAATTTACCCACCATAAAGATGGAATTAATCAAGCGTTTTTATAGATAAATGGAGTTTAGTAAAGGAAGTGGAGAAGATGTTCCATACAATCGATGAAGCAATTGTTGATTTAAAGCAAGGGAAACCAATCATCGTAGTGGATGATGAAAATAGAGAAAATGAAGGCGATCTTGTCGCCTTATCAAATAAGGCAACACCAGAAGTAATCAATTTTATGATTACACATGGAAAAGGATTAGTTTGTACGACTATCCAAGAGAATATTGCTCAGAAAATTCGCCTTCCAATGATGACAGGTCAAAGCACGGACCCATTTGGGACCGCTTTTACGGTAAGTATAGATCATATAGAAACGAGAACTGGTATTAGTGCCGAGGAACGCTCGAAAACAATCCAGGCATTATTACATCCAGATGCTAAGGCAGAAGATTTCAAACAACCTGGACACGTGTTTCCATTAGTCGCAAAAACTGGAGGCGTCTTAACTCGTCCAGGACATACAGAGGCTTCTGTTGATTTAGCTAAATTAGTTGGAGCATTTCCATCGGGGGTAATCTGTGAAATTATTAAGGAAGATGGAACAATGGCTCGTGTACCGGATCTAACCAAAATGGCAGAAGAATTCGACCTCAAAATGATTACAATTGAGGAATTAATTGATTTTCGCAAAAAACATGAAAAGCATGTTAAACGCGAGGTTGAAACAGTTTTACCAACAGAGTTTGGTACGTTTAAAGTTATTGGCTATTCTAACGATCTCGATGATAAAGAACATATTGCTTTGGTTAAAGGTGAAATTGATCCGGACAAATCAATGCTAACTCGGATCCATTCAGAATGTTTAACGGGTGATGTCTTTGGTTCACATAGATGTGATTGTGGACCTCAATTACATGAAGCACTAAAGAAAATTAATGAAGCTGGAAATGGTGTAATCGTATATATGCGACAAGAAGGCCGTGGGATTGGATTAATAAATAAATTACGGGCATATAAGCTCCAAGATGCTGGATTTGACACAGTGGAAGCGAATGAACAATTGGGGTTTGCTCCAGATTTACGTGAATATGATTTAAGCGCACAAATTCTATTAGATCTAGGTGTGAAAAAGATTGATTTACTGACGAACAATCCTGCAAAGATGACTGGGTTAGAACCTTATGATATAAGTATTCAAGCACGTGTACCACTCCAAACAGATATGCGAAAAGAAAACGAAAAATACATGTATACGAAATTAGATAAAATGGGTCATATATTTAATTTTCATAAATAAAGAGGATGTTTATAAAGGAGATAGAACAGATGGGAAATATATTTGAAGGAAATTTAGTAGGAACAGAATTAAAAGTAGCAATTGTTGTTGCACGTTTTAATGAATTTATCACGAGTAAATTATTAAATGGGGCAGTAAACACGTTAAAAAGACACGGTGTTCATGAAGATAATATTGATGTTGCTTGGGTACCAGGAGCATTTGAAATACCATTAGTAGCGCAAAAAATGGCTAGGAAGGATTACGATGCAGTTATTGCGCTAGGAACTGTTATTCGTGGTTCAACACCACACTTTGATTATGTATGTAATGAAGCGGCAAAAGGAGTTTCAAGTGCTTCACTTCATTCTGATAAACCAGTAATTTTTGGGGTGTTAACAACGGAGACAATTGAACAAGCAATCGAGAGGGCAGGTACAAAAGCTGGCAATAAAGGTGCAGAGGCAGCTGTTGCAGCTGTTGAAATGGCAAATCTTGTGAAGCGTATTGAGGCATAAAGACGGAAGGAAACAGTTGAAATTAGCTGTTTCCTCATCTTTTATGATGGTAAATAATCTACTGATACGATAAACTATTGATAGATTATTTGTATCTGGAGGAGATTGAAATTAAATTTCTATTATATCAAATACTAGCAATTGCAGTTATTTGGACTGGAATGGCATTCTTTTTTTCTAAAATGGATGAGGTTAGTAAAATAATATTTTATGTTGTTACATCATGGTTATTGTTTCTAATTGTTATTTTTATAAAACTAATTATAAAGAATAAGAATAAAACAAACTAATTAGGACTCGTGCGATTCAATTTATCGCGCGAGTCAGCTACATTTGCCCCAGATACATTCTTTTTAACCCTATTTGATATTCCCTTACAATAGAAAATAGATAGATATTAGCTTTAGTTAGGAAGGAAAACATATGCTTACAGTAGAAAATTTATATAAATCATATGGTGAAAAGGTCTTGTTTAATGATGTGTCATGTGCAATTGCACAGCACGATCGTATTGGCTTAATTGGAGTTAATGGTACTGGAAAATCTAGCTTTTTAAAAACGATTGCCGGGATTGATTCGGCTGAAAAAGGTACCATTAAACATTCAAAAGACTATCAAATCGAATATCTTGCACAGGAACCAGAACTCGATGCTAACTTGACTGTTATTGAGCAGATTTATTACGGTGAGGCAAAGATTATGAAAGTAATGCGTGATTATGAGCGTGCAATTCAGAACCTGCAACATAATTCAAATGATGAGGGTGCTCAGAACCACGTTCTCAAAATGCAACAACTAATGGATCAGTATGAGGCGTGGGAAGCAAACACCGCTGCAAAAACTGTTCTAACAAAGCTTGGCATTACCGATTTTGATAAAAAAGTCACCGAACTTTCTGGTGGACAAAAAAAGCGTGTAGCTATTGCTAAAGCATTAATACAGCCTGCTGATTTATTAATTTTAGATGAACCAACAAACCATCTCGATAATGAAACGGTCGAATGGCTTGAGAAATTTTTAGTAACCTATAAAGGGGCGCTTTTACTCGTTACACATGATCGGTACTTTCTAAACAGAGTAACCAATCGTATTTTTGAATTAGACAAAGGTAATCTTTATACGTATGAAGGTAATTATGAATTGTTCCTTGAAAAAAAGGCAGAACGAGAAGCATTGGAATCTAGCCTTGAACAAAAACATCAAAATACACTAAAGCGTGAACTTGCATGGTTAAAGCGGGGAGCAAAAGCGCGTTCCACAAAGCAAAAGGCGAGAATTGACCGTGTTCATGAAATGAAAGAGAAAAGTTTTGATACAAAAAAACAGCATGTAGAGTTTCAAGTCGGATCTACCAGATTAGGTAAAAAAGTAATTGAACTTCAAAACATTGAAAAATCGTATGGAGATAAGCAGTTGATACATGATTTTAATTATTTGGTTGTGCCTGGTGATCGTGTTGGCGTGATTGGTCCAAATGGTTCTGGGAAATCAACACTATTAAATCTAATGGCAAAACGTATTGCACCTGATCAAGGATCGATTGAAATCGGTGAAACTGTAAAAATTGGCTATTACACACAAGGTGATGAAGAGCTGGATGACAGCATGAGAATCATCGAATATATTAAAGAAGTTGCTGAGGTGATTTACACAAAGGATGATGAAACGATTACTGCAGAACAAATGCTGGAGCGATTTTTATTTTCGCGTGCGGAACAATGGACATATATTGGAAGACTTTCTGGTGGAGAAAAACGTCGTCTGTATTTGTTGAAAGTATTAATGACCGAACCGAACGTGTTATTTTTGGATGAGCCGACAAATGATTTAGACACACAAACATTAAGTGTACTGGAGGATTATTTAGATCAATTCCCAGGCGTTGTCATTACCGTTTCACATGATCGTTATTTTTTGGATCGTGTTGTTGATCATATGTTTGTCTTTTCAGCGAATGGGAAAATTGAACATTTTAATGGGGACTATAGTGATTACTTAGAAACTAGCATAGTTCAGGAACAAGCAAAACAAATTCCAGTAAAAGAAAAAAACAGTAAGACTGTCAAAAAGAAGAAGCTATCCTATAACGAGCAAAAAGAATGGAATGGGATAGAGGATGAGATAACTGAGTTAGAAACGAAGCTGGAAGAAATCCAAATGAAAATTGCTAATGCGGGAAGCGATATTGGCAAGGTTCAGGATTTGTTTAAGGAGCAACAACAGGTAGAGGAAAAATTAGAAGCAAAAATGGATCGATGGACAGAGCTTTCGCTTTTGGTCGACGAGATAGAAGCAGGCAAATAAAGAAATCACCCTAAAAGAATCTACTTTTAGGGTGATTTTGTTTACTCTGTTAAACCTTTAATTGAAATCGTATCAACAATTCCTGTACCATTATCTCGGATATTTGCTTCCAGTTCTACATTATCTCCTGACTGAAGGAAAAGGGCTAATGGTGCTTTTCCGGCATTAATGGTATAAATCGTTTTGTCATCTTTTAATAGAAATTGAACGACTTGCTGTCCATTTTTTTGTGTTGTAACTAATACACGATTTACTTCACCGGATATCTTTTCAAGTTCAGATTCTCCAGTAGCAGATACATTACTTGGATCTTGTGCTAGCTGTAATCGATACGCCTCAAGGGCTTCTCTTGCAGAATCTCCAAATACTACAAAATCCGCATCGGAAGCTTTAATGTAAGCATATTTTTTAAACAAACCGTTTGGATCAAGGACATTTACAACCCACGTTGGATTGCCGTCAATATTGTAAAGTATTGGCATTGAGCCCTCCCAGTTTTTCTCTGGGAATTCTTTATTTACAATTTCTTTTGCACCTTTACTGTCCATTATTCCGCTATTTTTCTTGCTATTAAAGTAGGTAAGTTCACCTGTACGTGCATTAATTAATGTATAGCCTAATGCGGAATCAATGTTTTCTTTTGGTGAAGCCATATCGGTAAAGTAGTACATGTCACCATTTTCATCAAATATTGGTGTAACACTACTTTCGGTTCCAGATTCATTTGGGATTTTTACATCTTTTTTGCCAAATAATGAATTAAGCCATCCATGAACATATTTACCATAGTATTTGTTTTGGTCAGTAGCCATTTCTGAACTTAATGATCCGTCGATAAACGCTGGTGCTTTATCAATATCATATGATTTTGTTTCACTTGTTACAGGGTCGACAACGGCAACTCTCATGCTGTCCATATCTGGTTTGTTGGTTAATCCAATTGGTTTATACAATGTTTGGACATACCAAGGCTTCCCTTCTTCGTCGACCTCAATTTGAGCTTCACCACTTTGAATATAGTTTGGGTATTTTGTATAAATTGTTCTCTCAATATTATGATTAAAATAACTTGAATTTGTATGTTTCATTTTGTTTTCGATAAAATCAGGCTGTGCGTTAGCATCTGTTGCGGAAATTGTGAAATATCCTTCTGTTTCTTTACCACGAAAATACTTCCAAAATCCTGTGAATTCGACGGGTGCTACAAAAACAACTTCACCGTCAATCTTTTGCACCTGTAATTTACCCAAATCGTAAAACTGTGTATTCGGTACAACACTCATCGATTTCTGTACTTTGTTTCGTGCGTATTCCGGTGAGACAGTTATTGGAGTATCATCTTTATTCAATGGCTTCGCTTCTTTAACTTCGTGTTTGTTGATAGATTCATAGGTATTATCTAGTGTTGTAATTCCTAGAATAAATAGACCTGGGATAGCTATTATACCTAAAAGAATAATTAATCCTAAAGCCGCTTCGTATGCACCTGTTTTTTTCTTCTTCTCTGTTGCTGAGGTGATACCGTATAACAAAAAGATACCAATGACTGCGATAGCAATATTTGCTATTACCATGTTTGGAACAGTTATAGGGATTAATAGAATATAGTTAATAACTCCACCTACGATAAAAAGCAGTACAAATAATATAACAGCTGTTTTTAAAGTGGTTTTCCTATTCTTGTTGTTTTTTGCAACAATTATTGCTGCTAAAACAAAATACAGTATAAAAGATAGGATAGTTGTCGTTAAAATTCCTGTCATGATTTCAGCTCCTAAAAGTATAATGTTTCAATTACGTCTGCTTGTTAATACGTTTAATAAATCTAATTGGTTTCACTATGAAACAATTTCGATTAAGATTGTATTTAAAAAGGAAAATTCTACAGAAACTGCGACATAATTTAAAATCTCGTTTGGTTTTTTGCGACCGCTACGGGAAAATACTACACGCACTTTAGGGCTCGCTCAGAGCAGAGAAGGGGGAGTTACGTTTGAAAAAAATTTATAGTGATATCATTCAGTTTAGAGGAACTCATTATGATTTCGGATACAAACAAGGGAAACTATTAAAGGATTCATTAACGATCAAGAACAGGAAAAAACAATGGCGGATAAGAAGACCACGCTTCGCTATTGACATAAATGAAGTAAAAAGTGCAATCACTACGTATGCACCAGGAGTGTGGGGCGAGCTGATTGGTTTACAGGACGCATTGGAATGGTCGATGGAGGATGTACTTCAGGATTTTGGTGGGTATCGTTTAGAATATACACGAAGCGGCTGTTCAATTTTTACTGGGACTGATTATATGATTCGTAATTATGATTACCATCCAAAAACGTATGAAGGTCGTTACACTGTTTTCCAGCCGACTGATCAAGGTTATGCGATTATTGGACCCTCGCAGCGTATTACTGGCCGCATGGATGGTATGAATGAAAAAGGTCTTGTCCTTGGTTACAATTTTATGCATCGAAAAAAGCCTGGAGACGGATTTATTTGTAATATGATAGGTAGAATTATCTTAGAAAGCTGTGCAACGGTTGGTGAGGCGATTACTATGTTAAAGGAAATGCCACATCGACACTCATTTAGTTACATTGTTCTTGATAAAGATGAAGAAACGTTTGTCGTAGAAGCTACACCAAGAAGTATTGAAGTACGTAAATCAAACGTTTGTACAAATCATTTTGAGTTGTTAAAGCATGAAAACCGTCACCATTTAGCTGATTCATATAAACGAATGAAGTCTATTCAAGCGCAACAAAGTGCAATAACAGATGCCTATCATGCCTTCCGTATGTTAAATGATACAGACAAAGGTGTTTTTTCCAATCAATATAAAAACTGGTCAGGTACGATTCATACTTCTGGATATTTTCCCAAACAACTAAAAGCCTGGTTTGCTTTAGGTGGAGACCGTAAACCAATCATTTTTGATTTTGCAAAATGGATGCAAGGCGAAACGATTACGACAAAGCGAATTCGAGGGGAAGTGGATACTGACTTGCCATTTGTTCATATGGATGAAAATGCACGATAACTGAAACGGGAAAGGTGGGATTGAAATACAATTAGCCTCATTTTGTGCGTATGTATCTGTGCTATACTAATGGTTTTCAAAAAAGGAGGTGATTGATTTGCAAATGCGATTGGTCCAATTAAGATGAGGACGTATGGACGATTTTTTGGCCATTTTGAAGTTTTTCGTTACGAAACGTGGAAAAATAAAATAAATATACAACCGAATGAATAATGTAAAGGAGATAATTTAACCCATTTAAGATTTATTTCAAATACCTCCATCTATTATCTTCATAAGTACACCATAAAAATTTCTTCTACTCACCTTCTTTTTGAAACACATATGCTTTTACAATTAAATCGAAAATAGTATAATAAAAGTCGTTTCATAGAGAAGGGTGGCAACTGACTTGCTTGGACTAGATTTTACACAGGATTCGTTTATTGCCTTATTAAAAATCATAGCAATTGATATTGTACTTTCTGGTGATAACGCTGTTGTTATAGCAATGGCTACTAGAGGGTTGCCAAAACACCAGCAGAACAAAGCAATTTTTATTGGTACTTTCGGGGCAGTTATTTTACGTATATTATTTGCTGTTGTTATCGTTTATTTATTACAAGTCCCGTTCGTTCATTTAATTGGCGGATTACTATTATTATGGATTGCTTATCATGTACTTGTTGACGATCAGGAAGAAACAGATATTAAATCATCTGGTACCGTTGGAAAAGCCGTATTGACCATCATTATGGCTGATGCTGTTATGAGCCTTGACAATGTAGTAGCAGTTGCGGGTGCAGCACACGGGCATATCGGTATGATTGCACTTGGAGTTGCGGTAAGTATACCTATTATGATATTTGGTTCGAAATTAATTGTTCGAGCACTTGATAAGTATGCATGGATTGCCTATATTGGGGCGGGAATTCTTGCCTGGACAGCTGGTGAAATGATCACAGGAGACGAGTTTATTATGCAGGCACTCAATCTTCATGATGGTCCAGTGATGTATGCAATTATTGTAGCTCTTACTGCTGTGATCTTATTCTTGGGTTACTGGAAAAATAAAAGAATTGCTTCAACATCTTAGTTTGACAAACAGTACAAAGCGTGTTTAAGTATATGTATAATTAAATATGAAAGTCCACTAGGGGTGCCATTTTGGCTGAGACAAGGAATGCCTTGATCCCTTTGAACCTGATCTAGCTCATACTAGCGTAGGAAAGTGGGGACCGGTTGAATTTAATAATGATTAAATGACTACATAAACCACTCCAGTTTCTGGTGTGGTTTTTTTGTCTTTTAAAGGAAAAAACATACCATTTCTCCTTTTGGATTTTCATAAAAAGTGAAAGGAGTTCTTCATCAATGAAACATTCCATTCCAACAGCACTAACAATTGCAGGTACTGACCCAACTGGAGGAGCAGGTATCCAAGCTGATTTAAAAACGTTTCAAGAGCGTGAAGTATTTGGCATGAGTGTTGTAACATCTGTTGTCGCCCAAAACACATTAGGGGTACAAAGCGTCGAGCATTTACCAGTTCCATTTATTGCGAACCAAATGAAATGTGTATTGTCGGATATTACACCGGATGTGATTAAAACAGGCATGATTGCAACACCTGAAATGATGGAAATGATAGCAGAAATAATTAATGCGTATTCGATTCCATACGTTATTGATCCAGTCATGGTTGCTAAAAGCGGTGATCATTTAATGGATACAAATGCTAAGCAGACGCTTAGCGATAAACTAATTCCATTGGCTACTGTCGTAACACCTAATATTCCAGAGGCAGAAGTATTGCTTCAAACAAAAATAAATTCTATTACAGACGCAGAAAATGCTGCCAAACAAATAGTAATCGAGCTTGGCGCTAAAGCAGCTGTTGTGAAAGGCGGTCATTTTAGTGAAGCACCTATCGATGTTTTATATGATGGCGATTCCTTATACAAGTTTTCATCGATTCGTTATACAACGAAACATACTCACGGTACTGGGTGTACGTATTCGGCGGTAATTGCAGCTGAACTTGCTAAAGGTCGATCTATATCTGAATCCGTTACTATTGCCAAAAAGTTTATTGCAGATGCAATTAAATTTAGTTTACAGCTTGGAAAAGGAAACGGACCAACAAATCATTGGGGTTATCGACTGCAAGGATTACCAATAAAAAAAGGAGATTTTTCAGATGAGTTATCTTTCTAAAATTAGAAATCAGAAGCCATTAATACATAACATTACAAATACAGTAGTGGCTAATTTTTCAGCAAATGGCTTATTAGCGCTTGGTGCATCCCCCGCAATGGCCAATGCACCAGAAGAGGCAGCAGAAATGGCGTCACATGCGGACGCTCTTGTGTTAAATATTGGGACGTGTACACAAGAACAAGTTAAAGCGATGATTATTGCAGGAAAAGCTGCCAATAAAAAAAGAATTCCGGTAATTTTGGATCCCGTAGCCATCGGTGCAACAAAATTTCGGACAAATGCTATTAAACAGATATTAGCTGAAATTGAGATTTCGGTTATCCGAGGAAATAGTGGTGAAATTTCCTTTTTAGGAGAAACCAATACGCTTATGAAAGGTACAGATACATTAGTGGAGGTAGTGGAACCAGAGGTGTCTGCAAACATTGCGGAAAAATATGGTTCTGTTGTCATCGCAACCGGAAAAACAGACATTATCACAGATGGAAGAAACTACTCCTTGTGTAAAAATGGTTCCGCAATGCTACCTAACGTAACTGGTACTGGATGTTTGTTGACTGCTGTTGTCGGTGCATTTGTAAGTGTCAGCGAAGACTATTATAATGCTTCAGTCCAAGCCGTTAGTAGTTATGGTGTAGCAGCAGAGTTAGCTGAGGAAAATTCAGTTGGTCCAGGTTCATTCATGTCCGTATTTCTGGATGAATTATATAATTTAAAAGAAACCACAGTACAAAACTCGGCTAAACTCCAAGAATTTATGAAGGAGTAGAAATATATGATAAATAAAGAGGACTTGCAATTATATTTTATTATGGGAAGTAATAATACGGAAAAAAATCTAGTCCAAGTTTTACAACAAGCAATCAATGGTGGAATAACCCTTTTTCAGTTTCGTGAAAAAGGTTTAGCGGCCAAAACAGATGGTGAAAAACGTGACTTAGGTCTAAAATTAAGAGACGTTTGCAAAGAAAATAACATTCCTTTCATTGTCAATGATGATACTGATTTGGCTATTGCGCTTAAAGCTGACGGTGTTCATATTGGGCAAAACGATGAGTCGATCTTAGAAGTCAAAAAAAGAATTCCCGAGCATTTTTGTGTAGGAGTTTCCGTTTCCACTGTGGAAGAAGCAATACTTGCCGAAAACCAAGGAGCAGATTATCTTGGTGTTGGACCAATTTTTGCTACAACGACAAAAAAGGATGCTTTGGACCCAATCGGTACTCAAGGGTTACGTGCAATTAAAGAAAAAGTAACCATACCCATTGTAGCTATTGGTGGAATTAGTAATAAAAATGCACGAGAAATTATGAAGGCAGGTGCAGCGGGAATCGCTGTTATATCAGCGATTTGCCAAGTGAAAAATAGTCAAACAGCTGCACTCGAATTAAAAAAAGCGACAAATTTGTAAAAGTTAGGGTAAACTATGTGAAAGTACATATTGCATTCATTGTTTTTTATGTTTAAACTATGCATAATTAGGAAAAATAGTAGAGAATGAAAATGTAATAAGTACGTTTGAATGATTTGTATAGGAGGCAATATTATGAAGCTTTTTCAAGTGAGAAAAGGGCAATTTGTTTTTTACAATAACGAACTTCATAAAGTTTATTCAGTAAAGCCAATGTTTAAGAAGTCTATCCATTTATATCGACTTAAGGACATGCAGCAAATACTTACAAAGGCAAGTGAAATTACCCTTTATCGACCAAAGCATATGGATTCATTTATTTTTTATGGAAAACGGTACACAATTGACAAAGATAAAAAACCTGAACCTGGTGATTACATTTTAATTATTAAGCCCGCTCCAGATTTTCTTGATCATTACTCACTTAACGAAATCGAGAAGGTTGACAGTGTAGAAGACGGAAATGTCGTAACAACGAGGGATAACGGGGTTAAACATAGTGAATATGTTGTAATGGTTCCTGGTAAAAATGAAAATAGCCAGGATATTGCTTATTATGATAAAAACTTGGTATCAGAGGCACAGTTGAGTGAAGATGAGTCACCAAAACATATAGCTTCGGATAACCAAATGAAGCCAGTTGTTGGAGATGTTTATATTGACAATGTGGCTAGAACAAAAGCAATGATTGTAGCAATGACTGATGAAGAGGTAGTCTTTGGTCATGGTGTTCGTATTCATGCAAGTGAACTTTTAGATGAGTCCAAATATGCATTAATCTATCGTGCTGAAGAGGATTTATAAAGTGTGAAAAATAGTATCCCCCAATAGGTCTTTATACTATTGGGGGATACTATTATTTATTCTCCGTTACCATAGACTCCGCTTTATACCCGATTATATTAATTGGATCTTTTGGTGAGGAATAGGGTGGGGCGTATGCCAGTTCTAACTCGGCTAAATCTGTCACATTTAGATTTCCTCTAATTGCTGTTGCTATTACTGCAAGTCGTTTGTCTACCCCCTTTTCCCCAATAATTTGTGCGCCTAGAATTTTCCCATTTCCTGAATGAAACAATAATTTAATTGAAATTTTTTCGGCGCCAGGAAAATAACCTGCGTTTGACAATGCACGATGTTTCACTTCCTGAAAGGGAATGCCTTTTTCTTTAAGTGATTCACTACTATGTCCTGTTATGGCTACTGTTAAGTCAAAAACTTTTACAATTGAAGAACCTAATGTTCCTGCATATGGAATGGTGTTGCCAGCTAAATGATTTGCGATAATGTAGGCTTGGCGATGTGCTGGCCATGCCAACGCTACGTTACTTGGTTTATCCGATAATAAATCTGTTGTTTCTGCTACATCACCCAAGGCATATATGTCTTTGTCTAATGTTTGCATGTATTCATTTACGACTAACGCGCCGGTTTTACCTACTGTAAGCCCAGCCTGCTCTGCTAGTTCAGTATTTGGTTTAATCCCTATTGCTAGTATGGTCATATCAACCTGTAGATTTTTATTGCCACTAAGCTGAAGCATTTTTCCGTTATCAGTAAAAGCTTCGAGGGATTCATTTAATAATAGCTTAATTCCTTTAGTCTCCATATGTTCCTGGATAATTGCTGCCATATCTTTGTCAACCAATTTCATGACATGTTTTGAACGATCAATAATCGTACAATCGATGTCTAGTGCTTTTAAGTTTTCTGCCATTTCCAAGCCGACAAATCCTCCACCAACAATAGCACATGTACGTGGATGGTTTTCTTTTATAAAATTATTTATTTTATCCATATCTGGAATAGTTCGTAGTGTAAAAGAATTGTTTTCATTGCGTCCACTAATATTAGGAACGAAAGCGGAGGCTCCGGGTGAAAGGATTAATGTATCATAGTGCTCATGCTTTTCACCGGCTCCATTTTTGTATGTAACAGTTTTGTTTGATCGGTCAATGGCAATTACTTCTGTATTAATACGTACATCAATAGCATATTTTTTTGCAAAACTTTCCGTATCGCGTAATAAATCGTCTCTTTCTTTAACGGTTTCACCTATAAAATAGGGCATGCCGCAATTGGAAAAAGCAATATGGGCCCCCTTATCAAATAAAATTATTTCAGAATCCTGGTCGAGCCTACGAATCTGTGAGGCAACTGTTGAACCACCACCAACTCCACCAACTATAATAACTTTTTTTGCCAATCTAAACACTCTCCTTCATAATTTAATAGTAGTATCTTACCCTTATATATAGTAATATAAGCAATTAAAAAAAGATGCCAATGATTTGGCATCTTAAAATTAAATAAGACCTAATGATCCTAGAAAAACGATAACAATTGTAATGGGGATGAGCCACCGTATCAATTGAAACCATAATTGATATGTTCCATTAGATAGGTTGTAACCATAAGAAAATTCTTGTTTAACAAGAGCTTTATCCATTCTGAATCCAATAAAGATTGCAATTAATAAGCATCCTACTGGCAGTATAACGTTACTAACAAGAAAATCACTTGCATCAAAAACGGTTAGCCCAAATAGCTTGAAATTTGCTAAAGAGCTCGATGATAATGCAGCTGGAATTCCAGCGATAAAAACAATTATACCCGAAATCCAAGCAACTTTGGTACGTGACCGTTGTTTGTTGGAAGTAAAGGCAGAAGTAATAATTTCTAACATACTAAATGACGACGTTAAAACTGCAAATAAAAATAAAAGCAGGAATAAACTTAAAAATAGTTCACCGAATGGCATTTGTGCGAATGCCTCTGGTAGCACCATGAATAGTAATCCTGGTCCTTCTGCAGGTTCAAGTCCGAATGAGAAGACGATTGGAAAAATTGCCAACCCAGCTAATAATGATACGAAAATGTTCATGATTGAGATAGATCCAGCTGACATTGGCAGGCTGACGTCTTTTTTTAGATAGGAACTGTACGTAACCATTACAGATATTCCAACAGCGAGGGAAAAGAAAGACTGTCCTAGTGCATATAACACACTTTCCCCAGTGATTTTTGAAAAATCAGGTTGAAGAAAGAAAGCTAATCCTTCCATTGCTCCCTCAAACGTCACAGCACGAATTACTAGTATGATAAAAAATACAAATAATAATGGCATTAATATTTTACTAACCTTTTCAATCCCATTTTTAATTCCAAACGAAATGACAACAATATTTATAATCATAAATAAAGCGTGACCTAAGATTGTAATTCCGGGATTGCCAGTAATTGTAGCGAATAACTGCTCGTAATTTGCTCCATCTTTGATAATTAAACCGGGGATAGATATTGTACTGTATATAAGTACCCATCCACCTACGACACTATAGAACGACATCAGAACAAAGGCACCAAATACTCCTAACCGTCCAATAATAGACCAACCGCTTTTAGGTGCTAAGACTTTATAAGCACTTATAGCTTCTTTTTGTGCCCCTCGCCCGATAATAAACTCTGCAATTAATAAAGGGAGACCAATAATAATGGTAAACCCAATAAATAATAGAAAAAAAGCTCCACCACCATTCATTCCAGTCATATATGGAAACTTCCATATTGCTCCAAGACCAATAGCAGCCCCAGCAGAAGATAAGATGAAACCAATTTTAGATGACCATTGATCTGTTTTTTTCTGCATAATTGCCTCCCCATTGTTGTTGTAAATGTTTTATCTTTAAAAAATATCATTACTTAGCCATAAAGTGCAAGCGTGGGACAAGAAAGGCAGGAATCTCCTTATTCAAAAGAAGAAAAAGAGTACGCTAGGCGCGTACTCTAGAGAATACTACAGTTTTGTTCGTATTTCCCACAATTCTGGAAAGAAATAATGATCTAGAACTTTTTTAAGATAACCGACACCCGATGATCCACCGGTACCAATTTTGTGACCAATAATTCGTTCGACCGTTTTCATGTGGCGGAAGCGCCATTGTTGGAACCAATCTTCTATATCGACAAGCTTCTCGGCTAATTGGTAAAGTTCCCAATGAGATTGAACATCCTGGTATACTTCTAACCAAGCCTGTTCAACAGAAGAATCCATTTCATACGTCTTTGAAAAATCCCGATTGAGAACATCATCATTAATATCGAAGCCTTTACGAGCTAGTGCTTGAATTGCTACATCATATAGGCCAGGGGCATGATAGGCTTCTTTTAGAATAGCGTGGAGTTCTGGATCTTTCTGGTATATTTTTAGGATAAATGGCGTTTTATAGCCAAGTACAAATTCCACTAGGCGGTATTGATACGATTGAAATCCTGATGCATTGCCTAATTTATCACGGAATTCCATGTACTCAGCCGGTGTCATCGTAGAAAGAACGTCCCAAGCCTGAATGATTTGTGATTGGATTTTGGAAACACGTGCTAGCATTTTAAAAGATGCCTGCAGGTCATCACGTTTAATTGCTGATACCGCAGCTTTTGTTTCATGAATAATTAATTTTAACCAAAGTTCACTAACTTGATGGATAATGATGAACAGCATTTCATCATGATGATCAGATAATCGCTTCTGGCTTGATAAAAGATTATCAAGCTGTAGATAATCACCATAAGTCATTTTTTCTAAAAAATCAGTGTGAATACCCTTTTCTGATTTGAATGTATTGTTTGAGTCTGTCATTTTCATTCTCCTTTTAAATGCAAATAAAAATATGGCTGTTTTGGTGGAACATCAATCCGAGAGCGGTAGGACATCAACCCGAACGGCGAACCATCATCCCCCAGAGCGAGACACATCATACTTATCTATCTAAAGGACGTATAACCGCCCGTACTGGACTGCCATCTGCACCTTGAATTGCAAGTGGCAAGGCAATTAACTCATAATGGCCAGGGGATATTTGGTCTAACATAATGTTCTCCAATATATAAATGCCATGGGTGTACAGTGCATGATGTGTTGCTAAGTCCTTGCTATCAGGCGCATCAACAGAAGGCATATCAACGCCTAGTAATTTGACCCCTTTTTCATGTAAAAATGTTGCAATTGCAGGATCTAATGCTGGCATTTCTTTTGGGAATCGTTTCGGATTGTTAGGCAAAGCCGTTCGTAACAATACACGTGTCACATCACTATCCCAATTAAAACTCTGCAATAATTCAGGTGTGATTTTTTCAACATTGCTAACATCAATAACGGTTGCTTTTCCAATATACAAATTCACGTCCAATTGATCTATTGTCGCACCATTATTATCAAAATGGAAAGGAGCATCAACATGTGTTCCTATATGAACGCTGGATGTGATTTGTCCGATATTAACCGATCCAGTATTCTCTTTTGAATAGGTTAATTCATATGAAAACGGTGTGTCTCCAGGCCAATGGGCAATATTACTCGTTAGTGGTTGTGTAATATCAATCCATTTATTTTTATTCATTATGCAATTACACCTCGCTTGTTTTCGAATTCTTTGTATCGCTCTTCATCCATGATGACTTTAAGGATCTTTACTGTTTGCCAAACTTCCTCAAACGTATTGTATAAAGCTACAGGTGCTAGTCGAATGCCGTTTGGTGTACGGAAATCAGGAACTACGCTATCTACTTTCAATGCTTTACAAATTCGTGCTGCTTCCTTGTGCTCGAGAAAAACATGACCCCCTCTCGTTTCATCGTCTATAGGGTTAGCAATCGTAAAACCATAACCTGAAAGTTCAGCCTCCAATAATTCCATTAGATAATTGGTTAAATGTAGTGACTTTTCCCGTATCTGCTTGATACCTGCCTCTTGAAATAATTCCAACGCCCCGAGTAACGGAGCTGCACTTAAGAGATGAGGAGTACCTATCTGGTATGCACCAGAATTATCTGCTGGTGTCAATGTATGTTCCATATCAAATTGTTTCTCTTTATCTGAGCTGAACCATCCAGCAAGTCCAGGTTCTTTTCCAAAATGCTTTTTATTTACATATAAACCAGCAACACTTCCAGGACCACCATTTAAATGTTTATAATTGCACCAAAAGGCAAAATCAACACCCCAGTCGGAAAGATAGTGTGGAATGGAACCGATTGAATGGCATAAATCAAATCCAATTAAGATTCCACGTTTATGTGCTTCTTTTGTTAGTACTTTCATATCTAAAATTTGCCCGCTGCGATAAAGGACACCTGGTAATACAATCAAAGCAACTTCATCAGTCATTGCTTCGATGATAGACTGTGTATCTAGTGTGTTACCATCTTGACTTTGTACCTGAATTAAATGACTAGAATCATAACCTTTTAATTGTAATTGACTTTTTAAGGCATAAATGTCAGATGGAAAGTTTAGTTCATCTGCTAGTATTTTAGTTTTCTTACCTTGAGGCTTATAGAAACTCGCAACTAGCTGATGCAGGTTGGTTGTGGTCGAACCTGTGACAATTACTTCCTCTGGATTCGCACCTACTAATGGAGCTGACAAGGCGCCTAGTTTTTCGGAAAAGTAATACCATGGATGTGCACCTTCTGACCAACCATCAATAGCATATCGTTTCCATGAGCTTAGTATTGCTTCAACAGCTTGTTCAGCACGTTTGGATAAAAGTCCTAATGAATTTCCATCAAAATAGATCGTTTTGTCGGGAATGTAAAATTCATTTCGAAAGTTTTTTAAGTCATCTTGCTGATCCAAATAGTAAGCATAGGCTTTTTCTGTATTCATAGAACTAACACCCCTCGTAGATATGGTTTTAATTAAACTATATAGTTCTAATTCTATAGTGTCAAAGTGTCATGACATTAGAACTTTTAGCATTATACTAAATTTTGATAAATTTTCTCTGTATAAAAAAGGGATTCTTAAATTAAATATAGAATAGTAGGAATAGCTTTAAATGCAAGCGCTTACATTAAGGGGGTGTTTGGGCTGAAAAATAGGAAATTCACTTGGGTAAAAGTCTAGAAAAATACAAGGAGGTTTACGATGGAGAATACAATTTGGTCTTTAGTTCCCCCATTGTTGGCAATTATTATGGTTCTGATCACGAAGCGGGTTCTATTATCACTTGGAGTTGGTATTATTGCTGCTGCATTTTTTGTTGAAAGCTTTAATATCATGGGGTCTCTCGGATTAATTTGGGAATCGTTTAAAGGTGTATTCATTGCTGATGGTGCAGTAAATACGTGGAATGTCTATATCCTATTATTTGTTCTTATGCTTGGGATTTTGACAGCTTTCGTTAGTATGATGGGTGGGACAAGAGCATTTGGCGATTGGATGATACGTCGAGTGAAAACTAGAGCTGGTGCACAAATAATGACAATGATTCTAGGTGTAATTATTTTTGTCGATGATTATTTTAACAGTTTAACGGTTGGGCAGGTTGCGAGACCTGTTACGGATAAACATCGTATTTCCCGTGCTAAACTTGCCTATATCGTTGACTCAACTTCTGCACCGGTGTGTGTAATTGCTCCTGTATCCAGTTGGGGTGCTTATATTATAGGGATACTTGGAACGGTCTTAGCAGCACAAAGTGTAACAGATTATACAGCTTTTGGTGCGTTTCTCGAAATTATTCCAATGAATTTCTATGTTTGGTCAGCATTAGGTGTAGTGCTAGTCTTCGCATTGCGTCAGGCGGATTTTGGTCCGATGAAAGTACAGGAAAATCGGGCATTGGAAACAGGGGAAGTTCTAGACCCAAATAGTAAAGAGAAGATTGATACCGAATCAAACCTCCCTGTAAGTGATTCTGGTAAAGTAAGTGATTTGCTTATTTCTATTGTAGCATTATTTATTGCAACAATTGCTTCGATGTACATTAATGGACTAGGGGCAGTGGAAGGAGATAAAACACTAATAAATATTTTTGGAAGTGCTGATGCTTCTGAAGCATTGTTATATGGAGGTTTGTTTGGTTTAGCTGTTACATTTATTTTATTTTTTCGTCATACATCAAACGGTAAATTGTCTGGTAAGCACTTTAAAATTGGTTTATTGGAAGGTGCAAAATCAATGTTACCAGGATTTACAATTTTAATTTTTGCTTGGTCAATTGTCTTTTTGATAGGTGAGCTTGGTACGGGTAAATATTTGGCAGGTGTTGTAGATAATGCAAATATAGGTATGACATTTTTACCGTTTATTGTATTTATTATTGCTGGGTTCATTGCATTTGCAACAGGTACTTCATGGGGGTCGTTTGGAATCTTATTGCCAATAGCAGGTGAAATTGCCGCTACAACAGATGTCACACTTATTTTACCAATGCTTGCAGCAGTTTTAGCTGGAGCGGTTTTCGGTGATCATTGTTCACCAATTTCAGATACAACAATTCTATCTTCTGCCGGTTCTAGCTGTCACCATATTGACCATGTAACAACACAGATTCCTTATGCTTTGGTTGCTGCGGCAATTGCTGGATTAGGGTATATTGTATTAGGTATATTCGGGAATGTTTGGCTTGGTTTAACCACTATTATTGTTTGTTTAGTATTAATGTTCATGTTTATGAAAAAGCCTGAAAAAGTGGAGGCAGTCGATAAGTCAATTGCGCAATAAATGGGAATTATGTACCGTTTATTATCAGTAAATTATAAACAGTTGCAAATTTATAAAAAGTGATTTACACTTATGGTAGATACATGAAATAGCGTTTTATATAGTGAAACGGAGGCGTGGAGATGACTTTTGTTTCGGATAAAATAAATAGTTTACCACCATATTTATTCGCTGAATTCCAGAAAAAGAAGATGGAACTTGAAGCTAATGGTGTGGATGTAATTGATCTCGGAATTGGGGCCCCTGATTTACCTACCCCTGACTTTGTAATAGATAAATTAGCGGATGAAGCAAAAAAATCTGCAAATCATCGTTATTCCAACTATAGTGGATGTCTTGAATTTAGAGAGGCTGTGGCTGATTTTTACAAATGTCACTATGATGTTGATTTAGACCCAAATACTGAAGTTCTTACGTTAATTGGCTCTAAGGAGGGTATAGCTAATCTTATTCAAGCAGTAATTAATCCAGGTGATACAGTGCTCGTTCCTGATCCTGGATATCCAGTTTATCGTACAGGGGTTCACTTGGCTGGTGGTAAAATTGTCCGTCTACCGCTTGATACGGAAAATGGCTATCTACCACTTTATGATGAAGTATCACCAAATGCATTACAACAAGCTAAGCTAATGTTCCTAAACTACCCAAGTAACCCGACTTCGGCTACAGTTCATCTAAACACCTTTTTGCAAGCGATTACATTTGCTGAGAAAAATAATATTATCCTGGCAAATGACGCTGCGTATGACCTTGTTACTTTTAATGGCTACAAAGCTCCAAGTGTCATGCAAGCACCAAATGCAAAGGGTGTGGCGGTGGAATTTGGCTCTTTGTCAAAAAGCTTTAATATGACTGGCTGGCGTATTGGCTATATTGTTGGAAATAAAGAAATAATTCAAGCACTTGCTACGTTAAAAAGTAACCTTGACACAAGTCAATTTCTCCCTATCCAAAAAGCTGCTGCTACTGCATTGAGAAGTGATTTCTCATCAGTAGCAGCAAATAACAAAGTATACGAACAGCGCATGGAAAAACTGCATAATGCTTTAAAAGAAGTTGGGATATATGCAGATAAGCCAAAAGGTACGATTTTCCTTTGGGCGCGTGTTCCTAAAGGGTTCACCTCTATGTCATTTGCCAATAAATTGCTTGCTGAGGCAGGAGTTATTGTTACGCCTGGTTCTGCATTTGGTAAGTCTGGGGAAGGATTCTTTCGCATTTCCTTATCCGTAAAAAGCGATCGATTGGATGAGGTAGTGAAAAGAATTAAAGCGCTAGATTTAAAGGAGGTGACGAACTAATGGATACGCAATTTTCTCCTAATAAAACTAGAAAGTTAACAGGTGCACAGGCCATTGTGGAATGTATGAAAATTGAGGGAGTAACGAATGTATTTTGTGTTCCGGGTGAGAGTTATTTGCCGGTATTAGATGCGTTATACGATGAAACTTCTATTAATGTAATTTCTGCTAGACATGAAGGCGGGGCAGCTTTTATGGCAGAGGGTTATGCGAAGTCGTCGTTGAAGCCCGGAATCGTTTTAGCTACTAGAGGCGTAGGTGCTGCAAACCTTTCGATTGGTGTGCATACCGCTTATCAGGATTCAACGCCTATGGTCGTATTTTTGGGTCAAGTACATAGTAGGTTTAGAGGGAGAGAAGGTTTTCAGGAGGTTGATTTAGATCGGTATTTCCAGCACATTGCCAAGTGGGCAGTCGAGGTGCACGATCCTGAACGAATGCCTGAAATTGTCCAACGAGCCTTTCGACTAGCGCAAACAGGCAGACCTGGTCCCGTTGTTGTTTCGCTCCCAGAGGATGTACTGCCAGTAGCGGTAGATATGCACTTTGGACCTAAAACAACGAAACCAGCCCCTACTCCGTCAAAAGAGGAAGTAAAACGAATAGAGTCAGTATTAATGGAAGCGCATCACCCACTAATTATTGCAGGAGGTGGGGTGAAAAGTGCTCAAGCGGAAGGATCACTTTTCGCATTTGCAGAGAAAAATCAAATTCCAGTAGCAGCTGCTTTTCGCAGGCATGATGTGTTTCCAAATGATCACCAGTTATATATTGGTCATCTCGGTCTTGGATTAAATAGAAAAGTATTACAAACGGTTGAGGAAGCAGATGTTATTTTAGCTTTAGGTACGAGGTTATCGGAAGTAACAACGCAAGACTATAAAATTATTGATTCATCTAAAAGGCTTGTTCATATCGACATTGATTATGAAACAATTGGAAAAGTGTATGCACCGGAAATCGGAGTAGTAGCTGATCTTAATCAAGCGCTAAAAAGCTTTATAGATATTGATGTGACAGCTTCTTGGAACGCTTGGGTAAAGGAACGCCGAAGTGCATATGAATCAATTAGCAGGTTAACTGTTTCAGAGGATGATGTCATAAATAAGCATATTATTGCAATGCTCGAGCGTAAATTACCAAAAAACGCTTTATTAACCAATGACGCTGGAAACTTCGCTGGATGGTTACATGCATTTTATCCTTTTATTAACAAGCATACGTATGTTGGTCCAACCTCAGGAGCAATGGGCTACGGTATGCCAGCGGCCCTTGGTGCGAAGCTTGCTTTTCCAGAAAAACAAGTCGTTTCCCTATCCGGTGATGGTGGCTTTATGATGACTGCGCAGGAACTCGAAACAGCAGTCAGAAATAATATTCCTGTCATAAGTCTTGTGTTTAATAATAATATGTATGGAACTATCCGCATGCATCAGGAAATGCACTACCCCGAGAAAGTAATGGCGACGGATTTAGGCGCTGTTTCATTTGCAAAGTTAGCAAATAGTGTGGGTGCAGATGGATTTGTAGCAAATACGCTTGGGGAATTTGAGAGTGCCCTAGATCATGCATTGGAAAGTCAAAAGCCGACCGTAATAGAAATTATCACAGATAAAGAACAAATTTCTGTTTCATCAACAATTGGCCAAATTCGGGAACGATCTACTAAATAACGTATAACACTTTTAAATAGAAAAAATTTTAAGGAGGTAATTTTTATGGCTGAAACATTACTAGAGGTAAAACAACTAACAAATTTTATTGACGGAGTGTGGGGGGAAACAGGCGGTAAAACTACTGCAGTGATAAACCCGGCGACTGGTGAAACAGTTGTTGAGGTTCCATTATCAAGTGCTGAAAGTGTAAACGAAGCGGTAGCTGCTGCGAAGAAGGCTCAAAAGGAATGGGCGTTAGTACCTGCACCTCAACGGGCAGAAGTGTTATTTCGTGTAGGGAGCCTATTGAAAGAACGTAAAGAAAAGCTTTCACAGCTTTTGACAATGGAAAACGGAAAAGTTATTGAGGAAGCGCGCGGAGAAGTACAGGAAGGGATTGATATGGCCTTTTATATGGCTGGGGAGGGCCGACGTTTGTTTGGTCAAACAACACCATCAGAATTAAATGATAAATTTGCAATGAGTGTCCGTGCACCTGTTGGCGTCGTTGGTATTATTACGCCTTGGAATTTTCCAATTGCAATCGCTACTTGGAAGTCATTCCCGGCAATTGTAGCAGGAAACGCGGTAGTGTGGAAACCGGCAACCGAAACCCCAATTATGGCCTATGAGCTTGCGAAAATTTTCGAAGAAGCTGGTTTACCTAAAGGTGTCATCAATGTTGTGTTTGGTTCAGGTTCAACAGTTGGCAATGCTATGGTAGAACATGACGATATTCGTGTTATTTCGTTTACCGGCTCAAATGATACAGGGCGGAATATTGCAAGTAAGTGCGGTCAACAGTTGAAGAAGGTTTCCCTTGAAATGGGTGGGAAAAATGCGGTTATCGTAATGGATGATGCTGACTTGGATTTAGCAGTAGAAGGTATCCTTTGGAGTGCTTTTGGGACTAGTGGACAGCGCTGTACAGCTTGTAGCCGTGTAATTGTTCATGAAGCTGTTAAAGAAAGATTAGAAGAGCGTTTACTTGTAGCAATGGAAGGCTTAACTATTGGTAATGGTTTAGATGAATCCATTAAGGTTGGCCCGATTATTAATAAAGCTGGGATTGAAAAAATTAAGTCCTATATTGAAATTGGAAAAAATGAAGGTGCGAAAATGCTTGCTGGCGGCTATGTAATGAATGAAGGTCAGCATGCCGTTGGTAACTATTTTGCTCCAACGTTATTTACCGATGTGACGGCAGATATGAGGATCGGCCAAGAGGAAATCTTCGGACCAGTTGTTTCATTAATTCCGGTAAAAAGCTTTGAGGAAGCAATCGAAGTAAATAATGGTGTGACGTACGGTTTGTCAAGTTCCATTTTCACTGGAGATGTGAATCGTGTATTTAAAGCACAACGTGATCTAGATACAGGAATAGTGTATGTAAATGCAGGAACTACAGGTGCTGAAATCCACTTACCATTTGGTGGAACAAAAGGAACGGGAAATGGACATCGTGATTCTGGGGTAGCTGCACTTGATGTATTCACTGAGTGGAAAGCAGTTTATGTTGACTTTAGTGGAAAATTACAACGTGCTCAAATAGACGTTGAGTAATTAAGAAAAGCGAAGCGGGCTTGCCAGCGGCGAAAAGCATAGTCAAAGGACCGTAGAGTGCTTGGTTTTGGCGCACGGAGTGTCCATTGACTATGACTCGAGCCGCTAGCCCGTGTAGCTAGACAGAGAAAAGCGAAGCGGGCTTGCCAGCGGCGAAAAGCATAGTCAAAGGACCGTAGAGTGCTTGGTTTTGGCGCACGGGGTGTCCATTGACTATGACTTGAGCCGCTAGCCCGTGTAGCTAGACAGAGAAAAGCGAAGCGGGCTTGTCAGCGGCGAAAAGCATAGTCAAAGGACCGTAGAGTGCTTGGTTTTGGCGCACGGAGTGTCCATTGACTATGACTCGAGCCGCTAGCCCGTGTAGCTAGACAGAAATAGCAGGTATCCAGGAAAAATTCATATAAGGAGTGACTCGAATGAAAATAGGTGTATTAGGTTCAGGATTAATGGGCAAGGAAGCTGCACGTGATTTAGTTGCAAGTGAAGGAGTAGTATCTGTTGGTCTCGCAGATATCGATATAGACCGAGCACAATTAGTTTGTGATCAACTGAATTCTCCTAAACTAACAGCCTATCAGGTAAATGCAAGTGATGAAGAAGAATTGGCAACTTATATGATGCAATTCGATGTGATTATCAATGCATTGTTTTATTCCTTTAATGAAGTCGTAGCTAAAACAGCAATTAAGGTTGGTGTGAATTCGGTTGACTTAGGTGGTCATATCGGTCATATGACTGATAAAGTATTAGCCTTACAGGAAGAAGCAAAAGCTGCTGGGGTTACGTTGATACCTGACTTAGGCGTAGCACCTGGTATGATTAATATTTTGTCAGGTCATGGTGCTAGTAAATTGGATAAATTGGAATCTATTAAATTATATGTTGGTGGTATACCAGTTCGGCCAGAGCCACCATTTGAATACAACCATGTCTTTTCTATGGAAGGCGTTTTTGACCATTACACAGACCCGTCACTTATTATCAGAAATGGAATAAAACAAGAGATTCCTTCATTAACAGAAGTAGAACCAATCCATTTTGAACGATTTGGTCCGTTGGAGGCATTCCATACATCTGGTGGAACCTCTACTTTATCGATATCGTATCCGGATTTAGAGACTTTAGAGTATAAAACAATACGTTACCCTGGGCACGCAGAAAAATTTAAGCTTCTAGTAGATTTAAACCTGACACGAATGGATTATGAGGTCGAAGTAAATGGACAAAAGATCAATCCACGCGAAGTATTTCTAAAGGTTCTTGATCCGATTGTTGATTTAAAAGATAAAGATGATGCAGTTTTGCTGAGAATCTTGGTATCTGGTAAAAAAGATGGAAAACCTGTGACATATGAATATGAAATGACAACATACAAAGATAGAGAAACGAATGTTACCGCAATGGCACGTGCGACAGCTAACACGATTTCAGTAGTTGCTCAAATGATTGGAAATGGTACAATAACAAAGAGAGGCGTTTATCCACCCGAACAAATCGTTCAAGGGGGCACCTATATAACTGAAATGGCTAAGCGCGGTGTGAAAATTTATGAATCAACTAATTTAACGAAAACACATGTGAACATATAATTAGCCATCCCTCTACGGTGAAGTAGGGGGGGGGCTTTTTTAAAATTAAGGAGATATCACAATCATGAACCAAAGTGTAATGAAAGCACTAAAATTACTAGATTTATTTACAGAGGATACCCCGGAATTAACGTTAAAAGAGATTGCCCAAAAAGCTAATCTGCCTAAACCTACTGCATACAGGCTTTTATCTGCTTTGGAATCATCCGCCTTTTTAAACAAAACGAAAGAGACCAAGCATGATAGCCGTTATCGCCTTGGTTTAAAACTACTGGAGTTGGGGCAAATTGTATCAGATCAATTAGAGTTAAGAGGAATTGCTTTGCCTTTTATGGAGGATTTAGCGCATGAAATTAATGAAGTGATCCACTTGGTTATTGTAAACCAGGATGAGGCCACATATATCGAGAAAGTTGAAAGCAGCAGGGCACTGCGCTTATATACTAGAATTGGAAAGAATTCTCCGCTGTATATTGGATCAGGTCCAAAGATGTTACTTGCTTTTATGTCCAAAGAAAAGCAGGAGGAAATTATAGGCGATGGGGAACTGTATTTTCTAGGTGACCATAGACCAATAGACAAAAAGAGTTTAATGAAAGAACTAGCAAAAATTCGCCAAGAAGGATATGCTTATAGCATAGGTGAACAGGATGCAGATACTACAGGAATCTCATATCCAATTTATGATCACCAAAATCAAGTAATCGCTGCATTAACGGTTAGTGGGTTGTCAAGTCATTTTGAGGGTGACAATCTACTTTTAATTAAAACAGAAACAAAAAAAACTGCACATGTAATCTCAAAAAAATTGGGATATCGAGGTACTGATTTTTAAGCTGATATGGGGGGACAACGGAATGAATACGGTTTTTATAGCGGGACACGCTAGATTACCATCAGGAATGGCTGCAAAAAGTATTTATGATACATTAACTATAACAGCAGAAATTGATAAAAAGTATGGCGTAATCGTAACAGCAAGTTGCACATTAGCAACCGTTCATGGACGAGAATATGTTCAGCAACTACTCCGTGGCTACAGTCTGCAAGAAGGTATTGAAAAACCAGTCCAAGAAGTGAAGGACCATTATTTGGGCAAGGCAGGAAATGCTCTCGAATCAGCTCTAAAAGATTTGTTTAAACAATATGAACAGTATAGTAGTATAAATAAACACCCCAAAAGTTAGATGTTTACGCTGCTTTTGGGGTGTAGTACTGATAGATGGGAATCCCCTATTTACTTTAAATTCCCATCGATACAAACTTCATTTCTAAAAATTCATGCATGCCATGATGTCCGCCTTCTTTTCCAATTCCAGATTGCTTAATCCCACCAAATGGTGCTTCTGCAACAGCTGGGAAAACATCATTTACTCCAACAATTCCATATTCTAATTTCTCAGAGACGCGAATTGCCCGGCTTGTGTTTTCAGTAAAAATGTAAGCGGCCAATCCATAATCCGTATCATTAGCTTTGTTAATAACTGATTCTTCATCAGAAAATGGCTGGATTGGAATAATTGGCCCAAACGTCTCTTCATTCATTACAAGCATGTCATCCGTAATTTTAGATAAAATGGTAGGGTGAAAAAAGTAGCCATTTAAATCACCATTCCAACGTTTCCCACCACATACAATTTGGGCACCTTTTTCTACAGCATCATCAAGATGTGCCTGTACTTTTTGGGAAGCTTGTTGATTGATTAGTGGGCCAAGATCTGTACCTTCATCAAGACCATAGCCTACATGAAGCTCTTGAACTTTTTCTGTAAGTAATTTGGTGAATCTCTCCTGAACAGATTCATGGACATATAATCTATTTGCACAAATACAAGTCTGCCCGTTATTTCTAAATTTACTTGCTAATGCCAATGTAGTCGCTTTTTCCATGTCTGCATCGTCAAAAACAACGATTGGTGCGTGACCACCAAGCTCGAGTGACAATTTCTTCACATGATCTGCACTTTCTCGCATCAAATATTTTCCCACTTTAGTTGATCCTGTAAACGTAATTAGACGAACATCTTTGCTCGTTAACAATGTACTGCCAATTGCTTCAGCATTTCCAGTTACCAAATTTACAACACCGTTTGGCAATCCGGCTCGTTCCAGTATTTTAACAATTTCAATTGCGGATAGTGGTGTTTCAGGTGCTGGTTTCAGAACAACTGTGCATCCTGCTGCTAGGGCAGGTGCGATTTTTCGGGTAATCATGGACGCTGGGAAGTTCCATGGTGTAATAGCCCCTACTACACCTATCGGCTGTGGAATGACTAGCATTCGCTTTGATTTTATAGAAGATGGGAGCCATTCACCATAACTTCTGCTCGCTTCTTCTGCATACCACAATAGAAAGTTGGCAGCCCCTTTAATTTCACCAGTCGCTTCGTTTAATGGTTTTCCTTGTTCAGTCGTTAAAATTTCCGCAAGACGATCTGTTTCTTCTAACATTAGCTCGTGGGCCTTATACAAAATTTTGGACCGTTCACGTCCGGTCATTTCACTCCATGTGTAAAAAGCATTGTGTGCTGATTGAATGGCTTTATTCGTTTCTTCTTCCCCACCATAGGCAACTTCTGCAATGGCTTCAAGTGTGGCAGGATTATAAACTGCCTCTGTTTTGTCTGATTCTGCGGTATGCCATTTCCCATCAATAAAAATACTTTTAACTAGTGTTTCGATCATTATAAAACCTCCTTAAAAGTAGTCGTACCTTCATAAAAACAGAGTGCTGCCTATCTAAATTCCTTGCTCTCCTGCTGATATTCCTGCTCTCCTGCCGATATTCTTACTCTCCAGCCGATGTTCCTGCTCTCCTGTCGATGTTCCTGCTCTCCTGCCGATATTCACGCTCTCCTGCCGATGTTCCTGCTCTCCAGCCGATGTTCCTGCTCTCCAGCCGATGTTCCTGCTCTCCTGCCGATATTCACGCTCTCCAGCCGATGTTCCTGCTCTCCAGCCGATATTCTTGCTCTCCAGCCGATGTTCCTGCTCTCCTGCCGATATTCTTACTCTCCAGCCGATGTTCCTGCTCTCCAGCCGATATTCTTGCTCTCCAGCCGATGTTCCTGCTCTCCTGCCGATATCCTCGCTCCCTGCTGATATTCCTGCTCTCCTACCGAGCATCATCTCCCCAGGATGTCTCTAGTATGAAAGTAAAATTTTTCTGTCTCCTCAGCTTGGTGTTTACGTCGTATTTTATGTTTTATGTGTAAAAACAACAATCCTTATGAAACAGCTAATTACTTAGAAACTAATTCGTTTTCCCATGCTGGGAGCATTTTATTAAGTGGCTTATCCACTCGGTAGCCTAAAACATATTCTGCTTGCATAATTGTATGAATTTCGCGTGTTCCTTCATAAATAACAGGTGCTTTTGAATTACGTAAATAGCGCTCAACTGGATATTCATCAGAATATCCGTATGCACCATGGACCTGAACAGCATCATCCGCAGCTTGATTGGCAAAATCACAAGCTTGCCATTTTGCTAGAGATGTTTCACGGGTGTTTCGCTTACCTTGATTTTTTAGCTCGCCTGCACGGTAAACGAGGAGGCGACTCATTTGTAGGCCTGCTTCCATTTTTGCAATCATTTGCTGTACAAGCTGATGACGGCCGATTTCTTTTCCAAAAGTTTCTCGCTCATGGCAATAGTTTACACTTGCTTCTAAACAAGCCATTATCTGCCCACATGCCCCAGCGGCAACAGTGAAACGACCGTTGTCTAACGATGCCATAGCAATTTTAAAACCTTCACCTTCTTCTCCTAGTAAGTTTTCTTCTGGAACTTTTACATTATCAAAAAATAACTCACCAGTATTACCAGCACGAATTCCCAATTTACCTTTCGTGGCTTTTGATGAAAAACCTTCCCATGTTCTTTCTACTATGAAAGCAGAAATACCGTGATGTTTTTTTGCTTTGTCTGTATAAGCAAAAACTAAAAAGTGATCTGCCGTATCACATAAGGATATCCAGGTTTTTTGCCCATTTAAAATGTAATGAT
This sequence comes from Virgibacillus ndiopensis, assembly GCF_900187325.1. Lineage (GTDB taxonomy): Bacteria > Bacillota > Bacilli > Bacillales > Amphibacillaceae > Virgibacillus_E > Virgibacillus_E ndiopensis. Next base: position 828,113 of record NZ_FZMZ01000004.1, on the reverse strand, counting down.
CACCTTCCTTAACAGCTGATGTTTGCAGTGATGCTACATCCGATCCAGCAGCTGGTTCAGTTAGACCAAATGCGCCGACTTTTTCCCCTTTTGCTTGTGGTACTAAATACTTTTGTTTTTGCTCTTCCGTACCCCATTGCAGGATGGACATGCTGTTTAATCCGGTATGAACTGAAACTGCAGTCCGAAAAGCTGTGTCACCTCGTTCAAGTTCTTCACATACTATAGCTAATGCATTATAATCCATACCACTTCCGCCATATTCTTCAGGAATACAGACCCCCATTAATCCAAGATCGGCTAATTTCTTCATGATTGATGTGTCAAAAATCCCTTCACGATCCCAGTCTGCAATGTAAGGCATAATTTCCTTATCGACAAAGTTTCGCACCGTATTTCGTAACATTGTTTGTTCTTCTGAGTGTTCAAAGTTCATAAGGCTCATCTCCCTAAATTAATTTGTTGTGTTTGTAAATCCTAACTTTGCTAAAATTTTATTCGTATGTTCTCCAACATCTGGTGGATGTTGTTTGACATCAACAGGTGTCCGTGAAAACTTTAACGGACTTCCAATCATTTTTATTGGACCTGCTGTTGGATGATCGTAATCAATAAACATATTTCGCGCCTGTAATTGCGGGTCATTTGCAACTTCTTGAATGTTTTGGATTGGGCCACATGGTATATTGTTCTGTTGACATGCTTCCTGCCAATACGTAGTTGGCTTTGTCAATAATACTTCTTGTAGTAATGGAACTAATTCATCGCGGTATTTTACACGACTAGGGTTTGTTAGAAATCGCTCATCATTAGTAAATTCAGGCTTTTTTAATATATTGCATAACGATTTAAACTGGTTATCGTTTCCCACTGCGATTACCATTTCACCATCCATTGTTTGAAACGTTTGGTACGGAACAATATTTGCATGATGATTGCCAAGTGCTGTTGGAATTTTCCCTGACATTAAATAATTACTTCCGATATTTACTAATGCACTGACTGCTGAATCGTAAAGAGAGATATCTAATTTTTGCCCCTTGCCTGATTTTGTTCGCTCCAACAAAGCTCCTTGAATGCCAATACATGCATACAACCCTGTTAAAATATCAGTAATCGCAACACCAAGCTTTTGCGGACCCGAAACATCATCACCAGTAATACTCATTAATCCACTCATCGCCTGTATAATAAAATCATAACCAGGCAAGTCTTTAAATGGACCCGTTTCACCGAAACCAGTAATGGAACAATAGACAAGTTCAGGATTAATTTTGATTAGTGTTTCGTAATCTAAGCCAAATCGCTCCATCGTACGGGATTTAAAGTTATGAATGATGACATCGCTTTCATTTACAAGCGCTTTAATTACTTGAATACCTTCTTCTGATTTAAGGTCGACTGTAATACTTTTTTTGTTACGGTTTGCACATAAATAATAGGCGCTCACACCATTTTGGAAGGGGGGACCCCATTTACGAGTTTCATCACTTCCTCCAGGTGCTTCCACTTTGATAACTTCTGCGCCAAGATCGCCAAGTATCATGGTGCAATATGGCCCTGCTAAAACACGGGATAGATCAAGAACTTTAATATTTTCGAGTGCCCCAGACATTACATCACTCCTTTCTGTGTGAATTAAAAAGGCCAGTTCAAAATGACCACAGTCGTGCTGCTAGTCAGTATGAACTGGCTTTTACCTGTTGGAACAGAACTGGAATAGGACTGTAAACAGATTAGGCAGTGTACATTTTGTAGGTTTAAAGGACGATAGCAACAACCACGTCCAGCTTCCGAATTGATCATGTGTATTGAACGCGGAGACGTTTCTAACATGATTTTATATTTCTATTCTAGTTTATTCAGAATAATTTGTAAATGTTTTTGTTAAAATTAACACATATAAATAGCAGTAAGACCCACACTTTATGTAGTAAATGTTGCAGAAATCACTTTTGATAGGTCAATAATATTTGTCATCTCTTTGAACAACTGGTCAATTTTTTCAACGTTGTTAACGTTTTTCATAACTTCTTCATAATGTGATTTGTTTCGGAATACCGATTGACCAAAAAAGACGTCTTCATTTTCAGCAACTTCTATTATATCAAGTAAACCTGTACAATCATGCTCACCGTCCAGTTTATCAGCACGATAGGTGTTATCCTCTAATGCGCCATGAGCTATATAGATTTCTCCGGCCTTTTCATTAATATCAATGAACTGTTGTGTGTGCATTTTTTTCACCCTATATAGATAAATAACTGTATACATGTTATCACCTCTTTATAGTATAAATTCAATATTTTGACGAATAAATCCTTTAATTTTGTTATAAAAATGGATGGAAATTGTAGAAATGAGGAGAATTTGAACAGGATTTCTATAGGATGTTTACGATCCCGATCGACATAAGTAGAAGTAAAACGAACACAAAAAAGCCGTGCACCTTACCAGATGCACGGCTTAATCAAACTTTTATTTTGCTGCTTTTTGTAACTTTGAAATCATCTTCAATGCTCGACCTGTGCCGATTGCAACAGATTCAAGCGGATTTGGTGCGATATGAACTGGAACTATTATTTCCTGCGCAAGCCAATCTTTCATACCATTTAATAAGGCTCCACCGCCAGTTAATACAATACCACGATCAACAATATCCCCACTTAGTTCCGGTGGACAGTTTTCAAGAGTTGCACGGATTGTTTCTAAAATCTGTTGAAGCGATTCTTTTAGTGCGTTGTAAATTTCAGTAGAGGATACATTAATTGTTTTTGGTAAACCAGTTACCATGTCACGTCCTCGCACTTCCATTGTTTCTTCCTTATGGTCAGGATGTGCATGTCCAATTTCAATTTTAATATTTTCGGCAGTACGCTCTCCAATTAAAATATTATACTTTTTACGGATATGTTGAATGATTTCTTCATCAAGTTTGTCGCCGCCAATACGGACAGAATTACATGAAACAACGCCACCAAACGAAATAATTCCTACTTCAGAAGTTCCTCCACCAATATCAACGATTACATTGGCAATCGGTTCGTCAACTGGTAAGTCAGCACCAATTGCAGCAGCAACGGGTTCTTCAATTAGGTGAACGTGCTTAGCACCATAGCTTGAAACAGCATTATGAATAGCACGACGTTCAACAGTAGTGCTTCCTGATGGGGTACATACGACAACAGTTGGTTTGCGCATAGATAGCCCCATTTTTTTACTTACCTTTTTCAAAAATTCCTTTAACATTTGTGCGGTTACATCATAATCAGCTATAACGCCGTCTTTTAATGGACGAATAGGGACAATGTTTTGTGGAGTTTTACCCACCATTTCTTTTGCTTCTGCTCCAACAGCGACAACGTTTTTTGTATTAATATCTATAGCCACTACAGATGGCTCGTTTAAAACAATTCCTTTGGTTTTTGAATACACAAGAATATTAGCAGTACCTAAATCGATACCGATTTCTGCATTAGATAACATATAAGCTCCTCCAGTGATGACAGTTTTCTTCTATATATAGCATTTCTATACCATAACACAATTTTTGGGGGTAGGTAATGACTTTACATAAATTGGTACAATCAAACTAGTGATGGCGCTGGAAATGTTGATACATAGAGGTTTGAATATAACCTTCATTTAAAATAAACCAATAAATCTACCAAAAATCAAGTAACAATATCTTTACAAAATGGCCGACTTTGTAATATAACAGGGGGAATCAAGAGTATGTCAATAGTAAATTCGCTGTAAATTTTTCCACCAAATTGAACATTTTCCTGTTCAGTAGATATCAGGTAATTAGATCTTTCTTTATAATATAAGGATTTAATCTTAAAAACTATTAAATTTTAAGCCTATTTAACTAGTTCGGAAAATCCTGCCATATTTATTACAAAAAAACCGTGCTATGATAATTTTGCAAGCAACAAAAACCCAAAGGAGAGTGTAAGTTAAATGTTTAAAAAGATTAGTGTAGTAACAGCATTATCAACAGCATTATTATTCGGCGGATCATTATCCAATGTGAATGCAGCAGAAAAAGCTGATCAATCACAAGTTCAATTATATAAAGTTCTATATTCCGTAAACGGTGGAAACTTCCAAAATCTTTCAGAGGAAAAAATAAATAATCTATTAAATAAATACCTTAAAGACTATCAAATTAACTGGAATTGGAACAAAGCTGATCAGAAACAAGACAATCAGAAGAAACAAAAAGAAGTAAAGAAACCTGAACAAAATAAAGAACAAGAGCAACCAAAACAAGAACCGAAAAAAGAACAACCGAAGCAAGAGCAACCAAAACAGGAACAACCAAAACAAGAACAGCAAGCACAGCCTGAAAAATCACAAGCATCAACACAACAACCGGCTGAGCAACAAGAACAGCAAAGTCAAGCACAAGAACAATCACAGCAATTAAGCCAATTCGAACAACAGGTTGTTGAATTGACAAACAATGAAAGAGAGAAACAAGGTTTAGAACCACTTCAAATTGATGTAGAACTAAGTAAAGTAGCACGTGAAAAATCACGTGATATGCAAGCAAAAGGTTATTTTGCACACAATAGCCCAACTTATGGTTCTCCATTTGACATGATGAAGCAATTCGGTATTGACTATCGTACTGCTGGTGAAAACATTGCAAAAGGACAACGTACACCAGAAGAAGTAGTTAATGCTTGGATGAACAGTGAAGGTCACCGTGCAAATATTTTAAATCCTGAGTTCACTCATATTGGGGTAGGATATGTTGCGGAAGGTAACCACTGGACTCAACAATTCATCGGAAAATAAACGATAATTTTTTTAAGAGACTAGCTTCGGCTAGTCTCTTTTTAATAGGCACTTTTGCATAGTTATTACTTATTTCCATAAAATGCGACATAGTAAAAATTGTAATGCTTTCTATTTCTATAATTACATCCTGTCCCACCGTCCGGAATTGCTGCGGGCGGATGCTTTCCGCGGGCGCGACTTCAGCCTCCTCGAGAAAACCACTCTCCGGGGTCTTCGGATTCGTGCTGTTCTAAGCAGGAGTCACCGCCCTCCGCTCACCCTGACTGGTGAAGTGGTAATATGTTGTACATTATAATATCATTGCAATTATGGGTAAAATGAAATAGAAAAATCATATACCCTCATACTAGTAGCCCGTATACACGGAGATTCCTGGGGGAGATGAGGCATCGGTGAGACCCGAAATGCGTCAGCACGTGGAGGCTCATCAGCCGCCCCCCGGAAAGCGAAGTGTATACAGGCTGCGGGGCAAAAGAGCAACGTAAAATGCAAAATCTATGTTGTTTTTTATGTCAACTATTAAATACTATTCAACATGTGATAAAGTAACAATCTTTTAGAAAACAGCTTTTTTGTTAGGTCCCAAATAGTTAAAAAAAATTACTAGATAATTCCTTTTCGATACATACTATACATGTTCCTTTTTTGCTTTTACTATATTCCGCTGAATCAATCGTATGTGGCACTATGATTATCTTAATAAGTTTACAACTTTTATTAAGAGGAAAACAAGCCATACTGGTCAGTTTAAAGGTGCCATGATGTTTCTTTTTCGAAAAAACGTCTTTATATAATTATAGTAGTTAATGGTACAAAAAATTATAGATACATTTTTAATTGTGAGGTGATAGTCATGGTTCAAGGTGCTGCAAACTGGAATACCGAGCAAACGCAGGATTGGTTGCAAAATTATGTTGATGATTGGGTAGCATTTTATCGAAAACATACTAGTGATGGAGAAGTTGCTTCCTATATTCCAATATTAAAAGAGGCAAATAAAGACCATTTAGGAATTTCCATACTGGGGAAAAATGGTGTGGAAGTTCGCTCAGGGGATGTTGACATTCCTTTTACCATCCAAAGTATTTCGAAGGTGATTAGTTTTATCGTTGCCTGTACGGAACGTGGTATAGGATATATGCTAGATCGTGTTGATGTAGAACCAACCGGAGAAGCTTTTAATTCAATCATGCATTTAGAAATGAAGAAGCCGGAAAAACCATTTAATCCACTTGTTAATGCGGGCGCCATAACGGTTACTTCTATGTTAGAGGGGAGAACATCTGATGAGAAGCTGGAACCCATTTTTAAATTGCTGGAAAACATACTTGGCTATCGACCAGCACTCAATGTAGATGTATACGAATCAGAACGGGATTCATCCATGAGAAATAGAGCAATTGGGTATTATTTATTGGAAATTGGTTTTCTTGAATCCGATTTAAACATCACATTGGAAACCTATTTTAAACAATGTTCGATTGAAGTTACAGTAGATGACTTAGCTAGAATAGGTATGATTATTGCTAATGATGGTGAAGATCCTGACACAAAGGAAGAAATCATTCCTCGACCTGTAACGCGGATCGCGAAAGCGTTAATGCTGACTTGCGGGATGTATGATGCATCTGGAAAATTTGCTACATATGTTGGTATTCCGGCGAAAAGTGGAGTTTCAGGTGGTATAATTGCTGTAGCACCCCCAAGAGTTCGTGAGGAGAAAATGCCATTTATCGATGGTTGTGGAATAGGAGTTTATGGTCCGGCGTTGGATGATAAAGGAAATAGTATTGCAGGGATACGGCTTTTGAGGCATATCGCTAAGCAGTGGGATTTAAGTATTTTCTAGGGGATGATATTCATGTGTGGAAGGTATACATTATTAGCTGATGAAGAAGAAATAGTGCAAGCTTTTGGGATTCAACAATCAATCGATTCCTACCAAATGAGTTATAATATAGCACCTGGACAAAATGTGTTAGCTATTATCCATGATGGCAGAGAAAAACGTGCTGGCTATTTGCGATGGGGGCTTGTACCATCATGGGCAAAAGATGAAAAAATCGGTTATAAGATGATTAATGCTCGTAGTGAAACGGCTCATGAAAAGGCTAGCTTTAAAAATCTTATGTCTAGAAAACGGTGTTTAATTGTTGCGGATAGCTTTTATGAATGGGAAAAAAGCGAGAAGACAAAGCAACCGAAGCGGATTCATCTTACTGATCGGAAACTATTTGCTTTTGCAGGATTGTGGGATAAATGGCAACACGATGATAAAGTGTTATTTACGTGTACCATTTTGACAAAAGCTGCTAATGCGTTTATGCAGGATATTCATCACAGGATGCCAATAATTTTGCCAAAGGAATTGGAAGATAGTTGGATTGCACCTGAAAAGAAGCAACCAAGTGATGTATATCGTTTTTTGCAAACAGTTGAAGCGGAAGACTTAACAGCATACAATGTTGCAAGCTATGTAAATACTGCAAAAAATAATGACGAAACTTGTATTGCACCTTTAATCTAAATGAGGCTGGGACAAAAGTGTTTTAACCAAAGAAAAAGCCGAATGATATAATGGTTGGTGTTATAATCCGCTCCGGAAATATACTTCGCTTTCCGCGGGCGGCTGTTGAGCATCCTCGTGCTGGCGCCGTCGGGGGTCTCACCTATGCCTTTCCTCCCGCAGGAGTCTACGTATATTTCCTCCGCTAAAACAGCACTTTGTTCGTTTTTATACTTAAGAAGTTTAGTTTTGTCCCGGCCTTATAACTATTTTCTTTCTGCTTTTAGAATGTTAATAAACGTAGCTACTTTGTGTTCTGGAGCTGTTGTCAACAAACTTACCCCAACAAAAAGCACTGTTGAAGCACCTAGTCCCCAAATACCCGCTGCCAATCCAAGTGGCTTCGTACCGGTAAATTCAAGAATAAGAACAAGTATTGCCCCAAGGGAAACACTAGAGATGACCCCAGCTGCGGTTCCGCGTTTCCAAAAGAAAGTACCGAAAAATGCTGGTACAGTAACAATTAGACCTGCAGATGCAGCAACAGATAATACAGCAATTAAGTTTAATTCCAATTCGGCAAAAGCAAAGGCTAAAATTGCAATTATAGGTATGATAATTTTTCCGACACGCAATTGTTTCGAATCATTCGGCTGCTTTTTCATATTCCCATATACATCTCGAGCAAACATTGATGATAATGTTAGCATAATAGAGTCAATCGTTGAAATAGCTGCAGCCATAATTCCAACCATCACGATAACTCCAAGCACTGGAGGTACCAGATCAGATGATAACAATTTTGGAGTTGCTAAGTCTGCAGTGGAAAGATTAGGAAACATTTGAAGTGCTGAAAATCCCCACAGTACGGAAACAAACGTATAAATAAAACCGAAAATAAGAAAACCGAGCAACATTTGTCTTAATCCTTTTAATGTTGATGGCATGAACATTCGTTGGCTCACTTGTGGGTTAGACAGGCTAAAGAAAAACCATGGAAGTGTCATACCTATAAATGTTGAGAAATCGAAAAAACCGTTTCCGGGAACCGATAAAGCATCTGAATGATCTGTTTGTAAAGTCTCAAAGAATTGCCCAAAACCACCCAATCCATGAATAACTAACAGTACAACAATTGTCGAAGTAATAATCATGAAAACAGCCTGAAGTGAGTCAGTCCACACGACAGAACGGATACCAGCTGTATAGGAAAATAAAATTGCTAAAATGGTTGCAATGATTACACCTGTTGTGAAGGGGATAGCATTATTTGTGATCCCTTGCAAAAGGTACCCAACACCGGCGAGCTGTACTGCACTGTATGGTATGAGAAATAAACAGCTGACAAGTGCAATAGCAGTCGCCGCCTTTTTGCTTTCATAACGGTCCCCGATCATTTCCGAAGGTGTAACATAACCGTATTTTTTTCCGACTAGCCAAAAACGTGGTCCGAATAATGCGACAAGAGAAACTCCTGTAAAATAAACAATCTCAAATCCTAGAGCCCCTACACCGCCTTGATAGGTTAATCCGGCTAGACCAACCATCATAAATGCACTGTAAGTAGTAGCGCTATAGCTTAATGCAGAGAGGATGCCATTCATTTTACGGCCACCTAGAAAATACCCAGACATATTTGTTCTGTCTCCGCGTCTGGATAAAAATGCTATGAATAACGCTAAAATAATATAAATTGCTATACCCCAACTTACCATGGTTGTATTCAATTTACTTCCCCCAATCCTTCGTTACCATGAAATTGGCTATAATAATAAGTAATCCGATAATTCCCCATAATAGGAAACTGCCGTACCAGGCTTGAACACCTGACAGGATTGAGTAGGGAAGAATATAAGCTAGTAAAATTAATAATAAGATAAGAACGCCCCACATGACTTTTGATTTCATATCAATTCTCCTTATTGTGAATAATTGAACATAGTAAAAAATATTTACATATGTCTTTACACATATATTTGCATATTGGGAGAGAAAAAGCAACATTTTTACAAATATCAACTATCGTTCTAGTGTGTATTAACGAATTTTGTTTGGTATACTAAGAGTAGAGTCTTGACACGTGAAACGACAAGGATAAATTTGGGGGTAACAAAATGAATGATAAAGAAACGAAAGTGTTAGGTGAAGAAAGAAGACAGTTAATTTTGTCGTGGTTAAAGGAAAGCAGTGAGCCACTGTCAGGTAAAATTCTAGCTGAACGAACGAATGTTAGTCGCCAAGTGATTGTTCAAGATGTTTCATTACTGAAGGCAAAGAGTGAACCAATAATTGCTACTTCAAGAGGATATGTTTATTTTAAAGAGAACAATGAAATTCCAAAGTTTACAAGAATTATTGCTGTATGTCATCGAGCGGAGGAAACAGCCGATGAATTGTATACACTTGTTGATCACGGGGTCACGGTTCAAAATGTAATGGTTGAGCACCCAATTTATGGAGATATTACCGGTTCATTAATGGTGAAAAATCGACGGGATGTTGATGCTTTTCTCGATGAGTTGAAAAAGACCCAAGCAGCGTTGCTTTCCGAGCTTACAGAAGGAGTTCACTTACATACGATTGAGGCTGACACACAGAAACAGCTTGATGAAGCATGTGGAGTGTTAAAATCGGCTGGCTATTTGTTGGAACAATAGGAAGTAAAAATTTATATAAAAATAGATTGGCTACATCCCTTCTGGATTAGCCAATCTATTTTAGTGTTCTTTTAGCTTAGGATGCTCTTGAATTCGCTTTTTCTTGTTCTTTTTCTTCTTTTGCTACTTTTAGGAATTTCTTCGTTTCGTATACAACTACACCAGATAGCCCCAATATACCAATTAAGTTAGGAACAGCCATTAGAGCATTCATAATATCAGCTATACCCCAAACAATACCTAGTTTCTCAATAGCGCCGTACATAACAATTAACACAAACGCAATACGATAATACGGGACTGCTTTATCGTTAAACAAATATGCAAAACATTTCTCACCATAGTACGACCAACCAACAAGTGTTGAGAAAGCAAATAATACAATTCCAATTGTAACGATATAACCACCTGTGTCACCAAGGAAAAAAGCGAATGACGCGGCTGTTAGGTCGCCACCTTCAAGCCCGCCTGAGTACATATCTGCCATCACAATTGTAATACCTGTGATCGAACATACGATAATAGTATCGATAAATACTTGTGTCATGGATACAAGTGCCTGACGTCCGGGATAATCTGTTTTTGCAGCAGCGGCAGCTATTGGTGCGGATCCAAGACCTGCTTCATTGGAGAATACTCCCCGGGCAACACCATAACGGATAACGGTACCTAATATTCCGCCACCGATTGCACTTCCAGAAAAGGCATCATTAAAGATTAATCCAATAGCTTGTGGTAAAATATCCAAATTCATAACCATAATAATAAGTCCGCCAATTACATAGAATAATGCCATAATCGGAACAAAAAAGGCAGTAACTTTTCCAATACTTTTAATTCCACCAAGAATTACAAGTCCAGTTAAAATAGTTAGGACAACACCTGTAACCCATGTTGGAATACTGAAAGACCGTTCTAACGCGTCTGAAACGGAGTTTGATTGGACCATGTTACCAATACCAAAGGCGGCAACAGCACCAAAGATAGCAAAAATAATGCCAAGCCATTTTGCTTTAAGTCCTCTTTCTAGGTAGTACATAGGACCACCAGACATTTCACCTTTGCTATTAACAACACGGTATTTTACAGCCAAAATTGCTTCAGCATATTTCGTTGCCATTCCGAACAATGCTGATAGCCACATCCATAACACAGCACCAGGTCCACCTAATACGACTGCAGTTGCTACCCCAACTATATTACCGGTTCCAATGGTGGCAGCCATAGCAGTTGTTAATGCCTGGTAATGGCTTATGTCACCTTTTGACTTCTTATCCTGTCGCTGAGGACTAAATGCAAGTCTTAATGCATAAGGTAACGAGCGAATCTGTAAAAAACCTAAACGAAAGGTTAAATACAAACCAGTTCCAACGATTAAGATTAATGTTGGTGGCCCCCAAACAAAGCTGCTAATATTGCTAATAATGTCGTTCATTTGTCTTCCCCCTTTTTTATTTTTTAGAATTATACCTATAATAAATATTCCGAATATTAATATAAAAGTCAAGCATTTTTTCTAGAAAGTTTTAAACGCTAATTTAAGGGAAAATATTGGATGTACGAATGAGCAGACTTTCCAGTTTTGTTATAATTAAATTAAAATGAATGATGGTAGGTGAAGTACATATGATACGAATTTTATTTGTTTGTTTAGGTAATATTTGCCGATCACCGATGGCGGAAGCGATCTTGCGTGATTTAGTAAAAAAGCGGGACCTTACTGAAAAAATTTCGGTAGACTCTGCAGGTATCGGCCATTGGCATGCAGGAGAGCAACCTCATGAAGGAACAAGGAAAATGCTGGATAGGAAACAAATCTCTTATGAAGGGTTGTTAGCAAGGCAAATACATAAAAATGATTGGGATGATTTTAATTATATTATTGCGATGGATGACCAAAATATAAAGGACTTAAAAAAAGTAAATGAAGTTGAAAATGGACCTGTTATTGCAAAACTTATGGATTACGTTGAAAAACCGCTAGAAGGTAACGTACCCGATCCATACTTTACAGGTGACTTTGATTATACGTATGAACTCGTATCAGAGGGATGTAAAGAATTGCTTAAGTTTATTAGACAAAACGACAACATATAACAAAAGGAGAGATACAAATGGGTAAAAATAAATTGTGCTTGGGAATGTTAATAGGTGCTATTGTAGGCGGGGTAACAGCGCTATGTGATAGAGAAACAAGAAACTATACGAAATATAAAATGAGTGGTGTAAAACGTCAGGCGAACTATTATTTGAAGCACCCTTCTGAAGCAGTCCGAAATGCACAAACTGCTTGTAATCAATTTAATGAGAGCTTCAATAGTGGTGCTAACAATGCAATAAATGCACTGGAGCAAGTTGAGGACACTATGAACAAAATTACGAAGAAAAAAGATCCGAAGAAAATAGAATCTACAATGTAATGATTGTAAAAAAGGGGCGGGTATTGTGGGAAAAATAACTAGTTTTTTTAAAAAATTATACATTCGCTTTGAAGAAGATGATGTCTTTGGATTAGCAGCGCAACTAGCTTATTTTTTTCTATTGTCTTTATTTCCCTTTTTATTATTTTTGGTTACAATGATTGGTTATTTACCAGTTGATCAGTATAGATTTGAGAATTTTATGGATTTTATTGAAACGTATGCACCATCTGATATTACAAATCTAATTAACAATAATGTTTCGCAGCTTATAAACAATCAAAATGGAGGGTTATTATCCATTAGTATTATTGGTACTCTGTGGTCAGCATCCAATGGAATCAATGCGATTATGCGGGCTTTTAACCGCGCCTATGATGTTGATGAAGATCGTTCTTTTGTAGTAGCTAGATTGATCGCAATTGTATTAACTATTGCAATGGTGCTAGTCATCTGTATTGCATTTTTGTTACCGATTTTTGGAAAGATGATAGGGGAATATATTTTCTCCTTTTTCGGTTTATCCAATAATTTCATTAATCTTTGGGAGACTTTTCGTTGGATTGTTTCATCTATCGTGTTTTTTATTGTTTTAACTGCTTTATATAAATTAGCACCTAATAAACGAATCTATTTTAGAAATGCTATTTGGGGTGCGATATTTGCAACGATATGCTGGCAATTGGTTTCACTGGCATTTTCCTATTATGTAAATACAATTGGTAATTACTCAGCAATGTATGGCAGTTTAGGTACCGTTATTATCCTAATGATATGGTTTTATATTTCGGGTGTCATCATTATTGCTGGTGGGGTAATTAATGCAGTTATTAGAAAAATGAGGTTAGAAAAAGAAGCTGAGACATAAGTAAAATAATCAATTCTAAATACGAACAATGTACAATTTAGTGGAGAAAATATTTGTAGACTCCAGCGGGAGGAAGGGCATAGGTTAGACCCCACAGTGCGTTAGCACAAGGAGGCTCACCAGCCACCCGCGGAAAGCGAAGTATATTTTCGGAGCGAGTTAGTTGCACCAACTATAGTTTCTAGTTGTTCGGATTTTTCTTTGATAAAGATACCTTTGTCCCAGCATCTTTGTATCTATTTTAATAATCGTAATCCGTTTAAAATAACCAATATCGTACTGCCTTCATGTCCAATAACTCCTAAAGGTAGGTCAAGTACTTGGAAAAAGTTTGATGCGATAAGTACTAAGATAACGCTAAGTGAGAAGACTACATTTTGTTTGACGATTTTGTTCATACGATTGGAAAGGTGAATCGCACTAGTGATTTTCGGTAAATTATTCTTCATTAGGACAACATCAGCAGTTTCCAATGCGACATCGGTCCCTTCTCCCATTGCTATTCCAACATTGGCGCTTGCTAATGCCGGTGCATCATTAATCCCGTCACCGACCATTGCTACGTTTTGATAAGTTTTTCGTAAGTTTTTAACATGGTTAACTTTCTCTTCAGGTAAACATTCAGCAACAAAATGATCAATTCCTGCTTCTTTTGCTATTGTACTAGCAGTAATTTGATTGTCACCTGTTAGCATGACTGGATGAACATTGTGCTTTTTCAAATCCTTGATTGCATCTTTTGTTTCTTTTCTTATTGTATCTTTTAAAGCAAAAAGGCCTACTATACCTGAATCATTTTTAATAAAGACAATTGTTTTACCTTGCTCTGCTAAATCTGTAGCAATACCACCATGAAAATGAAAGGCATTGTTTTTCCCAACTAATGTTGCGTTACCAACTAACCATTTTTCATTATTTACATGGGCCGTTACACCATTTCCACTAATCGTAGTCATCTTTTGAATGTTTATTTCATGTGTCCTATCCATGTTCCCTAAGCAATAAGTTGCGATTGCCCTTGCAAGTGGATGTGTAGATTCCTCTTCTATAGCGCTAATAATTGGTAAAGCTTTTGCTCTTGTAGCTTCTGACTTGAAATATCCATCAGTTACGATTGGTTTTCCATTTGTAAGTGTTCCAGTTTTATCAAAAGCTATCACTTTTATGTGGCTCAGATTTTCTACATGGACGCCACCCTTAAAGAGAACACCATTTTTCGCACTGTTTGAAATTGCCGATAGGGTTGCGGGCATAATCGACGCGACAAGTGCACAAGGTGAAGCGACAACGAGTAAAATCATAGCACGATAAATACTTTCTGATAACGACCAACCAAACAAAAAGTATGGTAAAAACATCATTATGACAACAGCAGTCAAAACAACCTTTACATATGTCCCTTCAAATTTTTCGATGAATAACTGAGATGATGACTTTTCATCCTGTGCTGATTGGACTAAGGCAATTATCTTTTGAAATAGTGTCTCATTTGCTGGCTTTGTGACTTTTACATTAATTGTTCCATCGAGTGCAACTGTACTAGCGAATACTTCATGATTCATTTGCTTGTTTACTGGAATGGACTCTCCGGTAATCGCACTTTCGTTTATCGAAGAACCTCCTTTAACAATTATCCCATCAGCAGGTATTCGCTCGCTAGCTTTAACTATAATTGTGTCGTTTACTGTTAGCTCAGATACGGGAACAATCTGTTCTTGGCCATTCGTAATTTTCAAAGCTGTTTCCGGCTGAAGGTCCATTAAAGAGGAGATCTCTTTATTACTTTTATTTAATGTATATGTTTCCAGTGCCCCTGACAAAGCAAAAATGAATATCAATATTGCGCCTTCTGTCCAATATCCAATAATAGCTGATCCAATTGCTGCGAAAACCATCAGCATTTCTACATTTAATTCCTTGTTAGCAATTGTATCCTCTATACCTTCCTTCGCCTTAGCGTAGCCACCAATGACAAAGGCAATTAAGTGGAAAATTATCCAAAGCGGATGTGAAATATAATCTTCCAATGACCATGTTATAAGAATAAGTAATCCACTAAAAAGGGCAGCAATTAATTCAATATGTTCTGCAATACGTTTATACCAAATTGCTATTTTTAAAGTGGGGTGCTCACTTTGTGTTGTTTGGGGTGCGTAACTAGTTGTCATTTTCAATACCTCCTACGTAATTGATAATTATAATCATTTATAATCATCTTAAATAGTGGGCAATCTTATATTTAATTATAATAATTATAATTTAGTATTTATTATTATATTAACACTACAATAAATAAAGTCAAGAATTGTTTTAGGGATTAATGGATAGTTAAATGAGTATATAACAGTAAAATTTATATTGAACAACAGATTATTAATTTATTGAATTAACTGATTCAACCTGTTACAATCAAATAGAATTTTAGAGTATAACAACTAAAAAGAGGTGGCAGATATGAAATGGAAAGGTTTGGCTTTATTAGTATTTTCATTACTTTTGGTGTTAGGAGCTTGTGGGGATAAAGAGAATAACGAAACAAGTGATAGTAATAAAGAAAAAGCGGATGGGAAATGGGCTGAAATTCAAGAAGCTGGGGAATTGGTTTACGGTACTGCCGGTACATTGTTTCCCGCCTCATACTATCCTGAAGGATCAGATGAAATTACAGGGTATAATGTAGAAGTAATGCGAGAAGTGGCAAAGCGATTAAATTTAGATATAAAATTTGAAATCATGGGCTTTGATGCAATGTTAGGATCATTAAAATCTGGACGGATAGATGTTATAACGGCAGGTCCAAGGGAAGAGAGTAAAAAGAAATTTACATTTAGTGATCCTTTTAAATACTCCTATTCAACGATGATTGTTCGTTCGGGTGATTTGTCTGGAATAGAATCGTTAGAAGATTTAAAAGGAAAGAAGGCTGGAGGAGCTGCAACAACCGTATATAGCGATATTGCTCGAAAATTTGGAGCAGAAGTAAAAACATATGGTAATGCAACAAATGATGTTTATTTACGAGATGTTGCAAATGGTCGCACAGATGTTATTATTAACGATTATTATTTACAAAGTTTGGCACTAACTGCGTTTCCGGAGTTAGACATTAAAATTCATCCAGATTTAAAATTCCATCCTACAACAAATAATATTGTGATGGCTAAAGATGCTGATACGTTAGAAGAAAAGATAAATGAAACATTGGCTGAGATGCGTGAAGACGGAACTCTAACCAAACTTTCGAAGGAATTTTTTGGAGGAAAGGATGTCTCTAAAAAACCGGAAGAGGAAGTTATTGAAATCGAAGGAATAGAGTAGTACAATGTTTAATTTACAAATTGATCAAGTTCAGTTAAAAAATTTGTTTGATTGGGAACTCGCTTGGGAAAACTTACCTTTTGTTTTGGAAGGGTTACCTTGGACGATGGCTGTTTCACTGGTCGGAATGGGGTTAGGCCTATTACTAGGGTTTTTCCTTGCGCTAGCTCGTAGTTCTACACGTATTATTTTAAGATGGCCAGCACGTGTTTACATCTCCTTTATGCGTGGAACTCCAATACTAGTATTTTTGTTTATTTTATATTCGGGTCTTCCAGTTGTGGGAATTGAACTTTCAGCAATACTAGCAGCATCATTGGCATTTGGTCTAAATAGTGCAGCGTATATAGCTGAAATTAACCGATCATCGTTAAATAGTGTTGGGTATGGTCAGTGGGAATCAGCAAAAGCATTAAATATGTCTTATTGGCAGACGATGCGGAAGGTCATCTTGCCACAAGCAACAAGAATAGCTATTCCACCGTTAGCAAATGTATTTTTAGATATCGTGAAAGCTACTTCTCTTGCAGCGGTGATCACTGTTCCAGAACTATTTCAAAAGGCGCAAATTGTTGCGGGACGTACGTATGATTCCATGACAATGTATATTTTAATAGCATTAATTTATTGGCCCATTTGTATGGTTATCTCATTTATACAAGATCGATTGGAAAAACGATATAGTCGATTTATATAGGAAAAGACACTCTTTGATTTTTCATAGAGTGTCTTTTTGTGTAGTTGGGAAGTGCTAGAATAGTAGCCAGTCGCTAAAAACACATCCCAGAGAAATTAGTCTAACCATCAACACGTACACGTATATCTTGCTTCACAAAAACGGCTCCTAAAACGAGCAACAACATACCAACAATCATATAAAAAAATGATATGTCCGGGAAAAACTGAATAAATAAACCTCCAAGATAAGGACCAGTTATACTTCCCAGACTAAAGGCTATTCCAGTCATTAGATTTCCTGCCGGTAGAAGGTGTCCAGGCAGTAAATCAGTCATATAAGATATCCCTAGTGAAAACAACGATCCTACGAAAATACCTGCTAATGTAAATAAAATAAACAAAGCAACGATAGATGTTTCAAAAAAGGCTGCAAATGCGAAACTAATACTGCCGGCAGTTAGAACATAAAGAAGAATTTTTCTGCGTCCTATTCGGTCACTTAAAATTCCAAGCGGCAGCTGGGATAAAATACTCCCAAAAGCAAAGCATGGAATGATTAAAGCTAATATATCCACATCATGTCCGATTCGTAAACCGTAGATTGGAAAAATCCCATGTAATGTTGCCTCTAAAAAGCCATATCCAAAGGGTGGTAAAAGTGCTACCCAGGCAATTTTTCCCGTTTGAATAAATCTTCCTAATGAACTTGTTGCACTTTGCGTATTAACTTCTTCTGGCCATTTATTTCTGACGAAGAACATTCCTGACCAGACAATCATGCTGAACACCGCCGACACCAAAAATGGAAATGCCTCATTAACTGATAAAAGCCGCGTCATTAAAGGTCCAAGTGTAAAACCGATACCGAAAAATAAGCCGTACAGAGCGATATTTTTACCTCTCGATGCTTTTTCAGAGGTTGTTGTGATCCATGTTTGTGTCCCAAAATGTAGCATATGATCTCCTATGCCAATTGTAACCCTTAAAATGAACCAAAACCATAAAGCTTCCCAAAATGGAAATAATGCCATAGAAATAAAAACGAGTAATCCACCTACTACGATAATAGGTTTAAAACCGAATTTATGCATAGGTTTTTCCATAAATGGAGAAGCAATAAGCACTCCTATGTATAATCCGGTAGCATGTAATCCATTGACCGATGATGATACACCATTATTCTCTAAAATAATTGCTAGTAAAGGAAGCAGCATTCCTTGAGAAAATCCAGAAATCGTTACAAGCGAAATTAAGATCCAAAATCTAGTTTTCACTGATGCCATATTGTCCCTCCTTTTAACCCTCATAAAATTCAATTTAATCGTTTATGTAAAAAAGGTCAATCTTCTTGAATTAATGTAAATGTTAAAGAAAGGTTATGATAGGAGTAGAAATGGTTAAATACTAAATAAAGGAGTGACGAACTATGGAATTTTATCTTAAAGAAAATGGGATGCGAATTGATTTAGACTATGGAAATTTATCTATCTCTGGAAATGAAGAATACGGTTTTCGCCCATATCAACTGATGGTAGCATCAATTGCAGGGTGCAGTGGATCAGTCTTTCGTAAAATCCTTAAAAAACAACGAACGGAGATTGAGGATATGATCATTACCGCAGAGGTGGAACGAAATCCAGAAGAGGCAAGTCGTATAGAACGCATTTCTTTGCACTATACAATTAAGGGCTATCATTTGAACCCAGATAGACTCTATAAAAATTTAGCATTATCAAGAAGTAATTGTTCCATGATACGATCGGTTGAGGATAGTATCAAAATAGAAGAAAGTCTTGAAGCAATTGAATTAAGTAGATAATGCAAGATAAATTAATGGTATAAATATTTATGTGTCCGAAAAAACTAAGGTAAAATGAAAGGAATGGGACACATGAATCAAAAGAGATGCTCTCTTGTTGCATTAATTGTTACTGTCTTAGCTTTACTATACCCAATGAATATCCTTGGTGAAGAAAAGAAAGAGGAATCAAAAGATAATTTCTCTATACCAAGTCATGTCTTGTCAATTTCTAAAGAAAATACATTTCCAAATTCAACAGAGGACCAAGAGGTTGTTGAAGCCAGTGAGTCCACAAAAGAATTAATAGACGGGGTAGACGTCCCAATTGAAAATCCTGATTTAATTAAAATGTTAAATGAGACATCAGTAGATCCATCTTTTATTTCCATTGGTTATAGGGGGATGATTTATTTAGGGCGCTGGCCAATAAATTATAAATCATTAGAAACAACGGTTAATTGGGAATATCAGATGATAAATTCAAATGAACTAAACAATATGGGTGGAGACAGTAATCTAGAAATGAATTACATTCAAAAAGAGCAAAGGGAAGTAAAAGGAGCTTTAACAAATAAAATATCAAACCCAGATGATATAAAAAAAATGATGCTTTTAAAAGCAAAAGAAAAAACAGATCTACCACTTTCCTATAATACGGTTATTGGTAAAAATACAAAAAAGGATAATTCATATGCTGTTCCTATGAAAAAATTTGGTACGTTAAAAGCATATGCTCCAGCTCTTAATGAAAAGGGACAGGTGACGTTTGGTGAGGTATACATTAAACTAAAAGGAAATAAGAAATCCATCGTTGTAAAAAATGTCACTAAACAAGGTATTGGTGCATGGATTCCAATACAAGACCATGTTTCTTTTTCGTACAATCTTAAATAAAGACTTGTCCTTCCTGATTAAACCAATACGGCACTTACTTCGCAGCTTAAGGAAACAATAAACAACCAAAAGCCCTGTAAAATTTGCAGGGCTTTTGGTATTTAAATATTTTCCAGTAATAATAATCTAAAAAGGGGTTGATTTTCTAACTTCATTACTTTATCATGGTAAAGTATTAAAGTTGAACAAAGAGAGATGTAGAGAGGGGAAACTAGAATGGAATGGGTTGTTGTTGTATCTGTTTTAGTTATGACAATTCTTAGTTTATTACGTGTGAATGTTATAATCGCAATCATTGCCGCGGCAATTACCGCTGGTGTGATGGCCGGTTTATCTATAAGTAAATCAATAGAAATGCTTGTCGGTGGTATAGGTGGAGGTGCCGAAACGGCGATAAGTTATATCTTATTAGGAGCATTTGCAGTTGCAATTAGTTATACAGGAATTACGTCTATATTAGTGAATTTCTTAATTAAAAAATTAACTGGAAAGAAAACCATGATGCTTCTAGCGATAGCTGGTGTTGCGTCACTCTCACAAAACTTAATTCCGGTGCATATTGCATTTATTCCAATATTAATTCCACCGTTATTAAAATTGTTTGATGATATGAATTTAGATCGTCGCGGGGTTGCTTCAGCATTAACATTTGGTTTAACAGCTCCGTATATAATGATACCAGCGGGTTTCGGTTTTATCTTCCAACAAACGATTCAAGAAAACATGAAGATAAGTGGTGTTAGTTTAACATTGGACGAAGTAACACTATCCATGCTTATTCCTGGTATAGGTATGATTGTTGGGCTTTTCGTCGCTATTTTTATTACGTATCGAAAAGATCGTGTATCAACTGTAGCATTAGAAGGCGCAGGTGTTAAGGATGATCATGAGGAAACAGTAGTCAAATTCAATCGTAAACATTTTCTTACATTAGTTGCTATTGTCGCTGCCTTAGTTGTGCAGATAATTACGGACAACTTAATAATTGGAGCATTGACAGGTATCGTGCTTATGTTCCTATTTGTCGTTGTTCCGTTTAAACAAGGTGATAAAATTGTAACAGATGGTATTACGATGATGGGGACAATTGCATTTGTAATGTTAGTTGCGGCTGGTTATGGAAACATTTTGACAAAAACTGGTGCAGTTGATGCGTTGGTGGATGTATCTTCAGGATTTTTAGGAGATAATCAAGCACTTATTGCATTTATTTTGTTGCTCGTTGGTTTAGTCATTACAATGGGAATTGGCTCGTCATTTGGAACGATTCCAATTATTGCAGCACTCTATGTACCGATTTGTTTAGCTGCAGGGTTTTCACCAATTGCTACTGCAACATTGATCGGTACTGCGGGTGCATTAGGTGATGCTGGTTCTCCAGCATCAGATAGTACGCTTGGACCAACATCAGGATTGAATGCGGATGGAAGACATCATCACATTTGGGATACATGTGTACCAACATTTTTACACTATAATATTCCGTTGTTTCTATTTGGTTGGATCGGGTCTCTACTTTTTTAATATGTATAAATTGCTTCATTAAAGTAAAAGGTAAGGGAAAAAACAGGGTGGGTTATTATGCGAAAATTACCGCTTGTTGTGCCGATTATTACGGTGTTTTTCTTTACCTTTATTTTAATGGGGACTACTGCATCCGCTTCCTATGGTTGGGGTTACAAGAAAAACACGGACCACAAAGTTCCTGATGTTGGAAAATATCGAGCCATTTTAGAGGAAAATGGTGCATATTATGCAGATCATTCCGGTGATAAGGTTGTCTACTTAACATTTGACAATGGGTATGAAGAAGGTTACACAGACGATATTTTAGATGTATTAAAACAAGAAAATGTTCCTGCGACCTTTTTCGTAACAGGTCATTATGTAAAGAGTAAACCAGATTTAATAGAACGAATGGTAGACGAAGGGCATATTATTGGAAACCACTCGTATCATCATCCAGACATGACGATTTTAACGAAGGAAGAAATGCGCAAGGAATTAGAAGAGCTAGAGGATGCTGTCGCTGCTATTTCGGATCAGGAAGAATTAAAATACATGCGCCCACCAAAAGGAGTTTTTAATCAGCAAACACTCAAGTGGGCGAATGATTTAGGTTACATTCATATATTCTGGTCGTTAGCATTTGCTGACTGGAATACACAGAATCAAAAGGGGTGGAAATACGCTTTTGATCAAATAATGAAACAGATGCATCCAGGTGCTATTGTGTTGCTGCACACTGTTTCTTCGGACAATGCAGAATCGCTATCAAAGCTGATAAAGGAATTAAAAAGACAAGGATATAGTTTTAAAAGCTTGGATGAATTAGTATTGAAAAACATGTTGCCTGAAGCTATATATGGATATTGAAAGACAGAAGCGGTGCCCGCTTCTGTCTTTTTGATCTAGTTAATTCCTAAATCTAAATAGCTACCACTGATTTAGTTTTTATATCTGGTATTTATGCAAATAAACATATGGATTATCACGTACAAAAGGGGTGTCAGGTATTTCCTGGTTCAAGTTTTGTAATACAGTCATCTTATTTATTACTTCGGCAAGTTTGTCCTCTTCAACTTCACCTATATTAAAGTTTATTCCATAGTAAAATGTTTCGCCTTTTGCTTTGTTTTTCCAAACTAGGTCTCCATCGAATTTAAATTTTACTCCCATAAGCACAATTGTAAATTTAAATTTGACTGCTGAATTAACTGGGAGCTTTAGTGAGGATAAAATTTTGATACCTCCTAAGCTGATATCCTCGATTAAAATCTGGGCAGATCCAAGATTGACCTTGCGTTTGTTTACCTCAACAATTGACATCTCCCCAATAACATGAAATGGAAGTGAAACCCTGTAAAAGTTTCTTCTTTCATCGTCTGGTACATTGTTTACTTTTGGCTTTGTCGGTTTAATATAGCCGGTTTGCAGCATTTGTAAAAATGTATCTTCCGGCACGGGTTGTGAAAACAAATATCCTTGAATTTCGTCACATTCTTTTTGTTTTAAAAATTCTAGCTGATCATATTCTTCCACACCTTCAGCTACTACTTTCACCCCTATTCCCTTAGACAAATGCAGGATGGATGAAATAATTGCTGCATCATTGCTAGTACCATTTTGAATATTTTTGATAAACACTTGATCTATCTTGATCGTATCTGCATGGAATTCTCGTAAATAGCTTAATGAGGCATACCCGGTTCCGAAATCGTCAATAGCAACCTTTACGCCCAATTTTTTCAACCCATTCATTGTAGCTAGTACTGTTTTTTCATTTTTTAATAAGGAACTCTCCGTTATCTCAAATTCGAGATATTTAGCCGGAATATTATATAGATTCAATTGTTCTTCGATTAATTCCACTAACCCTTTTCTCAAGAATCTTTGTGGGGAAATATTTATTGAGATTGGTAGAAGGGAAACCCCATTGCTTTTCCAAGTGTGTAATTGAGCACACACGCGCTTAATTACCCAATCACCAATTTGATTTACTAAGTGATTTTCCTCTGCTAATGGGATAAATTCTCCAGGAGAAACAAGTCCCCATTCCTCATGATTCCAACGAATTAATGCTTCTGCCCCTTGTATTACACCTGAAGCAGGGGAGACTCTAGGTTGATAATAGACCTCAAATTCTTCGTTAACAATTGCTTTTCGCATGTCTTTTTCCAATATAAATTTTTTATAAGATGAAATATCTCTTGAAAAAGAATAAAACTGATAATTGTTTTTCCCTAGATGTTTAGCATGATATAAAGCAGCATGTGCATTTTCAATTAATGTTAACTTATTATCACCATCATCAGGAAAAAAACTAATGCCGATACTAGTAGTAATGTTTAAATCATAACCTTCTACTGATAAAGGTTTTTCAATTTCTTCTATAATTTTTTCTGCTAAATTAAACACAGAATTTTTCGAGTCGAAATTTTTCACCAATGCAATGAAATCATTACTGCTTATCCTTGAAAAGTAGGATTCGTCAGGTAAAATAGCTAACAAACGATTAGCAGTCAGTTTAAGAACTTCATCACCAATATGATAACCTAACGAATCATTTATAAGCTTAAAACGATCCAAATCAAGATACAATAAAGAAAAATTGGACTTATCACCACATAAATCATCAAGTTCATTATATAGGCTACGCTGATTGGGTAGAGCAGTTAGTGTGTCATGTGTTGCAAAATAGTCAAGCTGTTCCTGCATTTCTACTTCAGGAGTAATATCAGTAAGCATTCCAAAGAGTTTTGTGAGTTCTCCCTCTTCATTAAACCATGGTACCGTTTGGTCAAAAACCCATTTCGTTGTCCCATCTCCACTTACAATGCGATATCTGTGTAACAAGCTTTCACCAGTTTTTAGTAATTCCTGTCTACCAAACACATCCTCTCGGTCTGCCGGGAAAATTAAATTTTTCCAAATCGAGTCATCTATAGATAAGCGCTCTAAGGGATACTGAAGAATAGCTTCTAATCCTTTTGAGACATATGTGATGTTGCCAGAGGGATAATCCTTTAACCAAATTCCTGCATTTAAGTTATCAAATATGTGCTGAAAGTTCTTGTATGTTTCTTCCATTTGTATTTCTAATTGTTGTTGAGTTGTGTAATCACGTACTACGCCAACGAGCTTGTACGGTTTATTGCCTTGCCAGATAGATTCTGCCTGTACTTTTATATAACGTATTTCGTTTGATTTCCCATGATAAACTCTGAATTCAGTAGCAAATCCAATCCCTTTTTTTGCGGATTGATTAACGATCGATCGGATCTTTTCTTTATCATCGGGATGAACAAATTTAAAAGGCGTTTCCATAGATGGAATGCCGAAATCTGGTTTGTCAATTCCAAAAATATCATAAAAATAATCGGAACAATAAAGTGTATCCTCCTCAATCAAATATTCCCAACTACCAATTCGTGTTATTTGCTGTGCATGTGTTAAATGCTTTTCCTTTAATTCTAATTCCTGCTGAAGATGTTTTTCATTCGTGTTGTCACGAACAATTATATAAATTCCTTCAACGTCATCATCTGTTTTCTTGATTGGTATAAAAGTTAATACTATATATAAAGTCTGATCATATTTATTTTTAACTGTAACTTCTTCTATCAGATTTGTGCCATTTTTTATTGTTTCAAAAAAAGTTGATCGTAATTTTTTATAGGTGCTGCCAGGGACAAAATCTCTATAATCGATCGTATCATCTGGATGATATCCTAAAAATTCATTGATACTGCCTCGGTTTTGTGAAATGATCTCCCCATCAAGTGATAGAACAATAATTAAATCTGGATGGTAGTTTGCCAATGATGAATAGTAGTCTAATAGAACGTCGTTGTTTGGATTAGATAAATAGGTCTGTTCATCTTTCACGTGATTTTTCTTAAAAAGAGAATATAAGAAGTTGCTTTTTTTCTGTGGAACGTTACTCATATAACCACGCCCTTACCATGCATGTATTTGAATTTTGTCTTTTGTTCTATAACAATATTATAGTTCAAAAGTAATGACTTTAAAATAAATTTATTTCGGAAAAAATAGTGAAAAGGGTCGAACCATTTTTTCTAAGTAAGTTTATAAGATTTGTTTATTTAAAATTTTCACAACGTTTGCTATACTAGTAGAAATATAGAAATTGGAGTTGATAACTTTGAACAGAGAAGATCTTGTAGCTCCGAAAGAATATAATATTGTTATGGAAATGGAGCGTTACGCAAAAGACGAAACACGAAAAGCACTAGTCTGGCAGGATGACGCTGGAAAAGAAGAGATAATTACTTATACCCAATTAATGAAAAATGTAAACAAAATTGGAAACGTTTTCTTGAGAAAAGGTTTGAAAAAAGGTGATAAAATCCTTGTTATGATTCCGAGACTTATTGCAGCTTATGAAGTATATTTAGCTGCTTTAAAAACAGGAATTATCATTATACCGAGCTCAGAAATGCTGAAACATAAGGATTTGCAGTATCGGATTAGCCATGGTGAAGTTAGTGGGGTTGTTAGTTACTATCCATTTGTTAACCAGTACAAGGATATTAATGAATATGCCCAATTAAAACGTTTTGTTGTTGGCGAACCAGTTGAGGAATGGGACTTCTTGGATCGATTAAAGGATGAGGCATCGGATCAATTGGAAATGGCTAAAACATCGAGTGATGATATTGCGTTTTTGCCATATACTTCTGGTACGACTGGAAATCCAAAGGGTGTTGTCCATACGCATGGCTGGGGCTATGCTCATTTAAAAACAGCTTCAGCAAATTGGTTGTGCATTAATGACGGCGACACCGTTTGGGCAACCGCAGGACCTGGTTGGCAAAAATGGATTTGGAGTCCATTTTTATCTGTATTGGGTTCTGGCGCAACAGGCTTTGTTTATAACGGTAAATTTGATGCAAAAACATATTTAAGTCTTTTACAAGATAATGAGATTAATGTGTTATGCTGTACACCGACCGAATATCGTATCATGGCGAAGGTTGATAATTTAACAGAATACCAATTGCCGGCATTACATAGTGCTGTTTCCGCTGGGGAACCATTAAATCGTGAAGTCATTGATACATTCCAAAAGTATTTTAATGTTACCGTTCGTGATGGTTATGGACAAACAGAAAACACATTGTTGTTAGGTATTATGAAGGATATGGAGGTAAAACCTGGTTCAATGGGTAAACCAACCCCTGGAAATGACGTAGAGGTTATAGATGAGAATGGGGATCCAGTTGCTGTAGGAGAAGTTGGCGACATTGCAGTACGTTTAGATTGCCCTGCATTGTTCCGTGAATATTATAAAGATCCTGAACGGACAAAGAAAGCACAACGCGGAAATTATTATGTAACAGGTGATCAGGCTTCCAAAGACAAAGACGGATATTTTTGGTTTGAAGGTCGTAGTGATGACATTATTATCAGTTCTGGATACACAATTGGACCGTTTGAAGTAGAGGATGCCCTTGTCAAACATCCATCCGTACAGGAGTGTGCTGTTGTTGCGAGTCCAGATGAAGTCCGTGGCAATATTGTAAAAGCTTTCGTAGTTCTTATAGAAGGGATACACAGAAATAATCCAGATCTTGTTAAAGAATTGCAAGATCATGTAAAAGAATTAACCGCACCATATAAATATCCAAGACAAATTGAGTTTATTAATGAACTGCCAAAAACAACATCAGGAAAAATTCGCCGCGTTGAGTTGAGACAAAAAGAAAAAGTGAAAAGATAATCATATAAAAGTTAAAATCCCGAATGTAGTTAGACTCCATTCGGGATTTTATAAGTGATTCGAAAATATATACTCGTTAATATGTTGTGTCATCTTCATTATCAGATGACACATTTATATCTGATGCAGATAATTCTAGTTCCTTTCTTAATTTCCTAGTAACTTCAGATACCCCTTCGTCTGTTGGAATAAAATAGGACGAACCATTTACCATTTGATTTGATCCATCAATATTAAACGTTTCAATTCCCGACGCATCAATAGAAGAATATACTTTCTGCAATGAATAAATTTCTGATGGTTTTAAACTAGTTTCCACATTTTTCCCAAGAATATCTGATATTTCTCCTACCTTAAATATTGTACCGACAGAGATGGCTTGACTAATTGCAGCCTTAATAAATTGCCGCTGCCGTTCATCACGAGGATAGATATTATTTACTGCTCGTTTTCGCATCCGCACAAACGCCAGTGCTTCTTCACCATTTAACTTAGCTGAACCTTCTTCAAAATAAATTCTTTTGTCGTTGTTATAAATATTTTTTTCCCAAAACCCTTCTTTAATATCTACCTCTACACCGCCAAGAGAGTCTACAATCTCACGAAAGCCTTCAAAGTCAACGGCTACATACTCATCAATCGGTATATCAAGTAAATCCTCAACCATTTCAATTGTAAGCTTATTGCCACCATACCCTGTAATAGAGCCATACGTGTAGGCTGAATTTATTTTATGAAACCCAGCATATTGCCCTGCCCCTTCTTCTGGAAGCATTACTCTTGTGTCTCTAGGAACTGAAGTCATTGTCATTTTATTTGTTTTCGGATTTAGGGTCACAACAATTTGTGTGTCCGCACGGCCGTTTTTGCCATTGGTCGCGTAGTTTTCTACACCCATAAGCAATATCGAAATAGGATCCTTTCCGATGGTGACCGCTTCTTCTCTCAATTCCGATTTCTCACCTGGTCGGTCTAAGCCTTCATAGGACTCTTTTGCAGCTTTATACGTGTGGAAAGCTAAATAAACACCGATACCAACAATAATTACAAATAAAGTAAGTAAAGAATAGAGTATTCGTTTTTTCCACTTGGATTTTTTTCGTTGTCGTCTTCGTTCAGTACGTAACTTAGCCAAAATAAATACCTCAATTCAAGTCGTATATACTATGTAAAAATGTTTTAGTCTATATTATATGTGAAAATAATAAAGTTAACAATATGATCAAAGTATATTTTCCTATCCATTTGCCTACAAATTAGGTTATAGTCCTAAAAAAATTTATTAAAATACTTGAAAGTCAAAAAAGGTCAGAGTATAATGAAGTCATAAGGTCAAAGATAGTCAAAGTCAAACCTTTAACAATTTACTTTTGAAAAATCAAAGGGGAGGAATCACATATGAATTGTCAACAATGTGGAATTCAGCCTGCAACTATTAACGTATCTATGCAAATCAATAATCAAAAAATGCAAATGCATGTCTGTGATGACTGCTTTCATGAAATAAGAGGAAATATAATGAATCAAAGTTCTGGATTTAATCCAAACGAACATGATGCGTTTTCGCAAAACTTTTTCCAGGGAAATGGAGCAAGTCAAATGGGAACAAAAACTCATGAAAAACAGGGAAATCAAGGAAATGGATTACTTGATCAGTTAGGAAAAAATGTATCACATGCTGCTCGTGCTGGATTGATTGATCCAGTAATCGGACGTGACACTGAAGTAAAACGCGTAATCGAAACGCTTAATAGGCGCAATAAAAATAATCCGGTATTAATTGGTGAACCGGGTGTTGGTAAAACAGCTATCGCAGAAGGTTTAGCAGTGAAAATTGCTGAAGGTAACGTTCCGGCAAAACTAATGAACAAAGAAATCTATTTACTCGATGTGGCATCATTAGTTGCTAACACTGGTATTCGAGGACAATTTGAAGAGCGTATGAAGCAATTAGTTCAAGAACTACAGTCACGTAAAAACATCATTTTATTCGTTGATGAAATTCACTTATTAGTTGGTGCAGGTACTGCAGAAAGTTCACAAATGGATGCAGGAAATATTTTAAAACCGGCACTTGCACGTGGGGAATTACAACTAATTGGTGCTACAACTTTAAAAGAGTATCGAAAAATTGAAAAAGACGCTGCACTTGAACGTCGTTTCCAACCAATTATTGTTAAGGAACCATCAGAAGACGAAGCGGTACAAATTTTAAATGGTATCAAGGATCGATACGAAAAATTTCATGAAGTACGTTATTCAGACGATGTAATCCGTTCATTTGTAACATTATCTAGACGTTATATCCAAGATCGATTCTTACCAGATAAAGCGATCGATTTGATGGATGAGGTTGGTTCTCGCTTAAATTTGGCAAATGCAGAAAAAGACTCTGATTCAATTGAACAGAGATTGCAAGAAATTATTCATGAAAAAGAACAAGCGGCAGATCAAGAGGATTATGAACGTGCAGCACATCTTCGTTATCAAGAAATACAATTGCAAAAGCAATTGGAAAAAGCAAAAGATGAAGCACAAGTAATTGATGTCGATATAGAAGATGTTCATTTAATCATTGAAGAAAAAACAGGCATACCAGTAACAAAACTACAAAAAGATGAACAAGAGAAAATGAAAAACATTGCTGCAAATCTTTCTGCAAAAGTAATTGGACAAGACCAAGCCATTGACAAGGTTGCAAAAGCAATCCGCCGCAGTCGTGCAGGTTTAAAATCAAAACATCGTCCAATAGGTTCATTCTTATTTGTTGGTCCAACTGGTGTAGGTAAAACTGAATTAACTAGAGTCTTAGCAGAAGAACTATTTGGTTCACGTGAAGCATTGATTCGCTTAGACATGAGTGAATATATGGAGAAACATGCCGTGTCTAAAATTATCGGTTCTCCTCCAGGCTATGTTGGTCATGAGGAAGCAGGTCAATTAACGGAGCGTGTACGTCGCAATCCATATTCAATTATTCTGTTAGATGAAATTGAAAAAGCACATCCGGACGTACAAAATATGTTCCTGCAAATTATGGAGGACGGTCATTTAACTGATTCACATGGCCGAACAGTCAACTTTAAAGAAACTGTAATTATTATGACAAGTAACGCCGGAACTGGCGATAAACAAATTAATGTTGGGTTCAACCGCATTGAGCATGAATCCGTGTCAATCTTAGAAAATTTAAGTGCATATTTCAAACCGGAATTCTTAAATCGCTTTGATTCCATTATTTCGTTTAATGAGTTAACAGAAGAAGACTTACTTGAAATTGTTGACTTAATGCTTTCAGATCTAACACAGAGCATGGAAGAAAATAAACTAGAAATTACAATAACTGAAGCAGCCAAAATACAACTTGTCAAAATCGGATATGATTCACGTTTTGGTGCAAGACCATTACGTCGTGTCATTCAGGATAAAATTGAAGATCAACTAACTGATTTGCTATTAGAAAATAATGACTTGAAAGCAGTACATGTCGATGTTGCAACTGATGAAATAACAGTTAAACAAGTATAAATAATTGTACAACGCTGGTACCTAAATTTGGTATCAGCGTTTTTTGTTTGGTTGTTTTCTAAAAGATTGTTGTCTTTTCAAAAGTTGCATCTTATCTAATTATTAATACAAAATGTGACATAGATTGTGGTTAGACTGCTGTACCGGAAATTCACTTCGCGCACCATAGGGCAACGCTGTAGCAGCCCCAGGAAAGCGAAGTGGATACGGGCTGCGGATCAGAAAGCAATAAAAACTGATAAATTTATCACAGCACTTATATCGCATTTTCTAAAAACAGCAACAAACTATGCGAAATGAGCCTTTTGTTTATAATATTACGCTTTTTTTAAAAACCTCTTATTTGATAATAATTAAACGATATAAATGAAAAACTAATTACGAGGAAAGGATGTTTAAAATGCGATTTGGTAAATGGTCAATTAGTATTATTCTAATATTTTTTATAACAGTATATCCTGCAAATTTTAGTTACAGTGAAGCTAAGGAAAACATGAAGGTTCATTTCATTGATGTTGGCCAAGGGGATAGCATATTTATTGAAACGCCGAACGATAAAACAATACTCATCGATGGCGGACCCCCAAAATCAGGGAAAATTGTTGTCAAATTCCTTAAAAAGCATCATATAGAAAAAATTGATTTACTTATTGCCACGCATCCGGATATTGATCATATTGGAGGCTTAGTAGCAGTGATGAAATCAATTGACGTAAACAGGATTATTGATTCAGGTAAGCTACATACAACAAATACGTTCGCAAAATATATCGACCAAATTATTAAAAATGATATTCCAGTTGAGGTTGCCAAGCGAAATGAGATTATTGAGCTTGATCCATTAGTGAAAATTAGAATTTTAAATTCACACAATGGAAAAAAGAATAACAATCAATCATCCATCGTTTTACGATTAAGTTATAAGGAAATTGACTTTTTACTTATGGGTGATTCTGAACGAAAACAAGAAAAGAGGTTAATAAAAACAAATGAAATTCAGTCAGAAATTTTAAAGGTAGGTCACCATGGTTCGAAGACGAGCACATCATTTCCATTCGTGGATTTAATAAAACCACAGATTGCTATTTTAACGTATAGCAAAACGAATCACTATGGACATCCAGTTAATCGTGTAATTAGGAATCTTCAAAAAGTTAACGCACATATTTACTCAACAGCTGTGTTCGGAAATATTACAATTACTACGGATGGAAATGGTTATTTTGTTATAACGGAAAAGGATCCGATAGATGGCTTGCTGAATAAAACGGGATAATTTCAAAAAGAAAAACAATTTTTTAAAAACTATCATTTACATTATTATACAATAATGATATCATTTTAATATAAGATATATAATCCAAAATGGGGGAGGGATCGTTATGCAAGAAAAAAATGCATGGTCGATGAATGGGTTTGTAGGTATTATATTAATTGCAGTGCTTATTGCAGGAGTAGTTTTTTCATTTGTTCAGCAACAATTTGTTGTTGGAGGAATTTGTCTAGTTATTGCAATAACACTTGGTAGTGGTATCACTGTTGTTCAGCCGAATCAGTCTGTAGTTGTAATTTTTCTGGGTAAATATATGGGCTCTATTCGCAGGGAAGGTATTGTTATTACAGTTCCATTTACAATTAGGAGAACAATTTCTTTAAGGGTAAGGAATTTTAATAGTAAACGGCTGAAGGTTAACGATGTCAATGGAAATCCAATCGAGATCGCCGCTGTTATTGTATTTAAGGTGGTTGATGCAGCAAAGGCTGTATTTGATGTTGATCGATATGAGCAATTTGTAGAAATTCAAAGTGAAACGGCTATTCGTGCTGTTGCAACGAAATATCCATATGATACATTTGAAAATGTTGAACTCACATTGAGAGGTAATGCTGAAGAGGTTTCCAATCAATTGGCAACAGAACTACAGGAACGTTTAGATGTTGCAGGTGTTGAAGTAATTGAAACACGTTTAACGCATCTTGCATATTCCACGGAAATTGCGCAGGCTATGCTTCAACGTCAACAAGCAAGCGCGATTATCTCGGCACGTAGACAAATTGTAGAAGGTGCAGTAGGAATGGTGCAAGACGCTATTGAAAGAATTGAAAAAGAAGACATTGTTGAATTAGATGATGAACGTCGAGTGGCTATGATTAACAACCTGCTTGTTGCCATTGTATCTGATCATGGTGCACAGCCGGTTATTAATACTGGGTCATTATATCAATAAACTTTTTCTGAATCTGATGGACAAAAGAGGGTTTCTATGGCTAAGAAAAAGAATTTTCCATTACGTATCGACCCAAAATTATATGACATTTTGCAAGGATGGGCAAAGGATGAATTTCGAAGCGTCAATAGTCATGTAGAGTTTTTATTAAGAGAAGCAGCAAAGAAAGCAGGTCGACTTCCAAAAAGTGAAGACAAGAAAATAGGGGAATAGGTAGGAAAAGCTTTGTATATCACATTATGCAGAGCTTTTTTTATTTGAATATTTAGTTGACATCTCATTTGATTGGTTATATAGTTAGTTACATAACTAACTAACCAGTTAACTGAGGTGGTGACTTATGAAATACAAACTAGATGATACTCGACCTATTTTTCTTCAAATAAAAGAACAACTTGAGGATTCTGTCATCAATGGAACTATAATGCCAGGTGAACGAGTTCCTTCAACGAATGAATTCGCAAGTTATTACAAAATAAATCCTGCAACAGCAGCTAAGGGAATTAATGAGTTAGTTAATGAAAATATATTATTTAAAAAAAGAGGTGTTGGAATGTTTGTAACAGAAAATGCCAAGGATATCTTAATCGAAAAACGAAAAGAGACATTTTATGAAAATTTCATCCAACCATTAAAAAGTGAAGCAAAGAAGCTTCATGTTAGTAATGAGGAATTAGTAGATATGATTAAGGAGGGAAATACCGATGCAAATTGAAGTGAAAAATCTTACGAAGAAATATCAAGACAAATTAGCTTTAGATAATATCTCCTTCTTACTAGATGAACCCAAAATTTATGGTCTGCTCGGTCGAAACGGTGCAGGAAAAACAACATTCATGGAGATTTTATCAGGTCATATTTTAGCAACAAGTGGTGAAATAATGATTGAACATGAAAATCCATTTGATAATCAGCGAATAACTGAATCGATATGCTTAATAAAAGAGGGTAACAATTTTAAAAAGGATTTAAAGGTGAAAAATGTTTTACGAATTTACTCGATATTTTATTCGACTTGGGATCATGAATTGGCAGACAAATTAGTTGAAGAGTATAACTTAAATCCGAATGCTAAAGTGAAAACTTTGTCAAAAGGAATGGAGTCAGCACTTGGAATTATTGTTGGATTAGCTAGTAAAGCACCAATCACTATTTTTGATGAACCGTATATCGGACTAGATGCTGCAGCAAGAAAGAAATTTTATGAAATATTGGTAGAGGAATATGAACTGGAGAAACGGACAATTATTTTTTCTACTCATTTGATTGATGAAGTAAGCTTATTGTTTGAAGAAGTACTCATCATCCAGGATGGGGAACTCGTACTAAAAGAGGAAGCGGAAGTATTACGAAACAAGACGTGTTCTGTTTCTGGAACTATTCAAGAAGTCGAATCGTTTATTAAAGATAAAGATATCATTGGCAAAAAGCAATTGGCTGGAATGATGACTGCTTATGTATATGCGGATATGAAGCAAGCTCGTTTAGCTGGCTTAAATGTTGAAGGGGTACCAATTCAAGAATTGATGATTTATTTAACTGAAAATAAGAAGGGGGCATAATAATGGGCAGACAAATAAAGGGGTTATTATACTTTTTTGTAACAGATATGAGACGCAGCTTTTTCATATTCTGGTCTATTTTATTGATCACAATGGTCATTACGATAATTGGCGGATATTTATTAATAAATGTTGAGGATGGTGCCATGTACTTTATGCCGTCATCAGCACTTTATATTTATTGTGCAATTTTTGGTTTTGTTTTAGTGAAAGAAGGAATTCCATTTTCGATAAAAATGGGAGCGACAAGAAAAAATCTTTATATGGCATTGGGGCTCTTTTTCTTTGGTCTGGCATTAGTAGAGTCAATTTTAGTAAGTACTGTACACTCGATAATTAAAGGGATAATAACGGCATTTAGTATTGACTCATATAACTTGGTCCATTCATCAATGATGATGACAGATACATGGTTAAACCGTGTAATCATCGACACTTCATTTATGTTTTTCTTATTATCAGGAATGTTCGTCATAGGGTTGCTATTTTATAAATATGGATTGTTAGGCGGTGGAAGTGTTGTTGGAATACTTGTAGTTTTGTTGCTGTTGGGATTAGCGAAAGGGTGGGTTTATACTTTTTTCATAAATATTTATCATTCATTAGATATGGCTCTATTTTATCAAATATTGTTAATAGGAATTGTATTGTATGGAGTTTCATGGTTTTTGTTACGAAGAATAACGATTGTAAACACAAATTAGTTTGTTTTAAGATATTTACATTAAAAAGAGATTGGAATTTAATTTCCCAAGCTCTTTTTAATGTAGATTATTTTTCGTATAACTCCATCGTTTTTTTCAAGATGCTGGATTTCCTAATGTATATTATAAATATTGGTGTAAGAGGAATTACAATTAGCCAATTGAAGATCGATAAAAATTGGATAGGCTCAACTTGATACTATACACATAGTTATACACAATGAAGGTGACCATTTCACAATGTTTTCGTTTATTATCCACATAATCCACAGGGGAATGATGAGTTATTCACAATCCGACTGTGAATAAACAGCATTGCTATAACGCGTTTTATAATACTTATTAACATTAATGACTTTACCTGTGGATACATAAAAAAAGAAACCGCGTATTAACGTCGGTTTCCCTTTTGACTTAATTCGTTATAAATTCTATCCGCATGCTTGAATTCTCGCTGATAGAAAACTTCCTGCGTTTTTGATAGGAACTTCTCTGGCTTGTGATCGTGTTTTGGATTTTTCTTCATAGAAAGCCTCCTCACTTTTACGTGTAGGCTTCCCTGTATTATAGAAAATATACAGTTTGCTTATGAAACTTCTTCATCAGTTGCAACAGCTTCAACTTGAGCAAATTGATGATATGACATAAACTGCTCTTTTGAAATAACAAAAAGATCGTACATATCGCCTTGCGGATTTATGGATTTATACACTTCGGGATAAACTGTGTTGCCTAATGCTGCATAAGGTAATTTCAGTACTGCTTTCAATGAACGTATATTTGTTTTTCGAACCTTCATAAAGATTGCCTCAATTTGATACGTAAAAAATAATTCCTCGAAAAATAACTCTTTCGCTAGCTTGTTATATCCTTTTCCGAAATAAGGCTGGCCAATCCATGTAGCCAAAAACCCAGAATTACCTTGGATATCGAATAGATTGATGGTACCAATTGGTTGGCTATATTCATCTAAAATTGTTCTTGATATAAGCTCTCCATTCTCTTCAGCTTCTATCGTTTGTTTTGTGATGAAATAAAATTGATCACTCGTCTTTGCTTTATGCCTGACATAAGGGAATACATCTGGGTGTAATAACAATTCAAATAGAACCGGCACCTCGTGTAAATCGCGTGTTTTCAGCATAAAAAATACCCTCCTTAGTTAGGTGGGTATTTCTACAGAAAAAGAGTTCAGTCCCACCCACGAATTTTTAGTTAGCGTTCAACAAAAATTCGGGGTGGGAATCGAACCCACTAGGACCAGTTTATCACTGGTGGCGCACCATTTGCCTTCCCTATTCAATTCTGTCTTTATCCAGTTTGATACTATTATTTT
Organism: Virgibacillus ndiopensis; assembly: GCF_900187325.1. Taxonomy (GTDB): domain Bacteria; phylum Bacillota; class Bacilli; order Bacillales; family Amphibacillaceae; genus Virgibacillus_E; species Virgibacillus_E ndiopensis. The sequence goes on along the minus strand of NZ_FZMZ01000004.1, from coordinate 791,561 downwards.
ACACAGATATTTATAAAAAAGAAATAACTTTTTTTATATGAATTTTGACAATTAATGCCTAGATTTTTTTGCTGTAATTTGTCTCAAGGATTCCTCTAAATAAGGATATGCAAACTGATAATTATTGCTCTCTGCTTTTCTTGGTAAGACATATTGTCCTTTTGTTATTAAATGGCTCATTTCCCCAATTGTCGTACGAATAATGGGGGAAGGAGCAGGTAACCAATACGGTCGCTTCAACACTTTTGCTAATGTTTTTGTGAATTCTTTATTTCGGCTAGGATTCGGTGAGGTGATGTTCACGGGACCTACCATATTTTCATTAAATAAGCAGAATAGAATCATTTGAACAACATCCTCGATATGCACCCATGAAATCCACTGTTCACCATTACCAATCTTACCTCCAGCGAACATTTTTACCGGGAGACTCATATACGGAAGTGCACCGTCTTCACCCAAAATAACACCGAAACGAGTGAAAATGGTACGGATGCCCATATTTGTGGCCTGATTCGCTGTCTTTTCCCATTTGACGACAACACGGGCTAAAAAATCATCACCTGGTTTTATTGTATCTTCAGTGAATATTAAATCCTTAGATGTACCGTAATATCCAACTGCAGAACCACTAATAAATGTTGTTGGTTTTGGATCCATTTGCTTCATAAAATCAATAACAGTTTGCGTTGTTTCAATTCTGCTAGATAAAATAGTTGCTTTTTTCTTCTTGGACCAATAGCCAAATAGTGAATCACCTGCAAGGTTAATGACTTTGTGGATAACAGGTAGTGTGTTCATGTCGTATTTATAACTTATGAAGGTTGTTGAATTAGTGTTTGTGTGTTTGTCAGGGGATCGTGTAAGTATGTAAACATGATGGTTTTGTTTCGTTAATTCATTAGTCAAATGCTTGCCAACAAAGCCGGTCCCACCAGTTATTAAAACGTTCAAAACGTTCACTCCTCTCCGATTCTTTTCTATATAGATAAGTATGGTTTAATTATATGTTTATATGAACGACGTGGCTAGGAATTTAACTTTGAATTGTGACGAGCGAATATCGAGCGTGCAGTACCAGGAGCTGAGCGCGCAATAAGAAGGAAGTATCGCGCATTACCGGGAGCTGAGCGCGCAATAAGAAGTAGAATCGCGCATTACCGGGAGCTAGCGCGCAATAAGAAGTAGTATCGCGCATTACCAGGATCAGAGCGCGCAATAAGAAGGAAGAATCGCGCATTACCAGGATCAGAGCGCGCAATAAGAAGGAAGTATCGTGCAGTACCAGGAGCTAGCGCGCAATAAGAAGGAAGAATCGCGCATTACCAGAAGCTGAGCGCGCAATAAGAAGTAGAATCGCGCAATACCGGGAGCTGAGCGCGCAATAAGAAGTAGAATCGCGCAATACCGGGAACAGAGCGCGCAATAAGAAATAGTATCGCGCAACACCAGGATCTAATCGTGCAAAAAACAAGAATAATCGTGCAACACCATAGTATGAACGTGCGATCATAATCAAAAATCACATTAAAAATACCGATTCTTACGGGTGCTCCGGACAATTTTTTCATGTTATCATTGTCTTAAGGGAAAGGGGTGAGAACATGAAGAAAATTACCCGGATCACCACACAGAAAAAACGTAAGAATCGTTTTAATATCTTTTTGGACGATGGACAAGGTGAAGCTTATGGCTTTAGTGTGGACGAAGCGGTATTAATTGAGTATAAGCTCCGAAAAGGACTTGAATTGGACGATTCCATGATCCGCACACTTGTCCAAAAAGATAACTTACATAAGTCTTATACCCTTGCAATAAACTTTTTAAGCTACCGAATGCGAACAATTAAAGAAATAAATGATTATTTAGTAAAAAAAGAAGTCGAACCAGAACATATCACTAAAATCATCGAACGATTAATTAACGAAAAATTACTGGATGATAAAATGTTTGCCAATGCTTTTGTGCAGACGAGAATACACACAACTAGCAAAGGGCCGATGCTTGTAAAAAAAGAGCTCATAGACAAGGGCGTTTCAGCAACGATTGCCTCAGATGCCATTCAGCAATATACGTATGAAATCCAATATGAAAAGGCACAAAAATGGGTAAGTAAAAAACTAAATTCCAACAATAAACACTCATTTCGTAAACAAATTCAACAATTGCAAGTAACTTTAGTACAAAAAGGATTTGCAAAGGATGTCATTAAAGAAGTAGTAGCCGATGTTCAGGATGTAAAAGATGATGATGTGGAATGGGAAGCGCTTGTCCATCAAGGAGAAAAAATTTTAAGGAAGCATCAAACGAAATTTGAAGGATATGCGTTACATCTTAAAATAAAAGAAGCATTGTTTCGCAAAGGATTCACCATAGAATTGATCAATAAATTTTTAGATGAAAAATTGTGAGATATAGATAAAAAGGACTTGCCTTGATAAGAGCAAGTCCTAACAGCTACTTGATTTTTATTACAATTTTCCCCTTAGCATGATGGGTTTCACTTAATTTATGAGCTTCTTGTAATCCTTCTTCACTAAAAGAGAAAGTATGTCCAATTACAGGATTTAAGTCACCTTTGTCCATTAATTTGCCTAGTTCAGCTAGTTGTTTTCCATCTGGTTCTAACCAATGAAATCCGGCTTTAACATTTTTTTCTTTTGCTAGTGTCTCATTGGGTGGTGCAACAATAGAAACTAACTTTCCACCTTGTTTTAACACGTTAAAGCTTTTTTCTTGGACCTCACCACCAAGTGTATCCAAAACAATATCAAAATCTTGGAGGACATTTTCAAAATCCTCTTCTCGATAATTTATAAATTTATCTACTCCAAGCTTCGTAAGCAAATCTTTATTTTTTTCACTTGCTGTCGATGCAACATAGGCACCAAAACGCTTTGCTATTTGAATAGCAAAACTGCCAACACCACCGGAACCAGCATGAATTAACACATTATCACCAGGTTTTAATTCCGAAAAATCGACTAGACATTGCCATGCGGTTAATCCAGCGAGAGGTACGGCTGCTGCATCGTAAAAGCTACTATTTTCAGGTATTTTTGCCAACAAGTTTTCGTCTACTGCTGCATATTCTGCATACGTTCCGTTTGGGGTTGTAGCTGGTCTAGCAAATACACGATCACCAACTTGGAATCCGGTAACGTCTGAACCGATTTCCTTGATTACACCTGCAGCATCCCAACCTAAGATAATTGGAAATTCAAATGGTAAATTCTCTTTAAGATAGCCTTCACGCAATTTCCAATCAATTGGGTTTATGGATGTTCCATGCAATTCGACTAATACTTGATTGGTTTTTATCTCAGGTATTGGAACTTCTTTTTCTGTTAAAAGGTTAGCTGAACCATATTTTTCAATAACAACGGCTTTCATTTTAACCCTACTTTCTTCTTTTAATAATCATAGTATCCCTTATGAAGGTTTTATCTATCAACCAAAATTTCTTTACGACCATCATCTTCATTATATATTTGTTCTGCCACAATTTCCGGACTTTTTAATCTGGATGTATCTGTTACATGTGTGGAGTTGTCCCAAAAGGGGGTGTTCATTCCGCCCATATATACAGCGGTAATGGATAAAGGCTCATTTTCCCATTCCTTTTGCAAGCTCTCAGTAAACCCTCTTACAGCAAATTTACTTGCACAATAGATGGATTCGTTCACCTTTCCCCGTAATCCAGCAGTCGAAATAATTGTTAAAATGCGCCCTTTACTTTCTCGAATTAACGGTAAAGCAGATTGTACAGTTAGAATAGTACCTTTAATATTTGTATCGAGTGTTCCTTCAATATCTTCAACAGAATAATTTTCTACCGAACCAAATATGCCAATACCAGCATTATTTATAAATACATCCAATTCTCCTATTTTTTGAAAGGCAATACTAACAGATGCTGGTTCACGTACATCACATAAAACAACCTCAGCCTTTCCTCCATTCTTTAAAATTTCATTTTGAACAATATGTAGTTTTGTATCGTTTCGGCCTAATAGATATACATTAAATCCATTATTTGCATATTTAAGTGCAAGGGCTTTGCCCAATCCACTTCCTGCGCCGGTTATTGCAGCATTTTGCATAAAAATCCCCTCTATCAAACAAGTTTTAGTGATACTTTTCATTTCCATTGTCTTAAACTATTGATAAAATGTAAAATGAAAGGTAAGGGGAGTGTGAATGAATGGATTATCGCTACAGTGACTATACAGTCGAGCAATTACGGCAAGAAGTTGGACGTTTAAAAGAAAAAGCACAAAAAGCTGAGCAACTGGGAAATATCAGTGAAGTAGCAATCAATGAACGTAAAATGCAGGTTGCGATGGCATATATGTTAAACCCAGAGGATTTTCAAGCAAATGATACACACCAATTGAACGGGGACCCTGGACATACTTTTAAAATAAATTATATTAATGGGGTTTTTGCATGGGGACACCGGATAAATCTTTTGGATGAGACTTATGAGAAAGAAGAGGCAATTCCAATATCGTTATTAGGAGATAAAGTAAAATAACAAAAGCGAGGCATCTACCTCGCTTTTTAAATTGGGCTGTCACTAACAAGTAGTTTGTTTTGCAGCTTTTGTTCGGAAAATATCCAACCCGTATAGGAGCTCATAATACGCATGTTATCATCAATATGAACAACTGCTACAAATGGATAATGTCCCTTTGAACGGTAACGCAAGTCAATGAAGCGTACCTCAGTGAAATCATCATAATCATTTATCTCCCATCGGTAAACGGGGGAAAATGATAGAAATGCAGACACGTTGTGATCCTCTTTCGCCAAATTAATTAGTGGTGAATCAGGTAACGGGATTTTTTCAAATTCATCAACAATTTGAATGTGTCCGTTCTCTACCGAACCTACGTAAAACATGGTATCAGTAGTAATAGCAACCCGCCATTCATTCTGTTTAATCGTAGGCGATGTTGCAATTTTTTCTGTAGTTGGGTAGTAGTCATGTATCTTTTTGACAATTTCTCTTTTATCAATATAACGTTTGATATAATATAATAAAATCACCGAGTAAATGATTAACCATGTGTAACCAGGAGTTGCACCAAGTATCCATGCGATAATACCGGCAACATGCAGACTAAAAATAAATGGATCGAACGTGTTAATAAACCCGTGAGCTACCCACTTATCGGTGAAAGGACGATATGCTTGTGTACCATAGGCGTTGAATATATCAACAAGTACATGAATAATAACGGCCAAAAACGTCCATGCCCATAGATGTAAATAGTCTATGTGCGGTACAAATGCATGAATAACCGATGAAACGGCAATGCCCCACATTAAAACGGCAGGAACAGAGTGTGTCACACCGCGATGATTACGTATATAGACAGCATTATTTTTAAATTTTAATATCGTATCAAAATCGGGCGCTTGAGAACCCACTATTGTACCAACTAAGACCGCGTTGAAAAGAGTTGGATCGCTATTTACTGCAGGATCTAATGTTGCCAACCCCCCAAGTGCAATTCCCATGACGACATGGGTACCTGTATCCATAATGAAAGGTCCTCCTTCGACAATGCTTCGTGCTGTACAGAACTGAAAAAAATTTATTAGTTAATTGAGTCAAAAGAGTTAATCGTTGCTAGAATTAGTGTTGGATTGGTTATATGTTTTGACTCGATTATTGTAACATAAAGGATGGGAAAGATTGATTGAAAACAAATTACAAAATGTTGACATTTATCAATTTCAACAAGAATTACTGAATTGGTACTATACAAATAAACGTGATCTCCCGTGGAGGAAGGATCAGGATCCTTATAAAATTTGGGTATCTGAAATTATGCTTCAACAAACAAAAGTTGATACCGTTATTCCTTATTTCCACCGATTTATTACAAAATTTCCCACACTTCACGATTTAGCTGAAGCAGATCAGCAGGATGTTTTAAAAGCATGGGAGGGTCTAGGTTACTATTCCCGTGCACGTAATTTACAAAACGCAGTAAGGGAAGTTGTTGCAACATACGGTGGTGAGGTGCCATCTACACCGAAGGAATTAGGTGCATTAAAGGGAGTTGGTCCATACACAAAAGGTGCGATTCTTTCCATCGCATACAACCAACCTGAACCTGCAGTAGACGGAAATGTTATGCGTGTACTAGCAAGAATATTAAAAATTGAAGAAGATATAGCAAAGCCTAGTGCTAAAAAGCTTTTTGAAAACTATGTGCACGGGCTTATATCACATGAAGATCCTTCTTCATTTAATCAAGGAATTATGGAATTAGGCGCACTTGTCTGTACACCCCAAACACCCATGTGTATGTTTTGTCCAGTCCAACAGCATTGCCAAGCTTTTGCTGAAGGAATAGAGAAGGAACTGCCAATAAAATCAAAAGCGAAAAAGCAAAAGACAATTCCTTATGTTGCATTACTAATTAAAAATGATAAAAACCAATATGTGATTGAAAAGCGTTCGGAAAATGGTCTTTTAGCAAATTTATGGCAATTCCCTATGGTACCAATTGATGAAATTGGATTTGACCACCTTGAAAACTGGTTGTTTAATGAATATGGCGTAAAAATTGCCTTAGGGTCTCAAAAAGGAAAACTAAAACATGTTTTTTCTCATTTAATTTGGCAACTTGAAATATATCAGGCAAAAACCACGCAATGTCAAACAACAGATGAACGGTTAAAGTTTGTTGAACGTGAGGAATTGGAGTCGTATCCATTTCCCGTGTCTCATCAAAAAATGATGAAGTATATATGACCTAGTTTAAGGCTTATCACATATTAAGTGTGTGGGCCTTTTCTAATTTCTATTTTTCATTTCTTCATTGATTTCCTGTAATATTGTAAGTCCTTCTGCATTAACGTATGGTAAAAGCTGTGATAATGCATGCTGAAAATATGCAAGCTCGTTATCATTCCATTGAGTTTTACTCATCATTGTTAACTCAGTAAAATCACGGCCCTTATTCATAATCAGAAACCTCTCTTCTTTGATATCAGAGTACTTGTCCTCATAATTTATGTAATTTCACTTTTTTTATTCCTTATTTACATTATATTCCATTAAAAGATAATTTTAACTCAATATATTTTGGATAACTTTTATTGAGATGGAGAAATTAATTATTGCGGAGGTGATAATGATGGCTAAAAAACCTAACAAAACAACTTCTGGTACAAATGTTCAGCATGTAAAACAGCAAAACCAACAAGCAGCTCAAGGCCAAGGTCAATTTGGTACTGAATTTGCATCTGAAACAAACGCACAAGAAGTAAGAAAGCAAAATCAAAAATCTCAGCAAAATAAGAAATAAAAAAATCTACCCCGATTTTCAACAAGAAGAGTTTCCTGCCAAGGAAGCTCTTCTTGTATTTTTATTGAATCTAGTACTTGTTGATGACGTAATACTTTATATTTAGTTTTATTGTAGTTATAATAATATATAGAAAATGTAGCAAATAAAACTAAAATAAAGTGAAAGGAAGATAGCATGGCTGGTCCTAAAACAGGTTCAAAAATTCAAATTCACAGCTATAAACATGATGGACATTTGCACCGAGTATGGGATAACAGCCTAGTTTTGAAGGGTACAGAATCCATTGTAATTAGTGCTAATGACAAAACGTTAGTTACAGAAAGTGATGGGAGAACATGGGTTACACGAGAACCTGCAATTAGTTTTTTCCACGCTCGATATTGGTTTAATATAATTGGTATGTTGCGGGATGATGGTATTTATTATTATTGTAATATAAGTTCTCCGTTTGTCTATGATTATGAAGCGTTAAAATATATTGATTATGACTTAGATGTAAAAGTATATCCAGACATGACATATGATCTGTTGGATGAAGATGAATATGAAGAACACAAACTTAAAATGAATTACCCAGATGTATTGGATCGTATTCTACATAATAATATAGAGTATTTGTTACGATGGGTACGACAACGAAAAGGGCCATTTGCTCCAGACTTTGTCGATCAGTGGTATGAGAGGTATTTGACATATCGGTAGTTTTTTATCTAAACAAAATGTAATAAGTACGTAATAGTGGTTATTCTATAAATACTGATTGAAATTAATAACGTGATTATTATCCTTGTTACATAATGTAGCAAGGCTTTTCTATTCACATCTTAAATGAGGTAGATAGGTTTATGAGTAGTATTAAACAATACATGCAGTTTGTTAAACCATATAAATGGAAAATTTTATGGACTGTGCTAATAGGAATTGTAAAGTTTGCAATTCCATTATTATTACCGTTAATTTTAAAATATGTTATTGATAATATCATTGGTGCAGAAGATATGACCCAGTCAGCTAAAATCAGCGAACTATTGTGGATCATGGGCGGAGCTTTTGTTGTTTTTCTTATATTACGTCCGCCAATTGAATATATTCGACAATATTTAGCACAATGGGTAGGGAATAAAATCCTTTATGACATACGTGATAGACTATTTGATCACATTCAGAGGCTTAGCTTGAGATTCTATTCTCAGACAAAAACCGGCGAAATTATTTCCCGGGTAATACATGATGTCGAACAAACGAAAACATTTGTTATAACTGGGTTAATGAATATTTGGTTGGATATGATTACAATCCTTATTGCGATTGTTATTATGCTAACGATGGATGTATGGTTGACAATTGTTGCTATAATTCTCTTTCCATTATACGGATTTTCCGTAAAATACTTTTATGCAAAATTACGTCGATTAACGCGTGATCGTTCCCAGTCATTAGCTGAAGTACAAGGTCATTTGCATGAACGAGTTCAAGGGATGCCTGTAACAAGAAGTTTTGCATTAGAAGATTATGAACAAAAGCAATTTAACACACGAAATGTTAACTTTTTAAATCGTGCAATTGAACATACGGATTGGAACGCAAAAACGTTTGCAGTTACGAATACAATAACAGATTTAGCGCCTTTATTAGTCATTGCCTTTGCCGGATATCAAGTAATTAGCGGAAATTTAACGATGGGTACGATGGTTGCCTTTGTCGGATATATGGAACGTGTTTATAGTCCGTTACGTCGTTTAGTGAATTCATCAACAGTATTAACACAATCTATTGCATCGATTGACAGAGTGTTTGAATTTTTGAATGAAAAATATGATATTGTCGATAAGAAAAACGCGAAGAAATTAGACCGAGTTAACGGCTCTGTCGATATTGAGAATGTTTCATTTAAATATGATACGGAAGAAGCAGATGTCTTAAAAGATGTATCATTACATGTTAAAAAGGGAGAAACAATTGCTTTTGTAGGAATGAGCGGGGGAGGGAAATCGACTCTGATTAGTTTAATTCCAAGGTTCTATGATGTCATTAGTGGTTCTATTAAAGTTGATGGCGATGATATACGGGATGTTCAGGTACGCTCATTACGTGATAACATTGGTATGGTCTTACAGGATAATACATTATTTTCGGAGTCCATCGCCATGAATATACGAATGGGAAACCCAGAGGCAACGGACGAAGAAGTAATTGCTGCAGCACAAGCCGCCAATGCACATGGATTTATTAAAGAACTACCACAAGGCTATGATACATTGGTGGGTGAAAGAGGAGTTAAATTATCCGGTGGGCAAAAGCAACGTATTGCAATAGCCCGTGTATTTTTGAAAAATCCACCAATCCTTATTTTTGATGAAGCAACATCAGCGCTTGATTTAGAAAGCGAGCACACCATACAGGAAGCGGTTGAAAAATTGGCATCTGACCGTACAACATTTATCGTCGCACACCGTTTAGCGACAATTACGCATGCAGATCGCATTGTTGTTATTGAAAATGGCGAAATTAGTGAAATTGGTTCACATGAAGAACTGATGATGAAACAAGGTAGCTACTACGATTTGTATCAAGTACAGAATTTGGATAAACCAGAGCATATAGGCACATAATGTTTTAAAAAACTCCCCTTTAGTGGGAGTTTTTATCATCTCGAGAGCAGAAACATCATCTCGAGCTCCCCCCCAAAAAAAAAGCACCCCCAAAAGGAGGAGTGCTTCGCATAAATTTATTTTTCAGCCATTGTAGCAAATGCATGACCAATAGCTTCAATCGTTTGATCAATGTCTGCTTCAGTATGCTCGGTTGTTAAAAACCATGCTTCGTATTTGGATGGTGCCAAATTAATACCTTGATTCAACATTAGCTTAAAGAACGTAGCAAATGCTTCCCCGTCACTTGCTTCAGCTTGATCATAATTAGTAATTTCGCCATCGCCAAAATAAACAGTTAATGCTCCACACAGTCTATTTACGGAAATCGGAATTCCTGTCTTAGAAGCTTTATCTAAAATCCCTGCCTCTAATCGTTCACCTAATTGATCTAATTTTTCATAAACCCCATCTTGCTTTAACACTTCTAAACAAGCGATTCCTGCTGCCATAGATGCTGGATTTCCAGCCATAGTCCCTGCTTGATATGCCGGTCCAAGTGGTGCGACTTGTTCCATAATATCCTGACGTCCACCGTAAGCACCGATCGGTAGACCGCCACCAATGATTTTCCCCATTGCGGTCATATCTGGTTCAATGCCATAAACCTGCTGTGCACTGCCATATGTAAATCGAAAAGCTGTAATTACTTCATCATAAATGACTAATGCCCCAGCGCTATGAGTCCTATCATTTACCGCTTGTAAAAATCCTTCGTGTGGCTCAACGATACCAAAGTTACCAACGATTGGTTCGACTAGAACAGCAGCAATTTGATCACCCCAGTGATTCATTGCCTCATTAAATGCATTAAGGTCGTTGAAAGGTACCGTAATGACATCCTCTGCAACCGCTTTTGGAATCCCTGCTGAATCAGGTGTACCAAGTGTCGCAGGTCCAGATCCAGCTTGTACTAAAACTGCATCAAAATGACCATGGTAGCAACCGGCAAATTTGATTACTTTGGTTCGTCCAGTATATGCACGCGCCACACGAACAGTTGTCATAACAGCTTCTGTTCCAGAATTAACAAAACGAACTTTTTCAAGAGAAGGAATTGCTGATTTCAGCATTTTAGCAAATTTATTTTCTAAACTTGTCGGTGTTCCGTATAAAGTACCATTTGTTGCAGCATAGGAAATCGCCTCAGCAATATGTGGATGTGCATGTCCTGTAATAATTGGACCATATGCTGCCAAATAATCGATATACTTGTTCCCGTCGACATCCCAAAAGTAGGCGCCTTTCCCATGTTCCATATAGACGGGTGCACCGCCTCCTACAGCCTTATACGCCCGTGATGGGGAGTTGACCCCACCAACTATATGTTCAAGTGCTTCTCCATGTAACCTTTCAGACTTTGTGAAATCCATATTATAAGTTGCCTCCTGAAGTAAATAAAATTGTGCTTATTCTACATAACCTTTTTTAATTTAGCTGTATACACATTTCGAATGAAAATAAAGTTCATAAGATGGATAACAAAAAAGACTGATACACTCATCACACTAGGTAATATCACCGATGAAGCAATCATGTTTTGTAGTGCTTTAAAGGCAAAGCTAGCATGAACGACAGCCACAATAAATGGAATAAAGAATAAAAATCCAAGCTGTCTCGTAGCAATTTTTTTCATTTCCTTATCTGTAATTCCTATCCGATATATGGAATGATAATGGTGTAAATCCTTATCCATATCCTGGTACATTCGAAAATATAATATCGATCCAGCGGCTAAAAAGAATAGCACACTAATAAATATACCAAAAAAGAACAGATAAGACAGTCCTTCCTTCATTCGAAGATAATATTCGGGCTGTGAATCTGGATATGCTATCTCTCTGTCTACATTAGCAAAAATCTGTTCAATGTCATCTGCATGAGTTTTCCATTTAGGAATCTCCATCGCATAATTATAATAAACTTCATTAGAAGCAGCAGACTGGACGAATTGCTTAAATATGCTATCGGAAACAACTATATCAAATGTAGTATATATGTTTTGATTAAGCTCTAATTTAGCAACTTTTGTATGAAGGGTGGCAGATTCATTTTTAGACTTAATCGTAAGCTTCTTTGGTGGTTTGTTGTCATCAGGTAAGGCGAATTCCTGTTTTGAAATGACCATTTCGCCATCATCTATCTCAAAGGAAACGTTACGTCCATGGAGATTGGCGATAGCTTTATAATCAGAATACGAATAAATTTGTGCCCATACCAAATTCCAATTTTCATTTTCACTCTGCATCTGTGCTTGTGTTGTTCGAATCAGATTTGATTGGAACGCTATATCCTTTTCTTTAAATGAAGATTCGACAAAATTGATTTCTTTTTCTAGTTTATCTATTTTGCTATTTCCTTTACTTATAAGTGTTGCATCTTGTGGAACAAAGCGCTTGGCTTCAGCTTCAACACCTTGGAATAATCCATAAAGCACCCCAGACGATGTAAGTGCCACTGCACTTAATATAGTTACAATAAACAAAATTCTGGCATTATCTTTTAATTTATGGGATAAGTCAGAAATGGTAAGTAAATTTAGTTTATGAAGATAAAATCGCTTCTTCCGTTTTAAAAGGGCTATAAAAGCAATGCTAAATTGAGAAAAAAGAAAATAAGTACCTGGAATTACTAAAATTAAAATTGGAAGCATGTATAAGAAAATCGTGACCACAGTCGAAATATAAGCAAGGTAATACCCCGCTCCAATCAAACCAATGGCTAATAAACTAAGTATCCATGAAAATTTCGGAGTCTTTTTTGGTCCTTTTGCTCCACGGAAGACTTCCATAATGGAGTTCGTTCGCAATGTCCAGACAACCGCTAACGAATTCACTTCAAACATAATAAAAAATAATAGTGAAGTTATCCCAATGGCTTTTAACGATAAATAAAAAGGTAAAATTTGATCCAGTCCGAGAATCTGAGAGAAAATCATTAAAAACAATTTTGTTAATAACGCACCTAGTAATAACCCTGCAACAATTGATGTGATACCGATAATCGTATTTTCCAAAATAAGCATGCGATTGAGCTGTGATTTACTAATTCCAAGTGTAGTCAATAATCCGTATTGTTTTTTACGTGATTTGATAAATGATCCAGTAGAAAACAAAACAAATAAAAAAGAGAATCCATATATGATGGCTTCTGTTAGGAGAATTCCGCGCTGGACAACGTCACGAAATTCAGCATTTTGAATATCGGGATGAAAAACGATGACCGCATACATAAAGAAGACCGTTACTGCGAACATACAGCTTAGAAAATAACTTAAATATTGCCTTGTATTTCGTTTAACATTGTTAAATGCGAATTGTTTGAAAGTCATCCATATTTCCTCCCAATAGTGATTGCACATTTAAAATGTCTTGAAAGAAGCTTTGACGATTGTCGCCACGATGGATTTCATTAAACAACTTTCCATCTTTTATAAAAATAACCCGGCCACAAAAACTGGCAGCAAATGGGTCGTGTGTAACCATAACGGTCGTTGTCTCATGTGTCTGTTGTAGGGTGCCGAGTGATTCCATAACCTGTAAAGAGGCTTTAGAATCTAAGTTTCCTGTTGGTTCATCCGCAAAAATAACCGTTGGATCGTGAATTATAGCACGAGCAATTGCCGCACGCTGCATTTGCCCACCAGAGACCTCATACGTACGCTTGTTAATGATCGTATCAATTCCGAGCTGCTTTGTAACTATAACTAACTTTTTCTCCATTACTTTTACTTTTTCCCCTTGAAGTGTTAAGGGAAGTAAGATATTTTCACCAATTGTTAGCGTATCTAATAAATTATAATCTTGAAAAATAAATCCCATTTCCTTGCGACGGAATTTTGCCAATTTATTTTTCGACAAAGATGTAATTGTTTCATCATTAATCTTAACTTTTCCAGATGTGGGGTTATCTATTGTGGATAGAAGGTTAAGCAGCGTTGTTTTACCACTTCCTGATGGACCCATTATTCCAAGGAATTCTCCCTTTTCAACGGTCAATTGAAATTGGTGTAAGGCTTTGTGTTGAATTCCGTTCTTACTCCCGTATATTTTTGTTAAATTTTCAGCTACTAAAACTGACATTGCATTTCCTCCTAGGACCGTGTCTCTAATGTTATTCTGCCTTAAGTCTATCTTATTATAGCAATTTTACCTATCGCCTTATCTTTCAAACGAAAAAAGAAACCTTACATCTTTGTAAGGTTTATAAAACAAGCTTATTTATTTATAGTGTTTACAAATGTAATCGTCACTGTGGTTCCGCTATCCTTCTCTGAAGAAATTCTGATTTCATGACCAAGTGCGTTACAGATTTCTTTTGATAAGTACAATCCCATTCCAGTTGATTCTCGGAACGTTCGGCCATTTAATCCTGTGAAAAATGGATCAAAAACTCGTTTGAGATCTTGTGATGGGATTCCGTGGCCATTGTCACGGACATGGAATTGTAATTGTTTGCCTTCCATGTTGGCATAAAAATATATTTTTCCTGAACCTTCTGTAGAATACTTAATAGCATTGGAAATTAATTGATTTAGGACAAATCGAAACCATTTCGGATCTGTAGCCACAGTGATGCTCTCATTAACCGATAACTCAGGAAATACGTTGTTTCGGATAAAACTTGATTTGAATTCTTTGATCGATTCCTTGACCATACTTTTAAGCGAAATTTTTTGTACATGAAAGTCTCGTTCAAATTTTTGCAGACGTGATTGGTATAGTGCTAAGTCCAAGCCCTGTTGAAGTCGTTCGATTTCCTCTTGCATATTGTGGATAAAATGCTCGGGTAAATTCATTTTCTCTTTTTGCATGGTTAGATACATAACCGATACTGGAGTTTTCATTTGATGGACCCATTGCTGAATGAAGTTAAATTCCATTTGTTTTTGCTGTTCAAGCAATTCGATTTGTTCGTGAAAATAATTATATTGTAGGTCATGTTGATTTTTAACATTTTCCAATAGAAGATTTGGAGCATCTGGAAACCAAGAATGATCAGTTTCTTGGGACTGGTTATAAAAGGTTGAATAGAAATCCTTAAATTTGTAATAACGAAATCCAAGAAATACTAGTAGAAAACAGGTAGGCAAGAGAAATAAATAAAATATCATTCCTTTGCTCATTGGATTTCCTTGACTGGCGATCGCCAATTGAATAGTTATGATGATCAGAATGCATTGTGAGTAAAAAAACAGGATAAAAGGAAGGCTGTCCTTTAGAAAATTTTTCATCACGTACCACTCCATGTATTAACCATTTTATATCCAGCACCGCGAACAGTTTGAATACTGTTTTCGATTCCAATATCTTCGAGTTTTTTCCGCAATCTCGTAATATTAACGGATAATGTGTTATCATCCACAAAATGCTCATCATCCCATAACAACTCAAGAAGATGGGTTCTCGATAATACTTGATTTATTTGATCAGTGAATGCCTTTAAAAGAACAAATTCATTCTTTGTTAGCACCGCCACTTCTTCCTTATACTTAACTTCCATAGCAGTTAAATATAAAACGAAACCATCTATTTCAATAAAGTCAGCCTGTTTCGTTACAGCATATTCGCCATAAATACGACGCATAATGCCCTTTATCTTTGCTTGAACAACATCGAAGTTGAATGGTTTAGTAATATAATCATCACCGCCATTTTCAATAGCCATCACCTGATCCATTCCAGAATCACGAGCTGAGATGAAGATAATAGGGCAATTTGAAATGCTGCGAATTTGGCGGCACCAATAAAATCCATCATATCTTGGTAAATTAATATCCATTAAAACAAGGTGCGGATTAAGCTGTTTAAATTCATCAATAATAGTGTCAAAAGCATTTACAATCGTAACGGTGTATTCGTATCTTTCCAAATAATCCTTAAGTAAACCAGCGATTTTAGGATCGTCCTCAACTAAATAAATCTGTTTCATAAAAAAACAGCTCCTTAACTAATCATAATCCTATCCTATAATAATGAGGCTAAAAAATAAATGACAAGCTTACCATCGTACAAGCATATACATATTGAAAGGATTAGAGATTGAAGGGATATCATGTCTATTTTTTCATGGATAATACTTGTAGCTATATGTGTTGTGATTATCATAAGTGTAATTGGTTTTATTCGCGGAGGAAAACTACATTTTCAGGTTGAAATGAGAGAAAGTCGATTTTCTGCTGAAATTTTTTATACGTTGCTTATCTTATATAGTGTAGTCATTATTGGATTTGGGCTCATTTATTTTATATTGTCGTTTCACCATATTATGTTAGTGGAGCACGGTGAATTAAGGGAAGTTAGTGTACTTGGTTCCATTATTCACTCTTTTTATTTTAGTGGCGTAACGCTTTTAACTATAGGTTATGGCGATGTAACCCCAATTGGAATAGGACGATTTATCGCGCTTATCGAGGCGTTAATCGGTTATGTTCTACCGACTGCATTTGTGCTAAAACTGGTACAAAATACGCAAAGTAGAAGTGATGATTAGCCGGCTACTCCATATTTTTGTTATAGTTAGCATATCAGAACATTTTGTATGGAGGTTTTAATATGACAGTTGAAGTTGGAAAAAAAGCACCAGAATTTACATTACCGAACCAATCAGGTAATCAAGTAAGCTTGGCTGATTTTAAGGGAAAGCATATTGTGCTTTATTTTTATCCAAAAGACATGACACCAGGCTGTACGACTGAAGCATGTGATTTTCGTGACCAGTATGAAAGTTTTGCTGAACTTGATGCGGTTATTATTGGGGTAAGTCCTGATCCGATCGATCGCCATCAAAAATTTATCGATAAACATGATCTGCCATTTTTGTTATTAGCTGACGAGGATCATAAGGTTGCAGAAGACTATGGTGTATGGAAGTTGAAGAAAAACTTTGGTAAAGAATATTATGGAATAGAGCGCTCAACATTTATTATTGATAAAGATGGAAATCTACAACAAGAATTTCGTAAAGTAAAAGTAAAAGGGCATGTCGAAGAAGCATTAACGTATATACGAGAAAATCTATAGGTTGAATCGAGGCAGCCTATTATATAAGACTCTTTTCGTGAATTTTGCTGCTTTTAACCTCGTAGTTTCCGTGAAATGCGACATAGATTGAAATTATAGTTAGACTGCCGTTCCGGAAATACATTTCGCTTTCCGCGGGCTCGCGATGAGCCTCCTCGTGAGAAAACCACTCACTGCGGGGTCTCATCGTCTTCGCTTTCCCGCAGGAGTCTCCGTGTATTTCCTCCACTGGTTTGTGCTTTATATCCTCATTTGATTTAATGAGGAATTGAAAGATTATAATATCTTACTAGCAGCCCGTATACACGGAGACTCCTGGGGAGATGAGGCATCGGTGAGACCCCGGAGTGCGTCAGCACGAGGAGGCTCATCAGCCGCCCCTGGAAAGCGGAGTGTATACGGGCTGCGGGGCAAAGGGCATCCAAAAATAACACACCACTTATGTCGCATTTTATGTTTTTTGTATCAAAAACAACAATCTTTTAGAATAGAGTCTTCCTAAAAAGGAGGAGTTCTACGGGTGCATGATCCACGTTTAGAAAAATTAGCATATCAATTGCTAACACATTCATTAGCTATGAAAGAAAATGAAAAAGTACTTATTTCAAGCAGCACGAATGCAAAGCCACTAATCAAAGAGTTAATTAAAGCAGCATATGACCTTAAAGTACTACCCTATGTTGATCTTAATGATGATGAAATGAATCGACTTATCGTTGCCGGCGCTAAAAAAGAACAGGTTCATATCATGAATAAATGGAACTTACATAAATATCAAGATATCGATGCATTTGTACAAATTGTCGCAGAAGAAAATGATGCAGAATTTATTGATGTACCTCAAGAGCAATTTCGTATGGCAGGTAAGGAGATGAAATCGTCACAAGACTTTTTGGTAGATAAGCGGAAATGGGTCTTACTCAATTATCCAACTAAAGGATTTGCACAAAAAGCAAGAATGAGCTATGACCAATTTTATGATTATTTTATTGACGTATGTACCATTGATTATCCAAAAATGGAAAAAGCTCAGGTCGCGCTTAAAGAATTAATGGATAAAACAGATAAGGTACATATTACAGGTGAAGGAACCGATTTATCATTCTCTATTAAAGATATTCCGGCTGTTATATGTGCAGGAAAATACAATATTCCAGATGGTGAAGTCTATACTGCACCAGTAAAGCAAAGTGTCAGTGGCACAATCAAATTCAATACACCATGTTCGTATCAAGGTAATGTGTTTCATAATGTGGAATTAACATTTAAAAATGGCAAAATTATTGATGCAACCGCTGACAAACAAGAACAACTTAACAAAATTTTAGATACAGATGAAGGTGCTCGTTATGTTGGAGAGTTTGCGATTGGATTAAATCCTAACATTATCGAACCAATGGGGGACATTCTGTTTGATGAAAAAATTGCAGGAAGTTTGCACTTCACACCAGGTGCAGCTTACGATGATGCGGACAATGGTAATGATTCTGCTGTGCATTGGGATATGGTGTTGATTCAGCGTCATGAATACGGTGGTGGCAAAATATATTTTGATGATGAATTGATTCGTGATAATGGAATTTTTGTGGTGGATGCGTTGAAGCAGTTGAATCCAGAGAATTTGTAAACATTGAAATGAATACGAGATGAAAACCTTCCTATCTGCTGTAGGAAGGTTTTTTGTTATATCATGTTAACTTTAAGAATAGAATGTAATAAACTATGGACGTGCACCGGAAATTTCATAGAATGGGAGTGATGGAGATGGAAGTGCAGCAAAATATAAGGGTTAAAGCAGACCTTCGTAAGCGTGGTATAACATATTTCATAGCAAAGCGAATTATAGATATTGTCATCAGTACTCTATTACTAGTTTTTCTTATACCGTTTCTATTGGTAATTAGTTTCATCATCTACAAAAGAGAGGGGGGACCAATTCTATTTAAAGAGGCTTGTATTGGTAAAAACAATCGCCCATTTATTTTATGGAAGTTTCGTACAACGACTATTCCTTCTAAGGTAATCCGCGCATTTCCGCCACATCCGTTTCCAAATTCATGGTCGGAAGGTGTTCCGAATGAATTTGTATATCGAAACAACAGCCCTGCAAGTATGACAAAAACCGGAATTTGGTTAAAAAAATATCGTATTGATATGATTCCCGAATTAATTAACGTACTAAAAGGTGATATGAGCTTGGTTGGACCACAACCAGAAACGCCTGAAATAGCTTACCGTTATAAAGGTAAACAAATAGATCGTCTAAACATGAGACCAGGTATAACCGGCTACGCTCAGGTTAATGGGAAGTCAAATAATAATCACCATGGACAGAAAATTGCCTATGATCTTTACTATATTAAAAACTGCTCGTTACAATTTGATTTAAAAATTTTTACCAAAGCAATTTCACGACTATTTATAAACTAACAATCTTTTTGTGTTCAACAAACGAATGAATGTGTACTATAGTATATATAGTATGAATTTGTAAGGGGGCGCAGAAGATTGACGATTCTTTTTACTGCAAAACTATCGACTAAACATCAGGAAAATCTAACGCAACGTTTTCCAGACCAATCCTTTATTTTTTGCGAAAATATGGACGAGGCAGAAAGTCATTTATCAGATGTAAAAGTCCTGGTATCGTATGGTGAAGATATAACGGATGACATCATAAATCAAACAACCAAGTTAAAGTGGATTATGGTTTTATCAGCAGGAATGGACCAAATGCCATTTGAAACAATTAACCAGAGAAACATTCTCGTGACAAATTCACGAGGAATACACAAAATCCCAATGTCTGAGTATGCAATTTCCATGCTGCTTCAAGTATATCGGAATAGTAAACAAATGATTGAAAATGAAGCAAATAATCATTGGGATCGGACAGTGAAAATCCAGGAAATTACTGGAAAAACAATGCTAGTAGTCGGTACAGGTGCTATTGGACAAGAAGTAGCACGTTTAGCGAAAGCGTTTCAGATGAAAACAATTGGGATTTCTAAAAGTGGTCGCGCAATTGAACATTTTGATGAGAACTACACGAACGATAAATTGGAAAACGTGTTACCTCAAGTTGATTTTGTAGTTTCTGTTCTACCGAGTACACAAGAAACAACATATTTTTATACGTATAAACATTTTGAGTTGCTGCCAAGTCATGCAGTATTTCTTAATATGGGCCGTGGGAACGCTGTGAAAAGTGAAGATCTTTTAAAAGCAGTTCAACAAGGAGAAATTTCCCATGCTGTGTTAGACGTTTTTGAAGAGGAGCCATTATCAAAAGATAGTGTATTTTGGCAGGAAGAAAATATTACAGTGACACCGCACTTATCTGGAAAGTCGCGTTATTACGTAACACGGGCATTAGAGATTTTCGATAAAAACCTGCATACATTTATTAATGGAAATACCGATTTTATTAATAAAATTGACGTTACTAGGGGGTATTGACAATGCGAATTTATACAAGATCAGGGGATAAAGGAACAACATCATTGATTTATGGAAAACGTGTACCAAAAAATGATTTACGAGTAGAGGCTTACGGTACTTGTGATGAAGCGAATTCAATGATTGGTCTTGCATTAAGCTTTTTGGAAAACGAAGAGTGGGAGGAAAAAGAAGCATTTTTAAAAACGATGCACTGTATCCAAACAATTCTTTTCCATGTGGGTGCTGAACTCGCTACCCCTAGTGATAAGGAAGTAACGTGGAAGCTAAAAAAAGAGTATATTCAAGAGCTTGAAGATCAAATTGATGAATGGGATAAAAACCTACAACCATTGAAAAATTTTATTTTACCGTCAGGACATAGTACCTCAAGTGCATTACACACGGCACGTACAGTAACTAGACGTGCCGAACGTACAGCAGTTGGTTTGGGTGAAGATGCAGTGAACCCACTTGTTGTGTCCTACCTTAATCGACTATCTGACTTTTTATTCGTAGCAGCACGGTATGTGAACCAAAGCTTGGGTGGTGAAGAAATACCATTACAGGCTGATGTATAACTAAATAAGCAAAGGCAGCACGTTTTAAATAGAAACGTACTGCTTTTTTTGTTAATTATAAAATTGGAATAGGGAAAGGCCGGAAGCAAATACTAAACTAAATTAATAGTTATAATAATTATTGTTACGAAATATACTTATATTGACAGGACACGGTTCAAACAGGTACACTATTTATAAAGATTACAATCTAATAATATTGTTAGAATTGAAATATAAGAAGGAAAGTGGGGTGCATGACGGTGTCTGAACAAAAGTTACGTGAAGCGATTGATACGTTAAAAGAATCAGGGGTACGAATTACACCACAACGTCATGCGGTTCTTGAATATCTTCTGAATTCCATGATTCATCCAACAGCTGACGAAATTTATAAAGCGTTAGAGAGTAAATTCCCTAATATGAGTGTTGCCACAGTTTATAACAACTTGCGTGTCTTAAAGGAAATTGGACTTGTTCGTGAATTAACATATGGTGATTCGTCAAGCAGGTTTGATTATAATACGACAAAGCATTATCACATTATTTGTGAGGAATGTGGCAAAATAGTTGATTTCCACTATCCAAGCCTGGACGAAGTGGAATCACTTGCTGAGCAGGTGACAGGATTTGAAGTTAGTCATCACCGAATGGAAATATATGGTAAGTGCGACAGTTGTAAAAATATCGAAACACAAAAGCACTAATATTATTAACTAAAACGCAAGCCCTCATATAAAGACATGTGTGGACTGCATACAAGTAACACGGCTGGTTTGGTGTTGCTGCGTTTTTAATCGAACATTTCTTTCGAGGAGATAAAGGAAACGCGATGAGTGTAGTAAATCGTTGTTGAATTATCGTACGGATGCCTCTAGATGCAGTAGCTGTACGTAGTCTGCTCTGTTGATTACTTCATAGGGCGAAAAATTTTACTTTCATTAAAAAATCCAGATGCTGTAAATGTAGCAGCATCTGGATTTTTTAATGATGGTGATTTTATTTCTTATTGTTTTTTTGTTTCTCTTTAAGTTCTTTTCTATAATGTCTACTATTATATCTTTCATCAAATTCTTTGCCTTCTAAATCCTTATCAAGTGTTAGAGTTTGCTTACAGTGCATACAAGCATCAACGCGTCCAAGCATTTTCGTTGGCTTTTCACAATTTGGACAAATGATGGGGACAGCCTTTGTTGAAAGCATGCCGATCCAAAAGTAAACAACACAGCTAAACACAATAAGTAGAATACCTAAAACGAAAAAGGTCGCCATTAACCATGGTATCTTTTTCGTCAAAATACCACCGTACATTAAAAGGAATCCAGCAAAGATTAAAAACAAGGCAAAGGAACGGATTTTATTTATTTTACTCGAATAAACTAATTGTGCCATGTGTTTCCTCCTTATCTATTACATTTGCTAGTATAGCATATTAGAATGAAATTTTCGTTCTAAAAAGGATTTCGTAGATGTATGTCGAAATATAATATAGTATACAAGGTTATTGGAGGAATTCGTAACATGGAAGATTTATTGAGGCCCATTTACCAAGAACGAGCAAGTGATGCTAATACATTAGGTGTATTACTGATTGAAAAAATGAGACCAAACAGTCCAATTACAGATAATTTTGATGTGATATTACTTATTATAGTAGAAAAATCGGATATATCATGGCATGTGAAGCATTATGAATTTGACGATAAAATAGCTGCTATGCATATTGTTACAAATGATTTATTAAGAAAATGGATTGATACAAGCGGTTATCGAAAGGCAATTGCATGGCTAACGTATGGTAAAGTTATTTTCGACCGTAATGAATATATAGCTAACTTTAAAGAGCAAATACGTGACTTTCCACATGATAAACGAAATTTAAGGAAAGCAATTGAATTCGGTAAATTAGTCAAAAGCTACAGTGAAGTGAAGGATCTTTATGAATCATCTCAATATAAAGATGCATACAGCAGGATTGTTAATTCCCTACATTACTTAGCACGTTTAGCTGTAATCGAAAAGGGATATCATCCTGAAGTAACGGTCTGGAATCAGGTGCGCCAAATAGATCCAGAAGTATATAAACTATATGATGAACTTATTCAAAGCGATGAAGAGATAGATAAACGTGTTAAGTTAATGATCTTGGCTACTGACTTTGTAATAAGCAACCGGGCAAAAGTATCTGCGAAACATTTGCTGGATGTATTAAAGGAAAGAGATGGGTCTTGGTCCTATAGTGAGTTAAAGGATCATCCGACGGTAAAGCCATACGCTCTCGATCTTACTGCGATGCTTGCATACTTGGTTGAAAAGAGTATTGTTCAAACTGAACGAGTGGAGACAAAAGGTGTGGGTGTTTATCAAAGGAAATATAGGGTGGAAGCATAGTATATTTCATAGGTTCACATTTTGTGGGTAACTTGCATAGGGTTTAATGTACGTTTAATATGAGGGGGGATGTTTCCCTCTTCTAGTTATCTTTTAATTATTTAGTACACAATTATAACTAGCGCATGAAACAGTTTATCCAATAACTGGATAATAATTAATTGTAAAATAACATTGACTTTATATTTTAACCATGGTAAAGTTACTTCTGTCGCCAAGAAACAGCAAGTCATGCGACAAGATGGATTTAAAAAAATATCAAATTAGTTGTTGACATAAAGTTCCCAACATGATATGATATTAAAGTCGCCAAATTGAGTGGCGCAAAATAAATTTGCTCTTTGAAAACTGAACAAAACAACCAGTATGTCAAGAAAAACATGAACTGTTTTTCGAATAAAACAGGTTAAAAGATAACAACAGATTTTATCTGTTATGTATCTTTTAAACCCTGATTTCAATTTAGCTAAGACTAACAATAAGGTTGACGTAAGTCATCTTATTTCAAACTTTTTTGGAGAGTTTGATCTTGGCTCAGGACGAACGCTGGCGGCGTGCCTAATACATGCAAGTCGAGCGCGGGAAGCAAACTCTGCCCTTCGGGGCGTAAGTTTGTGGAACGAGCGGCGGACGGGTGAGTAACACGTGGGCAACCTGCCTGTAAGACTGGGATAACCCCGGGAAACCGGGGCTAATACCGGATAACACTTTTCATCACATGGTGAGAAGTTGAAAGGCGGCACTAGCTGTCACTTACAGATGGGCCCGCGGCGCATTAGCTAGTTGGTGGGGTAATGGCCTACCAAGGCAACGATGCGTAGCCGACCTGAGAGGGTGATCGGCCACACTGGGACTGAGACACGGCCCAGACTCCTACGGGAGGCAGCAGTAGGGAATCTTCCGCAATGGACGAAAGTCTGACGGAGCAACGCCGCGTGAGTGATGAAGGTTTTCGGATCGTAAAACTCTGTTGTTAGGGAAGAACAAGTACCGTTCAAATAGGGCGGTACCTTGACGGTACCTAACCAGAAAGCCCCGGCTAACTACGTGCCAGCAGCCGCGGTAATACGTAGGGGGCAAGCGTTGTCCGGAATTATTGGGCGTAAAGCGCGCGCAGGCGGTCTTTTAAGTCTGATGTGAAAGCCCACGGCTTAACCGTGGAGGGTCATTGGAAACTGGAGGACTTGAGTACAGAAGAGGAGAGTGGAATTCCACGTGTAGCGGTGAAATGCGTAGAGATGTGGAGGAACACCAGTGGCGAAGGCGACTCTCTGGTCTGTAACTGACGCTGAGGCGCGAAAGCGTGGGGAGCGAACAGGATTAGATACCCTGGTAGTCCACGCCGTAAACGATGAGTGCTAGGTGTTAGGGGGTTTCCGCCCCTTAGTGCTGAAGTTAACGCATTAAGCACTCCGCCTGGGGAGTACGGCCGCAAGGCTGAAACTCAAAAGAATTGACGGGGGCCCGCACAAGCGGTGGAGCATGTGGTTTAATTCGAAGCAACGCGAAGAACCTTACCAGGTCTTGACATCCTCTGAACACGGTAGAGATATCGTTTTCCCTTCGGGGACAGAGTGACAGGTGGTGCATGGTTGTCGTCAGCTCGTGTCGTGAGATGTTGGGTTAAGTCCCGCAACGAGCGCAACCCTTGATCTTAGTTGCCAGCATTAAGTTGGGCACTCTAAGGTGACTGCCGGTGACAAACCGGAGGAAGGTGGGGATGACGTCAAATCATCATGCCCCTTATGACCTGGGCTACACACGTGCTACAATGGATGGAACAAAGGGCAGCGAAGCCGCGAGGTGAAGCAAATCCCATAAAACCATTCTCAGTTCGGATTGTAGGCTGCAACTCGCCTACATGAAGCCGGAATCGCTAGTAATCGCGGATCAGCATGCCGCGGTGAATACGTTCCCGGGCCTTGTACACACCGCCCGTCACACCACGAGAGTTGGCAACACCCGAAGTCGGTGAGGTAACCTTTTGGAGCCAGCCGCCGAAGGTGGGGCCAATGATTGGGGTGAAGTCGTAACAAGGTAGCCGTATCGGAAGGTGCGGCTGGATCACCTCCTTTCTAAGGAATATAACGGAACGCTGAAGGGTTTCACTTACGTGAACGCTTCGGTAAGGACATACATGGTTGTTTGGTTCAGTTTTGAGGGAGTAAATTCTCTCTATTTGTACCTTGAAAACTAAATAAGAGTAAGACATTCAACGACATCAAAGTAAAATGTAAGTTCTTAATTCTTAATAAATAGTTAAGTGAATAAGGGCGCACGGTGAATGCCTTGGCACTAGGAGCCGATGAAGGACGGGACTAACACCGATATGCCTCGGGGAGTCGTAAGTAGACTTCGATCCGAGGATTTCCGAATGGGGGAACCCACTGTTCGTAATGGAGCAGTATCCATATCTGAATACATAGGATATGGAAGGCAGACCCGGGGAACTGAAACATCTCAGTACCCGGAGGAAGAGAAAGCAAATGCGATTTCCCAAGTAGCGGCGAGCGAAACGGAATTAGCCCAAACCAGAAAGCTTGCTTTCTGGGGTTGTAGGACACTCCATTGGAGTTACAAAGGAATTCTTTAGATGAATCGATCTGGAACGATCAGCCGAAGCGGGTAAGAGCCCTGTAATCGAAAAGGAGTTCTCTCCGGAGTGTATCCTGAGTACGGCGGAACACGAGAAATTCCGTCGGAATCTGGGAGGACCATCTCCCAAGGCTAAATACTCCCTAGTGACCGATAGTGAACCAGTACCGTGAGGGAAAGGTGAAAAGCACCCCGGGAGGGGAGTGAAAGAGAACCTGAAACCGTGCGCTTACAAGTAGTCGAAGCCCGTTAATGGGTGACGGCGTACCTTTTGTAGAATGGACCGGCGAGTTACGATCGTATGCAAGGTTAAGTAGAAGATACGGAGCCGCAGCGAAAGCGAGTCTGAATAGGGCGAATGAGTATGCGGTCGTAGACCCGAAACCGTGTGATCTACCCATGTCCAGGGTGAAGGTCAGGTAACACTGACTGGAGGCCCGAACCCACGTATGTTGAAAAATGCGGGGATGAGGTGTGGGTAGGGGTGAAATGCCAATCGAACACGGAGATAGCTGGTTCTCTCCGAAATAGCTTTAGGGCTAGCCTCAAGAATAGAGTACTGGAGGTAGAGCACTGATTGGACTAGGGGCCCTCACCGGGTTACCGAATTCAGTCAAACTCCGAATGCCAGCTACTTAGACTTGGGAGTCAGACTATGGGTGATAAGGTTCATAGTCGAAAGGGAAACAGCCCAGACCGCCAGCTAAGGTCCCAAAGTATACGTTAAGTGGAAAAGGATGTGGAGTTGCCCAGACAACCAGGATGTTGGCTTAGAAGCAGCCACCATTTAAAGAGTGCGTAATAGCTCACTGGTCGAGTGACTCTGCGCCGAAAATATACCGGGGCTAAACGTATCACCGAAGCTGCGGATTGTTCTTACGAACAATGGTAGGAGAGCGTTCTAAGTGCAGCGAAGTCAGACCGTGAGGACTGGTGGAGCGCTTAGAAGTGAGAATGCCGGTATGAGTAGCGAAAAAAGAGTGAGAATCTCTTTCACCGAATGCCTAAGGTTTCCTGAGGAAGGCTCGTCCTCTCAGGGTTAGTCGGGACCTAAGCCGAGGCCGAAAGGCGTAGGCGATGGACAACAGGTAGATATTCCTGTACCACCTCATGAGCGTTTGAACGATGGGGGGACGCAGTAGGATAAGGAAAGCGCACTGATGGATAGGTGCGCCCAAGCAGTAAGGGAGTTGGATTGGCAAATCCGTCCAACAATTCTGAGCTGTTACGGGGAGGGAACTAGAGTACCGAAGTTCCTGATTCCACACTGCCAAGAAAAGCCTCTAGTGAGTTCATAGGTGCCCGTACCGCAAACCGACACAGGTAGGCGAGGAGAGAATCCTAAGGTGAGCGGGAGAACTCTCGTTAAGGAACTCGGCAAAATGACCCCGTAACTTCGGGAGAAGGGGTGCTTCTTTTATGGAGAAGCCGCAGTGAATAGGCCCAAGCGACTGTTTAGCAAAAACACAGGTCTCTGCGAAGCCGAAAGGCGAAGTATAGGGGCTGACACCTGCCCGGTGCTGGAAGGTTAAGGGGAAGCGTTAGCACTTCGTGCGAAGCGTAGAACCGAAGCCCCAGTAAACGGCGGCCGTAACTATAACGGTCCTAAGGTAGCGAAATTCCTTGTCGGGTAAGTTCCGACCCGCACGAAAGGTGCAACGACTTGGGCACTGTCTCAACGAGAGACCCGGTGAAATTATACTATGCGTGAAGATGCGCATTACCCGCGACAGGACGGAAAGACCCCGTGGAGCTTTACTGTAGCCTGATATTGAATGTTGGTACAGCTTGTACAGGATAGGTGGGAGCCATTGAACCCGGAGCGCTAGCTTCGGTGGAGGCATCCGTGGGATACCACCCTGGCTGTATTGACCTTCTAACCCAGGACCGTAATCCGGTTCGGAGACAGTGTCAGGCGGGCAGTTTGACTGGGGCGGTCGCCTCCCAAAAGGTAACGGAGGCGCCCAAAGGTTCCCTCAGAATGGTTGGAAATCATTCGCAGAGTGTAAAGGCACAAGGGAGCTTGACTGCGAGACCTACAAGTCGAGCAGGGACGAAAGTCGGGCTTAGTGATCCGGTGGTTCCGTATGGAAGGGCCATCGCTCAACGGATAAAAGCTACCCCGGGGATAACAGGCTTATCTCCCCCAAGAGTTCACATCGACGGGGAGGTTTGGCACCTCGATGTCGGCTCATCGCATCCTGGGGCTGTAGTCGGTCCCAAGGGTTGGGCTGTTCGCCCATTAAAGCGGTACGCGAGCTGGGTTCAGAACGTCGTGAGACAGTTCGGTCCCTATCCGTCGTGGGCGCCTGGAAGTCTGAGAGGAGCTGTCCTTAGTACGAGAGGACCGGGATGGACACACCGCTGGTGTACCAGTTGTTCCGCCAGGAGCATAGCTGGGTAGCTACGTGTGGTAAGGATAAGTGCTGAAAGCATCTAAGCATGAAGCCCCCCTCAAGATGAGACTTCCCATCACTTCGAGTGAGTAAGATCCCTCAGAGACGATGAGGTTGATAGGTCCGAGGTGGAAGCGTGGTGACACGTGGAGCTGACGGATACTAATAGATCGAGGACTTAACTATATATTTTTGATTCGTTGATGGTTAAACTCTTATTTAGTTTTTAGGGTATAAATCCTATACATATTTAAAATTTTACTTGATTTTTTCTGAGAATCAATTATAATATTGGTTGTCACTAAATTTCTTGTGATCACTTGGATTAACAATAAAATTGTCTGGTAGTAATAGCGAAGAGGTCACACCTGTTCCCATGCCGAACACAGCAGTTAAGCTCTTCAGCGCCGATGGTAGTTGGGGCATTGCCCCTGCAAGAGTAGGACGCCGCCAGGCATATTCCATTCCACAGTAGCTCAGTGGTAGAGCTATCGGCTGTTAACCGATCGGTCGTAGGTTCGAATCCTACCTGTGGAGCCATGGAGAGCTGTCCGAGTGGCCGAAGGAGCACGATTGGAAATCGTGTAGGCCGTTACCACGGCCTCGAGGGTTCGAATCCCTCGCTCTCCGCCACTTATAAAATAAATATGATTGGCCCGTTGGTCAAGCGGTTAAGACACCGCCCTTTCACGGCGGTAACACGGGTTCGAATCCCGTACGGGTCACCACTTACTTGGAGGATTAGCTCAGCTGGGAGAGCACCTGCCTTACAAGCAGGGGGTCGCAGGTTCGAGCCCTGCATCCTCCACCATTTAAAACATAATATTTTTCACATCGCGGGGTGGAGCAGTCTGGTAGCTCGTTGGGCTCATAACCCAAAGGTCGTAGGTTCAAATCCTGCCCCCGCAACCAAATTATATTAATATTTTGGTCCGGTAGTTCAGTTGGTTAGAATGCCTGCCTGTCACGCAGGAGGTCGCGGGTTCGAGTCCCGTCCGGACCGCCACTCTTTTTAATAAGTGGATTTCAAACATCATTAATTCATAATGGCTCTGTAGCTCAGTCGGTAGAGCAAAGGACTGAAAATCCTTGTGTCGGCGGTTCGATTCCGTCCGGAGCCACCATTTTTGAATTTTTTTTATTTTCACATTAGTGGAGGGGTAGCGAAGTGGCTAAACGCGGCGGACTGTAAATCCGCTCCCTCTGGGTTCGGCAGTTCGAATCTGCCCCCCTCCACCATTTATATTTTTTAAAACAAGTAGGGGTATAGTTTAATGGTAAAACGAAGGTCTCCAAAACCTTTGATGTGGGTTCGATTCCTACTACCCCTGCCATTTTTATTATGGCGGTCGTGGCGAAGTGGTTAACGCACCGGATTGTGGCTCCGGCATTCGTGGGTTCGATCCCCACCGGTCGCCCCATTTTATATAAATAATTATTTTTGGGCTATAGCCAAGCGGTAAGGCAGCGGGTTTTGATCCCGTCATTCCCAGGTTCGAATCCTGGTAGCCCAGCCATTTTGCGGAAGTAGTTCAGTGGTAGAACATCACCTTGCCAAGGTGGGGGTCGCGGGTTCGAATCCCGTCTTCCGCTCCATATTATTCTTCAAAATGGCGGTATAGCCAAGTGGTAAGGCAGAGGTCTGCAAAACCTTTATCACCGGTTCAAATCCGGTTACCGCCTCCAACACATGCCGGTGTGGCGGAATTGGCAGACGCGCGGGACTCAAAATCCCGTTCCCCTTGGGGAGTGTCGGTTCGACCCCGACCACCGGTATCTGTAAGTTAATATTAGTTACGATTAATAGTAATTGAAAGCTCGTAAACCTTTATATAAAAGGCTTTATGAGCTTTTTCTTATGTTTGAGTATTCGATTGAAAACGATTAGTTTTTAAAACATTTTACGCACATTTTACGCATAATTTATACAGCCATATTCTCAAATGTTCGTACTGTAATTTGCTCGTCTTTCACACGTAATTCTTTTAGAACATGCGTGTATTCTTTTAATGTTGTTTCTATATCACTATGACCCAATCTTTCAGAAACATAGTGAATGGAAGTTTTTTTATAAAGAAGTACACTTGCATGTGTGTGTCGTAATCCATGAACTGTTATCGGTTCGATATTTAATTCTAATAGTATTTTTTTTTGCAACTTATTGGCATTGGTATTGCTGATGACTTTGTATTTTGATCCCGCACTGTAGAACACTAATTCATGAATATTCGTTGGAGTGGTGTTGAACAATTCTTTAAAATGATTCATGGTGAGCTTGCCCATCTTAATAGTTCTAATAGATTGATTATTTTTTGTCGGTCCAAAACCTGTAGGTGAATTTTTCTTATATCCCCAGGTTTTGCTAATGGTGATTGTGTTTTTATCGAAGTTGAAGTCTTTTCTTGTAAGTCCAACTGCTTCAGCAAAGCGTAGTCCAGATGTCAGAATTAAAAGTATCAGCGAGTAGCCCAGCCCTTCAACCGCTTTTCTCTGAATGCTCTGTAAAAGTTGTCTGCTTTCTTCATAGTTTAAATGTTTTTCTACTGACTTTTTCGCTGGTACAGTCCAAGTTGGTGTTGTTTTTCTTGTGAAATCAAATTGGATTAGTTGTTCTTCAATAGCATCTTTAACACAAGATTTTATGTGTCCATGTACTTTTGCGACTGTTTCTTTTGCTTTATTAGAACCGAACCAATTCAAGAACTTTTGATAATCATGTCTCTTAATATTTTGAATTGGGGTGTCTGAAAAATACTCTATTATCGCACTTAATGAGTATTCGTAATGTTTCATAGTAGTTGGGCTAACTATGGGAGCTTTATAGAGCTCAATCCAGTCTTTAAAGTAGCTATCGAAAGGCTGTTTTTTAATTACAGGGTGCATGCCTTTTGCTAATTGGGCTTCCATTTCAGCTGCTGCAACCTTTGCCTCTGTTTTTGTGCGAAATCCTCCCTTTCTTATATGCTTTGATTCTCCATTTACAGTATTGCTAACTGTAAATTCATAACTTGTTCCTTTTTTGCCTACACGTTTTCTTATATATGCCATAATTTGTTTCTCCTCATCTAGTTTTAGTCAGATAGGGGTGATCTGGAGTCTTAATGTAGTCATCCTTATCTTAAATGTAATTGTTAGTTTTGTATAGCTTATGAGTTTAAGCTATTTTATCTATTTTGGTGAATATTTGTTGGAAGTTATCATCCAAAAATTCTGCCATTTTCGAGGCGTGGAATGACCATGTTTGCCCTTTTGTTTGCGGATAAAAAACGAAGCCACCTTGTTCTACATCGAGAATTTTTCTGAATTTAGAGGGATAGAGGATGTTTTCTTTAATCCATTCATGTTTACGATTAATCCGAATTTCCAAATCTTTCATTGTCCAATAAACGCCTTTTAATTGATGTTTTTTAAGTTCTTCTAATTCTATTTTGGAAATAATTACTGAATCTGAAGGGATGGGGATTGAGAGGTTCACGGAGAGGTGTTGCTGCAGAAATTTATCTTCTAGTTGAAAAGAATTCATGGAATGTATTCTCCCCTTTCAATAGAAATAGAGAAGAACTTGTCTTGCATTTAGTGGATTGATTATTGTTGTTGTTTGCCATTCTACTTCCTCCTGCTGTTATTTTAAATAATGAGGGTAATTAAGTTAATTGTATTGAGGGGGGATAAAGTGATGTGTTACTTAATTATTTTGATTATGTCACTCCCTTTCATCAGTGAATTAGTTTATGACTCTATCATAATTAGAGTCACTTCATAAATCAAAATTCTTAGGTTCGAGCACTAAAATATTTTATGATATTAAATATATAAACTTAAAAATTGTTCGTAAAGTAGATTCTTTAACACCAATCTATTCATCTTTATTAATAATTTTACTAAGGTCTCTTCAAAAAGAACCTATGATTTTCCTGATTTATGGTTAATATTAATAGGAAATGAATATCTATTTCTTACGACTTAGTCATTTTAACATTTGAAATAAT
Organism: Virgibacillus ndiopensis; assembly: GCF_900187325.1. Classification (GTDB taxonomy): domain Bacteria; phylum Bacillota; class Bacilli; order Bacillales; family Amphibacillaceae; genus Virgibacillus_E; species Virgibacillus_E ndiopensis. The sequence goes on along the minus strand of NZ_FZMZ01000004.1, from coordinate 759,188 downwards.
GTGAAGACGCATTCATACGAAAGATAACATATGTTTCTGCCCTATTAGAGTTTGCTGAATAATAATTATAGGGTACATATTTTACTGAAAAATGGTATATTTGTCTTATATTATTAAACAGATTACGTCATATTTACCACAGACACTATAAAAGTATAAGAGAAAATGACATCATTGGTAGATATGTATTTTCTTGAACATACGACACACTAAAATAAAGTAATGGGTAGGATATTTAATAAATCTGTAATTGGAGGTGGATAGTTTGAATAGAATTGACATAGAGATTTTGAACATCGATAAAGTAATTTGTAGAAATATTGATAGGTTTGATTCTTCTGATAGGGGATTATTGTCACAAAATATTCTGTCTCAACTTAGGAATTTCGTGGAACATATTTCATTAAAAGCATATGCTAATGGACAAGATATTGAGAATAGTTACGCTAATATCGAAAAAGCAAATATTTATGTTAAATCCAGAGGTAATTTAAGATTTCTAAGTAAGTTTCACAGGCTTTTGCAAATTACTGCTTCTCATTATACACTTGACGAGGAAAATTCTGAAAGACTAATGTTGAAATACTTTGAGTATCTACTCAAAATGAAAAACTTTCTCAAGAGTACATATAATCTTGATATACTTGAAAACATAGATGAATTCCCAATCATTACTGATTCCAATCTTAATGAATATTATGAAAAGATCATTGCAAAAATAAATCAACCATCTTTAGCTGGAACTAGAAACACATATAATGATCGTTATTACATTCAAAAAATAAAGCCATTTTTTGTAGATTACGAAGTTTATTACGAAGTAACATTTACAATTGCCAATGACAAAGCAAGCAAGTTTGATAGAATTATTGCATTTACAAAATTGGATCTTTCACATAACTATGCTGTTAAACTATCTGTGAAAAATGAAATTATTAATATTTTGGATAAGAATATGCCCATTCTAATTATTGATAGTTGGGAAGTATCAATCCGTCCATGTGAACTTAATAATTTCGCTGATATATTTGGCAATCACCCAAAAATACAAAGTGGAAGTGTTGAGTATCGTGAGTTAATGAGATACTTAACCGAAAGCGGGATGAATTTAGTTGAATTGATTGATCTTGCCGATGATTATTATAATAGTATCAAGGCCCATATAAATCAAAGAGCAAATACGTTATATTTTTTTGATATTATAGATAAGTGTCGTGAGTTTACCAAAAGCAATAGTTCAGGTAATCGAGTAATCAGGTACTTACTTTACAGATTAAATAATAAAATAATAAAGCAGCAACACATGTATAGAAGGTGTGAAAGATTATCGCAACTGCATTTGGATTATGGATGTATCCCTTTTGATAATATGCCATTTAATACTTCCTTAAAGAATCATAATCCTAAACTTTCAGATCTATTGGATTGTATAGATGTAACTAATCGAGAGCATGAGATCTTTGCAAGGCTTATTAAAAATAATATAGAATTAAAAGGACAGTTATACACTTCGAAAAAAGATATTGAGGGTTTTGGAGATATTGATGGTCTTATGCAGACATATAACAATATGCTGTATTATAAGCATGGGCATCGAAGATTAGAGATTTATAAAAACAATATTTATATAGAAGGTTATGAAGTAAGCACTCTTAGTATTATTCAAAAACTCAAGGAATTAGCTTCAGCCGGCATTGATAACTATTTAAACTCTGTTGAGTATTGGTTGCAATATACTGCTTATAATGTTGATTGCGATGAAAAGGAGCATGCCCTAAAGCAAATGTTTGAGAATTCCAAAGTGGCGTTAATATACGGTGCTGCCGGGACTGGAAAATCCACGATGATAAATCATATCTCAAATTTTTTCAATGATAAAAAGAAGCTCTATTTAGCAAACACTAATCCAGCAGTGGATAATTTGAAAAGAAGAGTTAATGCAGATAATTGTACCTATAAAACTATAGCGAAATTCAATGCTAATAAAAATTGCGAAACAGAATTCGATGTGTTGATTATTGATGAATGTAGTACAGTCAGTAATATAGATATGCTAAGAGTCATAAATAAAGCATCTTTCAAACTATTAGTCTTAGTTGGGGACGTATATCAAATTGATTCGATAGTCTTTGGAAATTGGTTTAACGTTGTAGCGTCGTTTGTTCCTGAAACATCGATATATGAGTTAACAAACCCATATCGAACCAATAACCCTAACCTCCTAACTTTGTGGGATAAAGTTAGGAGTATGAATGAAGATATACTAGAACATATTACAAAAAACAATTATTCAATTAGCTTGGATGAATCTATATTTGAACATTTTGAGGAAGATGAAATTATACTATGTCTAAATTATGATGGGCTCTATGGAATAAACAATATTAATAGATTTTTACAGAGTAGCAATCAAAATATTCCAGTGCGTTGGGGTGTTCAAACTTATAAGATAAATGATCCTGTTTTGTTTAATGAATCAGAAAGATTTGCACCTATAATTTATAATAATTTAAAAGGAAAAATAGTTGGTATAGAGGCGTTTAATGATAGAATACAATTCGATATTGAACTTGATAAGGTGATGAATCAGTTGGATGTAGAGGGATATGATCTTGAATTGATAGGTCATTCTGATCAAGGTAATTCCGTAATTCGCTTTTTTGTCAATAAGTATAGAAGCACAGATGAAGATGACGATTATTCCTCCTCTGAAGCCGTAGTTCCATTCCAGGTTGCTTATGCTGTTTCAATTCATAAAGCACAGGGTCTTGAATATAATTCAGTTAAAATTGTTATTACAGATGAGAGTGAAGAAATGATTACTCACAATATATTTTATACAGCAATAACCCGTGCTAAAGGAAAGTTAAAAATATACTGGACACCAGAAACGGAGAATAAAATTTTAAATAACCTGGAAAGAAAAAATAGTAACAAGGATGTTGCTCTTTTAAGATCAAAGATTACACAGCCAGTCTCCTAAGTTATTAGGGATAAAGGATTGAAGCTACCATACTTGGTGGCTTTTTGTTTAAACTAATGTGTAACTATTTAGAAGTAATATAAAATAACATTGATGTGTTTGGTTTAAACTTTTGCAGGAAAATGCTACAGGAAATATGGCGGTATATATTCTGCCCATAGTAATTTGACAATGGGTTTTTGGAGGTAATATACAATAAAGAAAGGGCTGTGGCTTTTTGCTTGGTAAATTGACCTACAATCACCACTTTTCCATGCGAAATTCTAGTACTACTGGATATTAAAGTGATTATATATGGGAATACAAAATGGTAATATGGTTTCCGAATGAAGTTTCATATTCTAATTAAATCGAAAAATAATGGGGGATATCCGTGACAAAAAATAAAAATAAACCAACTAATGGGTTTAGGACAGAAAAAATTAATAACCCCAATAGAAAATTTGCTTGGATGGACAAATGGATAAAGATGACTGGAGATATGGCTAGAATTGATGCGAAAGCAAATGGAACATATATCATATATGAAAAAAATGGGGAATTAGTAAAAGAGTATCCAAATGGAGATATATTCCCTCTTCATGAAAATAAAGAATCGTAAATCTAATCCAACTTTTGTTCTGTTCGCAGCATACTACCAAAATTGTTGAGAGAAAAGAGAAAATCGTTCTCAAACTAAAAATGTTAAAAGTAAGAATGTCAAAGTTAAAATTTTGTTTAATTTGAACCGGTATAAATGATTTTTTTTCTAAATGTCCATTTTTGCCATTATAAGCATGTACTCATTCACAAGTTATAAGACTTCGAAACATGTGAATGATATACAAGCCTCTTCATATATGACTATACAGATTACCAAGGACATGATTGCTAATCTAGGTTATCATACCGTCACTCCATGATAAGTTGTAATATACAATGGAATCAATAATGGTCAGTACATGTTTCAAATCTATCACCTTGGGGCTTTTACAAGATTGACGAAATAGTGAACAAGTTGAAAAGTCCAATTAATTGTTTACCTGAAACAATTAGCAGTCTCGGAACGGAATCTTAATAAACCTAAAATCGGTGTTTTTCAATCTTGAGTTTCACTTGTATATATTACAGTTGGAGTCTTACTCGGTGTTACAAGAACTGGCCACCAAAATTCTGCACCATTCCAACCCTTCTTTAAACCTTGTTGTCGAGTGAGAATGAGTGCAGGATTTTCAATAGCAATTCTCTTCGCAACATTTAATTCATTATTTTTGCCAGAAGCTGTATCAGGTGCATCCTCATATTTACCAGTACTCTTTCTAAACCTAGCTATATTTCTGCCAGTACGGATTATTATCCATAGCTTTCCAGTATTATCATTAGGAATATTGTAAGCTAGATATTCCATACATGTGATAAATGTTTCCACGTTCCACTGCTCTCCTAGTTTTTTATCTTTGCTAAATGTTTTATGAATGTTTTCTACTATATTTTTTGCATCCTTAATATCTATGAGTACAGGTTCATTTCCATTAGTAACTCTATCTACAATATTATCGATCTCTTATACTATTTTAGATATTGTTGAATGACTTTTAGTTTGGAATCCGATGGGTAATAACCGTTTAAAAGGTTTAAGAATAGTAACTCTTGGGATGATAATTTTATTTGGTGAACAGGGTACTATTTTGTTAGAAACATCTTTTTGTATGAATATAACACCGCTGTTACTTTTACCGTTCTTTATGGAATCACGTAAAGCATTGTCGAACTCATATATTTTGTTCATCACTTCATATATATCGTTAGTAGTATAGAAACGTGTTATAGCTAAGTCTTTATTAGGACGATAACCATACATTCGTGAATGTTGTAGTACCGTATCTTGTTGAAATTTCTTGGGATTACGACCATAGTAGAAACCTATTAAGTTTTTAATAGTAATACCACGGTCTAAAATTTGACCCCCAATAAAAATATTTAGTGGGACACGAAGTCTTAATTGACCAGTATTATCTAAAAGCTCATTAATATCTTTCTCCGAGTTCACGGTAGAAATCATAATGTGATCTTTAAGAATTGATTGTGTTACCTCATTTCTAACTTCTTCGAATTTGGGTATATACGAATCTGTCTTGGAAAGTGAACTTATTAAATTTGCATATGATTTATCTAAAAGTGTTGTAAGTCTCGATTGGTTTTCCTTCGCAATATTAGTGAATTGTTTTTTTATTTCCAAGATAAGATCCTTTTGCCATTCATGTGCTAGCTTTTTTTGTTCTGTATGAATAATAAAGCTATATTTTTCTAATCGTGATTTTGCTTTTTTTGCTTGTAAACGACGAATTACTCCTCCTACTATAAAATTCATAATTGCATTTCTTAAAGTATCAACTCTATGATCTTCTAAAACATTCTCTATCTTAAATTGAGTTCTATCATGGCTTTTAAGTAATTCCAGTTCTTCTAATGGAATTTGTTCATACAGGTAATATGCGAGCGAATTTTTGTCCTGACTTTGATTAAAGTAATAGTCTCCTCCGATATAACCATCTGACAGAGGAACTATTTCAGTAAATGACGGTTTTAAAGGTTCAAACACAAAATCATTTATTTTAATATTATTAGGCTGCAAGTATAATGCGTAGGGCGTTGCAGTAACTTGCAAAAAATCACTTTTTTTAAGTTTTTGTCGAATATCATCTATTTTCTTTGCAATTACTCGCAGATCAACGACCTCTTTTTTTGACTTATCAAACCCTATAGAGGCAAAATCAGCTTCGTCATCTACAATTAAAACTTTTTTCGATGCTAGCGATGGATATTTTTGAAATATTGCATTTTCTAATCTGATAAGATTATTCTTTTCCTTCTTTACTACAAAAATTATCTTTTGATCTAATTCAAAGTTAGTTAAATTATCTGGTAAAGACATAATATCGAATATTTGTAGAGAATCTTCATCATAAAAATCACTAAATTCATTTATTAGTCGGGAATATGTTTGTTTTGCCAATGCTTTTGTACCTTTTGTTAATACGATTGCTATATCATAATTATTATCAAATGCTAGAGCAATAGATCCTATGAATGTTCTTGTTTTTCCACTCTGAATTTCACCTAAGAGCATTCCAGGGTGATTGGTACTTGTATTACCCCTTATTAAATTTTCAACTGTACTTTCAATGCAATTTCTGGTTTCCAAAGAATAATTATTCTTTATGTTCAAGTGATTGTAAAACTCCTTATTTATATTTAATTTATTAATTGTCATATTATTAAGCTCCTTTAGGTTGTTTATTATTTAATCGGATGCAGATTTTATAATAAAGTATTTATTTGAAAAAAAATATATGAGAAAGGAGGAAACTCAGGATGTAATTGGTATTTTTTGACAATAGTCAATGGGATATAAATCAACAAAAATAAAGTGAAGATAAGGATTTTATAAAAATGGGTTCAGATGTTAATCACGAGTATTCTATTGGCAAATCGTCACTTTCTATTCTTAAAGATTTGTTGATTTTACAAATTTATAGTTAGAAATGGAGGGGAAGAAGAAAACGTGCATGTTAAAACAATTGGATAGCTAATGAACCAAACCGTAGAGCAAAAGAGCTTTTACGGTTTTTTTCTATAATTTCAAATTTGTATATTGGTAGGATATAACAGAGTGCAGGAACATTATAATTATGAACACATTGTAAAGATATTGACCCACTTTTTTCATGCTGTGATGAATATTTTCATTACAACTATAGTAGCATGCAATACTTCTTCCACATTGACAAGGTTCAATGTGTTGGTAAGTCATATAAATTAGTTTGGGATGGGAAAAGTTAACCCCTTTAAACGCTTGATACTAAAGGGATTACTTATTCCTATTAACAAAAAGGAGATGGTTTCATGATTCACACATTCGAATTGTTGCTAATTATAAGCGATGAAGATTGTCAACATACATTTTCAAAGTACGGTGTAAAAATAAACAAATACCGTCACATCCGTGCAGCTGTTAAAGAGCTTAATAGAAAAATAAAGGAGATTTTCCCCCATTATGCTATAGTACGAACTTGGGAGCGAGTTGATGGTGATTGGAACTTACAATTTAAAGTTGATGTTGTAAAGTTGTTAAATAGAGGAACAATAACAGAGGAGGACTATGATTTGGTAGAGTTAGATATTCGTAAATTTCTAACCCGACATTTTGGACATTCTGATTACTTTGATTTTCATACCCTCACAAGAATTGATTATAGACTGGACGTATATGTACCGGATAAAAGAGATCAGGAACTGTTATTCCACTTACTGAATAAATACACAATGAGGTTTGCATACAAAGAGAAAATTAAATGGGGTAAGGGTGAAAATGGAAATCCCCTAAAGTATGAAACATCCCAATATCACAAATGTAAGAGTACAGAATTGATAGTCTATAGTAAAGAGGACGAACGAACAGCAAAAGGGGAACAAATTCAACTGTACGATGATAGTATAATTAGATATGAGTTGAGATTAAAAAACAGCCATTTAAACAGTATGAAAAGGCAAGATAAAGGAGGAAAAGGGATGCCCAAGAAGTTGAAAACCTACTTTTCATACCTGCTTTGGAAAGAATATATGCAAAAACACGTAATTCCCATTGTCCATACCGGAGACTATTACAAGATTACCGAAGCAGAAAAAATAATTAAAAATAGTTCATTCTCAAAAAGAAAAAAGGAAAGCCTTCGAGAATTCCTTGTTATGATCTCGAAGGGAAGTATAGATACCCCAAAAAAACACATGTCTCTCCCCACTTATCGAAAATATCTTCATGACCTTGCTATTTTAGGGATAAATCCAATCCTCATACCCAAGAATCTCTCTACCAAAAATCACATCGCATTTCCAAGTATTTTGAAAAATCCGTTTAAAATCTAAGATTTATATGATGAATAGCATTTATAGGTGTCTAAAAAGTGTTGTTCCTAACACTATAGACACCTATTGGTTGTTATTCCAATAAAAAACAGGAGCTTTATACTACTCCTGTCCACTTTCTGGCTTATATCTGTTCATTGCATCAATTAATGCTTGAGCAATAACATCCTGTGTGTTTAGGTGAGGGAAATGATCTTCACAAAATGAGCTAAATTCCTCGTAAATGTCATTGTTCATCCTGATGCTTTTATTGACAAACTTAGTGTTCTTACTGTAGATGCGTTTATCAAGTAGCAAATTTCCTGATTCCTTAAAATATTGCACAACCTTTCTTAAAGTAATCATATTTTCTCTAATGAAGGTTGTTTCATCATCAACTTTTCTATTTGATGTTACTACTCTTTCTTCCTCGGAACGAACAAATGGATAGTATTGCTTGTCTGCTTGATGATACAGGTAGTCCCCTTCTCGCATGAGTTTGCTCAAGGTACTTGAAGGTATCCCAATTAATCTACTTATTTCCTTTAAATCATACTTTCGTAATAGTTTGTTGACTTCTTGCACTCTCTTTTCTGGTGCCAATGTAAAGATTGTATCTTTATCCATAAACACAACCCCTTTCTAAATGTAAAGTTAATATATGATAGACAATAGAAAGATAAATATTCAATACTATTACGTAGTTACTAATTATACCTTTCAGACTTTCGTCTATTATAAATAGAGACTTGATAAAATAGGGATCGGGAATATCGATATTTAGGAGGAAGCATGTATATGGTAACTTAAAAGTGAGCCACATTATTAATTGAAAATAGAGCCACTCTAATAGAAAATAATCCTAATATTCTATGAAAATATTAGGGGGAATTTTAGGAGTGATCACCTTGAACAAGAAACAGGAAATATTAAAAAGATATTTAGGTGGCGAGAGCCAACGAAGTATTGCGAAAGAATTAAAGGCTTCTAGAAATACGGTGAGAAAATATATCAAAGCATTTGAGGAGAGTAAGCAACAAGACCTACGGAAATTGCCCATACCTGAAAATATTATAAGTGCACCTAGCTATAAACCAAGGATTAGCCCAAAGAGAGTATTAACTAAAGAAATCCAGAAATTATTACAACAATATATTGCGGAGAATCAATGGAAACAACAACATTACATGGCAAAGCAACAAATGAAAATCATTGATATGCATGATGCTTTATTAGATAAAGGGTACAACATTAGCTATACCACAGTAAGGAACTATGTGAATAAAGAAATAATGAAGAAGAAGGAAGTGTTTATTCGTAAGTATTGTGAACCAGGTGCAGAGATTGAATTTGATTGGGGGGAAGTGAAATTAGAAATACAAGGGAGAATAAAAAGTTTTTCCTTAGCTGTTTTCACCTTGCCTTATAGTAATTATCGGTTCGCCAGGTTATATGAGTCAGAAACACAAATATGTGTTTTGGATGTTCATACCAAATTAGTAGACCACTTGGGCTTTATTCCAGAGGTTTTTACATATGATAATATGCGAACAGTCGTCAAATCATTTGTAGGTAATGAAAAGACCATCACCGAACCAATAAAACAACTAGCGGACTATTATCAATTTCGTATCCGGCTATGTGAAATAAGAAAAGGAAATGAAAAAGGACATGTAGAAAGGAGTGTAGAGTTCGTTCGACGAAAAGCTTTTTCCTCCGTATATAAGTTTCAACATATCAAAGAAGCCAATCAGTACTTAATAACCGTTTTAGAAAGCCTTAATCAACGATTGCATCATGAACATAAGTTAAAACATGTGGACTTAATGAAGAAGGAAAAAGAAGTAATCGGAGCAACACCCATTCAACCATTTGATATGGCAGAACTAATAGAATGCCGCGTAGATAAATATAGTACCGTGGTCCTCAAACAGAATCATTATTCTGTCCCAGAGGGACATGTAGGAAAATATATACGAGCTAAAGTAGGAGCAGAGCATATTCGGTTATTTATTGATGGAGAATACGTAGCAACACATTCCCGGAATTGGGGTCTTCACCAATGGGAAATGGATATCTATCACTATTTACGAACATTTGAAAAGAAAAAAGGTGCCATGATCCAAAGTCAATGTTTGAAACAGGCACCAACTCATATAAAAAATATCTATCACCTATATTATATCGGAAAAGAGAAAGAATTCATAGCATTACTCCATTATATAAAGGAAAATAATAACCTTCAGGACGTATTAAAGGCTATCCATCAATTGAAAAAAGTGCGATCCGATTATGTTTCACTAGATCGAATCCAATTCATCTGTGAACTTACGGAGGAGGAACCTATGGTGGATGCGCAAGATGATATAACGAAGCAAGCTGAATCTAATTTACATGCCTATCAAAAACTATTTTATATGACAGAAAAAGGAGTAATGTAATATGGATCCACAAACGCAACTTATTCAACTATGTAAAGAATTAAGATTACCAACGATTCGCAAAATGGTTCAGGACCAAAGTGCATTCAAGCAACCGAAACAAGCTTATGATGTATTACTACAAGTCTTAACACAGGAAAAAGAAGATCGCATGGTTCGTGCAAAACAAAACCGAATTCGAGCTGCGAATTTTCCACAGAAGAAGTTATTAGAAGAATTAATAGAAGAAGCATTACCAGAACAGGCAAGACAGAAGTTACCACAATTAAAGACATTATCCTTTATTCAGGAGGGTCAAAATGTGATTTTAACAGGCCCTCCCGGAACGGGAAAATCCCATCTAGCTATTGGATTAGGGATGGAAGCATGTTTAGCCGGATATCGTGTGTTTTTCGCAACAGTTCCCTCTTTTATTAATCAATTAAAGGAGCATCGCTCAGAACGCACGTTACGGTCATTCGAGTTAAAGTTTGAAAAGTATGATCTTGTCATTTTAGATGAACTTGGCTACATTTCTTTTGATAAAGAAGGAGCTGAATTATTATTTTCACATTTATCGCTACGTGCTGACAGAAAATCCACGATTATTACTAGTAATTTATCCTTTTTAAAGTGGCAAGAGATTTTTCATGATCCCGTACTAACCGCAGCCTTAACGGATCGGTTAACACATAAATCCCATGTTTTAAACATGAGTGGTACATCTTATCGAATGAAAGAAACAGAAGAATGGATAAGAAATAATAATGATCAAGTGGCTCTAAATTAAATTGCGATATGGTTCACTTTTCACTTGCGAAATACAGAAGCAGAATGAATAGGGATGTAGGCATGAAAATGGAGCAACAACTAATTGGAAGAATAGAAATAATTGTTGATGATTTTGGTAGAGGAATTAAAGCCTATCGAGAGGCAAAGGGGATGACCCTTGATGATCTTGCTATACAGATTGGGTGTAGTGCTTCCTTTATTTTTAGAGTTGAAAAAGGAAAAAGAGTTGTACCGGTAAATAGACGAATTATGGTATTAAAAAAGGGGCTAGGATGGAAGCAAAGTCAGATTGAACTATATTTGACTGAAAAAATTAAGAAGTATGAACAAAATAATGGATAAATGGAACGGGCTATTGCAGAATTTAATCTGCGATAGCCTTTTTTTCTTTTTTATTATATTATATTTTGTTCAATTAGAGTACACTCTGTCCAAACAAGTAGAAGTGTAGTAGAATAGGAAAGTAAAAGTGTTCAAACAGACTTGTTCATTACATAGAGGTGAGAAATTTGATTTTTGGGTACGCAAGAATCAGCTCAAAAAGCCAAAATTTGTCAAGGCAGTTACAAGAGTTAAAAGAATATGGTTGTGATCGAATTTACAAAGAGATGCAATCTGGTAAGAATTTTGAACGACCAGTATATAGAGAGATGCGTTCAAAAATGCGGTTTGGAGATGTGTTAGTTGTACACGATTTAAGTAGGTTCGGTAGAAATAAACAGGAAATAAAGGATGAATGGAAAGTACTTGTTGAAGAGGAAATTGATATAGTTGTATTAAATATGCCAATTTTGGATACACGAAAATATAAAGAACTAGAAGGCGTCGGACAGTTAGTTTCTGACCTTGTCCTTACTCTGCTATCATGGATGGTAGAAGAGGAAAGATCTCGTATCAGGACTGCTCAGAGAGAAGGAATCGAAATTGCAAAAAAACAAGGTAAGTTTAGGGGAGGACAAAAAAGGTATCACAAATGGGCAATTGGTAAGGATAAAGTTATTTATGATGAGGTGGTAAGATGCTTAGATGATAATGTAAGTGTGATGGATATTCATCGTAAAACGGGTTTATCAAGAAATACAATCTATTCTATTAAAAAGGAAATTGACAAAGAGATACAAACTAAATCAACCACCAAAGCGGAGGTACAATTATGATTAAAGAAACACTTGATAGTAATGGAAAGCAAAAGCTAAATAATAATAAAATTGAAATTTTAAAGAAGAACTTCCCTAATTGCTTCTTAGGGGGAACTTTTGATATTGAGAAGTTTAAGAAGGAGATTAACCAAGATATAGATTTCTCTTCTGAAAGTTATGAAATGAACTTTCTTGGAAAAAATTATGCTAAATATATTGCTGATTCTGTGGATACAGAGACTGTTTTGGTGCCCGATGTAGAACATAATTCTAAGACTGAAAATAACAAGTCAGAAAATATATATCTTACCGGCGATAACTTGGATGTTCTAAAACATTTAAGAAATTCGTATTCCGATAAAGTTAAAATGATCTACATTGATCCCCCCTATAACACTGGTGGTGGTGATTTTGCATATAATGATAATTTTAAATTTACGAAAGAGGACCTTCAAAGTGTATTAGACATTGAAGAACAAGAGGCTGAACGAATTTTAAACATGACGTCTTCAAACTCATCCTCGCATAGTGCGTGGCTTACCTTTATGTATCCACGATTGTATTTAAGCAGAGAGCTATTAAAAGATGAAGGTGTTATTTTTATTTCTGTTGATGATAATGAAAAGTCTCAGCTTCAACTTCTGTGTGATGACATTTTTGGGGAAGTTAATAGATTGGGAACTATTATTTGGAAGAAGAAGACAAATGGTAATAATATGGGGTATATTCCACCAGTACATGACTACATATTGGCTTATGGAAAAAGTGTATCAGAAGAATCAATTTTAGGATTTCCTTTGTCGAAGGATGAAATTGAGGCTAAATATAAAAACCCTGATCAAGATCCACGTGGCCCTTGGGATACTATGGATCTCTCAGCAAACCATGTAGGCCCTTATTTTCCTATTAAAAATCCCAATACATCAAAAATTTATTATCCGCCTGAAGGAAGATACTGGGTTTTTAATGAAAGTGAAGTTAAAAAGAGAATTGATGATGGAAGAATTATATTTGGAAAGAGTGGGAACGCTAGCCCAGTACAAAAGGTGTTTCTAAAGAATAGACCCAACCAGCGTAAAAGGGCTGAATCTTGGTGGGATAAACATGGAATGAATGAAGAGGGCACTGAAGAGTTGGAAGAACTTATTGGCACCAAGATTTTTGACCATCCTAAGCCTACTAAGTTGATAAAAAACTTGTGTAGCATTGTAACTAAAAAAGATGATATTATTTTAGATTTTTTTTCAGGATCAGCAACCACAGCCGACGCAGTTATGCAATTGAATGCAAACGGTGAAGAAAATTATAATTGTAAGTATATCTTAGTTCAGTTAGATGAAAAAGTGAAAAAAAATTCAAATGCTGAAAAGGCTGGTTTTAAAACGATAGATGAAATAGGAAGACAACGAATAATTAGTGCAGCAGAAAAGATAAAAGGAAATACAAAAGCAGATATTGATTATGGATTTAGGCACTTCTTTGCTAAAGAACTCAATGAAAATATTATTGAGCAAATTAAAGAATTTGATCCCAACCTATTAGCATCCGAATTAGAGGTCGAATTCGATAAAGAAACTATCCTGACGACTTGGATAAATCAAGACGGCCATGGTCTAACCGCCTCAGTCGAGGAAATCAATCTAGGTGGGTATATTGGTTACTTTGTGGACGATAATCTCTATTTGTTAGACAAAGGATTAACACAACTGCATATTGATTCCCTTTTATCCAAAATAGTCGAAGATAAAAACTTCAATCCAACCAGTATCGTCATTTATGGTTATAACTTTACAGATTTCAACATATTGACACAACTAGAAACCAATTTAAAACAGTTGAAAAATGAAGAGAAGAATATCGAAGTATCTTTAATTAAGCGATATTGAGGTGAATAAAATTGGATTTGATCCTAAAAAGAAATTTAGCACATCAAACTATTCCGATTGAGAGGCTTTGTTCAATTTTCTCAAACGTCGGTATACAAAAACCAATGAAAAATATTGAAAATCCTATTATAGATATAAAAAGTCCTTATTTATATCAAAATATAAAGAGACTGCAAGAAGAAATATCATCTAATATTCAGGGAGTCAATCAATTTGAAGAAGATTATTTGAATGTTGATATAAAAATGGAAACAGGTACAGGTAAAACTTATGTCTATACAAAGGCTATTTATGAATTAAATAAGTTGTATGGCTTTAAAAAGTTCATTGTGGCGGTCCCTTCATTGGCTATCAAGGCTGGAACTACAAACTTTATGAAAATACAAAGCAATATCAATCACTTCAAAAACGTGTGTGGTTACAATACTGAAATAAAGCTAAGAACTGTTGAGAGCATTAAAAGAAAAAAAGGTTCAAAGAAATATGTACCCAATAGCATTCGTGATTTCGTAACATCGTCAAATCTTCAAAGGAATACGATAGAAGTGCTATTAGTTAATATGCAGCATTTGAAGGAAAGTAAAAATGGAGTTTTGGTACGTGATGACTATGATTCCCATATAGAAGGCTATTATAGGCCAATTGATGCGATTTCTGCCACTAGACCCATTCTATTAATAGATGAACCACACCGCTTCGACCGTGAAAATGCTACGTTCAAATTTATTGAAGAACAAGTAAAGCCTCAAATGATTATACGCTTCGGTGCCACTTTTCCAAGCAAATTCATTGGAAGGGGTAGAAATAGAGTTGAAGTAAAGGATTACCAAAACTTAATATACGACTTAAATATTCATAAGGCATTCGAGCAAAACCTTATTAAAGGTGTGGCAAAAGAACATGTTGAAAGTCCTGATAATGAAGAAGAAGTATTTAAAATCATAACAATGAAAAAGGGCGAATTTGTTCGGTTTCAAAAAACAGCTCTAAATGAACAAAACCAAGCAGTAAAAACAACAAAAGATTTGAAACCACATGATTCATTGAGTCTTTTATCCCCAAAACTTTCGGGTATTACGATAGATGGTATCTTGGCAACTAAGCTCAATTTGAGTAATGGGGAAGAAAAGTTCACAGGAGATGTATTTTTTGCGGATGTGTTTGCAACTTCTTATGTTAGAGAATCCATACGTTTAGCTTTAAAAAGGCATTTTGAAACGGAACGAGAAAACTTTAAGAGAAAGTTCAAAATCAAAACTCTAGCTTTATTCTTTATTGATGACATTCATTCCTACCGAGATAATGACATAAAGGAACCATATCTAAAGAATATATTTGAAGAAGAATTAAAGAAGAAATTAGAGGAAGAAATTAATAAATGTGATATGTTCGAATTAGGATATCGGGAGTATCTCGAAAGATCACTTGAGAATATTAAAGAAACCCATGCAGGATATTTCTCACAAGACAACGTATCGACTGAAGAGGAAATTGAAAAAGAAGTGAACACAATTCTTTTTGATAAGGAAAGGCTTCTGAGCTTAGTAGATAAGAACGGTAAAGCAAATACAACACGATTTATTTTCTCGAAATGGACGTTAAAAGAAGGATGGGACAACCCTAATATCTTTACAATTGCAAAGTTGCGTTCTAGTGGAAGTGATAACAGTAAACTGCAAGAAATAGGGCGTGGGTTACGTTTGCCAGTAGATGAAACTGGAAATAGAATCGAAAATGAGACCTTTACGCTTAATTATATCGTAGACTTTACTGAAAGAGACTTTGTGAAGAACCTAGAAGAAGAAATTTATGGTGAAACATCTTTTGAGCAAAAGGTTCTTACATCCGAGCAAATTGAAAAAATCGCTACGAACAAAGGATTAAGTAAGGAAGAAGTTCTAATAGACCTTATGGGTAAAGGCTTTATCTCGTTTGATAGAGAGATAAAAAATGAGAAGCTACAAGAATTCATCAATGAATACCCCGAAATATTTAATAAACTCGATAAAAATAGAGTCCGTGACCGAAATGTTGATAAAAATAAAAAGGTAGCTATTCGTAAAGAAAACTACTTTAAATTAAAGGATCTATGGGAACGTATAAATGAAAAATACTATTTACACTTTGATACAATTGCCGATGATGTACTTATTGATGCTGTCTCCGACGTAATTACAGAGGACTTGATAACTACAACAGTTAGAAGAACCAAAAGAGAAACATCAGAAATGGTGCAAGGAGAACTAATTTTTAATGTGAACCTAGATTCTATTGATAGCTCAGATGTTGGTACTTTAAACTATGGAACATTTTTAAAAGATGTAGCTGAGAACACAAATATTTCTATTCCTTTAATTCATGCAGGGATTGTAAGGGCATCTAAATTGAAAAAAATAGAAAATGCCTTCTTTACAAATGATACGGTAAGAAGTTTCTCCATTTATTTTAAACAGCGAATTTATGATGAATTGCTAAAAATTTATTCCTATAAGAAATTACCTAACACAACAGTACATCCTACTGAATTAACTGAAGAAGATGGTAATCCAAGAGATTTCGTAAAGACTTCCGCTTATTTAGGTGTGAATGAAAGAAAAGGGACACCATTGGAAAATTACTTATATGACACCATTTTATTTGATTCTGAAATTGAGGAAAATAACATAAACGAGAATATTAGTAGTGTTGAGGTATATGGGAAAATACCCAAACGAACTATGCAGATACCTTTCATTGATGGGAGTACTTATAGTCCAGACTTCATGTATGTTGTTAAGGACCGTGAAGGAAAACCTACAATTAACCTGGTGGTTGAGAGCAAGGGAGTAAAGAAAAAGCAAGATCTAAGAGGTACAGAGGATCATAAGATAGAAGCTGCTATTAAACTCTTTGACACGGTTAAAGAGGCAGGAATCAACGGATATGACGATCAAATAGGATTGGAAAACGTTGGTGATATGTTGCGTGAAAAGGGAATTAGCGTTACCTATACTAGGCAAACAAATAATGAACAGATACTAGGTATTATAAATGACCTCATTAAAAAAAGCTGATTCTGTTTAAACGGTATAAGAAAGGAGGCTGCACATGGAAATTCCCATAGAAATGATTTCAGATGAAAAGGGCTATTTAGATCGAGAATTATATTGGAGCGTAATAATGGCATTGTTGATGAAAATATCTACATAACTCTAAAGATACAACCTATAAAGTGGGGCAAAGGGTAATCTGTAAAAAAGATCTTGTATCAAAACTGTTAGATAGAATTAAAACACTGTCAGAGAATATTTATGAGATGGTTTAATATAAAAGTAAGTAAGAATTTGGAATTAGTACATAATTGAAAAGAGGATAATATATAGTGCATGAATACTTTAGTGAAAGAGAATTAGGGAAGAAAGAACTTAAAGCTGAGAAAGTAACTGTTTCAGTATTTAACGGTATAGTGAGCTTATATAAAAAATATCAAAAGAACTTTTCGTATGATTTTCCTGATATTTGCCCAGATAATGATATGGTTTGTGGCACTAACGTTCAGCTACTCAATGCTACAATTAAAGCTCAAATTCCTGATTTAAAAACACCTATAGAAATTAAATGGAGAGAATATGATGAAGATGAAGTTGATAAATATTCTTTACTTGATTTAATTGAATTCTGTTACTCAAGAATTGCAGATATTAACGAAGGGGACTATCACGATTGGTTTAAGCACTTTCACATTTTCTTTCCAGAGACTCAAAATGAAAAAGAAAACTTCCGTGAGGAAGTTAATCAAATTCTTGGAAGGAACGGTTTGGCTTTCTATTTGGATAAAGACGGTATGATAAAAAGACAATTACCTACTCAATTGGATTCTTTACTTCAGAACCTGAATATTAGAACAAAAGATGATATTCTAAATGAGTTATTGAACTCTGCAATTGATAATATCCGTAAACCAAAAGAATTCGAACGTCAGATTGCTCTCGAAAAGATATGGGACGCATTCGAAAGAATTAAAACATTCTATGATGATAACCCAAAGAAAAAGAAGGTCTCTGCACAAAAATTGATTAGTAACATTGCGGAAGGTACACCTAAATTTGATGTTATTTTGGAAAGTGAATTCAAAGCACTAACTGACATCGGTAATGAATTCCAAATCCGGCATTTTGAAACCAGTAAGATAAAAATTAATTCTATGAAACAGGTAGATTACCTTTTTTATCGTATGATCTCCTTAATTGACCTTTGCATTGATAAAGTAAATAACGAAATTTAATAAATGGCTTTATAACGAAAGCAAAACTTGTTGTTTGAAATAGTATAAAGCCAGAAGTTTCTTTATTTGAATCGTGAAAGGAGATTGATTTAAAACCGTGAATCGAATTAGTGAGATAACAAAGCGGGATATTCTTGATTTGTTTCAATACGGAATTGACATAGATGAAGTATTTGAAACGAAAAGGGTTACTTATCATTATTTCGGACAAATGGACGAGATTGATTTTCTCAGCAGATTATATGATTTGAAAAGTATGCCGAGTTCAGATTCCAGGTTTTCGGATGCTGAAGGGGAAATATGGCAGCACACGGTAAACAACGATGATTATCCTTACTGTTGGGTGTTTGAGGATGAAAGATTTCAATTGAAAAATGGAGAAGATGAAAAATACTTGAGATTTATTTGTGAAATATTTCATCCAGCCGTCAGGTTTGAAAAAGGATATTGGAAGGAGTTTCTTACTGAGATAAACAAATTGTTGCAACATGATGGGTACGAAATCTATCCTTCAGAAAAAATATCTAACCGTGATGTATATAGTTGGAAAATATATCAATCTGAAAATGAGATATTTATACCTTTTTCTCAAAGGAATAGAAAAGCAATAAAACAGAAACAAAAAGTGCTCAAAATTAAACGAGAAGCAAGAAATCAGATTTATAAAATATTTGAAAGATATGATTACAAAGATGGAAAAGTAAGCGAAACTGGTTGGCAGTATTATGTTTTAGTAAGTGAAGAAGTTCTTCAAGATATAAGGAGGTTTTACACTCCTAAGTGCTTTAATAAAGAAAATCAATATGTTGAAACAAATAGCCTTAAAGATTTTATTTTGTTCACTTCACCTTATTGTGTGTTAGATGCAATAGAGTTTTTTGATACATACTGTGATAATGACTTTACAGCAGAAATTAATGCCATCTTTAACTTAAATGATATTTCTTTGAAGTTAATTAATGGAAAAATTAAAGGGATTGTAGATAGTCAAATAAGAAATAATTCATTGGCATCTATTGGCGAAGCAGGACTGTTAGAGTTACTTCAGGAAGCTAATAGATATTATGAAAAAGATAATTTAAAAATTGCAGTTGAAAAACTTTGGGATGCATTTGAAAGACTAAAAACATATTATTCTGCAACATTAGACAAGAAAAAATCAGTAAATAGACTTATTGATGATATGAGTGGTAACAAGGAACCCTTTAAAGAAATGTTCGACAAGGAATTTCGTGAGCTTACAGCAATTGGAAATGATTTTAGGATTCGTCATCATGAAACTACAAAGGTTGATATTGAGGATGAAAGACATTACGATTACTTTTATAAACGTTGCGTTTCTTTAATTACGACTGCCACTCAATATTTAGATAATGGGTATTAATTTGATATATATGTAAGAGGGACAAACTCAGACTAAATACAGTGAGCATGTTCTTCTTTTTGCTTCTTTAATCACCACGGTGAACAAAATCAAAAGTAAAAGGGTTTTTATTAACCGGGCAATTTTTACGCAAATTATACGCAAAACAATTACAAAACCTTATAAATCAGCACTTTGACTACCATCTCGACCCCGGCCACCGGTATCAACCCTATGCACACAAATATTTAAATATTATCGAAACAAAAGAGACAGGATAATTATAAAATCCTGTCTTTTTCATATCTATAAACTGTGGCGTAAATTTCTATATAATTGATACGTAAAATAAAGAAGGTATGCAGTAAATGATTTTGCGATGGGAATGTATCATCAGACCAAATCCGGGTTTTCTATTTTTGTCATTTACTTTGCAATATGGATTAAATATGCCAATAGATGACTTTTATAAGCTTATGGATAGACGATTACATAACAACAGGATAATTCCTAATGAATAATCCAACGCATTGTGGTTACTTTAAATAATGATTGTTTATGATAAATAGTTGCTATATGAAACGGGGAATAAATTTGTATTATATTTACCTATTTTCCTTAATTACGATTATATAGCAACATACTAAAATGTCATAACGTTTAAATTAGCGGTAACGGAGGGACTAACATGGTTAAAGACGGATATGCTCCAAAGGAAAAAAGGAATGGTGACGCCAAAAGACCAGATGAACAAAGAAGAGCAAAGGGTAAATCAAATGCAAGAAATACAAGGTCTTAACATGAATCATGGAATGGGTATACCATTTCGCGTTATGAATTCCTTTTAAAATGATAGGAAAGCATTTTCCTGATGAAGTAAACAGCCGAAATCCTTATAAATGTTAAGGGTATCGGCTGTTTTAGAGTTCATCAACTCTAACGAACGTATTTGCAATGTCCTATATATTTTCTTCCGGAACTACAATTGTATTCTATGATAAAATGAAAGAATGTATGAAGAATACATACTTGATAACCAACTTAGGAGTGGAACGAGATTGAACAAGAAAGACATAGCAAATATTCGTAAACAATTTAAATTAAATAATGATTTATTAAAAATTCAAGAAATCTTTACTGTGTATATTATGAAAGAATCGAGTGAAATTTATCATCATCAAAGTGTACCGTTTGAAATGCTAGAACAGGAACAGCAGGAGTTATTTATGGACAACTTTAAAAAAGTGCTATCTGGACAGTTGGATGAAAAACTATTTGAGTTAAAGTTTCAACGTGATGTAGAAGATAACAGTCAGCTAATTCTTCACCAAGGGCTACTAAGTAACGAAACTGAAGAATGGAAAGGCAATATGCTTCGCCTCGTAGAAAAAATGCTGAAAGATAAGCAATATGAAATGGATATTGTCGTAACCTTTATCCGAGGAGAATATAATAAACCGGTGAAACGCCGTAATGAAGAGTCGGAAGAAAGTGAACGAGATACAGTTTATTCCCATCCCTTTATTTTATGCAGTATGAATAAAACACAAGATCCGAAAAAAGAATTACTGTTTGACTATGTGGAAAAGGAATTTAAGTATAATTTTGTCGTAGATCCAATTATCAATTTGAAAAAACCAATATCAGGGTTTCTATTCCCTTGCTTCACGGATAATGCAGCGGATGTCAACCGAATCCTTTATTCAGCAGGGAAAGCGTATGAATTGAATTATCATTTTATAGAGGAAGTATTAAATGCAGAGGAAACAATGACTGCTCAAGAAGATAAAATTGTTTTTGAGGAAATTATGAGAAACGTAGCTGGTGACCAAATTAATACGTCCACACTTTCCAACGTATACGAAGAGATTCATCGTGTTGTGGAAGAGAATGAAGAGGAAGACGTACCAAAACTAGACTACAAGGATGTAGAAAAAGTTTTAAAAAGCAGTGGAGTAAAAAATGTCGATACAGAAAAGGTAGAATCCGCATTTAAGACAGTAATTGATGATGAATCCTATGAGTTAAAAGCGAGTAATATCGTACCAAAATATACGTCAAAGTCTATTAAAATAGAGACAAAAATAGCTAACATTTCTATTAGTCCACAAGACTTACGATTTGTACGTCAAGTTCATTTTAACGGGAAGCGGCAATTAATGATAGAAGTGGAAGAAAATACGATTATTGAAGGCTTTGAAATGATCCCAGAGGCTTTATTTGAAAAAGCAAAAGAGGATAAGGATTCGTAAATTAATTATCTAAGTAATAGTTACATGTTTAATGAGCTTATCGGATCTAATGGAAGGCAATTCAACTTTGAGGTGAATTGTCTTTTTTTGGTATAGCGGGTGTATGTAGAAGCTTTTAATATCCTCTTCCTCAAATTCATAGACTATAAAAATGACTCCTCCTTAAATGGGGAAATTGGCCGCATTGTTTTATTTTTAATAGCGTAAGCAATATTCCCAGTATTAATAGTAAGACAAAGAATCTAGTAATTTTTTCTTAAAAGTATTTATTTTGATTGTATATATTGTCTAACTAAAATAAATATTTCACAGTAAGAATAAACATTCCAATCAGTTTGATAAAAAGTACTGAAACATGGTATAAATGTATAAGGAGCAGAGACATTTTCTGCTTCTTTTAATTTTTACCTGGTATTCCGTAATGAGAGGACTTGTATAATATATGAAAGATAATTTTTGGCGTGATTTACCACGGCCGTTTTTTATATTGGCACCAATGGAAGATGTGACGGATGTTGTTTTTCGTCATGTAGTGAGTGAAGCAGCTAGACCTGATGTTTTTTTTACAGAGTTTACAAACTCGGAAAGCTATTGTCACCCAGAAGGGAAGCAGAGCGTGCGTGGACGTTTAACGTTTACAGAGGATGAACAACCAATGGTAGCCCATATATGGGGCGATAAGCCTGAATACTTCCGACAAATGAGTATTGGTATAGCGGAACTAGGGTTTAAAGGTCTAGATATTAATATGGGCTGCCCTGTAGCTAATGTTGCAGGGAATGGTAAGGGATGTGGCCTTATCCGTCGCCCAGAAGTTGCAGCAGAATTAATTCAAGCGGCTAAAGCAGGAGGCTTGCCCGTAAGTGTGAAGACGAGGCTTGGTTACACTTATGTTGACGAATGGCGTGACTGGATAACACACATATTGAAACAAGACATCGTTAATCTTTCCATTCATTTACGTACAAAAAAGGAAATGAGTAAAGTAGATGCGCATTGGGAGTTAATCCCAGAGATTAAGAAACTTCGTGACGAAGTGGCACCAAATACACTTTTAACGATCAATGGGGATATTCCTGACCGTCAAACTGGATTGAAGCTCGTTGAAGAATACGGGGTTGATGGGATTATGATTGGGCGCGGTATTTTTACAAATCCATTTGCCTTTGAAAAAGAGCCGAAAGAGCATACTAGTGAGGAATTGCTTGATCTTTTAAGATTGCAGCTAGATCTCCATGATAAATATGCAAAACTAGAAGCCCGTCCGATGAAGCCTCTCCGTCGCTTCTTTAAAATATATGTCCGTGGTTTTCGAGGGGCGAGCGAATTAAGAAATCAATTGATGAGCACAGAGACAACAGATGAAGTCCGTGCATTGCTTGATAGATTTGGAAAGCAGAATGTTGATGAAACAGTGGAACAGGGAAGTGTCAATTAAAGAAAAAGCAGTAAATTGATTTTGTGAAGCAATTAATTGGCTGGGGTGAGCGCGGTATAAAACCGAACTCACTCCTGCCGTTTTTTAATTATATGTGTAGTAATCTGATTTTTTCGATTTAAGCTTTGATAGTGAGTTTTTCAAACGTTAGATGCAGTGTATGGCAACTTTTATGTGCAGAAAAACCTTATAACTTCAATACTTTTTGACCTATTTCGACCCGACCACCGGTATAAAAAATACGAGTAAAAAAGACTTCAACCAATGAATTGAAGTCTTTTTTTGTTTTCATAACACATCAAAGAAGTAAAGGAGCGGAGGAAAACCTTTAATCGGGATTTTTATTTGAAATGGCAATAAAATAACATACCTAATTTATTTTAAGGAATACTACAATTGGAGGTGAATAGCATGTCAAAGCGAAAAGTTAATCCATTAACGAATCGTTTGGGTTCATCAGAAACTGAAGGGCAAGGAACGACGACAAGGGAACCCGGAAGAAAAAAGGATGATTCTTCAAGAAAGAAACAAAAGCGTTCTTAATTTTTATTTACGTAATGTTAAAACAGGTGGAAACAAGTTCCGCCTGTTTTTCTTAATAATGTATTGCCATAGAATCGATGCCTGCCAAATCCGAACTTTCTTTTTCCCATACAGTAACATGACACGGTCCAATAGACCAACTCCACCAACTTGTTTAGATAAGATAAACAGTAATCTCTCAATAGTTTGATTTTGAGGGATTACTGTTTTTTATTTTGGTATTGACATTTAGTAGTGCTGGTTTTCATTCCTTGATACTATCAAAAGGCAGGTATTATTGAGGATTTAGAAGATTATGTTCAGATAGATATGTCCATATGTTAAGCTGAAAATAGAGGTATATGCACTACTCAAATGAATAGGTGATGGTAGGTGAACTGAAATTGAGAGTCAAAGTCATGATTGCAGATGATAATTCGTTTGTACGGGAAGGTATGAAAATCATTCTGACCTCTTTTCCCGAGTTTGATGTAGTGGCTGCAGTCCGAGATGGAAAAGAAGCTATTGACTTCTGTAAGCAGAACGAAGTGGATGTGGCGCTGCTCGATGTTCGCATGCCGAAAGTGAACGGAGTGGAAGCGACCAGAATCATTACGGAACAAACTAAAGCAAAACCGCTAATTTTAACTACGTTTGACGATGATGAGTACATACTAGATGCCGTTAAATATGGTGCCAAAGGCTATCTTCTGAAAAATAACGACCCGAATCTGGTTCGTAATGCGATCATAAGTGTACATGAAGGCCATAACGTAATTCAAGACGTGGTACTTGACAGGATCAAATCAAATTTGATTGTGGAAAAGAAGGAAGAAGCCAAGCCAGTTAAAATCAACAGAAGTTTGTTTACTGAAAGAGAATGGAGCATTATCTCTCTTATTGCTAAAGGGTTATCCAATCGGGAAATCTCTAAACAGCTTTTTATTTCTGAAGGAACTGTTGCCAATTACGTTACTACTATTCTAGGAAAGACGGGATTGGAGCATCGTACGCAAATAGCTATCTATTATCTGACAGGGGAAGTTGACCATTAAGACTAAATACGAAAAAATAATATTAATTTAAACACTACATGAATGAAATTTTCATGTTGAAAAAGTGAATATTTCATATCAAAAGGATGAACTTGTGCACTTCCGAGGTTCATCCTTTTTCATTACTATAAATATAGAGATGAAAATGTAAAAGGAGGGATTATTTTGACCATTGCATCATATGTGCTACAAAATATACTGACAGCGATATTTTTAATTGTCAGCTTGCAGAAAATAGTTGGTCATAGGCAGCAGGTTAACATATTTAAGAATCTTAAACTTCCACAGTGGTTTCGGATAGTAACCGGTTGGGTTGAGCTAATTGGAGTTGTTGGATTGATCATTGGATTTTGGGTGCCGTGGGTAGTAGCTATAGCAGGAATATGGTTTGGGATTACGATGCTCGTTGGTAGTGTTACGCATATCAGGGTAGGGGATCCGATTGGTAAAGCTATGCCAGCCATCCTATTGTTAGTTATTTCCATGGGCCTGACCACGCTGACCTTTTCTGAGTTACAGAGCGTATTTTCATGAAAGTAAAGTCTGTATATGGTTGAGATAATTACTATAAGTTCTTTGCTAATGTTTGCGGCTTCCACGTATTGTTTAATGGGAGTCGCTTACTATTCATATGGAACAGACAACGTATCTAGTAACTTGTATGATTTCCACTTTACTTCTTATCTTAATCTACAAAAAATCAGCTTCAATCAAATGACTTAAGACATCTGTTATTGGTAGTTTTTTCTAGTACCACTGCATCAAAAGTAGGGTGTTTTCTTTTTTTATGACCTCTCACTATCCTCATCTTCATTTTAGATTGTATAATTTTCTCAATTTTTCGTGTATAATTGAAACATGGAGGTGAACCGATGTGTTGAATTACAAGCTGAATTGGACCATCATCATTTCCTTCATCTTATTGTTTAGTCAATTTCTCCTAGTTAAGCCTGCCTCTGCGGATGAAGCGATGGGGACTGTTCAACTGCGTACAGATGAAAATGGTGCTTTAGTAAGTGATAAACTTTCTATTTTAGAAGATAAAAATAAAGAATGGACGGTTGACGATGTTCGGAAGGGTCCATTAAGTGAGCAGTTCATACATAGCTCAAAACGAATTCCGAATTTTGGTTATACTACGTCAGCGTATTGGACTCGTTTTCAATTGAAAAACAATACAAACATTACGAATCTGAATATGGAAATTGATTATCCACCAATACATAAAATTGATATTTATGTGTTTAATGAATCAGATATGCTGGTGAATGAACAGCATTTAGGTGCTAAATATCCCTTTGATGACCGAATGATTTACCAGCCTGATTTTTTATTTCCCTTTTCCATAGATTCAGGGAAAGTGCTAACATTTTATCTTCGGTTTGAAACAGAAGGCTCAATGCAAATGCCAATTTACATTTGGAACCAATCAGGACTGATTATGGAAAAGCAGCAAAATTTCTTACTCCAAGGTATTTTTTATGGTGTAACAGGTATTATGGTATTCTATAATCTATTTCTCTACCTCTCATTACGTCATAGAAGCTATTTGTATTATGTATTCTATATTATTTCAATAATTTTAGTGAATTTATCTTTGAACGGTTTTGCATTTCAGTATCTCTGGCCGGATTCCCCGTGGTGGAATACGAGGTCGATTGTTTTTCTTATGAATATTGCCGCTGTAACCGCACTTTTATTTGCCAATAGTTTTCTGAATTTGAGGAAACAGTTACCTAAAGCAAGAAAGATGCTTATCGCATTGATTGTATTCAATTTAGGTAATGCTGTTTTTGTTTTATTTTCTTATCAACATGCGCTAAACCTTATGGTAGTAGGGTATTTTGGCATGATTGCTTTTATTCTCAGTTCAGCTATTTTATGTTTAAAAAAAGGGGTACGGCAAACAAGATTTTTTATTGTTGGCTGGTGTGTAGTCTTCATCGGTGTTCTTCTTTCGTTATTAGCTGATTCTGGGGTGATAGCCCTTTCTGCATTTACCAAAAATGCATGGCAAGTGTCAGCTTGTTTTGAGATCATTCTTTTGTCCTTGGCGCTAGCAGATCGGATTAATATGCTACGTGCGGATAAAGAACAGGCTGTGCTTGAATCGCAAAGGAATCAGGAACTAGCTTTAGAAAATCTTAAGCGTAGCGATAAGTTGAAGGATGAGTTTCTGGCAACTACTTCGCATGAACTGCGAACACCGTTACATGGAATTATAGGGATTGCGGAAACGTTACGAGACGGGGCAACTGGGAAAGTATCAAAGGATATGTATGATCACCTTTCCATGATTATTGCTAGTGGTAAAAGGTTAACTAATTTGGTTAACGATATTTTAGATTTTTCTAGGTTGAAAAATAACGATTTAAGTATTGAATTAACATCCGTAGACATAACTGAATTAACGAATGTTGCATTAAAAATTTGTGAGCCTTTGGCAAAAAAGAAATCGATTAAGCTCATAAATCAACTAAACGCGAGTACACCGAATGTATACGCTGATGAAAATCGCTTACTGCAAATTTTTTATAATTTGATTGGCAATGCAATAAAATACATGGACAGCGGGGAAGTTATTATCACAGCTGAAAGGATTGGGGATTACTTAAAAATTACCGTTTCTGATAATGGGACGGGGATACCATCCGATCAATTAGAAGCAATTTTTGACTATTTTCATCAGGTGGATCAGGATAAAACAGCGGATATAAGTGGAACGGGAATAGGTTTGAGCATTACGAAGCAATTGGTAGAGCTTCATGGTGGAGAAATCGGTGTTACATCCTATGTAGGCATTGGTTCGAAATTTAGCTTTACAATGCCGATCTCCTATCATAAAGCTGAATTATTGGCAGAAACTGCTGCTTCTGTTACGCCTTTATTAAGCAACTCAGAAGTTAGTATGCTAAACGTCCCAACCATCGACCATTCTTCTAAAGAGACAAAAATTCTAATAGCTGATGATGAACCCGTTAATCTACAAGTATTATCGAACCAACTCATTCTTGCTGGATATGAGGTAATTACGGCAACGAACGGGGAAGAGGTCATTGAACGTATACGACAAAATGGTCTAATTGATTTATTGATTGTGGATATTATGATGCCAAAAATGTCGGGGATTGATGTATGCCTGGAGCTTCGAAAAGATTATACGTTAATGGAGCTACCAATTTTAATGTTGACAGCAAAAAATCAAGTGCATGATAAAGTGACCTCTTTTCAAGTAGGAGCGAATGATTATTTGGTAAAACCATGTGAAAAACAGGAGTTGTTGGCAAGGGTCAAGACGCTGATACAACTAAAGCGAATTAATCAGGAGCTCTTACATATAAATGCGTTATTAGAAAAAAAGGTCCAGGATCGCACTCATAAATTACAGACAGCTAACGAACGCCTGGAAAAAGTAAATGATGATTTAAGCCAGATGGAGCAGTCACGTCGCCTTCTTTTGGCAAATATTGCACATGATTTAGGAACACCAGTTACCGTTATCCATGGTTATGTCCAAGGAGTGAAAGAAGGATTAATCCCTACAAATGATTCGCATTATTTGGGCATGGTTCGGGACAAGATTAAGCTCTTGAATCGCCTCATCAATGATTTATTTGAACTATCGAAAATTAGGCCAGGGCAAATAAGTTTAAACAGAAAAGAAGTTGATCTAGGGCAATGGATTACGGAAATTTGCAGTAAGTTTGGGCTTGAAATCACACAAACGGGAAGACACTTTGAATTAGCTAAGCCGAACAAAAGCCAATTACGAAATTTCGCGTGTTACTTAGACACGGATCGTATGGATCAGGTTTTTTCCAATTTAGTCTGGAATGCCATTAAACATACTCCTGCGGATGGGGAAATTAGTATTACAGCTAAGTTAGATAAAAAAAGCAATACAATCATCATGGCAGTACGGGATAATGGTCACGGCATGAGTGACGATGTAAGGCCATATATTTTTAACCGTTTCTATAAAGCAGCTACACCATCAAAGGAGACAAAAGTAGGAAGCATGGGCTTGGGATTGGCTATTGTGAAGGAAATTACCCTGTCACACGAAGGGGATGTCTGGGCAACTAGCAAATTGAATAAAGGCAGCACATTTTTTATTCGATTACCTGTTTACTTAAAAGGAGGAGCTAACGTATGACAGTTAAAGCTAAAGTCATTCTAGCTGAGGATGATGAGGGTATACGGGGGCTTATTCAATTGTATTTAGAAAATAGGAATTATGCTGTGTTTCCAGCAGAAAATGGAGAACAAGCGTTGGAATTGGTACAAACTGAAAATCCGCAAATTGTTTTACTTGATATTGAAATGCCCGGTATGAATGGATTTGATGTGTGCCAGCAAATACGTGAAAAGATGGATATACCTATTATTTTTATTAGTAGTCGAAAAGATGTGATGGATAAAATTAAGTGCTTTGAGCTGGGGGGAGATGACTATATAACTAAACCATTTGATTTTGCGGAAATGGAGGCACGTGTACGAGCTTTTTTGCGCCGCTATCACAATGGGCATAAACAAACGGATTCCAGCATCCTTCAATATGGTGACTTATCTATCAATCTGGATGCATTTAAATGCTTTCTAAAAGGAAAGGAGATTAATTTATCCGCAATTGAAATGAGGATGCTTATCATGTTGGCAAAAAAACCGAATCAGGTCTTTAGCGCGGAACAGATTTATAATCAGATTTGGGGTCTCGATTCAATGGGGGATGTCCAAACGGTTAAGGTTCATATTCGAAATCTTCGTAGCAAGCTTGAGGAAATCCCAACAAAACCGCTATTTATTCAAACAGTACGCGGTTTTGGTTATCGATTTAACATAGATTGACAATGACCGGTTGATAAAAAGAATCAAAAAACTTGGCTGGTAAAGAAACTTTTATCCAAGTTTTTTGGTTCTTTTACATGAACTTAACTTAATACTATTAATATGGTAAATACAGTGTAAACCTACCTAAGTAATGATCAGCTACATACATCATTTTGTAAATAAAGAAGGGGGAAACGATTTGCTTGTAAATAGAGGAAAGGCGAAACAATTAATGATGTGTTCCATGTATTGGGGGCTTGATATGATTGCTTCATTAAAAGATTTGTTAGAAGATGAAACAATCCAATGTGGCAAGGAATTTAAAGATCATTTTGGAAGAAGAGCATTGGGAGTCTTGATCGGAGAGAGGGAAGTGACCTTTGTGGAGTACGCGAGAGTATGTGAGGATGTTATCGAAGAATTAAAATTTATATATGATCGAGATACAGAATCAATGAACACTAATATGGAGGCGCTATCATTCTTTGCAAATCAAATTGTTAAACTAGTCAACGATGTATGTGAATTGATGATTTTAATGGGGTTTGAAGCCGAAACGAAATCCATGTTAAATGAATTAGGAAGTGAAGTGATGGGATTTAATGTGGAAAGAGAAATCAGTTGTATCTGAAAGAACTGTGGCTATTTTGATATCCATTTATAGGTGTGACTAGATGGTGTTTGGGTCATTTCAGATCTTGAAATCGGCGAATTAGCCGATTTCTTCCACTATAACTTTAGCCCCCTAATCCCGCGGAACGCTATAGTATTATTCTTATTTTTTAGGCATCCCCGGAGGATAATAATATGGCGGAACCTTTATCCATCCCCTCTTTTTCATTGTATTTCTTAACGTTACGCCAAATTTCATCTTTTCTATCATACAATGTGTAAATGATGCACCTATATCCGTTCTAATCGATTCACTTGCTGCTGTAGCGCAATGAACAACCGCTGTTACAGTTTTCATACTTAATCCGTTCATAATTTCGTCATCAGTTAATTTAGCACCTAATGGAATACTGTTTGGATCTGAATTTGGGCGTTCTTCACTTGAAGGAGGTAGGTGTACCCCTTCTGACCTTAGAAGTTCCTTGAATCGCTTTGTTTGAGAATCACACTGTTTAAGACTTTGATTTAGATGTTTTTTTACTTCATCATCATTAGTTGAATTTAGGCCAATCTGAATAAAAATTTTTGCTTCATCCATTAAAGCAATGTACATCCAACAGCCCATAACTTCACCAACATGTAATGGACTTTTTGGTTCATTATCTAAATTCATTTCTAAAAAATCTTTTACCACATTAAATACATTAGTCATCGTTAATAATGCCTCCAAGGTTTCATTTATAGTATTACGTTTTCCTTTATTTTTGAAGTTATTACAATTTATTGGACCTTAAAAAGTTTCCAGTATAAATATGCAATCATTATCAAAACATAAGATAACAAACTGTAGGAGGACAACTACATGCGTTTTATCGAACTTGTAAAAAAAGGTAATGTGTCTTCAGGTATTGCGGCACTTGGGAATGCATTAATAGCTGCTTTAAAGTTTGTTGCGGCAATTATAAGTGGAAATGGCTCAGTGTTTGCCTCAGCAATGCATTCTACAGCGGACACTGTAAACCAGGCATTTGTGTTTTTTGGTAGCGTACTTTCCGAAATGAAGCCATCAAAACGTTTTCCGACAGGCTTTGGGAGGATTATCAATATATTCTGTATGGTTGCTGTTATTGTTGTAACTGTTATGGCTTATGAAACTGCGAAAAGTGGTTGGGAATTAATTCAGCATCCAGAGGAATCGGGTAATTTTTGGTTAAATGTAGGTGTACTTGTTGCGGCATTTTTAGTTGATGGTTTTATTTTAATAAAAGCAATGAAGGAAATTACGAAAGAGTCTGATACCAAGAGTAAAGGATTTATTCTATTTGATGCTTTTAAGAGTGCTAGTAAAGCTTCTCCAGCTACACGTTTAGTTTTTTATGAAGATTTAGTTGCTACCTCAAGTGCAGTATTTGCGATTATCGGGATTATATTAGCTCAATATTTTGGTATCCTCCGGGCCGATGGTGTCATTTCAATCATTATTGGGATCCTTATGTTGTTTGTTGCATTTAGGGTTGGATATGACAATATGATTGGGCTTATTGGTGTATCAGCACCTTCAGATGTTGAGAAAAAGATTGCAGATATATTGCTTGAGGATGAATCTGTAGTTGATATCTATAAGATGAGGGTATTGCAGGAGGGCCGTTCTTACCATGTTGAAGCCACCCTTGAACTGAAAAAAGGCTTAACACTTGCTGAGGCAGATGATATTAAGTTTACGTTATCTGACAAGCTATTACGGGCACCAGAAATTGCGGATGTAGTAATAGGTATAATTGAAGATAATGGGGAAGAAAGCTGGCATTCACAAAAAAATTAATGTCCAAGCTCTCTTTCATGATGTTCATTATTATTTTTATCGTGAAAAATTGGACCTGTTTGGTTGAATCCAACTAAGAATATTAAGAATAAAATGGTTATGATGAAAAGGCTTTTAAATAGGGAACGATTTGTATTTATTTCCTCTTGAATAATATAGATAAGAATCAAGCTTGTTACGATAAAAAGCATGAACATAATTTTGACAATTGCATCTCTATATTCAGGTGAAATCATATACCCAAGCATTGCACCCATCATACCACCCATAATTCCAGCAAGCATTCCATCTAGTACAGCTATCATGCCGACTGGTAAGCCAGATAGGAAACCAGCAGTAAACCCTATGGTCATTCCTACTACTGTTGAAATGAATAATGTTCCAGTAAACATTATTCCCATTATAAGTCCAACCACTAATCCGACGCTCATTCCCAATCCCATTGCAATCATCATACCACTCATATTGGGAATATCATTTCGATAGTATATTATTTGACCAATTACAATTATGGTTAGTAACACGATTGTTAGCAAGACTACAAATAATGATATTGTCATTCGTAACACCTCATGTCCATCTTGTATCTTACTATATGATGGTTTTACCCATGTTTATGACTACAACAAAGTAAAAGGGGTTTTAGATAATGGAGCTAGATTGGATATGGAAAGCAGTCCTAATAGTAATTTCCGGGACGTTTCTTTTACGTATAGCCGGTCGAAAGTCAATTTCACAAATGACACTTCCGCAAACTGTTATTATGATTGCGATTGGTTCTTTATTGGTACAACCAGTTTCAGGGAAAAATATTTGGGTAACAATTGCAGTCGGTGGTATTTTAATACTTACTTTAATCGTAATGGAGTATGGACAACTAAAAGTTGATGGGATAGAAAAGCTTATTACTGGAAATTCTAAGATTTTAATTGAGAATGGAACAATAAACCAAGAAAATATGAAAAAGTTAAGATTAACGGTAGATCAGCTAGAAATGAAATTAAGACAGTTAAACGTAACTAGTCTTAACGATGTCCACTATGCTACTTTAGAGCCAAATGGTCAATTAGGATATACTTTAAAGCCAGAAGCACAGCCGGTGACAAAAAAAGAACTACAAAAAATTTCCTCAGATATTCAAACATTACAACTGTCAATTGACAAATTGACAACCAGCCCAGTTCAACAAACTTCTATCCAGCAATTGGTTAAAACAAATAGTCAAGAAGATATATTTAAAGAGGTAGATACGAAAGAACATAAAACTATTCCACCAAAAAATTTACAATAGATTTTCTAGATGGAAAAAGGATAATTAAGGAAAAATGTTATAATAGCTCGAAATAGTTCTACTATTTCGGGCCATTTCTGTCCCATAAATTAGCAAATAAAACATTGTTGTTTTTGAATTACGTAGATATTTAAAGGAATATACCGTAAATAAACGTATTTAGGGATTGATTACGTTTTCATCAAGCTTTGTGATTTTAAGTACATATGGTATGATTCATAGGTTGAATTCGGACAAAGCTAAATGGAAGCTTTGAATAAATAAACGATAGAAAGAGGTAGGAAATTGAAAATAGAAACATTAAAAAGAGAATGGGTTGGTAACATCAGAGGTGATGTTCTAGCAGGAATGGTTGTTGCACTTGCGCTTATTCCCGAAGCAATTGCATTTTCAATCATTGCCGGTGTGGATCCAATGGTTGGATTATATGCATCATTTTGTATTGCAATTGTCATATCCATTGTAGGAGGACGCCCAGGAATGATTTCTGCAGCGACCGGTGCAATGGCTTTGCTAATGGTAACACTTATTGCGGAGCATGGATTACAGTATCTATTAGCTGCAACGATTTTAACTGGAGTTATACAGATTCTGTTTGGAGTGTTTAAGCTTTCACGTGTTATGAAATTCGTACCACGTTCGGTGATGGTAGGATTTGTGAATGCATTAGCAATATTGATATTCCAAGCACAACTTACGCACTTTGTTGGGGAAACATGGATTATGTATGCACTTGTAGCGTTGACGCTTGCAATTATTTATATTTTTCCTCGCGTTACAAAAGCAGTTCCTTCGACATTAGTTGCGATCATTATTATTACGTCTATAACAATCTTTGGAAATATTGATAGTAAAACAGTAGGTGATTTAGGAAACCTAACGCAGCAATTGCCAGTTTTTCTAATTCCTTCAATTCCATTTAATTTAGAAACATTAATGATTATTCTTCCTTATTCATTATCTTTAGCAATCGTAGGTTTAACTGAAACACTGTTGACAGCTAATATTGTTGATGATATGACAGATACAGAGAGTAATAAGAACAGAGAAAGTCGTGGTCAAGGTATTGCCAATATTGTTGCAGGCTTCTTTGGTGGAATGGCTGGGTGTGCAATGATTGGTCAATCAGGAATTAATGTAAAATCAGGTGGTCGAGGCAGATTATCAACATTTATTGCTGGTGTATTCTTAATGATTTTAATAATTGTGTTAGGTGATCTACTCGTACAAATTCCTATGGCTGCATTAGTTGGTGTTATGTTTATGGTATCGATTGGAACGTTCGACTGGTCGTCACTTACAAATCTTCATAAATTACCAAAAACCGATGCAGTCGTGATGTTAACGACTGTTGCGATAGTACTTGTTACCCATGATTTATCAAAAGGTGTTCTTGCTGGTGTACTGTTAAGTGCAATATTCTTTGCAGCGAAAATTTCTAAAGTGAAGGTAACAGATGAATTAGTCCACGAAAGTACAAAACGTATCTATTATGTACATGGTCAATTATTTTTTGCTTCAGTAAACGATTTTGTGAAAAAATTTGCTTATGTTGATTCAGTTAGAGAAGTGGAAATCGATTTATCGAATGCCCATTTATGGGATGATTCGGCTATTGGTGCGTTAGATAAAATTGAAATGAAATTTGAGCAAAATAATATACAGATTATTTACTCAGGATTAAATAAAGATAGTGCACGATTAAAAAATAAAATCGGTGGCTTATCAAAAGCTTCTGGCCACTAAGATAGACTGATGGGGTGGAGCGTTTGTTTGAAAAAATAGTACTTGCATCGGATGGGTCAGAGCATTCACTACGATCAACAACACACGCCATAGAACTTGCAGAGAAATTTAATGGTACAATAGATGTTGTTTATGTTGTTGATGGACAAACAGCAAAGTCTGACGTATTACACAATAATGGGAAGTTAGAAATAGCTAAAAAAAGACATGAGAAAATGAAACCTGTTGTCGATTTACTTGAGAGATCTGATGTAGAATATAGCATTCATATTTTACACGGAGAAGCCGGCCCAACAATAGTTGAATTTACAAATGAAAATGGCTTTGACTGTGTTGTTATTGGTAGTCGTGGATTAAACGACCTGCAAACCTTTATATTAGGAAGTGTTAGCCATAAGGTGGCGAAGCGTGTTAATTGTCCGGTATTGATAGTTAAATAGAAAAAACTCGCATATTTTGGATGCGAGTTTTTTTCTATATTAACGCAGTTTTTGATATGTATCATTATTACAAATCACAAATAGTTCTGCATCATCTGGTATGTTTTCATCTAGTCGCCTGTTAATATCTAAATGCTCACGATCTGCAATGAGTGTTGCCCCTTGCTCTAATAATTCCTTAAATGCATCTTTATAGGTTATCCAATTTTTCTTTTTGTAAAGTCTATAAATGTCTTCACCATGTTGTCGACTGATTAATTGAGAGTATACCTTACTAATTCCTTTATACATCGCTGAGCGTACTGCTAAACTGGAAATAGTTTCTTGAGATAGTATAAATTCGTCTACTTTAACATGTGCGAAATTCGAAGTATGTTTTTCCGTTAGTATTTCGACTGTTGTATGGACAGATGGTGCCAAGCGTTCCACTACTATCGCAACATTTAATGTCTTTGCATCACGTAAGGAGGGGTCTTGAATTTTGTCATCTGCAAAAATAATAACTGACTTGGCTTTTGAGATATTAGCTTTTTCATATGTTTCCTCTTCTGCAGAGTCCCCTTGAATATAGTGAACCCTATTAAGAGCAAAATCGAAAGGTGATTTTGGTAATGTATCTATGATTACAATTTCAACAGATGAATTTGAGTTTAAAATTTCATTTACAGCGGATTCTGCTTTCTTTCCCCAACCAATAATAATGATATGACTTTCTTTTGTATACG
Source organism: Virgibacillus ndiopensis (assembly GCF_900187325.1). Classification (GTDB taxonomy): domain Bacteria; phylum Bacillota; class Bacilli; order Bacillales; family Amphibacillaceae; genus Virgibacillus_E; species Virgibacillus_E ndiopensis. The sequence continues at coordinate 722,724 of NZ_FZMZ01000004.1, read as the reverse complement.
GCATTTTTCCTTCCTCCTTCTTCCGTCTATAGATAGTTAATGAATCGATTATTTTTCCAATAACTGCACCTAACAAGCCAATCCCTACTAAATACATGAACACTGTAAACAGTTTTCCAGCTAATGTTATGGGAGAGTAATCACCATAACCAACAGTAGTAAAGGTTGTCATGACAAAATAGAAAGAATTTAGCAGACTTTTGAAATTATCGGGTTCTAGGAAATAAATAGTGAAGGTGCACAGTACTACAAAGAATACAGTACACAGAAACAATGTCAGGTTTTTCATTTTTATTAAATTTAGTCCTAACTTGATAAAAAAATGCAATTGGCATGCCCCCTGTTCCTATCAGATTGAGAATATTTAATCGCCATTTGACGTTAATTTAACATGATTGCTCCACTGTACTTAAAATGAGAACGAAATATCTTTACTAATTTTAACATAATACTTTTAAGAAATGTCAGTCTTAAAGTGGAAATACGGCAGGTACACGATAACCGATAGGGTGAAAAAATACCCTTATAAATCCTTACATGAGATTATAATTAAGTAAACAAGTACAAGTGCTTTTCTCTTTTGCAATCGTCTATTATAATTGGTATAAAGAATAAGGATATTAATTTAGTGATAGGAGAGTTATTATGGGAAAAACATTTATATTTGGACACAAAAATCCAGACACAGATACAATAACAGCAGCACTTGCATATGCCCATTTAAAAAGTGAATTAGGCTTTGATGTAGAACCTGTTCGTTTAGGTGTAGTAAATAAAGAAACACAATTTGCTTTGGATTATTTCAAAGTAGAGGAACCACGTCTAATTGAATCGATACCTGAAGATAGTGATGTCATCTTAGTCGATCACAATGAATTCCAACAAAGTGTGGAAAACATTAAAGATGCACGAATTGTTGAGGTCATCGACCACCATCGTGTGGCAAACTTTGAAACAAAAGAACCATTGTATTTCCGCGTTGAACCTGTTGGCTGCACGGCAACAATTTTAAAGAAAATGTATAAAGAAAATAATATTACTATCACGAAGGAAATTGCAGGACTACTCGTATCAGCGATTATCTCTGATTCATTATTATTGAAGTCACCAACATGTACGCAAGAAGATGTTGATGCAGCATATGAATTAGCTGAAATTGCTGGTGTTGATCTTGAAAAATATGGTTTGGATATGCTTCAAGCTGGAGCTGATTTAAGTGACAAATCGATGGGAGAATTAATTTCCATGGATGCGAAGGAATTTGACATGGCGGGTTCAAAAGTTGAAATTGCACAAGTAAACGCTGTTGATACAAATGCAATTCTTGTCCATCAAGAGGATTTGGAAACAGAAATCACAAAAACAATTGAAAGTAAAAATCTGGATTTATTTTTGTTCGTTGTTACAGATATTATAAACAATGATTCTGAAGCATTGGCACTTGGGCAATCTAAGAAAAATGTTGAAAAAGCATTTAATGTAACGTTGAGCAATAATCGTGCACTTTTAAAAGGTGTCGTATCACGTAAGAAACAAATTGTTACGAATTTGACAGAAGCATTTAAGTAATAATAACCTAAAAAGCATAAACATAAGAATCAGTAGACCAAATCGTAAATAGGTTTGGTCTTTTTGTCAAGTAACATGTAACAAAAGGAGGCTTTGAATGGAGGCAGCAATATCACTTTTGGCGTTTTTCATAATCTTTTTGAATGTTAAATTAAGCAAGTGGCTGTTTAAGGAAAAGAGAAATAAGATTTCAGAAACAGATGGTGAAAAGATATATTTCTGGGGAATTTTGTTGCTTGCGGGCTTTGGGATTTTCTATTTTATCGCTACTATAGATACTATAGACAGCGATGCCGCGAAGTGGTTTTTACTATGCTACATAATAGTCGTATATAGTTTTAAAACATTTATGGAATGGAAGTATCTAAATGAATCAAAGCAATATGTTATTCCTCTTATTTTAATGACAGTTGGTGTAATTTATATTTTTGGGATTTTTTTAATAAATGAACAAATAAAATATACAACGTTTCAAAAAATTGTTGCTGATCAACTAAATGAAGATAGTACGGTGAGAAGTATTACAATTTATATCAATGATCTCTCAGGTACTTTTCCAGATAGAGAAGCAAGTACAACGATAAAAGATAAAGAAATCATTAATCATATTTTAGCGGATTTATCGAATTTGGAGTTAAGAAAAGAAGATAGTTTCCAAGAATACTGGGAGTATTCGTTAAGAATTGTTACTACTAATCAAGTTGAAGAAGATCACTATTCTACAGAAAGCTTTTCTGTCCACGTGGATAGAGATTATATCAGCATATCTGAAGGGGATGCTGACCTTTATAAAATAGTCACTCAGTCTGACTTTTTAAAAACGATTGAATCACTCGTTGAAAGTGACGAAGTTGATTGGGATTACAAGAAATAATATAAAAACCGCTGGATAACTCAAGCGGTTTTTAATGTTATTCTATAGCTCCAGCCACGTCAAATTCTTCAATGTTTATTTCTATTTCCGTACCAAGTGCAAGTTTAGCTAGTTCAGATCCAATATACGGTCCCATTGTTAACCCTGAAGCACCGAGCCCATTTGCGAGTAAAAGACCTTGAATACCTGGAAGCGGTCCAATCACCGGTAGAAAACCTGGAGTAAAGGGTCTGAAACCAACTCTAGTCTCAAGTACTGTGCTTTCAGCTAACCCGGGTGCAACCTCTAACGCTTTAGATAATATTTCGTGAATACCACCTGCAGTAATACGATGATCAAATCCAGTATTATCATCATGTGTTGCACCGATAACAATACGATTATCATCAAATGCTAATAGGTTTAAATTGTTTGGCGGCATGACTACTGGCCACTTATTTATTGTTTTCACAGTTAAATGTAAATGCATGATCTGTCCTTTTTGTGGCCACACATTAAATTGTTTATCCAATGGCTTTAACAAATCATTCATCCATGCGCCAGTTGCAGCAATTACAGTGTCCGCTTCAATTACTTTTCCGGAAACAGAGACTCCAGTAACCTGTTTACTACTATGTAATAGGCTGGCATCTCCATTTATAACGGTAGCCCCGTGTTTTTGTGCGGCATTTAGCAAAGCCAAACGAAGCGCATGGCCATCAACGCGAGCAGCTCCACTAACATGAACGGATCCATAGCCTTCTGCTAGAAGTGGGAATAATGCTTTCGTTTCTATGGGATCGAGCATCGAAATCTCACCAATCTCCGGAGCATCTTCCCTGCGTTTAATTGCGCGTTCCTGCATTGCAATTAATTTCTTCTCATCCGTATGAAGACTAATTGCACCGACACGTGCATATCCTGTATTGGATTCGCCAATTTCATCAAGTTCTTTAATAATTTCAGGATAAATACGTGCGCCGCCCTTAGCTAGCTTATACCAAGATTTATTTCTGCGCTGGGACAACCACGGGCAAATCATACCCGCCGCTGCAGCAGTTGCTTGTCCTGTTTCATTTCGATCAATAACCACTACCTCAGCACCTGATTTTGCAAGTTGATAGGCGGTAGTTGCACCCAAAATTCCCGCCCCGATAACAATAAACTTTTGCATAAAAAACGTCCTTTTATATTATTCTGCTTCGATAATACGCTGCATTGCTTTAATTTGTCCGAGGTGTTCTGCTTCATGGTGCATCGTCAAATCATATAAATCCTTATACGTTTTAAAATTGCCAAAAGGTAAAGTAAACGGAATTTCTTTTGCTAAAAATTCTTCGGATAGATTGTTAATTCGTGTTAACTGTTTTTCCAGTTGTTCTACTAGTTCAGATAAGCTTGGTACTTCTTTACTCCAATCAGCAGGTTTCGTTCTAGTAGCGAATAGTTCATTATAGTATTCTGGGATATTTGCCGATTGTTTCGGGTATCCGAATAGAAATCCTTCCGCACTGACGAGAACATGCCCAATATGCCAATGGATGGTATTGTTAAATCCATGTGGCCTGACATCGAGTATCTTTTCATCAAGTTCTTTTGCAAATTTTATAAAAGCGTTTCTTGTAAAATCTATTTGTGTCATTTTGTTCCCTCCTATATTAATAACTATAAAAATAATTAAGCATTTTGTAAAACAACGTGATTTGTTTTGGCAGAAGGGAAGTTGATAAACCCTGTCGAATATATATAATTGGGGGAGAGAGGAGATAAAAAAATGCAAGAAAATGTTGTTGCGAAGATATTATTTATAATAGGTATAGCTGAGATGGTTGTAGGATTATTAATTGGTATAATCTTGGCGAATGCCGGTTATTATAATGGTTTTGTATGGTCGACCTTTCTGGCTTGGACAATAGGTGGATCTGTAACTGGTATGCTTTTTATTGGCTTCTCTGAGGTAATAAAATTATTACACATGATCAATAGAAAAATAAATGCCCGGGAAGCTACTGTTGGTAATAATACGGCCAACTATTTAGATATTTTTGATGGAGCTAAAAGGACAACTAAGCCTGTTAATTGGAAATTAGGGGAACAGGATAAAGAAAAAATTTATGATCTCTATAAACAAGAAAAAATTATAGAAATTGTTCCATCGATACTTGAAGGGTACTGTTTGGTAAAACTTGAAAATGAACAAGGGCAATTTGTACGTGTTGTGGATGTAGGTGGATTTGGTGCTGAAGAAGTGCATGATAATGAGGAAAAGCGAAAAGTCATATCGTGGTACAATCGTAAGGACGATTAGAAAGATAGACTAATAATCAATGGGTTTCTTAGCCTATTAGTGAGGTGATCCTTGATGAGTGCTACATTTATGATACGTTTTAAAGCCTTTTTGATTGATTATTTACTTATCCTTACTTATTTAGCTATGATCTTTGCCATTGGTGCATTTCTATTTCCTTCTATACAAGAATTGTTTAATGGATCACTTATTAAAGCACAGCTTGTAGGGTTTTTAATGGTGACATTCCCAATTTCAATCTATTTTGTTATTAGTGATTCCGTTATTGGTGGGCAATCATTTGGGAAAAAGAAAATGGGAATCAGAGTGGTTAATGAGAATGGAACAGGACTTACTGTTCGGCACGCAATTTTTCGAACAATTTTTAAATTCTTACCATGGGAATTGTCGCATTATCTCGTTTATCGACTGGTTGATATTGGAGAAGGGGAGGTACCAATCTATTACTTTATTATTGGTGGTTTGATTTATGTATCTATTTTTACTTACATGTTAACCGCTATTTTTACAAAAAAGAAGCAATCCCTTTATGATATTGTGGCAGGGACACAAGTTGTTAAAGTAAAATCTAAATGGAATATCGTATAGCATAGTATTAAGAGCTTGGAAGAATTCCAAGCTCTTTACTAAACGTTCTTAATCAAGAATGCTTTCAATCGTTTTTAAATCATCAAGTGACAATGTTATATCAATAGTTTTAGCATTACTTTGTGCTTGTTCCGGACGTCTGCCTCCAGGAATAACTGCATCAACTCCATTTTGAGCTAGTAGCCAAGCCAAGGCCAATTGCGGCAGATTGATTCCCTTTGTGGCTGCAAAATCTTTTAATTTAGTGGCAATTTCAAACTTCTTACGTGCATCATCACCCTTAAACCGTTTTTGACGAGGATCTCCATCATCAAATGTAGAAAGAATGGAATATTTACCGCTTAAAATTCCTGAAGCTAGAGGAAAATAGGGAATAAAAGATATATTGTTTTCAACACAGTAGGGCAATATTTCCTGTTCAGCGGTACGATCTAACATGTTATAACCAAATTGAAAAGTAGAAATTTCAGCAACCTTGTTGGCTTCTTTTAATTGTTCAATGGACAAATTTGACACGCCGATTGCTTTGATTTTACCTTCCTCTTTTATCTGGCTTAATTCTCCAACTGATTCAGAGATAGGTGTTTTATCATCAGGAAAATGTAAGTAATATAAATCAATGTAATCTTGATTTAACCGTTTTAAACTAGCTTCTAACGCGGAACGTAAATAGGCTGGTTTATTATTTATTCTCGTAGTTCCATCTGGAAGTTTTTCAATAGCACCTTTCGTGGCAAGCACAATATCCTCGCGCTTTTGTTCAATTTCTTGAAGTACTTCTCCAAGAAGCTTTTCAGAACGGCCATCGGTATACATATCTGCTGTGTCAATGAAGTTAATTCCATTCCAGATTGCTTCTTTAACAAAGTTTTTTCCTTGAGATGGATCAGTGTGGTCGTAGTAAATAGCACCACCGACCTTATTCGTACCAATCCCGATTCTGGAAATTTTTAAATCTGTCTTTTTTAGTGTTGTATATTCGATAGTAACACCCCTCATTGAATAATCTAAATTATCATGCACTTTTTAGTATAGTACAGATTTTGGTAAAAAGCGCTTGATTTGCTTTACGAGTAGAGGGACAAATTTCAGCTCGGGGAACAGGAATATTGCGATGAGTGAAGAAACGATAACATGAGAGTTGGTACATAGCCACCTCCTGAGCAAATCATCCGTCCATTGCTGTATACTTTAAACCCAAAACAAAAAAACTCTTTCCACAGAATGGAAAGAGTTTTTTATAAAAGTTACTTACGCTTTAACAACGTTAGTAGCTTGTGGTCCGCGATTACCTTCTTCGATTTCGAAAGTTACTGCTTGACCTTCTTCTAAAGTTTTGAAGCCTTCACCTTGAATTGCTGAGAAGTGAACAAATACATCGTCTCCACCTTCAACTTCGATGAAACCGAAACCTTTGTCTGCGTTAAACCATTTTACTGTACCGTTATTCATACTTTTTTCCTCCAAGTGCTTTGTTGCACATTATTACTATTCTTGCTCTTTCATAATTCAAGGTGATATAGCCTTAATCATTTTCCGAACAACAATAATTATTTATATTATATCACGTTAAAAGAAAAAAATACAAGTTTATTTCAAGAAACTGCAATCTTTTTATAAAAATCTTGAACGCATCAGTCTTAATGAGTTTAATACAACGATTAAAGTTGCACCCATATCAGCAATAATGGCAATCCATAACGTTAACAATCCTGGTATTGTTAAAAGTAATGCTGCAAGTTTTAATCCAAATGCCAGACCGATATTTTGCTTGATGACCTTTAATGCTTTACGACTTAAGTCAATTGTATAGGGTAATTTTTCTAAATCGTCTCCCATTAAGGCAATGTCAGCTGTTTCTAGTGCAGCATCCGTTCCAGCACTACCCATTGCGACACCCACAGTTGCAGTTGCTAGGGCGGGGGCGTCGTTAACACCGTCACCAATCATGGCTACATTTCCATAACTTTGTTGTATAGCACGTATTGCGTCTAATTTGTCCTCAGGCATTAAGTTAGTTTTGATATCGGAAATTCCAATTGATTTTCCAATTGCCTCTCCTGTTAATTGATTGTCGCCTGTAAGCATGACAGATTGCTTAATTCCGATCCGATGAAGTTGCTCAATTATAGTGTGAGTACCTTTGCGAACTGTATCGGCAATTCCGAACAGTCCTAAAATTTCTTCATCATTAGCTAGTAGCACCACAGTATTTCCACCCGCTTGGAGTTGTGCGATTTTTTTTACAAGATCATCTGAAAATGTTGGATGATCTTCAAAAAGAGAAGGACTACCAATCTTATAATTTATTTTACCAATTGAGGCGGTAGCTCCTTTTCCAGTTATGGAATTAAAATTATCTGCAGTTATCTTTTCACCTGATTTTTTCTTGAAAGCGTTCGTAATTGCTGTCGCCAATGGATGTTGTGAAAATTCCTCAATGGCAGCAGCGTATGTTAGTATTTTTTCTTCCGTGTGTTCGGAAAATGGCATTACGGTCGTCACTTCAGGAGTACCTTTTGTTAATGTTCCAGTTTTATCAAAAGCAACAACCTGCAAACGACCTGTTTGCTCTAAGTGAATACCACCTTTGATTAACACGCCATTTCGTGCTGCATTTCCAATCGCTGTTACAATAGCGACTGGAGTCGAAATTACAAGGGCACATGGACAACCGACTACGAGTACTGCGAGACCTTGATATATCCAGGTAGACCATGTAGCTCCGAAAAGAAGTGGAGGCACAATTGCAACTAGTAACGAAACGAGCATGATAGCGGGTGTATAATACTTGGCAAATCTGTCGACAAGTTTTTGTGACGGTGCTTTTTCTGCCTGTGCTTCTTCAACTAAGTGAATGATCTTTGCAATGGTCGTATCCTCAGCCCGTTTTGTTACAAGTACTTCCAATGAGCCTTCCTCATTTAGTGTACCGGCGTATACCTCATCACCCTTTGTTTTAAAAACAGGAATCGATTCTCCTGTAATGGATGATTGATTAATTGAGGACCCGCCATTTATAACTTGACCGTCCATCGCAATTTTATTCCCCGGTTTTACAAGCATAATATCACCAATATTGATATCTTTTACCAAAACATTTACGTACTCGTTATTTCTTTTAATAAGTGCTTCCTTTGGGGTGATGTTAATTAACGATGTAATGGAACGTCGTGCTTTATCCATTGAATAACTTTCTAATACCTCACTAAGGGCAAATAAGAAAACAACAACGGCACCTTCTGCCCATTCACCGATAAGGACAGCACCAATGATAGCAATGGTCATTAAGGTTTTCATGTCAAAATCAAGATGAAGCAGATTTTTAAACCCTTCTTTGAAAAGGACAGCACCCCCAATGATAATGGCAACAGCAAAGCTACCAATCGTAAGCATGTGATCTTCTCCTATTTGAAAAAGAAATGTGTAGCCAACAATAATGAAAAATAGGGATAACAATGTAGGGAAATTTGCGTTTTTCTTCCAAAAAGGTGTGGAATCTTCTGTTGGCTGTTCTGATTCTTGATATACCTTTATGCCATCAAATGCACCAGCTTCCTCCAGCTGTTCAACAGTAACTAGACCTTTAATTTTAAGTTTGGAGGCACCAAAATTTAGTTCAACATCTTCAACAGTAGAGATCTGTTGAATGTTTTTTTCAAATTTAGCGGCACAATTTGTACAAGATAGTCCTTGTAATCGGTACGTATTATCCTCGCTCATGTTAATCCTCCTCTGTATGCACTAGAGCAATGTTTACAAGCTGATGGATATGTTCATCAGCTAATGAATAAAATATGCGTTTTCCATCACGTCTAATGGTTGCTATATTCTTATTTTTTAATGTTCGTAAGTGATGCGAAGCGGTGGCATTGCTTGATCTGATAATATTTGCTACATCACAAACACATAGCTCTTCTTCAAGCGTGAGTGCATAAGCTACCTTTAGTCTTGTCGCATCCGATAGAGCTTTAAATATGGATTCAACACCCTCAATGCGCTTGATTTTGGGCTGTACTTTTTCAACAACTTCCTCGTTATAACAACTTACATCACATGTATCTGATTTGTTTACGTTTTTGATTTGCTTACTCATATATCCACCTCATTCAAATGGTTATTTGAATATTAATTATATGCAGTGTACCGAATAGTTGTGAAGGTGTCAATACATTAGTTTGATAATTCAAAAAAGGATTTAACTGGAATCGTCTCTTTACAAATACATAATAAAAATGATATATTCTTTAAAATATTAAATGCAATGAAGAGAAGAGTAAGTGAAATCATTCTTCATAGAGAGCTCCAGTTGCTGAAAAGGAGTAAGAAGGATTCACTGAACCAAGTCTAAAGAGCAGTACATCGGAACCAGATTTGGGGATGGATGGTGACATATTAATAAACTGGAGTGGTACCACGACATACATGCCTCGTCTCCAAGACTATTGTCTTTGGAGGTGAGGTTTTTTTGGTGTATTTCTAATTATAAGGGGGTACCTATGTGGAGATTAAAAAACTACTAGACTCATGGAAATATCCATCTATTCTCTTATTTGGAATAGGAGTTTCCAATATTGGTGATTGGATTTGTCTTTCTTATTAATATGGCAAGTTCTATGTTTGAACCCACTTCTTTGACGTACATCACAAAACTGATTCCTGTTGAAAAAAGGAAGCAGTTTAATTCACTTCGAAGTCTAATCGATTCCGGAGGATTTCTAATTGGACCAGCTATTGCTGGAATTCTATTTATGATTGGAACACCGGAGATAGCTATTTATGTGAACGCAATTTTATTATTTTTATCAGGACTAATAACGGTGGCCATGCCCAATCTTGAAAAACACAATGATATTGTTATTAGAGATGCTCTATCAGTTGAGACGTTGAAAAAGGATTGGGGAATCGTGTGGAAGTTTAGCTTTCGTAGTTTACATATTATGGTTATTCTTCTGTTGTTTAGCGCGTTGGTTGGCATGATGACTGCTGTTGATTCACTTGAAGCGGCATTTGCCATAGAAGTACTCGGGTTATCTGATAGTGAGTATGGATTTTTGGTAAGTATTGCTGGGGGAGGGATATTAGTCGGTGCTTTATCTAATACGATTTTTGCAAAAAAACTATCCATCTCCGTGTTAATTGGACTTGGGTCTATATTTGTATCTGTAGGGTATGTCGTTTATGCTTTTTCTGATGATTTTATCACTGCGGCAGTAGGCTTTTTTATCCTGTCCTTTTCACTTGCATTTGCAAATACAGGGTTTTATACATTTTATCAAAATAATATTTCCGCTGAAATAATGGGGAGAGTTGGAAGTGTAATAGGTTTGATAGAAGCGGTATTTATTATTATCGTGACTGGTATATTTGGAATCACTGCACAAATCGTATCGATAAAATTTGTTGTTATCATAGGTTCACTTGTTATGCTATTAATTACAACAATTTTGTGTATAAACACGGTGCAAAAAACTAAACAGGGAATGGGAGAGATTTAGATGGAGCAACAATCACTAGTTTTAACGGGGAGGAAGCAATTAGAATGGAAAAGACATGAACTTCTCCCATTACAAAGAGACGAGATACTAATTAAAAGTATAGCTGGAGCAATTAGTATTGGAGCAGGATTACCCCAGTACGATGAAAGTGATCATTCTGAAACTAAACCAGGTTATCCAAAAGAAACAGGGTATGAAAGTTATGGAGAAATAGTTCTATGGTAAAGATGTAAAGTCTCTAAATGTTGGGGACAGGGTGGTAGTGTTTTATGGTTGATACCATGGCCATGCTTTAATGATTTAAGCAGGAAAAGTATTAATCCATTAAAGGTGTTAGTAACGTATTAATATAACTTGAAAGGCGTCTCAATTCCGACGCCTTTCAGTCAAATATGGTTAATGCCCATTATTATCAAAAGTTAAACGTCTTTACATCAACAGCGAACTCATCCAATGCTTCATCATCAATTTCATATCCAATTCCTGGTTTGTCCGGAACCTTAATTATACCATTTTCCACGATTACCTCTGGTTGAATGATATCTTTTTCCCAATAACGGGAGGACCCTGCTGTATCCCCAGGCAGGATAAATTGCGGTAATGTAGTCAATGCAATATTGTGGGCTCGTCCAACTCCCGCTTCTAGCATACCGCCACACCACACAGCAATGCCTTGTTCTTTGCAAAAATCATGGATTCGTTTAGCTTCTGTTAGTCCGCCGACACGACCGATTTTAATGTTGATAATTTTGCAACTTTCCAACTGTACAGCTTTTTTCGAATCATCAAGGGAATGAATACTTTCATCTAAACAAATAGGCGTTTTAAGGGCGGCTTGTAATTTTGCGTGATCAACAATATCGTCGTGTTCCAGCGGTTGTTCAATCATCATTAAATTAAGTTCATCAAACGTTTGAAGATGTTTGATATCGTTTAAAGTATACGCCGAATTAGCGTCTGCCATGATTGGCAGGTCTGGGTAGTGCGAACGCACCTCACGAAGGACATCTATATCCCATCCTGGCTTAATTTTAATCTTAACACGCTTATAACCTTCCTGAACGTAATGATCAATCATATTAAGTAGATCCTCGATAGTTGGCTGGATACCAATACTAATACCTACATCAATTTCTTTTTTTGTTCCACCAAGTGCTTGTGCGAGGGGGATTTTCTTTTGTTTGGCATAAAGATCCCAAATTGCTCCTTCTAGAGCGGACTTAGCCATATTATTTCGTCTAATCGATGAAAAAAGATTGGATACATCATCGGGATGTTTGATTTCATTTTCCTGTAAGATTTTTATTAAAAAATCCTCCATAATATGCAAGTTTGTTTGTACTGTTTCCTCGCTGTACCATGGACTTGAGAAAGCAACAGATTCCCCAAAGCCACGATTTCCATTATCATCAATAGCCTCGGTAATAAAAAATTCCTTATCTTGAAATGTACCGAAGCTTGTAGTAAACGGATCATTTAAACGCATTTTTAATTTGTGCAGTTTTAGTTGTTTGATTGGAATTGTCATTATGTAAACCTCCGTTATTTGGAAAAATAATAATAGCTAATTGGATTGGAGTCATCTCGAATAACGTCCACAGCTTTAAATCCTTTTAAAAATAGTGATTGAAAAACTTTTCTCGTTTTAAAACGCCATTCTTTACCAAGTTGAGGATTCTTTTGTTTTATTGATTGAAAGCGTTCTGGGATGGCAACAAACCAACCATCACTTGTCAAGTCAACATTATCCTTAAATGTATCCGTAATAATTGGGTGTCCGTCCATATTTACTTTAAGCAATATCTTGGCTTTATCAAAATTTAAAGCATGTGATGAACGCCTCTCATTGAATCGCCATTCTATTTGTATCCGGTCGGTTGGCAATCCTTGATTAAGCCCATCGTCCATCGAACCATAATGGTTTTCTTTGTAGTAAGCTCCAACTGCACCGATTTTGTGTAAATTTAAATATGCGTTCAGGCTTTCAAGTGGGTCAAACGTCCAAGTCATCATCGGATATCCCATTTTTTCTGCAATTTCGGCTTGTTTAAATTTCATTTTCATCCCAAGTCCGTCTTTTCGATATTCATATAAAATTCCAAGCATATGTGAACAGAGATAAGGTTCCTTACCATCAAATCCAGCAAAGCTATATATGAATCCGATCATTTTTTCTTCATCAAATGCACCCAATAGAACACCCCCATGATTGAGAGCGGTATAGGTTTGATGAATTGGAGTAGGAGGCATATGCCAAACGGATTCCTCTACTTTTTGTAAGGCGTCTAATTCTTTTAGGGTTGTAAGCTGTCTTATTTCAATAGTGTTTTGCATAAAATAGACTCCTTTATAAATTTATCTATGCGAACTTTTTAGCTGTTTTGATCAATCCTAAATTCATCAACATGTATTATTTAACATTTCCTTTATTGAAAGAAGGGTACCATGCTTTGGGTATCATCGCAATATAAAATGGATAATTACCTATATTGTTAAAAAAAGTTACCGTTGAGCTAATCAATTATTTTGCAATAGCATCAAATGAATTTTAAGACTGATGACTTGAAAAACGTAACCTACGTATTTCCTACAGCTGTATCGGATGTACCATCGATGCTGTGAATTAAACTAAATAATATCAAGCTAAAAAACTTCCTAATCATACGACTAGGAAGTTTTTCATTATTTTACTGGATGTAGTTTTCTAGATATTAGTGTCTGAACAATTAAGAATAGACCACCGACCGTCCAGTATAAAGGTAGAGCAGCTGGTGCGTTAAAGGATACAATACCAATCATGATTGGTGAAATTAACCCCATGAATGCTGTTTGTTTCTTCTGTTTCGGATCCATGCCTAATTGAGTTACTTTAAACTGTAGAAAATAAACTGCAACAGCAATAATAGTTAAAAAGATATCTGTGGAACCCAAGTTAAACCATAAAAAATTATGTGATGCAATTTCAGGTGTTCTTCTAATGGCATAGTAAAAAGCGATTAAAATTGGAAATTGAATGATCAGCGGTAGACAACCTATGGATGCTATTGGATTTAATTGATGCTTTTGATAGAGCTGTGTCATCTCTTGTTGCATTTTCAATTTAGAATCCGCATCTTTTTTGTCTTTATATTTTTCTTTAATTTCATTCATTTCAGGCCTAATGACATCCATCTTTTTTTTCATTTCTCTTGAGTTTTTCATTTGCTTTAACATAAATGGCATAATCACTAATCGGATTAAAATGGTAATGGCAATGATGGATAACCCATAATCATCACCTAAAAAAGATGCTAAGCCTTTAATAAAGTTAGAGAATGTTAAAACAAAATAATGATCAAACCAACCTGGTGAATCTTCGGTGATAGGGTTATTGGCTGCTCCTGAACACCCAGTTAATAAAATTAATAAGATGACTCCGATAAAGCTATATTTCTTGAAAAAAGTGAATACAGTACGATTTTGCATTGTTGTCCTCCTCGAATAATTATATATTTTGTAATGAATGAGAAGGAATCGTTGTCAGAATCGTCATCTGGTGCATCTATTCGCTTTGTCGTATTTGTTATCCAATTATGAATTTCAGGTATTTCACCAATTGGTTCGCGTTTTGGCAGAAATTGTATTTTACTTGCATGTGCTTCTCTTGTATAAACATTGTTATCCATCATTGTATTGTGCATGTCCATGTTTAAAAAACGATAGGCGCAAATCATTGATAAGACAATGCTAATATAAAAATAAAATGGAGAAATTTCACCAAGTAAGTCATATAATACCTCAATCATCTGTATTCACCTCCTATTTCTATTCTCATAAACACTTATACGATTTTACACCTAAAATGGTTTCATGAAAATAGTGTTATGATGGAAAAAAGATTATTTTATAAGAGGAGATGAAAAATATGATACATGAAATGACAGTTCAAGTACGAGTTACAACTATTAATGAGGGACAAAAATGGTATCAGACACTTTTTAATAGGGAACCGGATTTTATTCCGCATGAGGGATTTGCTGAATGGGAGATCATTCCTAATTGCTGGTTGCAACTAGCAGAGGGGGAACCAGCTTTGGGGAGTGGACCACTTCGATTAGGTGTGATTGATATTGTCGCTGAGCGAAAGCGACTAACAAAAGAGTTACAAATTGATTATTTTGAAATTTTTTCTAGAGAAGAAGTACCCGTGAAATGGGCAACATTCACTGATCCATGGGGGAATCGACTTGGGATTTTTGAGTATTTGGATGAGACTGAAAAAGCTGAGCGAATAAAGCGGATTGATAAAATTAAAGGTTGAAATAGGAATTAAGTAGCTGTTGTGATGTTGCTATGATATTTGAGGTTAAAGTTTATTTGTAGTTTTGGGAATATTTGTTATAGTTCAGTTAGTAGGTAGGTAGGGAGTTTATTGAAAATAATGGAATGAAAATTAAATCTTGATCCAATGATTACCAGACGCGGGTTTATAAACCTACAATAAAGGGGTGTATATTATATGCTATTTGATAATTATTACTTCCTATAAAAATTCTTAAAAATATGGAGGGAAACATGACGAAAGCACTTATATTTATATACGATGGTTTTGCAGACTTTGAAGTGAATTTACTAAGTTTCTTTTTAAAAAGTAAAAATTATGAGGTTGAGACATTTACGATCGAATCTGAGAAAAAAGTTGTAACAGGTGAATCAGGATTTCTTTTTCATCCACATAAAATAATTTCTGAAATTGATTACGTAGACTCCTATGAATTGTTTGCGGTACCAGGTGGTCCAATTTTTGATGTGATGAATGATAATAATTTACTCAATCTTGTTCGGGAGTTTCATGTTAAGGACAAATGGATTGCGGCGATATGTGCCGGGACTGCTTTAATAGCGCAAGCAAGAATTATGGAAAACATAAATTTCTCAACATCGTTATCATCGGAAGAAAATGATGTTCAGCACATTCACGATTGGAAGTTTAAACAGGATGCAGATGTAACGGTTCATGGTAAGTTTATTACGGCAATCGGTTCAGCTTATGTTGAATTTGCCTCACAGGTTATCAAAGAACTCAATTTGTATGAATTTGGGGAAGAAAGTGATACACTTGCATATTTTAAAAATCTAAATTGAGGTGATTTCAATTAGTAAAATGCTATTGCATATGGAAGGTTTAGCTGTTTTGGTTATGAGCATTTGTTTTTATGCGTACTTCGATTTTAGTTGGATTCTGTTTTTTATTTTATTGTTTACACCAGATTTATCCATGTTTGGCTATGCGGTTAACACAAGAATTGGTGCCATTATTTACAATGTTTTTCATTCCTATATAGTACCAATCGTTATAATTCTTTTAGCCCTTTTAATTATGTATTCTGTATTATTAGCAATCGGAATCATCTGGATTGCTCATATTGGTATGGACCGGATGTTGGGGTATGGTTTAAAGTACCCTACGGATTTCAAAGATACCCACTTACAACGGGTTTAATAAACGTATAAATCGGTTTCCCTTTCCAAAAGCTATCAGTAATGGAAAGGAGGATAAAGATGTCTAAGTCTAAAAACCGTAAAGGTCCTAAGCAACAAGAAATGCCTGATTTGCCGCTAGCTCCACAACAATCCTATGGGGAACCATTACAGGGCTCGAAAAAGGTTAAAAATAAGAACCATTCAAGACAAAAACATAATGCCGGTCATGATATGTAGAACATAGGAATAGTCAGTATTAATCCCTTCATCAATAAAGATGAAGGGATATTTTTGAGAGTCTCTACTTAAACAAGTTCTCTACATCTACTTCAAATCCATTTACTATTCCCGAATAAACGGTTCCCTTGTTTCTTGCTACATCTTTTTGCTGGTATTGCTGTTCTTCATTTCTTGGAACTTTATCCGCTTTTAAACATTTTGCCCAATAAGGCATATTATCTAGTATGACTTTAAGAAAGGCGGAATGAAATTGTACTATCCATATGTACCTCAATATAGAGAGCAACAACATTCTCGCGTTATGACTGTTACAGGTAATGCAAGCCTGTCAGTGGAACCAAATGTAGTAATGGTTCAATTGGAGGTTGTTACTGACAATAAGGAACTTAAAGTGGCCCAACAGGAGAACACCAATACGATTAATCAAGTTATTCAATCATTAATGCAGTTAGGGATTCCAAGAGACAATATTCAAACAGCTTCCTATAACATTTATCCAAAATACGATTATGTCGACGGAAAGCAGGTATTCCGTGGTTATGAGGTTTCGCATGCACTTAACGTAACAATAAACGATATTAATCAAGCAGGTGCGGTAATTGATGCAGCTGTACAAAATGGGGTGAATCGTGTGTCGAATATTGAGTTCACCGTTGATGACAAGGATAAATATTATCGACAGGCATTAAGCGCTGCGTTAGAAAATGCGATGGATAAGGCTGAAACATTGGCTGAAACGATGCAAGTAAACTTGGATCCATACCCGATGAAAATTGTTGAAAAATTTAATGAGCCACCTGCTGCTTTTCAAACGTTTGCCACTGCGGAAAAAAGCTCCTCCACAACGATTGAGCCAGGGCAAATTGTCATTGTGGCAAATGTTACAGCGCAATTTCAATATTATGCATGAAGGAATTTCTAAAACGCGACTGGTTTGGTCACCCTAAATCATTTGCGTTTTTCTTTTTAAAAAGACGTATTATTAGATATTGCTTAGTTTTCATTATATTCTATTATTAGGATTAATTGTAATGAAAGAAAGAAGGATGAATATGATTGGTATTATTCGTTGGCCCTTTTTCGTATTGGGGGTTATTTTTTTTAGCTTTGGTATTTCTGTAACAATTAATGTACAGCATTTAGGCATTCACCCGTGGGATGTTCTAAACGTTGGGCTTTATGAAAAAGTAGGGTTTACGATTGGAACATGGAATATCATCTGCGGAATGATATTGGTCACCGTGTCATGGATTCTTGATAAAAGCTATATACGATTAGGTACTTTTTTAAATGCATTTTTAGTTGGATCATGTGTTGATTTCTTTTTATGGTTGGACTTTTTACCGAAAGCAACACATTCATGGATAGATATCTTTATTATGGTAGTAGGGATTATTATTATGGGGGTAGGTGGCGGGATATATAATGCTGCTGGAGTGGGTTCTGGTCCCCGGGATGGGTTTATGCTATCGATTTCGGATAAGCTAGGCGCTCCAATCGGAAAAGTAAGAATTGTTACAGAAAGTGGTGTATTAGTAATTGGGTTACTATTAGGAGGCCCTGTTTTTATTTTTACATTTGTATTCACCTTTATCCAAAGTCCTATTTTCCAATTTATCTATTTAAAATGTAAGAGGTTTATTGAGCGGATTGAAGCTAATAAACTTGAGGAACGTATTTCGGATTCCACTGTTGCGAAATAGTAGGGATATTTAATGCAATATTATACGCATTCAAGAATTTTAGTGTGCAATCTTGATAGAAAGTAAGGTAATGAAACTTAAAGAGGATGGTTATAAAACAGAGCAGGCATTCTGCAAACTTTAGGATCTAAGGGGGATCCATATAATGGGCTTATTAGGTATGGAAGAAATAAAGGGTTTGTGTAATTATTGAAAGGAGACATTTAAAATGAAGGTGGCATTATCATTCAGTGGCGGCAAAGACAGTTGTCTAGCATTCTATCAATTGCAGCAGCAGGATGCGAGCATAGCTTGTTTAATCACGACGGTATGGAAAGGTGGCCAGACTGTTGCACATGGGGAAAAGCTTGAAACAATAAAAGAGCAGGCAAAAAGTTTAGGAATACCCGTTCACTTTATTGAAACTGATTTTGATAAGTATACAGAGGACTTTGTAGAAAAGTTAAAAAAAATGAAAGAAATTTATGATATTGATGGAGTTGCATTTGGTGACATTTATTTAGATGGACATCGTAAATGGGGAGAGGAAGTCGCTCAACAAGCAAAGCTTAAGCCGTTTTATCCCATTTGGACGGATCAAAAAAATGTGCTGGATTTATTGCATAAAATAGTGGAATTAAATTTTAAGGCACGAGTAATTAAAGTAGATTCCAAAAAATTACCAGTAGCTTGGGTTGGTCGAAATGTCAATAAGTCTTTTATAGCGGATGTCACACGTAAAAATGTTTGTCCAATGGGTGAGTCTGGAGAATATCATACAACAGTTTATGATGGACCGATATTTCAATTTCCAATTAAATAGTTTATTATGCAGGTGAAAATGGATAGGGATTTCTTCTCTCATTGAAATCACTACTAAAGAGGTTTTTCCGTATTAGATAGTTCGACATAAAAAATGTAAATGGGTTATTAACAAGTTTAATTCCAACTCCATTTATTGTCACAAATCTGGCAAGTGAAGCCTTTTTATTCGACTCTTTTATTAAAATTAAGTCCTAGAAAAAAGTCGCGATTTTTAAATGACGGCTTAGCATATTTACTATACCGTCATTTGTGTAATAGTTGCTTTAATTTCTCCATATTTAAAATCTGGTTTAATCCATAAACGTACTAGGCATGACAACTGCGATAACTTCCGCTTTTGCACATACCGTATCATTCGCAAAAACATCTGTAAGTACTTTAAATTTCTTAGGATGAATCTCTTCTATTGTGCCAACAGCCTTTAATGGAACGCCATGTGGTGTCGGTTTGATGAAATCAACATGCAACGAGCCAGTTACAAAACGTGGTGGTTCTATTCCGTCTCCTGGTTCATGCCCATTTTTTCTATGTAATACAAGAGAAGCTGAACCTATTCCATGACAGTCTATAAGTGAAGCAATCAAACCACCATAAATAAAACCAGGTAGTGCAGTATGTTCGTCTTTTGGAGTATAAATCGTTAGTGTGTTATCACCACTCCAACCTGTTCGGAAATGGTGCCCATTTTCATTCAATTTTCCGCATCCATAACACCATGAAAAATCATCAGGATAGTCATCTTGAATTGCTTTTACCACAGTTTTTTCCATCATTCACTCCTCCTTATCAGAATAGTATATCATAAAAGAATATTATAAAATAGGTGGCTGCCTCATACATACTACGGACAGTTATCATAGATTATTAGTGAACCTATCACAAGAAAGGGGCTTTTATATGAGGCATCATCACGGACCGGATTGCGGTTGTCCAAGACGTATTGTTCATCCTGTAAGACAAAATGTAGTTGATCAGTGTACAGAGGATGTTGTTGAACATATACATCCTTCGCATACAACGATTAGAAATCATCATGTAACTAGAAATAGGCATGTTTATCCACATTCTACTTCTGTTCAAAATTCATTTAACAGTGTAGATGAATTTGGGGGAGCGTTTAATGTACCTTCACCACCACAAGACGTAGCAGGAGCAACGAGTCCAGAGAATCCAAATCAAGTTGCGGGTGCAATGAGTCCAGGGCAAGGATATCCAAACCAAGTTGCAGGTGCAATGGATCTTGGTGGTCATCACAATAAATGTATGAAACCTGGGTATCATTCACCGGCGGATATGAATAATTGGCAAAAACCGAATAAATGGTGTTAATCTTAGTAAAGAGTTGGTAGGTATTTGCCAGCTCTTTATTTATCCCGCCTTAACGGGCAGTAAAACCCCTACTACAAGATTACAAAGAAATTAAAGGAAGGTAAGTGGGGTCAACTGCCCGTTAAGGTCCGATTCTGTTCAACTAACATTCAGTGGGGGAAGAAGACCCCCACTGAATGAAGTTTCACTTTATAAAGTGGGGTCTAAACTACATATGAAAATAGTGGCGGTTACTGGCTATAAACCAATGGAACTAAGTATTTTTAAAGTTGATGACGATAGAATTAAGTTCATCAAAGCAGCAATTAAAAAAAGAATAATTGCATTTATTGAGGAAGGGTTAGAATGGGTACTTACCTCTGGCCAAATGGGTGTCGAATTATGGACAGCTGAAGTAGTTTTAGAGTTACAAGAAATGTACGATATAAAAATTGGCGTAATACCACCGTTTGAGAATCAAGAAAGTCGTTGGCCAGAGCCAATAAAACAACAGTATCACGAAATTAGTAGCATTGCAGATTTTTATCAGCCACTTTACCAAGGTGACTATAAAGGTGCTTATCAATTTAAAGCAAAGAATAAATGGCTTGTTGATAAAAGCGATGGTTGCTTAATTTTAATACATGATGAATACCCTGGTAGCAATCGATTTTTTTATGAGGAAGCGCAACGGACAGCAAAAGATTATCCTATATATATAATTACTCCAGCAGACTTAGAAGATGTTGTGGAAGAGATTAGGATGCAGGAACCAGATTATTGGGATTGAACTGAAAATAGGTATGGAATGAGGTGCTATTTTGGAACTAGAATCAACGGCATTAATAGTAATTGGTTTATTCGTTTTATTAAATTTAACAAGTAAAAATAGCAAATTAAAGTCAATTGAAAAAAGAATAAGTAATAATGAATTTATGCTAAAGCAAATTGCAAATCAAGTAGGAGTACAAGAACTTCCGATTAATAAAAAATTACGAAAATTGGTTAAAGAGGGAAAAAACGTACAAGCTGTTAAAGAGGCAAGAGAGTGTTTTGGTTATTCTTTGATAGAAGCGAAGAGATATGTGGACGAATTATAGGGACATTAAGAAAAAATAAGTAATTTTCTGCGAATTCCTTTGACCTTGCTAAATAGTAACCGATACAATGGAAGATATAGATAATTACGAGGGGGAGATGATCATGAGTGTATCATCGATCAAACTATCAGATTTAACAAAATCATACGGAAAACAAGAAGCGGTACATAGTTTGAATCTTGAAGTGAAAAAAGGTGAATTGTTTGGATTTTTAGGACCAAATGGTGCAGGTAAGACGACGACAATTAAAATGATGACTGGCTTGTTGGAGCCTACAAACGGTTCGGTTGAAATAGGCGGTGTAAATATTTGGAGAAAGCCTATTAAAGCAAAAAAGATGATTGCGTATGTACCTGATCAACCAAACCTTTATCCCAAATTGACAGGTTGGGATTATTTGCAGTTTATCGCGTCTGTTTTTCGGATACCTAAGGATGGATTTCAAGCAAAGGCAAAGGAATTATTAGATATATTTGGATTAACTGACCGAGCGGATGAATTAATTGAAAGCTATTCACATGGGATGAAACAGAAAATCGCTATTTGTGGGGCACTTATACATAATCCTGATGTTTTATTTTTAGATGAACCAACGGTAGGGTTGGATCCTAAAAGTGCTCGAACACTAAAAAACTTACTTAGAAAATTATGTGATAATGGTATGACATTATTTGTCTCCACCCACATTCTTGAAATCGCTGAACAGATGTGTGATCGAGTAGGAATAATATTAGATGGAAATATTATTGCATTAGGAACAATGGATGAACTTCGAAAAGATGAAGGTAAAACGGAACAAAGTCTAGAAGATATTTTTCTAGAGTTGACAGGTGGGGAGGATGAGCAGGCATTAATTAGTGAAATGTCAAAAGCTGATCAGGGTGATAAAACATGATTAGAGTCCTGATGGAAACCCGACGAAAAATACTTTCAAATACGTTACGAACACAACCAACAAAAAACTATGCTGGATATGTGATATCTATTGTTATACTCGCGCTATTGCTGTACTTTCTTTCAAAGGGTGTCTGGGCGATAGGTGATTCGATTACCGAACCAATTTTGGCTGGGATATTGTCATATGGCTTTTTAATGATTATTGGGCTTATTTTACTGCTCGGTTTACCACAAGTATTTAAACATTTATACGCAGCAACCGATCTAGCCTTACTATTTACATTGCCAATTCCAACTAGACATATTTTCTGGATGAAATATGTTCAAAGCTTTGTCGGGATACCATTGCTGTGTTTTGTGTTTTTTGTTGTACCATTATTCGTTTACGGACTTCTAATTGATGCTAGTTTACTATTTTATCCTATTGTAATCTTTACGCTGTTAGCTATTATCGTTATTGGTCTATCAATCGCTTATCTTCTCAATCTGGGGTTGATTCAATTAGTTCCAGCAAATCGTGCTAATGAGCTTATGACGGTAATGAGTGTTTTGTCAGGACTGCTTGTATATTTAATGTTTATGATTCCGAATTTGACAAATGATGGTTCGGTTGTAGAAAAGCTTTTATCCGGCCTGCCGTTATTTCCTGACTGGGTTCCGGTAAGTTGGGGTAGTGATGCATTAATTCATGCTGCAAACGGTTCGATGGACTTTTTGCTTCCGTTTGTCTTATTGGTCTTACTTGCTATTTTCGCTATGGTATTAACATCGACACTTGTGGAAAAAGGCTTCCGAACTGGATGGATTCGGTTAAGTGAAGGAAGTAGCAGGAGGAAAAAAAGTACGATGAAGAAGTCCAAAGAGTATTCACTGCATAATCCAGTAATTGCAATTGGTATTAAGGAATGGTTTGCAATAAAAAGGGATATGCGTGAATGGCTAGTGTTTATGCCAATTGCCTTCTTTATAATTTTTCCATTAATTGGATTTTTTAGCAGTGGTGCTAAACTAAATGATTTACGTGATATTAATGAAGTATCGTGGCCAATCGCACAAGGTGCTTTTCTATTTATTTACGCAGTTTTCAATGGTCCAATGGCTGCGTCTTCCATTGCTCGTGAAGGATCATCCGTTTGGATATTACGAACACTTCCATTGTCAGGACAAAGCATAGCACTGGGTAAACTTTGGATTAGCTGGTTACTACCGTTTATCTTGTTAACAGTAATTGAGTGTATCATTGGAATTTTTCTTGGTTGGACAGTTATGCAGTTTGCTACAGGAATAATAATGAAAGCTGTTATTACCACAGGAATTAGTGCTATTGGGCTTTGGCTTGGTACAATTGGAGCAAAATATAATCCAAAAAACCCTCAAAACCGATTAAAATTTGGAACATCATTAATTTTGTTAGTACTTTCTTATGTCTATCTGTTTCTCGCGATTATTCCGTATGTACTCTTAATAGTTCCGGCTAATGCAGTGGGATTTGTAGGCGATCTTAGCAATGACATAACTGGTTTCTTCGGAGCGGTTGCTAGTCTCGTATTTACATTATTGTCTTGGAAAGCAGACGCACCAGTCATGATGGGGTTTGTCGGTGTGCTTGCAATGCTTATTATCTCAATTGGAGCAGCAGCATTATTTACGCTAACAGGAGGAAGAAAAATCGATAAAGGAATTGATATTGAGATGGTTCATGAAAGCAATGTGAAGCCTTTGTTTAAGAATAGAAAACCAGGTGGAAGATTGTATTGATTGTCTGAAGTTTGATGGGGTGCAGAAGTGCATCCTTTTTCTTTTGTAATTATTTCATTATTCATACAATTTTTGGGTTTTTATGGTAAAATTGCTCTATAAAAGGGATGAAATTTTTACTAAGTCTTAGTGTGATTGAAGGTGTTTCTGGTGCAGAGAAAAGAATGGGAACAACCAAAATGGTTCTGGTGGTCAATTAGTTTATTTTTGCTATTAGAATATGGATTTATGTTTATGCTTGCTTTAACAGGCGCCGAACCACTAAAGATTATAAACAGCAGTTATCTCATCACTTTTATTATTTTCCCATTGTTCTTTATCATTGTATTATTGTTCTTACCAAAAAAGTTAAGGTTTGATTTAGATACAATGTTTTACTTGCTTGTACCATTTATTCTATTTTTGCCTAATTGGACTATAATATCTGAGTGTTTGAACAGTTTATTTTAAAAGTAACAATTAAATAAAAGGGGTATTAAGTTGACCTATGTATGTAATACAAAACATCAGACAGCATTTCAATTTATTATATTGGTATTCTTGGTACAAGGATTAAATGATACAGAACACAGTTTTTTAGTATTTACGGAAGTCTTACTGTGCCTATTTATCGTTGCAAGCTTTTTTCTTCAATATCGATTAAACATAAACGAAAATAGCTTATCCTATCAAATAGCCCTTTTGAACATACCCATCTATAAAAAAGAGATATCTGCAGATCAAATTAAACGTTTCAATTTCAAACGATACAGCTGGTCAACAAGAGGTGCAATCATACAATTGGAAAGAGGTATGAATATACGAATTATCGCTTTTACCCCCATTCAAGTCTATAAAAAACTAGTAGACTTTGCGAATACAAATAACGTATCCATTTCAAAGTCAAAGGATTATCACATTTTGGAGAAATTACGTTCAAAGGAGTTGGATAAAAATAAAAAGAGATAAATATGAATTCAATCCGTTTACGGATTGAATTCATATTTTATTTTTTGACGGTGTTTTACCACAAAAACTTCAACATTTCCTCTTCAAATAAATTCGTATCAATAGTACACTTTTCTGCTTCCAGTGCATACTGCCACCCGTAAAGCATAGAGCCCTTGGGTCCTTGTGGGTTATATTCTGGTGCATTTTCTTTCGTGGTTATTTCACCTTGAGGAAACGCGGTCCATACAATTGTATTTTCTTTTGTTTCTTGGTTAGCAGCGTTGTATGCTTCTACTAATGCACTTCCTTCATCAAAAACGCCATATATTGCAGGTTTATATGCAGAGTCTGCAAGCGTATCGTACCATCCATCGATAAACGCGGAATTCACAGGGAAATTTGGTTCAATATCTCCAAAAAGTGCAACACCATCTGGTATCCCTAATTCTTTTGCATATTCGATAGCACGTTCAGCTTCTTTTACGCCATGTTCATAACCTGTTGCATCGGTAAAGTGATTGTAAATAACGAGAATCTTTACATTTTTATCATGAAGGTAGCTTACTTCATCATCATCCAATCCGTTAGAAACACCTTCTTTATCTCCTAAATAGCGTCCCCATATTTGGGGTTTGTCGTAATTATCTTTAACACATTGATATAAATCTTCATCTGTTTGACTAGCGGAATCAACACCCCAGTATTGTTTATCTTTTTCCTGGTTGTTCTGATTAGAATCTGATCTTTTATCCTCTTCAGTAGGTGGGTTATTCGATTGTCCAGAATTGGCATCAAAAATAAATAGGTTTAGTACTATTGGGATTGCCAATACAAAAACCATTCCTAGGATCATGTAAATTAGGTCTCTATTTGGCAAAACTAGATAAAACCTCCCTTCATACTTACTGCAGTATATTTAAGGGAAGTAAAACGCGTGTAGGCAGGGCCACAAAAGGGGAGATAAAATGTATGGAATATATATTGAGAATGAATACCTTTATTTTAAGGCTTTTGTTGAATTGCAGGAAGTTAGTGCATAATAAAATTGGTTCGAAAAGAAAAAATCGACAAAATTCTATGGTTTTATTTATTTTTTTGATATGATATGTAAGGCTTTTGTTTTTAATTGTAATTGGGTATTAAGATAATGAATAAGTGGTTTCCTAATTTCAAACTGGAGGGTATGAAATGTTCAAAAAAAAAGCAGATAAATTTTCACTTTACTTAGTCGATTTTGCTAAACACTTAGACAAGACAGTGGATTTTTTTGTTGATTACAAGGTGAAGGATACTGATTCTTTAAAGGAATTTGCAAACACTATAAAAAAATATGAATCAGAGGCAGACGACAAGGTGCATGAGGTGATCAAGAATTTGAACCAAGCCTTTATCACACCGATTGAGCGTGAAGATATCATGCAGCTTATCATGAACTTAGATGACATCATGGATGGTATGGAAGAATTTTCAGCAATGATGGATATTTATCAAATTGTGTCTTCTGATGATTTTATGGATCGATTCACTAATAACATATTAAACTGTTCGAAAGAAATTTTGACTTCCATGCAACTGATTGCTGACAATCGGTTAAAGGATGTTGAAGCGCATGCAATTAAGATTAAGGAATATGAGAGTAATTGTGATGATTTATATCGCGCGTCTTTAAGAAATCTTTTCCAAACAGAGAAAGATCCGATTAAGGTGATTCAATATAAAGAAATATATGAAACGCTTGAAGATATTGCAGACTATTGCCAAGATGTAGCCAGTACACTCCAAAGTATCATTATGAAAAACGCGTAACGAGGGATTAAAAATGGACATTCTTTTTGTAACCATCATGTTAATAGTAGTTTTTGCACTTATTTTTGACTTTATTAATGGATTTCATGATACGGCAAATGCTATTGCCACTTCTGTGTCAACGAAAGCTTTAACACCTAGAAGGGCAGTTTTGCTGGCGGCGGTAATGAATTTAATAGGGGCATTGACATTTACAGGTGTTGCGAAAACAATCACTAGCGGAATTACGAACCCGTTCGATCTTGAAAATGGAATGGTTGTAATCTTGGCAGCATTGATAGCTGCGATTGTTTGGAATTTGCTTACCTGGTATTTTGGAATTCCGAGTAGTTCATCACATGCGATTATTGGTTCTGTTGTCGGGGCAGTTATTGCATCTTCAGGATTTTCTGCAATTAACTTCGCGGGGCTCTCAGGAATTGTAGTAGCATTGTTAGTATCACCTGTCTTAGCTTTTGTGGTCGGTTTTATATTCTACGGAATTATAAAAGTGATCTTTAAAAATAGTAATTTGGCGAAAACAAATAAACGCTTTCGTCTTGTACAAGTTTTAACAGCTGCTTTACAGTCATTTTCCCACGGTACCAATGATGCACAAAAATCAATGGGGATCATTACGATGGCATTAATTGTTGGGGGCATGCATGAGTCTACAGCTATTCCGTTTTGGGTACAGCTTTCCTGTGCACTCGCAATGGGACTTGGTACATCAGTAGGAGGCTGGCGGATTATTAAGACAGTTGGTGGTAAGATTATGAAAATCCGCCCTGTCAATGGCGTAGCTGCAGATTTAACTGGCGCATCCGTAATATTTGGGGCAACTTTAATTCATTTGCCTGTTAGTACGACACATGTTATTTCGTCTGGTATATTAGGTGTTGGAGCTTCACATCGCGTAAAAGGTGTTAATTGGGGTGTGGCTAAAAGAATGGTAATCACCTGGGTTATCACTCTACCCATCACCGCAACAATTGCGGGAATAACATATTTAGTTTTAAACTTATTTTTGTAAATGAGCGGGACAAGGGGTCAGTCCCCGTGTCCCGTTTACTGTAACGCGCGTCCTGCAAGCATTTGAATTACCATATCATCCATAGGTGGATTATGAAGACCTGCTCTTACATCACGATAGTATTGTTCAAAATTGGAACTTTTTGAAAGTCCTTTTCCTCCCGCAATCCGCATGGCTAAATCGACTACCTCATTGGCCGTATTGGTTGCTACAGTCTTGACAGCAGCAAGTTCAGGTCCAAGTGAGTCTCGTTCTTCTGGATTTTCATCCCACTTTTCCGCTATTCGATACATGAAATGTCTAGCTTGCATCAATTTTAATTCCATTTCACCGATCTTTTGTTTAACATGAGGAACTTCGGAAATAGTAGTATCTAAACTATTTGGTTGATAGCTTTTTGCAAAATTTATTGCATCGTTTCTCGCAGCAATTGCGATACCTAAATAACAAGCAGGGATATGCAATAGCCACCCTTTTGGTTTTTTAGGTCCTCCAGCTAGTTCAACAAGCAAATCCTCTGTCAATTTTACATTTTTTAAAACTAAGTCATCACTTCCAGTTCCTCGCATTCCAAGTGTGTCCCACGTGTGATCAACATCTACGCCAGGAGTATCTTTATCAATAAGAAACCAACCGACCGCTTCCTTATCTTCTACATAGGCGGATACGATGAAATAATCTAAAACACTTGCCATTGATGTAAATGATTTTCTGCCATTTAAGATATAAAAGTCTCCATCTTTTACGGCATTGGTTTCAGGTTTTCCACCGCGAGTGGGGCTACCAGTAGCTGGTTCTGTTGATGCGCGGTTTAATACTTTTTTATGTTTACTAATTTCACCTGCAACCATGTCAAATTTATTTTGTGACCATAATTGTTGTTCACTTAATTCCATTACTATTCCCATATGCCATCCGATGGATAGCGCTGTTGCACCATCGCCCGCAGCAAGTCTTTCTTGTAAAAGAATTAATTCGTAGAGACTTATATTTTGCCCTCCGTATTCAATTGGCAGTGGTAGCGTAACATAATCTGCTTTTTTTAAATCCTGTAAATTTTCTTTTGGTAATGTCGCATTTTTTTCCGCTTCTGATACTCGATGTTTAACAAGATTAGCAATTTTATCCGCTTTATCAAATAATCTTTGCTGGCGTTCATTTTTTATAAAAGGTTTGAATATATCTGACACATTTTTCACTCCAATTTATATTATCGTTATATAAATCATATTAAATCTATCGGGATTATGCCACTCTTGGACCTTAGATTGGTTTCCTGTTATAGTATTAGGAGATATTTTGTACCTATTAATTAAGGGAGGTGCAGTCATACGACTAATGCGTGCTGGGTTTCATTTGTACATTATGGGTATTATCATTTTAACGCTAGGTATTGCTCTTACAATTCAGTCAAAACTGGGTGCATCCCCGTTTGATTCACTTCTTGTTGGACTACATCGGACATTTGGATTAACCGTTGGTAGCTGGGAAATCGTTGTTGGACTTTCAATGGTTCTTTGTAATGCTCTGGTGGAGAAAAAAAGACCAGAATATTATGCCATACTAACATCTCTGGTTACAGGAATAGGTATTGATTCCTGGCTGTTTTTATTGAGATCATGGGTAATGCCAGGAACCTGGATATGGCAGTCTATATGTCTAGGCATTGGAATTATTTTGATTGGACTTGGTATCGCGATTTATTTGCAATCCAATTTTGCCCCTAATCCAATGGATCGCTCCATGCTTATTCTTTCAAAAATAACCGAGTGGAGTATGACTTATTCTCGAGCGCTTATTAGTGTGGTGCTCGTTATATTAGCTTACTTTTTCGACGGGGCTATTGGTATTGGGACGCTGCTTAATGCACTATTTTCAGGAGTTGTCATTAGTTTCTTTGTGCCTCATGTTATGAAATTAATAAATTTGAACCGTAAACAGGAGAAACTTGCTTCATAAGCAGTTTCTTTTTTAATTTCAATGTAAAGAATAGTCTCAAATTTTTTTGCCATTCCATACCATAATCAGTACAATTAAATTATAGATCATAAAAAAATGGGGGGACAAATTGGGTATGATTATAAATTTAGTACTTTACATAGTTGGGCTTTTTATTCTTTATCTCATTATCCAAGCCGCTGTCAGAAGTGGTATTGATAACTCTGAGGTAGGAAAAATAATAAGAGAAAAATATGGATTGAATATTAATATAAAAAATGATAAAAAGTCATTTTTGGACGGTGATTTGGATAAGGATTAAATCCATAATGGAGGATGTCATGTGAACTTTAAAGAATTCGGAGTAATATTATTTGTTGAACGTTTTCAAGAATGTGTTCGTTTTTACAGAAATGTTATAAATCTTGAAGTTAGAAAGGAGAAGGAAAGCTTAGTTACGTTTAACGTTCCTAATGGTTATTTGATGGTTGAAAAGGGTGGAATTGGATACAGCGATGAAAAAGACAGGAGTCAAAATCCTGTTGTATTAAGATTTGATGTTAATTCATTAAAAACTGAGGTTACGAAGCTAGAAAAACGAGGCGTAAATTTTTCACACAAACACCTAGCGTTTGAGTGGGGAACAATAGCGGTTTTCCAAGATCCAGATGGAAATCGAATTGAAATTGGTGAGATTAATACAAATAGTGGTTCATTTAAAGGAGAATTGGAGGAAAATAATAATGAGCAATGATCATGAATCTCGGAAGAAAAAGCATGATAAAGATGAAAGGTTTGAATATACCGACCATATGACGGAAATTATCAAGCGAGCTGAGAAAGATGGATTATTTGATGATCTGCCGGGAAAAGGTAAGCCACTGAAATTGGATAATAACTATTTCAATAACCCTGATAAACAAATTTACAAGACATTAAAAGATAACAATATTCTTCCAAGGTGGATTAAATTAAGTAAAGAGATAGATGTAATGAAAGAAAAGCTTGAAGGAGTGGATGATAAAGAAAAACGAAAACTAATTAAAGACATTAACAAGAAAATTAAAGCGTATAACGATGCTTGTCCTCCTTCATTGCAAAAAAGTAAAATTTTTGAATAGAAATGAAATGGGAAATCCGCTTTAATGATAAAGGGAAGTCATCAGCTTACTAGAATACTATATAAGTCAGACAGAAATGTAAATGTGCAAGGAGTAACTTATGGATATTCAACTATTAGAATCAAATGAAGTACCCCCAATGGATTTACTTCTCTTAGCTGATCCATCGCAAGAAATGATAGACAACTATATGAAACGTGGTCAGTGTTACATTGCAAAAGCTAAGAATAAAATAGTAGGAGTTTATGTATTGCTGCCAATCACTTCAAGAACTATAGAATTAGTCAATATTGCTATTGATGAAAACGAACAAGGAAGAGGAGGGTTCGGGAAGCAATTAGTTATGCATGCGATTGACTCTGCAAGGAAGCAGGGATATGGTGAAATAAAAGTTGGTACTGGTAATTCTAGTATCGCCCAGTTGGCATTTTATCAAAAATGTGGATTTAGAATTACTGGAATAGATAAGGATTTTTTTACTAGGAATTATTCTGAAAAAATTATCGAAAATGGGATTGTGTGTCAAGATATGATTCGATTGACAATGGATTTATTGTAATTAAGGAGTAATAAATATGGAGTTTAAAGCTTTTTCTGTAGCACAAATTAGAGTTGCAAGACCAACGGATAAATTTGAGGAAGTAATCAATTTTTATGAAAACGGAGTTGGGTTATCAAGGTTAACAGATTTCTCGCACCATGATGGATATAGTGGTGTGATATATGGACTACCAGGAACATCGTATCATCTTGAATTTACCAAGCATGTTAATGGTAGTCCGTGTCCGGCACCAACGGAAGATAATTTGCTAGTTTTTTACATACCAGATAAGGACCAGATTACTAGAATTGCCGATAGACTGTTTGGGATGGGCTATCCGGAAGTAGAGCCCGAGAATTCATATTGGGAAGAAAAAGGGATTACAGTTGAGGATCCCGATGGTTGGAGAATCGTTTTGATGAATACGAACGGTATTTAATGATAGAGGGTTTTTGATTGAATATATTAAACAAAGATCAGGGGGAAAAGTTATGACATTTCCATTACTTGAAACAGAGAGACTTAAATTGATTGAAGTTGGCCACCAACATCTTCAAAGCTATTTCAATATTATGTCGAGAGATGATGTAACGAAATATTATGGCATGGAAAGTTTGAAAAATCAGGAAGAAGCAGTAAATCTCATTGAACATTTACGTAACAATTATGAAAGTAAACGTGGAATTCGCTGGGGAATTATTTTAAAGGATACACAAAATTTTGTCGGAACTATTGGATTGAATAATTTAAATATTGAAGGTAAGAAGGCGGAGATTGGATTTGAGTTACATCCGTCGTATTGGAACAAGGGAATTATTAGCGAAGCTGTCAAGGAAGTGCTGAGATACTCATTTGAAGACTTGAATCTGTATCGAATGGGGGCAGTTACGTTTCCTGATAATGTAGCTTCCAATAAACTATTAAAGAAGGTCGGTTTTTCATTAGAAGGAAAATTAAGGAGATATCTTTACCAAAATAATCAATCACATGACGCATTAATCTATTCGTTTTTAAGTACAGAGTATTAACGATGCTTTATTACATGGTAAAAATGAATTTAAGGAGATGTTAATAATTGTGTGGGATTTGTATCAAGACATTATAAACGTGATTCGGAACTACCAAAACATCGTAGTAAACTTTTAGAAAATGCATTAAATGATTTGAGCAACGATGAAAATGTGTTAGGCATTTATCAAAGTGGTTCTTTGGCTAAAGGAAATTTTGATAACTATTCTGATATTGACCTTCATATTATCGTAACTCCAGAAACGAAAAGAGACTTTATTAAAAATAAACGCGACAGATCTAAAAAATGGGGGGATGTCTTATTTAATGAAGGGTCTAATACTTCTTCAGTTATCGTCACACATTATGAATGCTTTGTAAAAATGGATACTTGGTATCAATCTCCTGCTGAGTTACAACCATCAATTTGGTTACAAGGAGTTTATGCGCACTACGATAAACATAACATTATAAGTAAAGTTATTAAGGAATCGGTGAAGCTAGCTTATAGACCTACCCAAGAAGAAGTTGAATTTTGGAAGGGGAAAGTATTTGCATTTGTTCATGAAACATATCGTTCGGTAATGAGGGAAGAAATGTATTATGCATTAGCAAATTTGGACAGGGTTCGCTGGCTTATCGCATATGGTTGGTATATGGAAATGGAAAAGCATCTAGAAAGTTCTTATGGAGTGTGGTCAAAAATAGAAGGGGAAAGAAGTCAGCTAAACAAGTGGCAATTATCTTTATTAGTTAATTGGAACTGTGATCGTGATAGTGTAAATATAATGGAAACAATGAAAAGTATGATTCCTGAGTTTCTTAGAATAAATAAGTACCTAAGTAAACTTGTCGGAATCGATGAAAATGAAGAATACTGCAATAAAATTATAGCAATGGCACTTTAAAGTAAAAATTAAGATTTGGAATGATAATCATGAAAGTTGTACTAGAATTACTTCGGATCATTTTTATATTTGCCATACTTGGTGCTTTAGCTTGGCTGATATTAGGAGAAGTTTACTCAATAAACACTGATATCCAAGAGTATCAATGGGGCGGAGCTATTGGTATTTATACTCTACTCTTTGTTTTATATAGAAATAAATTGCAGTTTTCGGGATGGTCAAGGGTAAGGGGAGAGAAAAATTACCAAAGAACATTACCAAGACATTAATTTGCGTATCAATATTGTTGTTGGCGACACCTATATTTATCGGTTGGATGACAAATTTATAGAAAATACTAACTCATGGAAATCATCATCCTATAATCAGCTTTTAAGATATGTTCGTTTTTTAGGTAGAAATCTGAAACGTTCTGTCTTGAACAGCAATATAATGATTACAGGGGTGATATTCATGTTGAAATTGTTTTCTTTTTGGCTGTCGATAATAAGTTTGATGATCATTATATATAATATATTGGGTTATGATGATAACAATGTTCTACTTATAAAACTAAATCCTGTATTAAATGAGGTTATTAACATGGAACCTTATAGTAATTGGATGGTTAATGTACAGGAAAACAAATTACAAGCTACCTCCTATGTCGTCCACTTCTTTACATTCCTTATTTATGGATTAATAATTGATTCCTTTATTATTCGATTCAAAAGTAAAAAGCAATTGAAAAATCGTCACTAATAATGGAACTTAAGCAGAAAAAGGGTGTTCTTAGCAAAATTGCTAAGGACGCCCTCTTTTGATGATCAATTATCTAGTCTCTGTAGCTACTTTCGCAAGATCTACAACTGCATCTTCATTAACCTTATCAACATGATGAGGTTTTACCCTCTTAATGAAAAAGGCCAAGATAAGTGCAACAGTTGCGATTAATGTTGAAACGAAAAAGGTAAAATTGATTCCATGCAACATTGCCTCATTCATAATCTGTTGCCCGATTTCAGCAGTTGCTTGTGCTGATGGTTGTGCAGCGTTTGGGTCTAAATTAGCCATAGCATCAGCAGCTAAGTCTTTAGCTTCAGATTCCGTACGGTTGTTCATAACCGTAATTAGCAACGCAGATCCAATTGCACCTGATACCTGTTGTAACGTATTGTTCATTGCAGTTCCGTGTGGATTGTCTTTCATTGCAAGTTGGTTCAATCCGTTTGTCATAACTGGCATCATGACCATTGATATACCAAACATGCGGAAAGTATAAAGCCATACAAGATTTGCGTATGAAGTATGCATATCAATTTTACTGAAATAGTACGTTGTTACAATTGTAACCGTTAAACCAATAACAGCTAATGTACGTGCCCCGTATTTATCAAATAGTTTACCTGTGATTGGGGACATGATCCCCATCACCAAAGCACCTGGAAGCATGAGTAACCCTGATTCCATAGGTGAAATACCTCGAATCGTTTGCACATAGATTGGCATCAAAATCATAGCAGAGAACATCGCAATTGCGATAACCATTGAAATTGCTGATGACAATGCGAACATTGGATATTTGAAAATCCGGAATTCTAACATTGGATCATCCATACGTAATTGACGTAAGATGAAACTTACAATGGCAACTACTCCAATTATAATTGTACCGTATACTAAAGGACTATCCCATCCTTTGTCTCCAGCAGAGCTGAATCCATAAAGAAGTCCTCCAAAACCTAAACTTGATAAAATAATTGATATAACATCAAGTTTTATAGCTCGTTGGGGTGTAACATTTTTTGATTTGAATATCGCAAAAATAAGTGTTAATGCAGAAATCGGTAATACGATATCAAACAACATTCTCCAACTGTAATGTTCAATGATCCAGCCTGATGTTGTTGGTCCAAGAGCTGGTGCTACAATCATGACAAGGCCAAATGTACCCATTGCAGCACCTCGTTTTTCTACTGGGAATGCTGTCAACATTACATTCATTAACAGTGGCATCATGATAGCTGACCCTGATGCTTGAATCATTCTTGCTGCAAGTAAAACCCCGAATGTTGGTGCTAAACTTGCAAGTAATGTTCCTGAAGTGAACAATACCAGTGCGGTAATAAGTAATTTTCTATTAGTAAAACGCTGAATTAAAAATGCACTCGCAGGAATTAAGATCCCATTGATAAGCATATACCCCGTTGACAACCATTGGACAGCTGTTGCATTAACTTCGAATTCTTCCATTATAGATGGAAGTGCAACATTAAGAAGTGTCTCATTTAAAATGGCGACAAATGCACCAATAAATAAAACGGCAATCATACCATAGGGTGGTTTATTTTGAATAGAACTTGATTCAGACATATTCGTTTCATTCCTTCTTTCGATTAATCCTTTAATTTAGTACTTAAGTATTCTATACCGATAGTATAAAAATATCAACCCCTAAAAACGATTTCAATTAAAATATTTGATATATAAAGGTTTATGACATAAAATCTAAGGTAGACTAACGTTACAAAAAGGGGATATTATGAACGCTAAAAAGAAACAAATAATAGATGCTGCACACCGTTTATTTATCGAAAAAGGATTTGCATCCACCTCTATTCAGGATATTTTAGATGGTGCAAATGTAGCAAAAGGAACCTTTTATAATTACTTTACATCGAAAAATGAGTGTCTTATGGCAATCTTAGAATCTGTAACAGAAGAAGGTGACCAAAAAAGAAGAGAGCTTGGTCATGGCAAGGAAAAAGATGATGAGAAAGTTTTTGTCGCTCAAATTGCCGTTCGAATGGATATGAATCGCCAACATAACATAATGGCGCTTTTTGAATCTGTTTCATTTTCAGATGATATTGATTTAAAAACTTTTATGAAAGAACAACATATTACAGAATTGCAATGGATTTCGAAACGAATGAAAGAACTTTTCAATCTCGACAACAAACTTTATGCTTTGGATCAAGCCGTTATGCTGCTAGGAATAGTCCATCATTTAATGCATATTTGGAAATTAGGAACAAATAAAGAAATTTCATCTGAAGAAGTTATTCAGTTTGCACTAAATCGGATGAAGCCGATGATTAAGGAGCAAGTGCAATCAAAAGAGGTCTTCTTTCCTGAGAATTGGCTTCCTATATCATTCGATTCGGGAAAAACTAATAGCGATAAAATGAAAAAGCAGATAATTGTTCAATTGGAAAGACTTGTTGATA
The DNA here is from genome assembly GCF_900187325.1 of Virgibacillus ndiopensis. Lineage (GTDB taxonomy): Bacteria > Bacillota > Bacilli > Bacillales > Amphibacillaceae > Virgibacillus_E > Virgibacillus_E ndiopensis. The sequence continues at coordinate 686,162 of NZ_FZMZ01000004.1, read as the reverse complement.
AAGTTGGAGAGGAAAGTAGCGGTTCGAAAAAAACCGATTATATTCAGTTTTTATTAAACGAGGTGCAAGTGGATAACCCACGTACATTTTTAATGGAAAGTGTTTTAATGTCACTGTTGCATGCTGTTGAACAATCAGATTATGAACATGAAGTCAATCAACTATCTAAAATGATATCGGATTTAATTGGACAGTTAGAGGCGTAAATTAGGCCGCTACTTAAAGAGCTTGTATTATAAAACCTATTTCTTTGCAAGTGGTATTTAGAGAAGAGGGAGAATATTTATTTTTTAATTGCAATGTCTTATAGAAAGGATACCATTAACTTAGGTGTCCAATATGATTTGAAGATAGGTTCCAGGATTGATAATAACTATATTTATGCTAGTTGTTTAAAAATCTTATGTATAAGGAATTATAAAGGTAATAAACCTATAATTTAGACGGGAGATTTAACATGGGACGCTTGATAAGACGACTAATAAAATATGGACCAATTATTTACCCAATTATAAGAAAGTTTATCAATAAAAGAAGGAATAGAAAATATAATCAATGATAGTGACTCGTACAGGTGCAATTCTATTGGAAGAATTGTGCTTTTTTTGAAGGAATTAAAGTTATTTAATAGAAATAATATTATATATAAAAGAAATTAGGAGGCAAAAACATGGCAACTATTGAAGATTTTATGGAATTGGATATACGTGTTGGAACTGTAATTAAAGCGGAACCGTTTCCAGAAGCACGAAAACCGGCAATAAAACTTGAAGTAGATTTTGGGGAAATTGGTATTAAACAATCGTCTGCACAAATTACAAGAAGATATGAACCAGAACAACTTATTGGTCAGCAGGTAGTTGGGGTAGTGAATTTTCCTCCAATGCGTGTTGCAGGTTATAAGTCTGAGGTTTTGATTATAGGTGGTGTTCCAGAGGATGGGGATGTTGTGCTATTAAGGCCAGATGAGCCAGTGAAAAATGGCACATCTGTATCCTAGTAGTGTCCTTCTATATAGGAGGGATCTTTTTTTAAAAAGTTTACGTGAGGGAGATAGGGAATGGAATTGAAACGATTAGCTTCAGATATGGCTAGTTTATATAACCAAAATCCTAAAGTGGAGGCGGTCCTGCTTGGTGGGTCAGTTGCACGGGGATGGGATGATGCATTTTCTGATATAGAGTTGTTTGTTCTTTGGAAAGAGGAACCAACGGACGAGGACAGAAAAGCGCCAATTCATAACGTTAATGGAAGCATTATCGATTTTTATCCGTACGAGGATGAAGAATGGTCGGAAACGTACATTGCAAATGGTGTTAAGTTGGAGATTAGTAATTTTCTTACCGACACTATCTATAATGTAATAGAGGATGTAATAATTAAGGGAGATATAGGATTTGACAAACAGTGCCTTGTAGCAACTATACATGATGGTATCGCACTTACAGGTGAAAAGACTGTTGATAGATTACAAGAGAAGGTAGCGTTCTATCCCGACACATTAAGAGAAGCAATGATTATAGAAAATATTGATTTGGGTAATCGCTGGAATAACCGAGAAGCATTGCTTGATCGAAAAGATTGGCTCATGCTTTATAGGATTATGGTTGATACGCAGACGAAGATTATGGCACTTTTATTTGGATTAAATCGTGTATATGTTCATCATCCGGCTTTCAAATGGCAGAAACGTTCGTTGGAATTGATGAAAGTTGTTCCTGATAGAATTGCTGAGCGTCTTGATGAAGTATTTCAGCATCATCCTATAGACGGCATTACAGAACTCGAATTAATTATTGAAGAAGTTTACAAGTTAGTGAGACATGATGGTGTTAACGTGGATATGACCGAAGAAGTTAAACGTTCACAATTTTTACGGCCAAAGCAAACAAAATAAGGAAGAAGAAAGACATGGTTACGTAAATGAGTTGTTTAAAATATGAAAAGCACATTTTAGTAATTGAGCATACGTTTTATTTTACAATGAGGATACTCCACATCATTTCCACTAGATTAAGCATTATGGAGAATCTTGATAACATAAGGGAGAATTTGAGGCAATTGAATACATAGATTGGAAGCGATGCAATGGAATTTAAAATTTCAGAGTTAGACGGATACTCTCCACAAATTGGACATTTGATTTTAATGATGAATTACGCCAGATACACGACACTAGATGCAGTAAAAGGGTTAACCACGGAACAGCTTGATTACTTAGTCAACGATGAAAGTAATTCTATTGGGGCATTGTTATTACATATCGCTGCAGTTGAAATAGGGTTTCAAATTGAGATATTTGATAGTCGAAAACCTAACCAAAAAGAAATGTTTGAGTGGGGTGCTGCGTATGAGCTTGGGGATTTAGGACGAGCTGAAATTAACGGAAATCCTCTGGAGTTTTATGTTGAAAAGTTAAACCAAGTTAGAAATAGAACATTAAAAGAACTGAAACAAAGAGATGATGAATGGTTGTATGAGGAAAGACTTTGGGGAAATGACAACTCTAATAATTATTTCATTTGGTTTCATGTATTTGAAGATGAACTAAACCATAGGGGGCAAATACGGATATTACGTAAGATGTTGCCTTTTTAAGTAATACAGATATAGCAAAAAATGAGGAAGGAGGTTCTCATATGACTAGTTATGTTGCTCTACTACGTGGGATAAACGTTGGGTGAACATAATAAATTAAAGATGGCAGATTTGAGACAATTACTTGAAACAATGGGTCTAACTAATGTAAAAACATATATTGCAGATTTACCTTCCCAAGAAGGGATTGCCGAACTACATAGCTTTAAAAATGGAGACGAGTTTCAAATAAAGGATAAAGAAGTTTATCTGCTTCTTCGCCAAAGTATTCGCAAATCCAAATTAGCCAGTCATTTAGGAAAATGAGCTTAGGGTACTTCTCTAAGCCTTTTTTAATAGGTAAGAAAGTAAAATTTAGGCTTTGTTCAATTTTCTACAGAGTTGGCCATGTCCAATGTCCAGCTCCAGCGATCAGAGACTGATGGACTTCCCCTCATCTCCGTATGATAAGGTCAACATCGATTCGCTACTCATCCGAGTTTCCTTTATCTCCTGCGTAGGAATGTTACGACTAAAACCGCCGCTTTGCGCGGCAACGCCGAACCACCTGCTTGGCAGTCTCTAAACGGGCGCTTGCGCTTTTCTTATGTGAATTGTCATCATCATCAATGAAACCCATATTCCTTATTGGATATTAATGTTAAAATAATGGTAGAAAGTTTTGTTAATATAATTGTAAGGGGTGAAGTCTCTGCTAGAAGTTATTTTTGTTTGCATATCCTATTTATTTGGATGCCTGAATGGAGCTTACTATGTTGGAAAGTTAGTTTCAAAGAAAGATATCAGGGAACTTGGAAGTTCTAATGCAGGTGCTAGAAATGCCGGACGAATATTTGGTCGTTCCGCATTTGTATATACTGTTATTATTGATGCTTTAAAAACGGTAGTACCATTAACCATTGCATTTTATATCTTAGATATCACTGGATTGTTATTAGGGGGTATAGCATTAGCAGTTTTACTTGGTCATATCTGGCCAGTGCAACTTCAGTTCCGGGGTGGAAAAGGTGTAGTTGTATATTTGGCTATCGCTTTAGTACTTGCACCAATCACACTGCTAGTAGTTGGTTTAACGGTGTTAGTAGGTTTAAAGATTAAGAGAAGCTTTACTATCGTTGGTTTAATTAGTCTTTCCATTATTCCTGTTACATTACTAATAGTATCAAGATTTATGCTGGCAGGAATATTTTTAGTAATGCTATCAATCGTTATACTTGTACATAGAAATGGGGATTTGAGATGAGTCATACTACACAATTTTTGTATAAAATCGCAGATCGTGCTGATGAGATGGATCAAATTCATCAATTAAATTACAAGACTTTCGTTGAGGAAATTCCACAACATGAATCAAATGAGGAACGAAAATTAATCGACCGTTTTAACGATGAGAATACATATATAATTGCAAAAAAGAAAGATGAGGTCATTGGTATGATTTCTGTTAATGGAAAACGTCCTTTTTCCTTAGATCAAAAGCTTGCTAACCTTGATGACTATTTACCTGAAGATGCTTCTCCATGTGAAGTACGTCTACTTTCGATAAAAACAGCATATCGTGGTGGGCGAATTTTTTACGGGTTATGTGAAAAGTTGGTCGCTTATTGTTTGGAAAAAGGGTACAATATGGCCTTGATTTCTGGAACTGTAAGACAAACGAAACTATATAAACATATTGGCTTTAAGGCATTTGGGCCACTCGTTGGGACCGAGCAAGCATCATACCAGCCAATGTACTTAACGAAGAAGAGTTTTGAGTTATCATCTAGAGTCTTCCAAAGGCTAATACAAAGGGAAGAGAAAAAATTTTATCATAACTTTCTTCCTGGCCCTGTTGAGATTCCCAACGTCGTAAAGAAGGCATGGCAAGCACCAGTAATTTCACACCGCTCGTCTAGATTTGATGAGGTTATAAAAAATGTACAAATTCGATTAAGTAATCTAACCAATGCAAACTTTGTAGAGGTTGTTATAGGAACAGGTACTCTCGCAAATGATATGATTGCTGCACAGTTGTCTGTTCATTTTGATAAAGGGTTAATTTTAGCTAACGGCGAATTTGGTGAACGATTAATCGATCATGGAAATAGATGGGGGCTTTCTTTTGAAAAAATTCATAAGCAGTGGAACACATCTATTTCTATAGAAGAAATAGAAAGTGTTTTAGTAAACAATCCAGACATTCAGTGGCTTTGGACGGTTCATTGTGATACGTCTACTGGATATGTTTTCCCATTGGAAGAATTGCGGGGCGTTTGTGAAAATCATGATGTACATCTATGTGTCGATGCATGTAGTACTGTTGGCGTGATTCCAGTTGACTTAGACGGTGTATATTTAGCGAGTACAGTTAGCGGGAAAGGATTAGCTTCTTATCCGGGAATAGCTATGGTATTTCATCAAAAAGAAATTTTACCAAATGAAAAAATCCCGAATTATTTAGATATAGGTCGATATCAAACAGCTAATAGTGTACCTTATACACATTCTTCAAATGGATTGTTAGCATTAGAGGCAGCGTTAAATAATCCTCAACCATCAATGAATGAGCTGACTGATAGGATATGTCGTGAATTTAATTCCACGGGCATGGTTGTGCTTAGGGGATATGGGTATTCGCCAGGTATCATAACGGTTAGTCTGCCAGAGGAAATGTCGTCAAGGAATTTTGGTGATCGTTTAAAAAAGTATGGGGTACATGTAAGCTATGAAAGTGGTTATTTACTTAGAAAAAATTGGTTTCAACTTGCATTAATGGGTGAACAGGAACATGAAAGTGTCATGAAAGCAATTGAAATAATAAAGAATCAATATAAACAGTATTTTGAAGAAAAGGGTAAAAAAGATGAAAAAAATCACAGCCTATTTATCTAATCATATTATTGCTACTTCAGTCATTTTTTTGTGGATCAAAACAGTAATTGTTACGTTATTATGTTTTGACCTGACAATTGTCTCATGGTTGGATATTGTTTTACTGATCATTAGTCCGATTGGAACGTTAATGTTGATTATTGGTATTAGTTTCCTTTTCAGTAAACGTGTCCATCCAATTAGTTTAATCGTTATTTATGTTTTGGTAACGGGACTTTTATATGCAAATCTACTTTATTATCGTTTTTATATCGACTTTGTTACCGTATCTGTTCTCCTCCAATTGAGCAATGTTGGAGGATTGGGGCCTAGTACAGTAGAATTACTTTCCCCTTTTGATGTATTGATATTTATTGATATTTTTATTATTGGATTTTTAGTCTTTATCATGAGAAAAAAACGGAAGCAAATAATTATGCCAGGAAAAAGAAAATATGCACTTTCTGGATTAGGAATGATTGCTATTACGATTGGTATAGGTGTTATCCAACATCCATATCTACTTGAAACAGAGTATGACCGTGAACAACTTGTTGAATCTCTTGGCCTATATAATTATCAATTAGTTAATATGATTTATGGTGTGAAGGCTCCAATTGAAAAGGTTTTGTCAGATGAAGCAGATGCCAAAGCAGTAAATACGAATATACAAACTCATGCTACTGAGCCAACAGATACGTTTGGTATAGCTAAAGGAAAAAATGTTATACTTATTAGCTTAGAATCGACACAAAACTTTGTTATTAATGAAACTGTAAATGGAGAGGAAATAACGCCTTTTCTTAATGACTTAATTAAGGATAGTTTTTATTTTTCCAATATATATGATCAAACAGCTCAAGGAAAAACATCTGATGCGGAATTTATGGTGGATACGGGATTATACCCGCTACCGAGTGGCTCTGTTTTTGTTCGTCGCCCTGAAAATGAATTTCAATCACTGCCGCTTATTTTGAAGGAGAATGCTGATTACAAAGCTTATACCTTTCATGGTAATGATGCCGAGTTTTGGAATCGAGATCAAATGTATCGCACACTTGGTTATGACCATTTTTATTCAAAAAAGAATTACGATATAACGGAGGAAAACTCTATTAATTACGGAATTAAAGATATTCCTTTTTTTGAGCAATCTATGGATGAACTTTCGGAATTACATAAACCTTACATGGCGAAATTTATCACGTTATCCAACCATTTTCCTTTTCTTTTAGATGAGAAGGACCAAATGATTGAACCAGCTAATACAAAAGTAGATGTGGTCAACCGATATATTACCACTGTGAGGTATGAGGATGCAGCACTTAAACGATTTTTTGAGTTATTAAAAGAGAAAGGTATGTATAAAGATACACTATTTGTGATTTATGGTGATCACTATGGAATTTCGAAAAAATATGAAGCGGGAGTTCATGAATTGCTTGGACAGGATAATACTGCTCTTAATCATCTTGGATTACAGCAGGTCCCATTAATTATTCATATGCCTGGTCAAGAAGGTAGAATAGTAGATACAATCGGAGGCGAAATAGATATTCGTGCAACATTGCTTCATCTACTGGGGATTCCTAATGATCATTATGTTTCATTAAGTAAAAATTTGTTTACGAGAGATAATGACAAACCAGTTATTTTTAGGGATGGAGGTATGGTTACAAGTGATTATGCTTATTTAGATAATGTGTGCTATGACCGAAATTCTAAACAAACAGTTGACAGTAAAAAATGCTCGCCCTATTTAGATTTGGTACGGAAAGAGTTACAGATATCTGACAGTATAATAATGGGAGATCTCTTCCGTTTTTTAAATGAAGAACGGTAAAAAAGTATACAAAAAGTGGCTAACAGGAATACTATGCGGGACACGTTCGGGATACGGGGGTAGGTTCCTCGTCCCAAATTGGTTATGTATATGCTGTCTTGCTAGTTATTGTGAAAGGACTTTTTTATGCGATTATCACACAAAAGAAAACAAGGATTTTTAATTGCTGGCTCTCTTTTGTTGATGTTAATAGTTATTACATTGGGCATTGCCTATCAGGATCCGGTTTGGTCCGATCTGAATAGAAGGGTAGGATCTAACCTATATAATTTTCTGGACGAGGTATGGATTCCCGTATTTGCTATCATTACGAACATTGGATCAGGATATTTCTCGTTGCCACTAACTGGATTGTTAGTCATGTATTTCTTATTGCAAAGGAATTGTTGGATTGCTGGTTTAATAGCATTCAATATTATCGGTGTACGTCAATTCAACCATTTACTGAAATCGATTTTTGAAATTGCCAGACCTAATCTAGAGCATTTAGTACATGCGGGTTATTATAGTTTTCCAAGCGGTCATACCATGAATTCTACAGCATTTTTTGGATTGCTAGCATTCTTACTTAGCCGTTACATTGTGAAAACAAAAAAGCAATCGATTTGGATCTGGTCGATTGCATCTATATTAATTTTGCTAATTGGTCTTAGTCGAGTTTATCTAGGTGTTCACTATCCAATTGATGTTTTGGGCGGCTTTGCTGCAGGTGGGGCATGGTTGTTCGTAAGTATTTGTATTCATTCTTTCCTACCAATAAAAGAACGTGAAACCGGAGAAAAAGGACAAATTAGGGATTAGGTGGGACAAGAGATCAGGTTGCTTGCTTCGCTTTAAAATCGGGACATGGATACCATGTCTCGATTTTAACTTTATTATGATCCTAATTGTTCAATCTGATTTAACAGCTCTGTTATGTTACCAATGGTTTGAAAAATTTCCGATTGTTGCAGTTGATCGATTGCTATTTCACCACTCTGTAGTACATTATTTGTCGCATCCAGTAACACTTCGCTTTTAGATTCTAATTCCTTATGAATATCCGCTGCAAAATCAGGCGCTTCAAGTTCCATGAAGTCTTGGATATTTCCTTTTAAATTTTCCAACCTAGACTCCAATTCTGCTCCGTCAAGTGAGGTAGCTTCTTCTGCAAATGTACTAAGATTATTAATATACTCTGTTGATTCATTAACGTAGTCTAAGGAGTTATTGGCATCCTCTAACATGGAACATCCACTTAGGACGAAAAACACCATCACGATTATCAATGCAATTTGTTTTTTCATTCATTTCTCCTTTCAAATTCTTTAACTTAAAGATAGCATCTATCTTACTATATGTCGCGAATTATGATTAATTATGTAAAGATAAACATTATTCCAGCCAAAATCGGTGGTTTTTGTTCAAATTAAGCCAGTTTTTTCACAAAGTTTAAATGAATATAACCCGCATTAAATGTATATTTATACCGGAGTGGCTTGATATGGAGCCTCTGTGGGCATGCATTCCTAGCCAAGAAGCCAGCAGTCTAAAGACTTGGCTTGTCGAATAGGCTAGCATACCCACTTCTCCATATCAAGTCGTGCAACGCATTTTATGCAGTTTATGCATCTGAAATAATTTGAAAATCGCAATCTGAAATAAAGTGAAAGTTTACATTAATTACGGAACAGGGGATCATGTTTCGTAATTTTATTATTAATTGGGACAAGGAGCCTGTCCCTCTGTCCCGTCAAATTATGGTATAGTATATAAAGACTAATATTCTAACTATTCTAAATCACAACATAGAAGCTTAGGAGGCCAATTTTGTCTTTTTTTAAGTTTGTAAGCTTAATATTCCTTCTGTTAATCATATTCTTTTTATTGGATATTATCATGAGAAAGTTGCTTAAGGTTAAAAGAAAGAAACGTTTCTTAATAGAATTTGTAAACGATTTTCACAAAGTAGGTTCCATAGTAATAGCGGTTATATCTGCTGTGATTATTATAATAAATGTCAATTATTCCTATCCCCCTCCAATCGAAATGACATATCTAATTTGTATAATTTTTATGGTCCAACATGGTTTTCATGCATTCATGCAATGGAAATATCCTGTTATCGAAAGGGAGTATATAATTACACTTATACATATTTTTTTCTTTTTAATTATTTTCTTCTTAATCGAAAATTGGATAGATTGGATTAAGCAGGTGGCAATAATAATTATAATATTAAATTGAATAAATTTATCAGTATTAGGCGTAGGAAAGGGGAGCTTATTGTGGAATTTACTATAAAAAATATGAATGAAAAACTTGCGACTGAGATTTTAAAATGGAAATATGTAAAGCCTTATGATTTTTATAATAATGAATTGGATGATGAATCGTTACAGGAGTTTCTAGAAAACCAGTATTTTGCTGTTGTTGATCAGGATAATGATCTATTTGGATTCTTTTGTATCGGGGATTCAGCTCAAGTACCCGCTGGGAATCAATATGGTGCGTATCGTGATGATATGGTGGATGTTGGATTTGGGATGAAACCTGACCTAACTGGACGGGGTTATGGAATTAAATTTTGTTCATTTATTTTTCGTTACGTTCATGAGAACTATAAAGATAAGGACTTTCGCCTTACAGTAGCAACGTTTAATGAACGAGCAATCCATTTATATGTAAAACTGGGGTTTGCTAAGAAGATGGCATTTGATACGGATTCAGCTGAGTTTATAACGATGGTTAAGGAGAATTGAGTTTTAGAGGTGTTTTGTTTGAGTAAAGAAATAGGTAAAAATTCGTCAAAGAAAAAATCTAGATCAGATAATTTTGATAAAGTAAATACTGCAACGGATGTTGGTTATTTTGGGTGTTTAGGCTGTGGAAGTATTGGAGCTTTATTTTTGACTGTATTAATGATCATTACATTTAGTATGAATTAAAGTCTGGAATTGGAGGGATAAACATTGTCCACTACAATATACATGGTACGTCATGCAAAATCTCCATTTATATTTGGAAAAGAAAGAACAAGGGGATTATCTAATGAAGGGCAAATAAACGCAAACAAAGTAACGGAGTTGTTAAAGGATAAGCAAATTGATGTGATTGTTTCAAGTCCCTATACAAGAGCAATTCAAACAGTACAGGGCCTTGCTACCTGCAAAAGATTAACCATTAAGAAATATGAAGAGTTAAGAGAAAGACCAATAAAAGGATTAAATTATAAAGTATCTGAACAAGAAATGTTAGAAGCTATCAAACTATCTTTTGAAGATAAAGAGTATTGTTTAGTAGAAGGTGAATCGACGTTACAAGCTCAAAATCGCTCAATTCCAATCGTTAGGCAACTATTAAAAGAATACGAAGGAAGAAATATTGTTATAGGAACACACGGGAACATTATGACAATCATTATGAATTACTTTGATGGCCGTTATGGCTATGATTTTTGGGAAAGTACATCGAAACCTGATATATATAGATTGGTCTTTAACAATGAAAATTTAATCGAAGTTGAGAGATTGTGGGATTAGTACATAAGGCTAAGAGAAGGAGCTGTATTACATATGATTAAAAGAATTGATACTATATGTTTAACCGTTAGTAATGTTGAGAAATCAAGCAATTGGTATCACGAACTACTCGGGTTTAAAGAGGCTTTTAGTGGAAATGGATATCGGATTTTAAGTGTTGGAAATAGCGACGTACCTTTAACTATTGAAGAGGGAGATACATCCTCAATGGAGAATAGAGCATATCCAATATTTTTTACTAGGGATATTGAGCAAATATATAAGAAATTACAGGATCATGGTGTAAATGTAAGTGAAATACAAAAAGATGGAGTAAATACCTTTTTTGACTTTTTCGATTTAGACAATAATAAGCTGCAAGTGTGTTTTTGGGAATAAAATTAAAGCTATTGGATATTGGAAAGAAATGAGGAGAGATTTTATGAGTGAAACAAAAGGTTTTAGGAAATTTGAGATTGTCTTTCATATACTTATCACTTTGTTTGGATTAGGGATAATTACTTCATATATAGTAAATGAATTTCAAATACTGTATGTAATCCTAGGTGTAGGAATAGTGGGTAGTAGCCTTTTTCGACTTCTTAAGCTTCTTAATAAAGGGCAGTTACAGGAGTGATAAAAATGAAAACAGAAATACAAACTGCCCTACATTAAGTAATAGACTAGTAGTGAAATGGTTTTTGCTATTCAGTATAAACTTATAAAATCTTTGCTAAATAAACACGTTCTTTATCCTGTTTATCGATAATAAACCCATTATTTATGTATAGATTAATTGCACTATCCCATTCTTTATTGGTTTCCAACACAAGTTTGGGGTAACCAATTTTTTTTGCGTAATTCTCTAAGTGTACTAACATTCGTTGGGCAATTCCTTGTCGTCTGTATTGCTTTTTCACAGACATTCGTTCAATCCTGCCAACTTCATCTCGTACTTTCGTTAATGCACCTGTACAAATAACGTGATCTTGATGAAGACCTACAAAGAAAGCATAACCTTCCTTGTTATAGTAGGTATAAATGTTGTTTAGATCAGGATTGTATGAATGGTCGATAAAACCAAAACGTTCGTTGAACCCTGCAAGTATAAGGTTTTTTGCATCGATTTGGTATCTCTCTGTAATTTTTATGATTTTCAGTTGAGTAATTAAAGAAACACGCATTCTTTCACCTCTATTTTTTAGTAGCTACCCAAATTGTCCAGCGGTCTTTTTCAACAATGTTACCAGTAGAATGTAACGCACTGTTGATATATTCAGCTAGTTGATTAAGTTCACTGTTCGTTAATTCATGTAAAATGGAGCGGCCATTTCGTGAACGTATGTCCGTTAATAATTCGTTTTTGGATGGGTATATATTTCTTGTTTCCCAAAATTTAATTTTATCAATTCTGGTGAAGCCAGCACTTTTTAATTCTTTTGTGACAGCCTCACTTGTATAGCGTCTCTTTACCTCAAGCTCTGCTAAATAAGGGAATTTAGAAAAAATATATCCTCTAATATGATTGACAGTTCCTTCAAGCAAACTATCAGTAGGAGTTCTGTCCTGAATCAGAAGTATTCCGTTATGTTTTAGAATTCTGAATGCTTCAGAAAAACAGGATGCTAAATCGTGCAAATGATGAATTAGTGCTCGTTCTACTATTAAATCATACGATTGGCCTGATAAACCAGTATTATAGGCATTTCCAAGTTGAAAGTTTATCTTTTCATAGCCACGACAATTTGCTTTTGCCCCATCAAGCATAACTTTAGAAAAATCTATACCAGTTATGTTAGGAATTCCCATTTCCGATAGTGCCTTGGAATAGATTCCCCCGCCACAACCAATATCTAATGCATGAAAAATTTCTTTATTACGTAATAATTTTTTAATTTGTGCTTGCCAATCATCATTTGCTTTACGTGTGGTATAACTTTGCTTGTTGTTTGCATCATGGAAATTTATTGTCATTTTAATCATCTCCCTTTACTTATAGAATACGCGATCATTACCGATGAAAATAATACATATTTCCAATCATAAGTAATAAATAATAATTATATATTCACTGGTATTTTCTTTGCTAAAATTTGTATAAAAATGCTTAAATTACACATTTTAAAAAGAGATGAGATTGGGAAAGAGGAGTGATGATAGATGGGGGAGTATAGCCATTTACGTTTCGGACAAAAGGCGCCGAATAATGGTGTATTCAGAGAAATTGGTGAGACAGGTAGTAGTGTAAGCGATCCGAAAATAGTTAAGCTAAAGGACGGAGAAAAATTCCCGCAAAACTCTAACCACGATCGTGTTTGGACATATGAGAAAAGCTAAAGAAGGAAAGGTGGGGCAAGGGGTCAAATTTCTTGTCCCACCTTCATTTTTAACTGGGACAATGGACCTGACCCCTTGTCCCAGCTAGAAAGTAGGAAATGTTATGTTTGAACAAATTATAGAATGGCTTGGTGCGATTGGGAAGCCGGGTTTATATATGGTGATGTTGCTAGAGGGTTCTTCTTTACCTTTTCCGGGGGTCATTTTGGTGCTTTCATTTGGATACATTTTATCTCCTGACTACCTGGATACTGCTTTTCTAGCGTTGAATATGAGTATATGTTATAGTCTGGCCAGTCTAGTACCGTATTTTTTGGCGATGAAACTTGAAAGCCTTATTTCAAAAAAGTTGAAAAAGGGTTTGGACAAAGGAAAAGCATTTTTTAATCGATTTGGGGTGTGGAGTATAGCATTATCGCGACCGTTAGGTGTTGGAAATTATATATCTTATATAGCTGGAATGAGCAGGATTAATGTATTAAAATATTTTATCTTAACATTAATCGGAATTTATCCCTGGTCATATGTGATGATTTTTCTGGGGGATTATTTCAACGGAAGTTATGAGGCATTTAAGGGCTTTTTCGATACATATAGTACGTACGTGTATATAGCAGCAGGAATAGTTATTATAGTGGTAATTGTATATTTCTTTTATAAAAAGTCAAAAAAGGATTTTACGTCTTAAACTAGAAATATAATTCATAGAGATTTTCTGGAGGGATTACATGAAGAAAGCTTTAATTTTTGTTTTATGTTTAATACTTTTAGCTGGCGGGGCTTTTTGGGGTACTTATAAATGGCTTGAGGGAGAAGACGAAGATATTGCAAAAAGTGAGAAGACTGCAAATGCAGAGGAAGCGGAACGAGAAGAAATTCAGGAGCAACGCGAAGAAATAGAGGGAACGATTAGTGAAGAAGACTTAACTGCTTTTAAGGAAAAAGGTCTTAATCCGTTTGGTGACGATACGAAAATGGAGGAATTAACGGATATTAGGTATCAGGAATATATTCATGGTATGTCACATCAAAAAGTAAAGGCAAGCAAAAAATGGGGGTTTTATGAAATACATCCAGAGCGTATTCAATGGCTATTACAAGGGCTGGGTAAGGTGGATTTAGAGCATGAAAAGGTATACCGAGAAATATTGAAGAAATGGAGTGAAGGGGATTTTGCTAGTGCAGATGATGACCATAATGCCATTTGGAGTATTCAGGGTGGTACTGTCGGAAAAGCAATAGGAGTAATGAGTGTAGCAGAAGAGCAAAAATATGTGAATGCTCAGAAGGATTAACCAAAAAGAGTATTCATCGAAAATACTTGATTGACAATTCCTAATCTTAATTCTTTTGTATTTTTTGCAAGCGTATTCATCCCTATCACAATAGTATGGTAGGGATGTTTTACGTTAAATCGCTTTTTATGACTTAGCTTGAATAAGCGCCCAGTCAATGTTAACTTATATAACCGTTGATGTTTTTAGTTTGCTTTTATTTGCTTCTAGCATTTGATCATCGCCTGATCAATAGAAGTATAACTTTGAAAAAGTAGATAATAAATTAGAAGGAGCGATTTGGTGGAGATCGGAGTATTTATTTCGCTGGGCATTTATATGGTCGGCATGCTATTAATTGGATATTGGTCATATCGAAAGACGTCCAATTTATCAGATTATATGTTAGGAGGACGTGGATTAGGTCCTGCTGTTACAGCATTATCAGCTGGCGCTTCTGACATGAGTGGTTGGATGGTAATGGGTTTACCTGGAGCCATGTATGTTACAGGGGTAGCTAGTGCCTGGCTTGCAATTGGGCTTACGGTGGGTGCATATTTGAACTATATTATCTTGGCACCTAGGTTAAGAACGTATACAGAAATTGCTAATGATTCCATTACTATACCGGATTTTTTGGAAAATAGATTTCATGATTCATCTAATATACTAAGACTTGTTTCAGGTCTTGTTATTCTTATCTTTTTTGTTTTATATGCTTCAGCAGGAATGGTATCAGGTGGTAGATTGTTTGAAAGTGCATTTGGCATGGATTATAAGATTGGTCTATTTGTAACAGTAGGAGTCATTGTAGCCTACACTCTTTTTGGAGGCTTTTTGGCTGTGAGTATGACTGACTTTGTACAGGGTGTTATCATGTTTGTAGCTTTAATATTAGTTCCTGTTATTGCCTTAACAGAGGTTGGTGGAACTGAGACATTGTTGGATGACTTACAACGAATTGATCCTACCCTTTTAGACTTTTTTAAAGGCACATCCGTTCTTGGAATTATATCTTTCTTAGCGTGGGGGTTAGGATATTTTGGACAACCTCATATTATTGTACGATTTATGGCAATTAGTTCAACAAAAGAATTGAAAACAGCTCGTCGAATTGGAATTGGTTGGATGATCATCTCTATCGCTGGAGCAATGCTTGTTGGACTTATCGGTGTTGCTTATTTTGCGGATCATCCAGGTCAGCTTGGTGATCCAGAAACTGTTCTGATCGTTTTTGCGGAAGTACTATTTAACCCATATATAACTGGTTTTATTTTAGCGGCAATCCTTGCAGCGATCATGAGTACAGTTTCATCACAGCTACTTGTTACATCAAGTGCTGTGACAGAGGACTTCTATAAAACTTTCTTTAGAAGAAATGCATCTGACAAGGAGCTAGTTCTTGTTGGTCGATTGGCTGTTCTAATTGTAGCGATTATTAGTTTAATCCTTGCCTATTCGCCAAATGATACAATTTTAGGACTAGTTGGTAATGCTTGGGCAGGTTTTGGGGCAGCATTTGGTCCTGTTGTCCTATTAAGTTTGTATTGGAAACGAATGACAAAATGGGGCGCATTAGCTGGAATGATTGTTGGTGGAATCACTGTTATCATCTGGTTAAATATACCAGGTTTATCTGATTTTCTTTATGAAATAATACCTGGATTTATTTTAAGCCTTGTTGCAGTCATTGTTGTTAGTTTACTAACAAAAGATCCAGAAAAACAAGTACAAGAACAGTTTGAAAAAATGGAACAAAAAATGACAGAAACAGAATAAACTTTATAAAGAGGTAGCATCACATCGCTTGTGATGCTATCTTTTTTATAAGGGACGTTGGGTGGGACACGGGGTCAGTCCCCGTGTCCCAGCCCCATGTCTCGCTATATTCCTATTAATTGAGGGAGAGGGTATTGATGAAAGGGAAAATTAGAGTGGGGTTAATTTTTGGTGGGAAATCAGCTGAGCATGAGGTATCACTACAATCTGCAAAAAATATTGTAGATGCGATGGATAAGGATAAATTCGAAATAACACTTATCGGTATAGATAAAGAAGGAAAATGGCATTTGCATGATCGATCACACTATTTACTTAATGATGAAAATCCGAAGCTAATTGAATTAAATAAGACAAATAAAAATGTCGCTATTGTTCCAGGAGAAAATAATAATCAATTGTTAAACGTTAGTGAATCGGTGAGTCTAGACCAGTTAGATGTAGTGTTTCCAATTGTCCACGGAACGCTTGGTGAAGACGGGAGTACACAAGGAATGTTACGGCTCGGAAATATACCATTTGTAGGTTCCAATGTACTAGGGTCAGCAGTATGTATGGATAAAGATATTGCCAAACGATTACTTAAAGGATCGGGAATTGAGGTAGCAAAATCGTTGACCTTTAGAAAGCATCAGCAAAAAAATATTTCCTTTGCTGAAGTAAAAAATACCCTGGGTACACCATTTTTTATTAAGCCTGCTAATCAGGGTTCGTCTGTTGGTGTCAGTAAAGTAAAGAACGAAGAAGAATTTAATAGAGGAATAAAAGAAGCATTTGATTACGATCATAAACTATTAATTGAAGAAAATATTGTTGGTCGGGAAATTGAATGCTCCGTATTGGGGAATGAAGAACCGATTGCTTCGTTACCTGGTGAGGTCATGTCACAAGGAGACTTTTACTCCTATGAAACAAAGTATATTGATGAAAATGGGGCGGTATTGAAAATTCCAGCTGATATGACGGAGAAAGAAGTACAATATGTACAGGAAACTGCTGTGAATGCTTTCCAATTACTAGAGTGTGAAGGTTTAGCACGGGTAGACTTTTTCCTAAAAGAGGATGGTAAGCTTGTATTAAATGAAGTGAATACACTACCAGGTTTTACAAAGATTAGTATGTATCCGAAGTTATGGGAAGCAAGTGGGATATCATATGCGGAGCTTATCGAACGACTTATAGCTTTGGCAATTAAGAGGCATCATCGTGATGAGGGCTTGAAAAGTTCAATAGATTAGTTTTTTAAATTCGTAAGGTCAGTTACTACATTGTGTACGGACCTTTTAGTTAACCATTTGTCTTACATGCGGAATATTAGACTAAATTTGTTCGGAATTGTTGTATAATTAGTAGAAAATCTTATATTTAGAAGCGGAGATGAATACATGATTAAAGCACTCCTGTTTGATTTGGATGATACCTTGCTTTGGGATAAAAAAAGTGTTCAAGAATCTTTTAAAGCAACCTGTGAACTAGCCGAGAAAAGGTATGGTATTGACCCACTATTATTAGAAGAAAAAGTTCGGAAAAATGCCCAAATGCTATACGCTTCATACGATACATATAATTATACGCAGATGATTGGGATTAATCCATTCGAAGGTCTATGGGGAAATTTCACAGATGAAGGGGAAGCTTTTCGTAGATTAAAAGAGATCGTTCCGGGCTATCGCAAAGAATCATGGACTAGAGGGTTAAAGGATATGGGAATAAATGATTCTGAATTTGGTCATCAACTGGCAGAGGCTTTTCCAGTTGCGCGTATAGAAAATGCATTTGTTTTTGAAGAAACATTTAATGTGTTGGATCAGTTAAAAGGGGATTATAAGTTGTTGCTGCTGACGAATGGTTCACCTGAATTACAGCAAACAAAATTAAGCATAACACCAGAGCTCTCACCATATTTTGATCACGTTATAATTTCAGGGGCGTTTGGAAAAGGAAAACCAGATCCTTCTATTTTTGATCATGCGTTAGAGCTTCTTTCAGTTCGAAGAGATGAAGTAATGATGATTGGGGATAATTTGTTGACGGATATTCTTGGTGCAGCTAGAGCCGGCATAACATCTGTGTGGGTGAATCGTAATGGAAAAAAAGTAAATGAAGTTGTTCCAGATTATGAGATTGCTAGTTTGGAGGAGCTTTTCTCGATTGTTGATAAAGGTAATCAATTGGGGTGAACAGAATAAGCTTATTTCTGATATTCATCAGGCGTTTTGCCAATGGTTTTAGCGTCATTGTTATACTGTCTTATAAAAAGCGGCTTCCCAACCCGATGGTACAGCCGCTCATTCTCTACAAATCTATCGCAGTAACATCATTAATTTCATCTAACGCTTTCAATTCTTCCAATCCGTCTTTTTCTAGATGTTTATCAACTGTCAGCATCATGATCGCATCTCCGCCAACGTCAGATCGATCCACCTGCATAGTAGCTATGTTGATTTGGTGTTGTGCTAAGAGACTTCCCATTCGACCAATTACACCTGGCTGGTCTTTATGATGAATAACAATTATATGTCCTACTGGGGTAAAGTCAACACTGTAGTGATCCACCTTCACAATTCTTGCTCCTAAGCCATTTAGTAACGTTCCAGACACACTTCGTACATCTGATTTCGTTTTGACTTTAACTTTAAGTAAATTAGTAAAGCCTTTAGCCTGAGAGGTTTTATTTTCGTGTATTGTTATTCCTTTTTTCTCGGCAAGATAAAGGGCATTTACATCGTTTACATGATCACCGAGATGTCGTTTTAATAGCCCTTTTACAGTATTTCTGGTTAATGGAGCTACTTCTACTTCCGATAAATCTCCAGCATAATAGATATTCACTTCTTCAATTGCTTCCTGCGTTAAGTGGATAAGAAACAATCCTAATTGTTCCGCTAAATTAAAGTAAGGTTCAATTTTGTTCATAATAGCTTTTGGTACGGATGGCAGGTTAACGGGATTCTGCACAGTTCCCCCGTTTAAAAAGCTAATAACGTCCTGACAGACATCAATTGCAACATTTTCCTGTGCCTCAACTGTACTTGCGCCTAAATGGGGAGTAGCAATTACTTCCGGCAGCTCTAGCAATCTATTATCGAGGAAAGGTTCTTCTTCAAAAACATCCATTGCGGCTCCTGCAACTTTTTTAGAAATGATTGCCTCATACAAAGCATCCTCATCGATTATTCCACCACGGGCACAGTTAACAATTTGTACACCATTTTTCATGAGCTGAAAAGCCTCGGCATTAAGCAAGTGCCTAGTTTCCTTCAGCAACGGTGTATGTACCGTAATAAAATCCGCTTCTTTTAAAACTTCTTCAATTGTTCCATACCCAATTCCCATTTTATCTGCTTTTTCTTCCGTAAAAAAAGGATCGTATGCCATAACATTCATTCGTTGGCCTTTAGCTCGGTAGGCAACTTCTGTACCTATTCTACCTAGACCAATAATCCCGAGCGTTTTGTTTTTTAATTCAACACCAAGATATTTTTTTCGTTCCCATTGCTGATTTTTAAGTGCATAGTAAGCTTGCGGAATGTTTCTGGACATAGCCATAAGCATCGCCATTGTATGTTCTGCTGCTGAATTGGTGTTGCCGTTAGGGGCATTAACTACAATAATTCCATGCTCAGTGGCGGCATCAAGGTCTATATTGTCTACTCCGACCCCTGCACGGCCAATAATTTTCAAATTAGGAGCCTTGCTAATTAATTCACGTGTTACTTGTGTTTGGCTTCGTACTAATAGTGCATCGAAATCTGCAATTTTATCCCCTAGTTTCTCGGGTGTTAAATCCGTATCAATTACAATATTTACGTTTTCTGCATGCTGAAGGGATTGAATACCTTCTTCACTAAGTGGATCCGAGATTAATATACGAAACATGACGACAAATCCTCCTTCATGAAATTTCTAACCAATGTAAAGCTCCTGAGCAGCGCGTGTTCCTTTACCAAGATCAATAGCCTTACCAATCTTTTGTAAGCCAATTTCAATGATACCAATTATTTGCAGCACATCTGCCGGAGAACAGTAACCCATATGACCAATACGGAAAATTTCTCCTTTCATATGTTGTTGGCCACCAGCTACTTCCAGACCGAACTCTTTTTTGATCATACTTCTTAGATCTTCCGCTTGAAAATCGGCTGGTTTAATCGCTGTTATAGTCGATGATGCAGAATCATCACTTGTAAGCAAGGGAATATCATGTGCACGGAATGCTGCCCTTGTCATGTTCTTCATTAACTGATGTCTTGTGTAAACCTGTTCAAGACCTTCCTCTTCCAAAAGCTTGAGAACTTGTTCCAAACCAAATAAAAGTGATAAAGCAGGTGTAAATGGTGTAGCATCATTTACTAAATTATCTTGGTATTTTTTTAAATCCAAATAAAATCGTGGCCGTTCATTTGCATCCATAACCTTCCAAGCGCGGTTACTTGCTGAAACAAAAGTTAAACCAGCGGGTAGCATCAATGCTTTTTGGGAACCTGTAACCAATATGTCTATGCCCCATTCATCCATCTTAGTCTCAACGCCACCGATACAGGAAACACCGTCTACAATAAATAATGCGTCTGAATGATTATGTACAACCGTTGCAAGCTCCTCAATTGGATTCATCACACCTGTGGAAGTCTCGCAATAGGTGGAAAATACCGCTTTGATCGATGGATGTTCTTTTAGATACGCTTCAACAGATCCAGGAGATACGGATTTTCCCCACTTAATGTCCAAACGATGGGTCTTAATCTGATATTCCGTACATATTTTAGCAAACCGATCACCAAAGGAACCTGTAACAATGACTAAAACTTCATCACCTGGTTTTACCGTGTTGACAACTGCGGTTTCCAGTCCCGCAGTTCCACTACCAGTAATAATAAGAACATCCTGCTGTGTACCGAAGATAGGTTTCAGTTTTGGTTTAATTCTTTGTAACAATTCCTTCGTTTCCTGGCCACGGTGTCCAATCATTGGCTTGCCCATTGCCCTTTGCACACTTGGGGGAATTGGACTTGGACCAGGAATTCTTAATAATTGCTGATCTGGTAGCATTATTATATTCTCCTTTCTAATAAAAAACGCAAATCTGTTTGTTTTAAAGAGACTTACTATTACGTAGGTAGTTAAAATATTTTCTAGCATAGCAGAATCAAGAATATTGTCAATTAATTTAATTAATTTTAAATATATTTACTATTATGGGGGACTTGGATAAACAATTTTTGTTTAGACAAAATAATAGAATGGAGGTGTTTACTAATGGGTAAAAAGAA
This sequence comes from Virgibacillus ndiopensis, assembly GCF_900187325.1. Lineage (GTDB taxonomy): Bacteria > Bacillota > Bacilli > Bacillales > Amphibacillaceae > Virgibacillus_E > Virgibacillus_E ndiopensis. Next base: position 664,705 of record NZ_FZMZ01000004.1, on the reverse strand, counting down.
AAAAACAAATAATGGAGTTAGCGATGAACAAGCTGTAAGAGGGGAAATGTCAAGACAATATGATCATGAATTTGCTAATGAACCACTAACAGCGAATGAAAAGTACAACAATAAAAAAACAAAAAAACGACAATAATCAAAGGTTAGCCATAGCATATAAACGAATTTTGTATGTTATGGCTTATTCTTTAGATAAATTAATTCTAATTTGGTCTAATCTAGTTTATCATTGATATATAGTAGAAATTATCGAAAAAATGAGTGTCTGGAATAAGGGAAGTTATAAAAGGAAGGTAGTTTATGTCGGAAGAAAATATTACGAGATTAAATTTAAATGGTAAAGAATACATACTTATTGGGACTGCCCATGTATCAAAACACAGTGCAGAACAAGTAAAGGAAGTTATTGAATCAGAACAACCTGCCTCTGTTTGTATAGAATTGGATGAACAACGATACCAATCCATGATGGAAGGCAGCAAGTGGAGAGAGACGGATATCTTTAAAGTCATAAAAGAGAAGAAAGCCACGTTACTTTTAATGAATTTAGCTATATCTTCCTTTCAAAAACGGATGGCAAAACAATTTGGTATTAATCCCGGCCAAGAAATGATGCAGGGCATTGAATCGGCTAAAGAAACAGATGCAAATTTAGTGTTAGCTGATAGAAATATTCAAATTACATTTTCTCGCATATGGGGTAGTATTGGCTTAAAAGGAAAGGCAATACTTCTCATGCAAGTGATTGGGAGTATTTTTAGTAAAGAAAGCATTTCAGAAGAAGAATTGGAAAAAATGAAGTCACAGGATATGATCGATTCCATGCTTCATGATTTCACGGATAACTTTCCTAGGTTAAAGAAGCCATTAATTGATGAGCGAGATCAATATCTTTCTCAGAAAATTAAAGAGGCACCAGGAGATAAAGTTGTTGCTGTTCTTGGGGCTGCACATGTTCCGGGGATTAAAGAAGAAATTAAAAAAGAACACGATTTAGAGCGACTTTCGGAGCGTCCGCCTAAATCAAAGGTACCAAAGATTATTGCATGGACAATTCCTATCGTACTCCTTGCGATTATTATCTATACCTTTAATGTAGATCCATCTGCTGGCCTGCAGCAAACGCTTAGTTGGGTATTGTGGAATGGAACCTTGTCAGCAATAGGAACGGCAATTGCCTTAGGACATCCACTTACCATTCTTACTGCGTTTGTCGCAGCACCAATTACATCTTTGGATCCAATAACTGCAGCTGGTTGGTTTGCTGGCTTTGTACAAGCTTATTTCCGTAGACCTACTGTTGCTGATTTTGAGAATCTACAAGAGGACGTTTATAGTGTGAAAGGTTTTTGGAATAATAAAGTGACTAGAATTTTACTTGTTGTTGTTTTTGCCAATTTAGGAAGTTCGTTAGGAACATTTATTGGTGGAGCAGATGTCATTCGTTTGTTCATTGAGAATTTATAGGTGAATTGGAATTGAACGTTAACGGATATACATAGGGAGGAATTTTCAAGTGATCATTGCGATCATTATTTTACTAATTGTTTCATTTTTCTTTTCCGGTAGTGAAACAGCTTTGACGGCTACAAATAAAATGAGACTTCAAACAAAAGCTAGCAATAATGACAAAAAATCAGAAAAACTATTAGAATTGGTCTCTAAACCAGGTGAGTTTATTACGTCTATTTTAATAGGAAATAATATCGCAAACATTATTCTACCGACGTTAGTTACCATGGTTGCGCTTGACTATGGATTCAATGTGGCTATCGCATCAGCTATATTAACAATTGTTATTATTATTTTTTCTGAAGTGATTCCGAAGTCAATTGCCGCCGCCTTTCCGGACCGAATAGCCTATACTGTTTATCCGGTGATACGATTTATCATTATTATTTTCAAGCCACTAACACTGATGCTCAATTCTATTACTGGGTTTATCATCAAACTGCTATCGAAAGAACAGGAAGAGAACATGTCTATTTCTAAAGAGGATTTAAGAGCTATGGTTGATATTGCAGGGACAGAGGGAACATTTAAACAGGAAGAATCCCATCGTATTAAAGGTGTTCTCGATTTTTATAATTTGAATGTGAAAGATGTTCTTAAAACCCCTCGGGTAGAAATTGTAGCCCTTCCAAGTACGGCAAGTTTTGAAGAGATAAGAGACGTTGCAATTCAGAATCCATTTACACGTTACCCTATCTATAAAGAAGATATAGATAATATTGTCGGTGTGTTTCATTCAAAATATTTGTTATCCTGGTCAATTGAACAAGGGAAGTCACTTGAATCATTTAGTGACACGGATCCTATGATAATTTATGAATTTCAATCAATCGAATGGGTATTTCGGAAAATGACGCAGGAGAAAAAGCATATGGCAATTGTATTAGATGAATACGGTGGAACAGAAGGAATACTTACACATGAAGACGTAATAGAAGCAATGATAGGCTTGGAAATCGAAGACGAAATGGACCAAGTAGGCGATCAGCTTGTGGAAAAGGTAACAGAAACCGAAATAATATGTGATGGTAAAATTCCTTTACACCGATTAAATTCTATATTTCGTACGGCAATACCCGAAGAAGAGGATGTTTTGGCAGGTTATTTGTTAAAAGAATTTAATTACTTTCCGACCGTGGGTGAAACGTTAAATAGAAAAAATTTAACGTTTAGCATATTAGGAGTCGAAGGTAGAACGATAAAGCGAGTCGAAATTATAAAGAATGATACCAATTCATAATTTTTAAAGCTGGAGGGTTTTCATGCATTTGATAGCTGAACAGCCGTATATTAAGGTTGAAAGGCAAGTAAACAGTATCGAGCAAAAAGATATTGAACACGAACGTACACTATACTTATATGACGATAAAGTTGTTACGCAGCACCGGGAGTTTCCAATTCAGGATGTACTTGATATAACATATCGAACAGTAGGCGGGGAAGGTGGTTTGCTTTATCTGCACACTAGTAGAGGCCTGTACGCTTATACGGTGAAATCATCACCTAAGTTGTTTATAGAAGGATTTAAGGAAATTGCGAAATGAGATAATAACATAATAAACAAGTGAAAACAGAGAATATATCTGGGTTCACTTGTTTTCTTAAATAATATAAGTCAATTTCTTTTATTCATTTCTTTTTTATGTTAGGATTTACTGTTGCATATACTACATGGTTGATAATGGAAAGTTAGCTTTAATTTCTATCTTTTCATAAAAATATTTGACTGTGGAATTATTAATAAAGCAACAGACTTCTACGCTTAAGAAGGAAGGAAGAGAAATTTGGAAAAGAGTCAAACGCCACCTCAATCGGAGGAAACATTTAATAAAGTACCACTTATGATTGTACTAATTTCAGGTGCATTCGTTGCTATTTTAAATCAGACACTGTTAGCCACTGCACTACCGCACATAATGCATGACTTGGAACTGGATGCCAACGTTGCCCAGTGGTTACAGTCTATTTTTATGCTAGTTAATGGAATCATGATACCAATCACTGCCTTTTTGATTGGTCGCTTTACGACAAGAGGGTTATTTCTATCAGCAATGGGGATTTTTGCAATTGGAACGGTTATTTGTTCCATTGCACCAAATTTTGCCTTTTTGATGGTCGGCAGAGTTGCTCAAGCAGCCGGTGCAGGTATCATTATGCCATTAATGCAAACAATACTATTTCTTATTTTCCCGATTGAAAAACGGGGTTCAGCAATGGGAATGTTCGGATTAGTTATTGCATTTGCTCCAGCAATCGGTCCAACATTATCTGGCTGGCTTGTGGAGCACTTTCCGTGGAGAAGTTTATTTTACGTTATATTGCCAATTGTTATCATTGACATTATTGTTGCGTATTTCATTCTCAAAAATGTTACAAAACAAACGTTTCCAAAGGTTGATATTCTATCGATTATCTTATCAACTTTAGGATTTGGTGGTTTGTTATATGCGTTTAGTACCGCTGGTAGTAACGGGTGGGCAAGCATGCAGGTTATCGTTTCAATAATAATTGGAGCCGTTGCCTTAGTATGGTTTATATTCAGACAGCTGAAATTAGAGGAACCAATACTTGAGTTTAGGATATTTAAGTATAAAATATTCACCTTAACAACTGCTCTTGGGATGGTTGTGTTTATTTCCATGATTGGTGCAGCAGTTGTATTACCTTTGCTCATGCAAAATATGTTGGGATTTACAGCGTTTGAATCTGGTTTAGCTCTGTTGCCAGGGGCTGTATTGATGGGAGTAATGAACCCAATTACCGGAAGATTATTTGATAAGTTTGGTGCTAAGTGGTTGTCAATTATTGGACTCGCTATCTTAGTTATTACAACGTTTATGTTTACTGATTTGACGGCTCAGACAACATTTACGTATATAGCTGTAGTTAATGCAGTAAGAATGTTTGGTGTTGCGATGGTTATGATGCCAGTAACCACAGCTGGGTTAAATCAGCTACCAACCAATTTAATATCCCATGGAACTGCAATGAACAATACGATGCGTCAAGTATCAGGTGCGGTTGGTACAGCATTACTTGTATCTGTTATGACAAATAATGTAATTCCAGACAAAGGAATCAATGGTATAATTCATGGTGTAAATATATCATTCATCGTTGCAGGAGTTATTGGGATTATTGGACTTGTCTTAGCTTTCTTTATTAAAAATTCTCGCCCTGGAATTGATGGGGGAGAAGCTTCACATTAAATATATAGTAAAAACACCTCCAAGTTGAACTGACCTAGTAATATGAGACAAGAAAAAGCACCTATGCTGCCTTTGCCCTGAATTGAACAGGGGAAAGGCAGTTTAATTTTGAAAACGGTCGTATATAGTTGTAATAATACATGTAAGATTCTACTTTTTCTAGTACAATAGAGTTTGTAAGACGCGCCTTTTGGTGTGTGTAGAATTCTTCCGACTTTATGGTGGAGTGGAAGGATTCAATGACGGCATTATCAAAGCAATTGCCTTTGCGGGACATGCTTGTGATAATGCCTTTTTCTTCAGCCAACTCTTGAAAAGCATACGATGTGTATTGCGATCCTTGGTCACTGTGAAGAATCAGTCCCTTAGTTTCACGCCCATTACATGCTGCTTTTAAGGTTTCTAATACGAGTTCTACCTCTTGGGTGTGACTCACTCGGTAAGCAACAATTTCGTTACTATACAAGTCCATAATGGTTGATAAATACATCATCGATTCTCCAAAAGACAAATAGGTAATATCTGTAACCCACTTTTGGTTTGGTCTCTCCGCCTTGAAATTCTGTTCCAATAAATTAGGTACAACACATTTACTTTCACCAGCTATGTTGGATTTTCTTTTTGGTTTAACCCGACATTGGATCTTATACTTCTGCATGATTTTTTGAACAGTAATTCTATTCACAGAAATGTTGTAATCCTCTTTTAATATCTTTTTTACCATTCTGTGTCCCACTCTGTATTTTAGAGATTTACAAATATCGATTATCTGTTGTTCTAGTTCCGTTGGCCCCCACGACTTTTGAGCCCAACGATAGTAAGTAGACTTAGGAACTCCAACACAATCGCATATCATCGACACAGTATAAACTTCCTTTAATGACTCTACTAGCTCTATTACTACTTCTGGTACCAACTCCTTTCGATTTCCCGGTACTTTTTTAAGATTTCATTTTTAATTTCCAGATGCTTCACTTGCCGTTTTAATTGATCTATTTCACTTAGTTCCTCAGGTCCTTTTCCATAAGAATATTGTTTACCAACGGGTTGTGACAGCCGATGTTCTTCCCCTTGTCTATACCATCTCATCCAAGTCATAATTTGAGATTTATTACGTATCCCAAACTCATCCATAATCTGTTTATTGGTGTACTTCTTAGACAACTTCATTTCAATTACTTCTCGTTTAATTTCTTCTGAATAGAATTTTTTCTTTTCCCCCACGAGAAAAGCACCTCCTAAAAGTCGTTAAATTTATATACGACTCAGGGGGTGCTTTTTCCTCTGTCTCATTTTTTTAGGTCTCTTCAATTTGGAGGTGTTTTTACTATATACTTTTTCATCTCATTTTAAGATGATTCTTTTTCTTTTTTTGCGGATGGCATTTTAATAGATGCATATACTAGGGCAACAATAAGGAATAACCCTAAGTAACCAATAAGTGGGTAGAAAAAGGCAACAAGATCTGTAAAGCCAACAAAGCTAGCAGCAAATGCTATGATCATCGTTATAATTACAAACATTTTATATTTATTTGATCCAATTTCTGTAAAGCGTGCGCCGAATGCGAAAAACATACTTACTGCAGTATTAAAAATCATTCCGAATAGAATTAGTGAATAAACTACTCCCAAAACAGGCGAAATATCATCAACTATTTTTAACATTGGCATATCGAAGTTTCGAACGATCTCAATTTTTGAATAAATAGCAAGGTGACTTAAAATAATTAGGATGCCAAGACCTAATCCACCAACAAGTCCACCAATTTTTGCTGTTTTTTCGTCCCTTTCAGCCCCTCCCATAACAAGTGACATGGAAGCACCTACCGCAATATTAAATGAAACATAGTTGATTCCTGATATGAACCAATTAGGTAGTGCAGACGGTTGCTCTTTAGCTGTAGGTTCAAGCGATGAAAACGATGCATCCATTGATAGCAGACTATATATAGAGACAATGATTACCCCAAGAATTAAAAATGGTGTAATACTTCCAATAACAGCAACTACTCGATCAACATTCATCATAATGGTAAGAATGACTAAAATTGTCATTAATATCGTACCTATAAGAGATGGTAATCCAAACTGCTGTTCAAGAGTGGAACCTGCACCTGCAATCATGACAACACCTACACCAAACAAGGTGAAAATAATGATATAATCAACAATAATACCCAGTAGGTAGTGCCCGCTAATTTTATACACTGCTTCCCTATGTGACTTAGTCTGCAAGCGACTTCCAAGCCTAACTAAAGTCATGCCCAAGTATGCAAATAAGGCAGTTGCAATAATCGCTCCAACTGTACCAATGAGACCAAAGCTAGTGAAGTATTGTAAAACTTCTTGTCCAGATGCGAAGCCAGCACCGACAATGATTCCGATAAAAGCGCTTCCAATTTTTAAGATTTTTTTCATGTAATATCCTCCAAACTTGTGATGACAAATGCATATAATACCAAAGAAATGATACTTTGTCGAATTTTGTCTATTTGTTTAAAACGCTTTCACAATTGTAACAAATTATTAGTAAAGTCCATTTGTTTTAATAATAAAATCTAAAATGTAATCGTTGTTATTTTTCACAAAGAAGTAATACAAAATTACCGATAATGTGGTATTCTAGGGACAGAATGGAGTGAACGTTTTTTATGTCTAATTCATCTGACTATAAAGAATTGTTTAAGGATAATTTTGATTCTCTGGAAGGGCTTGCTGATCGGATAGGGGAAATCCTGGATTGTCCTATTACAATAGAAGATTCTAATCATCGAATAATCTCGTATAGTACACATGAAAAAAATGTGGATGATGCTAGAATAGCTACTATAATAAGAAGAAAAGTACCTGAAAAGGTAATTAACAGCCTTTGGAAAAATGGTGTGATGGGAAAATTATTCGAAAGTGATGATCCCGTGATTGTCCCGGCTATTGAGAAAGTAGGCTTGGGTAACCGTATCGCCGTTTCAGTTCGTAAAAATAACGAGGTCCTTGGATTTATATGGGCTCAAACTGATAATAAAACACTTGGTGAAGAAAAAATTAACTTGCTTAAAGAAGCGGCGAGTCTTGTGACTAAACAGCTTCTGAAGCTTCAAATTAAAAAAAGAAAAGCGGAAGAAAGCTACCAAGAATTTTTCTGGAAGTTACTCACAGGACACGTTCAGCAAAAAAGTATAATTGGGCGTCAAGCGAGGCAGTTTGGACTACAATTAGATGGAAGACTTGCTATTGTCATGATTGAATATGATTGTGAAATTACTCAAACAATTGAGAAGCACTCGTACTATTTAACAGAAACCTTGCAGTTAGTTCAAATTGTTTGTCGTGTATTTGACCAAAACCAACTAATATTGCTTATTCGTCTTGGAAAAGAGGGCAATGCGATAAACGTCTTAAATGAATTTATCCAAAACTTTACGCACAAAATTAGTGAACGATTGCAAATTAGTAATGTGACGGGATCTTTTGGAAATATCTATAACTCACCACAATATATGAAGGATAGCTACACACAAGCTTTAAAGGTTTTGGAGGTGAAAGAGCAATTTCCACAGGAATTACAGAATATATTTAGCTACCAGGAACTTGGTATTTATCAATTTTTGGATGAACTTTATCAAATCAGAACTCGTGAACATTATTTAAACTATTCCATTGAAAAGTTAAAGGAATACGACCGGCTACATCATTCCGAATTATTAGCAACATTAAAAGTCTATTTGGAATGTGATAGTAATGTTCATCGAGCAGCTAAATTAATACATGTTCATACAAATACGTTAAATTATCGTCTCAAAAGGATAGTTGATATTGCAGAAATTGACCTAAAGGATCCTAATCAAAAAATAACGTTATACCTTGATTTGAAATTAGAGAACATAAGAAGGGATGATATGTGATTTTACACAAATTGTCCCTATTATTTTTTGTTACCTGCATAAATCAAATTTGACATAAAAGCGATATAATGAAGTGTAAAATGAACATGAAGGAGAGATTAACTATGATTATTGGCGTACCTAAAGAAATAAAAAATAATGAAAACCGCGTTGCTATGACACCCGCTGGAGTTGTTAATTTGGTAAAAGCTGGGCATACTGTAATTATTGAATCAGATGCTGGTGTTGGTAGTAACTTTACAAATGAGGAATATAAGGATGCAGGCGCCGAGATTATTGTAAGCGCTTCAGATGTTTGGGGAAAAGCTGATATGATTATGAAGGTTAAAGAACCACTTTCATCTGAATATGACTATTTCCGTAAGGGGTTAATTTTGTTCACATACTTACACCTAGCAGCAGAACCAGAGTTAACAAAAGCATTAGTTGAAAAAGAAGTTACAGCAATTGCTTATGAAACAGTAACAGTTAACAATACATTACCATTACTTTCACCTATGAGTGAGGTTGCTGGTCGGATGGCATCACAAATTGGAGCACAATACCTTGAAAAATTCTATGGTGGAAAAGGAATTCTCCTAAGTGGTGTTCCAGGTGTTAAACGTGGTAAAGTAACTGTTATAGGTGGGGGGATGGTTGGTACAAACGCAGCCAAAATCGCAGTTGGTCTTGGTGCTGATGTAACAATTATTGACTTAAATCCAACACGTTTACGTCAATTAGAAGATATCTTTGGTACAAGTGTACAAACATTGATGTCGAACCCATTCAATATTGCTGAAGCAGTTAAAGATTCTGATTTAGTAATTGGTTCTGTACTAATTCCAGGTGCAAAAGCTCCTAAACTTGTATCTGAGGAAATGGTTAAATCCATGCAGCCAGGTTCTGTTATTGTAGACGTTGCAATTGACCAGGGTGGTAACTTTGAAACAGTAGACCACATTACAACACATGATGACCCAATCTATGAAAAATATGGTATCCTTCATTATGCTGTTGCGAATATGCCTGGTGCTGTACCACGTACAGCAACAATGGCACTGACTAATGTAACGATTCCTTACGCGGTACAGATTGCTTCAAAGGGTGCTATAAAAGCAATTAATGACAACATAGCAATTAAATCAGGTGTTAACGTTGTAAATGGTAAAGTTACATTTGAAGCGGTAGCACATGATCTTGGTTATGATTATGTTACAGTAGAAGATGCTATTTCAGATCTAGATTAAGTCTAGCCACTATAAATTTTTTAATGTAAAATACCCTTCATGTGATACTGCTTGAAGGGTATTTTTAATAATGCAGGGGGAATTAGTCATGAATCATGGAAGTTATCGAGATACTTGGGTAGAAATTTCGTTGGATGCAATACAAGAAAATGTAAAAGCTTTTAAAAGGCATATACATGATAATTGTAAACTGATGGCTGTCGTAAAAGCCGATGGATATGGACATGGTGCAGTTGAAGTCGCAAAAACGGCAATCAATTCAGGCGTAGACTATTTGGCGGTTGCTTTGCTTGATGAAGCAATAGTGCTGCGAAAAGCCGGGATAAGCTTCCCTATTTTAGTTCTTGGATATACTCCCCTCAATGCTGTAAAAGATGCGATTATGAATGATATTACTTTGACAGTTTTTACACAAGATGTGGTAAAACGCATTGTAGAAGTTGCTGAGGAAAACGAAAAAACTTCTCGTATTCATATAAAGATTGATACTGGGATGAATAGAATTGGGCTAAATAATAAAGAAGCGGCACTTCAACTGGTTCGATCTATAACATCTCCTTTCGTTTTTGTGGAAGGAATCTTTACCCATTTTGCGGATGCAGATAATGTTGATGCAACATACACGGTTAAACAGTTTAACCATTTCAACAAAATCACTGATTATCTGGAAAAGCATAACGTTCAAATTCCAATTAAACATTGTTGTAACAGTGCAGGAACGATTGCTCACCCGAAAATGCATTTGGATATGGTTAGGGTGGGGGTAAGTTTGTATGGCTTATACCCAAGTGAACATCTTCAAGAAAAAATCTCTTTAAAACAAGCTATGAGTTTTAAAACAAAATCAGTCATGACTAAAACAGTACCTGCCGGCCAGCCGATCAGTTATGGATGTACGTATGCTCCCAAAAAAGAATCTACCATTACAACTATTCCTGTTGGCTATGCGGATGGATTTTCACGTGCATTATCTAATACGGGTAATGTAATCATTAACGGACAACGTGCACCAATTGTTGGTCGAATCTGCATGGATCAGGCAATGATTAATGTGACAGACATTGAACAGTATAAACCGGAAGATGTGATTACCATCTTCGGTGATCCTTGTGATGGTTTTATTTCTATGGCAGAAGTAGCGGATAAAATGAACACGATTCACTACGAAGTAGCTTGTTTGATAGGGAAGAGGGTTCCACGGGTGTATAGGAATGAATGTTAATACAGGTTTTATTTTAAACGGTGCTTTGGGGGCAGTACAGTCCCAAAGCACCGTTTCATATATATAGTAAATTACTTCCTTATTTCTTTCTGAATAAACTCCACCTTTATTAAGGCTGAGTTAACTTGAAAAAATAGAATTAGGCAATTTTTATAGAAACTGCGACATAAGTGCTGTAGTAAATTAGCATTTTTTATTGCTTTTTCCCGCAGCCCAGTATTGGTATATTAAACGGTCATACCTAAATTTGGGTTATGTCATTTTGTTGTTTTTAACGCTGGACTATATTATGATTTAGGATGTTGAATGTATTGCTTCGGAAATTTTGCTTAGCAGCATAGTTGATACTTAATAATTTATACAGATAGGTAAGGAGTAGAAAAGTTGAAAATAGGAATTGATAAAATAGGTTTTCACACACCTCATTTATACGTAGATATGAATAAATTAGCAGTGCAAAGAAATGTAGAGCCAGAAAAATTTACGATTGGAATTGGGCAGGAAAAAATGTCTATCGCTCCAATCACCCAAGATTCCGTCACGTTAGCAGCAAATGCTGCATTGAAAATTTTGGACGAACAGGATAAGGAAGAGATTGACCTATGTATTTTCGGGACGGAATCGGGAATTGATCATTCTAAATCAGCCGGAATCTACGTTCACCACTTGTTAGGGTTGAATCCACATGCTCGAGCCATTGAAGTGAAACAGGCTTGTTATGGAGCGACTGCTGCTATTCAAATGGCAAAAGGGCATATTGCATTGAATCCTAAAAGTAAGGTATTAGTATTGGGTTCGGACATTGCTAGGTATGGTTTGAATACCTCAGGAGAAGCAACGCAGGGAGCAGGAGCGGTTGCATTAGTTATCAGTGCAGATCCCCGAATTATGGAGCTTGAGGAGCAAAGTGCCTATTTAACTTCAGATATTATGGATTTTTGGCGTCCGGTTTACTCTGATAAAGCATTTGTTGATGGGAAATACTCAAATGAACAATATATTTTATTCTTTTCAAAAGTATGGGAAGCATATAAAGCAAAAACAGGGTTGGGGCTAAAAGATTTAGAAGCAATCTGTTATCATCTCCCATATACAAAGATGGGACTTAAAGCGTTAAGAACAATTTTAGATGACGTAAACGAGGAAGATAAAGAAAAGCTATTAGCTAACTATAAAATTAGTACAACTTATAACAGGAACGTTGGAAACATTTATACGGGATCACTGTATTTAAGCTTACTATCACTTCTTGAACAAAAAGAAGATTTGAAAGAAGGCTCAAGAATCGGTCTATTCAGCTATGGATCAGGTGCAGTAGGAGAGTTTTTCACTGGTATTTTACAACCAAATTATCGTGATTACTTAAATATTGAACAACATAATAAGTTATTCTCTTCAAGAACTGAAGTAACTGTTTCAGAATATGAGGAAATTTTCCAGGAAGCACTACCAACCGACGGTTCAACAGTTGAATTTGACATTGAAAAAGACCCTGCGGAGATTTGTCTATCAGGAATGAAAGACAATATGCGTCAATATGTTAATAAGGTAAATTAAAAATAAACCTCTGGAAAAATTAATTTTTCCAGAGGTTTTTTAATTTATGTTATCACCACAAAAACTGACGTATACATTTTATACTCCACGCTTATTTCCCCAAATGAGTGTATGAACTTGGGGCAGGACACGAGCATGATTTAATTTAGACGATGCGACAACCCGCTCAATAAGCCATTCATATTTAGTTAATAGATGACTGGTGAGATTAGTGGCCTTGCTTTCTTCTAAGTTGTCATTCCCAACTTGCAAGAAGAAAGGGATCGCAGGATAACGTTCATGTACTTTTTCTGCGTAGGTTAAATCTTCATCATTAAAAATAACTATCTTTAGACTAGCGTTATTGATTCGATTATTATTCATTAATTTTTTTATGATATGGTCAAGTATTTCCCAGTTGGTACACATTTTTGAACTAGGAGGCTTGGGTGATATCGTTAAATCATCAATGTTCATAAACCAATCCTGCCATCGGCTTCCTTGAGTTTCTATAGCTACCTCAATTCCTAATTCATGTAATGGCTCAATTAGTTCATCGAGCTTTCTTAAAAGTGCTGGGTTTCCTCCTGAGATTGTTACATGATCAAATTGCTCTCCGCCAGTTTCCTTAAGACGTATAATGATTTCCTCTGCAGTCAACTTTTCAATATTTTCTTTTGCACTGCCATCCCACGTGAATGCAGAATCACACCAGGAGCAACTGTAATCACAGCCAGCTGTTCTGACAAACATAGTTTTTCGACCGACAACCATGCCTTCACCCTGTATGGTTGGTCCGAAGATTTCAATTATCGGGAATTTATTCATTGATCATCCACTCCCGTCTCGCTTCAGCAAAGCTTGTTGGTGTTTCATAAAGTTTTACGAATTCTACTTGGGACTCATTTGGTTCATTCAGAAGTGCTTGTTCCATCTGTTCATAAATCCAAACGACCATATTTTCTGCTGTTGTATTCATTTGTGGAAGAGTTTCATTCAAATAACGATGGTCGAGATGAATCTCGATTTGCTGTTTCCAAATGTTTTTAATGTCACTAAAGTCCATCACGATTCCAATCTCATCAACATAACCGCTAATACCGAAAATTACCTTGTACGTATGCCCATGTAAATTCTTACATTTTCCCTCATAGCAATGAAGGTGATGAGCAGCGTCAAATGTGAATTCTTTACTTATCATCACACGTTTCTGATGATATTGTAATTCATGTCTTTTAATATCTTTGTCTAATTTTTGTAAGCTTTCTACGATGGTAAATCCATACATTAGGATGTCACCTCTTCAAGCTTTTTGAGGTACGTTTCTAGTCCTTTTTTTCGTAATTTGCATGATGGACATTCCCCACAACCATCACCGCGAATACCATGATAACAGGTTATGGTGTTCTCACGAATGTATTGAAAAGCATCAAGTTCCTCTGCAAGCTCCCATGTATCTGTTTTATCGAGCCACATTAAAGGCGTATGGACAACGAATTGATCGTCCATTGATAAATTTAACGTTACATTAAGTGATTTTACAAAAACATCACGGCAGTCTGGATAACCGCTAAAGTCTGTTTCACATACACCTGTGATAATATGCTTTGCATCAATTTGCTTTGCTAGAATGGTTGCGAACGATAAGAAGAGAAGGTTACGTCCAGGTACAAATGTTGATGGTAAGTTTCCGTTTTCACCATCCTTTACTTCAATATCATTTCGAGTCAAAGCGTTGGGTGCTAGTTGATTTAGTAAGGACATATCTAGTACATGATGTTTTACATTCAAATCTTTAGCAATTTCCTTCGCTACTTCAATTTCTTCCTTGTGCCTTTGATTATAATCGAACGTCACAACTTCTACTTGATTAAACTTTTTCAGTGCCCAGAATAAACATGTGGTACTATCCTGCCCACCGCTAAAAACGACTACAGCTTTATGATTTTTTTCCATAAAAAAATTCTCCTTCCATAATTGAAAAAGAGAATCCCACTCACCCAAAAACAAAAAACCATACCTAAGGCAAGGTACAGTTCATCCTTAGTTTTTTATAGAGGGTGTAGCTAGAACCTCTCCTGCATTGTTGCAGACTTGTCATTAAATTGTTCACATTCTTAATTGTAACATACCATGTGACTTTGTTAAAATTCTATTTTAAAATACTTGGAAGAGTTGAGTGGAATTGGACTAACGGTGTTTATTTACAACTTTATAATCTCGCCATTCCTCTGGTAATAATGCTTGGTACTTGGGTTGTAAAAATCGATCGTCAATAAGGACAATGGTACCTTGATCTGTATCTGATCGGATAAGTCTACCTCCGGCTTGCAAAACCTTGTTCATTCCTGGGTATACGTACGCATAATCAAAACCATTACGTCCTACAGATATAAAGTGATTCTTAATGATATCTCTTTCATATCCAATTTGGGGGAGCCCAACACCAACAATCATGACTCCTCGTAGTCTGTCTCCTTTTAAATCAACACCTTCGGAAAAAATCCCTCCGAGTACTGCAAACCCAACTAATCTTTGTTCAGCGTTTGGTTGGAATTTACTTAAGAATTCCTCTCGCAAACTTTCTGACATTCCTGTATCTTGAACAATTGTTTTTATATCTGGTGCACTCTGTTTAAATGCTTCGTATACGGTATTCATATAGCTATAGGATGGGAAGAAGATAAGAAAATTCCCTGTACTTTTTTGTAAAACATTTAGGATAGAATGGATAATCGGGCTAAGTGTATGCTCACGATCACGATAGCGAGTTGACAACGGTTGAATCAGTACCTCTGTATTTTCTCGAGCAAATGGAGAAGGGATGGATAGTACGTAATCCTCTTGTGTTCCACCTAACAAATTTTTATAATAATTGGCTGGAGCTAATGTAGCCGAAAAGAAAACCTTGGCACGAAATCCTTTTCCCATTTGTTTAATCAGGTAAGACGGATCTAAGCAAAATAATTTTATTCTTACTTCATTTTTGTCTACCTCACTATAGGTTGTAAACCGCTCATCGTAGAATCTTGAGATTTTAGCAAAATTATTCGCCGCAAAATACGTATCCAGTAAAAGTTGACTAGATTCCTCATTTTGCGCTAGTTCTACTTCTGCTTCTTCCACAAATTTTTCTACTAAAATTGCCAACTCCTCATCCAATTCTATCTCTAATAAATTCTCTTGCTTCCTTTTTCCAACCAAATGAACATTGATAGATTTTGCGGCATTAGCAACTGCATCATTTGTTCCTTTGTATTCTTTTTTTACTTGAAGAAAAGCCGATTTAAATAGTTCAGCGGAATACATTTCCCGTGCACGGTCAACCAGGTTATGAGCTTCATCTACGAGCAATACGGTTTGTTTTTTTTGCTCTTCCAAAAGGCGTTTTAAGGAAACCTTTGGATCAAAAATATAATTGTAATCACAAATAATAGCATCAGCTGCGTAAGCTAGGTCGAGTGAAAATTCAAATGGACAAACAAGGTGTTTCCGGGCATATGTTTCAATCACCGAGCGTGTCATCATTGATTCATTTTCAAAGATATCTAATATTGCTCCATTTATTCGGTCATAATACCCTTTAGCAAATGGGCAATGTTCTGCTGTACAGATCGTTTCTTCCTGAAAACAAATTTTATCTTTCGCTGTTATTGTTACTACTTTTATATCTAATCCTTTCTCAATCAATAATCGAAATGCTTCTTCTGCTGCTGTTCTTGTAATGGTTTTTGCAGTAAGGTAAAAAATCCGCTGCAGGCGACCTTCCCCTATTGCTTTCACTGCAGGAAAAATGGTCGAAATCGTTTTACCTATTCCTGTTGATGCTTTTGCAAACAGAACCTTTTTATCTAGTATCGTTTTGTATACGGATCCAGCTAGTTTACGTTGTCCATCTCGATACATTTCAAATGGAAATGAGAGTTCTTTACTAGTTGCATCCCTATTTATTTTATGATGAATTTTAGCTTTGGCATATGCTGCATAGTTTTTCACAACATCCATTACAAATGCTTCCAGATCTGCTAATGACATGTTTCGTTGGAACTGTTTCTTTTCTTCGGTTTTGACTTGCACATAAGTTAACTGGATATTCATTTCCGAAAGCTCATGATCTTTTGCATAAATATATGCGTAAAAACATGCTTGTGCCCAGTGAACGGGATAAGAATTCTCTTTGATAGCGTCAAGTGTGTTCATAGTAGACTTGATTTCATCAACGGTAAACAAACCGTCATCTTGAACAAGCAATCCATCACAACGCCCATCCACTTGTAGGATGATATTTTCATAAGGAATTTCTATTTTTACATAAACTTCTTTTTGATCGTTCTCACCGTATGTTTTTTGTATCTTTTGGTGGGCCTTTGTTCCATCTGTAAGTGCAGAGGAAGTACGAAAGCCTGTTTCAATACTCCCGCTTTTAAACACGTATTCTACTAGATGTCGTACCGATATTTTAACTACATTTGTCATGTTATCACCTATTGTTATTCGTTACTTCTAGTGTAGCAGTTAATTTTAGAATAGGGAACTTATGTTGGGGAATAAGTATTGGATAGATAGATAATTAATGATATGATTTTTGATAATTCAATTTGTTTTTTTGTTAAAAGTAATTCTAAAAGTTAATGATTAAGCCATTTTGAGAATAGGCTGAGGAGATTGAGTATGAACCTACAAAAACAATTCGTTCAATCAGTGCGTTTATATTTTAAAGAACGGGGAGAAGAATGGTTACAAAGTTTACCGAACTTAATTCAATACTGTGAAGAGAAGTGGTCGATACAAATGCGAGAACCATTTTCCCTTTCTGTTAATTACGTTGCTCCCGCTACGATGCTGGATGGGAAAGAAGTAGTTGTGAAGATCTGTATTCCAGAAAACGGCTTTTTGGACGAGCTTGAAGCTTTACAATTATTTCAAAAGAAAATGGTTAAATTAATCGATTATGATAAAGAAAATGGAATCATCATTCTTGAAACACTTTCACCTGGATACACACTTGCGGAAATAGCCGATGATGAAGAAGCTTGTCAAATTGCTGCTAATGTAATCAAAGAATTGGTTGTCCCGGTACCGATTAAAACAAGAATACCTACTTTAAAGGCAAGAGAAGAAGAGCTAAAAAAAATAGTGGAGAAACATTCAAATGGAATTGGACCCATTTCAGGGCATACGCTTCAAAAAGCTTTAAAAATGTTTACATATATGAATCAAACGATAAGACAACAGTTGCTTCTTCATGGGGATTTCCACCACTATAACGTACTTGCTTCCGGAGAAGGAGAGTGGAAGGCAATTGATCCGAAGGGCTTAATCGGCGAGATAGAGTATGATCTAATTCAATATATGTTAAATAAGTTACCAGAAAAAAGAGTTTATGAAGTGACTGAAAGGAGAGTAGAGATTTTTACAAATGAACTTAATCTGGATAAAGAAAGAATACTACTTTGGGGGTATTGTCATACAGTTTTAGCAACTGCTTGGACAGTTGATGGTGAATCTTATAATAAAGGATTTTTTCAAATGATTAATGTATTTGAAAAGCTGTACGCGACTATTTTTGATACTATGAGTAATTAAAGATCTGCAACAAAAGAAGGAAATCAGCATGGATGGGCGAATTATAAATAGACAGAAGATAAGGTGGTGTTCAATATGTTGGTAAAACCTAAAAAATTGCAGTATGGAGACCGAGTTGCGACAGTAAGTCCATCATGGGGAGGAGCGGGTGATCGTGAAATCAGATGGCGCTATGAGCAAGGGGTTAAGCGATTAGAGGAAGTTTTTGGTCTAAACGTTGTTCCGATGCCTAATAGCTTGAAAGGTACAGAATTTACTTATAAGAATCCTAAAGCTCGGGCTGAAGATTTGATGATGGCCTTTAAAGATAAGAACATTAAAGGAATTTTCGCAAATATTGGTGGGGGAGATAGCATTCGATTACTACCATATATTGATTTCACTGTTATACGAGATAATCCGAAAATTTTTATGGGCTACTCAGATGTCACAGTTTCACATTTGTTTTGCCATAAGGCAGGGTTATCATCTTTCTACGGTCCCGCGGTCTTAACGGATTTCGCTGAAAATATTGAAATGGATCCGTATACGGTTGAAATGGTAAAACGGACACTTTTTTCGGGTAAGGTTATCGGTGAAATTCAACCAGCAACACAATGGACGAGTGAGTTTTTAGAATGGTTTGAATCAAATCAAGATAAACGGCGGACAATGCAACATAACTCTGGCTATGAATTGCTTCAAGGTACAGGTGTTGTGCAAGGGCGTTTAATCGGTGGTTGCATGGATGTGCTGGAGTTTGCAAAAGGTACGGACCTTTGGCCAGAATCGAAGTATTGGGATGATAGCATTTTATTTTTTGAGACATCAGAAGATCAGCCTAAACCGGACTTTATCACGTATTGGTTGCGGAATTATGCTGCACAAGGTATTTTGCATCAGATAAATGGAATGGTTTTTGGTAAACCGATTCATGAAAAATATTACACAGAATATAAAAACGAAATTTTAAATGTTATGAAGGAATACAATTTAGAAAATCTACCAATCTTTTATAACTTGAATTTTGGTCATACGGAACCAAAGTTTATATTACCGTATGGTGCGAAGGCGGAAATTAATTGTGAAAAAGTGTCATTTTCGATTCTGGAAAGTGGTGTGGAGTAAGTTGTAGTGGAAATTAAAAACAAGGGTAGCTACCCTTGTTTTTAATTCTGTTAACGATCTTCATGCTTCCATATTGTTTCTTCACCACTTACAGGGCAGACTGGGAACTCCTCGTTTTCATTAAATGTTACTGTTTTCCCAGACTGACAGATATACTCACCATTTTTCGGTACACCTTGACCGGTTCTATATTCACGATAATTATCTTCCATTCTACACACCTCCAATTGTTAGCGTTTCCAAAGTATAGCTTTTTTAATGCAATAAATTTTCCTTATCCTTCTTATTGTATAGAACTATTCATTTCAGAAATACTAAAAGTGCACAAAAGGAAGGGGTATTATATGAAAAAGGTTACTGCTGTTTTTTGGATAACTTTGGCCATTACATTAGTCTTATCTATATTTGGTATCGTGACGCCAGATAAATTTGGAAGCGTTTCAGGTTCTATTATGAATTATATATCAATTCATTTTGGATGGTATTATTTAATAATTGTAACTATTTTTGTTGTGTTTTGTTTGTATTTAATCTTTAGTCCATATGGAAAAATCAGGCTTGGTAAACAAACTGATAAACCGGAATTTAGTTATCCTACGTGGTTTGCAATGCTATTTAGTGCAGGGATGGGGATTGGCCTTGTATTTTATGGAGTGGCTTCTCCAGTCTCTCATTTTATAAAAACTCCACCTACTGCGGAGCCGGGTACAAGGGAGGCACTAGAGGACTCATTAAGGATCACCTTCTTTCATTATGGTATTCATGCATGGGCAATCTATGCTGTAACAGCTTTAGTACTAGCTTATTTTATGTTTCGCCATGGTAAACCTGGGTTAATTAGCGCTGCACTTGAACCTCTTTTCGGTAATAGGATGAATCGGTCATGGGGAAAGGCAATAGATATTATTGCAGTGTTTGCAACTATTGTGGGTGTAGCAACCACTCTAGGATTTGGTGCGACCCAGATTAATGGAGGGTTCACCTATCTGTTTGGAGTTGATGATGATTTATGGGTACAACTTGTTATTATTCTAGTAGTAACGGTTTTATTTATGCTTTCTGCCTATACTGGCCTGAGTAAAGGAATCAAATATTTAAGTAATGCTAATATGATTTTAGCGGCAATCTTATTTTTTGCTGTATTAATTTTGGGCCCTACCATGTACATCTTGAATTCATTTACGGATACGCTTGGGGCGTACATTCAAAAGATTCCTGCTGAAAGTTTTCGCATATCCCCTAATAATGAAGATGAACGGAAATGGGTAATGGATTGGACAGTTTTCTTCTGGGCTTGGTGGATTGCCTGGGCACCATTTGTTGGAATTTTCATTGCTCGTGTTTCAAAAGGACGAACCATCCGGGAATTTCTATCAGGCGTTTTAATTGTACCGTCTGTTGTTAGCTTCCTATGGTTTGCAGCTTTTGGGATGTCGGGTATTGAAGCACAAAATAATGGAATAGATATTGCTGGTCTTCCGGATGAACAAGCATTATTTGGGTTGTTTGACAACTTTCCACTTAGTACAGTCTTGTCTATACTTGCCATACTGCTGATTGGAACTTTCTTTATAACTTCAGCAGATTCTGCCACATTCGTTTTGGGTATGCAAACAACAAACGGATCCCTGTCTCCATCGACATCGGTTAAATTTGTATGGGGCTTTGCCCAATCAGCGATAGCTGCTGTTTTACTTTATACTGGTGGACTGCAGGCTTTACAAAATGCATTAATATCAGCAGCACTTCCATTTTCATTAATCATGTTGCTGATGGTTCTTTCTTTTTACAAAGCTTTACGGAAAGATAAACAAAAAGGGTGAAAAGACGTTTATGGTTTTAGATGAAATCCAGGCAATAAATTAAGGCTGTTTTTAATAGAGTGTTGCTTTTTCACATGTTGAATCTGATATAAAATGCGACGTAGATTTAACATCGGCTTTCTTAAACAAATTCAGCGAGACCTTTGTCCATTCAGGACAAAGGTCTCGCTTTTTACAAATTTGGAAGGGAAGCGATCGAATCGAATAAAATTTTTATGTCTATTTGTGAAGAGTTAAATACTTACAGGAAGTTTTTATTTCATTTTTAGAAGGGGAGAATTGAAGCGTTTAAGTTTTCTTGTGTCTAGAGTCATCGTTCTACAAAAATAGAGTTGCAAATGTTAGAATAGTCATAATAATGAAAGGGGTGTTCAAATGAAGAAGATCCAACTTGGAAAAAGTGATTTAGAGGTATCAAATATTTCGTTAGGATGTATGAGACTTAGTAATCTATCCAAAAAAGAAGCAGCAACTGTAATTCATAATGCGATGGACTTGGGAATTGACTTTTATGATCATGCAGATATATACGGTGGCGGAAAATCTGAAGAAGTTTTTGCAGGAGCAATTGAAATGACATCAACTTTGCGAGAAAGACTAGTTTTACAAACGAAATGTGGGATTCGTCAAGGTTATTTTGATTTTTCTAAGGAACATATTTTAGAAGCTGTTGATGGAAGTTTGCAGCGATTAAAAACTGATTATATCGATGTACTTCTACTTCATCGTCCTGATGCATTGGTTGAGCCTGAAGAGGTTGCAGAGGCTTTTACTCTATTAAAAGAGAGCGGTAAAGTCCGACATTTTGGGGTTAGCAACCATAACTCAATGCAAATAGAACTGTTGAATAAGTATCTGGAACAGGATTTAATTGTGAATCAGCTGCAATTTAGTGTTATGCATACTGGGATGATTGATAAAGGTCTTCAAGTGAATACCAAACATATTAATTCTATCGATCGTGATAGTAGTATTCTTGATTATAGTCGCTTGAATGATATGACAATCCAAGCATGGTCTCCGTTTCAGTACGGCTTTTTTGAAGGTGTATTTATTGATAATGAAAAATTCCCAGAGCTAAATGCCAAACTTCAGGAAATAGCTGATAAAAGGAATGTAACTAAGTCGACACTTGCTGTGGCATGGATTTTACGCCATCCGGCAAAAATTCAAACTGTAGTTGGTACAATGAATCCTAAACGACTTAAAAATATTGCAAAGGCTTCTGATATCGAACTTTCTAGAGAAGAATGGTATGACATTTATCGTGCAGCTGGAAACGAACTACCTTAGATAGGAGATTTCTTGCTGGTGTCAACTAACAATAAATACTAGTAGTTCTATGATTAAAACAATGGTATACTTATCAAGCGATGAGCTGAATTGTGTAAGACGAAGGATGACGCAATACATGTGAATGTGAACACATGATCCTTTGCCACAAACAAACGCGAGAGACGTCTGCATTTTATGCAGGCGTTTTTAATTTATCTCGCCTTTTTTGAGTAGTAAGCTCCTTAATAATGGAATGAAGTGTCATCTTTATTAAATTTACTTGATTAAAATATTTGAAAAATCAATTTTTTACAGTGGTTTTATGTTATTATTATTCCATAATTATAGTGAGTCTAGAAAGGTGTATAGTTACCAAGGAAGGTGGTATTATGGAATATTCGATTATGAACGGACAAGTCCAATTGCGGGATGTTATAGAAGA
This sequence comes from Virgibacillus ndiopensis, assembly GCF_900187325.1. GTDB lineage: Bacteria > Bacillota > Bacilli > Bacillales > Amphibacillaceae > Virgibacillus_E > Virgibacillus_E ndiopensis. Next base: position 641,860 of record NZ_FZMZ01000004.1, on the reverse strand, counting down.
TGATCTTCACGTTTTTTTTGAACAGCAGCTTGAAAGATCTGCAAACCATATGGCCGCATTTACTTCTAAAGATCCAAGTGATAGAGCTGCATTTATGAAACATTGGGAATCCATTTTAGAAGATGAAAAAATAATTAAAAAGACTATTTATCATAACGGACAAGTTGTAGGTAACATTGCGAGTTTTGGACAGTTTGGGAATCCTGAAATAAGTTACTGGATTGGAAAACAGTACTGGGGAAAAGGAATTGCAACTAAGGCTCTTCGAAAGTTTCTTCCCTACGTAAACGTCCGCCCTCTTTATGCTCGTACTGTCAAAGATAACGTCGGGTCCATTCGTGTACTAGAAAAGTGTGGATTCATCGTTTGTGGTGAGGACAAAGGATTTTCCAACGCGCGAGGTATAGAGGTTGAAGAATATATTTTTAAGCTTGGAATCAATGGTGAAGTGCATTAGATTTTAGAAAGGGGAGGACATCTTGTATGTATGAATTGAAAACAAAAGAAAACGATAGTAGTGTCATTGAGTTTATCGAAAATGTGGAAAGCCTAAAAAAGCGTGAAGATGCTTATAAATTATTAGATGTTTTTACGGACACAACAGGTTATCAAGCAAAAATGTGGGGGCCGAGCATTATTGGATTTGGTTCCTATCATTATAAATATGAGTCTGGTCATGAAGGAGATGCACCACTTGTTGGCTTTTCGCCTCGAAAGGCAAAAATAAGTTTGTATTTTGCAACAGGCGACATGGACCGTGAGAAATTATTAAAAGACTTTGGTAAGCATACGACAGGTAAAGCATGTGTGTATATAAATAAGGTAGCGGACATTGATGTTGGAGTATTGAAAGATTTAATAAATCAATCTATAAAGTTTTTAAGGGAAGCATATCCGAAAAACTAAATCCAAAAACAAGCTTAGAATTTTCCAATATGCTTATTTTTGGATTTAGAATTTTAGATTTATTAAATATTTTTTCCTTGCTTATTAAAAGTTGCTGTTTCTGTTGAGGGTGCAGGTTGACCAGGAACTGGACTATTATGAATATAAGCCGGTGCTTGTGTTAATTTAGGTACTTGTCCCATTGCTTCCGGGTTTGCTACATACTCAAAATTAGCCTGATTGTCCATGCTTGGTCCACTTGCCCATCTTCCCTGAGCGCTTTCTTCTCCTTTTGAAAAATTCATAAAAGAATAGGAAACCTCTTGTTTTTCTAGATTCTGAGGAAATGTACTTGGGACGATTGCTTTTTGATTTTGTTCAATTTCTTCAATTGCTGCCATCCATTGATTTTGATGCATGGTATCTCTAGCTATAAGAAAGGATAACATATCCCTAACCCCAGGGTCGGTAGTCGATTCATATAATCTTACTACCTGTAAACGTCCTTGTGATTCTGCGTTCAAATTTGCCCGGAAGTCTGCGAGAAGGTTACCACTGGATATTGTATAACGGGAATTCCAAGGATATCCTGAACTATCGGTAGGTGTTGCCCCTAATCCGGAAACAATCACATGTTGTGGGTTCATCCCTCCAAGAACAGCTTCAACTGCAGGATTTTGTGCGGCTGCATCTTGTTCTTTAGCGGGTGCACCATCTAACAACTGTGCGATCATTGTAGCAATCATTTCGACATGTGCTATCTCCTCTGTTCCAATATCAAGAATCATGTCCCTATATTTTTGCTCTGCACGGCAGTTCCAACCTTGAAAAAGGTACTGCATCATTACCGTTATTTCCCCAAATTGTCCCCCTAAAATTTCCTGCAATTTTTTCGCATATACAGGATCTGGCTTACTTGGTTTGGCATTATATTGTAGCTCTTTAATATGTGAAAACATATAAAAATCCCTCCGGCTGTTTAATCTATCATGAGTATGTTTAACTTAATGGATAAATATTATGCAAACTATTGTTTCGTTATTGTGATATTATCTTTGATATAAATAAATATTTTTAATTTCGAGAAGAAAAGAAGGTATTTATGTTCAAGGAAAATAGGGAGAAGTTGTTGAGGCATTTATGTCGTAGGCTTTGCATTGCATACACACGCATGTTTACACGGAAAGAAACTAGGATCGATTGCTACTACAAATTAGTAGCGTTGACGGCTTTATCGTTAAATGAATCAAAATAGGATTCCTATCTGTTTCGATTTATATTATACTATTCTGTAAATTATAAGGGAGAGATTTTATATGAATCCTATTCTGTTAGATTTCCCGGATGAATTTGAAACGGAACGATTACTGATCAGATGCCCTAAACCTGGGGATGGTCAAGTGGTACATGAAGCAATTAATGCATCAATAGAAGAATTAAAACTTTGGTTACCTTTTGCGCAAAAAGAACAAAGTAAAGAAGAAGTCGAAATAAATATTCGAGAAGCTCATATGGATTTTTTAGCAAGAAAGGATTTGAGGCTGCTGATATTTCATAAAAAAACTGGTAATTTAGTAGGTTCGTCAGGTCTGCATAGAATTGATTGGGAAGTACCGAAATTTGAAATAGGATACTGGGCTGATACACGTAATAGCGGAAAAGGATACATAACTGAAGCGGTGGAGGGAATAACAACTTTTGCTTTCAATGAACTAAACGCTAAGCGGGTCGAAATTCGTTGTGATGCCAAAAATACAAAAAGTCGAGCGATTCCTGTGAGATTAGATTTTGATCTAGAAGGATTATTACGAAATGATGATTGCTCCGTTGATGGCAAAGAAATCAGAGATACATGCATATATGCAAAAATTCGAGATTAGTTATAAAGTAAAAGGACCTGAGAGGTGAATGTTATGGTAAGGCAGGCGGAAATAGCCTCCTAAACTTTAATGTAAAATTTAGGAGGCTATTTTAGAGTAAGGGAGATTTGCAGTAAATGAAACAAAATAAATATGATGATTCAACGTTTTTTTCTGCATATGAACAAATGTCCCGTTCAATTAATGGACTTGAAGGTGCAGGAGAATGGCCAGTATTTAAGGCTTTATTACCTGATTTGCAAAATAAAAGTGTGCTTGATTTAGGATGTGGATTCGGTTGGCATTGTCGGTATGCCCGCAGTCAACAAGCAGGTTCTGTAGTAGGTATTGATATATCTGAAAAAATGCTGCAAAAGGCTCGTGAAAAGACCGATGATTCGGCAATTGCGTATGTAAATATGCCGATTGAGGACATTAATTTCCTTCATTCACAATTTGATGTTGTGATTAGCTCATTAGCATTTCACTATGTTAAATCGTTTGAAGTAATTTGCAAAAAGGTATATGAACGCCTTAAACCAGGTGGGACGTTCGTTTTTTCCGTTGAACACCCAATATTTACTTCTCGAAATGATCAAAATTGGTATCTTGATGATCATGGAAATCGTCTGCATTGGCCAGTGGATAATTATCAGGCGGAGGGTAGACGGGGAACTAATTTCTTAACGGAAAATGTTATTAAATATCACCGAACAGTTTCGACGTATATAAATGACTTGGTTGGTACAGGGTTTGTGTTGAATGCCATTAAGGAGCCAACACCTACTGATGAAATGCTAAAAACAGATCCGGCAATGAAGGATGAGAATCGAAGGCCTATGTTCATGATCATTTCGGCATGTAAAGTAGGTTGAAATAAAAGAGATAGCTTGGAATGCTTTCAGGCTATCTTCTTTTGTATAGTGTTTAAAAGTGTTTTTTCTGCAAAATTAATTGCCCATTTAAGGCGATTTGAAGTGATTAATACTGATGAGGGTTGATTTTAGTATGGTTAAAATGAAATGGAAGCGTTTTTTCTCATTAATTGAATCATATACGCATGACTTTCCAAAAACCCCTTGAATCTATATCTACAGATGTTATTCTACATAGTGTTGTCATTAAGAACGGAAGACAAAACAAGTGGGAGAGATCACTATGTTAAAACAAAAAACAATCGCATTTTTAGGAGCGGGATCTATGGCAGAAGCAATGATTTCTGGAATGATCCAAACTGAAAAAGTGCCTGCGAATCAAATTATTGTTACAAATAAATGTAATCAAGATCGTCTAAATATGATGAAGTATAAATATGGAGTAAGAACTGTTTCATTATCAGATTTACCTTACGAAGAAGTTGATTTCTTTATTTTGGCGATGAAGCCAAAAGGAGCAGAAGAAACACTTGCTACTATTAAAGATTTAATCAGTACTAATCAAGTCGTAATTTCTGTACTTGCTGGAATTTCCACTTCCTATATGGAAGAAAGACTTAATCCAGGACAAGAGGTTATTCGGGTAATGCCGAACACATCAAGTATGATTCAAGAATCTGCTACAGCGATGTCAGCAGGTGCTAATTACGATAACAATAATGCCGAATTTGTTCAAGAATTGCTTGAATGCATGGGAAAAGTATATGTCATCGATGAAGACCAAATGGATATTTTCACAGGTATGGCAGGAAGCGGTCCAGCTTATTTTTATTATTTGATGGAACAAATGGAGAATATTGGGAAAGTAAGTGGTATGGACGGAGAGACGGCACGAAAAATTGCTGCACAAACACTTTATGGTGCGGCAAAAATGATTATGGAAAAAGAAGAATCTCCTGCCGATCTAAGAGAAAAGGTAACATCTCCAAACGGTACGACAGCAGCAGGATTAGATGCTCTTAAAAAGTACAATGGTGGAGAGGCTATTTCACAAGCTGTTAATCATGCAGCAAAACGATCAAAAGAGATTAGTAAAGAGTTAGATCAAGTATTAGTGAGTTCTTAATGGAAATCTTACAACTTCTTTTGAGGCGTACATCGGTAAAAACGATGTACGCCTTTTGAGTGTGTTTAAAGCTACAAGTTTTTAATGGACTTAAGAAAGATAAGTGGGAATGGAAAGGAGCCCCACTAAATGAAGTTTTACTTTGACTAGTGTGGTCTTTTAAAGTGGGCATTTAATTGTCCTCGAAGCATCTCTTTACGGACATCGATATTATTTTTTTTATTGTGTATATCTTGTTTTATTTCATTAGTTTGGACCCCTTCTTCTCGCTTATCTGCAATTTTCATAAGAATTTCAATATCAGTAAAGGAGTATTTTCTTGTTCCACGTCTTGTTCTTTCGGGGAAAATTAATCCACGTTCTTCATAATAGCGAATTTTTCTTTCGGACAAACCGGTTAATTCGTGAACAATACCAATGGTTATTACTTTTTTATCTTTATAAGAATGCATGATTCGCTCCTTTCTCTCTATTCATTATAGTTGATAGAATTTATACATATTTTCAAGTTCACTCAGAGTAAGTAAAGAAGTTTCTTTTTCTATTTCATGTAATACACCAGCATCTCGAAGTTTTTGAATGTAAAATTGTCTCAATTCTTCTACAGCTTCACGTAGCTGATTCCTCACAGTATGCACCTCCATTAACTAATAGTGAAATGATGATTGTAACGTTTTACATTCTATAGTTAAGAAATATACGCGATAAATGGTACTAAAACAGAAAGAAATATTGCAGATGTTGTCATTGCTATACTTCCCATTGCTCCTTCTTCTTCTCCCCATAAGAGGGAACGATTTGCTCCTAGCATTTGTGCTGAAGTACCCATTGCTAATCCTTTTGCTGATCTACTTTTAATGCCGAATTGTTGTAATAATTTTGGTCCGATGATTAAAGAAATAAGGGCAGATATAACTACAAAAAATACAGTAGTTGAAGTAAGACCTCCAAGGTCGCTGGATATGGTCAATGCAATAGGTAGGGTTACAGATCTTGGAATTAGCGACGCTAAAAGTTGTTCTTGTAAGTGAAACATATGGGACATAGCTAATACAGTTATCACACCTAGTGCTGTTCCACAGATTACACCGAAACAAATTTTTCTAAAGTTTTTCTTTAGAAAGGACCATTGTTTAAAAAGTGGGACGGCCAATGAGACAACAGCAAGCTGTAAAAGTTGATTAAAGATAAAGCTTCCTTCTTGATAGTTAACGCCTTCAAATGGAAATGCAATTAGCAGTAGAATAAGTAGAAAGGAGGCGGTGTATAAAGGGTTTAACCAGGCTTTTTTATATTTATGATAGAATTTAAGACCAATAAAGTAACATACGATAGTGATAGAAATACAGAAAAGAATATTTATAATAAAAGTTGTCATTTCATATCTCTCCTTTTTTCAAACCATTCAACAGCGAACGCTGTACCTAATAAACAGAAAATGCTGCTTATGATTAATATAATCAAGATATTCCACTTTAGGATTTCTATAAAACCTGAAGATATAAAGAGACCAGCGATTGGCGGAATAAACAATAATGTAAGGTGTTTTAACTGAAAGGAAGAAACTTTTTCGATCCATTCTAACTTCATTATTCCGGTTATTAGGGATACAAATAGTAATAACATGCCAACTACACTACCTGGTAAAGGGAGATGAAAGATAGTAGCAGTACTATAACCGAGTATTAGGAACCCAAAAATGATCAAAAGTTGTGGGAACCATATAAATTTCATTTCTTGGCCTCCATTCTGTTCTAATTTTTTGTTAATTTTAGTTTAAAGCACTTTAAACTGGATGTCAGTAAACTTGTAAGGAAATCTAACATAGTTTTTTTAATAATATTAAATTATTGAAAGAAAATCTTACAATTAAAATTTATCCCGCATTAACGGGCAGTAAAACCATCACTGAATGAAGTTTCACTTTATCGAGCTGACTTTTCAAATATAGAAGGATATCCGTAAAAAAAATAGAAATAAGTATTTAGAAAGTATCAAGGGGAAATAGTGAGATAGCTCAAATCAGAGGAGGAATTAAAAATGACTTTGATCCACCATCAAAGGGAAAAGCTTCTTCGAAAGACAACAGACAAACAGCGTCTCAGTACTATCCTATCTTTGCTCACAGAGACAAAAGAAAAAATGAAGAAAGACGAAAAAGTGTATTACGATGAGAAAAAAGATAAACAAACAATCGAGCAATACTACCAGAACATTGATTTTGAAAACTCGAATGATGAAATAATCCAATCCCTAACACAACTTCTAAAAGAGACGCATACGAATAAAGTAAAATACGATCCAAGTGAGTATGTTTATCCTTGGGTTGATTTACGCCCAGATGGAAATCTAAAAAGTATTTATTCCGGGATAAAACGGGATGCGGAAGAAGTGATAAAAGAGGATTATGCAACCTCATTAAAACGGAGAGATGAGGTTGCTAAGATAATAGATGAGGATAAAACAAAACTAATGCAAGTCGAAAGAAATTTTAAATATAACTGTGAGCATGCTGTTCCACAATCTTGGTTTAATGAACAGGAACCAATGCGTGGCGATCTTCATCATTTATTTACATGTGAACCCGTCTGTAATTCAATTAGAAGTAACTATCCTTTCCATGACTTTACTGATTATAATCCAGAACAATTTAATACCAATCGAGTTGAAGACGCATGTGGGAAAGCGGAAGAGGAAAAGTTTGAACCCGAATATGGTAAAGGTACTGTTGCCAGGGCTATGTTGTATTTTTTGTTGAGGTTTCCTGGTGAAATTGAAAAAACATATAAGAAGCAATTAAATAAAGAACTTTTATATGAATGGCATCAAAAATTCCCACCGGATATTTACGAAAAGCATCGTAATCAAGCTATTTTTGAAATTCAGGGGAACCGCAATCCTTTTATTGATTTTCCTGAAAAGAGTCTTGGTTTTGACAGTAGATTAAGTTAATAAAGTGAACAAGCCCTACCAACAGACATGAATCCTGTGGTAGGGCTTGTTAAATATAAGGCTAGTAAAAGTTTTATAAAATGGAATTTGTCTTTCATTTCGTTATTTTTGCATTTGAATTAACAGTTGCTTATAAGCTGAGGCTTCCTCAGGATAACCAATTTGACTATATATTTTTGATAGATAGTTTACAGGCTTAGGATCATCAGGATGCAGCTCCATTACCCATTTAAAGCAATCAATTGATTTTTCAAATTGATTGAAATAGATGAATAACTCCCCTAAATCAAATTGATGATCGGGATCCTCTATCAAACCTTGCATTTTAATTAATTTCTGTTCAATTGGAAGGTGAAAATCAGCATTACGAAATGGGGTCAGCCAATGGATAATGTCTTTCAGGCTGTGGTCTTGTAAAAAGGCAGACACAAATGGGTGGACCATCCTATTTAGAGCTTTTGAATCATTGTTGCAAATCTTTAGTAGTCGATTGTTGGAGTTATTGAAAAAAGCAGCAAGTTGTCTGCTATTTGCTTGTTCAAAACCTTCGATAATAGTATGTAGGTGCTTATCGTCAGGCTGGAAATTTGTTGTCATAATAAATTCTATGATTGTCTCCGATGGTCCATATTCGAGAAGATAGTTAACGAAAGATTCCTGTATGATCGGGTGATCGTTTAATTGATGTAATTCCTGTAATACCATGAGTTGTTCTTTCCCAGAGAAATCCTGAATCATTTGTTGAACAATTGTAAAATTTTCGGGGGTAAAGTGATGGTTAAGTAATTTAATTCTTACGGCTAGTTCATCTATCCAGCGATTTTCCTTTTTATAAAATTGAAGAAGCATATTAAAAGAAGCGGTGTTGAAAATGGTATCGAAGCAAATGGATTCAAAATGGATAGGATCTTTTTCTACTAGTTTATTCAAATCATTATAGACATGTTCGTAGGGAGTGAATTGAAAGCTGTTGATCATATCGTTTGCAAAATTATTCGTATTATCATGGTCTATGTATACTTTTAACACTTGATAGGCTGTAAAGGCTTGACCATTTCTTTGATAGTGGTAAAAAGTTTCTTTAAGTATCTCATTAATGGATTCGTCTGACAGAAAGGCGTCGAAGAAAGTGAAAATTAGTGCGGCTTCTACTTTGGAAAGACCTTTTTGTATATTTTTTAAGGATTGTTTTACCGGATTCAAATGGAATTGCTTCCGCTTGTGGATTAGTTGAAGGGTAAGTGGATGTGAACCTTTAAAATGAATTCCATTCTTACATGCACGATGGACGTAGGAATATAATTTAATATGATTTACTTTTGCTCCATTTAAGAATTCATTTTTAAAAAAGAATAAATAGTAATAATTTGTATTATCGTCTATTGCTACAAGGATCTTGCATTGTTTATATACAATTAATTCTTGAGCAGCTACAGTAACGTTATGTTTGTTGAGCTGGATGTGAAACCTCTTCTCGTTCATCATGAATTCCCCCTTATTTTGTATATAATATCATAGAACAAAATGAATTTGAATTATATAGAACTTCAAACTTTTGACGATCAATTTAGTTTGTGGTATATTTATTTTGAATTCAAAATAACTTAATTAAGGATAAATAAAGATCTATTGATAGTACAAACTTTTGAAGATGTAGGAGGAGTATAAAATGAAGGGACTAAAAGGAATGCACCACGTTACCGCCATTACAAGTAGTGCAGAGAAGAACTATGAATTTTTCACATATGTATTAGGAATGCGATTAGTAAAGAAAACTGTGAATCAAGACGACATTCAAACGTATCATTTGTTTTTTGCGGATGATAAAGGAAGTGCAGGCACTGATATGACGTTTTTTGATTTCCCAGGGATACCAAAGGGCGTACATGGTACAAATGAAATTTCGAAAACCTCCTTTCGTGTACCAAGTGATGCAGCATTAGACTATTGGGTTAAACGTTTTGATCGTTTAGAAGTTAAGCATACTGGAATTAAAGAACAATTTGGTAAAAAGACACTTTCTTTTGTTGATTTTGATGACCAAAACTATCAATTAATTTCAGATGAAAATAATGAAGGAATTGCTGCAGGTACACCGTGGCAAAAGGGACCAATTCCTTTAGAATATGCTATTACTGGACTAGGACCAATTTTTGTTCGTATTGCTAACTTTGACTACTTTAAAAATATGATGGAAAAAGTGTTATTATTTAACGAAATTGCTAATGAAGGATCTTTTCATTTATTTGAAGTGGGTGAAGGAGGTAACGGTGCTCAAGTCGTTGTTGAGTATAATACAGTTCTTCCTCAAGCAATCCAAGGATTTGGTACAGTTCATCACGCGGCTTTCCGTGTTGACGATCGTTCTGTATTAGATGAATGGGAAAAACGAATGGGGAGCTTTGGATTTCAGACTTCAGGCTTCGTTGATCGTTTCTTTTTCGGATCATTATACACAAGAGTTGCACCACAAATTTTATTTGAGTTTGCGACAGATGGTCCAGGATTTATGGGAGACGAGCCATATGAAACACTTGGGGAAAGTTTATCTTTACCTCCATTTCTTGAACCGAAACGTGAGCAAATCGAGAAAATGGTCCGTCCGATTGAGACGGTGAGAAGTACAAAGGAATTTGTTAAGGAATAACGATTGATACAAAGGCGCAATTCATTGCTTAAAGAATTGCGCCTTATTTTTTTGTATTGTTAATAGTAATATGGGAGCAAATACATAATTCTTACTATTTTAAAAAAAAGTGAAACATAAAACCTATTTTCCATGTCTTAAAAGTACTTGGCAAGGAGGATCTACATGAATGATTATCGCGATAATTCAATTCAATTAAACAAAGATAAGTACTATAAAACAGACGTTGATAAAGAAAATCTAATTAATGGACTAATGAACGATTATTCACAAAAGGTGTATTTACTTGCATATTCTTATGTTAAAGATCATGGACTGGCTGAAGATGTAGCCCAGGAGGTTTTTATCAAATGCTACAGACACATAGGTAAATATCGAGGGGAAGCATCAATTTCATCTTGGATTTATCGTATAACAGCTAACACCTCAAAGGATTTTTTAAGGAAGAAAAAATTTATGAATCTAATATACCCTCGTCAATTTTTCGAGGATTTTAGACGAAGTGAAAGTTCAGAAGAAATTTTCTTAAAACAAAATCGAAAAGAACAAGTATTGCAGACTATTTTCACCCTACCAATTAAGTATCGAGAAATTTTGGTTTTGTATTATTTTCAAGAGCTAACATTAGAGGAAATTGTGAAGGCTCTTAATATTAATTCCAATACGGTAAGAACTAGGTTGTCTAGGGGAAGAGACAGACTAAAACAAAAGCTATCTTTTGTGGAAGGAGAGTAATTCTTTATGGATAAAATGTTGAAGAAAATGAAGGAGTATTATAATAACAACTACTTTACAGAAGAAACTTCCGATAGAATAAAAAAGCGTGTTCTAAATGAAATAAGAAATAAAAAAGTAAAAATGAGTATCGGTAAAAAAGTGATGTATTTTAGTTCAGTTGCAGTACTTATAATTGGACTACTAATTGGTTCGGCATTTGCTTCACCTACTGTTGCTAATGTTTTAGCTAAGGTTCCCATTTTAAATGCTTTATTTGAGAAAGAACAAGATATTTACCCTTCTATAGTTGGAATGATTACTGATCACCTAAGAACATTAGATTATAATATTGTAGGGGGCTATTTAAGAGTACACGATAAAAAAATTGGGGTACGTATTGGGGGAACGGATAAATATTTTAATGAAGTAAAAGGGAAAGTTGAACAGGAAATAACAGAGATATTACAAGATAAAGAGCTGGATGCTTATCATGTAGAAGTAACTAAAGAAAAAGAATTCGTAAGAGAAGAGATTTCCGAAAAACAAAAGAAGAAGATAGAAGCGTATATGCAACAAAGTCAAAAACTTGAAGAAGAAATTTTAAAAGCATTAAACAACAAGAATTATGAAATCCTTTCTGCGCATGTAAGAATCAACGATGTTGAAAAATTTATCCCATTAGAAATACCAGTTTCTGAAACAAGGGAAGATGAAATGAAGCAAATTGTAAAAGATATAGTACAAGAAAAGGATATGGATAAGTTCACTATAAAGGTATATAAAACGGATCCAGAGAAAGAAAAAGCAGATAGAAGGTGGAGACCAGTTATAACTACTATTTCCGAGGGACTAATTGGTATGAAGGAGTTAAAAGTTGAGGGAGTTGGGTATTCATTTTATCCATTCCCACTTACCATTTCAATAAGAACTTCGGTTGAATCGTCTGATTCGAATGCTAGGGAACTTGGGAAAGAAATTGAAAATAAAGTTCGTCATTTTATAGAGTCTGAAGAAGTTAAAGAAAATGTTAAGGATGATCCTTATAACATTAATGTGTATAGTAAAGATAAGGAAAAAATAAATTAGTAAGCCAATAGCGTATCTGTAATATAGCTCAGATACGCTATTTGTTTGACCTTTTATATAAAGTTTTTGTAAAGGATGTATTTTTAATCATAATAGCTCCCAGAATAAAGGAATTTTTGGGAAGGGGGTAGAAATTATTATAGAATAAAAATTCGAGAAAGAGGTGTATGTTATGATTTTAAAGTTTCATCCGTATTTTGTAACGAATGGAAATGGGCAAGAAGCTATTAAATTCTATGAAGATGCGTTACATGCAAAAGTATCAAACGTTCAAACGTTTGGGGATATGCCGGATAATCCAGAGTCCCCTATTCCAGAAGAAGCAAAAGATCGTGTATTAAATGCACATCTAAAAATTGGAGATACAGATCTTATGCTTTCAGATACATTTCCGGGTCAACCACACACAATTGGATCACAAGTTAACGTTGCGATTACGGTGAGTGATGTGGAAACGTCCAAAGAAGTATTTGAAAAGTTACAGGTAGGGGGAAAGGTTGAAATGCCCCTTCAAGAAACATTTTGGAGTCCATCATATGGTCAAGTAACAGACAAATTTGGTGTAACGTGGCAAATTTCAACATACGTAGCTGAAAATAATTGAAATTGAATATTTAAATGTATTATTAGTACAAAAAGAGCTTGGGAGATTCGGTATCCCTAAGCTCTTTTGCTTTAATTAGGGCTTGTCAAGAAAAGTGTGTAAGTTATTCTAAATATTTTAACACACGTTTATTAAGATGGTCATGTATTAATAGCTGGTTCATCACCATTGCCCATTGTTGAATATGGCCACCTTCCCATTTGTTTTCAAGTTCTTTCGTTCGTAAATATAATACTTTTAGAAGAGCGTTCTCATTTGGGAATGCTCCTTTTTTAGTCACTTTTCTAAAGCTAGAATGTATGCTTTCTACCGCATTGGTAGTGTACATGATTTTGCGTATGGCACTTCCATAATCAAATAGTTGTTCCACATGGGAGAAGTTTCGTTTCCATACGTCAATAGCTCCTGGATAGGCAGACCATTGTTGTTGAAAGCTTTCGAATGCACTATGACAAGCCTTAAGACTTGGTGCAGCGTAAACCTTTTTTAATGCAGCAGTAAAAGCTTTATAGTCTTTACTTGGAACATACTTAATCGAATTTCTAATGAGATGAACAATACAGCGTTGTACGACAACTTGTGGGAAAATGGCACGAGCTCCATCTTCTAATCCACTTACTCCATCCATGGAAATAAAGAAAATATCTTCTACACCACGAGCTTTTATTTCATCAAAGATTTGCATCCATTTATGTTTACTTTCCGTTTCATTTAACCATAGACCAAGAATGTCTTTCTTTCCTTCCATGGTATAGCCTAACATGGTATAAACAGCGTATTTCTTGGTTTCGTAGTCATTACGTATCGTCGTATAAAGGCAATCTACAAATACAAATGGATAACAGTTACTTAAAGGGCGACTTTGCCACTCTTCTAAATCAGGAAGCACTGTATCGGTAATATCGGATATCATTTCATGAGACACGGAGAATCCATAGATATCTTCAATCGTGGATGAAATATCTCGCTGAGACATTCCTCTTGCATACATGGAGATGACTTTATCCTCGATGGCAGAAACATCTCTTTTACGCTTTGGAATAAGCTCTGGTTCAAATGAACCGTCACGATCACGAGGTACAGCAATATCCACTTCGCCAGCAGTCGTTTTGACTTTCTTTTTTCCGTACCCGTTCCGTCTATTGTTTGTTTCTTTTTCTCCCTTATCATTGGATTCATAGCCCAAATGATGATTCATTTCACCTTTTAACATCGATTCAAACATAGGTCCAAATATGTCCTTTAATGCATCTTGCATATCTTCTACAGACTTTGGTTGATACTGTTCAATAATCTTGTTAGCTAATTCTATGGAGTTGGGATCTCTTTTAGGTTTGCCCATTTAAAACACTCCTTTAGCTTTATAGTTATTATTCTACCAAATAAAAAACTGTGTGAGTAAGAAACCGTACGCATTTCTTACTTACACAGTTAATATTACACTCCCTTTAATTAAGGCTCGTTTCGTAAATTTTATTACTTTTAAATCCGTAGTTTCAGTAAAATGTGACGTAAGTTATCTTATGTAGCTGTTATTCCCACAGCCAGTATACACTACGATTTCCGGAGCAGCTGCAATCCTCGCTCTCCTGCTGATATTCACGCTCTCCTGACGATGTTCCTGCTCTCCTGACGATGTTCCTGCTCTCCTGACGATGTTCCTGCTCTCCTGCTGATATTCCTGCTCTCCTGACGATGTTCCTGCTCTCCTGCTGATATTCCTGCTCTCCTGACGATGTTCCTGCTCTCCTGCTGATATTCCTGCTCTCCTGCTGATATTCACGCTCTCCTACTGATATTCCTGCTCTCCTGACGATGTTCCTGCTCTCCTGCTGATATCCTCGCTCTCCTACCGAGCATCATCTCCCCAGGATGTCATTAGTATGAAAGTAATATTTTCTGTCTCCTCGGCTTGGTGTTTACGTCGCATTTTATGTCATTTGTGTAAAAACAATAATCTTTTAGAAAGTTGCCCTTGATTAAAAGGAATGAATTAAATCTTTTTGTTAATTCTAAGTCATAGTAGGAAATCTTTTACTTATCTTAATTGGTAGGTTATAATCAATTATTCCGATAAAATTACTGGGGGTTTAATAGATATGAAGAAACTAGCTTTATGGGTATTAATGATTGGACTTATTGCTGTATTAACTGCATGTGGTTCAAGAAATCTTTATGATGAGGTTATGGAAAAGGGTGTCCTTACCGTTGGGACAGAAGGCACATATGCTCCATTTACTTTTCATAATGATCAAGGTGAATTAACAGGATACGATGTTGAAGTTATAAAAGAAGTTGCGAACCGTATGGGAGTAAAAGTAGAATTCATGGAAACACAATGGGATTCTATGTTTG
This sequence comes from Virgibacillus ndiopensis, assembly GCF_900187325.1. GTDB lineage: Bacteria > Bacillota > Bacilli > Bacillales > Amphibacillaceae > Virgibacillus_E > Virgibacillus_E ndiopensis. The sequence goes on along the minus strand of NZ_FZMZ01000004.1, from coordinate 626,754 downwards.
CTGGTTTGAATTCCGAACGTTTTGATCTGATTGCGAACCAGGTGGGTATTAATGAAGATCGCTTAGAGAACTATGACTTTTCTAACCCGTATACGTATTCAGCTGCAGTCGTAGTTGTACCAAAAGAAACGGATGATATTAATTCCTTTGAAGATTTAAAAGGCAAGAAATCTGCACAATCATTGACGAGTAACTTTGGGGCTATTGCAAAAGAGAATGGTGCTGAGCTTGTAGGCGTAGAAGGTCTTGCACAATCGATTGAATTATTGAAACAAGGTCGTGCAGATGTAACGGTAAATGATAAACTTGCGGTTCTTGATTATTTGAATCAAGAAGGTGATAAAAGTATTAAAATAGTAGCAGAAGAGGGCGATGCTTCAGAAACAGCTTTTGCTTTCAATAAAGGAAATGAGAAATTAGTTGAAGCTGTTAATGAGCAATTAAAAGCGATGAGAGAAGATGGAACCCTCGCTAAAATTGCTAAAGATTGGTTTGGTGAAGATGTTTCATCTAAATGATATGTTATTTGCGATAACTGCGGATCAAGGTGGGTGGGAGTTATTCAAAAACTCCCTCCTCCCCATGATTAAAGGTGGGATTAAATATACAATACCACTAACACTTATCTCATTTGTGGCTGGTCTTATATTGGCACTATTAACAGCTATTATGCGTCTTTCAAAATCATCTATCGTTCGTACACCAGCGATTGTATATGTTTCGGCAATTAGAGGAACACCCTTACTTGTGCAATTGTTTATTGTTTTCTATGGATTACCAAGCTTAAACATTACCATTGACCCATTTCCAAGTGCCATCATCGCATTTAGCCTTAATGTAGGGGCTTATGCATCAGAAATAATTCGTGCTTCTATTATATCGATTTCAAAAGGTCAATGGGAGGCAGCATATACAATTGGTATGACGCAAAATACAGCGTTAAGGCGAATTATTCTACCGCAGGCAACAAGGGTTTCTATACCCCCATTATCAAACACATTTATTAGTTTGGTGAAGGATACATCACTTGCTTCACTAATACTTGTTACTGAGTTATTTAGGAGAGCTCAGGAAATTGCTGCAGTAACATATGATTTTATGCTGATTTATATCGAAGCAGCAATTCTTTATTGGATAATCTGTTTTCTATTATCTATTGTTCAACAGGCTATCGAAAAACGTCTCGAACGGTATACAGCTACATAGAGAGGAGGAACCCAGGTGTTATTATCAATTAAAGGTTTGGCTAAATCCTTTAATGAGTTGGAAGTTTTGAAGGATATTGAAGTAGAAATTGAAAAAGGTAAAGTGTTGTCGATTATGGGTCCTTCTGGATCTGGAAAAACAACGCTTCTACGTTGTCTAAATGCCCTGGAGCAACCAGATAGAGGAATTTTTACGTTTGACGATGGACTTACACTGAATTTCGAAAAGAAAATCAGTAAACAGGATGCCTTAAGATTACGACGTAAATCGGGAATGGTATTTCAATCCTACAATCTTTTCCCACATAAAACAGCCTTAGAAAATGTAACGGAAGGACCAATCATCGTACAGAAACGTAACAAAGCTGACGTTCAGGAATTAGCGGAAAGTCTTCTAGAGAAGGTTGGTCTGAAGGATAAGATGAATCTTTATCCTCATCAGCTTTCTGGTGGACAGCAGCAACGGGTCGGAATTGCTAGAGCACTTGCAATTGAACCAGAGTTAATGTTGTTTGATGAGCCTACATCTGCACTGGATCCAGAGTTGATTGGAGAAGTATTAACTGTAATCAAAGACCTTGCTAAAGAAAATTGGACGATGGTTATTGTTACGCACGAAGTTCAATTTGCAGAACAAGTCTCGGATGAGGTGATTTTTATGGATGGTGGATATATTGTCGAACATGGACCTCCGGATAAAGTACTTAAAGCGCCAAGGGAACAGCGTACACAGCAATTTTTACAAAGGATACTGAATCCATCATAATGCAGGGAATCTGGGACTGGGACAAGGTTCCTGCCCCCTTGTCCCACTGCCCCCCACATTTTATCCCCAAACTTCCTGAGCTACTTCACCTATAAATTTTAATTTAGCCCATTGTTGTTCTTCTGTTAACTTATTACCATGGTGAGTCGATGCGAATCCGCATTGCGGACTTATGCACAACTGTTCAAGCGGAACATATTTTGCTGCTTCTTTAATACGTGCTTTAATTGCTTCTTTGTCTTCAATTTCTCCAAATTTTGATGTTACAACTCCCAAAATAACCTGCGCGCCACCATTTGGAATGTGTTTTAATGGTTTAAAGTCTCCTGAACGTTCATCATCATATTCTAGGAAGAAACCATCCACCTTTTCTTTTGCAAATAAAGTTGGTGCGATCAGTGCATAGCTTCCTTGAAATGCCCAATTAGAACGATAGTTACCACGACAAAGATGTGTTGTCACCACTAAGTCTTCCGGTTTACCTTCTAAAACGCTATTTACTACGCGAAGTGCTAAGTCAATTAATTGTTCCCTTGAAAATGCTCCATCATTAAATGGGATATCTGGTGAGGAAAGTCCAGCAATATAAACATCATCCAATTGCAAGTAACGCACACCAGCTTCATAAAATACCTTTATTGCATCACGATACGCCTTAATAATATCATTTGCATATTCCTCAATGTCAGGGTATATACTCTCATCACGTATACCAACATTAAATAATTGGTTGGGACTTGGAATTGTCTGTTTAGCAACAGCACGACCATCAACGATTTCATTAAACACAATAAAATCTTTTATAAATGGATGGTTGGGATTAAAAGAGATCTTTCCTGTATTTCGTATGTTATATTTTTCAGTTTCCTCGTCACCATTAAAAATATAGCCTATTTCTGGGACATACCCCTCCACCCCATTCAAGTGCTCAAGGAAATCCGTATGCCAAAATCGTCGTCTGAATTCACCATCTGTTACGGATGATAACCCAACCTCGATTTGTTTATCAACAATACGTTTAATTTCTTTTGTCTCAACATCACGCAATTGTTTTGCTGTGATTTTCCCTTCATTAAATTCCTTTCTTGCTTTGTGTAAGTTTTCTGGTCGTAACAAACTCCCAACGTGATCTGCTTTAAATGGTGCTTTCGTTAATGTGATTGACATAGTAAATTCCTTCTTTCTTTTATTTTGTATTTACTTTTAGAGAAAGTTGTGTCTTACTTCATTAGAAGAATCACCTCTTTATATGTAGTTTGCATCAAAAAAACCTCTTCTTAAGATAAGAAGAGGTTTACAGACAATAGTTAATCACTCTTCTTATCTTCAAGCTTTACGCTTCTGGAATTAGCACAGTATTAAATAACCTGTTGCTGAGGCTTCAAAGGGCCAGTCCCTCCACCTCTCTGGATAAGAAAGTTACTTATTCAATTTTAAATGTTATTAATCACATTACCTTTAGGAGTATTAAATGTCAAGCGAAAATTTAGAATATTTTTTAACTGAATATTGGGGATAGATTGAATTTTTATGGTACGATAAGTATTAAATATTACCTAACAATCGAGGTGGATTAATCATGAAATTGGTTAGCTACAAATTTAAGGGAAAACCTGGTACATATAGGATAGGTTGTGTAGTAGATGGGAAAGTGATTGATTTACAGGAAAGTTATCATGCCTATCTTATTTCAATGGGAGAAAAGGATGCTATTCATTTAATTGATAGTCTTCTACCGGCAGATCCAAGTACATTTTTTTCCATGGGAACTGTGGTAGTTGAACGTGCCAGGAAAGCTTGTAATTATATAACAAAACAAGGTCATAACGAAGTATTGTTTGGCCCAGAAGAAGTGAGTTTTTCAACTCCTAATCCAGCACCTTCAAAGGTTATTTGTGTCGGGAAAAATTATGCTGAACACGCTGCAGAAATGCAAAGCGACATTCCAGAATTTCCGGTTTTATTTGCAAAATTCAATAATGCACTAATTGGTCCTGAGGATGATATCAAAAAATCTATGTTTACAGAAAAACTTGATTACGAGGTAGAGTTAATAGTAATGATTGGAAAAGAAGCATCACATGTTAGCAAAGAAGATGCGCTTAATCATATTGCTGGATATACAATTGGTAATGATATTTCTGCCCGTGACCTGCAAAAACGTACAGCCCAATGGCTACAGGGAAAAACATTGGACCGTAGTACACCAATTGGTCCATGGGTGGTAACACCAGATGAAATTGGAAATCCCCATAATTTATCTATTCGTTCCTATGTGAATGGAGAGGAACGCCAAAGCTCTAACACTAATAAATTGATATTTGATATTCCATTTTTAATAGAATTTATATCTAGCTTAATTACGTTGAAACCAGGTGATATTATCATGACTGGTACACCAAATGGAGTTGGTTTTGCTATGAATCCTCCGCAATTTTTGAAAGATGGGGACGTTGTAACATTAGAAATTGAAAACGTAGGCAAGCTTGAAAACCAAGTAAAGGAAAGAGATTAAAGGAGATGTGACTGATGGGTCTTTATGAAGAATTACAAGAAGCACTAAACAGTGACCGTGTATCGTCGAATGAAACTATTTTAGAGCAGCATAGTAAGGATGAATCGTATCATACACCACGTTTTCCAGATGTAGTCGTGTTTCCTGAAACTACTGATGAAGTTAGCGAAATTATGAAACTAGCAAACAAATACCATTCACCGGTTGTTCCGTTTGGATTAGGTTCAAGTTTGGAAGGAAATGTAATTCCGAATGAACAGGATACGATAACGATTGATTTCTCACTCATGAATAAGGTGCTGGAAGTTAGGGAGAATGATTTTCTGGTCAAGGTGCAACCTGGTGTTACACGTTCACAATTAAATAAAGAGCTTAAAAAGTATGGCTTATTTTTTTCAGTGGATCCAGGTGCTGATGCAACGCTTGGAGGTATGGCAGCAACGAATGCTAGTGGAACAACCGCTGTTAAGTATGGAGTCATGCGAGATCAAGTTCGTGATTTAGAAGTTATCCTGGCTGATGGTGCAATCATTCACACAGGTAATCTTGCAGCAAAATCTTCATCGGGTTTTCATTTGAATGGTCTCTTTGTCGGGTCTGAAGGAACATTGGGGTGTTTCACTGAGTTAACACTAAAGGTTTATGGAATTCCTGAACATACTATGGCTGCAAGAGCATCATTTGATAGTGTCGATGATGCGGTTGAAGCGGTTGTCGGTATTTTACAGGCTGGTGTTCCTATTGCAAGAGTTGAACTTGTTGATGAACAATCGATGAAGCAAATGAATCTTTATAGTGGAACAACATACAAAGAAGGACCAACATTATTCTTGGAATTCCATGGTAATGAAGCTGGACTTAATCATGATATTGAATTTACGAGAGAAATTGTTCTCGATAAAAATTGTAAGGAAATTAAATTTGAATCAGATACAGCTGCCAGAAATCGCCTTTGGGAGGCACGTCACAATGTAGCTTACGCATACATCCACGGTCATCCAGGGAAAAAGCAAATGGTAACGGATGTTTGTGTACCAATTTCCAAGCTAGCAGGGGCTATTAAAGAGGCAAGAGTAGCCATTGAAGATTCAGGACTCAGTGGCGGAGTTGTTGGTCATGTTGGGGATGGTAACTATCATGCTTTGATCATGATTGATCCGGCTAATCAAGAAGACGTTGAAAAGGCGAAACATGTAAACACTCGTATTGTGAATTATGCACTTAAAAGAGGTGGAACATGTACGGGTGAACACGGTGTTGGAATTGGTAAACAGGAATACCAGGAAAAAGAACATGGAGAAGCGTTAGTGGTAATGCAAAAGATTAAACAAGCACTGGACCCTGATGCCATTCTGAACCCAAATAAAATTCTTAAGAATAATTCTGTAAAACAGTTATAATAGCGTTGATATAATTGCATTGCAGTACTACGTTAATTCGTGGTACAGCAATGCACATTCATTTACAATGAAATTCCTTCTCCCTTACACTAGAAATACATAGTATTATATATTGTTATTGACATTAGAAAACAAAGGAGATTTTTATCATGGACTTCGTCTCCATTGACTTTGAAACTGCAAACGAAAAACGTAACAGTCCGTGTGCAATTGGTGTTGTCGTTGCTAATGAGCAGGGAATTGTTGATGAATTTTATAGCCTAATAAATCCACTCATGGAATTCAAATCATTTAATACATACATTCATGGTATAACTGAAAGTGATGTAGAAGATGCACCAACTTTTGCTGAACTGTGGCCAACACTACATAAATATCTTGATAATAATATTGTAATTGCACATAATGCAAGCTTCGATATGAGTGTTGTTCGGCAAACACTGGATCGATTTGATTTGCGTTATCCGGAGTTGGAGTATCTTTGTACAGCGAGTATATCTAAACGAGTTTGGCCAGATTTAATGAGTCATAAATTAAACACACTTGCTGCCCATCATAATATCGTGTTCGAGCATCACCATGCCTTAGAGGATGCAAAAGTAGCAGCAAAAGTATTACTAAAGGCTATCGAGGAGTATGAATCCGACTCGTTGGAAATGTTTTTACAGAAATGTATGATCTCAAAAGGGAGAATTTTTGAACGTGGATATGTACCGCCAAAATCAAAATCTTTTAAACGAAGCAGTAAGATTAGAATCTTTTAATCGGTGCCTCACTAATGAAAAGCATGGACCCATACTATCCATGCTTTTTATTTATTTAATCTCTACAATTATCGTTCTAGCAAAAGTTATTGACACTTATGTGCACGCACTTTATTATTTATGTAATGGGTTACATGAATGCGTTTTCAAGTGAATTTTTTTCTATAATTTAATGTAACGGGTTACACTTTTGTTTTTAATAATTTAAGAGAGTGGTTTTATAATGACAACGATTAAAGATGTTGCAAAGCTTGCCGGGGTTTCAACAGCTACTGTTTCGCGCGTTATGAACGGTACTGGTTATGTAAATCCATCAACAAAAGAAAAGGTTAACAGTGCAATTAAGCAATTAGACTATCGACCAAATGATGTGGCACGAAGTCTGTATAAAGGCAAATCGAAAATGATAGCTTTATTTGTTCCGGATATTATGAACCCTTTCTTTCCAGAGCTTGCTCGAGCAGTGGAGGATGTTACCAATCAACATGGTTATACATTCATTCTGTGTAATACGGATGACGATTTTGAAAAGGAACAAACGTATTTGAATGCATTACAACAAAAGTCAGTGGACGGCATAATAATTGTTTCAAGTACGATTACGAAAGAACTTGTTGGTAAGATAAGTACTCCCATCATTGCGCTTGATAGAATCATAGGTTCTAATATATCCTCGGTAACTGTAAATAATCGAGAGGGTGCTAGGCAGGCCGTTCAGCACTTAAAATCAGTTGGATGTAAAAGGATTGCACATATATGCGGTCCGGAACATGTAAGTAATACGGCAAAACGACTTAAGGGTTATCTTGACGAGGTTAAGAATGAAGACTGGTTTTTGTCAAGTTATATTGTGCCAGGAGAATACAATTTCGAAACAGCTGTTCAAGCAACGAAAAAATTACTCACAGATCACACGGAAATAGATGGAATCTTTGTTTGGAATGATTTGATGGGTATTGGGGCGCTTAAAGGGGCTGAGGAACTAGGAATAAACGTTCCTGATGAGTTATCGATAATAGCTTTTGATGGAATTACGGTTGGGGAAACCACGACACCGTCTCTATCGACGATGGCACAACCAATCTATGATATTGGAACACAAGCTGCTGAAATGCTGCTAGAACAAATTAATAATAGTGGATATAAGACAAAGAGAGAAGAATTTACCGTCCAGCTTATTGAGCGTCAATCGACACGAAAAAGGGGGTAATAACATGGCTGTAAGTTCCACAGTTTGTATTGTAGGTAGTATTAATATGGATTTATCAATTTCAACAAACACAATACCGAAGCAGGGCGAAACCGTGATTGGGGGAGAATTTGCGACGTATCCAGGGGGAAAAGGTGCTAATCAAGCAGTTGCAGCTGCACGACTTGGTTCATCAGTAAATATGATTGGTGCTATAGGTAATGACACTTTTGGTGCCACACTTTTAGATCATTTAGAATCAGAAGGTATAAATTATGATGGTATAGAGACAATTCCTGACGTGGCAACAGGAATTGCTAACATTATTTTGTCAGAAAATGATAATCGAATTATTGTTTCGTCAGGGGCGAATCGTTTAGTGACGCCAGACTTTGTTGAAAGACATCGTGACGTTATTAATAAAAGTGACATCGTGTTACTACAATTGGAAATTCCAATGGAAACAGTTGTTCACACATTAAAAATAGCTAATGAATATGGTATTCCAGTAATTGTTAATCCAGCACCATATCAACAATTACCCGAAGCTGTTTTTAGTGGTTCAGCTTTTCTGACACCGAACGAGATTGAGTTGCTGTCGATGAAGACTGATCCAAAATTTACTTCGATTCAAGAGAATGTAATTGTGACACAGGGTGAACGGGGAGTTCAATTTTATGAAAATAGAGAAAAACGATATTTACCGAGTCACCATGTAGAAGCGAAGGATACGACTGGAGCTGGAGATACCTTTAATGGTGCTCTTGCATCTCAGCTTGGCAGAGGCGCAAAGCTAACAAAAGCTATTGAATATGCTAATGCCGCAGCAGCACTGTCGGTGACAAAAATTGGTGCTCAAGGAGGTATGCCAACAGGTACTGAGGTAGATTTATTTATCAAAGAAAGGACGGTTTCTTAGTGAAAAAGTCAGGCATTTTAAATCGAGACATCACATCCGTACTAGGGAAACTTGGACATACAGACAAAATAATTATTGCAGATTGTGGACTTCCGATACCGAATGAGATACATTGTATTGATTTGTCATTAACTATAGGTAATCCAAGTTTTACAACTGTTTTTAAAGCGGTTACCGATGACATGGAAGTGGAGGAAATGACAATTGCAAAAGAAATTCATGACAAAAATAGTGTGTTGCACGATGAATTAAAGAATTTTTATGACAAGGTGCAAGTAAATTATGTGTCACATGAGCAGCTTAAAGCCGAAATTCCTAAAGCAAAAGCGGTAATTCGAACAGGAGAGGCAACTCCGTATGCCAATGTCATTTTACATGCTGGTGTAATTTTTTAATGAAAAGGGGTGAGAAAAATGGTCGAAACACCTTTTGTTGAAATGATAAATATTGATAAGTCTTTTTCAGGAAATCAAGTGTTAAAAGGGGTTAATTTTGAAATTAATTCTGGAGAAATTCATGCCTTAATGGGGGAGAATGGTGCAGGGAAATCAACATTAATAAAAGTGTTAACAGGAATACATGCACGTGATAATGGGATTATCAAGGTGAAGGGGAAAAAAGTAGATTTTTCTAATCCAAAACAAGCAGAACAAGATGGGATTATTGTCATTCACCAGGAACTTAATATTATTCCACATTTAACTGTTGCTGAAAATATGTTTCTTGGAAAAGAACTGACATATGGCAAAACTGGAATTTTAAATACGAAAGAAATGAAGAAACAAACGGAAACTAGTTTACAAGATTTGGGTGCAACAAACATTCAACCAGAAGATACAGCTGGAGATTTATCCGTTGGAAAACAACAGATGATAGAAATAGCTCGTGCTCTAGCTACAAATGCTGAACTAATCATCATGGATGAGCCCACTGCCGCATTAACGGCACGTGAAATCGAAAGTCTTTTCAATGTTGTCGAGTCGCTTCGGAAAAAAGGAGTAAGTATCATCTACATTTCGCACAGAATGGAAGAGATTTTTCAAATTTGTGATCGAATCACAGTATTGCGTGATGGGCAGTACATTAGTACAGAGTTCATTCGTGAGACAAGCTTTGAAGCAATTGTGAAAATGATGGTTGGTCGTGAGCTTGGGGAACGATTCCCGGCAAGAACTAGCATCATTGGCGATGTAGTTTTTGAAGTAGATAATCTAGACCGACGAGGGGTATTTGAAAATATTAGTTTTAATGTAAGAAAAGGTGAAATCCTTGGAGTAGCTGGACTAATGGGGGCAGGCAGAACGGAAATAATGGAAGCAATTTTCGGTTTTGAAAAGAAAAATAATGGCACCGTTAAATTAGATGGAAAAGCCTTAACGATTAACCATCCAAGTGATGCGATCAAAGCTGGAATTGGTTTTATTACAGAGGATCGAAAAGCGAAAGGATTAGTATTAAATGCTTCAATTCGTGAAAATATTTCGTTAACAAATATGAAAGCGGTTTCGAATAATGGGGTTATCTCTGCTTCTAAGGAAAATAAGTTGATTAGTGATCTGATTAAAAGACTTCAAGTTAAAACAACTGGTATCGAACAAGAAATCAAACATTTGAGTGGAGGTAATCAGCAAAAGGTTGTTATTGCAAAATGGTTAGGAATTAAACCAAAGCTGCTAATCCTTGATGAGCCAACCCGCGGTGTTGATGTTGGGGCAAAAAAAGAAATATATACAATTATGAATGAACTTACCGAAAAGGGTGTAGCGATTATTATGATTTCCTCCGAGCTTCCAGAAGTTCTTGGAGTGAGTGATCGTATTATGGTTATTCATGAAGGCAAGATAACACGAACTTTAGATAGAGAAGTCGCTGATCAAGAGAAAATAATGAGGGCGGCAACAGGAGGGGAGAATCATGAAGCGCTTATTAGTAACTAACTTTGCAAAAATTGGTCCATTTATTGGTTTAATCGTAATTATGATCATATTAGGATTTTTAAGTGATAATTTCTTCACACTAGATAATATTCTTAATCTACTACGTCAGGTTTCGGTTAACGCACTTATAGCATTTGGTATGACGTTTGTAATTTTAACAGCGGGGATCGATTTATCCGTTGGTTCTATTTTAGCTTTAGGAAGTGCATTAACTGCGGGTATGCTTTCGAGTGGAATGGATCCAATTTTTGCTGTGTTTATTGGGTTAATAATTGGTTTAGCACTAGGTGCGGTGAATGGTCTTATTATTACAAAAGGGAAAGTTGCACCATTTATTGCAACACTTGCTACGATGACAGTTTTCCGTGGTGTTACACTTGTTTATACCGATGGAAAACCAATTACAGGATTGTCGGATAGTTTTGCATTTGAAATGATTGGTCGCGGATATGTGTTTGGTATTCCGTTTCCTGTTATCCTTATGCTTGGTGTATTTCTAATTTTATATTTTGTGCTACGTAAAACTGTTTTCGGCAGACAGGTATATGCTGTCGGCGGAAATGAAGAAGCGTCAACTCTTTCGGGTATAAGAGCTGATCGAGTAAAAATCTGGGTATATTCATTAACTGGTATGCTATCGGTCTTAGCAGGAATTATTTTAACAAGCCGATTGAACTCAGCACAACCAACAGCAGGATCAATGTACGAATTAGATGCGATTGCTGCTGTCGTTATCGGTGGTACGAGCTTGATGGGTGGACGCGGTAGAATCGTCGGTACACTTGTGGGTGCATTAATTATTGGTGTTCTTGATAACGGGCTAAATCTATTAAACGTATCATCGTTCTATCAACAAATTGTCAAAGGTGGCGTTATCTTACTTGCTGTCTTGCTTGACCGAAGATCTAAGTAAGGTTTCACGTGTTCAATTAGAACACTTTAACTAAACATTTTCCATGGGAGGAAATACAAAATGAGTAAATGGATAAAAACTTTAGCACTACTTGTATTGCTTTTAGTTATTACTGCATGTTCAACAGAGGCCCCTAGTTCATCAGACGAATCAGAAGGCTCAAAGGATAATGGATCAGAAGAAGATAGTGTGAAAATTGGTTTATCTATTTCAACACTAAACAACCCGTTTTTTGTAACGCTACGTGATGGTGCTGAAGCTGCAGCAAAGAAGGCAGGCTATGAAATTCTAACTTCTGATGCACAAAATGATCCATCAACACAATTAAGTGATGTTGAAGATTTATTACAACAAGATATTGATGTACTATTAGTCAATCCAACAGATTCAGCAGCAGTTGTGACTGCTGTTGAACTAGCTAACGATGCTGGTGTACCAGTTATTACAGTTGACCGTAGTTCTGAGGGTGGCGAAGTTGTAACACACATCGCTTCCGATAACGTGGCTGGTGGAGAAATGGCAGGAGAATTCATCGCAGAGCAATTAGGCGAAAAAGGTAAAGTTGTGGAGCTGGAAGGAATTCCGGGTGCATCCGCAACACGAGAGCGCGGAGAAGGGTTCCATAACATCGTTGATGAAATCGATGGAATAGAAGTTGTTGCCAAACAATCAGCAAACTTTGACAGAACAGAAGGCTTAACTGTGATGGAAAATATCCTTCAAGGTACAGATAAAATTAACGCAGTATTTGCACATAACGATGAAATGGCATTAGGTGCGGTACAAGCGCTTGAATCAAAAGGTTTGCTTGAAGATGTAATCGTTGTCGGTTTTGACGCTACAGATGATGCCCGTGCAGCGGTAAAAGAAGGTAAAATGGCTGCAACAGTTGCACAGCAACCAGAATTAATCGGACAAAAGGCTATTGACGCAGCAGGTAAGGTAGTTAATGGTGAATCTGTTGAAAAGTTTATTCCAGTTGAATTACAGTTAGTCACAGAGTAATTAGATTAAGATAGTGAAGATCCCTACGTTTTTGTGTAGGGATCTTTTTGATGCAAAACGTCATAACGTGTGGTAAGCGTGCGAAATAGTACAATACCATTTAGTTGAAAAAGGAAAAATACACGTGGAAACATCTAGTATACTACTATGACATAACGAAATTTACTTATAATTCATTTCCAAAGCCTTGTGGGCATTCTGTAAATCATTTTGCAGTAATTTTTCAAGGTTATAGGCTGGGTACATTCCCTTTCCATACATATAATTAAAGACCTTCCCATGCGTTTGAATTGTCTTTTGAAGGTGTTTGTTTAATGTTTCACGTAAAGCTGGTGTCGCTGTTTCAGTGATAGCAGCAGCATAGGTACGTACCGCTGTTTTAGCAAATCCCAATAGGTCCCCTGCATAAAATCCTGTACCTAACTCTCGCCTATCATATTCATCATCGTTCCTGGGTGCTAATGAATAAAATTGAATAAGCTCTGTAATGTTCATTTCTAGATCTTTGATTGTCTGCAGATAAAGTGCCCGTAGCATACCATCTTGTATCTTATCTACTGAGCTCTTTAATTTCATTAATGCTATAGATTGTAATGCAACAAGTTCATGTATTTCCATCGTCTCATGCCACGCTAAATGGTCGGGATTATTTCTTGAAAATGACTCCAGAGATACCATAGTTATCCTCCTAATATATAGTCATTTTCACTATATTCATAGGCGAGAGTAATGGCACCATAAAGATTGAAATTGGGCAGAAAGCACAGTAGTTAAATAATATAGGGTAGTGAAAATAGAAGGATATACTTAAGCGAATGCTTGAAGAAGTGTAGTTAATTAATTGGTATTTTGTTGTGTTTTAGGCGGGGAAACTGTTGAGAATAGGGAGGAAGCACAAATAATGGGAATACAATCCAAACTCAGTAAATACGAGTCGAATTAGTAGAAATACGATCCAAAATATGCGAAATACGATCCAATTCTTATGAACGCCACTTGCCAACATTAATTATCTGAATTAAAATAAAAGAAAGAAAATTCAACGTGAGGGATAGCATACGTTATTAATTCATTTAAGGAGTGGGACAATGAGCACACAGGCAAATGAAAATGTTGAGCTTTCCAAGTTGTTGGAACGTGCACGGAGAAATGCGTTAGGGGATTTACTAGCAAGGACACGTGACCGTACACCGGAAAAATTTGCGATTCGCTATGAGGACAAGCGTCTGACCTATGCAGAGTTGGATAATCTGGTCAATCAGACAGCACATGCCTTTCTAGAAAAAGGAATGAAAAAGGGTGAAATGGTTACAGTGATGTCCAAGAACAGTTTAGACTTTGTTGTTGTGAATTTTGCTTTAGCAAGAATTGGTGCAGTGATGATTCCAATTAATTACATGCTGACAGGTGAGGATGTTCGATATATCATTGAGCATGCGGAGGTTACCGGTTTTATTGCTTCAGAAGAATATGCACCAGTTCTTGAAGGTGCTAAAGGCAATGCTCCGATTGCCCATAAATATTTAATAGATTTGCCTGATACATACGAGTCTAGGGAAGAGCTTGCATCATGGGAGCAATTGTCTTTAATACGTGTGGGGAAATCGACTGATTTTGTTGAGGCGGAGATTTCTGATGAGACTCTTGCTCACGTGTTGTATACGAGTGGAACAGAATCTCGTCCTAAAGGGGTAATGCTTTCCCATAAAAGCTTAATAAGCGAATATGTCAGTTGTGTTATTGATGGAAAAATGGAAGAAAGGGATGTGGCAATTCACGCATTGCCGTTATACCATAGTGCGCAATTACATGTGTTTTTAGGTCCGAGCATATATGTTGGATCAAGTGGAATTATTTTAGGAACTGCTAGTCCGGAGGTTATTTTGAAAACTATTGAGGAAGAAGCGGCAACACTTCTTTTCGCTCCACCAACTGTCTGGATTGGGTTATTACGTCACCCAGACTTTGATAAACGTGACCTTTCTTCATTGGAAAAATGTTATTATGGTGCAGCAATTATGCCTCGAGAAATTTTAAAGGAGTTAGCTGAGCGGTTACCGAATGCTAAATTCTGGAATTTTTATGGACAAACCGAAGTAGCTCCATTAGCAACAGCATTGCAACCCGACGATCAATTACGAAAAATTGGTTCGGCGGGTAAGGCAACACTAAATGTGCAAACAAGGATCGTTGACGATCAAGACAACGAAGTACCTCGCGGTGAGATTGGTGAGATTGTTCATCGTACACCACACACAATGAAAGGATATTTACATGATCCTAAGAAAACTGCCGAAGCATTTCGTGGTGGTTGGTTCCATAGTGGTGATCTTGGCGTAATGGATGACGAAGGATATATAACAATTATCGACCGGAAAAAGGATATGATCAATACTGGCGGCGTTAACGTGTCGAGCAGGGAAGTTGAAGAAACCATTTATCAATTGGATGGTGTTTCAGAAGTGGCTGTTGTCGGTATTCCTGATGCGTACTGGATAGAGGCGGTGACGGCAATTATCGTTCCAAAAGATGGATCAAGCCTGACGAAAGAGGTTGTTATTGAGTTTTGTAAATCGAAACTGTCTACCTTTAAAGTGCCCAAGTATGTAGACTTTGCTGATACTTTACCTAAAAATCCTAGTGGGAAAGTGCTGAAGCGGTCATTGAGAGAGCGGTATGAAGGATTGAGTGCGGAGTAAGGGATTGGAATAGAGGGGAAAGTACAAAATTTTTTTCTCCTCTATCCATTTAAAACTAAATCCGCATTTTTTTTTGGGGATTCGGATTGTATATAAAATTCTTCTGCCTTCCAATATCTATTTTTGAATTTTTCAATAGCTTTTTGTGTATGATTACTTTCACGCTGAAATCGTTTATCCCTTGGGGAATCCAAATAAACGACATAATCATAAAAATCCCTCCACTCTTGCCGTTGAAGAAAAACACCTTCGATTATGATAATACTGGAATCGGGAGGTTTTACATTCACCATCGTACATACGTCTGAATCACCATCATAAAAAGGAAGGTTAAGATCATTAGAATACCTAAGTTTAGTAAAAAAATTGTCGCGCAACCAATTTATGTCCCATTGTAGGTAATAATACTCAAACCACTCTTCATGTTCAGTATGGTAACGTTTTTTTCTCTCAACAATGTGATCGTCAATATGAAAAACATAGACTGTGTTGTTCTCATCCCTTAATATTTTTTTAAGTTTATTCACAATTGTTGTTTTTCCGGAACGGCTTAAACCATCCACACCTAATATAAAACGTCTACCTTCTTCAATAGTAGGAATCACCCTTATTAATGCTTCTAAATTATCTTTCAACTCAATATCATCTCCTTCTTAAAGCTTTGGATTATTCTTATTTCTTCTTATTAACACCAGAACTTATAGCTAAGCCTATTGCAAGACCTGCTGCAATTCCAACAGCGATGTTATCAAAAATTACTCCACCCGTAACACCTATAGCTATACCCAACACAATCCAAGTACTTGTATCATTTTTATTCATTTTCTCTGCCATGGTCATTTACCTCTCTTATTTAATTTCATTGAAAATTATTAAATGTAATAAGAAACGACAATTATGCTTGCTATTATTGTAGCAATAATACAAAAATTCATCACTTAATATGTAAATAAAATAGTTAACAATCTTTAGCGCTAATTCTAAGCTGGAATTGTACTTATCTTTTTCGATGGCGGTAAATGTTTGGCGTGTCACTTGTAGATCTTCTACCATTTTTAGTTGCTTAATTCCCTTCGTATTTCTCTTATGTTGTTTTTAAGAGACGTTAGGTCCTCATCACCTTATAATGTAACTACATATTTACATATTCTATAGCACATAAGTTTATAGATGTAAAGTGTTATTTACATTTTGTAGCTGTATATAATACCATGATTTTGAAACACTATCTACAGGAGGTGTTTTGTATGAGCGAAAAGAAGAATAATCGGAGTAAAAATCGGGTGAATAGTAGCGTCAACCAACAGGGGTTAACGGAGGATGTGGAAGATCAAGCGCCAAAATCACAACTTGAGCAGCGTGCCAAAAAAACAAATACAAAAAGATAAATGTAAGAAAAGGTGAGACTAATCGATAACACATTAGAATATTTACGAGAATCGCTATCAAACTATATAGAAAGCGATATTTGTAGGCAAATATATCAAAAATTGGAACGTGGAAATTACAAAGGTGAGGGTGAGTTTGTTGAGGATTTGAACGATGATGAGATGCAATATTTAAATGCTATGTTAGAAAGAGAAATAAACTACGCAAAGAATGTACAACATGATAATAGGGTAAAAGAACTAAACGAGGTTTATGAATTATTGTTTTAAAATGGGTAAATATACCATTGAAATCTATTTGGTGAAGATGTAATATATAAATACAAGCTACGATGTTCGTAATCATAATAAGTTTTAACCTCTAATGTATGAATAGGGAGTTTTAAATTGGAACTCTAATGTCGGGCCGTCACTGAGCGGAAGACAGGAAGGTTTCTGCAAACACCCACTTTGCGAAGTGGTGGTTTAAAACTTTTTATATAGAAATTACGGCAACCGTGGCTGTACCTACATATAATAACAACCAGGATCAGTTTCTTAATTGAAACTGATCTTTTTGCATGGCGTTTTCAGGGTATAAGCTAAACTTGCTATCTTTGATTGAAAATTCATATTATACTAATTGGATGCAGTTAGCTATAATGAAGTCAAACATAGAGGGGGAATTTGAAGTGACGTTTCAATATGAAGTTATCGATCATGTTCAGTTAGCAGCACCTATCGGAGGGGAGAATAAAGCAAGGGAATTCTTTCAAGGATTACTTGGGTTCGAGGAAGTAGAAAAACCTGAACCGTTACGTAAGCGTGGGGGAGTTTGGTTTCGGTCCGGGTCTGTTCATGTACATATTGGAGTTGAGAGTGATTTTCATCCGGCCAAGAAAGCACACCCAGCATTTCATGTGAAAAATATTGAAGCAATGAAAGAGCATTTACAAGCCCACGATATAACGTTTAAAGTTGATGACAAACTGCCAGGTGCGAATCGGTTTTATTTAAATGATCCGTTTGGGAATCGACTAGAATTTTTGGAATGGATCAAGTAAGAAGTTGATTTAATTGCAATCTAAATGCTCCAACAGTGCAGCATTACTTCCTTTTCTTTTTATTTGGTCATTCATATATTTTTGGATATGCACAGACTTATCATCGCTACGTACAGAAGAGCCGCAGTCCACAGAGAGAACTACGGAAGTATATACACTTCACTTCTTTAATATAATTATTTGATTTACTTAAAAGGCTCTCACTTGGTATGGACCAAGAAGTGGATTATTAAAAGGCGAACAAACCTTGTAAAAGCTGCTGTTTATATTGTCTTAAAGGCTGAAAAAAGTGAGCTTAAACTATAAGCTCATCTTTTTCAGTTACCTTTATAAATTATGCATAACGCAGCTTTTTTACATTTTCAAATCTATTTAAAAGATCGTCAAGCTGTTGACTACATTCAATGGTTCTTTTATCTGCTAACCCAAACTTCATACCTAGTTCAATCATTTCTCTCTTTTTAACTATAATAGCCGTAGATAAATCGTAATGCATTGGTTTTATTACTTGTTTCATTATTTCCTTCTCCTCACCCTATTACTTAAGTCATATGACTCACACACAACGAAACTTATTATGACTATTTTTTAATAAAAATTCAATAGATTCTACAAATGAAGTCAAAACATTACAAAACTAGACAAAGAAATAAGCTAGATAATATATTTCATTTTATTTGGAAATCAAGTAGAATTGAATTATGGAAAGAAACATGAAGGAGGATTTTATGAAACTACTAGATGAAATTTTAGCATATAATGAAAAGTTTGTAGAAAATAAGGAATATGAAAAATACCAAAAAGGTAAATTACCAAATAAAAAGCTTGTTATTCTTTCATGTATGGACACGCGTTTAGTTGAACTGCTGCCAAAATCGATGAATGTAGGTAATGGTGATGTTAAAATTGTGAAAAATGCTGGTGCGCTCGTGTCACATCCATTTGGAAGTATCATGAGAAGTATTCTTGTTGCTGTTTATGAGCTTCAAGCGCAAGAAGTTTGTGTTGTAGGCCATCATGATTGTGGTATGGCTGGTTTACAAGTAGAAAAGGTTTTAGAGAAAGCAAGAGGACGAGGAATTACGCAAGAGAATCTTGATACGTTACAATACTCTGGGGTTAATTTTGAAGAGTTTTTGCAAGGCATTGATTCTGTGGAGGATAGTGTAAAACATAGCGTAGCAACGATACGTAATCATCCTTTATTACCACAGGATGTACCTGTTCATGGACTAGTAATCAATCCTGATACAGGTAAATTGGATCTTGTTGAGAAAGGCTATTAAGTTAAACTAATATTAAAAAAACAAATATATTCACAAAAGCTTAGGTAATCATAGTTACCTAAGCTTTTTCTATATTATTTTGTACAAATTAGGGGAAAATAGAGTATCAGCTTTTTAGGTGGAGGATTAAAAATGCCAGAATTACCGGAAATGGAGAACTATAAAATCTTATTGAATCAAAGGATTAGTGGAAATAAAATAACCAATGTAATGGTGAATCGAGAAAAATCAATTAATGTAAAGGTTGAGGAATTTGTAAATAAGGTAAAAGATCAGAAAGTTGGATCTATCAGCAGAAAGGCTAAGTATTTACTATTTCGTCTTGATAATGGCTATGTGTTGCTTTTACATCTCATGTTAGGTGGGTGGATGTATTACGGGACAGACGAGGATAAGCCGGATCGTACTGTTCAAATACAATTATCTTTTGGAGGTCAGAACCTTTACTTTATTGGTCTAAGATTAGGATACCTCCATCTTATTTCAAAGGAAGGGGTGAAGAAAGAGTTGGAGAATTTAGGCCCAGAACCACTTAGTGTAAACTTTTCACTCGATTCCTTTTTTGCCCTTATTGAAAATAGAAGAGGTATGATTAAAACTACGCTTGTCAATCAGGAATTCTTATCGGGAATTGGAAATCGTTATTCCGATGAAATTGCGTGGCACGCAAAACTATCACCGGAACGAAATATGAATGAGCTTGAAAGAATTGAACAGACACAATTATATCAATCCATTCGTTTTATCCTGCAGCAGGGGATCCAATATGGTGGTTATATGGATCAGCCTTTATTTAAAGGAGATACGAAAACAGGTGGCTATGAAGCGAATACGTATGTCTATAATCGAGCAGGGGAGACATGTAAACGATGTGGTGCATTAATAGTTAAAGAAGAAATTTCATCCCGTAAAACATTCTTTTGTAAAGGTTGTCAGACTTGATGTTGAAAGGTGAATGTTATGAAATTTGGTTGTCATATTTCTATAAGGGAAGGCTACTTAGGTGCCGCAAAACAAGCAGCAGCACTAAATGCATCTGCTTTTCAATATTTCCCCAAGAATCCTAGAAGTTTATCTATAAAGGAATTCAACAAGGAGGATTCTGCATTATGCAAAAGGTTTTGTACAGAAAATGCCATTGAATCTGTAACACATACACCCTATCCAACGAGTTTAACGCCAAGGGACGAAAACAAAAGGAATAAAATTATTGAGTCTTTATTAAATGATTTGGAAATAACCGATGCATGTGGTTCAATCGGTGCTGTCGTCCATTTTGGTAAATTAATCAGCAATGATGATCGACTTGCAAGTTATCAATTAATGATTGAAATGCTTAATGAGGTCCTTAGCCAATGGAAAGGTAATTGTAAAATACTTCTTGAGAACAATGCTGGAATACCCGGATCGATTGGAACTACGTTAGAGGAGCTTGCCCAGGTTCGTAACCTATGTGATCAATCTGAAAAAATTGGGTTCTGTTTAGATACATGCCATGCTTTTGCAAGTGGGCTTTGGGATGGGGAAAACTGGAATGACGTGTTGGGAAGAGGAATTGAGCTCGGATTTTTTGATCATTTGGAAGTAATACATTTTAATAATTCAAAGTATGAACCTGGCTCAGGAAAAGATCGCCATGCTAACATTTTTGGCCATGGATATATATCAGAAAAGCAATTTGATCAATTAATTAAATCACCACAACTAGCGAATATTCCGTTTATATTGGAAACACCAAAAGAGGAAGTTCCACATAATGAAGAGATACAGCAATTGCATGAAAAGTGGGGCAGGTGAAGTTATATACAACATTTTTAGGCAATTATCCAATTCATATTGCTTATCTATGAACATGTCCCTAAAAAGAAACCTTATGTTCAACTGGACGGACCCTGACCTTATAATGTATTCTTGGTGAATCTTCATTGATAAACATAACTTCAAAAACGTTATTCTTCTTATCGCATTTTCCTAATTGATGCGTAAAACTTAGCTGTGGCAACTTATAGGGTAATTTTAGCTCTTTATTAAAATGACTTGCACAAGTATTTAGTGCTTCTTCTACATGCTTGAATCCAAAGTCGGAATAAAACTTTTCGAGCGGGGGAGGAGTATCGTTATTAGCGGAAACCATATTAATATTTAATAAAGAGATTATGAGTAATAAACATATTCCTCTTAACATAAAAAACTACCTCAATTCTGTTGGTGGTAGTTTTCCCTTATTATTCCTTTTTACTAAAGTTTATTTGGATTAACAAAACCACTCCATCGCACGCTCGCCTTCTAAAAATTCATCCGTTAATACGAACCCAACATTCTTATAAAATGTAATCGCACCTTCGTTCTCAGGTACTACAGATAAGCGCACACGGTCGAAGTCGTCATGCTCTGAAATCATTTCTATCAGCTTATGCATTGCCTTTTTACCATTGCTGTTTCCTTGGAACTTGTCCTGAATCATGAACCGCGGAATCCAGTGTTTATACTCAGGATCATTGTCTGGAACGTGTTCAACTGCAGCTACACCTACAATCGTTTCACCATCACAAATTGCATAAGGAGTGGAATTTAGATCAACATATACCCAAGCGATTGTTGCGAGATTGCTAGCTAGCTATATATTTTTCTGCAACTTGTAATTTTGCACATGCCATAAAGAATTCTTGTGGAATACAATTTACTTTAATAGTCTTATCCATCTAGTTATGATTATCCTTATAAATTTCGCAGTAAATATAAAAATTCCTTTATTCATTACCTGAGGCATTTTTATAAACAAGTGTTTTTTTTCGCTTCCCAAGGGTTGATACTACACTATGTAAAATCATCCCCACAACAACTAAGGACATACCGACAAACGATACTGTACTAGGCATTGGTACGCTTAAGACCAACAATTCACCGAATAGGGCAAATATAACTTCTCCTGATTGAGTCGCCTCCACTGCAGCAAGTTTATGATTATCATGATTAACAAGTTCTGTAGCATAGAAAAATAATACGGTTGCAATAATTCCTGAAGATATTGCTACTAGGAATGTTTGTAATAATTGACTTGAACTAGGTCCACCATGGGCAACTATTCCATAAATAGAAAGTATAATCCAAAATGGCATACTTGCAATAGTCATACCAAGAATGCGTTGAAAAGTGTTCAGATCACCATTTACAAGCTGCATCATTTTCCGGTTTCCGAGCGGATACGAAAATGCAGAAATGATTACTGGAATGACAGATAGGACGACACTCATTATTGGTACTGCTGTTGCGTGTTCCATTTGCATTACGAATATCCCAGCCAAAATGACTAACGATATAAAAATACTTTGGATTGGAATTCGCTGTTTGCGTTCATTGTTTAAAAGTGGAACGAGCAGTGAACCAGCAATAATAGTTATTTGAAATGTAGCTGCGACAAGCCAACCTGGTCCATAAATGGTTGCAAATGTTAACGGTGCATAAAATAAACCGAAACCAATGGTACTCCAGGTGATCCACGGAAGCGGTTGTTTTTTAATATGATCCAGAACAGGTCTTACATTTTTCTGGTAACCGACGATGATTAGCAAGATTGGTAGCATGAACATGAATCGCAATGAGGCACTCCACACCCAGCTACCACCTTCGAGTTCCATCGCACGGTTTAAAATAAATGTTACCGAAAAAAATACTGCGGCCAAAATACCAATTAGAGTTGCTTTCATATTCTCACTCCCAACATACTAATCATAACAAATTATGAGACGTAAATATTCGAAAAGGTGAAAAAATTAAACTAATTTAATTTTTGGTTAAAGTCCCTGAAAATAATGCTGTCAAATAACGCATGCCTCATGTAATTAGGATTGTTTTTTTGAAAGGAAGAGACTTTTGCTTTGCCACAGCAGGAGTCTTTTATTTATTTATGTAAAAAGTAATTGACACATGAGAATCGACATAAGAAGCAGGATATTTGTTCTTTTTGTAGAAATTAGTTGTATTATCTATGTTTTTAAATTATGGATTATACTTAAAAGGTGAAACAAGTTATTAATTTTGGTGGTTATTTTCTAAGTAAAAATGTTATCGTTACTTGTGCCGATTATGACCCTATTATATTGCATAGGGAGAACCGAGGGACTAAATGAGTTCGAGTATATCTTTCCCCAACTGCAACAGGGTGATCTATGGGCTATTTTCATCACCGTTTGTTATATATATTTACTTGCTTGGTGGGGGATATTCTTAATTAATAGACAAAAAAGGTAGTTTTATAAAATATGAAGCTATCTAGATATTTAGTAGAAGACATATGGGGGTTTCCATGTATTTATTTATATCAATTATTTTAAGTGCTATTTTAGGGTACATATTATTAATGTTAGGACCAATTCTTGGAGGTGTTTTAACCTTTGGAATCGTCGTAGGGTGCCTGTTTAGAGGATTATTTTTACTAAGTGAAATTCATAAATCTATCAAAATAAAAGATAAAGTACAAATAGGGTTTGAGAAATATCTAGAGGAACGGGATCGCGATAAAGATAAATAAATCAATAATAAGGGAGCTGGCCGATATTGAAGTTAAAGAGCTATTTCATCGTTATAATGGGTGTTTGCTAATATTATTCAAAATATAGTTTACCTTGGAATTTTATTGTCAGTAATAAATAGTTTACTATCATTCTACGTACAATTGATAAGTTGTAACAAATTAAAATAAGATGAAAGAAGGGTCTAGCAATGCCGGGAAAAATAACCTCATTAGCACCAGTTTTACCAGAAAATCCTATTGTCTTAATATTAGGTTCAATGCCCAGTGTTAGGTCACTAGAGAAACAAGAATACTATGGTAATCCCAGAAATCATTTTTGGGATATTCTTTTTACGGTATTTAACCAGGCTCCGGTAGAAAATTATGATGAAAAGCTAGCATTTATTAAACGACATCGACTTGCTTTGTGGGATACAATTGGTTCGTGTTATCGTGAGGGAAGTTTGGATTCAGCTATTAAGAATGAAGAGGTAAATGATATAGAGGGTTTATTGGGACGTTTTCCGAACATTCGTCTGATTGCTTGTAACGGAACGAAATCATTCCAAACGTTTAACAAGAAATTTGATGTTAACAAATTGAGCGGTGTTGAAGTTGTTAAAATGCCATCAACTAGTCCAATTCCAGGACGATATACGAAAACATTTGATGAAAAAGTGGAGGATTGGAAGAGGATATTGGAATACGTATAGAAATTATTAATGGTCCATCCTTGACGGTTAAAGCATTCCATGAATCTATCCCTAGAATCTGCTAAGTTTTCGTATATACGGTAAACGGGTACATATTAATGAAAGCTAACAATAAAATTTTTATTAAGTTATAATAGAGTTAGAAATAGAGTTATTAGTTCGAACAATATAATAGTAATAATTACTTAATTTAATTGTATTCAAATTTTTAGTTGTTTTTTTCGAAAATCTTGAATACAATAAAAAGGTGAGTCGCAAGGGGGAACTTGCGACTCGGACAGTTGTCCGCAAGGTGCGGCGACTTTGTTAAGGAATGAAAAAAGTAATTATCCCATTAACTCCATCGACAGGGTGATTACTTTTTTTCTCGGCTGTTCACAACTAACAATATAAGCGTTGAAAACATAAGCATCAACTCAATTGCTTTTTCAATTGGTATCAATTGCTTTCAGCCCCTTTCTTAGGGGTTAAAGCCGCCGATTAAAGAAGCTTCCCTATGCAGCTTCAGTGGAGATCACCCTGCATTACCTGTCCCTTACCATTATACAATAAATCAACTGGTAAAGGTTGTAATTATTTGAAAATGGTACAATATTCACAGAAGTCGGTAAGTTTGATTGAAATCCCCCATCTTTCCTTTATTATCGTACCATTTACCCTGTTATAAAAGTTATTATCTAGCTTCATTTATGTGATAGTAATATGTTTTTTGTTGTCATGTTTGTATTTTCTATAAAAGTTTATCATGGATTCAACTGTGTCTTTTAAGTCGGGACAAACTACGCCTGAATCCTCTAGATCGGCTGTTGCTTGGGAACAATCGTAGGAAGAGTGGATCGTGAAATAGTCCATTGCCTCTTTTTCAACTTGCAGCCATTTTCGAATTGGTGTTAATAACAAAGAAAATTTTGTTGCTGAAATTGGTATGCGACCTACTGGTGTTTTACCTAAATAGCTTTCTGTAAGTATTTTCTGTAACTCCCTCATTTGGTATGGTTTAGGGTCTGTTAAATGATAAGTTTTACCCACGCCAATCGGGTTGATTGCTAGATAGCTAGTTGCACGTAATACATAGTCTGCTGGTACAAAATTACCTTCTGGTTCACCTTCTCCAAGGTATGGGATGACAGGAAGAAAGCATAAATTATCCAAAAAATTCAACATGAAATAAATTCCATCAAATTTAGTTGTTTGTCCGTTTACTGAATTCCCTTTTACAATTCCAGGACGAATAATTGTAGTCGGTATTTCATCTTTTACATCATCAACTAGAAGTTCTGCTTCAAATTTAGTTTGTTCATAATGATTTTTAAACGTTTGCTCTTCAGCAAGTTCATGCTCATAAATCCGGCCTTCCCGCGTACCTGATACATAGGCAGTACTGAAATAAATATAGCGTTCTAATCTGCTTAATGCTTTTACCCAGTTATTTACTTGGTGGGTTCCGTATACGTTTACATTGAAAGCGATGTCTTTTGGTACAGCAAGGTCGTAAATTGCTGCAAGGTGGAAAACATGTGTAGCGGATTGTTGGATTTCAAGGTTCGTATCGTGTTGGAGTCCTAAGTTTGGTTGCGTGATGTCGCCTGTAACAAGGCTGAATAATTCAGGATCTAATTTATGTTTTTTGGAGAAGCGAGTAATTTCTTCCGTTGCTTGATCTTGGAGGCTAGGTAAAATAAGTAAGTAAACACGTTCAATATCTGTGTGGTGGTCGTCGATGAGTTGTTTAATCAGACTACTAGCTAAAAATCCGGGGTATCCAGTGATGAAATAAGTATGATTCATCGTAACAACTCCTATTATATATTTGATACTATTATAGCATTGTCTACAAAATGTTTTCACTTTTATAAAAATTTCTCTTGCATTATTAATTTTTATTCCGTATAATAACGTTAATTTAATTGAAACATTTTTTAAAACGTTGAAGAGGAAAAGTAGGATTTAGCTATTTTTCAAAAGAGAGCTTCGGTAGCTGAAAAGAAGCAAAAATACGAATCTGAACAATGGCCTCCGAGTTTCGTGCTGAACGTATTGTTTATGGATATTAGTAGGTTCCGACGAGATTTGGTACTCGTTATCAATACCACAGTATAAAGAGCAGGAGAGCTTTCGTACTTGATGAGACTGTACGTGTGAGCATACAGTGAAGTAAGGTGGTACCACGTTAATCCAACCACGTCCTTATCGTTTATTCGGTAATGACGTGGTTTTTTAATTGCAAAACTTCACAGCGGGAGGAATTTTTACATGAGTAGAAATTTAGTTATTCAAACAGACTTCGGAATCAGTGATGGTGCGGTAAGTGCAATGCATGGAGTAGCAATATCTGTGGATTCATCACTTAGAATATTTGACCTGACGCACGATATTCCACAATACAATATATGGGAGGCATCTTATCGTTTATATCAGACCATTACGTATTGGCCAGAAGAAACCGTGTTTGTGTCTGTTGTTGATCCAGGTGTAGGAACATCACGATTAAGCATTGTTGTAAAAACAGCAGATAATCAATATATTGTTACACCTGATAATGGAACGTTAACTCATATCAAACATAATATCGGAATTGTTGAAGCACGTATTATTGATGAAACTGTTAATCGTTTACCAAAATCAGGAGAATCATACACATTTCATGGTCGTGATGTTTACGCATATACTGGAGCGCGACTAGCCGCCAATGTGATTACTTATGAAGAGGTGGGGCCAATCATCGATGTGGACAAAATTGTAGAACTACCTAAACCAGAGGCAATTGTTGAACAAGGAGTCATTTCAGGAAACATTGATATATTAGATGTTCGATTTGGTAACTTGTGGACAAATATCAGTAGGGGGACATTTAAGGACGCGGGTATTCAATATGGTGATTCAATTGAGGTATCAATCGCGAATAATAGACAACAAGTATACAAGAACATTATGACGTTTGGGAGGTCATTTGCGGATAGTCAATTGGGAGAACCGCTATTATACGTAAATTCATTAGATAACTTAGGAGTTGCGCTTAACCAAGGTTCTTTTGCAGAAGCGTATCATATTAAAACAGGGGTTAATTGGAAAATTATTATACGCAAGACTGCTAAAGTGGTTTACAACTAAAAATTAATTAAAAAGGGGAATGGAAAGATATCTTTACGTTTTTTGAAGGGGAATGTTTTTATAGGGACAGTGGGACGGGACGATGAACCTGTCCCTCTGTCCCAAACTATTTTCAAATGTTAGAATTTTTGGTATGGTTTTATAAAGTAACGGTATTAGGGGGATGTTAAGATGAGTACTTATTCATTAAAAGAACAATTACTAGATAGTTATGATAGAGGATTTGATTTCGATGGTTTGTCAGGTGAGCGGTTGGCTAGTCGATTAGGAGAGCTTTCCGAAATTGGGCGTACAGCTGATAATGGCTCAAATCGTCCTGGATTTTCAGAAGGGGAAAAGCAGGCGAAGGATTTAGTTGCAGCATGGATGCGACAAGCTGGACTATCGGTTCATCAGGATGGTGCAGGGAATGTTTTTGGAAGACTTCCAGGTAAGAAAGATAACCTACCAGCAATATTGTCTGGATCACACGTTGATAGTGTACCAAATGGTGGTCATTTTGATGGTCCTTTGGGTGTTTTGTCAGCTTTGGAAGTGATAGAGGCATGGAAACAAACAGGATATCAACCAGAAAAACCATTTGAAGTCGTGATTTTTTCTGATGAAGAAGGTGCGCGATTTAATGGCGGTTTTAACGGTAGTGAAGGAATGCTAGGTCTAGGAAATATAGAAGAAAAGGTACAACTACAAGATTCTGCTGGAATGAGTTTTGAAGAAGTTTTGCATGATGTTGGTCTTAGTGTTGATGGTTATGAAAATGCTGCACGTAACTCGGATGAAATGGAATTGTTTGTGGAAGTACATATTGAACAAGGAAAACGATTGGAAAATGAAAAACTTCCATGTGGGATTGTGACTGGAATTGCTGGCCCTTGCTGGTTGGAAGTTACATTTGAAGGGAAGGCTGGACATGCAGGGAACACGCCAATGAACGATCGAAATGATGCATTGATTGCAGCCAGCGAATTTATTTTTGAAGTAAAAGATCTTCCTGGTCAGGTCAGTGATTCTGCTGTCGCAACGGTTGGTAAGCTTGAAGTTGAGCCAAATGGTGTTAATGTTATACCGGGAAAGGTCAAACTTTCTGTGGATATACGTGATATATTTAAAGAAACACGTGATGATTTAATTGATCGTGTAAAAGCGTTAGGTTCCAAAGTTGCTGTGAAACATGATGTGAAGGTTGAATCAAGTGAAAATATGCGTGTGAATCCTGTCCCAATTGAAGAAGAAATACAGCAAATGTTGGAAAAATCATTTATGGATAAGGGAATTAGACCATACAAATTGCCAAGTGGTGCGGGTCACGATGCGATGATTGTTGGAGAGAAATTACCAATTGCTATGTTATTCGTACAGAGTAAAGAGGGGGTTAGCCATCATCCTGCTGAATGGACTGATTTAAATGATTGTATACAGACAGTACATGTCCTGAAGCACTTTGTGGAAAGCTTGCAAGGGGAATGATCAGAAAAGGGTGAAAAAGGACCTTGAGTATTTTTTGGCTTCGTTTTAGTGTGTTTTGTTTTTTGTGGACATTTATGATCGTTCAATATAGTAGTGAAACTACAATTAGTTTGTTATTTTTTACTATTGCAATTGGAATCTATTTTTTCTTATCTATGCAGCGAGCTTTGTTTATATTATATATATGTTTATCTGCTGTTATTTTTACCCATGATTTAATGGTAATGAACGATAATATATACACGTTTTTATTACTTTTATTTGTAACAATTATATCAGCATTTAAATTACCTGAAAAATTGTTTACGGTTTATTTGATTAGTAATTTAGTATTATCTACTGTATTGAGTGTTTTAAATGAGAGTAGATTGATTGAAACGCTTGTGATTAGTGTGTTTTTTTATTTCATTGTATGGACACTAAATCGAATGGCGGTTGCGAGAAAGGAACAAAAAGCTATTTACGAGGAGCTTTTAGGAGAATACCGGCAGCTAAAACGAATGCATTTAGTTGCAGAAAACAATGCACGTCTCGAGGAGCGAACCAAAATAGCACGTGATATTCATGATTCTGTTGGTCATCGTTTAACAGCATTGATCATGAAATTGGAAATGTTGGCTATTCAAAATGCAGATACACAATATGATGAATTAAAGCAAATGGCGAAGGAAAGTTTGGAGGAAACACGTCTTGCTGTTAAAGCATTGCAAACGGAGGAAAGTGAAGGAATTGCAACTGTTGTCCATTTAATTCGTAAGTTAGAAGCAGAAAGTCATATTCTTGTCCAATTTACAGTGAAACAAGGTATTTTGTCGATGCCAATATCAAACGAGAAGAGTGTTATCCTGTACCGGGTGATTCAAGAAGGGCTAACAAATGCCATGCGTCATGCCGAGTCAAGAGAAGTACATATTTCATTGGGCAAATCTGCCATCGGGGCCATTTCATTTGAGATTGTGAATCAGGTGTTTACTGCTAAGGCATTTGAATTTGGCTTTGGCCTAACCAACATGAAGGAAAGGGTTGAGCAAATAGGAGGAAATTTGGAAGTCTATCAAACAGACAAACAATTTGTAGTTAGTGGGACGATACCGAGCGAATAAGGGGCGGGAAGTATGTTACGAGTGTTGCTTGTTGAGGATCAGGCAATTGTTAGACAGGGTTTAAAAGTTATTTTAGAACAAGACAATGGGATAAGCGTGATTCATGAAGCGGAAAACGGGCAGGAAGCATTAGATATTTTAGAAAAACAAGTGATAGACTTTGTTATGATGGATGTAAGAATGCCTGTTATGAACGGTATCGAAGCAACCAGGAAAATAAAAGGACGCTGGCCGGATGTCAAGATTTTAATTTTAACGACATTTAATGATGATGAATATGCAGTACAGGCGCTACAAGAAGGTGCAAATGGATTTTTGCTGAAAACATCAGAGTCAGGGAAATTAATAGAAGCAGTATATAGTTGCATGAAGGGTGGACTTACAATCCATGAAGAAGTAGCGGCTAAGGTAATGCCCCGGTTACTACAACGGTCTAAAAATAGTTCCAGAATGGATGTGGAATTCACCGAGCGAGAATTGGCAATTACCAAGCTTGTCGGCGAAGGAATGACAAACAAAGAAATCGCTGAAAAACTCTATTTATCAATTGGTACGGTAAAAAATCACATTACACAAATCCTACAAAAAACTGGGCTACGTGACCGGACACAATTGGCTATTTATGCGGTAAAACATGATATAAGTGATGTGTGACAGACTCCTTGCTTCGGTTGGGAGTTTTTAGTTTAGCAGAAATAAGTGCGAAAACTGAAATAGCAGTTTGAACACATAAATTTCATATTAAGCACAACTTCATGATTATAAAAAATGACTTAAGTCACTCCTCTAACCACTATCCAATGACTACAGACAGTATTCAGCAACTGCAATTCCACGTAAACTAATTAAC
The DNA here is from genome assembly GCF_900187325.1 of Virgibacillus ndiopensis. Taxonomy (GTDB): domain Bacteria; phylum Bacillota; class Bacilli; order Bacillales; family Amphibacillaceae; genus Virgibacillus_E; species Virgibacillus_E ndiopensis. The sequence continues at coordinate 595,968 of NZ_FZMZ01000004.1, read as the reverse complement.
ATAGGAGGCGGGTACGAAATGCTTGAATTAGTTAATCTATCCAAGAAGTTTAAACACCTATATGCTGTTAAAAACTTAAATATGTTCATTGAGAAAGGTGAAATTGTTGGATTGCTTGGGCCGAATGGTGCTGGCAAGTCAACAGCAATAACAATGCTTTCATCATTAGTTGAACCAACAACAGGTGATGTGCGTTTTAAGAATAAAAGTATTTTAAAAAGCCCAGGGCCAATTCGGAGAGTTATTGGTATGGTTCCACAGGAAATCGCTTTGTACAATGATTTAAGCGCTGAAGAGAATCTGCAATTTTTCGGCAGAATTTATCGTTTGAAAGGTAATGATCTCAAGCAGAAAATTGATGAGATACTAGAGTTGATAGGTTTAGCAGACAGACGAAAAGATATTGTCAAAAAGTTTTCGGGAGGAATGAAACGGAGGTTGAATATCGGTGTAGCACTTTTGCATAATCCGGAATTAATCATAATGGATGAACCAACTGTCGGGATTGACCCGCAATCAAGAAATTATATTTTAGAAACAGTAAAGCGTCTGAATGAAGAAAAGCAGATGACAGTAATTTACACGAGTCACTACATGGAAGAAGTTGAGTTTTTATGTGACCGGATTTATATCATGGATCAAGGAAACTTGATTGCTTCTGGAACAAAGGAAGAGATAAAACGAATTCTTTCTGCTGAGAAAACGATTATCGTTAAAGCGGACCGGTTGAACAACACGTTTATTGATTCATTGAAACAGAACCCAACCATTAATCGAGTAACGGTTGAAAACAAAACAGTGACAATTATTGTGCCCAAGGAAATAAATATTTTTCAGACGGTTTTAAAGCTTGCTGAAGAAGCAAAGCTTGAATTAAATTCTGTTGATATAAAAACTCCTACCCTTGAAGATGTATTTCTGCATTTAACAGGGCGAGCACTTAGGGATTAGGGGGTGGGGAATAGATGATATGGCATATTGTAAAAAAGCAGCTTTTAGTATTTTGGCGAAATCCCCAGCAGCTTCTTTTGATACTTGGTCTCCCAATTATTTTAATTGCCATTTTGGGTGCTTCACTTGGAGGCTTGATGGAAGGTGAACCAATATCAATTGATGCAAAGGTAGCATTTATTGAACACGGTGATGAACAAACACAGGTGGATATGTTTTTGGATGAGATAAAAAATAATAAGCTACCACAAGAGGCAGTGAATGCTATTAGTAGTAGTGCAAAAGAAATGATGCCTATTTCCATATTAAAGAAAGATATTTTAGGAAGTGATGATCTAAAAAATATTATTGACCTAGAAATAGTAAAACCATCAAAAAAAGATGACGTACTCAAAAATAAAGAATATGCAGCAGTTATTGAGGTGCCGGAAAATTTTACTTACAAAACACTTAAAAGCATCTATTTAGAAAATGGATCAAAAGGTGAATTACAAGTATATAAAAATGAGGGAAATCAATTAGGTTCCAATATAGTAACCGGGATTTTACAGCAATATCAGGAACAATTATCGCTTACCACATTTGCTGGTAAACAGGGAATTGCGTCTGAGGCATTACAGGTTGATCCAGATGCAATTATTGGAGAGACAGTTGCTATAAATCAAAAGAAACCTGTTTCAGCAAAGAATTATTATGCGGTTGGTATGGCTGTGATGAATGTTTTGTTCATTGCTTCAACAATAGGTTCAATCGCCTTCCTTGAGAAAAGAACACATGTATTTAATCGTGTATTACTGGCTGATGTTTCTAGATGGATTTATTTTATTGGAATTTTTATATCGGGTACGATTATTGGATTTCTTCATTTATCGCTCGTTTTTGGGGTTGCTTGGTTGGTTTTTGGTGTTACCTGGCCAAATTTATTTGGTTGTCTAGTTGTTACCCTAGGGTTGGCGATAGCAGTTGGCGGATTATCTGTACTGCTTACTGCAATATGCTTTCGGTTAAATTCAGAGATGATTACCAATTTTTTCGGTTCAATTGTCGTTACATTATGCGCCTTTTTAGGTGGAAGCTTTTTTCCAATTGGCGACTTATCAAAGGCGATACAGGTAGCTGGTAACTTTACACCAAATGGTGCGGCGATGACGGCTTATTTATCGATTATGCGTGGTGATAATATTTCAGCAGTAATGGATCAAATTGCCTTTCTGTTTATTTTTGCAGCGGTGTTAATCACAGTAGCAGCTATTAGCTTTCCGAAAAGGGGGCAAATAATATGATTGGCATTTTACTAGCTAAAATTAAAATTTTCATCCGCTATCCTTTGACATTTCTTGCAATGGTTGTGATGTCAATTGGTTTTGCATTAATTATTGGTGGAGGAAATGGCAATGTTATCAATGTTCCTGTTTATGTAGCAGATGATGCAATTCGTGGGACAGTTGTTGAGGATATACTAAACGAATCCGAAGCTTTTAAATTTAACTATATGTCAAAAGCTGAAGTGAAACAACAAATTGCAAATGGAAAAGCAGAGACTGGAGTTGCCTTGTATGAGGGTGATTTTCGGGTATTAGTTGGAGTAGATTCTCCAAATGTTAATTTAGTGCAGCAAACAGTAAATGGTGCCTACAGTAAAAAGCTGCAATATGAGCAAATTTATACCGCAGCTAATGCAACCACAAATAGTGATAAGGAAGAAGTGAAAAAAGAGTTAGAAGAGACAATTGCTGATCCTATTTTTTCTATTCAATCAGCTAATTTTCGCGGCTCAGATGCTGTCATCATTAATAGAAAGCTTCATACGATATTCGGCTTTACGTTATTTTTTGTCATCTATACAATTGCCTATAATGTGTTTCATATTTTAGAGGAAAAAAATAATGGTGTTTGGGATCGAATTATTCTGTCCCCCGCAAGAAAATGGGAAATGTATGTTGCAAACTTTCTGTATAGTTTTGGTACTGGTTATTTACAGGTGCTGATTATTTTCCTTGTATTTCGGTACTGGGTTGGGGTAGACTTTGGCAGCAATTTCGGCGTAGCACTATTAATGTTGATTCCGTATGTCTTTGCGATAGTTGCTTTATCAATCCTAATTACTGGTATCGTTAAAACAGTACAACAATTTAATGCAGTAATCCCGATTATCGCGGTTAGTATGGCGATGATTGGTGGAGCGTATTGGCCGCTTGAAATAGTTAGTTCGAAATTTATGCTTGCGCTAGCAAAGATTGTGCCAATTACGTATGGAATGGAAGCATTGAATGGAGTAGCTATTTATGGATATTCATTAAATGAGTTACTTTATCCCATTAGTATTTTATTGTTGATGGGTGTTGTGATGACAGGAGTTGGGATTCACCTGATGGAGAAGAGGCATGTGTGAGGTTGAAACGATTGACTTTTAACAGGTCAATCGTTTTTTTATCAATGCTTTTTCAGAAATCTTGTTGCTTTAAACCCCGTAGTTTCCGAAAAATGCAACGTGAATTAATGCTAGGGCTGTCGTTCTGGAAATACACATCGCTTTCCGCGGGCTCGCGTGTAAAAGTGTGAAGAATTATTATTTATCGTTGATGTGGAATCTACTAAAAGATACTGCTATAATACCATGTTATAATATATTTTTACTTCAAAATGAATGGATATTCATTATTGTATTCTAACAGATAAGGGCGAGATTGATGAAAAACATCTTGAGAATTTTTAAAACTGATGGAAAAAACATTGGTACGAATTGGGTTGCAGCTATTTTAATTGGTGGGTTAATTATATTACCTTCATTTTATGCTTGGTTCAATATAAAAGCTTCATGGGATCCATACAGTCAAACCGATCAAATCCCAGTTGGGGTTGTAAACGAGGATCAAGGGGCAATGGTTCGCGATCAGAAAATACAAGTTGGGGACGACTTAGTTAAAAAGTTACAGAAAAATGATGACATGGATTGGCAATTTGTTGATCGGAAAGAGGCAATGGACAAAGTTGATTATGGTGACTATTTTGCAGTGATTATTATTCCTGAAAACTTTTCTGAAAAACTAAGTACCGTCATTAGCGATAATCCTAAAAAGGCGACAGTAGAGTATTATGTGAATGAAAAAATAAATGCAATAGCACCAAAAATTACTGAAAAAGGTGCTAGTGTAATTGTTGAGCAAATTAGTAGTAACTTTGTTTCAACGGTTAATGGCGTTATTTTTGACCTTTTTAATAATCTTGGAATTGAATTGGAAACGGGTTTACCGGACATTAAACAATTCGAGGACTACATTTTTACAATCGAAAAAAATCTTCCGGAAATTCATGACATGTTAAATGAATCGTTAACAGATGCAACGAATGTGCAAGGTATTATTAATAAAGCGCAAGGTCTAGTTCCAGAAGCTGAACAGGTGACAAATGATGGGTTAGCAACAATTGATAAAACGACGGATTTTTTGAATAAAGCTGAAAATCGTTTGAATGAAATGGCTCCTCAAATTAAAAAGGATCTGAAAAAGGTTAGTGAACTCGCCGCAAGCACGAATAAATTTATTAGTAGGATTCAACGTAAGGATATTAATTTCAAGCAAGGGGAAGAAATTACTGGTCAACTGAATGATCAAGTGAATGAACAAATTAAAACGATCGAAACGATTGAGCAAGCATTGAGAAATTTACAGGAGCAAAACAATAATAATCAAGATCAAAACAGTTCACAACAGGGAACGATTGACAATACACTTAAACAGCTGGCCACTTTAAAGAATGGCTTGAAAATAGTTCAGGAAAATACCAAGTCTTTAAGTACTTTTATTGGGAATAAAAAACAAAAAATTGATCAGATGCTTGCGGATTTACAGCAGTTAACGCAAGATACACATACAAAAATCGATGCTTTTGTGAAGGAGTACAAGGAAAGGATTGAACCGACTGTTTTGAATGAAGTTGCAAAAGCTAAAAACACGTTAGCTAATGCAAAAGGAATTTTAACAGATATTCAACAGACAATCCCTCAAGTTAAGCAGATTATAACAAGAACGGATGAGAATTTAAGTGAAGGAAAAGAGAAGTTAGAATCCATTTCTGGTGAATTCCCTTATGTTAGCAATAAAATAAACCAATTGGCTGATCGAATTCGAAATATACAAAGAGAAACTGACATCAATGAGATCATTGAATTACTGGAAAATGATCCTGAGGCAGAGCGTAGTTTCTTTGCAGAGCCCGTGGAACTAAACGAAAACAAGCTTTATCCGATTCCTAACTATGGATCAGGGATGACACCGTTTTATACGACATTGGCAATTTGGGTAGGGGCATTACTTCTTATTTCTTTACTGTCCGTTGAAGTTGTCGGTGCTGAGTCGTTGACTTCAAAGCAAATATACTTTGGCCGATTTTTAACGTTTATGAGTATCGGATTACTGCAAACATTTGTCGTGACAATTGGTGATATAGCTTTATTGGATGTGTATATCAATGAAGCAAGTTGGTTTATTTTGTTTGGTTTATTGATAAGCACTGTTTTTATGTCGATTGTATATACATTAGTATCGGTGTTCGGGGATGTTGGAAAGGCATTAGCAATCATATTACTCGTTCTACAAATAGCTGCTGCAGGTGGAACGTATCCGGTCGTACTGTTGCCTGAATTTTTCCAAGCGATGAATCCATTCCTGCCATTTACGTATGCAATTGATTTAATGAGGGAGGCAGTCGGTGGGATTGTCTGGGATCGTGCATTAAAGGATATTATGTATCTTGTGATCTTTGGAATTGCAGCACTATTACTCGGGTCATTTTTGAAAAAAACAATCAATAAAAAGACAAATGTATTGATGAAAAAATCGAAGGAATCTGGATTATTTCATTAATTATACTTGTATAGTAAAGTGGAATTGAACAGTTTTTGAAAAGGGGGAGAGTGTATTGCAAAGAAATGAGAAGGTGCGTGAAGCGTTATTAGTAGAGGTAAATGAGATTTCAGACAATGATTTAAATAAGAAACCCGATGAAAAAAGTTGGTCAATAAAGCAAGTACTTGAGCATTTATTTCTTATGGAAGGTGCGATAGTGAAGACAATTCAAGACCAGTTGAAAAATGGAGAGGATGTAAATGCTGATCCAAAGCCAATTGAACTAACTGTTGATCGAAGTCAAAAGGTTAACGCGCCTGATTATACAGTACCGTCTGACGAATTTTTTACACTTGATGAAATGAAACTAAAACTGGAAGCATCGCGCCAAGGTCTTTTAAGGCTTGTGGCAAATACTGATGAAAATGAGCTTGAACGCAAAGGTTTTCCGCATCCAGTATTTGGACAAATGAGTCTTAGCCAGTGGATTCCATTTATTGGATGGCACGAAAAAAGACATATATTACAGATTCAAGAAATAAAAGAGCAACTGGAAGAATAGTATAATTGATGAAAAGCAGCGATATGCTGCTTTTTCTGTACCATGTGGATAGAGTAAAAATAAAAGCAATCATTTTCAGATAAAATTGAATTGTTAAGAAGTACCAACAAAAGAATAGGTCAAATTTCCCAAAAATACATGAAAGTTTTATATACTATATATAGAGTATACTAGAAAGGGGAGTACCTGTGAAACGGAAAAAATGGTTAAAAATTACTATAGGAATCGTAATTGTCCTATTAATTATAAATTTTGTGGCTAGTTTTTACTTTTATAATCTAGCAATTGATCGTAATCAAAAAGATTTTTTACAAGGAAATCAGGATTTAGAAGTTTCTGCTGAGGCAATGGAAGTCTTTTTTGATGGTGACTGGCGGGATTGGGTAAGTAGTCAACAGTTTGAGGAGATAGAAATGACCTCCTATGATGGATTGAATTTAAAAGGTTATTTTTTAGAAGCAGAGGAGGCAACTAACAAGACGGTTATCCTTGCACACGGCTATCTTGGTGAAGGGAAGGATATGGGATTGTATGCACAATTTTATTATGAAAATCTAGGCTACAATGTGCTGATGCCCGATGCACGTGGACATGGACAAAGTGAAGGGGATTACATTGGTTTCGGCTGGCATGATCGATTGGATTATGTTGACTGGGTCAATTTAGTTGTTGATAAGCTAGGATCTGACACAGAAATCGTGTTACACGGTGTTTCAATGGGGGCAGCTACTGTATTAATGGCTAGTGGGGAAGAGCTTCCTGATAATGTAAAAGCTGTCGTTTCAGACAGCGCATATACTAGTGTTAAAGACATGTTTGCCTATCAAATGAACCGCATGTATCATTTACCTACATTTCCAATTTTACCAAGTACTAGCTTAGTGACAAACCTAAAAGCGGGTTATTCGTTATCGGAAGCTTCCGCGTTAGGTCAAGTTAAAAAAGCAGAAGTACCAATATTGTATGTTCATGGAAATGCTGATTCATTTGTTCCGACTAGAATGACCGAACAACTTTATGAAAATACTAAAAGTGAAGCAGAGATCATGACAGTTGATGGCGCAGGACATGGTGAATCGTTTGTGGTGGACCAGGAGCGTTATGAAAATAAGTTAATAGAATTTCTAGGTAAATATATGAAGGAATAAGCAGTCAAAGCGACTGCTTATTTTTTATTAGGGATAGGGAGGTAAGGAGTACGAAGTCCACACAAAAAAAAGCTGACGTATTATACGTCAGCCACTAAACCTTTATAAATATTTCTCAAACCATCCGCAAATATGATTTAAGCGGGCCATCCTCATCTCGGGATTTCCGCTTCTGCTAAGCTCATGATTTGCACCAGGGAATCGAACAAATTCAACGTCTTTTTTCAAATGCTTTAGCGCTACAAACAATTGCTCACCCTGCTCGATAGGACAGCGCATGTCCTGTTCCCCATGTACAATTAATAAGGGTGTTTCAACGTTTTCAACATATTTTAACGGGGAAAATTCCCATAGTTTAGTAGGGTCTTCTAATAGGTTTTGGCCAAGCTCCCATTTGGTGAAGAAGTACCCAATGTCACTGACACCATAAAAACTTAACCAGTTACTGATTGAACGTTGAGTAACGGCAGCTTTGAAGCGATTTGTGTGACCAACGATCCAGTTTGTCATAAAACCACCATAGCTTCCTCCGGTTACACCAAGACGATCTTTGTCGATAAAGTCATAGTTTTTAAGTGCGTAATCAACTGCGGACATTAGATCGGTATAGTCACTACCACCATAGTCTGAACGGCATGCATCAACAAATTCCTGTCCATACCCATGGCTTCCACGGGGATTTGTGTACAAGACTACATATCCTTTAGCCGCAAGTAATTGCAATTCATGGAAAAATGTCTGGCCGTACATTGCATGTGGTCCGCCGTGAATTTCTAATATAAATGGGTACTTTTGATCTGCTTCAAAACCATATGGGTGCAAAAGCCAGCCTTGAATTTCCCAGCCATCTTCTGCGGCAGCTGTAACTGTTTCTGGTTCAGACAGTGTCACCTCAGCTAAAAGCTCTGCATTGGCATCAGTTAATCGCGTTAATTGGGAATTCTTAAACTGATAAAAGTTGCATGGATTCGTTGGGGTACTTATTCCTAAAATGAACGTATCCTTGTTTTCATCATAAGAAAATCCAAAGACATGATTATTATCTTTGTATAGCACGTTAATATTTCCATTCAGATCTGCTTGATAAAGTCCTGTTGCGCCGTAGTCCGTTCCAATGAAATATAATTTTTCCTCATTTTTAGACCAAATCGGTCCTACTGTAGATTGACCCATGCGGGTGTCGCCGATCATTACATCACCAAGCTGCATATCAATAGATTCACTTAAGCATGTTCTTTCACTTGTTGCAACCTCAAATACAAACAACTCACTCAATGTCGCGCCACTATATGTATATTCATGACCGAAGCAAGAAATTTTCTTTCCGCTTGGAGAGAAGCTGGCGTGGCCATAAGAACCTTTTCCATTGGTCAATTTTGTAACCTCTTTAGTGGATAGATTTAATAGGAAAAGGTCATTGGTATTTTTGTAATCGGCATTATCTTCCAGGTTGGCTGAAAACAACACAAGATTCCCGTCAGGAGAAATATCCTCGTAACTGTGATCTGAATTCTCTGATGTCAGTTGTGTGAAGGTGTTCTCTTTAACATCAAACAGCACCAATTGAGCCTTTTTATGATCATGAAATCCTTTTGCATCAGATTTATGTTTTAGTCGATTAATTATAACGGGTTCTTTTGCTTTTTGTTCTTTCTCTTTTTGACGTTCTTCTTTTGATTGTTCTTTTTGTTCTTGTACATGATCACCAGCATCCAATTCAGCCGTGAAAATGATATACCTACCATCTTTTGACCATTCGGGATTAGCAGCGCCATGCTTGAAAAAAGTAAGCTGACGTGCCTCACCACCATTTCTAGGTACTATCCAAAGCTGCATGATACCACTTCTTGTAGACTGAAAAACAATACTATTACCATCTGGAGAAAAACGAGGGTGACTGTTTTTGTTATTACCAAATGTCCATTGCTGTGGCTGGTCAGTAGTTGTTTGTAAAAAGAGTTGTGATTGGTATTCGTTAGCTTCATTTACAGTTGTCGATACAAAGGCATAGGATTCCCCGTTCGGTGCAAATTGTGGATCACTGTAAACTGCAATTTTCGTTAAATCTTCTACTGTCAAAGCACGTTTTGAATTTGTCATGAACAAGACCTCCAAGTATAAATAGACTTCAAGTTTTATCTATTCTAAACTATTTCGAGTTACGAATCAATTAGAATGATAAAAATTTTAAGAATTATTGTTTTAAATTGGTGAGAAAATCTCGTGTTTGCTTCGGGTTCGTAAATATGTGAGTTGTTATATTATGCAGTTGGTTTAATTTTTTATAAATGTTTGAAGTTTTTTTCTTGTTGAATTGGTATACCCATTGAAGGAACTCAAAATCTAGCTTCTCAGGACAATCTTGCCCCATGTCGGGACGTGTTTTCCCATGGTACTGAATGCGTCTCTTAACGACTCCGTACAGGCAGCGAATTGTTTTATAATGGAGAAAAATAACTGTGTCCGCCTCATTCAATCGAATATCGATTGTGGTACTATAATTTCCATCGATAATCCAAGTATTATTCTGGACAATTTTTCGTTGTTCTGAGATTAAATCATCACGTTCAATTGATTGCCATCCGGGTTTCCAAAAAATGGAGTCTAAATGATAGACTGGAATATGTAAAATATCCCCCAACTGTCTAGCTAATGTTGACTTTCCTGCTCCGCTACCGCCAATAATTAAAATTTTCCTCATAATGTCCTCCCTTTTATAATAGGAAGCAATATTTTAACATAACATTCAGAAAAATTCACGCAAAAAAAAATACTCCTGCATGAGGAGCATTTTTTTAGTTAACAATTACTTTTTTAGTAGAGGAGATATGTGCATCTGCCTCATATGCTGCTTGAAGTTGTTTTGTAATGCTACCAGGCTTACCGTCTGCTATAAGGTTACTGTCGACCTGGACAATTGGCATAATTTCGGATGTGCTACTTGTTAAAAATATTTCATCTGCGGTCGTAATATCATCAATTGAAAATCCTTCTTCTATAAAAGGTATTTTCAGATCAGTAGCAAATCTTTCAACGCTCATTCTTACACAACCATGTAAAATATTCTTTCTAATTGGATGGGTATGAATTTTTCCATCTTTAACTAGGTAGACGTTCGATGCACTACATTCGGTGACAAAACCATCTTTATGCAAAATTGCTTCATAGCATCCTTGTTCTTTTGCTTCTTGCTTTGCCAGAACGTTTGGCAGTAGATTCAAACTTTTAATATAACAATTTTCCCAGCGGGTATCTCGACGGGTTATGGTTGATACTCCATTTTTTAAAAGATCCAAATTTCTTGGTAGATGCTGCACATACGCATACACATTTGCTTCAACATTATTTGGAAAGACATGGTCTCTTGGTGCTGATCCACGAGTAACTTGAAGATATACCTTTGCATCTGTGGTAATATCATTTTTTTCTACTAATTCGGCTAATAATTTACTAACCTCTTCTTTCGTAAACGGTAGATTAATTTTTACCGCTTCTGCAGAGCGAAATAAACGTGTTACATGTTCGTTAAGTAAATAATAGTTTCCATTATAGATACGAATCACTTCATACACGCCATCCCCGAACTGTAATCCACGTTCTTCAAAAGGATAGTTAATATTATCGCGATGAACAAATTTTGTTTGTGATAACATGATTGGGTAAATAGACATTATGACGCCTCCTAAAAAAGCTTATGCCTATTTTATAACTTCCTTTCCCCCTTGTAAATGGACTGCTTGTGTAAAAATTTTTACAATTATTTTCATTAGAATGTGATTAAAATCACAGAAATAGTTTGGAAGGCAATATATAATGGTATTAGTTTAAAGAAGAGGATGTGATGGAGTGGAGCCATTACTACAACGGATAGACTTGTATGATTATGATATGTTGCTAGCCAATTCAAAACGAAAATTTGTAAAAAAATATGATTTTATCTTTCAAGAGGGTAGCCCTGCAGATTATTTATATTTTATTCATAAGGGTGAAATTCGTATGTTTAAAGAGATTGGAACACATAAGGAATTAACCATTTTTATTCGTGGTGCACAAGATGGCTTTGGTGAAGTAGGTATCTTTAGCGGAAATTGCTACTCCAATTCGGCACAAGCTACAATGGACAGTACATTATATGTAATCGAAAAAGGTGAAATGGAATCTATTCTTGCTCAGAATGGTAAGCTCGGGTTGCATTTTACAAGATGGGTTGCTGAATCATTAGAAGCAAGCAAAGCAAAGATCCGTGACTTTTTATTGTTTGGTTCAGAAGGTGCTGTTGCTTCTATCTTTATTCGTTATGCAAACATGTATGGAGTTGTTACACCAACTGGTATTCGAATTACAGAAGCAGTCTTAATACAGGATATTAGTAAACATATCGGTATTTCCAGAGAGACAGTTAGCAGAATCGTGAATAAATGGAAAGGGCAAGGAGTTATAGGGAATGATAGCAAATATTTTCTAATTAAAGACATAGCTTACTTCAAGAAAATGCTAGCTTGTGATAGATGCGGTGTCGAAAACTGTGTAATATAAGGGTTATACCTCGTCAGAAAACCAGCCCTTCAATGAAATTATTTATAAAAATTAAACATGCTGATTTATAGAAGGTTGCTAATTTTTCACATGGTAAATAGTATTTAATAAAAACAGCAACGTAACAGTAATGTGATTTCCGCTCCGGGTAGTAGCGCACTTTAGGGTGGCTGGTGTCATCCTCGTGAGAAAATTACTTACTTCGGGTTCTCATTGCGAGCTTTTGGTGCGCGTAGTGTATTTCCGGAACGGTAGTCCAAGATAAAATTTATGTCACAGTTTCTATAAATAGCAATGAAATTATGCGAAATGAGCCAAATAAAAAAATCGACATTTTTCTATTGATTAATTAGAATAATGTTGTTATAATAAAAAGCACGTTGAAAAAATAATTAAATTTTATTTGCGGGTGTAGTTTAGTGGTAAAACCTCAGCCTTCCAAGCTGATGATGTGAGTTCGATTCTCATCACCCGCTCCATATACATATGTCTTAACGCAGTGTTTCGTAACTAAATTTTACGGGGCGTTGCGTTTTTATTTTATTTCGTTACTAAAACAAATTTTACTTCGCTTGAATTGTTGGGTTTCTTGATAGTATTCTTTAAGAAGAAATAATTAAAATTGAGGGATTTATATGAAAAAACTTATGCAGTTACTGAAACAAATAGATGGAAAAGGCTATAAAGCTTATAAAAGTATCCAAGGCTATTACGCTTATAATAAATTTAACTTATATATAGATTATGTTCAGGGAGATCCGTTCGCCACTCCGTCAAAAATCCGCGTTGTTATCCCGCAACAAAAACGACCACTGAAAAAGGAATGGATGGAAAATTATTATCGAAAAACAGCAACAGAAGATGCTATTGCACGCTTTGTTGGAAAAGCAGTTGATAATGTTAAATTTCAAGTAAAAGGATCGGGTAAAAGTGGTGCAGTTCTTTTTGATAAACCAGGTCAGGAAGTTATTGAAAGAAGTGCGGTACAAATTGACTCATCAACAATTACGACATGTATTTCTATTGGTCTTCCGGCAAATGGACGAAGAATTAATGGTCGGGAAGCGGAAAAATTATTGAGTCAGCTGATTCCTTCTATTGTAGAAAAGTCAATTTTTACGATTACAGATCGAGAAATTGAAAGTGCTGTTCAACTGGCTGATCAGCAACAAGCAATTCATAAAGAGATGTATGACAATAATTGGATTGCATTTATAGCAAATGGCTCCATTTTACCGAGGGAAAGTGGAATCAGTAATCGTCCAATGCAGCAGGCAATTCCTTTTCAAAGCCCAAAAGAAAATGAAGTTGAAGTCGCCATACCACATAGGACAGAACCGCTAAAAGGTATGGCGATAAAAAAAGGAATCACACTTATTGTAGGTGGTGGTTACCACGGGAAAAGTACTGTTTTACAGGCAATTGAACGTGGTGTTTATCCGCATACAAAAGGAGACGGGCGTGAGTTTGTTTTAACAAATCTAAATGCAGTTAAAATTCGCGCTGAAGATGGTAGAAAGATTACGGGGGTTAATATTTCACCATTTATTTCTAATTTGCCACATAAGCAAAATACACAGTTTTTTTCAACTGAAAACGCAAGTGGCAGTACATCACAAGCGGCGAATGTAATGGAAGCACTTGAAGTCGGTGCGACGACATTACTTATTGATGAAGATACGAGTGCAACAAATTTCATGATTCGTGACCATCGCATGCAGCAGCTTGTAAAAAAAGAACAGGAACCTATCACGCCATTTATTGATAAAGTTAAGCAAATGCGAGATCAACTTGATGTTTCGACTATTCTTGTCATGGGCGGTTCTGGTGATTATTTTGCAGTTGCAGATGATGTGCTTATGATGGGAGAATATGTACCAAAGAATGTAACAAAACAAGCTAAATCTATTATGGAAAAATTTCCGATGGAGCGTGACTCGACTACTATAGAAGAGTTTGGTGAGATAACACGACGTAAGCTTGCGCAAAATAGCTTACAAACGCAGAAGGGTAAGCGAGCGAAAACACAAGCAAAAGGACTAACCAAAATTATCATGGGAAAAACCGATATTTCATTCACCAGCACCGAGCAGTTGGTAGATGAATCACAAACTCGAATGATTGCAGAAATTATCCAGTATTTGGACCGAACGAACGGCATACAAAATAGTAGTTCATTAAATAAATTGCTAAATACAATTGAGACAAAAATTGAAAAAGAGGGGCTAGCATCGTTTGCAGCTTTTCCAAACCAGCACCCTGGAGATATTGCAAGACCAAGGAAATATGAAATAGCAGCTGTGTTGAATAGGATTAGGACATTAACCGTAACCCAGCTATATTGATAATTAAAGGAGGCAAAATCAATGAACACGGGACAACTTAAACAAGAAATTATTGAATACAGTAAAGAAATTGGTATCGATAAAATTGGTTTTGCCTCCGCCGATGTTTTTAGTGAATTAAAAGAACGACTTAAACGACAACAGACGCTAAAATTTCAATCGGGATTTGAAAAGGGCACAATCGAGGAACGGACTGAACCAGGAAGGCTATTACCCGAAGCGCAATCAATCCTTTCTATAGCAATTGCTTATCCATCACGTATTAAGAACGCACCAAAAGGTACCAAGGAAAATCGACGAGGAATTTTTTGTCGGGCCTCATGGGGAACGGATTACCATGTAGTCTTACGAGAGCGATTAGAAAAATTGGCAAGGTTTATTCAAGAAAAAGTACCTGATGCCAAAAATAAAGTAATGGTGGATACTGGTGAACTCTCGGATCGTGCCGTTGCTGAACGTGCTGGTATTGGTTTTAGTGGAAAGAATTGTGCAATTATTACTCCAGAGTTTGGCTCGTATGTTTATTTGGGTGAATTAATTACGAATATACCGTTTATACCGGATTCTCCAGTTGAAGATAGCTGTGGGGATTGTACAAAATGTCTCGATGCTTGTCCGACAGGGGCGCTTGTACAAGGTGGGCAATTGAATGCACAGCGCTGTCTGTCATTTTTAACCCAAACAAAAGGGTTTTTGGCTGATGAGTTTCGTGTGGAACTGGGAAATCGTGTATATGGTTGTGATACATGTCAGCAAGTTTGTCCAAAGAATAAAAAAATGGATTTTCATTTTCATCCAGAAGTTGAACCAGAGCCTGAAATCGCCAAGCCAAAATTAAAGCCAATGCTTAAAATTTCTAATCGTGAATTCAAAGATACTTTTGGCCATATAGCAGGTTCGTGGCGTGGGAAGAAGCCGCTTCAACGAAATGCCATTATCGCTCTTGCCCATTTTAAGGATGAAACGGCAGTAGAGGATCTTATTGGTATTATGAATAATGATCCACGTCCTGTGATCCGTGGAACAGCTGCATGGTCGCTAGGGAAGATTGGAACTGAAAAAGCTTTTGAAGCGATAAAAGGTGCAATGGAAAAAGAACAGGATACCCAAGTGTTATTTGAATTGGAAAAAGGATTGGAAAATCAAAAAAAGGTTTCGGCCACATAATGCTTTGGGAAAGAGGTAGAAAATATGAAAAATACAATGCTGTACTATGATGAAATGAACTCGCCTGTTGGTCCATTGATGATTATTAGTAATGGGGAGAAAATAGTCAGGATTGATTATGGCAGTATAGATAATTTAAAATCACAATTGGATAATTGGTCAGAACGGCATTTTGCCAATCCTGTTTTTAAACATATGCCAGAAAAAGTAGAACTCGTTAAAATGGAACTGCAATCCTATTTTAAAAATGATTGCCGGGAATTTTCTTTTGAGTTTACTTTTTATGGAACGCCTTTTCAGAAAAAGGTTTGGCAGGCGTTATATGATACTATTCCATATGGCGAGACCAAATCATACAAGGATATTGCGGTGACGATTGGAAATCCAAAAGCAATCCGTGCGGTTGGTGGGGCCGTTAATAAAAATCCTTTTTCAATTGTAGTTCCCTGTCATCGTGTTATTGGAACAAATGGTAAAATGGTTGGTTATAACGGAGGACTGGATAAAAAAGAATATTTGTTGAGACATGAACAAAGATAAGGTTGTGAATCTTTTTGGAATGTTCTTTCGTAATAATGAATGAGAGGAGATTCCAAAATGAAAAAAACATTTTCAGTCGCGTTTGGTGTTGCTTTATTACTATTAGTTTTAGGATATTTTACAAAGAATACAGAATTATTTGGTTCTATCGCGATGGGAATTGGACTCGTTTTTTTCGCAATTGGTGGTCTTGTCGGGGGCGCTTTTATTAGCGGAAATCAAATCCAAGCAAATTTCCATACAGAAACGAAAGAAGATCGTAGTAAAAGGCAAAAATTACTTTTAATTTCAGGTGCTATAGCATTACCAAACTTTGCAGTGGGTGTACTTTTGCTTATAGCGTAACATTTTTAGAAATTAGAAAACATTGAGACAATCCTTCTCTCCATATACTTCTAATGGAGGGGATTTTTTATGAAAAAATTAACAGATTTGTGGTTGGATTTTTTTCAATCGGATCGTTATAAAAACGATTGGTGGGATAGAAAAAACGCACTATGCGAAGAGCGGGGTATAGAGATTAGTAGGATAAAGGGGAATGGACATGTATTTCAAGAACTTCGCTATGATAATAAATCCACGTATCACTATTTACTCCATTTATCACTATTAATGAAACAGAAGGATCAATTTTACCTAGAAGAACAAGTACTGCCGTTTCAATTTAGATTGGAAAAAGGAAACATAATAGAACATTTTCAACTGAAAAAACCAGAACCTGATCAAATTAAAAAGAATGATACATTTTCTTCAAACGATTATCGTGATATACAAGAATCGCGCTTTAGTTATGATCGTTTAGCAGCAGTAAGGTACGCTGAACGTTGGTGGAATAGCTATAATCCAGCTTATCATAAATTTGAAGTGGATTGTACAAATTATATTTCCCAATGTCTTCGTGCAGGGGGTGCTCCAATGTGGGGGGCACCAAACAGAGGGCGTGGTTGGTGGTACCAACAGGACAATTGGAGTTATAGCTGGGCGGTAGCACATTCACTTCGCTGGTATTTAAGTGGTTCTACTAGAGGTTTGAAAGGGAAAGAAATGCAAGAAGCCAGTGATCTTATCCCAGGTGATGTTATTTGTTATGACTTTGAAGGGGATGGCCGGTGGAATCATAATACAATAGTCGTTGCCAAAGATGCTTATGGAATGCCACTAGTAAATGCGCATACGTCAAACAGCAGGAATCGTTATTGGTCATACGAAGATTCAACCGCATATACACCAAATATTAAGTATAAGTTTTTTCGAATCGGTGAGTAGTGGTATAATGAATTTCGTATTAACATAGTAAGGAGAATGAATAGTGAGTTTACATGTTGTTTTATTTCAACCAGAAATTCCGGCAAACACAGGAAATATTGCACGAACCTGTTTGGCAACCGATACGACACTTCATTTAATTCACCCACTAGGATTTTCAACTGATGATAAAATGGTTCGCCGGGCAGGGCTTGATTATTGGAGGCATGTAGATATTCGTGAGTATGATTCAATCGATGAATTATATGATACATACCCAAATGGAAATTTTTATTACATTGAAAACTTCGGTACAAAATATTACACGGATTATGATTATAGTAATACTGATGAAGATTTGTTCTTTGTTTTTGGAAGAGAAACAAACGGGATTCCAAAAGAATTATTAGTTGGAAAAGAGGACAAGTGTTTACGGATTCATATGAATGACAAGGTTAGATCATTAAATTTATCAAATACAGCTGCAATACTAATTTATGAGGCCTTACGACAACAATCATTTCCAAAATTGACATAAAAAAGCTGACTCTTGTAAGTCAGCTTTTTTGTTATTATTGTTTTGTTGGTTTACCTGGTTTTGCTTCATATCCTGATGTAAACATAGATACGATAAATACAACAATTACTCCCATTAATAATGCTAATCCCATATGTGTTGCCTCCTTAATCATATGAATTTAAAAATGTATTGCTAAGGTAAATGAACAACATAAACAGCCACGTTCGGCTTTAGCGACTGATTAACTTCTCTCGTTAAGTCAACATCGTACTAAACAGTCACTCCGCTTTTGTGTCTATATGTAAAAAGTTCTTTTCTATTATTATGTCCTCATTATACCGAAAAAATTTCTGAATGTGAACTATTAGTACGATAAATTGCCAAAATGTCACAAATACGATTTTATTGTTAAAAACGCTTCCATTTTTTTGACTTTTCTTATTTGATATTTTTCATCTCAAAAGACTATACACATTATTGTTTATACACATAAAATAGGGTATATTAGTTGATGAAGTCATTCGACAGTTCTATAATGGATACTGGATTGAAAATAACCGTTCTAAACGGAGAAAGTTAACTTCTAATGGGGGTATAAGACGTGGCACAGAATGAAGAATCGAGCATAAGATTCTGGAGTAAATTTCATGGTCCAAACATGGGATATATTGAAGAACAATATGACTTGTACAAAGAGGATCCAGAAGCTATTGATTCATCTTTAAAAGATATTTTTGATGAACATGGAGCCCCTGACTGGATGTACCAGACAAACGGTGCAGTGCAACCATCAGTAAACACAACTTCTATAAACGATGTTAAAAAACTAACCTCAGCGATGAAACTTGTTGAGGCTATTCGTCGTTATGGACACTTGGAAGCTGATATTTATCCAGTTGGGCGCGATAAAAATCGTAAGTCGGGGTTAGTCGATCCGAAATCGTACGGACTATCTGATGAAGAATTAAAGAACATACCTGCATCATGGTTATGGGAGGAAGCTCCGAATGGTGTAGATAATGGATATGATGTTATTCAACAATTGAAAAAATATTATGCTGGAACAATAACGTTTGAATATGATCATGTTAATAATGATGATGAACGTAAATGGTTATTAGAGCGAATTGAATCCGGTAAACTTTACTTATCATTTTCAAATGAAGAAAAAAAACAACTATTGGAACGTCTTGCCCATGTAGAAGGTTTTGAAGGATTTTTACAAAAAACATTTGTCGGGCAAAAGCGTTTTTCTATTGAAGGCTTAGAAGCCATGGTTCCAATGCTTGACCAAATTGTTAAGCACGCGACAAATGACAAAATTGAACATATTATGATGGGAATGGCCCACCGTGGCCGCCTAAGTGTGTTAGCCCACGTTTTAGGTAAACCATTTGATAAAATATTTTCTGAATTTCACCATTCACCAGATAAGGAATTAATTCCTTCAGAAGGTTCTACAGGGATTAATTACGGTTGGACTGGGGATGTGAAATATCACTTTGGTGCAACAAAAGATGTTCGAGAAGGCGATGAAGTATCAACTCGTATTACGCTTGCACACAATCCATCTCACTTAGAATTTGTTAATCCAGTTGTAGAAGGATTTACACGAGCAGCACAGGATGACCGCTCAGATAAAGGTTATCCAAAACAGGATTTAAATAAAGCATTTGGTGTTTTAATTCATGGTGATGCAGCGTTTATTGGCGAAGGCGTTGTTGCTGAGACGTTAAACTTAAGTGGATTACCAGGATTTAATACCGGAGGAACACTTCATATAATTGCGAATAACCTTGTTGGTTATACAACAAACCAAGAGGATGGTAGGTCAACTCGTTATGCTAGTGACTTAGCAAAAGGTTTTGAAATTCCAATTATTCACGTAAATGCAGACGATCCATTGGCATGCGTTTCTGCAATTAAACTAGCTTATGAATACCGTCAAACATTCCATAAAGATTTTCTTATTGATTTAGTAGGGTATCGTCGTTATGGTCATAATGAAATGGATGAACCAAGAACAACACAACCACAACTCTATCAGGATATAGACAATCATCCTACTGCAGCTAATGTATTTGCAGAAGTATTGAAGGAAAATGGCATAATCGAAAATACTGACTTTGATAAGATCAAAGAGC
Organism: Virgibacillus ndiopensis; assembly: GCF_900187325.1. GTDB lineage: Bacteria > Bacillota > Bacilli > Bacillales > Amphibacillaceae > Virgibacillus_E > Virgibacillus_E ndiopensis. The sequence continues at coordinate 575,963 of NZ_FZMZ01000004.1, read as the reverse complement.
AAGTTGAAGAAAACTTACGTGGCATTTACGATAGTATGAAGGAAAATAATACTGGTGAAGCAGAGGCTAAGGGTATGCCTAAAGCATTAACGAATAGTCTTGACCAGTTTGATACAGCTGTACCTCTAGAACAATTGAAAGCTTTAAATAAAGGCTTAACAAAACGTCCAGAAGGATTTATCGGCTTTAAAAAACTTGAGAAAATCCTAAAGCGTCGTGAAAAAGTTTTAGAAGAAGGTAATAAAGCTGATTGGGGTGCAGGTGAAGCACTAACCTATGCTTCTATATTACAAGATGGTATTCCTATTCGTTTAACTGGACAGGATTCCGAACGGGGAACATTTGCACATCGTCATGTAGTATTACATGATGTGAACACAAACGACTCTTATTGTTTAATGCATGGTTTAGATGACGCTAAAGCATCGTTTGATGTTCGTAATAGTCCACTTTCTGAAGCGGGAGTATTGGGATATGAATACGGGTATAGTGTACAGTCTCCCAATACATTAGTTATTTGGGAAGCGCAATTCGGTGACTTTGCAAATGCAGCACAGGTTATATTTGACCAATTTATTGCAGCAGCTCGTGCGAAGTGGGGCGAAAAGTCAAATATGGTAATGCTTTTGCCACACGGTTACGAAGGCCAAGGACCAGAGCACTCAAGTGCACGTTTAGAACGTTATTTACAATTGGCAGCGGAAAATAACTGGATTGTGGCAAATGTAACGTCATCAGCCCAATTCTTCCATTTAATCCGTAGACAAGCAGCAATGCGTGGTCGTGAGGAAGCAAGGCCACTAGTTTTAATGACACCGAAAAGTCTGTTGCGTAATCAGCGTGTTGCTTCAGCGGCAGAAGAGTTTTCGGAAGGGAATTTTCAAGCGTTACGTTCACAGCCTAACTTAAAAGTTAGTAAGAAGAATGCAAAACGTTTGTTAATCGGTAGTGGTAAGATAATGGTAGATATTGAAGAAGCGATTGATAAATCCGAGGAGAAATTGGATTGGTTACGAGCAATGCGTCTTGAACAAATCTATCCATTCCCTAAAGAAGAATTAGCTAAAGTTATAAAAGAACTTCCTAACTTAGAAGAAGTTGTTTGGGTTCAAGAAGAGCCAAAAAACATGGGTGCATGGAACTTCGTTGATGATTACTTAAGAGATTTATTAGGAGAGGGTCAAACGCTCAGATATATTGGTCGGCCTGATCGTTCTTCCCCAGCAGTTGGAGAACCAAATGTGCATAAGACAGAACAAAATCAAATTATACGTGGAGCTATAAATCAGACAAAAGGAGGAGATTCCAGTGAAAGAAATTAAAATTCCAGAATTAGCAGAGTCCATCACAGAAGGTACAATCGCCGAGTGGCTTGTAAAAAAAGGTGATAAAATCGAAAAAGGTGCCCCAGTAGTAGAACTTGAAACTGATAAGGTAAATGTTGAAGTTAATGCTGACCACGCTGGTGTTATTGTGGAAATTGTTGCACAAGAAGGCGATGATGTTGAAGTAGGCGACGTCATTGCAAAAGTAGATGAGAACGGTGAAGCTGGTGGCGATGTTACGGAAGAGCCAAAAGCAGAAGAAAAAGAAGCTCCAAAAGAAGAGAAGAAAGAAGCACCTAAAAAAGAAGAAAAACAACAAGAAGCTAAAGAAGATAACAAACAAGATGTTATCGCATCACCTGCAGCTAGAAAACGTGCTCGCGAACTAAATATTGATTTAAGTACAGTAAGTCCACGTGACCCATTAGGTCGAATTCGTCCTGAGGATGTGGAAGCAGCGTCTAAAGGTGGAAGTGATAAAAAAGCAGAAAAACCTGCTAAACAAGAAACTCCTAAGAAGGCCGAGAAAACGGAGTTTGACAAACCAGTTGAACGTGTGAAAATGACTCGTCGCCGTCAAACAATTGCTAATCGTCTTGTTGAAGTACAGCATGAAGCAGCAATGCTAACTACTTTTAATGAAGTTGATATGACAGCAGTTATGAACCTCCGCAGTCAACGTAAAGAAAACTTTATAAAAAAGCATGATGTAAAACTTGGGTTTATGTCATTCTTTACAAAAGCAGTTGTTGGTGCCTTGAAAGAATTCCCACTACTTAATGCAGAAATTCAAGGTAACGAGCTAGTATTGAAAAAATTCTATGATATCGGTATTGCAGTTTCAACTGATGATGGATTAGTAGTTCCAGTTGTCCGTGATGCGGATCGTCTAGATTTTGCTGGCATTGAACGTGAAATTGGTAACCTTGGTGTAAAAGCAAAAGATAAACAGTTAACAATGCAAGACCTACAAGGTGGTACGTTTACAATTACAAATGGTGGAACATTTGGTTCTATGCTTTCTACGCCAATTTTAAATGCTCCACAAGTTGGTATTCTAGGTATGCATAACATTCAAAAACGTCCGATGGTAATGCCTGATGACTCAATTGAAGTTCGCCCAATGATGTACTTGGCATTGTCATATGATCATCGTATTGTTGACGGAAAAGAAGCTGTACAATTCTTAGTACGTATTAAACAATTGCTAGAAGATCCATATGATTTATTGTTAGAAGGATAATATAAGTAGGAATTAATAGAAACCTCGCTTTGATGGGATACTGTCAATGCGAGGTTTCTTTTTCGAGTAAATCTCATTTGTAAATCACTTTAAAGCAGTATTTTCTATTGCAATTTTATCTAAAAGCGAATATTATAGTAAATGTTGATTATAAGATTCGGAAAGTAAGGTGTCATAGATGAATAAGTTATTTAATTTAAAACAAAATAATACAAATATCCGAACTGAATTGTTAGCAGGAACTACTACATTTTTAACGATGGTTTATATTATTATAGTTAACCCCGTTATCCTTCATTCGGCTGGAGTTCCGTTTGATCAGGTGTTTATGGCCACCGTCATTTCTGCAGTAGTTGGTACACTTTATATGGCATTTTTCGCTAACTATCCAATAGCGATTGCACCAGGTATGGGGATGAACGCCTATTTTGCTAGTGTAGTTGCAACACAAGGATTATCCTATCAGGTAATTTTTGGTACAGTATTTATTGCAGGTATTGCTTTTATTTTGTTAAGCCTAACCACTTTACGTGAAACGTTAATTGAAGCAATTCCAGCTTCATTGAAGTTTGGAATAACCTCTGGTATAGGATTATTTATTGCATTTTTAGGATTAAAAATGTCCGGTATTGTTATTCCTAATGAAGCAAACATGGTTGGGTTTGGGGATTTACATGCACCAGTAACATTGCTAACACTAGCTGGATTGTTCATTACATTAGTATTAATGACCTGGAACGTCAAAGGGGCATTATTTCTTGGCATGATCATAACAGGAGTTATTGGTTTTTTCACTGGTCAATTACAGTTTGATGGATTTGTTTCCGCACCACCAACACCAGTATTTTTTGATCTCGATATTGCTGGCGTATTCAGCAATGGTCTTTACACCGTTGTGTTTGCATTTTTACTTGTTACCATTTTTGATACAACCGGAACATTGATTGGAGTTTCGGAACAAGCAGGATTTGTGAAAAATGGTAAATTACCTCGTGCAAAGTCAGCATTAATGGCTGATGCTGCTGCAACAACAGTCGGGTCCATGTTTGGGACAAGTCCATCAACAGCATATGTCGAGTCGACCTCTGGGGTAGCTGCAGGGGGAAGAACTGGATTGACTTCAATAGTTGTTGCAGTATTGTTCGGACTTTCAATCTTTTTTACGCCAATTATCGAGGCGATTTCGAATCTATCTGCAATTACAGCACCTGTTCTTATTATCGTTGGTTGTTTTATGATGGAAGGATTAGCTCGTATTGATTGGAAATCGTTTGATGAAGCCTTTCCAGCGTTTGCTATTATATTAACGATGCCATTGACTTCAAGTATTGCAACTGGTATTTCGATTGGATTTATTACTTACCCGTTACTTAAACTGGTTAGTGGTAAGGGGAAAGACGTACATTGGATATTATATTTATTTGGTATCATTTTTGTATTACAAATGATCTTTTTCCCAGCACATTAATAATAGATTTAAGCTCTTTTCGCGTAGCTTGTTGAACTCATAGAAAATGTAACGTAAGTGCTGTTTATTGCTTTCTGCCCAGCATAGCCCGTATACTCTCCGCTTTTCGGAGGCGTCTGGATCCCCCAGGAGTCTACGTTTATACGGGCTGCTTGAAAGAAGATATATGTTTTTTATTTCTCATAAGTGAAATTAAATTTAAAAAAGTATAACACAAGCGAAGTATATTTCTGGAACATTGGCAAAGCACAAAATCACGTCGTATTATGACTAAACTTCACCATTTGAAAATGCAACAATCTTCTAGAAAACACCCTAGATATAAAGTGTTTTATGACCTTGGTTACTGATACCGGGGTCTTTTTTATATTTGCTATGTTAAAACAATGTGTAATAGGGAACATTAAATGCAGCGAGGAAAAATTTCCACTTGCATGACGTCAGACAACCTGGTAAAATCACTTGTGGAATCAATAATATTGTAAGCATTTACAAAGCAAATGAAAATTAAAGGGAGGCTTCATCCGTGGATATTCTTCTAGGACTTGTTGCAATCATTGTTGTCCTCGGACTGGCATTTTTAATGTCTAATGATAAAAAGAGCATAAATTATAAAGGCATTATTGTTATGTTGGTTGGGCAGTTTTTAGTAACTTGGTTCATGTTTAGTACAGAAATAGGGAAAAAAATTATTAATGGTATTTCTGCTGGTTTCAATAAGTTAATTGAATTTGGATCAGATGGTGTAGATTTTATTGTTGGCGGAGTGGCACGTACAGAAGGTGGGAGTGTATTCTTCTTTGATGTGTTACTGCTGATTATATTTTTCTCGACAATACTATCCGTATTAACATATTTAAAAATTTTACCAGTTATTATTAAGTATTTTGGTGGATTTTTATCAAAAATAACAGGATTACCAAAAGTTGAATCATTTAATGCAGTAAATAGTATCTTTTTTGGACAATCAGAAGCGTTACTTGCAATTAAAACGCAGTTTCACCATTTAGATAAAAATCGTTTATATATCGTAAGTGCCTCAGCAATGGGATCAGTATCAGCATCAATTGTTGGTGCATATATTCAAATATTGCCGCCTGAATATGTATTAGTTGCACTACCATTAAACATGTTTAGTGCATTAATGATTGCATCGGTAATTGCACCGGTACGTGTTCCAAAAGAGGAAGATCAAGTTGACATAAAAGATGTTTCTCAGGATAAAAGTATTTTTGAAGCGATGGGAAATGGTGCACTTGATGGTGGTAAAATAGCATTAATTGTTGCTGCTATGTTAGTTGCGTTTATTGCTTCATTAAATCTAGTTAACTGGCTAATTCAGTTTATATTTGCCGGTGTCACATTGCAAGAAATCTTAGGCTATATTCTTTCTCCAATCGGTATATTAATGGGGATTTCTCCAGGAGAAGTAATAAAAGCTGGTGGAATTATGGGTACAAAAATTGTTACAAATGAATTCGTTGCTATGCTTGAATTCCAAAAAATTCTTGGAAGTATGTCAGAGAAAACAATCGGAATCGTATCTGTTTTCTTAACAAGCTTTGCAAACTTTTCATCGATTGGAATTATCGCTGGATCTGTACAAGCTATTGATAGTAAAAAAGCTGTAGCAGTATCAAAATTTGGGATGAAACTCCTTGTTGGTGCAACATTAGCATCCATTTTGTCTGCAACTGTTGCAGGTATATTCTTATAGAAAAGCAAAAAACCGCCTATTTATTGGCGGTTTTTTGATGTTATAGAGAATAGTTTAGGCGGGAGAGCAGAAACATCGGCAGGAGAGCGGAAACATAGGCGGGAGAGCAGAAACATCGGCAGGAGAGCGGAAACATAGGCAGGAGAGCAGAAACATAGGCAGGAAAGCCTAAAAATCTGCCCCTCTAACCCAAAATTATGCTATCATGAAGAAATGAGGTGTGATTCATGTTAAGAAAACGGTGTGGCAATTGTAAAAAGAAAATTTCTTTCGCTTTCTTGGTGAAGCAGGGTAATTTTAATCATGTTGTTTGTCCGCATTGTTCTGCACATTTACGACCCTCGGGATTTTCTAAAGTACTCTTCACGGTAATTTGTATTGTTCCATTAATAGCTTTGCGCAATACATTTACTCTCAATTGGGTAATGATGATTATTTGGGTACTCGCGTGTATCTTTATTTTACAGCCATTTGTTTACAAGTACGAGTTAAATAAAGCTAAAGAGCAAAAGAAAACTCACTAGTATTCATGTAACTAGTGAGTTTTTGCTGCTTTTCTAATCCGCATATATTTCCTCTGCAAATAGAGTAGTCGATACAACAGTGCTATTGCCCCGCAGCTTAATCCGACAATAATCCCAACCCAATATCCAAAGGGCTCCAGTGCAGTATAATTTGCAAGTAACCATCCAGTAGGTAAGCCAATAACCCAATAAGAAACAAGTGCCATAATCAGTGTTATATTTACATCTTTATAGCCACGTAGAGCTCCTTGAATTGGTGCACCGAATGCATCTGCCAGTTGGAAGAATATCGCGTAGTAGATGAAATGTTTGGTTAACTCAATTACTTCAGGGTTCGAGTTATACATTGCCGCGACCGTGTCGTTGAACACATATAAAACAAGACCTGAAAATGCAGCGATAAACAATCCTCCACTTATTCCAATGTATCCGTAAGTCCTAGCATCAACAAATCGTTTTGCTCCAACCTCAAAACCGATTGCGATCGTCAATGCCATTCCTACACTAAGGGGAATCATGTATAAAAGGGAAGCAAAATTGATTGCTGCTTGATGGGCTGCAATCGTATATGTGCTATACACACTCATCAATAATGTTACGGCAGAAAAAATACTTGTTTCAAAGAAAATTGCAAAGCCAATAGGAATACCGATTTTCAATTGTTCCCACCAAGCTTTTAAGGATGGCCTTACCCAATTTGAAAAAATTAGATATTCCTTAAACGGACGGATTTTGTAAATAACTCCTATAGCAATTCCGCAAACTAACCAATACGTAATCGCTGTCGCAATACCTGATCCCACGCCTCCAAAGGCAGGTATACCAAACTTTCCAAAGATAAAAACATAGTTGAAAAATATATTTAATGGTAAGGAAGTTAAAATGATTACCATTGATATACGCGTTTGGCCAAGCGCATCGATAAAACACCGCAATGTATTAAAAATAAATAATGGAACGATTCCGGTTACGAGCCATATAAGATAAAATTTTGCAGTGTGTCTTACTTCTGTTTCTAAGTCCATTGCATGTAAAATAGGGTTAAGCAAGAGGGAACCAATCACTACAACTAACAATGCGAGCGCGGTAGCTAAAAAAATTCCCTGTTGCACCTTTTTTGGTATTTCTTCACTCGACTTTGCACCAGTTAATTGTGCAATAATAGGGGTAATCGCGAGGAGAATTCCATTAATTCCTGTAAAAATCGGAACCCAAAGACTTGACCCAATTGCAACTCCAGCAAGATCCTGTGCCCCTGCTTGACCAGACATAACTGTGTCGAAAAAATTCATTAAATACATACTGATTTGCGTAACTAAAATAGGAATTAAGATAACGGAAAATAGCTTTAGTTTTTCTTTTAATGTTGATGTTTCGTACATATTACTCTTCCTTTTTTTATATTTTTTTATTAGGATAGAGAAGATGATTTCATTCTCAGAAGTATAAAAGCAATTATACCGTTTTATTTGGTATTTAGATAGAAAGGAAGTCCATTTAATGAAAAAGAAACGAATTCTTTTTACTGGTGGTGGCACTGCTGGCCACGTAATTGTAAATTTAGCCTTAATTCCAGCATTTCAAAGAGAAGGATGGGAAGTTGATTATATAGGATCAAAAAATGGAATTGAACGTAAATTAATCGAGCAATTAGATAATGTAACATATTATCCTATTTCAACAGGGAAGCTTCGTCGATATATTTCAAAAGAAAATATTAAAGATCCATTTAAAGTAGTAAAAGGAACGATGCAAGCTTGGCGTATTATCGGTAAGCGTAAGCCTTCCATTATATTTTCAAAAGGTGGCTTTGTGTCTGTACCAGTCATTATGGCAGCAAAAATGCGTCGTGTTCCAGCAATAATCCATGAATCAGATTACACACCGGGACTTGCCAACAAGCTAGCAATTCCATTTGCTAAAAAGGTACTTGCAACATTTCCAGAAACAATGCAATTTTTACCGGAAGCAAAAGCAGAGTATGTTGGAGCAGTGATTCGTGATGAATTGTTTCAAGGTCATAGGGATCAAGGACTCATGCTATGTGGGTTTAACCGAGAAAAGCCTGTGTTACTTATCATGGGTGGAAGTGGTGGTTCTGAAAAAATTAATGAAACGGTTCGTGCTAGTTTAAATGAATTGTTGCCTGCCTTTCAGATTGTACATATTTGTGGAAACGGTAAAATTGACACAACGATCAATCGAGAGGGCTACAAGCAATTTGAATATGTAAATGAAGAATTAAAAGATATTTTTGCAGTAACTGATTTTGTATTATCACGTGCTGGATCCAATGCAATATTTGAGTTTTTAGCGTTACAAAAACCAATGCTGCTTATACCATTATCAAAAGAGGCAAGCAGGGGAGACCAGATTATCAATGCGAAATCGTTCGCGGAAAAAAGATATGCACGCGTAATGGAAGAGGAATCATTAACGGAAGAAAGCTTAGTCAAAGAAGTTTTTCAACTAAAAGATCAGGCTCCAATTATGACCGATACTATGAAAAAGTATCAAAGTGAAAAAGCAAAAGAACGCGTAATCGAAATTATTAAAGAAACAAATAAATAAATAAATTAAGGCTCTTACGTAAATTTTTAAAATTAAAAAGAGGGAGATCAACATTTTAGGTTGATCTCCCTCTTTTATTCTAAGTTTATTTACTTCGTTTAAATGGCCACCAATTTGCTTTGCCCAAAACTCTTACCATGACAGGAACAAATAATGGTAGCATTACAAATGCATATAAAAACAATCCTGTTAGTACGACGGTTGCTATTTGTAATAATGATTGCACACCGGATGGAAGCATAGCACCAAATGTTCCACCGAGTATAATTGCAGCGGAAATAATTACAGTTCCCATGTTTTTCATCGAGTGTAATAATGCATCTTTAATGTTGATTTCTTTATATTCGTTAAACCGATCCATTAAGAAAATGCTGTAATCGATACCTAGTGCCATTAACATGACAAAGGCAAAAAATGGTATTGCCCAGGTTAGACCGTTAAAGCCAAATATTTGAACAAAAATTAATTCTGCAACACCCATCGATGTGAAATAAGTCAAAATTAGTGATCCGATTAAATAGAGTGGCATTACTAATGATCTTAATAGAATTACCAAAATAATAAATATACCGGCAATCATTAGAAATACTGTTCGTGAATAATCGGCATCGGAAATATTTTGTAAATCGTTGTTTGTACTACTAATTCCGCCAAGTTGAGGTTCACTATCCGCAAACACGGTATCTTGTTTAGCATCGTTTACTGTGTCTTTAATCTTTTCTACCATATTAATCGCTTTGGTTGAATAAGGGTTGTGCGTTAAAACGACCTCAAATTTTGTAATTGTTTTATCTTCAGAAAGATACGATTTAGTTCCTTCCATAAAGTCTTCATTTTCAAGTGCCTGTTCAGGAATTACAACAACTGGATTACTTGAATCAGTGTTAAATTCTCCGAGATACCCTTGAACTTCTGTTAGCCCATCGTTAATCTGTTTTAATCCATTGGAGCTATCTGAAAGTCCACTTGAAAGTTGACCTAATTGATCCTGCATATCGGCAAAAGCAGTTTTAAGTTCTTTTTGCCCACCGTAAATTTGTGACAGGCCTTCTTGTAGGCTAGGAACGTTGTTAACAACTTGACCTTGCCCATTAGCAGCTTGATTTAATCCCGATTGAAGATTCTCAACACCAGCAATTAATTCACCAATACCAGCAGAGAGCTGTTCTTGGCCGGCGATAGACTCACTGAAGCCCTTATTGAGTTTACTAAATTGCTCGTTAACAGTTTTAAGTCCTGCTTGAGCATCTTGGAAATCTTTTAATTTCTCCTGCAACTGATTAATCCCATCAATTGCTCTTTGTGTATATTTAATGGCTGTGGCTAGTTGTGTTTGCTGGTTCTCATTGAGTTTAGGTTCGGATTCTTGTAATCCTTCTAATTGCTCTAATGAACCTTGCATTGCACTTTTCAAATCCTCAATTCCTTGCGAATCAATAGATTGCCCACCAAATCCTTTCAAACCATCTGCAATTCCTTGATATCCGGCAAGCAATTTCTTATTTCCTGCAATCGTCTTATCTAAGTTATCTTTAATTTTCTGCAAGTTGGCTTTTATTTCACCAGCACCTTTAGACCCAGACTCAATGCCTTCTTGGATTTGTTTCAGTGCTGTACTAATTTCACCAACGCCATTATTAGCGTCTTGTGTACCTTGCATTAGTTGGTCTACACCGTTCTGAGCTTCTTCCAATTGTGGTGATGATTTTTCTAGCTCTGATGCAGCATCCTGTAAGCCCTCTTGAATTTTTTGAAGACCGTCAGTGCTTTGACCAATTCCGTCAGCTAATTTATTTGTTTGTTTATTTGCCAAAAAGTCTTCAATTATTTCGCCAGCAGGACGTGTCGCGCTTCGAACTTGATTGACGCCTTCCATTTGTGCGATTTCTTGTGAAATGCTTTCAATAGCTTGGTAATCCTCGACAGTATCAATCGGTTCATCAGTTTCGAAAGCAACTGTAGTAGGCATGGATTGCCCAGGTCCAAAGCTATCTGCGATCCAATTAAACCCTTTCACCGAACCGTATTCATCACCGATTTCTTCTAGTGAATTATACGATTTATTGCCATCGTATGTTAATAAAAATGGTAGGGTAATAGTTGCAACAATTAGCAATGCTATTACGGGTCTTCCCCAAGCGAATTTTCCTGCAGTACCCCATAAACGGCTTTCTTTATGTGCTACATTTTTATCAAATGGCCAGAATAGCTTCTTACCTAAAACAACTAAGAAAAATGGTACTAAAGTTGCTAAAGCGATTAGAACAACAGCTACACCAACAGCAACAGCAACAGCTGATTGGTAAAGTGAAAATGTTGACAATCCAATAGTAGAAAAGCCAATTAATACTGCTAAACCAGCAAAGAAAATTGTTTTACCACCGGATTTATATGTTGTAATGACAGCGTCTTTAATGGAATCATGCTTCGTAATTTCTTCTTTAAATCTACTAATTAACAAAATACAATAATCAGTTCCTATACCAAACATGACCGCCACCATAAATATTTGTGTAAATGTTGATAACGGGAAGTCAGTAGTGTCTGCTAAAATAGAAACGATACCTTGAGCTGCAAGGTAACTGATCCCAACCGTTAACAATGGTATAAATGGTGCGACGAACGATTTGAATACAACAAATAAAATAATGAGAATTAACGCTACTGTGATTAGCTCTGTTTTCTTCAAGCCTTCTTCTGAATTTTTAAGTATATCTTGTTGAATGATTTGTTCCCCGGTCAAGTAATGTTCTACATTACTATTCTCAACAGTTTCCGTTATTTTTTCACGTGATTTTTCGATAGCTTGATTTTCCAATGATAACTGAAACGGAACTAAAATGGTCTTACCATCTTCAGAAACAGTTTGATCTGCAATTGCAGGGTCATCACTAAAAGCTAAAATATCAGAAATAGCAAGGCTATCCTGATTTTCCTTTAACTTGCCGATCGCTTCTTTGACTTCCTCTTTTTCGGCATTATCGAGTCCATCATCATCATGGAAAACGAGTACAGTACTTGTTGTGTTTTTACTTTCATCTGATGATATTTCGTCAAGTAATGCTTGTGCCTTCTGTGATGTATAGCCCTCAGGAACGGTTATTTGCCCTTTTTCTGCTACTAAATCCTGTAGGTTCGGTGCAAAAATAAATAATGATGCTGCAACTGCTACCCATAAAATAGCTATGAGCCAGCGGAAACGTATGATGTGTTTCATGATTTACTCCCCTCTATTCATTGTCCATAACATGTGCTAATTTTTCTAATGAATCTATAAATGTTTGGATTTCCTCGTCATCAAAATGTGCTAAGTTCTTGCCAATAGAAGCATAAACCTCATTTTCTGTGTAATTAACAAGTTCAATTCCTTTGTCTGTAACATGTAAATAAACATTTCTACGATCTTTTCCATCTCGTATTCTCTCGATTAATCCTTTTTCATGTAATCTATTTACTTGGGCTGTAACAGCACTTTTACCTACACCAAATTCATTTGCAATTTCCGTACTTGTGCACTGTTCATGTTTTTGAATGTATTGTAACGTAGAGAATTGATCTGTTGTGATATCGGAGTGAATCTTTTCCTTCATAATAATATTTACATTACGATATATCCTGTTCATCGCATCCTGATAACGATTAATAAGCTCTTTTAATTCTATTTGCAAAAAATACACCTCCTATATTCATTAAAAGGTTCACAAAGTGAATAGTTCACTTCATGAACTATTCTATAATACCAATTTCAATTTCATTTAGCAATAAATTTTCATCCCTTTAAATAGATAATTTTATGGTTTATACATTTAGAATTGGGGTATATAGTTATTATTCTAGGAGAGTATAGAGAGAAATACGATGGACATTAGATAGTTATATGGAGTATTTGCTTCAATATTGCTAATAGACATGTTTAAGTGAATCTGACAATGGTTAATCGACAATAATCCTGTTTTTTCGTGTGCTAGCCCGTTTGTATTAAAAATTCAGGTCCGATATAATTAAAAATGTTGTTCATAACACATCATTACCATCGAACTTCCGTTTTGAACCCCTCTAGTTTAAGTTTACGGACATATGATCCTCATTGGTAGTTATGAAATGTATTTTCATATACATAATATTGAATTAAATACTTAATGTAATAAAAGTATATGAATACGTGATTAATTTTTTCATTATTCGTGTTATTGGTAATATTTAGTTTAATGTGTTTTGTTTTAAAGCAAGTAAAATATAAGAAGAAAAGGGGAAATAAAATGAAGAATTTATTCATATTGTTATCGGTTGCTATTCTAATAGTACTTTCGGCATGCAGTAGTTCAGACGAATCCAGTGGAGAGATTGATAAAATTACTTTTGCCGATGCTGGCTGGGATAGTATTAGAGTTCACAATAGCATCGCCCAAAAAATTATAGAAGAGGGTTATGGTATTGAAACAGAAGTTACACAAGGTTCAACACCAGCTACCTTCCAAGGGCTGCGTGAAGGGGATATTAATGTCTACATGGAAGCATGGACAGACAATATAAAAGAAGCCTATTCAGAAGCGATAGATGCAGGGGATATTAAAGAAGTATCGGTAAATTTTGATGATAATGTTCAAGGCTTGTATGTACCAACGTATGTCATTGAAGGTGACGAGGAACGTGGGATTGAACCAATGGCACCAGACTTAAAAACAGTTGAAGATCTAAAAAAATATCCTGAGCTATTTGCTGATCCAGCAGAACCTGATAAAGGTCGCTTAATTAATGCTCCAAGTGGCTGGGCAGTAGAAAAAGCAATTACACAAAAAATGGAGGCATATGGTTTAAATGATACGTTTGTAAACTTTAAACCAGGTTCTGATGCTGCGATTGTTGCATCATTAACTGATGCAATTAACGCTGGTGAAGCATGGGTAGGATATTATTGGTCACCAACAGCAGTAACAGCAAAATATGATTTGACATTACTCGAGGAACCGGAATATGACAAAGAAGTATATGAAGAAACGAAAGCTACTGCGTTTCCACCGAATGATGTAACGATAGCCGTGCATAAAGATTTACCTGAGCAAGCACCAGAGGTTGTTGATTTCTTAAGTAATTATGAAACATCTAGTAAGTTAACAGAAGAAGCACTTAAATATATGGACGAAAATGAGGATACTTCAGCTGCTGAAGCAGCTTTATGGTGGATGAAAAAACATGAGGATATATGGACTAGTTGGGTTCCAGAAGATGTAGCTAAAAAAGTAAAGGACTCAATGGAGTAAGAAATTAAGCAGCCGGTCGCCTAGGTTGGCTGCTTTTCTAATTATATATAAAGTGAGGTGAATGGGCTGTTTCGAGTAACAGTCTGCCTATGGGAAGTTTTCCGGATATAACGACGAAATTAGGAGATTATGTTGAACAGTTTGTAGATTTTCTTGATTTATCATTAGAGGGATTTTTTGATTTTATTTATATTGTTTCTTCACAAATTATTAACAGTATTGAAACAGCATTGGTTTGGATGCCTTGGTGGTCATTCATTCTAGTAATATTTTTACTAGGTTGGTATTTTAAATCTATATTTTCAGGCGTTTTATATAGTATTTTCATATTTTTAATTGGTACGTTTGGATTATGGGAGGATATGATGACTACAATAGCGGTGGTTCTTACTGCGGTGATTATTTCGCTCTTAATAGGGATTCCGCTTGGGGTATGGATGGCATTTAGTAAAGGATTTTCTACTGTAATGCGCCCAATTCTTGATGCTATGCAGACAATGCCAAGTTTCGTATATCTAATTCCCGCTATTTTCTTCTTTGGATTAGGAAACATCTCAGCGATAGCTGCTACGCTAATTTACGCACTACCACCTGTAATTCGACTAACCGAACTAGCCATACGTGGTGTTGATAAAGAAGTGATAGAATCTGCTCAATCATTTGGATCATCGAAATGGCAAATGCTTCGTAAAATTCAATTACCACAGGCATTACCTACCATTATGGCTGGTGTTAACCAAACAACAATGATGGCACTTGCAATGGTCGTAATTGCTTCAATGGTTGGCGCACAGGGATTGGGTGAACAAGTACTGGTTTCGATTAATAGGATTGATATTTCATTGGGATTTGAAGCTGGTATAAGTATCGTATTTTTAGCGATTATTATTGACCGCGTTACGAACGGAATTGCCGATAAACTCCAAAAGCATAGGAGGGTAAGTGAATGACGACTAAAATAAAGCTTGAGAATGTATCTAAAATTTTTGGGGCTAAACCGTATTCTATTATTCCTATGATTAAGGAAGGTATGGAGAAAAACGAAATTTTGGAGAAGACTGGTCATACTGTTGGGGTATATGATGCATCGATGGAAATAAAGCAAGGAGAAATCTTTGTAATTATGGGGTTGTCAGGAAGTGGAAAATCTACTTTGATTCGCTGTTTTAACCTATTAAATAAACCAACACATGGATCGATTTTTATCGATGGAGAAGATATTGTCAACTATAATAGTAGTCAGTTGAAACAAGTGAGACAGAAAAAGATTGCTATGGTATTTCAGCATTTTGGCTTGTTTAATCATCGTACGGTGTTGGGGAATGTTGAATATGGTTTAGAAATACGTAATATTTCTAAAGAGAAACGGCAAGAAATTGCCCGTGAAAATATAGAGATTGTTGGTTTAAAGGGATATGAGGAAAAATATCCTGATCAACTATCTGGTGGTATGCAACAGCGTGTTGGATTAGCTAGAGCTCTTGCAAACGATCCGGATATTTTATTAATGGATGAGCCATTTAGTGCATTAGACCCGCTAATCCGTCGTGAAATGCAGCTGGAGCTACTAGACATTCAAGAACGTTTACAAAAAACAATCATTTTTATTACACATGATGTAAATGAAGCATTTAAAATTGGTGATCGAGTAGCGGTAATGAAGGATGGAAAGGTTGTTCAAGTTGGAACACCGGAAGAAATCATAGAAGAGCCAGCGAACGATTATATATCTGATTTTATAAAGGATATTGATCGTTCAAAAGTATTCCAAGCAGAGCATGTGATGATTAAGCCTAATGCACTGGTCTCCATGAAAGATGGATTAAATGTAGCGGTAAAAGAAATGGAAGAAAACAATATTTCAAGTGTGTTTGTTGTAGATCGTGGGCGACATGTTAAAGGGATTGTCACGATAGACGACGCGATTACTGGTATTAAAGAAAAGAAAACGTTAGAAGATGTATTGCGTACTGATATTTCGGTTGTTCAACGAGATGAATATGTGAACGACTTAATCGCCAAAACGTTAGAATCTAAATTTCCTTTAGCTGTAGTAAATGAAGAAGAAAAGTTGATTGGCTTTATTTTACGTGTGCATGTATTGTCTGGGTTGGTATCAGACGACGTAAATGAGAGTATTGAATATATCGGATAAAAAAAGAATGAGATCCTTTTTGGTTTTTGATGATAAATGGTTTGATAATAGGATAGGAAATCAGTACATGGACTGATTTCCCATCCACCTGTCATCTTATGGAATGGTTCCATGTCGAATTATCTTTACATTTACATTAAAGTCGACCTCTATGTCAGGAAATTTGTCATGCCACTCGGATTTCTTTAGCTTACCGTCTGCTTTGTTAGTTCGATAAATACTTCCGTAACCAAAAGGGTCTGAATTAAGTTTTTTTAATTTGGTCAAAAGTTCTTCATATTGATGTGTGATTTCTTTTTCAACCTGCTTTTCAAGAAGTTTTATTACTTCAGGTCCTTTAACATTAATTTCTTTCGTTAATTCATGTAAACTTAATTTTAATGTTATATCTGTTTGATAGTGTAGGTTTTTGACATCTGTCATTTTTGTTTTGCTAGTGCCCTTAAGTGCTGTAAATAATGCATAAAAAGTATCACTGTCAATATCATTATAGTCATCTTTTTTCATATACTTTTCAAATGGCTTAGTTGGAATGGGAAACTCTAGTGCTACTGATTTGATTTTTTTATTAAATATAGCAATTTGATATGCCTTTTCAATCGGAATTTGACCGACAAGTTTATCATTCTTAAATAATGCTAGTGCCGTTATAGTCGGCTTTTGTTCCGTGATTGTGATGGTAGGTAGGAATGGATCATGTCCCGCATCATAATACATATGCATAAAATCCTGTAATGTTACACGTGAGAGAACATCCGTTTTTATGTTTTGCTGAATGATATCGTGTAAATATTGACCTACATTTGTTCCTACGTTTTTCTCTGACGTATTAATTATTTCACTTGCTGTCGGATTTCCTACTGCGAGTAGCATAGTATCCGAAACCCTTGCATCACGGACTAATGTATCTATTTGGCGCATTAACCCCTGTTCAGCAACTTCTACTCCATATAATTCCAAATTAATTTGGCCAGAGGCTAGTTGTATGCCTGTTTTCAAATTTGCATTCTCACGAGCATCCTTCACAGTGTGTCCCGTGCCAGTTATTATTTCACTAATGTTTTTCGTTTCCAAATCAAATTTGTAAATTACCATGGTAGCTTCTATTTCATTGTCATCACGAAGATCAACACCACGTGTATTTATGATGCCAAGTCTTTCAATCGTTTTGGATTGTACACATCCAGAAAGGGAGAACACGAGGAACAGTATAATTATAATTCGCTTTATCATGATTTCTTCCCACTTTCTTTTTGTTTCTGTCGCCATTTCTTTTTTACGTATATAATGGGTAGAAGGAAAAATGGATAAACGTATACAAGCCAAAACCCTACATCTGCCACATTGCTAATTAAATTAATTATTACATGGTGATAAGTGATGAAACTGCAACCAAACAAAAATAGTACAGATACAATATAAAGGGTTGTTTTTTGTCGGATATTATATACACGTTTCACGCCACGAGTAATGCCCCACATTAATAAGATTAGGGTTGGAAGTGCGACCATCATCCATTCAGCAATAACAACATAATCAAACCGTTCAATAAAAGGAAACGTTACTATTTTAAACAATGATAAAACAGACCATTCTAATTGTTCTAACTGTTGAGGGCTGAAATAGCCAATTGCTACGACTGTGGCAATAAATACAATCATTGCAGACCAAAATACCCCAAAATAAACAGGGAATTTAGCCTGTTTTTTATTTTGTATATATGGATAAATGATGAAAAGTATTTCAAATCCCATAAATGTATATGACGTTGCTTTAGCGCCATTTAACAATTCGATTATGGAAGCATCAAATACAGGTTGAAAATGGGTTAAATCCATTCTTAAAGCGGGTTCATATAATAAAAATAACAGCCAATGGGACAGTACAAAGAAAGTAAACGATACGCCAACAATGACTCGAATACCGCCCACAATACTGTATATAACCAGTAATAAGAGTAATATACCTAGAAAAAAAGGGCTTATTTTTGGAAAAATAAAGATCTGAATTACTTCAATATAGGTAACTAGGACAGAAAAAAATGTGAATATAAAATAGACAATGTAGATGGTTCCGAGTATTTTTCCAATCCATTTTCCAAAAATATCAACTTGAATCCCAAAAATGTCTGCATTTTCATAGCTGTTTAATATAAGAAGCATGACAAATAAAACCATTAATATATATAGAAGCGCGATAATAATGGATACCCAAGAATCCTGTCGTGCCTCAACAAAAATATACATAGGAGCACCCATTATTCCAACGCCAACTTGAATTGTTACAATTATGAAAAACAAGTAGAACGCCCGAATCTGTAGATTTTCCTTTAATTTAACGTTTACATCCATCTATCCCACCTACTCATCTATATCTTGCTTTTTTACAGCCTCACTTTTATTATAACGAAGTAAATCCTTTGGTCTAAAAGAGAAGAAGCGTTTGTACTGATAGTTAGCTGGTAATCGAAAAAGGACTTTATTAAGATCAACCCAACGAAATGGATAAATAGGAGATAAATATGGGCGACCTAAAGAAGTCATCTTTAACAAATGAATAAGTAAGAAGCACAATCCAAACATAATCCCGATAATTCCAAGCATTCCTGCAAGTAAAATCATTGGATATCGGATGACTCGAATCGTTGTCCCCATTAAATAACTTGGTGCGGTAAAAGAAGACAACGCACTAAGAGCAACTACGATAATAAGGATGCTACTTGTTAACCCTGCCTGCACCACGGCTTGCCCAATAATAACACCACCAACAATACCAATTGTCTGTCCAACCTTCGTCGGTAGTCTTGCACCAGCTTCACGTAATAGTTCAATTAAGAACTCAAGAATTATCGCTTCAATTATTGGTGGAAATGGAACTACAGCCCTTGATTGACCGAGTGTAATAAGCTCCCTTAAAGGAATGAGCTCGTAATGATAGGTTACAGCTGCAACATAAAGTGGAGTTAATACTACCGAAATAAACATAGCGATAAAACGAAGAATTCTTAAAAATGATCCAACATTCCACCGCATATACAGATCCTCAGTTGATTCAAAGAAGCTAAATAATGTCGATGGTGCTAAAATTGCTGTCGGACTATTTTCTACTAATACAGCAATTCTCCCTTGACTTACTGTATAAGCCACGCGATCTGGCAGCTCTGTTGAATAGAATTGAGGGAAAATGGTAGTTGATGAATCCTCAATATATTGCATTAGCGTTGTGCTATCTTCCAATTGATCAATCTCCAAATCCTTTATTCTTTGGCGCATAGTATTTACATCTGTTTCGTTTGCTATCGATTTCATATAAACTATCCGAACTTCACGAGGCGACCTTTTACCAACCATGAGTTTTTCTAGCACGAGATCTGTTGATCGGATACTCCAACGTATGATATTCAGATTGGTAATCAGTGATTCGGTAAAGGCTACTTGTGGTCCGAGTACGACTGTTTCGTTCTCTGGTTTGGAAAGTTGGCGATGTTCTTTTTTCAATAAAACATAAGATACAATCTCAACATCATTTTCAACATATACAAAAACTTCGCCGATAAGTAATTTTTCTAAAATAGTTTCTAGTGTTTCGGTTGTTGAACCGGTATCTAAAGGGACTTCATTAAGGATAGATTTGCTTGTCCATTCTCCCTGTTTACTCAGCAGAGGTTTTAATAAAAAATCTTCAACTTTATCAGTTTTAACTTGATAGGATATAAAAAAGACGGCAATTTTTTTACCGTGATGTTCATAAATAGAAAACTCAAAGTCATGGTTATTTTCAAATTTACCAGTAATAAGTTTTTTTAGTTCATCAACTGTCATTGGAAATATAGAATCATTATTATGTGTTTTACGGCGACGAGTTCTTTTCATATGTATACCTCCTGCTGAAACAATCGCTGTATATTAGTATGTGAAAAATCGCATAAAATATAATTGCAACAAAAAAACTACCACAATAAAATATATGGTAGTAAAGTGTTCATATAAACATCTGATTATCGTACCTGACTTTTTCTCGCTACAGAGGATGTTTCAATACGCGATTTTACAGAAATAGCAATTTGCACGATCAGTGCTGCTAGTACTATCCAGGCCCAAAATTTCATGAACCCTTCCTGAAAACGATAGAGACTATCTTGTATTGGATAAAACGGATTTAAATGCATCACTAAAGAAAACGTGTAGAACATGCCAAAGGTAAAGTTTCGTGACCATTGTGTTATTTGATAAGTAAAAATACCCTTGTTCCAACCGTATAATTGAATCCGTTTTATTGCCCGTATAACCTCAATAACTTCCACGATAATTAATAATGCAAATACAATTAACCAAAAAACTGTCACAAATTCTGGTGTAAACGTATTGGTCGTAACAATTGCTAGCCCAGTGATCGATAATGCACCATGAATAATACAATTTGTATTGGACCAATCATCAGCTATTGTCCAATTCTTTTGTTTTAAATAACGGTTTCCTATTAAAATCATCCCTGCCAAGTAAAATATGAATCCTAAAATAATTATCGCTTCAGAAAAATATGTTGGAAATCTAAAAAATACATTATTTAGTAGTATAATAATCGACTGTGTTCCAACTGTTGACAATAATATAGCTCCATGTACTGGATAATCTTGATGATCAAATAAAAGTTGTTTGAAGTTATAAAAACAATTCATCAAAAAGAAAAGCCATAAAAACGTGTTCAGTATTCCAATTGCTTGTGTTATCAACAAAATATCTGGAAAATATTTGATAAATACATTACACAAAACAGAAACACCAGCAATCCAAGTACCAATTACAAATGAATTGACAGGGTGCTGGATAAATAGAATTAAAAAATCACGATGCAAAAACTGAACAGATAGCGATTTATAGATAACAATCCACATAATAAGTAAGATAAAAGCTAAATATCTCCCTAATTGGATATCGAGAATAGGAAAAGCATCTATCGCTCCAATTAAGAAAATTCCGTTAGCCATAATAATTGCACCTGATGCAGGTTCAATTTTTTTATAAGGTCCTTTCAATAACATTACTACCACATCCTATCAAATACACTTATGTTAATTTCTTATGATAAAAATAGCATGGATTTTCATTAAGTTCTGTGAAAAAAATCACAATTATACACTCATCGAGAAATAACAAAGTAAATTATACCATTTCTGACACATTTATTAATCTCTATGTTAGTCAGCAATGTTGATTTTGCACGTTAATGTAGTATTAACGTGATAATTATCACGTTTGATGGTTGAAAAGTGTCTATTTGATGAAACCATCTGAAAGTGTGATATTTTTCACAGTTAAAAATCAGATTCTCTGTTTTAATAAAACCATAGAGAAGTTGATCCAATAACTTGAACTTGGAGGGAATCCCTGTGAAAAAGAAACATTCTCCATTATGGAAGAGACTAACGTATATGAAACCGAAAGAGACATATTCTGACAATCACAGTCAGTTACTAGAAGGAAATAGAGAGTGGGAAAATGTATATAGAAGAAGATGGCAGCATGACAAAGTAATCAGAAGTACTCATGGTGTAAACTGTACGGGTTCATGCAGCTGGAATATTTATGTAAAAGACGGAATTGTTACCTGGGAAGGGCAACAGCTTGATTATCCTACAACGGGCCCGGATATGCCGGAATTTGAACCTCGTGGATGTCCACGTGGAGCAAGCTTTTCCTGGTATATTTATAGTCCGTTACGTGTGAAATATCCATATATCCGCAAGAAACTATTATTGCTTTGGAGAGAGGCATTAGAAAATCACAGTAATGCTCTAGAAGCTTGGGCAAGTATTATTGAAGATTCAGAGAAAGCAAATTTATATAAGCGTGCTAGAGGTAAGGGTGGACTCATTCGTGCAGAGTGGGATGAAGTTACGAAACTAGTTGCAGCATCCAGCCTTTATACGATTAAAAAATATGGTCCAGATCGAAATGTTGGTTTTTCTCCAATTCCAGCTATGTCAATGATCAGTCATGCAGCAGGTAGTCGCTTCATGTCCTTAATGGGTGGACCAATGTTAAGCTTTTACGATTGGTATGCAGATTTACCACCAGCTTCACCACAAATCTGGGGTGATCAAACTGATGTACCCGAAAGTTCAGATTGGTTTAATTCTAGTTATATTATGACATGGGGCTCAAACGTTCCGCTGACACGGACACCAGATGCACACTTCCTGGTTGAGGCACGTTACAAAGGTACGAAGGTTGTTTCTGTAAGTCCTGACTATGCAGAATCAACCAAGTTTGCCGATGATTGGATGAGTGTAAAACAAGGTACTGATGGTGCGGTAGCAATGGCAATGGGGCATGTTATTTTAAATGAATTTTATCATCAAAATATGCAGCCTTATTTCGAATCTTATGCAAAACAATATACAGACTTTCCATTTGTCGTTCGGTTGAAAAAAGGAAAAGGGCATTATGTAGCTGATCGTTTTTTACATGCGAAAGACTTAGGAATTGAATCAGAAAATAGTGAATGGAAACCGTCAATGTTTAATAAAGCTACCAACACTTTTGCCATCCCACAAGGTACAATGGGATCGCGTTGGGATGACAAAGGTAAATGGAACTTACATTTAGTTGATGAATTTACTGAAGAAGCGATTGACCCAACAATAAGTTTTCTAGGGCAAGAGGATGAAATTGCGACAGTTAATATGCCATATTTCGATGCCGAAACACGTAACATCCTTCATCGTGCGGTTCCAGTAAAGGAAGTAGCTATTGATGGTGAAAAGACGTACGTGGCTACAGTATATGATTTGATGCTAGCAAACTATGGAATTGATCGTGGAATCGGTGGAGAATCAGCGAAATCATATGATGATGACACACCATTTACACCAGCATGGCAAGAGAAAATTACTGGTGTTAAACGCGAATTGGTTACTAAAATCGCTCGTGAATTTGCACAAAACGCTGTTGATACAAATGGACGTTCTATGATCATCGTTGGTGCAGGTATTAACCATTGGTACAACTCTGATACGATTTATCGCGCAGTTGTAAATCTTGTTATTATGGTTGGAGCTCAAGGTGTTAATGGTGGTGGTTGGGCACATTATGTTGGCCAAGAAAAGTTACGCCCAACTGAAGGTTGGACGAATGTTGCAACCGCGAAGGACTGGCATGGTCCTGCAAAATTAATGAATGGAACATCATTCTTCTACTTCGCAACAGGACAATGGCGGTATGAAGAGATACCAGTAAGTAGCTTAACAGCGGCAACTGTTGATAAACCTCGCTATGAGCATTATGGCGACTACAATGTACTTGCAGCGAGACTAGGTTGGCTACCAGCGTATCCAACATTTGACCGGAACGGAATAGATGTTTATAAAGAAGCGATAGCAAATGGTTGTGAGACTACAGAGGAAATTGGAAACTATGTTGCAAAGCAATTAAAGGAAAGGAAGCTAAAATTCGCAATAGAAGATCCGGATGCACCAGAAAGTTTTCCACGTAATTTATTTGTATGGCGTGCAAACTTAATTTCCAGTTCTGGTAAAGGACATGAATATTTCTTGAAACATTTACTCGGTACAACACATGGATTGTTGAACACTGATGAAGATAGTCTACGTCCAGAAGAAATCACATGGCGTGATGAGACACCAGAAGGAAAGCTTGACTTGTTAATTAACTTAGATTTTCGAATGGCTGGTACTGCATTATACTCAGATGTTATCTTGCCTGCTGCTACATGGTATGAAAAACATGATTTATCAAGTACAGACATGCACCCATTTGTTCATCCATTTAACCCGGCAATCGCATCACCATGGGAATCGAAGTCGGACTGGGATATTTTTAAAGAACTTGCAAAAGGCATATCCAATTTGGCAAAAGAATTAAAGATGGAGCCAGTAAAAGAGGTTGTTGCAACGCCATTATTACATGATACACCACAAGAAATGGCACAGCCGTTTGGTGAAATTAAAGACTGGTCTAAAGGGGAATGTGAGCCGATTCCAGGAAGAACAATGCCTCAAATTCATGTAGTTGAATATGATTACAAAGAAATTTACAGTAAATTAACTGCGCTTGGACCTAATATTGGTTCGAAACCATATGGGACAAAAGGTATTAATTGGGAAATGAAAGAGGAATATGAAAAAGTAAAACATACAATTGGCACGGTTCAGAATGAAAGTGTTGCAGATGGTTGCCCTGATATTACCTCAGCGCGTGACGCATGTGAAGCAGTATTAATGCTTTCTTCTACTACAAATGGAAAAGTTGCGGTAAAAGCATGGAAGGCATTGGAGGAAAAAACAAATTTAAAGCTTACCGATTTAGCGGAAGAGCGGGAAGAAGAATGCTTTACATTTGATCAAATAACAGCACAGCCAAAAACGGTTATTACATCACCTGCTTTTAGTGGGTCAGAAAAAGGTGGAAGAAGATACTCACCATTTACAACCAATATTGAACGGATGATTCCTTTCCGTACGATAACAGGCCGACAATCCTATTTCCTTGACCATGAAATGATGCATGAATTTGGTGAATCCATGGCAACATTTAAACCGATTTTAGATCATACACCGTTTAAAGCAGATCGTCCAAAAGTAGAAGGAAAAGAGATCGTATTAAACTATTTGACACCACACAATAAATGGTCAATACACAGCATGTATTTTGATTCACAACCAATGTTGACATTGTTTAGAGGTGGACCGACCATTTGGCTTAATAAAGATGACGCAGCCGAAATCGACGTAGAAGATAATGAATGGATTGAATGCTTTAACCGAAATGGTGTTGTTGTGGCTCGTGCAGTTGTATCACATCGGATTCCTAGAAGTGTTGCGTTTATGCACCATGCACAGGATCGTCATATCCATGTTCCAGGCACAAAATTAACACAAAATCGTGGTGGTACACATAATAGCCCAACACGAATTCATGTGAAACCAACCCATATGATTGGTGGGTATGCGCAATTAAGCTATGGCTTTAATTACTATGGAACAACAGGAAATCAACGCGACTTAAATGTTATCATTCGTAAATTAGGGGAGGTCGACTGGCTTGAAAATTAAGGCGCAAGTTGGAATGGTAATGAATTTAGATAAATGTATTGGTTGTCATACGTGTAGTGTGACGTGTAAGAACACCTGGACAAATCGTCCAGGTGCAGAATATATGTATTTTAACAATGTTGAAACAAGGCCAGGTGTTGGTTATCCAAAACAATGGGAAGACCAAAAGAAATACCGTGGTGGATGGGAAGTGGAAAACGGTGAACTACGCTTGAAATCTGGTAGTAAAGCTAATCGCCTATTAAACTTATTTTATAATCCATACCAACCAACATTAGAAGATTATTATGAACCATGGACATATGATTATGAAACATTAACAAATAGTCCAGAGAAGAAGCATCAACCAGTTGCTCGTGCTAAATCTACAATTACAAATGAATTCATGGATATAGAATGGGGACCAAACTGGGATGACGACCTTGCAGGGGGCCATATTACAGGACTACGGGATCCAAACGTTGTTCAAATGGAAGAATCGATAAAAACCGAATTTGAAGAAGTGTTTATGATGTATCTCCCACGGATTTGTGAACACTGTATAAACCCATCATGTGTGTCATCATGTCCATCAGGTGCGATGTATAAGCGTGATGAGGATGGTATTGTGTTAGTCGACCAAAACGCATGCCGTGGCTGGCGTCATTGTGTGACATCATGTCCGTACAAAAAAGTATATTTTAACTGGAAAACAAATAAAGCAGAAAAATGTACATTGTGCTATCCACGTATTGAAAATGGACAGCCAACAATTTGTTCTGAAACATGTGTCGGCCGAATTCGCTATATTGGTGTCATGCTTTATGATGCAGATCGTGTAAAAGAGGCAGCATCAGTAGAAAATGATCGCGATTTATACAAAGCACAGCTTGGTATTTTCTTAGATCCACATGATCCAGAAATTATTAAGGAAGCTAAACAACAAGGTATTCCTGCAGACTGGATTGAGGCAGCACAACAATCACCAATTTATAAAATGATTATCGATTGGGAAATTGCGCTACCACTACACCCAGAATATCGTACGATGCCAATGGTTTGGTATATTCCACCATTGAGTCCAATTATGAACGTAATTGAGGGAAAAGGAAGTACAGCAGATACAGAGGATATTTTCCCAGCGATTGATCAAATGCGAATACCAATTGAGTACTTGGCTAACTTACTTACTGCCGGTGACACAGAGCAGATTCGTACTGTATTGAAGAAAATGGCAGTAATGCGAAACTATATGCGTGCAAAACAAACTGGTAATCGCTTTAATATTGACCTTATTCATCAATTAGGGTTAAACGAACAAGCAATTGAAACAATGTTCCGTTTACTTGCTATAGCTAAATACAGTGATCGTTTTGTAATACCGAAAAGCCATAAAGAGGTTGCTGTGGATGCTTATAGTGAGCAAGGTGCATGCGGTTTAGACTTTGCTGGTGGACCAGGGAGCTGTGGGGTATTAGCTTAAATAGTAGTCCTAATTGAAAGGATGATAGTTATGAATGAACAAGAAATATCAACGAGTTACCAACTTATCGCGTTTTTACTACAATATCCGGATCAAGAAAAAGTGAATGCATTACTGGAAATTAAAGATACGATTAACGAATTAAAAGATGCAGCTGTTAGAGAGAATATCCAATCGTTTATTAAACAGGTAGGGTGCCTATCTTATGAAGAATGGATTGATCAATATATCGAGTATTTCGATTTTGGTAAAATCACTAATTTATATGTTACGTATTTGAAATTAGGTGAACAACGTGAACGTGGATTGGAGTTATTAAAGCTTAAGAAATATTATGAATCGAATGGTTTTCATGTTTCAGAGAAAGAGCTTCCAGATTATTTACCTTTAATGCTCGAATTTTGTGCTCTTGTTTCTGTTCCAACAAGCAGTGAGCTTTTAGGCATGTATACAAAGAACATTGATGAGATTAGGAACCAATTGCAAAAGGCAGATAGTGATTATGTATATTTGTTAGAGGCATTATTAGCAGTAATGAGAAACTGTGGACTTGTTGAAATTGCTGAGGGAGGCGAAACACAATGAACCTGATTGATTTATTATTGTGGGGAATCTTCCCCTATATTGTCCTTACAATCTTTATCGGAGGACACATTTATCGATATCAACGTGATCAGTTTGGTTGGAGTACGAAGTCAAGCGAATTTTTAGACAAGAAAAGTATTCGCATCGGCTCTCAGTTATTTCATTGGGGAATATTAATCGTGTTTGGTGGCCATTTTCTTGGATTAATTGTTCCTGTTGAACTATATAACTCGTTAGGTATATCACAGCATACGTACCATACTGTTGCACTTGTGTTCGGTATCCCGGCAGGTATTGCTGCCTTTGTAGGATTAATATTACTCTATTATCGTAGACTAACGGTAAAACGAGTAAAAGCTACTTCATCAAAAGGTGATTGGGCTGTACTCTTTTTTCTGTTAATTGTTATAGGTTCTGGATTATCTGCTACATTTGCCAACATAGATGCACATGAATTTGATTATCGAACCACCATTGCTCCATGGCTAAGAGGTCTTTTTGTGTTTCAAGTACAGCCGGAACTAATGACAGGAGTTCCAGTTTGGTTTAAATTTCATATAACAGCTTTTTATGGAATTGCAGTAGTTTGGCCATTTACTCGTTTAGTTCACGTATTTAGTTTACCGTTACGTTATATGCGGAGAAACTATGTTGTTTATCGTAGTAGAACAAGGAAAGCTTAGTTAGAGTAAGAGACTGACAGTTTTGCGTGTCAGTCTCTTACTATTTATTCTTTTATGCATGGTTATGGCGTTGTTTTCTTAACTATACTTTATAGATTATTGGTTGATAGTGAAAACCACATCTTTTGTCTCATACTGAACATATAGCACTATTTTTCGAAATATTTCTACATTATATTGTTTCTTTCTTAATAATGGTGTAATATGGAAGCAATAAAGGCATAAGAGGTGATCAAATGGGATATATTGTTAGAAATTGTCGATTATGTGCTAAACCAATGGAAGCTAGCCCGTTTATGATGTGTACTACATGCCTAATGGAAAGCGACAGAGTAAGAAATTATATTTTGAAACACCCTCATGTTTCAATCGAACAAATATCTGAAGCAACACAAATACCATTTGAGAAAGTATTTAGAATGGTAGAATTAGGATTAAGTAAAGGTAATACCAGATCAAATGATACAATACAAACACAGACAGCAAGATAAATAAAGGCTGATTTCAAGAAGATTGTTGCTTTTTCACTTGATGCATCTTAATCTAATAGTTGACAAAAAAGCGACGTAACAGGACGTGGTTTCCGCTCCGGGCAGTCGCTTTCCGCAGGCGGCTGGTGAGACTCCTCGTGCTAACGAACTCCGGAGTCTCACCGATGCCTTTCCTCCTGCAAGAGTCGACTACCCACAGCGAAGATAACCAACGCCAAAATTAAATAGTCACTGTGATTCAAGTGACATAAATATCTAGATGTGATTATAAAGCACAATATCATTGTATTTTTGGAACGATAGTCCAAGCATAATTTTTATGTCACATTTTCTATGAATAGGACAAACTATGCAAAAAGAGCCTAAATAAAAGAGAATCACTTTTTTAGCGATTCTCTTTTTGTCGTACTTGTTATTTTTTAGCCAATTCTTGTATTCCTTCCACACCAGAAGCTAATTGCTTGTCCACGATGGTTGCATCATCAATGTGCTGCATGATTGCTTGTTTGATCATATCAAATGATTCATTCGTTTTATCAATATAGTTTACCATCTCCACAGTAAGTTCATTTTGACTATTAATATTTTCTAAGACATCCTGCGTGTTTGATTTTACTGTTTGGACAATGGATGCCATTTCGATTAACATATTTACAGTTTTATTGTTGATTTCTGTTGAAGATTGTAATGTTTTTTGGTTCTCATATGTATCTTGCTCTGCTTCCTGTATTTTTTGTTGAATAGTTGTTGTTACCTCGTCAATATGGTGTGTGCTCTCTGCTGTATTTTCTGCAAGTTTACGAACCTCTGCAGCCACAACAGCAAAACCTTTTCCATGTTCCCCTGCACGAGCCGCTTCGATTGATGCATTTAATGCTAATAGATTTGTTTGGTTTGCAATTTCACTGATTACCTGTACAATTTCTTTGATTGTATTGGAATGTTCACCAAGCTCTTGCATGCTTCCAGCAGTTTTTGTCATTTGCGTTTCAAGACTATCCATCAATTGTTTATTTTTTTCTACTATTTCTTGATATTCTGCTGATTGCTTAGCTAATAAATCGGATGAATCAACTAATCCGTTACCTTTTTCAACTAAGCGATTGGAATGCTCGCTAGATTCCTCGCCAAGTGATTGAATTTCTTCAAAATGCTGTTTAATTTGTACAATGAGGTTTTCCATATCATGATGTTGAGAGTTAACGTGCTCATGTTGTTCAATTGTATGTAATAAATTCTCTTCGAACTGATCTAAGAATACTCTATTTTCCTGTTTAATGGATGCCTTTTCTTTTTCTAATTGTTTAATTTTTTCAATTGCTTGGTTTAATTGTTCCTGTAAACTATTTTGTTTATTGTTTTTGCCGAACATATTAATTCCCCCTATGATGATATAGGCCTAACTTAGTATAAGTCCCGTAATTCTATTGTACCATTACATTGTTATTTTCGGATAAAAAAGTAATATGTTGAAGATAAATTAAAAAAAATTTAAAAATATGTTGACTTTAAATTTTCTCAATACTATAATTATTGGGAATCGAATTGAAAGGAGGTCATGACAATGGAAAAAAGAATTCAGTTAGCAGCCAAACCCAATTTCATATTTTGTGTGACCTTCAAAGGTAATAGAAATGTATTTTAGCAATACATAATTTCTTATTCTTGTATTTTCAGGGTCACATATGTCTGTGACCCTTTTGTGATTTTTAGGGGATTATCCCTAAAGTTACGGAAGCATACGTCAGAGGCGTATGCTTTTTTGTTGGGAAAATTTTGAAAATTGAATTGAGGGGTTACGATAATGAAATAATTAAACTATATATTTGGCTCTTTTCGTAGATTTTGTTGCTTTTAACCTCGAAGTTTCAGTAAAATGCGACGTAAATGATTTAATTGTTAAATCTAATTCTTGATCGTCGTCCGGGATCGCTACGGGCGGATGTTTTCCGCGGGCATGGCCTCAGCCTCCTCGAGAAAAACACTCTGCGGGGTCTTCGGACTCGTGCTGTTCCCGCAGGAATCACCACCCTCCGCTCACCCGGACTAGTGATGTGGTATAATGCGGTCTTCTATAACAATTTTTATTCCACCTATGGACCGTAAACGCAACACCAGCGAAGGAAATACACGGAAAGCGTAGTGTATATCCGCAGCGGTAGAAGGTCACCAAACATAATTTTTCGTCATGTCGCAGTTTACGTATTTTGTGTAAAAAAACAATATTCTAGAAAATAGCCTATAATTTTAACAACAGTATAGGATTTTAAGACAGAGTAGGTGATTGAATGTTTCAGGTTTTTAAGAAGTTAGATTGGTTTTTTAAACATTATTGGAAACGCTATGTATTTGCGATAGTAGCTTTAATTGTAGCTAGTGCGATTGGGTTAATACCACCTAAATTGGTTGGGTATGCGATCGACGAAATACAGTTCGAAACATTAACAGTAAAACTATTGGTTATGCTTATAGCTGGTTATCTTGTATTAACCTTTGTACATTATGCAATTTCATTTTTATGGGATTATACATTATTTAGCGGAGCTGCAATCTTAGAGCGATGGACCAGAAGTAGGTTAATGGATCATTTCTTAATGATGACGCCAACCTTTTTTGGGAAATATCGAACAGGGGATTTAATGGCTCGTTCAACAAATGATTTACGTTCGATTCAGTTAACAGCGGGTTTTGGGGTTTTGACCTTAGTCGATTCAAGTATATTCATGTTAATGATTGTTGCTGTTATGGGTTTTACAATCAGTTGGAAGCTAACCCTTGCTGCTTTAATTCCATTACCAATTATGGCGATTGTAATGAATAAATATGGTGCATCTATTCATGCCAGATTTACAAAAGCGCAAGCAGCATTTGGTGATATGAATAATGAAGTTTTAGAGTCCATTCGTGGTGTACGTGTAATACGGGCATTTGTTCAAGAAAAGCAGGATGAAAAGCGGTTTCAGAAAATGACAGAAGATGTCTATCAAAAAAATATAGAAGTTGCCAAAATAGACGCGTTATTTGAGCCAACGATGAAGATTCTTGTTGGTCTATCTTACACAATTGGACTTGGGTATGGTGCATTTCTTGTTTTTGAAAATTTGATTACTCTTGGTGATTTAGTAACATTTAACGTTTATCTTGGAATGTTAATTTGGCCAATGTTTGCCGTTGGAGAATTAATCAATATTTTACAGCGTGGTAATGCATCACTGGACCGTGTTAACGAAACGTTGGACTATGAAGCAGATGTTAAGGAAATCGAAAATCCAAGAATGGTATCACTTGTTAGTTCGGTTGATTTCACAGATGTATCATTTTCATATCCATTAACAAATCAGAAGCAACTGAGTTCAATTAATTTAAATGTAAAACGTGGTCAGACAATCGGGATAGTTGGGAAAACAGGTGCAGGTAAAACGACATTGTTTAAGTTGATGCTCCGTCAATATCCGGGAGTATTTGGTGAAATCTCGATGTCAGGTGTTGACCTTAACGAAATTAGTTTGGAACAAATTCGGTCCTGGATTGGCTATGTTCCACAGGATCAAATTATGTTTTCTAAAACAATACGAGAAAATATTCAATTTGGTAAGTCTAATGCATCCGATGAAGAGATATTTCGTGTAATGGATTTAGCACATTTCTTAGATGACATTAAACAGCTTCCGAATGGGTTAGATACGCAAGTAGGAGAAAGTGGTGTAACACTTTCAGGTGGACAGAAACAGCGGGTTGCATTAGCACGCGCATTTATTAAAGATCCGGAGATATTAATTTTAGATGATTCTATGTCGGCCGTTGATGGAAAAACGGAGGCAAAAATTATTGAACATTTACGAAAAGAACGTAAAAATAAAACAACGTTTATCGCAGCACATAGGATGTCAGCTGTTACACATGCCGATCATATTATTGTGCTTGAGGAAGGGAAAATTACTGAAGAAGGTACACATGAGGAGTTAATAAGGCTTGATGGCTGGTATAAGGAACAATATCACCAACAGCAGTTAGAAAATGAGGAGGTGATCTCCTAATGAAACCATCGACAGAAAAACGATTATTGCATTATGCATTGGGTTTTAAGAAGAGTATTATTATTGGCTTAGTATGTTTAGTAATTGCTGTTGCTCTTGAGCTTGCAGGCCCATTAATTGCTAAAAAAGTGATTGATGACCACATTCTTGGAGTGGAAGGTAATTGGCAAATGGTTGAGCAGGATGATGATAAATACACTGTTTCGTATCAAGATCATTATTATAAACGGACTGATCGATTGACGGAGGGTGATCAAACAGATAAGCTTGCCACTATTTTGCAAGTGGACAGAGATTATTATTTTATAAAAGAGGATGTGCCACTTTCGGGGAAACGTAGTGTAAATGGAAATACCATATCCATTAAAACTGCTGATGAAACAATAAAAATCCCCGGGGAGAAACTCTCACTGGCTGAAATGTACCCGTTTTTTAAACCGGAACAGGGACCAATTATATTTTTGTTAGGTTTGTATATGGTTTTACTTTTAATTGCAGCGTTTTTCCAATTCTTTAAAACATTTTTGTTGCAAAAAGTATCTAATCAAATTGTTAAGAAAATGCGTAATGATATTTTCGCACATACGCAGCGCATTCCGATCAATTATTATGTAGATCAACCTGCTGGAAAAATCGTTGCTCGTATTACAAATGACACGGAAGCAATACGTGATCTATATGAACGGGTATTATCAATTATTGTAACAAGTATAATTTATATGGCAGGTATATTTGTTGCGTTGTTTATCTTAGACGTTAAACTTGCTGCGATCTGTTTATTGCTTATACCATTAATTATAGGTTGGATGAAGGTATATAAACATTTTGGAACGAAATATAATAAAGTAATTCGCCAAACAGTGAGTGAAATAAATGGTAATATTAATGAAGCAATTCAAGGTATGCCGATAATTCAAGCATTTAGTAGAGAGAAGAAAACGAAAGAGGAATTTGAAATATTAAATGAGCGTAATTTTACGTATCAACGTAAATTGGTTAAATTGAGCGCACTGACTTCGTATAATCTTGTAACGGTTATTCGCAACATAGCATTTGTCGGATTTGTCTGGTATTTTGGCTTTATTTCGTTTCAACCTGAAAGTATTATTTCAGTTGGCTTACTATATGCGTTCGTTGATTATTTGAATCGTTTATTTGAACCCGTTACAGATATTGTCAATCAGCTACCGTTAATTGAGCAAGCTAGGGTAGCTGGAGGCCGTGTATTTGAACTGATCGATCGTGATGGTGAAGAAGTGATGAACGATAAAATTCAGAAATATCGTGGGAACATCCGATTTGATCATGTTTCATTTGCATACAATGACAAAGACTATGTAATAAATGATATGTCTTTTGATGTGAAATCGGGTCAAACTGCAGCGTTTGTAGGCCATACAGGATCAGGAAAAAGTTCAATCATGAATTTGCTATTCCGTTTTTATGACCCGCAAAAAGGATTCATTATGATTGATGGTCAAAAAACGAAGAATTGGTCACGTCAGCAAGTTAGAAGTTATATGGGTATTGTACTTCAGGATCCATTTTTGTTTTCCGGAACAATTATTTCAAATGTTACGATGAATGATCCACGTATTACAAGAGAAATGGCAATTCAATCATTAAAAGCAGTAGGAGCAGATCGTTTTATCGACAAATTACCAAATAAATTTGATGAAAAGGTAACAGAAGGTGGAAGTACATTCTCATTAGGGGAACGTCAGCTAATATCATTTGCTCGCGCTCTTGCGTTTGATCCAGCTATTTTGATCTTAGATGAGGCTACAGCTAACATCGATACGGAAACGGAAAGTATCATTCAAAATGCACTAGAAGTATTGAAGCAAGGTAGAACAACACTTGTTATCGCGCACCGATTATCAACAATCCAGCAAGCCGATACAATTTTCGTCTTAGAACATGGTAAAATAAGAGAAAAGGGTAATCATGAGGCACTAATCAATGAAAAAGGACTGTATCATCAGATGTATCAAATGCAACAGGGGAAAGCGAGAGAAGCTGTCTAAAACCTAGAGGTGTTTTATGAATAATAATAATCAATATGATCATGATGTTATCGATGATGATTTATATGAAGAGATTGACGATGAAGCGTTATTCGAACTCGTCGAACAAGAACGTAAAAAATCGCTAGCTCGTACCAGACAAGAAAAAGAAAATCCTAAACCAAAACGTCCCTTTCCGAAGTGGGCGTTTTGGTTAATTGCAATTGCATTGATATTTAATCTGGTTGCATTACTTCCTAAAACATTTTCCATAGCAGCAATAGACTTTTTAATGACATCTGCTAAATTATCAGCTCAAGACGATATTAGTACATATAAAAAAGCGGTTGTTGTAGTTGAGACCAACGATGGTAAGGGAACGGGTTTTGCAATTTCCAGTGATGGAACCATTATAACCAATCATCACGTGATTGAAGGAGAGGATTCTGTTACAGTAGCATTTCCAGATAATGGTTTGTATCAAGCAGATGTCATTGCAGATTATCCAGATGTTGATATAGCGGTTTTGCATGTTGAAGGAAAAGACTTACCACATTTAACATTAGCTGAGAAAACAACGGTTAGCTCTGAAGAACCAATTTACTTTATTGGGAATCCATTATATTTCAACGGGATTGCTAACAAAGGGACTATTATTGGTTATACACAATTAAATGATTGGAATGAAAGAGTACTCATGATTGAAGCCCCAGTATATCGTGGAAATAGTGGCAGCCCAGTTATTAATGAGCAAGGTAAAGTAATCGGTGTCGTATTTGCGACGTTGGACCATGATATACATGGTAAGGTTGGACTATTCATTCCAATTGATTATTTTTATGAGCATTATAATGGGGCAAAAGGAGATAGTTAATCATTGCTAACCCCTTTTTGTTTAGAAAAATAAAAAACGGGAATCCATTTATATAATGCTTTTTAGGAGGAAAAACGATGTTGTTTTATACTTCAGAACTTAAATCGTACAGAATTGATGCAACAGATGGTGAAATGGGAAAGGTTCAAGATCTTTATTTTGACGATCACTGTTGGACTATACGGTATGCGATTATTGATACAAGAAAATGGTTACCAGGTAGAAGTGTATATTTATCGCCTACCTCGTTTGTGAAACTTAATGAAATCGAGAAGTTGGTGGAAGTGAACTATGATAAAGACACCATTAGGAATAGCCCTTCCATACCTGATAATGAACCATTAACAAGGTCTACAGAATCTACCTTGTCAGGTTATTACGGTTGGAGCAAGTATTGGTTTGGCACGATGTTATGGGGGGTACAGGATCAGCCGTTTACACGATTACCTGATCACGCTACTGATAAAAGTGAATTTACAAATGAATTACAGACATACGAAAATAAAGATTACAATTTAAGAAGTGAAGAAGAAGTGCTGCAAATGAAGGTACATGCAAATGACGGTAAACTTGGTGTTATCAACGATATAATTTTTGATGATGAGTACTGGAAAATACGTTATTTCGTATTAAAATCAGCTGAGGTACCTGCTGAACATTATTATTTATTAGAAGCAGATACAATTGAATCAGTTGATTGGCTGGAAAGAGACCTTTATGTGAATTATACAGTGGACAGAGTTAGACAACAACGAAGTTACGATACAAAAGAAGGTATTATAAAAAGCTTATAAAACTCGTATTGTAGATAGACTGCCTATGTCGAGACATAGGCATTTTTTTTTGCAAAATAAATGAATGTTTCATCCTTTTGACTGTTGGTAATGGTTTTTTAAAGAAACTGTAAATGATTTGAGATAGCAACAGTACAGGCCATGCGTTAAAATGAATCATATTGACTAAATAATAGATAATTGGTATGAAAATTAATTGATAAAGATGGTGGATACATCATGAAAAATAAATTGATGATTGTAAATATATTTGATAACTTGAAAACTACACCCAAAAATAATATAAACAATACGAAATTTATAATGGCTGGGGGTGTTATAGGTTGATGAACAGTCAGTCATTAAAAGAAAAATCCCTTGAAGAAATGATTGCCTCAGCTCAAAAAGGGGATGAAATAACGCAAAATTATCTTTTAAAGACGTATCAACCGTTTATTGCTAAATGTGTATCGGAAGTATGTAAACGTTATATTGATCCAATGAAAGATGATGAGTTCAGTATTGGTCTGTCCGCATTTAATGAGGCAATATTGTCTTATTCATCTGAAAGAGGAAGTTCTTTTCTATCGTTTGCTAAGCTCGTCGTAAAGCGTAAGGTTATTGATTACATTCGCTATGTACAAAAAACACCAGTCGCAGCTTCATTGGACGAAACGTATGATGAAGAACAGATGGAAAATCCAACAGAAATTGTGGCAGTTAAAGAAATTTATCAACAAGAACAAGAAGCATGGTATCGTAGGGAAGAGATTGCTGATTTTAAAGAAAAGCTTAAGGCTTATAAATTAACGTTAGCCGAACTAACTGAAGCTTCTCCTAAGCATAGAGATGCTCGTGACTCAGCAGTACTTACGGCCAGGATTCTTTTTAATGATGTGAACCTACGTGAATTTGTGCATAGAAAGAAAAAGCTACCTATTAAAGAATTGGTGAAAAAGGTTGAAGTCAGTAAAAAAACGTTGGAACGCAACCGAAAATATATTTTAGCAATATTTATTGTACTTAGTGAAGATTATGTTTATCTTAAGGACTATCTCAAGGGGGTGGGTCAGTGAAAAAAGCAATAGTAATGGAAAAACATCGTCAATATACGATTGTATTGACAAAAGAA
This sequence comes from Virgibacillus ndiopensis, assembly GCF_900187325.1. Classification (GTDB taxonomy): domain Bacteria; phylum Bacillota; class Bacilli; order Bacillales; family Amphibacillaceae; genus Virgibacillus_E; species Virgibacillus_E ndiopensis. The sequence goes on along the minus strand of NZ_FZMZ01000004.1, from coordinate 538,583 downwards.
GGGAAATTTCAAAAAGCAAAGCCAATTAAAAATGCTGTTGTTGGTACTGAAGTTTCCTACGAATTATTTGAAAAAGAACAACATTTACTATTCTTTTTTCATCCCAGTAAGGTAAGTAAATCCTTTCGACTTATTGCAATGGCTTGTTTGTTGTTAATAATTATAATGCCATTTTATTTTGTTTCTAACAACAACAAAACGTATGCCTATGTAAATGTTGATATTAATCCAAGTGTTGAACTGGAGATTGATGAGGATTTACGAGTACACTCAATTTTACCGCTAAATGATGATGCCAAAGAAATAGTGAATGATTTAGCGGATTATAAAGGTGAACCGTTGGATGAAGTTTTATCAAAAATCATGGATAAAAGTGAAGAAAAAGGGTTAATTAAAAATGGCAAAAATGTGTTAGTCGGTGTCAGTTATGTTGACAGTGAAACACATAAGATATCTGTATTAGATACAATTGACGATTATTTCCTTGACCATAAAAAGGAATGGAAAACAGCAACATTTCAAGTTCCAAAAGAAATACGGAGTAATGCAAAGGAAATGGAAACGTCAATGAATAAATTGATGGCAAAATCGTTTGTTGAAAAAGAGATGCTGGATGAAGCGGATTCAAGTGAACAAGACCGAATGAATGATGAGGAAAGAGCAATTATAGATTCTTTTTATAATAATAGGTCTGATAAAACGAATACTGTTGAACCAGAAGTTAAAGCTAGCGAAGCAAGTAAGGAAGCTTCTAGACAAAAACAACATCCGAGTGGACGTAAAGAAAAAAATGGTCAGATCAATGGCAACCAAAACAGTACAGATAAAAAGGTAGAAGCTAATAAGGGAAAAAGTAACGTTGCCAAGGAAAAGATAAAGAAAGAAAAACATAGTAACCGAAGCCATGGTAAAAAAGAACATAAAAGTAAAGCTAACCATGATGATAAAGAAAAAAATCATGATAACAGAAAACACAAAGTGAAACATAAAAAAAATAATGGTCACGGCCGTCACGGCCATAACAATAAAAATAAACACGATTAAACAAAGGGAATGCACCAATAGGCGCATTCCCTTTTTAAACTTCCATTATAGCGGTTGGGGTATATTTCATTGCATGGTCAATGTAATAAAGCAGAGTGTCATGGCTTTCAAGAATTTTAGTTTCGTCAAGTGAATAATGGTAAGCATGTAAGAAATTCTGGATTTTCTTAGAAAGCATATCATCATTTGTGCGAACCATTAGCACTAATAAATCATCCCATTGTCCCCATAATGTGTAGTATAGGGCTTTATCATAATCCGGAATATCCATTATTTATCCTCCTTCAAAATAAAGGATTAACTATAGTTTCCCCGATAATTATTTATATTGTCTGGCACAAAAATGGTGTGTTTGCCAAAATAAGGTTTATCATACAAAAAGAATAAAAATATCTTGCTGTTACATACTAAAATCAAACTAGCAAGGAGGAATGAAACTAATGAAGTGGAAATTGTTAAGTATTGGTATGGCAACAATGTTAACGCTTGTGGCATGTGGGGATAATGGGGATGATCAGGGACAACAACAGGATGATAACGAGCTAAATACAGAGCAGACGCGATATAATAATACGGCGGATGATACGAATGATCGTCAACCTCTAAGAAATGTTGAGAACGATGATAATCAGGATATGAATAACGATAACAACAATCGCTATGAAGTTGCAGAGAAAGCGGCAGATAAAATTACGAATCAAATAAAACAAATCGATAATGCATATGTATTAACAACTGATAATAATGCGTATGTTGCTGCTGAATTAGATACTAACGATGATAATAATAATGCAACCAATAATGGCAATACGAACAATAACAATACCAACAATAACAACAATAATAACAATGCCAACAATAATAACAATGCCAACAATAACAACGGCAATGATAACAGTGACGAGCTAACAGATGATGTGAAAAAGCAAATTTCTGATATCGTAAAATCGGTTGATAAAGATATTGACAATGTTTATGTCTCCACAAACCCTGACTTTGTTGATTTAACCAATAACTATGCTAATGATGCTGGTAATGGTGAGCCAGTCGAAGGGTTTTTTGATCAAATCGGTAATATGATTGAACGAATTTTCCCGCAAGACAAAGAATAAATCACCTTTAAAAAATGAGTACTCACGTTTTTTGTGAGTGCTCATTTTTTTTGTTTGTTTTTGAAGGAGCTGAATAGTTTGTTGCAATTCATAGAAAATGCAACGTAAGTATTGTGGTACATCTGCATTTTTCTACAGCCAGTATACATTAAACTTTTCGTGGCCAATACTCTCAGGTGTCTCCGTGTAAACAGGCTGCTTGTATGAGGAAATATATGTTTTTCTATTTCTTACAACTGAAATGGATTTAAAGAAAGCCCAATTGCGTAGTGTATTATCGCAGCGGTGTGGATAGCAGGTGAGTTACCTCGCTGTTTATATCAACTATTAGATAAGATTCAGCGTGTGAAAAAATAACAATCTTCTAGAAAATGGTCTTTTTGAATTAATCATGAACATATGCTATAGTTATACATATAATTCTTAGTAATCATAGTGAATTACTATGTTTTAAAAAGTGAGTGGAGTTGAGCTTAATATGGGACGTGAGTTTCTTAATATATTTGAAGACTGGGCAGATAAATATGACGACAGTGTAGGGGGATTTGATCCACAATATAAGGATGTTTTTGCAAATTATGATACAATATTAAAAGAAGTATCTAAGCATGCTGAGGGAATAGTCCTTGAATTTGGTGTGGGGACAGGTAATTTAACGGAAAAGCTACTGAATGATGGAAAACAGGTGTTAGGCATTGAACCGTCAGAACCGATGCGAGAATTAGCTGTTCAAAAAATCCCTGATCTTGATATAAAAGATGGCGATTTTATAGATTTTCCAGAGACAATTGAACCAATTGATTCCATTGTCAGCAGTTATGCATTTCATCATTTAACTGACACAGAAAAGGCAGAGGCTATTGAAAAATATGCCGAAATGCTTCCGAAAAATGGGAAGATTGTTTTTGCTGATACTATGTTTGAAACTGAGAATGCAAAGGAAAAGTCTATAGAAGCCGCTAAAATAAAAGGGTTTAATGACTTGGCGGAAGATTTAGAAAGAGAATATTATCCAACAATAGAGGTTTTGGAAAGTATTTTTGTAGCAAATAATTTTAACGTAAGTTTTAAACAAATGAATGATTTTGTCTGGTTAGTAATAGCTAATAAGAGATAAAATAAAGGAGCGATAGTTATGGCTAAAAAAATGAATGTAGAAAGTTTCAATCTAGATCATACAAAGGTTAAAGCACCCTATGTCCGTTTGGTAGGAGTAACTGAAGGGGCAAATGGTGACAAAGTATACAAGTATGATATTCGATTTAAACAACCAAATAAAGAACACATGGATATGCCAGGATTACATTCAATTGAACATCTAATGGCTGAAAACATTCGTAACCATATGGATAATGTACTGGATATTGGTCCAATGGGATGTCAAACAGGTTTTTATTTAGCTATTCTTAACAATGATAATTTTGATCAAGTATTAGATACGCTTGAAAAAACACTTCAGGATGTATTAGAGGCTGATGAAGTGCCTGCCTGTAACGAGGTCCAATGTGGATGGGCAGCAAACCATAGCTTAGAGGGCGCTAAAGAAATTGCAAAAGAAATGTTAGAACGCCGTAATGAATGGCATGAAGTTTTTTAATTAAGAGGCGATAAAATGGCGGTATATCGATCAATAAAGGAATTAATCGGTCAAACCCCTTTGTTGGAAATAACTAATTTTCAACTTCCACAAGGGGTTCAACTTTATGCGAAGCTAGAATTTTATAATCCTGGTGGTAGTGTGAAGGATCGACTTGGACAGGAGTTAATAGCTGATGCATTAGCAAGTGGTGCACTGAAAGAAGGTGACACAATAATCGAACCGACTGCTGGTAATACGGGCATTGGTTTGGCACTTGCTGCATTAGACAAAAATCTTTCTGTCGTTTTTTGTGTCCCAGAGCATTTTAGTCAAGAGAAACAATTGATCATGCAGGCTCTAGGTGCAAAAATAGTTCACACACCACGTGAAACTGGCATGGTGGGTGCTATTGAAAAAGCAAAGCAATTGGTAAATGAAATTCCAAATAGTTTTTCACCACAGCAGTTTGGAAACCCGGCAAACCCACGAACGTATTATAAGTCACTCGCACCAGAAATATGGAACGATCTAAAAGGCGATGTAGATGTATTTGTTGCTGGCGCAGGTTCTGGTGGAACTTTTATGGGGAGTGCCAAGTTTTTAAAAGAACAAAATCCGACCATCAAGAACGTAATCGTTGAACCAGAGGGATCGATTATAGCGGGTGGAGAACCAGGTCCGCACGAAACAGAAGGTATAGGTATGGAATTTTTACCAGATTATATGGATTACTCGTATATGGATGCAGTTCATACGGTTTCCGATGAAAATGCTTTTGACATGGTTGCACAATTAGCCGAAAGAGAAGGTCTACTTGTAGGAAGTTCGTCTGGCTCGGCAATGTATGCGGCATTACAAGAAGCAAAAATAGCGAAACCGGGTACAACGATTGTAACAATTTTTCCGGATGGCAGTGATCGGTATCTAAGTAAAAATATATACCCTGACGTTTAATAGTGTAAATGGAGGAGAATAATATGCGACGAAAAACAAGAATGATACATGGTGGCGTTACTGGAGATGAGCAAACAGGTGCTGTTTCGGTACCGATTTATCAAGTAAGTACGTATAAACAAGAAAGTGTTGGTAATCATAGCGGTTATGAATATTCACGAACTGGGAATCCAACAAGAGCTGCACTTGAGTCTGTAATTACAGATTTGGAAAACGGTGAGGCAGGCTTTGCTTTTGGTTCGGGTATGGCAGCAATTTCAACAGTTATGATGCTGTTAGACGCTGGAGATCATATCGTTATGACAGATGATGTTTATGGTGGGACATATCGTTTGATGACGAATGTACTAAATCGATTTAATTTAAACCATTCATATGTAGATACAAGCTATCCTGAAAAAGTGGAAGCTGCAATAACAGATAAAACGAAGGCGTTATATGTGGAGACTCCAACAAATCCATTACTAAAAATAACAGACATCGCAAAAATGGCGGAAATTGCTAAGAAGCATGATTTGTTATTGATAGTTGATAATACGTTTGCTACACCTTACTTTCAACAACCGTTAGATCTTGGTGCAGATATTGTTTTACACAGTGCAACCAAGTATATTGGTGGTCATAGTGATGTAGTAGCAGGACTTGTTGTTGTAAATTCTTCGGAGTTAGCTGAACGTGTTCATTTTATCCAAAACTCTGTTGGTGGCGTATTGGGACCACAGGATTCTTGGTTATTAATGCGCGGGATTAAAACACTTGCTTTACGAATGGAAGCTATTGAAGCGAACACAAAGAAGATAGTGGAATTTTTGCTAGAGCATGAAAAAGTGTCTACGATCTATTATCCTGGATTAACGGATCATCGTGGTCATGATATTGCTACGAGTCAGGTAAAAGGTTTTGGTGGTATGATCTCATTTGATGTTGGAAGTGGAGAACGTGCTGAACAAGTGCTTGAGACTACCAAGTATTTCACATTAGCAGAAAGTCTTGGTGCAGTGGAAAGCTTAATTTCTCTCCCTGCAAAAATGACGCATGCATCAATTCCGGCTGATAGAAGAGCGGAACTCGGAATTACCGATGGATTAATCCGTATTTCTGTTGGTATTGAAGATAGTGAGGATTTGATTGAGGATTTGAAACAAGCGTTGAAATAATAGTTTATGAGGGGGTGGCCAAGTTAGGCTGCTCTCTTTTTGTTTGGCGAAGGCTCGAGGAAGGACGGAACATCAACCCGAGAGCGAGCACCACAAAATCATCCGATTAGTCCCACCTAAATAGATTATGCTAGAATATAAATTAACAAATGTATTGGAGGAATTGAATATGAGTGAAAAAGCATTAAATTATCTATCTGAAAATCGAGAACAGCTTTTAGAAAAATTAAATCAATTTTTATCCATTCCAAGTGTAAGCACGGACAGTGTACATAAAAAAGATATTAAAGAAGCGGCAAATTTCCTTGAAAACTATTTGCAAGATATCGGCTTCGATAAAGTGGAACAACAGGAAACCGGTGGACACCCGCTAATCTACGCGGAATACAATCAAGCAGGGTCGGATGCACCGACTGTTTTATTCTATGGGCATTATGATGTTCAACCAGTTGATCCAATAGATTTGTGGGATAGTGATCCATTTAAACCTGAAGTTCGTGATGGTCGTTTGTATGCGCGTGGATCAAGTGATGATAAAGGACAAGTTTTCATGCACCTAGCAGTGTTTGAGGCGTATATGAAAACAGAAGGTAAGCTTCCGTTAAACGTAAAGGTTTGCATTGAAGGAGAAGAAGAAATCGGCAGTGAGAATTTATATGAAATTCTGCATGATAAGAAAGCGCAATTTGACGCTGATTTTGCAGTGATTTCAGATTCGGGAATGGTTGCCGAAAATCAGCCCACAATTCTTTATGGACTAAAAGGATTCACTGGAATTGAAATAACCGTAACAGGTCCTGATCATGATTTGCATTCAGGAATGTATGGTGGAGCGGTCCGAAACCCAATCATGGCATTGAATCATATTTTGGCTTCTATGAAAAACCAAGAAGAAGTTATAACGGTTGATAGATTTTATGACGATGTTGATCCCTTAACGGATGAAGAAAGAGAGTTAATCAAACAAGTACAGGGTGAAGACTACGAAGCATCTACAGGAGTCAAAGAAACCGTCTCGGAAAAAGGGTATACAGCAAAAGAGCACACAATGGCTCGGCCAACTTTTGAAGTTAACGGGATTTTTGGTGGATACCAAGGTGAAGGAACTAAGACAATTATTCCATCATCAGCAACTGCAAAAATAACTTGTCGTCTTGTACCCGGACAGGATCCAGAAAAAATACAGATGTTGCTTGAGGAGCATGTAAACAAAATAGTGCCAACAGGTGTTACGGTTGATGTGAAAAAAGAAAAGTTATCAGCAAAAGCTTATAAAGTTGAACCAGATCATCCATTGATTAAAAAAGCTGCAAAAAGCTATACGAAAGCATTTGATAAAGAAACGGTTTTTGTGCGAATGGGTGGGTCAATCCCTGTCGTTGAATGGATTGAAGCAATTTACAACATACCAATCGTTTTATTAGGCTTTGGTACACCTGATGATCGTTTGCATTCTCCTAATGAGAGTTTTCCATTAGATAGCTTTGATAAAGGAATGGAAACATTAGTACATTATTGGAGCGAAGTAATTAGTAAATAGAGAACGAAATTATCTTCCCTTTGCAAGTTAGCCTAGGGAAGAATTTTTACCATATCAGGGGTGGACTAATGGAGAAATCAGTCGAAAATGTTTTTTCATCAGATGTAGTAGAGCAACTTTTACATTATTTTAAATTGGACAGTAAGACAACAAAATTAGGGGACTTTGAAAATTACGTTTTTGAAGTGCAAAGGGATTCAAGCCCATACATTTTACGCATCACACATAGTTCGCATCGTGATGAAGAAGAAATTTTATCAGAAATTGACTGGGTCAACTATTTGCATGAAAATGGAGTAAATGTACCAAAAGTATTTCTTTCACGAAACGCAAAACTGATTGAAAAAATAGAGGCGCAAGATGGCACTTGTTTTTATGGGTGTTTATTTTCAAAGGCAAATGGGAAATTAGTAAAACCAAATGATGAACTTTTTAACGAAAAGTTATTTTTTCATTGGGGAAAAGAAACCGGTAAGATGCATCGGTTGACAAAGGTATATCAGCCAAAATTAAATAAAAGATCGCAATGGTTTGACGATGACTTGTTGGAAATTGATAGGTACGTTCCAACTGAATCACGGGTCATTGAACAATCGAAAAAATTGTTTGATGAATTAGATCACTTACCACAAACAAAAGAAAATTACGGATTAATTCACAATGATATACACCATGGTAATTTCTTTTATGATGGGAAAAGTATTGATGTATTTGACTTCGATGATTGTTGTTATTATTGGTATGCATCAGATATTGCAATACCATTGTATTATGCGTGCATGGCAAAGTCTCGTGATCAAACGCCTAATGAAAACGAAAAATTTGCGGAACTATTTTTACGTGAATTTATGAATGGGTATCTACAGGAGACGAAACCGCCGGTAGATTGGAAAAATCATCTTACTCTTTTTTTGCATATGAGAGATATCACATTATACGTTGCTTTGAATAAAAAGACAGATCATAAAGAGCGAAATGATACAGTTAAAGAAATAATAAAACAATTAAAGCGACGAATTGAAAATCGGGAACCAATTGTTGCTATTTGATATTTTTATGAAATGGGGCTAAACAATGAATTTTGCGGTTGTTACGGGTGTGTCACGTGGTTTGGGTCAATCGGTGGCTACATTGTTTTTAGAGTTAGGAATACATGTAGTAGGGATTTCTCGAAGTAGTAATGAGAAGCTAGATGAAATAGCAAAGCAAAATAATGTTATATTCCGTCATTTTAGTTGTGATTTAGGAAATAGTGATCACATCGAGGAAACAATTGAACAGATCAGTCAGCAGATTTTCCCGCATGAACCTACCACATTATATATAGTAAATAATGCAGCAGTTTTGGAACCTATTGATCAAGTCATGAATATAAAGAGCTCGGACCTTTCCAAACATGTTCGGGTAAATACGATTGCACCGATGGTTATTACGAATTTATTTTTAAAAAAGGCGCATGAAATGAATATATCAATGGTTGGTGTGACAGTCACATCTGGTGCTGCAAACAGGCCAGTCTATGGTTGGAGTGCTTATTGTAGTACGAAAGCAAGTATTAATATGTATACACAGACTGTTGCGCTTGAACAAGATGAGCTGAAAACAGGAAACAAAGTAATTGCATTTGACCCTGGAAAAATGGATACGGCTATGCAAGAAAGAATTCGCGAAAGCTCTCATGAGACTTTTATTGAAGTAGACATATTTAAAGAATATAAAAAAAGTAATTTATTAAAGGATACCTACGCTGTAGGTGGTGTACTTGTCGATATTTTAAGAGACAAAGGTAATATTGAAAATGGAAAAATATACAATGTGAAGGATTATCTTTAAGTAAAGAATTAGTAAGAAAATCTGCCTATTCATAAGGCAGATTTTCAGGGAATAGTTGTAGTCGCTGTGAATGATGTTAAGAGCGACCTGACATATAAATATTAGTATCCTCCGCCAACAAATCCACCTGCACCAACAATAATTAACAGGATGAATAGTACGACAATTAATGCGAAGCCACCACCGTAGCCGTAGCCGCCACCTTGACCGTAGCTCATTATAAGCTCACCTCCTTAAATAAAAGTGAATTTTTTTGCGATAGCAGTTTAATAAAAACCACCGTAGCCGCCACCAAATCCGAAGCCACCACTGGTGCCACCGTATCCACCACCATAGCCGCCAGTTGTAAATCCACTAGCACCTACGATTATTAAAAGGATAAAAAGTACGACTACAAATGCGAAGTTGTTGCCTCCACCATGTTGATCACTCAAAAACTCCACCTCCTCTTTTAACAATGTATGCGTTTATACGTAACTTGGAAGGGCTAATGTTTAAATGGGCTTAGTCATTTGGTAATATAGTTGATACATATAATACATATAAGAGGAGGTTGACACGTCTAATCGGGAACTTTTTGAATACGTTCATATATGGGTAAAAACCTTAGTAAAAGTTTTCATGCATCTATCCGTATTTTAAGATGAATTTATGATAAACTTGAGGGTGCAAATAAAATGTATGGGAATAATTTATAGTAATATAGGTTTGAAGGGAAGAAAGTTATGATTACACGAAAAAGTAAACGCGAAATTGAAATGATGCAAGAAGCAGGCAAACTGCTTGTAAAAACACATAAAGAAATTGCAAAAATGATAAAACCAGGAATTACAACAATGGAAATTGATACATTTGTGGATACATTTTTGAGGGAACATGGTGCAACACCAGAGCAAAAAGGATTTAATGGTTATCCGTATGCAATATGTGCATCAATAAATGATGAGGTTTGTCACGGTTTTCCGAGAGAAGAAAAACTTGTTGATGGAGATATTGTAACAATCGATATGGTTGTTAATTTGAATGGGGGATTAGCTGATTCAGCATGGTCTTATAAAGTTGGTGAAGTGGATCAAGTAGGGGAAAAGCTGTTAGACGTTACAAAAACATCTCTTTATAAAGGAATAGAGCATGCTCAAGTTGGTAGTCGTATTGGGGATATAGGCCATGCAATTCAAACTTACGCTGAGGGGGAAGGATTTTCAGTTGTAAGAGATTTTACAGGGCACGGGATAGGACCAACATTACATGAAGATCCACACATCCCTCATTTTGGATTACCTAATAAAGGCTTACGTTTAAAAGAAGGTATGGTAATCACAATTGAACCAATGATCAATGAAGGAACATGGGAAAGTCAGATGGATACCAATGGCTGGACAGCACGAACAGTTGATGGCGGACGTTCTGCACAGTATGAACATACAATAGTGATTACAAAAGATGGTCCATTAATTATTACAGAACAAGACAGTTAATTTGGCTTTTCTTTTTTGGAGGGGACTTGAAGTATGCGTGTTATTTCTATATGTCCAAGTAATACGGAAATAATTGCTTATCTAGGAAAAACCGAGTTACTAGTAGGTGTAGACAATTTTTCGGATTGGCCTAAAAAAGTGAGGCAGCTTCCGAAATTAGGACCTGACCTTTCAATTAATATGGATAAAGTAGCGGAATTAGAACCGGATCTCGTGTTAGCCTCTCTAAGTGTACCGGGGATGGAGAAAAATATTGCTGCTCTTGAAGAAAAAGGACTACCATATATTATATTAAACCCGAATTCTCTTAAAGAGATTGCCAAAGATATTCAATCGGTTGCTAGTGCTTTATACTGTGATGAATTAGGTCGTGAAAAGTCTGTGGCCTTTCTTGAAGAAATAAAGCATTATAAACGAAAATCGTTTACCAAACAAGAGAAACCGCTACTGTATTGGGAATGGTGGCCAAAGCCTGTTTTTACTCCAGGTAGTGTTAATTGGTTAACCGAAATCAGCCAGCTTGCTGGTGCACGGAATATTTTTGACACTGAAAATGTTGCCAGCGTTCAAACTGATTGGGAGGACGTCAAAAAACGAAATCCAGATCATATTTGTATGGTGTGGGTTGGTGTAAAGGAAGAAAAGATGAGACCAGAGCTAGTTGTAAATCGTCCTGGTTGGCAAGAAATGAAAGCTGTTCAGAATGATAACATCCATGTTTTGGAAGAGTCCCTCTATTGCAGACCATCACCGAGATTGTTAGAAGGACTTCGGAAACTGGAATCAATAATAGCACATACAAAAAACTGACCCGAGTAAGGGTCAGTTTTTTGTATGTGCTATTCCTCCGAAGATAATGGTAATGATCGGGCTTAGTAAACAAAAGAATGCAAAGGGTAAATAAGTTAATACCGAAACACCTAATACATCAGCTATAAATACGCCACACACACTCCATGGAACGAGTGGATTGATGACAGTTCCAGCATCCTCTAATGTTCGAGATAAAACTTTGTTAGGAAGTCCAGATTTTTGGTAAATGCTTTTGTACGTTTCGCCTGTTAACATAATTGATAAATATTGTTCACCAATTAATACATTTACACCAATTGCAGTAGCAGCTGTAGAAATAATAATGGATCTTACCTTTTTAAGTTTTTTCTGAAGTGCGGTCAAGATTGATGGAATGATACCTGTAACAAACAAAAGCCCACCAAATCCCAAGGCTAAAATAACCAATGATACCGTAAATAACATACTGTTAATGCCTCCCTTAGTCAGAAGGTCATTCACCGGTTGAAAATTCGTAGTTCCTGTGTATCCGTTAAACCAAATAGCCCATATTTCAGACCAGGCTAAATGATTTGTAATAGTAGCCAAAAGCGTTGCTAAAGAACTACTTAATGCTAACGCTATAAAGGCAGGTGCTTTAAAAATTGTACAGATAACCAAAACGAGCAATGGTAACCATGAAGTCCAATGAATTAAGTTAACTTGAGCTAATGCATCTTGGTAATCAGTTATATTTTGCATTGGAACCGCTTTGTTAGGCGATAGTACAGTAAACAGGATAAAGGTAATAATAAAAGCTGGAATCGTCGTTAGGCTCATATGTTTAATATGATCAAATAAATCCACTTGCACGATCGTTGAAGCTAAGTTTGTTGTATCTGACAAAGGTGACATTTTATCACCGAAAAATGCACCGGAAACAATTGCACCAGCTGTAATAGCCATGGAGGCATCAAGCGCACTTGCCATCCCTATAAATGCAACACCAATCGTTGCAGTTGTGGTCAATGAGCTACCAAGTGAAATCCCTACTATCGCTGTAACAGCAAAGACAATTGCATAAAACCATGTGCCCCCAATAATTGTAAAGCCGGCGTTAATTAATGCTGGTATCGTTCCACTAATCATCCAGCTACTAATTAGTACACCAATTAATAAAAATAAGAAAATGGCCCCCATTCCGGATTTAGCCCCGGCAATCATGCCTTCTTCAAGATCTTTGAAAGTGATGTGTTTCAATAATCCGTATGCAAGAAGTGCAAAAATCCCAAGCAAAATCGGTACATGTGGAACGGTTTCTAATTCAATGATGAAATAACTTATGAGTCCAATAATGAATATAAAAAGTAATATAGACTCCCCTATAGATGGATTATGCTTTGGATTGATTGGAAACATGTAGGTTCCTCCTTGTTGTTGTAATAATAAAAGGATGTTTTCTAAAAGGTTGTTTTTTTTACACAAAATACATAAAATGCGACATGATGAAAAATTATGTTTGGTGACCTTCTACCGCTGCGGAAATACACTACGCTTTCCGTGGGCTCGCTATGATCCTCCTCGTGAGAAACCCACTCACTGTGGGGTCTCATCGTCTTCGCTATCCCACAGGAGTCTCCGTGTATTTCCTTCGCTGGTGTTGCGGTTACGGTCCATAGGTGGAATAAAAATTGTTATGAAGACCGCATTATACCACATCACTAGTCCGGGTGAGCGGAGGGTGGTGACTCCTGCGGGAACAGTACGAGTCCGAAGACCCCGCAGAGTGTTTTTCTCGAGGAGGCTGAGGCCATGCCCGCGGAAAACATCCGCCCGTAGCGATCTCGGACGACGATCAAGAATTAGATTTAACAATTAAATGATTTACGTCGCATTTTACTGAAACTACGAGGTTAAAAAGCATCAAAGTTTACAAAAAAAGCCTAATAAAAAAGCCTCATCCCTAAGTAGGGACGAAGCTTTGACTCCGCGGTACCACCCTGATTGATAAGTACATAACTTATCCTCTTATAAAAAGATTCGTCTAAACCGAATGTGTAATTCGAAATTTTTCCTGCCAGAGCTTACACCAGCCACCCTGTCTCTATTGCTGCCTAGAAAAAATCTACTTCGCATTCCCGAACAATCGTATTCATTTTTTTTGGAAATATTAATAGCTAATATACATTGTATTTTCTATATTTGTCAACAAAAATTATTTCAGATTAAAAGCTTTCTATATTCAAAAAAATCAGTTACAATAGTTTTAATTTTCTAATCAGGGGAGCATGCGAAATGGTGACAAAGGCGATAAATAAAAACGAAGCATCACAATCTTTACAAATAATTCAACGCGGAATTGCTGTAGGATTTCCGATTATGGTAGGGTATTTACCTATTGCTATTACATATGGAGTTTTAGCGAAACAGGCAGGGATGTCATTACTCGAATTGACGATGATGAGCGTTCTTGTTTTTGCTGGTGCCAGTCAATTTATGGGAGCAAATATGATAGCGGTTGGTGCTGGAGCGGTAGAGATTATTGTTGCTACTTTTGTACTTAATTTCCGTCACTTTGTAATGAGTTTATCGTTCATGAATCGCCTCAGAGGTATTGGACTTAACTGGAAAGTTCCTTTATCATTAGGTTTGACTGATGAAACGTTTGCGGTATCCTCATTACATACGAAAGAAGCGAAAATGGAAAAAGGCACATTATTCTATACTGCATTGATTATGACGGCTTATTTCTCATGGGTTTTTGGATCCTTTTTGGGTGGTGTTCTTGGTGAAATCATCCCGGAAAATCTTAGCCAGAGCATGGGGATTGCCTTGTATGCAATGTTTATTGGATTATTAATTCCATCGGTAAAGAAAGAAATTAAAATAGGATTAATTGCCATTATCGCTATGCTTATTAATGCGTTGTGCAGCATGTTTATGAGTGATGGCTGGGCAATTGTGTTTGGGACTGTTTTAGGTGGATTAAGCGGAATCTATTTGCTGAAGGAGGACCATTCATGATTTTTGCGATAATAATTGGAATGTCACTTGTTACTATGATTCCTAGATTAGTTCCAGCATATATAGTTGACAAAATAAAATTTCCGGACTGGGCAAATCGTTGGTTAAACGCAATTCCGTATGCAGCATTAGGAGCGTTAATTTTTCCTGGCATAATGACTGTTAAAGCTGACCAGCCACATGTAGGATTAATCGGTGGATTTGTAGCTATTATCTTAGCTTATTTGGGGCTAAATGTTATCTTAGTTGTGCTTGGCGCGATAGTAACTGTTTTTCTTTTTGCACTATAAAGAAGATACGAGAAAAGTAATTGGAACGATAGGGGGACTTTCTATGTTTTCGATTCGAAAAGCTGTTTATGATGACGCAGAGGCAATTGCAAATATTCATGTTAACAGTTGGAAGAGCACATATACTGATTTACTTGAAGAGAAAGACTTATCTAATATTACATATGAAAATCGAAAAGCATTATGGGAAACGGTTTTACGAATGCAGAAAAAGGAACAATGCACATTTGTTATTCATAATGATGAAAAAATTGTCGGCTTTGTTTCTGGGGGACCTGAACGAACGAAACGATTTAATTATGATAGTGAAATATACACCATTTATTTGCTGGAGGAATTTCAACGAATGGGACTTGGGGCAAAACTTTTGAAAGTATTTGCTGAAGAAGTAAAAGCGCTTGGATATGCATCGATACTTGTGTGGATATTAAAGCAAAATCCTTCCAGCAGATTTTATGAACGCTATCAAGCATTGCCTGTTGGAGAGGAAGAAACAACAATTGGAGAAGGAACCTATCAGGAAACAGCTTATGGATGGGAGAACATTGACGAGCTGTTGAAACTTTTTAAGTAACCTATTTATATGAAAAAGCACCGCTTAAGATACCCCAAAGAGTCAAAACTCAACTCGCTTATTGGGGTGACAAAAACGGTGCTTTAATTGTGGTTACTATACGGCTCAATATGAATGTGCGCGTATGTGATGTTATGCTTTTTTGCTAATAATTGTTCAATCCGCTCGGTAATCGCATGACTTTCTTTTACGTTAAGTTTGGGATCGACTAGTATTGTAATGTCCACAAAAGCTTGATTTCCGTGTACCCGTCCTTTTACATCATCTACTTTTTTAACCTCTGACACTTTTGCGATACTTGCCTCAATTTTTGCTAACTGTTTTTCATCAAATCCGTCTGTTAACGTGTGTGTAGCATCTTTGAAAATGTCCCAGGCAGTTTTGCAGATGATCACGCCGACAATAAGTCCTGCTAAAGGATCGAGCCAAAATACACCAAATTGAGCACCAATTATGCCGACAAATGCCCCCATACTTACTAAAGCATCAGAACGATTATCTTGAGCAGCGGCAAAAAGTGATGAACTTTTTATTTTTCGAGCAAGAGCTAGATTATAGCGATAAACGAAAAACATCACAATGGCAGCCATGATAGCAGTCCAAGCCGTTAACATATCTGGTTGTGTAGAGTTATCTGTTAAAAGGTTTTTAAATGTATTATACATAACTTGAATTCCGACAAACATCATAATAAAAGCTGCGAATAATGATGCAACTGTTTCAGCACGGTAGTGTCCATAATGATGGTCTTCATCAGGTGGTTTACGAGAAATTCTCAGTCCAATAAGAACCGCTATCGAGGCTATCACGTCAGTAGAATTATTTAACCCATCTGCACGCAATGCTTCTGAATCTCCTATATAGGCTATAACTAATTTAATTATTGATAAGAATAAATATGCAAAGATACTAATCCAAGCACCTTTTTCTCCTCTTTTTAAGTTTTCTGCTTGATCCATGCATATGCCTCCAGTGAAATAAAGCCCTTTTCTTACAGCTATAATAGTCTACCAAAGTAGTATGTGGTGAGTCTAGAGAAACATTCAAGCGCTTGGTTACATGTATTGACAAAAGCAAAGTAAGTTTCATTTGGTAAAATTCAAGAACATTTGAGCTACTAAATTAATTTTAACTATTTTTTGCATTTTTGTTGCAATTATTCCAAAGATTTAGGATAATAGAAAAAAGGAACAAGGGGGCGTGTTCCATGAAAAAGGAAAAGTTAATTTATCGGTATTATCGTTATGATGGTAAAACTCTTCATGCAAAACGGGAAATCCCGTATGAATTAAAATTGTCTTCACAAATGATATTAGATGAATTATGCTTTAACTGGAATAAAGCGAAGTTAGAAACTGCAATAAACAGCTCCATTGATAATGCAAATAAAGAGGAATTTTTAAAGTTAAGCAAAGAATACAGACATTTTATTTGGGAATAAATAGACACAGCCTTACCTTGCTTGGTAAGGCTTTTTTATGAGGATGAGCTAGTACTTTTTATACATAAAACTTACAACAATTGGTGGGAGCATATGGAAAATAAGTCTACATCGATTCGCTACTCAACCGATTTTTCCTTTATTCCCCGTTCGATTAAAACCGCTGCTATACACTGCAATACCTAACCACCCTCTTGGCAGTGCCCAGTTCACACATTGTTAAATGGGTGCCCATGCTTTTGTTTAATTTTAAAAAAAATAGTCCTAATCATTCAAGCAATCTGATATGCTTTAGTAGGAGAGGGGGGCATGGTAAAAGTGAAAAATAAAAAGACAGTATTTAGCTGGATGTTATATGACTTTGGTAATTCTGCATTTGCTACTGTAATTATGGCCGCTGTATTACCAATATTTTATTCCAATGTCGCTGCTGCAAATTTAGATGATACGGTAGCAACTAGTTATTGGGGTTATTCGCAATCAATTGCAGTGCTAATTGTTGCAATCTTAGCACCATTTTTAGGAGCAATTAGCGATTTTTCAGCAGCAAAAAAGAAATTTCTGCAATTTTTTGCTTTCATGGGTATTATTGCAAGTATTCTATTAGCGTTTGTAGGTGAGGGAGATTATCTATTTGCTTCCCTTTTGGTGATTGTAGGAACGATAGGATTTTCAAGTGCAAATATTTTTTATGATGCATTTCTTCCGGAAATAGCTGCTGAGGAGGATATTGATAAAATTTCATCCAGTGGCTTTGCATTCGGTTATATTGGTGGTGGAATACTATTAGCAATAGATATTCTAATGATTCTGAAATACGACATGTTTGGTATACCGAATTCTACGGTTGCAAGTCAGATTTCCTTTGCTTCCGTGGGGGTATGGTGGTTTATCTTTTCGCTACCATTATTGAAAAATATAAGAGAAGAGAAGAGAGTTTCTCAAAAACGTGATAAATCTTATATCAAGATTGGCTATACACGTGTTACAACTACATTTAAAGAACTAAGACAGTATAAGCAATTACTGATATTTTTACTAGCTTTTTGGATGTATAACGATGGTATTTCTACTATTATAAAAATGGCGACCATATATGGAACAGAAATCGGACTTGCGCAAAATTCGTTAATTGTAGCACTCTTAATTACACAATTTGTTGGGATCCCTTTTACGTTCTTTTTTGGATGGCTAGCTAATAAAATCTCGGCTAAAAAGGCTTTGACAATATCATTGTATATTTATGTTGGAATCGTTATCTTGGGGTATTTTATGACTACAGCGACCCATTTCTATCTTTTAGCCATTTGTGTAGGATTCGTACAAGGTGGTGCACAAGCGTTAAGTAGGTCGATTTATGGTCGTATGGTTCCAGCAAATAGACATGCTGAATTTTTTGGATTTTACGGGATATCCTCTAAGTTTGCAGCAATTTTTGGTCCATTCTTATTTGGATTAGTTGGGCAGCTGACCGGTTCCAGCCGATTAGGTATTATGTCACTTGTCATTTTCTTTATCATTGGTATTACCCTATTACGATTTGTAAATATTGAAAAGGGTGTAGCTGATGCTAGAAGAAATACAAATATGGAAGAGAAAATTGAAATCAAACCGAATTAACAAAAAATGAGGCTGTCAATACGATAGCCTCATTTTATAGAAATGTAATGTAACTCAAAATCATGTTTGCTCGCTGTGACCGCTACGGGAAAACACACAGGTTTCCTTATACAATAGGTGCACTATATTTGTTCTCTAAGTTCAATGTTAAAGATTTTCCGGTATCATATGAGATATCCCCAATTAAATCATGAAGCAGCTGTATGGACGCATCGTTTCGACCTTCCCAATATTCTAATAATGCTGTCATAATTTCAATTCCTTCTGCCAGACCTCTATTATAAAGTTCAATAAAGCTTTCGGAACATGGCTCATTGGTTGCAGGGTGATGCCAGATTGTTTCATTTAAATTCAAATAGTCTACATCATCTTTTATTGGTTGATGGGAGAAAGATGAAACAAGCGAACCTAATAGGTTATTTTTCCATCCATATGGATCAGCTAACAGTCGTAAAGCCAATTTCATATCACGGTATGATTTCTTTATATTGTGCAAAGTTGTTTCGTCTTTCACTTCCGGATAATGTTTTGTTATTGTTGAATGAAGTAAGCAGGCGATATCCTTGTCCAATGTATAGCCGACATCAATTTCCTTGTATACTGGTACTTTCCATGTTTTTAGATTATGGTATTTTTCCATCATTTTTGTATCGATTAATATTTCAAGTTTTTGGTGTTTGTTACCTTCGTAACCCGCACGGAAATGAATATACGGATGTGCGTTTCTGTCTAAAATGTGATGTGTTACAAATCCAAATACATAGGCTTTAACATGATGGTCCATATCTTTTGCAGAAACAATTAAGTCCATTAAAAATGCTCCACATCGCATTGTATGTAATACCATTCCAATGTTGTGAACAGGTTCTTCTTTAACCCACGGCCAAAAATTATAATAAAAAAATGGATCTGGTCCTTGAGCACCTAATTTCATATAAGCTTCGTGCTGTGAAATCTGGGTAGGATTTTTGATTGTATCTACAACATCCTCACAAAAAAGCATATGAGTCCATATATTTGGCATACGAAATCCTCCTTAGTTAGTTTCTATTATACGAGATATTCCGTAAAATTTGGTGAAAAAAACATAGACAATTTCGTTACGAATTAACTGGTGTTTAATCCTCTAATTTGAAAAACGATATTTTTAATAAGAGATAACTGCTCGTGAATGTCTGATTCGTTTATGATAAGTACAAAAATCCACACTAAATGAATTGATGATCATGAGAATAATTGTTGTTTTTGTAACAAAAAAATTGTTTTGCAATTCGGGCTGTACTAAAATAGAGGAAGGGAAAAAACAAGCATATACATAGGGAGGCTACATGAATGGATTATCGTATAGAAAAGGATACACTTGGAGAGGTTAAGGTACCTGCTGATAAATATTGGGCAGCACAAACCCAACGCAGTAAGCAAAACTTCCCAATTGGAAACGAAAAAATGCCAAAAGAAATTGTAAAAGCATTCGCGATTTTGAAAAAAAGTGCCGCAAAAGCAAATAGTGATTTAGGGTTAATGGATCAAAAAAAAGCTGAAGCAATTGCCTATGCAGCAGATCAAGTAGTAGAAGGGACCCTTGACCAACATTTTCCTTTAGTTGTTTGGCAAACAGGAAGCGGGACCCAATCAAATATGAATGTTAATGAAGTGATTGCACATGTTGGGAATCAATGGTTGACTGAACAAGGAAGCAATATAAGACTTCATCCAAATGACGATGTAAATAAATCACAAAGTTCAAATGACACATACCCAACTGCTATGCATATTGCAGCAGTTTTGAAGGTGGAAGATGCCGTTCTTCCATCATTGCACACACTTAAAGATACGTTAAGAACAAAAATGGAAGCATTTAATGATATTGTAAAAATTGGTCGTACACACCTGCAAGATGCTACACCTTTAACACTTGGACAAGAAATAAGTGGCTGGCATCGTATGCTTGAAAAGTCGGAAAGCATGATCACAGAAAGCTTACCATATTTGAGAGAACTTGCGATTGGTGGAACGGCAGTAGGCACAGGTTTGAATGCTCATCCTGCGTTTTCTGAAAAAGTTTGTGAGGCAGTTAATGAAGAAACAGGAAAAAGCTTTATTTCCGCACCGAATAAATTCCATGCCTTAACTAGTCATGATGAGACGGTTTATGCTCATGGGGCATTGAAGGGACTAGCTGCTGATCTAATGAAAATTGCAAATGATGTACGCTGGTTAGCGAGTGGTCCGCGCTGTGGGATAGGTGAGATCACAATCCCAGCAAATGAACCAGGTAGCTCCATTATGCCAGGGAAAGTTAATCCAACACAAAGTGAAGCAGTTACGATGGTTGCAGCACAGGTAATGGGAAATGATGCAACCATCGGGTTTGCTGCAAGTCAAGGAAATTTCGAATTAAATGTATTCAAACCAGTTATTGCTTATAATTTCTTGCAATCTTGTGGTCTTCTTGCTGATAGTATGCTTTCATTTAATGAACGCTGTGTAGAGGGAATCGAGCCAAACCATGAACAAATTGAGAAATATTTGAATGACTCTTTAATGTTAGTAACAGCATTAAATCCACATATTGGTTATGAAAATGCTGCTAAGATTGCCAAGAAAGCATTCAGTGACAACTCAACGTTAAAAGAAACAGCTGTTGAATTAGGATTATTAACAGAAGAAGAGTTTGATAAGTATGTTAATCCAAAAGAAATGACACAGCCTAAATAACTAGTATGTCAATAATTCTATAAGATATAAAAATGCTCATTACCATTGCGTAATGAGCATTTTTATATCTTTAAATCCTCTTACTATCAAACGCTCTCATCTATAAGCACAATTTACCAACAATATTTTGTGATAAGTTTTTATGAAATGCTAACAATATGATTACAGGAGGTGATAAACATGGCTAACAACAACAATTCAAACCAATTAGTAGTTCCTGGCGCTCAACAAGCTCTTGATCAAATGAAATATGAAATTGCTCAAGAATTTGGTGTTAACTTAGGTGCTGACACTACTTCACGTGCTAACGGTTCTGTTGGTGGTGAAATCACAAAACGTCTAGTAGCAACTGCACAACAACAATTTGGCGGACAACAACCTCAATAATATGGCTTGAGATGGGTTTTGACCCATCCCCTAATTCAAAATATAGAGGGATCGTCTTTAAGACATCCCTCTGTATTTTACATAATTTAACGGTAGTATTTCCATCAAAATAAAAATTATACAAAAACAGCTATTTTGCATCATTACAAAATAGCTGTTTTTTAAGTATTGTTAAAAATTGAATATCAAGCCCATGAGCTTTTGATTATTATCTAATTCGTTGCTCCGTTTCTGGATCAAAGAAATGTGCTTTGTTCATATCAAAAGCTAGGTCAAGATGTTCTCCTCCATTAATGTCAGAACGGGAGTCAACACGAGCAATAAAGTCTTGATCGTTTACTTTTGAATAAAGATATGTTTCTGCACCCATCAATTCCGCAACCTCAATTGTAGCGTTTATTTTTGTTTCAGGAGTAGAATCGATAAACACTGGCTCATCGTGGATATCCTCAGGTCGAATTCCAAGAATAATGTCCTTATCAACATAACCTTTTTCACGAAGTACTTTCATTTTTCCTTCTGGAACTTTTATTTTTATATCATCTAAAAGTAGGTAATTATTATTTAATGTACCATTTAAAAAGTTCATTGATGGTGATCCAATAAATCCACCAACAAATACATTTTCTGGACTGTCATATACTTCTTTAGGAGCACCGACTTGTTGAATGATTCCGTCTTTCATAACGACAAGGCGCGTTGCCATTGTCATTGCTTCGGTTTGGTCATGTGTAACGTAAATTGTAGTTGTTTGTAGACGTTTATGAAGCTTTTGTATTTCTGCACGCATTTGCACACGTAATTTAGCATCTAAATTCGATAATGGTTCGTCCATTAAGAATACTTTTGCATCACGAACAATTGCACGTCCTAATGCGACACGCTGGCGCTGACCACCAGAAAGCGCTTTAGGTTTTCTGTCTAAATAAGCTTCTAATCCTAATATTTTTGCAGCGTTATTAACGCGTTGTTGAATTTCATCTTTTTTAAATTTGCGAAGCTTCAAACCAAATGCCATGTTATCGTAAACATTCATATGTGGATACAATGCATAGTTCTGGAATACCATTGCAATGTCTCGGTCTTTAGGTGCAACATCATTCATTTTTTTATCATCAATGAATAATTCACCGCCAGTAATTTCTTCTAATCCAGCAATCATTCGTAAAGTGGTTGATTTCCCACACCCAGACGGGCCAACAAAAACGATGAATTCTTTGTCCTTAATGTCTAAATTAAAGTCATCTACAGCAATAACTTTTTTATCATATGATTTTTGAATATGATCTAAGCGTAATTCTGCCATTTTTATTTCCCCCTATTTTTTGTAAGCATTTTCATTAATTTAATTGTATACAAAATTAGGAAAAGCATAAATAGTAAACATGCACAAACATTTGGGAATGGTTTGTGCATGTTTACTAATCGATGTAATTTTTAGATAACAAGGCGAGGTGAACTGTCATGGCCTGGTTAAAATCTCGGATATCAATACCTGTTTTTTCAATAAATTTATCAATGCGGTATTGTAAACTGTTTCGGTGCATAAACAATTCCTTTGCAGTTATAGAAATATTCAAGTTACAATCAATAAATGTTTCAATTGTATATAATAACTCATGATCATCAGCGATTTCCTTTAATATTATTTCTGCAATCATTGTACGAAAAGCAGGTCCAATTTTTTCCACAATTAAATAAGGAATTGCTTCTACATAAGTAATGACTTTTTTTTCAGAACGACAAAATGATTTTTCAGCATTTTGTATTAACGTAACATAGTAGGATTTGGCATCACTCAATTGATGAAGAAACGGACCAACGAAAAAATTGATTTTTACATATAAATCACTCATTAATATATCAATAATTTGCTCGTAGGAAGTAGCTTCATCGGTAGAATTAGTTTGTTCTTCAACAATTATTCCAGAATGATCAGTTTCCCATAGAATAGGTATTTGCCTTGTGAAAATCTCATTTATTGCCTCTTTAAATGCTAGTGGTTCTAACTTGTTTTTTGCAAATGAAAAATAGATGAAACGGTAAGGGGATTCAGTTTCTTGTTCAATTTTGTCTGCTTTAATAAGTTCAGACCAATATTGCTCTTTTTCTGAAGGGAATGGTAATCTTATTTGATAGGGTGTTAAAAGCGCAGACAGTACATTTTCAGCTTGTTTTGTCAGCTCCTTTTTCTTAATGCCAATTACTTCATTACTGGATGTTATATACCACTGAAAGTCATTGTCTTGTGGCCTATCTATATTCGATTTAAGAATTAATGATGGGAAAATTTCGCGTAACTTGTTTATCATAATCTATCCTCTTCTTTAGTCTTTTATTATATATTACACCGTTTTCAGGTAGAAAAATCGGTTTAGAAAATAGTATACATGATAGTTCTCGTTTGGTATAGTTAGGAAGGAATACAATAGCAGAATTTTAAGGAGGAAATACATTGCCTAATATTTATGATAGTGCATACGAATTAGAAAAAGCTATTCGCGAAAGTGATGAATTTAAAAGTTTAAAAGAAGCTTATGATGCGGTAATGAGTGATGAATCAGCTAAGCAAATGTTTGATAATTTCCGTAACACACAAATGGCATTGCAGGAAAAACAAATGCAGGGTCAGGAAATTACTGAAGAGGAAGTTGAGAAAGCACGCCAGGTTGTTGAACTAGTGCAACAACATAACGATATTTCAAAATTAATGGAACAAGAACAACGTTTAAATCTCGTTATTAATGACGTTAGCCGTATTATTACTAAACCTTTAGAAGAATTATATGGCGACCCATCAGAGGAAAATACAGAACAATAATTGTAGTCTAAAACGATCCGTGGAATTAATCTACGGATCGTTTTTTTAGTTAATGAAGGATTTTTTAGTAGTAATATCGAATTATTGATTAACATGGAAATTAGGAAAGGGGGATTAATGGTGAGCACAGTACTCTATGAAAGTGTTGATCATATTTCATATATTTATTTAAATCGACCAGACCGATACAATGCACTTAACAAGGAAATGCTAGAGGACTTGTTAAAGGTGATTGAACAGGTGGAAAATAACGATGATCGTGTTCTAATTATAAGTGGGAAAGGGAAGGCATTTTGTGCTGGTGGTGATATTGGCATGATGGCTGACTTTTCTGATAAAGTCTATTATGACAATGTAATGGATACAATATGTGCGATTGCCAAGAAGTTATATATGATGCCTAAAATGGTTATATCGGCAGTCCAAGGATCCGCAGCTGGATTGGGGTTAAGTCTAGCACTCACAGCAGATTATATTGTTGCAAATGAAGATGCTAAACTTGGTATGCTATTTCTCGGTGTAGGGCTTGCACCAGATGGTGGAGGACATTTCTGGTTACAGGAACGAATTGGAACGCAACGAGCAAAGCAATTCATATGGGGAATGGAACAAGTGAAGGGGGAAAAGGCCCAGGCAATGAATTTAGTAGATGTTGTAACGGATCAACATGCACTTGATCATGCTACCAAATTAGGGCAAAGGCTACAGTCAAAGCCGCTTACTTCAATGGTAAAAACAAAATTTCTTTACCACGAGAAGCAGAAAGAAGTGCTGGATTACTATTTACACGCAGAAAAACAAACACAATGGGAGCTTTGTCACACAATGGATCATCATGAAGGTGTACGTGCATTTTTAGGGAAAAGAAAACCTGTATTTGTCGGGGAATAATGATAAACGTTACTATATAAAAAAGGACTACTTCCTATAAAAAGTAGCCCTTTTTTGTGTTTTATCGATGAAATAGAATTAACTTAGCTTCTGGGGATACACAACGATGTGTATGTTCACGATAACCTTCTTCGGCTAAACGAGCTTCACCGATTTTTTTTGCTTCAATATCATTCTCTGCAGAAAATGATTCGTCTAATAGTTTTTCGCCAGTTTTCTCGAATACAGTTAACATATAGGTTCGCATACCGTTTCCTCCTTGAAGTCAAAAAACATAGTTATATTATTTATTCTTGATTTATCATTAAATTCCTGCTTTTTTCAAAAAACTATTTAAAAATTAACGTAAAGTAAACTTGACAAAAGGAAGGGAGTGACGTAAACTTTTTGTAAAGTCAACTTTACTTTTGTATAGGAGATAATATGAAAACGTTAATTAAGGAAAAGCGAAACGAGTTACATATTACACAAGAGGAATTGTCGTATAAATTAAAGGTATCTAGACAGACGATTATTTCACTTGAGAAAGGTAAATATAAACCATCATTAATATTAGCACACAAGCTGGCGCAAACGTTTGGTTGTTCAATTGAGGATTTGTTTATTTTTGAAGGGGATGAGAATCTTGAGTGAAAATACGATAGATATTCTATTGTCACTTTCCGGTTTGTTGGTTGGTGGAATAATTGGGTTAATTGTTTTCTACATTAATAGGCATATTGGTAAGAAAAAGAATCGGTTTGATGAGCGATATCAACAAATTAATAACCGGGCAAAAGCAAGATCGTGGGATTCAATGCTAATTATTCTAATAATTGCTTGGGTAGTTGCAATTATTTATGAAGGAATTTCCTTTAGCTTTTTCTTAGTAACTGGTATTTATGTTCTTCATAACGTAACACTAATTATTACGAGTGTTTATGTTAATAAGCAAAATTAAAGGAATATGGGAAGAGAGGGGAATAAATTTTGACATTAGTTTTAAAAGATGTAACAAAACGGTTTGGGCAGCACACCGCAGTTGATCACCTTTCACTGGAAATACCGGAAAAAGAAATGTTTGGATTTCTAGGGGGAAACGGTGCGGGTAAAACGACAACATTCAGAATGATTTTAGGGTTATTAGACATAACAGAAGGGGATATTTCCTGGAATGGTGACACGATTAGCTATAATAAGAGTCATCTAATCGGTTATCTACCTGAGGAACGTGGATTATATCCAAAACTAAAAGTAAGAGATCAGTTAATTTATCTTGGAAAATTACGTGGTATGACAAAAACTGAAGTTGAAACAGAGCTTGTCGGATGGCTGGAACGATTTAAGGTACCTGAATACATCGATAAGAAGGTAGAGGAATTATCTAAAGGTAATCAGCAAAAAATTCAATTTATATCTGCAGTTATTCATAAGCCAAAACTATTAATTTTAGATGAACCATTTTCCGGACTTGATCCAATAAATGTAGAAATGCTAAAGGAAGCGGTTGTTGATTTAAAAGAACAAGGTACATCAATTGTTTTTTCATCGCACCGAATGGAGCATGTAGAAGAGTTATGTGAACATGTATGTATTCTACATAAAGGCAACCAAGTTGTACAAGGTTCATTGCGTGAAATTAAGCGTTCTTTTGGTAAGAAAAATTTAATTGTTCATGCAGATATACCACTTGATTTTTTAAAGGATCAGCCAGGTGTCATTATGTACAAAGCTTTGACTGAAGGATGTGAACTGCAAATTGAAAATGAAGAAGTATCACAAGCAATTTTTGCAGCTTTGCAAGGTAAAGGGTTCATTCGCAAATTTGACCTAGAGGAACCATCCTTAAACGATATTTTCATTGAGAAAGTAGGTGCCTCCTATGAATAAATTTTGGATAATTTTATCGCATACATACATGATGCGATTTAAAACAAAGTCGTTTATGATCAGTACAATCGTTACACTTTTATTCGTCATAGGAGCAACAAATTTCCAAACGATAATGGAAAGTTTTGCAGGAGATAGTACAGACAAAATAGCGGTAATAGATGAATCAGGTGAGTTATTTGCTCCATTAAAAGAAGGTTTAGAGAGTACAAATGATGAAATGGAATTAGTAGCTTATGATGGTTCTGAGGCAGACGCAAAAGATGCAGTTCAAGCCGAAGATTATGAAGCATTAATTACATTAACCTTAAATGATGATGGACTGCCAGAAGCTTCTTACTATGCAAAAACAATCGCCGAAGCAGGTGAACAAACCGCTATTCAGCAACAGTTACAACAGCTTAAAGTTGCCGTTGCAACACAACAGGCTGGAATTGATCAAGCAAAACTAGCAGAAATCTATGCACCGGTTACATTCAATGCGATTGCACTCGATAAAAGTGCAAAAACGGGAGAAGAGCTTAGTCGGGCACGAGGTATTGTTTATGCAATGTTATTCTTATTGTACATTACCGTATTAGTATATGGACAAATGATTGCACAAGACGTAGCGACGGAAAAATCATCTCGAGTAATGGAGATCCTAATATCCAGCGTATCTCCGGTTACACAGATGTTTGCTAAGATTTTCGGTATTGCACTACTGGGACTGACGCAAATTGTCTTGATCATTGGAGTAGCTTATGCAATGATTTCAGTGAATCAGGATGAACTAACTGGTGGCGTGTTTAGCTATTTTGGAATTGAAGGTGCCTCACCGTCCTTATTCATTTATGCCATAGTATTCTTTATGCTAGGTTATTTGTTGTATGCTACATTGGCAGCAATGTTAGGATCATTAGTTAGTCGAATTGAAGACGTGCAACAGCTAATGATGCCAATGATGTTTTTGATTGTAGCAGCATTTTTAATTGCGATGTATGGATTAAACGTACCTGATGCTAGTTTTGTTACCATTAGCTCATACATTCCATTTTTCAGTCCAATGCTCATGTTTTTACGCGTAGGAATGTTAGATGTCCCTGTGTGGGAAGTAGCATTATCACTAGGTATATTGATTGGAACCATTATTATATTTGCAATAATTGGAGCAAGAGTCTACAAAGGTGGAGTTTTGATGTATGGTAAATCAAATTCACTAAAAGATTTTAAAAAAGCAATGCAATTATCGAAAAAAGATTAGACTTTTTAAGAAAGAGGAGGCCACGCTGTAGTGGCCTTTTTGTATGACCGGGATATTGCCCAGAATAGAGGAACATGAGCTTTTATGCTGCAACCTGTTCCCGAAAGCTGAGCTATCCTACTTCCCTCTAGTACAGAACGTGCATTCGTATAAAACTTCTGATAAACTATCAGTAAAGGTGGTGTTTTGATGCAAAATCAAATTTCCTTCATTCATGCAGCTGACTTACACTTGGACAGTCCGTTTACCGGATTAACCCGTGTGCCGGAAAATATTTTTAAAGAAATTCAAGAAAGTACATTTGTTGCGCTAGAACGGCTTGTTGAAACAGCTATTCATAAGCAAGTTGATTTTGTTCTATTGGTTGGAGATTTATTTGATAATGAAAGGCAAAGTCTCAAGGCACAAATACGTTTACGAAAAGCGTTTGAGAAATTAAAAGAATACAAGATTAATGTATATCTTTCTTATGGAAATCATGATTACATAAAAGGAAATATTCATCCAATTGACTATCCAGATAATGTGTATATTTTCAATGAAGAAACCGTGAATCATTATACATATAAACGAGATGGGGAGGAGCTTGTATCTATTTACGGATTTAGTTATGAGAACCGTGCTGTCCTTACAAATAAAGCAAAAGAATATACGATAGCTGACGAAAATATACCATTCCACATTGGGATGCTACATGGAAGTATCGCCAGTAACACGGAGCATGACGTATATGCTCCCTTTAGATTAACGGATTTAAAGGAACAGTATTTTGATTATTGGGCACTTGGGCATATTCATCAACGAGAAATTTTATCGGAAAAACCTTTTGTTATTTACCCGGGGAATACGCAAGGTCGCCACCGTAAAGAATCCGGTGAAAAAGGATGTTATCATGTTACTTTAAATGAAACAACAACAAATGTAACGTTCATGCCATTACAGTCGATAACGTTTCAATCTGTAACAATCGATGTGTCTGCTTGTAAACAGCCACATCAACTGGAACCTTTGATTGATAAAACTATTCAGAACATGCCTAATAAAAGTGTTTCTAAGCTTCTTTCCATTACGGTAACAACGACAAACCCAGAACATAAACGCTGGGTAAACGAAGGTTTATTTGATGATATTGTTGAATTGCTAAATGAATCTGCAGCCCATCAAACAAATTGGTTCTATATTTTTCGTGTTAACGTGGACTATAAACAATCGCTATCAGATAGTGATTTGAATAAAGGAGATCATTTTATTGGTGAACTTTTACGTTATACGGAAGATGTGTCCATTCATCCATACATCGCGGAATTATATCGTCATAAACAAGCTAGAAAATATATCAAAGCCATATCGGAAGAGGAAGAGCAATCCATTAAAAATGAGGCGAAGCAATTACTGATTCAAGAGCTATTAGAGATTGAGGGTGATTAGGGATGAAGCTAATGCACGCGACTGTTTACGGATTTGGTAAGTGGAACGATTACTCAGTTGATTTTTCCAAGCAAGCTTTCCTATGTATTTTTGGTGAAAATGAATCAGGTAAATCAACATTACAACAATTTATTTTATTTATGTTATTTGGTTTTCCACCGAAAAAACGGTCATTTTTCAAACCGAAGACAAGCGGAAGAATGGGTGGAAGATTAACACTATTTGATGATTCTATTGGTGAATTTACGATTGAGCGTACGGATGATAGAAATGGAGCAGCTAAATGCTTTTTGCCTGATGGTCGTGAATTTGAAGAAGATTGGTTAAGAGAAAGACTTCATGGAATGACGAACAAAACGTATCAATCGATTTTTTCATTCTCTGCGAACGATTTAAGTATTTTATCAGAAATGAACGAAGATGATCTTGGTGAGGTATTGCTTGGCATTGGCTTAACAGGTTCGAAAAATATTTATTCAATCGAGAAACGAATTGAGACGAAAATAGGGGAATTGTTTAAACCGTATGGTAAAAAGCCAACCATTAATCAGCAGCTGGATTCGTTAGATGGACTGTTTCAAAAATTGACATCTTATAAGAATGATGAGGCATTGTATAGAGAGAAGAAGGAAAAATTACTTTCTTACACCAATGATATCCAAGCTATAAAGGAAGACATAAAAGAAAAAAATCAATTGTTGTTATCAATTGAAAAGCAGCAACAGACCACACCACTGATTCATGATTACCAAAATATCAAAAGTCAATTGTCCAGTTATCCTGCTGATTTGACGTTTCCTGCGAATGGATTAAGTCGGCTTAATGTATTAAAAGAACAACTACTTCCAATGCAAAGTGAACTGTCAGTAATTGAAAGTAACAAGCGGAAGTATGAAGAAAAACAAACCATGCTGAAGGAAGAACTCGATGATGAAAGTAGCTATAATCAGGCAGAAACCATCGTACAAATAAAACAGGACTATATGGATAATGATAAAGAAATTACAAAGCTTAAAGATGATTTAAAGAAGCTAGATATACAATTGGAAAATGAATTAAGTAATCTGAATATCGGATTAGCTGTGGATGATTTAGCGTTTATTTCGTTTCCATTTCATATCGAGAATACATGGAATCAGCTTAATAATGATTATACTCAATTACAGCTGGAAAAAGAGCAGCTTCAACGGGAAGAAAGTGTTTTGTCTAACCAACAAGATAACTTATTTAATCAGAAACAAGAAATAAAGACAGGATTACTTCCTGAAGGGCGTGTTTATGAACTAAATGAAACAATCAGTGAATATAAGCAGCAAACTTCTTTAGATAAGTTAAGAGAGGATTCCTATAACCAGCGTGAAAAATGGCAGAAAATCAAAGAACAAAAAAATAGGCAGAGCATAAACTTACTAATTGGGAGTATTATATTTGCGTTAATTAGTGGTAGTTTCGCGGTATTATGGGATTCGACGATATTTTATGGTTTAATGGCAATCCTAATACTTGTAGGAGTTATCCAATGGATTGTAGGGAAAAAATCAATTAACAACATGGAACAAATGCTGTTACATGACCAAATAGATGGATTAGGAACCCAGGTAACAAGAGAAGTTTTTGTGGAAGCAGGGAATTTACTTGCTTTCCATAATAAAAGAATAGCCGATTTGGATGCTATCGAAGATCAAATCAAGACAAACGATCATAAGCTTTTACAGGTAGACGAACGGAATAATTTATTAGGGTACAAACAAAAACGTTTAAGGCAAAAAATAGACGAGCAACACACAGATTATCCTTTTCTAGAAAATGTGGACCTATCATTTTGGTCTCAGCTTTACCACACCATGAAGCATTTGCTACAAAAATATGAAAATAAAATCGAAATAGAGAGACAAATCAACATGCTAGAAGATAGACAACAGCATTTCAATAATGTGGTAAATATGTTTTTCCATGAACGAAATTGGGAATCGTCTAATATAGCAATTGTGGATCAGTTTGAGGACATAGAAGAATTCGTTCACCATTACAATAAAACCACTGCTTTAATCGACCAGTATGATAAGTGGATTACCGAAGCAATGGAACAATATCATCTATTGAAACAAAAATTAAGTGTCTATGAGAAAGAAATAAGTACATTATATGATGGTGCTGCAGTAAAAACCGAAGAAGAGTTCTTTCAAAAAGCTAAAAAATGGGATGAAAAATGTGCGCTTGAAGAAAAAGTAAATGAACGGATTGGGCAAATTTTGGCTACGTTTACTCAAGATGAATGGGAAGAGTTAGCTGAACGTACAATCGATGCACAACAACTTGAGGTTAAACATAAAGAACATGTAGATGTAATAAAAAGCCTTGAAAAAGAACTTGATGAGAAACGACAACTGTTAGCTGATGTAAATGCAGATTTAGCTAAAATGGAAATATCTGAAACATATTCTGAAACGCTGTATCGGTACAATATGGAACGAGAAAATCTACATTATTTAGCGAAAGAGTGGGCAGTATTAAAAACGGCTAAAGAAATGTTGATTGAAACAAAACGAAAATTTAGAGATAAATATCTTACAAAAGTAATTGATAAAACATCACATTATTTCTCATTGTTAACCAATTATAATTATAAACGTGTTTTTGCCCCAACTGACGACCAAGCCTTTCAAGTATTAGCTCAAAATGAACTAAAATACACGGTGAAAGAACTGTCACAAGGAACGAGAGATCAACTGTATGTTGCATTACGGATCGCTATTAGCGAAGTAATGAGTAAGAACCACCATTTACCATTTATAATTGATGATGCGTTTGTCCATTTTGATGCTTCTCGGACAAACCAAGTTATGAAAATATTATCGGAAATTGCAGAGCACCAACAGGTTATTGTATTTACATGTAAAAAAGATATAATTGAAACAGAAAATAAAGCAGAAATAGTTTTCTTAGAAAATACTGTTCGCATTAATTAGCGTTTAATGGTAAACTATTTGCAGATATATGATGAATATTGCAGGTGGAGGGACTTCCATTGCCAGAGGAAAATGTATCAAAAGACTGGGAAAAGTATGAAGAAACAATTGAAAAATTTATTCAAGTAATTGCTAAAAATATGAATCTGTATGGCATCACATCATCTGTTGGTCGATTGTATGGAGTGTTGTATTTTTCAGATCAGCCAATGACTTTAGACGATATGCGAGATGCACTGGTTATGAGCAAGACCAGTATGTCAACTGGTGTACGTGCATTATCAGATATGAAAATGGTTGAATCAACCTTTAAAAAAGGTATTCGTAAAGATCTATATCAATCAGAAGAGGATTGGTATAAGTCATTTACATCATTATTTGGTAATCGTTGGCGTCAGCACACTGAAACAAACATTGAAGAGGCAGATGAAGCTATCGAGGAATTGGAAGCCTTACTTTCGGTCACTATGGATGAGGAATTAAAGAATAAGATCAATAGAGATATTGACCGGCTTCGTTACGCTCAAAACTATTATAAATGGCTTATGAAGTTTATTCGCGTTATGGAATCAGGTGAAATCTTTAAATACGTTCCAAAGAATGAAGATTAATGAATAGCGAATATAGACTGACGTAAAGAATTGGCATCCTGGTAAAAATATGGCCTGTCTTTTAGTCAGTCTTTTTTATTTATAGGGGGAGAATTTGCATGAGAAAAGGTATAGGATATATAAATATAGGTGAATCATTCGATGATTTTGTCTTAATTAAAGAAGCTACAAGGGGAGTAGCGAGTAATGGAAAAGCATTTTTAACATTAATCCTACGTGATGCGACTGGTGAAATTGAGGCCAAGTTATGGGATATAAAAAAGGAAGATGAAGAAGTTTTTTTACCGGAAAAAATTGTTAGATTAACTGGTGAAATCAATCAATTCAGGGGTAAGGCACAGCTGAAGATTTTTACGATAAGACCTGCTCAACCGA
Organism: Virgibacillus ndiopensis; assembly: GCF_900187325.1. GTDB lineage: Bacteria > Bacillota > Bacilli > Bacillales > Amphibacillaceae > Virgibacillus_E > Virgibacillus_E ndiopensis. Next base: position 504,854 of record NZ_FZMZ01000004.1, on the reverse strand, counting down.
CAGATGGTGTTCATGTTTCCGATTTTGTAGAGAAAGCCCCTGTTGAAAAAGAGGTATTAATAGAAAAGCTTACAGAGGCAATTTTTGAAATGAAGAACCCAACAATGCAGCGAATTGTTCGAGCATTTATTAAAAAATATCAGGATGCTCTTTTAACCTATCCTGCAGCCTCCAAAAACCATCATGAGTATGTGTCTGGTTTAGCACATCATGTTGTAAGTATGTTGGCCATCGCTAAAGAATTACACAATCTCTATCCACAGCTAAATAAAGATTTGCTATATGCGGGAATTATTCTTCATGATCTAGGTAAATTGAAAGAATTGTCGGGTGTAGTTACAACCTCATATACCCTGGAAGGAAAGTTACTAGGTCATATTCCAATGATGGTAGAGGAGATTGGAATCATGGCAAAAGAACTGCAAATTGAAGGGGAAGAAGTACTGATATTGCAACATCTTATATTAAGTCATCACGGCAAGGCGGAATGGGGAAGTCCGAAGCCACCATTAGTTCGTGAAGCTGAACTATTACATCTAATTGATTTAATTGATGCCAAAATGAATATGTTAAATCGTGCATTAGATAAGGTGAAACCAGGTGAATTTACCGAGCGATTGTTTGCAATGGACAACCGCCAATTTTACAAACCACTATTTGAAGAAAAATAAACAGAGGTTATTTTTTCTGACTCTTGTACATATACATGTGATAGATGGATGGACAAGGGGGACTGAAATATGATTGCTGGAGTGCCTTGGTGGGTCTTTATGATGATTCTTTTTATTTTCTTAAGCGGGTACATGGCTTATAGAGCAATTCGAGCTGAGAAAAGGTTAGAGCAGCAGTTTATTGAGCGTGAAGGAAATATTTTTATGGAGCGTATGGAGGAAGAACGGAAACATAAAGAGAGCAATAAACAGTTATCAAATTAAACGAGGATGTCCTATGTGGGGACATCCTCGTTTAATTAACTTTATTTATCTTCTTTAGTATCTTCTTTTTTAGTATCTTCTTTTTTAAATAGACCTTCAAAATCATCATCTTTTGGATCGACACTAGCATCATCAAGAAGCCCTTGAATTTTTGCTTGTGCTTTTGTTGGATCTATTTTTTGATTTAGGATTTGACGACGAATGTCTTCTTTCATGTCTTCAAACTTACCAATGTCTTCTTTTTTATCACGCTTGTCCGTTACTTTAATAATATGGTAGCCAAATTCAGATTTTACTGGTTCGCTTATTTTTCCTACTTCTAGGTTATAAGCAGCATCTTCGAAGGCAGGATCCATTTTACCTGCAGAGAAATAACCCAATTTACCACCATCTTTGGCGGTTGCAGTGTCTGTTGAGTACTCTTTTGCTAATTTCGCGAAGTCTCCACCCTCATCAAGTTTCTTTTTAACTTCTTTAGCAGTTTTTTCATCTTTAACTAAAATGTGCTGTGCTTCAATTTCCTGTTTCATACGGTCATAACGTTGTTTAATTTCTTTATCTGTGATTTTAATGTCTTCCGATAACGCTTTCTCTTGAAGAAGACTTATACGTACTAAATCACGATATGCATCTTCATCTTTAATACCTTGTTGCTGTAAGGCCATTTCAAATTGCTCACCCAATTGATCTTTTGTTTTTTGAACTTCTTTATCAACTTCTTTATCTGTTACCTCGTATTTATCATTTAATACTTCAGCAGTTACCATTTCTTGTATTACTGATTCACCATAACGATCTTTTAATTCCTGATAAAACTCATCTTTTGTTATATTTCCAGCATTTGTTTCCACTACTACTTCAGAATCGTCACCTGAACTGCATGCTGATAAGCTCAGTACTCCTGCTGTTAATGTTACAGCGATTGCTAGTTTTTTCATTTTATGAACACTCCTAACATGATAGTTACCACTACATTAAACTAATGAATAATATAACATATTTTTGTACAAAAAAAATAGTCTAACCTGCAATTTTTCTATTTAATGGAGTTATTTACAATGTTATCTTGTGTTAACCAACCACATTTAATACTTTAACATAAGAAGAAACAAGTAAAATAATAACCATAATATTAATCATCCTAAACGTGCGCGATTGTTTATTCTTATTCATTTCCATTTTTAAACAAAATCGTTGTGTTAGTGAGTTAAAGATTAGCAGGATGAATAGTGCATAAAAGAGAAATAGGATCAACATACGAAAACCTCCTTAACCAAATCTCAACACATTTATCAATTATATCATATTTATAACTCTATCAGAGTATAGAGACTGTGAACAGTATTTTTTTATAAATAAAAAGCTCTTTTCGTATAGTTTGTTGTTATTCACAGAAACTGCGAGGTAAGTGCTATGTTTATTTCGTATTTTGGTTGCTCTTTGTCCGGCAGACCGTTACACTTCGCGCCTCCTTGGCGGCTGACGAGTCTACGAGGCGCTAACGAACCTTGGGGTCTCATCGATCCCTCATCTCACCCAAAAGTCTCCCTGTATACGGGCTGCTAGTAAGTAAATATATGCTTTTTAATTCCCTATAAATGAAATAAGATTATGAATCTAAACACTAGTGGAGGCTCATCGCGAGCCCCCGGAAAGCGAAATGTATTTCCAGAACGGCTGTCCAAGCATAAACTTACGTCGTAGTTTATGTATTTTGTGTAAAAACAAAACAATAATCTTTTACAAAACTGTCATAATAAAAAAGAATCTGCAGGAAATGCAGATTCTTTTATTAATCTAGTTAATTTTGTGCCTTCACTAATATATCAAAACCACCGTTACCATTTTCAATAAAAGCTCTTTTAGGCGCTTTTATAATATGAATGGCATACAAAAAGTCCATAAATGAGAATCCAATATGAATGGATGTGAATAATAGAATATAAACATAAAAGTCATGAAATAAATAGCTTGCTATTAACCCTGGTAATGTAATAAATAATGTTGGTGCTAGAGCAACAAATAATGAAACAGGTTTTGTTAGATATGCCATTGGAAAATAAGTAAAGCTTGGTTTAATTCTACTTTTTAATTTGTAGTTTAATTTAGTACGTTTTTTCATCATAATAAGTGGTAAAATATGCATAAACGAATGTAGCACTGGTAGCATGATAATTGCAGCAGTAAACGGGATAATTCCAGATTCGTTTACATTTGTTGAATCATGTATAATGGAAAAAGGTACGTAAAGGAAGATAAAGGTTGTTAAGCCGATCAAAAATGAAATAAAATAAATACGATTCAATCCGAACTCTTTATTAATGTTTATTGATTTCCAGCAGTTCATAATTGATCCCCCTCACGTAATTTTCTTGATGTTATTTAATCAATACTTCAAGAATAATAGTACGTTTTAGGGTAAAAATCAATAGTTTTTTTACTTATTTTTTATTCTTTTTTTTTGCTGGTATTATAGGCGTTATGTAAACGATTTTGCAGGTCTTGAAAATAGGATGAAAAAAGGGGAGGATCAACGCTTGAGTACACGAAATAATGACGATACGATGTCCTTTCATTTACAGTTGATTTCTAAATTGATTGATATTAATCAATATCCATTTGTTAAATTAGTTATAGAAAATAATATTACCCGCAAAGAATACGATGAACTTTTTCAGTTATTACATAAGTTGGATGTGAAATACCAGGTTCAAAAAGAAGAAGGATTTTTGGATTTTACATCGTTGTTAGTAAATTTTGCGGGAATGTTAAATGAAAAACTGGTGCCAAATACTACTATATATGCATTAAAAAAAGAAGGATATTTCCCTTCGTTAATGAATGCCTTTATTGAAATGATTGAGAAGAATAATAGAAGAAGAGACTGATAGAGACGTTTATCAGTCTTTTTTCATATCCCGAAATGATTTCTCCACTTCTAAATGAAAGTCTATTATTTTGTTTAAACGTTTTTTTATAATAGTAAGTTCTTTATTATCCTCGTAATTATCTTGCTTTAATTTTCCCTTGATCTCTTCTAATGAACCTAGTTGATGATTGGTAGCATCAATCCATTTATTAATATAGGTGGGCATAAATGATTTAAATAACTGAAAGTTTGCTTGGTATAAATCCTTCCTAACTCCTTTTTTCCATACACGTGTTACAAGATTGAAATCCACTAGACTTCGGACGCTGGTACTCATTGATGTTTTACTTTTTCCTAATGCTTCACTCATTTCATCTAATGTAAGGGCTTTTTCATTTAAGTATAGAAAAGCGAATAACCTAGCTTCTAATGGCGTTAAATCAAACATTTCAATCGTTTTCCCGAACTCAAGAATAATTTTGTTGGTGATGTTTTCATTTTGTTGTTCGTTCATACAATCCCCCTAAAAGCCTTGCTATATAAAGGTTACATTAAAAATGAAAATAATAAAAATAGGCAACTGGGTAGATAAATGGAGTAAATTTGAGCAAATGAAAGTAAATGCCTATTTAAATTTGTACAGTATAAACTGTACGAAAAATATATACAAAATCGGTGAAATTTAATGTTTGAATTGTACGTACAAAACGTTATATAGTATTAAGAGTGAAGTGATCGGATCTGATGAAACTATCGAACTATGAATCTAGTTTGGTAAACAATGCATGGTTTTAATCTAAGTAAAAAGTATTACGACGAATAGCATGCTCATTAGAAATGATAAACGAAAAGTAGTGATCACATTTAAGTGTGGTGCTTTGTACCGCTGACTGGATGGATTACAAGTATAACCAAGTTAAAAAAGAGGTGAAAGATATGCCGGTAATAGAAGTTGAAGATCTATCAAAGGTATTTGGTAAAAACCAAAAGCAAGCGTTAAAGCGTTTAGATGAAGGTATGTCCAAAGACGCTATTTTAAAAGAAACAGGAAATACGGTTGGGGTCAATCGTGCTTCATTCTCAGTAGAATCTGGGGAAATTTTCGTTATTATGGGTCTATCTGGAAGTGGGAAATCTACATTAGTACGGTTAATAAATCGCTTGATTGAACCCACGGAGGGTAGTGTTCGAATTGACGGAGAAGACCTAGCCAAAATGGACAAGAAATCTTTAAGAAAAGTACGTCGGGAAAAATTAAGTATGGTTTTCCAACGCTTTGCACTATTCCCACATCGTTCTATACTGGAGAATGCAGAATTTGGTCTTGAAATTCAAAATGTGCCTAAGGAAGAAAGACAGAAAAAAGCACAAGAAGCATTGGAAATGGTTGGATTAGGTGATTACATCCATCAGAATCCAGGTCAATTATCTGGTGGGATGCAACAACGTGTCGGATTAGCTCGTGCATTAGCGAATGATCCGGAAGTACTATTAATGGATGAAGCATTTTCAGCACTTGATCCACTTATTCGTAAGGAAATGCAAGATGAATTAATCGATTTACAAGCAAGCATGAAAAAAACGATTCTATTTATTACGCATGACCTAGATGAAGCATTGCGTATTGGTGACCGTATTGCACTGATGAAAGATGGTTCAATCGTACAAATTGGTACACCAGAGGAAATCTTAGTCAACCCAGCAAATGATTATGTTGAAAAATTTGTTGAGGATGTTGATCGTTCAAAAGTTCTAACAGCGCAAAATATTATGAAGCGTCCTGAAACGATTAATATTGAGAAACATGGACCGCGTGTTGCTTTAGAGAGAATGAGAGAAGAAGGTTTGTCTAGTATTTTTGTTGTTGATAGCAAACGTAACCTAAAAGGGTATGTGACAGCAGATGATGCATCAGAAGCTAGGAAAAAAGATATTCGTGATATTCATGAAATCTTGAAAAATGACATTCCACGAGTTAAAAAAGATACTGCAATGAATGAGATATTTGACGTGATTTATGACTCACCTATTCCAGTAGCAGTTATTGAAAACGATAAGTTAGTAGGTATTATTGTTAGAGGTGCAGTTATTGCGGGACTTGCTGGGGAAGGCGAGGTGAAAATAGATGCTTAATACCGTTTTAGATTTCTTTCCAGAAATTCCAATAGCAGATAAAACAAAGGCATTCACGGAATGGTTGACAGACACATTTGCGTTTTTATTTGATCCGATCAAAGAAAATCTAGAAGGTTTTATGGAATTTACAGCTGACAAGTTGATACTAGTTCCACCTGTGATCATCATTTTATTAGTTGCTATACTTGCCTTCTTTATATCTGGTAAAAAATTGGGTTTAGCAGCTTTTTCAATCGTAGGTCTTTGGTTAATTTACAATCAAGGATTTTGGGAACATTTGATGAACACATTTACATTGGTACTTATTTCTAGTTTATTGTCCGTCATAATTGGTGTTCCTGTTGGTATATTAATGTCTAAAAGCAGAACAGCAGAAGCAATTATCACACCAATTTTGGACTTTATGCAGACGATGCCAGCATTTGTTTATTTGATTCCGGCCGTTGCATTTTTCGGTATCGGAATGGTTCCAGGTGTGTTTGCATCCTTAATATTTGCTACACCACCAACTGTACGTTTTACCAACCTAGGTATTCGTCAGGTTTCTAAGGAATTAGTTGAAGCATCTGAAGCATTTGGTAGTACTGGTTCACAAAAATTGTTTAAGGTTGAATTACCGATGGCTAGAGCTACCATTATGGCGGGAATAAACCAAACGGTTATGCTTGCTCTTTCAATGGTAGTTATTGCATCCATGATCGGAGCGCCAGGACTCGGAACAGAAGTTCTATCAGCACTTCAACGTGCACAGGTAGGTACAGGATTTGTTGCAGGTGTAGGAATTGTTATACTTGCGATTATTATTGATCGTTTCACACAAACTGTGAATTCGAAAAATAAGTAGGTTGTTAATGATGTTGGTATCTTTTCTATACGAAAAGTTTCCATATATAAAAAATTAGTAAAAGGGGAGTTTTATAGTTATGTTTAAATTTAACTGGAAACGTCTAGGTATTGCTGCCGGACTTTCATTATCATTAGTTGCTGCAGGTTGTAGCTCTGATGAAGGTTCATCAAGTGAAGGATCTTCTGATAGCGATTCTGAAGCTTCAAAAGAAATTGAACTATCTTATGTGGAATGGGATACTGAGGTTGCATCAACAAATGTAATCGCAAAAGTCTTAGAAGATCAAGGTTTTGATGTTAAAGTAACACCACTTGATAATGCAGTAATGTGGGAATCAGTAGCTTCTGGTGAAACAGATGGTATGGTTGCTGCATGGTTACCAGGAACACACGGAGATCTTTATAAGCAGTACAAAGATAAGTTAGAAGATTTAGGTACAAATCTTGAAGGTGCAAAAATTGGTTTAGTAGTTCCGAAATATATGGATGCAAATTCAATTGAAGATTTGGATTCACAAGCAGATAAGACAATTACTGGTATCGAACCAGGGGCTGGAGTTGTTAAAGCTGCTGAAACTGCAGTTGAAGAATACAGTAATTTAGATGGTTGGAAAGTACAAACTTCCTCAAGTGGTGCAATGGCTACAGCATTAGGTGAAGCTATTGAAAATGAAGAACCAATTATTGTTACAGGATGGTCTCCACACTGGAAATTCCAAAAATATGATCTTAAATATTTAGAAGATCCTAAAGGTTCATTTGGAGATGCAGAAGAAATTAAAACTATGGTACGTCAAGGCTTGAAAGAAGATATGCCAAATGCATATAAAATCTTGGATCAATTCCAATGGGATCCTGCAGATATTGAAGCTGTAATGCTAGAAATCCAAAATGGAACAGATCCAGAAGAAGCTGCTGCAGCTTGGGTTGAAGAAAATTCAGACAAAGTGGCGGAATGGACTAAAGGTGTAGAATAAGCATAAAAAATAGAAAGCTGATACTTATGGTATCAGCTTTTATTTCGAAAGGAGCATTTCTATGTTAAAGATGAATAAACCTTGGAAAAATTTCATAATACTTTTTGGTGTTTTGTTAATGGTTATGGTTGCAGGCTGTGGTTCAGATGATGATACGAATAAAAAATCTGCTGATGATACGAATGAAAAATCAGGTGATGCTTCAAATTACAGTGAATCAGTTGACTATACGATTACAGGTATTGAACCAGGAGCTGGGATTACGGTTACAACAGAAAAAGCTATAGAGAAGTATGATAGTTTAAGTGGTTGGAAACTTAAACAGTCATCAACGGCTGCTATGGTCACACAACTATCTGAAGCAATTGATAAAGAAGAGCCGATTGTGGTTACAGGATGGAATCCGCATTGGATGTTTGCGAAATACCCTGATCTCAAATATTTAGAGGACCCAAAAGGTGTTTATGGTAGTACAGAAGTTATTAAAACATTGGCTCGTAAAGGGTTAAAAGAAGAGAAGCCAAATGCATATAAGATATTAGATCAATTCCATTGGAAGGTAGAAGATATGGAAGGGATTATGTATGATTCGCAAGAAAGTGGGAAAGAAATAGCTGAAATAGCAAAAAAATGGGTTGATGAACATCCTGATGCTGTTGCTGAATGGACAAAAGGTGTTGATGACGTTGATGGAGTTGAGGTTGAACTTGTATCAACTCCATGGGACTCTGAACGAGCATCATCAAGTGTAGTTGCAGAAGTATTAAAATCAAAAGGTTTTAACGTCAAAGTTACGCCAGTTGATGTAGCAGTTGTATTTAAAGCCATTGCAAATGGAGATGGCGATGCTACAATGGCTGCTTGGATGCCTGTCACACACAAAGATTTTTATGATGAATTTAAAGATCAATTTGATGATCTAGGTGAAAATCTAAAAGGTGCTAAAATAGGATTGGTCGTTCCAAAATATATGGACATTGATTCTATTGAAGATTTACAAGCGAAATAACAAGTTTAAAAAAGATTCCTCGATTTTATAACGAGGAATCTTTTTTTACTTTTTCTTCAAGATCTTTCAAGCTTGATTCAATTTGTTCCAGGTAATTTTGTATATTTTTTTGATGTGGCTCGACTGAATTTCTCCAATCTAGAACGGAGGTTTTCATTTCTTGTGTTAAATCCTTAATTAATGCCGCACCTTCTTTTGATGTTTCGGTAATTTGGTCTTTCAGGCGCATGCCATCTCTTCTTAAATTTTCAAGCATATACTTCCATTCGGCACCTTGCTCTTTTGCACGGATTCTTAAGTCCTTGCCAGAAGCAGGTGTACTCAATAATGTGGCAGTGGCACTAACAACGCCTCCAACAACAAAACCTAATAATAATGATTTACCTTTAGCCATAAACATGTCGCTCCTTTCGCATACTTACCTATAATTATTATTTCCTCTTTTCATACTACTATGAAACATGCTTTCAGATAATATGTAACAACATACTTTTATTATAAGAGATTTTAGGTTCAAAGTGTACGAAAAACCATTGTTTTTAAAAAATCCTCTGACAATATTGCCAGAGGATTTATATAATTTTATGAAATTGGAAGTGGTTGTGTTCTTTTGAAAATTCGTTGAACGATCGGATAAATGATTGCCATGAATATTGCGTTTAATGCAGCCGCTGGTAATACAGCAGTTAGGAATAATAATGTAAAAGTACCTTCCATTAGGCCAACAATGTATAAGGCTGAACCTAAAAAGATAGAGCCACTAACAATTGTTCCAATTGCAGTTAATACTGGTGCACTGATAGTATTGGATACCCTGTCCTTAACAAGTAAGAACAATCCAAAAAATAGTAGTGCGGTAATTGGCTTATCTATCATGTTTGCAATTTGTCCTCCAGGAGCTTGTGTTGTTAATGCGGAAATAACTCCTGTAGTAATTGCTAAAATAACAACGTATTTAGCTCTGGGAACTAACATAATTCCTAAAAACATCATGGACAGCATCATGTCTGGCTTTACTCCGTATATTATTGATGGAATAACTGTATGCAGGACAGCACCTATCCCCACCAACAATGACAAAACCACTAAAATCCTAGTATTCATTTGTACCTCTCCTCATCTCGGCTAGACCTACATGATGTAGGTCAGTTCGACATTGCCACAATTTTACCGCTGGGACGAGTAATCGCAATCCCAGGACGTGGCGATCTTAATCGAACATCCTCTTTTAGTTTATATGCATCCCAACTGTACGCTCATCGTCAGTTGCGGAAACATATTATTATTATAACAAAAAACAGGCTGAATAAAAAGTGCCAATTTTCTAAATCCCTTATAATTCAATTCCTTCATTAATTTTTTTGGCAATTTGTTGTAGATCATCAGATGAATAATCGTCTTGATGAGTTGTCCAACCTAATTTGTATCCATCTCCTTCGCCGTATCGAGGAATGATATGAATATGTAAGTGGAATACAGATTGTTCTGCTGGTGCTTCGTTATTATTTAAAATGTTCATTCCAATCGGCTGATAAACTTCTTTAATCGCTTTAGCTATTTTTGGAACGCGAGAAAATAATTCTTCAGCAACTTCTGATGGAGTTTCATAAATATTTTTCGTATGCGTTTTTGGAATGACTAACGTATGTCCTTTTGTTACCTGACTGAGGTCAAGAAAGGCGTATACATGCTCGTCCTCGTATACTTTTGCTGAGGGTAGTTCACCATTAATGATTTTACAAAAAATGCAATCTTCATGACTCATTGAAATCACTCCTTAGCTTATTTGTTCCTATTGTATATAGCAACTATAGGAAAAGTAAAGCTAAAAACTACATTAGCCTTGGATCATAATTTCAGTTAACTGTACTAATGGTTGCTTTCTATAATTACGTCCAATTCTTGACCTCCGTCCGGATTCACTTCGGCTGGATGCTTTCCGCGGAAACGGCCTCAGCCTCCTCGAGAAACCCGCTCTGCGGGGTCTTCGGACTCGTGCTGTTCCCATAGGAGTCACCACCCTCCGCTCATCCGGATTGGTACAGAAGATTAAAAAATATATAACGGTACCTCACTAGATAATGATTATTAAACGTAAAGTATCAATAATATCTTTAAGAAAATGATAAGCATGTTAAAAATCCACTTACTAGCAGCCAGTATACAATACTTTCAGCGATGCAGCACTCCTCACAACTCGTAGTGTATACGGACTGCGGGAACAGAGAGTAATCAAAAATGTTAAATTACACAACACTTTATGTAGATTTCATACTGAACAGTAGATAATTAGACGTTCATATGCAAAAACAAACAGGACTAGCCCTAATTGGACTAGCCTGCTTTAAGAAGAACGAGGATGACGATAACATCTAACGTTGGGGACTTTTAGTAATACAACGTTAAATTGCAAAACTGCTACTTAACTGTTTGATTACAAAAACCTTTTTGTCAGCATCTCAGGTAAACCTGGGATGTGTCCTGGCAAAAGGGTTTTATCATTAGATTACCGTTCACTAACACCTCATTTTGTGTTTTTTACACGAAATTCACATTAGAGTATCTTTCGCTAACACCTCATTTTGTGTTTTTTATACACGAAATTTCATTAGTTACTCGATCACTAACACCTCATTTGTGCTTGACACGAAATTTTGTAGTGGTACATCCCCGCTCTTCACTAGTTATTTTGAACGGAAAGGCTGCTTTTATACATACGTGTGTTTAAAAAATACGACATTGATTGAAATGATGGTAGATTGTCATTCCGGAAAACAGTCGCGCCAGGAGGCTCAAGCGTTGGCTGCCCGGAACGGAATCATCATAGCTCTTATGTCGCCTTATGATTAATTGCCTTTAAAAAATTTGTCATTAAATGTCTAACGGTATGCTTTGGCTTTGTCCTCGAATAATGGTAAAATTTTAGTCTAAGGAATGTTTAGGAGGAAGTCTAGGTGAAACCTTTATTACATATTGATAACCTTCATGGAGGGTATACTCATAAGAATGTATTACACGGTATTTCGTTTGATGTTTTTCCAAAAGAAATTGTTGGGCTAATTGGGTTAAATGGAGCGGGGAAGAGTACAACAATTAAACATATTATTGGCTTAATGCAGGCAAAAAAAGGCACTGTTTCTGTTAATGGAAAAACATTTGAGGAAAATTCTAATGTCTATCGAAGTCAAATGGCATATATACCTGAGATGCCAATATTATACGATGAACTTACACTGTATGAACATCTTCGTTTAACGGCGATGGCCTATGATATACCAGAGGATGTTTTTGAGAAAAGATTGCAGCCTTTGTTAAAGGAATTTCGCATGGAGAAAAAGTTAAAATGGTTTCCAGTTCATTTTTCAAAAGGAATGCGTCAAAAGGTGATGATCATGTGCGCATTTTTAATTGAACCGCCGTTATATATTGTTGACGAACCATTCGTTGGTCTGGATCCTTTGGGGATCCAATCGTATCTTCAATTAATGGATGAAATGAAGACTAACGGATCTGGTGTGTTAATGTCAACACACATATTAGCAACTGCGGAGCGTTATTGTGACCGTTTCGTAATTTTACACGATGGTAAAATACGAGCGATTGGTACATTACCAGAATTACGAACTGAATTTAACATGCATGATGCAACACTTGATGACCTGTATGTACAGCTGACAAAGGAAGAGAGCCATGTTTGATTCCAATGCGCTTTTTAGAAGACGATTTTCAGATCATTTAAAAGAGACAAACCGATATTTACGCTATATTTTTAACGGTCATATTGCTTTTGCAATGATGTTTTTTGTATCAGCACTTGCCTATTACTACCAGGATTGGCTGACAAAACTTCCAGCAGATTTTCCGACCGATTGGGTAATGGGAATAGCACTCGGATTATTAGTCAGCTATAGTCCGGTTCGTACACTATTAAAGGAACCTGATTTAGTTTTTTTAATAACTGCTGAACATAAAATGGGAGCATATTTTCGGAATGCATTAATTTACAGTTTTGTCATTCAATTGTATTTAATTTTAGTAACGATGGCGGCGTTTGGTCCACTGTATTTTGCTACATATCCTGAACGCGATGGGAAAGTTTATCTAGTTACAATCGTTGTTGTTTTAATCTTCAAGATTTGGAATTTAATTGCAAATTGGTGGATGTTAAAAGTTAGAGAACCCGGAGTAAGAAAGATCGATCAGTTTGTACGTATCTTATTAAATATAGCAACATTCTTTTTTATAGTTAATGGGGATATGTTGCTTGCGGGGGTTACAACTGCACTGTTTATACTTGTATTTTTATACGATTTGAGTGTGTCAAGGAAACAGGCAGGAATAGTTTGGGACTTGCTCGTGGAAAAGGATCGTAATAGAATGCAGGCTTTCTATCGAATTGCAAATATGTTTACAGATGTTCCACATATGAAAAATCGAGTTAAAAAGAGACAATGGCTTGTATCATTGATTAATCGGGTGGCGTTTCAGCAAAAATATACGTTTGACTATTTGTTTCGTATTACTTTTATACGCAGTGGCGACTATTTTGGTATGTACGTCCGTCTCATTATTATTGGTGGATTATTAATCTATTTTATCCCAAATAGTTGGGTGAAGATTATTTTTGGTTTTGTTTTTTTGTATATGAGTAGTTTTCAAATGATGACGTTGTATCAGCATCACCGAACTGTAATCTGGTTGGATTTATATCCTGTTGAGCTACAAAGAAGACAGCAAGCAGTATTAAAGTGGCTGTATCAACTGGGATTCATTCAACTATTTATTTATGCCTGTCTTTTCCTGGTGTTTGGTGATCTTAAAGGTTTGGTTATCATGTTAATAGGTGGACTGATATTCAATTATCTATTTATTAACGGCTATGTAAAACAAAAGCTGGCATAAAAATGCTCTATATGCGGGATTTCGCATATAGAGCGTTTTTTAGTTTTGTGCTTGATAATTAAAATATGCTGAAATCAGTGTTTTTGCAGCGATTGGTAAAGATTTTTCATCTATATCAAATTTAGGATGGTGGTGTGGATAAGAATTACCATCCTTTTGTGCGCCAGTAAAAAAGTAAGCACCTGGTCGCTCTAACATGTAATATGCGAAGTCTTCGCCACCCATAACAGGTAAGACTTCTTCTCTTTTTGTTATTTCTAAAATTTGTTCGCTTGCTTCAAGAACTAGTTCAGCCTCGTCAGCGTGATTAACAAGTGGCGGATAGCCCTTTTCATAATTTAGTGTATAGGTTGCATTATTAGCAACGCATACACCTTTAATTATTTTTTCCATTTCAGCAATAATTTGTTCCTGTATGGCTGTATCAAGGTACCGAACAGTACCAACTAATTTTGCTTTATCCGCAATGATATTAAATGCGTTTCCAGATTCGAAAACGCCAACTGTCACGACACCGGTCTTCAGTGGATCTAATCTTCTTGAGATAATTTGCTGGAGCTGTGAAATGACTTGTGCGCTAATAACAATTGCATCATTTGTCTCGTGTGGATATCCACCATGCCCACCTTTTCCTTGAATCGTCAACTCAAAACGATCAGTACCTGCCATAAATGTACTCTTTGATGTTTGCAGCACCCCTAGAGGTGTTGTTGCCCAGAGGTGTGTTCCGAATACCGCATCCACTCCATCTAACGCACCTGCTTCAATCATAGGTTTTGCACCGCCTGGAGCATATTCTTCTGCATGTTGATGTAAAAAGACGATTGTACCAGTGAGTTCTTGTTTAAATGAAAGAACAGCTTTGGCTAGAGCCAATAATGTAGCGGTATGTCCATCGTGACCACATGCATGCATTACACCGTCAACCATTGATTTGTATGGTACTTCATTTTCCTCTTGAATCGGTAATGCATCAAAATCAGCTCGCAATGCGATTGTTTTACCGGGTTTTCCACCTTTTAATGTGGCTATGACACCATTTCCACCAACGTTTGCTTGATAAGGGATCCCTAATTTTTCATAATAATCCGCAATGAACTTAGCAGTTTCTGTTTCTTGAAAGGATAGTTCAGGATGCTGGTGTAAATATCTGCGAGTTTCTACCATTTCCGGATACAGTTCATCAATGGCTTTATGTATTTTTTCTAACATCGGTAAATCCTCCTGTAACTAATTTTTCTTACTATTATAACACTTATGAATGAACAAAGAAAAAAGGACGGCTAATCAAAGCTGTCCTTAAAAAGGGGGGCAATCTATATTAAGTTAATCGCGGGTCGGCGAGTAATCGTTCAACCTCTTCCTTATGATGAGTTTCATCGGAAATTAAGTCTTCTAATTTAACAACAAGCTCGGTATAGCCTAATGCTTCAGCCTGTTTTTTTCGTTTTTCATAACGTTTAATCGTATCATTTTCGGCTGTTAATGTTGCCTCAAGTAATGCTTTAACCTCTGTTGGCTGTTCGACATCAGCAGATTTTGTAGTCGGTGTACCACCAAGCGTCTTTATTTTCTCTGATAAGTATAGTGCATGTCCAAGTTCATCGTTTATTTCGCTTTCAAAAAATGGTTTTAGTGCAGAGCGATATAAACCTGAAACAACCGATGCGCTGTATGTGTATTGGATTGCTGCTCCATATTCATGTGATAAATCTTCATTTAATCCATCAATTAATTGTTGTAATTCGTCACTCATATACTATCCCAACCTTTTATTTATTTTGGCTGTTTTATAAGAGATTGTTGTTTTTATATTTCAACTGTTAGAATTAGACAACATTCACCACTTCAAAAACAATCTTTCTCGAAAACAGCCTTTATTTTTATTTATATAGTTACGATTCCCTATTAAAAATTTTTAAAACCTATAATAACAGTTTCAGCTGACTCAGTCTTAAGGCGGAGGAAGAAACATTCTTCAGGTCGTTAATTAATGTTGCGCTTTCCATTAGTATATGGGTAAGATAAAACGGAAGGGGCGTTATGTGTGGAAACTACGCATGCTAACATAGTAAATGAGGGGAAAGTTCCTGTTTTCAAAAATCGAAATTTTCTCTTTTTATTTATTGCAGCTCTATTTTCTTCACCGGGTTATTATGTTTATTTAATTGGTTCTGAATGGTTAATGCTATCCATTAATGATAATCGTTTTTATTTCGGTATGCTGTTTCTCGCGGCATCAATTCCAAGATTGTTATTATTAACTGCAGGAGGGTTAATTGCAGATCGTTTTAATCGGAGAACAATACTTTTTTTATCTGATCTATCCAGAGCACTGTTAATCGTAGTATTACTATTTTTTATTGTGACTGACTCCATAACCATTGTTCATTTAATTGTTATGGCTATTGTTTTTGGAATTTCGGATGCCTTAAGTTATCCAGCAATGAATTCCATGACACCGATGATCTTAGAGGAAGATCAGTTACAGCGAGGGAATTCACTTATTCAAATGACAGCACAAATTAGTCCGATTTTAGGACCTGCAGTGGGTGGTAGTTTAATTGCGTTCTTAGGATTTGAAGGTGTTTTTTCAGTAGCATTTGTTATGCTTCTTTTATCTTCATTAGCAGTATTGTTTATCAAATTGCCACAACAAGCTGTTGAAAGTGAGAAGAAAACACCGTGGGAAGACTTAAAAGAAGGATTTAGTTATGCCAGGAAAAACGAACTGGTTATTGCAGTTGTGATCTTGGGATTCTTTTTAAACTTTTTCATTTCAGGTCCACTGTCAATTGGTCTTCCAATAATAATAAAAGATATATTTCAAGGTAGTGCACTGGGATTGGCGACTGTTGAAACTTCCATGGGGATAGGAGCACTTGTTGGAGCAATTGTACTTGCCTCAATAAAGTTAAAAAAACAGGGGACTGTACTTTTAATAAGTCTAATTCTGTTAGGGATTTTTTATTCAATGATAGGAATATCTGGCAATTTATATCTAGTTGCATTTATCGTAGCAACAATGGGCTTTTTAATTCAATTGGTCAACATTCCTTTAATGACGATGCTTCAACAAACAACGGAGAAAAAAATGTTAGGCAGGATGATGAGTTTTCTGATGACGGTCTCAACCGGGCTAGTCCCGGTATCATATGTTGTAACTTCATTGCTGTTAGCCATGGGAGTCAGCATTCAAGTTATTATATTTATTGGTGGAATTATTGTTACACTCATTGCTGCAATTAATTTTAGGAACAAACATATTTTGAGTTTTAAAGAGTAGAAAGGGTGACTGAAATGCTCCGAAATCTTATGGCACTATTATTTATCGTTATTGGGGCAGTACTGGTTTTGGCAAACTTTGATATCATTTATTTTGATGTTACAGATGTGTGGAATTTGCTACTACCAATAATTCTTATCGTATTCGGAATAAAGTGGTTTACGAATGATATTAGAAAATGGGGCGGAAGCTGGATGGGGGGCTCGTTTTTAATCATATTTGGAGTATTATTATTACTCGGATATTTTGATGTGATTAACTTTACCTTTTCCGATGTATTTAAATTATGGCCACTATTAATCATTTATATTGGTTTTAGCATTATTGGGAAACCCGGGCGTGGGATGAAATTCAGTATCATGACAGATAGTAAAAAAGACAATAATGTTGAAAGCAAAAGGAAGGGGAACCGCTTCTCGATAGGTGATCACGAGTTTAAGAAACCTAATTGGAAAGTGGAACCAATGGACTTGTTTAATGCTGCTGGAAATTACTACATTGATTTTACGAAAGCATTTATCCCGGAAAAAGAAATTCCGATCACGATCAATAGCTGGGCAGGTGACGTACAAATATTGTTGCCGGAAAACCTTGCGTTTCGAATAGATGCTTCTGTCAAAGCAGGTGAGATTAATGTACTGGGTGAATCAGCAGATGGCGTTAATCGAAATGTGTTCTATGAATCTACGGACTATGAAAATGCAGTTCGAAAAATAGATATAAGATTGAAACTAAAAGCTGGTTCAATCCTTGTGGATAGAGTCTAGAGGGGGGGAAATAATGAAAAAACGTTTTAGTAGTATACGTTTTAGCTATATTCGTTCCCATTTTTATAGTACGTTTTTAACGACAGTTACTTTATTATCGATTTTACTTTCTATACATGTGTTAATTGCTCCGGCATGGCTGAATGTGACAAGTATATTTGTATTTGTATTATTGTATGTCATATTGGCTTTGATTTTATCGTTTTATGTTGGATTTAAATCAAGTGGTGATATGAAAGAGCGGTTAGATTACCTATCTGTTTTAATCACGCAATTCACCAATGGTAACTATACCTCTCGTGTTTTTTTTAATGAAGAAGATGAGATTACTAGAATTGGCAATGAGTTGAATGAATTAGGTGAGAAATTACAAAATCAAGTGAAATCATTACAACGGATGGCTGATGAAAAATCGGATTTCGCCAAATCGGCGCACAAAGCTGCTGTAATTGAAGAACGGCAACGATTGGCAAGGGACCTTCATGATGCGGTCAGTCAACAATTGTTTGCATTGACCATGATGTCAGAAGCGGCAGTGAAACAATTAGAGAAGAAACCTGAACTTGCAAAAGAACAGATGCAAGAGGTTGCGATTGCAGCATTAAAAGCGCAAACGGAAATGCGCGCACTCTTGTTACATCTTCGACCTGTACATTTATCTGGTGAACCATTGGCATCTGGTATCAAGAAATTGATTAATGAATTAAAGCGGAAAAGCAAACTGGAATTTAATTTAAAAATTGATGAAGACTTAAACCTCTCTGAAACAACAGAAGAGCATGTTTTTCGTATTATTCAAGAATCGTTATCAAATACTTTACGTCATGCTAATGCAACAGAAGTAAAATTACAGCTGGGTCATCGTGCTAATGAATTGTTTTTACATATAAGTGACAATGGTAATGGATTTGATATTGATGAGGATGCAGATCGGAAAACGTCATATGGTTTAAAGACAATGAAGGAACGAAGCGCTGAATTAGGTGGTACGTTTGCAGTTCGATCAAATGTGGGAGAAGGAACGTATATTGATATACGAATTCCTTTTTAAAGGGGGGAGAAATTATGATTCGAGTAGTCGTAGTTGATGATCATGATATCGTCCGAAAAGGTATCATAGCCTATTTACGAACTGACGATGTATTAGAAGTGGTAGGGGAAGCTAGTAGTGGAAATGATGGTGCCAAGCTGGTTATCGATTTGGAACCAGATGTTGTTCTAATGGATTTGATGATGGAGAATGGAACAGGGATTGATGCAACTTCTAAAATCATGCGTACATTGCCGAATTGTAAAATAATTATTCTGACTAGCTATTACGATGATGAACAGGTTTTTCCTGCAATTGAAGCTGGTGCATTTAGTTATATTTTGAAAACATCAACAGCAGAAGAAATCACTGATGCTATTAAGAAAGCTGCAAGTGGTGAAAATGTTATCGAGGCAAAGGTAGCTGGGAAAATGATGTCTAAATACAGAACTGCACAAAGAAGGGCACATGATGACTTAACCGATCGAGAGTTAGAAGTGTTAATTTGTATCGGAAATGGAATGACGAACCAAGAAATTAGCGAAAAACTTTATATCGGAATAAAAACAGTAAAAACACATGTAAGCAATATTTTAGGGAAGCTAGGTGTTAATGATAGGACACAGGCGGCTGTTTATGTGCATCGAAATAAATTAATTCATTAAATTGTAATAAAATAAAGCAGGAAGAGGGTTCTGGGGGATCTTCTTTTTTGTTTTTTTACAACTGCGCTTGTATAATAACAATGTATATTAAATTGGAGGAGTTTACATAAATGAAAAATTCCAATTCTAGTGAGACTATTCTTTTAGTGATATGGGCCCAGGCACTAATAGCAATACTTGGTAGTTTATTCTTCTCAGAAATTATGGGGTATATACCATGTGAATTATGCTGGTTCCAACGCATTCTGATGTATCCATTAGTTATTATTTATGGTGTTGCAGCTATTAAAAAAGATTTATCAATCGCTTTACCAGGACTAATTTTAAGTGGTATAGGTATGCTTGTTTCTGCATATCATTATTTGATTCAGAAATTACCAGTGTTACACGAAACCGGCGGATCATGTGGAATTATTCCATGTAATACCGAATACGTAAATTATTTAGGCTTCATCACAATACCGTTCTTAGCTGGAGTCGCGTTTATTGTAATTTTTGTACTTCATATTATTTTACTAAAACAACAAAAGGGGAAATAATAGATGCAAAAGAAATTATTCATCATCCTTGCTGTAATTGTCGTTTTATTTATAGCATTATACTTTGTAATGGACTATAAAAATGATAAGGCAATCGAGAATACTGATAATCCATATGGCACAAATAATTTAGACCAAGCGACGATAGATCAATTAGACGATCCATTATATCAGAATATAATTTTACCAGATGAATTAGAAAAGAAGTTAGATAATAAAGAAGATGTAGTAGTTTATTTCTTTAGCCCAACATGTGTACATTGTCAAAATACAACGCCATATCTTGTTCCAATAGCTGATGAATTAGGTGTGGATATGAAAAAATTTAATCTGTTAGAGTTTGAAAATGGTTGGAATACGTATGGTATCGAAGCAACACCGACACTTGTATATTATGAAGATGGGAAAGAAGTGGACAGGATTACAGGATCCCAATCCGAAGAAATGTTTAGAGCGTTTTTTAATGAATATGTTGTAAAATAGAAGACTAGCTACTGTGCGTATCTAGTTTTTTAATTAGGATGTTTAGTAAAATATTGTTTTTTGACACATGATACATAAAATGTGTCGTCAGTGATTAAATAATTAAGTCTAACTCTCTATCGTCGTCCGGGATCGCTGCGGGCGGATGCGCACCTTAGGGACGGCCTCAGACTCCTGCGGGAAAGCGAAGACGTTGAGACCCCACAGGGAGTGGTCTTTGCGAGCGAGGAGGCTCAGCGCGAGCCCGCGGAAAGCGAAATGTATTTCCGAAACGAACCCCCTAGCATTAATTAACGTAGCATTTTACTGAAACTACGACGTTAATAAACAATAAAGTTTAGGTGAATAGCGATTTATTTAGCTAGTATAGCAGGAAAATAAGCGGGAGAGAGGGATTATCCTTCTCTCCCGTTAATCTTGATCAATCATGGTATAGGTAGTAACAAAGGGTTTATCTGCAAAAAATGCTGGTGGTTTAGTTGGCCCGTGTTGATGCTGTTTTTTAAACGTATCAGAGTTTTTCCAGTTTTCGAAGTCAGTTTCTGAAGCCCATTGCGTAAACACAACGTATGTATTTCCTTTTTTAGGCTTTAATAAACGAAACGCTTGAAACCCAGGCATTTTATCAATTTCGCCCGCCCGTTGTTTAAAGCGATCCTCAAACGCTGCTGTCCCATCCTCTGTTACCGTTATGTTATTCATCACGACATATCCCTTTTTTACAATACTTCCGCTATCCTGTAAAACGTGATATTCCCTTCCAGCAGCGAAAACGTTTTTTTTATAATCCTCATAATAGGCTAATGCACTTCCGCCTCCAGCCATGAAATAAAAATGGATTTCTGGGTATTTTTCTTGAAGTTTAGATAAAAAATCGAACGAACCATTTGTCATGTATGCTTTCACGTTAACATCTCCTCTCAAAAAATTCTTATAGTTATTCATACCCTATGAAAATAATATTAATCTACTAGTATTTAGAATTAGTATTAAATAACATTGAGTATTATTCTTTCGGATTGGTGAAATTTGTCGTATACTATACGGTGTGATTGTAAAAAACAATCATGTCTAGAGGTGAAATATGAACAAAAAGAATAACAAATATGAAAAACTTTTATCAATTCCTACTAAAGTAAAATGGACATTATTTGTAGCTGGTTTTATTATATTTTTCGGGTTGATCGGTTATTTCATTATTTTATTCGGTGGAAAACTAGTTGTCGATGAGGAAGATTTAATTCTAGACGCAAAAACAACGATTGAAACCCAAGACGGTAAAGTCATAGCTTCATTATACCATGAATATAGGACTCCTATCGATATTAACAATGTTCCAGAGCATGTAAAAAATGCGTTTGTGGCAATTGAAGATCGACGTTTTTATGATCATGCTGGCGTTGATTTTAAATCTGTTTCACGTGCAGTATTTAAAGATATCGTTGCTATGAAAAAGGTTGAGGGAGCGAGCACCATCACGCAGCAGGTGGCAAAAAATTTGTTTTTACACAATGATAAAACATGGATGCGAAAGACAAAAGAAGTAATGGCTGCAATTTATTTAGAACGAGAGTTTTCCAAAGAAAAGATTTTAGGGTTATATGTAAATGGAATCTATTTTGGACATGGTGTATACGGAATTGAGGCTGCCTCGCAATTATTTTTCTCTAAGTCTGCTGAAGAGTTAACCGTAACAGAGGGGGCACTTTTGGCAGGATTAGCACAAGCCCCAAATGGTTATTCGCCAATCAATCATCCAAAAAAGGCATTAACAAGAAGGAATACAGTACTTCAAGCCATGGATGCGGCGGGTATGATATCTACTGAAAAACGCGTTCAGGCACAGGGCAAAACATTGGGGTTACACGTAAAAGAAGAAACACCAAATCCGTGGACAGACAGTTACGTTGACCTAGTGATGAAAGAAGCGGCAAGCGATCATCAATTGTCGATTGATGAATTAAAACGCGGTGGTTATCGAATTGTGGTAAATATGAATGATACTGCACAACAAATTGCCTATGAACAATTTAAAAAAGAGGACTATTTCCCAGGAAATACGACAGGAGTAGAGGGTGCTTTTGTCATGATGGATCAGCAAACGGGTGCCATCATTTCAGCCATCGGAGGGCGGGATTATAGTCTAGGAGACTTAAATCGTGTAACCGTAAAGCGCCAGCCTGGCTCTACAATGAAGCCGATAGCTGTATATGGTCCAGGAATGATGAAAGAGGATTATCAGCCTTATACGCTTTTACCAGACCAGAAAATGGATAATGATGGTTATACTGTAACAAATGTTGACAATAACTATGCGGGAGCGGTTTCCATTTATGAAGCTCTAATAAAGTCGAAAAATGTACCAGCAGTTTGGCTGCTCGATGAAATTGGAATTCCCTATGCAAAAGAATATTTAACTAAAATGGATATTACGATTCCAGATAATGGATTAGCTATTGCATTAGGTGGGTTGTCAAAAGGCATAACCCCTTTAGAGATGATGGAAAGTTATCGAGTGTTTGCACATTCTGGAGAAGCGATTGAATCCCATACAATTGATCGAATATATGATCAAGATGATGAGGTTATTTTTCAAAATGAAGCTGAAACCACGGCAGTTTTCTCATCACAAGTTGCATGGAACATGACTGAAATTTTACAGGCAAATGTTGATCATGGAACTGCCGAATATGGGGAATACGAAAAAGCCTTGGCAGGAAAGACTGGTTCGACTCAACATCCATTTGTAAATGGTAAGTTTAAAGATGCATGGTTTGTCGGGTATACCCCGGAGTATGTTAGTGCATTGTGGATGGGATATGATAAGTCGGATGAAAAACATTACTTAACAGATGGAAGTAAATATCCGACAATGCTTACAAAAGCTATTTTAACAGAGTTGGACAACCGTGAATCATTAACAACAGCTTTTACAAAACCAAAAAATGTTGATGCGTTAGCAAAACCGATTAATCTGCCGGAAAATATAGAACTTTCTGCCGGTTATGAATTCGGTGGTTTTTCCTTAGTAAAGGGAAAATTGACATGGACAAGTCCGCCAGATGATCGTGTTGTTTATCGTATTTATCAAGAAAAAGATGGTATCGATAAACGTATTGGTGAGGTGAAAGGGGATAATGAATTTATTGTCGATGATGTTTCGTTATTTCAGAAAGAAAATTTTTATGTCGTACCATTTAACCCTTTAACAAAAATAGAAGGAAAACGTTCAAATTCAGTGGAATTGTCGATGTAAATTAGACAAATTCATGACAATCAAAAGGGTTTGCTATACAGTAAGAAAGGAAATCGCTATAGTTAAATATAGAGGTTAAGTAGGTAAAAAGGGTGAAAAAAATGTCGAAACAGATTAATGATACGATTATTAGAGCGTACAATGGTGAAAAAACTGATTACACTCCTGCGTGGTTCATGCGACAAGCGGGCAGGTCACAAAAAGAATATCGAGAATTGAAGAAAAAATACTCTTTATTTGAAATTACACACCAGCCAGAACTATGTGCTTATGTTACACGATTGCCTGTAGAGCATTATGGTGTTGACGCAGCAATTTTGTATAAAGATATTATGTCGCCGCTTCCGGCTATTGGAATTGATGTAGAAATTAAGAAGAATGTAGGCCCGGTTATTCACAATCCGATTAAAACGTTTCAGGATGTGGACAAGCTAGGGAAGATTAACCCTGAAGCGGACGTACCGTATGTATTAGATACCATTCGCTTATTAACAGAGGAACAATTAAGTGTACCGTTAATTGGATTTAGTGGTGCGCCTTTTACATTGGCAAGTTATATGATTGAAGGTGGCCCTTCCAAAAATTACAATAAAACGAAAGCATTCATGTACAAAGAACCTGAAGTTTGGTTTGCATTAATGGATAAACTTGCTGATATGGTTATTACGTATGTGAAAGCACAAATTAATGCGGGAGCAAAAGCTATCCAAATTTTCGACTCGTGGGTAGGGGCTCTTAATGCAGGTGATTATCGGGTATATATTAAACCTGTCATGAATCGGATTTTTCAAGAGTTACAAGCAGAAAACGTACCATTGATTTTATTTGGTATTGGTGCAAGGCATTTACTACTCGAATGGAATGACCTTCCAGTAGATGTTATTGGCTTGGATTGGCGTACATCTATTACGGAAGCAAGACAAATGGGTGTTACGAAAGTGGTGCAAGGGAACCTGGATCCTGCAATTTTATTATCTGATTGGGAAACAATCGAAAAACGTACAAAGGGAATTTTAGATGAAGGTGTAGGGGAAAACGGCTATGTATTTAATTTGGGGCATGGAGTAACACCAGATATCGAACCAGCAACGTTGAAGAAATTGACGGAGCTCATTCATAATTATTCACGAAAATAAGAGGTGCTGAAAATGGAACGAAAAAAAATAGGATTACTTGTAATGGCATATGGAACGCCTTACAAAGAGGAAGATATTGAACGTTATTATACACATATTCGTCATGGTAGAAAGCCAACAGATGACATGCTTCAGGATTTAAAAGATAGATATAAAGCGATTGGTGGAATTTCTCCATTAGCAAAAATCACGGAAGACCAGGCAAGGTCAATTGAAGCAAATTTAAACGAGATGCAAGAAGAATACGAATTTCAAGTATATATCGGATTGAAACATATTGAGCCATTCATTGAAGATGCAGTGGAACAAATGGCGCAAGACGGAATTGAAGAGGCGGTATCTTTGGTACTCGCCCCACACTACTCAACATTTAGTGTAAAATCATACAATTCACGTGCAAGTGAAGAGGCTGCAAAACATGGTAAACCTAACATTATATCTGTGGAAAGCTGGTATGATGAACCTGGATTCATCGGTTTTTGGGCTGAGCAAATTAATGCTGTTTATAATAAAATGCCTGCAGATGAAAAAGAAAAAGCTGTGTTGGTAATATCTGCACATAGCTTGCCTGAGAAAATTTTGCAACATGGTGACCCATATCCTGACCAATTAAAAGAAACTGCTAAACTAATTTCTGAGAAAACTGGTATTACAAATTACGAAATCGGCTGGCAAAGCGAAGGAAACACACCAGATCCATGGCTTGGACCAGATGTACAAGATTTAACACGTGAATTATATGATAAAAAGGGCTATCGTTCATTCGTATATGCTCCAGTAGGATTTATTGCACATCATTTAGAAGTTTTATATGACAATGATTATGAATGTAAGGTAGTTTGTGATGAATTAGGAGCTAACTACTATAGACCTGAGATGCCTAATGTACATCCGAAGTTTATCAAAACATTGGCCGAGGTAGTTTTGAAAAAAGTTAGAAGTGAAGCGTAATGAGTGAGAAAAAGCAAATTGTAATTGTTGGTGGCGGTATAACAGGCTTAACCGCTGCTTACTACTTACAAAAAGAAATAAAAGCAAATCAATTGCCATATGATGTGAAATTAGTGGAGGCAAGTGAACGTTTAGGTGGTAAAATCAAAACGTTTAAAAAAGATGGTTTTACGATCGAACAAGGTCCGGATTCATTTTTATCACGAAAAAAGCCTGCGGTTAAACTTGCTGAAGAACTAGGCATGGATGATCAACTTGTAAGAAATGGTACTGGTCAGTCCTATATTTTAGTACAAGGTAAATTACACAAAATGCCTAGTGGTGCTTTTATGGGAATCCCAACACAAGTTCGACCGTTTCTATTTTCGGGGATTTTTTCGGGGAAAGGGAAGTTACGTGCAGGATTTGATTTTGTACTTCCTAAAGGAAAGGAACAAACAGACCAATCATTAGGTGGCTTTTTCCGACGCCGGTTTGGTAACGAATTAGTGGAAAATTTAATTGAGCCTTTGTTGTCTGGTATTTATGCTGGAGATATTGATGATATGAGCTTGATGGCTACATTCCCTAATTTTTATCAATTAGAACAAGAACATCGTAGTCTTGTTAAAGGCTTACAGAATACGATGCCTAAACCTAAAAAAACAAAAGAGAAGAAGCCTGGCATGTTCTTCTCATTTAAAAGTGGTCTTGAATCAATGGTTGATCGACTTGCAGATGAATTTGATGACAATACAGTTACATTAAATGCAGCTGTAGATCATGTTGAAAAAAAAGAACATGGCTATCATTTGTTATTAAGTAATGGTGAGGTTTATAAGGCTGACACAGTCATAATGGCGACACCGCACTTCACGCTACCAAAGATGTTCAGCCAATATGATTTCTTTAGTAGTTTTAAAGAAATTCCAGCTACTTCTGTTGCAAATGTTGCTTTAGCATTTGATAAATCAGCAATTGACCAAGATATTGATGGAACAGGTTATGTTGTTTCAAGAAATAGTGATTTCCGTATCACTGCTTGTACATGGACACACAAGAAATGGCCAACATCGACACCAGATGGTAAGGTGCTATTGCGTTGCTATGTCGGTCGTCCATCAGACCAAGAAGTAGTTGATTTATCGGATCAGGAAATTATCGATATTGTATTAAATGATTTAAATAAAACAATGAATATCACTGGAAAACCTGAATTTAGTGTTATTACACGTTGGAAGAATGCAATGCCGCAGTATACGGTTGGCCATAAAGAACGAATTGCTAAGGTTCGTAATAAGGTTAATGAGCAACTTCCAGGTGTTTTTTTAACAGGTAGTTCGTATGAAGGTATTGGTGTACCGGATTGTATTGAACAAGGTGAGAAGGCAGTGACAGATGTATTGGAGTTTTTGCGAGGATGATAATCTGAGCCAGTACATTAATAGAGTGTGCGGGCTTTTTTTGTGGATTGAGATTGATGCTGATACTGATGACTCCAGACTTTAAATGCGCCGTTTTGAGCTGGACACACAACTTCCACAGTAGAACGTGCAACTTTGATCATTAAGCACGCAACCTCGGTCCGTGAACGTGCAACCTCATCACTTGAGCGCATGAATCTACTTGTAAGGTTAAGGAACTTGGAACTTTCATTGCTAAAATAATTCTATCCTAACATAGTTATAAAAAAAGGCTGTTCCTCAAATGGAACAGCCTTATCTTACTTGCTATTCATAGCTTTTTTCTAATTCATCCACGAGCTTTCCAACATATGCTACAGCCGTTTTAATTGCATCAGGCTTAGACATATCAACACCAGCTTGTTTGATTAAATCGAGTGGTTTCATTGTTCCACCTGCTTTTAATACAGATAGCCAGCGATCTACTGCGGGTTTTCCTTCTTCTTGAATTTTTTGGGCAACAGCAGTAGAAACAGTTAAGCCTGCTGAGTAAGTGTATGGATAGAGTCCCATATAATAATGCGGTTGACGCATCCATGTAAGACCTGCACCCTCATCAAATGTAACGGTATCACCCCAGAAATTTTCTAAAGCTTCTCGTTTCTGTTCACATAACACATTTGCTGTTAGCGGCGTTCCAGATTCAGCTAGTTCATAAACGCGGCGCTGGAATTCACCTTCTAATAAGTGGGTAACAAAATTGTGATAGTAAGTACCTAGCAATTGACTAATAACCCAACGTTTCATTCTCTTGTTATCAGTTTTTTTAATGAGATGATTAGCTAACAGTAATTCGTTTAATGTTGATGGTGCTTCAACAAAATAGGTTGACGGACGTGTATTTACGATTGATTGATTTTTTCCGGCAAGATAAAAATGTCCTGCATGCCCCAATTCATGCGCTAGTACGAACGCGCCTCTCATTGTGTCTGTCCATGTAATAAGGATATAAGGATGAACCCCGTAAGGACTAGAACAAAAAGCACCAGTTGATTTTCCAACATTATCAGCTAAATCAACCCAACGATCCTTGATTCCCTTTTGCATGATTTCACTATATTTGGGCCCCATAACCTGAAGAGCTTCTAAGATTGTCGCTGTCGCTTCCTCATACGTTGTTGTTGGATTGAATTTCGGGTCAAGTGGAGCTTTTAAATCACAAAAGCGTAATTCATCCAAATCAAGATCTTTTTGTTTTAGCTTAGCAAACTTTCTCATATGCGGGGCAAGCTCTTTTTGAATAATATCTAACTGATTGTGATACATATCTTTCGTAACATGTTGTGACTGCAGGAGCATGTCTGTAACAGAATCATAGGAACGTAAACGAGCCATAGTAACTTGTTTGGTAACTTCTGTTGCATAGGTTGCCGCATACGTGTTTTTGTATTGGTCCAGCGTATTAATAAATGAATCATATGCTTTTCTGCGAAGATTTGTATTAGCCGTTATTTCATATCGATCTTCGTAAAGTGCTGCTGACATCGGTAGTTCATTTCCATTTTCATCTTGAATGGATGAAAACTCCATATCTGATGATTTGCTGCGTTGATAAATCATGTATGGTGAGTCATGAACCTCACTAAGAGCTGCCAAAGTTTCTTCTATTTCGGGTGATAAAGTAAATGGCTTTTTTTCAAGTACGTCATCAAGCATTTTTTGATAGGTGTTGAGTTCTGGTTTTTCTTGTAAAAATTGTTGGATTGTTGCATTGGGTAATGTTAATAATTCCGATTCAACAAAAGAAAGCTTTGCACCAATGTTTGCGAGCGCTGCCGAAACTTTTGCGGAATCTCCCTGGTTCTTAGGGTCTGTTCCATCAGCACTTGAACGCAAATTTGCATATACAGCCACTTTAATGATTCGCTTTTGGTAGTTTTCAAGGGTTTCTAAACAGTTTAATAGTGTGTCAGCATTCGTACCTAATTTACCTTTATAATTCGTTACTTCGTCAACATCTGCTTGTACTGCAGCTAATTCCTGTTCCCAATCCTGATCGGATGTAAATAAATCTTTTAAATTCCACGTTTGTTCTTCGGGTACTTCTGATCTTATCCACCGTTTTGTTTGTGTAGTAGTAGTCATTATTTTGCCCCTTTCAGAATAAGTATTTCGGTACTCTAAATAATAGTATAATATAAAAAATGGTTGAATGGTATGATTTTTCAAATAAAATGGTGTGTCTGTTTTTTTGCAAAGACTATTTTCTATAGATTGTTGCTTTATAATCGCATTTCATTTATAAGAAATAGAAAAGCATATATCCTCAATATAATCTCCAGGGGGATGAGAAACTTTTAATTGCCCACGGAAAGCTGAGTAGATGCGGGGCAAGAACAACCAAAAGTGCGAAATCAACCTAGCATTTACGTCACAGTTTCTATGAATAGCAACAAACTATGCGAAAAAGATCCTTTACAAAAAAATAAACAGCTACTACTAATAGCTGTTTGATGATATGTTATAGTACAGTACAAATGATTTTTTAGGGTATACTACTATTACCGTGCTGGATGATCACATTCGTCACATAAATTACCATAGCAATCCGCTTTCTCGTTCATGTCTTGACCACATTCATGGCACTTTTTCTTTGGTAAGTTCTTAAAAAACTCAACGACGCTTTTCATGTGTAACATCCTCCTTTGTTATAGTAACTGTATTGTATTATAACAGTATGCAAAAAGTCAATAGTGTGTCACAACAAAATTTGATGAGGTGATTAATATGAAATTAACAATAATAGGATTTTGGGGTGGATACCCAGCTTTAGACAGTGCAACATCGGCATATTTGTTGGAGAAAGATGGGTTTTCGTTATTAATCGATGTAGGAAGTGGTGCATTAGCAAAGGTACAAAAGTATAAACATATTATGGATCTTGATGCAGTTGTTATATCACATTATCACCATGATCATGTTGCAGACATTGGTGTATTACAATACGCTTGGCTCGTTCACATGTATTTACAGAACAATAAAGAAATTTTACCGATATATGGCCATACGGAAGACAGAGAAGGATTTGATTCGTTAACACATGAATGTACGGAGGGAATTGCTTATAATCCGGATGAACAGCTTGAAATAGGACCATTTTCGATTACATTTTTTAAAACAAATCACTCAGTTCCATGCTACGGTATGCGGATTTTTGATGGGAACCGTGTCATTGTCTATACTGCTGATACAGCGCATAAAGAAGGGTGGAGTGATTTTGCTAACGATGCTGACTTGCTAATTACCGATTGTAATTTTTACGCAGATCAGGATGGGGCAAGTGCCGGACATATGACAAGTAAAGAAGGGGCTATGATTGCTGCTAAAGCAAGGGTTGGTGAACTTGTATTAAGTCATTTGCCACAGTACGGTGATAATTACCAACTAGTTGAGGAAGCAAAACAGTATTATGATGGGAAAATTATGTTGGCAAAAGAAGGATTAGTGTGGGAAAAATAATGTAATCGATATATCCTTTGATTGCCTAGTAAAATTGGATTACAATATAGAGTGGACAAACATTTATGGGAGGGTCAATCACATGAAGTTTATAGATAATAAAGGTATAACCGATCCAAGTATTAACTTGGCATTGGAAGAATACATTTTACAAAATTTTGGCGAAAAGGATACATATTTATTATTTTACATTAACAAGCCATCCATTATTATCGGTCGCAACCAAAACACGATTGAAGAAATTAATACAAATTATGTTGATGAGAATGGTATTAAAGTCGTTCGTCGTTTATCTGGTGGCGGAGCGGTTTATCATGATGAAGGCAATTTAAACTTTAGTTTTATTACGAAAGATGATGGGGAAAGCTTTCAAAATTTCGAAAAGTTCACCAAACCAATGGTCGAAGCCCTGAATAAACTAGGTGTTCCTGCAGAATTACAAGGACGAAACGATTTGGCAGCGGGTGGTCGAAAAATCTCAGGCAATGCTATGTTTTCTACAAAGGGACGTATGTTCAGCCATGGCACATTAATGTTTGATTCAGAAATCGAAAATGTCGTGTCTGCGTTAAATGTAAAAATGGAAAAGATCCAATCAAAAGGAATCAAATCAATCCGTAGTCGTGTAGCAAATATTTCTGAATTCCTTGAAGAGAAAATTACGATGGACCAATTTAAAGAATTGATTCTACGTTACGTCTTTGATGTTGAAGATGTGAAAGATGTACCTCAGTATGAGCTGACAGAAAAGGACTGGGAAAACGTTCATAAAATTTCCAAAGAGCGCTATCAAAATTGGGATTGGAATTACGGAAAATCACCATCATTTAACATTCAAGAATCACACAAATTCCCTGCTGGTCTTGTCGATGTCCGACTAGATGTAAAAAAAGGAGTCATTGAAAATTGTAAAATTTATGGTGATTTCTTTGGTGTTGGTGAAGTATCAGTTATCGAGGATAGACTAACTGGTGTTCGTCATGAACGGAAAGCAATTGAAGAAGCATTAGCAGATGTGGATGTACCGCATTACCTTGGCAAAATTTCCAAAGAAGACTTTATAAACTTGTTATATTAATTATGGGGAATCAGGTTTTCGTCGTTGACGGTGCCTGATTTTTTTGTGGACTAGTGTCATCGGAAAATCAGGATCATCTCGAGAAGTGATGTATCATCCCTTACCACTGCCACTTGATAAATTATTATCTGTATTTTATAATTAATATGAATTTTACCGTAATAATGAATGATTATTCATTCATTATATTAAGGGGGGCTTGGAAGTGAATTTAAGTGATCAATTGTCTATTACAGCTAGAAACCACCCAAACAAAACAGCGTTTGTATTTCAGAACCAAAAAACGAGCTACATGGAGTTAGAGGGGGCAGTTACAAAATTTGCATCTCAATTATGTGAATTAGGTTATCAAAGAGGTGACCATATTGCTTTGGTTGTTGGTAATAGTCCTTATTATGTGATTGGATTGTACGGTGCACTCAGGCTAGGTGCAGTTGTTATCCCGATTAATCCATTGTACACGGCACATGAGTTATCGTATATTTTAAAAAATGGTGATGTAAAAGCGGTTATTACAATGGATATCTTACTAGAAAAATTCGAAGCAATAGCTGAAAATCTTCCAGGTGTGGACCATTACATATCCTGTGAAACAGGTACAGATATATCTCTTAAGAATCGTACTCTTTCTGTTAAATTGAAACCGTTTACAGAAATGGTTGAGGAAGGATCTTTGATGTTTGATAAACCAAAGCTTAATGAAGAAGACACGGCTATAATTTTGTATACATCAGGAACGACTGGCCAACCAAAAGGCGCCATGCTCACACATAAGAACTTATTCTCTAACGCTAAGGATGTTGCCGATTATTTATCCATTAATGGAGATGATCGGGTAATTGCTGCATTACCAATGTTTCACGTATTTTGTTTAACAGTTGCATTAAATGCACCGTTAATGAACGGCGGAACGGTGTTAATTATGCCAAAATTTTCACCGCAGGAAGTATTTCGTATTGCTAATGAATATAATGCAACGATTTTTGCGGGTGTTCCCACGATGTATAATTATTTACTGCAAAGTGCAGATGGTAAGAATGTAGATCTTGGAGAAATCCGATTATGTATTTCCGGTGGTGCGGCCATGCCTGTTGCGTTATTGAAAAACTTTGAAAAGGAATTTGGTGTTATGGTGTCTGAAGGGTATGGGTTATCGGAAGCGTCTCCGGTTACATGCTTTAATCCTTTAGATCGTCCGAGAAAACCAGGATCCATCGGTCGTAACATTCTTCATGTTGAAAATAAAGTAGTGGACGAATTTGGTGAAGAAGTGCACGTTGGAGAAGTTGGTGAATTAGTAGTTCGAGGACCAAATGTGATGAAGGGTTATTACAATTTGCCAGAGGAAACAGCTGTTACACTTAAGGATGGCTGGCTTTACACGGGAGATATGGCACGAATGGATGATGAAGG
Source organism: Virgibacillus ndiopensis (assembly GCF_900187325.1). Lineage (GTDB taxonomy): Bacteria > Bacillota > Bacilli > Bacillales > Amphibacillaceae > Virgibacillus_E > Virgibacillus_E ndiopensis. The sequence goes on along the minus strand of NZ_FZMZ01000004.1, from coordinate 471,675 downwards.
CTTTTTCTATATAGTAGATCGTAAAAAGGATATGATTATTGTAGGCGGTTACAATGTTTATCCTCGTGAGGTTGAAGAGGTTTTGTATACACATCCTGATATTTCAGAGGTAGCAGTTATCGGAATTCCAGATACGAATACAGGAGAAGCAGTTATGTGCTTTGTTGTTTCGAGTGATTCGACATTGACAGAGGAGGTACTTATTGAATTTTGTAAAGGGCATTTAGCAGGCTATAAAGTCCCGGCAAAAATTGAATTCTTGGATGAGCTTCCGAAAAATACAACCGGAAAAATTCTACGCAGAAATCTTAAGGAGAGAGTAGAACTATAGAAAGTCCGTATTGTGGTGTGCTGAAGCATGGTATTTTTGCTTTATGCACACCTATTTTCATTGATAAAGTATGAACCCTGCTTTAGTTTGGCAAACTAATAAGAAAAGGGGTGGTTAATAATGAAAAAAAAGAATAATGATCCAGAACTTGCCACATATACAATACTGAATCCTGATTTTCATACGGTGGAAAGCCAATTAAACACCGACTATAAAAGTGATGAAAATCACGAAAATACTGACGTATCGACAAAATTAGAGCAATAACTAGTATCATTTGTGAATAAACTGTGAATTTTTTCTAAAAATTGCATTTTTATATTACTTTCTGCCTATAAATTTGGTAAATTATATTTAAGCCTCTTTCTTTTTCATTTAACATGGAAAGGATGTTATAAGCTGATGAAAGATTTTTATTCTCCATCATATGAAATTACTCCCCTTACACTGGCGATCATTGCGAAGCCAGATGAAAATGGGAATTTTAGTACATGTATATTTGAGGATCAAGAGGAAGTTTTAGTAGAACACATCCCAACAAAAATTATTGATAATGCGTGCAAATTTTTTGGTGCCAGCCTTAAAGGTTCTTAGCAAATGAAAGTACTAAGAACGCTTAAAAATAATATCCTCAATAATTAGAGTATTACCGTAGTAAGAATAGTGGATTTGTTTTATGAGTGAATTTATCAGATTTTTCTTTTCATGCATTTCTAATGCATACCAATTTCTCTTTACACTTTTTAAAGCATTGATAATTTCTTCTTGATTTATCGGTTCCACTTTCGGTTCCTCAACTATTGATCCAAATTGCTCTTTAATTGCATCTTCTTCTTGTTTTGCTTCATTCATCCGTTTTTTAAAATCCTCATAAGACATTACATCTTCGGTCCATGCATACTGCCATTTCTTCTTTCGATTTTCGATTTTTTTCAGTTGTTTATTAAGGGATTCTATATCGACTTCATGATTATTGCTCTGGCTGCTATTTAACTCTTTTTCTCCAGTTTCTGCTACATCTTTAAATACTTCTTCAAAATCAAGATGTTCTAGATATTCAACAAATGCTGTTTCCAATTTAGATTCAGACACATTCCTTATTCCTTTGCATTGGCCAATTCTTTTATGTCTACATCGATACTGCAAATACTTTTTATTTTTATAAGTCGTATAGGATCCGGTTAATGTTCTACCACATTCTTTACATTTGAGCTTGCCTGAAAAAATATAACGGCTTGAAACGGATCTAGGAGGGGCTTGTCTTCTTTCTGTCATTAGTTGTTGTGCGAGTTCCCATTCCCCTTTTGTGATGATACCTTCATGTGTATTTTCAACAACCATATCTCGCCATTTAGTAGCACCGTAAAAAACAGGACTTGTAACTATTTTCATTATAGTGTTGTCGTTCCAAGGGTTCCCTGCTTTTGTGTATATTCTTCTATTGTTTAATTGCTTGCTCACATAATTAAACCCGCCAATTTTATACAATCGAAATATTTCTTTTATTGTTTTAGCCTCTATAGGATTGATAACCAATTTGCTATTATCTTTATCTAGATCATATCCCATCGGTGAAAAATTTAAAGCGTACTTCCCTTGTCTTACTTTTTCAGCAAAACCAAAACTAATACGTTCACCCATGTTTTCACGTTCCCATTGCGCAAGAGCTGCAACAATAGTTATAAACATTCGCCCCATTGCAGTAGTAGTATCATAGACTTCAGTAGCTGATTTGAATTTACAATCGTGTTCTTCGAATATCTCTAACATTTTGTATAGATCAAGGACAGATCTAGTAAGTCGATCAAGACGATATACTAAAACACAATCTATTTCACCGTTTTTAATATCTTTAAGCATTGACTGCAATTTAGGTCTATTCATATCTTTTGCCGAAATACCTTCATCAGGGTAAATGCCAGCTACTTCCCAACCTTGGGAAATACAAAATGCTTTTAATTTTTGCTTTTGAGCAGAAATTGAATAACCTTCTTTTGCTTGTTCTTCTGTTGAAACTCGAATGTAAATCGCAGCCTTCATTTTAGCTCCTCCTATATATTTTTGATTTTAATATAGAACATTTGTTCCATTTATGGTATTATTACTGTAACATAAAATTTATTAATTATTACTAAATTGTAAAATTGTAATGATTTTGTAACGTGATTCGTGTTATAAATAAAATAAGTCAGTTGACTTATTTATGCCGGTGAGTAGATACAATCTACTCGTTATTACCCACTTCGATCCACTCATAAAGATCATCAATTTGACAGTTGAGAACGGTTGCAACGTTTTTAGCTACTTGAAGTGACATTTTGCGATCATTGAGTACATACTTATTGATTTGTTGCGCCGTTATACTCATTTTCTCAGCCAGTTCCTGTTGTGTCATATCTTTATTCCAGAGTAATTCTCGAAGTAGGCATCTACCGACTTTATAAGTCAAACAGACACCCTCTCTACTACCAACTAAGGAGTTGTTTCATGTTGTCAAAACCTACTGTTGATTTAATGGAATTATTAAGTAAATTAGTTAAGCAAGAACAAAACGAAACTACTTCAAACCGCGTAGAGAGCGGATGAAGCTAATTGCACCTTCAATTTCTTCCTTTGTGGCAGGCTTACCATCAACGGTAAGCTTGTATTTCTCTGTTAATTCTTTTAAAGAAAAGTTTTTTGAGTCCACATCATAAATTAGTTGTTCTTCATTAACAGTAAAATTTTCTGTGTCGGATCTACCTAGTAAATAATCCACACTTACATCAAAAAAGTCAGCTATTTTTTCTAATGTAGAATAATCAGGTTCTCTACTACCTTGCTCATAATTAGCAAGTTGACCTCTAGAGAAACCTAATTCTTTTGCAGCTTCATATTGGCTTATGCCTTTCTTCTTCCTTAATTCTTTTAACCGTTCATTTAACATATCTAATCACCTACTCTATTTAATTATAAGAAACAATTAGTTTCTAGTCCATCACCATTCTACCAAAGAAACAAAAAGTTTCCTAAAACTATTGACAGACACATTACGTTTCTTTATAGTAATAATTACCACGAGAAACAAAACGTTTCTGATAAATGAGGTGAAATTATTTGGAACGAAAAATACTAATCAACTGTAGAGGTGAACAATCTCGCCAAGAAGTCGCCAAACAACTTAAAATCACACCCCAAATGTTAGGAGCAATTGAAAGAGGCGATCGTACACCTTCATTGCCTTTAGCAAAAAAAATTGCTGATTACTATGGATTATCTGTTGATGAAATTTTTTTTAATCATAATAGACACAAAATGTTTCTATGAGGGTTAATATTGGTTATTTGTCCCTATTTTATTAAGGAAAGGAGAATAAAAGTGGAAGCAGTTAAGGCAGCACAAAAAATTAGTGAAGAAACATTAAAAGAAATAGCCAAATTCTTCTTAAAAACATCCGTTCCGCGAATCATTGCTGAAGAGCGAAAGAAGGTGAAAACCAATTGAAAAAAGTGTTGATCGCATACCTTATTATTTAAAAAAACTTGCTCAATTCGGTTCTATTCATCCATCTAAAAGACGTAATCCATACAGACATAACAGATTGATGGTTTATAAGAAGTTAATGCACTAGCAAATTAAAAATGAAGGGTGGATAACAAAATGACTGAGGAAGAACGCGATTCACTATTTAAACAAATGCATGAACTTCCACAACATAGAAAAAACAGCATTTTATCTAGGATTTTTGGATATTTCGAAAATGCAACACCTAATCATGAAACAGAACGATTTTTTAAAACTGTTCAAGAACAAGTTGATGAATGGGTGGGAAATAAATAGCAAAAGGAGGCTAAGCAAAAATGAATAAACTAGTTTTTGTTCAGGACAAGCAAGTTGTGACAGATAGTTTAACTGTAGCTGAGGTATTCGGCAAGGAACATAAACATGTCAAACGTGACATTCGCCAACTAAATTGTAGTGAAGAATTTTATGGGTCCAATTTTGGACTTATTAATTACCAGGATGTTAGGGGGCGTACACAAGAAAAATATATTATCTCAGAACAAGGATTCACTCTTCTAGTAATGGGTTATTCCGGCATGAATGCAATGCAATTTAAAGAGCAATACATCAATGAATTTAATCATATGCACCAGCAGTTAAGGGGGACAAAAATACTTAGCGATAGAGAACAACGAATGGAAAGTATGCGGTTAACATTAGAAACTGCTGAAAAGCAAGAGAGGATGGATACTAGATTGTCTGATTTAGAGGCAAAAGTCGAGGAACAAATCACGCTTTATCATGGCGAACAACGTAGATTACAAAGAGCAGTTGGAAGTAAAGTATATAGCTTAACTAGTGATAAAGAATATCGTAAAAGTTTGTTTTCTGAATTGCACCGCGAAATCAAAGATAGATTTGGAGTTTCATCATACAAGGATATAAAACGTAAGGACATGCAAACTGCGATTAACTACATTGAAAATTGGATTCCTAAAAAAGTTTCTTGAGGGGGCATAAGAATTGAATCAAAAACAAGTTGTTGATGAATCACGCTGTTATGAATATTGCTCTAAGCAGGCAAAAGCGCAATTTGACAAGTCGAATTATTCAAAAGCTTTTGTTTATCTTGAAAATGCAAGACGTTCATTAATTCAGCTTGAAGGGTCTAAGAAGCCTGAAGAACAAGAGAGTAGTAAATTTCACGTTATAAAGATTTACGCATCAGCTGCTATTGTTACAGGGTTTTTGTTATACGGTTTAATCACTTCAGGAGGGAGGACGTGGTGAGTGTACGATCAAAAAGATTTCTCTATCAATCTAGCAGGGTCAGTTTTGATAGTGTTACCAATAATTTTGATTTTATTTTAAAAAAAATAGACCACGTGCTACAACACAAGGTCTCAAGCTAAATACACTAATTAATGGAATTTAACATACTTGGATGAATATGTTAAATGAATAGCTTTATTGTAGCTTATAAAGTGTAATGTGGCAAATGTAAGGGCATAAGGGAGGAGATCTAATAACATGTTGAATAAACATCGTGTATTACTTCCAAAGTGGATTTTCACACAATCAACGAACGAACAGGAATTAAATAAGCTTGTACTACAGTATATGCAACGTTATCCGAATTATGTCCTAATTTATATAGAAAATGAATTTGCAATATGTGAACGCATTGATTTAAGAAGTGAAGGGGTGAAATCGTGAAAACCTGGTTTAAAGTTTATAGGGAAATATTTGATTCGGACATATGGAATGATGTAACCACTTTTCGCCTCTTTATATTGTTGATTGGTAAAGCCACACACCAGGATGGAATAAAGATATCCGGAATTGAATTAAAGAAAGGACAATATCTTCGTTCATACAGAAAGCTTGCGGATGACCTTTCTTACAAGGAAGGAAGAGGTACAAAAAAGTATTCCACCAACACCATTAAAAAGTGTGTAGATAAGTTAATTAATACCGAAAGAGTGTCCAAAATGGAAACGGAACAAGGAACGCTATTCACAGTACTGAATTACGCTAAATATCAAGACTTGCAAGAAACAAATAACGAAACTGTGAACGGAACCGAAAACGAACAGAGAACGTTCGGTGAACGTTCGGTGAACAAAAACAAGAATGCTAAGAATGCTAAGAATGCTAAGAATGCTAAGAATGCTAAGAATGAAAATAATAATAAAAAGAATAGTCGCAAACGAGTTTACGACGACACATCTATTTATTTTCAGTTGGCAGTTTACTTTTTTGAACAGATCAAAATTAATAATCCACAACATAAAAAGCCGAACATACAAGCGTGGGCTGATGATATTAGAAAAATGATTGAGCTGGACAAGCGTACAGAAGAACAAATCAGATATTTAATGAGATGGGTGCAGCAGGATGACTTTGAAATGGTGAATGTTCTATCTCCAGCTAAACTCAGAAAACGATTTGATTCATTGATCATGAAGGTTAAGCAATCAAAACCTTCCAATGTCACACCAATTCAAAAAAATAAAAAATACAATTACGGTTTTTAGGAGGTTTGTTCAATGCAAAGTATTAAAGACGTTGGGGAAATGCTTCAACCAAGACAAAAACTACTGGGTACATACACTTGTGAAGGTTGCGGTAGAAGTGTTGAGAAAAAAGAAATGGTTATACCGATGGGTCCGCGAAAAGGAGAGACCATCATTGCGGATATTGGTTGCAAGTGTGAAGACATTCGACTTGTTGAACAGGCACTTAGGCAGCGTGACCAAGCTAAATTAAGAAAAATTCAACAACAGTTTGATAACAACTCACTAATAAACAAATCATTACAGAAAGCAACCTTTACAAATTATATTCCTCCGAATGAGGATTTGCGACAAGTTAAAAGCAGGCTTATGCAGTACACAAAGGAATTTGACAAAGACGAATCTAGTAATCTATTACTGGTTGGCAATTACGGAACCGGAAAAAGTCATTTAGCAGTAGCCATCACGAAAGACTTGATGGAAAAAGGGTTTACTTGTTTATTTTTATCGGTACCTAAACTTCTAACAAAAATAAAGCAAACTTACAATGCTGCAAGTAGATTTAGTGAAAGTGACATTTTGGATTTGATCGAAAGGGTTGATCTTTTCGTTTTGGATGATTTGGGAACGGAATACACCAATAACAAAACTGATAATGATAACTGGACACATACAAAGTTATTTGAAGTCTTAGATAATCGTTCTGGCAAATCAACTATTTTTACTACAAATCTAAATAGCGATCGGCTAGGGGAAAAAATGAACGAAAGAAACCTATCTAGGATTTTAGACGGTACTGAAATTATAAAAATGGTTGGCAAGGATTACCGAAGGAGGGGATTCTAGTATGTGGCAAGGTATGAAATCAGTAATGCTATTCGATCCAAAGGACAGCCAAGCAGAAACGGAACGCAAATGGCTGGAATGGAACGACCATAAAAGTGCTGTCCAGGATAAGGCGGTGCCTAACGCTGAACAAACGCAGGCTTACTTACGAAAGTATGATACAGCATGAACACCCTAACCGCAACCAGGATGCCGAATCTGCCGAAAGGTAAGAGCAGAATCTTATTTGAAGATAAGGATATCGAATTCGGACTTCCAGAATGGCAAGAAAATAAAATCATCGATCTCTGGAATCAGCGTAAAAGTTTAATTTATATTGCTAAAACCGTTAGAAGAAACCCGCACGAAGTATTTTTCACACTCTATGAAGCGCAGATGGATGGGAAGGTATCAAACATAGGACGAGCCTTTATGGAAAGTAGCACATTATTAGTTCCTGGAAAGGAGCAGTTGAAGAATGGTAGATCCAATACAAACAATTCAAAGAAAAATGTACAAACTTGAAGAACAGTTAAAAGAATCAAGAGCTATTGCTAAGAAATGGCGAGATAAGTACCGTTATGCAGAAGCTAGAATCGAAACTTTAGAAAATCAAGAAACTAATAAAAGTGAATTAAAGCAACTAGAAATCGAAAACGGGAAGTTAAGAGCGCAATTAAATAGCATGAAACGTGATGAACGTGCATCCGAGAAATTGCAGAAGGTTGTCAAAATCATAAACGGATGGTGATTTGATGAAAACTTGTGTTGAATGTAAAAGTGCTGTCGCAACTCATTGGAGTAATTACTTGTGTGAGGAATGTTTTCGGAAGTTTTTGCGTGAAGAACAGGATGCCGGAAAAGAAAGCAAGCGAATGTAATGGAATGGCTAGGATTACTGTTCGTACTTGGAATAGGTGCGGTATTGTGGGTGATTGATAGGTGAATGTTAGAACGGAAATGTGACGTGAATGGAGAGGATGAGAAAGTGAAGCATATTGTATTTTATTCCGGTGGGTTAGGTAGCTGGGCAACTGCTAACAGGGTTATTCAGAGATACGGAAAAGAAAATGTAATCCTCTTATTTACCGATACGCTAATAGAAGATGAGGACTTGTATAGGTTCTTGGAAGATACGGAAAAAGACTTTGGTATTGATATTACACGTTTAGCAGATGGTCGTGACGTATGGCAGGTGTTCAAAGATACAAGGTTCTTGGGTAATTCTAGGATAGCGAAATGTAGTCACATACTGAAACAAGATAAGTCCAGGGAATGGGTTGAAGCCAATTACAAGCCAGATGAATGTATTTTGTATTTAGGTATCGACTTTACAGAAGAACACCGCAGAAAGTCACCTATAAGGAATTGGGCGCCATATCAAGTAGAGTTTCCGATGTGTGAAGAGCCATACGTAAATAAAGTGGACATTATCAAGGATTTAGAAAGCAGGAGCATAGCTATTCCTAGGCTTTATAACAAAGGATTTTCACATAATAATTGCGGAGGATTTTGTGTAAGAGCAGGACAAGGGCACTTTATAAATCTGCTTAAAGAAATGCCAGACCGTTACAAATACCATGAAGAAAAAGAACAGGAAATGCTTAAATTCTTAGAACGGAACGACATTTCAATATTAACCAGAACAAAAAAAGGACAAAAACAAATACTGACATTAAAACAATTAAGAGAAGAATATGAAAGTCAACCAGAACAAATTGATATGTTCGATATTGGCGGATGTGGGTGTTTTGTAGAGGAATAGTTAGCGGCAAAGAAGGTGATTCAATGATAGATCAATTAAGAAAGGGGAGTTTATACGTGAGTGAATGGCTAACTACAGGACAAATGATAGATAAATTGAAGGTTGGGGAAGTTGCAAAGAGGAAAAATAGTGATTTGCATATAAAAAAAGTTACATCGTCAATTCATAAGTTTTGCACTGAAGACGGAGACGTTAGTGGTTTTCGAGAAGTTACACTTGATGGAATGATTGTTGGTCACAAGTGGACCATCCTGCCAAACTATGTATCTTTTGAAGATGCTATGAAGGCGTTGAAGGAAGGGAAAAAAGTAAAAGTTATTTATCCGAATGGTGAACATGATCATATATACGGTAAACAAAGCGGCGTTCTTTTAACGGGAACAATATGGGATGAACTATTTGAAGGCAAATGGACCGTTGAGGATGGTGATGACAAATGAATCTGAATAAATTAACAGAAAATATCCAAGCTTGGGCAATCGAAAAAGAACTAGACGAAGCGCAACCAGAAAAACAAATGCTAAAACTCATGGAAGAAGTTGGCGAACTAGCACAAGGTCTTGCGAAGGCGAACAGAGACCAAGTGATTGATTCAGTGGGCGATGTATATGTGGTATTAACCATTTTATCTATGCGGTTGGATTTAGATTTACAAGCATGTATTGCTGCTGCTTATGGTGAGATTAGTGACAGAAAAGGCGAAATGGTAAACGGAAGTTTTGTAAAGGAAAGTGATTTAAATTGAACGACATCACCGAAAAACAAAGGCAACGAGCAGTAAACGATAGAATTACAGAATTAAAGAACGCTCTGTACCGAATGGATGTTGCACATACAGCAGATGGTAGAAGCATTGAGGATGTGAGCCTGTTTGTACTGGAGCATACGCATATCAATGCAAAGTGTAGGCAAGGGATGTTGATGGGATGTGAAAGCGATGATTGAGTTCACCATACCAGGTCGCCCCGTACCAGCTGTAAGGATGACACAAAAGAGCATGTACAAGAATAAATACGCTAAACGGTATCTGATGTACAAGAAGCAAGTCGGTTGGATTGCACGGTCGCACATGCAGGGAGAACCAACCAACGAAGCTGTTGGAGTAAATATTACGCTATATATTTGTGGAAATAAACACGGAGATATCGACAATTTTTTTAAAGGTGTTACCGATTCACTCAACAAGATAGTTTATAAGGATGATAGGCAGATTAAGGAAATGAAGTCGAGGATATTTGCTTGTGATGAAAGTGAAGAACGAGCAGAGGTTGAAGTATATGAGTTAGATTCAGCAAGACATAGCAAAATGAATTAAATACGTAGCCGAATTGAGCGTTTTATACATAATTTAATAGTTTTATAGTCAGCAGGATTAAAAACGCTCAGATTGGCTTTAAATTGTATTTTAGGAGGGTGAAGGATGAGAGATATTAAGTTTAGAGGATATGCTCCAGATTTAAAAACATGGTTTTATGGCTTCTTATCAGAACAACCAAATGAAGATAATTTAGGATGCACGATATTAACAGATAACTTACCTGTTGTTGTCATTGATGAATCAGTCGGTCAATTCACAGGTTTAAAAGACAAGAACGGTAAAGAGATTTATGAGGGGGATATTGTAAATGTTAATCAATATGGTGGAACTCCGAGACACGAAGAAGTGAAATATTATACGATTGCAGGATTCGCTGCAATGCATCCTTTCACAGATAGCGGTCATCATTGGTCAGCAAATAATTGTGAAGTAATCGGCAACATATACGATAATCCTGAACTACTGGAAGGTGATTCACAATGATTCAAGCAGCGATAATCACATTGACAATAGCGGTAGCGTTATACGCTTTATCGTTGGTGATTTACGCTAGTGAGCATAAGAAAAGGGGTGTTGAGGGTGAATGATGCAGAGGTATTCGAAAACCCTTGCGCCATATGTAGTAAACGAGTAGCAACAAAACTATGTGATTATATTATCCGTTACGATAACGGGATTATATTCTTTAGAAATTGGCAGAGATTTAAAGAAGTGAACTCACCAGGATATAAGCATGAAACATGTGATTTACCGTTATGTGATGAATGTAGTCACAATGCAGGTCATCAAGTGGATATGTGCCCACATCATTATAAATTACATCAACAAGCAAAGTTACCGAATGATTTAGCAAGGAAAGCACTAAAGCAAAAAGCAAAAGCGTTACAAGACTAACCTTTGGGGGTCAGCATATGGCAGTTGAAATGAAGGCTGAGATTAATCTAAATGAAAATGCAGTATATGTGGTTAAAGGATGTCAGCTTACTAAAGTTATAGCTAAGGATCATGGTCAGGACATCATCATTTGGAAAAACGGACAAGTATTAGACGTTGATCGTAGCCAACGAATAAGAATAGAAGGACAGGAATTCATATGAAGTACAAGGAATTACAAATTACAAAACATTCCTTACAACATTATATTAGGAGACCTACCGCAACTTCAAAAGAACTATCCGAAGAGAGACACTTACTCGTGAAAATTACAAATGAAGTTGATAAATTAAAAGAAAGACACGGAATAAACTAAGTAATTAAATTCAATGAAAAGTCCTTACGGAAGAACCGATGGACACAGACAAGATTTAATACTCTATGTCTGTGTTCTTTTTTATTATTAAATAGAGAGAAGGGTTTAGGTATGCAGATGACATTTAATTTACCTGAGATTGAGCGGGTGGCTACTCGTAATAAAGTCGAATCAGTATTGGATAAGTACAAAATGTATTTATTAATGGATCCAAGCGAGTTAGAACCAAATGTTACATCTTCTTTTAGATTAGTTCCTGCAGCACCAAATAATCAATTCCATTCATCTACTGAAGAAACCGCAATTAAACGGATGGACCAAGAAAAACAACGGAAAGAGTTCTTAAAGAAGATTCAAAAATCTGTTAATCGATTAAATTATCAAGAACGCTCAATTATAATAAATCGATATTTGAAAGATGATGATGTATATGATTATGAGGTTTACAATGAGCTGGGTTACAGTGAACGAAAGTATTACAGAATAAAAGCTAGGGCATTTTATAAGCTTGCATTCATTCTACGTATAGAGGTTTATAAGCAAGAAGGTGAGGTAAGTTGAATTTTGTACAACCTATTCGGGATCCGGAGATTTTACGGGAAATTAAACGTTTCCTTAGAGAGAAGAGCGAACGAAACTACATGATGTTTGTTGTAGGGATAAACAGTGGTTTACGTATATCAGATATACTTCCATTGCGTGTTAGTGACACAAAAAGACCTTATTTTAGTTTGAGGGAAATGAAGACTAAGAAACAGAAGCGAATTGATATGACACCTTCTTTAAAACGTGAATTAAAAGCATATGTTGAAGGAAAGGAAGATCATGAATTTCTGTTTAAAAGCAGAGAAGGTATAAATAAACCAATTGGTCGAAGTATGGCATATAAAATATTAAGGGAAGCTGCAGAGTATGTTAGCATGGATGAAATAGGTACACATACCTTACGAAAGACATTTGGGTATCACTTTTATAAGCAAACGAAGGACGTAGCAATGCTGCAGGAGATCTTCAATCATTCTAGCCCAGCAATTACATTAAAGTATATTGGAATCAATCAGGACATCCTAGATAAGGCTATAAAAAACTTTAAGATATAAACTCATCGATAAACAGATGGGTTTATTTTTTTGACAAATCTAACCTATTTATGCAATTATGTTAAATTGTAAATGAGATTGTGAAGTAATGTACGGGAAGTAATGTACTTAAAGTAACGGGCAGAAGAGTTGAAGAAGAACTAAGTGATTGTAAAGGGGATTTATAATGCCACAAGGATTACTGCATCACATAGAGATATATGTTTCAGATTTAGAACAAACTGTTGAATTTTGGGGATGGTTCCTAGAAGAATTAGGTTATACTTCTTTTCAAGAATGGGAAAGTGGTCACAGTTGGAAATTGAGTGACACTTACATCGTTTTTGTTCAAGCAGAAGATAGGTTTCAGGACCCTCCATATCATAGATGTAGAGTAGGGCTTAATCATCTAGCATTTCACGCATCATCACGTCAACAAGTAGACGAGTTGACGAACAAATTGAAAGAAAGGGAAGTCAATATTCTCTACTTAGATAAACACCCATTTGCTGGGGGGAATGATTATTATGCCGTTTATTTTGAAGACCCAGATAGGATAAAAGTAGAACTTGTAGCTTCTGAATAGTTATTGAAGTAAATGGTGCAAGAGTTAAACAAGGCGATCATTAATTTGATCGTCTTTTCTTTGTTAAAAATCGTTTGAAATATTTTGTAGGCGTTTATAAACTCATTAATTATCCATAAATAAACAATGTGTAACTCATTTTAGATAGTTATGATAGAATTATATATATCAAGGGATTTCAGAGTTATATAGATTCAACACAATATAAGATATGGGTAATTAATTACATTAATTGGGTAGTTAAAATTTAGATAAATAAGTAGGGGGGTATTTGATGAATATAGATAATAACGAAATAATAACTCATGGGGATATTTATGAAAGGTTTTGCAATAAGCACTCTCACTTGGCTTCATATGTAAATGATTATAGGCCGGAAGGAAAAATGAGCATATATCTCTGGTTCGAAAATGGAATGAATATGATAGTTAGATATAACATAAAAGATGATTTGTTTGAAATAAATTAATAAAAGTGGTGGGGATAGAAGATGGACATATTTATTGATTCCAATATGCTTTATACAGATCCATTTTTTAAATCAATTAATAATAAATTATTGCTTACATTAGCAAAAAAATATGAAGTTAATATATATTTGTCTGAAGTTGTATTACAAGAAATTTTAAACAATCACTCGAAATTAATGAATGAACTCTATAGTAAAATAAGTAAAGTGAATTCAGAATTAAATAACCTAATTAAAATGAGTGATAATATTGAACCAAAAAATGATGCGTCTTTTCATCAGAAGAGTTTAACTGATTACTATCAAGGATTAATTGATAAAGAAACTATAAAAATTATTAAGACTAATAACAAATTAATGCCTGAGCTTGTAAATAGGTCTATTAAGAGAATAAAACCATTTAGTAAAAATAAGGAGGAATTTAGAGATGCGATCATTTGGTTATCATATGTCGAATATGTAAAGAAAAATGACATAAAAGATGCTATTTTTATCACGAATAATATTAAGGATTTTTCTGATCCTAATGATAAAACAAAAGTGCATCCAGATTTATTGAAAGATTCAGATGCGTTTACTATTTATTTGTCCGCAAAGAATCTCTTTGAAAATATCGAGTATCTGAAGTTACTTAAGAAATCACATGAAAAAGAATCTTGGTTATCTATGCAAGATTTAAATGTAATTCAGAATAGATTAAAAGGAACACTTGAAAAAGATTATTTTGATATAATTTATTATGAAATCAGTTACTTTGCGGAGAATTACGTAAACCCTAGCCAGTTATTCACCGGAATATTTGATTACACCTATCTAGAAGCATTTGGTGGAACATTAACTCATTTCGAGATTGATATGTCCGAGGTGATTGACGATAGTTTAATTTTTTACGGAAGGATATTTTTTGAAATTAATATGGAGTTTTATGAAAGAAACCCATTATACGAACTTGGAGATGAGGAATATTTTCATTTGGGATCAAGAACAGGATATTTTCAGGTAGGCTGTAATATTGAAACAGATGAAAATTTAGAAGTTAACAATTTAGAATTGGAAAGACCAACCTTTAAACCTACTCAGGTTTCTGTTGATTATTCAGAATCAATACCTTTTTAAAATGGCAGATAAATGGCAGAATAAAAGCAGAGCATTTACAATTTAATAAGTTACTATAGTATTAATAGAGAATTGACAAAAGGCACTCATTATCTGATGGGTGCCTTTTATTCCTTTCACTTATTTTTTAATCTTAGATAGTAATTCGTCTGGAACTAATTTTTTTAGATAATCAGGATGCTTATGGTGTAACGTAGCAGCTACAGCATAAAATCTTGAGTAAATATCTTCTAGATTCTCTGGTTCCGTTTGGAAACCTTTCTCAATGTATATCTTAGTAAGTTCCATTGCAACATCTAGAGGATTTCTCTGGATAGGCGTAGGTTTTACTTTTATGTTTTCAGCCATTGATCAATCCACCTCCTTTTCTACTATATTCGATATTAATCTTGTTAATTCCTGTTAGTATAGCAGGAGAATTTTCCTGTCTGTCGAATTGAGTAGATAGATGGGAGGTGGAAAGTATGATTTTAGATCAATTTGTTTGTTTAAATCATACTAGAATCTGGATTAAAAGTACCATAAGTGAGGGTAATTCTATAATGAAATTACATGATAGGAATATGGATTATATGAATAATCTTTTCAAGCATTCATTGGAATACGGACAAGATATATATGACCAAACCTTTATGCATCGACACTTTTTCTTGATTTCTGCTGCAAAAGCGAGAGATTGGTTGATAGAATTAGCTGACGTTGACATGGAATTAAAAGAAATTTTAAAGACGTTAGATGATAAATTTCCAGATCTAAGAGATGTAAGAAATATGAACGAACATGATATTTCTTACTACAAAGGAAAAGGGCATAAGCAAAAGAATTTTCATAAAGCAGTAGGCAACGATTTTATTACTGACGGTACCTCCATAAGAGTGGAAGGAAATGATTATTTAATAGGTGATAGATTAAATGTTCAACACGTCATTGATTACTTTACTCAAATATATCCAATAATTAAAGCGAAATTAGATAATATAGATTATTAGTAAATCAAGACATCTCAATAAGGTGTCTTTTTTATATGTATTAGTTCTATTTACCCATTTATAAATAATTTTGTAAAAAATAAAGGAAAATATATCCTTTTTGTCGAAATGTAGTAAATAAGGAGGTGAAAGTATGATGCAAATATTGAACAAAAGCAAAGGCTTTTATTTCACATTTACCATTGCCTTGGTGTTATCTTTATTTGTAATGAGTAGTTCTGTGTCAGCTGCAACATATACATCTACTGATAAAGAAGTGTATCAAAAAGGTGAAACTATCTATATTAGTGGTAACTCTGATACTTATCCACCAGGTGCTCAATTAAAGTTAGAGGTTATCAAAGGAGATCCTTATCTTGGAGAATACGTTACTGAAACAGTAGTCTATACAGATGCAAACGGTGACTTCGAAGGATCCATTAAAACTGACTCATCATGGGATACAAGTAACGACTATATTATTAAAATTTGGTTCTATCCAACTGGTGATTTTTTAAATGTTTCTAATACCTTTACAGTACAATAATAACGAAAGAGGGGTTTTTAACTCCTCTTTTTATATTTTTTTATTAAGATTTAGGCACTCTTTCGAGTGTCTTTTTTATATACAAAAGTATACGAATCTCTTAAGATTGTTGCCGTTTCAATAACATTTTTCACAAATAGAATATTGTAACAGGAGGTGTAAACTATGTCGTATAGTGACCACGGATACTGTTGCAAGTGTAGATGTTGTTGCTGTTGTTGTGAATATAAAGTTAAAATTTACGATCCATGCGACAAAAAGAAGAAACCTAAAAAGAAGAAAAGAAAACATCATTGCTAAGAAAAGACGGACAAGGTGCCTAAATTGGTGCCTTGTTTATTTTATATACAAAAATATTAAGGAGCGTGTTAATCATGGGGGGTGACAACTCATGACAGGACTATGTGATAACTGCAACTACATCACAGATATAAAGTATAAAGAAGAACAATTATCCAGAGGAATTAAGCATACGTACTTTGTTTGTGAGCACTGCAATAAACGATACACCTGTTTTGTTACGGATCCTAAAGTGAGACAACTTCAGAAGAAGATACGCAGATTAACTGGACATCGTAATAGAAGTGTCCGAATTAGAATGATGGAGTTAGTTAATGAACGTATGACCGAGCTAAAGCAGGAGATAACCAATGAACAAGGCTAAGAGACCATGTGCTGAAGTAGGTTGCAATAACTTAACCCGTAATGCTTACTGCGAAACACACTATAAGAGTAAGCAAGAATTAAACAGTGATTACAACAAGTACAAACGGGATCCTAAAACAGATGGGTTCTATAAAACTGTTGCATGGAGAAAAGCAAGGGCATTAGCAATGGAGAGGGACAACCATCTATGCCAACGATGTAAGCGACACAAGATACTTAGACCAGCACAGATGGTCCATCATAAGATAGAAGTTAAAGAGGATTGGTCGAAGCGATTGGATTTAGATAACCTAGAGAGCCTTTGCCACTTCTGTCACAATCAAATTCATAAATCATAATTGTGTTTAAACCTGGAACAATTCAGATAAAGGGAAAGATACCCCCCTAATTGTTTCTTTTTTAGACACAATTTAGTGAGCGACGCTCCCTCAAGCGCACATAAAAACCCGTTTTTGATAATTTTTTGAAAGGAGGTGTAAGGATGGCTGGACGAAACAAGCAACCGCTATCGGTTATCGAGGGAAAAGGACGCTCGAAACACATTACAAAAAAGGTTGCAAAAGAACGCCATGAACAAGAAGAAGCGATGAAGGGATTTACGGATAACATCGTTGCCCCTAGCTACTTAACAAAAAAACAAAAAGATGAATTCGAGAATATTTCTGCTGAACTAATCAGGTTAAATATTTTTAGTAATCTGGATGTGGATGGATTGGCGAGATACATTGATTCGAGAGATCAATACATTAAACTTATAAAAGATTTGAAGAAAATCAAAGCAACTATAACAGTTAAGACAGATGAGGGTAAGAGCAAAACGTTTGCCAATGATGATTATCCAAAATTAATGCGGGCGAAAAATACACTTTTCAACGAGTGCAGAGCTGCAGCAAGTGATCTTGGTCTATCCATTACATCTCGTTTGAAATTGGTTATTCCAAAAACGGATGCTGATAAAAAGCCTCAAACTGAAGCAGAGAAAAGATTTGGTGGAAGGTTATGACGTTTCTTGATCGTGTTTTTGATTATTGCGATAAAATATTAGCAGGCAATATAAAAGCTGGTAAAAAACATATATGGGCCGTTAAGCGATTTTTACGTGATTACAAAGAGTGTCAAAATGGCGACAGTCTTTTTTATTTTGATGAAGAAACACTTGACGACTTTTATTGGTTTGCTCATGAGTTTAAGCATGTTGAGGGTGTGCTCGCTGGACAACCTATTGAATTAGTAGATTTTCAGTTATTTTTGGCTGTTAACATATTGTGTTTCAAAAAGAAAAAGAACGATGCCCGCAAAATTAGAAAAGTATATATACAGCTAGGTCGTAAAAATGCTAAGTCACAGTTCTTGGCAATAATATCTGGATTTATTACATTCTTCGGTGATGAGAAACAACGTGTATTCATAGCTGGTTGGTTAAAAGAACAATCAGAAGAAGTATATGAGGCAATTCGTTCTGGTATAAACACAAGTGAGTTGCTAGACGGGAAATGGAAAGAAGCATATAGCAAAATAGAAATTCATAGGAATAATTCAGTAATCATACCACTTTCTAAAGAAGCAAGGAAAAGCGGAGACGGTAAAAATCCATCTGTAGGGATTGTTGATGAATACCATAGGCACGATACCAGTGAAATATATGACGTACTTGCCTCAGGTATGGTTGCACGTAAAGAACCGTTAATGTTCATAATCACTACTGCGGGATTTGATTTATCGTTACCATGTTTTAAAGAGTATGAATACGTAAGTAAGATTTTAGATCCTGATTTGCCACAAGAAAACGATGAGTATTTTGCAATTATTTGCGAATTGGATAAAGACGATGAAGGTAATCTGATTGATGATATAAAAGATGAATCGAATTGGATTAAGGCAAATCCTATTGTAGCTACGTATGACGAGGGGATGACCGCCATACGGTCAGAATTAAAGGTAGCTCTCGAACAACCAGAAAAAATGCGCAGTTTTTTGACTAAAAATATGGATGTCTGGATAGATGCCAAGCCACAGGGATATATGAAAATGGGAAAATGGAAAACAGCAATTATTAAACCCATGAATCTAATATCTTATCCTGTATATGTGGGACTCGATTTATCAAGTACTACTGACTTAACAAGTATAGGCAAAGTCTTTCAGTTACCAAATAGGAAGTTTATAGTAAAGCAACATTCATTTATGCCCGAGGATAGGCTACAGGAGAGAATCAACACGGATAATGTACGCTTTGATATATGGAGAGACCAAGGATATTTGACGACTACTCCTGGAAGTGTGGTTGATTATAGTTATGTTGAACAGCATTTATTGGATATGCGTGATGAAGGCTACAACATTATTGAGATTGATTATGATAAATGGAACGCTACACATCTAGTTCAAATTTTGGAGAATCACGGTTTTACCATGGTAGAGATTCCACAGATGTTACGTCATTTGTCATTCCCCACTAAAGAGCTTAGAAGCGGTGCTTATCGAAAAGATGTACAACATTTTGGAGATCCTTTACTGCATTGGGCATTAAGTAACGCTATAACCAAAATGGATGCACAAGAAAATATTATGTTAGACAAGGAAAAATCAGTGGAAAGAATTGATCCTGCGGCAGCAGTAATTAACGCGTTTAGTAGAGCAATGAGCGGAGGTGCGCAGGATTTAAGCAATCACTTTTTAAACAATTGGACAATGTAGGGCGGTGAGTAAATGGCAAAAGCAATTAAAAATTTTATAATCGTATTTTTTACAACATTCTTCACCAAATGGTTGGAGGATTTTTTAATTTTTACAGGAATTACATTAGGAATTGTTAATACGTATCTCATTACGGTTATAGATGCAAATATACTGGCAGGGAATTATGTACTTGCAGCAATGCTTATTTTTATTGGGATTATCATTGCTAGGAGGTGAAGGAGGTGATAAACATTGATATTTAAAAATGCTTTAGCCCCTAAAGCAGAAACAACTGATTTAAAAGACCCAGCACCTTGGTTTATGAAGATGTTTGGTTATGAAGCATCAAGCGGCGAGAAGGTAACAGTTAATTCGGCTCTATCAGTACCTACTGTGTATCGATGTGTGAATATAAAAGCGAATGCAATTGCTATGCTTCCATTTCAAATGTTTAGACGATCTGCAAATGGTAGAGAACGGGAAAAGAAACATATTCTATCCAAGTTACTAGAAACAAGGCCAAATCCATACCAAAGCCCTTTTAAGTTTAAACATTTATGCGAAGTACACCGTAATACCTGGGGTAATGCATACGTCAACATTAATTGGGGTGCTGATGGCAGACCAAAAGAACTGTGGTTATTAAATCCAGCAGTTACCGAGCCATATGTTGATGTTGACACTAATCTATTGTGGTATTTTACCACATTACCAAATGGTCAAAATGTGAAAATTGGTGAAGGAGACATTATTCATCTTACCGCACTTTCTACAGACGGATTGAAAGGTAAACCGCCAATTCAGACGGCACGTGAGACTATCGGAAGTTCGCAGGCTGCCCAAAAGTTTAAAGGAAAGTTTTACAAACACGGTGCAGCTAATAATGGATTTTTGAAGATACCAGGCATGTTAAATCCTGATGCGAAAAAAGTTGTTCGGGATGAATGGGAAAAGGCAAACACAGGAATAGATAATGCTCAGCGAATTGCCATATTAGATGCAGGGTTAGAATTTCAAAGTATTACTATGCCGTTAAAGGATGCACAATTCATAGAAACAATGAAATTTGATAAAAGTGAAATAGCAACTATGTTTGATATACCACCGCATATGGTTGGAGAGTTGGACCGTGCAACCCATTCAAATATTGAACATGAAAATATTTCATTTATCCAAAACACGTTGAGCCCGAATCTGAAACAGTACGAGGAAGAATTCGGATATAAATCCCTTTCCGATTCAGAACAAAGGCGGTATTATTTAAAGTTTAATCTTGAAAGTTTGTTGCGTGCTGATAAGAAAACACAAGCTGAATTTTATAAAACAATGCTTGATGTAGGGGCATATTCGATTAACGAAGTAAGAGAACTGGAAGAAAGAAACGCGATAGAAGGTGGAGATAAGCATAGAGTAGATCTAAATCACGTTTCTATTGATATTGCGGATGATTATCAACTTGCTAAGGCAGGAGTAACGAAAGGAGGTGAGGGAAATCAAGAGGACTAAATTTCAATATCCAGTAGTGAATAGTGTCACACCAATTCAATCCAATAACGGTCAATTGATGACTGTTAAAAACCTCACCGATAAATCTGCTGACCTTTATATTTATGGTGAGATTGTAGACAACACCGATTGGAAGTGGGACGAATCAGATGTTATGCCGGATGATGTCAAAGAGGTCCTTGAAAGTGTTGAAGGACTGGAAACATTGAATATATATGTGAATAGCCCAGGCGGTTCAGTTTTTGCAGGTTTGGGTATTTACAATATGTTAAAACGAAATAAAGCATATAAAACGGCATACATTGACGGAGTGGGAGCTTCAATGGCATCGGTTATTCCGTTTGCTGCCAATAAGGTATTTATGCCATCTAATTCATTTTTAATGATTCATAAGCCACTTACGATTGCGATTGGCAACGCTAGTGATTTTAGAAAACTTGCTGAAGACCTAGATACAATTGAATCTGGTCTAGTAGATATCTATAAAGCTAATTTGCAAGAAGGTGTGGATATCGAAACCATTAAACAGATGATGGAAGAAGAAACATGGCTGACTGGTGAAGAAGCAGCCAAATACTTCAACGTGGAGGTGATCGAATCTAAAAACATCGCAGCTTGTGCCAGCGATTTATTAAACAAATACAATAAAACACCACAGAAATTATTGGCGCAAGCGGGTGAAACGAAAGGAGGGCAACCACCAGAAATACCAAAACCTGAAGCAAATGAAGACGAATACGACAAAATTAAATTTCAAAACGAACTGGACCTATTAGAATTGTAAGGTCTATTTTTTATGTTTAAAAACAAGGAGGAAAACGAATTGAAGAATGTATTAAGTAATGCAATGTACAATCTACTAACTAATAAAAATGTTCTTTCTATAAAAATGGACGGATCAGCAGGCATGACAAAGCGGGAGCAAGAGCTACGTCAAAATGCATCTGATTTGAAAGATGCAGCACAAGCATTAATGGATGAAGGTAAACACGAAGAGGCAAAATCTAAACTTGAAGAAGCGAAAGCAGCAAAGAAAAGTCTAGACGATTTCCTTGCATTGCAAGCGGATTTTCAAGGTTTAGGGATTATCCCGGAACCGAATAACAATGGCGGTCAATTACCAGGTGAGCCACAAGAACCTAAGCAAAAATCAGAATATAAAGCTGTATTCTTCAAGGCTTTACGTGGACACAAATTAAACGAAGATGAAATGTCTACTCTTAGTGAATTTAAAGCAGCTCTTTCTGAGGGGACAGGTGAAGATGGGGGATATATTGTTCCTGAAGACATTACAACTACAATCAACGAATTGAAAAACACAGTTGATAACCTTGAACAATATGTAACAGTTGAACCCGTTAAGACAAATAAAGGTGCTCGTACACTTGAACGCCGTGCGGATTCTACACCGTTTGCTCCGTTATCTGAATACGGTGATCCGAATGCAATGGCTGAAATTAATTCTCCGAAATTTGACCGATTAGAATATGCGATTGAAGATTATGCGGGATTCTTACCTGTTCCAAATGATTTACTTGCTGACACTGACCAAGCTCTAGAGTCGTATTTACGGAAATGGTTAGCTAAGAAATCAAAAGCAACACGTAACAGCTTAATTCTTGCAGTATTAAACGCACTAACTAAAAAGACATTTGCTGATTATAAAGGAATTAAAACTGCAATTAACGTGGACTTGGATCCAGCACATGCACAGGTTGCAAAAATCTTTACTAACCAAGATGGTTTCAACTACCTTGATCAACTGGAAGATAATAACGGAAAACCACTTCTTCAAGAAGATCCACAAGACCCAACACGTAAATTGTTATCTGGTCGTCAAATTGTAGTTCTTTCCAATAAAACGATTGCTACTGTTGTGGATGTTACTGCAGGTACTTCAATGGCACCATTTATTGTTGGGGATTTAAAAGAGGCTATCGTTCTTTGGGACCGTCAACAAATGTCTGTTGAAATGACGAAAGTTGGCGGGAACTCATGGAGAACAAATACTACTGAATTTCGTGCAATCGAACGTGAGGATGTTGGTGATTGGGATCCAGAAGCTGTTGTTTACGGTCAAATCGATATTACGCCAGAAGCTTAATAAAAAAATAATTCGAAATGAGGGATTTTCAAATGAAAGCAAAAGTAATTAAAGCGTTTAAAGATAAGGAAAATGATAAAAAGAGATATGCTGCAAATAAAGAATTTGAAGCAAATGAAGCACGTGTAAAGGAGTTACAACGTTTAGGTTATTTAGGTGAAGTGGTTGAGGAAAAGCAACCGGAAGGAGATCCCAGGTTAGCTGGTAATGTTGAAGAAACAAAAAATGCTGTTGAAGGTTTAGATCAAGAAACATTGAATGCTTTACTAGCTGAGGAAATGGAAAACAAAAATCGAAAAGGTGTTACGGAATACATCGAGGAGCTTTTAGCTGCGTTTGATGAACCACCAGAGGGCGAATAATATCGCTCTCTTTTACTTTTAAAGAGGTGAAGTTATGGCACTCACTACTGAAGAATTAGAAAGCTTAAAAAGGTATCTCCGAGTTGATGAAATAGACGATGCTGATTTAGAACAGTTTTATAACAGGGCAAAAGTCTACATTAAAAATGAAGTGGGGCCCATTGATGAAACAAACGGGGACATGAAAGAACAATATGACCAAGCTTGCGCTTTACTTGTACAACATTGGAATGATAACCGAGAAGTATCTAGAATTGGTAATAACTCATATGAGATTCCACATTCATTTGATAGCATTGCCCGGCAATTAAGATACTGTTATCCAGCAGGTGATATGACATGAAGCCGATCAATCCAGGAGAACTAAAACAACGATTGACATTCCAACAACCTGCAGGCGGTCAAAATGAAAACGGATTTCCAATTAATGAACCTATTTTCTATTGTAACGCCTGGGCAAAGCTGAAAACGTTAAAAGGTAATTCATTTTATGCTGCAGCAAGTGAGAACTTGGAGCATAATCGTGAGTTTACGATTCGCTATCAACAAAAACTTGATGATGGCGTTAGACCTGAAAAACTAGAATTGGTTTGGAAAGGTAAAACTCATCAAATTGAATCTATTGAAAACGATGATGGTCTGAATACTACCATGACTGTCTATGCAAGGGCGGTTAATTAAATGCTTGAATTTGAAGGCATTGACGATTTGATTCGAGAGGTTGAATTGTTGGAAACTGTTTCTGCAAGAACTCGTAACAGGGCACTAAAAAGAGCAGGAGATGTATTGCGAGAACGCATGAAGCAGGAAGTATATCAACACGGTTTGCATGAAAAAAGCGGTGAGGCACAAGAGTCCATTATACGAACTGACCCTAAAAAGGGTGTGGTATACGTTGGTACTGAGGGCGGCGTAAAACAACCAGGTTTCTACTTATATATGCATGAATTTGGCTATTACAACGTACGAGCAGGTCGATTTATACCTCCTAAGCCCTTTGCTTCCGTCGCTTTTGAAATGACGAAGGGAGAAATACTAGATATTTATGTTGAGGAACTACGAAAGGAGATGGGAATGTGAGTCAAAATAAACTTATTATGGACACATTAAGTCCTTTAAATGTTCCTGTATCTCCTATGACTAGCGATAATTCAGCAGATGAATATATCATTTTTACGGAGTATAATGAGTCGTCCATGTTGAATGCTAATGATGATGAAGTTTCAACGAGGGATTTTGTTCAGGTAGATGTATTCTCAAATGGTGATTTTACGAATCTCGTAAAACAAGTTAAACAAGCTATGAAGCAAGCAGGTTTTGGACGTATATTTCAATCGGAGTCATACGAAAAAGACATGCAGAAATACAGGAAGATAATTCGATTTAGTTATGCAACCGACATTCAGTAGGTTGCTATTTTAATTTGAGGAGGAAAACAAAATTGGAAAAAATTTTAGAACAAGCGCTACTTTCACTACGTACAAATAAAAATGTACTTTCAGTAAGTATGGCTATAAAAGGTCTAAGCGATCTACATTACGCGGTAATCGATTCAGAAGATAAAACATCTACCACCTACGGTGAAGTAAAGCCACTTGGTCCAGCAATGGCATTAAACTTAGCACCAGCTGTCAACCGAGGCAATTTACGAGCAGATGACGGGGTATTATTTTCTGACTCAGCAAAGGGTCCAACTGCAGTTACTTTAAATACAGCGTATCTTGAAAAAGAAGTAGAAGCTGACGTTTTAGGAAAAGAAATTGATGCTAATGGCGGTATCACAGACAGCGGAGACGATGATGCCCCGTATATCGCTATCGGAGGACGTGCTCTAAGTGCTCGTGGTGGATATGAGTACTTTTGGATCCATCGAGTCAAACTTGCGCCAGCCGAAGAAAATAAACAAACGCAACAAGAAACGCCAACTTACCAAACACCTAACTTATCTGGTGAGTCAATTCCACGCCTTCATGACAAATCAGAAAAATATAAAATGTGGGATCAAGACCCTACAATTACAGAAACAGCCATTTTTGATGAATGGTTTAACGAAGTTATCGATAAAAACTGGGCTCCTACGGTGTAATGTATGAATATTGAATTGTATATTGAAGGCGAAAAGAAAACATTTACCGTACCATTTGTACCGATGTTGGCAAAACGGAAGTATTTAGAAATACAGGCAGACATCGAGAAACGAGAGGAAACACCAACTGCCCAAGAGATACTTGAAGAAGATGATGCCATGTATTCTATCTTGCCAGACATCATCTTCGAAGGGAAATTCACTTTAGATCAATTATACAAAGGCGTAAGTAGCGAGTATGCAAAGGAAAAGTTAGCTGAAGCAGTGTACGGAATTAAACCGAAAAAAAGTAAAGAGAAAAAAGAGGAAGATGAGGGAAACCAAACAGGGGAGTGACAGCCGAAGAGCTGTACACTTCCCTTAAACGTTTATACAAAAAACTAATGTTTCCTGAACCTACACCCTTAGCAAACGGTCAAGTGGTAAAAGGCAGAGAGTGGACGATGGCTGAAATTGATCAGTTAGATGTCCACTTTTTTTATGAATTATTAGGTGAAGATAGTGAATCTGAACGTGATCAGTACCTCAGTGACATATGGTAGGGAGGTGGATAAATGGCTACCAAAGAAGTCGGTACACTACGGACAAAGCTTTCCTGGGAAGATGATAATACCACCAGGTCACTTCAAGGCTTCAAACGTGACTTGAAAGGCTTACGTACTGAAATGAACGTTGCTAAGTCACAAGGTAAGGAATACACAAATAGTCTTAAAGGTTTACGTGAACAATCTGACATTTTGTCACGAAAGTTTAAAACGCAAAAGCAAGAAGTAAAAGAGCTTGCGAAACGATACGAACTTTCTAAGAAAGCAAACGGTGAGAATGCAAAAGCTACAAAAAATTTAGCAGATAACTACAATAATGCACGAGCTCAAATGAATCGAACTGAAACTCAATTACAAAAAGTCACGGATAACATAAACGAACAAATAAACCCGTGGAAGAAGTTAGGCGATAACGCCAAAAGCGCAGGTGACAAGATGACGACTGCCGGTCAAAACATGATGGGGTTTGGTCGTACTGCTACTACACACGTTACCTTGCCTTTGTTAGCAACAGGTGGCGCAGCCTTTAAGGCAGCTATGGATTTTGAAACGGCTTTTACTGGTGTTGAAAAGACCGTTGATGGAACGGACCAACAATTACAAGATTTACGCACTAGTATCCGTGATATGGCTAAGGAGATACCTGCATCTACTACAGAGATTGCAGCAGTAGCTGAAGCAGCAGGACAGTTAGGTATTAAAACAGAAGCTATTGAAGGATTCACTCGTACTATGGTTGATTTGGGTGTAGCTACAAACTTAACAAGTGATCAAGCAGCAACAACATTTGCAAGATTTGCTAACATTGTAGGTATGAGCCAGGATGACTTTGATAAGTTAGGATCCACTGTTGTTGATTTAGGTAATAACTTAGCCACAACTGAATCAGAAATTACGGAAATGGCATTAAGGCTTGCAGGTGCTGGTGAACAAATCGGTTTATCTGAATCACAAATTCTAGCATTTTCCGGGGCACTTAGTTCGGTTGGAATAAATGCAGAAGCTGGGGGATCTAGTTTTAGCCGTGTAATGGTTGATATGGCTAATTCTGTTGCTAATACCGATGAGAAATTAAAAGGATTCGCAAAAGTAGCAGGTGTTTCTTCTAAAGAGTTTGCAAAAGCATTCGAGCAAGATGCTTCAAAAGCCCTCATGATGTTTATTTCAGGGCTAGGCAAAATGTCTAAAGAGGGCGGTAACACGTTTGGTGTTCTTGAAGATTTAGGTTTTTCCGAAATCCGGGTACGTGATGCCTTGTTACGTGCTTCGAACGCGAGTGGCGTGTTTACCGATGCGCTTAACATCGGTTCTAAAGCTTGGGAGGAAAACACTGCTTTAACTGAAGAAGCTGAGAAACGTTACGCTACAACTGAATCGCAATTAAAGATCATGTGGAATCGTATCAAGGATGTAGGTATTACACTAGGCGAAGCATTGGTACCTGCAGTAATGGATGCCATCGATGCGGCTGAACCATTAATTGAAAAGATTGAGTCAGGAGCACAAGCATTTTCAGATATGACTGAAGAAGAACAGCAAACCGTACTAAAAATGATTGCACTTGCAGCGGCTGTCGGACCAGCAAGTATGGTGCTA
Organism: Virgibacillus ndiopensis; assembly: GCF_900187325.1. GTDB lineage: Bacteria > Bacillota > Bacilli > Bacillales > Amphibacillaceae > Virgibacillus_E > Virgibacillus_E ndiopensis. The sequence continues at coordinate 443,879 of NZ_FZMZ01000004.1, read as the reverse complement.
GGTGGTTTGACTACTACAGTCGGTGGAGTGTCAAAAGGAATCGGTGGTTTAACTGGGCTGCTAGGGAAAAAAGGTGGTTCCGGATTACTTGGCAAAATCGGTTTAATGGGTTTGAGAGGTGGTCCATTTGGTTTAGCTATTGCGGGTGTAGGTGCTTTGGGATTAGGGATATACAATCTCACAAAGGACACCGAAAGAAGCTTAGAGGAAACTCTCAAAATGATTGATACTCGTAAAAAAGAAATCGATTCTACTGATAAGTTGATTTCGAGTTATGAAAAATTACGGGATAAAAACAAGTTATCTACTGATGAAGTATTGCGATATATGGATATCATGGATGAGTTAAAGAATGCAAAAAGTGAAGATACAATTAAATCATTAACTGATGAACAGCAGAAACTGCTTAAAAAATCGGGCTTAACCAATGATGAAATGGAAGATTTTTTAGGGTTAAATGATAAGATTATTGACAAATCTCCGAATACAGTTGATGCAATATCTGATCAAGGGAATGCTTATGCTGGTGTAGTTGATGAGTTAAAGAAACTGAATGATGCGGAAAGAAAACGTTTGACAGGCGAAACACAAAACGCCTTATCTAGTGAAATAATAAATCAACGAGACCGATTAGCTGAACAAAAGCAACTTCAGGAAGATCTAAAAGGTTTAGAACAAACTCGGGATGAAAAACTTCAGAAATTGATAGAAGATCAGGAAGCCTTGACGGGGTTAAGTGGTCATGATTATCGCATAGCTAAGAAGTTGTTAGATGCAGACCGAGAAGCTTATGATAATCTTTTAGAACGAATAGAAGAAAAGAAAACATCTATCGAGCAAAACGAAAAGGAACTAGGCCATTTCGAAGAGTTAAAAGACGATTACGCTCAAATGGTTCTATATGAACAAGGGATAGTTGCTGAAAAAGGTAAAGCTGTAGAAAAGCTGAAAGAAGAACAAGATGAAATTGATACTGCCAGGGAAAAATTAGAAAAGCAACATAAGGCAGGGGAATTAACTACAGCGGAATATGAAAAACAAAAAGGGAAGTTAGATGAGCAACAAACAAAAATCGATGTCGCAACATCAAAATTAGAGAAAATGAACGATGTTGCTGGAATGACAATTTTCAAAGATCTTGAAATAAACCCAAATCCAACGGTTTCAGGGTTAGAAGACAAATTAACATCGCCGATTGCTAGAAGGTTACTCATTAATCCTGACCCAAGTATTAGTAGAATAGATGCAGATTTATCAAATCCAATTAGTAAAACATTAAGTATCCACCGAATGGTATCGGGCAGTCCAGGTTATGCAGACGGAACTGACTTCCATCCAGGTGGTGATTTTATAGCAGGTGAAGAAGGATGGGAACTTGGTCGAAAGGGTAACAGATGGGAAATCCTTAACTTTGGTATGTACAACCGCCCATCCGGGTACGAAGTTTTCCCACATGATGAATCGAAAAGAATATTAAGTGCATTGAATCGTTTACCAGGATATGCAGAAGGTGCAAGAGCCCCTGGTGAAGCTTATAGAATTGTCAGTCAGTTAAGTAATCAACCTCAGGAAACAGGTGTTGTTGCTGGATTGTTAAGGGAACTAATTGGAGCTGTTCGCGAAGGAAAAATAATTCAAGTTGATGGCAGAAATCTAGCAACAATTCAAGAACCACATATTACTAAAATTCAGGAATTTAATCACGGAAGGAGGAAGACCTTTGCCACATAAATCACTAACCTTTAATGGAATTCGAAAAAACTGGTTATATTTGTTAAGTGGGCGAAGTAAATCTCCTTTCGCTCCTATTAATAATAATTTGTTGCACGTTCCTGGAATGCCAGGGGCACACATTATTTCTAGTGATACAGATGTACTTTATATTAATCAACCTATTGGATTCGTTGTTAAAGATGATGATCATGCTCAACAAATCCTAGACGAATTAAAAAGATGGTTGATTACTGATGAACCAGTAGAATTACAATTTGATGATGACCCAGGGCGAATTTATTATGCTAAAGTCCAAGGTAGTATGAATGATTTTGAGAAGTTTGTTGATCAACGAAAAGGTACGATTCAATTTTTGTGTGCGGATCCGTATAATTATGGCCAAGAAATACCATACACTTTCCCAACTAACGGTGTTCTAGACATCGAAAATATCGGTACCGCAGAAGCCAATTCAATAATTACATTAGAAGTACTGGCACCTATTACCTTTGCCATGATTCAGAATCAGAACAACGAATACATTCTAATTGGAAAACCAGTTGATGTTGTAACAGGCAGCACGTTCAGAAAGTACGAGCGTATTTTATATTCAGATGCAACTAGTTTGAATGGGTGGACAGATGCTTTAAGTGGTGAAATAGATGGTACAGTTGCAGGCACTATGGAAACGAATGGAACACGATTTCAAGCAGCAAATTACGGAACGGGTTCATCTTGGCACGGACCAGCTAAAAAACATTCATTACCGGAAGTGTTAACTGATTTCCGATTGGAAGCCTTTATCGCAATGTTTAATGCCGGGGCGACTCAAGTTGGCCGTCTTGAATTGTATCTATTAGATGTAAACGGAAATCAAGTGGCAAAAGTAGCAACGAAAGACACAAGAGCTGGACGAGCTTTAGGTTGGGGTGAGGCTAGAGCTGGCAATGTGGATGATAATCATTATCTTATAAACGAACCAGGCGACATTGACGGTAACTGGAACAATTTCAACGGAATTTTACGAATTGAACGAGAAGGTACTAAATGGCGTGTTTACTTTGCCATGGTTGATACTTCAACAGGAATACACCATACAAGACGTGCATCTGAATGGAGAGATGCAGAAGGTTTATATTCTTTAAACGTTGCTCAAGTGGTTGTTCACATGGGGCAATTCGGTACAAATCAACCTATCGCTGGTGGTATTTATTCCTTGAGTGTATTTAAGATAAATCAACAACCCGGTGCCATACCTTATATAGCCGAGCCAGAAGACATATTAACGATCGACACTAAAAAAGAGGAAGTATTGCGTAATGGTGAAGATATAACAGATCAAGTGGATTTTGGCACTGACTTTTTTAAATTGCAACCAGGACCTAACCAATTAGTTTCTTTACCTAGTGATCAATTTAATTCGAGTTTACGCTATCGTCCGCCTTACAAGTAGGAGGTGAACTAGATGTCGAAACCAAAAATTATTATTACGAACAAATCAGATAATGTACTTACACGAATCCCTTTTGGTCAGTTTTGGAATGATTGGCACGAAAAATCGTTAAAGGATTATCTGGAAACATTTGACTTCACCACATTCGCCGATAAAAAGTATTCAAGGTATTTGGAAGGGCGTAACAAAGTCATCATTCCAGATGAAGACGGGAAATATATTGAATTCATTATTACACGTCCAATCGATTACAGGGATCCAAATGGTGTACTATTAACTGATGTTAATTCTTCAGCATCCTATATTGATTTAATTAAAGCAAAAGTAATAAGTCCTCAAACGCTGAATGGTCAGACTGTATCACAAGCGGCTGGCACGGCTTTATCAGGCACTAAATGGGAACCAGGTACGATTATTTACAATGGTGTACGAACCATTCAAGTTGAAGAACATACCAATCCGTTTTCCTTGCTAAAGAAAATTGCAAGTGAGTTTGATCTAGAATTACATTTCCGCGTAGAGGTTGATGGAAATAAAGTTGTCAGAAGATATGTTGATTTATTAGAACGAGTTGGTACTTGGAGAGGTCGACATGTGACGTTTGGGAAAGATTTACTAGGTATAAAACGTATTCAAGATACAGATAACATCGTCACCGCATTAGTTGGACTTGGTCCTGTTAGAGAAGATGGAACTAGATTAGAAGTGTTTGTTGAAGATAAAGATGCACTTGCTCGCTGGGGTGAAGATGGTAATCATCTAGTAGATAAATACGAGCCTACCATTACGGACGAAGAAATAACCGAAGAAAGATTACGAGAGTTAACACAAAATGAATTAGATAAACGCGTTAAAGCTATTATGGAATATGAGAGCGACATCGCTGATCTTGAACACGTACCAGGTATGGAAAACAAGAAAATTCGATTTGGTGACACGATTAAAATTAAAGAGACGAAATTTAACCCGCCCCTTTATTTAGAAGCTAGAGTGCATAACCAAGGTAGATCATTAAGTGACAAGTCACAGAAACGTGTAATTCTTGGCGATTACATCGAGTACACCGAAGATGAAGTCAAAGCGATCTGGAAATCACTGCAGAAACAAGTTAGGAATAAAGTAAGCCTGAATGAATTGCAGACATATGCTGAGCCTAAAAAAATAATTTCCACCGTTGCACCTAATGATACTGATGTAACATGGGTGGATACAACACAAACACCATACGTAGCGAAAGTTAACAACGCTAATACCTGGGTGAAAATGACTCCGACTATAGCGAGCGAGGTTGGCACGTATGACTCAGATACAATAGACTCACAAAACCAAGCGATTTATGATGATTCTACTTACTATACAGATCAAGTAAGCAAAAATGCATCCAGGTTAACAGAAGGTGTTATTGATGTTGGAGCTATACCTTTACGAACCGCTGAAAGTGGTGCGCGCATTGAATGGGATGGTGTAAACGGTTTTGTTCAATATGATGCAGAAGGTACACCGGTTAACTGGATGGATCTACTTGGAAACTTTCACGCTGAAAATGGTTATTTTAGTGGGGATATTGAAGCAGCAACTATTTTAGGATCACGATTTGAAAGTTCGATTGAATCAGAGAGACCCATTGATGGTAATACGATACGTAAAGACTTTTCCGACATGTGGATAGAAGATAGTGAAATGAATCTATCTATGCGTTCTGATTTCTTTACGGACTATGCATATGATTATTCATCAAGCCTAACAGCTAAATATGCCGTAAATGGTATTTATTTAGACTACTCACTCGAAGGCAATAAGCAATATGAATTATCGCTTGCTGCAAACGGTCTAAAGTATCTAGGTATCAAGGGTTCATTTGGATTCACTCCATTAGGTTCTGATACTTATCAGGTCTATGGTGGTAAATCGATGCTAAAATTTCATTCTGCTATTGATGAAATTCAAGTAAGAAATACCGATGATACAGCATATACCAACTTTAAAGCGAAAAATATTGCCTCGAATGGTGGAGAGATCCGTATTGATGGTGGGGCAAAAATGGTTGGTGAAGATGTCATTGTTCGAAATGTATACAGTAAATACAATACTTCAAATCGCATGGTTGCTGATCATGCAAACGGCAATGTGTCTGTAAATGCGGTTGGAGGTAAATTGTATCTTGGCTTATATAATACTACCGAAATAGTAGTGGATAAACGTATTGCACTATCTGGAAATGCAGCCATTGATTCGAGTGGGGGTAGTTCAAGGTGGCTACAGAGCAATGATAACTATATCATGCAGAATTCTCTAGGGAATATCTTTTTCTATATTGGCGGAACCCAAAGACATGCATTCTTCGGTGATGGTACAAAGTCCGGTGGATCGATTGAGATTGATAACAAAGTACTGGGTATGTCTCCAATAGATAGTCCCCAGGTACTTCTATCAACAATGATTGCTGGTATTAACTTAATTGCAACTATCGAAAAAGAAATATTAATGGATACAAACTTTGCAAAAGCAATTACGAAATATGCAGTATTTCCGAATCAACCTGTCAAGATACGTAAAGAGAAAGATAGATTCTTTGTTACAAGTGAATCTGATTGCACATGTGACTTTATGATATTTGGTGAACGTATCGGCTATGAAAATACGTACTGGATGGATATGGGTAATTAAGGAGGTGAGACATTGTGAAACAAATTAAATATGATGCAAAAGAGGTACAGAATATACTAGCAAATGATATCGCAGGTTTAAAAATTCAACTAGCCAACGAGGTGGCAGCTAAAAATGCGATTGTAAGATATGCTGAGGAATTGGAGCAGAAGCTAGCTAAATATGAAGGTGATAAAGACGCTGAATAAAGGATAATCCTCATTTTTGTCGAAATAAGTAGACGGAAGGAAGCTATAATTATGGAAAAGTATCAATCTATTTATACTTCTAAATTAGATGGTTCAAAACTTGGACCAGCTCTAAATGACATGGTTAAACATGTTAAGGAGAAGGGGAAACATAAGTATGTAGAGATACATCAGGTAATCCCAAGTGGAACTGTCGAGTATACTATTATCCTAAATATTTATGACGATTAGTTAAAAAGAGCCGTATTTGGGCTCTTTTTCATTATAAGGGAGGTGTAAATCATGCAGGTTGAATGCCATTCAGATATGAAATCTATTGGGAATGTACTAGAAATAAACAAAGTGAATTCTAAGAAATCAAACGCCAAGTAAGGCGTTATTTTTATTCCGATATTTCAATAAAATATTCATATCAAAAATCCCCCTATGTTAAAATATTAAAATGGAGGGGATATAATGAAATTGATGCAAAATTGTAGCATATGTTCACGAGACGGAGTAAATAATTTTAATTATATTGAACTTGAGATTAATGAATCTGGTGTGTATGAATTAATATGTAGCAGAGGGCACACCACGACAGTTTTGTCACATGACGAAAAGTTTGAAATTTTATTTGACATTGGTGCACTAGCTTTAATGGATGGGAATTTGATTCAATCTGTAGCTAGTATTTCAGCTAGTGTAGAACGTTTCCATGAATTCTGTATTAGAACTTTTCTGCAAAAAAGAGGAGTAGATATTACAGTTGTTGATAGAATGTGGAAACAAGTAAAAAATATGTCTGAACGTCAATTAGGGGCTTTCTACTTTTCATATATAAATGAATTTAATCGAAACCCACCAATTATAGATAATAAGCAAATATCTTTTAGAAATAATGTTATACACAAGGGATATATACCAAAGTATAGAGAAGTGTACGACTACACAAAAGAAATGTTCGATTATATCCAGGACTTATTACAGCAAATAAAAGGTGACGAGTATTTTAAAAGTTACATGGAGGTTGCACTGGAAAGAGAAAAGGTTCGATGTAAAGATGTTAAGGTTGAAAATGAGTTTATCGGTGTACGCTTTGCAAGAATGGCAACTTTGACGGATTTAGCTCGAGGTAAGCAAAACTTTGATGAAAAATTTAAATTTATGAAAAAAGAAATTACTTTAACTAAATCAATGTAAAAAAGCCATTCCATTTTTAGGAGTGGTTTTTTTCTGATGAATTTAAGTCGCAAATGTAGGGGGGGTCTGAAATGACTGACAACAAGGAAGTGGAGGACATGAAGGAATTCATGACTATACTTATGGAGGTTAAGGTCTCGCTTGCAGATCAAAACGGAAAGCTTGATAGTTTGCTTGATATGAAGCCAAAAGTAGATCAGGCTTATGACACGGCAAATAGCGCTGATAGACGGTCACTTGAAAATGAAAAGGATATTGATCGAATTCAGGAAAAGGTCAGTACTAAAGCTAGCAAAGAAGATGTACAACGTATTATTGCAGAAAAAGATAATTGGAAAAAAACTTTACCAAGTTGGACGGCAGTCGTAATTTCGATTGTCGTCTTTTTATATACCATTTTTACAACTATTAATTAGGAGGTTATTTACATGTTTAAAAGTAAACAAAATAAGCGTTTAGAACAACGTGTAACTGAATTGGAAAGGAAAGTTGATGTACCTAGACGCAACCTTCAGGTATTACTAGATGGTAAAAAAGTCGGAAAAGTTGTAGCAAGTAATATTGAACGTAATAAACAACGAAAGGAGTGTTTTCAATAATGGGTAAAGCAGAGAAATTACGTGAAATCACAGAAGAGTGGTCAACAGGTTCTATACTTATGGCTATTAATGAAGAAATTCAAGCCACCCAATCGGTAGAAGAGCGACTTGAATTACTCATATTCAAATGTGAGATATTAGAATTTTCATCTCACGGAAAGGTTTTTAAAGTGGGATAGTATCATCCCCTAAATTGGTTTCTTCTGTTTCTTAGGAACTCTTGTTGTTCTGTGAATTCTTCTACGAAATCAGTAGAAAGTAAACGTCTTTCAAAACCATTAAATAAGTCTGTTAGAGCAGACTCTAATTTTTCATCTTTGATACCGTGTTTTTCCAAAACTTGACGAACGGTATCACTAAATTTAATACGTAACATTATATTTACCTCCCTTCCAACTACCAATATTCGACAGGAAGGGAGAAAATTCCTACAAGGAGGAAGAAAGTATGAAAATCAACTGGAAAGTACGACTAAAAAATAAAACATTTTGGTTAACAATTATCCCTGCTTTGCTATTAGTGGCGCAAATCGTAGCAGGGTGGTTTGGTATTGACTTTGCAACAGAAGTATTTAAACAGGAAGCTATTAATTTTATTAATGCGGTGTTTGCGGTTTTAGTTATTTTAGGTGTGGTTAATGACCCAACTGTAGCAGGAACTAGTGATAGCAAACAGGCTAGGACCTATCATAAGCCGAGAAAGGATGTTGCGTAATGGTTAAAATCATTAAACGTTTTATACCAGAATCACAGATTAGACAACGACCAGGCTTTTATATGAATCCACAGTTTATTACAATTCATAATACTGCTAACGATTCAAAAGGCGCGGATGCGGAAATGCATTCGCGTTATTTATTGAATGGTGCAAGTGGTAGGTATACATCATGGCACTTCACAGTAGATGATGAAGTGATATATCAACATTTACCAATTGATGAAGCTGGTTGGCATGCAGGTGATGGTGAGAACGGACCAGGTAATCGTAAATCGATTGGAATTGAAATATGTGAAAATGCAAACGGTGATTTTCAAAAGGCAGTTGCTAATGCTCAATGGCTTGTTCGCAAATTAATGAAAGAGCATAGCATTTGTATTGATAATGTTGTACCGCATAAACATTGGAGCGGTAAGAATTGCCCGCATTTATTATTGAATGTGTGGAGTACGTTTATTGATGGGATTAAAGAAGACGAGCAGCAGGTTGTCGATCGCAACGAACAAGTGAAATCACACGAAATTGAAAACGATGATGACGATCTAATAATCGATGGCAAATGGGGACCGAAAACTACAAGAAAGGCACAAAAGCACTTTGGTACAAAAGTAGATGGTGAAATAAGTGGACAACCTGTAAACTTCAGTACAAAGAACATTCCATCTGTAGAGTTTGGTGAAGGCGGTAGTGATCTAATCGAAGCTATGCAGATATGGGCGAAAACGCCAGTTGATAGAATCCTTACTGATCCATCTAGGCTTATTGAATATATGCAAGAGCGATGGAAAATGCTAATAGTTGACAAGCGAGTGAGCTTTCCTAGTGAAGTTGTAAAAGAATTTCAAAGGCGATTGAATGAAGGTAATTTGTAAGCAAAAAGCCCTTCTCGTTTGAGAGGGGTAAAATAATTCTTTACGGAACGTTTGTTCCTGTTATATAATAAAAGAAATAAAAAGTAGTAAAAAAGAAGGATTTTCCACATTTTGTCTAGAATATTGACAAAAAAAGGGGGAATTTCTTATGGTAAGAAAATATATACGGTTTAATTATTTTGAGGTTAATCTAGTGCCGGCGGAATATGTAATTAGGCAGGATTTAAATGAAGAAGATGAAGGGGAGTTTCAAGCTAATGTTTGGGATATGTCAGTTTTTCTTGATCATTTAATGATTCATAAGGATGACTTTGAAACAACTGTTGATATAGGAACGGAATACTCAGAAGTTGAGAAAGATTCCTATCAATACGACCAAAGAAGAGATCTATACAGTTTTCAGTTATCTAAACTAAGAGAGACAAATATACCGTCTAAGAAGAGGTTCGGACAAATAAAAGAGGATATTTTATTAGAACAAGATGAATATATAGGGGAATTCAACAGTATTATTTTTGATAATAGGTATAAAGCACTTATTATGCAATCTAACTTATATGGTTTGTCTGTAGCGCAAACCGAACATGTTCTTACACAACTAAGATTTAAATATATGGATGAAATAGGTAGAACTGAAAACGTACCACTAGTCGTAAAACTAACTCCAATCATAGATAGTTCAAAAGTTCAAAGAGTAATTAATTCTGATTATTATAAAAAAATTAGAGTTAAAGGTTCCGACTTTATGTTAGATGCTGCTCTAAATGATGGAAGTTTATTAACTGATGCAGGTCGATTATTGCATCAAAGCAGTGGACTTAATATAGACATCACAATATCATTGGGAAGAACAGAAAGGACTTCCTCTTTAGATCAAGAATATATTCAGCAAGCATTACAACAATTTGAACAAATGGGTGAAACTAAACCTAAAATGGAAGTAACCGCATTGTATAATGAGGAAGCAGATGTCGAAACAATAAACTTAATTGAACCACGAATGACTATACGAGTATCTGTTGATGTTCCGCCAAGACAAACCGTAGGGCACGAATACCTCTATCAAACGTTTGTGGAAGCATTTGATAATCAAAGAACAGATCTCAGAAGGGTACTGGTTCGTTAAAAGCGAATAGTTTGAGGAGGCTGAATATGGAAAAATTTCTAGATAAACTTGAGGTTATTTGGGAAAAGTATTCCTTGATAATTTGCATAGTCCTTGGATTGGTAACAGCTTCTTTTTATTATTTTTATTTAATTGACGGTATAAGAAATACAGTTAGCAATGTAATCACTTTTTCATCAATAGTAATTGGGGTTAACGGGGTGTTTTTGACACTGTTAATCACCTTACAGGAAAGTCCTGCGTTTGCACGTCTTAAACATGTAATGCCTTCTTTTCAATCAAGATTATATATAAGCCTTAGGAAGTTAATACATCATGGGTTGATAGTAGTAACTATATCCATAATAATAACGTTATTACCCCCTTCTCCTGGAAGAATTTACTCTGCTATTGGAGTAGGAATCTGGTTTTATTTTTTCTGGTCAATGACTATTGGTTCATTTTATTCAGTTAAACTTGTTACTGATATAATTGTGAAAAATTTCGATATTCCATCTCGAAAAATGCAAAAGTAATAAGTTATGTCTCTAGTTACAAAAGCCTCAATTAAGAGGCTTTTTTATTTTGTAGACAACAACTTCCCCAGACAACTCCGCACTCAACTCATCACATTCCTTCTTACTAGGAGTATCATCATAAGCACTCCGCCACCTTACTGTCATTCCTGCATCCGTGCATTCTCCATAGTAATCATCCTCCAAATGCTGCATATCCTTCAATGTACCAAATCCTGCAATATGATTTTCTAATTTTTTCTCCATAAGAAATCCCCTCCTAAACCTATAATCGAAATGAGAAGGGTTTTTGGTGTCATAAAATAAGAAAAAATTTCTAACAAAATAACCGCATACGTGTTCGTGTTTTATGATATAATAAGAACAATTGTTCTGAAAAGGTGGTCTTATGATGAAAGGATTACTTATACGTTCGATTGATAATAAAGAAAAAATTGAAATGATTTACCTTGCTGCAGATAATCATATTTCGCAACGGATTATTCGTGTACTCAAAATAAATGGGGGTATGGTCTTGGCTTACTGTTATCAGAAAAAGAAAGTACGCACCTTTAAATTAGATAATATCTTGTCCGTTGGATCAATTAGAAAGCGAATGGGGGCATAGAGATGAAACCAAACAAATTGACTCCTGGTCTTAATTTAATGTGGGAATCAACTAGGATGATGTTGCCAGAGCATAAGCAGCGGATCCGTGAACATCAAAAAGAATTGCTCAAAAAGACAAAACCGATCCTGGATGAACAGCAGAAATTAGACATTGGTTTTAAATTACAATGCGCACTGCATAATGATCTGACTGTTGAGGTTAAACATTTTGATAATGGTGATTATTTAACTGCGAAGGGTAAATTGGTGAAGATAGATACAAGCAAAATAAAACTTAATGATGGTAAAGAAATAAAATTAGATAATGTGTTAGATGTGTATATAGATTAACCCCTCATACGAGGGGCTTTTTTATTTTGATGTTCTTTCGTACAGATCATCTACTTTGCAGTTTAGGAGGTCGGCTAGTTTAAAACAATTAACCAATGACGGTATGCTAACATCATTAATCCATCTTGATAATACTACATGGCTAACTCCTATTTGTTTAGCCACCCATACTTTTTTATATCCTCTAATTTCAATCCAATAACCGATACGACTTTTCATATCATCACCTATATAATCATTTCCACATTTATGATATAAAAACCTTTATATAATTAGTTTAAATTTATTTATATTTTTAGGTATACATTTTAAAAAACTGACTATACTATTACTACAAGCGAATATACAAATGAATAGTCGCAAGCACATGCATTTTAAAAATTCGTCCGTTCCATCATTCATTTCATTCATTCCTTCTTTTTATGAAATAATTTTTCTTACTTGTCTTTGTCTATCAAACTATTGATCTAACAACAACCGTATATTCGTTTTACTAAATATAAACCGAATAGAGGTGCGAACATGGATTTATTGATCGGCGGTGGCTTGGCTAGTTTTATTATTTACGCTGCTGCAAAGTGGAACAAAAATGACAAAGAAAAAATTCAACACACATTCAGGAATATTAATTACAAAGTCGGAGATCATGAACCAAAATTATTTAAAACTCACAAAACTAAAACATCCACCTTATATACGTATCATGTTCCATATGGATTAGTTGACGACCCGAGGCTAGAGGTTCTGGAGAAGGTATTGAACAGGCCAGTTAAAATATCCTTTACGAATACTAAGCTTCATATCAACGTATACAACCAAAAGTTAAATAAGAGCTATCCTTATGCTTTATTTAAATTAAAAGGTAATTGGTCTATTCCGGTTGGAATGTCACAAGAAGGGGTTATTTATCATGATTTCGATACAATTCCACATATGATTGTTGCTGGTTCAACAACATGGGGCAAAACGGTGTTTATGAGAATGATGATGACACATCTAATTGAAAATAATCCTAATGGTGTAGAGTTTTATATTTTAGATTTAAAAGGTGGTTTAGCTTTTCATCGTTATAGAAATTTAAAACAAGTCAAAATTATGGCCGGGAATTATAAAGAATCTTACCAGGCTCTTTCTATGGTTAAAAAAGACATTGAAAAGGATATGGATTATTTAAAATCCATTGATGCGGAAAATGCAAAAGAAGGAAACATACCAACAAGAAAAATAATCATTATTGATGAGGCGGGAGAATTGGCTCCTAGTCCTACAATGTCAGATGATGACAAAGAATATGTAAAAGGCTGCCAAAGAATTATGAGTTATGTAGCAAGAGTTGCTGGGCAAATCGGTTATAAAATGATATTTGGAACGCAATACCCTACTGCAGAGATATTAAATAATCAAATTAAAGCAAATGCGGTTGCAAGGGTATCGTTTAGACTCACAACATCTGTGCAATCAGGAGTTGCTATCGACCAACCAGGAGCAGAGAAGTTGGAGTATCCAGGAAGAGCAATATATAAAACAGTGGATGAATATTTAGTGCAGACCCCTTTTATAAGTAAAGAGGAAATTAAAGAAAGGTTAGGTGATTATTTTGTTAGCACAACAGCAAAAGAAAAACCTGAGACACGAACAGATCATGTTATCTTTGGATAATCTGACTTATGCCACAAGAGAACAGCTTCAGATAATTAATAATCTAGGTGGAGATCGTAACGCTCAAAGAATTCTGCAATGCATGGAAAAGGAGAAGTTAATTAATGCTGCACGTTATGAAAAGAAGATATATTATTTGTCAAATCGGGGAAAGCAAAGGATTGGTTCAAAGCAAGGTGATCTTAAAAAGTCCTGGATCACTCATACACTAATGCGGAATGATTTATATATAAAATTAGGAATGCCTAAAGAGTGGTATAAGGAGAGACCGGTCACTTGGGGAGATAATAAACTAATTCCAGATGCAACCTTTAAAAAACGTGGTGAATTTCACTTTGTGGAAATTGATAACCAACAAACAATGAAAACCAACATTGAAAAGATAGCTAAATATAGAGAGTTATCCAACGTGATATTTAAACAGTTCAACCACACACCTATATTGATTTGGCACTCTTTATCAGAATTTCGTAAAAATAAATTAAGAGAAGCTTGTAAAAAAGCAGGTGTGAAGCATGTTATTTATTAGTATCTTCACATTGTATATGGCACATGAATCTTTTTGCCTTGTGCAAGCGTATAGAAATATGAAACGGCAACATAAAAAGAATAGAGAGTTAATTGAATTGTTGGACCAGGGTATTACATGGCAAGAGATATTAAGTATAGATAAAGTTGATAAAGTGTATGTGCCACCTTCTTTGATTTGCAAGGATTATAGGAAGGAATATTTAAAATCAATAGAGGAATGACGATAAACAATGTAGAATTAGATACAGAAAAGGGGGACTTTAGTTTGAAAAAGATATTACTTATTGTTGCACTAATATTACTAGCTGCTTGTTCTGATAAAGAAGCTACCAATGACAAATCAGAAGATACAGAGACAGAAGCTGTTAAAAATGAAACCACTGAAAAAGAAGATAAAAGTGAGGATAAACAAAAGGACGATCAAGTATTAACCAAAATCGGTGAATCTACAACTGATCAAACGGGCATTGTGACATTAGAAAAGATAAAAACAATAGACGAAAACATTAAAGAAGATCCTATAAAAGTTGAATTCCTTGATGTTAAAGTTTTAAGCCGAGATGATATGACTCAAGAATTTACTCAGTACGTCAGTCAATTTTCCCCTATAAGTGGCAAGGATGGGTTAAAAACTATCCAAGTGAGGTACAATTTGAAAAATACAAGTGGTCACGATATTTATTGGAATGGATTAACCCACGTTATCACGGACCAAAACGAACAGTTTAATGTCACTGAAGTCGATTTCGTGAGAAACGTAAACGTTTATGAACCGATATTCGCTGATGTTGAATTGGAGTATGTACAAAGCTTTGTTATAAAGAATCCCGATATCACGGATGTTAGGTTTGTATTTGATAAGGGCGTTGATTATGACACTTCAGATGAAGTGTTTGGGGAGTTTGAATATAAACTTTCATTTGAATAAAGAAAAAAAGAAGGGGCGTAAAATCACCCCTTCTTTTTTTGTGGTAACATTTGTGGTAACAATCTATTAAAAATATACACTTATTGCAAAATACCATAGTATGCTTGAACACTTGATATTATGCCGTTTGACTTATTAATAAATCTAAAAAATATCCAGACGGAGAAGGTGGGATTCGAACTCATATATTACTTAGTACTTTCATAACCCACGAAGGAAGGCAAGAAGGAACACGAGATATTTGCGGTATTACACATAAAGCACCCATATGCATTGATCCTGCCAGTGGCATGTATTATTTTCCCACAACCTCACCGACAAGCTCTAAATGCTCATGGATTGCACATTCCCATATTGAAACTATTCATAACGCCGCCAATCAATGCACAGAAGTACTATTTAAAAATGGAAAAAGAATTACACTGGAAATTTCGTTTGGTTCAATGTTAAATCAAGTACAGCGGACGGCACAATTTCGCTACCTACTAGATAATCGTATTAAGTATCTGCAGAAGCATACTGTGGATATGGTGGCAGAGCCTTATGCATAAGTTCCTGAACAATTGCTTCTACTTTTTTTCTGATCGCAGGATTAAAATAATTTCGTTTTTCTTCACGGCCTTGGCAAAGGAAAAGAAAAGAAGAAAAGGAATCATTTTTGTGTAATGTAACGACTTTTAGATTTCTTTTCTGCATATCCTGACGTAGCTTCTTACGTTCGTTTGTTGCTTCAAAAGCCATTTTTTCCAAAAGTTCCATGTATGGTTCCTTAATTTTAAAAGAACCTTTTTGGATATGCTGAATGTCTTGTTGAATAACTACCATTGCCATCGAAAGAAATAAGAAGCGTGAACCTAATTTTAATTCTTCATCACTAAGATAGCGCAAGAAAACCCCTCCAATAGAACACATGTTCTTTTGACTATTATATGATAAAATGAGTAAAAAATATACTACTAAAGTATGGAAATTGTAAACAATGAGAAGAAAGAGGCTATATATACCGAATTTTACTATCAAAATTTAATTGTTTACATTAAAATGAAAATAGTTAAACTAATAAATATGGTAAATTATGACGCTGTTACATGTGTGAGGGGAAATAACTAAATGTATGTATTCAACATCTTAGCAAATTGGAAGATAATGATAGAGCAAGACAGATTAGATGATTATATTCAGCATTTACTGAATGATTATGAAAAATTAGGTCCACTGCCAGGCGTTTTGCTGCCATTTTTAGAAGCGTTTTTACCATTCTTGCCGTTGGTTGTGTTTGTATTTGCCAATTCGGCAGCATATGGTTTGTTGGAAGGGTTTCTATTATCGTGGCTTGGGTCAAGTTTCGGTGCGATCATCGTTTTTATGATAATCCGAAAGCTCGGAGATAAACGGATATTTAAGATTATTCGTAAGAACAAACAGGTACATAAAGTAACAGATTGGCTTGAAAGGCATGGATTTGGACCATTGTTTTTATTAATGTGTTTTCCATTCTCGCCATCATCGGTGATTAATGTTGTGGCAGGATTATCAAAAATTAGTATCCAGCAATTTGCATTAGCTGTTATATTAGGAAAATCGGTTATGATTTTTACAATGGCTTACGTCGGTGCAAGTATTGCTTCATTTGCTGAAAATCCTATTCGGACAATAATTGTAGCTGTTTGCATTACACTATTTTGGATAATCGGTAAATTTATTGAGAAAAAATTACAACAAAAATCAAAGTTGAGTGATACTTCTGAAGAAAATCAGGATTAAGACGAACTTAAACGGGGTATGCTGAAGATAGAATTAAACCCTGGAGGAAAATCCTGATGAAAAAAATTAATTATCGTAAACTTATATCTGTTGTTTTATTTGCTGTGGTGCTAGCAATTGTTTTTCGAACCGTGTTATTTGCTAGTTATGTGGTGGATGGAAAGTCAATGGAGCCAACACTTTACGATGGAAATTTACTCATGGTAAATAAAGTTATTTATGATTTAAAAAATGTTGATCATTTCGATGTAATTGTATTTCATGCTAATAAAAGAGAAGATTATGTGAAACGGGTAATTGGATTACCTGGAGATGAAATAAAGTATAAAGATGATAAGCTTTATATAAATGGGGAATACGTTAAAGAGGAATTTCTCGATCCATTTAAAAAAGCAAGCAAGGCATCACCGCTAACAGATGATTTTACACTAAAAGGTGTAACCGGATCGGCGAAAGTACCTGAAGGAAAATTATTTGTAATGGGTGATAATCGGGAAAATAGTTTAGATAGTCGATCATTTGGTTTTATATCAGTTGATCAACTTGTTGGAAAAGTAGACATAAAATATTGGCCAATTACCCAAGCGCAGTTAAGCTTTGGTAATTGAGTATAATCAGTATAATAAAGCTTCTATCTTTGATAAAATAGATAGAAGCTTTGTTTTGTTTTATTAAGATTATTTAGTTTGTTGCTATTACCCTGCAGTCCGTATACACTCCGCTTTCCTGGGGGGGCTAGAGAACCTCTCATCCCCCAGGAGTCTACATGTATACGGGCTGCTTGTAAGAAGATATATCCTTTTCTATTTCTTATAAATGAAATGAGATTATTATAAAGCAAGTACAATACGAGTTAAGGAAATACACGGAGACTCCTGCGGGAAAGCGAAGACAATGAGCCCCCGCAGTGATTGGGTTTCTCACGAAGAGGCTCATCGCGAGCCTGCGAAAGTGTAGTGTATTTCCGTAGCGGTAGCAGGGCACCGAAAATAATTTTTAGTTGAGTCGTGGTTTATGTCAACTATTAAATAAATTTCGCCATTTAAAAAAGCAACAGTCTTTTAGATAATTAAAACTTTACTATATGAATGTTCGAGTAAGGGGGAAAAATCATGGGGATACGTTTTTTACTTGGAAAAGCTGGAACTGGAAAAAGCGGTAGAACACTTGACGAAATTAAAGAAAAGTTAACCGTTAATCCACAAGGACCCCCAATATTTTATATTGTTCCAGATCAAATGACTTTTCAACAAGAATATACTTTATTTAGTGATAAAACGATTAAAGGTAGTATCCGTACGCAAGTATTCAGCTTCTCTCGTCTTGCGTGGCGTATTTTACAGGAAACTGGTGGAGGGACGAAACAATTTATTAGCTCAATCGGTGTTCAAATGATGCTCAGGAAAATCATTGAGGAGAAAGAGTCCGAATGGCATATTTTTCAAAAGGCGATGGAAAAGCAAGGATTCCTAGACCAACTGGAAAATATGATCACAGAATTTAAGCGCTACAGCATAACACCAGAAATGCTTCGTATGGAAATTGAACATATTAATCAGTTTATTCATAAGGAGACAGGTGAGGGAGCACTTACAAACAAATTAGAGGATCTAACCTATATATATGAAAAATTAGTATATGCACTACAAGATAAATATATTGATAGTGAAGATCAATTACAATTACTTGCTGAAAAGGTCAAAGATGCACCACTATTAAACGATGCGGAAATATATATTGATGGGTTTCACCGCTTTACACCGCAGGAGCTTAAAGTGGTGGAGGCTTTATTGAAAAAATGTAAACGAGTGACGGTTGCATTAACGGTGGACAATCCTGAAAACATAGCCATGCATGAGCTTGATTTATTTTATCAAACAAAAGAAACATACCATGTACTACGGACAATGGCACTGGAAAACAATATAGCCATAGAAGAAACGGTTCGTTTAGATCCTATAAATGGCAGATTTAAAGATCGGCCATATTTTGCCCATTTAGAGCAGTATTTTGACATTCGACCAGCACCAGTTTATGAAGGGGATGTGCCATTGCAGATTGCCGAAGCAGTGCATCCACGGGCTGAAGTTGAAGGTGCTGCACAGGAGATTATCCGGTTAGTTCGCGAAGAAAAATATCGTTATAGAGATATAGCAGTTTTTATTCGACAAACAGATAGTTACCATGATTTAATCGATACTATTTTTCGTGATTACAATATTCCTGTTTTTATTGATGAAAAACGGACAATGCTCAATCATTCGTTAATTGAGCTAATTCGTTCTGCATTAGACATTGCTGAAGGTAATTGGCGTTATGATGCTATTTTTCGTGTGTTAAAAACTGGGTTTATCCCATCAACAGATTCAAACTATCCTTTGACGAATGACGCCATCGATGAATTGGAAAATTATGTGCTCGAATACGGAATTCGCTCACGAGATCGTTGGACGAGTGATAAAAACTGGACTTTTAGACGATTCCGTGGGTTTGACCAAGCAGCCCAGACTGATTCTGAAAAACAAATAGAACAACGCATCAATGCTTATAGAAAGCAGGTTGTACAAGCCTTACAGCCGTTTGATGAACAAATAAGAAACGTCAGTACAGTTGAAGATATGTGCAGGGTACTTTACGAATGGCTGGAGAGTCTAGGCGCAGCTAAACGACTCGAGAAAATGCGGAAAGTATACGATGATGCGGGGCAAATTGAAAAAGGCCGTGAGCAAGAGCAAGTGTGGAATGCTGTCATTCAGTTGCTTGATGAAATGGTGGAAATAGCTGGCGAAGAAACAATGAAATTATCAACGTTTCGTTCGACGATGGACGCAGGATTTGATTCATTGAAGTTTTCCCATGTTCCACCAAGCATTGACCATGTCATTGTCGGAACAATTGATCGTTCGAGAATTAGTGGAATGAAATGTGCATTTTTACTAGGTGTCAATGATGGTGTATGGCCAATGAAGCCACCGTCCGATGGGATGATCAATGAACGTGAACGAGAAATTCTCGCCGGACATGGCATGCAATTGGCTGAAAGCAGTAAACGTAAGCTGCTTGATGATTGGTTTTATATGTATGTAGCCTTTACTGCAGCAAAAGATCGTCTTTGGATAAGCTATCCATTAAGTGATGAAGAGGGAAAGGCCAAAATGCCGTCTCAATTAATCAAACGAATTGAGGAATTATTCCCTAAATGCTGTGACCACTTGTTACTGCAGGATCCTGATGAACTAACTGAAGCAGATCGTTTTATTACTACTCCAGTAAAAACACGATCAGCACTTACGGCACAGCTTTCTCGTAACAGAAAGGGTTACCCTGTTCAACCAATCTGGTGGTACGTATTAAATTGGTATATGAACAATCAACCAAAATTCGGTACAACTTATACTATATTACAAAGCTTGTATTATCAAAATAAACCAATTAATCTATCAACCGAAACGACTGAGAAACTGTACCCGAAACAAGTAAAAGCAAGCGTATCCAGACTGGAAATGTATCACCGCTGTTCCTATCAACATTTTGCGAAATATAGTTTAGGTCTTGAAGAACGTAAAACATATAAGCTAGACGCACCAGATATTGGTCAGCTTTTTCATGAAGCATTGAAAAAAATAACGGAATGGATTCAGGAAGAAGGAAAGAACTTTGCGCAGCTGAATAAACTCGATACGGATAGCTATGCACATAAAGCAGTCACAGATTTAGCACCTATTTTACAGCATCAAATTTTACACAGCTCCAATCGTTACAAATACATTCAGCAGAAGCTGCAGGAAGTTATTGCCCGAGCAGCCTTTGTATTAAGTGAACAAGCAAGACAGAGTAATTTTTCTCCTGTTGGCTTGGAGCTTGGGTTTGGTGAAAACCAAACACTTTCACCTGTAACATTACATTTACCAAATGGATTTGAATTAATGCTTCGCGGGCGCATTGATCGTGTTGATAAAGCATTAAATGAGGAAGATTTATTTTTACGGATTATCGATTATAAATCAAGTGCCAAGGGGCTAAATCTTGTTGAAGTGTATTATGGACTTGCATTACAGATGCTTACTTATTTAGATGTTGTGCTCTCCCAATCTGAACAGTGGTTAGGCGTAAAAGCGACACCAGCTGGGGTACTATATTTCCATGTGCATAACCCAATGATTTCCGCCAAACAAAGAATGACTGATCAGGATATTGACTATGAAATTTTTAAAAAATATAAAATGCAAGGATTACTACTCTCGAATGAGGAAATCGTTAAAATGATGGACACATCGCTCAACTCGGGTTCAAGTCAAATTGTACCTGCAGGAGTAAAGAAAAATGGTGGTTTTTATAGCCATTCAAAAATAGCGGACAACGATACGTTTTCTAAGCTCCAAGATCACATACACCAGTTAATGGTGAATGCAGGTATTGATATGACTGCTGGTGGTGTACATTTAAATCCATATCAGCATAAGCAAAATATAGCATGTACGTTTTGTCCGTTCCATTCTGTTTGTCAATTTGATCCGATTCTTGAGGAAAACAATTATCGAAAACTTACAGATATGAGGGACGATGAGATATTGGATAAGCTCCGCGATGGGGAGGGAATGTAATGGTTAACTGGACAAAGGAACAAGCAGAAGCAATATATACAGATGGTAGTGACGTACTTGTTGCGGCGGCAGCTGGTTCTGGTAAGACCGCGGTACTAGTCGAGCGCATTATCCAGAAACTAATTAATAAAGACAATCCTGCTGATATCGATACATTACTCGTTGTTACGTTTACCAATGCAGCGGCACAGGAAATGCGTAATCGTGTTGGGTTAGCATTGGAAAAATCGTTAGCGGAAGATCCGTCTTCAACACATTTAAAGAAACAGTTATCCTTACTACAACGAGCATCTATTTCAACATTGCATTCGTTTTGTTTGGACGTTGTAAAACAATATGCCTATTTACTCGATATTGATCCTGGATTCAGAATTGCTAATGATATGGAAGCGGATCTGATTAAACAGGAAGTAATAGATGATTTATTTGAAGAATGGTATGGCAAAGAGGGCGAGGAGCAGGAACGCTTTTTTGCTGTCGTTGATCGTTTTTCGAATGATCGCAGTGATGTCGATGTAGAAAACTTAGTGCTTGATTTGTACACATTTGCAGTGCAGAATCCCTGGCCGGAACAATGGCTGGATAACCTAGCTGAAGTGTATAATATCCCAGATAATTGGACGGAGACGGAGTTGCCTTGGTTATCCATCATTAAGCGTGAAGTGAAAAGTCACTTTGATGCGATAAACGAAGAAATAACCCTCGCGTTAGACATAATAAGGGAAAGTGATGGACCGTATCATTATGCAGAAGCGATTGATTCTGATGCGGAGAACTTGCAAAATGCATTGGCACATCTCAATTCATGGGATGACCTACAAGCATATATGGCAACAAGTTCATTTGCAAAATTGTCTTCGAAAAAAATAGATTGCTCAGACGAGAAAAAAGCGAAAGTGAAAGTCTTAAGGGAAAGTTACAAAAAACGATGGAATGATATGAAGCAAGGATGGTTTACACGGGACTTAACGAATCACATTGAAGATATGCGGGAACTTGCACCTGTTATTAAACAACTAACTGAAATCGTGAAGGAGTTTAAAACACGATTTACTGAGCAAAAAAGGGAGAAGGCGATTGTCGATTTTTCCGACTTGGAACATTACTGTTTGCAGCTATTAATCGATGAGTCATCAACAGCAGATTCCCCAATTCCATCAAGTGTGGCACTTCATTACAGGAAGCAATTTACCGAATTGCTTGTTGATGAATATCAGGATACAAATCTTGTACAAGAAACGATTTTGACATTGATTAGTGATCAAACTGGTCCCGGTAATATGTTTATGGTTGGAGATGTGAAACAAAGTATATATCGTTTTCGCCATGCCGAACCGTCGCTTTTTATTCAGAAATATAAAAAGTTCGCCCAGGCCCAGCATCAGGCGAAACGAATTGATTTGGCCAGTAATTTTCGTAGCAGGAAACAGGTTTTAATTGGTGCCAATTATATTTTCAGACAGATTCTTGATGAGGATTTGGGTGAAATAAACTATGACAAAGATGCTGAATTAATCTATGCCAATAATATGTATGATTCGCAATCGCTTGCAGAAGCTGAACCAGAGTTATTAATTATTGATCGCGAGGCATCTGAGGAAAAAGAAGAGACGGCAGAGGAAGATGAAAATTATCAAGACTTAGAAAAAGCACAAATTGAAGCACGTGCATATGCCGATAAAATAAAACAGTGGATAGGTCAAAGTGAAAACACTCCGCTTCAAGTGGTTGATAAAGCAACCCAGGTACAGCGTGATATGCAATATCGTGACGTTGTTATCTTGCTCCGATCAATGACATGGGCTCCTACCATTGTCGATGAATTGAAAAAGCAAGGTATTCCAGTATATGCAGAATTATCGACTGGTTATTTTGAAGCAATTGAAGTAAAAATTATGCTGAGCTTTCTTAAAATTATTGATAACCCGAGACAGGATATTCCACTCGCATCCGTACTGCGTTCACCAATAGTGGGATTGAATGAAGAAGAGCTTGCACAAATTCGGCTTGCTGATAAATATCAAACGTTTTATGATGCATTGAAAAAATTTAAGCGGCAAAATACGGATGAAACAGCAGTTAAAGTAACTAATTTTCTAGAACAGCTTGACAGTTTTCGTCTTGCTTCAAGACAAGGGGCATTATCTGAGTTAATCTGGCAAATTTACCGCGAAACCGGCTACTATGATTTTGTCGGTGGAATGCCAGGAGGACGTCAGCGCCAGGCAAACTTACGAGCACTGTATGATCGTGCACGTGGATATGAGACAACATCATTCCGTGGATTATTCCGCTTCCTTCGGTTTATTGAGCGAATGGAAGAGCGTGGAGAGGATCTCGGAGCAGCGAGAGCCTTAAGTGAACAAGAAGACGTTGTACGTATTATGACCATTCATAAAAGTAAGGGGCTTGAATTCCCTGTCGTCATTTTAGGTGCTATGGATAAACAGTTTAATCTGCAGGATTTAAATCAACGATATTTATTGCATAAAGATCTTGGCTTTGCAAGTAAATATATTGATCCAATTAAACGAATCACGTACCCTACACTGCTGTTTCATGCATTTCGTGAAGAAAAACTACGTGAACTTTTAGCGGAAGAAATGCGCGTCTTATATGTTGCATTGACGAGGGCAAAAGAAAAATTGGTTATGGTAGGAAGTGTCGCTTCGTTTGAAAAGAAACGAGAGAAATGGCAAACGATGATTGACCATTCTGAGTGGATACTACCAGCACATTTTCGAATTAAATCGAAGACATATTTAGATTGGGTCGGACCTGCATTAATCCGCCATAAATCGAATGAAGCTTTACGAACAGAAGGAATGAGCGATGCAGTATTGGATGAGATTCAGTTGGATCCATCCGAATGGAAGGTCATAGTTGCTCATGCCAGTGAATATGCAAATTTGGATGAAGTGACTTCAGAGGTTGATGCTGAACTTAAAGAAAACATTGTCAATTGGCAGCCATTAGCACTAGACGACGATGTACTTACGGATAAGGTTAATAGAAGACTTTCATATCAATATCCATTTCAACAAGCAGCATTCTCACGTGCGAAGCAATCTGTAACGGAAATCAAACGACAACGTGAATTAAAAGATGAGTATAGTGCAGATCAACTTGTACAATCATTCCAGCCACCAATTGTAAAACGGCCACAATTCATGCAAAAGGAAAAGACAGTATCAGCAGCAGAACGTGGAACTGCTATGCATACTGTAATGCAGCATATTCCATTAACAAAGCCGCTAGATAGGATGAAAATACAAGAATTTATTGAGTCGTTGGTTGAACGAGAGATACTTACACGTCTTGAAGCAGACATTATCGATGTACATGCAATCGAACAATTTTTCACAACCGAAATTGCTCAGTCTATGATGGAGGCACCAACTATTTACCGTGAAGTACCTTTTAGCATAACGTTACCAGCTAACCAAGTTTATGCATCTTGGACTAGTGATACCAATGAACAGGTATTGGTTCAAGGTGTTATTGACTGTCTTATTCCAAAAGATGATGGTTGGATTATCTTAGATTACAAAACAGACGCGATTCCGGATGAAGTTACAGATCAGGTTAGATCAAAGCTTGCTAAGCGATATGAAACCCAGTTAAACCTATACCGTCATGCCATTGAAAGTATTTGGCATAAACCGGTGAAGGAAACATATCTTTATTTCTTCGCAAAACAATTAGTTTTACCATTACCTTAGTTTTTTGTGACAATTTTATTGCATTTAATAATAGTTATTCATTCATGGAGAAAATCCCTATGTGACAAGGTTTTTTCTCCATTTTTTTATGCAATAAATTAGCCGATATCGTGTTTTTCTCAAAGGGTGTAATTAAAATCACAGGTTCATGTGATTTATTTCACTACTCGTAACTTACATTGGCACTATGCTATAGAGGAAATAAGATAAGGGAGGTTGGTGTTAATGGAGGGAACAAATAGATCAATGAAGCAGGTAGATGAATCTAACGAAAAGTCATTGAAAGGAACGCTTATATCAGTTGGATTCGTAGGAGCAGTTATCGTGATTATGTGGGTGGCAGTATTTAGTTTATATATGTCAAGGATTTAGGGAGGGTATGAATATGCATCGCTTAGAAGAAATGTGGATTGCAATAAGCTCCGGTATTTTAGTCATTTTTATGATTATAGTTGGTTATCAAACATTTGCACTTGGTATGGGGCCACCAAGTAATAAAGAAATAATCGATCCGCAAAAAGTAGATCAGACTGCGCCTTTTGATGAACCTGGTATTACAAAAATTGGCGAAAATGAATATGAAGTTGTTATGACATTGCAAACATTCGGCTTTAATCCAAATAATATTGAAATTCCGGCGGGTGCGGAGGTTCACTTCATTATGACATCAAAAGACGTGACACATGGTTTCCAAATTGCTGGGACAAATATTAATGCTATGGTTATGCCAGGTCATATTCAAAGGATTTCACACACATTTGATAAACCAGGTGAGTATTTAGTGTTATGTAATGAATATTGCGGAACTGGGCATCAATTAATGTCCACTACAATTGTTGTGAAGTAAAGGAGGGACAGATAAATGAAAGAATTATCAGCACTAAGCTTACAACAAAAGACAATAAAAGCATTAGGTGTAAATACAAAAGATGCAAAGATATCATTATCCTATTTGTCAGTAGCATTTGCAACGTTACTTATTGGTGGAATATTAGGTTTAGTCCAAGGGCTGCAGCGGGCGGGACTTCTAGAATTACCGCCATGGTTAAATTATTATCAAGTATTAACAGCACATGGAATTTTATTGTTACTAGTATTTTCTACTACATTTACAATTGGTTACCAATATGCGAATCTTTCCCATTCATTAGGAGGGCTTCTGCCAAAGGTTAGAAAACTTGCTTGGAGTGGCTTCTCTCTCATGATAATTGGGGTAATATTAGTAGTTACAATGATTGTATTAAATGAAGCATCGGTATTGTACACATTTTATCCGCCGTTAGCAGCACATCCAATATTTTATGTTGGATTAGTATTTGTGGTACTAGGTATCCTGGCTTGCTGCTTCGGAGTATTCATTAATTACCGTCATTGGAGAAAGACACACCCAGGTCAAACAACTCCATTATTAGCATTTTTCGCTATGGGTGTTTTCGTATTATGGTTTTTCGCAAGTATCGGTGTAACAATTGAGGTGCTAACACTTATCCCTTGGTCAATGGGAATTGTTGAGACAACGAATGTTATGGTCGATCGTACATTATTTTGGTGGTTTGGCCACACATTAGTAAATATTTGGTACCTTGTAGCAACTTCTGCATGGTATGTAATTGTACCAAAAATTATTGGTGGACGACATTTTAATGAAAAATTAATTCGTCTTGTTGTTATATTACTTGTAATTTTAAATATTCCTGGTGGGTTTCATCATCAGATCATTGATCCAGCAATCTCAGAGTCAATTAAATTTCTGCATGTATTTATGAGTCTATCTATCGCTGTTCCTTCATTAATGACAGCATTTGCCATGTTTGCTGTATTTGAACGTGCGGGAAGGAAAAAAGGCGGTAAAGGCTTGCTGGGATGGATTACGAAATTACCTTGGGGAGATGTTCGTTTCTTAGCACCAATGATTGCCATGATTTCCTTTATCCCCGGTGGTGCCGGTGGAATTGTCAACACGAGTAACCAGATGAATCAGGTTATTCATAATACGATGTGGGTTGTAGGTCATTTTCATGTAACAGTAGGTATGTCAGTTGTTATGACATTTTTCGGAATTTGTTATTGGCTAATTCCATATTTAACCAAACGTAAGCTTACACCACAAATGAATAGATTAGGAGTTATTCAAACAATTATATGGACCGTTGGCATGATTCTTATGGCGGGTTCACAGCATTTAGTAGGGCTGCTAGGTGACCCACGCCGTACGTCCTTTACAACATATGGAGATCACCCAAGAGCATTAAGCTGGATACCATATGAATATGTAATGGGTATCGGAGCATCTTTATTACTTTTAGGTGTCATTATACAAGTTTATGCAGTTATTAATATGATGTTCTTTGCACCAAAAGGAGAAACGACATTTCCGGTTGCCGAACCAGAGGATAACGCACTACCAGCACCAATGTGGACAGAGCGTTGGGGGCTATGGAGCGTATTACTACTAATGGTTGTTGCAATGGCATATGTTGTGCCAATAGTAGACATGATTGTTAATGCACCTCCAGGATCACCGCCAATTAAGACATGGTAGACAGAGTTCGGGAGTCGGATAGGAACAACTCAATTCTGACTTCCGAATTCTATCATTTAGCATTTGCTAAGGGATGGTGATTATTATGATTAAAAATAATCAAAATACACTAGCAATTATCGTTGTGATTTTATTTGGTAGCATATTGTTTTATGTTGAAACTGATGGATTTAGAGCATATACAGCGGAAAGCGCAAGAACGTATGAACTATTACAAGATAAACCGAAGTTTCCATCTGTAACATTGGAGGATAGTCAAGAGAGAACCTATACGTTTAAGGAATTTGGTAATGATAAATATGTATTTCTTACATTTATGTATACAAGCTGTAAAACGGTATGTCCACAATTAGAAATGAACATGGCTCAAGTTTATGACTTGATACCACGTAAATATATGGGTGAGGATATCGTCTTCTTAAGTATTAGCTTTGATCCAGCAAGAGATAACCCTAAAATATTAGCAAAATATAGAACGTATTTTGGTAGTGATGGAGAAACATGGCGTATGGCACGCATTACGGATCAAGCTGAATTAGACACGTTGCTGAAGGAGCTTGGTGTTATTGTTATCCCAGATGGAAACGGAAATTTCACGCATAATACCGCATTTTATTTGATAGGGAAAAAAGGTCATTTACAAGAAATGATGGACTTTACGAAAATTAAGGAAACTGCTAGTAAGGTTGTATCTATTCTTGAAAACGAAGCGGGGGATTAATTTATGAAACAATTCATTTATGGTTTGCTGTTATTTGTTTTCTTAACTCTTCCTCCAGTTGCAACGTTGTTAGAATCAATCATGATTATCCATATGCATTTGCAAATGCCGCTGTTGATTTTTTCTGGATTTCTAATGGCACGTTTCTTTAAAGTTCGTTTTCCTGCGTTTTTCTACAAGTGGAATAGGAATGGGATTCCTGGGATCTTACTATTTTCTATTATCCTCGTATACTGGATGATTCCGCGTACAATGGATGAAGCATTAACAGTGTACGCATCAGAAATATTTAAATTTATTAGTTTACCATTCTTAGCAGGGATACCGTTAAGGGATAGTTGGAGAAAACTAGGATCGGTAAGCAAGAACATCGTTTTTCTCATTTTTATAATACTGTTTATTTTAATGGGATGGCTATTTATTGGAGTGGATGATCAAATATGCAATAACTACTTGAGAGTTGACCAAATAACGCTCGGTTGGGGATACGTGACGCTGGCAGCATGTATGATTATTTATATTGTACAATTGATTTTCGGTGATCAATCGGAATTTGAATAAATAGCAAGATTTGTGGTTAAAGAATATAAACTTACTAAAGGCATCGCATTCTGGTGCCTTTAGTAAGTTATGATATACAATAAAACATCATAACAGAGTGAATTCTTATATATTAATTGGTTTTACAAATTAGAAGTCCTTTTTTGAAATTCAATGATTGCCTCACTAAGTAACTCCTTATTAAAATCTGGAAAATAGAAGTCAGAAAAGTAAAATTCTGATTTAGAAGATTGCCATAAAAGAAAATTACTCACTCTTTTTTCTCCACCAGTTCGTATAATTAATTCTGGATCAGGTAGTCCCTTTGTATATAAAAAATGTTGTACTAATTCTTCATTTACGTTATTTAATTCAATTCTCTTATTTTGCACATTTTCAATTATTTTACGTATCGCTTGTAAAATATCATCTCTTCCACCATAATTAAATGCAAAATTAACAATGATTCCATCATTATTCTTAGTTTCTTCAACCGCTTTACTAACTGCTTTTTTTGTTGGCCTTGGAAGGGCTGAAATATTTCCTGAAATAAGTATTTTAATATTTCTTTTCATAAATTCAGGTAATTTTTTATTAAAAAATTTTACTGGTAGCTTCATTAAATAATTAACTTCTTCTTTAGGTCTTGTCCAGTTCTCTGAAGAAAAAGCATATAGGGTTAGTATTTTTATGTCTAATTCCATACTTGCGTCGATAATTTTTTGCATGGTTTGAGCACCAGCAAAATGACCCTCACTTCGGGTAAGCCCCCTAGCTTTTCCCCAACGGCCATTTCCATCCATCATTATTGCAACATGTTTAGGAATATATGAATTCATAGTAACCTCCCTGATTTAAAAAAGATTATTAGTAAGCAAGCTTCGAAATAATTATTAAACCATGTAGTCATAAAGCATTTCACTATTTAATGTAGCTATATCATATGATAAATTTTATCGTTTTGCAATAAATTATTATTCTTTAACATAAAATTTAGAGCGTAAATACTGTCATAGAAAATGACTATCAAATAAATATTGATAGTCATTTCCATTGATTATTCCTGTTTATAATTGTTGCGTAACAAACATTAAGCGTTTGCAGTTACATTCTGATCATTGACGTCTGGATCAATTGGGTTCGTTGAGCTTAGACCAGTATTTGTACAAATAAAGTCACCAGTATTCAATGATCCGGATCCAGCACTGGTTTTAGAAGTGCTTTTTGGAGATAAGTAGAAGGAATCGCCAAAGTTAACGACTCCACCACCAATACTATTTATTTTTAACGGTCCAACAATAGACGGCATTTTTACACCTTCTTCAAGAATTTATTTCTTAGAATAAGATATGATTGATTTATTTCTTTGTGTGGGATTCATTATTTCTTAGTATACGGAAATGTTTCAATCGTGCTTCAGCGCATATTTTATCAATACTTCCAACTTGACAGATCGATGAGCTACCTATTCCAATGAATGATGCATATTCCATATTTATATTTGGTTCGTGATGATGGATGTGCTGGCGAACATGCTTCGCTTTTTTTGGCCATGTTGCCTTTCTGCTAAATAAATCATAGTTTTTAAATTGTACTTCATCCTTTTTCGTGAAAATTGCACCTTCTTTTTGTACTGCAATTCCTCGGGATTTCGGCCCTGCATATGCTGTATCACCGATTGAAAGGATGGAGCTAAATGAGGCGGAATTTACTTTAATGTAATTAACATTTACGTTTCGCTTTTCCATCAAATCCTCCTACAATTTCTCTAAATATGTGGCTTATGGAGCTAACGGAACGATATTACCAACTGTAAACGCTTCAGGTGGAGTATCAAAAAAAGATGATAAAGTCATTTCGTCATTATCTCCTATAAGAAAAATAGATGAGGCAGATAGGGCGTCTATACATACATTACCTACGTTTAATCCCCAATTATGAACTTCTATATTCATTCTTCCTCTCCTTTTTGTTCATTTTTTTGCATATATTTTAAAAGAGATTGATAGATTTCATTTTTAATTTGATCTGTTATATAGGTCTGTAATGATTCTTCAGACCGCATCCCCCTCTTGTTTTTGGCTTCTTGTTCATAAAAAGCTATTCGATGGGGAAGTTGCTTTTCAATATCATCTAAAAGCATTGATTGAAATGCATTGTCCACAGGCTTATTATATTGAGTTGCTAAATCACGGATCATAGATGGCCCTGTTTGCTGCAAATACTGACTTAGGTCCGATTGTAACTGTTGTTTCATC
Source organism: Virgibacillus ndiopensis (assembly GCF_900187325.1). GTDB lineage: Bacteria > Bacillota > Bacilli > Bacillales > Amphibacillaceae > Virgibacillus_E > Virgibacillus_E ndiopensis. Next base: position 412,639 of record NZ_FZMZ01000004.1, on the reverse strand, counting down.
GGAGGTTGATAGTTAGGTTGATTTTCCTTTGGAACCCCTAAATCCTCGATATTTGCCAAATCACTCGGTGAAAGACCGATGTGTAGTGTCCCATCTAAATTTTCTATCTTTAACTGATCAAAATGGTATTCGATTTTTTCTATTGTATTTGTATTTTTGTCCCGAATGTCCTGTTCTAGCTGAGTTACTCTTGATTTTAATTGGTTTATTTCTTGATCCTGTTTCTGAATATACTGGTGAAGATCATAAACATAATTGGTCCATTCATTTCCATTCATAAAAAGAGTCCCCCTTCATACTAGGCAAAGACCTATGATTAGTGTATGTGTAAATGAAAAAATGGTGCTATTATTGGGCTGATTGTGATAGTGGGATCATGGGAGGGGGCTGTTGACCCAAAGGCACAGCTTCTTCTGCAGGCTCTGTATACCCTCCTGTGTTGTATATATCAGACTGGGCTTGGATACTGCCGGTGCTGCCGATCTGTAAAACAGAAGAGTTGGTTATCGCACCAATTTTTATCATATATATACTGATGGATTGATGAATTGTAATACTCATGTCAAATTCACTCCGTTACGTTACTGGTTGGTCAACTTTGTCTTTGTCATAAACATACGTATTAGAATTTGCAAGTTCAATATGAATTCCATCGCCCGTATTAAAGGAGCCACCACCAGCATAGGTTTTTGCGGAGCTCTCAGGGCACATGGAATATACATCTCCAATGTTGAAAATGCTTGATGATGCGACTGTGATGACTTTAACTGCTCCTACTTTTGCTGGCATAACAATTCCTCCTTCGTATGTAGTTTATGTGAATGCACTAATTTGTTGAAGGTATCTGAAGGAAAAATTCAAACTGCTGTAGAAATTATAAAGAGTATCTATTTTTGGAGGAAGTGAACTTCATGGAAAAAGCTTCACCTTTAAAAGAATCCGAACGCTTAACATGGATTGATGCAGCACGAGGCTTTGCTATTTTTGGAATATTTATTGTTAATATCGGCATATTTTCCGCGCCTTATTTTTTTTACGGTGGGGCAGAAGATGCATGGACAGAACCTGTTGATCAATTCACACAGACTGTAAAAGATATCTTCTTTCAGGCAAGCTTTTATACACTATTTTCGATATTATTTGGGTTTGGTTTTCAAATAATGAAGGAACGGTTGGTGTTAAAACATATTGATGTGCATCCGTTAATGTTTAGAAGACTATTTATATTAATTTGTTTCGGTTTCATTCATGCGTTTTTCGTTTGGAGTGGGGACATTTTATTATCATATGGTATGTTTGGATTATTGTTGATAGCATTCCTAAATCGCTCGGATAAAACTTTGTTGATATGGGCTTTCCTATTATTAGGGGGGGTTGTTTTTTATGTTTCCAAGCTATTATACGAGGTAAGGTTCTACCTGCAAGATTATGATGTTGGGGCAATTTATCTTGCAAAAATGCATTATCGAAGTGATGATCTGTCTGTTATTTTGAAGCAAAATGCAAATGACTGGTTTTATGCAAATAGAATTTTCTCGGGCTTTCTTTCACTTACAACGTTGCTACCTTTATTCTTACTTGGGATGTATATTGCTAGAAAGCGGTGGTTACACACGCCTAGTAAAAATAAGCGGATAGTAAAAATAGGCTGGTCTGTTAGTTTAATCGTTTTCGTTTTCTTAAAAATGGGTCCTTATTTATACGGAAATCCAGAATGGTTCTACTTTATTCAGGATAATGTTGGTGGAGCCGCATCAGCACTATTTTATTTATTTTCAATAACATTATTAGCAACTGGCAAGCTCGGGAACAAAATTATAAAACCATTCACATATGTTGGTCGAATGTCATTAACAAACTATATCTTACAGTCGGTGATTAGTTTCTTTTTGTTTTACGGGGTAGGTTTAGGGTGGTATGGATCTGTTACGCCGTCTGTAAGTATCGGTATTGTAGTACTGATTTTCGTAGTGCAAATTTTACTAAGCAAATGGTGGCTCTCCCAGTTTCGTTTTGGGCCATTGGAATGGATATGGCGAAGTCTTACCTATTTAAAAATACAGCCGTTTCGAACAAGAGAGGTTGAAAATAAATAAGTATAAGATTATGGATAGAAATATGTTATTATGAAAGAGTCTAAAAATTCATTGACTTAATTTTAGGCAATATTTGTTAAGGGAGGCGTTCATTATGACAAACAAAAGAATTTATATCGTTACTAAACTTAAGGGGATAGCGCCTAATTAACAAAGTTGTTTAGCGTTTCCCCAAATTTTGAAAGGGGAAAATAATGCGTACATGTAATGTAAAAATTGTAGAGTTAAATGCAGAAAACTGGTACGAATGCTGTGAATTAGAGGTATCAACAGAACAAGCAAAATACATGGAATCAAATACTATTTCAATAGCACAATCCAAGTTTGAACCAACATTAAGACCATATGCTATCTATTTTGAAGAAAAAGTAGTTGGTTTTTTAATGTTTAATTCAGTAGAAGAGGAACTTGAAGGTTATTGGGTTTACAGAATAATGGTTGATAAGGAATTCCAAGGCAAGGGTATTGGTAAGGCAGCAACTAAACTAATGATCACAGAGATGTCTAAATTACCAAATGCTAAAATTGTTGTAGGCTATTATCCGGAAAATATAGGAGCTCATAATCTATATAAAAGTTTGGGATTTGTGGATAATGGTGATAGGTTTGGTAAAGAAATGGCGGTTGTGAAATATATAAATTAGTAATTTGATTGTTTTTAATACGCTCGTTACCTTGACTTAAGGTTTAAGTTATAAATCCCTAAATTTTATAATAAAAATGACCATCAGATTTTAATATAAATTGATGGTCATTTTATTTTAAGGCTCTTTTCGCATTTTTTATTACTGTTCACAGAAACTGCGACCGCTATGGGAAAATACTACGCTTTCTGCGGTCTTGCGTTGAGCTTTTTTACCCTTTCAAAACTTCTTTAATGTGATCAATAGCCCAATTCAAATCATCTTTTTCAATAACTAATGGAGGGGCAAAGCGGATAACATTTTCATGTGTTTCCTTACATAATAATCCTCGTTCTTTTAATGCTTCACAATATGGACGTGCAGCTTCAGTAAGTTCAACGCCAATGAATAATCCTTTACCACGAACTTCTTTAATCATTGGATTATCGATTTTTCTAAGTTCATTCATCATATAGTTTCCAAATTCTAATGAACGTTCCGCTAAGTTTTCTTCCTCAAGAACTTCGAGTGACGCGACGGAAACAGCACAGGCTAATGGATTTCCACCAAAAGTTGAACCGTGTGATCCAGGATTAAATACACCCAAGATGTCTTTGTTGGCCACAATACATGAGATTGGCATAACACCGCCACCTAGAGCTTTTCCTAAAATTAAAATATCTGGTGTTACATCTTCCCAGTCGCAAGCGAACATTTTCCCAGTCCGAGCAAGTCCTGCTTGAATTTCGTCGGCAATATATAGGACATTATTTTCCTTACATACATCATATGCTTCTTTTAGAAAACCTTCTGGAGGCATGACAATACCTGCTTCACCTTGGATAGGTTCAAATAAAAAGCCAGCTGTATTTTCGGTGATTGCTGCTTTTAACGCGTCAATGTCACCATATGGGATTAATTTGATTCCTGGTAACATGGGACCAAACCCACGTTGATATTCAGCTTCTGATGATAAGGAAACCGCTGTCATTGTTCTGCCGTGGAAATTACCTTCGCAAGCAATAATTTCTGCCTTGTTCTCCTCGACACCTTTTACATCATATGCCCATCTTCTTGCTGCTTTAAATGCCGTTTCAACAGCCTCTGCTCCAGTGTTCATTGGTAAAGCTGCTTCCTTGTTTGTAAGTTTACAAATTTTTTCATACCACGGTCCAAGTTGATCATTATGAAATGCTCGTGAGGTTAGTGTTACTGCATCTGCTTGTTTTTTTAATGCTTCAATAATCTTGGGATGGCGATGTCCTTGGTTAACTGCTGAATATGCACTTAACATATCCATGTAGCGATTACCTTCAGGATCCTCTACCCAAACACCTTCTGCTTTTGCTATCACAACAGGTAGTGGGTGATAATTCTTCGCGCCATATTCCTGTGTTTGATCAATGATTTGTTGACTGTTTTGTGACATAATATCCCTCCGAAAATCGATAAATTTTGAGTGAAAAATGCAATCAAATTTATTATAACAGTTTTCAGTTAGTTTTACTTCCTGTAATAAATGTTCACGTAATTTTCATATGAATTCTGTGTAGGACATGGTATTATTGATTTAGTATGCAAAGAAAATTAAGCACTGTAAAAACTAACAATGAAATAGGAGGAACTTAGATGAATACACACTTACACATAACTGCATGGGCGCTTGCATTTATCTTATTTATTGTAGTTGTTATTTTACATAAACAAGGAAAAGCAAAAGGCGCTAAAATTATACAAATGATATTACGTTTGGATTATCTACTAATTTTATATTCAGGTGGATCATTACTTGCAAATTACTTTGGCGGAAGTCCAATGATGGGGGAAGCCATTTTTAAAGGACTTGCAGGTATCTGGGCAATTTTTGCAATGGAAATGATTAGTATGAAGTCAGGACGAGAAGAAGCAACAAAAGGATGGTGGATCCAGTTAGTGATTGCTGTATTGCTAACAATGATTTTAGGATTTGGCCGTTTGCCACTTGGGTTACTACCATAAAGATGAAAAGCAGCTAAAAACTGTGCAACAACAACGCAGTTCAGGCACGCAACTTTAGGAAATAGTGCGCAACCCCTGAGGTTAAGCGTGCAACATCGAGAGTAACCGCGCAATCCCGAGGATAAGCGTGCAACATCGAGAGTAACCGCGCAACTCCTGAGGATAAGCGTGCAACATCGAGAGTAACCGCGCAATCCCCGAGGATAAGCGTGCAACATCGAGAGTAACCGCGCAATCCCGAGGATAAGCGTGCAACATCGAGAGTAACCGCGCAATCCCTGAGGATAAACGTGCAACATCTGGAGTAACCGCGCAACTCCTGGAAAGAGCACACAATTTCAAAAGGGTAAAAAAACAGGTTTCCGTTCTTATCGAACAGAAACCTGTTTTTTTATTTTATTAACGTATCTACAACTGCATCGATTGTTTTTTCTGATGCAATTAAACCTTTATTCGTCCAAAAGCTTGGATCGTTCATAATGTATACGTGATCGTTTTGAGCGGCGGGGATACTTTGCCATACCTTACTATTTTCAAGTGTTTCAATGCCTTGTTCTCCCTCAAGTGCTAGAAGGAAAATATGATCGGCTTTAAGTTCAGATAGTTTTTCCATAGATAAGGCATTCCATTGTGCCAAATCTGCTTTCCCCAAACTTTTTACAAATTCAGGCTGGTTAATGCCAAGTTCTGAATAGAGAACTTCTGCGCTATGGCGATTTTTTTCAAATAAATAAAATTTATTACCGGCTACCCAAATTGCTGCAACTGTTTCGTTACCAATTGATTCATTTAGCTTTTCTTTAGCGTTAGCAACTTTTTCATCGTAATTGTTTAGCACTTCTTTAGCTTTATCTTCTTTTCCAAGCATTTTACCGAATAACTCAACTTGTTTGCGCCAATCGTTTGTAACTTCTTCTGTCATAACATAGGTCGCATCTGAAATTTTTTGATAATCTTCTATAGAACCTTCATAACTATCTAGATTGCTTTCTAGAATGATTAATTCTGGAGTCCTTTCGAGAACCTTTTCAAGTGGAAGATTCCATTCGATTTTAGGTACATCTTCTAGTTGGGGTTCTAAATAATCCTGAACACTTGTACCAATTGCCCATTTTGCAACTGGTGTAACACCTAGTGCTAATAATGCATCCTCATGATATGGTGCAATTACACGTTCCACATTTGCAGGTATTGTGACTTCTCCCATTTTACTATCAAGTGTAACTTCAGAAGGTGTTTCTTTATCAGTGTTTTTATCGGTATCATCCGATTTAGTATCATCATTCCCGCAAGCTGAAACGATAAGTGCTAAAACGAATAGAATTCCAATTAATAAAAAACGGTAGTTTGTTGATCTCATATGTATTTTCTCCTTTTGAAAAATCCCTTATTAATGGTAATGATAATCATTTTCATTTGAGGTGTCAATATTTTTTCAACAATTTATTAAGATGTAAGTATTACAAAATAGAAAACATTGCAGTGAGTCTAAAATACCATTATAATTTTAATTGATAATGATTCTTAATCAAATTAACTACATAATTAAAAATAGAAAGTAGTTTGTTTAGTCAGGGGAATATCATGCTATCTTACATCAATCATTCGCGAATACTTAAATTACTTATTAATGGTATTGCTATTATTGCATTACTTTTTTCAATTGCCTTATCCGTTTCATATGGTGCGGTTGATATTAAACTATCCACCGTTTGGCAAGCAATCAATTCATTTAATCCTGATTTGTCTACACATCAGGTCATACAGGAATTACGTTTACCTAGAGCATTTGCAGCAGCATTAGTTGGTGCATTTTTAGCTGTGTCTGGTACCATCATGCAGGGGATGACACGAAATCCATTAGCATCACCATCTATTATGGGGGTTACCGATGGGGCAGCATTCACATTAGTAATTATGCTTGCATTTTTCCCAGGGGTATCTAATTTAGGATTAACATTCGCTTCCTTTGTCGGTGCAGGTATTGCTGTTGTGCTAGTCTTTTTAGTTGGATCCTTTTCAACAAGCGGATTAACACCTGTAAAGCTTGCACTCGCTGGAGTTGCTATTGGAACAATGCTCAGCTCGATTTCGTCTGTTATTTCACTCCATTTTCAGCTTGAAAAGGAAATGAGCTTTTGGTTTGCTGGCGGACTATCAGGAACAAATTGGACATCCATTCATATTTTGCTTATTACCGGTGGAATCGGAATGTTTTTGGCATTAATTATTTCCAGGTCCATTACCGTACTTAGCCTTGGTGAAGATGTTTCAACAGGACTTGGGCAAAACAATATTCTTATAAAAGCCCTAGGAATTGTAACGGTATTAATATTAACAGGTGCAGCTGTATCGATTGCGGGTACGGTTGGATTTGTTGGACTTATCATTCCACATATTACACGATTTATTATGGGAACAGATTATCGTTGGATTATCCCTTCTTCCGCATTATTTGGTGCGCTTTTATTAGTTTTATCGGATGTTGTTGCACGATTAGTGAATGCTCCATTTGAAACGCCAGTAGGGGCAATAACATCACTAATTGGTGTACCATTCTTCCTGTATTTAGCACGCGGTAGTGGGGGTGGAAAATAATGGCGAAACCACAGGCTATAAAACAAAAACGATATGTATCAATTTTAATACTACTCATCGCTTTACTAATCATGATGTTTTTTATTAGTTTAAGCACGGGTGTTATTCCGATCTCACCAAGCGACGTTGTAAAAACACTTTTTAATTTTGGTACGGAAAAGCAGGAGCTAGTTTTATTTGAGTTCCGTTTACCGGGTATTATACTCGCTTTATTAATTGGAGCAGGTCTTGCAGTTTCTGGAGTGATTTTACAAGGTGTGACGCAAAATGACCTTGCTGATCCTGGGATCTTAGGAATTAATACAGGTGCGGGTCTTGCGGTCGTGTTATTTATATACTTCTTCCAGGACACGCTTTCCATGACGAGTTCGATATCAGCATTTATCATGCCGATATTTGCTTTGATAGGAGCGGTATTTGCCGCATTTCTTATCTATACATTGGCATGGAAGAATGGCGTCAATCCAATTCGGTTAATATTAGTGGGGATTGGTGTTAATGCAGGATTTAGTGCAGCGCTTATTATTTTTCAACTTAAAATGGACCCACAGGACTTCCGTCAGGCAACAGTATGGCTTGCGGGAGATATATGGAGTGCAAACTGGAATTTTGTTTTGGCACTGTTACCGTGGATTTTATTTTTAATTCCATATACGCTACATAAGGCTCATGGTTTAAACGTGCTAAACTTAGGTGATGATGTAGCGGCTGGATTAGGGTCAAAGGTTGAACATGAGCGCCGCTTACTATTAATATTGGCAGTCGCACTCGCTGGTGCATGTGTTGCTGCAGGTGGTGGGATAGCGTTTCTTGGTTTAGTCGTACCACATATTACAAGACGAATTGTTGGACCTACTCACCAACGAATCATCCCAATATCAACGCTCATCGGCGCATTGTTACTCATGATGGCGGATGTTATTGGTAAAAACGTACTTGCACCAACCGAAATTCCAGTCGGTATCGTTGTTGCGATTTTAAGTACACCATACTTTGTGTATTTATTGATGAAGACGAAGTAGGATAGATTGACACTGGAGGTTGAACTTATGGAAAAGGAATTAGAACTATACGATGTTACAATCGTTGGCGGGGGACCTGTTGGATTGTTTACCGCATTTTATAGTGGAATGCGAGAAATGAAAACAAAAATATTAGAATATCTTCCATTTTTAGGAGGAAAGGTATCTTATTTTTATCCAGAAAAAATTATTCGTGATGTCGGAGGGATTCCAGCCGTAACCGGGGATACATTTACCGAACAATTAATCGAACAAGCCACGACGTTCGATCCAACTATTGTGTTAGGGAAGCAAGTGACGACACTCCAAAAATTAGAAAATGGAAACTTTATCGTCCGAACAAATGATGGTGAAGAGCACTACAGTCGAACAATTATTTTAGCAACAGGGTTTGGCAGTTTAAAAACAATAAAATTAGATATTCCAGAGGCTACTACATATGAGAGTGGCAATTTGCATTATACTGTACGTAATCTTGAAAAATTTCGAGGTAAAAAGATAGTTATTTCTGGTGGTGGTAATTCCGCGATTGATTGGGCGAATGAATTAGAGCCAATTGCTGAAGAAGTAACGTTAATTTATCGAAAAGAGACGTTTTCAGGAATAGAAAGTAATATCTCAAAAATGAAAAATTCATCTGTTAATGTATTAACACCCTATGAGGTTGTCATATTAAACGGAGATGGTGAAATTATTTCAGATATCGTAATTGAAAATGTAAAAACAAAGGGACAACAAACAATTTCATCTGATCATCTTATCGTCAATCATGGGTTTGCAATTGACTTAGGAGATATTGCTGGATGGGGATGTGACATGGCTGATGGTACTATAAAAGTAGACAATACTATGCAAACATCAATACCAGGCATTTTTGCAGTAGGGGACATAGCAAATTATCCAAATAAGCTACATTTGATTGCTGGAGGATTTAATGAAGGACCAATCGCAGTAAATAGTGCTAAGCTGCACATTGCACCAAGCGAAGAATTAAAAGCGTTATTTTCAACGAATATGGAGTCTTTTCAAGATAAAAGCTAAACTACTCACATGTGGTTTAGCTTAAATTTTGAAGTATTTTTAACAATTGGATGGAAACCATTGACTAATAGATAGAATCGTCAATAATAAACAGAGGATGAATAATAATCTGGAGGAACTATGTATGAAAAAGCTAGCAACACTCGTATTAATGATACCGCTTCTTCTTAGTTGGACCGATTCAATTAATGCAGAAGAATCAGATCAGGTAAAGGAACAGGTCATCTATTCTATTTTTGTTGACCGATTTAACAATATAGATCGTTCACGTGATAAGCAGGTCGATATTGATGATCCGAATGCATATCATGGAGGAGACATTCAGGGTATTATTGATAAGTTAGATTACATAAAAGAACTAGGGTTCACAACAATATCCTTGTCTCCCATTATGGAAAATTCCCCTAATGGTTATCATGGTTATTGGATAGAAGATTATTTTAAGGTAGAAGAGGAATTTGGTACGTTAGATGATGTTAAGACACTAGTGGAAGAAGCGCATGATAGAGGAATAAAAGTTATTCTGGAATTTGTACCAAATTATGTGTCAGAGAATCACCAGTTCGCGGACGATTCAAGTAAAACGAAACCAAATACAACTGCCGATATATTGTGGCTGGATGGTACTGTTACATTAAATCAAGAAAATGCAGAAGTGAAGCAAATGTTGCTTGACGCTGCAGACTTTTGGTTAAAAGAAACTGGTATAGATGGATATCAATTACATGCGATTGAACAGACCTCTATTCCATTTTTGAAACAATTTATTGACCATGTAAAAGAAGTTAAACCGGATATTTATTTGACGGGAAGTGTGCTTAACCCTGACAAATTATCAGATGAATATTTAGATGCAGGAATTCCACTAATTGAATATGGACCTATGCAGGAAGCTATGGTAAATGTATTAACTAATGTTGGTACACCACCATCAGACATTTATAAAAAGTGGGAAGAAAGCGGAAAGAGAACGGGTCTATTGTATATTGATAATAAATTTACTGATCGCTTCACTCGCGAAATTGTTGAAAATGGACAAAATCCATTAACGACTTGGAAGTTAGCATTAGCATATTTGTATACAGCCCCAGGTGTACCATTCATTTATCAAGGTTCGGAAATACCGATGGATGGCGATACACAAGAAGAAATTCAACGATTAGTACAATTTAACAATAGTGATCCAGATTTACATGATTTTTTTAATAAGATTGCAGCAATCCGCAAGCAATTTCCAGTATTATCACACGGTAAGTTTGAGCTAGTGGATTCTAATGGTGCAATGAGTATATTTAAACGATACGATGAAGATACAACTATTTTCATAGCAATGAACAATGATGTTGGAACAAAATCAGTGTTTGTAGAGGATGTCCCTGAAGGAATGCAGTTAACAGGTTTGCTTGGGGATAACATTGTTCGAAAAAATGAAGATGGAAAGTACAAAATTGGACTCGACAGGGAGTCAGTTGAAATCTTTATTACGGAAAAGGATAAAGGTTTAAACTGGATGTATATAACCGCAGTTGTTGGCGTATTTTTAATTTTTGTTTTGTTTATTGTAGCGTTAAGTGTAAAACACCGGAAGAGAAGTCAATAAGTTTTGTAACGGATACAACTCATAAACACACGTTATTTCATATGGGAAATAACGTGTGTTTTTTGCTTTAAAGAATAGTAGCTATCGTGAAGAATGGTAGGTGCGTAAGTTTAACTAGAGACTTAAAAATAAAAGATTGATCCTTTTCTTTAAGTATTGGTCAATTTGTTGAATAACCAAGATTTCTATTTTAAAGTATTCAAATATTAAGTTTTTAAAAATATAGTTATGTTAAAATTAATGTACTAGAGATTATGAAAGATTGATCTTATACTAACGACGCAAGTTGGTTTATTAAGTAGAGAATGTTTTTATCTCAATGTTTAATGCACTAATTATTTATATTTGGGAAGTGAAAATGTGAGCTTAGTTATGAATAGAGAATTGGCTTTACGGTTGGAAAATTCAGAAATTTAAACGTTGAGTTCTCGACTAACAGAAATTCAAAAAATGCAAGGGAACCCGATGTGTGTAGAAATTCAAAAGTTTGGGAATGCAACAGCATTTTCGGTAAAGAACATACCAGGTCCATCCTTTAATACAGTAAAAGGGTTAAAAGAAGGCGATGAAAAACAAATAGATAAGATAATAGATTTTTACAAGCAAAAAGAGATCCCTGTTCGATTTGAACTAACCCCAGCTCATACTTCTTCAGAATTACTAACCTGCTTAAGTGAAGCTGGTTTCACAAAAGTGTGATTTAATTGTAGGACAAGCAAAATTTGGCTCCGTCAGTCAAAATAATATGGAAAGGACGGGAATGGGAATAGCTTATACAAAAGCAATATGGGTAAAAAAATAAGTTTTTTCTTCAACTGTTGCTTTACTTAAATTAAGGATTGCTCCCTTGTTCAATTAACTGGCAAAATAATTTGGGATGGGAGGACTACAAATATATAAAAATGTGAAAAATGTCAGAGAAAATTTAGTTGGGGCGAAATATTTAAATGAAAGTGGAGGGAAAGCAATACCATTATTCAATTAACCTACGTTCTTAAATATCTTGATTTCACCCAAATAAATAGTGTTAAATGATATGATTAAGCACGAAGTTGAGAGGAACTTTATTTTTGGGAAGGATATATCATTGAAAATACTTAGAATTATCTTATCCATTATTGTTGTTGCTTTATCAAGTTATGGTTTGCTAACTGGTACATCTGGAGTAATAATGCCTTATGCATTGCTATTATTAGGTATAATGCTTTTGATTATTGGTATTACTGAATTTCAAGAAAAACGAAAGGCAACTGCCATTACACTTTTCTTTGTTACTGGATTTAGCCTTTTTGTTTCAATATATACTTTATTAATCTAACCTTGCAGAAGAGTATATTAAAGAAGTATTACTGAATAAGGTAATATGATGTTGTTAAAGGGTTTTATTAATGAAAAAGATTTTCAGTAATTACAGATTTTAGGGGTTATTTATATAATGTGAGAAAGGCTGTGAAGTTATTTGAGAGGTTACAAAGCAATGTTGTTTGATTTAGATGACACCTTACTTAATAGGAATAAGGCAGTAGATAAAATGTTTTCAATTATTTTAGAAAAGTGTTATAAGGATGTTAAGCATTCAGTAGAAGACCAAATGTTGCGCAAATTCAAAGAATATGATAATAGAGGCTATGGCAATAGTGATAAAATAAAAGTTTTGGAATCATTTTTTGATGAATTTCCACCAAAATATAGATTGCCACGCAATTACATTCAAGATTTTTGGAATAATAATTTTCCTCATTGTTTTTCTATAAACCAAAATACTATAAATATCGTAAATACCATAAAGATGCATGTTAAAGTTGCAATTATAACAAACGGCTCAACTCAGAGACAAAAAGCTAAAATAAGTAACACTAATTTAAATAGTTGTTTTGATATAATAATTATTTCTGAAGAAGTGGGATTTAATAAACCTGACAAACGCATATTTGAATTAGCATTAAATAAGCTTAATGTGCAGCCAGAAGACGCATTATTCGTTGGAGATAACATAGAAAAGGATATTGATGGTTGTCAAAATGCAAATATAAAGGGCATATGGTTCAATCCTCATATGATCAAGAATGATACCGATATAAAACCATATGCCGAGATCAATTCTTTTAATAGATTATTAAGTTATATTACATAATAAGCATCATCAGAAGTTGTTTTACTTCACAACATTTTTATAATGAGTAATACTCAAAGTGGGAATATTAGGTGGATTAAATGTCAAATTCTTTTTTGTAGAGGAATTTATCACACTCTTAGAATGAGGTTCTTGTGCTAAAAAATATAAAAGGAGATAGCAACTATGTCTACAGATGTCATTTCTATAGTAGCTTTAGTATCTATGGTTATATGGGGTGCGGTGTCTCAAGAGCTTGTAAAGTCCTCAGAAGAGAAGAATGAAGAGAAGAATGGACGAAAATTAATAACTTTAATGTCCGCAGGTTCTTTATTAACACTAGTACTGACCATTTCACTTTTTCAAAATATCCAGTTTTAAATTTTATTATGAATTGAATCAAGAAAAGCTGTAGATTTGCGGAATTACAGTTAGTCGGGTGTTTCGATATAGAACAAATATTTACATAAACTAAAGCCATTATACAATAAGGGGGAAACAAACATGTCAAAGAGAAATAAAAAGGAACTTTCACTAGAACAACGTGAAGAATTACTAAGAGCATTGCATGCCCGTTTTGAAAAAAACATGCACCGTCATGAAGGTCTTGTATGGACTAAAATCCAAGCAAAGCTGGAAGCTAATACTGAAAATCTGTGGTCGCTAAATGAAATGGAAAGAACAGGCGGTGAACCGGATGTAGTTGGTCATGATAAGAAGACGGATAAATACATTTTTTATGATTGTTCAGCAGAAAGTCCTAAAGGCCGCAGAAGTGTTTGTTATGATCGCGCGGCGCTGGAGTCTAGGAAAAAACATAAACCAGAAAATAACGCTATTGATATGGCTACTGACATGGGCATTGAACTTTTAACGGAAGAACAATATCGAGCGTTGCAGAAACTTGAAAACTTTGATAAGAAGACATCAAGTTGGGTGCAAACACCCCCTGATATTAGAGAGCTCGGCGGTGCTATTTTTTGCGATTTTCGCTATGGGCACGTTTTTGTGTATCACAACGGTGCGGAATCTTACTATGGTGCCAGAGGGTTCCGAGGTTCGATCAGAGTCTAAATAAACAGATACATTTGAATTTGAGATCGAACAACTTAGGGAATTTTGTTCTTCTGCACAATGATTCATTACTGGACAGCGACAACACAATTAGTTTATAACTATAACAGATGGAAGAAATATCAAAAGTAAATTAGAATGATTCAAAAAGGCTAGGATAAAAGAGTTTTTATCAAAGAAAAATCTGAATAACTAGAAATTATCGTTGGTGCAACTAATTCGGAAATATACTTCGCTTTCCGCGGTCGGTCGGTGAGCCTCTTTGTGCCAACGCACTTCGGAGTTTCACTACCTATGCGTTCCTCCCGCTGGAGTCTACGTATATTTCCTCTGCTAAATTGTACAGTGTTCGTAATAAGAATTGATTATTTTTCTTATAGCCCAGCCTCTATTGTGAAAATAAAAAATGCACAGGTTTAATTTGAATTTAAATCTTTATGACGTTACCCATTAACAATGCTCCCACCGTTAACATGTATCATCTGTCCAGTGACATAACTAGCATCGTCACTTGCTAAATAAACATATGCTGGGGCTAGTTCACTTGGATTTCCATACCGCTTCATCGGTGTGTTACCGCCAAATTCATCAACTTTTTCTGAACTAAAAGTAGATGGAATTAGTGGTGTCCATATCGGTCCTGGTGCTACAGCATTTACTCGAATTCCTTTTGAAACGATTTGCTGTGATAATGCACGAGTAAAGCTTGTTATAGCTCCTTTAGTTGCTGAATAATCAATTAAATCTTTATTTCCGTGGTATGCAGTGATGGAAGACGTATTAATAATTGTGTTACCTTCCTGTAAGTTTGGTAATGCAGCTTTTGTCATATAGAATGTTCCAAAAACATTTGTCCGAAATGTCTGTTCAAGCTGCTCACTTGAAATATTCATAAAATCAGTTTGTGGGTGTTGTTCTGCCGCATTATTTACTAGAATGTCAATTTTACCAAATTGATCGATTGTTTGCGTAACAACAGATTCGCAAAATGCCTGGTTGCCTACATCTCCGCTTATTAGTAGACAAGCTCGACCTTCTTGTTCAACTAAGCGCTTTGTTTCATTAGCATCTTCATGCTCGTCTAAATAAACAATTACAATCTCTGCCCCTTCTTTAGCATAATGAACACTAATAGCTCGTCCTATTCCGCTATCTCCACCTGTTATAATCGCAACTTTGCTTCTTAATTTATTACTTGCCTCGTAATGTTCTTTTATATATTCTGGTTCCGGGTGCATTTTAGATTCAAGTCCAGGTTGTCTATGCTGTTTTTGCGCCGGTGGAGTTTGTTTTTTATTGGTTTGTGCCATGAACGTGACCTCCTAATTTAGTATATAATTATCCATTCCCTTATTAAGGTAATTCAATCTTATTTAGGCACAAAAAAATAAGATCCTAAACAAATTTTATGTTTAGGACCGCTTTCCTTCATATACATATTCATGTGAAGATGTTGCACCTTGTTTGTCTAAAAAGTTATATATTTCCCTATAAGCTAGTAAATCAATTTCTTCTGTAATGTACTTGTTTTGATAGTGATCCAAAAGCTGGTTAATAGATTCAAATCTTCGCTTGCTATCACGTTCATAGGACTCGATTAATTCAGTTAATTGCATGTACAGCCTCCTCCTGTATTTCACAAAAGCATATCCAAAAGTTCGCTTTTCTGAAATATATGAGGCTATTTGCTAGTTTATGCTAGCTGTACTGTTTTTCTTTGCTAAACTATAGGATATCCATATAATTGCAATACTAATAACTAGCAGGACACTGGCACCTAGTAGACCTTGAGATATAAAAGGAATGGAACTGAATCCACACCACTTGGCAAATCCATCCCCAAATAAAAATAGCTCATTTACTGAAAACCCAATAAAAAAGATTAAGAATCCCGCTTGCATTAGTTGTTTATGTATATTGATAATCCCAATTAATTGAAATTGTGTCAAAATGAATGTGCTAACGAAACCTAATAGCGTAAAGTGTAAATAGCCGATGATAACGCTTCTTGTCTCGTATACAAGACTTGCCATTGTTGGTGAGATCAATCCAAGTTCCATTGTACTTTTAACAATTAATAAGAAAAAGGTGATCCATAGGCATATGACCGTTATATCATGAAATTCTCTGTATAAACGAACCCATATTCCTTTAAATGCAATAATAACACCAAATACTCCAATCCACTGTCCGATACCACCAATCGTCGCCAATACCTGACTATAATTCCCTAACTCAACCCAAAGAACCGATAAAAAATACCCTGGAAACAAGGATAGAAAATAAACCCAAAATCCCGCTTCTAAGATAGAATGGTTGAATCTAATTCGTTTGAAATGCATCGCACTTATAAATAATCCAACTAAAAATAAATATAGCCATCCATTGTATTGGAAATGTAAATAAAAGTAAATGGCCATATCAAACACATAGCTATCCCGGAGCCCATTTGTCGAAATAAAACCAAGTGAAAACGGTCCAATGGCAGAGATAACTAAGGCAAGTAACGAACCATTGATAAAATATCTACTAGCTCTTGGGATACTTGTTTGCAATTTTACTTCCCAATATATAAAAATAGCTGCCCAATATTCTACAAAAATGTGGATGCTAGACATAATAACAGCGTACTGTCCATAACCCTGGTATATAAACGAAATAAACATTAAAAATGACGTTACAAATAGTACAATTGTAACGATTTTTGCTTGTGTCTTTCGCTTGATAGTTTTCCAAAAAATAGTTAAGAATACAATAAATGCTCCTAAAAATGCCCACCCTAAAATTGCTAAATGCGAATGTCCGTGCATGATGTTTGTATAGGGGATGGTCATGTTTGGGCTAAAATGGTAAAGTCGCATCCATAATCCAGAAAAAGCTGTAATAACAAATAATAAAAATGTTAAATGTACAAAAAGCCGTGGCATCGTATTGATACCTCCTTAAATCCAACTATTATTATTCTCGTAAAACGGGACAAAAGATGCAATAGTTTAGAACATAATGTCAAAAAAATATAACATTTTTGTGACAGATTAGAGAAAATTATTGTGTCTATATGTTATTCTATAATTCAAGTGATACTTTTTGAATTTTGTTTCATTTAAAAGGAAGTGCTTTTTTATAAATTCTGCTATTAATAAGGAGCAAGTTAATGGAAAAGATTTTTCAATAGTGTGGAGGGATCTTATTGCAAACAATGTTTCGCTACAACTGGATGGTAAGAGAAGAATGGTATCAGTGGTGTGAGCAGATAGAAGAAGATGAACTTTTGCTTGTCAGAACAGGAGGAGTAGGAGGGATTTTACATACTCTATTTCACATTGCTGATGTTGAATGGAGTTGGATTCGTTTTCTACAAGGGAAAGATGACTTTCAAGAAAATTTTGATCATTATCGCAGTTTGAAAAAAGTCAGAGAGTTAGACACGACGTTTCGACCAGAAGTAGAGGAATTTGTTAACCAATGGAATAACAGTATGGAGAATCGTGTTTTGGAAGATCGCTTGCCAGATGGAACGATTGAAACGTTTACTTGGGGTGAGGTAATGCGACATGTGATAGCTCATGAAATTCACCATATCGGACAGTTGTCTATCTGGTCCAGGGAAGTCGGGAAAAAGCCAGTTTCAGCTAACTTAATTAGACGGGGTCTAACCATACATGCAAATCGTTAATGCTTCATGTATGGTAGAAGAAAACGCAGGTTGAAATGATTTAAAGTCCAACGTTTTCTTCTATCAGTTCTATTATTACATTATTTTTTGGCTTTCTATGAATTAATACATATCAGGAATTTTCGGTAGTTTCACAGTCTGGATAACCTTTTCCTCATTCAAGTTATACACTTTCATTTGATTGAAGGACAATGTATAAATCGTGTTATCGACCGAGACAATTCTCCGGATTTCAGATTGCCATTCAGGGTGATTCGTTGTATTTTTGCTCTGATGTGTGATTTTATCTTTTAACACAATCCCATCATCTGCTGAAATATGATATAGAAAGGCTCCCTCATAAAGATAAGTTTGTTCTTCGTACGTAGCCTCTCCTTGTTGAACTGTTTTTGATTTATACAATATCGCTGGGAATCCAAATAGACTTTTTTTTGGGTGTTTATAGAGCGCGTTATGGTTATAATTTAATTCTGTATAGGATCCAGCTTGACCAATGATTTCATTGTCTATTTCTTTTGGATTAGCTAAATCACTGACATCAAATAACGAAATTTTAATGCCGTCAGAACGTACGAGCGGTTCATCTCCATTTTCAGTTTCCATTAATTTAGTGTTTTCACCAAACCCAATTACATGATTTTCATCTAGAGGATGTAGATAGTTACTGAATCCAGGTATTTTTAGTTTACCTAAGACAGTTGGCTTTTTCGGTTCGTTTAAATCTATTACAAACAATGGATCAACTTGTTTAAACGTTACCATGTATGCAATATCCTCCATAAATCGAACACTATAGATTCGTTCTCCTTTTGCAAGTCCCTCTACAGAACCTAAAGGATTCAGCTGCAAATCATACGTATATAAATTGTTTGTTGAAGGTTCATCGTCTTGTAACAGATCCCCTTTAGTCGTAGCAATTCGGAATATGCCATCACGTTCATCCATGGCAAATTGATTGATTAATGTTCCATTTACGGTAGTTTTCGCATTATAGGTGATTTTTCCTCTATTAATTTTAAATTGAATAATCTCTGTATTTACGGGTGCCGCAATCATTTTCTCTCTAGATCTTTTTGTGTCGGGAGATTCCAATTTATTAACAGCAATATAGATATGATTTTTGGACATATACATTTGCTGAGATGCCCCAAGATACGATTCCACACGCGCTTCTTTTTCAAGATCATTTAAATTAAGTGTGGCCATTAATAAGAAGTTCTTTTCATTACTATCTGGAAAAAAATACATGTCATCATAGTCAAGCGGTTGACCTTCATTACTGACAGCTGTGTCTTTGACAATTGGTCTAAGATCTGTGTTCGTTTTATTTTTATTCAATATCTGAAATGGTGGGTATTCATTGGCAATCAAGTAAAGGTGTTCCTTCATTTTACGTGAAGCTGTTAACGTGCCTTCAATTGTTACTTCTCTCATTTTCTTAGGAGCCGTGCGATTTGCAACATCATAAACAAATACCGTTGTCTGATTATGGTGAATTGGCATACTGATATTATCTGCGTTTTTTTTCGTATCTCTAATTTTAGTGATGGTGTGTCCAATTATAATTAACAAATTGTCGTGTAAGTAAAGTTCAGTTGGATTGAAGTTTTTCTCGGTGATTTTACTGATAAATTTACTGTTTTCATTATTAGCTTGTGTGATGATCACGTCTGAATCTCTAGCAAAATAGATAAAATCTCCGTCCGTCTTGATAATGTCACCCTCGTCAATTCCACTTACTTGTTCATTTGTTTTTGATACGGGGGAAGCACCTTCATTTTTAGCACCTTTGCCTGACGCATTGTCCGCCATGGTACTTTCTTTTTCCGTAATACTGAATAGTTTTTGTTTTGCTTTCGTTCGTTCTTTCAAAAGGGAGATTAATTGATCTTTATCTTTAATGTTTGGTAACGTATCAATATTCTTAAATGACTGGGTAGATTTGTTGTCCAATTTCTCACCTGAATTAGAAAATATGAAAAATAAACAAACTACCAGCACAATACTAATTCCGCCTACCAACCAGCTCTTATTGTTCATTTCTTTCACCTCGTCAATTTCCTGTATTTAAGAGGATGTTCAAAAAGTCACCAAATGATAAGCGGCGAATCTCTTCATTGGTTTGCTTTTCCGCTCCTCATGTACCTTTTTTGTGTACACTCCGGTGCTCAAAGCTACGTCGCCTAGACCTTCCTGCTTCTCGTTCGATAACTTTTTGAAAACACAATTTAACTAAATAGTCGTCGTGAAAATGTTTTTGTTACAATTTTGTAAAAAAAAGATTGGTTTGAAAGAATGATTGCAGATAAAATTGTAGTGCACCGATAGCTCATGGAAAGCACCGTTCAAATTTACAAAACGCTGTTTCCTCCTCAAAAGTCGCTGCAGTAACAAAAAAAGCTACCCAGTAATACTGGAATAGCTTTGTTAAATTTATTTATATTCATCATTCAAGAAAAATAATGCAATAGTACCTGGTCCTGCGTGCGCACCAATTGCAGACCCAACCATTTCAATTACGATTTCTTTCGGATTAAATTTTTCCTTAATCATTTCAGCTAGATTTTCCGCTCTTTCTATATCATCACCGTGGCTAATTCCAATAACCTGATTATGTAAATCGGTTCCACGTTCCTCCATGATTTCAACGATTCGACCTAATAATTTTTTAGAACCTCTAACTTTTTCAAGCGGAACTAATTTTCCATCATCCACGTGAAGTATTGGTTTAATTTTTAAAAGGGAACCAACGAATGCAGCAGTTTTACTTACGCGTCCACCTCGGTATAAATACTCAAGATCATCTACAGTAAAAATATGCTCCATATGTTTGGCATGATAGGTAGCCATTTCAATAATTTCCGCTGCACTTGCACCTGTATTTGCTAGTTCTGCTGCCCGGAGTACAACGAGTCCATATCCAATAGAGGCACACTTTGTATCGATTACATGGATAGGGGCGTCCGGATATTTTTCTTTCACTTCCTGTTCCATCATTTTTCCTGTTTGGTAGGTGCCAGATAATTCAGAAGAAAATGCAATATAGACTAAGGGTTGATTTGCTTCAGCGTAAGATGTAAAAATAGTTTTAAAGGTTTGTGGAGATACTTGTGATGTCTTCGGACTTTTTCCTTCCCTCATCGCGTCATACACTGACTTGGGTGAGATTGTTTTTCCGTCTTCATATTCTTTTTCGTTTAAATGAACTGTTAATGATACCATTTCAATGTCAAATTCGTTATAATGTTTTGTTGACAGATCAGATGCTGAATCTGCAAGAATTTTTACGTTCATAGTTTTCACCTTCATTTATGTGTTTCTTTAAGTTTATAGCTATAACGATGGTTAGTCAAAGATATTTAAATAATATTTGAAAAAGTGTAAAATTAGAAATTCAAGAATGTTGAGGCGGCATAGATTTGAAAACCGGAGTGTAGACTATTCTCTACACGAGGAACGAAAAGAAAGCAAATGAAGAGAAGTGCAAGTTATTATTTAGCGCCTTTTTGAAAAACTTATAAAAATGTATTGGACAACTGTTAAGTTCAATTAATTAAGGAGGGTTGTCATGTTTTTGTTCGAAGCAAAGCGGATTATCATGGTGATATTCGGAGCATTATTAAATGCTATTTCACTGAACTTTTTTCTAATTGGTGCAAATGTTTATGCAAGTGGATTTACAGGTGCTGCACAGCTGATTTCCAGTGTATTTAATGATTTTGTGGGAATTGGTATCAGTACCGGTATTCTTTTATTCATTTTAAATATCCCTGTTGCTATTTTAGGATGGTTTAAGGTCGGAAAAGGGTTTACAGTATATAGCGCTATATCTGTTGCATTTACGACATTATTTCTAGAAGTATTACCGATTGTTCACTTATCAGAAGATATTATTCTGAACGCTGTATTTGGTGGGGTTATTGCTGGTATTGGCGTTGGGATTACACTAAAACTTGGTGCGTCAACAGGTGGTATGGATATTGTGGCAATGGTTCTTTCTCGAATGAAAGACAAACCAATTGGTACTTATTTTTTATTGTTAAATGCTGTCATTATTGCATTGGCCGGTATTCTTTATGAACCGGAAAACGCATTATATACGATGTTAACTTTATATGTAACAACACGTGTAATCGATGCACTTCATACGCGTCATGAAAAAATCACAGCAATGATCATCACGCACAAGGCAGATGAATTACAGAAAGCAATCCATAACAAGATGGTACGTGGTATTACAATTTTACCTGCAACAGGTGCGTATACAAGAGAGGACAAAAATATGTTGTATCTTGTCATCACACGGTATGAGCTGTATGATCTGGAAAAAATCATTTCTGAGATAGATCCAAATGCATTTACCAATATCGTTCAAACAACAGGTATTTTTGGTTTCTTCAGACGTGATGGATAAAATGAAACTTCATTCAGTAGAGGGGTAAAGCGACATGAAAAAATTTCTATTACTATTTTTAGCAATGGTATTATTAGTTGCATGTAGTGACCAAGACGATGAAAATAATGTAACTTCGGATCCAGACGAACAAGAAAAAAGTTCGGAAACAACTCAAGGTGAAAACAGTTCAGTAAAATTTAGCAATATTGACATCAAAACTCCAGAAGAGCAAATAGTTGTTAAAGGGAAGGCAGCTGCAGCAAACGATGTCTTTTACTTTAAATTAATGTATGGAGATAAGGTTGTTGTTGATGAAAGTAAAGTGGAATTGGACACAAACGCAAGTGGATGGGGAAGTTTTGAATTGAAAATGGACATCCCTAAAAATGAGGCAACAGAAGAACAAATACCTGTTTTAACATTTTACGTAAAAGATGCATCAGGAAAAATGATTAATCCTAATTATATCCCGGTCGATTTAGGCAAATAAAAACAAGACAGCTGCGAGGCTGTCTTGTTTTGTGTCACTGTTTCTATTCATATGTATTTAAAAACACGTATGGTAGTATGGTACACTGCAATCGCTGCGGGAAAACACTGCGGCTTTCCACGGGCTCGCGCTGAGCCTCCTAGCTCGCAAAGACCGCTCCCTGTGGGGTCTCAGCGTCTTCGCTTTCCCGTAGGAGTCTCCGTATTTTCCCTTCGCTTGTGTGGAGATTTTTTTTTAATCCAATATTATTTATAAAAATAGAAAAGCAAATATCCTCCTATAAGCAGCCCGTATACACGTAGGCTCCTGGGGGATGAGAGGCATCGGTGAGACCCCGGAGTGCGTCAGCACGAGGAGGATCTCCAGCCGTCCCCGGAAAGCGAAGTGTATACGGGATGCGGGGCAGATAGCAATATAAAATGTGAATTCAACGTTGCTGTTTATATAAACTATTCTATAAGATTCACCACGTAAAAAAGCAACATTTCTAGAAAATAGCTAAAAATTAAAAGCCGTGTTTTTCAAATACATTTTGTACTTTTGGTGATAGCGTGTCCCATTCTGCATCGAATTGTTTGTTTACCGTAATAAAATTTTGATATCCGAAAACATTATCGACACCTTCAAGCTGCATAAGTTCGTTAAGAATTGCATAGTCGCTTGTATCTCCAGGCATTACTGAAATACTGTTTGTGCCTTCAAAAATAAGTTTATCTGTCGTAAATTTTAATGCATTTGGATTTGGTGTAGCCTCAGCGCGTACTCCCATTTGAAATCCCTCCTAATAATACCTATCTATTTACATATTAGCAGAAATGGGACAAGGAAAAAAGAAATATTATTGACAAACGTAATGTGTATTTGTAGATCCTTTGTAACCAAATAAAAAACACCTCCGTCAAATAGGACGAAGGTGTTTCCTGCTTGCCTTACGCAAAACCGTTTCATCACAATGTAAAGAATTAGTAATCACTTGAGCAAGCTTTTTATTTGCGGGATGTTAACTCAATTGGTTTTTTGACTTGAGTTGTTGTTCAAGCTGCTGTAATTGCTGTTGTTCCTCAGGAGAACAATTTGTATAGGCAGCTTGGATGGCATTTTGTGCTGCTTGTTTATCTTGAGCGTTTGCAGCTCCTGTTGTGTTTGTTAAGCGGTTGACGGCGTCTTTAGCTTGTTGAAATAAGTTATTAGCCAATTAAAACCCTCCTACAGTGTGGTTGTCTGCTTCCTCTTGTTTCCGTTCTACATCGGAAAAGCGTGATCGGTAAGGAAACCGTTCAGCGTGCTGTTTAACTGAATCAGCACCTTGTTGAGTAAATCGTTTTGATTTGCTCTTTTTCCCCACAACTGATTCCTCCCAACAAAATAAGAAGTGAACGCATTAGATAACGTTCACTTATAGTATGGTTTGATAGTAAATTTATATTGTAGGAAAATGTCGGTAAGTTATACAGCTTTAACATGTAATTTTAAATAATTTTCCAAAAAGGTTCCAATCCCGTTCTGTTCATTCGTGTCAGTGACATGATTTGCAATGGATTTAAGTTCATCAATTGCATTTCCCATCGCAACACCAACGCCAGCATAATCAATCATTTCGAAGTCATTGTCTTCATCACCAAATGCAATAATTCGATCCTGCGGGATATCATAATAATAAGCGATCTTTTCTAATCCAACAGCCTTGTTCATGCCTTTTTTGACGATTTCAATGATATTCCACGGAGCACCCCATTTACGGTGTTCAATCAATTCTGCATGATAATCATCCAAGTGACTTCTTAATTCATGGATATGATCTTCTTTCGGATGAATTAGTAATGAAGTAGGATCATCTTTTAACTCATTTTTTAAGCTGCCAATCGTAAACGGTGGATCGTTCTGGGTTGTATGAAAAATATCAATAATTTTTTCATCATATTGATCAAGATAGACATCGTCCTTAACTTCAGCTAAGATATTGTGAACATTCAACTGATAACAAGCATCAATAATTTTAAGGGCGGTTCGTTTTTGCATAGGACTATGTAGTACATCCCATTTCTCATCCTTAGGGTGATGAATTAGTGCGCCATTAAAGTTAACCATGGGTGTGTTTAAGCCAAGTTCTTTATAGTAATTAATACTTGCACGATGCGGTCTACCTGTTGATATAACAACGATATGACCTTCTTCTATTGCTTTTAAAACAGTTTGTTTTGTACGTGGACTAATTTCCTTTTTGTCCGTTAAAAGTGTGCCATCTAAATCCAATGCAATTAAATGTCGTTTATTTTCCATAAGCTTCACCTCGTATTACCCTAGTTTATAAGTGATTTTATATAAAGTAAAGGATAATTATAGATGAATTAAATTAATTAAAATTGACTTAAAATAACATGTGATTTGCATTCTATACCAATTAAATACTATGATTAATTATATATACATTTATTTGACGAGAGGATCTTGAACATGATAGGGGTATACCGTAAAAAATTCAATGAAATTCCAGCTTTAGTTGTAGTTGATTCTACAAAAGAAAAAGAGGCATTACCTGTAATTACATATTCTCATGGATTCACAAGTGCAAAGGAACACAATTTACCTCTAGCTTATTTACTTGCTGAAAAAGGATATCGAGTTGTTTTACCAGATAGTAAATATCATGGGGAGCGAGAAGTTGACATTTCAGCTGTTAAGAAGCAGGTTTCCTTTTGGGATATTGTTATGCAAAATGTTAGTGAACTAAACGAAATAAAAGATATACTGGATCAGGAAGAACTAATTTTAGACGATCGTTTCGGCTTAGCAGGAACGAGTATGGGCGG
The DNA here is from genome assembly GCF_900187325.1 of Virgibacillus ndiopensis. Taxonomy (GTDB): domain Bacteria; phylum Bacillota; class Bacilli; order Bacillales; family Amphibacillaceae; genus Virgibacillus_E; species Virgibacillus_E ndiopensis. The sequence continues at coordinate 387,102 of NZ_FZMZ01000004.1, read as the reverse complement.
AATTACAACATCTGCCGCTTTAACCCAATATCCATGGATTAAAACGGCAGCGGTTCTTATGGGTTCACCTAAGATTACTACCTATGCTAAAACGTTAGTCGATAGCTTTAGGAAATTAGGAGATTTACCAGTAACGGAAGAAATGATTGACCAGTTATTTGAAGATCTCAAAAGGTATGATTTATCCAGACAAGCTGATAAGCTGAAAGAACGTCCGCTTCTATTTTGGCACGGTGAGAATGATTCTGTTGTACCTTTTGATCATTCCTATACATTTTATGATGAGGCAAAACAGCTTTATAATAATAAAGATCATATTAAGTTTCTTAAAGAATCGAATCGTGACCACAAAGTAAGTCGATTTGCTATTTTAGAAACGGTTAAATGGTTTGATCATTATTTGTAAGCAAGTGTGAGATAAATCACTTGAAAAGTAAGCGAAATATGTTTAAATAAGACTAGAAACAAATAGGGAGGAATAAGTCATGGATGAAGCGTTAAAAGAGAATATGATGGGTGCGCTTGAAAACGTTATTGATCCTGAATTAGGTATTGATATTGTTAATCTTGGGCTTGTATATGATGTTGATTTAAACGACGAGGGTATTTGTAATGTTACAATGACGTTGACAGCAATGGGTTGCCCCCTCGCAGCACATATTGAACAAGACGTGAGACGCGCACTTTCAGATATTCCTGAAATAAAAGAAATAAATGTTGAAATTGTATGGAGTCCACCTTGGGGCAAAGAAAGAATGTCTCGTTATGCTAAAATTGCATTAGGTATTCCAGATTGATCAGTTCGTGATTATCAAGGTTGATTCATTGTTAATGGATCGACCTTTTTTTGTGAAAATTAAATGAATGAGGTATTTATATGAAAATATGTCAGATTGTTGGCTTTAAAAATTCGGGTAAAACAACAGTAACAAGAGAAATGATCCGTTACTTTTCATCGAGAGATTTTAAAGTTGGTTCGTTAAAACATCATGGTCACGGTGGGGAACCAGCACTGGTGAAGGATACGGACAGTTTCCAACATTTTGAAGCAGGAGCATTGGTCAGTGGTGTTCAAGGTGAAAATGTATCACAGCTGACATTGAACAATGTGGAATTCAATGAATTAATCAAGCTATACAGTTTGATGACTTTAGATTTTCTATTCGTTGAAGGGTATAAACAGGCTGAATACCCTAAAATTGTTTTGGTTAAAAACGAAGAAGAATTGTCGCTTTTGGACGAGCTTTCGAATATAATCGCAGTAGGGTCTTGGGATGACAAAATCTTAAAAAATGTCCCTTATCCAACTTTTACGATCAATAATATGGAAGCCTATTTACCACAACTAGCAGATTACATGATTGGATGAAGGTGTTAAGATGGAAAAAAATTTTTGGATTACTGATCAGCCTATACAGGTAAATAATTGTATATCAAAAGTAGTCCGTCCCGAAGCCGGGGCGATTAATACATTTATTGGAACGGTTCGTGAATTTACCAAGGATAAGCGAACATTATATTTGGAGTATCAAGCGTATGTGGCAATGGCTGAGAAAAAGCTTGCTCAAATTGGTGATGAAATTAATGAAAAATGGCAGGATGCTGAAACTGCCATTGTCCATAGAATCGGACATTTGGATATATCCGATATCGCTGTTGTGATTGCTGTATCAACACCACATCGACACGATGCATTTGAAGCGAGCAGGTACGCAATTGAACGGATAAAAGAAATTGTCCCGATCTGGAAAAAAGAACACTGGGAAGATGGAACAAAGTGGATTGGTGATCAGAAAGAGAACACATCCTATCAAGAAAAACTGCCAACTGAGGAGGATATGCGATAATGATTGATGTACTGTTTTTTGCAGAATTACAGGAAGCAGCGGGTAGTGCTAAAATAGCTGTTGAAGCGGACCGTATTACAGTTAAAGACCTAAAAGAAAAACTTTTAGCTACGTATGAGCTGGACAATCTTGATCATGCCATGGTTGCAATTAATGAAGAATATGCTACAGAAGATGTGTTAATTGAAAATGGAGATGTAGTTGCGTTTATTCCGCCTGTTAGTGGTGGGTAAACAATTGTTTTCAATAACGATTTTTCACGATAACAGTAATTTTAGTGAAAAATCCGAGTGGGGTGCTTATGAATTCTTTAATTCGTCCTGTACGAAAGCTTTATCAATTTTTCGTCGACAATCCAATTGATGCTGGTGAGATTATTGCAAATCGTTACAAAGTTAACCGTGTAATTGGAATGGGAAGTTATGGAATAGCCTATGAATGCAATAAACTTGATACGAATAAGCGTGTAGCTATAAAGCAACTTCGTCCAAGTAAACGTAAAAACAAAAAAGATTTAAATTTGTTTTATAATGAAGCATTTGTTCTTAGCAAATTAAACCATAAGGCTATTCCTAATTTGCATGAACGCTTTTCATTTAATGGAGATTTTTTTTATTCAATGGATTTTATGGAAGGAGAAAATCTGGAGGATCTATTGTTCGAAAAACGGCAACAATTTGATGAAAATGAATCGTTACAATTGTTGCGAAAACTTGTTGGACTTGTTGGTTATCTGCACAGCCAAGGGATAGTTCATGGAGACCTCCGCATCCCAAATGTCATCTTACAGAATAACCACCCGTTTTTAATTGATTTTGGTTTAGCGATAAATTCTGGAATCAGTTTCGCTCATGCTAGAGAGGGTGGAAAAGAAGAGGATAAACGTTACCTCTGGCAAAATGATTATTTTGATTTAGGTGATCTGCTGTTATTTTTACTATATTCTTCCTATCCTGCAAAAAGCAGAAAAGCCCTCCCTTGGACAGAAGAACTTTCGCTTCACCCTTTAACAACCCACTTACTTCGCAGATTACTTGGTATTGGTGAGAAATATTCTAATACACAACAAATTTTACGGGATATGGATAGTATTTTTGCCGATGAAAAATTCAAGAACATAGGATTTGAAGGCAAATGATCTATTACTATCAACTACTACTTCTACCTTTTCGCTTGTATCGATGGCTTCCACCATATGGATTTTTGTGGCGGTGACGACTACTGCTGCTTCCGCTATAATGATAACGGTGTTTTCGCCGGTCACTGCTGCTCTGTGAATATTGCTTTATTTGTTTAAACAATTTTTTAAACATACTTTAAGCCCTCCTTTCCATTTAAATTCATTAATTGTTGACTATACAGTAACATACATTTCTTTCATAATCACGATTTTCAAATTTATTAGTGAGAAATGGGCAATTCAATCATTTTTTAGATGATTGTACCGTGAGGAAATTTGGTGAATAGGCTATATATATGATGGAAGGAGGTTAACCATGTCTTCTTACAATTCTTATATACCAGGTTGGGGGTACTATCCTCAAGGCAGCAACAAAAATGGGAATTTTGATGAATTTCAAGGTCAAGGAAGTACAGGGTCTAAAGAAACGGGCTCAAGAAAACAGGCTCAAGAATATACAAATATGAATGGAATGGGACATAACCACTTTTCACAAGATAATACCTTTCAGAAAAATAGTAGTGCGCATGTTTATCCACCATTTTCATATCCGAACAATTCGTATGATGATTCAAGTTCAGAAATGGATTATTTAATTCGAATGATGAATAATCTAAACCATCAATTAGATACACTTACACGATTAATCGCCCAAAATAATCAATTGTTACAATCCATGCATGATCAGGAAGATACAAAGTGTGTCCAAGGTAGTGGTGGGGGAGCGGTAATTGTAAGGATGTAGTAGTGAGATGATGTATATAAAAAAGGAGCTTGAAAGCTTAAGCTCCTCTATCATCCTATCCCAAGCATTTCCTTCGCGCGGTCTGTCATTTTGGCAGGTGACCAGGCTGGCTCCCAAACGACTTTGACGTCAATTTCACCAATACCTTCAATTTGACTAACACGATAGTTTACACCATTCGAAATGGTATCATGCATAGGACAGCCTGGTGTTGTAAGTGTCATAGTAATGTTAACATTGTTGTTATCATCCACATCAACCCCATATATCAGTCCTAAATCCATAACATTAACACCAAGTTCAGGATCAATAACTTCAAATAACGATGCTTCAACCTCAGTTGCTAGTGTCATATGATTAAACTCCTTTCCTATACAAACAATACGCGAATAATTGAAATCGTATAAACAAGTGATGTTAGTGACAATAGCATTTGAAAGATAAATACCACTATTTCAATTTGTACTATCCCTCCAAAAGTTAACCCCACTACACCAATAATAAAAAAGACAAATAGAATAATACTCAATTGATTGTTAATCATATCCTTAAGAAGTGGAACCTTTTCTTTCCCAACTCTGTCCGAGTATTTGTACGTCCACCAGAGAACCGGAACAATTTTGTATAAATAACCTAAAATACTAAAAACAATCCATCCCATGACGTAAAGGTAAATCAGCCATCCCCATATTATTGGATCCTGTATACCACTTATTTTAAAAAGAAAAGCCAAAACATGTATACTGAAGCCAATCAATATAGCTAAAAGTGCAAATGAAAATGGTTTATCCAGTTTTTTCTTGAATCTTTTGGTTAGAATTTCTTGAATATCTAGCACAAAAAAACTGAATCCAGCTGATAACAATAACCAGCCGATTGTTTGCAAAAGATCATTTCCAAACCAAAAGGAACTGATTAAGGTAATTAAACCAGCAATGTAGGAGAAAAATGCTGGTTTTGCCCATTTCATTGAAAAACCATGGGATAAACTAAACATAGGAACTAATTTATAGGAGAAACCGAAAATTAATAACGTAAACCAGCCAGTAATACCTAATACAATATGGGAAAATAAGATGGTGCTGTGGCTTGCAATTCCTCCAAAAGCGATGTTCCAGGCTAACAAAAATCCTGCAGCAATGGTCAAGAAAAAGCATGTGATAGCACCAATGATAAATAAGGTCATCTTATTTTTCTTTTCTTGTTTAAAGATGGTAATTGCCATTTGTATTATAAACATTACAATGCCGATAATGGCAACGATCCCCCCATAAATGCAATTTCCAGATTTTACACCTAACAAAATAGCAAATGCTGTTATGCCTCCAGCAGTGAAGATAAATTGAACAAATCCAAATGTTTGATTCCAAATCGGTGTCAAAAAGGCAACGGGAACAAGCTGATACATACCGCCCATTGCGACCATTACCGCAAAACCCAGCAATAGGAAATGAGAGCCCATCCAGATATGAGGCATGTGGAATTGTCCTGCATTTACTAAATCATGACGAAAAAGAAATATCATTTGTGCTATCACCAGCGCCAGTAATGCATATAAAATAAACGCCAATGGAAGCTTTATGTTTGTATCTATTTTCATGTTTGCTCCAGGCATCATCTTAATCACCAATTTTCGTTATTGAAATTTTAAAGCTTCCATCCTCCTGAGGTTCTGTTTCATGCAAATAACCTCGTTCATTTAATTCCTCATATAAAAACATTGGTCGTCTGTCGTTTATTATTGCTAGCGATTCTCCGTTTTTCATCTTGTCCAATGCTTTTAACGTGCGCATCATTGGTTGTGGTGGTTCTAGACCGCGGTTATCTATAATCATTCATCAGTCCCCTCCTTTTTCAAATAGGTCACTTTCCAATGCTTTCGATCAATTTTTTCAGCTTCATGGTCAAAACCTTTACGTTTTAAAACTGCATGTAATGGAACGGGATTGAATGGGGCGTGTAATATGAAAATCTCCCCAACTTTTAATTGCTTTACTGCTGCCATGATTTTATCAAATGGTTCTTTCTTCAATCGTAAATCCTCACGTACATCCAACTCTGTTACCTCTTCATTTTTACGCATTAATTCACCTCCAAAGTAACGTAATATTTCAAACGTCTTTATATTGTTATGATAATGATTTTCAATTAGATAGACAGTGATTTGTATCACAAGTGAGGCTAAAAAAATGAACATATTGTCACAATTTCGGCATTAATAGCGCTGAAAACAGTCATGAAGTATAAAAATTTTTCTCATCCATAAATATTTATATATAGCATAAGTTTTCATGAACGGAGGTTTTGCGAACATGATGGACATAACCGTTATTCTGATTTATTATTCAGAACAATCGGCACTAAACAAAGCTTTGTCTTCGATGAATAAAATTAGTTCACGAATAAAATCTATTCTTGTTTTCCATGAACCAAAAACGTCCTTACATTTAAATAGCCATAGGGGGTTATACGGGAGGACGCAATTTATCGCAACAGGGGATCATGGTACAGGTGAAACATTGAATGATACGATTATGAAGCTAACTACGCCATATATATTATTTCTTCAAGGTACAGACTATCTTTCGCCATCACTAGACAAAGATGCACTTAAGCTCCCACTGGTCAAAACAGTTTTGGGAACGATTTACCATAACCGAAATATAGCAATCCATCTCCCGTTATTAGTTAGTACATCCCGTATGAAAAAGGAAAAATTTTTATCAAGTTTCCAACTCCCATTCAAGGAAGCACTTTTACCTGCCTGGCTAGCGAATGTAGAAGAATCGCAACAACTGATTAAAGACAACTTGGTAAAGCAGGCAAGGAAAAATACTTCAGCAAATACAATCGAGAAGTTAAGATTTATGCAAAAATATCAAGTAAAACATAGCAAAACAGTGAATCCAACAGTATCAGTCTTAATTACAAATTATAATATGGGGAAATACGTGGAAACCGCCATTGTTTCCTGTCTTTTACAAACAGATCCATTTGATAAAATATTGATCATGGATGATGGATCGACTGACACCTCTTATGACCAAATCCTACAATGGGAAGATGGAAAGCAAGTGAAGGTTTTTAAAAAGAAAAATGAAGGAAAGGCTAGGGCATTAAATGAATTATTAGCTTATGTATCATCTGACTTTATAGTCGAGCTTGATGCTGATGATTGGCTTGATGCTGATGCTGCATCAGTCATAAAGAAGTATGCAGCAGATCTCCCAAGTAATATTTCGGTATTGTACGGTAACTTCAGGAAATGGAAGCAATTAACGGAGGACGTTCTATTTAAAGGTTTAGCCAAGGGAACAACGGTCAAAGGAATAACGGATTTATTATCTTACCGTTTTCCTCTTGGACCACGAATATATCGAACTACTCTTCTTAAAAAAGCAGGAGGGTTCCCAATTATTGATTTTGAAAATGGTCGTCTATTTGAAGATGTAAGTGTATTATGCAGGTTAATAAAAACATCTCGTTTTCACTATCAGGATTTCACAGTATATAATGTTCGGGAACATAAGGAGAGTATTACGAAAAATAATGATGAAAAGTGGGATGATTTTTTAAAAATGTTAAAAACGTAATGTAATAGAGCTACGAAAATCGTTCTACCATTATAGTGAAAATAATCAAAGGCTATTTGCAGATGAAGTGGGACTGAAATAATTTAGTCCCACTAGAAAATGGCTGCTTGGAATTCATCCAATCGACTGTTGAATCCAATTTATTAATGATAATATTTCTTGTCACTTCCATGATTCATACGTTTTAGAATCATTTCATAGATTTCTTTTGAAGTGAGACTATTTGTAAACTATCATGTTAACTTTCATTAAAATTAGTGTTACAAATTTGGTGTACTCTATTGTTAATTATTTATTGTATGCCATATAAAAAGAGATCATCTTTTAAAATCCATTTTAAAAAACATGAAAAAATACTCTGATATTGTACCAGAGTATTTTTTCATGTTTTTTGCCGGGAGTCTGAAGAGGGTTGCAGCGTGATTTATGCTGCTACTAGGAAACGAATGAAGTTAATCGAGTCAAGTGAGAGATAGAGTTTGGTATTTTGTCCATAACCTGCACTAACATCAATTACCAGTACTAATTCTGCGGTAACAGTTGAGAGTATACCTTCTATCAAATTGTTATCTGTAGCTACTTCAACACTTGAACCAACACGCGTGGCAAGTTCAGCAGCAAATGTGTCTTCAAACATTTATATCCCTCCTGCTTCACTGACAAGTTCAATTTTATCGATCCGGACTAGTACTTGATTACCAGTAGCTTCAATAATTACGACATAATCGTCTCTAACGAGCAACAGTGTTCCTGTAATTGTGTCGAACGGTGTCGTAACCTGTACTTGTTCGTTGACTAAACTTAATAATAATTCGCGGATTGTTGTAGGTGATTCAGGCGGAGTAGGAGGTGTGACTGAATCACCAGTACCACCTATATCAACATTAACATCTAATCCCGGCAAATCTACTGAGAAATCTAGCCCATTACTTGTACTTGTAGTACCTAAGTTTTGTGAAAGTTGGTTAAGCAACCTCAATAAGGCTGACTGACTATTAGTTAGTGCCAACTATATTCACCCTTTCTATAATATTTCTCTATTTACTATATGCGCTTGTATTTTAACTGTATGGTACATTTTGTTCATTAATAGATAATTCCACCAATATCATAGTTTTCATTAATTAGACTATTATCTATAGCACGTTTATTGCCTCTAAGAATAAACTATTTAAAAGTAAGCTATGGAGGTGTATTTAAATTGAGTACTAACAGTAATTTTCCAAATCAACTTGTAGATATGCTTGTGGATTCAACACTAAAAAAACACGGAGTAAATTTAGACGAAGTCACTATAGACTCTACACAAAAAGAGCAAATTAGAAATCTAGTCGAATCCCTAAAGAATAATGTAGAGAGTTTAAATCAGCAAAATAAGGAAAATAAAGAAAATAAAACGAAAAAAAATAATTAGTTTTCTATCTAGTAGGGAATAAGCGATCATTAGGTGGGATATAGTATTATTTTTAAGACTATAAATACCGGATAAATTACGATTTATCCGGTATTTATGATTGTTTGAGGGGTATTTAAAATGAAGAACATTTTCTATAAAAATAGGTGTTTTATAGTAGACAATCACCCTTACTATTTTAAACAAAAGACATAAGATATTTTAAACGCAAAGAAGGAGGAAAGATAATATGTCAAAACCTAAACCTGGCCAAAGAAGAACAGTTGTGATAGAAAGACAGTGTAGAACCGATAATAATTGTGACAATGGACCGAGAGAATGGAGTGCACTAGATGCATCATGTAACCATCCAATGGATGCTACAGTGGAACAAGGTCAAGATTCAAAATTAAGTAATGCGCAGCATTCTTATGAATCAATTGTTGTAAAAGATTCATGTGATATTGAGGTGTCATCAAACGATACGCAAGCTGCCATTAATGTTCAGGTAGCACTTCAAGTTGCAATTGCTTTGGTCATCAGTATATCAATCGCGGATAGTAACACAGCAAATGAAATAACACAGGATTTAAATGCTAAATTGAAATCTAGTCAAGTAAACAGTCAACAGGTTTATATTCAAAACTCACGTGGTGTAAATATTACTACAACTGACACAGATATTGCAGTAAATATTCAACTCTTGTTACAGGTATTAATTGCAATAGTTCTTAGACTAGATATTTTATAGTAGGTGTCTCAACTAATAATAGAGTAGACAATTGAGTAAACAGTTCAAGTTATTCGTTTTTTAGTGGAAAGACCATGTCCAATTTGGAGTGGTCTTTTTTGCTTCCTTTGTTCATACAAACTAGAAATCTAATCCATAGTAAAAGTTTCTTAGGAATAATTTTATAATACATACAGATTATAAGAAGAAGGGAGGAAACTAAACCTATGCTGCAAACAATTATTCGTATAAGTCTAATCATAGTATCGTGGTCTTCTTTGTTCTTTTTACCCAAAAAAGTGATTACCAAATATTTACCGGTTTCAATATTTACTTCAGCTTTAGTATTGATTACGTGTGCACTTTCATTAAAATATAAATTTTGGGTTGTCAAAGGCAATCTTGCTACAAAGATCTTCAATGATTTATCTTTTGTTTATGGCCCTTTCTTTGTGGGAACAATATGGATATTCCATTTTACCTTTAGTAAGTTTACTCGTTATCTGTTGCTAAATGCAGCCATGAATGCAAGCTTCGCTATACCGCTAACGAAGTTATTTCAAAAGTTTAAAGTGTATAAACTGAAAAATGTCAAAGCTGTTCATCTCTTTTTATCCTATATGAGCTTCGCTATAATTATTTATGGTTATCAGTACTTGGTGCATCGTTCTAAAGAAGGATCAAAGGAAGAACAGTCCGTATAATTAACGCTTGGGTTTCATTATCTAAGCATTTATAACTTTTTTAGAGTACTATTTTGTTGAATATACACTACGCTTTTCGCAGACGTCAGCAAGCCTCACTGTTCCCAAAAATCCCTCTAGAAACAGCCTTTTTAAAAGAGCTCGTTCTTCATTCCATCCGTATCTAATATGAAGCAGCCCAAACTGTCGATCCTCAGTAAATTTTGTTTTTTCAATTGTGATACGGTACGACTTACTGTTTCCCGAGTGGAACCAATCATATTTGCAAGCTGACGATTAGTAAATTGAGTAGCAATTCTTGTCTGTTGATTTTCATATTTTACCCCATATTCTTTGCTGAGACGTAACAAAAGCATGATGATTTGCTCATACGTATTGTATAACATTTTTTCTTCCAGACGTTTTTGCAAGTCAACTAATTTATCACCTAATACACGAAAGAGCTTCACGCAAATTTCAGGATGTGTATAAAGAAAATCCTCAAAAGAATGAATCGGTATATAAATTAAAACAGCATCTTCCAATATGGATGCATTTGCCGGGTAATTATCTTGTCGGAAAAATCCAGCATGGGGAAACATATCATCTGTTTGTAAGAAGTTAACGATTTGTTCTCTTCCGTGTGAATCACTTTTGTATATTTTCACCTTACCTTCATGAATAAAATAAACATTTGTAAGGGGGTCACCTTGCATAAAAATATGTGTTCCATGGCGGTACATCCTAAATTTTGCTAATTCAACAATCGGTTCCATTTCATAATCTGTCAAATCTTTAAATAATGGTACTTTTTGCAACAGGTTCTTAATGGATTGTGAATTCATAATGAAGCTCCTTTCATGCTTAAAAAAAGAGGTACATTTTTAGTATTCCATTTTATTTTAACACGATATACCCCCAGGACATTTACGAATTTGTGAACAGTTATTGATGTCGTGATAAAAATCATAGTTTAGTGATGTTTTTGATCACATCTTTTTTTGGAGGAACCATTTATGATAGAGAGGAATTAAAACTTTCAAGGAAATTTAGGAGGCTGTACAAATGAATAAAATTGATTACGCAATAAAAATACATGCACCGGAAATCGAACCAAGATATCGACATCAAAAAATTTTTGAAGTGTTTGATGGATTAGAATCTGGCGATTTTATGGAACTTTCAAATGACCATGATCCAAAGCCACTCCATTATCAAATGATGATAGAAAGAGGAGAAGATGCATTTACTTGGGAATATACCGAAAATGGCCCCTCACTTTGGCGGGTGGCAATAGGTAAAAAATAATTAAAAATATAGATAGACTCTTGGATTAATGCCCAAGGGTCTATCTGTTTTAATGTAAAAAATGATCAATGTGTGAAGAATGTCATATCCAAAGAGTTTATAAATCTATACAATTATAACTCGAGCTATTAATTTTACCTTTAGGAGGTCTACTATGTTTCCACAAGATTATAATGAAAACCCGTTTATTGTTATTTGGGAGTTAACCCGTGCCTGTGCCTTAAAATGTTTGCATTGTCGTGCTGAGGCCCAGTATCATCGTGATCCCCGGGAATTGACGTTTACAGAAGGGAAAAAGTTAATTGATGATATTTATGAAATGAACAATCCAATGCTCGTATTTACCGGGGGAGACCCGTTAGAACGACCGGATGTGTTTGATATTGCAGAATATGCTATAAAAAAAGGTGTACGTGTTTCCATGACACCATCTGCTACTCCAAATGTAACAAAAGAAGCAATGCAAAAAGCGAAAGATGTTGGGTTAGCAAGATGGGCGTTTAGTATAGATGGTCATTGTGCAGAAATTCATGACCATTTTCGAGGAACATCTGGTTCTTTTGATTTAACGATGAAAGCAATTAACTATTTACATGAATTAGAAATGCCATTGCAAATCAATACAGTGATCTCTAAATACAATGTTGACTATTTAGATGAATTAGCGGAAATGGTTGAGAATTTAAATTGTGTATTGTGGAGTGTGTTTTTCCTTGTTCCAACAGGTCGTGGTAAAGAATCTGACATGATTTCACCGGTAGAGCATGAGCGTGTATTAAGGTGGTTGTATGACTTGTCGAAACGCGTTCCATTTGATATTAAAACAACGGCAGCACAGCATTATCGCCGTGTCGTCATTCAAAACAAAATGCGTGAACATAAGAGCATTAGTGATAAGGATCATATTTTTTATGAGGATGCATTGATGAATGGCAAAACTGGACAAATTGATGGGCTGGGTCGTGCGCCTAAAGGGGTTAACGACGGTAATGGATTTGTTTTTATTTCACATATTGGAGATGTATTTCCTAGTGGGTTATTACCAATAAAGGCTGGGAATGTAAGACAAACTGACCTCGCAACGATCTACCGTGAATCAGAGGTTTTTCAAAACTTACGGGATCCGGATAAATACAAAGGTAAATGCGGTGTATGTGAGTTTCGCTTCGTATGTGGAGGATCAAGATCAAGAGCCTATAACGTAACAGGGGACTATATGGAAAGCGAACCATATTGTGTCTATATACCGAAAGCAATGCGAGTGAAGAATAAGATGAAAAAAAGTAATAAAGCTTCTAGAATTTAGTCACTAGAAGCTTCATACTTATTAACACGCGTGAAATAAAAGGCGTGCATAATTTTTATAATTGGACGTGCTAGAAGTTGGGCACTCCCTACGATAAAAAGTATTGTTCCAGTCGTTTGGGTAGATTCATAGAGAAATAATACACTGCCAATAAGGAACCATAGACCAAGTGTAAAATCATTTAACAAGGCGATGAAACGATACTTTTTGTTAAACGAAACCTCATAAGTACCTACTTGAATATCTAAAAAGTTTTTTTTATCATAAATTTTAGCCATAACGTTCCCTCCGTCACATTGTGTATAGTTCACTATTCCCAATAATTGCACAATCTAAAACGATATTGGTGAAATAGAAGGGAGCGTTAGTGGTGAGATTAATGAATACTGCACAACACAACTGGGCAATTTTCACAATTTATTTCATTTCGCAAGTACTGTAAATTATGAATAATGATATGTCCATTTTTAATAGATAGGATGTTGTTACGCTTTAAATCGTTCAACATGCGGTTTACACTTTCCCTTGTAGTACCACCGAAATTTGCTAATTGCTGATTATTTAAGGCAATGTCGATGAATATATCACCGTTATTTTGTTTTTTTCCATAGCTGTTTGAAAGACGAATTAACGTAGAATACAGTGCACCTTTTTTACCATGTAATACAAGGTCACGAAACTTTGTTTGATCTCTACGGTAATATTCATTCATTATCTTCATGAACTCAATAGCTAAGGAGCTATTATTAATCATCTCATTTTCTAATTCAGATTTTTTGATTACGGCAACTTCTCCGTCCTGAATAACTTTTGCATTTAAAATGTATTTTACATTTTCTGAGTACAAAGAAAGTTCACCAACAATATCATCTTTATGGCAAATTCTTAAGGTAAGCTCACGTCCTTCAGGAGATACCTTTCCAATTTGAATCCTTCCAGACTTAACGAGATATAATTCATCAGCACTTTCACCTTCAGAAAATAAAAATGTATCTTTTTTAATTGGCTTAATATGATCGACTGAATTTAATAAATTTTTTAATTCATCGGACATTTTAGGTCTAAGAGGCATTATTTAAAAAACCACCTTTAAAGGAATGACAATTCTAGTAAAAAAAGCAGTAGATAAAATCACTACTGCCTTACAAGAAGAGTATAACAAGAATTCCTACTATAAAACAATAAAACGCAAAGTATTTTAAGTTACCCTTAGCCATAATGTTGATAAACCATTTTAATGCGAAATAAGAAGCGATCACTGATGCCATAAATGCTAGTAAATAGGGGATCATCAACGCATCAAAGTTCTTGTCATTTATAATATCTGAAGCAGACATTACGGTAATCCCAAGGCTTACCGGGATATAGAGTAGAAATGAAAATCTAAGAGCGGTTTCCTGCTTCATCCCTATCAGCATTGCAGCAACAATTGTAGCGCCTGAGCGACTTATGCCAGGAATTAATGCAACGGATTGTGCTAATCCAACAATAATCGCATCTTTGACTGTAATTTCACGATCATTTTTATTACCACGCAGGTTTCGAATGATCCATAACGCAAAACCAGTTATGAGGAGTGTTATACCAACTACAGCAACAGTGCTGAGCTTGCTTGAAATATAATCTTCAAACAACACCCCGATGATTCCAGTTGGTATTGTAGCAATTACTAAAAATATAATAAATTGAAAATCTGCTTTTGCTGCTTCATCTTTGGAGAAAATAAAACGGAAAAAATTTGTTGTTAAGCGAATAATGTCTTTACGATAAATAACTAATACTGCAATTAGTGAACCAAAATTAACAAGAATTTCAAAGGAAAGTCCCTTAATATCAATGTTAAACAATTCACGTAAAATGACTAAATGACCACTTGAAGAAATCGGAATAGGCTCCGTAAATCCTTGAAAGATACCTAATATTGTATATTTAATTAATAGCCAAAGCTCTGTAAGATTTTCCAATGTAACACCCCCGAAATGTCTATTTTCATTTAGCAACACGAGTCACCAACCTATATATAGTTGAATAGTCTAGTTGGTGAGGAGGTTATAAAAAATGAAAATGAATCAGAATTATCATCATATATACGAAATGTGTAAAGAACATATGCATTCTTATGTACTTGCTGAAATGACGGACGGTACCAAATTAGACGGCATTGTTACTGGATTGGATGACGAATATGTATATCTTGCAATTCCAATAGAACAACATGAACATACACAAGGTAATTTTAATCATGGTTACGACGACCGCCAATTTGGTTATGGATATCCAGGGTACGGATATGGATACCCTGGATTTGGATACGGTTATCCTCCAAGAAGATTTAGGCGACTTGTTTTACCACTTGCTGCCCTGACCGCATTAAGTATATTGCCATGGTATTAAGAATCTAACCGTTATTAACGTGGTAAGGGGCCTGTCCTTAAAACATTAACATTCTCGTTAATGTTTGGGGACAGACCCCATAAAATCGTATTGTTATTCTTTTTCCCGTTTAATGATACCTTCACCTAAAATATACACAGCTATTGCCATGATAATTGCTAAGGTTACAGTGGACATAACGTTGAAATTAGTACCACCCATACTGGTTAGTACATAAGATATAACGCCGCTGATTAACAAAGCCCAAATTAAAGTCCAAATGAACCGCATCTATAACACCTCATTTTTATAACAATCTTAATTTTAGTTTACCAAATCAGTACAAAAAATAAAAGTATTTCTTACATACGATGAATAAGATGTAATAAAGTGAAACTTCCTAAGAAGGTCTTTTTTATGGGAGCATACTGTTCATGTGGGATAGGTATGAGGAGGGGGATAAACATGACTTATATCGTAACAAATTGTTTTCAGTGGGTAGGTTTTCATCTCGTCAAACATTTATTAAATCAAGGGTGCCATGTTGTTGGTTTTGATGAAATCTCTTCCGAAAAAAAAGAAGTTTTATCCATGTTCTTTGGGAGGAACGATTTATTCTCATTAAATCCAAACAAGCTAAGTGAGCAACAATATGAAACAACTGTTTTAGTCGATGCCTCCTTGCCAAAACAAACGTTTAACTCGAAACGCACAATCCAATTAAGTTATGATACTATTACAAATGAACAGGAATCGAGCATCGTGACAATTAAATTACCATTACTCTTTGGAGAATGGATGGAAATGAATGAAGAAGGTTTTTATTATAAAAATGATTTCATCCGATTTGACTCAGAACAATTTTTGTCAGAAGCTATTTATATTGACGATTTCATTCAATGTTTGTTGCAGGTGTCAAAATCGGATTATCTTTCACAAGCTCTTGAAATAAAATCTTCAGTAAATAAAAAAATGAATGGGGATAATCCTAAAAAATCAATCTACGTTCGTGACAATAAACCTATACAAGAAAACTTAAAAGTAGTTCAATCGCATTATAATAAGTTTAGAAAGCTTTATAGTGTAATATAAATGTAATGTTATATTTCATTTACGTAAAAGTGGTAAAACGATACAATATAAGAAATAATTGTTGTTATATCAATGTTCATGGTTAGGAGTGCACATGTTGAAAAAGCTATTCATCCTTTCTTTAATAGCATTTGAATTCATTCTACTATCAGGCTGCGGTAGCTATTTTGAACAGGATAAAATTCAAAAAGTAGGGATGCTCGTTGAGGACTCAATCCATGATCAATCATGGGGCAAAAAAGGGTACAAGGGCCTATTATCTATTAGTGAAGAATTTGATGTTGATGTATATTTTAAAGAAGGAATTAAAACACAACAGGATGTTACAGATGCAGTGGACGAGTTTGTAAATAATGGGGTAAATCTGATATTTGGGCATAGTAGTACGTATGGAAAATACTTCGTGGATATTTCGGAGGCTTACCCAGATGTACAATTTGTTTATTTTAATGGTGGATATTCGGCCAAAAATGTTACCAGTTTAAATTTTAATTCTCATGCTATGGGTTTTTTTGGTGGAATGATAGCGGGAGCGATGACAAAAACGAATCAGGTTGGGATTATTGCTGCTTATGAATGGCAACCAGAAATTGAAGGGTTTTATGAGGGTGTAAAGTATCGTAATCCTGCTGCAGAGGTACATATTCAATATGTTAATAACTGGAGTGACAAAAGTACTGCAATGGAAATGTATAAGGCGATGCTAGACAATGGTATTGATGTTATCTATCCATCGGGAGATTCCTATAGTGTGGATATTATTAAACAAGCAAGTAAGGATGGAATTTATGCAATTGGTTATGTTTCAGACCAATCGGATATTGCTGAATCAACTGTCCTAACGAGTACCGTTCAGCATGTTGATAAATTGTACGAGCTTGTTGCGGAAAAATTCAACGATAACGAATTAAATGGAGACATATTGACGTTCGATTTTCAAGATGACGTTATCACTTTAGGGGAGTATAGTCCAGAGGTTCCTGAAGATCTTCGTGATGAAATTAATGAAGCAATAGAGGATTATATTGATACGGGATTATTGCCTAATGAAATAGAGGAATAGTTTTTGGTAGTCGTTAAGTACCTGGTTTGATTTTATTACTTTTTATTTGTTTTTCTTGCAACTAGGATAAGAATGCATTAAAATTAGTACCAAGTCATAAGAATTGATATCAAAACAAAAGTCCATAAGGGGATGAAAATATGAGTGTGGGTATTTTAGGAACAGGTCACTATGTCCCGTCCAATGTGGTTACAAATAAAGATATGGAAAAGATAGTTGAGACAAGTGATGAATGGATCAGAACAAGAACAGGTATCGAAGAACGCAGGATCGCTAATGACGATGTTGATACATCAGATATGGCATTCTTTGCCGCTCAAGAAGCGTTAAACGAAGCGGATATAAAAGCGGAAGAGATCGATTTAATCTTAGTAGCAACTGTTACTCCTGATTCACCATTTCCATCTGTAGCATGTCGAATACAAGATCATTTAGGTGCTGTAAATGCTGCAGCAATGGATATTGGCGCCGCATGCTCTGGATTTATGTACGGAATAATCACTGCTAAGCAATTTATTGATACAAACGTGTATAAACACATTTTAGTAGTTGGTGTTGAAAAACTTTCAAAAATTACCGATTGGGAAGACCGCAATACGTGTGTCCTTTTTGGTGACGGTGCAGGTGCAGCTATTATCGGCAATGTCTCTGAGGGAAAAGGAATTTTATCGTTTGAATTAGGAGCAAATGGAGCGGGTGGAAAACATTTATATCAGGATGAGAAACAACATCTTATTCAAAATGGTCGCGAAGTTTTCAAATTTGCTGTTAGACAAATGCCTAAGTCAGCTGTAAGTGTTATTGAAAAAATTGGATTGAACAAAGATGAAGTAGATTATCTTATCCCACACCAAGCTAACATTCGTATTATGGAAGCTGCTCGAGAACGTTTGGGGATTTCTGAAGATAAAATGGCAAAATCAATAACAAGATATGGAAATACATCCGCTGCATCTATACCAATTGCTTTATCAGAGGATGTTAAAAATGGTAAAATTAAAGATAATGATTTACTTGTTTTAGTCGGTTTCGGCGGCGGTTTAACATGGGGTGCGGTTGCATTACGCTGGGGAAAATAATGCTACTAGACAAGAATGATTAGGAGGAGTACCAATGGAAGCAAGAAGAGTTGTTGTCACTGGCCTTGGGGCAGTTTCTCCATTAGGAAATGATGTACAGTCTACATGGAGTAATATCGTAGCTGGAAATTCAGGAATTGACTTTGTCACAAAAGTGAATAAAGATGATTTTCCTGCTAAAGTTGCTGCAGAAATAAAAGATTTTGATCCAACAAAGTATATGGACAAAAAAGATGCAAGAAAAATGGATCCGTTCACACAGTATGCAGTTGCAGCAGCAAAAATGGCTGTTGAAGATGCCAACCTTACAATTAACGAGGATATTGCTAATCGTGTTGGTGTTTGGATTGGTTCAGGAATTGGTGGAATGCAAACATGGGAGGATCAACATACGAAATTATTAGAAAAAGGTCCGCGTAAAGTCAGTCCATTTTTTGTTCCAATGATGATTCCAGACATGGCTGCAGGTCAAGTTTCTATTCAGCTAGGTGCAAAAGGAATTAATTCATGCTCAACAACCGCCTGTGCGTCAGGTGCCAATTCAATAGGTGATGCATTTAAAGTGATCCAGCGCGGTGGTGCTGACTATATGATTACAGGTGGAACGGAAGCACCAATTTCTAATATGGCATTTGCCGGATTTAGTTCTGCAAAGGCATTGTCATTAAATGAAGATCCATCAAAAGCAAGCAGACCATTCGACCAGAACCGTGATGGCTTTGTTATGGGTGAAGGTGCGGGAATTATCATCTTGGAAACACTTGAATCAGCACAAAAACGTGGTGCTAAAATTTATGGTGAAATTGTTGGTTATGGTGCAACTGGAGATGCATATCATATTACTGCACCAGCATTAGATGGAGAAGGTGCAGCTAGAGCCATGCAACAGGCGTTGAATGATGCTGAGATGACCCCATCAGATATTGATTACATTAACGCACATGGAACAAGCACAAACTTAAACGATAAATTTGAAACACAAGCAATAAAGACAGTATTTAACGAATATGCACGAGATGTCGCGATTTCTTCAACAAAATCGATGACAGGGCATTTGCTAGGTGCTGCTGGTGGAATTGAATCAGTGATTGCATTAAAATCCATTGAAGACGGTATTATTCCAGCCACAACAAACTATGAAACACCAGATCCTGAATGTGACTTGGATTATGTACCAAATGAAGCTCGTAAACAAGATGTAAATGTAGTGATGAGCAATTCACTTGGGTTTGGTGGACATAATGTTGCATTGATATTTAAAAAGTTTAACTAAGTTTTTTGTGTATAGAGACTATCTCAAGGGTGTTTATTTACCCGGACGAGATAGTCTTTTTTGTTGATGTCAAAAGCGGATGATTTACTTAACCATTTAGTTAATAAGCAAGCAAAGCGGTTGATATTCACTCAAATCCCTCAACAACTTAATAAGAATCTGTCTACATTGTATAAATTAATCATGTATTCACTCCTCCAAGCATAAAATGAACAAAAGGCATGGACAAGCACGAGGTGAATGGATAATGTTTTCTATTTTTTTATTTTTGCTAGGATTTGGACTAGCTGTCACTGGTGGAGTGACACTTATTGCATATACAAATTTCTTACCGGCAGGTCTAGGCTGGGGAGATTACCTTGTCTTTGTTTTAGGAAGACCCGAGTGTTATTTTTTACCAATTGGTTTCCTGATTATAGCAGTGGCGCTTTATAGTTACCCAAACAACTCTTAAATTAAGTTTCTCTTAGAATAATTTTTTTAATGATGGTCATAATGTATTTTAAATGATTTCATTCAAAAAAAGTGAGGGTTGTATATGTTATATTTACACGATGTTTGGGTGAATTGGTTTGAAGGAGAAGAGAACGGGTACAACGTATGTTTTTTTCATGAGTGGCGTAAAGATGATGGGATTGAACTGTTAGATCAGGTTCCACTACTTTACATAAACGATAGTTTGTACAATTATATTGAAAATGATATGCATGACTTACCTAAACCAATGCTTGATGCTATTTATAAACGCGCATATGTTAGAAAGGGACAAGAACGTACGGTTTTAGACTATGCTTGTGTTGTGACAGATGGAAACGACATTATTGCTATTGATACGATTGGATACCAAATTCCAATTCGAAAAAGCAGGTTGATTCCACGACAGGAACAATTAGTGTTTGATATGATTGATGGTACAAAACCTCAATTGTTTAAATTTGATGAGAGTCTTAGTAAAAAAGAATACCATATGCTATCTATGCCACCGGAACTCGTTGTCGGATTAACGAGAAGAGAACGTCAATTAAAGCAGTTACTCATGATGGCACTTGATCAATTACATACGACGAATAACCTTGAGGAACTACGATATTGGTTAACAGAATGGAACCCAAAAGAATACCCATATATACGATTTATGGATGAGGAAAAAGTTTGGCAAGCATTATATCAGGGGGTAAAGCATGGTTGGAGCAAAGCACATGAGGATTTATGTGCAAAATTAATCAAGGGACAGCCTTTCCTTGAAAAAATGTGGGAACTTGAGAATACACAAGAACAAGATACGTCAAAACTTAAATAAAGGCTTTTTTAAACTGGTAAGGATTTATTTTCCTATTGACAGTATTTCTCTAATCAAATAGCGAAAACGTTTATAAAACGCCAAAACAAAAAATCAGTGAGAAAGGTCTCACTGATTTTTTATTTTACTTTTTTCGTTTAACTCTACCTAAACCCATGGCCTTTTTAGCTTTTGCCAATGTTTTGTTTGCGGTCTTAGCAGCTCGATCTGCACCGTTATCAAGGATTTCATCCAATGCTTCAGATTCAATTAGAGCGTTGTATTTTTCTTGGATTGGAGCTAATACATCAATTACAGCGTTGGCAACTCCTTGTTTGAATTCACCATAACCTTTGCCTTCAAACTTTACTTCAATTGCCTCAATGGACTCCCCAGTACAACTTGCGTAAATGGTTAATAGGTTAGAAACACCAGGTTTGTTTTCTTTATCGAATTTAACGACACCTTCTGAATCCGTAACAGCACTTTTGATTTTCTTCTCGATTTTCTTCGGTTCATCTAACATCGAAATAAATGCTTTTTCATTTTCATCAGACTTGCTCATTTTTTTAGTTGGCTCTTGTAAGGACATGATGCGTGCTCCTACTTCAGAGATTTGTACCTCAGGAATAGTGAAAATGTCGTTGAACTTATTGTTGAACCGTTGTGCTAAATTTCTTGTCAGCTCAAGATGCTGTTTCTGATCTTCGCCGACAGGCACAATATCTGTATTGTATAGCAAAATATCAGCGGCCATAAGTGGTGGATAGGTCAATAATGATGATGACACCGCTTCTTTTCCAGCAGATTTATCCTTAAATTGAGTCATTCGTTCGAGTTCACCCATATAACTGATTGATTGAAGCATCCACCCTAGCTGTGTGTGTGCAGAGACCTCTGATTGAATAAACAATGTTGATTTTTCCGGATCAATTCCAGAAGCCAGATATAAAGCTGCAAGCGAACGAATATTATGTCTTAGCTTCAATCTATCTTGCGAGACAGTAATCGCATGTTCATCAACTATACAAAAGTAACAGTGATGATCATTCTGTAGCTTTACAAATTGCTGCATTGCACCGATGTAGTTTCCGATTGTTAACGTTCCACTTGGTTGAATTCCTGAAAAAATTGTTTTCATCTTTATCACTCCGTTTACATTTAATAACATTTTTCAACATTAAAAAAAGCCCATTAATCCCATCAAAAAGGGACGAATGAACCGCGTTGCCACCCTAATTATCCTACTAGTGCAGAATCACTTTAAATGTTAAATTAGCTCCAAAGCCCAATTCCAATTTACCTTGGTACTTGTTTTCACCATCCACAAGCTCTCTTGAAACCAGAGGGCAATTGTACTACGCCTTTTTCATTGCTAATGATATTGATTTTTTTTTATTATATATAGTTTAGTGTTGAAATGCAAGAAGTGAACTTTAATTTGCTCTACATTTGATGCCGTGAAGAGCAAATTAAAGCGATAGAATCGAAGAGAGGCTATTCATAGATGCCATGAAGAACAAATTAAAGTGGTAGAACCGAAGAACAGCCCTTCATAGATGCCATGAAGAGCAAATTAAAGCGGTAGAACCAAAGAAAAGCTCTTCATCAATGCTGTGAAGAACAAATTAAAGCGATAAAACCGAAGAACAGCTCTTCATAGATGCATGAAGAACAAATTAAAGCGATAAAACCGAAGAACAGCCCTTCATAGATGCCATGAAGAACAAATTAAAGCGATAAAACCGAAGAAACAGCCCTTCATAGATGCCATGAAGAACAAATTAAAGCGATAAAACCGAAGAACAGCTCTTCATAGATGCCATGAAGAACAAATTAAAGCGATAAAACCGAAGAAAAGCTCTTCATCAATGCCGTGAAGAGCAAATTAAAGAATTAGAACCAATAAAAAGCACTTAATTTAAATCATGAGGACAGAGGCATCTAAATTTGCCAACAATAAATAATTTATTCATAGTGGGACCATTGATGAACCCCCACAATTTTAAAATTGCTTTTCAAAACTTTTCTAATCCTTTCTTTCGATTGTACCACCTGGCACCAATCATGAATTTTATTCGTCGTGATCTTTTCATTTGGGAATAAAAGCTTAAATTCCTTAGTATTTCTAAGAACAGCGTCTACAACTGATTCGGCTTGTCCACAGTATTGACAAATGCACTTTCTTTTTTCAACAGATTGGTAAAGTGATTGGCACTTTGGGCAAATAATTCCTTTTCGTAGCTGTTCATAATTGTAGGGAGGTATCTGTTTATATGGAGAATCAGATTTATGCAATAAAAATAATTGTTCTGCAATTTTTTTGTGTTTTATTGTTAATTTTGAAGGGGTTGTATTTAAATTATTTAGATGTCTTTTAACTTGGCCAAGGAAAAGAATTGGTTTATTTAAAGGAGCTTGATATAAAGTGAAATTGGGATTGATGAAAACTATGAGAGATTCAATTGGAAGGTTAAAACCGAGGTTGAAAAGTAGTTGTCGAAGTAAGGATTCACTTCTACTAAGTTGGTCAAGTGGATTAACAATTTCAAATTTAGGCTTTTTGTATAGTTTATTAGACTCGTAATAGTAATCTCCTTCAAAGTTTTTAACTTCATAAAAGTAGATCCTACCTTGCACAATAAATAGGGAATCAATTTGAAAGGTGGTACTATTTACTTCTAGTAACAAATCATTTAATATCAAGCATTCACACTGTAGTTGTTCAGTTAAGCTATCAAAAATCACTTCTCCTTCATAACCTTTTTTTAGATTCAAAAGGTGTTGTTTGTCCTTGTTATCTAACTTCATTCGGTTGTTTAATAGTTCTAGAATTTTTAATTCATTTGATTTTGTACGCGACTTATACAGCATTTTTTCTATTCCACATCCTCTTATTTAGTTAATCAAGTCTATTATATTCAATAATGTAAAGAAATGGAATAACGAAATAACAGATTACAAAACATAAATTGGTTGGAAAACAAAGAAGAAATCTTTAAATTGATTCCAATTTCCCTTGATGCTTATTTTCATAGCCACAGAAGTTGACAAACATACCTAGATGGGTATATTGTGTATTTGCATTCTTTTTCAAGATCATAAGTACTATGATAAAAATTAATTTTCTTATTCGTTTATTTTTCATCAGTAGAATGTTCATTTTTGCAAACGTAGTATGAGTTTGTTGCAGCCTCTAAAGAATGGTGATAACTGGTATATTTTCTAATTATAGATGAAGGAAAAGGTAGGTGTTTATATGAAATACGATCCCCAAACTAAAAATAGAGTAAAACGTGTTGAAGGACAAGTTAGAGGATTATTAAAAATGATGGAGGAAGAAAAAGATTGTAGGGATGTTGTGACGCAAATGTCGGCAGTCAGAAGTGCTATCGATCGTACTGCTGCGTTAATTGTTAGTAAAAATTTAGAACAATGTATTCGTGACGAAAAGGAAAACGGCAGAAACTCTGAAGACCTGATTAAAGAAGCTGTTAATTTACTTGTTAGAAGTAGATAAGAAGGTTTTGTTGATAATATATTTTTAAGCTTTTATTATAAAATGTGGGTTAAGTAAAAGTAGTTAACCCAATTTTTTTAGCAAACATAAATACCCCTACCCCTATATGTATAAAATGTTGTGGAAGATAAATGTGGATTTATTAATTTATTTTTTGCTGTTTTAAATACCCATATCGGTATTTAAAATGTCTAAAAGAGAAGAGAAAAATGAACAATTTGGAGGGGAAAAGTAATGAAGGAAATAACAGCGAGAGAACTAGCAAAGAAATTAAAAAACGGAGATAACATAACCATTATTGACGTCCGGGAAGATGAAGTAGAGAAATAAAGGAGGAGCTTAAATGAACATTACAGCAAATGAAACGCTAGACGCAAAGGGGTTAGCGTGTCCAATGCCGATCGTCAAAACCAAAAAAGCAATAACGAAACTACAACCCGGTCAGGTAATCGAAGTTCAAGCGACTGATAAGGGTTCAACTGCAGATATCAGGGCATGGGCAGGTAGTACTGGGCACCAGTACCTTGGGACAATAGAAGAAGATAATGTACTAAAACATTATTTACGAAAAGCAACAGATGAGGAAACAAAGGAAGAGACAAAACATGAGGATGTAATTAACTTAGAAGAACTGCGAAGCAAAATAAACGGAGAAGAATCCATCACCATACTTGATGTTCGAGAATCTGCTGAATTTGCATTTGGCCATATAACTGGTGCGGTAAATATACCCCTTGGGGAATTGGAAGAAAGGTTTTCAGAAATTGATGAAGACAAAGAAATTCATGTCATTTGCCGTACAGGCAATCGCAGTGATTTAGCCGCACAAAAGTTAACTGAAAAGGGCTTTGAAAATGTAAAAAATGTAATACCCGGTATGACAAAATGGGAAGGCCCAACTGAAAAAAATAATTAAAAACTATTAAACACATTTGGAGGAATTTAAAATGGCAAACACAAAAGTAGCAATTATTGCAGCAAACGGAACTCTATTTGATGCGTATAAGGTATTTAACGTAGCAACAGCGGCAGCAGCGTCTGATGCGGAGGTAGGAATTTTCTTCACATTCGAAGGATTGAATTTAATTCACAAGGAAGCACACAAAAATCTTCCGCTACCAGAAGGAAAAGAGCATTTTCAGGAAGGATTTAAGCAAACAAACGTTCCATCTATTGAAGAACTAGTGGGCATAGCACAAGAATTGGGGATTAAATTAATTGGCTGTCAAATGACTATGGATCTCATGAATTTAGAGAAAGATGCTTTTATTAACGGAATTGAAGTTGGCGGGGCAGCCACATTCATTGAGTATGCAAAAGATGCCAATATCACATTAACATTTTAATTTAGGAGGGAAATGATGTCTAAAACAATTACAACGAAAAAGTTGGCAAAAAAGGTAATTAATCACGAAGAAACACTAATTTTGGATGTGCGAAATACAGACGAATTCGATAATTGGAAAATTGAGGGTGAAAAAGTTGAAGTAATTAATGAGCCTTACTTTAACTTATTGGATGGTATTGATCCAATAGCCGACAAATTACAAAAGGATCAGGAAATTATTGTTGTTTGTGCAAAAGGCGGTTCATCGGAAATGATCGCTGATTTCATTGAGGAAGCAGGTTATACCAATGTTTATAGTCTAGAAGGTGGCATGAAAGCATGGAGTGAACACTTAGAACCTGTAAAAATTGGAGATTTGAGTGACGGAGGAAGTCTTTATCAGTTTGTTCGTCTTGGTAAAGGTTGCCTTTCCTACTTTATCGTATCAAACGGAGAAGCCGCAATTGTGGATGCCAACCGTATGATTGACATTTATGAAGACTTTTCTAAGGAACAAGGTGCTCAAATCAAACATGTCATTGACACCCATTTACATGCCGACCACATTTCTGGTGGACGCAAATTAGCAGAAAAAGTTGAGGGAGAGTATTACTTGCCACCAAAAGACGCTACAGAAGTGACGTTTGATTATACACCACTTGAAGATGGTAAGGACATTATCGTAGGAAATACTTCCGTACAAGTACAACCTGTGTATTCGCCGGGGCACACTATTGGAAGCACGTCATTTATTGTCGATGATACGTATTTACTGACCGGCGATATTCTTTTTGTTAAGTCAATCGGTCGCCCAGACTTAGCTGGATTAGTAGAAGATTGGGTAGGAGACCTTCGTAATACGCTCTACTCTCGATATAAAGAGTTATCTGAAGATTTAATGGTGCTACCTGCACATTATTCATTTGCAGAAGAACTAGGTAAGGGTGGTAAAGTATCGGCTCGTTTAGGCGATCTTTACGGGCGAAATTCAGGTTTACAAGTAGAAGATGAAAATGAATTTAGAAAAATGGTAACCGAAAATCTTCCACCACAACCTAATGCATATGAAGATATTCGTAAAACAAATATGGGAAAAATTACACCTGATACAGATAAACAAAAAGAAATGGAAACAGGTCCTAACCGTTGTGCGGTTGAAGGATAATTAGAGGAGGAGAAATAATGGAAGCAACAAAAGTATTAGATGCAAAGGGATTAGCATGTCCAATGCCAATCGTTAAAACGAAAAAAGGAATGAATGAAATTAATTCTGGTGACGTTTTGGAGGTTCATGCGACAGATAAAGGGGCTAAAAATGACCTTACTGCATGGGCAAAATCTGGCGGTCATGAAATCCTTGAAAATACGGAAGAAGACGGTGTACTCAAGTTTTGGATAAAAAAGGCATAAAGGTGGCCCATTTGCTTTGGGTCCCCTCTTGTTAAGGGGGAATTATATGGAAATTAGTTTTGTTTTTATTATTTCTATTTTTTTAATTGGTTTTGTTGGATCATTTATATCTGGCATGGTTGGGATTGGCGGGGCAATTATTAATTATCCGATGCTGTTATATATCCCTGCTGCCTTAGGAATTGCCAATTTTAGTGTATATGAAGTTTCGGGTATTACAGCTATTCAAGTGCTATTTGCAACAATAGGTGGAGTCTGGGCATATCGAAAAGGAGGATATTTAAATAAAAGCCTTATTGGCTACATGGGCATAAGTGTATTAATCGGTAGTTTTGCAGGAGGATTATTTTCCTCTTATATGTCTGAAGAAGGCGTAAATGTGATATATGGTGTATTGGCTTTACTTGCCGTAATCATGATGTTCATGCCTAAAAAAGGTGGCGATGAAACATCATTTGATACCGTTAATTTTAATAAATGGATTGCATCACTACTTGCACTAATTGTTGGAATTGGTGCCGGCATTGTGGGTGCTGGGGGTGCGTTTCTGTTAGTTCCTATTATGCTGGTTGTGTTGAAGATACCAACGAGAATAACAATTGCTTCGTCTTTGGCCATTACATTTATCTCGTCTATGGGTGCCACATCGAGTAAAATAATGACAGGTCAAGTATTATTTATACCAGCAGCGATCATGATCGTTGCGAGTTTAATCGCATCTCCATTAGGTGCAACTAGAGGGAAGAAGGTAAATACGAATTACCTCCAATGGATCTTGGGGATATTGATTTCAGGGACAGCAGTAAAAATTTGGTTTGATATTTTAAACTAGCACAATGTTAGTTTAAAAGAGGAAATAGTAATGGAACAGTAAAAGAATTGATGCAATGTGTTTCATTACACAGTGTATTAGGTCAAACAATTGAACAAACAATACAATCATTTGAAACTTATAGATCACTGATAGTTTTAATTAGATAATATAATAGGAATGTGAAAGCTTGATGAAAATAGCCACCAACTTGAACTTGGCATATTCTAATCATTACAAGTAGTGTTCCTTAAAAACTTTACTCAATATATACTCCTCCAATAAGAGTTTGGTAAGGATCATATTTCTAAAACAAGGCAGTGGAAGCGCAAAAAAAGGTATGGATTGATGCGTGTATTAAAGGAATAGTAGTACAAACTTTCATTTGTACTACTATTTTATATAATTATTGATTACTTTGTCTTCTTCAGTTTTCTTTTTTTGATCAGTGTTAAATCGTTCTACGCCTTCCATGCCGTTGTGACCGCGCCCGCCAAACATACTATTTGACGGTGCTTCTGTTACACCAGATTCATCTAAGTATGTCATCATATCGGATAATGTAAATTCTACAGATGGTGAGTCATCCTCATATTCTGCTGCTTCGTACAATCCGTCTTTATTTTTTCCGGTCAACACACCGCCTGAATTTAAGGTATATGTTTGTTCATTGGCAAGATCTGGTGTGCTTATTATTATGGTTTGATAGGATTTTTCAGGAGCGATAGCAAATACTTGTTTACCATTTCTATCTTCCATATATACAGTAGTCCCGGCTTTTTGCATTTCAGCGAATGTCATCATAACAGCATGCTGAGGCGAAGTATCTGAAATTCCCTGTGCCATGCCACTGCTGCCTGCTGCAACTAAAATACCGCCTTCGATATGAAACGACTGATCGTAATCTAGAGCCCCATTCCCAGACGAGGTTGGACCATAAACAATAACCGTCCCATCAGTCATTTTTATAGAAGTATTTGAATCTAATCCATCCCCATTTGCATTAACGTATAAGTAGCCGCCTTCGATTAATAATTTACCTTGGTCTGCTGTTTCTTCAGTTGTTTTATTAGCGTTAGGAGCTTTGGTACCATTCATACCAGGTTTTCCGAAGTCACTGCTACCACTATTAACGTTGACACCATCATCTTCAGCATTGATGTGGATCGTACCGTCAGCAATCGTAACATTAACACCTTCAATACCTTCTAGACTTTTTTTAATAGCTATTGTGCCACCATTAATCGCTAGATCTTCATCTCCGTGAATAGCATCGTCACCAGTAGATATATTGATTTTGCCACCAGAAATAGTTAAATTTTGGTCACTATGAAGTCCATCATCAAGCGAGTCAATTGAAAATGTTCCACCTGCAATAATAAGTTCTGTACCTGCTTTAATACCTTTTGTACTGATCGTATCTTCTGATTCTGTTTCTTCAGGCGGTTCGTTGCCATTTGGTATTTGCGGCATATCTTCTGTTTCTTCGGGCGGTTCGTCATTTGGCATTTGCGGCATACCTTCTGTTCCTGCAGATGGTTCGTCGCCATTTGGCATTTGTGGCATACCTTCTGTTCCTTCTTCAGTATCACCAGGATTAAACTGGCCCTTACCAGTTCTACCTAATTCATCAGTACTCTCAATCGTTTCTGGGCTACCGCCACCAGACACAATGGAGTATTTCCCACCT
The DNA here is from genome assembly GCF_900187325.1 of Virgibacillus ndiopensis. Taxonomy (GTDB): domain Bacteria; phylum Bacillota; class Bacilli; order Bacillales; family Amphibacillaceae; genus Virgibacillus_E; species Virgibacillus_E ndiopensis. The sequence continues at coordinate 357,400 of NZ_FZMZ01000004.1, read as the reverse complement.
GCCGCAGCCACTGTCTTTTCAGCCTGAACTCCATCACCTTCCGCCTTGACTTTCAAAGTGCCACTTTCTAAAACGATGTTTCCTTTCGATTCATCTTCATCATTGGAGGCTTTTACTCCGTCACCAGTTGCTGTTACAGATACCGTTGCACCTTTCATAGCCAATAAGTCCCTACCAACAATCCCATCATCAACCGATGTAACTTCGATAATACCTCCAGCAATTTTTAAGTCATCTCGACTTGTAATGCCATCATTATAATTTCCGTTTACTGTCAATGTTCCAGAACCGTTGATCGTTAAATCATCTTTACTAAAAATAGCAGCTTCTGGCTCATCTGTTTCTTCTTCTTCAAAAACGTATTCTGTTGCATCAGAAACCACATTCTCTGTATTTTTTTCGAGAGAAATCACCATTTTATTCGCTTGTTTCACATAGATTGGTGCACTCGTTGAAGAGTGAATCGATGCACCATTTAAAACAATTCGAACGGTACCATCATCTTCAGCATCTACAAGAATTTGTCCATCTTCCAATGTTCCTTCTACAACATACGTTCCTGTAGTTCGGATGGCTATTTGGTTATCATCTACAATAACGCCATCGTTTCCATCCGCAGTTGTGCTTGTTTCATTTAAATTAATGTAAGTGACGTCCTCATCATTCCAAGCAGTGTAACTATCTTCACTGTTATAAGTAACTAGCCTACGTACAAGCTCATCAGTTTCTGATTCACTTGTTTTCGTATCGCTACTACAACCACTAATAATGAAAACAACACTAAACAATAAAAGGCAAAAAATATTAACCCTGTTATTCATCTATTATTCATCCTTTTTAACGTATGCTTATTGATACAACGATATGTTTAGAAAGTAGATTCGATAATTCAAATCTACTTTCCTCTTTACGCTGTAAAGTTTCCATCGTAGCTTAGCATCACTGCAGACTGCACGCCTTTGATAGTTGAAATTTCTGATGTAATACTTGAATCATTTTCTTTTACGCGAATCTCATAAGTTACTTCCGTTTGATGATTTTGGATAACCGATTTTGATTTTAATGCAAATTTCTTTGTTCTTTCTTGGATGATTTGTTGAATTTCTTTGCCTACTAGGTTTTTATCAAACTTAATTACCAATAGGTATGGATTTTCCACCTTTATTTTGTTTGCGAATAAAACAATTACAAGACCGATCACGATTGCTCCGATGATAGCTAACAAAAGAAAACCAGCACCACTTAGGATACCTGTAATGACTGACCAGAATAAGTAAACTAAATCTATTGGATCTTTAATTGGTGTACGAAAACGAACAATTGATAACGCGCCAACCATACCTAGTGATAACACTATGTTTTGGCTGATTCCCATAATGACTAAAGATGTGGTCATTGTCATAATGATTAATGAAATGTTAAACGAGTGGGAGTAAATAACCCCATTAAATGTTTTCTTATATATTGCGTATATATACAATCCGATTAAAAATGCTACCGCTAGTCCAAGCAGTGAATCTACAATAGAGAATGACCCGGACGTTTCTAAAAAGCTAGATTTAAAAATATCTGAAAAGTTTGTTGTGTTTGTATCCATATTCTAATCTCCTATCATTTTTTATGTATTTATCCATACATGCGACTCAATTGATATTTTGAATACGCCTCTTGTCTTGTATCTGAAAACTGTAGTAAATGGGTAATCACATCCGGTAGGTATTTGTCATATTTTACTTCTAAAATAACTAGATTCGTCTCTAGCACATCAACCATTGGTAAATGTTTATGAAACATATCTGTATTTTGCAAGCTTGATTTTACCTTCAAATCAAACGTGACACGAACATTCCCAAAAGGGTAAATAAAGGCTTCTCGTTCATAATCAACAACGGTAATCGGTTTTAATTGACGATATTTCATTTCTGAAAATAAATCACGGATTAGATCGCGTTCGTCTTCTTCCATCCAAAGAATGTTACCAACTCGCATTTCTTCATATTCCTTGTGCGTTATGTGGCATTTTGTTTTAAATGTTAAGTTGTTTCGCTTGCTTTTACGTTCAAGATTAATTATGCAATCATGATTCCCGTATGTACGAACGCGGTATTTATCACGATTTAGATAGCCTTCTTTCTTTTCGGTCAAAATCCTATTATCAAAGTTATCAAAATAAGTGGAACGTATGACATAACGGCCATTTGAACCTGCGTTTGGATCTCTTTTCATAAAGTGCAGAAGTTTACTACGTAATACTTGATATTCTGCCACTGAAACAGCATGCTTCAGCTCATTTCGACCATTTGGATTAAATGAGGTTTGAATTGGCATGTTTATCCCTCCTTCTTTATCATTTTGTGGAAACTTATGTGTAAAAAGTTCTTTTAGGATAGTTGGTCCCTATGAACATTGACTAGTTTAAAAGGCGAATGTGTCAGGAAAATGTCAAGCAATTTTTTTATACGTTATCTGGAAAAATGGCTTTTTCAAACACTGCATCTTCTTTAATTTAAGTAACCGTCGCTAGATTTTGACATATTCCTGACTTATTCATCCTATATAAATGGAAGTATGAAAGATAGATAGGAGTGTAAGACATGTGGAAAAAAATGAAACCTCTGCTTATTGTTGCTATCATAATCTTGCTAACAACTTTAGTGATTAGCAACACAATGGCAGAAACTAGTAAGGAAGATATCGTGGATGAGTCTAAACATATAACAAACAATTTAGGAGTGGACACACATGGAATTACAATTACCATGCTAGAAGAGAAAATTGATAAACAGGAAGAACTGGAACAATCTTATTTAAAGAAATTAGAAAAGGGGGCATATACGGAAGATAATATGTTAGTTGTTCAAGATCCATATGGAAATTCTCCACTAACGGCACTTGTTTTATTTGAGACAGAAGAACCTGCAAAAATAACTGTTAAGGTGCCTGGAGCTACGGATGATACAGCGATTACAAATACATTTAATGATGATAAGACGACCCATGCAATTCCGGTTCTCGGCTTACTTAGTGACACAACAAATGGAGTACAGATTACGGTTGAAACAGAAAGCGGTGATCGTTCAGAGCAGACACTTCATATCACAACTGAAGCATTGCCTGACTATATTGGTACAACTAATGTAGAAAAAGCTAATACAGAGGAAATGGAACTTGATGATAGCACGTTAACATTTTATGTCCCAAGTACCAAATATGCATTTGCTTTTGATACCAATGGTGATGTTCGTTGGTATAATTCTCGTTATAATAGCCATGTATTCAAAGAGCTAGAAAATGGTCATATTTTATATTTGACAAAAGAAGATAATGACGGGAGCACGTATAATCAATTAGTGGAAATGGATTATCTCGGGAAATACTACGAAGTGTATCAATTAAATGCTGACGTTACGATTTCTGAAGGAGGATCACTAGAATCAACCATGGTACATCATGATGCAATTGAATTACCCAATAATAATTTGCTGTTGACAGTTAATGGTGCAACGGATGGAGATTATATAGAAGATATTATGATTGAAATTGATCGTGAAACAGGAGAAATTGTGAAATCCATTGATCTAAAAGACATTTTACCAAGTGAATTCTATGAAAACTATGATTCAACAAATCGAGACGATGGAGTGATAGACTGGTTTCATCAAAATGCAGTTGTGTACGATGAAGGAGATGATAGCATCATAATTTCTAGCCGAAACCAGGATTTAGTGATGAAATTAGATTATGAAACAACGGATATCATATGGATAATGGCAGACGAAGAAGGATGGCAGGGAGAATATCAAAATTATTTGTTAATGCCAACGGATGATGGTGTTAAGTTCTCTGCTGGACAACATGCACCGATCATATTACCAGATCAAGATAACAACGAAAATACCATTGACATTCTATTGTATGACAATAATACGGTTGTAACCCGTGGGGACGAAGATCAATCAAAGGACTTTAGCCGTGCAGTTCAGTATCGGATTAACGAAATGGAAAAAACAGTGGAAGAAGTTTGGAGTTTCGGTGAAGAATTCGGCAAAGCATACTTTACGAACATTATAGGAAGTGCTCGTTATATGTCTAAAACAGGAAATCGCTTGATTGACTTTGGTCATATGAATGAAGGTCTAAAGAGCAGTATTTTTGAAGTGGATGAAGCTGGGAACACGCTAATGGAAGCTTACGTAACAGACTTTCCAGAAGGAGCATGGGGCTATCGCGCTGAAAGATATTCGCTTTACAATGATAAATGGGAATATGAAATTGGTAAATAAGATTCATACGTGATGACCATTTTTATGTCATCACGTTTTCTTTATAGGTGGGTGATTAGATGGCTTTATGTTGCCGTGTTTGTGTATTATTGTTAGAAAGAAGAAATATCGTGAAAATTTATCGGAATTCAGGTGGTGACAGGTGTCGATGATGGCAGTCAAGATTTTAGTTGTAGAAGATGAATATGCAATCAGCCAAGTGCTGAAAGCGTATTTGCAGAAGGTTAATTATCAGGTTGAACAGGCTTTTGATGGGGAGGAAGCATTGGAAAAATTTCATACAGGCTATCCTGATCTTGTATTGTTAGACGTTATGCTACCGAATAAGGATGGCTGGGAAATTTTAAAAGAAATTCGGCTGAAGAGCAATTGCCCGGTTATTATGCTTACTGCTCTTGGGGATGTGAACTATCGATTAGAGGGCTTAAATGAAGGAGCAGATGATTATATTTCTAAACCATTTGTTGCGGATGAAGTAGTTGCTCGTGTGAAAGCTGTGTTAAGACGGTCACAGGTTGATAATGAACATCCTATAAAACGATATGGACAATTGGAATTAAATTTAAAGGCACATCAAATAACAGTTGATGGAAAGAACGTCATTCTTACACCACGAGACTTGTCGGTGCTTATCTTTTTAGCAGAAAATCCGAATCAAACCTTTACTAGAGAGCAATTAATTGAGCATATTTGGGGATGGGATTATAACGGTAGTGATCGTGCTGTAGACCTTGCAATAAAACGAATTAGAAAAGCCTTAAAGGATTGGCCGAATTCGGAAGGAGAAATTAAAACACTTCGGGGATTGGGGTATCAGTTTAGTGTTTACAAAAAATAACAAACGTGTTTCATTACGAAGATATTGGATAAGCCGATATCTATTAACCCTCTGTATCGGACTCATTGTCATTGCAATTATTTCTGCATTATGGATACGGCATAATACATTGGAAAATCGGTTAGATATGATGTCTATTGTCGCAAGGAGCATGGCAGACAGGATTGTTACGACGCAAGAACATGGACCTTCCCCTGATCGGAATATGCCCAAATTTTTTGAAGACAGAAAGGCGAAAGTCGAATTGGAAAGTGATCCATTTACGTATATTGTTGATGCGGAAGGAAAAATTATTTCAAGTGATCCACGACGAGGTCCAATGGATCAGCAATTATATCCGTCCATTCTAGAAAATGATAATACGATTCAAGAACTTGCAATTAAAGATAAGAATTTTTACGCTGTAAAAGCTCCGATAGAAGTAGATGAAACGATTATTGGTTGGGTAGTCATGATTGAATCTGAACAAAATTTATCACGGGTAAACCAGGAATATACGCAATTGGCAATTATGATCATAAGTCTTGCATTGCTTGGTTGGGCTGCCATATACATTTTATCAAATCGTTTATCAAAACCGATTAAGGACGTTGCAAATGCTGCTATACTTGTTGCAGAAGGGAATTATCAAATTGAGCTTCCAGATCAAAGCAAAGAAAAAGAAGTACATGAACTTATCCATTCTTTTAAGGAAATGACAATAAAGCTGGAAAAGCTGGAGTCTCTTCGTACAGAACTGTTAGCAGGTGTAACACACGAGTTAAAAACTCCTGTTACTTCCATCAGTGGATTGCTCCAAGCAATAAAAGATGATGTAGTAACAGGAGATGAAGCAAAAGAGTTTTTAACTATATCGCTAAACGAAACAGAAAAAATGAAAAAAATGGTAGAGGACTTGCTTGCATTTAACCAATTTGCCACTAATGCGGTACAAGTAAATAAAGCAATGCATTCTACCCATGATATAGTGGAAGAGGCTGTATATAGCTGGAAAGTTGCTCAAGATAATGGTTCAATGCAAATCGAACTTTCTTTACCTGAAAAACCAACTCAAATAAGCATTGATCCAATAAGGTTTCAACAAATTATGACGAATTTGCTTAACAATGCTACCCAAGCGATGTTGAACCAGGGCCAAATAAGTATTACGGTAACCGAACAAGAAACAGAAATAATGATTGATGTTACAGATACAGGAAATGGCATACCTGAAAATGAACAACCATTTATATTTGAACGGTTTTACCGAGGAAAAGGCAAGAAATATAAAGTAAGAGGACTTGGTCTGGGATTGTCTTTAAGTAAAATGATTGCCCAAGCATTAGATGGAGATTTGGTGTTACAAAAAAGTTCATCCGATGGTACAACTTTTCGTATCTATTTGCCAAAAGATAACAGCTAACATTCGTTAGCTGTTATTTTTATTCTCCTATTTCTATTCGTACAATGAAATAAAATATTTTATTGCTGACATTTACCTGACACATTCACGTATTAAAGTAAGTGTTGTAAGAGATAGCAATATTTACTTGATCATATCTATGGAGGGATATAAATGGTAGAGAATCAAGAAAATCAAACAATAGAATCAAACGATGAAAAAAGAAAGGCGAAAAAACCCATGTTCAAATGTGTTTGTACGACCTTGGGAGCAGGTGTGATTGGTTCTGTTTTGACATTAACCATAGCTCCTCAATTAGATTATTTCAGTGATGATAAAACAACGGAAGTCCTCAAAGAAGTGACCGCAACTGAACAGGATAATTCTTCTGTAAATGTAGAACAGGTTACAGCGACTACAACTTCCACTTCCACCGCAGATATTGTGGAAAAGGCATCCAAAGCAATCGTAGGCATAACAAATATCCAAAATCAGCAATCAGTTAATCCATTTGGTAATGGCTTCGGTCAAAATCAAAATGGCGGGGAAGTTGCAAGTGGAACAGGTTCAGGTGTCATTTACAAGGTAACGGATGACGTACTATACATAGTGACGAATCATCATGTCATTGAAGGTGCCACAGAGATTGAATTGACACTCTATGATGAAAGTGTTGTAACAGCTGAATTGGTTGGATCCGATTCGTTAACAGATATTGCCGTATTGAAAGTAAATGGAAGCTATGATATTACACCAGTAGCAGTTGGTGATTCATCAGAACTAAGGGCTGGAGATAAGGTCATTGCAATCGGAAATCCCCTAGGACTCGATTTATATGGAACGGTTACGCAAGGAATTGTAAGTGCTGTGAACAGAACAATTGAAACTTCTAATTCAGCTGGAGCTTGGGAAACGGAAGTTATTCAAACAGACGCAGCAATTAATCCTGGAAATAGCGGTGGAGCACTGATTAATACTTCAGGGGAACTAGTAGGGATTAACAGCATGAAAATAGCAGAAGAAAATGTAGAGGGATTGGGCTTTGCTATACCGAGCAATGATGTCGTTACGATTATAGATGAATTAACCAAAAATGGCCAAATTGTTCGCCCGTATCTAGGAGTTTCCATGGTAAATCTATCAGAAATTCCACAATACTATTTGCAAAATATATCTCGTGATATCACAGATGGTGTTGTGGTAGCAGCTGTTGATGAAAATAGTACGGCTGCCCAAGCGGGATTACAAATGGAAGATATCATCGTTTCTATCAACGATCAGAAAATATCCGATTCTAGTGAACTTAGACAATATTTGTATACGAAGCTTGCGGTAGGTGATGTTGCTACCATTCAATTTTATCGCAATGGTGAATTCTCGGAAGTAGATGTAACACTAGAAAGTACGCAACAAATAAATGAATAGAGGGATAATCATGAAAGTTTTATATTGGATAGGTGGGGCAGTTATTGCTGTTGCACTAATAGTTTGTATCTTCATATTAAATAAAGATTCTTATGTAGCAAGGGTTAATGGTGAAAAAATTAGTAAAGATGAGTTAAACGAAACGCTTGTTTCCCAGTATGGTCCAGATGTGTTAAATTCATTGATTAATCAAAAGGTAATTGAGGCAGAAATTGAAAAAGAAGGTATTAAAGTATCGCAAGAAGAAATTGATGAAGAAATGACGGAATATGAAGAGTATTATGGCGGAGAAGAGGCTTTTCAATCGGTATTGGAATCCAATGGAACAGATATCTCAACAGTTGAAAAAGATATCGAGCTGTACCTTGCAACGAACAAATTGATGGCTGATGATATTGAAATTACCGATGAAGAAATGAAAACCTATTTTGAAGAGAATAAAGATAGTTTCTCGCAGCAAGAAGAAGTACAAGCCAGTCATATTTTGTTAGATGATGAGGAAACTGCGAATAAAGTGATAGAAAAATTGGATGCAGGAGAGGATTTTGCGGAACTAGCAGCAGAATATTCCACCGATACTTCTACTGCTGAAAGTGGAGGAGAACTAGGCTACTTTGGAAAAGGAGAAATGGAAGAAGCGTTTGAGGATACTGCCTTCTCGTTAGAAGTAGACACATATAGTGAACCAGTAAAAACGGAATATGGCTACCATATTATTAAGGTAACAGACCATAATCAAGCTAAAGAGGCAACTTTTGAAGATGCAAAGGAGGAGATTAAAGAGACATTATTCGAACAAAAAGTGCAGGAATTATATGATACATGGATGCAAGAAACATTGGCTGGGTACGATGTTGAAAATAATTTAGAGAAAGATTAAGAATAAGGTGAGTGGAAGTGGAATTTGTTGGATGTTTACAAATAATAATACAATTTCTTTGTGAAATTATGATTTAAGCAAATTGTTATTTTTAAAATTAAAATGGATAGTAATCCCTTAAACTTAGTCTACTTTTTGTAAAAGGATGGAAACGACTGGTGGCTTCTCTATCCTCACTAACATGGGATGAAAAATATGAGTAAGTTAAAAAATAAGGTGCCATTTAGGTGCCTTATTTTTTTGAATCAGGTCCCGACTGACAATGTCATGATGAATAGATTGAACCATCCTCCATTGATCCGGCAATGCCTTTTTTGCACCATCAGTAACGCGAAATTGAGTCAATGGCTGTTCCAACTTACTTCTTTATTCAATATGTTAGTGTATGGAAATTAAAGTTTAGGGGGGGATCGTATGGTCAATCAACCACATGGTGGGAGATTAATCAGCCGCGAATTAACTGGACTGAATAGAAATGAGGCAATCAAGAATGCTGAAAAGCTTCAGTCAATAACTGTCAATTCCTGGGTGATTTCTGATATGGAATTGATTGGGATAGGCGGTTTCAGTCCACTGACAGGATTTATGGTGCAGGCTGATTATGAGAATGTCGTTAACAATACGCGTCTTGCGGATGGGATGATCTGGAGTATTCCAATTACACTACCGGTAACCGAAGAACAGGCTAAAAACCTTACCATTGGTGAACAAATTGCTCTTAGGGGAAAAGATGACATCATCTATGGAACTCTCACCCTGGCCGAAAAATATGCATATGATAAAAAGAAGGAAGTACAAAGTATCTATGGCACGACTGATGCGGCGCATCCCGGTGTGAAGAAAGTCTATGAGAAAGAAAATATGTATCTTGGCGGAAAGATTACACTGCTTAATCGTCCGGATCACAGTCAGTTTGCAGAACATTATATGGATCCGGCAGTAACACGTAAGATGTTTGAAGGCCTAGGCTGGAAAACAATCGTTGGCTTCCAGACACGTAACCCGGTTCACCGTGCGCATGAACATATTCAAAAGACAGCACTAGAGTCTGTGGATGGCTTGCTGCTGAATCCGCTTGTTGGCGAAACAAAATCTGATGATATACCGGCGGACATCCGGATGGAAAGCTATAAAACGATTTTAGAAAACTATTATGTGAAAGATCGTGTACGTCTTGTTATTTATCCGGCGGCCATGCGCTATGCGGGACCGAAAGAAGCGATCCTACATGCAATTGTGCGAAAAAACTATGGCTGCACACATTTTATTGTCGGACGTGATCATGCTGGTGTCGGTGACTACTATGGGACATATGAAGCTCAAGAGCTGATAGCTCAATATGAAGAGGAACTTGGCATTCAGATTTTCAAATTTGAACATGCGTTTTACTGCAAAGTCTGTGAAAATATGGCATCCGCAAAAACATGTCCGCACGACAAGGAAAATCATGTCCACTTAAGTGGTACAAAAGTGCGTGAAATGCTTCAGAACGGTATACGTCCGCCAAAAGAATTTTCACGTCCAGAAGTTGCGAATGTGCTGATCAGAGGAATGCAGAAAAATTAAGAAAGGCTGTTGAAAAAGGTAGCTCTATTTTTCTTTTTGAACACGCACTAAAAGAGGATTTGATATCCCATGTCGTTAGAGATGATGTTTGTTCTGATTTTACTGTTGACCATGTTTGCCATGCTGATCTTCGAAGTGGCGCGGCCTGACATGGTTATTTTTTCAGTATTGATTATATTATTGTTGTCCGGCATCTTGACAGTTGATGAGGCATTGAGTGGTTTTTCCAATGAAGGGATGTTGACGATCGCGTTACTGTTCATCGTTGCAGGGACTGTACAAAAGAGCGGTTTGATTGATCAAATGATGGGAAAATGGCTACAGAATAGTCATTCTCATAAAGGTTCGATGCTACGCTTTTTTGTGCCGACGTCTGCGTTTTCGGCTTTTTTGAACAATACGCCGATTGTTGTGACGTTTACACCAATTATTAAAAAATGGTGTGAAGACCGCGGGATTGCTCCTTCCAAGTTTTTGATCCCATTATCATATGCCACGATTTTGGGCGGAATGATAACTTTAATGGGAACGTCCACGAATCTCGTTGTTCATGGCTTGCTGCTGGACTTCGGATTGGAGGGTTTTTCATTATTTACATTAACTTCCGTTGGTATCCCGATTGCACTAATCGGGCTCATTTATTTATTTACAATCGGATATAAATTATTGCCGGATAACAAAGGCTTCGGCCAGCGGATTAAGGAGGATTCCAAAGAATACATTGCTGAAATGCTGGTAACACAAGATTTCGGGCATCTTGGTAAGCGTGTCGAGCAAGCTGGGCTGCGTGAATTGAATGGCCTTTACCTGATTGAGATTATCCGCGGTGATGAACGGATCTCACCGGTCAGGTCAACAACGGTTATTCATGGTGGTGACCGGTTGATTTTCACTGGCTTGATTTCAACCATTGCTGACTTGCAGAAGATGAAAGGTCTGGAGCTCGAAACAGGGACGAACATTGATCTTGATGATCTTAAGGATGGATCGACCAAATTAGTGGATGCCGTTGTGTCAGACCAGTCGTCACTTTTATCCAAGTCAATTAAACGTTCGCAGTTTCGATCACGGTATGATGCAGGTGTCATTGCGGTACACCGGAATAATGAGCGGATCAGGAGTAAGATCGGGGACATCGTTTTAAAACCTGGGGATTCATTATTGCTTGTGGCGGGTACTGACTTTGTCGAAAAATATCAGCAATCGAAAGACTTTTTTGTTGTATCGCCATTGGATACACCGGCTGCCCTGAATCAGAGCTCTAAGAAAGGTTGGTTTTCCATCATCATACTACTTTCGATGATTGTGATGGTGACAATGGGGTGGCTCAGCATGTTTAAAGCGATGGCACTGGCTGTCTTGGTATTTTTGACTACGAAAGTTATTACACCTCAGGAAGCCAAGGAATATGTTCACTTTAATGTTTTATTATTGATTGCCAGTTCGCTTGGAATTGGCACTGCCATGAGGAAAACGGGACTTGCGGAATGGATTGCGAACGTACTATTAGATTTTGGCGAGCCATTGGGACTAGTGGTCATTCTGTTTATCATCTATATCCTGACAAATGTGTTTACGGAGATTATCACCAACAGCGCCGCAGCCGTCATGATGCTTCCGATAGGGATTGAAATCGCGCAATCTCTTGCTGTCGAGCCGATGGGAATAGCTGTCCTTATTGCGATAGCCGCTTCGGCTAGTTTCATCACACCAATCGGTTACCAGACGAATTTGATCGTGTATGGCCCCGGCGGCTACAAATTTACAGATTACGTAAAAGTTGGGTTCCCGCTTAGTTTATTAGTGATGGTGACGTCTGTTTTGATCATTTATTATGTATGGTTTTAGGAGGAAATGTTTATGGCTGAATCAGAAAATATTGAATGGCATCATTCGAAAGTCACGAAAGAACATCGAAGGCATTTGAATCATCATAAGAGTGCCGTGGTGTGGTTCACCGGCCTGTCCGGTTCCGGCAAATCGACTATTTCGGTTGAACTGGAAAAAGAACTGCATAATGTGGGTGTCCGGACGTACCGTTTAGATGGGGACAATATCCGCCATGGTCTGAATAAAAATCTTGGTTTCAGTCCGAAAGATCGGAAAGAAAACATTCGGCGCATTGGGGAAGTATCCAAGTTGATGGTTGATGCCGGATTGGTTACATTGTCCGCTTTCATTTCACCGTATCGCGAAGACCGTGATGAAATACGTGAATTGCTGGACACCGGTGAATTCATTGAGGTGTTTGTCGATGCAAGTATAGAAACGTGTGAATCACGTGATCCAAAAGGACTTTATAAGAAAGCACGCGCGGGTGAAATTAAAGGATTTACGGGGATTGATGCACCATATGAAGCACCGGTGAACCCGGAAATCACGGTGAATACAGATAACCAGAGCATTGAGGAATCGGTACGGGCGATCATGTCATATTTGAAAACGCAAGGATACCTGGAATAATGATTGATGTGAGCTTAAAGACAATGCTGGATATATCATTGGATGCCGGCCGGGAAATTCTGGACGTTTACAATCAGGAATTTTCGATTGAGACGAAAGAAGACGACTCACCTCTGACAGAGGCTGATCGGCGTTCGCATCAGTCGATTATTAACGGAATTCGGGAGGCATATAGCAGAATTCCTGTTTTAAGCGAGGAAGGCAGTGAGATTCCGTATGCCAAACGCAAGGATTGGACTTTATTTTTCCTGATAGACCCGTTGGATGGCACGAAAGAGTTCATTAAAAAAAATGATGAGTTTACGGTGAATATTGCGTTGATTGAGAACGGCTATCCTGTGATGGGTGTCATTTATGCTCCGGTGCTGGATTCATTTTACTTTGGACGGGTCAGTCTGGGTGCTTTTAAATTGGAAGATGCGTCACGTGTGGATTTGGCTGATGATGAGGCGCTAATTAAGCAAAGTATACGGTTGCCGGTTGCTGACCCGAGTGGCGTTGTCAATGTTGTCGCGAGTCGCTCCCACATGTCAGAAGAAACCGAGGTATTTATTGAAGAGTTGCAGCGTGACCATGAAGTCGATGTGGTAACAGCCGGAAGCTCCCTGAAATTTTGTCTTGTGGCAGAGGGAAAAGCTGACTACTACCCGCGCTATGCCCCAACAATGGAATGGGACACCGGCGCGGGCCAGGCGATTGTTGAAGCTGCTGGTGGAACTATGCTGCGGTATGAGGATCATGAGCGCCTTTATTATAACCGGGAAAATTTGAAGAATGGCTGGTTTTTGGTAAAGCGGTAATCGTGACAGGGCAAATAATTTGTCCTGTTTTTTAATTGCTTAGGAAATTAAAAATTTGATTACAGTGGATAACTAAACAACTGTATCAGTCACGGCCAGCTCCAGCACCCAACGACTGATGCACTTCCCTTATCTCCTGCGGTAGGAATAATCGGTTAAAACCGATATGTGTGGCAACACCGAACTACCTTGCTTAGCAGGGTGCAGTCCACACATCTCTAAACGAGCGCTTGCGTTTTTGTACTGGTGGCCCCCTGGATGAACCACACTAACCGGAAGCAGGGAATATCAAGCTGAAGTAAAAACGCCATGGAAGTAAAGTGATGCCTCTATGGCCAAATTCCAGCTCAACTGAGCGTCAATTAATAGCGATAATCCCTCCAACTTTTTTTCTTATGATCTGATTGCACGTCTCTCCAAAGCGGTCAGATTTTCTTGTACTCCATATGACGTATTTGGACTCCTAGCAATTGCCTCTTTTGTCTTTACTTAAACGTATATCATATACAATCTACTATTTTCTTCATAAATTAAGGTATAACCTATTTGAATGTAATGATGTCGGTTATCAAATAGCGTATAAACGAATCAATTTGGAAATCTATTTGAGTAGAATTCCTGTTATCCAAGTCATCAGCCGTGTTCGAATGTATCTATTATTCTGATGATTATAAAGAATAGGCATTATCACTGTAGGGAGTTGTTTAAATATGTTTCAAGATACAACAATATTGATTACCGGAGGGACAGGTTCCTGGGGATATGAACTCGTCAAGAAACTGCTTTCATTTCAACCGAAGGAAATAAGAATCTTTTCACGTAATGAATTTGCTCAGGTGAAAATGAAAAGGATATTCTCAGATAATCCTTATTTAAAATTTGTGATTGGTGATGTAAGAGATTTTGAAGCAGTGAACGAAGCAGCAAAAAATGTTGATTATATATTCCATCTTTCTGCTCTCAAACACGTACCAATATGTGAAGATCAGCCTTCAGAAGCTTTAAAAACCAATGTATATGGTACGGAGAATATTATCAAAGCAAGTTTAAATCAAAAGGTTAAAAAAGTCATTGATGTTTCGACAGATAAAGCTGTTGAACCAATCAACTTTTATGGACTTACGAAAGCGATCGGTGAAAAACTAATCATTCACGCCAATCAATTAAGCAGTCATACACGTTTTGTCTGTATTCGTGGTGGCAATGTTATTGGGACAAATGGCAGTGTGATTCCATTTTTTAAAGAACAGATTGCAACCCATCATACAGTTCCACTTACATCCAGGGAAATGACACGCTTTTTCTTGACTGTTTCTCAAGCCATTGATTTACTGATACACGCATCTGAACAAGCGATTGGCGGGGAAACATTTGTCATGAAAATGAAAGCATGCAGGATTGTCGATTTGATTGGTGTTCTAGAAAGACATTTTGCCGCAAAAGATATTGTCATAAATGAGATTGGGATACGTCCAGGTGAGAAATTCCACGAGGTGTTAGTGTCAAATGCCGAATCCCGGGACACTTATAAATTTGATGAGAATTACTATGTCATTTTACCTGTCAATGCTTCAGAGGATGTAAAGAAAAGGTACGAGAATTTACCAAAGGTCGCCTTCAAACGATATCAATCCAATGATGAATTAATGACATCCAACGAAATTGAACAAATTCTTATGAAAGCAAATGTTATCACAACACAAGCTCTTTTTTAATGCGAGCGATCAGTAGAGACACAAAAGGCAGTCAAATATCCAACAAAATCCCTTATCATTATAAAAATGGTAAGGGATTTTAAAGGACGCTAATACCCCCGTTCTATAAAACCCTCTTTATCTGCTGGACTAATTGCTTTGCCCGATGAGCGGTTGAATGATGGTTATAAACGAAGCGATACCCCTCTTCGGTAATCCTTTCGCGCTCTTTAGTATCTTTTAAATAGTATTTAGCTCTTTCTGAAAAGTTTTCCTCGTTTATATCGACAAAATGCTTACCTGGTATCAAGCCAATCTCCTCAAGTTCCGGTAAGGCAGGAGCCATTAGTAATGTACGACACGCTGGCACTTCAAAATATTTAAATGTCACAACTTGACGAACAGACCCGCAGGCAAAAAATAGTTTTGCCTGATTAATGGTCCTGGCATAGTTTTCACCTATCAAAGCTTTTTCTGCCTGTTTCGTTGTAAAATCTCTCCATCCTGGATGAGGACGGTTAAAAAATCCGGGGGTATCTGTATAATGCTGTAAGATCTTTTCTCTTAATGGGTAGATTTGTGGAAGAGAAACTTCTCCCAACATCATTAAATCGATCGTTTTTTCACCACCGTAATCTCTAAAAATTGAGGTATTGGCAAATTGAGGGAGAAAGTATACCTGATCATGCCTTTGACGGGGATAATGATTGTAAAAATTATGACGACATATGACAAAGAATGTCCTGATATGATTATTTGTAATATACCTTCTTCGCTGTCCCACAAACCGGTGCGCATCGTTTACTATCAGCCCGACAGGTATGCTGATATCGGATAAACCGGTAACGACAGGAGCAAACGTTTTCCCTACGTCATTTACTATTAAGATGTAATCCGGCTTTTCGGGAATGTTTCGTAATATTTTGTTTATAGGACCGGATTTTCGATAAACCATTAGCATCGTTATTTTTGCTAATTCCTTCTCTAAATAGTAATAATTATTATTTGTAAAATGAGAAGTATCGGCCACAATCAGCAATAATTTTAGCATCGGTTATCCACACCTCCTGAAATAAAAAAGCCCTCCATAATTAGAAGGCTTTTAGAATGAGCGCTTTATTTATACCCTAACCTTGTTAAAGTCTTATTAAATGTTTGATTGATCTGCTGCTGCTGCTCTTTGCTCAAAACAGATTTCCACTTATTTGCTTTACCTTCCCTTACAAAAGGCATGGTTCGATTGACGATCGGTGAATCGCCGTTTAAATGAGACTGCTGTTTCTGTTCCAATGTTTTCATATTATCGAAAGAAGCCCAATTCACTGCTTCGTTGATTTCTTGTTCTGTTCTATCTAAGTTTAAGAAGCTAATAATCCTGTGCGCTTCTTTGGTAGTATCTTGAAGAAGGTTCTCATATTTAACAAGTAGAAAACCATTTTTAACCTTTTTCTGATTATCAATCCAGCTTTCTATATTTGTATCCCATTTTCCATGACCAATTTTTCCATCCATAAATGCTTCAAAAAATTTATCAAAATCACGGCTTTCACCATAATACTTCTTGAAATGATGATAATAGGAAATGACAACATCCCTGGGATCCCTTACTAGGTAAATGACTTTGGGATAGGATGGGTCGTAACTATCATGACTCCATACAAGATGTGGGGATGGCAAGTTTTCGATTGGTTTGCTTGACACGTTTTGAATCATTTCACCTTTTGTGGCCCAATCCATTTTTTTTCGGTACAATAGCATGGCGACGAGAAATAATAGGAAATTGTTCCCTGATTTAGGATAGGCTACAATACAAATATCGTCTTCCTGAAATGTATATGTCCTGTCTGTTGACACGGTTATCATCCTTTCTTTTCATCATCTTTGATCTGCTGCACTTTCAAGGGAAAAGTATCCGGGTTATCCTGATCAAAAAGTTCATTGGCCCAAAACAAAACAATCATCTCACCATCTGTTACGTTTTCAATCGAATGGGTAAAACCTGGAGGTATGTCTACAATCTGGATGTTTTGGTCTGAGACCGTATAAGTGATCAGTTCATCGGAATTGATCTTTCTTAATTTAATGGTTGCTGCTCCTTTGATGACACAAAATTTCTCTACTTTTGTATGGTGATAATGGTTTCCTCTTATGACACCCTTTCGTGATGTTGAGATAAAGACTTGACCTGCCTGGTGTGATTTGATTAACTCAACCAGACTTCCTCGTTCATCTTGGTATACCGGCAAATCATATGAAAAATTATTCTCGTCTAAATAAGATAGATAAGTCGTATACAAGTACTTTGTTAATTTGTCAGACATATCAGGTATTATTAGTGATTTTCGCGTGCCCTTTATTTCGTAGAGCTGACGAGCCAGTTCTCCTACCGTTGTATGGAAGATTTGACTGATATGATAATAGAATTTCTCTTCTGTCTTTTTCCGCGTAAGACAATCTATAAAATTGTCTACAACATCGTCAATATATACAAGTTCAAGCGTCTTGTTCGCATCATGGATCTCGATTTCATTATCATGAGAAATTTCATGGCAAAAAGTAGCAACGACTGAGTTATAATGCGGTTTACACCACTTGCCGAAGACACCTGGCAGTCGAAAAATGTAAACTTCTGCACCGGTTTCATTACTATAATTTTTAAGCGCTTCTTCGGCAGCTTTTTTACTTAAACCATAAGGTGTATCAAATGCTGCTTGGGTGGAGGAGGAAAAAACGATTTTCGGCGTCTTTTGATTCTCTCTTAAATAGTTGACGATTAGTTCAGTAAGCCCACTATTAATTCTTGCAAATTCCGCGTTGCGTTGGGGTCTGTTCACCCCAGCAAGATGATAGATGATATCCGATTCGTTTAAATGTCTATACAGAAGTGACGGGTCATCCCCGCGATGATACTGTTTGACAGAGACTCCTTTTTCTTTGTGCAACCTATCGATAAGATTTTTACCGATAAATCCGCCTGCACCGGTTACTAGTACGTTTATCATTTAATGGTTCCCCCGTTCCTGTTTATCACCATTTATCCAGTTGGTATAGTTGGACAATAGTTTAACACTGTTAATGACTTTTCTACATATTATGGAGTATTCAAAGATATGTGCAAAAATAGGGCATAGGCCAAGGTCGCTTATTGAAAAGGAGATATATATGACAGATATATTTATTCATACGAAAGATTGGATTGAAAAAGCAACCCCAAAATCAGATATACAAGATGTATATAAGGAATTTTATACAAATGAAACGGTAAAATATACGCTGCCAAAAGGGGATCAGCCGCAATGGGTTGATTGGGTAGATCCCCCAAGATTTGGGGAGGATCACAAGTTTGGCAAATCTTATGTTTCGAAGATAGAAAATGGAAGTATATGGATGAGTGATAAAGGGGAGGGCATGGTTTATGCATTGACGCCAGATCACAAGTGTTTGCATGATATGGTATTTCATCTATATTGGAAGTATTTTGAAAAGGTTGCAGTCGATAAAATCCCTTCTGCCACCCCTTATTATGGTAATTTGGGCGTTCTAGCCTGGGCTGGTCACTCCAATTACTGGCATTGGTTACACGATACACTAGGGCGTTATCATTTGCTACAGCTTAGCGGCTTTAAGATCGATAAATATGTCCTACCGCTTCTGACATTGCCATTTCAGCGGGAGACGGTTAAAATGCTTGGCATCCCGGAGAATAAAATCTTACAGCTTCCCCCAGGAAAGCACTTGAAAGCTGAAAATTTGATTTTACCATCTGTTCCGTTTAACGCAGGAACATGTGTGAAGTGGACAATTGAATTTCTCAGGGATTCATTTCTTAAATCAAAATCCCATACAAGCTCAAGTGATTTTGAACGTATCTATGTCAGCCGGGAAGATGCCTCGTGGAGAAAGGTTGCCAATGAATCCAAACTTATGACACTTTTGAACAAAAAGGGATTCAGAAAAGTTATTTTGAGTTCTCTAACCGTACAGGAACAAATCAATATTTTTTCTTCAGCCAAAGTTATCATAAGCCCGAATGGTGCCGGGCTCGCAAATATTATGTTCTGTCAACCGGGAACGAAAATTATTCAGTTATTTACGTCAACTTCAGACGAATTTATAAAAATTGGGCATTATTTAGGTTTGGATTACTATTTTTTGAAGTGTAGGATTGCGAATCCCGTATCCAATGCACATGAAGTCATCAAAAACCTTGTGGTTGATGTGAAAAAATTGTCAAGGATTCTGGAGGATGAGGGGATTGATTAGTTAGTAGTGCTCAAATTTTCACGGCACGAATCTTATGGAGATGCGTTGATGAAGTATTTACCTGTGTGAAGGAGTACTTAGACGGTCACAGGTTGATAATGAACATCCTGTAAAACGATAACATTTCTTATGCTTGTTGTACAAAACGGGTGGTTTAGTTTAATAATTAAAAACATACTAAGATTAGTGGGTAAGCTCATCGACGGATGATTTTACCCACTAATCTTAGTATGTCTTTACGCTTAATATCAACATTGAACTTTAACAGATCCTTTTTAATCGTAACAAATTGCTTTATGATTACCCTTTATTTGTTTCAAATGTTTTTTCAATGATTTAACATGTGTTGAAAATGCCCGTAAGTATTCATTTGATCCTGAACAGATACATGGGGAACAAATGACCAACCCATTTTATTGATAAACTTAGAATACATTTGTTGAACCTCTAATTGTTGTAATGCCATTCTAACATGTGCATTTCTAACATTACTGTCCTTCATCATTAATGCAGATACATAATTCTCATTTGACATACATTTAGCGGTGGTATGTGCTTCTAATGTAATCCATTTATCGTCATAATCAATCCTTGGTTTTCCTTCCCAGTTTGTATAATTTTTTCCCCTGTAAACATTTAAATCTGGAACTTCAACATAATCGTCATTCCGTGGATCAATTAAAGCTAACATAACCCTGACGTGAACACGCATCATGTTCACTTGTAAAGCGATAATCTCTTTTAATTCAATAGTTGTTACTTTCTCATAATAAACCTTCAATTTATTAATTACACCCTCATGGCTAGACAAATGTTCCGCCATTATCCCAAGATCTACAGCAGGTAAATCTGCCATCTAGTTTCCACCTTCCGTCAATAGGTCATTGGTTATTTCATAATAATGTATGTACTTAAACTGAATTTGTTATATAAGTACAGGTGAATTAGTCACTACGAATGAGTAGCAATTATGAATAGAAATCAACTAGATAGATACATAATAAAGTAGTGATAAATAAACTTGTAACACTTTTTAGTTGTTTTCAATACGATACCATGGTAGGGTATAAATATAAAAAGAAAGGAAGTGGGGATATGGATCAAGAAAAAAAGCCAATCAAACCACGTACGGAGTCAGAACAACAAAAAGTGATCAATCGCTTAAAACGTATAGAAGGTCAAGTTAGAGGTATTCAAAAAATGATCGAAGAAGATCGTTATTGTATCGATATACTAGTTCAAATATCTGCTATTAATTCAGCACTGAAAAACACCGGATTTCAATTAATGGAAAGGCATATGCATCATTGTGTCTCCCATGCCATTAATACAGGGACAGGTGATGAATCAATTGAAGAATTAATGAAAGTAGTGCAGCAATTTTCAAAGTAAGAGGGGTGATTAGCTTATGTCAAGTAAACATGTAAAGATGGGGATTACCGGAATGACGTGCGCAGCCTGTTCTTCCAGGATCGAAAAGACACTCAATAAGATAGACGGAGTAGAAGCAAATGTTAATCTTGCGATGGAAAAAGCTTCTGTCAACTATGATGAAGAAAAAGTAACTCCTCGTGACCTTTCCAACCATATCGAAAAACTTGGATATGGCGTACAGAAAGAAAAGGCGGAGCTTGATATATATGGGATGACGTGTGCAGCTTGTTCTACTCGAATTGAGAAAACATTAAATAAAATGGACGGGGTAAATGCTTCAATTAATCTAACAACTGAAAAAGGGTTGATTGAATACGAACCTGGTCTAGTGGGGATCAACGAAATAACCGAAAGAGTGGCCAAACTTGGCTATGAAGCAAAACTTAGTCAAAGTCGTGATGAACAACGAAATCATAAAGAAGAGGAAATTCATGATAAAAAAATCAAACTATTGATTTCAAGTCTTTTAACACTACCACTTCTATATTCTATGATTGGACACATTCCATGGGACTTAGGATTGCCAATGCCTGAACTTCTAATGAATCCATGGGTGCAATTTCTTTTCGCTACACCGGTTCAATTTTATATTGGTTGGCAGTTTTATGTTGGCGCCTATAAAAATCTTAGGAACAAAAGTGCAAATATGGATGTGCTCGTTGCCTTAGGTACGTCCGCGGCATATTTTTATAGTTTAGTGGAAGGAATTCACGCAGGCTTTGATCCAAGCTATGAACCACATTTATACTATGAAACTAGTGCCGTGTTAATCACACTTATTTTAGTTGGAAAACTTTTTGAAGCGATGGCTAAGGGCCGAACAACAGCTGCTATTTCAAAGCTTTTGAGCCTGCAAGCAAAGGATGCAACGGTAATTCGTGGTGGTCAAGAAATAAAAGTACCATTAGAACAGGTTATCGTCGGAGATAGAATTGTTGTCAAACCTGGTGAGAAGATTCCTGTTGATGGACAAATTGTTTTTGGAAAATCTGCTGTTGACGAATCAATGATAACGGGAGAATCCATTCCAATTGAAAAGAGTGTTGGAGATAATTTAATTGGCTCTACGATAAATAAAAATGGAACATTACAAATGGAGGCAACAAAAGTAGGTAAAGATACGGCTTTAGCAGCAATTATTAAAGTTGTAGAAGATGCTCAAGGATCAAAAGCGCCAATTCAACGTATGGCTGATGTCATATCAGGTATTTTTGTTCCAATTGTTGTAGGAATTGCAGTACTAACATTTCTTGTTTGGTTCTTTATAGTTGATCCGCAAAGTTGGCCCTCAGCGCTTGAAGCAGCAATTGCAGTTCTCGTGATTGCTTGTCCCTGTGCGTTAGGATTAGCTACACCAACATCGATAATGGTTGGAACAGGAAAAGGCGCTGAATCAGGTGTCCTCTTTAAAGGAGGTGAACACTTAGAAGCTGCACACAAGATTAATGCAATTGTATTAGATAAAACGGGTACCATAACAAAAGGTAAACCAGAAGTAACAGATATTCAGTATTTTACCAAAGAAGATTTATTACCATATGTAGTTGCTGCAGAACGTTCATCAGAACATCCACTTGCAGAAGCTATTGTCGAATACGGAAAGAAAGAGAATGTTGAACCAGTGAAAGTAGAGACCTTTGAAGCAATCCCTGGTCATGGGATAAAGGCTCTAATCGACAACAAAGAAATCCTTGTTGGTACGCGTAAGTTAATGAACGAAAACAATATTGTGTATGATACCCATGAGGGTCAGGTTTCACAATATGAAATGGAAGGTAAAACGGCTATGATGTTTGCAATAGATGGCAAACTAGCTGGAATTGTTGCTGTTGCGGATACAGTAAAAGAAAATGCAAGACAAGCAGTAGAACAGTTGAAAGCCCATGCTATTGAAGTTTATATGATTACTGGTGATAATGAACGAACTGCTAAAGCAATTGCTAAACAGGTAGGTATTGACCATGTATTTGCAGAGGTTTTACCAGAGGATAAGGCAAATCATGTAAAATCAATTCAAGAACAAGGCAAGAAAGTTGCGATGGTAGGAGATGGCATTAATGATGCACCTGCTCTAGCGACTGCTGACATTGGTATAGCAATTGGTACTGGAACCGATGTAGCAATCGAGACTGCAGGTATAACTTTAGTTGGTGGGGATCTCATCAATATTCCAAAAGCGATTGGGTTAAGTAGAAAGACAATGACAAATATCCGGCAAAATCTATTTTGGGCATTAGCTTATAACACTGCAGGTATTCCGATTGCAGCACTAGGACTTCTTCAACCATGGATTGCTGGAGCGGCAATGGCATTTAGTTCTGTTTCTGTCGTTTCAAATGCTTTGCGTTTAAAACGTGTAAAAATATAGAATAACGATTATAGGAGGTATTTAATAATGAAAAATGTAACACTTGATGTAAAAGGTATGACATGTGGACATTGTAAAATGGCTGTAAATGGTGCGCTCACAGACTTAGAAGGCATTAGTAATGTGGAAGTAAACTTAGAAACAGGTAAAGTTGAAGTCAACTATGATGAGGGTAAAGTAGATAAAGAAAAAATGAAAGAAGCTATTGAAGATCAAGGTTATGATGTGGTTTAAAACGTAAAATGAAGGGGCTTGATTGAAGTCCCTTCATTTTATTTATAAATTACCCATCACCATTCCAAAAGCTGCCTGGCCAAAATGCAAATCTACCCAGTACCGTTGTAATGGATGGAACAAGTAATGGTCTGACGATAAATGTATCCAGTAAAACACCAATTGCCGTTACAGTACCAAATTGTACGAGTACTTGAAGAGGCAGAACAGCTAATACAGAGAAAGTTCCAGCTAAAATTAAACCGGCCGAACTGATTACACCACTTGTTTGGCCAACACCTTCTGAAATAGCCTCCTTCATCAACATATGTTTACGATTTTTCCAAATGCTTGATATCATAAAGATGTTGTAATCCTCACCTAGCGCCACAAGAAAGACAAATGCATATAGCGGAATCAATCCTTGCATCGCAGGAGCATCAAATCCATAATGAATCACTAACCAACCTAGTCCCAGTGCGGAAAGATAAGACAATACGACCGTTAGTAAGAGATAAATCATTGCCACAATAGATCGCAGGTAAGCAAGTAGTAGAGCCGCAATAATAATCAATACCACTGGAATGATCAGGTTTTGATCTTGACTTGTAACTTCTTCCGTATCATAAAGGGTTGCCGTTTCTCCACCAATCCAAACGTTATCATTAGCATTATCGATTCTTGCGTTCTCCAGTATTTCTGTTACAGTAGCCTTTATTTCTGGAATTTGGTCGACGGCGTCAAGCGAATATGGATCAATTGCTAATGTCATCTCATAAACTTGATAATCTGTATTCACTTTTCCAATCCTTGGAGTAGTGACACTTTCAGTTATATCTAATGAGTCAAGCTTATCCTGTAACGAGACATCTTTACCCTCCGTATCTACTATTACCTGGACAGGTGCAATTGTACCAGGTGGATAGTGCCCAGTAATAATCGTGAATCCTTCCCGTGAAGGCATATCCTCAGGAAAAGAATCAAGAACGCCATAGGAAAACGAAATTTTTGGTACTACTAATGCTAGAGCTCCTAAGAAAACTGTACAAATAATAATAATGCGCCATGGTTTCTCTGTAACCAATCGACCGACTGATTTACTAAAACGGCTTCTTGTTTTCGGGTGTCGAACAGGTTTGCCTTTTTTCTCTTCCAATTCCTGGGCCATTTTTTCCGTACGAGGAATGAAAGGGAAGAAGGCGATACGGCCAAGCATTGATAAAATAGAAGGCAATAAAGTAAGTACAGCAATACCCATTATAAAAATTGCCAAGCCAAACGGAACAGCGAACCTGTCATAGGAGGCATATTGTGCTAGTGATAATGTAAAAAGACCAATAACAGTCGTTAGACAGCTCATCATAATTGCTCCTCCAGAATGACCAATTGCGTTATGAAGCGCAGTATATTTGTTTGTTTCCAGCTGCAATTCATCACGATACCTGGAAATCAGGAATAAGCAATAATCTGTTCCAGCGCCAAATAATAATACAGTCATAATCGATATTGCTTGCGCATCTACTTCAATCCAACCTTGATTTGCCATAAATCCAAGCAAAGGACTGATTAGACCATATGCAATTCCAACACTGATTAATGGAACGACAGCTAGAATTGGAGAACGATATAAAACAATAAGTAGTATTAATACTAGAATAACCGTTGCTATTAATAACGTAATATCTGCTTGACTAAATAATTCGGTTGCATCTGTTTGAATTCCTGCTGGACCAGTAAAACGGACATGTAAACTATCACCTGTTAATTTTCCGGTGAATGGTTGATCTGTTGTTATATCTATGACATTATCTTTTAACGAATCTAATGATTTTTGCAATGTTTCAGTAGAAGAGCTTTTTTCAAAAAAAACTGGTGTTGTCAAAGCTTCACCATCTTTTGAAGCAGATTGTTTTAATACCTTTACAGGAGTTTCTCCAAAATCTGGTACTGACACTTGCTGGGCAAGTGGGTCCTGCCTTAATTGTTTATAGAGAGATTTTACAGCTTGATAATCCGCTTCGGTTAATCCACCATCACGATACCAGACAAGTAGCAACGGCACACCAGTGTTATTAGGAAATTGTTCATCCATAATTTTTCCTGCCTCAACAGACATGGCATCAGCTGGTAACAAATTTGTTGAAGCTGTTTCTTCTTTATTTACTTGTGGCCAAAAAAAGGTAAGAATTCCAATAACAAGAATCCAGATAACTAGTGTTGCGAAGCGGCTCTTTGAACCTGCAATTATTTTTCCCCATTTCGTTAAAAAGTTATACATCCAATCCCCCTTTCTAAGGATTAATTAAAAAGTACAAAGATATAATGAATTAATTATATATACTGGTTAGTTAATTATCAATGAAAATGAAATAAATTATGATATAATTTAGCAAAAAGAACAATACAAGGAGAGAGCTAAGGTGAATGAGAAGCAGCAACGCCCATTGGGCAGACCACGACAAACTGATAAAAAACAACCTACAAATGAATTAATTATCCAGGTAGCAGCGTTGTTGTTTATGGAAAATGGCTATCAAAATGTATCTATTGATGATGTCGCTGAAAAATGCAATGTGACGAAAGCGACGGTCTATTATTATTATGCTAGTAAAGCTGAATTATTTACTCAAACAATGGTTCAGATGATGGTTCGTATTCGTGAAAAAATACGTATGCTGCTTCAAGAGAACCTTCCTTTGAAAGAACGTCTTTTGAATATAACAAAGTCACACTTAAAAGGCACCGTTGATGTTAAAATGGATGGATTTATGAAGGGGACAAAAAATACATTATCAGCAGATCAAAAAGTAAAAATAAAACAAGCAGAAGCAAGTATGTATGAAGCAATAGAGAATGCTTTTATTGATGCAATTGCAAAAAACGAAATACGTGAAATGAATCCGACATTTCTTGCACAAACCTATTTATCACTTTTAAAGGTAAGTAATTATAACAATGAAAAAAAACAAATCTTTTCGACAATAGAGGAGGTTGCAGAGCAGATAATCGGGTTATTTTGGCAAGGTGTTCGAAAACAAGAAGAACATCAGAATAAACAACAGTAATAGTAGAAACATTCAACTAGTAACGTTTCCATGAGTCAAATGATACATATCGTATCATATGTATCAAAGGTAATGTTTTAGATTATAGATGAACAAATTAAGCTTACAAATTTATAATTATCTGTTAAACATATTTTTCTCTTGATTGGCAATCATAATGGGGAAAAGGAGGACAAAATGATGGGCAACGATCAAAATGATAAAGAAACAATAGAAAACGCTAATAAAGTAGCCGGAAAAATGTATGATGTTTCTTATTATGATAGCAAAAATCAGTTAGACAAAGGCATAGCAATAACACATGAACAGGTCTCGGATGATTATATGGAAGGGACCATTGATGGGAAAATAGATGAGGTAGATAGTAATGATGAATTAAAAACGCACGATGGAAAGAATATACGAAGAAAAGGTTTCAAGGAATAAGAAAACCAAAAGTTAAAAGACCTTATTGATGAACTAAAGGACACTAGAAAGCAAAAGCTTGTTTAGTGTCCTTATATTTTCATAATTATTACGTCAATATCGTAGTAACCACTACATATGTCATATGGTGAGTTAGAGAAAGTTATGAGCCGAATTAACTTAGGTAAAGATGTGATACTAATAATAATTCGTCATATGTTAAAAAGACTAAATTCCATGTCTGAGGGTTACCTCATATATTTCTTTTTTTGCTCTATTTTTCAACTTTATTTTGGTGTAACGGTGGAGTGACTAGCCAACCTTTTTCTTTATTAAGCTTAAGAATCTTTACACCCAGAGCAGCTATTTGTGTGTGGAATTGCCCAAACATCATTGCAATGTCTTCACGAATTGATTCACCCATAATCTGACTACATGAAATTAGTCCTGCAGCATTTTGTTTTGCAATATACGCTGCTATTTCGGGGTCTTGAAAACGAGCTCCAACTGGAATGTCTTCTGCGTTTGCTTTAGGACGTTCCGGTGGAGTTGTTGGTAAACCAATTCCGTTTTCTTTTAGTAGTGCTTCAATCTGTTTAATTTCTTGTTGCCCAGTTTGAATAGATTCTTGAAGTAATTTCCTTAGCTCTCCATCACCTGCATGGTTTTACAGAACTATTTTAGCAAGAAATTCGAACACTTGATGGGAGAAGGGGATATAAAATGCGGTTGTGGCATGAAGATTTGTACTGAATGTTTAAATCGACAGATGAAACTTCAGAATATCCTGAGCATAATGAAGATTATCTACAGGAATGTATTAAAAATCTAAGACGAAAAGGTATTATTTTATAATGGCTTCTTAAAATGGAAGAACTTTAGTTACTTACAATATTTACAATGAAATAAAGGAATGGAATGGTAATAATACATAATAATGTAGTCAATAGTGCGCCGAATGATGCAAATAAAGTATCACCACCATATTTTTGTGAGTAAACGGAAATTGTTGGAGCAGAAGGCATCCCGGAGACTACTACAGCGATCAGAAGGATAGAAAATGGTACAGACAGAGCAGCAAAAGGAATTAAGAGTATAGGAATAAAAATTAATCTAGTTACCGCTGACTTCCACAGGTAGCTGTTTTTTATCAATAAAATAAAATCCTTGAACTTTACATTTGCGATTAAACTTCCTATCAGCATCATGGAAAGGGGAATGGTCATTTTGCCAACACTTTCTAGTCCGCTGGAGATCATAACTGGCCAACTTATTGGTAAGAAAAAAATGACTAGTCCTGTTAAGGTGGAAAGTATTCCTGGATTCAATAAAATATTTTTCCAGTTAATCGTATCTGAATTTTTACTGAACAAGTATATCCCATAGGTCCATATGAGAATTAAATAACATAGGTTAAACATGGTTAAATAAACGATTCCTTGCTCTCCCAAAAGAATAAAACTGATGGCATAACCTATAAAGCCTTGGTTGCCAAAAATAATTAGACCTTCATAAACACTTTTTTGCTGCTCTGGAAGATTAGAGCGTTGTGTCATCCAATTGGCCAAAAAACAGGATATCACCAGTACATATATTGACATAGATACAAGCCATATAAATTCTTTCACTAAGGTTATGGAAAAAGAGATATCTAGGGAGAATAAAATAAGGGCAGGTAATGTAATATATAAAATAAGTTGTGTTAGAACATCATTTGCATTTTCATTTAGAATTCCTATTTTTCTAACGACAAATCCCAACATTGCAATTCCATAAAGTACAAACATTTCTTGTAAAAATGCTCCAGCAGACTCCATCATTATCCCCCCTGAATTACTGTATGAATTAGATAACAGGATGGTTAATAGAGTGAAATTGCTTCATCTTATTATAACAAGTTAAAGCCATACAAAATGTATGGCTTTAACTTGTTTATTCGTTTTTATTAAACGTTTCTTGGTCATGATTCTTTAGATTAGATAAGTCAGTTTCTTCTCCGAACTCAGTTCCATAATTCAATCTTCCAGTCTGAGTGGAGTTATCTTCTTCCTTGTCCCCTATCGGATCAAATAACATCGTTAAGCAATATAAACCACTCAATCCGACAAGTGCATATATAACTCTTGCTAGGGCACCATCCTGGCCACCAAAAATTGCTGCAACTAAATCAAACTGGAAAAAACCAATTAGTCCCCAGTTTATGGCCCCAATGATAACAAGAGCTAGAGCTATACGCTTTAGTGTGTCCATATCCTTTTCACCTCCAAAAAAGTTGATAAGAGGATCTGTTTACAATACGTTTAGCGATTTTCGACTAAATCAATTGCTCCTAACACAACATGGGCAACCCCAAATCCGATTATCGATCCAGTGAAAATCGGTTTCATGTTTCTATTGTTACGAAGGGCTAATCCAGTTGTTGTAACCGCAGTTCCTAAAACAGTTGGAATCATTCCCTCTCGAATGTTTTTCATAACAACACCCTTTCCCATGAATTGATAAGAGTCATATTTATTTTTTACCGTAATACTTTTTTCATACTAAAAACTCGAACATAATTAAATATAATAGCGGAATAATAGGAGGGAAAATTCAAAGAAATTAGGTGAAATAATGAATATTAATCAAATATATACACTGGTGAGGTCGTATATATAATCATTCGTAATCCCCATGCTCAAGATGTAGCTAATGTACAACAGGCGGCTGTAGTACAGAATCCAGATAACCCCACTGAACTAGCACTGTTTTCACATGAGAATTACTTCCCTTTGACAGATGAACTTGCTGTATTTAAAACAGAGTCGGAAGCGGAAAAAGCATTTTATGAAGCATTTGGTTCACCTGAGGAAGGTGGAATCTATGGTTAAAGCCTTTGTCCCCCAATTAATTTATGTTGAACCTCGTGCGTTAGAATACTCACTTGGTAGAGAACTTACTAATAAGTTTGAAAAAATGGGAATTGAAATAAGGGAAACCACTTCCCATAACCAAATCAGAAACTTGCCAGGGGAGAATCATTTTCAAAAGTATCGGAATGCGAAATCAACCCTCGTTATTGGTATTCGTAAAACATTAAAATTTGATACATCGAAGCCTTCAGCGGAGTATGCGATTCCTTTTGCAACAGGCTGTATGGGGCATTGTCATTATTGCTATTTGCAAACAACGATGGGGAGTAAACCGTATATTCGGACCTATGTAAATACGGATGAAATTTTTGATGCCGCAGAAGTATATATGCAAGAACGTGCACCTGAAACAACAAGATTCGAGGCTTCTTGTACTTCTGACATAGTAGGTGTGGACCATTTAACGCATACATTAAAAAAAGCAATTGAATTCTTTGGCAGATCGGAGTATGGAAAGCTTCGTTTCGTAACGAAATTTGAACATGTAGATCATCTTCTAGATGCCGAACACAATGGTAGGACGCGTTTTCGTTTTAGTATTAATGACGATTATATTATTAAATATTTTGAACCAGGAACCTCAAGGCTAAACGAACGGATTAATGCAGCTGTGAAAGTTGCTGAAGCAGGCTACCCCTTAGGGTTCATTATTGCTCCAATTTATTTACATGATGGTTGGAAAACTGGCTACCATGAAATGTTAGAAAAGTTAAAGGCTGCACTACCGGAATTTGTGAAAAAAGATCTTACTTTTGAAATGATTCAGCACCAATTTACGAAACCGGCAAAGCGTGTTATTCAAGAAAATTATCCAATGACAAAACTTGAACTGGATGAGTCGAAACGGAAGTGGAAATGGGGAAGGTATGGAATTGGTAAATACGTTTATACAAATGAGGAACAAGAGGATATTAAAGATACTTTAGGAGGGTATATTCATAAGTTTTTTCCTGAAGCAAAGATTGAATATTTTACATGATTGTTATTCTTTTGCGGTCACGATTAGTAACCGGTAAAGGATGTACACCCCCATATAAGAACCAGTAATTAAGAAAAACGGGTTTAAGAATACAGCATGAATATTTGTCATCAAGACGGTATTATCTTTAATAATTTGGTAAATCGATAATGAAGTAATATTTCCAAAAACAAATGTGGATATTAAGGCACCTATATTAAAAATAAGTCGAAATTTTATCAAGTATTTTTGGGCAAAGAACATTATTAAAGGTAATAGGATGATTCCAAAAATCAATACTATTTTCAAGTTATCACCTCTATGAACAAATTGTATAACAATTAAAAAAGAAGGGATGCAGCTAAATGAGACATCCTTTCTTGTATTATTTAGTATTCGAGTGAGTATTATGCAATTAATTATAGTATATAACTGAAAAACTAAGCATAAAAAGGGAGGTTCGCCAAATAATATAGTTATTTAAACGAGGAGGCGAAAATGATGCGTCAGGAGCAGCAATCAATTAATTCAATTGAAAGCTCATTAATACATTACAAAGAAGGGATTGGACATTTTACCGATAAGATGCCTAATATCATAAAAAAGTATAATGATTTCACGCAGGCTTGTTTTCAAGAAGGAAGCTTAACCCAAAAACATAAACAGCTTATTGCTTTAGCTATTAGTGTAAATGAGCAGAATGAGTATTGTATCATTTATCATACAAAGGGTTGCCTTGATCAGGGATGTACAGAGGATGAAATCTATGAAGCAATCGGTGTTTCTTCTGCTTTTGGCGGTGGAGCATCTATGAGTCAGTCTGTAACACTTGTTCAGGAGGCAATGGAAGAGCTTGACTCTACAAAACATTAAACCGTGTTTGGCTAAGTAATATGAATTTTTAAAAAAGTCAACGAATCTATATAAAAGGAGCTCTTGTTGAGCTCCTTTTATATGCTTTCGATTATAATAAAATTTAGACTTATTTTTCCCAATTGATTTACCTAGTGAAATATAAATGTAATATCATCATAATAATAGTGTCATTTTGAGATGATATACTATTGGAGGAAAAATACTAACTAAAAATGGGAAGCGAGGGAAAAAGTTGACGAGAAAATTAACTGTAATTACCCTAGCAACTTCAATCGTTTTAGGAAGCTTATCTTTTAGCAATTATAGCTATGCAGACACAAATCAAGACTTAGAAAATATTCAGGAACAACGCAAGAATGTTAAAGAAAATCTATCAGAAGCAGATAGACAGGTTGCTAACCTTATGGCTGAGATAGAAGACCTGAATAAAGAAATTGAACGAGTAAATCAATCATTAAATGAAAAGCAAGATCTGATTGAAAAAACGGAACAGAATACTACAACTATAATAGAAGATATTAGAGTCCTTCAGGATGAAATTAAAGAATTAGAGGCAGATATTGAAAAACGCCAGGAACTTTTAAAGAATCGAATTGCTGCTTATCAAAAATCGGGTGGTAAGATGAGTTATTTAGAAGTTATTTTTGGTGCCCAAAGTTTTAGTGATTTTATTAGCCGTGTTTCGATCGTCACGAAAATTACAGAATCCGATGAGTCTTTAATAGACAATCTCGAAAATGATATACATAAAGTAGCAAAAAAGCAAAAGCTTGCACTGGAAAAGCTTGATGAATTAAACGCGATGAAAGAAAAGCAGGAGAAAACACTGACGCAAATTAAAGAAGAAAAGCTGCAAAATGAGCAGCATAGAGCGACATTAGAAAAGAAACAGCAAGAGTTGATTGCATTAATAGAGAAGTTACAAACTAAAGATAAAAGTCTTGCTTCACTTGAAATGGAAGTAAAACATAATATTGAAGCAGCAGAAAAAAGAGCATTGCAAGCTGAACAAGCAGCAGAAAGAAGAAATGAAGCAAAAGCAAAGGCGGAAGCAGAAGCTAAATCAAAATCAGAAAAAGAAGCAATAACAGAGATAAAAGAACCTAAACAGGAAAAACAAGACAACGATGGCAAAAAAACATTTACTGTTACTGCAACAGCCTATACACTGGATAGCGCTGGAGGCTCTGGAATGACTTACACTGGAATCGATTTAAGGGAAAATCCGAACACGAAAGTAATCGCAGTCGATCCAAATGTTATTCCGTTGGGGTCAGTTGTCCATGTAGAAGGATATGGTTATGCGATTGCAGGCGATATTGGCAGTGCAATTAATGGTAACAAAATTGATGTTTATGTTCCAACCGAACAAGCCGCAATGGAATGGGGAGTACGTACTATTGAAGTGACGATTCAATGATGGGCATACGAATTATCAAATGAGTTTTATCAAGTGCATAAAACACTTGCAAATTCACAACGAATTTTGCAAGTGTTTTTTATAGCAACAAATACAAAATTTCGACATAAATCTTCAATTATCCGTTCAAAAATTTTAGTTCGTCCTTTATAATAGAATTAAAATGAGAATAGGAGATTGATAGATATGGGGAAAAAACAACTTAAGATATATACATTCATTGGAATTCTCCTATTAGGGATCGGTATACCGTTTACTATTCATAAAAGTAGTGGAGATGAATCACATTTCGTAAAATTACATACAACAAAAGAGACAAGTTTGGAAAAAATAGATACTTCAAAA
Source organism: Virgibacillus ndiopensis (assembly GCF_900187325.1). GTDB lineage: Bacteria > Bacillota > Bacilli > Bacillales > Amphibacillaceae > Virgibacillus_E > Virgibacillus_E ndiopensis. The sequence goes on along the minus strand of NZ_FZMZ01000004.1, from coordinate 323,811 downwards.
AAATTCCAATGCTTTACATATAATTCAGGCCTGAATTTCGAATACCCTGATGCGGTAAGAGGAATTTATGTTACTGGTCCATCAGCTGGTGGAAGCAGGTTTGATCAACTTCTCAAATTAGTGGACAACACAGATTTAAATGCAATGGTAATCGATATAAAAGAGGACCATGGTAACCTTACTATAAAACCTCAAGAAGGGTCACCGTACGAAGATATCGCGCTTAATTATATTAATGAACCAAGAAAAATGCTTAAGGTACTTGAGAAAAAAGGAATTTATCCAATTGCCCGGATTGTCGTTTTTAAAGATTCTGTTTTAGCAAAAAAACGTCCAGATTTGTCATTTACTGAAAATGGAAAGGTATGGACGAATGGAAAAGGGGAAGCTTTTGTAAGTCCTTTTCAAAAAGAGGTTTGGAAATATAATGTGGACATTGCAAAACAAGCGGCAGAGCTAGGTTTCCAGGAAATTCAGTTTGATTATGTTCGTTTTCCTGAAGGGTTCGAACGGTATGAAAAAAACCTGAATTACGACCAAGGAGACTATAAAAATGAGGATATAAGTAATGTTCAGCGCCGAGTAAAAGCTGTAACCGATTTTGTTTCTTATGCAAAAAAGGAGTTAGCATATTATGGTGTTGATGTAGCTGTTGATATTTTTGGCTATTCAGCAACAATTCCGGAAGCACCAGGTATTGGGCAAAACTTCTCAAAAATATCTAGCAATGTGGATGTTATTTCATCGATGATTTATCCAAGTCATTGGACAACTTATTTCGGAATTGAATTTCCAGACAAAGAACCATATAAATTAGTGACGGAATATGCCAAAGTGGAAAATGACGTATTAGGAAAACTTGAAAACAGGCCAACATCAAGACCGTGGATCCAGGATTTTGAAGCACCATGGCTATACGATGGAGCACCGAAACAATATGGCAAAGAAGAAGTGGAAGCACAAATAAAAGCTTTGCAGGAAAATGGCATAAACGAATTTTTAATTTGGAATGCTGGTAACATTTATACGGAGAATGTTGATTATACCCCAATGAATTAATGTGAGAAATGTCCCAAGGGCTTGCAGCTTTTTTGGGGCATTTTCTGTTTGTATTAGAAAAAACAAAAACGTTTTAAAACACATTGTTAGGTTAAACTAAGTATGAAGCTTTTTCTAAAAGGTGATCTATAGATATAAATTTGGCTATAGCATGTTGACATGTCCAGTTCCATTTTCTCAGCGATTTAACAAATTGTGAATCTTTCGTTATAATAAGGAGGACTACTAAAAAAGGAGTAGATCTATGAATTGGTATGAAAAGTTAAACAAGTATTTTCCTGTAGAAGAAATGAAATCTAAAGAACATATGGAAATGCTTCTAAAGGAAAAAGGAGACGTGTATTATAAGGATGAAGGTCCTTATCACGTTTTAATGTATGCTGAATTTGACACATTTATCTTTATAGATTATGTATATGTTTCGGCAAAATCGAGAGGTCAAGGGATTGGACATAAGTTAATTGAGAAGCTAAAACAAAAAAACAAGCCAATTATCTTAGAAGTGGAGCCTGTTGATTATGAGGACTCTGATACAGAGAAAAGACTTCATTTTTATCAAAGAGAAGGATTCACCCACGCGCAGTCTATCGGTTATAATCGTCGGTCACTCGCTACGAATGAAGAAACTCCAATGGAAATTCTATTTTGGTCTCCAAACGAAGATTCCGAAGATGTCATTTATGAGAAGATGAAGAAAATGTATGAAGATATTCATACGTATAAAGATGAAGAAATTTACGGGAAGTCATATCAACCAGTTGAAGAGGTTTTAAGTTATGATGAAGACCGGGAATCAAATAATATTTTTGAAGGCTTGCGAGAACCTGAAAAAGCATGATACAAGTAGCCCCTTGCTCCACGGGTAAGGGGCTATACAAATAAAAAGTAAATATTTTTTCAAATAAAGGGTTTAATTGAAAATAAAACGGGTATCTTAATCATAAATATTAACATTTCGTGAACATTTGAATTTCAACTAACTTTTCATGGATACCCTCTACCTTTTACTTGACAAATGTAGTATAATTATACATATAAGGTTATTTAAACTTATTTTAATCTGATAAGTTTTTCAAAGTTTATGAAATGACCCTACACTTATAGAAATGAGGAGTGAAGTTTCATGGTAACACTTTATACCTCACCAAGTTGTACATCTTGCAGAAAGGCAAAAGCATGGCTTGAAGAACAGGAGATACCGTTCACTGAACGAAATATATTCTCAGAGCCGTTGTCGCTAAATGAGATCAAAGAAATATTGCGTATGACTGAAGATGGAACTGATGAGATTATCTCAACCCGTTCTAAAGTATTTCAAAAATTAGACGTAAATATTGATCAATTGCCTTTAAAGGATTTGTTTAATTTAATTCAACAAAATCCTGGATTATTACGTAGACCCATTATTCTTGATGAAAAACGTCTACAGGTTGGATATAATGAAGACGAGATTCGTCGTTTCCTACCTAGAACTGTGCGTACGTTTCAATTACGCGAAGCTCAACGCATGGTAAACTAATTTTTCAATAACGATGTAGAACTTTGATACAACAATAAAACGCAGAACCTTTGAGTTTAGGTCTGCGTTTTTGCTTTCATTATATCTTATAAAAAAATCAAAATATGTAATGACAAAACAAATAACATACGTTAAAATATAAAATTAACTATTATAGGCATTTAAATTTTCAAAATGCTACTTTCTGTCATACAATGACAATATAGATAAAGATGAATGGTTAGCAATGTATTCAGCATAATTGAAGGTGAAGTTGTCTCTTCCACCTAACTATTATAGAGAAGGGAGAGAATTAGGATGGATATAGAAAGAATTAACGAAAACACAATAAAATTTTATATTTCTTATATCGATATTGAAGATCGCGGTTTTGGCAGAGAAGAAATTTGGTATAACCGTGAACGCAGCGAACAATTATTCTGGCAAATGATGGAAGAAGTTAATTATAAAGAGGATTTTAGTGTCGAAGGTCCATTATGGATTCAAGTGCAGGCTTTGGAAAAAGGTTTAGAAATTCTTGTAACCAAAGCACAAGTATCCAAAAATGGTGAGAATATTGAGATCCCAACTGAGAATGGTAAAATGATTGATCTGTCTGAAGATGAAAATATTGAAAACATGTTAGATAATAAATATGGAAAAAGTGATGATAATGACTATCCGGAATTAGATAGTACAGATGATGAGGGTAATTTATCTTTGATTGTAAGCTTTAGCGACTTTGAAGATGTCATTCAATTGAGTCACTATTTTCAGGAGATCAGTTCAGGCATTGAAGAGGATAGTTTATTCCATTACAGTAATGATTATTATCTCTATATCGAATTTTCACAAGGTATACTCGAAGAAGATGACCAGGAAGACTTAATTAGTCAAATTCTAGAGTTTGGCAATGATACAGATATAACCATTCATTTTCTAGAAGAATATGGGAAAAAGGTGTTTGAGAACAACACATTTTCACAAGTTAAATCGTTTTTCCCGGCACAACTATAAGGCATCCATTGGGTGTCTTTTTTTATTTGGATTTTATACAAGCTCTGACTCATTCCTAAGCAACAATAATTTTAAAAACATTCTTTCTGAAAAAACAGGATTTTGTCAGTCTTTGTCGAATTGTATAGATATACGGAGGTGTTTAGAATATATGCTGCAAGCAAAAACTAAAGAAGGGAAATTGGTAACGCCTGCTTCGTTATCAAAAGCTGAGATAGCGTATGCTAAAGAAAATCAACAATTTTTCTGTCCAACATGCAAGGAACAAGTGACTTTGAAGGCAGGGGCAAAAATGATACCACACTTTGCCCATCGATCAAAACGAAATTGCCCTTCACATGAAAGTGGGGAAGGACACTATCATGAAAATGGAAAACATATTTTGTTTCAATGGCTTCAACAGCAGCAGCTTGATGTAGCGTTAGAAGTTTATTTACCGGAAATTAATCAACGGCCAGATTTGCTTGTTCATATCGGTAAAAAAATAATTGCCCTAGAATTTCAATGTGCTAGAGTACCAGTTGAGCAAATCAACAGTCGTAACGACGGATATATACGAGCAGGAATTACACCAATCTGGATCCTAGGTGCAAATCGATTTACTCGTTTAAAGGAACACCATTTAAAACTTGATCAATTTATCCTCCATTTCATTCATCAGTTTTCACCAAATTTTCCGCAAACACTTTATTTCTTTTGTCCCAACACCAATCAATTCATAGTATTTCAGGATATTCAGCTTACTAGGCTAAATCAAGCAATAGGGAGATTTCATATTGTTTCACTAAACAAGCTGACATTTACCGATTTGTTTCAACATAATTTACTTGGCCAATATAAACTTCACCACCTATGGAAAATAGAAAAACGACTTTTTCGGCTTAAACAGCGCCAACATCTCCGTGGACGAGAGCTTGCCTGGCATCAATGGTTATATCTCAAACAAACCCACTTGGAGTTTCTCCCATCAATTGTCCATCTTCCAGTATCTTCCCAATATTTAATGCGAAGTGCCCCATGGGATTGGCAAAGTCGTCTTCTAATCGATGTAGTGAATCCTTTGCCAATCGGAGGACAATTTTCTATCGCTACCTGTAAACATATACTACGCAATCAACTAATTTCTCCAAATTACTTTCCTCTTATAAAATCAAATGCAAATCCAATTCAGGAATATTTAAAGCTTTTAACACAGCTGTGTGTGATAAAACAGTTTGCTGCCCAACAGTTTATTAAATTAAAAGAGATTACTTTTCATAAAAATGTTGAGGAAGCGTTAGAAGCAGATGAGAAAATAATCAATGCCTTACTAACAAACATTCCAAACAAAATACAAGCATGATTAAGAAGATATTCGTTATACTAGAAATAATAAAGTTTTTAAAGGAATTCCCAGCTTTTTTGGAGAAAGGTATAGTGTATAGACAAAAAGGAGGAAGTTTAATTGGCTAAAGGAACAAAAGAATTACCGAAACGTAGTGAATTACCTGAAGAGCGTACATGGAAATTAGAAGATATTTTCGCAACGGATGAAGCATGGGAAGAGGAATTTAAGAGTTTAAAAGCGGATATTCCAAAAGTGGAGGAATATCAAGGAAAGATTGCCGAATCAGCTGATAATCTATACGACTTATTTAAATTACAGGATGATATTTCAGAACGACTTGGTAAATTGTTTACATATGCACATATGCGGTATGATCAGGATACCACAAATTCAAAATATCAAGAAATGAATTCCAAAGCGGAGAACGTTTTGACAATTGCTTCTAGTTCAATGAGTTATATTGTTCCTGAAATTCTGGAGATTGGTGAAGCTAAATTAAAAGGTTTCCTTGAAGAAAAAGAAGAACTAAAATTATATAGCAAGACTTTAGATGAAATTACTCGTCAGCGCGCCCACATTTTAAGTGAACGTGAAGAAGCACTTTTAGCTGAAGCGTCAGAGCCACTATCCAATGCATCAACGACATTTGGCATGCTGAACAATGCAGACTTAACTTTCCCATCGATTACAAACGAAAAGGGAGAAGAAGTAGATCTTACACATGGACGTTATGTTGGATTTTTAGAGTCAAAGGATCGTCGTGTACGTGAGGAAGCATTTAAAGCGATGTATGATACGTACGGTAAATTTAAAAATACGTTCTCATCCACATTAACAGGAACAGTGAAAGCAGATAACTTTCATGCAAAAGTCCGTGATTATGATTCGGCGAGACAGGCAGCACTTGATAATAACAACATTGATGAGCAGGTTTACGATAACTTGGTAGAAGCGGTAAATGAAAAGCTGCCACTCCTTCACCGCTACACGGAATTGCGTAAAAAAGTGTTAGAAGTGGATGAACTACACATGTACGATGTATATACACCATTAGTGAAAAACGTTGACATGGACATTCCGTATGAAAAGGCTAAAGCATACGTCATGGATGGATTAGCTCCGCTTGGTGAAGATTATTTAAATGTATTAAAAGAAGGATTCGAAAATCGCTGGATCGATGTTGAAGAGAACAAAGGTAAACGCAGTGGAGCATATTCTTCTGGCGCATACGGAACAAATCCGTACATTTTATTAAACTGGCAGGACAACGTAAATGATTTGTTCACCTTGGCACATGAATTAGGCCACTCATTACACAGTTATTATACACGAAAATCACAGCCTTTCCGTTATGGGAATTATTCAATTTTCGTTGCAGAAGTAGCATCAACTTGTAATGAAGCATTATTAAATGATTACATGCTGAAGCACTTAGACGATGAAAAACAAAAGCTTTATTTACTAAATCATTTCCTTGAAGGCTTTCGTGGTACAGTTTTCCGTCAAACGATGTTTGCTGAATTCGAGCACGACATTCATGTTCGCATGCAAAATGGTGAAGCATTAACAGCGGAAAAACTAACCGAAATTTATTACGATCTCAACAAAAAATATTTTGGGGATGCTGTTGTGTCAGATGAAGAAATTGGATTGGAATGGGCACGAATTCCACATTTTTACTACAATTATTATGTCTATCAATATGCAACAGGCTATTCAGCCGCAACAGCACTAGCTGGTAAAATTCTTTCCGGCGAAGAAGGTGCAGTTGACCGTTATCTCGATTTCTTAAAGGCTGGAAGCAGTGACTACCCAATTGAAGTATTGAAAAAAGCAGGTGTTGATATGACATCTAAACAGCCAATCTTAGCAGCGCTCGATGTATTTGAAGAAAAATTGAGTGAAATGGAGCAAATGCTTTTAAAGTAAGATCAGTCTGTAAAGGAATATGAACTACGACATGGCTATCAAATCATTGATTTGGTAGTCATTTTTTGATTTTAAAATTATATTCTGAAAATTTGTGGTAGAATGAGTTTGTTGGGCTGGGTTGGCCGTGTATATATACTATTCTTGGGAGCGTGCGGTAATTGGGTTGAACGTGCAATAACGAGGTGGAAGGCGCGGTAATTGGAGAGTAGCGTGCAGCATCCTGAAGCGTGCAACAAAGAGAAGAAAGTGTGCAGTAACTAACACGTAACGCGCAATAAAGAGAAAAAACGTGCAATAACGAGGAAAGAGCGCGCAGTATCCAGAGAGTAGCACGCAATAAATATGAAAAAACGTGCAATCTCACATTTAGACACGCTACTTAAAATATCGTATAACTATCAAAAAATGCCAAAACTGTGGGCTATAAGTTTGTTTCCAATCTTGGTCATCATCCAACTAATTTTAGTTCTGTTTGGACAACGACCAGATAGTTTTATTCGTGTATTTCTTGAAACAAGCTCTTTTAACTATTCGATTATCCCAGCGCCAAAACCTGATATAGTGGAGGGGGACGGACATTATTTGTGTACAGTTTCTGCAAAGGGACATAAAAAATTAGTCAAACCAGTCAGATCAGGTATTAGGAGAGGGAGAAGAATTTCGGTCACTCGCCAGTTGCTAATTGCCAATGCCTTTGAAAATATACTTGAACAATATTTACCAACATTCCATAAAGTTATCCGGAACTTTTACGATAGGTATGGCTATCCAATCAGTAAACATATTAATTCAAAATGGTCTGCAGATAGCGTATATCTCTTAATGAAACCGTTGGAATGGCTCTTTCTTATTACATTATATACAGTGGACAAAAAGCCAGAAAACAGAATTCATATACAGTATAGTGAATTGAGGAAGTAAAATAACCAACTTTTTTCCCTTTGACTTTTTCTAAAATAGAATCTATAATAATTATCATACTTTTAAACGTTAAGGAGGATTATTAAAAAATGACACATGCTATGAGACTTCGATTCCCAACTTTGAACTAGTAATTAAATACGTTCAAAGGCTCTGTTTGTATATACAGGGTAAACGGGATTAGTCTGTCCTTTTTTAATAATCTTCATTTCATATAAAAAATATGTAATGTCCAGAAAGACGGATTGTTCTGCCTTTCTTTATTTATGTTTGCTATTTTCTTCTTTTGTTTTCAAAAGAGGTTTATTTTGCTGGCGTTTTTTTTACAGCCCTTAACCTAATAAGGATGGATCTTCTTCCGTTTACTCTGAATCACAGGCAGTTGCCTGTGATTTTTTCAGTTTCGAAAGGAAGAGAAAAAATGACCAAGTAAAAAAACGAATAGGAGGTAGCAAATAATGGAAAAAGTATGTCTTGAATTAGAAAATATTGAACTCTCATTTTTTGATCAATTAATATTAAATATCCCACGCCTAGCAGTGCATCAGTTTGATCGTATCGGTATTGTTGGAAAAAATGGTGCCGGGAAGAGTACACTATTAAAACTAATGAATGGTCAAATCACACCAGATACAGGGCAAGTAAAAAGCTTTGCTGATTTTGCGTATTTCGATCAGCTAACATCACCAATTGAAAAAGAAGTAGATTATGAATTAGTAGGAAAGCTGTCCATTCCGCAAACAGAAATTGAAAATTTAAGTGGTGGTGAACAAACACGGATGAAGTTAGCTCAATTCTTCTCAACCTATCATGAAGGTTTATTGATTGATGAGCCAACTACTCATCTTGACGTAGCTGGTACACAATTTTTCATCGAAGAATTGACTTATTATTATGGTGCACTCGTTCTTGTCAGTCATGATCGGTATTTATTAGATAAACTCGTGACAAAAATTTGGGAAGTTGAAGGGGGCAGCGTAGCAGAATACACAGGAAACTATTCAGATTACGAGGCACAAAAAGAGCTTCAGCGAAAACAACAACTAGATCAGCATGAAAAGTATTTAAAAGAAAAATCTCGTCTAATAAATGCCGCAGAGGAAAAAATGAAAAAAGCTGACAAAATTACGCAGGCAAATAGACATATATCAAAAAAGGAAACGAAAGCTAAAGCGAATAAAATGTTTATGACAAAATCAAAAGATACAAGTCAAAAGTCAGTTCAACGTGCAGCAAAAGCAATGGAGCAACGGGTGGAACAACTTGAAGCAGTGGAGGCGCCAAAAGAAGATCAAACAATTCGTTTTCATCAGCCAAACACACTAAAGCTACACAATAAGTTTCCAATTATGGGAGATCGATTGACTTTAAAGGCAGGAAACAAAACACTTCTTGAAGAAGCAAATTTCCAATTTCCATTAGGTAATACCATTGTGATTACAGGAAATAATGGTTCAGGCAAAACAACCCTGTTCCGACATATTTTACAACATGGAGAGGGAGTTATTATTTCCCCAAAGGCTGTCATGGGATCATATGAACAAAAGGGTTATCAATTTGAAAAGAGTGAAAGTGTACTAGTATATATGAAGGAGAGAAGTAACTATGATGAAAGTAAAATACGTGCAGTCCTTCATGCAATGAACTTTACAGGTAATGACATAAAAAAGAATGTGCAAGATTTAAGTGGTGGGGAAGCGATTCGTTTAGTATTGTGTCAGCTTTTTTTGGGCAGATATAATGTGTTGATTTTAGATGAGCCGACGAATTTCTTGGATATATTTTGTATTGTAGCGTTAGAACGCTTTTTGAAAGCATATGAAGGAACAGTTCTTCTCGTATCACATGATCGTACTTTTATTGATCGTGTAGCTGATTGTGTATATGTCATGGAAGAATTAAAATTAAAGTTAAGGATCTAATGTTAGAAGCAGGTATCTCTGCTTCTTTTTTTCGAAATAACTCTTTCTAACGGTGAAATAATAGAAAAGTACATTCTTTATGTTGACCTTTTCGCTAATTATTCAGACAATTACTATCCTTCATGACTGGAAGTAGAAATATTATGTTACTATTGATCTAGAGTGAGGAAGCGAAATTGATCGTTATGAACATGCATAATAAAGGAGGATTTAAATGCCAGATTCAGAGAAAACATTAAGGATCTGCGATAAAGGACACAAGTATTATAAAAGTAGTGATTGCCCAACCTGTCCGACCTGTGAGCAAGAACGTAAACCTGGAAATGGATTTCTTTCATTGCTCTCAGCACCAGCAAGACGAGCGCTGGAAAACAACGGGATAACCTCATTGGAAGAACTATCAAAATATAGTGAGAAAGAGATTTTACAATTACACGGTATGGGGCCAGCTTCTTTACCTAAGCTTAAGTCAGCATTAAAGGAAACTGGGTTATCGTTTAGAAATTAGCCGTTTAGCTGACTCGGGGTGATTTTGACAGAAGATGGTTCATTGTGTATTAGTGTGAATGCTGTGGTTATCTAGGAGTACATTTTTTGCGATCGTTCACTTATAGCAATGATTGGTTCCTTGTTAACGAGTTATTTTATGAAATAAAAGAAATTGGCCAATACCTAGCAGGGAAGAAATAAGGAGGTTTATAGAATGTTTATTTATTTTATTGCAGTAATCTTAATCATCTTTCTGTTTGATTTTGCAAGAATTCGAAAGCAAAACGATATAATGATTGAACAAAATGAGAAGGTTATTTCTTTATTAGAAGAAATAAGGAAATAAATAGAAAATGGCTTGTAACCATGTAACATTACTGACAAATAAACGTCTAACGGGGAAAAAGGGGATGTTAGTCGTGAAAATAAATCAGTGTATAATGTTTTTTTTCATGTTATTATTCTGTATAACAGCAGGTTGTTCAAATGTAACCAAAGAAGTGCCAACCAAAGAGGAACCACCTGAAGCGAAAGTACAGATAAATGATAAAAATATCCAAACAACGAAAGGTTCCTATAGTTGGGAAACAAAAGGACTATTATCTAACAGTAGTGTTATAGCTGATGCAGCCGCACCGTATCAATTAGCCGAAGATATGGCAGCGAAACTGGTGGAAAAAGGTTCAATAGCTAATGTCAAATTTACTGATGGTTCCAAACCACAATTGGAGGCATATATATGGGAAGAAGAGGTCCGAGGAAAACGTTTATCATTAAATGAGTCAAAATTAACATTGCCGTCTCAAAGTGGAAAACATGTCATAGAAATTTTTGCAAATTGGCCAAATGGTGATGCTTCCTATACTTTTGTGGCGGAAGTGCAGTGAGTATTTGTAATTCATTAACCTATGTTAACTAAACAGAATAGGTGGTGTTGGAATTGAGTAGATTAATGAAATCATCGACGGATAAGGCTTTATTTGGAGTTTGTGCTGGGTTTGCTGAGTTTTTTAGAATTGAACCGATAATTGTAAGATTAATATTTATCTTTCTCCCAGTTTCTATATTTGCTTATTTGATACTTGCTGCGTTATTGCCGAAGAATCCATCACTCTATTAGTGTGAATACAACTGCTACCCATCCACTGTCTTCAATAGTTGCGTAATACTGAGTAACCAAGATAATAATGGTGTAATTGCTAATATTGTAGTATTTCTCAGATGACATATTTTCTTTTTCGATATACCTTTACTCAGTTGATAAGCTATTGCCAATACTTAACTAAAATTATTATGGCAATTGTACTTGCCATATTATAACCCACCCTTCTCAGTACAAATTATAATTCCTCAAATGGCCATGTTTAGAGCTCATGAGGAATTATTTTTTGCCATGTTTATCGGACATGTTAAGCAGTTAACAAGCTGATTGAAGTAGGGTTATACATTATATCCATAGCAATTCCTCAATTGGGGGAAAAACCAGACAGGTAAAACGTGTGCCACTCCCCTTATGGAGATTGCCACTTCTAATGTATCAGAGTTTATAACCAGTTCGGCTTTTAAATCTTTTTAAAAGAACAGAACTTTCTACTCTTGTTATGCCTTCAACTGAGTATAATTCATTATTAATAAATATCTCTAGCATTTTAAAGTCTTCTACTAGAACATGCATGTGTAAGGTACTAGGTCCTGTCATTTGATAAATACTAGCAACGTTAGGGTTATCTGCAAGATTTTGTGCAACTTCCTGAAGCTGTTTCGGTTCGACATCTACTTCAAAAAATGCTGATACCTTTTTCCCGAATTTCTCAGAATTTATGACAACTGTGAACTTCTCAATTACCCCCTCATTTTTGAGATTTTGAATTCTATCTTTTACTGCTACCCTTGATAATCCTACTTTTTCCGCTAATTCTACGTACGATATTCTTCCATCTTTAATTAATTCATCTAAAAGTTTGTGATCAATTTCATCATATTTCATAGACTTTTCTCCTAATACTATTATTTTATTTATCATAAAGTAAAAAACTATCAAAAGATTTTCTCTAAGATATAAATATATTATACAAAATGAAATCGTTTTTGTGAAATTATATTCATATATGAAAGTTATTTTTGAATTATAGTTTACTTTTGTTCATAATTATATTGACATTTAATTCTTCCTTTTGTATCATGTTAATAATTTAATAAATAGTGTGAAAAATAATAAAAGTCATAATAAAAGGAGGGATAGGGTGATTGGGTTAATAGTTAGGAGATTTCTTCAACTAGTTTTACTACTACTAGGTATTTCATTCTTAGTATTTATGAGTATGCATATTGCTCCAGGAGATCCAGCAACTATAATTGGCGGACCAACTGCAAGTGCTTCAGACCTAGAGGCGATTAGGAATGATTTGGGATTAGATAGACCAGTAATTGTCCAATATGCAGATTATTTAGGTGGAATCTTGCAAGGAGACTTTGGTTATTCCTTCCAAACAGGTCAACCGGTAACAGATGCCATCTTAACTCGATTTCCAAATACGATAAAGCTTGCAACTGCAAGTATGATCGTAGCAATAATAATTGGAATAGTTACAGGTATAGTTTCCGCAATAAAGCAAAATTCTTGGATTGACCTGTCAAGTACGACCTTCGCATTGGCGGGGGTATCAATACCGAATTTCTGGCTAGGCACAATGTTAATACTTGTATTTGCTGTAAATTTACAATGGCTTCCAGTTGGAGGATTAAGTGCCCCCATATATACCATTGAGGGTATGAAAGAATTGATTTTACCAGCTATTACATTAGGAACGGCCTCAGCAGCTTTAATCGCCCGAATGAGCAGATCGGCAATGTTAGAGGTGATTAGGTCAGATTATATTCGTACTGCAAAAGCAAAGGGTGTCAAGCCGCGTTCGTTGATTTGGATTCATGCTTTGAGGAATGCAATGATCCCCGTTGTTACAGTTATCGGAATAAATTTTGGTGGATTATTGGGCGGTACCATTATTACAGAGCAAGTATTTGCTATTAATGGGATTGGCAGATTGATGATTGATGCAATTGCATCAAGGGATTTTCCAATCGTACAGGGGACTGTACTATTAGTGGCTGCTATATTTGTACTCGTTAATTTAATAGTAGATTTAATTTACGCGTTTATTGATCCTAGAATAACTTACAACTAAAAATAGTAAGGAGGTGAAGCTGATGCCTGCTGATGTAGCGTTTAATGAGAAAAATATAACACCTAAGAAAAAAGAAAGGTATATTGTTCAAACTCTTAAACGGGTACTCAAGAATAAACTAGCATTTATAGGAATTATTATTATTAGCATACAAATCATCCTAGCTATATTTGCTCCTATTTTAACGAGTTATGGTCCATATGAGCAAAATTTGGCAGTGACTGAGCTTGGAATCGGAGAGGAAGGACATATTCTTGGAACGGATAACTATGGAAGAGATATGTGGTCACGGCTGGTTTATGGTGCTAGGATATCTCTTATTGTAGGATTGTCATCTGTAGCCTTGGGTCTAATTGGAGGTCTTACTTTAGGTCTTCTAGCTGGTTTTTATAGAAAAATTGATGGTTTTGTAATGCGGATTGTAGATTTGTTGTTTGCCTTCCCTGGCATCCTTCTAGCTATGTTAATCATTGCAATGTTAGGAACAAGTCTAGTAAATGTTGTTATTGCTATAAGTATTTGGTCTATTCCTGGGTGTGCAAGAATTGTAAGAGGAAGTGTTTTATCGATTAAAAAGCAAGAATACATTTTAGCCATGAAATCTTTGGGGGCAAGTGATGTAAGAATCATGCTTAAACATATATTGCCTAATTGTACTGCACCTATTATTGTATTTGCAACAATGAGGATGGCTACAGCTATTTTATCTACATCTGCTTTGAGTTTCCTGGGTCTAGGAGCTCAACCGCCAACACCTGAATGGGGTGCAATGATTGCCGCTGGTCAAGATTTTATGTGGAATGCTCCACATATGTCAATCATTCCAGGGATAGCTATTATGCTCACTGTTTTCGCATTCAATGTTGTTGGTGACGGATTAAGGGATGCATTAGATCCAAATATGGAGTTAGATTTATAACAAATAGGAGGCTTAATAATGAAGAATAAAAATCTTTTTCAGTTTATAACATTTTTATTAATCACAGTATTTGTTGTAGTTGGATGTAGCGATAAGAGCAGTAGTAAAAGCGGTGGGACAAGTAATGGTGGTGCACCTTCAGAACTTACATATGCATCAACTAGTGATGCTGCTGGGTTATCTCCAATTGATACGAATGATTCAGTTTCATCAAACGTTACGGGGCAAATCTATGAAACTTTATTTACACAAGATCCAAAAACATTAGAAACAGAGCCGTTACTAGCAGAATCATACGAGACACCTGATGATAATACTTGGGTGATAAAGTTACGCGAGGGAATTACTTTTCATGATGGTACTCCATTCAATGCAGAAGCAGTAAAATATACGTTTGAACAAATTAAAGATCCCGAAAGAGCTGCACCCAGGGCGTCATTACTTGCACCAATAGAATCAATTGAAGTAAAAGATGAATATACAGTTGTTCTTAAAACCAAGGAACCTTATGGGCCAATGTTAGCAGCTTTAAGCCATACAAACGCAGCCATTGTTAGCCCTGCTGCTGATAAAGAGGGGGATATCGGGAAGAACCCTGTAGGTACAGGTCCTTTTGTTTTTGAGAAATGGGTTGAAGGTGACCATGTAACATTGAAAAGAAATGAAGACTATTGGCGTGAACCAGCTGAGTTAGAAAAGGTTACGTTTAAGGTAGTTCCAGAGACTTCAACGGCTATTTCGATGCTTGAAACGGGAGAAGTTCAATTTATCGATGCATTACCTTCTGATCAGCTTCCGAGAATTGAGTCAATTAAAAGTGTAAAGGTACAAAAGTCTGAGGGGACACGTGTATCTTATCTAGGTTTTAATATGGAGAAGGCACCATTTAATGAATTAGAATTTAGACAAGCAGTGGCATATGGTGTTGATCAAGAGGCATACGTTGCACAATTAAATGGTTTAGGGACATACAATGAGAGCATTATTGGTCCAAAAGTGTTTGGTTACAATGAAGAAGCTAAAAATGAGGGCTATCCATTTGATAAAGAAAAGGCAAAGGAAATGATTAAAGAAAATGGATATAGTGGTGAAAAAATTACACTTTTAACAGCAAATCGCGACAATTATATGAAAATGGCAGAAATTGTTCAGTCTCAATTAACGGAAATTGGACTTACTGTAGAAATCGAAACAATGGAATGGGCAACTTTCCTAGATACTGCTAGAAAGGGAAATTATGAAATGACGTTCCTAGGCTGGTCAAACAGTACTGCTGATGGTAGCGAATTGTTATATCCAAATTTGCATTCAGATAATATTGGATCCTCTAATTACAGCAGGTATAAAAATGAAGCATTTGATAAATTAGTACAAGAATCACGTTCAACTGTTGATCAAGAGGTTCGTAAAGAAAAATTACATGAAGCGAATATTATGGCAATAAAAGATGCACCTTGGATAGTGATGGAGCATGGTACGGTAACAGCTGCCTATGATAAATCTGTTAGTGGCTTAGTTGTTGATCCTACTGGAAAATGGTCACTTTATAATGTTAGCAGAAAGTAGGGTGAAATATGGAAAGGTTACTGCAAGTTGAAAATCTGGTTACGCAATATAAAACAGCCGAGGGAATGTTCTCGGCTGTTCAAGGTATCTCATTCACCGTAGAAAAGGGAGAAACATTATGTATTGTAGGAGAGTCTGGTAGCGGAAAAAGTGCTACTGCCTTATCCATAATGGGTCTATTACCAGCCAACGGCAAAATCACAGAAGGATCAATTCGTTTGAAGAAAGATGAATTAGTGGGGAAAACAGAAGAGCAGTTGCAAAGGATCAGAGGGAATGAAATATCGATGATCTTTCAAGAGCCAATGACTGCTCTTAATCCCGTTTTCACTATTGGGTTTCAGATTCGAGAGCCGTTAACGATACATCGAAAAATGTCAAAAAAAGAAGCCACGCTTGTTAGTATTGAATTGCTTGAAAAGGTAGGAATACCAAACCCAAAGGAAAAATTAAAGCAATTTCCTCACGAACTAAGTGGTGGAATGAGACAAAGGGTGATGATTGCTATAGCATTGGCATGTGAACCGTCTTTGTTAATTGCAGATGAACCAACTACAGCATTAGATGTAACTATCCAGTCACAAATTTTAGATTTAATTGATGATTTAAAAGAACAAATGGGCATGGGTGTTGTATTTGTAACTCATGACATGGGTGTTGTTGCTGAGATTGCTGATCAAGTAATGGTAATGTATGCGGGTGAAGTTGTCGAAATGGGTGATGTGTATAGTATATTTAATAACCCAAAAGATCCTTACACAAAAGGACTTTTGGCAGCAGTGCCAAATGTGGATGATGATAGTAAAAATTGGCTTCAGGGGGTGAATATACATGGGGAATCAACAGCCTCTTCTTGAAGTGAAGGATTTGAAAAAGTATTTTCCTATAAAAAGTGGGATATTGCAGCGAACAAAGGCAAATGTAAAAGCAATAGAAAATGTTAGTTTAAGGGTATATGAGGGAGAAACGCTTGGTATTGTGGGTGAATCTGGCTGTGGGAAATCAACTTTTGGCAGAACAGTCCTGGGGTTAGAAAAGCTTACAAATGGCTCGATTCTATTTCGTGGTGAGAATATTGAAGGCCTGTCAGATCGTAAATTAAAAGGATATAAAAAGGATATGCAAATGATATTCCAGGACCCGTTTGCTTCTTTAAACCCGCGACAACGAATTGGTAATGCGTTGGAAGAGGCATTTATAATTCATACCGATTTATCAAAAAAAGATCGAGAAAAGCGGGTTCGTGAACTTTTAGTGGAGGTTGGATTAGAAGAAGAGCATTATGATCGATATCCACATGAATTTAGTGGAGGACAACGACAGCGAATTGGTATTGCCCGGGCAATTGCTCTTAATCCGTCATTAATTATATGTGATGAAGCAGTATCAGCACTAGACGTATCGGTGCAAGCGCGAATTATTAGGCTCTTAATAGAATTACAAAAGAAGTATAAATTGACATATATGTTTATTTCACATGATTTAGGTGTTGTTCGGCACATGTGCAATCGGGTTCTAGTAATGTATCTCGGAACCATGGTGGAATTAGGTTCATCAGATCAAATATACAAAAATCCAATACATCCATATACAAGAGCACTGTTATCGGCGATTCCTCGTCCCGTACCAGGTCGTAAAAAGAACCATATAAAGTTAGAAGGAGATCTGCCAAGTGCTTCCAATTATCCATCGGGCTGTCCGTTTCATACCCGATGCCCATTAGCACAGGAGCATTGTAAGCTAAAAGTTCCTGAATGGCGCGAAGTAGAGGAGGGGCATTTTGTTGCATGTCATGAAGTTTGATGCCGCTTATTTATAATAATATACCTAGAAATTAGTTTATACGAGGAGTGTTTTAACATGTTGAATTTTAACCATCAATCGTATCCATATGCGAATACGCGAAATGCAACATATGCAAAAAATGGCATGGTAGCAACATCTCAACCGCTTGCTACCCAGGCTGGATTAGATATTTTGAAAAAAGGCGGTAATGCAATAGATGCTGCAATAGCTACAGCAGCATGTCTTACGGTTGTTGAACCAACTTCTAATGGAATTGGGGGGGATGCCTTTGCATTAGTCTGGACTAAGGGTGAATTACATGGACTAAACGGAAGTGGTCGATCACCTAAAAGTATTTCAATCGATGCCATTAAAGCGAAAGGGCACGAAGAAATTCCAAAGTATGGATGGATACCAGTTACAGTACCAGGTGCACCTGGTTCATGGGCAGAGCTTTCCAATAAGTTTGGAAAACTTCCATTAACAGAGGTGTTAAAGCCAGCCATTACGTATGCATCTGAAGGTTTTCCTGTTTCCCCGACATTAAGCAAGTATTGGAGACGAGCATACAACGTTTTTAAAAAGGAACTAAAAGATGACGTTTTTACCAACTGGTTTGATACTTTTTCACCAAGGGGAAGGGCACCACAAACAGGTGAAATATGGTCATCACTTGATCATGCGGAGACGTTACAGTCAATAGCTGAATCAAATGCAGAGTCGTTTTATAAGGGGAAGTTAGCTGATAAAATTGCCAGTTTTTCAAAAGAAAATGGTGGCTATCTAACCGCTGAGGACCTTGCAGAATTTAAAGCAGAATGGGTAAAACCAATCCATGTTAATTATCGAGGCTATGATGTCTGGGAAATCCCGCCAAATGGGCAAGGAATTATTGCACTTCAAGCATTAAACATATTAAAAGGATTTAATTTTACAGAAAAAGAATCCGCAGACACCTATCATAAGCAAATTGAAGCTATGAAACTAGCTTTTGCGGATGGGCATAAACACATAACGGAAGAAAATTGTATGACGTGTACAACGAGCGATTTATTATCTGAAGACTACGGGGAATTACGTAGAAAGCTTATTGGTGAGGAGGCAATACTTCCTAAAGCAGGCGAACCCTCTTTAAGTGGGACTGTTTATTTGGCTACAGCCGATAATGAAGGTAATATGGTTTCGTTTATACAAAGTAATTACATGGGGTTTGGTTCGGGCTTAGTTGTACCAGGTACAGGGATTGCCCTACAAAACAGAGGGCACAATTTTTCAATGGATCCAAATCATGTAAACGCGTTAGAAGGCGGTAAGAAAACATACCATACCATTATTCCAGGATTTTTAACTAAGGGAGATCAGCCCATTGGTCCATTTGGTGTAATGGGAGGGTTTATGCAACCTCAGGGACATGTTCAGGTAGTTATGAATACAATTGATTTTGAACTAAACCCACAGGCAGCATTAGATGCTCCACGCTGGCAGTGGCATAAAGAAAAGACAGTCGAAGTTGAACACAGATTTCCGCATCATCTAGCTACTGCTTTAGCAGAAAAAGGTCATGATATTCGAATTGCTCTTGAACCAAACAGTTTTGGGCGTGGGCAAATTATATGGCGGGATCCTGATTCAGGTGTGTTAATTGGCGGTACGGAATCAAGAACTGATGGAACTGTTGCTGCATGGTAACAGATATGCAGAATGATCTTAAGGAATGTTATTTATGAGGAAACATAGGGATATTTTTCTAGCATTTTTTAGGATAGCCATGCTTGGTTACGGCGGTGGACCAGGATCGATTCCTCTAATTCATAAAGAAGTGGTAGATAAATATAAATGGATGAGTGACGAAGACTTTGGGGATATTTTAGCTTTGGCTAATACATTGCCTGGTCCGATTGCAACTAAATTAGCTGGTTATGTCGGGTATCGTGTTTGTGGAATTTGGGGAATGTTAAACGCTGTTATGGTTACCATTCTACCAACGATTGTTTTAATGATAGTCCTGCTTACTTCATTATCATCAATCGAGGATTTACATTGGGTTTCTGGAATGACTGCAGCTGTAATACCAGTAGTTGGTGTAATGCTGGCAGTGTTAACGTGGCAGTTTTTCCATAAGGCTGTACAGGGCATGGGCTGGATGCAGACGATTTCTATGTCAGTTGTGATTTTTGTGTTGCTATATTTTGCAGGTGTACATCCTGGGATTCTAATTGGGTTTCTACTCATTGCTGCTTTAGTTAAAAAAGATAAATTGGAGCAAAAAACGAAACAAGATGTCAGGGCTAAGGAAGGGAGTTAACAATGAAATATTGGCATATATTTTTAGCCTTTTTTATCCCAGGAATCCTTGGCTATGGTGGTGGACCGGCTTCCATTCCACTTGTAGAAAATGAAGTTGTAAAGCGATATGAATGGATGAGTGTCCAAGATTTCAGTGAAATGCTAGCACTGGCTAATTCATTACCTGGGCCGATCGCAACGAAAATGGCAGGCTATATCGGTTTTGATGAGGGAGGTATTTTAGGTTCCTTGATTGGTGTTTTTGCTGCTGTTGCACCTTCACTTATAATTCTGATTATGTTATTAGGTGTACTTTATAAATACAAAGATTCCAGTAAGGTAAAAAGATTAACTTTGTACGTACGCCCGGTTATTGCTATATTACTTGGTATTATGGCATGGCGTTTTTTCCATGAGTCGTATGTAGGTATTGGTTTTTGGCAAACAGCTTTAATTATAATTAGTAGTTATTTATTAATTGAGCGAATAAAGGTTCATCCAGCATTTGTGATTGGTGTAGCTCTTCTGTATGGTGGATTTTTATTGTAAATCTGATTATATTTCATGGAATAAACTAACTTTATGGCGCAATTGGAAAATAACCCCTTGGAAGTGGACAAGCATAGGAGGGGTTATTTTTTTTTGACTTAATAAAAGTAATTAACATCCCCAAGTGGAACTATTAACGATAATATACTCTATATCAATAGGCAATAACTCTCCTTAGGGAAAATCCTATTCTTGAAAATCAAGTCAACAGATCGGAGCAGGAAGCTGAAAAAAGATTGGATTAATGCTAAAATATTATTAAGTAAGAACGTATGTTTACGTTATTCTTTCTGGAATGGAGGATATGTATGCAAAAATTTGTAGCTATTTTAAAGGGTAAAAAAAGGGGTGAACTTAATAAGATTTTATTAATTAGGCACATAGAGCATCTAAAAAAACTGAATGAAGAAGGAAACCTTTTCATTTGTGGACCATTTAAGGACAACGATAAAGCTATGCAAATCCTATTATGTGAAACCATTGAAGAAGCTATAAAGCTAGTAGAAAGTGATCCGTTTATTAAAGAAGGGTACTATGCTACTTACGAAGTAAATGAGCTAATTGAAGCGAAAGAGGAAAATAATTGGCTAATGGAAATACCACAAACTAAACATAATTTAACAAAACATTGATGTATTTATTCAATACTATATCCGTCTTTATTCGTTTGAATCAGGATTGAAATATAAAGATAAGATTGGCGGAATGTGTAATGAGGATTAGTCAAAAGGAAATTTGTAGTCGTAATTTACGCTATATTATAAGGTCTGCAGAAGAGAAAGATGCGAAGAACTTGTCTGACGTAAGAGTACAGATTGATGGCGAAACGGAATGTATGGATAGAGAGAAAGGCGAAGCGTACATAGACGAAGTGGGTTTTAAAAAGATGATAAAGGACGATACAGAAAATGAACGTAACCTATTTTTAATTGCCGAGGTTAATGGGAGAATTGTAGGTTTTTCAAGGTGTGAAGGGAGCAAGTTAAAAAGAAGTTCACATAAGGTGGAATTTGGAGTCGGTGTGTTAAATGAGTACTGGGGATACGGTATAGGAAAATATCTTTTACTAGAATCTATTAATTGGGCGACTGTAAATGAAATTAAGAAAATAACGTTGAATGTTCTTGAAATTAATGATAGGGCTATTGAGCTTTATAAGAAATATGGCTTTGAAGTGGAAGGTATTTTAAAAAAAGATAAAATTTTATCTGATGGAAATTATTATAATACCATATTGATGGGAAGGTATAATGGAGATTAGTAAACATACAATTTTATGCGGAAATGATTTAAGTAAATCAAAGGAGGGGAGACGAATGAAGATTAAAATCGGAATATTATTAATTATTTCCTACTTAATCGCTTTTGTAATTAATTTTTTACCATCAATGAAGTATCCTGATGCAAATATAAACCTAGTAAACTTGCTTGCTACTATTCTATTGTTGGGAGTATTAATAATTTTTACGAACAAAATGAGGGGTACTAAAAGAAGTCCTAAATTATTGAGGATATTTTACATATTTGGCATTATAGCAGGTGTACTGGTTTTAGTATTAAAAATGTTGGAGGATTACACACTTAAATACGCAATTTTGGATATTATAGCTTCCATTCAATATCCATTATATGTATTTTTTACAACACCTTTCTTTGGCGCTAATATGCTATTCAACGTTAATTATGCTACATTTGCAGTGTTCACATCATTATTTTATATGTTGATGTTAGTGTTAATGGGCATTGTTGGAAATAATAAAGTCAAAAGCAGTATATAAGTTGCGATCCTATCAATCAAAAAAGCACCTTCAAATTTTAGATAGTGTCTAAAATTTGAAGGTGCATTTCATATGCGGTCTCATTAGCTATTGCCTCATCCCCCGAAAAACGCGTTTATGTGTGAATGTGTATATGGTTAAGTAGATTGAAAGGAACAGTAACGGTAAACTGATAAATAGCGGTATTAATTGCATTAGCCCTAGTATATTAAGAAAAAAAGCAACAACTGTCATAAGTAGAAACAAAAATGGTAATAGATCTTGCATAAAACCACTCCAATCACAAAATAGAATTAACATAAAGATCATTAAATTATATGAGAGCAGATGACAAATTAGAAGCGTTGTGTTATGAAGTGTGACATTTTTGTGAAACTATGAGCATACTTATTGAATAATTAATATAGGCTTGATATAGTAAGGATGTGGATGAGTTACCAAACAAAAACCCCTTTGTTTGACCATGAAACTTTCTCCCATCCCCTTTGTTTAGAGCAAGGACATATTATAGTGAAGGATATACGCTGCCCCGTATATCCTTCTTTGTGTTGTACCGGATCCCAACCCCATAATATAAAGTAACCGAAACTTAATTAAATTATTGCTTAGGGTGAGCGTGCAATAATTTTGAGAGAGCGCACAATAAACCCGAGTGACCGTGCGATACCCTTGAGTGACCGCACAATCCCCGGATAATCGTGCGATAACCTCGAGTAACCGCGCGATAACCTCGAACAATCGTGCAATACCCTTGAATGACCGCGCAATCCCCCGGATAATCGTGCAATAACTTCGAGTAACCGCGCGATAACCTCGAATAAGCGTGCAAAAACCTGAACGACCGCGCAATCCCCCGTGCAAACGCGCGATAACCTTGAATAACCGTGCAATCCCTTGAATAATCGTGCAATACCCTCGAGTAACCGCGCGATAACCTTGAACAATCGTGCAATAACCCCAAATGACCGTGCAATAATCCCGTGCAAGCGCGCAATACCCTTGAATGACCGTGCAATAACCTCGAATAACCGCGCAATCCCCCGAACGATCGCGCAACCCTGTACGAATGCACAACCCCCAACCAATCCTAACAAAAAACCCTCCAATCCAGAGGGTTTCACTTTCCTATATATTTCCAAAACACGCCATACTTAACAGGAATCTTTTCAACGGTTTGTTTTAATTGTAATTTTTTCATTTCCTTTTCTGCTTTAGCAGTGGTCCAGTCATAAACAACTGCAATTTCTTTATTTCCGACGACTCCATATAATGCGATAAACTCTTCAATTGGAGGTTTTTCTGCAGGTGTGGGATCCTTTTGAAGCATTTGCTGTAATACGCGTACATAGATATCGTATGGGTACAGTCCTGAAATTTTTATGCCATGCTGCTCAATTTCTTGATTAAAGAATACAATCGTTGGAATATAATCAACTTCCATTTCATGCGTAAGTTTCACATCACATTGAAATGCTTTCTTGGCGGATGGTGAATATAAATCATCTTTGAATTCACGTATATCCAGGTTTGCTTCCTTGGCACATTGAATTAGGACATCTTCATCTGTAATATTTTTCTTCATTAGGAAGAGGTTTTCTTGTAGCTTGCGTAAAAAGACTCTGCCGGCTTTTTTACCTTGAAGTTCTGCAGCCTTTATCGCGAGTGATGCAATCCATGGGTGGGAGATCGGGTTTTCAATCCATAGATCTCCATCACAACTCATACCAGTTCGGCTAGCAGTTTTTTCCCAAATATCTTTTAGCTTTTTCGGTTTATCAAATTTATCTTTATTTAATGTATTTAAATGACCACTGATTATCGGTCTAATCGTAAAATAGTTTCCGTACTCTATCGAAAGCTTTCGTAAATATGGTTCTAATGACCAGCATTCGGGACAAAGTGGGTCAATGAAAACGTAAATCTCAATCGGTTTTTGCACATAATCATAAAAGCTATATTCCGCCGATGTGTTTGATTTGTGTGAGCTTGCTAACTCAGTTTGATTCCAACTCACATCGAATTCTCCTTTCTATTATTCCGGTGTATTCATCATATGGTGTGCAGTCATGGTTAATTTTTCAAATATAGCTGTCCGATAGGGTTCCTCAATTTCAGCTTCTTCAAGTGCTTTTGCCATACATTCCAGCCATGCATCTTTTCGCGTTGGTGTAATTTCAAATGGTAAATGTCTTCTTCTCAGCATGGGATTTCCGCGTTCTTCGGAATATAATCTTGGACCTCCGAAAAATTGTGTGAGGAACATTCGTTGTTTTCTTGCTGTTTCGGCTAAATCCTCAGGGAAAATCGGTATTAAATCAGGGTGTTTTCCAACTCGTTTATAAAAGGCTGTTACAAGCCGATCTATTGAATCAAAGCCTCCAATGGCTTCAAACATTGTACCAGGTACTGTCATGTTCTTATTCTCTCCTAAGACGTTTGTATACATTGTAGCAACGTATCATTCATTTCGGCAATTAATCTGTTTGGACTATTGACTTTGGATCACGACAATGATGCAAAAAATCGCTTAATTTTATTTGGTGTGTCTCTTTTATTTATATTATTTTTTATTAAAAAGTTGTTAAAAAATTCACTGCCAATTGCATCTGTTGGTGCTTCAATTTCCAACTCGTAATCTGCCGTGTCATTGTACATACTATAGTCGAGAACAAGAAGTACATTTTCGTATTCGATTTCCCGGCGAACAGTTGTTAGTTGACCACAGTAGACTAACGCATGAATAGGAATATTCAAGTTCATAAGTTGGCTGTTTATAGTAGTATCCCGTTTATTTATTTTTCCATTAATCATTTCGAGTGCTTCTTCTTTCGAAAGCGGTGCATGTGTCTCCAATAAACCGTTCGGATGCGGTTCTTTTAAGGTTAGGACGAACTTTCCATTTTTTTCACGAATTCGTAATGCACATCCATGTTCTTTAAGCGAAAAATCGTTTGTTTCAAAATAGTAATTTGTTTGTTTAACCCCATTCTTGGGAAAAGGATAATTGTGTAAACATGCGTCAAATTCATCTTTTGTCAATAAGTTTTTATACTCAATTTCTATTTCTTGTGTCATTTAGTAGAAACCTCCATTAACTCCTAAATTGGATTAGTATTGATTATGGACAAAATTGGTTAAATATGCAAAAGTTATCCATTAAAAGTATATTTTTTTGCTGATGTAAGCTAAGTCCAGCACCTGACGGACTTACAGAAAAATCCCTGTACGATAAAGCTAGAGAAACTATGGGGAAATGGATTAATCAAACCTCCACATGCTATTTTAATTTCCAAGATCACCTATAAAGCCCGAAAACACGGAATTCGGATCATCATTACGAAGGGCGAGTAAGTGGTGGGAGTAACCATGTTATGGTAAAATAGATAAGGCTATAGTCGTACATGCATACATGAAATATAGGTGGTGGAAAGATGAATTGGGAGGCAGTACTTGCACCGTATTCACAAGTTGTGGAAGAGCTTAAAGTAAAATTAAAAGGAATGCGTTCACAATTTGAATACGAATCAAGACATTCACCAATTGAATTTATTACTGGAAGAGTTAAGCCGGTCACAAGTATTATCGAAAAAGCAAAACGAAAGCACACCCCATTAGACAAAATCGAGGAAACCATACAAGATATTGCTGGAGTTCGTGTTGTTTGCCAATTCGTTGACGATATTTATACAATTGTTAAAATGATTCGATCGCGAAATGATTTAACCATTATTGAGGAAAAAGACTATATTACACATAAGAAAGACAGTGGATATCGTTCCTATCATATGATTGTTCACTATCCTGTTGAAACCATACATGGTGAAAAAATTGTCATGGCGGAAATCCAAGTCCGTACACTGGCAATGAATTTTTGGGCAACCAATGAACATTCACTTAATTATAAATATGAAGGCAGAATCCCATCTGAGATAAAAGCGCGATTACAACGTGCTGCCGAAGCGGCGTTTAAACTTGACGAAGAAATGTCGAAAATAAAAAATGAAGTTCAGGAAGCACAACGAATTTTTCATCGGAAATAATCTATACATATTTAATTCATGTCAATGAGGGGGATGGCTAAAGTGAAATTTGCAATCGTATCAAAAGGTGATGAACGGTCAAATAAAATTAAAGCAACAATGAAGCAGTATTTAATCGATTTTGATTTGGAATATTGTAAAGATGAACCAGATCTCGTCATTTCTGTTGGTGGTGATGGAACGTTTCTGGAAGCATTTCATCGTTATGTACATCGATTAAAAAATACAGCATTTGTTGGGGTACACACTGGTCATTTAGGCTTTTATGCTGATTGGATCCCCGATGAAGTGGAAAAATTGATTATTGAAATTGCTAAAACGCCATTTCAGGTAATTGAATATCCATTACTAGAGGTAACGATTCGGTCTAATACAGGTGGACAGGAAGATAAATATCTTGCTTTAAATGAAGCTACCATTAAGACTGCTGATGGTTCAGTTGTGTTTGATGTGGAAATTAAAGGGGAACACTTTGAGACGTTTCGTGGTGACGGCCTCTGTTTATCGACACCGTCTGGTAGTACCGCGTACAATAAAGCACTTGGTGGGGGAATTATCCACCCATCACTCGAGGCAATTCAGCTGACAGAAATGGCGTCCATCAACAATCGTGTGTTTCGGACAATTGGTTCGCCGTTGATATTACCAAAACACCATACGTGTTTGTTGAAACCGATTGTGGATCGAAGTTTTTTAATTGCAGTGGACCATTTTACAGAAACGTATACAAATGTAAAATCGATACAATGTCGTGTAGCAAAAGAGAGAGTTCGATTTGCTAGGTTTAAACCATTCCCATTCTGGAACAGGGTTCGTGATTCCTTCGTTGCGGAAGAGAACAATACACGAAAAAAAGACTCCATTTAGTAGGTGACTTAA
The DNA here is from genome assembly GCF_900187325.1 of Virgibacillus ndiopensis. Classification (GTDB taxonomy): domain Bacteria; phylum Bacillota; class Bacilli; order Bacillales; family Amphibacillaceae; genus Virgibacillus_E; species Virgibacillus_E ndiopensis. The sequence continues at coordinate 296,659 of NZ_FZMZ01000004.1, read as the reverse complement.
GTGCAATGGACAATCAAGAAGGAACATGAGGGCATGCTCATTCGTGACTATTTACAACAGGTACATGGATTTTCCAGAAGGATTTTAAAGGCAGTAAAGCTGGATGGGGGACAGATTCTTGTTAATGGTGTTCATCAAACGGTTCGTTATCGTTTAACGGCATATGAAGTACTCACCATTCAATTCCCACCTGAAGAAATAGGAACGTTTATGGAACCGGAAGCTATACCGCTATCAATTGTATACGAAGATGATGCCGTAATGGTCATTGATAAGCAGGCTGGAGTGGCAACTATCCCGTCACTGCATCATCCCACTGGTACAGTTGCGAATGGACTGTTAGCTCATTATGCGAAACATAATATCCCCTATACGATTCACATTGTAACTAGACTTGATCGTGACACATCTGGTTTGTTGCTTGTGGCCAAGCATCGATACAGCCATTCGATTCTCGCCACACAACAAAAATCTAGGCAAATAAAGCGGAAGTATCGTGCCATTGTCGAAGGTCATCTTTCACAGAAAACAGGTACAATCGATACACCAATTGATCGAAAAGAAGGTTCCATTATCGAACGTACTGTTGTTCCATCAGGGAAACGAGCAGTTACCCATTATGAGGTGGTTGATGAATCAACTAGTAATTCCATGGTCAATGTCGTATTAGAAACTGGGAGAACCCACCAAATTCGTGTTCATTTCGCACACCTTGGTTATCCACTTGCTGGGGATGATTTGTATGGTGGATCATTGAATCGGATAAAGCGGCAAGCGTTACATTGCTATGAAATTTCCTTTGAACATCCAATTACAAAGGAAGTCTTGCATTTTCAATCGGCGATTCCAGACGATATGAAAATCATTCAAAATGAGTAAATTTCTCCTCGAGAAAAGGCTGTTTTGATGGAACAGATACGATTTGTTCTTCAGGCAGACGAAATGCGGTTAAATCCTTGCCGAAGACGCAGCCTGTATCAATGTTAATCGTCTTTTTTACCAAGCGTGGCTCTAAGACTGGTGTATGCCCATAAACGATCCAGCGAGCACCTTGGTAATATTTGGCCCAATCTCCACGGATTGGGCGACCATCCTCATCAAATTTACCAGAGACATCTCCATAAAGTACAAACGATTTTACCTTTTTATCTGTCCTTCCAATGAACGATTCCTTAATACCCGCATGTGCAACAATTGCATTTACTTCAGGGATTTCCAGATAAAGTGGGGCACTTTCATACAGACGCATGAACTGCTGCTTAACTATTTCCTGTTCCGATTGTGCCAATGTTTTATATTCAACTACCGTTGTTTCTAATCCATGTTTTTGTTGTACCCTGTTCCCTAAAAAATAACGATACAGCTTGTTACAATGGTTGCCAGGAACATACTTTGCTTTCTTCCGTTGCAACACCATTTCACAAACAAGCTTTATCACTTCGATGGATTTTGGACCTCTATCCGTAATATCCCCAAGGAAAACCGGAATTCTGCCCTCCGGATGGATAAAGATATTAGTTTCTTTTTGATAGCCCAATGTATAAAAAAGATCATGTAATTCTTCAAGACAGCCATGTATATCACCAATAACATCTATTTTCATGTGGATTTCACACCTTGTTTTTTTGTTATATTACTCTTACTATGTATCAAATATGTATAAATAAAACTCCGTGGCTACAGAATGAGCCGTCGGAGTTTTTACGTGATTTGATAGTGTGAATGGTAACCGCCAATTTTTTTCTATTCAAACATGTATTTCTTTGTTCTGGAATGAACATTTAACACAATGCCTATTGCTAACATATAGGTTAGTGTAGAGCTTCCGCCATAACTTAAAAATGGAAGGGGGAGTCCGGTAATTGGTAATAGCTGAATCGACATCCCAATGTTTTGGAAAATTTGATAGGCAAACATTCCTATTAGACCGGTTATAAGATAACTACCATATTTATCATTACTTAATAATGCGATATGAATTAAACGATAGATTAATAAGAAGAATAGAGTTACAACAAGGCTTGCACCAATGAACCCAAATTGTTCTGATATTGCTGTGAAAATCATATCGGTATGACGTTCGGGGATATAGACTTGCATGTCGCCGATTCCTTTACCAAATAATTGACCAGAACCAATCGCTAGCATCGCACGTATTAATTGAAATCCAGCGTCAGAATTCTGTTCTGGATTAAGCCAACCGTAAAAACGACTGGACACATGCTTAAAAACAGATTCCTCAAGAAAGTCCGCTATCGGTCCAGGAAACAAGTACCACATTGCAATTGCTCCACCGACAATAAGAAGAACAATAAGCAATCCTGAAAAAATTATGCGCCATTTAATCCCCGAAATGAGAATTAAGCTTCCAGTTATCGCTGCGATTACTAAAAATCCACCTAAGTCCGGTTGTACAGCAATTAATCCCATAGGTGGGAGTGCAACAGCTGCTATTTTTAGTAATAACAATAAATCACTTTTCATTGTACGCATTATATATTTTTCGTTATGCATAACCAGAATATGGGCAATTGTCAAAACGAGTATAACCTTCATAAACTCTGCTGGTTGAATTGTGCCTAATCCAGGAAACTTGAACCAGCTGACTGCACCGTTTGATTCATGGACAATAGCTGCTGGAAAACGAAAGTAAAGCATTAGTAATGACGTTATTCCCGCACCATACAAAATCCAAGTAATCTGACGGAAACGGTCATAATCAATCAGCATCGTACAAAAAATGAGAATAGCACCGCCAATATACCATAATGTTTGTTTTAACAGAAAATGTGAACCATCATATTTTGCCGGTAAAGTAGGTTCGATTGTGTGTAGTGCAAATAAACTAACGCACCCTAAAAGTAGTACGATAGAAATTAATGTATAATCTAAATTCGATTTAATCGTTTGATTGCTCATAAATTTTTCCATACTTTCTGTATAATCTTGTTTGACTAGAATGCAAAAAACTCTAATCTCAAGTTTACACGAAATGAGTAATTTTTTTAAGTGTTCCTTGAGTTATTTTTATATTTTGTTATTGAATAGTGTTTTACTGAATTTCAAAAAGGTAAAATAAGCTGTTAGCGCACGTGAAAAATTGTGATAAACTGTTGTACGAGAGGAAGTGTGCATATGGAAAATACGAATGAACAAATTGAACATCTAGTAGTAATTAAAACAGCGTTGGTAAATGAAGACATCGATGAATTTCGCACAGAATTTTTAAGTTTGCATCCATATGATCAGGCACAGTTCTTTATGGAACAATCACGTGAACTACGCTTAAAAATATATGCTTATTTATCACCTGAAGAAACTGCAGAAATTATGGAAAACATTGAATTAGAAGATACGGAACCGTTTTTCTCAGAAATGGATCCACGCTTCGCTGCAATGGTTTTTGCGGAAATGTCAACAGACGATGCTGTTGATATTTTAAATGAGTTGGAAAAGGATAAGGTCGCAAGCTTTTTGACGATCATGAACAACGAAGACGCAGAAGAGATTAAGCAATTGTTACATTATGAAGAAAAAACTGCCGGGAGTATTATGACAACCGAGTTTGTTGCATTGTACAAAACATATACTGCCAAACAAGCAATGCAGCATTTAAAAATGGAGGCTCCTGATGCCGAAACAATCTATTATTTGTATGTTATTGACGAAGATAAGCGATTGGTTGGCGTGCTATCCTTAAGGGATTTGATCATTGCCGATGATGATACGCTAATTGAAGAAGTTATGGGGGAGAAAATTGTTTCCGTATCGGTGGCCCTTGACCAAGAAGAAGTTGCACAAATGATGAGAGACTATGATTTCTTAGCGGTGCCGGTTGTTGATTTCCAACAGCATTTGCTCGGAATTATTACGGTCGATGATATTTTAGACGTTATGGAAGAAGAAGCGGATGACGATTATTCCAAGTTTGCTGCAGTATCTGATGTTGGTAGACCAGATGAAAACGCATTAGTTTCAGCAAAAAAACGTCTGCCATGGTTAATTATTTTATTATTTTTAGGCTTGTTAACGGCAAGCCTTATTGGGAGATTTGAAGAAACCCTCGAGGTAGTACCATTCTTAGCGATATTTATTCCATTGATTGCTGGGATGGCTGGTAATACTGGAACTCAGGCACTTGCTGTTGCTGTTCGTGGTTTAGCAACAGGTGAGTATGGTGAACAAGGGAAGGTAAAACTTATATTGCGAGAAGCAGGGACAGGGTTTATAACAGGAACAGTATGCGGAGTTGTCATTACGGTCGTGATTTATTTATGGAAAGGTGAAATTTTCTTAGGAATCCTTGTCGGACTTTCCATTATGGCAACGTTAATAGTAGCAACATTAGCGGGATCACTCGTGCCAATTCTTATGGACAAATTGAAAATTGACCCAGCAGTTGCATCGGGTCCGTTTATTACAACAATCAACGATATTATTTCTATTTTAATCTATTTTGGTATGGCAACAGTGTTTATGGACTTATTAATAGCTAATTAAGGGAGCAGCTCTTTTTAGTTTGGGGAAGAGAAATTTAGAATGGTCAGGATATCGAGGTGATAGCCAGAACATCAGCCCGAGAGCCGAAACATTAGTACATCAGCCCGAACGCTGAAACCCATGAGCCCGAGAACTAAAACATCAGTTCGAAAGCCAAAACATCAGTCCGAGAACCAGAACATGCTCCCTAAAATCACACCAAAACACATTTCCCAATCTGGGTTCATATAATGGTTTTGACGAAATGTATAAAGGAGAGGTTAATCGATGGCTGAAAAGAAATTGGCTAGATCCCCATTGTTGTATATCCATCAACCAAATGTTGATATACCTGAAGCTAAGATGCAGTACGACTACATGACTCCGAAAGCTGCTTCAGATACGCAAACGAAGCTAAATGATAAGCAAATAGAAAATGAAATACAAGAAAATAATGAAGACAATGATGATGAGGAAGATAAGAGATCGTCAAGACGTGCAAAATTCAAGGAAATGACTATTGATGAGAAAATCGATTATTTTGTAAATATGCCAAGTAGTTTACCGAAAATGAAATGTGAAGTGAAAACGGGAGAAAGATCCTATCGCGGTATAATTAATGATAAAAAAGAGGACGACATTTTCATGTTGTCAGGGAGACGCCGTGTGAAAATAGCTGTTGATGAAATAGAATGGATTCGCTTACTGGGATTTTAAAAAAATAACAATAAAAAAACATTGAAAAAGAGGACATTTGCCCTCTTTTTTTCAATGTTTTTTTGTTCTTACTGAGCTTGGATTGCTGGTAAGCATGTTACATGGCAGAAGCAGTCTAGATCAACACTAATGCAGATTCCAGTTGTACGTAATTGACATGTTTTTTGCTTAGTTGGATCTTCCGGATTCTTATCCTTGTCATCGCCATCTCTTAATAGTTCAAGAACTGCGCAGCAATCGTTGTCAACGCGTTTTACGCGGAAGAAGAAGCTTCCGACAACTGCGCCAAAGTCACAGCGGTCGTGATCGTGGCCTCTGTCGCCACCTCTGTCTCCACCTCTGTCTCCTCTGTCGTGACCATGACCATGTTGGTTTCTCGGATCTTCAAATGCTCCGAATCCTTCAAAAGGTTTGCAACCGTCTTTACAGTATAATAGAACTGGCACCGTGTCTAATCTATTGCCATTGTCTCTGTCACCAAGTAAATCATTGATTGACCTTTCACAACTCGTGTCACAGCAATTTTCTACAACATCACTTTGTACGTCTGCTATTTCTTTAAGAATATCGCATACACAGTTACCCGTATCGAAGTTTTTTCCACAACCCATGAATTATTACTCCTTCCCAAAAATTATTGACCTATTGTCTCTAATAGAATATGTGTCTTTGTCTAGTTGGTGTGGGCATTTATCGGAAATAAGTTTAGTAATTAAAAATACATCAGATAAGGGCATGAGTCTATACCCATGGGGAGGAGTCCACATAGACTAATAGCGACCAAGTTTTCTAGAGGGAGTGAAAGAAGGATGTCCGACGAAAGAAGAGAAGACAGGAGAAAGGTAATTCATGTAAGGGATTTAGTTATAAAAGCTGATAATGTTTTTATCGAACCAACAAGACGCTCACATCGTGATCCGTTTTTCGGAGGTAGGCGGGATGATCGAGATGAACGGGATCATCGAGATCATATGGATGAAGATGTTGAATCAGCGAGCCATGAGCATGATCATGGCCATGATCACCATAATGATGACGATAGGGGCGACAGAAGACCATTTTCGTGGATATAATTTTACATGATAAATTAGGCAGCTAACACTAGCTGCCTTTTCTTAAGGAGTTAACTTTATGGACAAAAAACCAAACATACCATGGTTAAAGCATTTAAGGGATATCGAGAAGCATTTGGAAAAAAATGAAAAGTGGTTCCAATACCCCGAGAAAAAAATGCATACGTTTGAAAATGACATGAACAAATGGAATAACGATTTTCTAAAAGGAATCGATCAGATTGAAAAGGCTATCAAAGAACTGGAGAAAAAGATGGATGGATAAGCATATTTAGCAAAAAATATGGGTATTGTTAACTAAAAGGACATAAATTTCAAAACACTTTCGAATAAATATAATATAAGGAGGCGGTTATTTATGGGATATGTTTTACCAATCCAGCACTACCAATATAAAGATTATCAGAATCGTGATATGAAAGTGAAACAAGACCCATTTTATATTGAAAGGCCGTATAAAATTATTTTTGATGCAAAACATCAAGATATTCTCCAAAACGATAATGACGAAGAATTTACTGAACCTGATCATCGGCACCATCAGGTTATTCAACAAAAACCAAAACAACCCCAAGTCGATAAAATTTACGCTGATTTAACTGGCAAGGGAAGGAATTATAGCCAAAGTATTTAGAATGGGCTAAGGGAGTAGAATGATATGAAGGTAGCATTGCTGAACGATACATGTTATTACTTTGATGCAGCTGTGAATATCGGTTATGTCCATCACGGAAATCAAGGCATGTTAATTGATGCTGGAATTGACGATTCTGTAATGAGAAAAGTCTTAAAGCAACTCGAGGCTGGAAATTTGCCGATTACCCATTTATTTATTACCCACGCACATGCCGACCATTATGGTGGGGCTAATTTTTTGCAAAAAAGACGTGGTGTATATACAATTGCCCCGGTATTAGAGGAAGCAGTTTTACGTAACCCCAAACTAGAACCTATGTATCTATTCGGTGGAAATGATCTACTTCCAGAATTAAACAATAAATTCCAGCAAAACAAATCCATCAATGTTGATCAAGTGATTGACAGTGGAGAATATAGTATTGGCAACTTCACGTTCACGGCCCATTTTTTGCCGGGCCATAGTTCTCACCAAATTGGAATCCAAATCGATAACATTTTGTTCGCTGGAGATAGCTACGTTAGCGAAGAAGCGTTACATGAGCATAAAATCCCTTATATAACGGATGCTGATGCGACAGTATCCAGCCTTAAAAAGTTGTTGGAAATTGAGTGTGAAGGTGCTGTACCTGGATACGGCGTCTTTGAAGCCAATTTCAAGGAAACAGTGAGGAAAAATATTACATACCATGAAGAGTTATTGAAGTTGGTTTTGGACAAGGTAAAAACGAAACCTGATGGGATCTCGCATGAGACAATTGTTGCCGACATGTGTAGACATTTTCAGATAAATAGTCCATCACTATCCCAGTGGTTGCTTTACCGAACGACCGTGACCGCGTATTTAATCGGATTGGTAAAGCGTGAGGAAATTACAAGTGTGATAGAAGCAGGCAAGTGGATGTTTAAAACGTAAAAAATACGAGAGGTGCAAAAGCATCACTCGTATTTTTACTTATGATCAAAAGGAAGGACAAAAAGGTTTTTACCTTTTGACCATTCTGCATAAAACACATCACGAACAGAGTTTATGTTTTGTGCCCTTAATTGATTTTCCAGCCAGTTTTCATCTAGTTTTGCTTCCCTCAGATTGTCCCATAACACTTCACCATCATTGATAATTGTCATAGCAAGCGACTCGATTTCTAATGGAATATTCATTTCATACTTTGTTGGAGCTTGATATGCTGGTTTCTTGAGAACTGAAACGGTTCCATCTGTCTCTAAAATAGCATACGCAACTTCCTGAATCGAAAATGCATCTTTCGCACGTAACATATGCTGGAGTTGATTAATGTCTAGCTTGTTCCTTTTCATTTCCTCGCGTATTAATTTTCCGTTATGGATAATTATAGATGGCCTGCCTTCTAAGAAGGCACGTGATCCTTTGAATTTTTGTGTAATGGATTCAGTAATGTACAGAATGACACCACCGACAAAAACGGCAAAGGCAATATCCAATAGATCAGCTTTATCATCAAATATTGCATTTCCAACAAGTTCTCCTAAAATTAATGCTGCAATGAAGTCAAAAGCTGTTAATTGCGTTATTTGCGTTTTTCCCAATATTTTTGTTAAGACAAACAAAGCAGCAAATCCAAATAATATTTCAATAAAAATTGTTGGCAAATCACCCATTGAACATATCCCCTTTAGCAGCAGGATAGGGAATCAGTTGGGACAGTCCCCAACTCCCAAGAACCTACTTTCCCAAGACATTTGTTCAATTAGCATATGCGATATTTTGTAAAGAATACATGTGAAACTGGGACATGGGGTCAGTCCCCCTGTCCCGGTATCAAACAACCAAAAACGACAGTCCGCTGTCAAAGCAACGAACTGCCGTTTTATAATTCTTTAATCATTGTTACATGCGGGATTCCTGCATCGAGGAATTCTCCAGAAACTGTTTTATAGCCTAACCGTTTATAAAAGTTCTCCGCATGTGTTTGTGCGTTTAATTTTGCTTTCGTATAGCCATTTTTATGAATCTCTGCTTCCATAGCTTGAATGAGCTGTGCACCGTAGGATTTACCACGCTCATTTTTCAAGACACATATGCGTTCCAATTTTCCGTACTGATCAACGAAACGCAAGCGGCTTGCTGCTATCGGTTTATCTTCTTGGTAGCAAATAAAATGTATTGCCGTTTCGTCATGCTGATCAAGTTCTTCCTCAGGTGGGACCTTCTGTTCTTCAACAAAAACAACGGTCCGTACATGATAAGCTTGTTCTTTTTCTTGGTTTGTTTCAACTAATTTTATATTCACACGTATTCCTTCCCAAATACAAATGATTCATATACAGTCCATGAACCATTATCAAGCTGGTATAACAATTGGAAACGATCAACTGTGTCTTCAAATTGTACATCTTTCATTTTCATGCTACCGAACACATCTGAGTACTCATCGTGTGAAAGCTTTTGTGCAATTGTAATATGTGGAACAAACGAATATACTTGATTATTTGACAATTTACCTTGCTGCAATTTTTCATTTAGATCAATTAATTGCTGAATCGGTTCCACTTTTAAATAAATCGTATTGGTAACCGGTGCAAACGTGCTTACCTTATTAACATTAATTTTAAAAGGTTCAAATTCATTTGCAATATGCTTCAGTTCTGTGATAATTTCCTGGATCTGATCGTTGTCTGCTTCAAACGCTTCTTTTAATGTAATGTGTGGTGGAATTAGTGAATAATGTGGATCGTAACGCTTTCTATATGAGTTTACTTCGTCTTGGACAGGCTTTGATGGGAAAATAACAATACCGTAATTCATCGTAAAACCTCCTATTCATATTTTTATTCATAACTACGATGATGTAAAAAATGATTTGCGTTTAATCGTGTATGCAGACTTGATTCATTTTCACTACCTATTATTATAACAAAAATATACATAATATCGAAAAAAATTTTTACTATTTTTGCATTTTAGGGACAAAGACAGAGGAAAGAGGTTGGAAATCAGTGGGCTGAATTGGGAAATATCGACTAAATAACCAATTCAGTAATCCAATTACCTTCCTCATAAATGACGGTTAAGGGAAAAATTAATCAAACATTGTCGTCAATGCTCGTTTTAAATCTTTCTGCCATGGCTTCCATGTATGTGGACCATCTAGTTCATGATAAACGTAACTCATCCCTTTTTCCTCTAAGATCTTATGCAATTCACGATTGGGTGTAAGAAAGTCCTGTTTGGATCCGTCTGTTGTGTTAACCTCTGTTTCCTCTGTACCAATTGTGTGATAGATATCAATTGAATGGATATCTTTCGCATCCTTTACAGCGTTCATTACCGTTTCATCGACATATGGTGACTGCATAATGACGTTGCCAAATGTGTTTGGATACTGTAATGCAGTCATAAGTGCAAGTGTACCAGCAAGCGAATCACCCATTAATGCACGTGATTGCCCCATATGATAGGTAGGGAGCAGGTCGTCTAAAAATGGTACAACTTCATGTACTAAAAATTTGATATACGCTTGATTCTGTTCACCACTAGGATGATATTTTTTTCTACGGTCAAATTTATCCTGATAATGAATACCGACAAAAATAGTATTCGTAATCTCATTACTATCATGAAGGCGGTCACTCAACGTCGCGACTCTACCTAATTGATAGTAATCATTCCCATCCTGCATTATACAAATGTGGTATTTATATAGGGGTGAAAATGATTCTGGCTGGTATAATTTTAATGTCATTGTTTCATGTAAATAGTAGCTTTCAATTTGTTTTTCAATCATTGTACCTTTTCTTGGCAATGTGGACACCTCGTTTTATATTAATTTCCCCTGCTGTATGATTCCAAACTTAGTCTATCATGGTAAAAGGCAAAATTCTAATTAGACCAACCTAATTAGATACCTCCCGAAGCTGCCCTTTGTACAAGTTATAATAGCTTCCCTTATGGTCAATTAACTCCTTGTGACTTCCTTGCTCAATAATTTCGCCATGCTCCAGCATGATAATTTTATCAGCCTCTTGAATCGTATTTAAACGATGGGCAATAACAAAACTGGTTCGACCGTTCATCAGCCGTTTTAGCGCATCTTGGATTTTAACCTCTGTAATCGTGTCGATATTACTTGTCGCTTCATCCAAAATCAAAATCGATGGATCAGCTAAAATAGCACGAGCAATCGTGATCAGCTGTTTTTGTCCCTGGCTAATCCCGCTTCCATCTTGGTCAAGGATGGTATCATAGCCATCCGGAAGTTTTTTGATAAAATCATGTGCATTCGCATCCTTGGCAGCGGTCATAACTTCCTGATCAGTAGCATTTAAGCGACCGTAGCGGATGTTTTCCCAAACCGTTCCGCGAAATAGAAACGAATCCTGTAAAACGAATGCCATATGATTTCGCAGGCTTGACCGTTTTATATCCTTTATATCAATATCGTCTAATGTGATTTCACCTTCATCATAATTGTAGAAACGGGAAATGAGGTTTATGATTGTTGTCTTCCCAGCACCGGTATGACCAACAAAAGCAACGGTCTGCCCTGGATGTGCTTCAAAGCTAATGTGTTGTAAAATTGGTGTGTCCTCATAGGCAAAGGAAACATCATGAAACACCATATGTCCATCCGTTTTAGTAAGTTTCCGAGCGTCCTGCTCATCTGTTTCTTCCTGTTCTTCGTCAATTACATGGAAAACCCGTTCCGCACCAGCAACTGCTGATAAGAGAATGTTAAATTGGTTCGATAACTCGTTTAACGGTCTTGTAAATTGCCGTGCATATTCGGTGAAAATAACGATGACCCCAACTGTAATGATATTTTCGACAGCAAGTAAACCACCGACCAGCGCAATCAAGCCGAAACTCAAGAAATTAAGCATGTTCATTACCTTTGGTATAAAACCAGATATGGTCTGTGCCCAAAAGCCAGAATGCTTTAAAGCGGAATTTTTTTCTTCAAATTCGCTAATAACACGATCTTCCTGGGAAAACGTTTTGACAACATGCTGTCCAGAGACAATTTCCTCAACATAGCCGTTCAGCTCACCGAGGTCGTTTTGCTGTAATTTATACAATGGACCTGTACGCTTCGTAATCCACTTCATCGCCAAAAACATAATTGGGATAATAGTCATCGTCACAAGTGTTAAGAGGGGACTTAATATCAGCATGACAACTACCGTGCCAATAAGTGTTAAAATACTCGCAAAAATTTGAATGACCGACTGATTTAGGGTGTTGTTCACATTATCGATGTCGTTCGTAATCCGGCTCATCAATTCCCCGTGCTGCCGTTTGTCAAAATAAGAAATGGGGAGGCGGTGGAATTGACGGAACAAATCCTCACGCAATGAGTAAACAGTGTTTTGAGCAATTCCGACCATCCAATAATTCTGTAAAAAAATCGAAATTGAGTGGGCAAAATAGATAACGATCAGCCATAGTAATAGGACACCTAGACCAGAACTTTCTTTTGAGACGATATAATCATCAATCGCCATTCCGACTAAAAATGGGCCAAGCAGGCTCAATCCAGAGCTCATGACAACCATTAGAATGACAAGGCCTAATGTAGCTTTTTCACGGGCTAAATAGGACCAAATCCGTTTTACCGTAGCGGTAGTGTTTTTAGCTTTTTTCCTTTCTTTTTTCGAAACGCTTTTTAACGGAATCTTTTCATATTGGAAAGGGTGCTTCAGTTGATTAATTGGCATGTGGATACTCCTTTCCAAACTGTGATTCGACGATGTCACGGTACACTTTTGCTTGCTTCAATAATTCATCATGCGTGCCAATAGCCAGTACTTTTCCTTCATCGATTAATAAAATGCGATCAGCGTCCATCGCCGTTGAGATTTTTTGTGTGATCATTAATGTTGTGCAGTGGTCTAGTTTTATTGCTTCAAGCAGACGTGATTCTGTGGCTAAATCAAGTGCACTCGTGCTGTCATCAAGCATTAATATTTTCGGCCGGCGAATGAGTGCGCGTGCTATCGAAATCCGCTGCTTCTGGCCACCAGATAAATTGACGCCTTTTTGTCCAACACGCGTTTCATATTGCCCGTGAAGTTCCATAATCGTCTCGTGAATCTGCGCATCCTTTGCAGCCTGCTGGACTTCGCTATAGGTTGCATTTTCTTTTCCCCAGGCAATATTATCGTAAATCGTTCCGCTGAAAAGAAGCGGGTTTTGCGGCACGTAGCCAATTCCACGACGCAGGTGCTCTAATGTATAGGAAGTTATTGGATTTTCATCTATCGAAATTTTACCTTCCGTCACATCATATAGACGGGGGATAAGCTGAAATAATGATGTTTTACCAGATCCTGTCGCACCGATGATGGCGAGTGTTTCACCAGAATTAACGGTAAATGAGATATTCTGTAAAACTCGTTCTTTTAGCGATGGGTAGGTAAAATCAACATGGTCAAATTCGATTTTTCCATTTGTTACGGTCGTTTGTCGGTCAGCATCCGTATGATTGACTAAATCAACATCCACAGCAAGTACATCACCAATACGGCTAGCGGAAGCCTTTGCCCGCGAAAAGGCGAGCGTAATGAATGTGAACATGGAAATGGACATTGAAACACGTAAAGCATAGTTAACAATTGCAACAATATCCCCGACAGAAGTTTTCCCAGCGAGTACTTGGCTGTTGCCGAACCAGAGAATGAAAATCAAGCTTAGGTTCATAACGAAAAGAAGTATCGGCATCGATGCTTCGACAAACCGGAATGTTGTTCGTGTTTGATTTGCTAAGTCTTTGTTTTCTTTGGTGAAGCGGTTTTCTTCATAATTACGCCGGAGGAAGGCTTTGATCAAACGCATTCCAGCCAGATTTTCTTGCATCACACGATTGACGCTGTCTACACGCTTCTGAACACGTTTGAACATGCGGCTCGCTTTTTTCAGGACCCATAGCAGAAACGTGATAAGAAGCGGTACCGTGATTAAGAAAATAACCGCCAGTTTGGCATTCACCACAAACGCCATGATCACGCCGCCGAGTACTATTAAAGGAGCCTTTACCATAATGCGGAGACCCATGAAAATAGTGTTTTGTAATTGGCGCACGTCGTTCGTGAATCTAGTGACCAATGCCGACGTTGGGTATTGATTTAAGTTAGCAAACGAAAAGCTTTGAATTTTATCGAAAAGTTTTTTACGGATATCATAGGAAAAACGTAAACTTGTATGCGAAGCAAAAAAGGAATTGGTTAGTCCAGCAACAAACGCTAAAAACGCTAGACCGATCATAATGCTGCCCCACATAATAATGGAGTCAATGTCTTTGTGAACAACCCCCTGATTAATCATTTTCCCAAGAAAGAAGGGGAGAAGTAACTCTGTTGCGAGTTCAATCATGGTTAAGCTATATGCAATCCCAATTGGGAGTTTGTATGGTTTTAAGTTCGAGAAAACTGTTTTCAATTTGTGACCTCCGGCTGAATTTTAAGCAATTTTCTTTCTATTATATAGGGAAAAGGAGCTTTTATCGAGGGTAGAGACTTGCTGAAGTTTTAACGTTGTCTACATATAGTTTAGATACATCGTGGTGCTGCTCGGTTGGTATGCTCGGTCCGGGAGATGCGCGATTAGGGTGCGAAGTCGCGCGATTCGTTAGGGTGCTGCGCGATAGAAGGTGAGAGTTGCGCGGTATTATGGGGGATTGCACGCTCGTTCTGAGGAATTGCGCGTTTAAGGTGCGTAGTCGCGCGAAATAAGGAATAGATTGCGCGCTCGTCCGGGTGCTGCGCGATAGAAGGGAGGAGTCGCACGGTGTACTGGTGGAATTGCACGCTCTTGCTGTGGAGCTGCGCGTTTAAGGTGTGAAGTCGCGCGAAATAAGGAATAGATTGCGCGCTCGGTCCGAGGAATTGCACTTCAACCTAAAAAAGTCGCGCGCTTACTGGTTAGAACTGCGCGTTTGACCAAGGAGTTCATGCTTGTTACACTTGGACCAAAAGAAAAACCATAATAACAGCGAGAAGGTAGCATTGATATTAAAATATAAGACCGGTAAATAGTCAATAAGGGTTGTTGTTCATGTAAACTGGATAAGTATTGACAGAGATTGATAGGTTCTATATAGTTAGATTACGATAATTTTATATTTGATTCCGTAGCTCAGCTGGGAGAGCGCCACCTTGACAGGGTGGAGGTCGTTGGTTCGAGCCCAATCGGAATCATTAATTTTTACAAAAAGCCACGTTTGACAACGGTTCAAGCGTGTTTTTTTGTGAAAGATTTTAATTGTTTATGGAACAGGGTTGCGGATTTCCACCAAACAATATTGCGGAACATTACGTCCTTTTATTCGAGTAAAATCCGAGTAAAAGGGCGTTTTTTATGGCGACAAATAAATTGAAAGGAAAATCTGTGAAGAGCAAGTGGCGAATTGATAGGAAGCTAATTGATTCAATTAACGTTGTCTTCGAATATGTTGATGTTAAGAAAATCAATAGACGATTTCAAAATGATAAGAACATCATTCGTGTATACGTTTCCTTATACTTCACGAAAAAGTAAGGGTCGAAGTTTATAAGTTCAAGAATCGATTCATGAACTATTCAAGAAAATTACCAAGACTTTGATTCAGAATATATCTTTCTGACTAATTACGGCAAATCGGTTGACCGCAATATTTTCAATAAGCGGTTGAAATAAAATTTTGAAACCAAACAGGTGCAAAAATTGAAGATACCCTAGTTAAGTTATTTATTCAACTATCGGACGCTAGAGTTTAACAAGGAGGTCGACATTTTATCGATCTTTTTATTTCGGTGAATGTTTCAGAAGATTAGAATTTAGACAACAGATAGCTAGGATATTATGTTAATATTTTACTAAGATGAATTTTGTTGTGCTAATGGTGCAGATGGGTGCAATAAAGTTTTCTATTTTCTATTTAAGCTATTTATAGTAATTAGCGTAAGGAATGATAATCAAGAGCATAAAAATTTCAGATAAAAAGGGGGGGACAATCCGTTGGTAGAATTATCGCGCTCTCAAAAATTTGCTTTAAACTATATTACAAACTATGCTCGTAACTACAATAAGGAAGCTAAAGCAACAATTCATCATATACTAAAGATGTCCAATATTTCTGTTGATGTTTTCGAAAAAGCCGTTAGCTGCTTAAAGGCTAATGGAAGAATTGGACTTCATTTTCACCCAGATAGACCAGTCTCATCTATGAAAAGTGTTGCTGAATCACTATTGGAACAGGGAATATATAAGAACCAATTTGAAACGCTAATATCAAACGGTAAGGTATCTGCTCATCCAGGAGGTGAAAGAGACTTATGGGAGAATAAAATTTTTGGAGGAGCATACCAACTGGATGGAACAACCAATGACCAACGCCCTAAATATGGTGCATTAAATTTGATGCTGCACCCAGATGGACCGGTTCCACGTTTTGGTTCCTGTTATTTCCTTCTTTCTCCTAAAGTCTCACATCGTTCAACATTCACCTATTTAGATTCGCACCAAGATCCTAAAGAAAAGGGAACTTATGAAGCGTTTGATTTCATAATGTCCACGCTCCTGGAAGAGGTGTTTGTAAGAGATTCAGCAATTGGAGAATCTCAATTGACGCCTAGTAAATTAATAAAACATTTGTTCACAAATCTTGAAAAGACGTTTACATATCCAGCAAATAAAGAACCAAACCGCAATCTTAATCACTATATTGAAGCTCAAATTCATGGCGATATTTCACTTAAAGATGACGTCGAGGTGCTTGTTGCAGATCCTTCTTTTAAAGAAACAAAAATTGGGATTACCTTAGAAAACATCTGCCGTATATACTCTATTGAATTATATTGGCATGGTGGCTTTTCTCTTAATGTAGAAGAAGTCCCTTCAGACTTTAGAGGATCAACAATGCCGTCGCTTGCAAAACGTATTGCAAAAAATAATAGTATCAATGCACGTGTAATTGGGTTGGCTGTAATGGATTTACATCGTAATCCTCAAAATTGGTTAGAACGCGGATTATTTAAGGAAGTTCTCCAGGAATTGAAACTTTTGTGGCATGTACTTGTTAAATACGGGAAGCATTATTAGACATAGGAATAATTCGATTAGAATGCTATCGTGTTTGTAAATTTGATTAATGAGTGAGATTATTCAACAAGGTTTATGCTTGTGCTAGAAGTAGCAGCTGTGTTTAAGAAGTCATTATAATTTATAAAACGAAATTGAGGGAATAAAATGGAGTTTGAATTCGTAAAAGTAGAAGTGCTTTTACCAAAGGAATATATAGAACAGTTAAGAGATGAGCTTAATGTTATTGGCATTTTAACTGTAGGAAATTACGATAATGTTGTTTCCTACTCTATCTCAAAAGGATATTGGAGACCATTGAGTGAATCAACACCTTTTAATGGTAATAAAGGGGAAATTTCGTTTGGAACCGAATGTAAAATGGAATTTAGATGTAAATACAAGCAAATTGAAGAAGTGAAAAACCTAATTAGAAGTGTCCATCCTTATGAAGAACCTATTATAAATGTGTTCCCCTTATTAAGTTAAAAGGTGCAATTATTAGTGCAGTATTATTGAATAAGAAGGAAGATATAAAAAATACAAAGGAGATTAGATATGATTGGTTTGCTTAATCTTGGCAGCCTTGTGCTAGGACTAATTGCTTGGATACTTCCTGCTATCAATCTCATGCGATTTGAAAAGCAAAAATATAGAAATTGGGCCGCTCTTTCCATAATGAGCATCAGTGCTTGTGCTATTTCGCTATGTTTACAGATTTTCTATAACTATCATCTAGTAAAGATTGCGGATTGGTCTGCACTTATGGACATTACAGGCGCTGTGGTGTTCATTGCAGCAGTACTTCTCACCGTTACCATCATATTGAATGTAATTACTCTGATTATATATCGTAATAGAACAGCAAAGTAGGACTGTCAACTTCCAGTTTGTAAGGTTGAAATAAAGGGTAATTCGCCTTTTCTTATTATAGTTGTCATTGGCACGATTGGATTTTTGGTGGATATTGAAATTACTGATAAGCAAATAGAAAAGGGTGCATGGTGGCAAACATATTTGCCAACTCTTTTGGGGCTTTTACTTGCTAATCCAGGAGTATTTTATGCTGCTTCCAATGGCCAAATTCCATCCAATAATTATCTTATATTTTCGATTAGCATAGGTATCTTTTTATTGATTTTGACTTCAAGCTATGAAGTATGGAGGAAATACAGAACATATTTATAAGATAAACAATAATAAAAAAGTGAAAGATTTAAACAAACAGGGGCAATCGTGAAATAAGACTGCTCTTGCAGACACTCTGAGGGGGACTTATGTGAAGATTCGGCTAACTGAATACGATGAAAATTGGATTCAAATGTTTGAAAATGAAACTCGACTGTTAAGGCAGGTATTTGGTGATGAAATTATTACATTCGAACATTTTGGAAGTACTTCTGTTCCAGGTATGAAAGCCAAGCCTGTTATTGATATGATGTGCCTAGTGAAAGATATAGAGAAAATTGACGAATTTGATGAACAAATGCAATCTTTAGATTACGACATTGCTGGCGAGTGGGGAATTGCAGGTAGACGATTATTTCGTCGAGGTGGGGAAGAAAGAACGCACCACATTCATTTCTATCAATTTGATAATCCCGAAATAAAACGGCACCTGATTTTGCGGGATTATCTAAGAACTCATCCTCAAGAAGTCAAGCGTTATACAAATATAAAAGAAGAGTTGGCTCAACGTTATGACAATACAAAGTTCTACAGTAAAGCCAAAAAACCTTTTGTTCAGGAAATGGAAGAGAGAGCATTGGATTGGTTTGAGAAATATCGTATGTGGTGAGAGGAGGAAAACGAATGATTTCAGAACTTAAAAGGTCTGAATTTTATAAGTGTAAAGAATTATTATATGAACAAGGACACTTAGAACCAAAATCCATAGTTGAAGGGAAAAATTCTGGTCGCATATTTGTGGATGATATTATTACTCCTACTTCTGGATTTATTTGGTTGGGAAGTAATAATGGATTTATCTTTATTGGTAACGAAGAAAATGATGGATTTAATTTTGAGTTAAACAATTTTTTTAATACAGTAAACCAGATGCTAGAAAAGCTGGTTTAACGGCTTTTGAAGCGATAGGTAATCATTCGAAATGGAATAAGACTTTCAAAAAAGTATTTGGCGAAAATTTGATTGATTACAATCAAAAGGTTTATGAATTACAAAAGGATGAATATAAAAAACAAAATGAACCTGTTATCGAGCATGGATATGAAATTATAAAAATCACTAAAACTATCTTGGATAACAAAGATTATTTAGCATATGAAAACATTGGATTTTTGCATTCGAAAATTTTAGAGTTTTGGACTTCGATTGAAAGGTTTTTAAATTATGGTGTTGGTTATTGTGTTGTTTATGAAAATGAAATTGTAAGTGTTTGTTTTTCAGGTGTAGTGGCTGGAAATGTACACGGTATAGACATTGAGACTTTAAAGCATCATCAAGGAAAAAAACTTGCACAAAAAGTGGCTCATACTTTTGTAAAAGACTGTATAGAGAATAATAATACTCCATATTGGGATTGTATGGAGATAAATAAACCATCTGTTTCAGTTGCAGAAAATATAGGATTTAAAAATAAATTTAATTATATATGGTATAGTATCTCTTTTGAATAAATTTCTTTTTTAATTAAATGGTGCAATAACTGAACAGGGATTTGTCGATTGGCAGCTCCTATTGCTTATTGTGTTAACTAGCAGGTTAGTTGAAAAAAGGGGGTATTCTATGAAAAAATTTGTAGCAATATTAAAAGATAAAAAGAAGGGTGAACTAACCAAGGGTTTATTAATTAAGCACTTTGAACACTTAAGAAACCTTAGTAAAAAATCAAAACTTTTTATTTGTGACCCCTTTAAAGATAACGATAAGATGTATCTATTCAATTAACAGGTGGGTAATTCTAGAAGGATTAACGCTGTTTTATGTAGAAGTTATTATACTAAAGAAGCAGGATAATTGAATAAAGAAGATTGAAAAGAAAGTAATTCACAAAAAAAGGAAGGTATAAAAGGTGGACTTATTACTTTGGATAACTATTGGTTTCATAATAATCGGATTTGTTGTTCTCACTTCTATGAAAAAAGGTATGGAAAGTAAGCTCGCTTTTATAACAGCAAATATGGAAGACGAGGAAAATTCAACAAAAGCTAAATCCATAATTTGGTGGATAGTGAGTACCACAGCTTGGGGAATAGTGAGTATGATTCTTATTGTTTGGTGGTTTCATAATCACTTTGGATAACTGTTGGTTCCAAATGTACTTAAACAAACGGGTGCAATAGCTTAAAAGAGCTACGCCGATCTAATCAACGTAGCTCTTCCTTATCCTAATACTTTTTATAAAACTCTTGCCGAATCCTCCCGCTTAATTGAGCGTAAATTCTTGTTGTTCGCTTTTTTCGTGACTTAATAGGCTTTGAATAACTTCTAGTGGAGCTCCATTATTCAACAGGTGGATTTGCGTAACTATGCCTTAACTGGTGAGGATGTATGGTCTTATTTATTCCTGCATGTTGGGAAATCCGCTTAATGATATATCTCATTTGAGCTATACTCATCCTATGTGGAGAACGTTCTGTAACAAATATAGCTGGATCATTATCTTCTCTACTATCTAAATATTCCTTTAGCCGAATATCGCATCGTATATTGAAGTACACTTCTCGTTCTTTATCTCCCTTTCCACGAACAATAGCAGATTGATTCCCCCAATTAATACTATTTCGGTCCAATGAAACTATTTCTCCTATTCGGCATCCAGTTGAAAACATAAACTCAAATAAGGCTTTCTCTATAGGAGAAAAACACGCATCCCTAAGATACTCAATTTCTCTTTCAGTAAGAAATTTTGGAATCCGTTTACCTACTTTTGGTTCCTTTATTTTACTAGCTGGATTTAACTCAATAATCCCTTCCTCGTGTGACCATCGAAATAGGGAACGAATAAATCTGATACGATGAGACAAACTTGATGGTTTTAGGTTATTACTAGATTCAGCTAAATAACTCTTTAGTTGTAGAGTTGTTATAGTATTCATATTGATATTCCCAAAATGTTCAATTAGTAGTTTTGCTTGAAGCCTATAGCGTTTAATGTTTGTGCAGAAAAACCCTCAATTTTCTTATCTGCCTCATACCCTTTGCAGCATCCGATAATAGCATAATAGCTCACTCCCAAAATTATTATCATCATTATCATTACCAGACGGGTTGAATAAAATAATTTTTTGAATAATTCGGATGAATTGATGGAATTTAATGTTAAAATCAAACTAAGTTATTGATCTAACGGGGCAGTTTAGCACAATAGGAATTCAAGTAAACATCGTCTTTAGAAAATAATTATTGAGATATTATACGAACTGAAAAAAAGATTAAAGGACTGATTCAGTTGGAAATTAGAAAACCTAATGATTTTGAACTAAAAAAGGTATTATCACTTTCTCCCCAAGCTATTTTTGATGGAGCATTAGGTGAGGTAGAACCCACGAAAGAAAAAATTGACCAACTTGTTAAACCACTTTTGGAAAAGGGAAGCTATTATTTGATAGCAACCGAGAACGATAAATTAATGGGTTGGATTCTAATAGGGGCAAGTAAAGACCAATTTACTGATAAGATGAATGGATTTATTTACGAACTATTTGTTCTACAAGAATTTAGAGGTAATGGAATTTCCAAACTGTTAATGAGAGCTGGTATTGACCAACTAAAACAAGGTGGATACTCAGAAATCCGTCTAAGTGCATTTGCAGGGAATCAAGCAATTAAATTGTATGAAAAGTTGGGATTTGGCATTAGAACAGTTACTATGAGTTTGCAATTATAAGAAGCTACCTTATATCACTAACGGGTGCGTTAGTCGAATAAGGGATTTAGTGATTTTAAGAATGATGTTATATTACAGTTATTCCATTAAAGTGCGCATTCTAGAATAAAAAATGCACTTCTCTTGCTTAGAGAGAGTTTTTGATAAGGGAGGCTAGGGTGTGAAGCTAATAGACAAAACGCTAGAAAGATGTAGGGAAAGAATTAAGCTATTTTTAGCTTTGGATATTCTTTTTACTCTTTCGGCAATCTATTTTTCTATCCGGATATTATTTATTTCGACTGATGTATTGGTAAATGAAAAATATTCGACTGACTTTCCAAATGTATTAATGCTTGCCATGACCTTTTCCTTAGGAATGACTTATGCTATTCGAGTTGTTGAAATGTTAATTACAGGAAAAATAAAATATTTTTTACTGTATCTTTTTACTGCATTATATCCGTATTAGAACTACGGTGGCTTTTTATTTTATAAAATCTATGATTATGGCAGGAACCCTTTCTTCAACTATTGAGGTAGGTTAGTGGAAGAGTCCAGATTGCGCATAAGGATTATTGCTTCAATGATAAGTTTAAGCGATTAAGAGGAGAGATGTAGTATCGGTGTAAGAAAAAAAGTAATAACAAGAAAAAACGTTATTATCTTAGTAGCAATATTAGTATCCATCGTGATTGTTTTTTATAACTATAATAAATCGACTAGCTATTTTGGGTTTGTAGAAGTAGGGGAATTAGGTCATATTGATAATGAATTTATTGTAACAGTTGAAGGGAACTTCGGCATTAAGACATCTGTGTTTGACGAAAATGAATTTTTTACCATTTTTGAAAATGAAGAACCAAGAGACGGTAATATAACTATGATATGGAATTATTTATCAGAAGGAAAAACTTTTTATGTACTATTAAAATCTTATGATAATCGTAGTCAGTTTGATTTAGAAAGAATCTATATTGATTAAAATAGTTGAGCTATCTTTTCCCAGAATCAGACGCTTTTCCCTATAAGGATAAGCGTACGCGGCATATTCTGGTGTATAAAAGGTAATATAGGGGGGATTAAAATGCCAACTTGCGAGAATTGCAACAATAAATGGAGCTGGAAACAAACGATTAAAAAGACGACTACATTGAACCCTGAAATGACTTGCCCTTATTGCGGAGAAAAACAATACCAAACACAAAAATCAAAAACAAAAGCTGCCTTTCTAACTCCAATTATTTATTTGCCACTCTTTACTCTAATTTTCTTTGATATTCCAGGAGTCAACTTGTTCACTTTATTCCTTGTTTTAATTATTATTGTTATATTTTTATATCCATTTTTAGTAGAAATAAGTAGCAAAGAGGAATATATTAATTTTTTTAAGGATAAACAGTGAAACGATTAATCAAGAATCTGGGGCATTTCCGATATAAGGATATGTGTTTTTATTTTAGATATTACATATTGATATAAAGCAAAATAATGGAATACTAATACACAGGAGAAATACGGAAGGTGGAATTGAATTTGCCAGCATACTTGTAATGGTTGAGCAACTAAATAGTACTTTTCTTTTTAAACATTATTGTTTAATTACGGGTGAAGTGTGCCTATTTTTAACCATTACAGGGAACGCAGGATAGTTAGTTGTTTTAATTCCAGCGGGATACCTATAAGGTGTTCCGCTTTTTTAATGGGAATTTTTTCTCCATTCAACCGTTTTTGCGTTCCTCTGAATAAATAAGAGGAACGGGTGTATGAGTTTTAATAATTTATTCACTTATGAGATCATTGCTCAGGAAACACCTTATATAAAACGAAATTGTAGTTAATGTAAAACGAATACAGAATTTTATTGTAGTGAAAAATTCAGGGGGAATGCGAATCAGAAAATAGTTGATATTTGGCTTATTTATAACTGTATACATTGTGAGGGAACTTGGAATTACCCTATTTTATCGAGAGTAAATATTAATAAAATTGACTCTATGCTAATTCAAAAGTTTATGAATAATGATAAAGAGACAATCTGGTACTATGCCTTTCAAATCAACAAATTAAGAAAAATATGTAATGATGTAAATACAGATATACAATACGAGTTAAGAAAAGAAAAGCTCGATTCACTATCTAATGAGGTTACTATTAGAATTTGCTATAAATATGATTTTGGTCTTAGAATCGATAAACTAATAGCAAAAATCTTTGGCATCTAAAGGTCAAAAGTAAATAAGTTGTCTCAGAATGGAACTATATTACTAAATCCAAACATTACTATGAAGAGCAAAGTTATCGATAATTTACAAATTACAGTCATAGGTGATTGGTACAAAGTTGATGATTTGACATAATAGTCCATTATCGTTGTTATATTTTGAAGCTGGCTAAGTTAAAGAAATTTGGTGTGAAAATAGTGA
Source organism: Virgibacillus ndiopensis (assembly GCF_900187325.1). Classification (GTDB taxonomy): domain Bacteria; phylum Bacillota; class Bacilli; order Bacillales; family Amphibacillaceae; genus Virgibacillus_E; species Virgibacillus_E ndiopensis. The sequence goes on along the minus strand of NZ_FZMZ01000004.1, from coordinate 272,464 downwards.
TGGTGCTAGCTTCATTAGCTTTACAGTTATTCCATTATGGGACGCGATTGGATGCTACTTCGTTTTTAAACTGAATATTTTTCGATTATAATAAAGAAAACATATAAGGAAGGATGTATCATGACCAAACACAAAATATATACAATGAGTTTCGCAAAAGTCTATCCCCATTACGTAACGAAAGCGGAGAAAAAAGGACGTACGAAAGAAGAAGTCGATGAAATCATCTGTTGGTTGACAGGGTATAGCCAAGAAGAGTTAGAATCGCATCTGGAAGAACAGACAGACTTTGAGACCTTTATTACGGGAGCACCACAACTGAATCCTTCGCGGTCTATGATCAAAGGTGTAATCTGCGGTGTCCGTGTGGAAGACATAGAAGAGCCAATAATGCAGGAAATCCGCTATTTGGATAAGCTGATCGATGAGTTAGCAAAGGGGAAAACGATGGAGAAGATTTTGCGGAAAAAATAATTAAAAGCGAAGAAACACTGGTTCTATGCAAAAAGGATTGGTGTTTTTTTGTTGAAATGAGAATGGTGGTATGGGAAGAAGGGCCAGTCTCTCTTCTTCCCCGCCACTCGTATTTTGTTCGTACCTTGCGTTTTATACGAAATTTTGAAATAATTAGGATGATTTTGTGAACGGTAAAATGGGGCTGATTTACATGGTGCGTGGTACCTTGGACCACCGCTTGGATTCTGGAGTGAGTTTTTGATAAACCGACCGGACCCCCCACTATCTGAATAATAAAAATTTAAGGTGAAGGGAGAAGGCAAATGAACCTAGGATTGATGGATATTTTTCGCATGGAATATGACTTTTGTTGGGATACGGAGACCTGGTTTTTATCTTTAGAACCTGCTCTTCAGGGGTTAAATTCCGCAGATGCAAGCTGGCACCCCCCTGGAGGAGGGAATACAATTTGGCAAACTGTGAACCATCTAAACTATTACAATGCTCTACTTGTTAGACAAATCAATGACACAACGCCTAGAAAAAAAGGATCTACTAATAAGGTTGCATTTGGAGATATCGGGGAACCAGATTCTGAAAAATGGAAGGCTATTTTGGCAGAGGATACATTTGGAGATATCGGCGACCCAGCGGATTCTGAGAAATGGGAGGAAGTCTTGGCAGACGCACACCTAATTTGTGAGGATTTGCGTAAATCACTGGCACAAGTTAATGACAGTCAGCTTGAAGAGGAACTTGTTGGGGGGCTGGCCCGTCAGATATTGCACACCGTATACCATATAGGGCAAATTGTATTAATCCGAAAGCAACAAGGATCTTGGCCAAAAGAGCGAGAATAATTTGTATCATCCACTATTGGGGGGTAATACAGTCGCTTGTATTTTTAAGGTATGAAGTATGGAAAAATGAGTGAGAAGCGGCGATAAATGAATAAAAGTGAATGCAAATCGGAAATCATGAAGTCAACAGTATAAGCATGGGAGCTCTTTAGATTCTGTATGTTCAATTAAATTATATCATTTATTTTTATGAATTATTAGTCTTTATATTTTCCTTTTTATTGGTAGTGTTGTACTTACCAAAGAATGGAGGTAGATTAATGATTGATTATAGAATTAAAACAAAAGATAACTTTACTGAAAAATTAGGGGAACTTGCATGTATGCTTGAACATTCGAGGGAAGTTACGTTGAGTGAAATCTCTCATTTAAACCAAAAAGATTTAGATTACTTACCAAATGACAGTTCAAATTCAATTGGTTCTCTTTTATTACATATTGCATCAATTGAGTATGTTCATCAAGTTATTTCGTTTGAAAAAAGGGATTTAACAAAAGATGAATACCTAAAATGGGGAACAGCTTTGGAATTGGGAGATAAAGCAAGAGAAGGCATTAGAAATCTTTCTATTGAATACTATTTAGATAAATTATCAGAAGTTAGAGAATTTACACTAACATATCTAAAATCGAAGGATGATAAGTGGTTGTTTGAGGAAAACAAATGGGATAATGGAATTTCTTATAACAATTACTATTTATGGTTTCATGTTATGGAAGACGAAATCAACCATCGTGGACAGATTAGAAGAATTAAGAGACTATTGAAAAATAGGTAAATTCTCTTCACTATCTGGTGAAAAAGTAAACAAGGCGATCATCAATTTGATTGTCTTTTATTTATGGAAGTGCGTTTTGAATATTATGTTAATATAATATTAATTGGATTTTGAAAGCTAACGGAGTAGTTTTCTTGAAGAAGATTTAACTGATTAAAAACTATTATCTAACGGATATACTATATTTCCATTTAAAAAGGAGGATGAAGATGTGGAGATAATTGAGCAATGGAATCAAGATGATAGTGATTATATCAGGAAGAAAGTAATCGAGCATAATATGGACCAACTTCCTGATGGACTTAAAACTCCGAATGAGGATATTAGTTTTGTTTTAAAAGATGATGAAGGAGCAATAGTAGGCGGAATTACAGGCAATATGTTTTGGCATCATATGCACGTTGACTTCATATGGGTGGACAAAAGTGTTAGGGAAGAAGGGTATGGAAGTATACTTCTGAAAAAATTGGAAGACTATGCAAAATATAATGGATGTAGATTCATTTACTTAGATACATTTAGCTTTCAAGCACCAGAATTTTATAAAAGGAACGGATATGAAATTTTCGGAATTATTGAAGATCATCCAAAGGGATTTAACCAATATTTCTTACAGAAAAGATTTGAAATATAGGGCTTTACTTTTAATACGAGATTGCATTCTTGTGCAAGTATTTTAGTAGTTTTCTTAAAGAAGGTTAGGTGCATTTTTTACTGAAGGTGGGCCATAAGAGATACTCTATAAAATTAAATACGAAATGATTTTATTCCTGAAGATGCTTTTGATGATGCAATTTTTTGTTGTTCTTAATATGAATATGTAAGTATTTTTTAGTAAAGCAACTGGAGCGATTTATAATCGTTTCTTGTACTAAAGGTACATTTTAGTGGAAGAGTTCAAATTAATCTTTGTTCAGCAATCGGGCTGTGTCTGGGCACTTAGATATTGTACTTTTATTTAGATAAATATAAATCCGACAGCGAAAGAAGTTCACCTTTGAATTTAAAATACATAGGGGTGCTACATATGGACACAGAAGGCATCGCGGTAGATGCATTAAAGCAGAATATACGTTTTAATCCATTACTAAAAGGTTATGAAATAAACGAAAATGATAAAACTCCTTCCTGGGATGGGGAAATTTTTGTTTATCATAAACTTGGAAAAAATAAATCTTATAAAAAATCGAATTTAGATGGCAAAGTCCCTATACAGGTAAAAGGGAAAGAAGTCAAAAAACTGCAGGGAGACTCCATTAAGTATCGACTTCATAAAGATGATTTAAACAACTATTATAAAGATGGTGGCGCTATATTCTTTGTTGTGGAGTTTACGGACCCCCTAAACACAAAAATTTATTATGCTTCTTTACTGCCGTTTGATTTAAAACAAATTTTAAAAGAGATGGGTATAAAAAAAAGTATAAATTATGAATTTGCATCATTACCAACCGGAGGCCAAAGTTTAACAGCGCTTTGTCGAATGTTTTTAATAAATAGCAGGAAACAATCGCATAATGTTATGGACAAAGCTATTTCCTTCAATGACAAAAAACCTGGTCGTTTACGTTTTGTTGTTCCTGCAGATATGGACCCCCGGGATGCGCTTCTTAATTATGATATTTATATGTATCAACCAGCAGACCTCAAAATTGACGAAACCACCACTTCCATTGATATCCCGGTACAAAGGGGGAAAATAACAAGTTTAATTGAGTGTACCGGTGTTACAATTGGCATCAACAATGAAGTGGTTTATGCTGATGTTTCTCGAAAGTTAGAAAACGACAGAAAAACATTGAGATTTGGACGAAGTTTTCAGCTAGATATAAAAGATTTGGAGGATGCAAGAACCCAAAAAGTGAATATCAATTTCAAGGAGGGCGGTACATTCGGGGAAAGATTGAAAGATTGCCAGTTTATGCTCCACATCACAAAACAAAAAGAATTGGAAATAAACGGACACGTTTTAGAGCTAAATCATAATCATACTGAATTGATCGAAGAGCTTCCGGAGCATATTGATTCACTTAAAGAAACTATCCAGGTTTTTAAGAAATTAAATGCTTCTTTTGATGTACCTATTGTGGAAATTTCAGAAGAAGATTATCGCCGCATTGAAATATTAAAACGAATATTTTTAAATGATAATTACAGTGATCTTCATGTTAAAAATGATGGGTTTATCAAAATGGATATTGCCAACAGAAACTTCTTGCTGTTTGCTTATCACGATACCAACCAAGAAGTAATTATATTAAATGGGTGTGATTGGAAAACTTTAAGTGAACACGTTGAGTTCCTTGTACAAGAAGAAGGCGGCGAACAAAAAGGTACCATAAGTCCTTATGTCTGTAATAAGGTTGATGATCTTATTGCAATGGCAAATTTTAATTTAGAAGACGTAAAGAGTTCTTATCTTTCTATTGATTACAATTCAGATGTGGCCAAGTCCAAAGCCAACTTACATTTATTAGAATTTCTTGCGCATTATGATCAACAAACAGATAAAAACGAGGATATTCTACTGATGCTGGAAGAAGTTTTTCAATATATTCGTTCATTTGAAAAAAGCGATGATCATTATTATATAAATCAAATGCAAGTGGTTAAACGAATGCGGGAATTTACTTCTGAAGAAAAAGAAGAAATCTTACTGAGAAAAAATGATTCAGAAGATACATTTATTTTGTGTGGGTATCTTCTTTTGATGGACAATGAAATGGAATTTGATATCCATTTTGATAAATTAACACAAAAAGAAAAAGAGTCATTTAAGGACTTTCCTATTTATAATCTGATTAATATAATTTAATACTTTCATTTTTAAGACCTTAATATTGCCATCCAGTTGACCCACCGTCGCCATTTTTCTGAGCCATCGATGACAAGAAAATGAGCCAGTCATATCAAAGGTGAGCCAATCACTGGAAAACATCAACTTTATAACCGCATCGTTAGTCGCTTGCCCTTGACCGCCGTTCCACTTCTTGGTAATCGCTAGAAGTGATCGGACCCCCGCCCGGCGGAATTTGGAAGTGATTTTCCGTGGTAAGCTGTTGATCTGGATGGATCCCTAAAAGCTTCTTTTAACCATCCACCATAGAAAACAATACCTCGGACACAAATAAGGTCAAGGGTGGTATTATCTGATGTATTTATTTACAGGAAAGACGTTTCTCTACGCGGCGTTAGTTATTGGAGCCATTTACTTATTTGCTGAGTATGTGTAGTTTTATGAAGGGATAACCTTCAAAGGAAGTATTCATGGATAAGCATTTTGGGTAAATTCCAACATATTAGCCGTTTGGATATGGTTTAAATTCTTCCGTTATCGGGCGCTAATCCGGAATAAATACTATTCCTGAATCGGGCCAGTTTGTAGAATATCGCAGTTAAACTTATATAATAGAAATAAATTCCATATAGAGGTGGATTTATATGCCTAAAATTGACAATATGCTAGCAATTCTATGGATGCTTCGTTCAGGTGAAAAAATCACTGCAAAACAAATTTCAGAAAAGTTAGAGATGAATATAAGGACTGTGTATCGTTATATTGATACACTTTCAACAAGTGGTGTACCTATAATTTCAGACACAGGACATAACGGTGGGTACACCTTGTTGAACCATTTTATTGAAGCTCCTCTTTTTTTCGATTTCGAGGAACAAACCTCACTATTTCACGCTGCCGTCTTTGCAGAAGAAGCGGGATATTATGGAGGTGAAGCACTACATAGGGCTATTTCAAAGCTAAGCAACTATTCAAATCAAGAACAGGAAACAAAGATAAACCAACTTTTAACCAGTCTTGAAGTAATAAATCGATTAAGTTCCTACTCTGTAGAACCTTTCTTAAAGGAGTTGGAGGAGGCCGTAGCTGATGGATGCTCTGTAAAAATGCTATACCATAAAAGTGGCGAAGAGCAATCAAAGTGTAGAATGGTTGATCCTTACAGAATTATCTATTGGAATAATAAGTGGTATGTGATTGGATTTTGTCATCTTAGAAATGATATTCGTAGTTTTAGGGTAGATCGAATTGAAAATCTGATGCTAACCGAAAATAAGTTTAACCGACCGGAAAATTTTTCAGCACGTGACTTTTTTATGAAAAACCTCCTTCCAACTTTAGAAGATAAGGAAGAGATTATTTCTTTAGTTATTACTGGAAATACAAGTACGTTGGATAATCTTTGTCAACATTGGTTTTTAGGACATTATTTACAAGAACGGACTTCAAATCAAGCAGTATTTCTTCTTGAAAAAGATATGATACATACATATGTACCTTATTTACTTTTACCATACGGAAAATCTATTCAAGTTATTGAGCCAATGAGCCTTAAAAATAGACTTATTGAAATTCTGTCGGAATTAATAAAATTTCATCAAGTAAAATAACTTCCCTGACGTTAGGTGTCAGGGAAGTTATTTTATAATAGGATATATCAATTGTGATTGGAGTGTTATTGGATGCAAACAAAGAAAGTTTATCTTTATGTATTTAATACAATGTCAGACTGGGAATATGGATATTTAATTGCTGAACTGAACTCAGGAAGATATTTCAAAAAAGATTTAGCACCTTTAAAAGTAATTACAGTAGGAGCTAATAAAGAAATGATTACTACTATGGGAGGACTGAGCATAAAACCAGATATTGCCCTTGATGAATGTACTCTTGAGAGTAAAGATCTTTTAATTTTACCAGGAGGGACTACTTGGAGTGTAGAAATTCATCGACCTATCTTGGAAAGAATTGGCCAAGCTTTAAAGCTTGGCACTATTGTTGCTGCAATTTGTGGTGCAATTGAGGGCCTAGCGAATAGGGGATACTTAGATACTAGAAGGCATACAAGTAATAACTTAGAATATACAAAAATGGTATGTCCTAACTATAAAGGAGAAAAGTTCTATGAGTTGGGATCTGCGGTATCTGATGCGAATTTAGTTACTGCATCAGGAATAGCTCCTCTGGAATTTGCAATGGAGGTACTGAAAAAAATAGATGTATTTACACCGGATGCATTACATTCATGGTATAACCTAAATAAAACTCATAAACCTGAATACTTCTTTCAGTTAATGAATTCAATAAATAAATGAAGTAACTGAAAAGCTCAATTTCTCTATTTTGATTTGTAGAGAAGTTGAGCTTTTTAATTTGGAATTTCCTTATCGTTGTAAATCAGCATTTTCCTGACGCTACCCCAAGTATTTATTTTGGGGTAATAACCTCTCTGGTTAATTCTAAAAACGCCTTGATTGCAGGTGAAAGCCACTTGTCTTTATGCCATACCATTTGGGTAACAACCTTGAGATTGGGCATTTCCCAAGGAAGGGAAATCAGTTCTTCACGTTCCAGCTCAGCCTTAACGGCTATCGCAGGTAAAAAGGCAATACCAATGCCGGCCATTGCGCACCGTTTGATTGTCTCGGCGCTACTAAATTCTAAATTCGCCATACTTTCGTGAATTCCTTGTTGCTTTATGGTTCGGTCAAATAGTGTACGATAGGGACATCCTTTTTCCGTAAGTAAAAAAGGTTCTCCTTGGAAATCTTCTGAACAAAGGGATGCCCGTTGTACTAGTGGATGGTTTGGCGAAACAAGGAATAGAAAAGGTTCCTCAATTAAAGGTTCAATCATAAGGTTGTTTGAACCAGCAGATTCATCCAACATAAAAACAATGTCCGTTTTTCCATCGTAAAGACTTTGTTTAAGTTGTTCATTAGTAAAAGGACGAAAGATTAGGCGTATGTTAGGGTAACGAGTGCGAAAAGACTGTAATACGGTAGGTAAACGATATGAGCCGGGGATTTCGTTGGCACTGATGGTTAGGGTACCCGTTAACTCTTCATTTTCTTTCATAGCCAAACGTGCTTCATCCACACTGTTTAATATTTTTTCTGTATGTACTAAGAATCTCTTTCCAGCGTCAGTAAGGGTAATTTGTTTTCCTAACCTGTCAATGAGTTGTGTACCAAGTTCTTTTTCCAAGGATTGTATTTACATTGTAACATTTGATGGAACATAGTTGAGTGCTTCAGCGGCCCGCGTGAAATTCAACGTGAAGGCGACTGTTCTGAAGGTAAGTGGATAGAAAAAAATTCTTGGAAATACGGGTTTATTTTACGGTATCCAAAGAATAAAACGAATATTACAGGAATTCAAAATGAACCGTGGCATATCCGTTATGTTGGTTTGCCACACAGTGCGATTATGAAAGAAAGGAATTTTGTTTTAGAGGAATATTTAGATTACCTAAAAAACAATGAGAAGGTTTCGGCTAAGGTTGAAGGTAAAAAATATACTGTTTCTTATTACTCCTTTTCTGAAAACATGACCATTGATATGCCGAAAAATCACAAATATGTGATTTCAGGTGACAATATGGGTGGAGTAATAGTGACCACTTACGATGGGGAAACTTATAACAAATTTGAATAAAAATAAGAGTAGGTTTATATGTAAAAGATTATTCCACAAATGGGCGCTTTTCTTTAATAATGATCAGCGCTCACTTTTCATTTAAAGGGCCAGATTGATGAACATGTTAATTGGAGGATTTTTTATGGGGGAAAAAATGGAGTTAAAAAAGCTGTTGATTTTTTGTTCGAGGTGAGTTTTACTGTAGCCGCCAACCCAAAAGCCAATTACACGATTATGATTCTATAAAACATCTTGCATTTGGTACAACTGTTGCTGGCAGAACTGATGAGTTTTTCGTTTATAATGCAAATCCTGCTCCCGTTATGGAAACCATAAATAAACAAGGCACCAAAAAAGACTATTGGCTTACTATATTTTCTAATGAAAAGCCGTATCGTTATGATGCACAGGGGTATACCATAAAAAGTACAGATTTTCTTATGATTTTAAATCTGGACAGCTGGTCTTTTGAAATAGAAAATAAGTTCATAAAGCGTGTCAAAACCGAGGAAGAAGCTCTATGCATCAATCATTTTTTCGATAAGACTGTGATCGATCTTACAAAATTAGATGATCCAAATCTGCATTATTACGTTGGTGAGGAAAACGGGCATCCGGCATCTCATGGATCCTATTTACTATTAGATAATACGGTATGTTTTTTGGATAATGTATCTACTTCAAAAATTCATAGTGGCAAAGGAATGGTTAAAGCACTTTGCCGAAAAATGCTTATTGATACCAAGCAGGAAGGTGCTGTCAAGAGTGTACTTGCTTCCAGTCAAATGGGCATCCTTTATACCTGAAATTGGGTTATCAAGATGTATCAAAAATGTGGGTGTTTGAGAAGCAAACCTAAACAAAAGGCACGATTACCTAATTAGAGTCGTGCCCATATCGTACTTAAAGTCCATTCAATTGAATAAGATTAACACAAAGAGTCGATTTTCCTGCGTAAGGGAAATCGATTTTTTTGGGTTAAATTTTGCCTAATTATAAAGGGTTTACTTTAAGTTCCTACGATTAATTTTAAAAATGCAGTTGACTATTCAGTTGAACTGTATTACATTATTATTAAGTCAAACTATATAGTTAAACTGAATAGAGGATGAGAATATGAAACATAAATTATTGCCGTTGTCTGAAACTATGCATTATATTTTATTAGCTCTACGTGAGCCACTCCACGGCTATGCCGTAATGCAGAAGATAGAACAAATAAGTAATGGTACTGTTAGTTTAGCGGCTGGTACATTATACGGTGCGATTGAAAACTTGAATAAACATGGTTGGATTGAACCTGTTGGAAATTCGGGCAGGAGAAAAATTTATATGATAACTGCGGAAGGAAACGCCATTTTGAAAATGGAACAAGAAAGGCTATTGCATATTTTATCCTTGTACGGAAGGGATGATTCAAATGAAGATGTTTAACATGTTTTTTGATATTGAAAAAGAAGAACAATGGCTGAACGAACAACTGCAAAAGGGCTATCGCTGTACAACTATTAGTGGATTGGGGATATACACTTTTGAAAAAACTGACAATAGATATGTTATGCGACTTGATTATCAGGATTATTTACCAAAGAAAAAATTCAAGGAATACATGGCGATATATGAAGATTTTGGTTGGAGCCACATAGAAGGGCACCGACTAGGTGGGAGACAGTATTGGCAAAAAGAAGATGATGATCAAAATGAAATTTTCTCGGACCGCCAATCAATGGGTAATTATTATAAAAGATTAATGGGTTATTCATTTTGGTTGGGTATGCTGTGTTTATTTTTTTCTTATTCGATTTATAAGGATTCGGGATTATATTTAACTGAAGGTCTTTGGAATATGAAAGGATCATTGTTTTGGAAGGCACTTTTATTTGAGACGCCATTTGTCCTTTTGAGGTCTCTTCCCGTACTTATGGTTGTTTTCTTTGGCAGCAGTTTCTATAGAGCTTATCGAAAGTATTCATTGTTAAAGGAAAAATAATATGCTAGAGATTAAAGTATAAACCTTTTTAATCCAAAGAAGTAACGGAGGATAATGTATCTACCACAATTGGGCCAGATTGTTGAAAGATCCTTCTCAAAGATAGTTAGATATTTATGTTAAAATAGATACAGATTTTAAAGGAATATACTTAAAATAATTATTCATGTAAAAAAGTTAGGGATACAATATTACCTGAGATTTAATTAACAAAAGAGGAAGGTGAAATATGAATATTTCAGTTTTAGGATGTGGGCGTTGGGGAACCTTTTTAGCTTGGTATGTTAACAAAGTTGGACATAATGTAATGTTATGGGGAAGGGAAAGTTCAAGAAATTACAATCGATTGCAAGAAACCAGAAAAAACGATCACCTTTCAATACCAGATGATATAGAATTAAGTAATTCATTGGAGAAGGCAATTTCTTTTAGTGATATTACTATTATTTCTATTAGTGCTCAAGTTTGCAAACCAGTTAAGCGCTATAAGTGACATACGGGGTAAAACATTTATTCTGTGTATGAAGGGAATAGAGGCTACTAGTGGAAAAAGACTTACTCAAGTATTCAGTGAAGAGATTGGAAAAAATATAAGTTAGGCAGTATGGATAGGACCGGGGCATGTACAAGATTTTGTGAAAGATATACCTAATTGTATGGTTATAGGTTCTGAAGATATTGAAACTACTAAAATGATTGTACAGGAATTTAGTAGCGATTTAATTAGATTTTATTATGGACAGGATCTCATTGGAAACGAAATTGGTGCTGCTACAAAAAACGTTATGGGTATAGTGGCAGGAATGTTAGATGGATTGAATTACAGCAGTTTGAAAGGCTCACTTATGGCAAGGGGAACTAGAGAAATCTCTCGTCTGGTTAGCGCCATGGGAGGAAATGATCTAACTATATATGGGTTAAGCCACCTGGGAAATTATGAAGCAACATTATTTTCGGCGCATAGCCATAATAGAAAATTCGGGCAAGGATTAGTTGAAGGAGAAAAGTTTGAAAAATTAGCAGAAGGAGTTTCAACTGTAAAGGCAATTAGGGAATTATCCAGTCAGTATGGTGTTGAACTTCCAATTTGTAATGCAATAGTATGGGAGTGTGAAAACATGTTGTTGTCGGAAGCATGGGAAAAGTACCAATCTGATAAAAGAATTGAAGGTTATTCTCTTCTTACTTTAAAGATGTATGGATTTCAATGTGATCTTTTAAAGCGTTATTTCGGTGATATCAGAATGGGCGCTATTACAACAGATAGTTTGAAACAATACTTGGGTGAGGCCGCAGAACATGTACGTTTTATTAGGTCGCTGTTTAAATGGACACATGAAGAAGGTTTAATTTTAAAAAAACCAGCTGCAAAGTTAAAAGAACCTAAGTTAGGTATGCGAATTCCAAAGTTTCTTACAAAACATGAAATAGAGCATCTTCGAGAAGGATGTCACACATCAATGGAAAATGCTTTATTTGAATTTTTTTATTCCACAGGCTGCCGCATCGGAGAAGTTGCAAAATTAAATAGGCGTGATATTAATTTCACAGGAAACTCCGTAATTGTGCATGGAAAAGGTGATAAGGAAATAGAAGTTTATTTTAATATACGTTGTGCAATTTGGTTAAAGAGGTATTTAGATGAACGCGATGATGATGACCCCTGTTTATTTGCCACAGAACGTAAACCCATAAGGCGCATGAGTATAGATACTTTGAGATACATTGTTAAACGTATTTCAAATCGTGCTGGAATAAAAAAAACGATTCATCCCCACCAATTACGCCACAGTTATGCAACTCATATGATTGACAAAGGTGCTCCTTTAGAAGTGATTCAAAGTCTTCTAGGGCATGAAAAGAGCGAGACTACAAGAATTTATGCTCATCTTAGTGGAAAATTAAGACATGATTTTTACAGCAAATATTTTTAGTGGTGGCGCTTTTTGTATGTAATGTATTTCCAATATTACCTTTTGTGTTAAAATTAAATAAACAATTCTAGAAATAGTAACTATTTATGAATCGGGCCAGTTAGTTGAAGAAGGATATTTTTTATTTTTAGCGAATACAGAATTACAAACAAACTTATCAAAAGTGGTGGATAAAATAAGGAAAAAAACTAATTTCTTTCAGGACAACAAAATTGAAAAATGTATAATTGACAGGCTTCGGAGCGCCGGTTGTGTTTTCGCTGAAGAAGAAGCAAGATTGCTTATTTCTGCGGCACAGATGCCGGCTGACCTCGTCGACATGGTAGAGCGGCGTGCCGGTGGTTTACCACTCGAATATGTCATTGGCTGGGCAGAGTTTTGTGATCTTCAGATTTCGGTGGACCCAGGGGTTTTCGTCCCCCGTCGTCGTACTGAGTTTCTTGTCCGACAAGCCATCGACCTAGCTGAGTCAGGATCTGTTGTAGTTGACCTTTGCTGTGGATCGGGTGCATTAGGCGCTGCACTCACCGCTACCCTAGAATGGATCGAGTTATATGCCTCTGACGTTGATCCCGCCGCGGTGCGGTGCGCCCGTCGCAATATCAATTCTATTGGTGGTCACGTCTACGAAGGTGACCTTTATGAGCCGCTGCCAGCTACACTGCGAGGTCACGTAGACATTCTGTTATGTAACACACCTTATGTACCCACCGAGGAGATTGCACGACTACCTCAAGAAGCTCGTGAATATGAAGCTCGTGTGGCACTTGACGGAGGTGCTGATGGCCTAGACATTCAGCGAAGAGTAGCAGAAGAAGCACCTCACTGGTTATCACCGGGAGGACATCTTTTGATAGAGACGAGTGAAATGCAAGCACCCCGGACCCTTGAAATCTTTAGTAGTACCGGATTGACAGCGAAAATAGCCAAAGATGAGGAACTAGACGCTACTGTCGTTATCGGAACGAACTTCAATTAACGGAGGCTGGGACAAAACCCAGTAAAAATAAAGAGTGGTTTCCACCAACAATAAGTTGTTGGAGAAACCACTCTTTATTTTTAAATTTTTGTTAGAAAATAGGACACCTTTTGATAAAATTAAAGTAACCACACAATAACTATCGGAGGTGTCCTTATGTTTAAAGATTATAACATGAATCAAGTAGTTTTGCCTTTGGATTTAGAAATAAAAATTAATGAAAATGATATTGCCTATGCCGTAAATGATGTAGTGGAAAATATCCCTAATGAAGCATTCGCTAAGTTTTTGCATGAAACAGGTTGTCCTGCTTACCATCCAAGAATGATGATAAAGATAATTTTGTGTGCTTACACGCAATCTGTTTTTTCTAGCAGAAAGATCGAAGCATTAGTTAAAGTTAGTGTGCGTATGATGTGGTTAGCCCAAGGATATGAACCAAGCTACCGCTCGATCAATCGTTTCCGCGTAAATGAAGAAGTCAAAGAATTATTACGTCAGTGCTTCGTACAATTTCGTTGTCAACTTGTGCAAGAAAAACAGATTGATGAAAAAGCCATTTTTATTGATGGTACCAAGCTTGAAGCAAATGCCAATAAGTTTACATTTGTTTGGCGTCCATTGAAAAATACAGTTCAGCTTTGGTTGAAAAGTCCAACCAAATGTATGATGAATTACTGGAAAAAGAAATTATTCCAGAGATAGAACGGGAAAGTCAGGAGGAACTTTCTACCGAAGAACTCGTAAAAGTAGTCGAGAAGCTAGATGAGAAGGTTGACGAGTATGATAAAAAAATAGAAGCGAGCGAGGATGTGAATGATCGGAAACAACTTCGTTCAAAGCGTAAAGAACCAAAACAATACCGTAAACAATTCAAGGATTATGTGGCACGCAAGCAGAAATACTAAAAAGACATGGGGATCTTTGGAGAACGCAACAGTTACTCTAAGACAGATCATGATGCCACTTTTATGCAAATGAAAGATGATTACATGAAGAACGGTCAACTAAAGGCAGGTTATAATGTACAGCTTGCGACAGAAGGACAATATGCGCTCGCTTATGATGTATTCCCAAACCCGACAGACACACGCACTTTTATTCCTTTTCTAGATAATATCGAGAAAAGTTTCTTTAAGTTACCGAAGTATATCGTCGCTGATGCAGGTTATGGAAGTGAACAAAACTACGAAGATGTCATCGAGAACCGAAAACGTACCCCGCTTATTACATATAGCATGTATCGAAAAGAGAAGAAAAAGAAATATATGGATAACGCTTTTAACATAACCAATTGGGATTATAGTGAAGAAGACGACTCATTTACCTGTCCGAATGGTAAAAAATTGGCGTTCCAATATCTATCTAATCGAACTGACAAATATGGTTATACACGAACATTTAAAGTTTATGAATGTGAAGATTGTTCCGATTGTCCATTGAGGTTTGTTGACAATCATTTCGGAGCGTAATTGGGTATTTTTAAAGTTACTAGATGTTTGATACGTTTTCGTGTATCGAGTCTAGCTTTTTGAACCACTTAAAATAATGGGGGTGCTATTATTAAGAGGTATTTAATTTTAAGTCTAACATTTGTTATATTTTTATTAAGCGCCTGTTCTGAAAATGAAGAAGTTGTAAAAGTTAAAGAAAAAAGCTTATCAGGCCAGTTATTCATTCAAAAGGTAGAGGATGATTCTACTTCTGAAGAATTGACAAAAATGATTAAAGATAAACAAAAAATAAAGCATGTATTAACAATGATTGAAAGGCTTAAAGTAAAAGAAATAAGTAGTGAGAGCGTCTTTGATCAATTGAAATCACAAAACAATTACTTATTTGGTTTTTCCAATCTGGTTTTATAGGGTCAGATTGTTTAGCAACATTTCGTAAAGTTAATGGATGTTTATTTTAAAATGAAAGTAAACTTATGAAGAAATGTACTGAAACTATTTAGCAGGTTTATACAAGAAATCATTACGGGCAGGTTAGTGGAATAAAAAAAGTGAATTAATCCATTATTATCTGCATTATGTTAACTGCATAAATCAATTGTACAGAGATAATAAAGTTTTTTAATTTGCAAGTATCTTGCGGTAATGAAATTAAATATCAAAAATAAAGGAAATATCTTCTTGACAGTCGAATATTAGACTAGAACCATAATTAACTATTCCGATGAGGAGGATTCTTGTGCGTCCACGACCATTATTTATTGAAAATCCAGAGCATGATAGGTATGTTAGTCTTGTGCCAGATGGAGATATTGAAGAAATACTTAGTAAGCAACGAACTAAGACCATTACCCTCTTAAGCAGCGTATCAGAGGAGTCAGCAAGGAAGGCGTACGCACCAGGGAAATGGACTTTAAAAGAAGTGATTGGGCATATGACCGACTCGGAACGTGTGATGTCTTATCGTATGCTTGCCATTGCACGAAATGAAAGTGCACCACTCCCAGAAATGGATCAGGATCAATACGTTTCTGCGGCAAACTTCAACAAATTATCCTGGGAGCAATTACTAGCTGGTTTAGACACGGTACGCTGCAACACGTTAAGCCTTATTTCAACCATTGATGATGCAGCGTGGGTTCGTAATGGAACTGTAATGAACAGCCCAGTTTCGATAGGTACCATTGCATATGGCATTGCAGGGCACGAGATACACCATATGAAAGTGATTAGTGATAAATACTTATAAGTGTTTTTCTATTAATGAAAAAACCTAATTTCTCATTTAATGCTGAAAAATTAGGTTTTTTTAATATTGAAACTTCCTTAACGTTGTAAATCTGCATTTTCCTGACGCTACCCTTTATAGCGAATTTACTATACTTTTAATCAGAACTAAGGAGATAATTTATGTTGGATGATGCAATTTATTGTTGTGCTTAAAAAAATTGTAATACTTATTTAAGTAACGGTTGCGTTTCTGCAACAGCGTCAAGAACGCTTTTTCACTAATGGGGCAGGTTTGTTAAAGAAGGATATTTTCAGTTTTAAACGAATTAGAATTACAAACAAACTTTACACGAATACAGGTATTGAAATAACAGG
The DNA here is from genome assembly GCF_900187325.1 of Virgibacillus ndiopensis. GTDB lineage: Bacteria > Bacillota > Bacilli > Bacillales > Amphibacillaceae > Virgibacillus_E > Virgibacillus_E ndiopensis. The sequence goes on along the minus strand of NZ_FZMZ01000004.1, from coordinate 255,971 downwards.
AACATAGGAGGTATGAGATATGAAGATCAATAGAATAGATCATGTGAGTATAAACGTCAATGATCTTTCAGAGGCAAAAGCGTTTTTTCTTGATTTAGGACTTGAAGTGCAAGCCGAATGGGAATTGGATGGAGAACAGTTGGATAGAATAGTTGGGCTTGATGATGTTAAAACGTCCTGTGTTGGATTGGGGATGCAAGATGGTCAGGCATGGATAGAGCTAGTCAAATTTAATACGCCTTCAGATGAAAAAGGTATTCAGCGGCCTTTTGCAAATACGCTGGGTATCCGACATATTTGCTTTGCTGTTGAAGATATTGAAGCTATTGTTGCAAAACTGAAAAAGAAAGGCACGGAATTCTTTAGTGAGATACAGCAATATGAAGAAAGTTATAAGTTATGCTACGTTCGTGGTCCAGAGGGAATTATTTTAGAGTTGGCGGAGCAAATCAGATAAATATTAGGGAACCACTGGATTAATCAAATAGTACACTATCCCTTGATTTTCAAGAAATTGAAATACAAGCTCTTGTTTGCTCTCTTTTCTTATGGAATGTCTTAAACAAAAATGCAGATAATGTAAGACCTGTTCTGATTTAAGTTTATTTGAAAGGAATAAATATATTTTTTTTCAAATATTCCTCTAATGTGCTACACTTGGGTTGCACTTGCGAAAAGGAGGAGTAGTAATGGCTAATGATCGAATTAAAAGAGAGATTTTTATTAACGCACCTATCCAAACGGTATGGGAGTTAATTAGCCAACCGGCAAGGTGGGTTGGTGATGCACCTGGGCCGGACAAGGTTCAAGTAGATGGATCACGTGTGGTAGCGGACACGAAGTACGGACAATTCCCAGTGTTGATAGAACAATCAGAACCACCAAATTACCTTGCATGTCGGTGGGCAAGTTCATTTGCCGGAGAGGAACCAAAAGGAGAAAACTCTACGCTAGTTGAGTTCAAATTGACTTCAAAAGATGGGGGAACTTTACTTAGAGTAGTTGAAAGTGGCTTTTCACACCTTGCAGTATCCGAACAAGAGCGAAGCAAGTTCTTTAAAGGGAATGTCCATGGCTGGGAGATGCAAATGGAAGTACTGCGGAAGCGTGCTGAGCAATAAATTGGCAACTATAGATAGTAATAATTTCGAAAATATCTTGATCGCCTTAGCAGACCCCACACGTCGAGAGTTACTTGATCTAATCGCTTTAAGGGGACAAGCTACAGCAACAACATTAGCAACTACGGTAACTGTTTCTCGTCAGGCAGTTGTTAAACATCTAACAATCTTAAAAGATGCTAGGCTTGTATCCAGCAATCGTGTTGGGCGGGAAGTAAGATATAAGGTGTGTCCACAGCAACTGTCTTCAACAGCAGAGTGGATGAAAAATCTAGCTGAGGATTGGGATAGAAAATTAGATTGGATTAAGCGCATAGCAGAAGATTAATAATTGAAAGTTAAATAGAGACAAGTTTTGATCAAGCTGTGTAATAAAGTCAAAAGGATTTCCTTGAAGGGGGAATCTTTTTGCTTTACCGTTAATTTACATCCACTTTTATTCAAGAAAAGGGCGCGATTCCTTAATAATAAAGAGCGCCCCATATTGTACATAAGGGTCATTTAGTTGAATAAAGACAAAATCGACTTCACAAAAAAGTATAATTAGGCTGTACTCTTAATCCTGTTTAGTCTATTTAGACCTATGCAAACAAAGAAAGAAGGTTTTTTTATGAAATCTATATTATTAATCGGACAATCCAACATGGCAGGCAGAGGATTTATTGAGGATGTACCGCCGATTTATAATGAGCACATAAATATGTTGCGAAACGGCAGATGGCAAATGATGGCAGAACCACTTAATTTTGATCGTCACGTATCTGGTGTCGGGCCAGCAGCCTCTTTTGCTCAGGCTTGGACGGAGGATCATCCGGGCGAGTCCATTGGGGTAATAACATGTGCCGAGGGAGGAAGCACTATTGATGAGTGGTCAATTGATGGACTATTAACAAGACATGCGATTTCTGAAGCAAAATTTGCTATGGAAACAAGTGAAATAGTGGGAATTTTGTGGCACCAAGGGGAAAGCGACAGTTACGGAGAACGTTATAAGACGTATGAAGATAAATTGCTTTCATTATTTAAACACTTGAGAGAAGAATTGAATGTACCAGATATCCCGATTATTATTGGTGAGTTGGGACATTACCTTGGAGAGGTCGGATTTGGAAAAAGTGCTGTAGAATATAAACAAATAAACCAGATATTATCTAAAGTTGCTTATGCCGAAAAAAATTGCTATTTTGTAACATCAAAAGGCTTAACAGCAAATCCAGATGGTATTCATATTGATGCTATCTCTCAAAGAAAATTTGGATTGAGATACTATGAAGCTTTTTCAAAACAAAAGCATGTTTTAGATATTTTGGATATAGAGCATGAATGGATTGAAAAGGAAGCAAAACGCGAACTAAATAAAAATGAACGTATATTTGTTCAAAGTATGAAGTTTGCCTTAGGACAATTGAGTTTTGAGGAATTTTCTATTAATGTCTCCAATATTAATGAAAGTAAGTAAAGCAAAATTAATCTCATTTTATGAGGAGAGATCAATTGATTCCACTTTTGATCTTAGGTTTGTTAAAAAAAACAGGTTTGTATGGATATGAACTTATGGCAATTATGAATGAGCAAAATTACGAGTCTGTAGTCAATTACATCAAAGGTTCATGTTATTAGAATATTTAACAGTTAGAATTAGAATATAAAAGATTGATTCAACGTATTTCTGAAGTGGGGAAATCAGAATCGAGAGAAAAAAATAAATATATTCTACTGATTTTGTAATTACAGAGTTTGGACGTTCGATTTAATCTTGTAGCTATGTGAAGAGTTGTAAATAAACTAATTGTTGTGATTATTCAATAAAGGTTATCACTTTTGCTAAAGTAGTAGCAGAAGTTTTGGTGGAGAAAATCAAATAACTATTGAGGGGATTGTTAAGCAGAAACGGACGCAAGAATGGAATAAATATTGCGCTCTTTCTTGGGTTATTGGACCAGATTTTTGTATAAGGAGGTTATTATAATGACAAATCAAATAAAGAGATTTGAAAATAAGGTGGCGCTGGTGACAGGCGGGCGTTCGGGGATTGGACAGGCCATCGCCCGCCGGTTGCGTGACGAGGGAGCGACTGTGATCACCGCGCAGCGAGGCGAGGACAAGGAATTTGACTCGATCACCGCAGATTTCTCCGACCCACATACACCGGAACAGATCATTACTGAGGTTATCGCCCACACTGGGAGACTTGATGTGCTAATCAACAATGCTGGTATGATGCAGGAAGCCGCGATCGAAGAATTGAGCCTTGAGGATTGGCAACGCAACCTCAACCTAAACTTGACTGCCCCCTTCCTACTGATACGCGCAGCGTTGCCTTACCTGCGCAAGACGAAAGGCAGCATCGTTAATACCGGCTCAGTTGAAGGGTTGGCGGCTAATCCCGGGCATGTTGCCTACTGCGCCTCCAAGGCCGGGCTTCATGGCCTGACTCGTTCAGTGGCGGTGGACCATGGCCATGAAGGCATCCGCTGCAATGCGGTGGCACCCGGGTGGATCGATACCGATCTAAACCTCGATATGATCGAAAGTATAGCTGATCCAGAGAAGTTTCGACGCAACATCGCTCGCATCCACCCTGTGTGCCGTACGGGCTCCCCCGAGGAAGTGGCTGCACTCGTGGCTTTTCTTGCAGCCGATGAGGCTGGGTTTATCACAGGTCAGGTCTATACAGTGGATGGCGGCAGGATGTCCAAGTTGAGCCTCCCCTAAAAGTAAAAATGTCGTGTTATCTTAATAAGCTGAATGAAAAAAAGATCTTAAATATACTACACCATTATATTTTGGTAGTATCCTTAGGGTCTATTGTGGAAAATATATTGGCATTTAACCATACATAATTAAAATCAAAAACTGATCCGATTTTACTGCGTGGTACAACGATACTATGCAATAGAAAAATTAAATTCAATTATCTGGCGCTTTTCCTAAATAAGGATTTGCGTTATTTTTTGAAATGGCCATTTTGTGGAAGATCTTCACTAAGATAATTTAAATGTTAATAAAATGGAGATTGTGAAAAGATATACGTAAGCTGACGCAGCAGAATAACTTAATAAGATTGATAGGATATTTATGGTAAAATGAAAATATGGTTTATTGTTGTGGGAATACTTGAAACATTAGATAAAATGAAAGAAAAATAACAAAATTGTAGAGGGGGTGAAAACATAGTAGAGTTTTTATTAACTTTTTTATTGTTTGTTGCACTTATTCTACCATTTACCACTTTTGTCCACGAGCTTGGTCATTCCTTGGTAGCCTCTCGATTGTTAAAAGTACCCGTAGAGATTAGGTTAGGGAAACGATTTGAAGGCAGGGGTTTAACGTTTGGAAGACTAACTTTAAAGATTCAACCTTTGAGTGGCTGGGTTGGCTTTTTTAGCTATGATGTTTCATCTGAAAAGGAGAGTAGAATTAATAATATTTTTATATTTCTTGCTGGTCCAATCTCTTCATTAATATTATGTAGCACATGTTTTGTACTAATTTATTATGTTAACTTTCCAAGTATATTTGACTATTTAATGAAAGCAGTTGCAAATGCAGCATTAGCACAATTTGTTATAACAATAATACCAATAAAGTATCCATCTTTTTTTGGTGCTTATAATGGAATATCTAGTGACGGATATAAAGTGATAAAACTATTTCGACAAAATTAGAGTTCTTATTTTATAATTCGCTAAGGGGAAATTGCTACTTGTACTGACGGAGCAGGTTAATACAAAAAGATATCGCAGTTTTTCTGTCATTAAGAAGTAGTTCTTATGTAAATAACGTAACTATAAACTGAGTTGACTAGAAACATTACTAATACAAGTTAGAGACCAAAATACGAAAAAGTAATACTTGAAAAATGGATGAAGAAGTATGTTCAACTATCCAGCAAATTAGTTGAACTGAAAGAAAAAATCAGACAGAAAATTATTATTTCTGTCTGATTTGATTCCTAAAATGAGTATGATTCTCCGTCATCTGGTACTAAAACAGTAGAGGAGAATTCTTTTTCGTTAGCAAAGTTTTTTAATTCATCTCTTGATAATGTCCAGTGATTGACAGCTTCCATGTGGACAGCAATAATTTTTGCATTGGGAGCAGCTTTATACATATGATAGACATCGTCTTTTCCCATTACCAAAGAACCGCCTTCATCGAATTGATTATCACCAGCGTTTACGACAATAATTTCTGGATCATGTGTGTCAATTACTTCTTGAACGGCATCATACCAAACTGTATCACCAGCAACATATAATGTTTTCTCTGTAACATGTTTGAAGACAATGCCACATACTAGACCAGCAGCTTTTAAGATTTCGCCTCTTCCATGCTCGCCTTTGGTTTTAATTAATTGGATACCTTCGAAAACTGTATCCTCTTGTAAAACATCTACATTTTTGAAACCAGCATTTCTAATTTCTATCGCATCTTCTTCATTTTGAGAAAATATTTTAATTTCTTTTGGCAATGATTCTTTGGCAGCATCATCCCAGTGGTCAAGATGGAGATGAGTGACGATGACCACATCAATATCTTGAATAATGTGGTCAATGGATGTTGGTAAATTTACCAAAGGATTGTTCTGATCTTGTCTTGGTGAATTTGGGAAGGGCGGGTAAGCTCCTTTTTCCGCCAACATTGGATCGATTAAAAACTTTTTCCCTGCGTATTCTACTAGTAATGTTGCATTTCGAATGTGTTGTAAATTCATATGAGATGACTCCTTTTCTTTGAAATTTTGTTTGAACAATGTATATTCTAAACTATCACCTATAGATGGATACATAGATTAAGTAAAGTCTTTTGTCCGTTTTACTTTATTTATGAAAGGAGTTAGCGAAATGTTGGATAACACAGATATTTTTATCATAGATGAACTATCCAGAAACAGTCGGATTACAATGAAAGAATTAGGCGAGAAAGTCCATTTGACAGGACCAGCTACAGCAGCAAGAGTGGCAAAATTGGAAGACAGTGGTGTTATTGAAGGGTATACGATTAAAGTTAACCAAGTAAAAATGGGGTATTCTGTTCATGCAATTATACATATTTTTACGAAAAGTACAAATCATCAACCTTATTTATCGTTCATAAAAAAACAAGCTCAATATGTTATAAACAACTACAAAGTCAGTGGCGAAAGTTGTTATATGCTCGAATGTAAATTTCCATCCAATGAAATAGTAGATGCATTTTTAACAGACTTGAGCAATTATGTGAGCTATAAATTATCGATTGTTATTAATAAAGAATAGCTGCTTTAATAGAAAAATGAAACGTAAACACTCCTTAAAACGTATACATTATATCCGTTTTATTAAATGTTCTAAGATAGGTTTACGAAGGGGGATTTACATGTATAAAGAAATAAATCAACAACTAGTGCAAATAAAAGGAGCACTGAGCAGCAAGAAAAAATGGGGAAGACAATTAACCGATTATAGAGATGAATTATCAGAAATAGAGAATACGATTGTTAATCTGGAAGATCAGCTCGCTGATGAAATGAAGGGTGTTGAGAAGTTGGAAGGCATTAGTTTGACGAGCTTATTTCAAACATTTTTCGGATCAAAAGAAGAAAAGCTGCGGAAGGAAAAACAAGAAGTAGCGGCAGTACAATTGATGCTGAAGGAAGCCATGAAAACGAAACATGAAATCAACGATTCTATTGCAGTACTTCAAACTAAATTACAAGATGTGGCAAATGCTGAAAATGAATATCGAAAAGTGTTGACCGTAAAGGAAGAACTGATTACTAAAAGCAATTCTGCTTCCGCGGATGCATTATACGATTTAAGTGAGCAGGAGGGTGACGTACAGGCGTATATTACCGAGCTGAATGAAGCGATTAACGCGGGAAATCGTGTTACATACGAACTTAATAATGCTGTAAGTTCGCTTGAAAGTGCTGCCGGATGGGGTACCTTCGATATGATTGGTGGCGGGGCAATCTCAGGTTTAGCTAAACATAGTCATATTGATGATGCTACTGAATCTATTCATCAGGCACAGTCTAAAATGAGAAGCTTTCAAAAGGAATTGCTTGATCTAGATGAAACCGCTAATTTGCAAATAGAGATTTCCGGGCTGTTAAAATTTGCCGACTTTTTCTTCGATGGAATCATATCGGATTGGATGGTTCAAGGAAGAATTCAAGATTCCTTGGAACAAGCAAAAAATCAAAAATTTAACGTGGATAATATCCTAAGGAAATTGAAGATAGAAGCTGAACAAAAAGAAAGGGAATTAGTTGCCATTGAAAAGGAAAGAAAGAATTTGATTGAGTCTTATTAGCGGGACAAGGGGACTGACCCCTTGTCCCACTGCTTATCTGATTCCTTTTGTGTCGTCTACGTCATCCAGCTCATCAAGGTGCATGAGTTTTTGGATTGGTTTGGTTAGGGCTAGTAATAGCAGACCGAGTGCAATAGCTGCGATACCAAGATAGGCGAAAATTTCAAGGTACCCAAAAGTAGTTGTTAAAGAAGCTACATGCCCAGCTAAATAGTTAGCCGCTGCGTTGCTTAAGAACCAAACACCCATTAAAAGTGATGCAAATTTCAGTGGCGACATTTTTGTAACCATGGATAATCCGATTGGTGACAAGCACAATTCACCGAGCGTATGCATCAAGTAGGTGAAAATCATAAATAACATGTTAGCCTGAACTGTAATGTTACCTTCATCACTACCGGTAATTAATACTGCCGGAACCATAATCATAAAACCAAGTCCAAGCAGCATGAGCCCAAACGACATTTTCGTCGGTATGGAAAAATCTCCTCGTTTAGATCGTGAAAGCTTGACCCAGATCGCTGATATAACTGGAGCTAAAATTAATATGAACAATGGATTTAATGATTGGAACCACGAAACGGGTACTTCCCAGCCAAAGATCGTCCGATCAATGAAATCCCTTGTATAGAGTGTAAACGAAGCACCAGCTTGTTCAAAACCAACCCAGAACATAATAACAAACGCTGCTAAAATAAAGATAACGGTTGTTCTATGCTTCTCATTCGTAGTTAACGGTTTTGCTTTTGCAGCATTTTCTGGGGTAGCCTTGTCTCGTGATGGTTTTTTACCAATATCACCCAAATATTTATTAGAAAGTGTCGAGAACAATATTTGACCAATAATCATCCCAATGGAAGATGCTAAGAAAGCAAAATGATAACCAAAATACTCAACACCGTTTTGGTTTGAGTAAAACCATTCACCATAAATAAGTCCGGCGATTAGTGGAGAGAAAAATGCTCCAAGGTTAATCCCCATATAAAATATTGTAAAAGCAGAATCCTTGCGTTCGTCATTTTTATCGTAAAGCTCACCGACTAACGTTGATATATTCGGTTTAAAGAACCCGTTTCCGATGATTAACAGAATTAGCCCCAAATACAGGCCCCATTGATGCTGAACAGCAAATAATGTAAAATCACCCAATGCCATTGTTATCCCGCCAATGGTTATAGCAGTTCGTAGGCCCATATGTCGGTCAGTCAGCCAACCGCCAATCATTGGAGTCAAATAAACGAGACCTGTATATAAACCATACAACTGTAAAGCTGAGGCATCGTCCATCCCAAGACCGCCACTTATTAACTGTTCAGTCAAGTAAAGAACAAGGATACCTCTCATGCCATAGTAACTATAACGCTCCCACATTTCTGTGATAAACAACAGAAATAAACCAGGTGGATGTTTTCTTTTGACCTGTTTATCCACGTTTCCTTGTATTCTGTCCAAGACAATCCCTCCAGATGTCTAAATATGTGTTTTTGGGATATTTTATAGTATTGTGTAAAAGTGAAGCGGGGTATGTGCTAAAATGAATTGTTGTTGTTTTCGGATAATTATAGGTGATCTTAGTCGCGGACTCTATTCCCAGACATCGCCCAATGTCTCCTGAAAAATGCGATCCAACTTTTTCGTACAGTTTGGCGTTTTCATATCTATACGATTCGCATACTCCTCCAATACATTCATTTCTTTAGCTGCAAACGCAAGAATAAGGTCCATGTTGACTTCAAGATTGTCGCTAGCTGTAGTTATCTTTTTCTTTATTAATATGTGAATGCTTTCGTTGACCTTACCTGGAGAAATGAGCTTATCAAGTAATGTAGTAAATTCAACAGGTGGGAATTCATCATATTCCTTGATCCATTTTGCTATTAGTATTGGTCTTATAACGTTTATAACTGTTTTACTCTCTAATGGTTCAGCAGTTCGTTTGCATTTTCGAAAATTTGTTTTAGCCATATTGAGATAGTGAAAAATGCATTCCTTAGGGTTGAATATGGATGGCAGCAATTTTTTTAGTTTATGGATGGTGGAATAAGGCTTGGAATACACAATACTGGAGTGAATCCACTCCAGTAAAGAGGGATTAGACTTTCTGAACAAGCGAAGAGCTTTTATTAAATCCCAACCACTAACGTCAAGTGAATTATTGACAGGCAGTTCAATCACATCACGTTTTTTACCCGTTCCAATGGGATCAATGCTTAAATAATGTGTTGGATGATGGATGTAGATAAACCGTATATCAAAATCACTAACCTCGGATGCAATTCCCCAAGCTCTACTGCCAGCTTCACATGCATAAAGAACTTTTACATGATAATCTTCTTCTATTTGTTTCAGTGTCTTATAAATAGTTTGTTCCATGGTAATGACCTCTGTTATTCGGATTTTTACGTTGTTAGCGTATGCTTATTTACAAGTTGATAAACCATTAATAATGCCAGATACTTCATCGAATATTTCATTTTCCTTAACTCATACTAAAGCAAAAAGGGAGGGATATCGATGGCGAAACGAACAAAGAAAAATGATCCGCAACAAAAAAATAAAAAAGGATTTGATTCCAGTAAAACGGATTCTGAATTCTCCAAGGAATTTGGCAGTGCAAATGCAAATCGTGCACATAAAGCGAAGGCTAAAAAAGAAAAGGCATCTAAAAACCAAGGTCAGTGGAAAGGAATGCATTGATTTCATTTTCAATTAAACAATAGATAAAGGGGTACTATGCATATGTCTAAACCTAAACGACAACAAGAACGAGAATGGCGAGGCAGAAAAGCATCACAAAATCCGCATGGAAAAGTTAGGTCTTTTGATCAGATAGCTGAAGAAGCGGGGAAAGATGAGGATAAGTGAATTATTAAAAGGACCCAAAAATTAAAAATGCTTGGGTCCTTTTAAATATGTATTCATCCCTGAAAGAATTGACAGTATAATGAAATAAATCTATTCTTATAATAAGAGTAAGGTACCCTATTAGTTACAGCTACTAGGGTACCGACAACTACAGACCGCATAAAGAGCGGTTGACCAATTCTATGTTTTTCTGAAGAAGTAATCGCTGCCATTGATCGTGTGAGCGGTTACTTCTTTTTATTTAGAAAGACGACAATAGATATGATTAGAGTAAGTGTCGCTATTAGTGTAAGACTAAATTGCGGTACTAAACTTAATGCTTCAAATGTCGTCATCCTACCACCTCCCTTCATAAAGGAAGATGGCCAACCGCTCACTATACCTATGTAGTTGCTACACTAATTTTATCTCAATGGATTATAGATTAATAGTTAAATAGGAACGTATGTTATGAAAAATTCCAGCTGGATTAAATTGGAATTGATTGGTTGCTTTTTGAAATATTTAAACGGAAAACAGATTGTGATAGTTGAATTGGCGGGGATTGCAAAATGAGCAAAATATGGAACCCTTTTAAAAAGGCATTTTGGACGAAGGATAATTTGTTTACCATTGACAAGGAACAGCATAAAAAAGTCAAAGCAGAATTAAAGAGTGTTAAGGCTGAATTTCGAGAGTTAAAAAAAGAGTTTCAGCAGGAATTGTCAGTAATGAAAGAAGAATCAGCATTAGCAGAGCTTAAACAGGAATATGAAGAGTTAAAGTGGGTTCTATGGGGATTTATAACTATTATCGTGATTGGTATAGCTATATGGCTCAAGTGGGACTGGGTAGTAGACCAATGGCAGGTATTCCTCGGTTTCCTGCATGCTGTTTGGGAATGGATTAAAGGTTTTTTTCTACTTGTTTTTATAATTGCACTGCTAGCGGGTATTGCTGGATTTTTAATGAAACCATTTACCAGATGAAGCGGGACAAGGGGTCTGTCCCCCTGTCCCGCTTATCTCCCACAGCATTTCTTATATGTCTTTCCGCTGCCGCATAGACATGGATCATTTCGTCCGACTTTCTTTTTCGTTTTGAAATCAATGACGTTATTCGTGTTGTTTGGCAATGGCTGCATATGTTTCTTATCTATTTCTAATAATTCTGTTGACGTATATCCTTTAAGGAACCATTCCCTCGTATTATTCATCAGGTTAACAAGTGGTTCTGTGAATGCTTGTACCTTTTCTAAACTGTCTATTTCAAAACTTTGTTGCAGAAACTGAAGGACATCCTGTGGGCCATCCCCAATTCTGGTAGCATAAACACATTCCTCAGCAAATCCATCTGCTTCCTTCTTACTAATTTCATAGTTTTGTGTAAGGAAGGTGACGAATTGCCTGTAGCTATTGTTTCGTTCTACATAATCCAGAACTCCCGCATCTAGAAGCTGTTCCTTGGTAAATGGATAGTATGGAACATCTTTTCTGCTGCGGTGCTCTTTCACTATACGCTCCGAATCGAAAACCCTTCCTTGTGAAAAGCCATTATTGTAAACTTTGATTTCTTTGTAGCAATCCACCGCATCGTGCATAATGTCAAAAAATTTCCTTGCATCCATATCGTAACTCGAATAGTTTTCCACCATTTCAATTAATTTGGATCCCGAAAGTGTTCCATAATAGTATAGAAGGCCCTGTGCCAGCTTAATCCATTCTGTGTTTCTTTGTGTAATGGCTTTTACTTTTGTATGATCGATGGTTTGGAATCGCTAGCAGTTCACTTGGCATGACGGCAACTTTTTCCCCATTATTTGTTCCGGTAAAAATGAGGCCGTGCTGCCCAAGGTTTTTAAGCAGGTCTAGTGAAAGTTTAGCAGCATCGACTGAACCCTTGATGGGCTATTTTATCAATAATGCTGTAACGCTCCACATCGAAATGAAGGCAAATCGTTTCAAACATTTCCGGTATTTTCGTCTCTAGTAGCATGATAAGTTCTTCTTTTTTTTAGCTGCTAGCGTTTGGAATGTCAAGCGTTTTCCGGATGTCTGTCATTTCATCTTTTGTAAATCTGCTAAATGCATCGTAAAGGGTGGAAGGTACGTTGATGTCACGCCACGTTCGTTTTTCTGCTTTTTCTTCTAAATCATGCCGCGTTTCCTTCAGTCCATCGAGAACGTTCATTAATCCTTTTTCCAATTCCTTGTCTTTTGTTTTATTACTCAACGCAATCGCCTCTTAGATCTATTTAAAGCCTGTCGTTTACATCCGTAGTTACTTTAATAGTAATGCATTCCGTACATAAATTTCAACGTATTTGTATACATGCATCATTTAAGGGTGTACAAAAAAATGTGTACCCCTGTTGATAAGGTTTAAAGTGAGGCAGCTGATAGAAAAATCACTGCACGGAAATTATTCATACAGGGGGAGATTTTTATTATGTTAAAGAAATTAGTATTTTTATTTGCAGTAATGGTCATTTCTGGCCTGGTCCTTTCAGCATGTGGCGAGGCAACGAGTGACAATTCGGAGGAAAACGCGAAGGCGGAGTCAAATCAATCCACAGCTAGTGATGACTCAGCGGAAAATGAAAAGACGGCTGAAGCAAAAGACGATGAAATGGTTAAGGAATCGGAAATTGGCACCATGCGAATTGCTTATAAAAATAAGGAATTGGATGAAAATGCGGAAAGTGGCCCAATGAAACTGAATGTGAGTGGAATCCAGGTTGGCGATCTTGAAGTAAATGAAGATTACCGAGATATGTTTGACGGAAAAGATAAGGTAACGGTGATTACGTTAAAAATGAAAGCGGAGAACACTTCTGACGATACAATTGGCTTCTACCCGGATCAAGCTACAATTACAACAGATACTGGTGATCAGGTGGATGCAGATATGTTCTTTTCTGATAGTGTTGGCGGCGATTTTATCGGTAAGGTGCATAAGGAAGGAGACGTAATGTTTCTTGTTGATTCTCCAGTAAAGGATATTGGGAAAGTAAATTTGATTGTTGATGGTGCACATGATGAGAATTTTGAGAGTGTTGGGGAGAAGGTTGAGATGGAGTTTGTGTTGGAGTAAGTGGACTGAGAATGGATCTTTGATTTTTTCACTATCAAAGATCCAAAAAGTGTGTAAAACCCTTCAAACGAAAAAACTTTGAAAGGGATTGACAAAACGTTCAACATCTAACAATATAGACCTATAGAATAATATGGGTAAATAGACTTATAAAGTAATAATTACTGTAATTCGAGGAGGTTCCTCATGAAAAACTATGTTTTAATCCCCAATTATACTAATGATATACAAACCATCCATAGTAATAATTTAAGAGGTTTTTTCAAAACTGTTAAGGTTGAAGGTAATAAATTCCCTTTAGACTCGATAAGAAAACTGTATGTAGATGACAGGGATAAATTTATAAAAGTAACGGATGAATTAACATTAAGGGGATTTCAATTCTTTACAGAGATACCAAATAACATTCTTCCTTCTTTTTCTTGTGAACTTTCAACTTTTATTAACGTTTCTTCAAACAAAGACCTTTATAAGAGTCTTGGCTTTCAACATCTTGGTCTAGCAGGGTTTATCCATAGATTTCAGATTGACAGCGATTTATTCTTCGATCAGGTTCCAATTGAGTGTTTTCAATATATAAATGCATCGATCGATGTGAAAGAGTTAGTAAATGAATTTCGACTAGCCGGGTTTACTGTTACTTCATTAGAATTAGTTCAGGATCAAGCAAAAATAAATCCCGTTGACACTGCAAACCTTTCTGTTAATACAACAAACATTACAGATCACGTTTCTAATGAGCGGAACTCTGGAACGTATATTATTGATGACATATTTAAAGAGAATAAATATAACTGGTTTCGAAGGTATTGCCATAAAAATAACGTCTTCGCCTTGGAAGACATTACTATGCCTTTTTTAAATGAATTTAAAAACTCAAAAGGGGTCGGAATACGTAAATATGAAATGGTACTCGAACAACTTGAAACGTATGGCTTTTCGTACCGGATAGAAAACAATTGGGACGAAGAATATATCATTTCTCCGGACAATTTCTATGTTTCAGGTATAACGATAAAGGATTTATTTTATGAAAATAAATATAAAAAGTTTTTAGAGATCTGTACTGATGTAGGAATTGACAAGATTAGTGAAATTAAAAAGAAACATATTAAAACATTTTCTAGCTTACCAGGCGTAGGAAAGAAAAAAATAGATAGTTTGAAAGAGAAGTTGCAATCCATTTCCAATGAATTAGATTCAGATGAAAATACTTTATTCTCAGCAGGAAATTTATATCCATACTTAAAAAATACGCAAATTAGTGATCTCCTGGAAACGTTTGAAATAGAAACGGATATTAGTACCAACATGATAATAAGTGAATTAGAGGGGAAAGATCTGCGGGAATTAGAACAATTTAACAATCTGAAGATTATCTATCAGCTGTCCTATGAGCTTCAAAAATTGTCTAGTCCGGAAAAGGTTTTAAAGAAAGCTAAATCCCAACTCACGAAAAGGGACTTGGTCATTTTGAACATGCGTTTTCTTCATGGTAATACACTTGAAGAAACTGGTCAACATTTGGGAGTCACTCGTGAAAGGGTACGCCAGCTCGAAACTAAAATAGTGAAAAAAATAGTTCAGCTTCTTCAAGCAAATAGATTTCAATTAGTTCTATCAATGGTATTAAACAATAAACCGTTTATTTCATATGAAGAATTACTTGATGTTATTGGCGAAGATAACCGGGATATACTGGAATTATTCAAGGAGAAGAATGTCGCTCTTTATTATGCTGAAGAACTGGATGCATTTTTCCTGGACGAAGAGAAAAAGGCGAACTTTATTACGAAATTAGAGGACATTATGGAAGAACTTCCAGAGACATTCAATTTAAAAGAATACGAGAATGTACTGGAAGATATTCTAAAAACAGACCATGATTTAAATCTCAAAGCTATTCTTGAGTACTATGGATATAACCAATTTGGAACATTATATTCACTTAATAGACTTACCATTACGAATGTGATCGAACTTATTTTTCAATATTATATATATGAGCCGATTAAACTGGATGAATCTTCAGTAGATATTATTAGAGAACTTGCTGAGAGGCATTTTGATTATCAGCTAGGAGATTCTATACGATATATTGAAAGCAGGCTTCGGGAGTCAGAAAATATTATTCTTGTGGATAAAAATACTTTTCAATGGTTTAAACCAGAAACGATTAACCAGAGCCTTGTTGATGAAATTAAAGATTATATCATGAACCAATTTGAAACTAGAGAGGTAATTAACATTGAGGAAGTTTATCAAACTTTCGAGGATAGATTAACAGCGAACCAAATTCATAATAAATTGCATCTATATTCATTAATTAAATACTTTTTTGATGAAGATTTCAGTATTGGTAAAGGAAATACACTCAATATTTACCGTGAAAGCGACAATAAATTAAATATTGAAGACCGATTGATAACTGCTATAAGAAGTCTTGGGCGGACCTGTGCCAAAGATCAATTGGAGATGGTTTTGAAATGGCCAAGGTATAAAATCGATTTAGCTATTTCTTCTTCTGACCAAATTGTAACCTGGGAAAAAAATACGGTTAAACTCTTTGATTCCCTTCTAACAAATGATGAAAAAGAAGAATTGATTCGGGTTGTAGAAGCGAATATGAAGAATGGATATACAACCTCAAGCTTAATTTACGAACAAATGATGTTTAATAAAAAATTGGCTCCACTTATTCAGAAGAAAAATATTAACAGTTCGGTTAAAATATCGTCTATTGTCAAAAACATGATGCCGTCAGTCAAAGGACATCATAATTTCTTATACACAGAGGGTAGTAAATTTACAACTTTTGAAGATGTCATTGTAGATCATTTTAAGGATGAAACCCCTCGAAGTGCGATTCAATCCTTTATTTTACAGCATGGATATAAAGATTTAATGGTTTCGAATTTCTTAGATAGAATTGTTGAAAATAACTATTTCATTGAAATTGATTTAGGTGTTTATTACCCATCCGATAAGTTCAGTATATCAGAAGAGACAGTTCAAACTTTAATACAGTTTATTGAAGTTAAAATGGGTAATCAACAATATATTTCTTTAAACACTGTAGAAGGATATCGAAGTGCACTTCCAGCTATCGATTTTCGTTGGAACCCTTTCTTATTAAAAAGTATTTTGGTTAAAAACGGCTATCGTCAAATAGAAAAAATTCACAATGATTATCGGTATGACATGATTATTCTAGTACCTGAATCAAGTACGATTAAATCATTTGATGAACTTACTTATTCTATTTTAAAAGATCGCTATAATGGAAACATGCATGAAACAGCAGTATACCATTTTCTGGCAGATAAAGGCTTGTTACGAAAAAAAGACTATGGAAAAACACTCCCTTATGAAATTAGAAGTAAATCAAATTTAATCCAAGTAGATGAAATCGGAATCGTCAAGTTAAAGTAGGTGAAGTGATGTCATTACAGGATTTAGACTTAAAATATAAATACCGGTCTTCTCATGACAAAATCCATATGGACTTTTATCAAAAATGCTTACGGGAAGCAGTAAAATACGATCGTGCCGTCGGCTATTTCACAAGTAACAGTTTAAGTATCCTTGCAGATGGACTTGAATACTTTTTGGGAAAAAATGGGGCCATTAGAATTATTGCCAATCCACATTTAAAGAAAGAGGATGTCGAAGCGATCGAATTTGGCTATAAAGCAAAAGATGATGTCATTATCGAGTCCATGTTAAGAGAATTGGAAATGAGCAGTAAAATGATTCAAGAAGATGCGTTTAACACCCTCGCTTGGTTAATTTATAAAGGTAAATTGGAAATTAAGATTGCCTTTACGAAAAATAATAGTATTTATCATGAGAAATTTGGTATTTTCTATGATGAAAAAGGAAATCGCGTTGCTTTCTCTGGTTCCTCTAACGAAACGGCAGGTGGAATCCGGGATAATTTTGAAAAGATAGATGTCTTTTTTAAACAGCATGACATGGAACGAATCATTGACATGCAACAAGACTTTGAGGGTCTTTGGAATGATTCCACTCCCGGTCTTTCCGTCATTGAGATTCCTAATATTATTAAAGAAAAATTATCAAGTTATAGAAAAGGGTCTGAGCCAATGTCATCAAAATCGAATCAAATTAAACCAAGGCCATACCAGGAAGAAGCCATTATGGCAGTAAAAAATAACAATTGGCACGGTATATTAGAGATGGCAACTGGTACGGGAAAAACTATTACCAGCCTTCTTATTTCAAAGGCATTTCTAAAAGAACGAGGGCGAATCTTCTTAGTCATACTGGTTCCTTTTACCCATTTAGTAGAACAATGGATTGAAAACTGTGAAATGATGGGATTTGAACATATTACAAAATGCTTTGGTTCCAAGAAATCATGGACTAATCAGTTACAGACCGATGTTCGAGATTTTAATTTAGGAGTTATAGATCAGCATGTGGCAATAACGACGTATCGCTCAGCAGCTTCTGTTGAATTTAATGATCTAATATCTAAAATTAGGAGAGAATCTTTTTTAATTGCCGATGAGTGCCATTATTTTGGAGTCAAAAGTCTTCGTAAAAATAAATTAGGAAATATGGAAGCAAAAGTAGGTCTTTCCGCTACGCCACAGCGTTGGTGGGATGATGCTGGAACAGAATACATTGAATCTTTCTTTGGACCTGCTGTGTATGAGTATGATATGAAAACAGCTATTCAAAATGGGGCTCTTACAGAATACAGTTATCATCCGATACATGCAGAATTTAATGATGATGAGCTGCATCGCTATGAACAGCTCACGAAACGGTTAATTCATTTATATGGTGATGAAAAAGCAAATAAAGATGAAATAAGTGAAGTCAATCGGAAAAGAAGCTTAATTATCAGCAAAGCGGAAAACAAGAAAGAATTGCTTTTTTCTATATTTGAAGAAAAAGAGCGGGAAAATGTATCCCATGCATTAGTGTACTGTGCACCAGGAGAAATAGAAATCATAACGAAAAACTTTGCTGATTTAGGTTATCGTGTACACCGGTTCGACTCTGAGGTCCAGCTGGATGAGCGGATGAAAATATTAGAAGCCTTTGATCGAGGCACTATTCAAATCTTAGTAGCCATTAAATGTTTAGATGAAGGAGTCGATGTACCAAGCACAAAAGAAGCATACTTTCTTGCAAGTACTTCGAACCCTAGAGAATTTGTGCAGAGAAGAGGTAGAATTTTAAGATCCCATCCAAATAAAAATATTGCAAGAATCTATGACTTTATCGTTCTACCAAGCCTGGCCAATGATCAAATGTATAAATCCATCGCATCGAAAGAACTCCCCCGTTTTTCCGAGTTTTCACGATTTGCGATTAATAACTATAATGCACGACAAGAAATTGGTAAATATCTAGAACCTTATCATCTAGAATATTTAATGGACAAATTACCATGGGAAGTATACAAAGAATTCCAGCAAATGGAGGATAACTATGAAAACAACGAAGGAATTAGACCAAAAAATTAATGAATTTCCTGAACATCTTTCTAGGTTAGCTAAACTGCTCATAAAAGATATTGAAGGTGGAAATCTATCCAATACACAGATTGAAGATCGCATAAGGCAGGAAATAAGAGAAATAGTGTTGGAGGACTTAAATAAATGAAATTAAAAAAAATATCAATGAAAAACTTTAGACAATTCTATGGCGAACAAGTAATTGAATTTGCGTCAGGAGACCAAAATATTACGATCATATTTGGAGAAAACGGAAAAGGGAAAACAGGTATATTCCGAGCACTTATGTTTGGTTTATACGGAAACATCCATATAGAACAGGATAATCCCAAGGAAGAATTGCATCTAGTTAACTTTATCGCTTTGGAAGAATCAAAAAATATGCCTGTAGAAACGGAAGTCTGTCTTCAATTTGAATCCAAAGGAAAAACATATGAATTACATCGAAGGATTATAGGAGTAATGGTTGGAAACAACATTAAAGAACGCATGAGCAATGTGGAATTCTTCATTACCGATGAAACTGGCAATTTCAGTCCTGATTCAATTACTGACGAAGTAGAAGTCCAACGCATCATCAATGACATTCTTCACGAAAGCATAAAAGACTTTTTCTTATTTGACGCAGAAAAAATTGAAACACTAGCAAAAACAGATAAGAGCGTAAAAGAAGAAGTAAAAAATGGTATTGTTAAATTATTGCACATTGACAAACTGGAATCATCAATCAACCTGTTAAATAAGCTTCATTCTTCGGAAAAGCGCAGGCTTTTGCAGGATTCGAAAAGCCTGGATTTAAATCAAAAGCAAAATGAAATTGAGAACTTATCCAACAAAATTACAGATTTGGAAGAGAAAATCGCCGTGAAGGATTCCAATATTCAGGCAGGTACACAGGAAATTACCGAAATTGAAACAAAACTTTCGGAAAATGAAGATGTGAAGAAAATCCAGGAAAGATATAAAGAAACACAAGAAAAGAAAACGTACGAGCAAAGATTATTAAAAGCAAAGAAAGATGAAATGAAAAATGTTCTAATAGCCAATGGTTCAAACCTGATCTTGAAGGATACCTATTATTCTGTAAAAAACTATCTCGATCAGGTGCTTGTCGATCAAAAAGATTTGATTCCAATTGAAGTGATTGAAAAATCATTGAATGATTTGATCTGTGCTTGTTGTGGGACAGACCTTAGGAAAAATCCAGACCATTTAAGAAATGTGGAATTTTTAAAGGATAATTTCAAGCGCTCTAACTTAACTCCTCTTATTTCTTTAATTACTTCCATGGTACATGACTTTCAGATTAGTGAGGAAGAAATTATTCATACCATTGATACGAATTTAAAGGAATTCAGAGGAATTAAAAATAATATTGCTGCAGTAGATCGACAGCTTGAAGCATTCCAGGCAGACATTGCTGACAAGGCACAAGAACAAGAAAATCTAAGTTATTTGGAATCAACTTTAAAACAAAAGAAACAAGACTTAGAGAATTTTAAACTTGATATTGCTAAGATGAAAGACCAAATCAGTGAAATAGAAAATAAAAAGAAAGCGAAAGAAAAGGAATTTAGTCGTCTACTACGCCAAAATGAAAGCTTAAAAGTAGATGCTAAGGTTCTTCAATATATTGAAGATTTAAAGAACGAATTTGAAAAGGTCTTTATCGAGTATAGTGATAATATGCGTCATAAATTGATGGAGGAAGCTACAGCTATTTTTAAAATCTTAATTGATAGTAAGGATAAAGACCTTATCAGCAAAATTGATATTAATGAAAAATATGAAATTGAAATCATTGGCTGGGATCAAGTAAATATTACGCAGGATATTTCCCAAGGTCAAAGACAAGTGGTAGCATTATCATTTATTACTGCTTTGGCAAAGGTTGCCGCTGGGGATTACGCAGATATCTCTTTCCCACTGTTTATGGATACGCCATTTGGTAGAATTAGTGGAACAAACAGGGATCAATTAATTGAAAACATCCCACAACTATCTTCCCAGTGGATTCTTCTATTGACGGATACGGAATTATCCAGAACAGAAGAAATGCAATTCAAAGCGACAGGAAAATTAGGCAAATGGTATAAATTGGACCAAATTAAAAATGGATATTCTGAAATCGTTGAACTGGACCTTCAGGATTCTATGGCGACTAGGGGGTAAATCATGGACTTTTTATTGGATCAAATCCTTTTCTTTACGAGTGAAAAACATCAAGAAATCTATATACATCTTAATAGCAAATTTGATATTAAATATCAGGATTTGTTTAGTATCTGTGCAAGCATCGGATTTAAAAATAACAGAAAAACTCCAATTGAAAATCGAGGTAGAGAATTCCGATCAAACTATCTTAACTCAAATCAAAGAGCTACTGCATATTCTATTATCCTAGCAGATCCAGAGATTGGAAAAAGCATTGAGCAATTTGATGACTCTGAATTCCGGAGAAAAGCAAAAAGACGATTAGAGGAATATGCTGAAGGCGGTATTGAAATACTCATCGAAGAAGTTTTCGGTAATTGTTGGGATGGCAATAAATTAGATCAAAATTATACGGAATATGAAATAGATATTCTTGGGTATATTTATTTCGATACTAAAGAAGTACCATTTTAATAATACAACAGCATCTACATTTTGGCAGTAATCATCATGACAAAAGATCTACTTAGAGACTGAAGTAAATATCGGAAAATGGGTAAGCTTTCGACATTCTACGGTTGTCGGGAAGATTCCTCCTCATTTGTATGACATATAGCAAGCACGTGTATTCGTCGCGAATTTTTCAAAATACAACGGATATAAGCAATTTTTGATTACGGCCAATGAATTTTACCATCATTGCCATACTTTTTACCAGTAAATTACAGACGCTTACAACTTAATAATTTTGTGTAATTAATGTTACTCCTGCGATAGATTTATCCTAGTATTGCGTAGTAGACAAATACTATTCAGTAAATCTATCACAATCAGGTGCTTGTATATGGTAACTTAAAAGTGAGCCACATTATTAATTGAAAATAGAGCCACTCTAATAGAAAATAATCCTAATATTCTATGAAAATATTAGGGGGAATTTTAGGAGTGATCACCTTGAACAAGAAACAGGAAATATTAAAAAGATATTTAGGTGGCGAGAGCCAACGAAGTATTGCGAAAGAATTAAAGGCTTCTAGAAATACGGTGAGAAAATATATCAAAGCATTTGAGGAGAGTAAGCAACAAGACCTACGGAAATTGCCCATACCTGAAAATATTATAAGTGCACCTAGCTATAAACCAAGGATTAGCCCAAAGAGAGTATTAACTAAAGAAATCCAGAAATTATTACAACAATATATTGCGGAGAATCAATGGAAACAACAACATTACATGGCAAAGCAACAAATGAAAATCATTGATATGCATGATGCTTTATTAGATAAAGGGTACAACATTAGCTATACCACAGTAAGGAACTATGTGAATAAAGAAATAATGAAGAAGAAGGAAGTGTTTATTCGTAAGTATTGTGAACCAGGTGCAGAGATTGAATTTGATTGGGGGGAAGTGAAATTAGAAATACAAGGGAGAATAAAAAGTTTTTCCTTAGCTGTTTTCACCTTGCCTTATAGTAATTATCGGTTCGCCAGGTTATATGAGTCAGAAACACAAATATGTGTTTTGGATGTTCATACCAAATTAGTAGACCACTTGGGCTTTATTCCAGAGGTTTTTACATATGATAATATGCGAACAGTCGTCAAATCATTTGTAGGTAATGAAAAGACCATCACCGAACCAATAAAACAACTAGCGGACTATTATCAATTTCGTATCCGGCTATGTGAAATAAGAAAAGGAAATGAAAAAGGACATGTAGAAAGGAGTGTAGAGTTCGTTCGACGAAAAGCTTTTTCCTCCGTATATAAGTTTCAACATATCAAAGAAGCCAATCAGTACTTAATAACCGTTTTAGAAAGCCTTAATCAACGATTGCATCATGAACATAAGTTAAAACATGTGGACTTAATGAAGAAGGAAAAAGAAGTAATCGGAGCAACACCCATTCAACCATTTGATATGGCAGAACTAATAGAATGCCGCGTAGATAAATATAGTACCGTGGTCCTCAAACAGAATCATTATTCTGTCCCAGAGGGACATGTAGGAAAATATATACGAGCTAAAGTAGGAGCAGAGCATATTCGGTTATTTATTGATGGAGAATACGTAGCAACACATTCCCGGAATTGGGGTCTTCACCAATGGGAAATGGATATCTATCACTATTTACGAACATTTGAAAAGAAAAAAGGTGCCATGATCCAAAGTCAATGTTTGAAACAGGCACCAACTCATATAAAAAATATCTATCACCTATATTATATCGGAAAAGAGAAAGAATTCATAGCATTACTCCATTATATAAAGGAAAATAATAACCTTCAGGACGTATTAAAGGCTATCCATCAATTGAAAAAAGTGCGATCCGATTATGTTTCACTAGATCGAATCCAATTCATCTGTGAACTTACGGAGGAGGAACCTATGGTGGATGCGCAAGATGATATAACGAAGCAAGCTGAATCTAATTTACATGCCTATCAAAAACTATTTTATATGACAGAAAAAGGAGTAATGTAATATGGATCCACAAACGCAACTTATTCAACTATGTAAAGAATTAAGATTACCAACGATTCGCAAAATGGTTCAGGACCAAAGTGCATTCAAGCAACCGAAACAAGCTTATGATGTATTACTACAAGTCTTAACACAGGAAAAAGAAGATCGCATGGTTCGTGCAAAACAAAACCGAATTCGAGCTGCGAATTTTCCACAGAAGAAGTTATTAGAAGAATTAATAGAAGAAGCATTACCAGAACAGGCAAGACAGAAGTTACCACAATTAAAGACATTATCCTTTATTCAGGAGGGTCAAAATGTGATTTTAACAGGCCCTCCCGGAACGGGAAAATCCCATCTAGCTATTGGATTAGGGATGGAAGCATGTTTAGCCGGATATCGTGTGTTTTTCGCAACAGTTCCCTCTTTTATTAATCAATTAAAGGAGCATCGCTCAGAACGCACGTTACGGTCATTCGAGTTAAAGTTTGAAAAGTATGATCTTGTCATTTTAGATGAACTTGGCTACATTTCTTTTGATAAAGAAGGAGCTGAATTATTATTTTCACATTTATCGCTACGTGCTGACAGAAAATCCACGATTATTACTAGTAATTTATCCTTTTTAAAGTGGCAAGAGATTTTTCATGATCCCGTACTAACCGCAGCCTTAACGGATCGGTTAACACATAAATCCCATGTTTTAAACATGAGTGGTACATCTTATCGAATGAAAGAAACAGAAGAATGGATAAGAAATAATAATGATCAAGTGGCTCTAAATTAAATTGCGATATGGTTCACTTTTCACTTGCGAAATACAGGTGCTCTTGCTAAATAAATATTTTAAATAGAAATAGGGGTAAACACCTCTATATCAAAAGTGTCTGCGACCAACACTCGATCCATGTTTAAGCCTTAATAGAAAGTTTTAATGATGTAAATTGAGGTTTTTAACAAAAGAAAAAAATGTTAGAGAGCTAATATGTTCTTTTATAAGTAAAGCATATTTTTAAAATCAATGTATATAACAAGAAAGAGCACCTTCTTTAATGGCGCTCTCTCTTTTTATTCTTACAATCTGTTATGGAACATTTCCTAATACAAGATTTTTCGGCATATTTCGGGGCGTGACAGGCACTTTGTCCTTTGGATCTTGAGAGAAATCCATCTCAGGCAAATGATCTTTTGCATTTATTCTCAAGTAATCATACCAACTCATCCATCAATGCTAACAGAGATCCTCTATGCTGAACCATCTCAATACTGTTTACGTTCTGAATTAATGCTCTGTTAAGACTTTCAGCACTATCGATTAAGTAGTTTATTATCCGAACACATTCTTTCTGTTCTTCAGTAAGCGATTCCATTATGCTCTTGATTGAGTCTGGTGTTGATTCATCTAAAATGAAAAATAACTTTCCGAGCAGACCTACCCAAACATCAGAAACTTGAATTAATCGTTCTGTTTTGGAATCAATGAATTTATAATTGTCTAGTTTCCCGCCATTCATAGTGAAAGGTATAACCTCTAATGACGATTCTGCCTCTGCTTCTTCATCAAAATAATGGATGGAATCTTTATATAATGCGCACCGCCCGGTTCTTAAACTTGAGTATTCCTCAACTAATAAACCTGGTGTGTTATCTTCAATGAAAAACAGTTCTCCTCTACGTCCATTCTCTTTAAGTAACTGCCGGAAGTTTTCTAAATAGAAGTCGTCATCATCATATGACTGGATAAAATCGCTAAGTTCATAGCAAAAGTCCTTAATATCAGCTTTCACTAAACTCGGATAATCGTATCTATAAAATATAGTCAAGATTTCATCTAAATGGGCTACGACAAATCTATGCCATCTTGCCTTCAGAACTTGTAACCATTCAGGTCCAAAGTTGAACTGTGGCTGAGTGACAAATAACGAATCTACAATATCCACGATGGAGTAGTACATATTATTTAAGGTAGCATAGTGGACATAGAGGCCACTGCTTTCTAACCATGTAAGGAATTGCTGAATTGGTTTCTTGCCTATTGCAGTCCAGAAATCAGTTCCTCTACCAGCTAAAGTTCTAAACTTGATTTCTGGAGCATTGATTTTCAGTTCATCGTATAATAAGTCCAAATTACACGGGGGGGTATTGCCATTAAACAGCACACCACCGAGAATAAAGTCATTAACAATGCCTTCTTCAGCATTCACACCATTATCGGTCAGTCTAAACTTGCGAACGTTTCCGGTCTCATCATAATAGAAGCTGTACTTTTCATTAAGTAATGGTATGCCAGATGATGCGCTCCAAATATTTCGATATTGGTCTACATCCATGCTACCTACCTCCTCATCCGATCTCTCTGTAAGCTTACCTCCATACTTCTCGATCTTGTTATAAAATATTTTGAATCCTTTATCTGCCTAAAAACGAGCACTAATATCTTAATGATGCCCGTTTTAGATTTTCCTAAATGATAACCATTATGGCAATAAGTTAAATGGCCTGGCACCTACAATTATGTGTTCAAAAGGAAGTAAGGATGATAAAGAAACGAAAAATATCTACCCCATTCTCTTTCTACAAAATAATCCAAAATCCTTCAAAACTATAAAAAAAGGGAATAAAAACAAACCAAACCAACTGTGTCGCTGTTGAAGCTAACAACATTCGACAAATTCCAAGGCGTCACTGTGACCTTACCTTCTGGTTCTTTACACCTCAAGCATACAAAATTATTGATATTTAATCTTAATATTTTCATTAGCACCCTATTACCTTTCCTTAATTTTTTTCCAAGTCGGGTATCCAATTCAGTAGTTCCTATTAAATTAATTTATTTACATATTTGCATATTACGGTTAATTACACAAATGCGCTTCGACAAATAGAAAATCCCCATCCTGAATATGGGTGGGGATTACATTTACATTGTATCTGGGAAATTTTAAACCCTTAAGTAAGTCTTTTCACTATAATTTTTAATAACCCATTCAGCTATTGGGCGTGCTATAGCCCTTGCTAAGTCAACTGGTACAGCGTTACCAATCTGTTTATAAACTTTATTTAACCTGCCATTCTTACTAATATTATCACTAAGACCATGAGAAAATTTAAACCAGTCAGGGAAAGTCTGGATTCTAGCAATTTCTCTAGTAGACAATCTGCGGTGCTGACTTAACCCTCCAGGAAGTTCCCATTGATCTTTACCAGTTTTTCTCATTGGCTCACCGCTAGGGTGGAGAGGTGCCTGTCTACCTGATGCCTGAATTGTAAAACTTTGATCATCCCAGTTCTTCTTCCGGTTCCTAGATAGATATATTGAAGAAAAGTTCCCTTCATACCACTCGCCAGGATCTTCTTCTAAATCGCCAATAGAGTCTTTTAAAGTTCTAAAGTTCAAGAGATGATTATCCATTCCATGTGTAGGATCGGGGAAGTTGTATTCAAAATCTATATCCTTCCTAACACCGACAATAAATACCCTTTCCCTGTTCTGAGGTACTCCAAAATCACGGGCGTTTACTAGTTTAAATTTGACTTTATAACCTGCTGTTTCAAAATCTTGAATGATTTGCTTAAGCACTTCACCTTTTCCTAGAGTTAAAAGTCCTTTAACATTTTCAGCTATAAAAAACAGTGGCTGAGTCTGAATTAAACTACGTATAAAATGTATGTAAAGGAAGTTACGTTCATCATCGATTAATCTAGGACCTGCTTCACTAAATCCGGGACAAGGAAAACCACCAAGGACGATATCTCCAACTGGAAAACTTTTGATTTTTCTAATATCCTTTTCTATTTGTACAATTGAATCAGGAAAATTGCAGTGATATGTCTGATTAGCTTCTTTAAAAAGGTCGATAGAACAAATAGTATGAAATAAGCTCTTATAACGATATTT
Source organism: Virgibacillus ndiopensis (assembly GCF_900187325.1). Classification (GTDB taxonomy): domain Bacteria; phylum Bacillota; class Bacilli; order Bacillales; family Amphibacillaceae; genus Virgibacillus_E; species Virgibacillus_E ndiopensis. The sequence continues at coordinate 228,600 of NZ_FZMZ01000004.1, read as the reverse complement.
TATAAACTGATTGTAATTGTTTTTTAATCTGTTTGTGTTTGCTTCTCCAATTGTAGCATCTAAACCTGCGAATTCTACTCCTAAATCTAATCCCCCGCAACCAGAGAATAAACTAACTACATTTAACTTGTTATCTATATATTGAATAGTATCTATTTTTTCATCTTCTTTTAACTTTTGAATTTCCGCTTGTTCTTCTGCAATTTTTTCAAGAAGTACTCGTTTAACTTCAGAAACCTCATAATTTTTTAGCGGTCTATATTTAGCACGTCCTCGTTCTTTGATCTTCAATTTGTATCACCTCTAGTAGAATATTATTTTAACATGGAATAAGCAAATATAACATCATGAAAAATCATTTAATTTTTAGGCTATTACAGGTAAAATGGACTTATCTGGAGGGGGTATAATGAACAATCCAAGAAAAATAGGAGACTTACATGTACAGGAGGTCGCATCTTATTTAAAACATAGAGTAAACCTATCAAATAAGATAATCGGTTATCCACAAGAAACTACAAGAAAAACTGGACAATATATTCTAGATTTATTCCCTAGTATAATAAGAATTAAATCCAAATTTGATTTTCCCGAACCAGATCAGTATCCTGATTTAACTCTGGAAACAAGTGAAGGTAAGTATATACCAATAAATTTATTTTTCATTAAAGGAAATGGGAGAATTCAGCCTAAAAATTTGGGAGCACTAAGTTTTCTAGAAAAATATTTTTTATCAACTGATCTGCAAGAAAAATTCAATGAATTTTTTGAGAAAAATTATATGACTTTTTTAAAAGAGTTATTAAAAATTAAGGAAACTGTTAATCCTTATTTAAAAAAAGCAGACATAAAAAAAAGAATAAGACTTTATTATAAAAAATTTACACAGGAAATCATAGAGTACAAAAATAATTTTTTATATTACTTGAGAGAATATTGTTTTGAATTGTTAAGAAGACAGTTTAATGATAATAAAGATAAGATAAACCATGCATTTAATAAGCTATTACTTACTGAATCTACTAATATTATAACACGGTATAAACAAGAGAACAAGTGTTTGGGCGTAGAAGAACTTAAATTTCATTTAGAAGATGGTAAGCTATCGGTATATAAGGTGGGACAGAACTCCTTAGGCATTAGAGTGGGCAGCACTTCACTATTGCTTCGTTTTAAGTTTGAAAGTGGTCCATCTTCGTCAATTAAATTAGCTACGAGTTATGATATACATGAAACAAGAGTCGATGATAAAGATGAGAATCTTTCTAATATAATTGAGTTTGAAAAACTGTTAGCAAATCACCAAATGTTAGAAGATAAGAATAAGAGCAATGCAATTGGAAAGTGTAATGAAGCAATCGTTTATTATAGTATTCTGAAAGAGAATACTAGTTGTTATCAAGTAGATAAAGTAGAGTATAAAGAAGTGTTTAAAAGATATGCATATTTGGTACCTCAACAAACGATAAAAGATATCATTAAAACTTCAAGAGAAGTTTATAAAGACCTAGTGGAATATTTAGGGAAGAAATACAGCTTGTACTCAATTGTAAGTATTCAATTAGTTCCTGATAGTTATATCAAGAATAGATTAGATACAAGTGATATAAAATTAATAATTTCTGTAAATGGAAGACTAGAAGAAGAACGATTTTCGATAAAAGCACTTGCGAAAAAAACCAATACACTGGTTTCAAAAAACCCCGGGATAGGGACGATATTAGGCGATCAATATTTCGGAATTGGAAGTATGAAAGAGAAAATTAATGTTGTAAAAGAGGAGTTTCAAAAGAACCAAATTGATCATCAGCAAAGTTTGGAGGAAGTGTCAAATGAACTGGGATTAAAGTTAAGTAAGGCAAGTCAACTTGAATTAAAAAAAGGTATACAAGCATTATTAGGGGATGTAGCATTACTGATCTCTTTCTATACTCATAATGAGAGTGTTCTTCTTGAGCATGGTAAAGTGGATAGTAATGTTATCGTGGTTCCCAAGTTTCCTACTACTATAAACACTACTTTATATTGGAATGACAATATAGAACAATTGACGTTAAGAGTAAAATTTAGTGCTAATCAATCCAAGGGATGGTCATCAATAAAACTTGCATGCCAAGTAAAAATTGATTGTTAGACCAGAAAAATTAATTATAAATTATGCAAGTATCTTAATTGAACTTTGAAAGCGTGTAAAAAGAAGTGATAAAAATAATTCTAGTAGACTTGTTCGGTCTGTTCTCGTAAAAAGATAAAATCATAATTACAGATTGTGATGGTGATAAGAAAATGATAAAACAAGTGAGAAGTTGGTCAAAAGATGAGACTGCAAATTTAATTGGAAGTAAAAAAGTAGATTGGTCTATATTTGAATATGGGTCACAAATACCTATTGAGTTTCATGAAGATTTTGCAAAAGCTAATGGAAATGCTACCTTAAGTGTGGGCGAAGAGGTATCTGTAAAATTATTATTTGATGGTGTGACATATCAGGCGAAGCTAGTTTTTTTGAAAAGGAATGACTTTAAGAAAGGATCTTTGCAATTAAGATATACACAAAACAATGATTTAAAGGAATTACTAAGAGAGACCTTTTTCAACTCCTATAACTACTTTCAAGAACACCGTGAAGAAAAATCAAAAAAACCTGTATTTACTCCTAATAGCGAAGCAGAATACATTGACTTTTACCAAACTGATGAACCTTTTGTATATAAACTAGCATTTCGAACAAAAAGGAATCAACACAAGGTTCCGTCTTTTTGGTGGGTGAACCAGAGGGAAACACATCGTCAGCAGAAAGAAGGGGAGTACCTTTGGGCACCGCAACAAAGTAAAGGTGGAAGGAAATATGGTCATCATACAAATTTACTAGATGCAAAAATAGGAGATATAGTCTTTTGTTACTCTACACCTAAAATATTATCTGTAGGTATAGTAAGAGCCACCGCAATTGAGGCAAAAATACCTTCTGAAATTGATAAGGAAGAATCACAAAAGGATGGATACAAAGTTGAGCTATCTTATTTTGATTTAAAAACTGATATAAAAAAAGAAGAAATACCTATTCAATGGAGGTTAAATGAGAAACCACCTTTTAATATAAAAGGAGATCTAAATCAAGGATATTTTTACAAGATATCTGATAAATTTGCATTTAAATTATTTCAGCAGTTTTCTAAGCGTTTCCCAACAGAGGTGAGAACAAAAATGGTAGAGTACAAGCCATCCCATCAAAAAGAGATTGCTAGTGAAGGGGAAAACCCATACATATCCAATAAAGAAATAGTTGATCATATACATAATTACATAGCTTCAAAAGGTTTTTACTTTGAGAAAAAGGAAGTAATGAATCTCTATTTATCTCTTAAGACAAAACCATTTGTAATTCTTTCAGGGATTTCCGGAACAGGAAAAACTAAGATTGTTCAATGGTTTGCGGAAAGTGTTGGAGCAACAGAGGAGAATGGTCGGTTTTCGCTTATCCCAATCAGACCGGACTGGAGTGATGGGTCAGATTTACTCGGGTATGTTGACATAAAGGGTGATTTCAAAGAAGGTCCATTAACGAAAGTCATCAAGCAGGCAGAACTGAATCCTGAATTGCCATTTTTTGTTTTATTGGATGAAATGAATCTTGCGCGGGTGGAGTATTATTTCAGTGATATATTATCTGTAATGGAAAGCCGGAAATGGGAAGATGGAAAAATTGTTTCATCACATTTGTTAACAAAGGAGGAAACAGCTGGAGAGAACATCAAATTACCGAATAATCTCTATATAATCGGAACGGTAAACATGGATGAAACAACACATCCATTTAGTAAAAAAGTGTTAGATCGCGCTAATACGATCGAATTTAATCGGGTGGAACTTGGACATTTAGACTTCTTAAAGGAAAGTAAAGAAGTAGCTGCTATGGAAGGACCTTATAAAAGATTTGCGTCGAAGTATTTGCATTTAAAGGATGTTTATTCAGTCTATCCAAAATTAATTGAGGATGTAACGAAAGAACTTATTCGAATGAACACTGCTTTACAGAGGGATCACGCACAAGTAGGGTATCGCGTTCGGGACGAGATTTGTTTTTAAATGGCATACAATAACGAAGATGGACTGCTACCTTTTGATCAAGCATTTGATCATGCTATTTTACAGAAAATTTTACCGCGAATAGCAGGAAGTGATTCAAGAGTTGATCAAGTATTACGTGAATTGTATGTAATTTTTACAAATAAACAATTTGATGAGGATTTGACAGAAATGGATCTAGCTAGTGCAAAATATCCTTTAAGTGTAGCAAAGGTTGTAGAAATGTTGAGGAGGCTAAGAGATGGGTTTACCTCCTACTGGATCTCGTGAGGAAGTTGAATTAGTACAAATTGAAACAAATGATTTATCGCTAATTCTAAAAGGGAAGCCTTATCACAAAAGGTATGAGGGGTTAAAGCAATATCGTATGTTGGACTATCATGATGTGATGGAATTTAGTGTCCATGGTTCGGACATTGAGGATATAAAAGTGTACGATGTAAACGAAAATTACCTAGGAGAACAAACTAATGTAAGACCTATTTTCTTTGAGAATGGAGTATATCAATTAATCGTCGTTCCGAAAAATGATAAGGTGTTAACATTTCACCATGAGCATCCATTGTTAAGGGAAGCTATTGACTCTGTACAGGTCGGTAATCAAGTAATGTTGATGGGTAATCTACAATTTCAAAATGAGGTTGGTTTGACCACTTTTGAAATTAGAAATAATGATGAAACACTATTAGAAGTAACACTTGAAATTTTTCCTTCGAAGCGGTTATGAGTTTAGTTTTACAAATGGCTCCAGGTTATCGGAAGGCATTTCAAATCTATTTAACCGTTTCGAAAGGCTTAGTTCTTCAAGGTAAGCTATATCAGCTGTCATTGAAAGATGTAGCAACATTATACGAATATTGGACATTTCTTAAGCTGGGACAGATTTTGGATAAAAATTATAACCTAATCAGCCAAGATATCGTACAAGTAAGTCGTCAAGGTCTATTCGTTAATTTAGAAGCAAACCGTACGGCTAAAAGAATTTATTCACATCCAGTTACAAGTGAAAAGATTGTGTTACGTTACCAGAAGCGTGAAGGTAGATTACCAACCGTTACCCAGAAGCCGGACACAATGCTGAGCATAGAGAAAAAAGGCAAGGAGTATACATTCAACTATATTTTTGATGCAAAATATCGGGTGGATTATGCGCAAGATGGTAGCTATTATAAAAATTTGTATCAAACGCCCGGACCGATGGAAGACGATATCAATACGATGCATCGCTATCGTGATGCGATCGTCGCAGAAAACAATGGACCATATGAAAGAACAGCGTTTGGAGCATATGTTTTATTTCCATGGAAGAATGAAAACATATACCAAAATCATCACTTTTATAAGAGTATTGATAAGGTAAATGTTGGAGCATTCCCATTTTTGCCGAATACGACCATTATGGTAGAAAACTTTATTAAAAGATTAGTAGAAATGGGACCGGAAGAATTACAGGAAGAAGGTATTTTACCACAGGGAACCATGGAAGAGTGGGGGTCATCCCTTGAAGAATCTGTCCTTGTCGGGCTAGTATCAACCGCAGAGGACTATAAGCAATTTATAAAAGAAAAATATTATACCATCCCCGTTGAAAGAGTTAAAAGAGGCTGGCAAGAGGCAAAGTATATAGCACTGTATGTTAAAAAAGGTATTGCTAATGAAAATGGCGTTTTGGTATATGGGAGAATTACAGATGTTATACTGAACAAGGCAAATGACGATGTTTTATTTAAAATAGAAGTTTGGACCAATCTACATAATCCGATTAAACCAGTAAACTATGGTGTAGCTAATTCCTTTATGACTACTTTAGCGAATATTAAGCAAGCAGCGGAACTTCCGGAATTGTTTATGAAGTCTAAAGAGGAAAAAATTGTGTGGAAGACGTTACGTAGAGTTTCTGATCAAATTAATACTGGTTTAGACCATATACATGTGGATAGTGCAACTCAAATTAAGGAATATCGACTTACAGGCATGAAAGTTCATATGGATAGAACGCAAAGTAGTGTACATTTTCATGCTAACAAAAATATAGAAACAATATCGTTTGATCAATTGAATAAGAATCCTTCCCGGATTTTTCATTTATTAGTAAATATGCTAAAGGTTAATTGGGAAGATAAATAGAACGGGACGCGGGACCTGATCCCTGTGTCCTGTAATAGGTTTGTGTGTAAGGGGATTGCTTCAATCGTCTTCAACCTCAATTAAAAAGATCTTGTCTTGAAAAGCCCCACGTTTTGCCGCTTTTTCTTTTCGAATCTGTTCAACAGTGTCAATGGATTCTCCGTGTTGTCGTGCAAGTGCATGCATCAGTTCCAGCACGTCACCTAGTTCTTCCAATGCGTCTGTATCTGTTTTAGCTTCCTGGTATTCAGCTACTTCTTCATTTAATTTCTTTTTTAGTTCATCGATATAGCGTTTGTCGGTAAGTGTTTCTTTTTTTGACTCTTTTCCTGTATTTTTAATGATTTCTGGAATCCGATCACGAACCAGTTTATTATATTTAGGCACAATAATACCCCCTTTTATATATTTATGTTTTTATTTTAATAGATTGATATTACAATGGCAAACAGAGCGGGACAAAGTGACTTCCCATTGTCCCGCTCCACTACCCCACCAAATTAGAAAACATATATATACACGTAAGAGTCCGCTGCATTTGCTTCTCTAAGGTAAAATGAGATACATTCATTGGTAATTGTTTTCCATTATTAATGATAATAATAGATTTAATTGTTGGTCTTTCTGGAGATTGGTATTGTATCATTTTTCGTATGTGTTTATAGAAAATCCAACTACATTGTAAGTCGGTTAGGGAATGGGATGGGAAGGTATAGATGCCTTTGCTCGGTTTGAATGGAATGGGGATTTTTCGCTTAAAGCCAGTCTGGTGCATAACAGAAGTTCTCCTTCCATCATAGGTAGAACCGTTTTCTAAACAGGCGGCATTAATTAGTTGTATCGGTGTTTTCCTGATAAATAGCCTTTGATCCTCTTCTAAAACAATCGTATGATAATCCAAATGCGCTGCAGGTAATAGTGCCATCGTTTTACAGTTTATTTTATATTGATTTATAATTTCTTCCACTATTTTTAACACCTCTTAGTATATGTATGATGGAATTTGTTTTTAAAAGGAAAATCCATTATGGGAGCGATTTAATAGTTTATTCATTTGATTCCAATTTCATTTTAATCCATACTTCTTCGATCAAAGGATCAATCTTGATATTTAGCGATTTACAGAGTATAACCAATGTAAATGTTGTCGGTAATTTTTCTCCTCGTTCAATCCTACCTATATTCTCTATTCTTTTCAATCGTAATTGTTTCCCCAGTAACTGCTTGAATAGATTTTTATCTCCCAATGGTTATCTTCCTTTTTTAAAACTATTATCTAGTTGTAAATTGGTAGATCCCACGCCCTGTAGGTCACTTTTTGGGAATAAAATTTATCTAGTTTAACAATTACTGCTTCACTCCAATTCAGCAAATTCCCTCTAACTTTTTTTACTGCCTTCAAAATTGATTTTTTCAAGATAGTTTTTCAATTTTCGACGGATTTTTTAGATGAAAAATGAATTTTCGCCTTAAAAATGAAAAATTAGCCAGGATGCACATTTTCTATTCTTTTAATATGGTAGTTCTATCAAGATTCTATCTTTACCATTTGGAGAGGAGATAAACAAATGAATGATGAAAAGAAATTTACGTTTGAGGAAATTTTCAAGCAAAACGAAAGAAGAATTCATTATCAGCTTCATCGGTTACATATTTATGATCCGCATAAGGAGTTTTACCAGGGGGGGTTGTGTGCGATGTGGAATGCTTATGAGAAATACCAACCAGATAAAGGTCCAATGGCAACTTATTTCAACTATATGATCCGTAACCGTTTGATTGACAAAATTCGTAAAGAGACACGTGACACCAAACACACTGCAGATGCTATTTTAGAAGAAAAGACAGTAATAGACGATGGCAACCACCAAAGAAGCAAGGGGAATAGTTATCCTATACCAAACTTTTCTGATCCTCTAATGAATGATCCTAACTTATGGCAAAATCTTAAGGCGGAATTAACTGAAAACCAATGGAAGTGGGTGTATTTCTTCATCATTGGGGATATGTCGGTAAAAGACATTGCTATTCAGGAAAATACAACTGAAGAAGCGGTGAAGAGTTGGGGGCAGCAGGTTAGGAAGAAATTGAAGGACGCGGATTTTCGTAAGCGTATTTCGTGGGATGTATAACAATCATCATTTAGCGTGGTCCTGTATATAGGGACGCGCACTATTATTGCTTAAATGGGGGTTTTTAACATGAACTATATAAAAGAAATGAATGCATTTTATAATCGTATTATATTTAGTCCGCTTTCAGGTTCAGCAATTGCATTGTGGCATACCTTGATGCATTTCAACAATCTGAGTGGGTGGCAGAAAAGCTTTACCATAGCGAATAAAACAATTGAGTCAATCTCTGGTGTTACAGGTAGTTCGTTAACTCGGGCTAGGAATGAACTTGTGGAGAAAGGGTTTATTTTAATGGAGAAGCGAAATGGCAGCTTATCACCGATCTATCAAATGATTTCACAGGTACAGAGATTTGATCAAAATGGCGTTGCGACTGTCGGCGCAGTGGTTGATGCAGTGGAAGGAAATACGGTTGACAGTGCGAGTGATAGTTTGTTAGATAATGCGGCTGGCAATGAGGATAACAATGCGGCAAGCGATGTTGCTGACAATGTGGTGAACAATCCGGCAGACAATGCGGACCCATTATATAAACAATATAATACTAAACAAGAGGGGAAACAAAACAGTAAACAACATAAAACCGATGGTAAACAGGAAAAAGCTTTTTCTTCAGCCACGCAATTTTTTCAAAAGAATTTTGGCAAAGCAAATACGTTTACTGCAAAAGAGATCACAAGCTGGGTAAACAATGCTGACGAGGAGCTTGTTTTGCATGCAATGAAACGGGCGTTGGAGCTGGATAGGAAGAGCTGGGGCTATGTGAAATGGATTTTAAATGATTGGCAGAAAAAAGAGCTTCGAACAGTTGAAGATGTTGCAATAGATGACATGCTTGATCGAATAGAGAAGCGAAATAAGGGGTACCAGCATAGGCGTGAGGTAGTTCCAGATTGGTTTCGAGAGTCAAAGCAAGCGGCGTCGAAGCGAAAGAATTGGCAAGACAAGCCAATGGACTCAGCAGCAACTGCCGCGGAGAAAGAGGAGATTACCGAGTTCTAGCGGAATATCGTAAAGGGAGTTGAGTGGGACGAGGGGACAGACCCCCTGTCCCGCTGCTTACCTTGCGTTTTATCCAAAATTTTGAAATAATTAGGATGATTTTGCGAACGATATTTGGAGCTGATTTTAAATGGAGCAGTACCTTGGACCTCCGCCCGGATTCTGGAGTGAACTTTTGATTATAGTGGGAGCAATGTTCATCATATTGGTAGGACTCCCAGCTATCGTGCGCCGTATATTGGGTGCTGATAAACGCAAATGGTTTTCGCGTAACTATATCAATGAATTACATGAAAAAATTGATAAGGGATTACGTATTTGCGGGATATTTTTTATTTTATTTTCTCCGATTGTGTTCCAAGCTAATCCGCTTATCACTGTTTTTATCCTTACCATCTTTGGAGTTTTACAACTTGTTTTTCAGGCATACTTCGAATGGAAATATGCAGAGAACCGCAGCAATTATAAATTGTCTGTGATTGAGGCTTGTTTGACTATTGTTGTTCTTGCTGGGGTGTTTATGTGGTTTGGGTTAGGGATTTAATGATGATAACCAGGAGGAGCTAGCTTTTGGGGGAGTTACAGAACGGGAACCTTTATTAAAATCAATTTAGCAAGCTATTCTTGAATCATAGAAATGAATTTTAAAAAATTAGAAGACGATAACAGACAACTTTAGAGAGCAATTGAGTAGTTTATGTATAAGGTATATATCAAGTTTAGATTCGTCATCCCAGTTTGTTCAAAAATGTTTCTACAAGGAAGGGGTGGCCAGTAGTACGGAAAGAATCAGCGTCCCATGGGCAATCTAATGTAATAACGATCCGTTTAGTTGAATACATCTATAAAAAGGATGACATAAATTCTATCCTACATAAAACCTGTAGCTGTAAACCAAAGCACTATTATAATAATGAAGTAGGCTTTTTCATACAATATTTTGGAGGTGAAAGAATGCCAATAGTAAAATTCACAAGTGCAGACGTTGCCTTGATGGCAAGGATGATGAGGGCGGAAGCTGTTGGGGAAGGAAACTTAGGGATGTTGTCTGTCGGGAATGTAATTGTTAATCGTACTAAAGCAGATTGTTTAGATTTTGGAGATGTAAGAACAATTCGAGATGTCATTTTTCAAGTACAAGGAGGAAATTATTCGTTTGAAGCTGTCCAAAAAGGTAATGTATTTTATCAAAGAGCAAGATCTAATGAAAAAAAATTAGCAAGAAAGAATTTGAAATTTTGGAGGCAACACCCATCGAAATATGCTCTTTGGTATTTCAATCCATATGGTCCATGTCCTCCAACATGGTATGGTGAACCTTTTTCTGGTCAATATAAAAATCATTGTTATTATGAACCAGCAGCTGGAACATGTGATAGTGTTTATTGAGTTATTGTATCTTCAAGATAATGTTTCAATTCTGGAGTAAAGAGATTGCACTTTTTTTAATATATTGGACGGACAGGATAATTGAATATGGCATGAAAAAGGGCAATACTGATAAAATCAGTTTGCCTTTTCTGTATGTCTATTTTAATTAGATCATCTCTATTCGTGAACATTAACAAGGTTGAATTTCATAAGTGGAAAAACGCATTAGAACTTGGTCAACAAGCAAGAAATACAATAAGAAGGGAATTGCACCTGTTCTTGATCAATCGGTTAAGTTAAAGGGGTAAGAGTTTTGAATTTGTTTCGAAACTAACATTGAGAAGGAACGTATATTCGATTATAATGAAAGAAAAAAGGAGGGGTCTTATGGCAGCATCAACTCCACAGGAAGCATTGAAGGAGTATGAGAAGGCAACAAATTCACATCTCTTTGAAAATGTATCCGAGTTAATTGACGTAAATGCTATTTATTATTTTTCAGATGAAACAGTTCATGGACATGAACAGCTAAAAGCCTACTTTGAAAAAACATGGGATACTATTCAGGACGAGGTTTATACCATCAAAGATGTAAATTGGATTGCACTTGGTGAAACAATTGCCGTTTGTATTTATCAGTTTCATTGGATAGGAAATATAGGAGGAAACCGTAGAGAAGGAAGTGGAAGAGGTACGAATGTCTTTAAACGGAGCAACCAGGTCTGGAAAGTGATTCATGAACATCTAAGTATACCAAATTAAACTAAAAAAAGTACAATATCGAGATTTTGGTGTTCATCAATGAGATATAAAGGAATTATAATTTATAGAAAAAGGCGTTTTTCTCGAATATAAGTGAAATGATCAGACTTTATTACAAAGCTACATAAGTTTAACGTGGGTATTGAAAAAAGGTAATTATGAATTATCTTTTTTCACAAGGACGGGTTTCTTGAGCGTATAATTTTTTAAAATGTTGGCTGTATCCCTAAAGGAGATTAGATAAAATAGTATCCATTCTTCACCATATCAGCAATAACTAGAGCATCTTTTTTATCACTTTTGGACTGCGTATTATCTCTGTTTTCTTTATTCTTTTTAACTAGATGGGGATTAACTGTTACACCATCAATATTTTTATCATAAAGCCGTTGTGATAGGTTTAACCAGTAATGCCCAGTAGGTTCCATACCAACAAATTCCGTATCAAGAGTCAATTGGTTTATCCATTCTAGTAATCTAGCAAAGCCATCTTCGTTATTTTCAAAAGGTAAAGGATTGTCAACCATATAGCTCAGAAAGTCACAGCAAGAGCCACGTGTGTTTGTCTTACATTTTCTCTTCATATAAAAACTTTTTCCTTAAATTTTGAGTTTTTAGAGTGGTGTCTATACTCTTATCTTACTGAGGAGCTCTAATTTTTCAAAGTCTAAATTAATGCACTACAGGAATGTTATTTAAGTAGGGAGGTAAAAACAACTAAATTCATTCTTAAAGAATTGTATTTTTTCTAAACAAATAGATTTTTCCACCGATATATTATATATAATCTTTTTCATTTGGATTATTAAAAAAATAAGGAGGATTAATTTTGAAAAGAACTCTTACACTTGTAGCAGGTGCAGTATTATCTCTTTCTTTATTTGTAGGGCAAGCTTCAGCATCATCTAATGATTCTATTGATTTCCAAATCGAATCCTTTAAGGAGCAGGCTTTGCAGTCACTTCAATCAGAGTATCCTAATGCCCAATTCATTGAATCAGATGAGGAGCAAGAAAAATTAACAAAAAGTATTACACCATTTGCGGCGGCTGCCCCATTGACCTATTTGGAAGCTTATGCAACTATATCTACTAATTATCCAGAATATGAGTACTTTAGCGAAAATCAATTAGCATCTATCGAAGATCACGGCGGAGATGAAATGTATATCGTAACTGCAGAATTAGGATATGGTTCTACAAGGTTTGCAAGAATGGAAGGAGATAGGTTATCAATATATGATAGACAAGATATTGATTTAGATGGTGACAATATTGTTGATGGTTCGTATCTATGGTGGGATGCCAGCGGATATGAAGAAGGAGAGTTTACCTATCAAAATACTTCATCAAACGCTCCTTGGAACACAATGTCTGATAGAATGAATATTAGATAAATTAAGCTTATTTGAAAAGGTGAATTATATGAATATAAGCTCTGTTACATCTACTCAATCAAATGTGTGGTATTCAAGAAATACAAATCTAACATCGGATTCTGTTGAGACTTCCATACGGTCTAGTGAATCAGAAGGAAAAATGCAAGAACTAAAATTATCTACTAACGATTCTTCAAAAGTTTGGGAAGGACTTTCAAGCAAATATGATGTTCGAAATGCGACATTTGATGATATCGTTGATATTGCAGATTCGTTGTACCAATCAGGTGAAATTTCTTTAAAAAGTGTTGCTTCGTTAACTTTTAATTATGACAAAGCGTCACAAGACATCATGCAGTTTGCAAAAAGTAGTCAAACAGCTGGGCCCGTATCACCAGATTTTAGCTTATTTGAAACGAAAGCTAATGCAAGTGGGCAAAGGGACTGGATAGAAGAATTTGAGATAAGGGCAAACAATAATTATAGTCATGGTAATTTACTTGGCTATGATAACAATATGAAGACTTTAAATATTTTGCGGAAACTAGAAAGATAGGGGATTTTCTTATTTTTTTCTATTTCTGAAATGGAAATGTTAATAAATGTATGAGTTAAAAAAAGTGCATGGAATTTTTGTTTCTTGCACTTTTTAAGTACGCTGTGAAATAGTTTACTAAAGTACTAGTGCTATTCTTGAAAGAGAATAGCTTTTTCTTGTTGATTTAATGATGCTGGAGAGTTGAACAAGACAATATGTAAAACGGAAAATCGTTGGAATTATTTACTTTTGTTCATATATACTATAATTATAGGATGGATATAGAGTTTGGAAGAAAGCAATAAATATGGATTTAAATATATTAATAAGTTCGATTATCGCTGACACGGCTGCACTAGTTGCCATCATCGTCGTTTTTTGTTAACAGAGTGTTGTTCCTCTCAAGCGAACGTTCCACTCTTGATAAGGTGATTTTTGTTATTTTAGGTGTTGCGAAAGCTTTTGGGATGGTGTTTTATATAATTGGAGTACTCATTCTCTTAGTAATAAGCCTTTTTCCTAATATAATGCGAAATGGGGAACCTTTTATAAAAATTGGGCCGAACATAATTGAGTGTCTAATGCCTGTACCATTCTTTATTCTAGCTTGGGCTTCTTTTTTCAGTAACATTAGGTTAAAAGTATGGCATCTTGGTATTTTATTTTTATTTCCTTTGTATCTATTTTTAATGATACCCAATCTCTCCACATCCTTTATCTATACCTGATTCAATGTATAAATGTTTTTCGGTTGGTAATTTTCTTTTCTGGTCTAATGAGCATTTAACAAGTACAAAACAAATTGGTACTAAGGTAAAACAAACAAATATTTAATAGCCATTGATAAACAAAGAACATGTTAAAAAAATTTCAAATTAAACTTGACAATATGAAAATGATATTATACATTAGTGACAGTCACTGATGACTGACATTAATTTAAGAGGTCGAGGTTATTCAAATGAATTTTAATAAAAAACAGGATACTGCTGATAAAATTATGACGGCTGCCATAGATCTTATGGCAGAAAGAGGTTACAAAGGAGTAACGACTGAAGAAATTGCAACAAAAGCTGGATTTAGTGAAAAAACATTGTTTAGACACTTTAAAAGCAAACAAAATTTGTTAGAATCAGCTTTTCATCGATATCATTATGCGGAAGAGATGAAAGATCTCTTTGATAAGAAAATAAAATGGGACCTTCATACAGACTTGATGATGATTAGTCGAAACTACCATCGAATCATGCATCAGAATCGAAAACTGATCAAAATTAGTGGAAGAGAGCGTGAGAATCTTCCTGGCTTTAAGGAATCTACCCATAAACACCCTGAGCAGTTAAAAGCATTCTTAACCGAGTATTTCGATGAAATGTATAAAAAGGGAAAGATTATTCAAACCGATCCCGAAAGAAAAGCTGTTGCCTTTCTGTATATGAATTATGGTGCAGCTATGGGCGGGATAAACAATGATCCAATACTCAGTACCTTTTCTATCGAAGCTTTTATTGAAGAAAGTGTTTCGATTTTTACTAGGGCTTTAACCCCCTAGTTATTTTTAAAAGAATTATGTCAGTCAGTAGTGACTGTAAAAAACTTAGAAATTACCACTATTAATAACAGAAAGGAGAAATAAAAAATGGAGCATGAAGTACAAGAACAAACCGGAGAAAAATTAATGCGTATTTTGTTGTTTACACTTGTTCTATCCGTCATGAGTGCAACGATGTTTAATATCGTTCTGCCTGATATTGCTTCGGATCTTGACCTTTCTTTTGCCCAAGTGAGTTGGGTTTCAACAGTCTATATGCTGATTTATGGAATCGGAGCAGTCATCTATGGGAAGTTGGCCGATACTTGCAAGCTCAAAAATTTGTTAACGTTCGGATTGATCTTTTTTTCACTTGGTTCAATAGTTGGTCTGATCGCTCAAGCCTATTGGATGGTGCTTCTTGGCCGTATCTTACAGGCTGTGGGGGCCTCAGTTATTCCAGCAGCTGCTATGATCATTCCGGCCCGCCATTTTCCGCCGGAGAGACGCGGCAGCGCTTTAGGGATGGTTGCTGTTGGGCTGGCGCTTGGTAGAGTATTGGGTCCGATTGTTTCTGCTTTTATTGTCAGCATTGCTAATTGGCGATGGTTGTTCTGCCTACCCATTTTCACGCTATTCCTCCTGCCGTTTTACCGTAAATATTTGGATGACGAACAGAGGCAAGGAAGTAAAGTTGATTGGCTTGGCGGTGGGCTGTTAGCCGGAACAGTCGCACTATTACTTTTGTCTGTTACGAGAGGGGGATGGATGCTTGCCATCGGCTGCCTGACTTTGTTCGCCTTGTTTATGGTACGCATTCGCTCAGCAGCAGAACCGTTTATTAAAGTTCGTCTGTTCCAAAATAAGCGTTATTCTCTTGGACTGGTTATTACTTTTCTTCTCAGTGGGAGCAGTTTCTCGTTCGTTTATCTAAGTCCGTTGTTGTTATCCGATGTCAGTCATTTGGATCCACAGCTGATTGGCATAGTGATGGTTCCAGCCGCCATCATTTCAGCCATTCTTGGGAAAAAAGGCGGCAAATTAGCGGATGTGAAAGGAAATCCTTTCTTATTCTACTTGTCATCCGCGTTAATGTTCATCGCTTTTCTTTTATTATCTTCCTTTGTGGGAAGTTCGCCGATTTTCATCGCTGTCTTTTTAACCATCGGTGATGCCGGTGCAGCGTTCATACTCATTACACTGTCGAACATGATTTCCCAAACATTACCGAAGGAACAGATTGGGGTTGGCATGGGCATTTTCTCGATGTTGAACTTTATGGCCGGCAGTGTTTCAGGGGCTGTATACAGTAAGGTAGTTGACCTGGGGGCTGTTGTGAATTGGAATCCCGCCAATTTGTTTTCGAACGGGATTGTTTATAGTAATATTTACCTCTCCCTTGCCCTTTTGCTTGTTAGTGTTATATTGCTTTACTACTTTCAGATTCAGAGAGCGACAAGCACGCGTTTTAAAATGACGTATAAACCAAGTCAGGCTGAGCAGAGTCCATAATACGATTCATTGTTAAGTGGGAAGCAGCCACTCAGTGGCAGCAACAATAACCTGATTGATCTGAGGAGGAGTAAAAAAATGCCGACAATAGATGAAAACCGATTCTTTACGGTGATGGTTGAGTTCGATGTTGAACCACAGTACCAACAGGTATTGATTAATGGGATTACCGATCAAGTCGAACAACACTTTACTCATTTTACTGGATTTGTTTCCGCAAGTTTTCATGCGAGTGATGATGGACGAAGGGTGGTGAATTATGGTCAATGGCTGTCAAAAGAGGCCTGGATGGGAAGTTCTTCGGCAACTGGTTTTGACACAGCCAAAGCGACAATTGCTGACGTTATTAAGCGCTGTGGGGCGAGGACCACGAAGGTCGATTTTTTTCAAGTTGCACGAGTGATCGAAGGCGCATAAAAGGGTGTGAGGCCCCCGACTATGCGTTTTAACTGACGGTCGCTGCATCAGCTCCACCGGTTTCCGTTTTCTAAGATCAACCCGGCGCGCTTTGTTTTATCACTAAAACGCTGTTTGAGTGAAAAGAGAAATAAAGATACCTTATTTAAATATTAAATTTTGTTACTTGGAGGGCGATGCCCTAATGATCCCACAATATATTTTTAGCAGGAGGAATGTAACATGAGTAGGATAGCAATTATAATTGGAAGTACACGTCCGGGTCGAAATGGCAAGGCTGTTGCCCATTGGGTATATGAGATAGCCAATCAACGCAGTGATGCTGAATTCGAAATCGTGGACATTGCAGACTACGATCTGCCACTCCTTGATGAACCAAAGGGGGCAGCATCAGGGGAGTACACGAAGCCGCATACGAAGGCTTGGTCTCAAAAAATAGATACATTTGATGGTTTCATTTTCGTCACGCCAGAGTATAATCACGCAACGTCACCTGCCCTTAAGAACGCCATTGATTTCTTGTATAAGGAATGGAACAACAAAGCGGCCGGTTTTGTTGGATACGGGGCTACCGGGGCTACGACTGCAGTTGAAAATCTTAGGATGATTATGGCTGAATTGAAGGTTGCGGATGTGCGTGCTCAGGTACGACTTTCTCTCTTCACCGATTTTGAGAATTTCAGCGAGTTGAAGCCGGCTGCCTTCCAAGAAAAATCAGTTCATGACATGCTTGATCAGGTTATCAACTGGAGTAGTGCACTGAGCGTTATTCGAGAACCTAAATAACCATTTTTAATGTGGCCACATTCTTTATATGAGGATGTGGTTTTCACATAGTCAAGAAATTTAAAATAAAACATTATTCAAGAAAAGGGGGCAATCGTTTAATATACGTTGACACATAAATAAATTGTGGCTAACTAGGGATTTGCAGCATGATACATTGCAATAAATTTGAGGTGTACAAGATGCCATATAATCCTTTTATTTACTTTCAAAGCTACATCATCATATGAATTAGCCACACTATTCGATTTAATAATCGCAAACGGGAAGGCTATTCATCATTAACCGCATTTGATTAAGCTTCACACTTAATTCTAGTGCGGTTTTTATATTAAATAATTGGAGGTGTCCATAGCTGTGAAAATTAAATAACTATATCCAAAACATTATATAGAATATAAATTATCTTTTAAGAAATCAGAAATTTCTATTGACATACCTGGTTATTAATTGTAGTATGATTTTGTAACCAAGATTGTTCAACAATTTTGTTAATAATTTTGATAAGGGGTAGACATTATGACGGATAAGATGGAAAGCGCGTATTTAAAAATTAAAAACAACATTATCAATAATACATATAAACCTTCTCAGAGATTAATTGAAAGTCAATTATCAGAAGAAATAGGAGTAAGTCGTAATACAATAAGGCAAATACTATTGAAATTAGAAAGAGAAAAATTAGTAGTAATTGAAAAAAATAAAGGTGCTTATATTAAAGTTCTTGATTTGGAAGAAGTTCTTAATATATTGGAAATTCGTGAGTTATTAGAAGCATTAATTGCTAAATCAGCAGTTGATCATATAACTACCGATCAATTGGATAGGTTAAATGAAATTTTAAGCGAAATGGAGCAAAGTATTCAAGAAGAAAGATATGATGATTATTCAAAAGGAAACAGAAAATTTCATGATGTTATCTATAAAGCATCAAAGAAACCAGAGGCAGTTGAATTAGTAAAGACGTTTAAAACACAACTGGTAAGACATCAATTTCGCACGGTATTAGTAGCCGGCAGAAATTTTAATTCATTTAATGAACACACAAATATATATAATGCTTTAAAAAATGGAGACAAAAAAGCAGTTGAAGAAGCAATTAGAATTCATATTAGTAATGTAGCAAAAACAATAAAAGATTATTATCAGTTCTTGATATAAGGGAGGAATCGTAATTGGAAATGGAATCATTATTAGAGGGTGCTTATGACCTGCACGTACATACGGGTCCTGATGTAATGAACCGAAAGCTGGACGATTTAGAAATGACAGAAAGGTTACAAAAAGTTGGTATGAAAGGGTTTGGAATAAAATCTCATTATTTTTGTACTGCTGAAAGAGCTAGACTAGTTAATAAGGTGAATTCAGATGTTAAAGCTTTCGGAGCAATAAGTTTAAATAATGCTGTTGGGGGGATTAACCCTATTGCTGTAGAAATGGCAGCTAGAGATGGAGCCAAAATTGTTTGGATGCCTACAGTGGATGCAATGAATGAAGAAATACAATTTAAGCAGGGTAAATACAAAAATCCACCTGGCTGGGCTAAATTCAAACAAGAAATGATTGATCAGGGGATAGAAACTTCAAGCTTAACCGTATTTGAAGACTCTAAGATTAGTAATACTACTTTAGACATTCTAGAAGTTATTGCTAAACATAATTTGATTCTTGCAACCGGACATTTAGGTAGAGGGGAAATTTTCCATCTTGTTAAAGCAGCCAAAGACTTAAATATTAAAAAGGTTGTTATAACGCACCCAAATTTTCCTTCTATTAACCTATCAAAAGAAGAACAAAAAACATTAGTAGATATGGGAGCTATTATAGAACACTGTTTCACCACTCCACACACTAAAAAGGTGACGTGGGAATCTGTTTTTGAAGAAATAAATTACGTAGGATATGAGAATTGTATTTTATCATCTGACCTTGGTCAATTTAACGCTATATATCCTGATGAAGGCATGAAAATATTCGTTCAAAAACTTCTTAATAATGGATTTAACCCAGATATGATTAACACAATGATAAAAGAAAATCCATCTTATTTAGTTGAAGGTTAAAAAACATTATGAATGATAAATTTATCAATTTTCTGGAGGGACATAAATGGATAAAAACACAAACTTATTAGTAGTAAGTGCCCATGCAGCAGATTTTGTTTGGAGGGGAGGAGGGACAATTGCTAAATATATAAAAAATGGAGCAAATGTAACACTGATCATATTAAGTTACGGTGTTAGAGGAGAGTCAAATGATTTATGGAAGATGGAAGACCAATCCTATGAAAACGTAAAAAATATACGAAGAAAAGAAATTGATAAAGCAACTGATATATTAGGCATTAACAATGTTGAGTTTTGGGATTTTGAAGATTATCATATGGTGATTGATGAACCACGACTGTATCAATTAGTTCGGAAAATCAGAGAAATTAAGCCAGATCATATCCTTACACATGCAAAAGGAGATGCTTTTAATCCCGATCATGAACTTGTTTCTCAATCGGTATTTAAGGCAAGTGTACTTGCCAATTCTTCAGGTGTTCAAATCGAAGGATTAAACGCAACTACTCAGCAAAGACTATTTGGATTTGAACCACATCAAACAGAGATTAGTAATTTTACACCTGAAATCATTATTGATATTACAGAAACTTATGATCAAAAAAAGGCAGCAATGCAATGTTTTGAAGCCCAGCCACATTTAATAGATTATTATGATGCCAGAGCAAAAATGAGAGGGAATCATGCAAGACGAATATCTGGAAATAAAACTTATAAATATGCTGAAGCATTTACGCGATTCTATCCCCATGTAGGGAGTGAGTTTGTATAATGAAAAAATATATTATTAAAAATATTAAACGCCCAGATAATCAATTGATTGAAGACTATGCTAAATATGATGTATCTACAGTTTATGAAGCGCAAGGAAAAACGGGTTTAATGAGTTATGAATTACAAACTATTTCTCAAGGAGATTTTGTAGTTGGGCCAGCAGTTACAGCCACATGTTTTGCTGGAGATAATTTAATGATTCATGCAGCGATTGAAGTTTGCCGACCTGGAGATATACTGGTTGTCTCAATCATTGGTGAGTCAAACTCAGGAATGATTGGCGAACTCATTGTAAGCGCTTTAATTAAACGTGGGGTTAAAGGGTTAATAATTAATGCAGGTATTAGAGATGTAGCCCAAATAAGAAGATTAGGTTTCCCGGTTTGGAGTAGAGCAATATATTCTCAAGGCACAACTAAAAACAAAGGAGGCTGGGTAAATAAGGAAACTTCATGTGGAGGGTGTATCGTACGTCCAGGTGATTTAATTATGGCCGATGATGATGGGGTCGTAGTTATTGAAAAAGCTAATTTTGAAAGAACTTTAGAAGCTTCAGCTAAAAGAGTAAACAAAGAGATAAAAACCAAAGAAAAAATAATGAACGGTGAGTTAAGTTTAGACTTTTATGGGCTTAGAGAGGTACTAAATAGTGAAAATGTAGTCTATTTTGAGGATGAAGAGCAACTGACAAACCAATTAACAAAATCTAGTTCTAACATGTAATGATAGAAAATCAGGAGGTATTTCATGGTTTCAAAAAAAATAGGATTTATAGGTTTTGGTGAAGCTGCTTACCTTATATCAAGTGGTTTAATCACAGAGAAGTCTCAAGAAATTATTGCTTATGATGTCAATCAGGATCATCCTTCTTTGGGTGGTAAATTAAGAAAGAGGGCAGAAGAATTAGGTGTTTCATTAATGCCTACACTTCAAGAGCTTATACAAAATAGCCAAATTATTATAAGTGCTACAAGTGCTAAATATGCTTTATCCGTAGCAAAAGATGCCTTGCCCTATTTAACCAATGATCAATTATTTGTAGATATTAATGCTGCCTCTCCAATGGTAAAAGAAGAAATTTCATCAATAATGGTAGATAAGGCGAAATTTGTAGATGTCGCTGTTGTAGAATCCATACCGAAATATAAACATAAAGTTCCATTATTAATTAGCGGTGAAGGTGCCAAGGACTTTGAAAGCTATGCTAATGAAGTAGAGATGGATATTACATTTATTGACGATAAGCCCGGCAGTGCTTCTGCAATCAAGATGATAAGAAGTGTATTTATGAAAGGTTTTACGATGCTGATGATTGAAACCTTAATAGCTAGTAATAAATATGGAATTAATGAGTGGATTATGGAATCAATTGAAAACTCTTTATTAGACAAACCGTTTGCTGAAACTGTAAATCTATTAATAACTCGAACGGCGGAACACTCTGAGCGTAGAGTTTCAGAAATGGAAGAAGTTATTAAAACATTAAAAGCTTTAAATGTAAATTCTTTACTGTCACAGGCAACCAAGGACAAATTAAGTCAATTTGTAGAAATGAACCTTAAAGATGAGTTTTTAGATAATTCACCAAGAGATTTTATAGATGTTATAGAGAAGATTGATACGTTGGACAAATCCGTCATATAATAATTTTTTTTGGAGGGAAAATAATGAAAATTAAAAAGACTTTAATTTTACTTATATTAGGTATGGCCAGTTTAGTTTTAATAGTTGGTTGTAGTAAAAGTTCTTCCGGTGAATCTGGGGAGTCAAATGGGGATAAATCAGCTGCGTCTGATTGGCCATCTAAGGACATTCATATTAATGTTCATAGTGGTCCTGGAAATTTAGATACTGCAATTCGCCAACTAAGTCCTTTACTTTCGGAAGAACTTGGAGTCGATGTCATAGTAGAGAATCGCCCAGGAGGCGGTCAATCGATTTCACAGACAGCTACCCAAACTGCACCAGCAGATGGTTACACATTACAATCAAAAACAAGTAGCACCAGCTTTGGTATGGCACAAGGGCAGATTCCTTTTGATCCAGAAGACTGGTCAATGGTTTATTCATTACAAAAAGAACCAGCTTCAATAGCAGTTTTAGCAGATAGTCCTTTAGAATCCATTGATGATTTTGTAGAGACAATGAAAAACGATCCAGGTAAATTAGTTGTTGGTGGTTATGGAAGTGCAGGATTTATGACATATGTATACTACCAACTACAAAAAATAGCAGGATTTGAAGGAAAATGGATACCAATTGATACAACTGACAAAGTCGCTGCTTCGTTACTTGGGGGGCACATAGATGTAGCGGTAATGACTCCAAGTACGGCGTTATCAGCTGTTCAAAGTGGTGAAGTAAAACTTTTAGGTGTAAGTACAGAAGAAAGATCGGAAAACTATCCTGATATCCCAACATTTAAGGAACAAGGTTATGATGTGGTCGAAGTATTATGGAGAGGGTTGTCTGTGAAAAAAGGTACGCCAAAAGAAATAGTTAATAAATTGCATGAGGCTATTAAAAGTGCAACTCAAACTGAAGAATGGTTGAACTTTCAAAAGAAAAGAAATCAAGAAAATGATACTACAAGTCCTGAAAAGCTAGATGAACGACTTGCAAACGAGGTTGAAGGACGTACTCAATTCTTAAAAGATATGGGTTTACTCAATAATTAGTGAACAAATAGGGGGACTATCCCCCTAAATTTTTATTCATTAATTAACTTAAAGATTGTAGGTGGTTGGAGTGAAGGTCGCAAATATTATCTTTTCTGTATTGTTATTAACATTAATGTCTTGGATATTGTATTTAACATTACAAATACCTAAATCCCCTAATCCAAATATAATCGGACCATCATATGTACCACTGGTATATGTTTGGGTTGGTATTGTATTAGCTGTTTTTATTTTACTAAATAGTATTAGGGAAAAAACAAAAGAACAATTTAAACTAGATAAAAAATTTTTTCTCTACGTTGGTATTGCTATTGTATACATGATTTTAATTACTATCATTGGATACTATATTTCTACTATTTTATTACTAATAATTTTATTTTTGCTACTTGGAATCAGAAAGTTACCGCAACTTATGATCATTCCTATCGCTTATTCTTTATTCGTTTTCATTGTATTTGAGAAAATAATAGCTTTACCAATTCCGTAAAGGACAAATAGTTTATTTTAAAATTTCGGCTTCACAAGGAGGTTCCATATACCTTATGATTGAAAATCTTATTGAGGCTATATCTATTGTATTTACATTAAAGATGTTGTTAATTATTTTACTTGGTTCATTTGTTGGAATTATTATTGGTGCACTTCCAGGACTTGGTCCAACTGTTGGAACAACACTGATAATACCAGCTACATTTGGGATGGAACCAACTGCAGCTTTAATTTTATTAGTAGCAATTTATATGACAGCTGAATATGGAGGTTCAATAACAGCTATACTAATATCCAGTCCGGGAACAACAGCAGCTACAGCAACAGTTGAAGACGGATATCCTCTAACGCAAAAAGGGTATCCAGGCAAGGCTTTAGGAGCATCAATCACAGCATCAACAATTGGTGGGATATTTACTACATTTATACTATTGTTTTTAACTATACCTCTAATGAACTTTGCGCTTAAATTTGGACCAGCAGAGTACTTTGCTTTAGGTTTCTTCGGACTTTCGCTAGTAGCTTCATTAAGTGGGAAATCAATACTAAAAGGTCTATTAATGGCTATATTAGGTCTTTTGATCTCTTCAATAGGTTTAGATCCATTAACTGGTCAACCACGATATACATTTGGAAGTTTTTATCTGCTTGAAGGTATATCAATTATTCCGGCTTTAATGGGTTTATATGCTGTTTCAGAAGTGTTTAATATGTTTTTAACCCAGAATAACACGATTAAAAAATTAGGAAAAAAAGTATCCAAACAGTTTATTACACTAAAAGAATTCAAAAGCATGCTGCCAGTAATTTTTCAAAGTAGTTTTATTGGTTCTTTTGTAGGAGTTATTCCAGGAGCAGGTGGTAGTATTGCATCTTGGATAGCATATCAACAATCTAAGCGTATTGCCAAAGATAAAAAAGATTACGGTAAAGGGGCTCTTTCTGGAGTAGCAGCTCCGGAAGCAGCCAATAATGCAACTGTAGGTGGAGCTCTTGTGCCGTTATTATCTTTAGGAATACCAGGTTCACCTACTACCGCTGTATTATTAGGTGCTTTAATGCTTCATGGATTAACACCTGGTCCGAAATTGATGGAAACAGATGCAAATTTGTTCTATGGTCTAATTATAGGGTTGTTTATTACTTGTATTTTTATGTTTTTCGTAGGTTCTTTACTAACAAACTTTTGGGTTAAGTTAATAAGCCTGCCTCAAACATTTATAGCACCAATTATTTTAAGTATTTCCGTTATTGGAGCATTTTCTGTAAGGAATTTAATGTTTGATGTTTATATAACTTTAGGATTTGGTGTCTTAGGTTATTTTCTCAAAAAGTTTAATTTTCCTTTGGCTCCTATTGTCCTTGCTTTAGTTTTGGGTGGCATGATGGAATCTAATTTAAGGAGAGCATTGCTCATTTCTGATGGGAGTTGGATGATATTTTTAACAAATCCTATTAGTTTAATCCTAATTCTTATTGCGTTGTTTACTTTTGTATCACCGATTCTAAAAAATGTTTTCACTAGTAAGAAAAGTAAAGTGAGTTAGAGTTATAAATAAGATTGATGGTTTTTCCAGTCGGAGATATTAATAAATAGTATGATTTGGTCATGTAGTGCGACTGATCGTTACATAAGGCGTTGAGTGAAGCGCCTATTTTTGTTTCAATATTGTTAAATATATGTGTGGAAAAACGTAGTGCCTGCCACTTGACGAAATTGAACAAGCGACAGGCACCTTTAATAGCTAGCTTTCACTATCATTTTTTAAACAGAAGCTTCATAAATAGATTTTACAGCATTTTCTAATGTAGCATTAAATTCTTCATCCGTCTGGTTGGCGTTCAGATCCTGGCTTAAAGCTCTAGAGAAGCTGGCGATAAGACCATCATTTGCTTTCAGCTTTTCATTTGCCACATCTGCAGAATAGCCTCCGGAAAGAGCAACGACACGAACAACTTTTGGATGATCGATCAGTTCTTTATACAAATTCGCTTTTGTAGGAATCGATAATTTTAACATGACAGGTTCATTATCAGTTAGACTGTCGAGATGGCTAAGGATTTCCGTTTTTAGTAGGTCCTCGCATTTCTCTTTTTCTGGGCTATTAATATCCACTTCTGGTTCGATAATTGGTACCAGTCCAGCTGCGATAATCTGTTTGCCGATTTCAAATTGCTGATCAACAACAGCCTTAATGCTTTCAGGGTTAGCTTCTTTAATCACAGAGCGCATTTTTGTACCGAAAATATGACGTTCATTCGCACGTCGTAGTGTTTCGTCTAGATCGGTAATTGGCTTCATCATTTGTACACCGTTGGATTCTTCAGCAAGTCCTTTATCTACTTTTAGAAAAGGTACAATGCCTTTCTTCTCAGAGAGGTAATCGCCAGTGTACATGCCTTCAATTTCACGATCCATCGTTTGTTCAAACAAAATGGCACCAAGAATATAGTCGGAATCAAATGCAGGGGAAGTAATTATCCGTGTCCGCATTTCGTGGACTAAATCAAACATTTCATCCTCATTGGAATACGCGTCCTCTGGTACACCGTAAGCAGCTAGTGCTTTTGGTGTACTGCCACCACTTTGGTCCAGTGCAGCTATAAATCCTTTACCGTTTTTCATTTTTTGTAATTGATCTTGTCGCATATTTTCCACTCCTCTACCATAATAGTGCTAGTTTTTTCAGCTTGATAACGAATATACGTACAATTTGCTGAAGCAAGCATCATAATTAATTGTAGCATTTGTCGTGGTTATGGTGTATTAAAGTGTTTGGGGATAGGAGACAAGGTCTGAACCCGCATCCTACAAAATATGTTAAAATAGTAGGAAAAACGACTTGTTGGTGAACATTTTGCAATGGAGGGGTAGTTATATAGACTAGAGGAGATATAGGTTTATATGTTTAGGATCACAGTTAGTACGTAATCTTGAAATTGTACTAATTCAATATATTTGTTATAATGAATATAACAAATCACTAAGGATGGATCGAATGAGTAGCCTTTATGAACAAATTTACAATTATATATTTGATAAAATAAAAGCAGGGGATATGAAGCAGGGAGATAAGATTCCTACGGAGGATGAATTGGCTAAACAATTTAATGTAAGTAGAATTACATCTAAAAAGGCGCTGGATTTACTTTCTCAGAAAAATATTATTGAACGCTACCAGGGAAAAGGATCTTTTGTTGCATATAACCTTCCTAAATTTAATAATCCTGCTAACGAAGGTAAAACGGAATCCGAAAAACACCACGATCACAGGTTAATTGGCTTGATCATACCAGATTTCACCGATACGTATGGTCTCGATTTAGTTAAGTCGATCGAGGAAAGGTGTGCTGAACATCAATACAACCTTATGATCAAGAGAACATTTGGATTAAAAGAGGAAGAGAAGAAGGCAATAAATTCCTTTGTGAACATGGGTGTTAAAGGAATTATTGTACTACCTGTCCAAGGAACTCATTACAATAACGAACTGCTTCGGTTGGTTGTTGAAGAGTATCCGTTGGTTCTTATTGATCGTTATTTAAAAGGGATACCAGCGAGTTCAGTTTCCATTGATAATAAAAAGGCGATGCAGCAACTAACTAAATTAGTACTAGAAGGTGGTCATCAGGATATTGCATTTGTTTCACCTTCCGTGGAAGGTACTTCTTCCGTAGAGGAACGCTTTAGGGGATTTCAAGCAGCTTTTTCCGAAAAAGGAGAACCTTTAAATCAAGACTATATCCTGACAGATATTCATAGTACCATGCCAGTTAATTTGCACGGCGAAGATTCCAAAGTATATGAAGAAAAAGATCACGACAGGATGGTCCGGTTTATTCAACAAAACCCAGCTGTTACCGCATATATTTGTAGTGAATATGAAATAGCCGTCTTCCTGTCCAAAATCCTTGAGTCATTAGAGAAAAGGACGCCAAAAGATATTTCGATCCTTTGTTTTGATTCTCCAAATTCGTATATGGATAAACCTTTTTTCACCCATATACGGCAAAATCAATTAGATATGGGACATAATGCGGTAGAACTTTTGATCAAACAGTTTAACGGAGATAAAGAACCAGTTGATTGCAAAGTTGATTTTGAATTAGTGGATGGCCAATCTACAAGAATAGTTCGTTTACAGGGGAACCATGAATAAACATGGTTCTTTTTTTTGTTTCTTTGTTAGAATTCTGAAAATAGCCTAAAATAAAAATATATTGACATCAATAATTTGTATTGTTAATATATTGATATATCAAAAAAAGGATTTTCCTTCGGTTGTATAGTCATCATGTAAATCTTTGTTTTTAGCAATGCTATTACTCATAACTTTTCAGTTGTGGTTAATAAAGGTAGATGGAAGGAGGGAAGGACCAAACGTTAAAGTTAAAACTTACGATAAAGGGGGAAAAAATGGTGTTTTTAAAAGGTGATAAGGTGAAAAAAGTCTCTTTAGCTATTCCTCTTATGTTAGCGCTTGCACTTGGGGCATGCTCGAATGATGGGCAATCCGGAGAGGCTAAGTCGGAAAATGGTGTAACGACCATTACGTTTTGGCATGAAAATACGGGAGTTGGCGAAGAAGCGATTAATGCTGTAGTAGATGCCTTTAACAAGAAGCATGAAGACATAAAAGTAGATGCAGTATACACCGCTGCCGATGAATCACAAAATGAAAAGTTATTGGCAGCAGTAGCTGGGGGAAATCCTCCAGATGTATCCTGGTTTGACCGATTCAAAGTTGGTTCATGGGCTGATCAAGGTGCCTTAACAGATCTTACCGAATACGCGAAGGAAGATGGGGTTACGAAAGATACGTATTATCCGTTTGCATGGGAAGAGGCTACGTATCAGGATAAACTGTATGCCATGCCTGTTGATACCGATGCACGGATGTTATTTTACAACAAAGATGCATTTAAAGATGCAGGATTAGATCCTGAAAATCCGCCAAAGACAATTGCTGAGCTGGAGGAGGCAGCTGAGAAACTTACCATTAAAGATGGGAATCGATTTAAGAGAATTGGTTTTATTCCATGGTATAACCAAGGTTGGCTCTACTCTTGGGGTTGGTCATTTGGTGGAGAATTCTTTGATAAAGTAGCTGGAAAAGTGACTGCTGATGATCCTAAAATTGTTGAATCGCTTGAATGGATGACGGAATATGCAAAGAAATATAATGTGGAAGATATAACTGGCTTTACTGATTCCAGTGGTTCAGGTGAAATGGATCCATTTCTGACGGGACAGCTTGCTATGCATATTGGTGGAAATTGGAGTATTTCAAGTTACTTAAAGTATAAACCGGATTTAAATTACGGCGTTACACCAATACCTACACCAACAGGTGATAACTTCACTTCTTGGTCAGGTGGGATGGCTGTAGTTATTCCGAAAGGTGCACCACATCCTGATGAAGCATGGGAATTTGTTAAATTCTTTGGTTCGGAGGAAGGTCAGGAAATTTATAACGGAAAATACAAAACGTTATCTGTGATTGATTCGGTTAACGAGAAACTAGGGTATAAAGATGATCCTATTTTTAGCAAATTTATCAATATACTTCCAAAATCACATAATCGTCCAGTAATTCCAGAAGGTGAACTATTATGGAACGAATTATCAAATGCAGTAGATAATTCTATTCACGGAAACGGAACGCCAAAAGAGCTGTTAGAAGCCGTGAATAAGAAAGTTAACGCTGCAATTGAATAAACAGATAGGGAGAAGGGAATTTCCTCTCCCTTCTTCATCATAAAGGGGAGGGTAAATTGGGACAAGAAGCAGTAAACAAAGTTGACACATCACCTCGTACAACTGGTAAACACAAACAACCGAAACCGATCAAGCACAAAAAGCCGAAAACGATTACGTTAAACAATGGGAGAACTGGTTGGTTTTTTGCATCCCCATGGATTATTGGGCTTTTTATGTTTTATATTTTGCCATTGGTTGCTTCCATTTATTTTAGTTTTACATCTTATTCCATCCTGCAACCAGGTGAGTTTATTGGGTTCCAGAATTACAAAGAATTAATTCATGATGAACTATTTTTAAAATCTATTTATAATACGGTTTATTTTGCCGTCTTTTTTGTTCCTTTAAGTATTATCTCAGGGGTAGCTTTAGCAATGATGTTGAATATGAAAATTAAAGGAATGACAATCTATCGAACTATTTTCTTTCTGCCAACTTTAGTTCCTCATGTGGCGATTGCTGTACTATGGATGTGGCTGTTAAATCCAGGCTTCGGTCTTGTAAATGGGTTCTTGGACATGATTGGTATCAAAGGGCCAGCTTGGCTGGGAAGTGAGGAATGGGCAAAGCCTTCCCTCATTTTTATGTCTCTTTGGGGGATTGGGCAAGCTGTGGTAATTTATTTGGCGGGTTTAGGTGATATTTCGGATGAATATTATGAAGCAGCAGAAGTAGATGGGGCAAGTTGGTTTCAAAAAACGTTTCATATAACGTTGCCTTTGCTTACGCCAGTTATTTTTTTCAACCTCGTAATGGGGGTTATAGGAGCATTTCAGCAGTTTACCCTACCTTATACACTTACACAAGGGCAAGGAAAGCCTGCCAACTCTTTAACGTTTTATGTTATGTATTTGTATGACAATGGGTTTAAATACTTCAAGATGGGTTACGCCTCTGCCATGGCATGGATTCTATTTGTCGTTATTATGATCTTAACTATACTCATATTCTGGTCTTCCAAGCGCTGGGTGCATTATCAAGGTAAATAAGGAGGGAAATGAATGAATCCTACCCATGTGAAAAAATTTAAATTTACAGCTGCTCATATCTGTTTAATTATAGCTTCACTGTTTTTCTTAGTACCTTTTATCTGGATGGTATCCACATCGTTGAAACCTATTGAACAGGTATTTACCTTTCCGCCAGAGTGGATACCCAAACCTTTTGAATGGGAGAATTATAGTAAAGCGGTTGAATATGTACCTTTTTGGAAGTATTTGTTTAATACCTCTGTGATAACGATTTTAAGCACTATGGGCGTTGTTTTGACATGCCCGCTTGTTGCGTATAGTTTTGCTAAACTAAAATGGAAAGGCAGAAATGTACTTTTTGCTGTGACCTTAGCTGTCATGATGATTCCGGCTCAAGTTACCATGATTCCTTTGTTTCTGTTGTTTAACAAATTGGGTTGGGTTGGTACATCATTACCACTAATTATACCGCAATTTTTTGGTGTTCCATTTTACATTTTCCTGTTACGTCAATTTTTCATGGGGCTTCCAGATTCACTTAGGGAAGCAGCGAAAATGGATGGAGCTAGCGAACTCCGGGTTTACTGGCAGATTATGCTTCCTTTAGCGAAGCCCGCTATTCTGGCAGTTGGGTTGTTCCAATTAATGGCAAGCTGGACCGATTTCCTTGGTCCTTTACTGTATCTGACAAATGAAGATTCGTACACATTATCCTTAGCTCTTCAGCAGTTCCAAAATAAACAAGGTTCTGAATGGAGTTTAATGATGGCTGTATCAACGTTAATGACATTACCAATTATCGTGTTGTTTTTCTTCTTACAAAAAACATTTATTAAAGGTATCACATTTAGCGGGATTAAAGGATGAAGTATCGTGTGCTAGTATACTCTAAATCTAGTAACCTGTATGATAAAACTATGAAATACGAAAAAATGAAATGAGGGGTATTTTTGTTTCAAACAGAAAAGAAACTTGCAGCAAGATTGACTGAATTAGATTGTCACCGATATAGAGAGAAAATAGAAATATCCTCCTTCCGATTCCAGTTGGATACAAAAGGTGAAGTAGGAGCAAAACCTCCAATAGATGGTGAATGGTCCACACTTAAAAAAGGAGAAAAGTGGGCTGGAAGAGACCTATATGCTTGGCTTGGAGCTGAGGTAAAGATCCCTGAGGAGTGGAATTCAAAACAGGTAGTAGGAGTCTTTGACTTTGGTATCACCGATGGCGGGACCAATTCTGGATTTGAATCGTTATTGTATGTTAATCGTTTTCCATTTCAAGGAGTGGATGGCAATCACAAAGAAGTATTTTTCTCAGAAGAACTTGCAGGAACTAGTGCTCGGTTAGATTTCCGCTTATGGTCAGGCTTGGAAGGAGGAGGCCGCCCTGTCGAACAGGTTCATACGTTTAAGCAAGCTTTTCTATCATGGCTAGACGAAAATGCCGATGACTTGTACTACACAGGGAAGGCTGCTCTCCAGACCATCGAAATGCTAGATCAGAAAAATCCTGTCAGGGAAGATTTGCTGCTTGTGCTAAATCGTGCTTTTAACCAAGTAGATTGGATGTCACCTGGATCGGAAGCATTTTATCAATCCATCAAAGGTGCTCGGGATGTTCTGAAAAAAGGCTTAGAACAGATTGAAAAACACTATCCGGTGACAGTGCATGCCATTGGTCATACGCATATTGATGTTGCGTGGTTATGGCGTCTGAAGCATACACGGGAAAAAGTGGCTCGATCATTTTCGACGGTGCTTCGCTTAATGGAAAAATATCCAGAATACTTATTCCAGCAAGCACAGCCACAACTCTATGATTATATTAAACAGGATTACCCAGTCATATACGAGCAAATTCACAAGCGTGTAGAGGAAGGGCGTTGGGAACCGGATGGTGGCATGTGGGTTGAGCCGGATTGTAACCTTCCTTCTGGCGAATCCTTCATTCGTCAATTGTTACACGGGACTCGTTTTTTACGAAAAGAATTCGGTGTGGAGTGTACATATCTATGGTTGCCAGATGTATTTGGGTATAGTTGGGCTTTACCACAGATTTTAAAAAAATCCGGCATCAAGTCATTTGTAACTACAAAGATTAGCTGGAATCAATACAATCGTATGCCTCATGATGTCTTTAAATGGCGTGGAATTGATGGGACAGAGATCATAACGTACTTTATTACAACGCCTTATCCCGGTCGTAAAGGCTGGGGAGCTGATTACAATGCGAATATAAGCGCCGAAACAATGATTGGTGCATGGGAAGCATTTAGAGATAAAGGAGTAACCAAAGATATTATGGTAACGTATGGTCATGGTGATGGCGGTGGTGGTGTCACTCGAGACATGCTGGAAATGAGGCGCCGGCTCAACACTATGCCAGGTGTACCAAATGTTGTCACTGGTAAAGCAGTGGATTACTTAGAAAAACTTCATCAAGACGTGGAAGAAACAGAGGGTTATGTACATTTATGGGATGGAGAACTTTATTTAGAGTTCCATCGTGGAACATATACATCGCAAGCTTATAATAAGAAATCAAATCGCAAATTGGAACTATTGTATAAAGAAGTGGAGCTTCTAAGTGTGCTTGAGAGCGTTTTGACAAAAACGTGGAGCCACTATCCGCTAGAACAATTGAATCACGGCTGGAAAATAATTTTAAGAAACCAGTTTCATGATATTCTTCCTGGGTCTGCAATTAAAGAAGTCTATGAAGATAGCAAGCTAGAATATAAAGAAGCAGAAGAAATAGCATTATCTATACGAAATCAAGTAGGTAAGGGGGTGGTGTCTGAGGATAAAACACAATCGTTTACGGTACTTAACCAATCTTCCTGGCAACGCAATTCTTTAATTGAAATTCCGGTTCGTTCAGGCATGGAATCGGGTCGATGGTTTGATCATTCCAAGAACGCATTACGTGCAGAAAAAGTTGGAGACTACTGGCTAGTCAATGCTACTGTTCCTGGATTGGGGTTTACGACGATTGATTTTCACCCGAGTTCTCGGGATGATTTAGAAGAAATGGGATGTCCTTTTACAATTGAGGATAACCATGTAGTAACACCTTTTTATGAAATGGAATGGAACGAAGCGGGCCATCTTACCAGGATTTTTGATAGTCAAAATAAACGGGAAGTATTGGGAGAGAATCAATTAGGTAATGTATTGCAGATCTTCGAAGACAAGCCTACAAGATGGGATGCTTGGGAAATTGACATTTCCTACCAAGAGAAAATGAAAGAAATTTGTAATGTTAGATCGATAGAAGTTATAGAAGTAAATTCCCTTCGTGCTGTAATGCAATTTACTTGGGAATACAACCAATCTATCATCGAGCAGAAAATGATTGTTTACGCGGATAATCCCCGCATCGATTTTGAAACGAACGTTACATGGCATGAGGCAAATCAATTGCTTAAAGTCGCTTTCCCGGTAAATGTTCGTTCAACGGAGGCTACGTTTGATATTCAGTTTGGAAATGTGAAGCGACCTACGCACTGGAACACTAGCTGGGACCTTGCAAAATTTGAAACGGTTGGTCATCAGTGGGCTGATTTATCCGAGCGAGGCTATGGAGTAAGCTTACTGAACGATTGTAAATACGGCTATGACATCAAAGACGCTACAATGAGACTTACACTGCTAAAGGGTGCAACATTCCCGGATTATA
Source organism: Virgibacillus ndiopensis (assembly GCF_900187325.1). Taxonomy (GTDB): domain Bacteria; phylum Bacillota; class Bacilli; order Bacillales; family Amphibacillaceae; genus Virgibacillus_E; species Virgibacillus_E ndiopensis. The sequence goes on along the minus strand of NZ_FZMZ01000004.1, from coordinate 194,526 downwards.
CGCAAGATCAAGGGGAGCATACATTTACTTATTCCTTGTTGCCCCATCAAGGATCATGGGTGGAAGGAAGAACTGTTCAGGAAGCGTCAGATTTAAATCAACCATTATCCTATATTCAAGGAAAATCTAGTGAAGCTAGTTTCAGTTTATTTTCGATATCAGCTGACTATGCCGTGGTTGACGCTGTAAAGAAAGCAGAAGACAGCGATAAAGTTGTTATACGATTACATGAATTCACTGGAAGAAGAGGCCCTGTCAACGTAACTTCGGAGTTATCTATTAAGAGCTGGCAGGAATGTAATTTAATGGAGGAACCAGTAAGTGAATTATCACATGATGAGCATATCGAATTTGATATTAAACCGTATGAGATCAAAACATTCTTAGTGGAAATAGAAAGGTAAGAATAAACATCCGAATCTATTTGTTTATGTCATTTATAAATAAGGGAGGAAGTTTCATGAAAAAATTAGTAGGCAGTCTAATCTGTACAGGGGTTTTAGTAAGTGGAATGGGTGGATTCCATAGTGTTCAAGCGGAAGAGACTTCGTATGAAACGAACACCTTCACGCAATCAACTCAGGAATATGAAAAAAGAGGGTACAAGCTTGAAGTTATTAATGGGGTAGAGGACCCGTCTATGGATCCTATTATTGAGGAGTTTGTAAATCTATATTTTAAGGTTTATCCGAAATTGGTTAAAAAGTATGCACTAAATCCTAAAGAGGCGAGTAGAGAGGTCATTCTTGAATTTGACCCAGCATATGATGGCGTTGCGTATGCAGACAACGGTAAAATAGTTGTAAGCTCTGACTATATTTTGACTAATCCGGATGATGTGGCACTTTTCACTCATGAATTGACCCATCTTGCTCAATCGTACCCTACCTATAATGATGATACATGGTGGATTACAGAAGGGATTGCAGATTATACAAGATATGTGTACGGCCCTCACAACGGTAGTTGGAGGTTACCAGAGGAAATAAAAGAAACAGATAACTATGACAGTGGATATCGCGTTACCGCACGCTTTTTATTGTGGATAACGCAGCAAAAGAATCATTTCGCAGTGGACATTATCAATCGAGAAATGCAGCATAATACATTCGATCTTCATGTATTTAAAGAAATAACAGGAAAATCTATTGATGCGTTATGGGAGGAATATCTCGAGAACCCTGAGGTAAGAACTAAATATAACTAGTAAGTGTATAAATGCCAAGTAGCATCCGGAAAGTTGGAGGCTACTTGGCATTATATGTTTTATGGAGACGCTTCACTATTTTTCAAGCGTTTTTCTTATATTATTTGTTTGAAATTCCCGATTGTTCTTCGTAATTTCTTACAAGTATTCCGTTTGATTTTATCACTCCAAATTTTTCATAATAAGGAACGAAGTCATCATCACAACACAAATTAACCATATAGATATCATCAAGTTCTTTTAACATTCGTTTTACTAACTCCTTGCCAATACCTTTATTTTTATACTCTGGTAAGACTTCAAGGAATGGAATGTAGGCGAATAGAACTCCATCGCTAATTGCTTTTATAAATCCGACTACTTGTTTAGTATTTTCATCTAAGATATTGCCCACTTTACTGCTGTTTTTTAACAGCTCTAAGTGAGTTTGTGGATTTGGTTGATTAAGCCAATCCACAAAAAAGCCTTTTAACATATTAGACGAAATGCCATCAAGAGAATTTTTGTATATCACATATATCAACTCCTAAATTACTTATTATTAAGCAGACGATATATATCAAAAGTAAAATAACAAAACTGTACCCTCCAAACGTATATTGGGATACTACAAGATATTCGACTTAAAATCCAAAAATTCTTTTGCGATTTTGTAATAATCAAAATTATATAGCTTGCATTGTTAATACCTTGCTTAAAGGACACTTCTTTCGTAAAAGAGTTATCCTTAATTATTAGTTTGGATTTCAGATGTTATAAAAACTTATGCTTCCGTGCATGGTCATTTCCTTGTTTATGCAAGCTAAAATAATTTGTAATAAAGGATAGAAAAGACTCACTTGGTAGAGATATGGTATTTTCTATGAATACTGTATAAAACTTTCTGATTAATTTGATGCCTTCAATAGTAATTGGCTTTAGAGTGTTTAATTGTAACTCTTTGCGAATAGCAGATTTTGATAGTATCGTGACCCCAATTCCTGATTCTACAGCTGATTTTATTGATTCGGTGTTTTCGAGTTCTAGGATAACATTTAATTTATTAGGGTCCAATCCACTTTTTATTAAGTATTCTTCCACTACTTGTCTTGTTCCAGATCCTTTCTCTCGCAGAATAATAGGAAGTGAAAACAGATCATTTGGAGAAATAGAGTTACTTTCACTTATTTGAATATGTGAATAGTTAGTTGAAGAAGTAAGGACTAGTTCATCTTCCATAAATGGTTTTTGCGATAATTCTGGGTAGGATATCATGGATTCTATAAATCCTAAGTTGATCTCTCCACTTTTTAAATGTTCAACAATATGCTCAGAATTTAAAATTTTTAAATGTATATCAACTTTAGGATACGCTTTTATGTATTGTCCAAGTACATAAGGTAAAATATGTTGTCCTATTGTTAAACTTGCCCCCACCATAAGTTCTCCATGAATAGTTTCAGAAAGTAAGTTAATTTCTCTTTCCGTATGATGAACTAGATTTAAAATAGTTTCAGTATTTTTATAAAGTAACTCCCCTGCAGGTGTCAAGGAAATCTTCTTTGTTGTTCTTGTAAAAAGTTTAATATTTAAATATTCCTCTAGCTTGCGAACTTGTTGACTAACAGAGGGTTGAGATAGATGCAAGATCTTGGCAGTTTCAGAAAAGCTTTTCGTGGTGGCTGCAGTATAGAAAACTTTTAAATGATCCAAGTTCACTTTCAATCACCATCCATTTATTTAATTAGTAATCTACTTTAATAAGATAACAGTGAAACAACATGTGCAAATTATATGAAGTACTGCACAATAAATCATAATTCTAGAAAATGCTTGTAAAAGTCTAGTAAGCAATTTAGATAATTCACTAAAATTTTAACAATGATTTCACGAGATTCGTTAACTAGAGGTGTTGCGTATTAGTTAAATCAGAAATAAGTTGATTTATTACCTTATATTATATTATTTATTAAAAATAGTAATAAGTCAAAATTTATAGAATTTATTGAATAAATCAATCAGCTGTGTTTTACTATATATTAATATCTTGGTTGGACTATTTTACAACCAGCCAAAAATATACAATTTGTAAAAAATAGGGGGAGGAGATTTATAAGTCATAGTTTCTTTACGGTTTTTAATAACTATATTGGTATTACCACTTACCACATACCAATAAAATTATAGGGGAGGGTTTAAGTTGCATAAGTTTTTAATTCATTATAAAGGTGATCATGTTGGTGTTGCAGTTGAGGATATTGAAAAGAATGAAAAAGTTTTAGGCGTTCACATGGACGATGACTCGATTATAGAGGTTGTGGCAAAGGAGGCAGTTCCACTAGGGCATAAAATTTCTGTTGCAGAGTTACCCCCTAATCAGCCAGTAATTGAATACATGGTTCAAATTGGATCAGCACCGAATGGATTGAGTGTAGGTGACTATGTTCATACCCACAATATAAAAACTTCGAGGTGGTAAAAATGGAAAGACAATTATATGGATATCGTCGAGAAAATGGAAAAGTTGGCATTCGGAACCACGTCGTCATTTTACCCGTGGATGATATTTCAAATGCGGCGTGCGAACAGGTAGCTAATCAAATTCAAGGTACTTTAGCTCTACCCCATGCTTATGGTCGCCTACAATATGGAGAGGATTTGGATTTACATTTTCGTACAATGATTGGAACAGGGAGTAATCCCAATGTAGCGGCTGTAGTTGTTATTGGAATTGAGGAAAATTGGTCTAAACAAATTGCAGATGGTATAGCGGAAACAGGTAAACCTGTAGCTTATTTTTCGATTGAGAGAAACGGAGATTTAGAGACAATTCGAAAGGCATCTTGGAAGGCTAAAGAATTTGTACAGTGGGCATCAGAATTACGTACCGAGCCCGTTGAATTAGGTGACTTAACCGTAAGTATTAAATGTGGTGAATCAGATACGACCACAGGTTTAGGGTCTTGTCCAACTGTTGGAGTGACTATTGACAGACTTCTCGATTCAGGGGCAACTGTTTTTTTTGGTGAAACTTCTGAATTGACGGGTGGAGAACACATTATCGCAGGTCGAATGGCAACACCTCAATTAAAAGAGCAATTTATGAATACTTATAACAAATATGTTGGCCAGATTGAATCACAGGGAGTAGATTTATTGGGTTCGCAGCCGACACAGGGAAATATTACAGGTGGCCTTTCAACCATTGAAGAAAAAGCATTAGGTAACATTGAGAAAACTGGAACAAAGGAAGTTATCGGTGTACTAAAACCAGCAGAAGCTCCAAAAGATGGTTCAGGTCTTTATTTTATGGATACATCTTCTGCAGCTGCTGAGTGTATTACATTAATGGCTGCAGCTGGTGCAGTTGTACATTTTTTTCCAACCGGTCAAGGAAATATTATTGGAAATCCAATTGAGCCAGTTATTAAACTCACAGCTAACCCGATAACTGCTAGTACAATGAGTGAACACATCGATGTAGATGTTAAAGGGTTACTTTCACGAGAATTGACACTTCCTGAAGCTGGTGATTCTTTAATGGAATGTCTAGTTCGCACCGTGAACGGGCGATTAACGTCTGCTGAGGCTCTTGGTCACAAAGAATTTGTCATGACAAAACTATATCCTAGTGCATAAAGGTTGATGTATTCGTGTCTAATAAAAGATACCATTCCAAAGAATTATTTGAATTTTGTTTAAAAATATTTATCCATATAGGTTTTAATGAAGAAGATGCTAATGTAGCAGCAGAGTCACTGGTGAGGGCGGAACTTGAAGGTGCTAGTAGCCATGGTATTAATAGACTTGTGATTTATGTAAAGCGAATAAGAGAAAGCAGAATTGAAGCTAAGCCAAATATTGAATTTGAAGAATATGGGTCTATATTAAAAGTAAATGGCGGTAATGGATTAGGGCAGGTTGTGTCACACCATGCTTTGGACAAAGCAATACCTTTGGCTCGGAAAAATGGTATTGCTGGTGTCTTTGTCCGAAATAGTAATCACTTTGGAACTGCGGCTTATTTTTGCCAAAATGCATGTGAAAAAGGGATGGCGATGATAGCGACAACTAATTCTCCTCCAGGTATAGCCCCATCAGGTGGAAGGGAGCCGTTTCTTGGAACAAATCCAGTAGCTTTTGGTTTCCCAACAAAGCAAGCACCACCCGTAATTGTTGATATGTCCTCAAGCGTTGTCGCTAGAGGAAAAATTATGGTAGCCAAACAGAAGGGGGAATCTATCCCCCCTATTTGGGCAATCGACGAAGAAGGAAAGGAAACAACTGATCCTGTATCAGCACTTCGAGGAGCATTACTTCCTCTGGGAGGACCTAAGGGATATGCACTTGCGATGGCAGTAGAAATTATGTCATCCGTTCTTTCGGGAGCAGCCTTTGGTCCGCATGTCAATAACCTATATAAGGATAACGATCCACCTGCAGATGTCGGACATTGTTTTATATTATTGGATATTGAAAAATGGACTTCTATGGAATCATATTATTCCAAAATGAACAAATTTCTAGAGGAAATACGAAATGTTCCACTCGCTGAAGGTAGTGAGGATATTTTATATCCTGGTGAGCGTCGTTATCGAACATACGTGGAAAATAAAAAACAAGGGATAGCATTGTCGGAGGAAGTTGTAAAAGAGCTTGAACAACTAGGAAAATTTTGTGGTATTTCATTTCCAGTTAAAATGATTTAGTCATATTGTAGTTGTTCATTTGTTCTCAATTGGCAATCAAAACGTATTTTCCTTCTTATGTACGGATTTCTTTCATCTAAAATAAGTTTACAAAGGGTAGGAGTAGTATATGAAAATTGTGGTTTCTGAGATTATTTGGCCGATTGGAATTGATTTAATAAAACAGAAAAACTGGACAGTTGTCTATGATCCAGACTTATGGACAGATAATGAAAAGTTATTATTTGAATTAGAAGATGCCGATGCTTTAATCGTGAGAAATCAAACTAAAGTTGATGCGAAAATGATGGAAACTGCGAAGCAATTAAAAGTTATTGGGCGGTTAGGCGTAGGGTTGGATAATATTGATTTAAAAGCTGCTTCGGAAAGAAAAGTACCCGTTATTTTCGCGAAAAATGCGAATGCTACTTCCGTTTCAGAATATGTAATCTCAGCGATGTTATCTAGTAACCGTTCTTTGAATTCAGCTTCAGAAAATGTAAAGAATGGAAAGTGGAATCGGAGAAGGTATACAGGAAATGAAATCTATGGAAAAACATTAGGTCTAATTGGTGTGGGGGAAATCGGCCACCGTGTTGCTAAGCATGCACATATGTTGGGACTAAATGTCTTAGGCTATGATCCGTTTATAACACCATACGAATTTTCTGTTATGGAATCAGGTATTGAATTAGTAAAGTTACAAGATATTTTAATCCATTCAAATTTTATCTCTTTGCATGTACCACTTACGGACAAAACTCGTAATTTAATCGATGCAGATTTGATGAGTAAAATGAAATCAACCACATGGATCATTAACACATCGCGTGGTGGAATTGTAAACGAAAAAGATTTATATAAGGCTCTGCAAAATAAGACTATTTCCGGAGCGTTTTTAGATGTATTAGAAATTGAACCCCCAGAAAAGGATCATCCGTTACTTGGCTTGGATAATTGTATGATTACACCTCATATTGCTGGATTGACAGAGGAATCTCAAAACCGAACTTCAAGGTTGGTGGCGAATGAACTAATTGGTGAATTAGAGGGAAAAGTCTCACTTTGTAGGGTTAAATAAAGAAGGATGGTATGTAATGTGTTTAAGTCTATTAATGAAGAAAGAAAAACGTTTTCCAAAAAAATTGTTGAGCATGTTAAAAATTTAATAATTACAGAACAACTCAAACCTGGGGATAAACTTCCAGCAGAACGTCAATTGGCAGAGATGATGAATGTAAGTCGTCCAACTGTTCGTGAAGCCTTTAAAATATTATCAGCGATGGGCTTTCTTACAATAAAGCAAGGTCATGGTGTAGTCGTTGCTGATGAGACGGCACGTATTGATAACCTTGCTTCATATCTCTTTTTGGAAACGGATACAATTCGTGAATTGTTTGAAGTAAGAAAGACAATTGAAACCCAAACTTCAGAATGGGCTGCAAAAAGAGGAAAACAAGACTTTCTTGAACAAATTTCTGAAATGGCTAATGAAACGTATGACACTATTGTGATAAACAACAAGTATTCAGTAAAAGAAGAGCTAGAAACATTTTTATCACAATCCGATCAAAAGTTTCATTTAATGATCGCTGAGGCAGCTGGTAATGAGGTGATTATTCGTATTATGAATAATTTAATCGACCTACTACGCAAGAGTCGTTTACAATCTATGCGAATTCCAGGACGGGTTACTCAATCATTAAAGGAACATATTAAAATTGCAGATGCAATTGTGGGACGGGATGCTAAACTAGCACGCAAGAGTATGTTAGAACATTTGAGAAGTGTAGAACAGGATCTTATAAAAGAACTAGATGAAACAGGAAACTCTCAAACTAGCATATGATCAAATTGGTAGTTTTATAGGATACGTATTGAATCATTTTTCATAAAAGGAGTGAATTAAAATGGAAGGGAAGATGTATAGCAATGGTAATTGGGTCGAAGCGACTAATGGTGATAGAACGGATGTTATAAACCCAGCAACAGGGGCTATAGTTGGTTCAATTCCTGCTGGTAGTCGGCAAGATGTGAAATTATCCATAGATGCCGCAGATTCTGCATTTAAATCTTGGTCAAAATTGACAGCAATGGAACGATCTATTCCTTTGTATAAGGCATATGAAATGTTATCAGAACGATCCGATGAGATTGCTAGGATAATGACTTTGGAACAAGGAAAGCCTCTAACTGAATCTAGGGGAGAGGTACTCGGCGCTGCTGAATTTTTACGTTGGTATAGTGAAGAAGCTAAACGAACTTATGGGGAAACAATCCCAGCTGCGGTTTCTAATAAGCGAGCAATGGTTATTAGACAGCCAGTTGGTGTTGTTGCAGCTATTACACCTTGGAACTTCCCAGCATCTATGATCACACGTAAAGTAGCCCCAGCATTGGCTGCTGGATGTACAGTTGTTATAAAACCAGCAAATTACACACCGTTAACAGCTGTTGCATTGTTTGAAGTTTTTGAACAAGCAGGATTTCCGCCGGGGGTAGTAAATCTGGTAACAGGAAAAGGAAGTGAAATCGGAACTGAGTTTTTGGAAAATTCAAAGGTGAAAAAAATAACATTTACTGGTTCAACGGAAGTAGGAAAGCATTTATTAAAAGGAGCAGCAGACCAAGTAAAAAGGGTATCCATGGAGTTGGGTGGCCATGCTCCATTTTTAGTCTTCGATGATGCAGATATTGATTTGGCAGTGGATGCATGTATATTAAGTAAATTTCGTAATACTGGGCAAACGTGTATTAGTGCAAATCGTGTCTATGTTCAAGATACAATAATAGATACTTTTGCCAAAAAACTTGCTGATCGAGTTAGAACTTTAAAAATTGGAAATGGTATGGAGGATGGGATTGAAATTGGGCCCTTAATTGATCAAGATGCTTTGGCAAAAGTTCAACATCAAATAAGTGATGCTATTTCTAAAGGAGCTGAGATTATTACAGGTGGAAAGGAATGGAAAGAGAGTTCCTTAAGTGGTTCATATTATGAGCCAACAGTAATTAATCATGTTAATGAAACAATGGAAATCTCTTTTGAAGAAACATTCGGACCGGTCGCACCATTAATAGTTTTCAACACTGAAGATGAGGTTTTGCAAAAAGCAAATAATGTAAACTACGGCCTTGCAGCATATGCCTTCACTAATGATCTGAGTAGAACGTATCGAGTAGCAGAGGCGCTGGAGTACGGGATTGTTGGAATGAATGACCCGCTCCCATCTATTCCACAGGCACCTTTTGGTGGATGGAAAGAGAGTGGACTTGGTCGCGAAGGTGGACATTATGGGATGGATCAATATTTAGAGATGAAATATATTTCTATGGGGCTTAATTCTTAGAATGCCTGTCATTGATTTATCACTTCATATATGATTTTTACAACATTACGTAGGAGTGTGGGAAAATGGAACATCGATATTTAGAAGGTATAATTCCAGCTTTTGTTACCCCTTTGGATCCTTCTGGAATGAAGGTTGATCGAAAGGGAATAAAGAATCTTGTCGAATTCTTAATAGAAAAAGGTGTTGATGGATTATTTCCGTTAGGATCAACTGGGGAAGGAATTCTATTTGACTTAGATACTCGTAAACAGATTATGAGTTTTATTACAGAAGAAGTGAATGGACGCATTCCTATAGTATTTCACGCAGGGGCACATCGACAACAAGATGTCTTGGAATTAGCAAGATTTGCTGTTAACCTTCGTGCTGACGGGATTGCCGTTATTCCTCCTTTTTATTATAGCTTGGATGATAATGCATTAGATCAATTTTTTTCGAAAGTAGCTGAGGCAGTAGATTGTCCAATTTATCTTTACAACATACCCTCCAATACTAAAAATAAAATTAGCACTTCTTTATTTAATAAACTAACTGATAAATACCCACACATTGTTGGAATAAAAGATAGTTGCATGGATTTTAATAATTTTTATGATTTGACTCAAGTGGCGGAATCAAACCAGGTTATTCTCATGGGAAATGATGCCCAAATTCTCCCAGCTTTAACTGTTGGCGGAAGCGGATCTGTTTCTGCTGGGGCTGTTGCTGTACCAGAACCATACGTTGCCCTGTATCAAGCATATAAGAAAGGTGATTTGGATGAGGCACGGAAATGGCAAGCTGTTTGTGCAGAAGTTAAAAAAATGCTACTAAAATCTTATCCAGTTGGTTCTCATAAAAAAGCACTTGAGCTACGGGGGATTATTAATGGTACAGTTAGCCCTCCTTTACGACAGATGACTGATCAGGAAACAGTAGAATTAAAATCTAGAATGGTAGAACTAGGTTACTTAAATCCAGTTGAAGCGACTAAATAAGAGATTTTTAGAAAGGTATGAACTCAAATGAAGATTACAGGAGTTAATACAGCTCTTCTTCAAGCAAATTTTGAATGGCTTCTTATTAAAGTTGTAACTGACGAAGGAGTAATTGGGTTAGGAGAGGCTCATTGGGGTTTTGGTGTAAAAGAAGCGATTGAACGTCTCGAACTTCATTTAATTGGGGAGGATCCAAAAAATATTAATTATCTATGGGAAAAAATGTATCGTATCGTCGCAGGGGCTGCTTGGCAAGGATCGTTCATATGTGCAATAAGTGGAGTCGAAATTGCTCTATGGGATATTCTTGGAAAATATAGTGGGCTACCTATTTGGCAGCTTTTAGGTGGTAAGCAAAGGGATAGTATCCGTGTTTTAGCTGACCTTCATGCCGGTGCGAGTTATAAACCTGGAGATGGTACAAAAGTTAATGAAAATAATCCAGAGGAAATGTACAGTCCAGAGGCTTACGCGAATCATGCTAAAGATGCAGTTGAACGAGGTTATGATGCGATTAAGTTTGATATCGATGTTCCAATCTTAAAAGAAAGAGACCCAATCAATCACGTTCTATATCCTGCTCAAGTAGATAAAATTGTGGATATTGTTTCAGCTGTTCGGAAACAAGTGGGGAGAACCATTGATATCGCTATTGATTGTCATTGGCACTATAATACGTCTGATGCTATTCGTGTAGCAAAGGCATTGGAGCCCTTTGATTTGTTATGGCTAGAAGATCCGGTGCGTCCTGAAAACATTGATGTCATAAAAAAGGTAACAGATTCGACCAGTACTCCAATTTGTACAGGTGAAAATTTATATATGAGATACGGGTTCAGAGATTTACTAGAGAAGCAAGCGGTAGACATTATTGAGCCCGATTTTCCACGAAGTGGTGGTATCAGTGAAATGAAACGAATTGCGGAACTAGCTGAGTCGTATTATGTGCCGTTCGCTCCTCATAATGTTGGTGGTCCGATTGCGACAGTAGCTGCAGCTCATCTTTGTTCAGTGGTTCCTAACTTCTTAGTACTGGAATTTCACGCAGACGATATAACTTGGTTCGGTTCTTTAGTAAAAAGTAATGCACCTGTTATTGATCGTGGTTACATTACCCTTTCTGATGAACCAGGACTCGGTTTGGAACTTGACGAAGATGTCGCTAGAGCACATTTGAAATCAGGAGAGAGATTGTTCGAGTAGCGGATTAAAGTATGTATGTATCCGCATTAATTCTAAGAGTCTATTTTATGGGAAGAGGTAAAAAATGTATAAGGTCTTAATTTCATCACGTATGTTTGGAAAGCAAAATGACGAACCGCTAAATCTAATAAAAAAGAATGGTTGTGAAGTAGTTGATAATCCTTATCAAGGATCAACATTAAATCAAGATCAACTAATTGAATTAATTGAAGGTGTTGATGCAGCAATTGTTGGTGATGATTATTTTTCTAAAAAGGTTATCGAGAAAGCAAATAAACTTAAAGTTATCTCTAAGTATGGAGTTGGTACAGACCGAATTGATGTAGAAGCAGCGACAAAAAAAGGGATCGTTGTAACAAATACACCTGGTAGTAATAAAGATGCTGTTGCTGATATGGTATTTACTTTAATGCTTAGCATTTCACGCCAAATCTTTCAGGCTGTTAATGTCGTTCAACGAGGTGAATGGAAAGTTGTTATTGGACATGAACTGTCTAGAAAAACACTCGGAATTATTGGATTAGGACGAATTGGAAAAGAAGTAGCTGTTAGAGCGCAAGGATTTAACATGGAAATTTTAGCTTTTGACCCTCACCCTGACAAAGAATTCATCCAAAGTTATAAAATTAAAATGGTGGACTTGCAAACATTATTAAGTACATCAGATTTCGTAACACTTCACCTGCCTTCCCTTCTTTCAACAAAAGGGATGTTGGATAAAGATAAGATTCATTCCATGAAAAAGGATGCATTCTTAATTAATACCGCAAGGGGAGATATTATTGATGAGTTGGCTTTATATAACGCATTAAAAGAAAGAAAAATAGCAGGTGCTGCATTGGATACATTGCAAAAAGAACCACCTAGTAACAATCCAATATTAACATTAGATAACGTAATTGTCACACCGCATATAGGTGGTCATTCTTATGAATCGAATTACAATATGGGTATGGCTTCTTCACAAAATATAATAAAGGTCCTTAATGGTGAAAAACCATTATATTCTGTAAATTGATTGGTTTAATAAGTTAGGGAGGATAAAAAATGAAAAAAAGAATGTATCTTGTTTTTTTAACTTTTTCTATATTCATGCTAGCAGTTGGTTGTAATAAGCAGGAAAAAACTGCAGGTCAAAATATTGACTTTCCTCAGAAGGATATTCAAATTGTAGTGCCTTATGCAACGGGTGGTAATAGCGATGTTACAGCAAGAATTTTTGCCAAAATTATACAGGAAGAAAATCTACTTCCAGGAGCGAATATTTCAGTAGTAAACATGGTTGGAGGGAATACGCGCACAGGTCTTAACGAGGTATTAAAGGCAAAACCGGATGGACATACGTTATTACTTCATCACACTGCATTTAATACGATGGAGGCTGTAGGTCAATTACCAATGTCGTATAGAGACTATGAGGCAATAGGTCAAGTTTCAGAAATGGCATATGTGTATACAGGAAAGAAGAATGGAATGGGTTCCTTTGCAGAATACCAACAGGTAGCAAAGGAAAATCCAGGATCAGTGACGTTGGGAATACCTGGAGTTGGTGGTACTGGGCATATGGTTTTGGAGTATCTACTGAATGAAACAAATACTTCACAATATTATAAAACAGTTCCGTTTCAAGGAGGAGGTGGGGAATTAGCAACAGCAATTTTAGGTGGGCAAGTTGATATAGCTGCTCAGGGGGCTTCTGCTGCATTAAAGTATTCGAAATCAGGAGATGTCATCCCCTTGGTAGTTTCGACTCAAGAACCATTACCGGAATTTCCTAATACACCTACATTTAAAGATTTCGGTGTGGAAGGTGAAGGTATTCTGAGAACAGGATTTTTTGCGCCCCCTGATACTCCGGATGAAATTGTTGAAATTTGGGAGGATGTTATTAAACGTGCCTTTGAAACGGAAGAGTATAAAGAGTTTACAGAATCAAGGATTTTAACACATAAATTTATTCCAGGTGATGAATGGGAAGAAATCCTAGACCAGGATCAAGAAATGTTCAATAAAATTGGAGAAATTGTTGAAGAACAGATGAAAAAATAATTCACTTTAGGTGTAATAAATTAATCATCGCTCAATTAATGGTGTATCTAATAATAGATCGAAAGTTGAGTGACCATAAAATTAGATTAAGAATTATTGAAATGTGGAGTTGGTATCTATTATAAAGAAAAATGATTTTCTACCATTTTTGTTTCCATTGTTATTAATTTTATTTTCGATACTGCTGATTATTGGTTCAGTTTATTCACCAAATATATTTGGTTCTAATGGTCAGGTTATTGGAAGTAAAGAATATTCAATTGGCTTATCTATTATTTTAATCCTTGTTTCTATAAGTCAAATGATAAATATTAAAAAATCAACAATTATTGTGAAAGAAAAAATGGGAGCTGAAGCTAAGAAGAAAATAACTCAAACAACTATAGCTATATTCTTTTTTGTAATTGGTTTCTCATACGTTGGATTTTATACAACTTCAATAATTATCGTGTTTATTATGGGAATGATCATGAATAATTGGAATAAGAAAAAAATTACTTCTTCAATCACCTTTAGTATAGCATTGGCAATCGTTTTGTACTTTTTGTTTGACCTTATAAATATTTACCTACCTAATACATGGCTTATTTAATATTGTAGGACCTAATATAAATATTAAATAATTTGAATTGGGGGTAACTTTATGGATTTTTCATTAATTATTCAAGTAGTCCAATCCGTCTTTTTTAGTGAAACTGTTTTATTTATAATCTTAGGAGTTGTTTTGGGTATCTTTTTTGGAGCTATTCCGGGTTTAACAGCTGTTCTAGCGGTAGTTATATTGATTCCGTTAACTTATGGAATGGACACTTTAACTGGAATATCAATGCTTTTAGGAGCTTATGTTGGCGGTATATCTGGAGGATGTGTCTCCGCTGTGCTACTAGGAATGCCTGGTACACCTTCCTCTTTTACAACAGTGTGGGATGGATTTCCTTTGGCAAAGAACGGGCAAGGAAGGAAAGCTCTCGGGATAGCGATTATTGGGAATATGGTTGGATCATTGTTTGGTTTTCTTGTATTGATAACGATTGCGCCCCAATTAGCCAAGATTTCATTGTCTTTTACATCCTTTGAATACACCCTAATAATATTATTTACAATTATTACAGTGGTAAGTTTGTCTGGTGAGAGTGTAATAAAAGGTGTATTAATGAGTGTCTTGGGATTGAGTATTCTAACAATAGGTATCGACCCAACTACTGGTAGTGATCGTAATACTTTTGGGTTAGAATTCTTAGTTTCAGGAGTTTCACCTATAGCAGCCATGATTGGATTGTTAGTTGTTTCCAAACTATTTGAGGAGCTAGAGGAAATTCATGAAAAAACAGTAATACCACCTCCTGTAAAGGGAGGAGGAGGCATCTTATCGTTCAATGAATTTAAACATTCAATTGCAAACTTTATTAGATCTGGTCTTATAGGAACAGGTATAGGAATTTTACCGGGGATCGGTAGTTCTCTAGCCAATTTTGTTGCATATGATCAAACGAAAAAAAGAAGTAAACAACCTGATACATTTGGAAAAGGAAATATACAGGGAATTATCGCCTCTGAGACAGCAAATAATGCAGTTGTAGGTGGCGCACTCATTCCTCTACTCACTTTAGGGATACCAGGAGATGCTATTACGGCAATGTTAATTGGTGGTCTGCAAATACAGGGGCTTCAACCAGGGCCGTTACTTTTTTCTGAACAGCCATTACTAATATTAGGATTGTTTGTAAGTTTTTTTATCGCCGTGATAGCTATGTTTTTTCTAATGATTACAGTGGGGATTCCCTTCTTTTCTCGTATACTTTCAGTTTCAAAAGATTACATTCTTCCAATAGTAATAGTAATGAGTCTTATAGGGAGTTTCAGTATCAGTAACGATATTTCAAATGTATGGATAACTATAATTTTTGGAATATTAGGATACATTTTTAAAAAAAATTCTTATCCTATTCTTCCATTAGTTATAACTCTCCTATTAGGTACAATGTTGGAAAAGAACCTAAGACATTCTTTATTGGTTAGTGAGGGAAGTTTAATTCCTTTTTTTACTAGACCTATTTCAGTCGTAATCCTTTTATTAATCGTAGGTACTGTACTATTTTCCATAAGGAAACATATAAAAGAATCAAATTACTAGGCGCAATAATTTTCCAAAATGTGAGTAGTATTTGCATTAGTTTGAATATTACTATCGTCATCTATGACCATTTCCTAGTCACACTTGATATAAGTATAGGAGTAAAAAGATTATTGTCCACTATAAAGTTATTAAATAATTATTAGGAGGGGATATAGTGAAAATTCGAAAACTTGAGTTATTTAAAGTAAAACCACGTTGGCTATTTTTAAAAATAGAAACTGATGAAGGGATATCGGGATGGGGGGAACCAATTGTTGAAGCTCGTCAGGATACAGTTAAAGCAGCAGTTGAGGAGTTGAGTACGTACTTAATTGGTAAAGATCCAATGAGAATAGAAGATCACTTTCAATTGTTGTATCGAGGTGGTTTTTATCGTGGTGGTCCTGTATTAACGAGTGCTATTTCTGGGATTGAACAAGCGTTGTGGGATATTAAAGGCAAATTTTTTAATGCCCCAGTGTATGAACTGCTAGGAGGTGCATGTAGGGAAAAAGTACAGGTGTATAGTTGGATAGGAGGTGAACGACCTAAAGATGTAGTCGAAGCAGCTAAACAAAAAATTGAAGAGGGATTTAAAGCAATTAAAATGAATGCAACAGATGTGATGCATTATATTGATTCACATGTAAAGGTTGATCAAGCTGTTGGACGGATTTCAGATATTAGAGAAGCGGTTGGTTATGATCTTGAAATTGGTTTGGACTTTCACGGGCGTGTTCATAAAGGTATGGCCAAGACTTTAGTGAAGGAATTGGAACCATTTAAACCTATGTTTATCGAGGAACCTGTTTTACCTGAGAATAATGAAGCATTAAGAGATATTGTAAACCACACGACTGTTCCTATTGCAACAGGGGAACGATTATACACACGTTGGGATTTTAAAAAGCCTTTATCAGATGGATTTATAGATATTATTCAACCTGATTTATCACACACGGGTGGTATCTTAGAAGCGCGAAAAATTGCTGCTATGGCTGAAGCATATGACGTTGCAGTTGCTCCACACTGCCCGTTGGGACCAATTTGTTTGGCAGCTTCTTTACAACTTGATGCTTGCACACCAAATGTGTTTATTCAGGAGCAGAGTCTAGGAATTCATTACAATCAAGGTAGTGATTTAATGGATTATCTTAAAGATCCGTCTGTTTTCAAATACACAGATGGTTACGTAGATATTCCAAAAGGTCCAGGTCTTGGAATTGAAATTGATGAGGATAAAGTGCGCTCTGCAGCAGAAGAAGGACATAATTGGAAACCGCCAATACATCGTCTTGAAGATGGCAGCTTTGCAGAAAGATAAACTTCGGATAATTATGCAAGTATCATTTTAATAGGTAGTAATTGTGATTGGGTAGGTTTATAGTTTACGAATCATAAATTGCAATGTTGAAAGTGCTTAACTGACGATAAATTTTTTTAGTAAGGGGTGTTTTGGAATGAATAGAAGTAAACGTTTTTCCATGAAAAAATTGATGTATGTATTAGTACTATGTCTAGCATTCAGTTTACTGCTAACAGGTTGCTCATCCAAAAAAACAGAAGGTCAAGCTGACTTTCCTACTCAGCCTCTTCAAATTACATTACCATGGGCTCCTGGCGGAAGTAGTGATTTAACCCTCAGAGCCTTGGCTGAAATAGTAGGTCCTGAAATAGGCGAATCTGTCAATATTACGAATAGAGAGGGAGCAGGCGGTACAATTGGCATAATGGAAGGAGCAAATGCTGCTTCAACTGGTTATGAAATTACATTTATTGCATCAGGTGCAATGGTAGCACAACCTCATATGCGCGAGGTTCAGTATGAAAACGATGATTTTAAAGGTATTGTTGGACTTACTTATGAGCCAGTTGTATTAGCGGTTAATGCAGATTCCGATTGGGATACATTAGATGATTTAATTGCGGAGAAAAATTCTAATAGAATTATTAAATTTGCGCATTCAGGGGCAGGAGGATTTCCACACGTCACACAGGAAGCTTTTTTCTCTGAGGCAGGAATTAATGCTGAAAGTGTGCCATTTGAAGGTGGTGGTCCGGCTGTGACTGCTCTTCTTGGTGGTCATGTTGATACAGTGGCTGCTCACCCTGCTGAATTGATTCCTCATGTAGAGTCAGGAGATATAAGACTGTTGGGAGTTTTCTCACCTGAACGTTTTGAGCTCCTTGAAGATGTTCCAACGTTTAAAGAAAAAGGATTTGATCTTAATATGAGTGTTTGGAAAGCTCTTGTGGTCCCTAAGGATACTCCCGACGATGTAGTAGAGAAGTTACGCGACATATTTACGACAGCTGTAAATAGTACTGAATATAAAGAGTTTCTGAAAAAGAATAGTCTAGCTCCAATTGATATAGAGCCAGATGAGATTGTTCCTAGACTTAATGAAGAATATGAAAGTACCGGGAAAGTACTTGAAAATATAGGTTTGAAAGAGTATTAAACTACAAAAAGGATGCAAAAAATCTTTTTGTACCCTTTTTGTCCCTTGGTTCTCACCTAAAAAATAGGAGGAAGTATATGGATGAAAGAATGAGAGACAGGTATTCCGGGTTTGTCTTACTTTTCATCAGCTTATTATCTTGGTTTGTTATTATTCCTTATGGCATTGAATCAAGTGAGGGAATGACAACAGTGGGACCTAGTTTTTTTCCAAAGTTCATTACCATAGCATTAATTATACTTAGTGCTTTTCTTGTAATTAAATCGTTTTTTAAAATTGGTGATTCAGAAAATAATTTGGAAAAAGACGAGGGAACAGAAGAAACTTCAGAACCACGAGGTAAAGTTTCGGTAGGTGTTTGGGTGTTTATTGTTATGATTGGTTATATTTATTTAGCAGATATAATTGGATACTTGTGTTCAACAGTTATTTCCATGTCTGTGGTTATGTGGTTATTGAAGGCGCGTAAATGGTATTTGTATTTAATTCTGATTGCTACCATATTTGCATTGCAATACGTTTTTGAAAACATAATGTACATCAGACTTCCTTAATTTAAAGGGTGATTATTGTGGGCGAACTACTAATTAACAGTTTCGTAGATGTTTTTCAAATAGAGAATATACTATTTATTTTTCTAGGAGTGGCGACTGGTATCGTGTTTGGTTCATTACCGGGTTTAACCGCGACAGTCGGAGTAGCACTTATGCTCCCGGTTACATTCGGACTTACACCAACCACAGGGATGCTGTTACTACTTGGTGTTTATTGTGGGGGAATTTACGGAGGATCGATTACAGCCATACTCATTCGAACACCAGGAACACCAGCCTCAGCAGCGACTGTTATAGACGGTTATGAAATGGCTAAACAGGGAAAAGCTGGTATGGCATTACGTATAGCGCTCTTTGCTTCAGTAATTGCCGGGCTATTCAGTGCCTTAATATTATTATTTATTGGACCTCAAATTGCTAAATTTGCTCTTAATTTTGGACCTACTGAATTCTTTGCTTTAGCTTTGTTTGGCTTGACCATGATTGCAAGTGTAAGCGGTAAATCTATTATAAAAGGTATGATTATGGGGTTTTTAGGCTTATTTATATCCACTATTGGTATTGACCCTATTGATGGAATTCCTAGGGTATCGTTTAATAATGAATATTTGATGAGTGGTATTTCGTTAATTCCGGCTTTGGTTGGATTATTCGCGATTTCTGAAATTATAAATCGTGCTCAAACAGCCCATTTACCAAATACTCATGATGACAGAAATGTCGATACAAAACTACCATTTTCAAAAGTAAGACCTCATATGAAAACAATCCTTAAATCGAGTGGGATCGGTACATTTGTTGGGGCAATTCCTGGAACCGGAGCTGCTATTGCTTCGTTTCTTAGCTATAACGAAGCCTATAGAGTTTCAAAAAACAAAAAGCAGTTTGGAAAGGGATCTCTAGGTGGAATCGCTGCTTCAGAGGCAGGTAATAACGGTGTAACAGGCGCCACATTAATCCCTCTATTGACTTTAGGGATACCTGGCGATATGGTGACTGCAATTATGCTAGGTGCTTTGACGATGCAGGGATTAACTCCAGGACCACAGTTATTTACCAATCATGCAGATGTTGTTTATACGATTATGATTGGACTCCTAATTGTCAATATTGTCATGTTTATACAGGGTAGGTTAGCAATAAAATTGTTCGTTAAAATTACTGCTATACCGGTAAGTTTATTACTTCCTATATTGCTGGCTCTAAGTTTTATTGGTGCATATGGTGTAAACAATACATTATTCGATGTCAAACTTATGATGATATTTGGTGTAATAGGCTATATCATGCCAAAATTTGGGTTCCCAATTATACCTATGCTGCTTGGTATCGTATTAGGTCCTATTGCTGAGACTTCCTTTAGACAGGCATTACTTCTGTCAGATGGTAGCTGGATGATTTTTTTGACTAAACCAATTTCTGCAATATTTATTCTGATTGCTTTCCTATCTTTTTTGTTACCAATAGTAAAGCCATATTTTTCTAAAAAAGTAGAAAACAAGACTTAGGTGTAATTGATACCCATGGTAGATAAGGATTGCTAAATAGTTAGAGGGTGTGATTTTGAAGTATAACGTACAGTATTACAATGATATAAGGCATTATCTCTAAGAATCCAAAAAATCACAAGGAAATTTTTAGGAGGGTAAAAAATGTCAAAAGTAAAATCTGTTTGTTTATTAACATTATTAGTTGGTTTAGTGTTAATGCTTGTTGCATGTTCTGCAGGGGAGACTTCGTCTGAAAGTAATCAAATAGAACTAGAATTTGTTAACTGGGCGACAGCTGAAAAAGCAACGGAGGAAAAAATTAATAAAGTAATTGATGCGTTTGAGTCGGAAAATCCCAACATTAAAATTAAACCTGTAACGGTACCATTTTCAGAGATTCAAAATCAATTAACCGTTATGTCCAATGGTGGGAATGCACCGGATATTGCACAAGTGGATGCCAGCACAGGGGTAAGCTTAGCGGCAATGGGAGTACTGCAGCCTGTAGATGATCTTTTATCACAAGATTATGAATCAGATTTAATATCTTCTTATTATGATACCGGTCTCTATGAAGATAAACATTACCTTGTACCTTGGACTGGTGGAATTAATGGATTTTGGTACAATAAAAAAATTATGAAAGAAGCAGGACTTGATCCAAATAAACCACCAAAAACAATGGTAGAACTTGATTCAGCTATGGAAGCAGTTAAAAAGTTGCCAGATGTCATTCCGCTTCAATTTGACACTAGCCCAAGGGCATTTGCAGCTACATTTCAATGGTCTTTTATGGCTACAATTGATAAAATACCTTTCGATAATGAAAACGTCCAAGTAGACGAGTTGACCAAGTATGGTGAATGGCTGAGGAAACTAGTTGAAAAAGAATATACATTGCCCGGCAAAAAGTTAGGAGAATTTAGACCGCTTGCCGCTCAAAACCGACTTGCTTTTGCTTTTGACGCTCCTCTTTTTAAAGGGACAGTTCAAAGTTTTGATGACGCAATTACAGACGAGGTCTTTAATGAAACATGGGGCGTAACTACTTTGCCAGCCGGTGAGGACGGTAAATCTTATTCTGCAATAGGAGGTAGTGACCACTTTACTGCGGTTTTTGAAGATTCAGAGCATAAGAAAGAAGCAGTGAAATTTCTTGAGTTTCTTGCGAACAGTGATGTCGCATTAGAAGAATATGTTATGCCTATGGGGAATTTACCGGTTACATCAAGTGCAGCAGAACGCTTTCCAGAATTAAAAGAAAGCCCTCACATGAAGGTGTTTCTTAATGACATACTCCCCACTGCTATTGTACCACCGTTTGGTGCCGATTACGCAGATATGGCGACAACATTCGCAACGCAAATGCAAGAACTTATAACTACTAAAACTTCAATACAAGAAATACTAGATCAAATTCAAAAAGACCTTGATACAGTTACAGCAGATAATGAATAAATCCTACATTTAATTGGAGGTTATTATATGCCGAATAATAAGTTTAGGAAAAAGAAAAATAATGTTCAATTGAAGAATCGTGGGGGAAATCTCCACGATTCTTCAAAAACCGCGGTCATATTGTTGGCGCCTGGGCTGATTATAATGAGCTTTGTTATTCTTTATCCTTTGTTAAGAGCCTTTATTTTATCGTTTTATAATCGAGAACTAACCAAGCCTAATCAAAACTCTTTTGTCCTATTTGAAAATTTTCAGCGATTATTACATGATGATACATTTTGGACCACCGTAAAAAATACATTTACCTTTACTCTTACTACTGTATTCATAAGTGTAATTATCGCACTTGTTATAGCTATTGCATTAGACCAGTTACCCAAAAAATTCTCGGGGTTGCGGGGGTTAATTCTAATACCTTGGGTAATTCCAGGAATTGTTGTAGGATTTTTATTTTTGTATATGTTTGATTATGATGTGGGGATAATTAACTTTTTCCTGCAGAGGTTAGGAGTTATTGAAGAATACGTACCTTGGTTAATGGATGGAAATTTAGCTATGATTGCAATAATTGTAGCGCATGTGTGGAACCAAATTCCATTCCACACCTTAATGATTGCTGCTGGATTAAAAACAGTACCCAGAGATTTACAGGAGGCTGCCTTTGCAGAAGGAGCCAATAGGTGGCAAGAATTTTGGCATGTAACCCTTCCAAATATAAAAGGTATTCTAGTAATCAGTAGCCTGTTAATGTTAATAAGGAATTTTAATAATTTCCCAATAATTTTTACAATGACTGGCGGTGGGCCTGGAGAATCTACATTAACTTCGGTTCTTCATATTTATAAATTGGCTTTTGAAAAATTCCAACTCAGTTATGCGTCTGCCGTAGGAATGATATGGGTAGTTGTTCTCCTTGTCATGTCAATTGTTTATATCCGGCTGTTGCAAAAAGAATATTAATAGGGAGTGAAATAATTGATAAAACGAAAACATTCTTCATTATGGTATAGTGCTATGGCGATAATTGTAATTTTAACTTTATTATGGACATTATTTCCAATTTATTGGATGCTGGTGACAAGCTTAAAAAGGGATATGGACGTATTCGATGCAATACCTACTTTATGGCCAGAAGGTCTTAATATACAAAGCTATATAGAACTTATTAATGGAGAAAATCCAATTTACGGTTATTTTATTAATAGTGTCATAACCTCATTGGGAACTGTAGTAATTGCTATAATAGTAGCAACACTTGCGGGGTATGCATTGTCTCGCTTACGATTTAGATTTCGAAAATCTATCTTAATGAGTGTATTGGTAACGCAAATGTTTCCGCTTGTAGTATTGCTGATTCCAATTTATTTACTTTTTGTTCAGACTAACTTATTAAATACTTACTTAGGTTTGATTTTAGGATTTACTTCTTTTACTATCCCTTTTGGTATTTGGATGATAAAGGGATTTGTGGATTCGATACCAATTGAAATAGAAGAAGCCGCAATGATAGATGGATGCAGTAGATTTCAGATTATGAAAAAAATTGTAATACCTCTAATAGTACCAGGGATAGTTACTACAGGCATTTTTGCTTTTATGGACGCTTGGAATAACTTGTTATTTCCTTTGACGTTAATTAACGATGTTGGGATGAAAACGCTACCTCCGGGGATGATACTTTCCTTTGCTGGTCAGTTTAAACATGATTGGAGTGGAATGATGGCCGCGTCTACCATTGTTTGCATACCAGTAGTGATGGTATTTATTTTCTTACAGCGTTATCTAGTTGAAGGGTTGACAGGAGGATCTGTAAAAGGATAATTGTTTTTCGTTAAAAAATTTCTATACAAAACGAGGAGGTTTAATATGTTTAATTTGGTTCAACACATTCATACAAAATATGGGAAGCTTTTAATTACAAAAGAAACAATTAATTTGCAGCGTTATATTATAATTACGATGGAAATTCCCTGGAATTTAGGAAAACAGTTTTTTGAAGACAATCCACCTGAACAAGTTATCCTGGTGGATACACTGGATAAAGAAAAGCTTGACGAAATCAGTAAAACTTTAATTGATAATGTAGAAATAGTAGGGCTAGGAGGTGGAACAGCAATTGATGCAGCTAAGTACTTTGCCTATCAGCATGGGAAAATTCCTTTATTAGTCCCATCGATTACATCGACTAATGCTCCTTTTAGCGATTTTATTTCAATTAAAAGAAATGGCAGCGCTTTCGGGTTTAAGGTGGATGGCTATCCAAAAAGAATTTTAGTGGATTACGAACTGATTCGATTATCCGAACCACGATACAATCGTGCAGGTTATGGAGATTTTCTATATTTGCAAACAACGTTAAATGATTGGATGATAGCTTCTCAAAAAGGATTGACGAAAGATGTGGATCAAGAAATTAAAGAACAGATTGTCCAATTAGTTGATTCTATGACAAAACGTGCTGATGAGATCGGAGAGATGACTGAACAGGGCGTCCATTTATTAATGGAAAATATCAAGAATTCAGCTGAATTATATATCTTACATCCTGATAAACCAATTAGTGCTGGTTCTGAACACCTTTTTGCTTGGAATTTAGAATTAGTAACTGGAAAAACGTATGTTCACGGAGAAATTGTAGCACTGGGAATAGTTATAGCTTCATTTTTGCAGCAATTCTATATGAAAGATAGCCGTTATCATATGCTTTTAAAAGCGTTTGATGATGCTAGTGTACTTTATCGGCCGGATATTCTGGGGATCTCGTGGGAAGAGATAGAAGAAACACTGCTTACTGTTGAGACATATAATCGGAAAGTCAGAAATTTTCATACCGTCTTTGAATTTATTGATTGGACTCCAGAATTACTTGATCAATTGAAAAGATACCTTTCATTATGAGACTAGTGAAATAGTGAATTGTTCTGAACTTGTAATAAAGAAATATACTAACATTTGATCTAGGAACCAATGCAGAATGAGTACTGCAATGAGACTTTTTTAAAAGATAATCATAAATAGGTGTTTAATAGGTACGAAAGCTGTTAAAAACAATAGTTTAAAAGCAATTTAATAGCGTTTTCAAATCAACGATTTTAAATTTTAGCAAAGGGTGAATTGCTATGTTGAATTTTACACAAGAACAAAATCAGCTACAGGTACAAGAAGGTCAACTAGGGATAGCGTGGACAGGGCAGGCGGGTTTCGCTTTAATGGATTCTGATAACATAATTTATCATATTGACCCATACTTATCAAATGCTTGTTCAAAAACTATAGGTTACCACCGAATTATTCCAGCTCCTTCGGAAGCGAAAAATACAAAAGCTGATTTTATCCTATTTACGCATGAGCATAAAGATCATTTAGATCCTGATTCAGTACCTCTTATCTCACAATTTAATCCATCGTCAAAGCTAGTAGGGCCATCTTCATGTATAAAAATATTACGTGATATGAATATTTCTTCTACTAGACTTATAAAACTTGATAGAGGAGAAGGTATACAATTAGGTAATTTACAGTTACAAGCTGTAATGGCAATCCACACCAATGATAGTATTGGTTACGTAATTGATTTAAACGGGATAAAGTTTTATATCACTGGCGATACAACATACTCGGATGATCTTATTGGGGTTACAGATTGGGAGCTTGATATGATGATGGTATGTATAAATGGGAGACTTGGATGTATGAATATACCTGATGCAGCAAGGCTAACTGCCCATATTCAGCCCAAATATGCCATACCTATGCATTTTGGAATGTTTAAAGAAAACACCGCAAATCCAAAGGAATTCATAAGGCAAGTAGAGGCATATAGTGGGATTGTCAAGGGGTATATTATGAAACATGGACATTGGTATTTGTTTGATAAGAATGATGGATTTATAGCTAGAAATGATAATTTATGAGGAGGTTACTTCATGGAAATGAATAGATTGATGGGATGGATTTATCAATTTTGTAGATGGATTACTACCTTAGCTTACATAAATATTTTATGGATAACTTTCACCCTAATTGGAATAGTGTTTTTAGGTTTTTTTCCTGCTACCGTTGCAATGTTTACTGTTGTAAAAAAGTTAGTTATAGGAGAAACGAATATTCCTATTTCTAAAACGTTCTGGCAATCTTATCGGACGGAATTTTGGAAAATTAACTGCCTAGGGTTCATTCTTTTACTCATTGGTATTATTCTATATGTTGATTTAGCAATATTTTCTAATCGTGAACATTTTATTTATTTAGTGCACCGTGTTGGTTTAATCGCTATCTTTTTAATTTTTATGGTATTTTGTATGTTTATTTTTCCAATTTATACGCACTTTGATTTGAAGTTTTCCCAATATTTTAAAAGAACATTTGCCATTATTTTTCTTGTACCAATACGTTCATTAGGTATGATTCTATCAGCGATTGGTCTATATTTTGTAATGTTAAAATTACCTGGTTTAATACTCTTCTTTAGTGGAAGTGTTTTAAGTTTTGTTTGTACGTGGATTGCTTATAAAGCTATTTTGTCTTTACAGTATAGGTATGAAGAAACATTGTAAGGGAGTATATATCTTATGATGGATTGGAATTTTGGTCATGATCGGGTTATGTTAGGTTGAAAAAGGTGGGCGTGTCATGAAAATCATTAATTTAAAGTATAGAATCGTGTCAGTTCCTATTAATTTTTCAGTAATATCAAGTGTTAGAAAATCAAATAAGATTTATTTTGTTTTATTGGATGTGTACACGGATGATAATATTAATGGACTTTCCTATATTCAAGGATTTAATTTTCATGGTTCTAGTGCTATTATATCGTGCTTGAAAATGCTAAAAGAGTCTGTTATTGGTGAGGATCCATGTAATACAAATAAAGTATGGTACAAAATGTGGGATGACATAAGATTGTTTGGACATCAAGGATTAGCCACCTTTGCTCTTTCGATGATTGATATTGCCTTATGGGATATTAAAGCGAAGGCATTGGAAGTGCCAGTTTATCAACTTTTAGGTGGAAAACAGAGGGATAATCTGGTTGCCTATGCAAGTGATGCTTTATGGTTAGTTTCCCCAATTGAAGCAGCTAAGCAGGCAAGTCAACTTATTGATCAAGGGTTTACCGCAATAAAAATGAGACTAGGTCGCAGCAGCCAAAATGAAGATATAGAAGCTGTTAAAGAGGTTAGGAATGCAGTTGGTGAGCAAGTTGAAATTATAGCAGATGTAAACCAGGGATGGAATAGAGAACAAGTCATAAACGTCGCTACAAAAATTTCTCAATATCACATTAGTTGGCTTGAAGAACCCGTTGCTACAGATAATATGGAAGATTATAATTATTTGATCAAAGTTTTGGGTATTCCGATTGCGATGGGTGAAAATTTGTATGGGGTAAAGCCATTTCATCGATTTTTCGAAAAATGCCCAAAACCTATTTATACACCAGACTTACAACGAATTGGTGGTTTAACAGGTTGGACAAAATTATTTCCATTATTTGAATGCAATAATATGCCTTTTTCACTACATTTGTTCCCAGAATTTTCATCACAAATTTTTGCTTCTATTAATTATTCGAAGAAACTAGAGTGGATGAGTTGGGCTAGTCCATTGTTTGAAAAGCAAATAAGGTGTGAGCACGGGATTGTAAAAGTAAATGACGCCCCTGGGTTTGGATTGAGCTGGGATGAAAACTTCATTGCAAAGCATGAAGTCTATTAAATGATTCCATTGTTTTTATTCGATAAGAAGAAGGAAATTGTTTCTTTCTATGTATATATTTTATTTCTGCTGTGATTGATTATATAAAAGCCCCTAAAGATCATATCTTTATTTTTCCTTCGAAAAAAAATGAATCCCGCCATGTCCTGATAATGAACATGGTGGGACAAAACGGTTAAATTCATCCGAAACTGCGAAAGTTCATATGTTGGTTAAGGTTGCAAAAAGAGGCAGTATTATTGTCTGAAGCAAATGGTCAGCAAATAAGAAATGATACCGTTTTTGTCCTTTGCATTGGCCAGAAACTCAAAACGTGAATTGGTTGGTTTCCGGTGAGTTTAAAATCCCACCAACTGTACGTGCCACACTAAAAATAAAACCAGAGAAGACCCAAATATATAGTACCTGTCACGTGAAATTACTTTCCTGATTTCAAGCGGCAGGTATTTTGTTATAGAAGAATAAATGCTGTTGGTTAAAATTTTTTATAAATTTTTAGAATAATCTATCTGTATATAACATTACAATATTATATACATGTACTATAAATTTTAAACTGGACTGTCCACTAGGTCACAGAGTCAGTGAGGGGGATGAACATGCATTTGAAACCGATTAAAAAAAGAAAACGAGTCTATCAAGATATTATTGAACAAATTAAAACTGCAATTGAAGAAGAAGAGATTAAACCTGGTGAAAAGTTACCCTCAGAAAGGTATTTAGCAGAAACTTTAGGTGTTTCCAGAACTTCTGTAAAAGAAGCTATAACAGTTCTAGAGTCTACAGATGTGATTACAGTGCGTCCTGGAGTTGGAATGTTTTTAAATATGGAATCTCAAAAAGGGTTATTAAATAAGCTATCCCAAATAATTGCAGATAAACGGTCTGGTTTTAAAGATTTATTTGAGCTTAGACAGGCAATCGAGGTAGATGCTGCCTATTATGCAGCATCTAGGATAACTGAAGAACAAAAAGAAAAATTAACAAATGTGTATAAAAATCTTAAGGGCAATAAGAAGCAAGTTGAATTTGCTACTGAAGAGGATTATCAATTTCATTATACGATAGTTGAAATAGCTGATAATCATGTAATGTTGGAAGTTATGAATTTAATGGCTGATAGGATCTTACAAGGTTTGAAAGAGAGTAAGGAAAGTTCAATTAAAAGTGATGTATTAACTAATGAAGTAATGAAAGAACATGAAAATATATTTTTAGCCATTATGAACAATAATCCAGAAGAAGCAAAAAGAACAATGTGGGAGCATCATCAAGGTATTAAACAACGTCATTTTCAAAGCATTTTTAAAACTTGATTTAAAGAAATAGCTGCTAAACGGGTTTTTGTTGAAGAAATTGAATAATCTCGCAAAATCTTTTACTACAACTATGTTGGATTGAAAGGAGCGTATGCATGAAATTTACTACTTCGTATGGTGATACTGGTTTTAGTAGCTTTCTAAAAACTGCATTTCAACGTCACCTTGGGTTTGATGAACGTGATTTACAAAAACCAATTGTCGGAATATGCAATACATTTAGTGAAGTAAACCGGTGTCATAGTCATATTCAGCCGATGGTTAATGCAATTAAAAATGGTGTAATCGCTGCTGAAGGAACACCGCTTGAATTCCCAACAATTTCAATTGGGGAAATGTTTACGAGTCCAACGACAATGCTCTACCGTAACCTTGTAGCAATGGATACGGAAGAAATGATCAGGGCCCAACCAATTGACGGAGTAGTGTTGATTGGTGGCTGTGACAAGATGGCCCCTGCTCAATTAATGGGTGCTGCAAGCGCAAATAAACCAGCAATTCTATTTACTGGAGGACCAATGGCGAATGGAGAATATGATGGCAAAACCCTTGGAGCTTGTTCTGATTGCCGCTACTTTTGGCAGGAATATAAGGCGGAAACGATAGATGAAGCTGAATTAAATGAAATAAACGCCCAATTAGCTCCTACCGCAGGTCATTGTATGGTAATGGGATCAGCTAGTACAATCGCATCTTGTGCTGAGGCGCTTGGTATGATGCTACCTGGTAGTGCTGCTGCTCCTGCTACTGTAAACGAGCGTCTCCGTTTGGCCAAAAAAACCGGGGAACAGGCAGTCCAATTGGTGAAAGACGACATAAAACCATCTGATATTATGACTAAAGAGTCTTTTGAAAACGCTATCAAACTACTAATGGCTATAGGTGGTTCAACCAATGCGGTGATTCATTTGATTGCTATTGCTAAAAGGTTAAACATTACTATTGGTTTAGATGACTTTGACAAACTTAGTCAATCTACTCCTTTCATTGCTAACCTTAGGCCAGCAGGAAAGTATCAAATGCAAGAATTTTATCATGCCGGTGGTGTTCCTGCAGTACTTCATGAATTGTTACCGTTGCTTCATTCAAATGAAAGAACTGTAAATGGGCTTTCAATCCAAGAAAATGTAAAAAATATTAACGTAAAAGATAGTTACAGAGATGTTATCTATACACTAGATAATCCTCTTTATCATAAAGGGGGAATCAGGGTATTGAAAGGGAATTTGTCTCCAGATGGTTCACTTATTAAACCAAAAGCCGTAATAGATAAGTCACTATTAAATCACCGGGGGAAGGCTGTTGTATTTTCATCTATAGAAGATATGGAGAATCGGATACATTCTGATGATCTGGACGTAAATAAAGATAGTGTTTTAGTTTTACAAAACGCAGGTCCAGTTGGTGCTCCTGGTATGCCTGAAGCAGGTATGATTCCAATACCTCAGAAATTACTGAAAGAAGGAGTTCGTGATATGGTTCGTCTTTCTGATTGTCGTATGAGTGGTACAGCTTTTGGCACTGTTATTCTTCATGTTGCTCCCGAGGCCGCAATAGGTGGGCCTATCAGTTTAATACAAGATGGGGATGAGATTTCCTTAGATGTAAAAAACGGGAGATTAACATTACATGTAACGGATGATGAATTAACTATACGTAAAAATAATTTGACGCCTTTTGCAGATGAAACAAATTTAAGGGGATATACGAAAATGTATCGGGATCATGTATTACAGGCAAATGAAGGATGTGATTTTGATTTCCTATTGCCAGTTAAAAACAATTAAATCCATATCAATAGTTTGGTAGAATCACAACCTGTATTATTTTTGGAACCATATTCAGAAGATTGGTTTTATTTATGTTTATTGCTATTAAAAAATAGAGACTAAATATGCTTTTTCCATTAGATTACTTCTGCTTCGTTATTTATGAAGTAATCTATTGGAAATGGATGAGGAGGGAAAGGGATTCATGGCTGAAAATGGATTTCGAATTAATTGCTCAATAAAAAGAATAGATCAGTCAATTATCGAAGGATTTAAAGCTTTGCCTACTGCGAATATAGGTGATGTTATGGGAAGGTTTGGAGCGATGGATTACGCCATTAAATCTGTCAATAAGCCCGGTATCCATGTTGTCGGAAGTGCTTTCACCGTACAAACACATCCATCTGACAATTTAATGGTACATAAAGCGATGGATTTGGCACAGCCTGGTGATATTATCGTTATTGATGCTTGTGGGGACATGGGAAATGCAATCTTGGGAGAGATCATGTGTCATTATGCAAAATTTCGAGGAATTTCTGGCTATATAGTTGATGGACCAGTCCGTGATCTGAAACGTATTGCTGACATGGATTATCCTGTTTTTGCTAAAGGTGGAACTCCTAGGGGCCCATACAAAGAAGGACCCGGTGAAATAAATACGATTATTAGTTGTGGCGGGGTCGCTGTTAAACCTGGAGATATTATTGTTGGGGATGACGATGGAGTCGTTGTAGTTCCAAAAGAAGATGCAAAGCAGATTCTAAAGGAAGCGAATGCCCATGCTGAAAAAGAAGAAGAAATTATAACATCCATATATAAAGGGAAATGGGATCGAAGTTGGATAGATGAAACGTTAAACCAAAAAGGGTGTGTCATCTTTGATTAAGAAAGCAATTCGAGTTCCTCATAAAGTTCTTGAGACATTTATTACAGATATATTTATTGCTGCTGGGGTTGATGAAAGTGACGCGTTAATTGTTGCAAAGCATCTTGTCTTAGCAAACCTACGAGGGGTAGATTCCCATGGAGTGAGTCGAACAGATATTTATACAAGGCGATTAGACCGAGGAATTGTTAATAAAGTGGATGGCTCTTTTATAGAAAAGGAAACAAGCGCCAGTGCACTTATTGACGGAGAAAATAGTTTAGGAATAGTTTTAGCTACAAAAGGTATAAAGTTAGCTGTTGATAAAGCAAAACAATCGGGGATTGGGATAGTTGGAATCAAAAATTCAAATCATTGTGGGATGCTTGCTGATTATACTTCGTATGCAGCAAAAAATGATTGTGTATGTATAGCGGTAACCAATGCACCTGCCAATATGGCACCTTGGGGTGGTAAGGAACGTTTTTTTGGAACAAATCCATTTTCATACGGTATACCTGCAGGAAGGCATCAAAATATTGTTTTTGATATGGCAACGAGTAAGGTAGCGAGAGGCAAGATTTTATTAGCACAAAAAGATAACCAAAACATTCCAATTGGTTGGGCTATTACGAAAGAAGGAAAACCGACTCAGAATCCAAGTGAGGCAATTGATGGTTTGGTATTACCAGTAGGAGGACCAAAGGGTTACGGGCTTACATTTTTAGTAGAATCGTTATCTGCTATTTTTACTGGTGCTGCATTTGGACCACATATTGGAGATCTATATAGGGATTTATCGAAAACACAAAATGTTGGACAGTTTTTCCTTGTTTTTCGGGCAGATCTATTGCAAACACTAGATCAGTTTAAAAATAGAATAGATGAAATGATTGATAAAATTCGTGAGGTCCCCTTAATTGAGGGTGTTGAAAAGATTTATTTACCAGGAGAAATCGAGACTGAGAAACAGTTTGAAAGAGAGGTGAACGGCATTCCTTTATCTAAGGAAGTTGTAGATGAATTGTCACTAGTTGCACGACGGTACGGAGTAAAAACTATTTTTTAAGGAGGAAAGAATTGTGAAAACTAAATCAATTTTTCAGGCTCTAATCATGGTGGTCTTTAGTCTTGTATTACTTGTCGGTTGTAATGGAAATGAAGAATCATCTGCAAAAAATGGGAATGATCAGGAATCCTCCGGAGATTATCCTAACAAGCCTATTAATATCATTGT
This sequence comes from Virgibacillus ndiopensis, assembly GCF_900187325.1. Classification (GTDB taxonomy): domain Bacteria; phylum Bacillota; class Bacilli; order Bacillales; family Amphibacillaceae; genus Virgibacillus_E; species Virgibacillus_E ndiopensis. Next base: position 162,079 of record NZ_FZMZ01000004.1, on the reverse strand, counting down.
TGCGTATGCGGCTGGTGGAGGTACTGATACGGGTGCAAGAATATTGCAGCCATTTTTGGAAGAAGAACTTGGTGTATCTGTAAATATTATTAACAAGGCAGGGGGCGGAGGCTGGGTTGGTTGGGGCGAGCTAGCAAATGCTGAACCAGATGGTTATACTTTAGGATTTATTAATACTCCGAACCTTATGACAGGTTATTTGAACCCTAACATTGAACGTAAAGAAAATTTGAGCAGTTTTGTACCATTAGCAAATCAAGTATCAGACTTTGGTGCAATTGCAATTAATCCAGATGATGATCGCTTCTCGAACATAAAGGAATTGATTGAATATGCAAAAACACATGAATTAACAGCAACATCCACAGGTGTTGGAAGTGATGATCATTATGCATCATTAAAACTTAATGCAAAGTATGGTACGAAGTTTGTTCCAGTTCATAATAGTGGAGCAGCAGACAGTAAAGCACAAGTGTTAGGTGGGCACACGGATGTATTGTTTGCAAATGTAGGGGAAACATTTACTGCACACCAGAATGGCGAAATAAAAATTTTAGCAACAATGTCAGAAGAACGTTCAGAGTTCCTTCCTGATATTCCGACATTGGCAGAAGCAGGTTACCCAGATGTTTATTCCTGGTCAGCAAGGGGCTTAGCTGCACCGTCAGGGATCTCTGAAGAAAAAGTAGAAATTTTACGTGAAGCCCTAAAGAAAGCGATTACAAATCCGGATCACATTAAAAAAATGAAAGATATGGGCTTAGCAGTGAATTTCCAAGCAGGTCAAGCGTATATGGATCTACTAAAAAGCGACGAGGAAGATGTTAAGGAATTAATCGATTTAGTAGAGTGGTAAAAAGTATTGGTGACCGGACCATTGGTACGGTCACCCTTATAAAAAGGGAGGTTAACTTATGCAAAGGATTCATCAGGATATCTATGTATCCATCATCATGTTTCTTGTATCTATCTTTTTGTATATCCAAACGTTAGATATGAATGAGGATGCTGTAATGGCCCCTAGGTATCTTCTTTATTTACTTGTTTTCTTTGCTGTTTTGATAGTAATAGGTGGGATAAGGAAAACCAAGAAGATGAGAGCAGAAGTAGGTGATCATAATGAAATGTATGATGGTGAGGAAGAACCATTAACAGGAAAACTTCTGAAATCTCCAATGATTACGCTATTGGCGGTTATTGCGTATGCGGTCGTCATTAAATTTTTGGGGTTTTTCCCTGCAACGGTACTATTTATAGCTGGTTTTTTATGGGCTTTAAAGGTTAAAGATTGGAAGTCTTACGCTTTCACAATCGTAGGACTCAATCTGTTTATTTATCTGGTATTTATTTTACAATTGAACGTTCAACTGCCAAAGGGAATTTTGTTTGAGTAGGAGGGTAATGAAGTGAATGCAGAACTATTTTCGCAAGTGCTTGGTAATTTATTTACATTACAAACGATTTTAGCATTGTTTGCCGGGGTAGTAGGTGGAATCATTGTTGGCTCCCTTCCAGGACTGAGTGCAACAATGGCAGTGGCCCTACTAGTTCCTGTGACTTTCGGGCTTGAACCAGTGGCAGGCTTAACCATGTTGGCAGCTATATATACGGCAGCTCTGTACGGGGGGTCTATTTCTTCCATTCTCATTCATACTCCTGGAACTCCTGCTTCGGCGGCAACAGCTCTTGATGGTTATCAAATGACCAAGAAAGGGCTTGGTGCAAAAGCTATTGGTGTCTCAACGGTATCGTCAATGATTGGCGGTTTTATCAGTGCATTGTTTCTCTTATTTTTGGCACCACCGCTAGCGAAAATTTCTTTATGGTTTAGTTCTCCTGAGTACTTTTTAATTGCCATATTCGGATTAACGATTATTGGTAGTCTTGCTGGGAAGTCGATGGCAAAAGGTTTGGCATCGGGCGTTATTGGGTTGCTTATTGGTACAGTTGGGATTGATATATTAACAGGATACCCTCGGTTTACGTTTGGAAGTACAACGTTACAGGGTGGTGTGGCTATGGTACCGGCGATGATTGGATTATTCTCTTTATCACAAGTAATGATGCAAAGGGAGCCCAAAACGAAACAAAAAAAATTAAAAAAGGCATCGATTTCAGGTAGAGTACTCCCGACAATGAAGGAGTTTAAACGTATTTTCAAAACAATAATACGTTCATCTGGAATTGGAACGTTTGTAGGGATGCTCCCCGGTGCAGGCGGGGACATTGGTTCATGGGTTGGCTATAATGAAGCGAAAAGATTCTCGAAAAATAAGGATAAGTTTGGGACTGGAATCATTGAGGGAGTTGCCGCACCGGAATCTGCTAATAATGCCGTAACTGGTGGAGCATTGATTCCATTACTCACATTAGGTATCCCCGGAAGCTCAACAACAGCTGTCCTACTTGGAGGATTGTTAATTCAAGGTCTTCAACCAGGGCATCAATTATTTACGACACATGCAGGCGTTACGTACTCTGTTATTTTTGGCTTTTTATTAGCAAATATATTAATGGGGATCATTGGCTTGTTAGGTGCAAAGTTTTTTGTGAAGGCATCTAGTATTTCGGATAAAATTTTAGGTCCAATTATTGTTGCATTATGTATTGTTGGAGCTTATGCAATAAACAATAATTTCTTTGATGTATGGGTAATGGTGTTCTTCGGTTTTATCGGGTATCTAATGCGCAAAATTGGATTTCATCCTGCACCTGTTATCTTGGGGATGATCTTGGGTCCAATTGCAGAGAAAGGATTTCGACAATCATTAGTTCTTGCTAAGGGGGATTTACTTTCTTACTATTTTACCCGTCCAATATGTTTAATTTTAATCATCCTGATCCTTCTATCTGTGCTTACTCCTATGGTTACAAAACTAATGAAAAAAAGAAAGGAACAAAAAATGAATCTAGGTGATGAGGAAAATTTAGCTTAGATATGGAGGGGAATATAAAAATGACAAGTAAGAAAATACTTTATTTCGACCAAGTGTTTGATAGTTTAAAACAACTTTTGGTTGAAAATAAACCTGATGGATTTGATTTATTGTTTTGGGAAGAGATGAGTGAGACTGAACAACAAGAGAATCTATTAACAGCTGATTATTTACTAGTTGCAACAAAATATCTTGATGAAGCCATTTTTTCTAAAGCAAAAAATGCAAAACTTGTTCAAAAAACTGGGATTGGTGTGGATAACTTTAATTTAGAAGATGCTAAAAAATACAATCTGCCAGTAGCGAATACTCCAGGAGCAAATGCTAGAGGAGTTTCTGAGCTTACAATTTTACTAATTCTAGCTTTATATCGAAAACTTCCACTTATAAATGAAAAAACAAAGTTAGGGGATTGGCCAATGTGGGAATTTCGACCTTCCTCCTACGAAATGAGTGGAAAAACCCATGGATTTATTGGGTTTGGAAATATTGGCCAAGAAGCAGCTCGACGTTCTAAGGCATTCGAAACAAAAGTAGTTTATTATGATAAATTTCGGGCGCCTTTAGAGATTGAAAAGGAATTGGATGCAACTTTTTTATCAATAGAGCAGATTTTGAAGTCATCAGATATTGTAAGTCTTCATATTCCTCTTTTGTCTGAAACAAAGGGGTTAATTGGAGAGAAAGAGCTACAAATGATGAAATCCAATGCGGTATTGATCAATGTTTCAAGAGGAGGCATTGTTGAAGAATCCGCTTTATTTAAAGCATTAACAAATAATGTTATTGCTGGTGCGGGAATTGACGTTTGGGAATCTGAACCGACTGAAATAAATAATCCCTTGCTTACGTTAGATAATGTTATTGCCACTCCTCACGTCGGGGCAGGGACAAGAGATACTCTCAATCGTGTCTTCAAAATGGCGTTTGAAAACATAGAAAGAGTTGAAAATGGTGATGTTCCACAACATGTTGTGAATGGGGTACAATACGCTAGATTACTATAGTGGAAATTTAGAATCATACGATGATTTGCTAAGAAATTACTTGTATCAATTACATTTCAAAATGTTAAATACAATATGTTGAAAAGGGGTATTGTTATGAAGATTACAAGGGTAACGACACAATGGGTAAGAATCCCGTTAGAACGTCCTGTAGGGTGGTCGATTAAGACCCTAACACATCGTGAACACCTCTTAGTAAGAATTCAATCTGATGAAGGAATTGAAGGTGTTGGATTTTGTCTTCAAGATGTGAGTGGGGGTGCGGCTAAAGCTGCAATGGATGAATTACTAGTACCAATGTTAGTTGGGGAGGATCCAAGGGATATTGCAAAGATTTGGGATAAGTTATATTTCCAAACAGTCCGGGCAGGTAGAAGAGGAAATCTCTTACATGCGCTTTCTGCTATTGATATTGCGCTTTGGGATCACCAAGCGAAATTAAGTAAAATGCCACTTTATAAACTGCTTGGGGCTAGTAGAGAAGAAGTACCTTGTTATGCGTCTGGTGGCTACTATTATGAAGGATTAGAAGTTTTTACAAAGCTTCAGGAAGAAGTAGAGGGGTATATGGACAAAGGGTTCAACGCTGTTAAGATGAAGGTTGGCAGACTCGCCAATGCTCAAGAAGCTAAGCGTGTAAAACTAGTACGAGATGTCATTGGTCCAGATGTTAAATTAATGATTGATGCTAATCAATCTTTCTTAGATGTTAATGCATGCTTAGACCTTTGTAAACGTGTGGAAGAATATGACATTACTTTCTTTGAAGAACCACTGCCAATGGATTTTTTTGAAGGTTATATACGATTAAAAAACCAAACTTCTATTCCACTAGCTACTGGAGAAATTGGAGCGACCCGTTGGGAATTCCAACAGTTTATTAAGGATCGTTCCCTAAATTATGTCCAACCAGATGCAACACAATGTGGAGGTGTTTCGGAATGGATGAAAATTGCAAGTTTGGCAAGCACCCAAGGAGTATCTATCGCTCCACATTATCATTGGGATATTCATGTACAATTGGGGTGCGTTTCCAGGGAAGTATCAATCTTAGAAAAGTTTAACGGTACAAATGTCAAAAACTTTGATCTCATTATGCATAATCCTATGGAAGTGACTAGTCGTGGAACACTGAAACCTCATGAAGGAGATGGGCTTGGGATAGAATGGAATGAGAATGCTATTAAGAAATACTTAGTTGATGAAAAAGTTCACGATATAGCTGTGAAAGTATAGTGGGTATCATTAACAAAAATGGGATTGCACAAATAGGGAGGTGGAATCCGTATGGAAATAGGTCTTAAACAGAAAATAGGGCTGGTTCGTTATCTTCCTATCGTAGAAGCAGTAGAAAGGCTCTTGATGAAGGGTGAGCCTGCATTAATTGCAGTAGATGGCCGTTGTGGCAGTGGAAAAAGCACTTTGGCAGCCTTCTTGGCGAAAGTGTTTGACTGTAATGTATTTCATATGGATGACTTCTTTCTTCCGTTCGAAATGAAAACAAGGGAACGAATGGCACAGCCAGGCGGAAATATACATTACGAGAGATTCCGGGAAGAAGTGCTTATTCCCTTGCAATCTCGTGAAACTGTAAGTTATCGTCCGTATGATTGTACCATACAATCTTTGACTGAGCCCATTTTTGTAGAGCTAAAGAAGCTTGCTATCGTTGAGGGTGTATATGCTATGCATCCTATTCTTCAGCAGGATTATGACTACAGTATATTTTTAACAGTGGATTCACAAGTTCAAGAGGAGCGAATCCTTAAACGTAACGGAGAAGCAATGTATCAAAGGTTCGTTAATCAATGGATTCCCCTGGAGGAGGATTATTTCTCAGAACTAAATATCAAATCCAAATGTGACCTTGTGTTTGATACAACCTTACTGTGGGAATAGATACATTTTGTTGTGACTATAAGATTCTAAAATAACATGAGGAGATCCTATATGAGGTATATTCATACTAGAAGTATTGTTTTTACTTCCCTGTGTATTGCCATTGGACTGTTATTGCCACAGATTGTAAAAATGATACCGATGGCTTACCCAGGTTCAGTTTTATTACCCATGCACATTCCAGTACTAATTTGTGGATTCCTTTGTGGCTGGCGTTTAGGTGGTTTATGCGGTATGACGTTGCCTCTATTAGCATCCATTCTAACTGGAATGCCTCCAATCTTTCCTATAGGTATAGCAATGATATTTGAATTGGGTACCTATGGTGCTTTAACCGGTATTTTGTATCACTATACTAATGGTAAAATTTTAATCAGTATATTGGGGGCAATGCTTGGTGGCAGAATTGTGTTGGGTATTGTAAACATTTTTCTTTTTAACCTAGCCAACAATCCATATGGTTTAGCAGTGTTTTTTACCTCTGCATTTGTTACGGCATTACCAGGTATTATCATCCAACTTATTCTAGTTCCTGCTAGTATACAAGCATTGGAAAAGTCTAGACTTATAGCCAAATAAGCCAGATAGGGAAACTTTTAGTGAAAATGAACTTGGTTGGCAATTGAAAGGGAGGTGGGAAAAAAGTGTACTTATATGAAATTGAACAAATATTCAATGGGGAAAAACTGAATGATTTAAAAAATACAATCAGGATAGAGTTGCAAAGGAATGAAAAGCTAAATTCGCTTCCTAAAGATGCTGAAGTTGCTATAACAGCAGGTAGTAGAGGCATTGAAAATATCGTAACAATTCTTAAGGAAGTTGTTAGTTACTTGAAAGAAAAGGGACTCAAGCCATTTATTGTTCCTGCGATGGGAAGTCATGGCGGTGCTACCTCAGAAGGACAGGTTGAAATCCTTCGTCATCTTGGGATAACGGAGGAATCTGTTAAAGCTCCCATTCGCTCTTCAATGGAAGTCTTAAAGATTGGAACTACCCCAGATAATTTGCCTGTGTACATGGATAAGTTTGCCTACCAGGCTGATGCTATTATCGTTATCAATCGAATTAAAGTTCATACTGCCTTTCGTGGAAAAGTAGAGAGTGGTTTAAGTAAAATGGTTACCATTGGACTCGGTAAACAAAAAGGAGCAAGCTTCGTTCATGGGCAAGGTGCAAATAAGATGGAACACAATATTATTGAGGTTTCAAAGTATGCACTTGAACATGCTCCTATCTGCATGGGGCTTGCTATTGTTGAAAATGGGTATGACCAAACGTCCGTCATTAAAGGTATTAATGTTGAAAGTTGGCATGAGCAAGAGGCGAATTTATTAAAGCATTCAAAACAACTGATGCCTTCCATACCAATAAAGGATGTTGATGTACTGATAGTCGAAGAAATGGGGAAATGTTTCAGTGGAACTGGAATGGATCCGAATATTATTGGACGTTGGCGAATCGAAGGTGTACCTGAACCGGTAGAGCCGAATATTAAACGTATTGTTGTGTTAGACTTAGCTGATAAATCTTATGGGAATGCACAAGGTGTTGGGTTGGCTGATTTTACAACGGAAAAATTGATAGAAAAAATAGATAGAAAATCCACCTATATGAATGCAATTACAGCAACATACCTACAGAGGGCCATGTTTCCGCTATTCTACGAATCGGAACAGAAAGCAATAGAATCTGCTCTCTTAAGTTTAGGCCCGGAAGTAGATAGAGAAGAAATAACTCTTATCCAAATAGCTAATACGCTTCACCTTAGTCGACTATATATTTCGAAATCTGTATTAGATAAACTTGAGAATAATATAGATTATAAGGTTATTAGAAAGATAAAAATGGATTTTGAAAAGGAACAATTACAATACAAAATATCTGAAAATTAAGTTATAATATAAATTAAATGCACAAAGGAGAGTAGGACAAATATGCGTTTGGCAACGATAAAACATAACGGTTCTGAAATAGCAGCAATTGTCTTGAATGAAAAGGTTTATTTACTAGATAGGGTGAATGAATCATTAGGTGGAAAATGGAAAACGAACTTGTTAGAGCTTATTCGATCTGGTCAGTTAGCTGAACTTAGTGCTTGGTATGAAAATCAAGGAATGCAGGAGCTTGAAAAAGTAGATTATATGGACAGTGAACTGGTTACATATGCTCCTTTATATCGTCATCCTCGTAAGATTTGGGGAATTGGGCTTAATTATGTCGAACATGCATCCGATCTTAGTGAAAAAGCTCCAAATACAGAGCCTGCTAGTTTTATGAAACCAGATACATCAATAATTGGCCAGAATGATGTAATTAAAATTCCAAATCAATCAGAGCGTACGACAGCTGAAGCAGAGCTTGGAATTGTTATTGGAAAAGAGTGTAAAGACGTTTCAGAAGAAGATGCAATAAATTATGTAGCTGGTTATACAACGGTTATCGATATGACAGCAGAAGATATTTTACAAAAAAACCCACGGTATTTAACACGTTCAAAAAGTTTTGATACATTCTTTAGCTTTGGACCACATCTCGTAACGACTAATGAAATTGAGGATGTCAATGCTTTAGAAGTATCTACAATTATAAATAGCAAGCTTCATCGAAAAAATGTTGTTTCTAATATGACATTTCTGCCATGGAATCTCGTATCCTTTCATTCAAAAGTAATGACGTTACTTCCTGGTGATATTATTTCTACTGGTACCCCTGGTGCTGTAGTTATTAGGAACGGAGATGTTGTTTCGTGTGAAATTGAAGGTTTTACACCACTTGTGAATTCGGTAAAAGATTTAAAGGTTGAAAAATAAAGGAGGTTATTCGTTTTGGATTTACAATTACAAGGGAAATCAGTTGTCGTAACAGCAGGAAGTAAAGGCTTAGGGAAAGGTACAGCACTACAATTTGCAAAAGAAGGTGCGCATGTTCTTATTTCCAGCCGTAATAAAGAAACCTTAAAAGAAGCGGTGGAAGAAATTAAAATGGAGAGTGGAAACGAACATGTTCGTTACACGGTTTGTGATATCACGAATCCTGAATCAATCAAACAATTAGTCGCAACGGCTGTTGAGTGGAATGGGAAGGTTGATATCTTAATTAATAACGCTGGTGGTCCACCAGCAGGGGGATTTGACAAATTTTCTGATGAAGATTGGCAAAAAGCATATGAATTGAATTTATTAAGTTTTATCCGTTTAATTCGTGAGGTACTACCGCATATGCGAAAAACCGGTGAAGGAAAGATTGTTAATTTTGCATCGTCGTCTATTAAACAAACACTAGATAATTTAATTTTATCCAATACATTTCGCGCTGGAATTGTAGGTTTATCAAAAAGCTTATCCCAAGAACTAGCAAAGGATAATATTATGGTAAATACAGTTGGTCCTGGCCGTATTGCAACAGATAGAGTTGCTGAATTAGATCAAATAAGAGCTGATAAAACAGGTGTTTCTTATGAGCAATTACGTGAACAAACGGAACAATCAATTCCAATAGGCAGATATGGCCGTCCTGATGAATTTGCTAAAATGGTAGTTTTCCTATCATCAGGTGCGAACACGTATATAACCGGACAATCGTTTGTCGTGGATGGTGGACTTGTAAAGGCGTTATAATTGAAAAATGCTGAATAGTTACTGGTTAATTGTTGATAATATTTTTCCTCTTGTCTAGGATAGTATAAAATTTGAATACTGTGGGTAACTGAACAACAGTATCAGCGACGTCCAGCTCCAATCTATACACATTAAAAAACTGCCTTTCTTGCGCATAATACGTAAGAAAGGCAGTTTATCAATATCTCTAACAACTAATCTCTTTACAACCCAATAACCTTATCAATTGCTTCTTCTTCAGACCTTGAAATAGTAAATAAAAGGCTACCAACTACACATATAATCAGGTTAACGAATAACCCCCAAAGTCCGCTGAATATGCCAAATGGTGTAAAATTTGCAAATGTCATTGTAGTAGCAAGAATTGTACCAGCAACCATTCCGACAAAAACGGATTTGGTATGTAGCTGTTTCCAGTACAGTCCAAGAATAAAGGCTGGTGCAATTTGGACGAGTAATTCAAATTTGAGAACAAATATCTGGTATAATGTTGCAGGAGGATACCAAGCTATTATTAATAGTATTCCAGTTGCAACAATACCGGCAACTTTTCCAACGAAAATCTGTTTATGTTCTGTTGCTTTTGGATTAATATATCTTCCGTATAAATCTTTTGAAATGACTGAGGAAAAAGTTAATAATACGGAGTCAGCAGTTGAAATAATAGCAGCAATAATTCCACCGAATAACAGTATCATTGCCCAATAGAAAAATACATTCTCCGACGCAATAGCATTCGCCATCATCCCAACCAGTTGTTCAGATTCCATTTCATTCAAGTTTGGAAATGCACTGACTCCGATAATTCCAACCAACAAGATTACTCCAGTGGTAAGGAAAGGCATCCATGCCATACCAATCAATGAATTTTTTAATGTCTTTTCATTTTTCGCGGAAAAAATCCGTTGAATGGCATGAGGGTAAATGGATGCTCCAATCAGTACAAGGGCTAGCATACTGAACCAACCGACTAATCCATTTGTTGCCGGAACACCTAGTTTCTCAGGTGTAAAAGTTGCCATGTAATCCGCAGTTGATGGCAGCCCGCCAAAATAGAGGATTGATCCTATAACTAGTATGAATACACCAAAGAGAAGAGCAATTCCCTGCATTGTATCTGTATAAGCTACCGAACGCATACCACCTAGCCAGCTGTAGATAAGCATAATCACGATGAAAAAGATTACACAAATTTGATATGGTACAGTACCACCAGTTAGTCCTGAAACACCTTGTCCGACAGCTACAAGTTGTTCCAAAAGGTAGTTACCTAAGCCATATAGCATAAGAAAGGAACCTAAAATGGTAATACCTTTTGACCGGAAACGCTTAGCAAGCCAGTCTGATGGTGTAACGAAATTATATTTTCTGCTAAGTACATATAACCTTGGAGCGAACAATAAATATCCAACCATGACTAGAATCATGAATGTGATAGATTGTAACCATTCGAAGCCAATTCTATACCCTTGAGGAGCGTATCCTATAATAGTATTACCGCTGTATTGGGTAGCATAGAATGTGAAAAAAAGGACCATCACACCTAAGCCTCTTCCGCCTAAGTAGTATTCTTGGTTACTTTCTCGGATATTTTTATTTTTAAAAAACGTAATCAATCCGATTGATAACATGATGAGCCCATACACCACTATTATTAGAACGCCAGACCAACCACCAAAAGCTAAATCTCCTGTCATTGCTCATCCTCCTTATAATTCGAATCTTCTTCCTCCGTTATCCATAAGTATTTAATCGCATACGTAATGGTTGCTGAAAAAGCTACTGATACAAGAATTATGATCCAACCCCAATATGGTATTCCTAGAAATAACGGCTTATAACTGCCTTCAGGTAAATACCAGGGGACACTTAACAGAAATAAAACACCAAAAACAATCCATAACTTTCCGTTCTTAATTGGTTCCTTTTTGAATTTTAACATTCAAATTACTCCCATCCTTTATAATATTCGGAATTTAATTGACAAACGGATCCATATAAAACGCTCTTTGTTTCTCATATTGTAAAATATTTCCTTCTGCTGCCATCGTCAGGTCGATATCATTATGGCCATTTAAAAATTTATGCCGTATACTGGGAGCGATTGAAAATGATACTGTCCATCCAAATTTATCTTGGATAATTTGATTCTCTAAATCTACATGTAATGAAAAGGCGGGATTATCCCGTTCTCTAGCATATAATTCTTCCATTTGGGTATGATCGAGTTCAATTAATAACAATCCATTCTTTGAGCAGTTCCCTTTAAATATATCCGCGAAAGAGGGGGAAATAATCACTTGAAATCCATAATCATGTAGAGCCCAAACCGCATTTTCTCTCGACGAGCCGCATCCGAAATTTTCTCCACTCAGCAGGATAGTAGCTTGTTTATATGTTTCGTTGTTCAATACAAAGTCTTCATTAGGTTTACCATCTTCATTAAACCGCCAATAATACATTAGATGCTGTCCGTAGCCTGTTCTTTCCGTCCGCTTCAAAAACTCGGTAGGAATAATGATATCGGTATCAATATTGGATTTATTAAGTGGTACAACAGAACCTGTGTACTTACGAAAAGGCTTCATTTCTTTTCACCCCTCCTTTATAATTCCATTCTCTAACATCAGTTAGATGTCCAGTTATTGCTGCTGCAGCTGCCATTGCTGGGCTTACTAGATGTGTTCTTACATCCTTTCCCTGGCGACCTTCAAAGTTACGATTAGAGGTAGAGGCTACTCTGTCTCCTGGTTTAGCGATGTCCGGGTTCATTCCAGGACACATACTACAGCCTGGATTTCGCCATTCAAATCCCGATTCTATAAAAATTTTGTCCAATCCTTCTTGTTCAGCACGTCTTTTAATATGATAGGATCCAGGAACTACTAATGCTGTAACATTGTTTTGAACTTTGTGACCATAGGCAACTTTGGCAGCTAGCCGCAAATCTTCCATTCTAGCATTTGTACAGGACCCTATAAATACCCGGTCAATTTCTATTTCGTTCATATTTAGTAATGGAATTAAATCCATATAAGTTAAAGCTGATTCCGCGGCAGTTCTTTTGGTGGAATCGGTAATACTGTTTGGGGAAGGTATAGATTTATCGATTGATGTAACTTGACCAGGATTGGTTCCCCACGTTACTTGTGGAGCTAAATCGGCTATGTTAATCGTTACTGTTTTATCGTAAACAGCTCCAGGGTCACTATAAAGTTTACGCCAATTTGCAACCGCTTCATCCCACTTTTCACCTTTAGGTACATACTTGCGATTCTTCAAATAGGCAAAGGTAGTTTCGTCTGGAGCAACCATACCTGACCGAGCACCCGCTTCCAGCACCATATTACAAATGGTCATCCGTTCATCCATAGACATGTTTTTAACGGTACTTCCCGTAAATTCAACTACATAACCAACTCCACCAAGAGTACCAATTTTACCAATGATGCTCAAAATAATATCCTTGCTACTAACTCCTTCAGGCATTTGACCTTCGATTTGAATGTTCATTGTTTTTGGTTTAGCTTGTGGAAGGGTTTGAGTAGCCAATACATGCGTGATTTCACTCGAACCAATTCCAAATGCAAAAGCACCAAATGCACCGTGTGTGGAAGTGTGACTATCTCCACAAACAATGGTTTTTCCAGGTGTAGTTAAACCAAGTTCGGGTCCAATTATGTGTACAATGCCGTTATCTGGGTGGTCTAAGTCATAAACGGTGATATCGAATTCATTACAATTGTTGATTAACGTCTCTACTTGTATTTTTGCAAGTAGATCTTTAAATTCTAGGTTTCGGTCAGTGGTTGGAACATTGTGATCAGCCGATGCAAATGTTAAATCTGGCCGTCTAACCTTCCGACCCTGGTCCTTCAGCAAAGTAAATGCTTGTGGCGACGTGACATCATGAATTAAGTGTAAATCAATGAAAAGTAATGGTAGATCAAGGGACGTATCAATTACATGTTTTACCCAAACTTTTTCAAAAAGTGTTTTTGGAGCCATTGCCTGTCTCCTTTCTAAATTTCAGATGTAGAATGAAGATCTGTTATTTTTCCCGCTTTTACTATCTGTCCTGGAATGTCATGTGTTAAGATTGATTGCAAATATTTTGCAGCGTTAATTAACTGATCAAGGTCTGTTCTGATTTCATATCCCATGAATTTCAACATATGAACCAAATCCTCTGTACAAATATTTCCACTTGCTCCTGGAGCGAAAGGGCAGCCGCCTAAACCTCCTAATGAAGCATCGAAGCGGATTACACCAGCACGTATACCTTCCATAACATTTGCTAAACCCATCCCTCTTGTATTGTGAAAGTGAAGAGTTAATGGGAGGTCTGGCCAGTGGTTCAAAATGTTCGTTGACAATTGGTATACTTGTGATGGTGTTGCCATTCCAGTGGTATCAGCCAGGGTAATTCCATTGACACCCAGCTCAAGATATTGATCAATAAGACGTAGCACCTTTTCTTCTGGAATTTCCCCTTCAAAGGGACATCCAAATGATGTACCAAGTGAACCATTAACAAGAATATCTTCCTTGGATAAAAAACGCATAACTTCCTTGTAGCTTTCAAGTGTTTGGTTGGTTGTTTGATGTATATTTTTAAGGTTATGCGTATCACTAACAGAAACTAGAAGATTTATTTCATCTACTGCACAGAGAATAGCACGCTCTGCTCCTTTAAGATTTGGTACTAGGGCAGAGTACGTAACTCCAGGCTTTCGCTTGATTTTTTTCATTACGTCTTCTGCATCTCTCAAATTTGGGATTGCCTTCGGTGAGACGAAGGAAGTTACCTCAATTTTGTCTAATCCTGTATTACTTAATTGGTTAATTAACTCAATTTTTTTATCGGTAGGAATAAATTGCTCCTCATTTTGAAGTCCATCCCTTGTAATAACATCATGAATAAAAATTCGTTTCACATCCAGCACCTACCTTTAAAAATTAAGAACAAGACGCACCCTTCTTGCTAATCTACTAATCTAAATAACTCCTTCCTTTTTCAGTTTAATAATCTTCTCCTCATCGAATGCTAATAACTTTTTGAGAATTTGATTAGTATGTTCACCGAGATTAGGACCTAACCAGCTCGTTCCCCCAGGTGTCTTGCTCATCTTAGGTACAACACCAGGAATTTTTAAAGAATCGTCATTACCAAGGCTGACACTCTGAATCATCTCCCGTGCTATATACTGTGGATCTTTTGCTATATCTTCTATACTGTAGATAGCTCCCGCAGGTACTTTTGCATCGTCAAGTACTTGTACAGCAGTTTCAAGATTTACTGTTTTAGTCCAAGCTTCTATTTTTGAATCTAGAAAGTCTGCGTACTCAGCCCGACCTTTGTTGCTTGAAAACCTGTCATCCTCTGCTAATTCCTGATACCCAATTGCGTACATTAACCTTTTAAAAATGGCATCTCCATTTCCTCCAATAACAATGTACTTCTCATCTTTACATTGATACGTATTAGAAGGGGCAATACCTGGTAAAGAAGATCCTGTCCTTTGGCGAACTACACCGAATTTATCATACTCGGGGAGCAGACTTTCCATTAAACTAAAGACAGCTTCGTATAGTGCAACATCCACTATTTGACCTTCTCCAGTTCCTTTTACATCTCGATGATAAACGGCCATAAGTGCACCGATGACAGAATACATCGCTGCTAAGGAATCCCCAAGACTAATTCCTGCTCGAGTGGGCGCCCGGTCCGGATATCCAGTCAGATGTCTGATTCCACCCATTGACTCTCCAACACTACCAAAGCCTGCTTTATCGCGATATGGTCCTGTTTGACCGTACCCAGATACTCTGACCATAATAATACCTGGGTTTATTTCAGATAATTGTTCATAACCTATGTTCCATTTTTCAAGTGTTCCTGGGCGAAAGTTTTCAATAATAATATCGCATTCTTTTGCAAGCGATTTAATTATTTCTTGACCTTCTTTTTTCTTTAAATCAATGGTGATTGATTTTTTATTCCTCGCCTGGAGTCTCCACCAAAGTGATTGACCTTTGTAAATGTATCTCCAATCTCGGAGCGGGTCACCTTTACCAGGTGGTTCAACCTTAATAACATCTGCACCAAACTCAGCCATTAATCTTCCGGCAAATGGTCCTGCAATAAGACTGCCTAATTCCAAAACCTTCAACCCTTCTAATGTTTGACTCATATAGAATCATCCTTTTGTTTTGATTTAAAAATAGTACCAATCATGTTTATATCATTCTGAATATGCTGTTTCATTTCAGACTCTGCTTGAACTCCATCTCCATTAACAATAGCATCAGCAATTCGCACATGTTCCTCAAAAAAATTATCTCTTCGGGCGTAGTTGCTTAAAATGTTGTTACGCATATACAAATTTTTCGCGTGTATTAAATTCATAAATTGAATTAATTGCGTATTACCTGAAGATTGAATGATTAAATCATGAAACTCCGTATTAAATTTAACTATGTCTCTTTTTTCATCATGCGCTAAAGCCTTATTGGTACGGTTTATTATGTCGAGAAGGGTACCCTGATCAGATTGCGTCATGTTTTGTGCGGCTAATTTTGCTGCAAGTGGTTCTAATCCTTCTTTACAAAGGTAAATGTCAATTACATCGTCAAATGTTGGATCAAAAACGTATATATGTACACCTTTTTGAACCAGTAAGCCATCATGTATCAATAATCTTACGGCTTCACGGACTGGTCCGCGGCTTACTCCTAACATGTCAGCTAAGCCTAATTCGGTTAGACGTTCCCCAGGTGAAAATTCACTTTCTAACAGGTAATTTTGAATATATTTATATGCCTGCACATGCAGTGGTTCTGGTTTAATAATGGGGCTAATGGAAGTCACCTCCTTTACATGAAAACGTTTTCTGATATAGTATATTGTTATCAGTATTTTGTCAACAATGTAAAAATTACATAGTTTCTGATTTATAGTAACCCACGGGACAAAGAATTGTTTCGCGACTAATTTAAGAGAGTTGATCAGAGAATGAATATGAATGATTTACAGCGGATTTCGTTTGAAAACGTTAGTCCTTGGAAAATGTTAGCGTGGTTGTTTATCGCACAAGTATGTGTGGCATTTATAGGGAGGAGCCTAGCACCGCTTGGAGTACTTATAGGTGCGGATTTATCTCTTTCAATGGCGCAAATTGGGATGCTTCCGGCTGCATTATTTTTGGGACAATCGTTTGCTTCCATTCCAGTGGGGTATTTTACGGACTTAATAGGGTCAAGACGGGTATTGTTAATGCTTTCAATTTGTTTAGGACTAAGTTTTTTATTGATGACGTTTACCTCTGCGTTTTTAGTATTACTTTTCTTAATAACTTTAGGTGGAGTTGGTTATGGATCCATGCATCCCGCCTCTAACAGGGGAATTATTTATTGGTTCACCTCTAAAAAGCGCGGAACAGCAATGGGAATTAAACAAATGGGTGTCACGTTTGGATCGGCCCTTTCTGCACTAATGCTACTGCCTCTCGCTAATGAATGGGGATGGAGACCAGTATTGCTTAGTGCGTGTTTATTGTTAATTGTTGTTGGGTTTATAGCCTTTTTATTTTATAAGGATCCCCCGTCTGTAAAAAATACGAAAAGTTTAAAAAGTAATAAACCGACGCACTTACTGCCATCTATTTCAGCTATGTTTAAAAATAAAGCACTGATTCTTGTCAGTATCTGTGCAATGGGTCTGAATGGTGGTCAAATGGCTTTAAACACTTACCTTGTGTTGTACGCTTATGAACGACTGGGAATAAGCTTAGTTTTATCTGGTGTTTTGTTGGTTATTTCAGAAGTTAGCGGATCCCTTGGTCGGATTATTTGGGGAATTATTAGTGATCATTTATTTGATGGAAAACGAATAATTGTTCTAATTATTATTTCGTTCATCTCGTTCTTACTGTCACTGATTGTTGCTTTTTTACCACCTGGTACTTCTTTCTGGACGATGTCGATAGTTACTGTTTTCCTTGGGTATTGTATGTCAGGATTTAATGGTATATGGATGAATACAGCAACAGAACTTGTACCAAGAGAACAATCAGGAATTGCTAGTGGAATCAGTATTACGCTAGGCTCTTTAGGGGTGATTGTTGCTCCGCCTCTTTTTGGTTCTATCGTTGACAAAACAGGAACATTTGTTTTTGGATGGTTATTTCTTGCTATTGTGATGGTACTTGTGATCGCTTTATTGCTTTATACATTGAAAGTTGTGCATACAACAGAACGGAGATACGCCAAACAATAAACGGTTAAAATCGCAATGATTTAACCGTTTTTGTTATTTGTTTTACAAAAATCTAAAGGATAATATAGTTTTCAAATATTATAAAGGGTAGTATTTTAAGAGAACCTTAAATCAAATTATCGGTAGTCAGACAATTTGATGGAATAAATAGAAATTTAATTTGTTAAGGGATGTTGAATAAGTAGTTATTCAGAACTTTGCCATTATAAGGTGAAAGTAGAAGGTCAAATTAGCTATAATATTTCTAAAGGTTAGATAGTGAAGGGAGAATTAATATGGATAATAATTGGGAAGTAGCTATTCATTCCCTTTCCCAAATCACCGTTTCTTCAAATCCAAACAATGAACCTGTAACCATTCATGGTGATGCCGATGGTCTGAAGTGTATTGGTGTGGGGACAGACGCGGCCGTATTTCAATCTATTTACGCTCCAGATTATGCATTTAAACTTTATGCTGAGGATAAGGTTTCCAAAATAAAAACGGAAGCAGAAGTTTATCGTGAACTAGGCGATGCATCTTTCTTTTCAACCTGTTTTGCATCTACTGAGCAATACCTCGTATTAAGTTACGAGGAAGGAACAACGCTTTTTGACTGCATCTTACAAGGTGTGCATATTCCTAAACAGGTGTTAAAGGACGTGGAGGATGCAAGAGAATATATACGTGCAAAGGGATTAAATCCGCGTGATATCCATTTAAAAAATATTTTACTACAAAACGGACGAGCAAAAATTCTTGATGTCTCCGAATATGTTCAACCTGGAAATGATTTTCGCTGGGAGCATTTAAAAAAGGCATATGAAGATTACTATCACATAATTGATGGAAAACCGGTACCGTTTTGGCTAATGGAAACGGTTCGAAAATGGTATAATCAGAGGCAAAAATTATTCTCATCCTTTGATGATTTTATGAAGTTTGTTTTGAAATATACGACGTTTAAAAAATAGTAGATAAGAATTAAAAACGATAATTTTACTGACTGATTGTTAAAATTCCTGCATTTGTTAATCAGCTAATGTTTTAGTATAAATATCTTTTATGGTTATTCATAAAAATAATATATTTTATTTTATGAATCCTACTATAATACAATTATTTAGAGAAGGTAAGTAACAAGCGGATTGGATGTTGAGGTATTAATGAGTAAGCAGTTAATAGATATAGTGAAAAGAGGGATTGGTCAAGTATTTATTTATCATCTAATATTTTGGCTCATTTTTATTTCTATTGTTCCAATTGCTAGTACAACAATTCTGGAAAATTTCTCGACGGAACAACAACTTACAATTGGTTTGTTAGTATTTTCGGTTTATTTATGGGTTACATCTCCGATTCCGACAGGAGCAATTAGTATTCTAATCTTGGCTAGTATGCTAATTCTTAACCTTGTTGATAGTGTTGAAGAAGCGGTCGTAGGCTTTCTTTCTCCTGCACTTTATTTTATTTTCATGCTAACGATTATCAGTCAATCACTTGTGAAAATTGGTGTTGATCGTGCCGTTGCTATAGTATTAGTTAAACTAAGTAAAGGTGGTCCTCATTTTATTATATTTGGACTACCTGTTTTTATATGTCTTCTCCCCATTTTTATGCCCTCTGCATTTGCCCGCTTTAAAATGCTATTACCTATAATCAATAGATTAAACGAGTATTACGGCTATTCGGAGAAAAGTTTATTCAAAAAATATTGTTTGTATGTAATAGGAATGATGAATCAAAAGGCTACAATGATTATCTTCACTGGTGGTGGATTTCCGATCTTAGCATCCCAATTGTTTGATGATTATCAAATAGCTAATCTAGGGTGGATGGAATGGTTTATAAAAGTGGCTCCACCACTTTGGGTCAGTATGTTCATCGTCAATTTATTTGTATGGAGATTTTTAAAATGGATAACTCCTAATGAGAGCACGGCCATTGAAAATACTGTTTCTAACTATGATCAAAAACCTGAAACTTTATCGATTAAGTTTTGGATTGTAACGGGTAGTTTCTTGCTTATGATTCTTACATGGGTATTGTTTGATCACGATCAAATTCCTCTTTTATTACCACCAATGCTCCTTGTTGTATTTTATTCACTACCGAAATTGGGATTAATAGATAACCAGGCAATTCGAAATTTTGATTGGGAAAATTTTTTACTATTGGGTTCCTCCTTTTCCATTGGAATTTTATTAGAATCAAACGGCACAGCAAACGCCTTAGCGAAGGAATTAATAGCGATTTTCCCTCAGGATACATCGACTGTAGTAAAAGTAATTGGAATAGCTTTTTTTATTTTTGTGCTAAGGCTTTTATTTATTGTCCCATCCTCCGCATTAATAGTGATTTTTCCGATTGTAATTTCTTACGCGGAATTAATTGGAATAACGCCGATTGGATTAGCATTTTTAGTAGTTATGATTATAGGTGGGGTAATGATTTTACCAATTCATTCCCCTGTCAGTTACTTTGCATATGAAACTGGTATTTTTAAGAGAAGGGAACAGTATATAATTGGAATTGTTTCTAGTTTTGTGATGATGGTTGTATCTATTTTAGCAACTTTATATTTTTGGTAAAACATAGTCTGATCTTTCTTAATCCTTGATTCATAGGATGTGAGAGTTATTTTTAGGGAGGAAACATAAAAAAAACTTATGGATAATCATAGAAATAATCTATTTTAATTATGGCTTAGTTTATTCTATAATCAGAATTAATCTTAAAATTTGAACATATTAAATTGTTTAAATTTTTTTATTTTATTCTGTAAGCGTATACAAAAATAGGAGGTATTTTTATGAAGTTGATTTTCAGGAAATCTAATCTAACAGTAGGTTTAGCCTTAATGTTACTTGTTTCGATTATTCTTGCTGGATGCTCATCGGAAAGTGCATCTGGTTCATCTGACGGTCCGTTCTACGAAGAGAAATCAATAGAATTGGTAGTTCCATTTGGTACTGGTGGTGGAACGGACACTTTTGCTAGATTTGTGGCGCCATTCTTAAATGAGAGTGTTGAGGGGAATCCTTCCATTCAAACAGTAAATGTTCCCGGTGGTGGTAGTATTAACGGTGCCAATGAGTTTGTTTTTTCTAGAGAACATAATGGACAGTTTGCTTTAGTAACAAGTGCCTCAACTCATGTACCGTACTTCCTTGGGGATCCTGCTGTTAAATATGACTTAAAAGAAATGAAGCCAGTGTTAGGTCTTCCAACAGGTGGAGTCGTCTATGTGAATCCGGAAACTGGGATTGAGAGTCCAAAAGATATTCAAAATCCTAAACAAGATCTGGTTTATGCAGGTATTAGTGCAACGGGATTAGACTTAGTAACATTGTTAGCGTTTGAAGTATTAGAAATGGATGTTGAAGCTGTTTTAGGATATGACGGGCGTGGTCCTTCTCGAGTAGCATTTGAATCAGGCGAATCTAATATTGACTATCAAACGTCCACGGCTTTTTTAACAAATGTTCAACCTTTAGTTGAAGAAGGAAAAGCGAATCCATTATTTGCTTTTGGTCAACTAGATGAAAATGGAGAAGTTATTCGTGATCCGGCTTTCCCTGACTTACCATCTCTAAAAGAATTTTATGTAGAGGCATATGGTGAAGAACCTTCAGGTGAGGCGTGGGAAGCATACAAGGCATTTCTAGGATCCTCATTTACTGTTCAAAAAGTAATATGGTTACACAGTGATGCGCCGAAAGAGGCAGTGACAGCACTAACTGATGGTGCAGAAAAAATAATTGATAGTTCTGAGTTTATGGAAAAAGGTGAAGAAGTGCTAGGCGGTTATACACCTTATGTTGGTGACCAACTAAATAAAGTGGTTAGTAATATGTTAGATACGGATGAAGAGGTATTAAACTGGGTAAAAGATTATCTGGAGAAAGAATATGAGATAACAAGATATCAATAAATGTTAATTATATTCCAATAAAAGTGAAGGATTAAATTCCTTTTTTATTCAATTTAAGGGGGCATATCTACAATGTTTGAAGCAGCTTTTGAAGCATTATCGATTGTACTAGATCCAGGTAGAATTCCATTTATGTTCCTCGGTATTTTTGTAGGTCTTTTAATTGGTCTTCTACCCGGGTTAAGTGGAACAGTAGGAATGGCAATTTTACTTCCATTCGTATATGGTATGGATCCATATACTGGAATGGCAATGTTAATTGGTATGGCAGCTGTTCTCCACACAGGTGATACATTCCCATCTGTTTTAATCGGTATGCCAGGTTCTTCGGGATCGCAAGCCACTATAATGGATGGTTATCCACTTGCAAGACAAGGTCAGGCTGGTCGAGCATTAGGAGCAGCTTTCTTTTCTTCCATGATCGGGGGAGTTTTTGGGGGGATTGTACTTTTTATTTCTATACCTTTAGCCAGGCCAATAGTGTTAGCGTTTGGATCCCCTGAGCTATTTATGCTGTCTATATTGGGATTAAGCATGGTTGGTATTTTATCTGGAAATACGCCTATTAGAGGTGTACTAGTAGGAATGATTGGCCTAATGCTGGGATCCATTGGCGGGGCACCAGCAGTTGCGGAATATCGTTATACGTTTGAATGGCTATACCTTTTTAATGGACTTCCATTAGCTGTTGTTGCTTTAGGACTATTTGCATTTCCAGAAATGATTGAGTTGTTAGCTAAAAAACAAAGTATCTCAAAGACTGCTGAATTAAAAGGTGGTTGGGTACATGGAATAAAAGATACTATTACACATAAATGGTTAGTTTTAAAAGGGGCAAGTATTGGAGCCTTAATTGGTTTTATCCCTGGACTTGGAGGAAGTGTAGTTGATTGGATAGCATATGGAATTACCAAACAAACATCGAAGGATAATGAAAATTTTGGTAAGGGTGATATTAGAGGTGTTATTGGACCTGAGGGGGCTAATAATGCAAAAGAAGGTGGAGCTCTTATTCCTACCTTGTTGTTTAGTATACCGGGCAGTGGTACAACCGCAATATTACTTGGGGGACTTTCCTTGCTTGGATTACAGGCTGGACCAAGAATGGTTAATGAAGACGTATCCATTACATTGTCTATCGTTTGGACATTAGTATTTGCAAATATATTTGGTGCTGCAGCATGTATTTTGTTAAGTAAATACATTGCTCGATTAAGCTTAATTCCTGCGACATCATTAGTTCCATTTTTACTAGTGATTTTAACAGTTGCTTCTTATCAAAGTTCTAGACATTTTGGAGACTTGTTATTGTTTATTGGTATAGGTTTACTTGGATTGGTAATGAAGCGATTAGATTGGCCAAGGGCACCTTTACTCATTGGTTTTGTATTATCACAAGCCACTGAAAGGTATTTGTGGATTTCTATGGAAAGGTTTGGATTTTCATGGTTATTACATCCTGGAGTAATAGTACTTGCGGTAATAATTGTAGCTCTATTAGCAGGTGGTTATATTATGAAACGTTCTACAGAGAAGGCGAATCCTGCATAGATAATGTCCTAAAATGCCTAATAGGAGTGAGTTTAATGTCAAAAGAGATAAAATCAATTTTGTTTACAACTTTTCTATTCATTGTATTCTGTCTAATGGCTTTTGAGGCTAATACGTTTGCAGATAAAGCTAAGTTTTTTCCTTTCTTTGTTGCAATAGGTGCAGCATTTCTAGCATTCGTATCAATTGTTTTGCAAACAATTGAGATTGTAAGAAGTAATAAGGAAAACTCAATTGATGATGTGGGGGAAATTAAAAAAGTTTTAAAATATGTTCTTTGGGCTGTTGGATATATTGCGTTGATTTATTTTATAGGTTTTATGTTGGCTACTATTGTATTTTTATTAGTATTTTTATTGATTGAATCTAAATTCCGTATTATAACAACAGTTTTGTCTACTGCTTTAGTAGTAGTAGGACTTATGTTATTTGGAAATGTACTAAATCTATATTGGCCAACAGGTCTTTTAGGAATTTCTATCTTTAGTTAAAGAGGAGAAAGCATATGACAATAACTGAAAAATTAGCTAATTATTTTGTCCAGTTAGATTATGATTCCTTGCCTGATAACGTAGTTCATGAAGCGAAAATGTGTTTATTGGATTCATTAGGTTGTATTTTATCCGGTGCACAAACACAGGAAATAAAAAAATTATCTAAAGAATTAAGTCTATCAACGGAGGATCAACAAGCATCCATAATAGGTATAAACAATAAAAGTTCACTATTATACGCTTCTATTTTAAATGGATCAATGGCACATGCTATTGAAATGGATGATGTTCATAAAGAAGCAAAATCACATGCAGGTGCAGTTGTAGTTCCAACCGTCCTTACTTATGGTGATATATTGAAAAGTTCTGGTAAAGACATCCTTACCTCGATTGTAGTTGGATATGAAACAATGCTAAGAATTGGAAAAGGAATAAATGCTACAAAGCACAGGATGCAAGGATGGCATGCGACTAGTACGTGTGGAACTTTTGGTGCTGCATCAAGTGTTGCAAAGCTTTCTAAATTTGATGAAAATCAAATGGTAAATGCTCTAGGCATAGCTGGAACACAGTCATCAGGTTTATGGGCATTTACAGCAAACGGAGCTAATACTAAAATGTTTCACGCTGGTTCTGCCTCTGCAAGTGGTGTATTAGCCACAATTCTAGTGAATGGTGGATTAACAGGTTCAAATCAAATCATTGAGGCAGAAGATGGTGGTTTTTATAAAAGTAGTTCTGAGGAATATTCTTTCGATGCAATTATAGAAAATCTAGAAGATGATTTCTTAATAGGAAATATTACGAGAAAGCCTTTCTCTTGCTGTAGAAGTATGCATCCATCGATTCAAGCAGCGTTAAAAATAAGAGAATCAGGCATAAACCTTGAGGAAATTAAGTCAATTAAGGTTAGGACCTATGAAGTGGCTAAGGTTCAATGTGGATATACTCATACCCCACAAAATTCAATGGATGCAAAATTTAGTATTCCATATGGTGTTGCAGTTACCTTAATTGACGGGCAAGCACTTATGAATCAATTTAGCCCTGACAGGATTAAAGATGAGGAAACAATCCGTTTAGCTCAAAAGGTGGAAATTATAGTTGATGAAAAGTTTGAGAATGCTTATCCAAAGAATTGGGGATGCTCATTAGAAATTGAAACAACAAATGGAATTTATTCCGAACTCATTCCGGATGCTAAAGGGGATCCGACAAACCCACTGACACAAAAGGAATTGGAAGAAAAGTTCTTATTCCTTTCAAAAGACTTAATTGGGGAATCTAGTGTACGGGAAATAATCAAAATGGTTCAAAATCTAGAAAGTTTAAATGATATCTCGGATTTGGTAGCCATTTGCCAGCCAAATGTTTCTATTAAAAGTTGCTAAATAGGGGGAAATAATATGGCAATTACAAAGGTTCCATGTGTTTTAATGAGAGGCGGTACAAGTAAGGGATTAGTTATAAATAAAAAACACCTACCAGAAAGAGAAGAGGATCGTAATAAGTCAGTACTTAGAATTTACGGAAGCCCAGATATTAGGCAAATTGATGGAATAGGTGGGGGAGATCCATTAACAAGCAAAGTTGCATTAATTGAGGAATCAGAGAGTGAGAATGTCGACATTGTTTACACATTTGGACAAGTTAGCCTTTCAGAAGAGGAAATAGATTTTAAACCAACATGCGGAAATATGTCGGCAGCAGTGGGCCTATATGCTGTGGAAGAAGGATTTTGCAAAATAAAAGAACCTTATACAGTCGTAAGAATATTTAATACAAATACAAACAAAATGATAGAAGTGGAGGTTCCAACAACTAGTGATGGAGCCGTATATGAAGGGAATTATTCTATTGATGGAGTACCTGGAACAGCCCCTAGAATAAATGTGAATTTTTTAGACTCGGGTGGATCCATTACTGGAAAAATACTACCTACAGGAAATGTAAAAGACACTGTAAATCTTCGGTCAGGAGAGAAATATGATGTTTCCGTGGTTGATTCTGCAAATACACTTATCTTTGTAACTGCCGATCAACTGAACATTAAAGGAACTGAAATTGGTGAAGAATTTAATCAAAATCCATTTCTTGATATCTTAGAGGAAATAAGGGTTAGTATCGGGGTTCAAATCGGTTTAATTGAAGATGCGTCTATAGCAGGACCTACTTCTCATGCCCTACCTAAAATTGCAGTTGTTTCCAAACCAAATAGTTACGTGAGTAGTACAGGTGAGATTATTGATGAAGAGGATATTGATATTACAGGAAGATACATTGCTATGGGTTCTCTTCACCAGGCTTTTGCGGTAAGTGGGGCGATTGCTATTGCAACAGCGTGTCAAATACCAGGGACAGTTGTAGAAGATATCCTTTCAAACGATAAAAAGGGGCCCATAAAAATAGGGCACCCAGCAGGTATTATTGAAGTAGAAGCAAGTGTTGAACATATAGAGGGTGAATACGTCGTTAGTCGTGCTGCTATCGGTAGAACAGCAAGAAGACTTATGGAAGGTAGCAGTGTTTTCTCTTCTAGTCTTTTTATAGAAAAACAGGAACTTACATCATAAGAAAAACAATAAAGCTGGTCGATGACCAGCTTTATTGTTTTATTCCGTAAAAGTCTTTCATAAAGGTTACAAAGGCATGAATGATATTTAATTCTAATAGTTCCTTCCGGTGTAGGAGCCATGTCTTTCTTAATATTTTTTGATCATTTTCTTCTAAATCAATTGTAAACAAATTATCTTCATCCTTTAATGAGATACTAGGGAAAATTGCATACCCAATTCCTTTTTTCACTAATTCTTTACAAGTTTCAATTCGATCTACTTCCATTGTCACATTTGGAGGGGTAGTATAATTATTCTGCCACCATTGGTCAAAAGTGTTTTTTAAATGAAAATCTGTTTGGTACTTGATTAAGTTTAGGTTAGGTAGTTCTTCTAAATCTACTATATCCTTAGAAGCAACACATAATGTTTCTTGGTTTAAAATAAGTTGCTCTCCTGTCCAGTTGTGCTCACCCCTAAGGATAGCAATATGTACTTCTTCGCTTTGTAACTTTGTTAATATTTTGGAACTCCAACCAGTAGTGAGGTTTATTTCTACATTTGGATATTTTGAAAGAAATCCCTCTAAGAGAACAGGGAGTTGATATAATGCAAAATTACTTGATACACCGAGACGAAGAATTCCTTGAACTTCATCCTCCATGTTTCTGATTTTATCCTTTGTTTTACGTAATTCATTTACCATCTTTTGTGCGTATTCTACTAAATACAAACCTTGGGTAGTGAAAACAACACCTTTGTTACCACGATAAATAATTTTAGCTTGGAATCCCTTTTCTATTTGTTTGATCCGATATGTTAATGCCGGCTGGGAAATATACAATTTTTGTGCAGTACTAGTAATAGTACCTTCTTTATATAAAGTTAAAAGTAGCTCCCAATCTTTTTCATTCATTGAAAAAACTCCTTAAATGTGTAATGGGGTAATAGTTATTGTTTATAAATTTTTTTTATGTTAAATCATAAAAATTAACTATTTTACTTATACTAAATTCTATTTTAACCTATTTATAAGTTATTTGGAACAATGTGAAAAAAATGAAGTATAAAAATATTCAAGAGGTGTTTAAAATGACAAGTAAAAATGATTTGTATTACGATGTTGTGATAGTTGGGGCAGGAAATGCTGCGTTATGTGCTGCTATTGCATCATGTGAAAGTGGTGCAAAAGTTTTAGTGTTGGAAAAAGGACCAAAGAACAAACGTGGGGGAAATTCTTTTTTTACGGATGGAGCTATTCGCTTTGCCTTTAACGGATTAGAAGATTTAAGGGAAGTAATTCCAAAGATTACAGATGAAGAGGCAGCGAAGATTCATATGCCTCCGTACACAGTAGAGCAATATCATACAGATCTTATGAAAGCTACTGGAAATAAATCAGAGTCAGAGTTAGCAGAACACCTTGTAACGAAATCCTATGAAACGATAAAATGGATGCATGAAAATAAAGTGGATTTTGATCTCATCTATGATAATCAATCCTTTGTGAAAGATGGAATTAATCACTTCTGGGGTGGGTTACCCGTAAAAACATGGAATAGAGGAGTAGGTTTAATTGAGCAGTTAAATAATCGTGCAGAAGAATTAGGTATTGATGTATGGTACGAGTCTCCAGCTGTTAAAATTAACAAAGATGGAAATGAGATTTCTTCCATAGTAGTTAAAAAGAAGGAAAAAGAAGTAATTGTACAAACAAAAAGTGTTGTGTTAGCCTGTGGAAGTTTTGAAGCGAATAAGAAACTTCGAGCAGAAAAACTAGGGGAAATTTGGAATAATGCAATTGTAAGAGGTACGGAATTTAATACTGGCGACGGTTTATCGATGGCATTTGAAATAGGTGCACAACCATTTGGAGAATGGAATGGCTGTCATTCTATTGGAACAGATGCTAACGCTCCAATAGTTGGTGATTTTACAAAACCAGGTGATATATTCAAGAAACATTCTTACCCACTAGGAATTATGATTAATAAGGAAGGAAATCGTTTTGTTGACGAAGGGGCCGACTTTAGAAACTTTACTTATGCAAAATATGGGCGTGAAGTATTAAAGCAACCGGGGCACATCGCTTATCAAATTTATGACTCCCAAGTAAGACCAATGCTTCGTGATGAGTATGATAAAGAAGAAGCTACTTGTTATAAGGCAGAATCAATTGAAGAATTAGTTGCACAGTTAGATGTTAATAGGGAACAATTTTTACAAACAATCGAAGCGTATAATAACGCTGTTCAAAAAGGTGATTATAAACCAGCAGAAAAGGATAACAAAGGAACTGAAGGAATTACACCACCTAAATCTAATTGGGCATTAAAAATTGAAAAAGGTCCTTTCTATGCTTTCCCTGTTACTTGTGGAATTACATTCTGTTTCGGTGGTCTCAAAGCAAATAAAAAAGGAGAAGTACTAAATAATAATGATGAACCAATTAATGGGTTGTATGCTGCTGGAGAAATGATCGGTGGTATCTTCTATGGCAACTATCCAGGTGGATCTGGATTAATGTCTGGAGCGGTATTTGGAAGGACAGCTGGAACATCAGCAGGAAGATATGTAAAAGCTCAATTAAATTTGAACTAGTTATTCATTGTTTACTTTATTTATTTTTAAATCAGATAAAATGAATCATCTCTTACATTTACCTTTCTAATCTTTAAATTAGGTTAGAAGGGTATTTTAATGGAGAAGTTCGGTTATAGAATATTTACTTAGCTTTATTTGAAAAAGATAAAATATTTAAAATCCCCTAAAAAAATAAAACAACTATTGTAAATCGCTTTCAATTAATGTATACTTTCACTAAATCGATTTAGTAAACCGTTTTAGTAAGGTGATTATATGTCAAATAAGATTACGATTGCGGATGTTGCAAAACAAGCTGGAGTATCTAAAAGTACTGTATCTCAATACTTGAATAACCGTTTTGAGTATATGGGTGAAGAAACTCGTTCAAGAATTAAAAAAGCTATATCAGATTTAGAATACCAACCTAATGTGGTTGCAAGAAGTTTGAAGAAAAAAAGCACATCAACAATTGGGGTTATCGTGGCGAATATATTACACGCATTTTCTACCCAAGTTATTAGATCTATTGAAAATGTATGTAATGAAAATGGTATTTCAACAATTATTTGTAATGCCGATGATAACCCGGAAAAAGAGAAAAAATATATAGAAACACTTTTAGCAAAGCAAGTAGACGGGTTAATAGTTGTACCGATTAGTGGTAATTCCGATACTTATGAAAAATTGTTAAAACAGGATTTCCCAATTGTTTTTTTAGACCGTTTAGTTGAAGGACTGAATACGGATACGGTTCTTTTGAATAATGAAAAGGCTTCTGAATTAGCGGTTAATCATT
The DNA here is from genome assembly GCF_900187325.1 of Virgibacillus ndiopensis. Lineage (GTDB taxonomy): Bacteria > Bacillota > Bacilli > Bacillales > Amphibacillaceae > Virgibacillus_E > Virgibacillus_E ndiopensis. The sequence goes on along the minus strand of NZ_FZMZ01000004.1, from coordinate 132,444 downwards.
TACTAGAAAATGGCTATGAAAAAATTGCTATAGTTACTACATCCTTAATCGATAATGTTACTCCTAGGGTTGAACGAATAAATGGATATATAAACGCTTTAGAGGCAAATAAAATTTCTGTTCGTTCTGATTACATTAAAGGGATGGAACTTTCTAAGATACGTCAGGGACTAAATGAACTCTTTTCATTAGATGAAAAACCTGATGCTATAGTTTCTGGGAATGACTTAGCGTTAATGGAAATACTGAAATATTCATTTGAACACCAAATTAGAATTGGCAAAGATATGGGATTAATTACGATTGATGAAGTTTCATTTGGTCCAATCCATTCACCTCCGCTAACTACCATTGCACAGCCTACATTTGAAATGGGGAAAGAAGTGGCTACTATTCTATTAAATAAAATTAAAGACAAAAAATCGAAACAAGAACCAGCTGTACATCGATACGAACCAAGGTTAATCATTCGTAATTCAACAAAGAAAGGGGTGTAGGTCATGAATGATGTTATAACAATTGGTGATGCCATGATAACCTTTGATCCCGACACAAATGGACCTTTACGTTTTGTTAATTCTTTTAGACGCAAAGTTGGGGGAGCAGAATTCAATGTAGCAATTGGCTGTGCACGCTTAGGATTAAAGACAGGATGGATTAGTAGATTGGGTGACGATGAATTTGGTAGATATATTTATAATTTTGCACGTGGAGAAGGTATTGATGTAAGCGAAGTTAAACTGATGCCGGGTTATCCAACATCTATAAATTTTAAGGAAATAAATGGTGATGGTTCATCCAATACATTTTATTATCGACACAAATCACCTACGTTAACTTTGAATGCGGATACATTAAGTGAAGCGTTTTTTAGACAAGCAAAACTATTACATATTACTGGAGTATATCCAGCGGTTAATAGCAAGAATATTGAAACTATTGATAAAGCTATTCAGTTGGCAAAAAGAAATAATTTAAAAATTGCAATGGATCCTAATATACGTTTGAAACTTTGGAATGAGGATAAAGCTCGAACGACATTGTTGAGATGGATGGCAGATGTTGATTATTTATTGGCAGGGATAGAAGAAGCAAAATTATTATTTGGAACAACTGATATAAACAAATTAGTTGAAAAGGCAAAGGAATATTCTGTTTCCCACCTATTTATTAAACAAGGCGAAAACGGTGCAATGCTGTGGACAGATGATAATTTGTATCGACAGCCTCCAGAAAGGGACATTAATGCTTTGGACACTGTTGGTGCCGGTGATGGATTCGATGCGGGTGCTCTATATGGAATATTAAATAATTGGGCTCCTGAGAGGATATTAAAATTTGCAAATATTATAGGTTCGATGGTCGTTGGAGTGTTTGGGGATAATGAGGGATTACCTTACTTAAAAGATGCGTTAAATAGATTAGAGGATAAGAAGGTTATTGAAAGGTAGGGTTCTAATATGATTCAGGTAGCTCTCGACCGAATGAGTAGACAGGAATGTTTCAATATTGTATCTGAAATCTATCATTATATTGATTATATAGAAATTGGGACAGGTGTGATCAAACAATACGGCATGCCTATCGTTCAAGAGATGAAAGAACGATATCCTGAAAAAAGGATTCTAGCAGATATGAAGACATGTGATGCTGGGAAACACGAGACACTCCAGGCATTTGAAGCAGGCGCTGATGCCACAACAGTAATGGCTTTTTCAGCGAATAAAACCATTGAGGATGCCTTACAAATCGCCGAAGAGCTTAAAAAACAAGTTGTAGTAGATTTATTGGGTGTTACATCGAGGGATCGGATAGTACAGCTTGAGAAATTAGGCGTTACATCGGTATCTATGCATATTGGTAAAGATATGCAGGCGAATACATCATCATTGGATTATCTAGATGATTTTCGGGATATATTAAAGGAATTTAATATATTTGTTGCTGGGGGAATTAATCCAGACCGTGTCAAACTTTTTTCAATGCTTCATCCAGACATCTATATTGTTGGAAGCTATATTACAGGTTCATCAAATCCTGCAGAAGCTGCTAAGAAAATTCAGGAGGTGATTTGAATCTATGAAGAGAGTTCATTTGGAAATACTTGAAGAATTAAAAGAAGTAGCTGAACAACTAGATGATTCGCAAATAAAATCTTCAATGGTTACCCTTAGTAAGGCAAACAGGATATTTGTTGCTGGAGAAGGTCGCTCTGGCCTAATGGGGAAAGCGTTTGCAATGCGATTAATGCATGCTGGGTATCATGTTTTTGTCAAAGGTGAGACAGTTACCCCCAGTATTCAAGAGGGTGACGTTCTTGTAGCGATAAGTGGCTCTGGAAGTACAACATCGATTTTACTAACGGCGGAACAAGCGGCAAAAGTTGGAGCAAAGATATTACTAGTTACAACTAATGAGAACTCGGTCATTGGTGAAACAGCTCATGAAGTTATTAGAGTACCTGCTGCAACAAAAAGTAGACAACCCGTAGAAACAGCAACTATGCAACCGATGGGTAATCAATTTGATCAAAGTGTCCATATCTTACTAGATGCAATTGTTATTTCATTAATACAAGGTCGAGATAACATTAATGATTATATGAAGGAACAGCATGCAAACCTTGACTAGAAAGGAAGATATAAATGTCAGATGTAATTGTACAAAAAAACGAACTAAAATCACTAGTTAAAAACAAGTTAACAGAAGTGAATGTAAGTGAGGAACATGCAGCTATAGTAGCGGATGTACTGGTACATGCAGATTTAAGAGGTGTACATTCTCACGGTGTTTTAAGAACAGAGCATTATGTTAAGCGTATGAATGAAGGTGGAATGAATCCAAATCCACAATTTAAAGTAGAGAATAGAGGTAAAACTGCAGCATTATTTGACGGTGATAATGGTATGGGCCATGTGATTATGAAAAAAGCAATGGATAAAGCAATTGGATTAGCAAAAGAAAATGGAATTGGTATGGTAGGAATCGTCAATAGCAGTCATTGCGGTGCATTGTCCTATTTTGCTGAACAAGCTGCTAAAGAAGAAGTTGTGAGCATGGTCATGACACATACGGACAGTGCGGTAGTCCCATTCGGTGGATCAAAGCCATACTTTGGTACAAATCCGATAGCTTATGGTTTTCCTGCAAAAAATCACAAGCCAATCGTATTGGATATGGCAACAAGTAATGTAGCACTTGGAAAAGTTCTGCATGCAAGGGAAACAGGAAAATCAATACCAGATAATTGGGGTGTCGATGCTAATGGGAATCCAGTTACAGATCCTAATTTAGTTAAAAACCTTTTGCCTATTGGCGGCCCAAAAGGGTATGGATTAGCCTTGACAGTTGATGTTCTGTCTGGAATATTGACTGGATCCGCATTTGGGACAAATATCGCTACAATGTATGGTGACTATAGAAATTATCGACGGCTAGGACATATGATCTTAACTGTAGATCCAGGGCTGTTTATTGATAAAGAACAATTCCTAAATAATGTTGATCAAATGATTGACGAACTACATGAGTTAGAACCTGCAACAGGATTTAATTCAGTAATGGTACCAGGTGAACCAGAGCAGGTGAAGGAAGAAGATCGTTTGAAGAGTGGTATACCTGTACCAAAAAGCATACACGAGTATTTAATTTCATAGGCAACATGTCCATTTTTACTAAGTAAAGGGGGAATCTCAGTAATTTTACTTATAGTCTTCAAGTGAATATCGAGTTTAAAACTTTACAATTAGGAGGAAAATTTTATGAAAAAGATAGTTGGTTTACTTATAGGAGTATCACTTATTTTTGTACTAGCAGCGTGTGGTAAAGATGAATCAGCAAGTGGAAGTGATGGAGAAACGATTACTTGGAAAATGGGTCATTTATCAAATGAAGACCACCAATGGCACAAAACTGCTGAGAAATTTGCTGAATTAGTTAGTGAAAAAACAAATGGTAAATTGGAAATCGAAATTTATCCTAACGAACAATTGGGTAGTGAAACGGAAGTATTGAATAGTATTGAGGCAGGAACTGTAGACATGACTATCTCTGGTGAAACAATGCAAAACTGGGCACCCGAAGCGGCTCTTATGGCGGTACCATATGCATTTAAGAACGAAGAACATGTCAAGAAAGTAATAGAAGGTGAAATTGGTAAAGAAATTGAAAGCGCAATCAAGGATAAGGTAGGTGTAACGCCCCTTTATTATCATTTACGTGCACCACGTAATTTGACATCAAATAAACCAATTAAATCACCTGCTGATTTAGAAGGATTTAAAATGCGTGTCCCTAATGTTCCATTATTTATGGATGCATGGGAAAAGGCGGGAGCTAGTCCACAGGTAATGGCTTTTAGTGAAGTGTTTACCGGCTTACAACAAAGTGTCATTGATGGTCAAGAGAACCCGGTTGATTTGATCCATAGTGGTAGCCTATTTGAAGTACAAGATTATGTGAATAAAACGGAGCATGTACGTAGCTGGATATATGTTGTAGTAGGAAATGAACAATTAAATTCCTTAAATGAAGACATGCAAGCTGCAGTTAAAGAAGCTGCAAAAGAGGCTCAAAAATTTGGTATGGATCTTTATGAAAAAGAAACAGAAGGTTATGAACAAAAGTTAAAAGATGAAGGCATGGAATTTGTTGAGGTTGATCAGGAAGCCTTTGCAAAGGCGATGAAACCTGCTGTTGAAAATAGTCTTTCAGAAGAGCAGTTAGAATTATACAAAAAAATTCTAAGTGCAGCTGAATAACAATAATGGGGGCATCTTTTAGTAGATGTTATCCCCTTATCTTTTTTTAAGAGGTGAAACATCTTGAAAGCGATAAAAATTTTAACTAGGATACTAGAGTTTTTAACAATTCTAACATTTTCGGCGCTTATTATAGTGGTACTAATTCAGATCACTGGGAGATATACACCGTTATCTTTTGTATGGACAGAGGAATTAACAAGGTATTTGTTTGTTTACTCTATTGCTTTTGGAGCACCAGTTGCAATGGAGAGAAGAGGATACATTAGAGTGGATCTATTAGTTGATTTCTTACCTAAAAAGTTTAAAAAATATTATGAAGCATTTATTTATCTAGTATTAGGTGTGTTTTCGGGAATGCTAGTAACTTATGCATATGATTTTTCATTACTTGGAGAGGGACAAACCTCTGCAACAATTGAAGTAGAAATGTTTTATATTTATCTTAGTATGGTTATTACTCTTGTGCTTTTAGCAGTATACAGCTTTGTAAATATTTATCACATTCTAGTGGGAAGTGCAACAGAAGAGAAGGAAGCAGGTGTTGAGGTATGATGGCACTAGTTTTATTTCTATCGTTTTTAATTATGATATTTATTGGTGTGCCTATAGCATTTAGCTTAGGATTATCATCATGTATTTATCTTCTCTTAGGTGATATCTCATTAACAATTATTCCACAAAAGATGTTTGAAGGAATTAACTCATTTACACTTCTTTGTATTCCTGGTTTTATCTTGGCAGGAAATCTAATGAATGCAGGGGGGATTACAAAGAGAATAATAGATTTCACGAATAATATAGTAGGGCATATTCGTGGCGGTCTAGGATTAGCTAACGTTGGAGCATCAATGGGTTTTGCAGGGATTTCAGGCACAGCACTTGCAGATACGGCTAGTATTGGTTCGGTATTAATTCCTGCTATGAAGAAAAAGGGGTATGATGCATCTTTTTCGGTAGCTGTAACATCTTCATCATCAACTATCGGTCCTATTATTCCACCATCGTTACCTATGATTATTTTAGGCACTTTAGCAACTGTTTCCATAGGTGATTTATTTATCGCAGGTGTTATTCCTGGGATATTACTTGGTGTTGGGTTGATGATTGTCACGTATATAATTTCTGTAAAACGCAAATATCCTCGTGAGGCGAGTCAGAGTATATCAGTCATATTTAAATCGTTTTGGGGTGCTTTTTGGGCCTTATTGATGACTGTAGTAATTTTGTTTGGGATATTAAGTGGATTCTTTACACCTACTGAAGCAGCGGTAATAGCGGTTGTTTATGCATTAGTTGTCGGATTATTTATATACAGAGACTTAAAAGTAAGGGAAATACCCAAAATAATTTTGGATTCAGTGGTAGATGCAGCAGGAATAATGATTCTCGTTGGATTTGCAAATTTATTTGGTTGGATTTTAGTTAGTGAACAAATACCTCAGCTTATTGCGGATGTAATTATGTCTATATCAGAGAATCCAATTATCATTATTCTTTTGATTAACCTATTACTACTTTTTGTCGGTATGTTCATGGAAACTATTGCAGCTATTGTTATTTTGTTTCCAGTTCTTTTACCTATTGCAACTCAAATAGGAATGGATCCAGTTCATTTTGGCGTCATGATGGTACTTAACTTAATGATTGGGCTTTCTACACCTCCAGTTGGGGTATGTTTATTTGTAGCATCAAGTATCGGTAAAATTCCAATCGGCCGAGCCTCAGTAGCTTTGTTACCGTTTCTTGCTGTTAGTTTAATAGTTTTGATGCTGGTTGCGTTTATCCCAGAGATAACATTATTTTTACCAAGTTTATTTGATTAATTTAATTGGGGGGAGTAATTGTGAAAGCAATACAAGTAACACAGCCTCATGATTTACATGTGGTTGAAGTGAAAAATCCAACGTTAAGTAATGCTAATGAAGTTAAAATTCGTATGAAAGCAATGGGAATCTGTGGTTCAGATATGCATATTCTTCATGGACAAAATCCTTTCGTTAGCTATCCACGTATTATTGGACACGAGGTAGCTGGAGAAATCATTGAGATGGGCGAGTCGGTATCAGGATTGAAGGTTGGAGATAAAGTGGTAATTGAGCCAATGACGGCTTGTGGTGAATGTTATGCTTGTAGACATGGAAGACCAAATATATGTGAAAAAGTAGAAGTTTACGGTGTCCATAGAGATGGTGGCGGATGTGAAGTAAAAGTGATGCCGGAAAATCTTGTGCATCGTGTTGATTCATCACTTGACTGGTCTGAAATAGCCTTGATCGAACCTTTTACAATTGGGGCACAAGCGACATATCGTGGGCAAATTCAAAAAGATGATATGGTTTATATTATTGGTGCTGGCCCAATTGGATTATGCTGTTTGAAAATGGCCTTGAATGCTGGTGCAAAAGTGGCGATTTCAGACTTTAACCAAGAAAGATTAGAATTTGCTCAAAGGTGGGGAGCAGATTTAACAATAAATCCAAAAGAAAAAGATGTCAGTAAAGAATTATCTCATTGGACTAATAGAATGGGTGCAAACGTTGTAATTGATGCTGTTGGAACACCAACAACAGTTGAACAAGCAATTGATGTTACATCTGTTGCTGCAAGAGTAGTTTTGCTAGGGTTTCATGTAGAAATATCTCGGATTGCACAAGTTAATATTACAAAAAAAGAATTGACGATATGCGGTTCAAGATTGCAGACACATCGTTTTCCTAAGGTTGTTGAATTATTCAATTCTAAAAACTTTGATGTAAAAGACTTGGTTAGTCATGAGTTTTCTTTAAATGATACCGAAGAAGCGTTTGAATTAATGGAAGAAATGCCATCAGAGGTACGTAAAGTGATCATAAAGCTCTAAGAGGTGAAATTATGAGAATAACTAGAATTAAGCCAACAACTGTTACGGTGCCTTTAGAATCCCCGCTTAGGCATAGCAATGGAGTGCATTGGGGAAGATTTGTCCGCACGATAATTGAAGTGGAAACCAACGAAGGTATTACCGGAGTAGGTGAAATGGGCGGTGGAGGAGAAAGTGCTGAACTGGCTTTTAAGCAGCTTGAGAGTTATTTAATTGGCCATGACCCATTTAATACTGAAGAATTAAAATGGAAAATAAGTAATCCTACTGCATCACTTTACAATAATCGTACACAACTTTTAGCTGCAATTGAGTTTGCGTGTTTGGATATTATGGGTAAGAAGTTGGGTGTACCAGTTTATCAACTTTTAGGTGGAAAAATGCGCGATGAAGTTGAATTTGCTAGTTATTTATTTTTCCGTTATCCGAACAAAAATGGTGAGAATGAAGTACGAACGAAGGAACAGTTATTGAATCATGTTCAGGAGTTAAAAGATGATTACGGATTTCGGTCTCATAAGTTAAAAGGTGGGGTGTTTCATCCAGATTACGAATGTGAACTTTTTCAAGCAATAGGTGAGAAGTATTCTAGTGACCAATTCCGCTATGATCCAAATTGTATTCTAAGTGTTGAGCAAAGTGTAAAGTTCGCTAAAAAGACTGAGTGGATGAATAACGATTATTTGGAAGATCCAACTTGGGGATTAAATGGAATGCGTCGGGTTCGTGAAAAAATAGCACAATCGTTAGCAACAAACACTGTTGTAGTTAATTTTGAACAGCTTGCGGAGAATATTAAGAATCCGTCAGTAGACGTTATTTTACTAGATACAACATTTTGGGGCGGTATCAGACAATGTATAAAGGCTGCAGATATTTGTAATACATTTCAGCTTGGAACAGCAGTCCATTCTTCAGGAGAATTAGGTGTGCAATTAGCTACAATGTTACATCTGGGCGCAGTATTACCAAGTATGCCATTTGCCATTGACGCTCACTATCACCATTTAAAAGACGATGTAATAAAAGGTGGAAAAATGAAATATCAAGATGGAAAAATACAAATTCCCGATAAACCAGGACTGGGCGTTGAACTTGATTATGATAAGTTACAGGAATATGCGGAACTTTATCAAGAGTTAGGTGGGTATCCGTACGATCGTGATCCAAAAAGGCCAGATTGGTTCCCTACCTTACCAAATACAAACGATAAATGGGCAGATCCTATAAAAGCATATTAGTTGTGAGGAGGTAAAATGATGAATGAAATGTTTAATCTAAAAGGAAAATTGGCAGTAGTTATTGGGGGAACAAGCACACTAGGTTCTTCCATGGCGTTAGGATTGGCACAAAGTGGTGCGGATATAATTTTAACTGGAAGAAACGAAAAAAAAGCAAACTCAATTATAGATGAAATTAAACAACATGATGTTCAGGTGAGCTTTTTAAAAACAGATGTAAAACAATTAGATTCTATTAAAGAAACTGCTGATATTATTGATAGAGATTACGGTGGTTGGGATGTTTTATTAAATACTGCAGGTGTAAATAGCCAAACACCATTCTTTGATATTAAAGAAGACGAGTGGAACAACATAATGGATGTTAATTTGAAAGCAGTCATGTTTACGTGCCAAGAATTTGCGCGCCGAAACAAAGAAAGGAATCGTGGTGGCAGCATTATAAATATTTCATCTGTTTCATCTATTACGCCACTCACTAAAGTAGTAACATACTCAGCGTCCAAGGCAGCAATTAATAGTATTACTGAATTTATGGCCCAGGAATTGGCACCTTTTCATATCAGAGTAAATGCAATCATTCCAGGGTTTTTCCCAGCAGAACAAAATCGTAAAATCCTCACGGAAGACCGTGTTAAATCAATTATGGATCATACCCCTATGAAACGTTTCGGGGATCCAGAAGAATTGCAAGGTGCAGTTATTTGGTTGGCTTCAGAAAAAGCAGCTGGATTTGTTACTGGATCTATGGTAACGGTTGATGGTGGCTTTGGAGCAACTAAAATCTAGTGGGAAGTGAGTTCAGTGCAAATGTCTAATTTACAACAAATCAAGGAATCAAAAATTGTGGCTGTTGTTCGTGCAGATTCGAGCAAAGAGGCAATTGAGTTTTCGGAAGCGTGTATTCGTGGTGGAATAACTAGTATTGAATTAACATATACAATTCCACATGTTGAGGAAGCTATTGTAACATTGTCTAAACGTTTTCCTGAAATTTTAATTGGAGCTGGAACGGTATTGGATGCGACTACAGCAAAGCTGGCAATGCAAGCAGGGGCAAAATTTATCGTAAGTCCTGGTTTTGATAAAGACACTGCTTTATTGTGCAATCTATACCAAACACCTTATCTTCCAGGATGCATGACTGTGACAGATATGATGACCGCTCTTTCGAATGGTTGTCAAATGATTAAATTGTTTCCTGGTGGTTTATTTGGTCCAAAAGCAATTAAGCAATTTAAAGCACCATTACCACAACTTTCGATAATGCCAACAGGTGGCGTAGATTTGGATAATGTTGAGGAATGGTTTAATTATGGAGCTGAGGCTGTAGGAGTTGGAAGCTCTTTGTTAAAGGGAAATTTAGATGAGATTGAAAAAAGGGTAAGAGAGTTTCTTTTGAGGGTAAAAGGGTAAAAAGCTAGAAATAAATCCGAATCTTGCATATAGCTGAAACGCCTTGAAGGATAATGGCATCACACCGTTTACTGGCCCCATGAAAAAGTAGATTTTATTGGGAAATGTGTTGGGGTTATCGAGGGTTCAGTAGGCTATCGATGGGTTTGAGATAAACTACATGATGGAAATAAAGCCTATACTAAGTACACGCGGATTTTTCTGGTTACAGGCATAATAAATTAGGGGAAAGCATGTATAAAAAAGGAAAAGGCTGCTTTGAAACGAGCTTTGTCTTACAGTGAAAAACACTTCTTAATTGGGAAGTGTTTTTTATTATATTACTGTTTTACCAATTACTTAACAGAATAATTACTACACTTTTCTCAGCTGCAAGAGGTACGAAATGATCTCGAAAAATTCCAATACGTCTCCGTCTCAAATAATCTAATTGATTTTGGAATCTATCAAGCAGAAAAAAATCAGACCCCTCTTAAAAGAAAGAAGAGTCCGATTTTTGTTCACATATCTTATACTTGTAATTCAAACTGCTTGGAATACAAATTTGCATACGAACCATCGTGTTCAATTAAAGTATCGTGTGTACCTTGTTCCTCGATTCCATCCTCCGTTAATACGATAATTCTCCCTGCATTGCGGATAGTGGAAAGGCGATGGGCAATGACAATGGTTGTACGTCCTTTTGCTAACGCTTCTAGTGATTGCTTGACAATGCTTTCACTCTCGTTATCTAGAGCACTTGTTGCCTCATCTAATATGAGAATTGGTGGATTTTTTAAAAACACACGAGCGATACTTAGGCGCTGCTTCTGACCTCCAGACATTCGGACACCTCGTTGTCCGATTTCAGATTGATAGCCGTTTGGCAGACGCATGATAAAGTCATGGGCATTTGCGTGCTTGGCAGCAGCGATAATTTCATCATCACTAGCTTCTGGATTTCCGTAACGAATATTTTCCATCACTGTTCCTGTGAAAAGATAGACATCCTGCTGTACAATTCCGATGCTTTTTCTTAAGGACTGTATATCAATATCACGAACGTTGATTCCGTCTATCAACACATCTCCATCTGTCACATCATAAAAGCGAGGGATAAGGGAACATAATGAAGTTTTTCCGGCACCAGACGGACCTACTAACGCAATGTACTCTCCTGGTTGGACACGAAGCGACAGGTTTACAAAGATATCATCCAAATGCTCTTCGTAACGGAATGATACTTGCTTGAACTCAATTTTACCATGTACCTCTCTTAGTGTTATGGGGTTCGGTATATTTTCGATTGCCGGTTTCAGATTTATGATTTCCATAAAGCGCTGAAAGCCAGTGATTCCTTCTTGAAACTGCGTGCTCATATGAGTCAGTTTTTGAATGGGTTCAATTAAATAGCTGATATACAGTAAAAAGGTAATCAAATCCGCTAAATCTAACTTGTTGCTAACGATACTGGCACTGCCGAAGATGACTACTGTGATGGTAATCAATTGAATAATCGTTTCAAAACAATTATAAAAGTATGCTTCAGCCTTATACGTTTTCTTTCGGCTATTGAGGAAGCGATTATTTTCAATAGTAAACTTCTCGATTTCTAAATACTCATTGGCAAAGGATTTTACTACGCGGATTCCCGATAGACTATCTTCTACTTGTCCGTTTACGTCCGCAATTCGCTCTTTGTTTCGTATATATGCTTTGTTCAATATCTTGTTAAAATACAATCCAAAGATACCTAAGAGTGGCAGAAAGCAGAATACTGCGATAGTCAATGGTGCATTAATAAAAATCAAAATGATAAATGCACCAATTAAGCGAACTAGATATTTAATGTAGTCTTCTGGACCGTGATGGTACAGCTCAGAAAGCAGGAGTAGGTCGTTTGTTAATCTAGACATGAGCTGACCGGTCTTTTCCTTATTGTAAAAGCTAAAGGAAAGCTTTTGCATATGCTCAAAGAGCTCTTTGCGCAAATCACTTTCCATACGAGCACCGAGTTCATGACCTTTGTAGTCCACAATGAAGTTCCCGATATTCTGGATAGCTACTATAACAAGCATTAGTCCTCCAATCCAATATACTTGATTCAGCGCAGTGGACAAGTCTCCTTCTAGAACATCTTTCGTAATATACCGAACAAGTAACGGAAATACCAAAGTAACTGCAGATACGATAAGGGCGCATGCCAATATCGGTAGAAACAACCCTAAATAGGGCTTATAATATGAAAAGAATTTTTTGATTGGAAATTTCATGATTTACCCCTTTTGTGTTATTTAAATAAACACATATAAGGGGGACACCATTACAAGTTAAGTTAATGTTCCACCCTTATATGTTTGTATGGTTGTAACTGTCATGTTTCTCATGTAAATTACCTCCTTGTATCTAATATAGAAATTATAAACGATTTATAATATTTTGAACAGTGTTGATTCGGAGTAAGTGGGACAAGGGGTCAGTCCCCGTCTGGGATAAAGGGATTGACCCTTGTCCCGGGAATAAAATCTAGTTTATGCTACACTCGAAGAAAATACATTGGATCTTTAGAAGAAGGGTAAGAAAATGAAAGCATATCAAATCGAAGTGGAATTAGCTGATACTGATCCACTAATCTATCGAAGAGTTATCATGCCGACCGATGCTACTTTTAAAAAACTCCATGATGTTATTCAAACTGTGACAAATTTTAGAGGTGGCTATCCAAGCGATTTTTATCACTTTTATGATTTTGATTTATCCGCTGAAAATATCCGTGTTACAATGATGAAGAAGCATACGAGAATCACAAGCATTTCAAGAAAAATCGAAACGAAATTATGGAACAAATGAAAGTAATTCCTTTTCAAGAGGCACGGCTAAAAAATTTACAGAAAGTAATTCGAAAGCCGACTGGGATTAAGATAAAGTATTTGGTGTAGGATTTTCCACACTATTTTTCCCGATACCCCAAATTTTTACTATCAATCGTAGGAACTGAACTTGGCCATGGGTGAAAGAAATAAAGATAATGCTTCGATTGTTAGGTGTTTGTTCGATTGTTCAATCTGTGCACAAAATGAATCACTTGCCTTGTTTGCAGATATAATAGTTCTGCTGCATTCTCCATACATTTCTCGATTGATAATGGGCGGTTAATAATGGAATAGCAACCACTAAATTTTTGAAGAAATGGATCCAAGTCACCAGAAAGGGAACCTGAAATAAGAACAGCTGGTACTCCATATTTATTTGCTAAATCAGCAATGTACCCAGGTGCTTTGCCGTATAAAGTTTGTTCATCACTTTGTCCTTCACCGGTTATAACGAGGTCAGCATGTTTGATTGCTTCTTCAACGGATGAAACTTTTCCTACTAGTTTTGCACCAGATAGTAGTTCTGCACCGAGAGTGAGGAGGGCGAACCCTAGTCCACCTGCAGCACCAGCTCCAGGTGTAGCGCTAAATTTCTTCCCTAGCTCTTCCTCTATTAGTTCAGCAAAGCGTTTTGCGGCTGTATCATAAGCTTTAATCTGTTCTTCTGTAGCCCCTTTTTGTGGTCCATAAACAGCGCTGGCACCTTTTTCCCCGTATAGTGGATTTTTCACATCACAAGCAACCTTTATGCTCACATTATATAATCTTGGATCAAGGGTATCCAGGTTGATTCGCGATACGTTCAGTAAATCCTGACCATACATACCGATTTCATTACCAGCATGATCCCACGCTTTCATACCGAGTGCGTGCAATAAACATAGTCCAGCATCATTTGTTGCACTTCCGCCAAGCCCGATGATAAAGGACTTGCATCCGTGATCAAGTGCATTTTTTATTACTTCACCGAGTCCAAACGTTGTTGTTACATCTGGATTTCGTTTGGTAACTGGAACTTGTACTAGTCCTGCGATAGTTGCAACTTCAATAACGGCGGTAGTATCAGCTATAATGCCGTAATATGTATCTATTTTTTCACCTAAAGGTCCGGTACAAGACACAGGGATACTAGTTCCATGTGATGCGGTTAATAACGCATCAACCGTTCCTTCTCCTCCGTCGGCCATTGGCTTGGTGATAACTGTATCTTGTTTCCCAAGTGACATAATTGCATTTTTGATAGTCATGGAGGCTTTCGTAGCTGTTAGGCTTCCTTTAAATGAATCCGGTGCAACGACAATATTCATGACTGGGTCCTCCTTTTTGAAAATAATTGAGTATGCGATGTAGTTGGCACTGCTGGTGCTTTATAATTTATCCCACAATTTCCTTGTGGAATCACTCCTACATTGTACGTTCCATTATAGAACAATTTTTAAAAAGTTTCATAAATAGAAATTTTGAAGCACTTTCGTTTTTATCCATGTCCATGCGGTTATAACAAACAGCTAGAAGTTGGTATATATGGCGAAGTTTAATTAAAGAAGAAGGGATAACCAGTTTGGTAGACGAATATGTAGGAAAAAAATTAGTAGCAATTTCAAGTTTAGCAGCTAGTTAGTGGATTAGTAACTCAAGTAAATGTTACATTAAAAGGCAATAGTGTCATACTGTTTTAGTAATCATTATTGTAGTAGCATTGATACTACCAGTTAGGAAGAGAGATGCAAGCTATTGTCTTAGAGTGCACTCCAAGGTTTATACTAAACTTAACTTTAATAGAAAGAGGGTAAAAAATATGGAATATGTAACATTAAATAACAGTGTAAAGATGCCACTTAATGGGTTTGGAGTTTTCCAAATTCCTGATCTCCAACAAGCGGAAGAAAGTGTTCTTAAAGCAATTAAAGCTGGTTATCGTTTGATAGATACAGCAGCACTTTACATGAACGAATCAGCTGTGGGTAATGCAATCAAGAAAAGTGGTGTACCTCGTGAAGAATTATTCGTTACTTCAAAGCTTTGGGTTAATGATACAGGCTATGAAGCTACAAAAGTAGCATTTGAAAAAACGCTCGAACTCATGCAGCTTGAATATCTTGATTTATATTTAATTCACCAACCATATGGAGACGTTTATGGATCTTGGCGCGCACTTGAAGAACTTTATAAAGAAGGAAAAATACGTTCCATTGGCGTTAGTAATTTCCATACAGATCGTTTGGTTGATTTAATTGTACACAATGAAATCACTCCACAAGTGAATCAAATTGAAGTAAACCCATTCTTGCAACAAGAAGAATCTTTAAAGGTACACCAAGAATACAATGTTGCGGTTCAAGCGTGGGCACCATTTGCGGAAGGAAAAAATGGTCTCTTCACAAATAAAGTGTTAGTGGAAATTGGTGAAAAATATAACAAATCAGTCGCTCAAGTAGTTCTTCGCTGGCTAACCCAACGGGGAATATCAGCTCTTGCTAAGTCCGTTCATGAAGAACGTATCACACAAAATTTTACTATTTGGGATTTTGAGTTAAGTGAAAATGACATGAAGACAATTGCTACACTTGATAAAGATAAAAGTAGTTTCTTCTCTCATAGAGATCCAGTAATGGTTAAATCACTAGGTACAATGAAAGTAGAACGGTAAAAGGAACTTTTAAATGGGAAAAATATATTAATTGGAAGAAAACTTCAATAAGTAGATCGTCAATAACGGCGTTTCTTAAATTCCGTTTTAAAGCAAAAACCGTCTCCGAGCAGGTTCGCGATGAAGTTATTGTTTTCACAAATTAATGTAAGACATACATATTGAGAAAGAAGTAGGATAGGTTATGTATAAAATTACGGAACAACTCTGGATTTTGTCACAAAATTACTTCTCGAATCGTTATATTTGTAGCACTGCTACGAGTTAGCAAACAGATAGAGAATGGAAGTGAAATGATGCAAGAATTGTATAAGCAATACAAAGGGTTGTTGTTTAAACTTGCCTACCAATTGTTAGGTTCGGTTTCTGATGCAGAGGATGTTGTACATGATGTTTTTTTAAAATTATATGATGTACCACTGGAGAAGTTGACTGAACCTAAAGCGTATCTTTGTAAAATGGTAACCAATCGTTGTCGTGATATACAAAAATCAGCACGTAAGAAACGGGAACAATATTTTGGAGAATGGCTTCCGGAGCCTCTTGGTAGCTTGGATGTAGATGCAATGGCATCTGTAGACCGCGATAATCAATTGTCATACGCAATGCTTGTACTGCTTGAAAGGCTGACACCAACGGAACGTGTTGTTTTTGTTCTTCGTGAGGCGCTTGGTTTTGATTTTAATGAGATTGCCGAACTCATTGAAAAAAGTGAGGTGAATTGCCGGAAACTGTTAAGTCGTGCGAGATCAAAGATGGGGGTTGCACCAGAAGAGCCAATTCATGCCGAAGCAGCCACTCAAGAATTAGTTCATGATTTTCTAATAGCACTTAAACAAGGGAACCCAAATCAAATCGTATCTATGCTGGATCCAAATGTTGTGCTGGTCACAGACGGGGGCGGAAAAGTATCGGCTGCTGTTTATCCGATCAAAACACGAGATCATGTTTCACGTTTTTTGTTTGGTGGTTTACGCAAATCATCCATGATAGAGGGAGTTCTACAGATAGATATCAGCCAATTTAACGGACAACCGGCTCTTATTTTTCGTTCAAGCGAAGGCATTCATACGATAGCTATCCTTCATGTGGAGGGAAGTTTAGTTCGTAATTTATATTTAGTCCGGAACCCCGACAAGCTAAAGCGTGTAGGAATAGAATAACTATAACAAAGATATGAAAAAGAATAAGAGATTATAGTGTGAGTGATTCACTAGGGGAAATTTACTCTCATAGCATTCGTATCTAATTGCTTTATGACCCTTAAGATGGATACTTTAAAAAAGTAAACCATCTTAAGGGTATTTTTTGTAGAAACTATTAAAGTCTTTCACGCTGAGTTACGGTTTGAGAACGTTTGAACCATTTTCCACAATATAAGCGACTGGCGAGACATACGCTTACTGTGCTCTCGAGCTGCTGTCTAGCTTAGGCCAGCTTTCGTCAATCCATACGCTGTGTCAGCAGACCCTGGTACAGTTTTTAAAGCGACGTTAATGCGGTTCCAAGCATTGATAGCCATGATGGAAAAGGTTAGATCCGAAATTTCCTTTTCAGACAACTGCTCACTAACACGGTCATAAATATCATCAGGCACACCTTTCTCAGGCAATTTAGTTAACGCTTCAGTCCATTCCAGTGAAGCACGTTCGCGTAGACTAAACAGTGTTGAATCTCGCCAAACCGAGATGTGGTAAAGGCGAAGCTCGCTCTCGCCATCGATCTTGGCTTGTTTGATATGCATATCTAGGCAAAAACCGCATCCATTCATTTGTGAAGCTCTTATGTGAACAAGATGTAGGATTTTTTCCTCAATTGAACTCTCCTTCTCGGCATTACTGAGCTCCATCATCTTTTTGAAAAATTCTGGTGATTGTTGCATGTAATTAATACGTTGTGTCATGATTGCTGTACATCTCCTTTGTTAAGATTAGTATTCCGTACACATTAACTTAAGCGTATAACGAACAAGATAATTACCAAAAATTAAAGTAACGAATTCGCCAAAATGTCGCTTTTAAAGTTACAGCTTTACTTTAACGATGGTTTCGCCTCCTTTCATTTATCCCACTCAACTATATAACGATGCAATGATTTATTTTGTGACAAATCATTCCTCATGTTATAAATATAAGGCTGTTTTCAAGGTTGTGTATGGTCAATCAGAACTAAACATCAGACTAACTAATATTAAGAATTACGATAGAATCAAAATAGGTCCACTTCAGTTTCAGATGAATTTACAGTTTTACAGATTTTCTTTTGATGACCGAGATGGTCCATAATAAAAATGGGATACCGATACCACAAATAGGGAATACCACAGATGTCCAAAATTTACTGAATAATGTAATTGTCGCCTCATTCGGTATAAAAATAGCCATAACAAAAATAGCTGGTGCACCGAACCAAATGAATTTTCGCCAATCCTTCACCTTGAACCACTGTGCCGTTTCATAACTTGCGATAAAAAAATATAATGATAATTGGGCAGTTACTCCGAAAACCCAAATAAACACAATCAATATATCGATGTTTTGGATGAAATCTAAAATATCAATCGTTCTGATAGATACAAAAAAAGAAAACCTTAATTTCGCTGCTAAATCTGGTCCAAAAACCAATAGCACCATAAGTGTGGCAGCAGAGACCATGAAAACAGTAATGCCTATTCCTAACATAGCTGTTGAAATCGCTTTTTTCGGTTTTTCCATAAATGCGACAATAACCAATAAAATGAATGGTCCAGCAAACCAAAAAGCAGGAGGAAGCGATCCCTTTAAAATGTCTATCCAACCAGAATCGGTATAGATAGGAAATAAATGATGCCATTCGACGTTTCGTACATTTAAAATAAAGCTGACAAGTAACGTGAACACAATGATAGGACCCACCAGAGCACAAAATCGGCCGATTCCTGTAATACCTGAGGAATAGGTCAAATAAGTCACGACACTGATTAAGAGAAACATGATGATCCATACAGGAGTTTGGTCAAGAATAATAAGATGGATAAAGTCTCCAAATGAACGAAGTAAAACGGCCGGAAGTATATACCAGGAAATGAGATACGGAAGGACAATTGTTCTCCCTAACCATTTGCCCAGCACGGTTTGGCCAAATTCGATCAATGTTCGATTGGGGTGAAGAATACTTAAATGAACAACAAGAAGGGTTAAAGGTATACTTACGATGCCACCAACCAACATGGAGAGCCATGCATCTTGTTTTGCAATTTGGATCGCAGGCGTAATTCGTAACCCAATCATCGCAATAATTAAAGTCGTTACAATAATCCAAACAACTTGTATTCTTGAAAGTTTCATGCGTTCTTACAACTCCTTTTAGAACAAACCGGAATTAAGGATAAATAGATGAATCGGTTTGACCTAGATTCGTACATTGAAGGTCAACTTTAACGGAGACATTTAGCTGTGAAAAGGTTTCGGTCCAATTTTGCTTTAGGGATTTCCACTGCTGAGGGCTTTGTTGATGAACCTGTTCGCCAAATCCGAAGATGTCCATTTTGTATTCCTCTTGAACTTTTTTGATTATCTTATGGACCAATTTCTGGTTTTTTTGATTAAGTTCATCTTGTATGAGTTGGAGATCCTTTTGCTTAGTTGGATCTAAATTCGTAGTGTTTTCAATAATGGTTCCCTTGCCAGAGAGTTGGACGGTAATTTGTAATTGTTCATCGATTTTTTGGACATGGATATTCTGATCTAAGGAATGTAACGTTAAACTTATGCTTCCATCCTCTTTAGGAATGGAAGAAGTAAGGGTAACTCTGGTTAGATCGTTTGTAATCCAACGCGCATATGCTGTTTCTTTCATATTTAAAAATCCTACTAATTTCACGTTGTCAGCTTTGTTAAAAATGCCAGAGCCTCGATAGCTGTAATGGCCAGACGGATTTAAACCAACTACTGGGACTAGAGGTTGTTTTCCTTCACTCAATACATCTACTACAAATTCACGGGCTAGATAGGGCTTCAACCCTATTGCTTTTTGCTCATCAGAGAGTGACGTTGTTATAAATCGATCAAAAAACGGTACAATAGAAAAGACGTCTTTTGGCTTACCGTTTTTCACAACGTATATCATGGAACGCATCTCTGATTTTGGAATTCGCAGGAACGGATCGATTGTTTTGCCCATTCCATGCTCGGCTAACCGCTGTCCAACAAGAAAGATATCGCGGTGCCCAGAAAACACTTTCCGGGAAAGCTTTGACTGCACGTTCACCATCGCGTCGGAAACGTTCTTTCCAGTAGCACTCATCACCTGGAAACTATTTTTATTTTCTCCACCGCTGATCTGTCCACTTCCAAGAGACGCGGGTAACACGACTAGATAACTCGCTTCCAACTTTCCATCCTCTGTTAAATCTAACCCTGCTCCTGTAACAAATGAAAGTTGATCCGGTTCCTCAAGATTCCAGCAGCCGGTTGTCACCGATAAAAAGAGGAATGCAATACAAAGATTGGTAGTTCTCTTCACGCCTTATCGCCTCCTTTTTTTACAAGTTTTCGTGGCCACCGTATCCATACGTCTTTGAAATCTCGCTTGTTAAACGGAGTTACCGGGTATAGATAAGGTGCTCCAAATGGATTAAGATGAATTAGATGTATGATAATCACAATGATCCCGATTGCTATACCGAATAAACCAAATATCCCAGAAAGGAGTAATAAAGGAAATCGTAACATCCGCATAGGAAAACCGAAGCTGTACCGTGGAATGATAAACGATGCAATTCCGGCAGTCGACACGATAATGACTACAGGAGCGGAGATGATTCCAGCGTTAACAGCTGCTTCCCCAATGACTAATGCCCCAACGATGCTTACGAGGGGGCCAATCTGTTTTGGTAAACGAATGCCAGCTTCCTGCAACCCCTCAAACACGATCTCCATCATAAGAACTTCAATCACCGTTGGAAATGGTGCACTTTCTCGCAGTATTGCTATATTCAACATCAGTACAGGGGGAATCATTTCAGGATGAAAGTTAGTTAATGCAATATATAATGAAGGCAATAGTACCGATATAATGGTAAATACGTATCGAATCCATCGAACTAGAGATACAAATATAAAGCGTTGATGATAATCGTCAGGTGCCTGTAATCCAGCCCAAAACGTCATTGGAGCAATAAGTGTAGACGGGGATCCATTGGTTAATATCGCCACTCTTCCTTCAAGCAAGCTAGAGGCAACAACATCTGGACGCTCACTGTTCAATAGTTGCGGAAAGGGAGAAAAATGGGTTTCTTCAATAAATTCTTCGATATTGCCCGATTCTAAAATTCGATCGGTTTGAATTCGATCTAATCTTTCACGAATTTTATTTAAAACAGTCATGGAAACAGTTCCCTCTATATAGGCAACAGCAATTTCGGTTTGTGTCAGATTTCCGATTGTTGTTGATTCGATTTTCAGCTTGGGTGTTACAATTATCCTCCGTAACATCGTGGTATTTGTTCGCAGGCTTTCTGTAAAGCTCTCTCTGGATCCTCGTAGAGACGGCTCGTTGGCAGGCTCGTCTATGCTTCTTGTTTCAAACTTTTTGACATCGACGACTAATGCAGTTGTTTCTTTATCGGCTAATATAGCAAGGTTTCCCTTTAAAATATGATCCGTTATATCTCCAAAATCAGAAAGCTTCTTGATTTGTAAAGCGGATAAGTGCTTTTCCTCACACATTTGGGCGACGCTATCGATTGAACCAAGCCCTTGAGGCAGCCCTTCGTACATTAATGGTTTTAGAATATTTGATATAATGATATCTACATCGACCATCCCATCAACGTAGATCAATAACAGCTTGTTCTGACCATGAATTGTAATTTTACGGTACATAATATCGGAGCAATTCTGAAAAATGTCCTTTAAAATTTGCTCATTTTTTATAATATTTTTGTCAATGTTTTGACTTATGTTTTCTTTGGATGGGTTGTTGGTTTTTGATTTATTTTTTATATATGACTTTTTAAACAAACCCATTATTGCCTTCTCCCTTCGTATTGATTTAATTAGTATTGTACCCAATTTTATTTATACAATTATGAGAGGGTACAAGAATGCTAAGTTATCCAATACTTCGGATAAACTCCTATTTATTATAATAGGAATGGAGTTGTTATAATGTAAGCTTTCAAATCCAAATCGAATTATTTGTACAGGAACATTAGTCTTGAGGGCACGTTCTTAAATGAGCGTGTTCTTTTTTTGTGGAAATATATTGAGTTTTATACAAGTATTTGAAATAATCGAAATTAAATCCGATAGGGAGAGGCAATATCTGTATTTCATCTTAGGAAATGTGAAAAAAACGGAGTTGATTTAAATGGAACAGTACTATGGACCACAGCCAGGATTTTGGAGGGATTTTATTGTTATAATGGGAGCAATTATCTTCCTCTTAAGTGGAATTCCAGCTATCATTCGTCGTATTATTGGGGCTGAAAGAAGGAAGTGGTTCTCGAATAACTATATCAATGACTTTCATAAAAAAGGTGATAAGTTATTGCGCATAGTTTTTATGTTCGTTCTTATGGCAGTGGCAATAGTATTTATGCGCAAACCGCTTATCGCAATTACAATATCAATCTTTTGTATGATAATTCAACTTAGCTTTCAAACATATGTTGAATGGAAATATGCAGAGAATCGGAAAAATTATGTCGTTTCACTGATCGAGATTGGTTTAACATTCGTTGTCCTTATTTGGGTATTATTTTGGATCGATAAAAACCTTTAACTGAGTGGGACAGGGGGACAGGTTCATTGTCCCACTATCCAAAAATTGATCACCGCTTAACATCCGCACTGTATACCTTCTCCTGTATGAGTGGCTAATTTCGACAATGTTTCTGTCGGAAAATCGAGTGTTTTCCAAGCGGCTAACCCGCCATAGAGCTCTTTTGCGTCAAAACCATTTTCCAGTAACACAACAGCTGCTTTGGCTGCAAGTGTGCACCATGTATCCCAACAATATAATACAATGGTTTTTTCCTTGGGAAGCTCTTCCATTCTGTCCTGTATTTCGTTCAAAGGAATAACCAGCGCATCATTTATTTTCTCTTTTTTTATTTCGTCTGGGCCAACCCTGACATCCACTAGTACGAAATTTTCAGGGTGTTCTTTCTTTGCATTACGATATCCCATTGGACTCATGGTTGCTTCCAATCTTGCTTTAAAGTACTCCATTCGATTCATCATTTTCCTCCTTTTGTATAGATGTCCGTCCACACTTTTAATAGAATCGTTTTTAATGCTTCTTGTTCGTTATTCGTAAGACTTGAGAGGACATCTAATTCAATATTTTCGATATGATTTCGTCCTGTTTCTAATTTTTGTTGACCTAGTTTTGTAGTTGTTAATACAAAGGATCTTCTGTCGTTTGGATTTCTCGTTCGCCGAACATATTCCATTTCTTCCAGATGGTCAATATGTGAAACCATTGTTGTGCGATCAATTTGTAACGCATCACCTACTTGTTTTTGAGAAGAATTAGGTTTTTCATCCAAATATTGAAGAATTCCGTATTGTTTAGCGCTTAATTTTAAAGAGGAAAGTTTATCTATAAATCGCGATTCCATCTCCTCTTCCACCTTTGCAAGCAAAAAACCATATGACTTGTTAAGAAGTATACGAATCACCTCCGTTAATCAGTATATTATATAATCAGTATAACTGATTATATTGAAATGTCAAACAATTACATGGGATTTTTATAAGACGGATTTTAAAGGGGGGACAATTATCAATAAATTATTTGATGCGTTAGCAGTAGTTTTTAGGAATGGTAGCCCTGCTTTATTTAATGGTTGATGATTATTATGAACTGCAAGTAGCAGGGGAGCGAGCTTCAGATGATACATTTACACTTCAGATTACAATGGCTTTGTGGGGATTTTTATTTGGTGTTTTGATGGAATGGAAAGGTTTAGAAAAACTTATCAGTAGGGAGTTCACCTTTAACTGGAAACTCCTTATTCCAACAGTTGTGTTGGCTATTTTTGTCTTTATACCAAACATCTATTGGGTAATATGGTTTGGAATATCAGAAAATTTTTACCTTAATATCTTCTTGTTGCCTGAAACACATATGATTTCGTCGGTATTAGCGGGTAACATGTTGGTTCGTTCTTTTGCAGATTGAGTATAGATAAGATTAATACTCAATCGTTCTCTTGTTAGAGGCATTTTTTATTGGAAAAATTTGATTTTAGCAGTCTAAGTGCTCTATTAAAATTTGTTGTATTCTTCCTAGTACATAGTAGAAATTATTTCAATAAGCCGACAAAACTAAAATAGTGAATAACCGCTGGGGCAGTGAGCTTTATGCAAAAATAATGAGGCTTCTAGTACAAGAGTTTTTGTAGGGGAAGCTAGGATGCTAGGCAAATACTTGGCCCCCGTTAACGTGTAGTGTTTGCCCAGTGACAAATCGTGAATCATCAGATGCAAGGTAGACAAATGTAGGTGCAACTTCAAATGGTTGACCTTGTCGATCCATTGGATTACCAGCAAGTGCTACTTGGTCTGCAGAAAAACTAGATGGAATTAAAGGAGTCCATACTCGCCCGGGGGCAATGGCGTTTACTCTAATTCCTTTACCCACCAGGTTGCTGGCCAATGCACGGGTAAATCCAATGATTGCTCCTTTCGTTGCTGTGTAATCAATTAATTGTTCATTTCCATCAAATGTTACAACAGATGATGTATTAATAATGGAACTTTCGGCTTTTAAGTATTTAAGTGCTGTGCGAGTCGTGTAAAAGTGGGAGTAAATATTTACTTTAAATGTCTCATCGAATTGTTCATCAGTGATATCTAGTAAGCTTAATTGCTGAAACTGAATACCAACGTGGTTACAAAGAATATGAAGTTCCCCAAAACTGTCAACTGTCTTTTCAACAATTTCGACACATTGCTGTTTGTCTCTTAAATCGCCTGGAAGTAATAGGCAGCGTTGTCCAATCTCTTCAATTCTGTTTTTAGTTCGAGTAGCATCTTCATGCTCATCCAGGTATGAAATGGCTACATTTGCACCTTCTTTTGCAAAAGCAATCGCAGCCGCAGCTCCCATACCGCTATCTCCTCCTGTGATAAGAGCCACTTTTCCTACTAGTTTTTCACTACCTTTATAATTTGGATTTTCGATAATTGGTTCAGGTACCATTAAACGCTCTATCCCGGGTTGGCGGTATTGGCGTTGTTCAGGAACTGTAATTGCAATATCCTCGTAGCGCGTGATTTTTCCGTAATTTGGATACATCGGATACACTTTGCGGTTGGTTTTATTATTTTCAGACATCGTTTGGTCCATCCTCCTAAATAAAACGAATCTCCAACTACATTATGTTAAATTGGCGAATATCGTGCATCCGTACCCTGTACATGATCAATAAGTGAATAAAGGAATAGGATAAAAGGAAAAAGATTTTGTAGGAGGACGCTGAGATGCAATATTATTACGATCCTGAAGTAAGATTATTATTAATTAACTATTCAAAAGCAAAAGAAGAAATGGTATACGATAATAACCCCAATAAATGGGAAGTACCTAAAATAGGACCAAGACCACCCTATTATTGTAATCCAAGATACGAGCAGTATTATCCAGTAATTTAATTAGACAGGGGGTCAGTCCCATTTCCCTTATTGTGGGACAAGGGGACTGACCCCCTGTCCCACTTCAGCTTATACATTCCGATAATTTTTTACTATTATTAATTATGCAGAAATTATTTTACAATGGTATGTGGAGGAGGTTATTGTTATGAAGCGTGTGGTTATTGAGAAGTTTGGTGGACCAGAGGTATTAAAGATAAAAGAAGTTGATATGCCTCGAGTTGGGTCAAACGATGTTTTGATTCGAGTCGAAAAAACAAGTGTTAATTTTGCTGATATAAAGAAACGGACAGGTCGAAAGGGTGATGCGTATTTTCCAATGGGGATTGGTCTCGATGTGGCAGGGGTAGTTACCTCAGTAGGTGATCAAGTGACAGATCTAGCTATTGGACAACGGGTGATCGCTTTTCCTGCAAATGGTTCCTATGCCGAGTACGTTGTTGCCAAGCAAGCATTGACATTTGTTATTCCGGATGAAATAGATTTTACAATAGCCGCGGCTTGTCCTACTGTTTCGATTCTTTCTTATAAACTATTAATGGATGTAGCACGTCTGCAAAAAGGTGATACTGTACTTGTGCACGCAGCAGCGGGTGGGGTAGGGACTACAGCTATCCAACTTGCAAAATTATTAGGTGCAGGAACAGTCATTGGAACCGTGAGCCATGAAAGTAAGTTTTCCATTGTGGAAGAAGCGGGTGTTGATCATGTCATGTTATATGATAATTTTTCTAAACATGTTAATGACGTAACGAATGGCATTGGTGCTGATATTATACTGGATTCTATAGCTGGAAAAATTTCAGTACAGAGTATACAATGTTTGGCTAAGTTTGGCAGGCTTGTTCATTTTGGCAATTCAGGAGGAGAAATTGGAAGTTTTCATACGAATGAACTCCATTCAAGCTGTCGGTCAGTTTTAGGGTTCAGTTTAGGAACAACACGAAAGGAACGACCAGAGTTATTAAAAGAAGCTAGTAGACAGGTAGTGGAATACATTGCGAATAAACGATTAACGATTAAAGTTGGTGCGGAATTTCCAATTGAAGAAGTGCAAAAAGCGCATGAACTGCTAGAGTCCAGGAAAAGTATTGGGAAGATTGTGTTAAATGTTCGGGGGCATTAGGAAATTGTTGTAACTAGAGGTGAAACTTATGTTAATTAAACGAATTTTATGTAATGTAAACGTCAATGATGCACGGAATTTCTCCGAAGCCCAACAGAAATGGAACGTGCTTCGTGATAGTAAAGGCTTCTTGGGGCAAATTGGTGGCTGGAGTATAAAAGATACACAAACAGCCTGTATTTTTTCATTTTGGGAAGATGAGGAAGTATACAATTATTTTATGGAAAATGAACATGATCAAGTATATGTAAGTTCTAGTCAAGGGAGCACATTTGCCTCTATAAATGTAGACCTGTTTCAGAAAGAATTTGGAATTTCAGGTTCAAGGCAAGATATCAAAGCGGTTGTGAAACATTCGAATTTTTTCCGGACAGCACTATCAAATGTAAAGAAAGACAGAACGAACCATTTTTTAGAAATGCAACGAACCATTTGGAATCCTGGAATGAAACAAGTAGAAGGGATGTACGGAGGAGAATTTGCACGCTCACTACATCATAAACGACAATTTCTTGTTCTTACAGGATGGAAAGATTCAGCATCTCATCAAGTTTATAGGAGTAAGTATTTTCCTGAGTTAAGAAAAATAGCCGAGCCAGAACAAGATGTTAAGGAACTTGATGGAGAACAATTCCGAGTTGAAGAATCATGGCGGGTTTGTGCGAATTGACTACCTTTTAAACAAAATTAGGAATTAAGAAAGGAGGGTAATGATGAACATTGACAAAATTATACATCAACTAGGAATCTCATCCTATGTCTCCTATAATAAGATAGTTGGAGGAAGAGACAGTTCTGTATTTAAAATTAATGTACAAGATAGGGCAAGCTATGCATTACGTGTCTTGCCATTCGATAGATACCAACAATTTATCCAAGAAAAGAAAATAATTGAACTGGCAGGGGATAATGGGGTACCAGTACCAATTGTGAATTCCATAATCACATATGAAGGTTATGCAGCTATGCTAATGGAATGGGTGTCAGGAAAAACAATTTTAGCGGAACTGCAACAACGACCAGGTAATGCAAAAAAGATAGGATTTGAATTTGGACGCGTTCAGGCAACTATACATAAAATTTCACCAAATGATGATAGTGGAACTTCGCCATGGTTTGTCCCACAAGGAGATGAGAAAGAAATTTTTACTAAACTATCCTATCCTAGTCTGAAAAATAATTGTTTACTTCATTTGGATTTTCATCCTCTAAATGTTCTTACAGACGGAGAGAAAATTACTGGAGTTATAGATTGGTTGAATGCTTCGACTGGTGATTCAAGATTCGACTTTGCACGGACATTATCGATATTACAGTTAGAAGCAAATAAATATGTTGACTCTAGCGTGGTTAATACTTTTGAAGAGGGATGGCAAGCAGGATATGAAAGTACTTTTGGAAAAGTAAAGTTCTTGCCATTATTTAACGTGTGGGCTGGTCTTCGGTTAAAACGAGATTTAGCAGGCGCATTATTACCGGAAGATATTGTGCGAATTGACAAATGGGTAGAAAGATGGAGAAGCAATTATTGATTGTATAAAATATTGGGGGAGTTATCATGAAAGGAAATCATATTTATATCAGAGAATTTGTCCCGGAGGATGCAGAAGCATTGCTTCAATTACAACTGGATAACAAATCATTTTTCGAGGAATTTGCAATGGAACGAGAAAATGATTTTTATAGACTTGAAGCACAAGTCGAACGGATAAAAGCATTTGCGGAGAATAGAAATCAAGACAGTGGTTATAATTTCGGCATTTTTAAAAATGATAATGATCAATTAGTTGGAACGATCAATCTTTTCCAAGTAGTACGTGGATCAATACAAGCTGCGTTCATTGGATATTTTTTAGATGAAGCTCATAACGGTAAAGGTTACACAACGGAAGCGGTCCAATTACTTGTGAAGTATGCTTTTGATACACTTAAACTGCATCGAATCGAGGCAGGAGTTATGCCGAGTAATATTGGTTCTATTCGAGTATTGGAGAAATCCGGTTTTCACAAAGAAGGAATTGCAAGGAAGAATGTGAAGATCAACGGACAATGGGAAGATCACCAAGTACTAGCAATTATTAATCCGTTAGACTAGTGTGGGACACGGGGACGGACCCCCATGTCCCCGCTTAAGGGCATAACCATGTATAAAATTTCCATATGATTACTATAAAGAATGTGTAACCAAAACTGGAATAGAGATGGTGCCAATCATTGGAATGTATAAATACTCCGAAAAATTCTGATAAATGTTCGATGAACGGTAGTAGAAAGAAAATGATAAGAACAAATCCTAATCGTAATAAGGTGGTAAGCTTTTTAAATAAATATATAATGCTGACTGTTAACACTGGTAGTATGACAAACGTAAATAAAATATTAATTGAAAATATAGTTGGAAAAGGGCGATTTGGAAATGAATACAATCCATTTCCAACCATTATTAGATCCAAGTAAGTGCCTATAAGTGTCGAAAATAGAATGGTACATAGTATGGCCTTCTTATCAGATATTTTTGTATAAAAACTTTTCTTTTGCGAGGATTGCGAATTCGATCCTCTCCAGCGTGTCACAGTATTCATCAAGAATATCCCCATCCACATGTTGCGTGTATTTTTCTAAATAATGTACGACTTTCCATTTGTGATACCAGTCTCCTTTTTCTGCTTGTTCATGCTCTCTGTTCTTCCAGGCATACTTTAATTTTGGACTGTATATACGATGTGAGCCAGGCTTTAAGTTACAATTCTCTGTTCGCCGTTTGAACGGTTTTCCGGGTATAGATTCATTTATGTCATTAAATAACATTGAGCAATAGTCTTTTCTGGATCCAGTGTGTGGTTGTTTTGATGCCCATTTGAAAAACTTATGGTAGTTTTCACGTTCAAACAGTAATTTGTACAATCTTTTTCCTA
This sequence comes from Virgibacillus ndiopensis, assembly GCF_900187325.1. Classification (GTDB taxonomy): domain Bacteria; phylum Bacillota; class Bacilli; order Bacillales; family Amphibacillaceae; genus Virgibacillus_E; species Virgibacillus_E ndiopensis. Next base: position 102,977 of record NZ_FZMZ01000004.1, on the reverse strand, counting down.
GTAAAATGCGATCATGTAACGAGGAGAAGTGATGAATGGTTTGACCAGTGAGCCTTATGGCACTTTCATCTATGTAGGGAAAAAGAATTTGATTTAAGCTTAAAAGGTCTTGAAGTTTGAATTCTATTGTTTCTAATACCGTTTTTTGGTAATAAGGTTTTTGAATTACTCTTTCTTCCAGATAGCTTTGTTCATTAATCACAAGAGCTATTGCTAAAAGATATTCATCCTTATTTTCCCAAAAATAATTCCATATCACTTCCATAAATGTGGAGGCGCCAATAACTTGAAGCATATAAAATAAATTGGTATTTCGGTTTACGCTTTCTTGATATAACAACAATTGGGGATAAATATCATGGAAGATGAGCCAATTGCCCCGTTCCAAAAAAGCAAAAAAGTTATTTTGTTCTTCTTCTGATAGTAATCTGGACAATAAACCTCCTCTTAAATCTGTCATATTCCACCCGCCATTTCTAGATACCATATGACCTAAAAATGCCCAATGAATTTCGGGGAATTGCTTATAAAACTCTAAATAATAATGGGTTCTTGTCGTGTTATTCTTATTTTTTTGTGCTGTTTCACTTTTAATTCGGTTAATAATGTTTTGTTCATCTTTATTTAAATCCTTTACAGTAATGGGATGATGAATATTTTTTTTTAGGTCTTTTTTTATATCTTTTAAACGTGGTGAAAGCTTATTAGTAAAGTACAATTTTCGTTTGATACAACTGAATCCCATTTATTCACCCCCATTTACCAAGTCACCATTCTTGACCATCAGATGTTATATTGTATTTTTTCAGTGAATAAAGTAATCTATAAGACCGTGTTATGGAGAGGCTGATTGCTATGAAAAATGATGTCAAAACTGAAATAAATCGTCTAATTAAGATTATGAAAGATAAGCAGTCAAATGATGGAACTTGGCGATTTTGTTTTGAAGGAAGTTCAATGACAGATGCATATATGATTATTTTATTAAGGTCATTGGAGATAAATGACGAAGAATTGATAAAGGAATTAGCTAGGCGTATACAGTCAAAACAAAGTGAAAATGGGTCGTGGAAACTTTATAAGGATGAAAAAGAAGGTAATCTTTCAGCAACAATCGAGGCATACTATGCACTTCTTTTTTCTGGTTATCAACAAAAAGATGCTAAACAGATGGAGAAGGCAAAACAATATATTATTAGAAAAGGTTGCCTCGACAAAGCGAATTCGCTTACGAAGGTAATGTTAGCCGTGACAGGCCAAATCCCTTGGCCAAAATACTTTCCTGTCCCAATAGAAATGATCTTACTTCCTCAATCTTTCCCAATTAACTTTTTTGATTTTGTGGGGTATGCACGCGTACATATGGTTCCTATTCTAATAGTTGCTGATCAAAAGTTTGTTTTAAAAAGGAAAGGTTCTCCCAATTTACCTGACTTATTAAACAGTAGAATATCAGAAAATGATAGTTTTAAAGAACTTAGGTCCCCTGAAGCTAGATCATTGATAGATTCCATTAAACAATGTGTTAACAGTTTGATAGGATTTCCTAGTAAGCTACATCAAATGGCTTTGAAAGAAGCCAAAAAGTATATGTTAGCCAGACTTGAATCTGATGGGACATTATATAGTTATTTTAGTGCCACATTTTTAATGATTTTTTCCCTATTAGCATTGGGGCATTCTAAAGACGATCAAGTAATAAAACAAGCGGTTAGTGGTTTAAAATCATTAAAATGTCAGTCGAACGGACATATACAAAATTCAACATCTACAGTTTGGGATACCTCCCTTATTTCCTATGCACTGCAAGCTTCGGGTGTGGATAACGCTTCACAAACTATTCAAAAAGCTATTCAGTATATTTTACAACGACAGCATTACCAATTTGGTGATTGGGTAATTCATAATCCATATGTATTACCAGGCGGTTGGGGTTTTTCAGATATAAATAAATGGAATCCTGATGTAGACGACACGACAGCAGCATTGCGTGCAGTTAGAAAAACAGTGCGTGCATCTCCACATTTAAGACAATCCTGGTTTAGAGGGATTAATTGGGTTTTATCGATGCAAAATGATGATGGCGGATGGCCAGCATTTGAAAAAAATACGGATAAAAAGATTTTGACCCTAGTTCCAATCGATGGAGCAGAGTCAGCGAGTATCGATCCTTCAAGTTCCGATTTAACAGGCCGTACATTGGAGTTTCTAGGTCAAGATGCATCCTTAACTATTCACCATCCACAAATAAAACGGGGAGTGGAGTGGTTAGAGAGAAACCAGGAAAAGGATGGTTCGTGGTATGGCCGTTGGGGGATTTCGTATATTTATGGAACATGGGCAGCGCTAACTGGAATGAGAGCAGTCGGGGTGAAAAAGGAGCAAGATGCAATCAAAAAGGGCATTAATTGGTTGAAGAATGTCCAAAATATAGACGGAGGATGGGGTGAATCATGTGCGAGTGATAGGGAGAGAAGGTATATATCACTAGGTTCTAGCACACCATCACAAACTGCATGGGCTGTAGATGCACTCATTTCAGTATTCGATTATCGAACCGAGGAAATTGACCGAGGGATAGATTGTTTGATAAAGCTGTTAAATGAACGTGATTGGACATACACGTATCCTACAGGAGCAGGACTTCCTGGAAGCTTTTATATTTATTATCACAGTTATAATTATATATGGCCACTGCTTACATTAAGCCATTATGTAGAAAAGTACGATTAATTGTTGCTAGAGAAAACGCGTTAAATAAGCCGAACACTTGTTATTAATATTTGTGTAAGAGTGATAGATGGTGAGCGTTTTGCCTAGGAACAGAGAAAAAGAGATAAGAGAAGCGGGACATGGGGTCTGACCCCATGTCCCACTTTTTTCTGTAAGTTTTACGCAAAGAGTTCGCATAACTATCTATTCTTTGCGATATTATAAGATTATTACGATATTACGTTGCTACTTTTTTTGTATATAGGATGTGGAGTTTAGTTATGAAAAAAATATCGATTGTTTTTTACATTACTATCGCATTAGTTATTATTTTTGTTACGTTAGGCGTATTAACACCAACACAATTTGAGCAAGTAACTACCAATATTAACGCCTTTCTTTCCACAACATTCGGATGGTATTATATGTGGCTGATGACCGCCTTAGTGATTACTACCGTTATTATTGCAATTAGTCCTTATGGGAAAATCCGCTTAGGAAAAGATCATGAAAAGCCTGATTTTTCTACTACATCATGGATTGCTATGCTCTTCTCTGCAGGTTTAGGAATCGGTTTAGTCTTCTATGGTGCAGCTGAACCACTTTCTCATTCGTTTTCAGATGCCCCTTTTGGAGGGGAAGGATCTGAACAGGCTTTTAAAAATGGGCTTGCCATCACCTATTTCCACTGGGGTATTCATGGTTGGGCGATGTATGGACTATTTGCACTTGCACTCGCATTTTTCCAATTCCGCAAAGGTGAACCCGGCTTAGTTTCTGCGACACTGAAACCTCTGTTCGGCGACAAAATGAAAGGTCCTTTTGGTAAAACGATCGACGTTCTTGCTACATTCGCAACCATATTTGGTGTTGCAACTTCACTAGGATTTGGAGCTGTACAAATCAATGGTGGGCTAAACCATCTTTTTGGAATAGATGTTGGTTTTACCTCACAGTTCATTATTGTTTTCATCGTCACCATTTTATTTCTTATGTCTGCCTGGTCAGGATTGAGTAAGGGGATTAAATACTTATCCAATGCGAACATGGTACTTGCTATCTTGTTATTTTTTACCGTGCTGTTTGTCGGTCCAACATTGCTATCCCTTAACATGTTCACTGAAACAGTTGGTCTGTACTTACAAAACATTGTACAGTGGAGTTTCCGAACGGCGCCACTTGAAGGCGATAATCGAAGCTGGTTTGATGCATGGACCCTTTTCTACTGGGCCTGGTGGATTTCCTGGGCACCGTTTGTAGGTATGTTCATTGCCCGCGTATCCCGCGGAAGAACCATCCGCCAATTTATGTTTGGAGTGATTGTAGTACCGACGTTAATCATATCTATCTGGTTTGCAACTTTTGGAACAACAGCAGGTTATGTACAAAATAATGGTACAGATTTAACAAAGTCTACAACGGAATTAGTATTATTTAATATGTTCGATCAATTACCATTTTCATTCCTGTTATCGATTATGGCGATTTTACTTATCATGACATTTTTCGTTACTTCAGCAGATTCAGCAACATTTGTATTGGGGATGCAATCTACAAACGGTTCTTTAACACCTCCAACTAGTGTCAAAATTGCTTTAGGTCTCGCGCAGTCTTCCGTTGCTCTAATCTTACTTTATGTTGGAGGGTTAACAGCACTGCAAAATACAATTATCGCCGCTGCACTTCCATTTTCATTCGTTATGATTCTAATGATGATTTCCTTGATAAAATCTCTTAATAAAGAAATGAAAATGATAGAAAGAAAAAAATGAGTTAACATCAAACAACCTAAAAACCACTCTGTAGACAAGTCATTACTTGAGCACATAGTGGGAGGATATTCAAAACACGCTATTCGTTTTCCTAAACAAAAAAAGCGTAGCATCACCAGTTACTAGTGGTGATGCTACGCTTTTTTAGGTGTTTAACAAATTCAAAAACTGGGACAATGAACCTGTCCCCCTGTCCCGGCTAAATTTTTCAAATTCTGGATTACCTTCAGATTTTTCCTTTGGCAATATTATAACGTCTAAAATCGCAAATGGACCTTTTGGTGAACCTGTAGCGATCATCCATGTTTTATCGATTGTTTCCGGATCGGCAACTTCATGTAATAAGAGCTCCTGAGCTGCTTCTAATAATGGAACTTATAGCCTGGCTGCTCTTTATGTAGCTACGGAACTTTTTAAGGAGTTATACGTAAATATAGTAGACAGATTAATCAAATAATAGAGGGCGGTGTTTTTCTTGAAAGTAAAAAGTAGCATTTTGGCATTGATTGCAGCAGGTATTCTTCCTTTATCAGCAGTGTCGGGCAGACTGTTAACTGGTCCGGGGATATTGGAATTACGGAAGTCAGTAGTGGAAATAGCATGCAGAATGTCAAGAAAAAGGACAGGATTTTACCGGAGAATTTAATGAGGTGTTCTTGCAAGGAGGTTTCTCTAGAATTTATCAGCAGACTAGTGAGCAATTCCAACAGAATATTTCATTTGACGATTTTGAAAAGCTTGCAGAGTCTTTTAATCAAGGTGTAAGCCGATATGATCTGGAAACAAATTTCACGATTGACAAGCATATGAAACGTTATGTTTGGATCGATGGGGATCAATCGAGGGGATTCCAGGTTGTTTTTGATAAACACGGAATAATTCAAGCTCTTCAGTTAGCACCTCTAGCGACGTATCCTGGGTCTGACCAGATTTATACTAAAAATAAATACTCCATGCCAATCAAAGATGAATGGTTTGTCTTCTGGGGAGGTACAAACCAGCTTATTAATTATCACTACGTTACAGCCTCACAACGGTATGCTTATGATTTGGTAATGATGAAAAATGGAAGTACTCATCATGGGAATCCTAAAAAGAATAAACATTACTATGCGTTCGGTAAAGAAGTTGTAGCACCTGCGAATGGTAAGGTTATCGCAGTTGTTAATAGTATTGATGATAATGTTCCAGGTGAAATGAATCCAGAGAAACCCCTTGGAAATCACGTGATTATCGAAAACGAAAATGGAGAGTATAGCTTGCTTGCTCATTTTAAAGAAGGTTCGATCTCAGTCAATCCAGGTGAACATGTGGCGAGAGGAGAAGTGCTTGGTCAGTGCGGTAATTCGGGAAATTCAAGTGAGCCTCATATTCATTTTCAAGTAATGGATTCTCCAAACGTTTTTGCAGGGAAATCAGTTCGAATACAGTTTAAATATGGGGAAGAACCTATACAAGGAGACTTTGTCAGATAGGAAAGGAAAGGAGGGACAGTGAACCTGTCCCCCCTGTCCCAAAACCTACTCTTTTGCTAAATTATTTCGGTCGGCTGCTTTTGGTGGTTGTTCCATCCAGGCTTTATTAATCGTAATATTTCCGCCGTCCTCAACAAACAGTGCAGTATCCATTAAAAATTTAGCATACATACCACTAATATCACGTCTTCCATTAAGTGATATTGCATTAGCATACGATCTAACTTTCATGGAAAACATATCGATTTTATGCAACGTCATTAGCTTGTCTGAAAAAGGAGCGGAAGTAGTAGTGCTTACTAGATCATCCAATAACGATGGAGAAGGTAAATTGTCTTTATGTAGCTGCTGTGTACAGTATTCTATATGTTTGTTGGTGATTTCCTTTCCTCTTAATAGAAATTTTTTAACTTGTTCATCCTTGGCTACTTGACTAAAGCCTATTAAAAGCGCCTTGCTTGTTACATTGTTCTCGATATTATCGTAAAGATGTGCAATTTCTAATGCATGTAATGATCGAACATTTCCAAAAAAGCCATTTAAATAATTTTGCTTTTTGACATAATCAATTTGGTCTGGAATGGGTATAGATGGTGGCAAAGGTAAGAACCCTTTCTGCATCATTACATCATTCACATCTGATATAAGCTCTACAGTAGCTTGAGAGGTTTTAATAAAGAATTCTCTTATATCCTTTCTTATCATGATAGGAATGGCAATTGAATAGATACTCATACCTGCTTTGCTCGTATATTTTAAATAATGTAGATAAAATTCATCGGAAAATAGTCTTGGTGCATCTAAGTTCACATCGTTATCTGTAAGACCAACTGGTAAAGGAAAGTTAGCTTGTGTAAATATTTCTTTAATTTCTACCAATAGTGTTTTACTTAATTTCAACGCTTTTTGTACAACTTGCTTAATATCTTTGTCCTCAACATGGTTAAGGAAATAACTAAGAACACACCTAGCCATGGTATTTCCTTCATAAGCTACCCACAGTTTTCCCATTTCTGTTGATGATAGCGTCTCATTCATTTTTTTTAAATTAGTTGTTTTATTTTGTTTCATGAATATATTCCCTCTTCCTAGTCTAGTCATCTTAGTTTAAACGTTTTTACAAGCTTTTATTCTAAATACATGTAATGACTGAGATTACCATTAATAGGAGGGAAGTCTAATGAATCCAACGCTAAAAAAGCGCACCACTTATTCATAAAGTGATGCGCAGTTATATATATTTAAAATTCTTCATAAATAGCAGGGTCTTGGTTCTTCATTCTCCCATCAGGGCGAGTTAATTCTGCAATTGTGCTCAATTCTGTTTCATTTAGGGAAAAATTAAAGATTGAGATATTTTCTAGTTGGCGTTTTGGCGACGATGATTTAGGAATTGGAATTGTTCCGAGTTGATAATGCCATCGTAAAATTACCTGGGAAATAGTTTTGTTGTGATCCCTAGCAATATTTCGTAAGGTTTCATTTTGTAACACTTCATTAGCCCTTACTAAGGGACTCCAGGATTCTGTTGTAATGTTATTTTCTTCATGCCATTTTCGTTGTTCCTCTTGGTTAAAGTACGGGTGTAATTCTATTTGGTTTATGCTTGGCTTAACACCAGTTTCCTTGTTTAATCGATCAATATGTTCAGGTAGGAAGTTACATACACCGATAGAACGAATTAACCCCCATTTTTTCGCATCAATTAATGCCTGCCATGCCTCAACATAGTTGTCCTGCTTAGGGTTTGGCCAGTGAATAAGATATAAATCATAATAATCAAGATTTGCTCGGTATAATGATTCTTGAATGGTAGTTACGGCCTTATCATACTCCTGGTAGCGGCCAGGTAATTTGGAAGTGATCCTTAGCTGGTCTCTAGGAATCGAACTGCGACGAACGGCCTCACCAACAGTTCCTTCATTTTCATAATTATAAGCAGTATCAATTAGTCGATACCCTAAATCAATTGCACTATTGATCGCATTGACACCTGGATTTCCATTTAATCGATATGTACCAAAACCGATAACTGGTAGTGTAAGACCATCATTTAGTGTGATCTCTGGAATGGATAAACTCATAACCAATCACTCCTTCAATAATAATATCTTAAGATTATCACTTATGAGAATTTAAGTTCAACTATTTGGATCGATAGTTTATGCTCGGGTTAGTGGTTTCAAACTAAAATATTCTAATGCCTGATTAACGTCATCGATATCATATATTTTTTTCTCCAGGCAAAATTGAATTACTAAATCAACGGTTTCATGGTCTGATAATGAGAAACCAGCAGCACTTAAGAGTTGTTCGGTTTCTTTTTTGTTTAATTGGAGAGCAATAGCAAGAGAGAGGGCAGTATTTTTGCTAATACGGTATTTTGGGTTGGATCGTATTTTTGAAAAATGTCTACGGTCAACTCCTGCTTTTTTATATACTTCTGAATCGCTATAGTCTTTTTGATCGATAAAGGTAAATAAAATTTCAGCAAACGAGGGTTTTCGCTTGTTATGAATATAATTTTCTAATTCAAATTGGTCGGCATTGAGGGGATTAAAAGTAATTTCAGATTCAAATTGGCTAAATTCAATATGGATTAATTTTTCGTCAAAATATTTCTGTAATTTTTTCAATAATTTTTCCCCAAGCATTCGTTTCACCTCCAAATGTCGCTTCCCAGGCGACCAAATCATCTGTCAGTTTAGTTATTATTATAGCATGATTAATGAATGGAAGGATGATGAGATAATGAATAAAAACCTGACAGAAATTATTTTTTTACTTGACCGGAGTGGTTCAATGAGTGGACTTGAAAGTGATACGATTGGCGGTTTTAACACATTTATTGAGATGCAAAATCAGATCGAGGGAGAAACAATTGTAACTACTGTGCTATTTGATGATAAGTATGAAATATTATGGAATGGAATCGTTGGAAAACAAGCAAGGCTGACAGAAAAAGACTATTATGTTAGAGGCATGACAGCCTTACTTGATGCGGTAGGTAAAACCATTCTGGATGTAAGCCACAGGTTATCCAATTGCAGTGAAGATGATCTGCCTGGTAAGGTTATATTTGTAATTACGACTGATGGTTTAGAGAATGTCAGCTGTGAATTTACGTATGAAAAGGTGAAAAAATTAATTGCACATCATCAGGAAAAATACAATTGGGACTTTATATTTCTTGGCGCAAATATAGATGCTAGTCAAGAAGCTAATCGAATGGGAATTATAACAGAAAACGCATTTGATTATGAAGCAACTTCAACCGGAATGGAGAAAATGTATGATACGGTGAACAAAATAGTAACCGATAAAAGGCAGTAGGGATTTAGAGTCTGTCCTTCTATTTCATTAAATGTATGTATCTTCCGTAAGTAGTAAACAATTCACATAGTAGGTAAAAAGAGAAAGACTATAGCGTATATATGTGAAAGGGGAAGCCTTATGTTTACTTTTCGTGGGGATGCACATAAAATATTTTTGATGTTAAAAAGACAAACGGATATTCTTTCCAACAAGGAAATTAAAGAAACAGCTGAAATTAAATCTTTTTATGAAAATCTTGACAGCGAAACGCTTAAATTAATTTACTTTCGAATGATTAAAGAACAAAATGGAACGGGGATTATCCCTATCTTTGTCACTGCGATTCCGTGGCTATTATTTTTGTTTTCAAGTAAAATCCAGGAATTTCTGTTTAAAGACATGTTGATATGGTCTATTTTCATTTCTTTGTATCTCATTGCTTTAACGGTAAGTTCCATATTTCATTTTAAAGAAAAAGCGTGGGCGGCGTTTCATATAGAAATAATTAAGGATATTTTATGTGAGCGGGACAAAGGCGAGTAAATTCTAGTTAAAATATGGGGACAGAACTTGTCCCCATTCTTTAAAACACTTTCGTTGTCCAATTCTCACAGTTCCACACATCTGTTACAATACCTTCATAAAATGCTGGTTCGTGTGAGATAAGGAGTACGCTGCCTTTATAGTCATTTAGTGCGCGTTTTAATTCTTCCTTTGCATCATGATCTAGATGATTGGTAGGTTCATCCAGAACAAGTAGATTGGTTTCCTGATTGATCAATTTGCAAAGTCGAACTTTTGCTTTTTCCCCGCCACTGAGGACTTGTACATTGCTTTCAATATGCTTTGTTGTAAGACCGCACTTGGCCAATGATGCACGTACTTCATATTGATTAAGGTGAGGGAATGTGTCCCAAATTTCTTCGATACATGTATTTTTGCTTGTTTCTTTCATTTCTTGTTCAAAGTATCCAATGTGCAAATGTTCCCCTAACTGAACAGAACCTGATAAGGCAGGGATTTCACCAAGTATGCTCCGAAGTAGAGTAGTTTTTCCAATTCCGTTAGCTCCGGATAAAGCAATTTTCTGCCCTCGTTCCATTGTTAAATTGAGCTCTCTGGAAAGAGGTTCATCATAACCAATAATAAAATCATTGGTTTCAAAAAGATATCTGCCGGGTGTCCGTGCTAGTTTGAAGTCAAATTCAGGTTTGGGTTTTTCGGCATCTAATTCAATAATATCCATTTTATCCAGCTTCTTTTGGCGGGACATTGCCATTTTACTTGTTGCAGCATTTGCTTTGTTTCTAGCCACAAAGTCCTTGAGGTTGGCAATTTCCTTTTGTTGCTTCTTGTAGGCTGAAGCTAGTTGTTGTTTTTTCATATCATACACACGCAGGAATTCATTGTAATCACCCGGATAGCGTGTTAACTGCTGGTTTTCCATATGATAAATTAAATTGACAACACTGTTTAGAAATGGAATATCATGAGAGACGAGAATGAAAGCATGCTCATATACCAGTAGATAATTTTTCAACCATTCGATATGCTCTTCATCAAGATAGTTCGTTGGTTCATCGAGTAACAAAATGTCTGGTTTTTCCAACAGTAACTTGGCTAGCAATACTTTTGTGCGCTGCCCACCACTTAAATCATTTACATCACGATCTAATCCAAAGTCATCTAAACCAAGTCCATTCGCAACTTCTTCAACCTTTGCATCTATAATATAAAAGTCATTATTCGTAAGTGCATCTTGTATGCGGCCAGTTTCTTCTAAGATATCCTCTAATTCATCTGGGTCAACTGCACCCATTTTTGCATAGAGTTGATTCATTGCTTCTTCCATATCATACAAATATTGAAAAGCTGTCCGAAGCACATCACGAATAGTCATGCCCTGTTTTAAGACAGTATGCTGATCCAAATAACCAACCCTTGAATGCTTCGACCAACTAACGTTTCCAGCATCTGGTTCAAGTTTTCCTGTAATAATATTCATAAAAGTGGACTTACCTTCACCATTGGCACCAATAAGTCCAATGTGCTCACCCTGTAATAAACGAAAAGAAACATCATCGAAAATCGCACGATCTCCGAATCCGTGACTTAAATTCTTGACTGTCAATAAACTCATGATTCAAACACCTTTTCTTTTATATTTATCTTTTCTATTATAAGGGTCAATTTGTGAAAAGGATAGGGGGATAACAACATATTCATATATATAAGAAACATTCATTTTACATCATTAATAAATCCATAGAAAAACAGTTGTTTTACCTCTTTGAAAATTTCTTCTACATCTTGGTGTTCTGAAAGTTGGTTAAATAAATTATCCATAGCTTTGGACATCATATTGTAATAATACATAATTGTCTCATTGGAGATACCTTCCTTCACATATCCTTGTTTACGCCCTTTTTCAATCCATTCTACAAAAAGGGGGGACATTTTATTTTGGTACTCTTTAATTAATTCATTTAATTCACTGTGTTCCTTTAATATTTCTTCCATAATGTCTTTTCTGAGTAAATTGGTTCCTTCAGGCTTTTGAAGAAAATAGCTACTTAACTGCTCAATGAAAGAATCGTCATTATGAACCAGATTTGTAAACTTCTGATATTGCTGTTCATAAAATCCTTTCATAACCTCAACTAATAGTTTCTCTTTACTGCCATAGTAATTATAGATAGAAGCAGGAGAAGTTCCGGCGATTTCAGCTATATCTTTTATACGAAAGGCCTTGATTCCACCTGAGTTGAGCAGTTGAAAAGCTGCTTTTTCGATTGAAGTTTTCTTTAATAATGCTCTTCTTTCATATCCATCCAATTGTTTCACCCTCGTCTTAAAATAAAGTTATGTAATATTTATTATAGATTTTTACATAACTTTGCATTATACTAATTATAACGCAATCGTAGCTACGTGTGTAACAATAATTATAAAGAGGTAGAAGTTATGCGAAGTATAATAAATATTGGTACAAAAATGTTAGAAGTTAATGTAGAGGGAAACGGACAGCCAGTAGTGATTCTCCCAGGATTAAGTTCTGCAATGGATGAATGGGAAGAGGTGTCAAGTGAGCTATCTAATCGTGCTCAAGTGATCATGTTTCATCGTGCTGGATGTGGTGAAAGTGAACTTGGAACAGAAAAGCGGAATATATCTGCAACTGTAAATGACCTTAAAATGTTGTTGAATAAATTAAACGTAGATGATCCAGTGATTCTAATTGGGCATTCATATGGAGGGCTCTGTGCTCAACATTTTGCTTTTGAACATCCAGACAATGTTCGTTCCTTGATTTTGGTAGAATCCAGCTCAACTGATTTTGAATTACTTGAAGAAGTGATTGGACAACAGAATACAAAATTGATAGAGATGTATCGTGGTTTTTCAAAAATGAAACCAACTCAATTAAGAAGTATATTGAATAAACAGTTATTACCAGAACAACAAAATTTAACGGATGAGGCCAAGGAACGAATTCTTGAGTTTAAATCAAAGCCGCTTATGTATCAGGCAATGGCAGATGAACTGGAAGAGATGACAAACGATGCAAGCTTGATTAAAAAATTTGGGGAATTAATTAATATCCGCCTAACCGTGATTGGGCGGGAACCTGAGTATTCTATTAAAATGATGATTAGTCAAGGAATGCCTGAACAGCAAGCTGTAAAAATAGAAGATGTATGGCAAAAGTTAATAAAGAATCAACTTCATTTGTCATCCAATAGTAACTATATCTTGGCAGAGAATTGTTATCATAATGTGTATACGGATCGTCCTTCATTAATTGTGGAAGATGTCAATTCATTACTACGTTAAAATTCTGAACGTCCTGAAGAGGATACGAAAAAGTTAATGGATAACATCGATTATTTCCTGACATGTGAGGAACAAGCGTTCAGAAGCTACAAGCCGAATGTCAGCAAATTTAAAGCTGCACAGAGTTCTTCAGCAACGAAAATCATTACCACAAGTGGTATCGATTCAAAGTTTCCCCCTAACCAATACAGCGCTGGACTTACGGAAAAATTAGGAAAAACAATTGTTTATTTTCCCGGAAATCATGTTGGGGGTAGTTTGACAACCAAAAGAATTTGCGGAGAGGCTGCATGACGTTTTTGTGTGATTGTGGTTATGGGTACAAACGCGATTGAAAAACGAAAGAAATCATCTGCAATTAGCGGAAGTGCGGCCAGATCGCAAAATGTGGGAGGTGTTTCAATAGAATGAAATTAGTAGGTTCTCTTTTTATGGCTGTATCTATAGGTATCGTTGGCCTTATTGCAACTATTTTTGCTTTATTTTCCAGAGAAGCTGATTTTTATGTTCCGTTTTTTCTTGGGATAACCATTGGACTTATTATTCTTGGTATTCTAGCAATCTATGGACAATTTTATAAGAAAAAAGTAAGGGTTAGTGCAATAACTTTTGTCGCTGTAGCGGTCGTTTCTTGTTTTAGCTATGAAGGCTATCAAATGTACATAAATAGCTTGGAAGTTGTAAGTACACAAGATGTAGATTTAACGCAATATCGTCCATTCGTTGAGAACACAAAAGTGGTCTCTTTAAATGATGAGTCGACCTTTACAATTAATGATCAACTTCCCAAACTAGATGGAGCAACTGCACTATACCCTGTTTATGCTGCCTTTGGGCGAGCAGTTTATCCGGAAAAAGATTATCCATTGGAAGACAAAAATAGTGAGATTTTATCAAGTCAAACGAGTAATGCTTTTGATCGATTAATTAGAGGGGAAGTCGACATCGTATTTATGGCCCATCCATCCGAAGTTCAAATGAATAGTGCTGAACAAATGGGGGTTGAGTTGACACTGACTCCGATTGGGCGGGAAGCTTTTGTATTTTTTGTAAATAAAGATAACCCGGTTGAAAAACTAACAATCAATCAGATTCAAAAAATATATTCTGGTGAGATTACGAATTGGCGTGAAGTCGGCGGTAATGATGAAGTAATCCGTGCCTTTCAACGTCCTGAGGGAAGCGGAAGCCAGTCTTCATTAATCAGTTTTATGGATGGTATTCCGTTAATGGAGCCGCCAAATGAGGAAATTGTATCTGGTATGGGAGGAATTATAACAGAAATTTCCGAATATAAAAATCGAAGTAATGCAATTGGATTTTCATTTCGATATTTTTCACATGAGATGGTTAAGAACGGAAAGATTAAGAACATAGCTGTAGAAGGGGTTCTTCCTACTAAAGAAACTATTCAAAACAATTCTTACCCAATTGTAGCCGAGTTTTATGCTGTGACAGCGAATAGTAGTAATCCACATGTCAAGGAGTTTATCGAGTGGATGCAATCTGATCAGGGACAACAAATTGTGGAAAAGACTGGGTATGTTTCGGTGAAATAAGTATTTTAGCTTCATACAGGAAAATGACCTATCTATTTGATTAAATACATCTAGATAGGTTAGTTTTATTTTGGTACCATAAAGAACGGATTACCTATCAATTCAACTTTTTCAAGTCTTCAGGTAATGATTTAGGTTTAAATTTCAATAGAATGATGCCCTATTACTTCTTTTTCAATATACCTAAATATTCTATCCATGGTCCCACATCATTTCTGTATCGCTCAGCCATTACCCGTGTAATTTGAGAAATATGTGTTAAATCGTGAACTACCCATGTAGCTAGTAGTTCTCTTAACTTCACTGTACCAAATGCAGGATGTGATCCAGTGCGTTCAAGATGAAAATCAGGTTCAATCATTGCTTTAAGTTTAGTTATATTTTGAAATCTAATCGTTTTAAACTCAAGAAATTTTTGTTCAATCGATCGCTCTGACTTGTTTAAGTGAGAAAAGCGATCAAATGGGGGAAAGGCTTTATTTTCACCACCCCTTAGAATAGTTTCTAATCTCGGAATCCAGTTATTTTTTTCTCCCTCAATTAAATGCTCAATCACTTCAGAGGCATTCCAGGTTCTTTCACCTTCATTGCACTGCAACCATCCATTAGATAAACCAGATAAAAAATACTCCAATGTTTGTGGTGTACGATCCAATAGTTCAATAGCTTCATCCATATTGAAATTCATTTAACTACTCCTTTCTGGCAATTAATTATTCTTCTACCAACATGTATATGCTTTTATTTTCATTGTCATCCTTATTCTTCATTTTAATTAGTTCTCTACTATAATAGTAAATTCCTGTAATTATTTTTGATATTTGGCAGGACAAAATGAAAAAAGCGAGAAATCATATTTAAAAGGTTTACCAACTTAGAAAATAAATTTATTAAAAGGAGATGCCCAAATGTCAGGACTACCACCACTTAAAAAGCAATTCATGGATCTTGAAATGGCGGAAATATCTGGTTCCAAATTTAACCATGTATTGGCGGAAAAACTGCATTTTCACAATGTAAATCTTTCTGGTACAAAAATAACAGATGCAAATTTAAGTGATTTACATATTGAGGATGCTCAAATAGGAGGGGCAACATTTCGTCATATTGGACTGCCACCAGAAGGACATCCTGCCCATGATTCTGATGCTAAACATAGGACAGTAACATTTGAGAATTGTGATTTAAATACAAGTACATTAAAAAACTGTAATTTATCAAATGTCGACATTAGTAACTGCTCTATTAAAGGTTTGCGAATAAATGGTGTGCTGATTGAAGAACTACTGGAAAAACATGTGAGGAATTCAGATTGAGAAGCTAAAGTGAAAGGTGAGGATAAGTAAAATATTAACTCTAAGTTCCTTCACTTCAATGAAGTACAACTAATAGTTATATAAGTATAAATTTTTACTGAATTTTATGGTAAAATGAATAAAAATGTCATGAGGAGAGGGTTATGGTAAAAGCAGATAAATTTGCCTCCTAAAAATGCAAAAACACACTTTTAGGAGGCTATTTAAATGAAATTTAATTTAATTGATAGAAACAATTGGGAAAGAAAAACTTATTTTGATCATTATTTAAATCAAAAATGTACGTTTAGTCTAACGGCAAATATAGATATTACAACGTTACTGGAACAGTTGCGATCTATGGAGGTTAAGCTGTTCCCTGCCTTTATTTACATGGTGAGCAAAGCAGTAAATGCCCAAAAAGAATTAAGAACTTGCTTTAATAATGAGGGCACTTTAGGGTTTTGGGAGGAAATGAATCCAAGTTATACCATTTTCCAAGATGACAGCAAAACGTTCTCCAGCATATGGACAGAGTATTCGGAGGATTTTAGTGTATTTTATAAATACTATAAAGATGATAGCGAGCAATACTCTAATGTTTTAGGACTATTTACAAAAGAGAATGAACCACAAAATGCTTTTCCCATTTCTACTGTTCCGTGGGTGAGTTTTACCGGTTTTAATCTAAATATAAATAATAATGGAGATTTCTTGTTACCCATTATTACAAATGGAAAGTACTTTAAGCAGGACGATAAGATATTGTTACCTATTTCATTACAAGTGCATCACGCTGTTTGCGATGGCTATCACGCAAGTATGTTTATTAACGAGTTACAGCAGTTGGCTAATAAATGTCATGAATGGTTAACATTTAAACGGTAACGTATAATCTTTTATACAATCAGGCGCTAATCCTAAAGGATAGCGCCGTTCATATAGCTGAAAATCATTTTCCCTAATACACATTTTTTATAAAAATTTGCATACTATTATTCTTATTTAGTTATTTAGGGGAAGAAGAAATGCTAAATACTATTTGTCTATTTTGAAAAGAAACTTACAATTGTTTATACAGAAATGCAGTATAATAAAAAAAATCCTGAGGCACACTGTAGCTTTAATTTTTAATAAATAGGAGAATGGAATATGGAAAATAACGTTTTTGAACAGATGGCAAAAAAATATGATACAGAAGATAGAATTGAATTAGCTAAAATTATAGTTAAGGAAGTAAGACCAGAATTACGAAACAGTAAATTAAAGTCTTTAATAGACTATGGGAGTGGTACTGGTCTAATTAGTTTAGAATTATCAGATTTAGTAGATTCTATCTTGTTAGTAGATTCATCAAATCAAATGTTGGAAGTTGCGAAAGCTAAAATTTCTCACAAAGGAATTACCAACTCAAAAGTACTTTATTCAGATTTTACTAAAGAAACTCCTGAAATTAAGGCAGACATCGTTTTAATGTCACTAGTCCTTCTTCATATTCCGGATACTGAGAAAATTTTACAAGAATTGTTCAACGTTTTAAATAATGGTGGCAAGCTAATTATTATTGATTTTGATAAAAACGATAAAATAAATCATCCGAAAGTTCATAACGGCTTTTCGCATGAAGAACTGAAAAAAAGATTATCCGAAGTTGGATTTAAATCAATTGAAATGAAGACATTCTATCATGGAAATCGTATTTTTATGAATCAAGATGCCTCAATGTTTATATCCAGTAGTATAAAGTAATTTTTTATTTCACACAATCCCAAAAAAAGAACCGATAATATCAAGGGTTTTGGCCATTGACGTTATGGGTATTTGTATGCGCTAATCCTTGTTTTAACTCTTTCTTGTAGTCTATTTCATTTATAATGTTGGAATGATCCTAGGCTTATTACCGATCACTTCTATATCCTTGCCTTTTATTAGCTATGGATTGATGCCAACTCTGTTCACTGCGTTTTTAATGGGTATCGTGTTAAGTGTGTATCGACGTAAAAATTTTGGTCTCGAGTCGTTTCATTTAGAATTGAATCTAAATATTCCTATTAGGAGTGGTCGTTGTTCAAAAATCGGCGCTAATCGGGATGGGACTGGACGGACTTCACCCATCAATCTCTGGGCATAAAGAGATCGTGACCTGGATTCTTGGTCTTTCTATTTTTTGATGGCAAGCAATTGGTCGCAATTGCTGAATATCATAGGTATAAAAATCTCAAACTTTTTTATAAGAAGCAAACTAAAAACTGCTGAAGAAGAGTCTATTTTGATCAATTTTTTTCAAAATGGGCTCTTTAAATTTATTATAAAATATGGGATTTTAAGATTTTTTAATCGAACTTATTCCAAGGCTATACTTGAACTCCATTTTTTTATTTCCTGTTGACTGACCTGGTCATTTTTATTATAATAAAAATGACCGAGATGGTCACTTGAGCCTAACGGAAAGGAGATAATGACCATTTATTCCATGTTTAATAACTTAAAATCAGAGAAACAAGAGCGAATTATTAACGCTGCAATAAAGGAATTTGTCAGAAGTGGTTTTGAAAAAGCATCAACAAATGAAATTGTGAAAGAGGCTAATATCTCTAAAGGTTCATTATTTAACTATTTTAATAGCAAAAAAGATCTTTATGTATATTTAATCGAATACGGTATTCAAGTTATTGAAAAGCTTTATGAACAAATTGATTTAAGTGAAACCGACCTTTTTAAAAGAATCGAAAATATTGGATTACAGAAATTGAATATCCATCAAAAGTTCCCTCACGTATTTGATTTCCTGGCCTCTTCCATCCAAGAGGAAGCGGCTGAAGTAAAAGAAATTATAAAGGAGAAAGTTGATCCAATATATGATCAAGGTAAAAAGATAATTTACAAACATATTGATTATTCCAAGTTCCGTGAAGAGATTGATATCGAAAAAGCAATTGAAATCCTGAATTGGACCATGTTCGGATTTGGGGAGAAGTCCATCCATCAAATAGATTCCTTTAAAGATATTGGTGAATTTGGAAATCAATATCTTAAAGAATGGGAGGGTTATACTAAGATTCTGAAGCATAGCTTTTACAAATAGAAATGAAATAGGACTGTATTAAAAGTTAGAAATTTAACAAAGAAGTGGGAAGTTTACAACTTTAGATATGTGGGTCTCTATAGTTTTTTATCTAAGTTTTTAAACTTCTCCTCCAACTGAAAAGCGCATTATAAAGAGATGTCACTATTTTATAAAAAGGAGTGTCAGTGTGATGACAGAAATTGTAAAAGTGCAAGGTTTACAAAAAAAATTTGGTAAATTTCAAGCATTAAGTGATGTTACATTCTCGGTAGATGCTGGAGAAGTTGTCGGTTTTATTGGCCCTAATGGCGCTGGTAAATCTACAACTATTCGTACTTTATTAGGTATTATTAAGCGAGATGCCGGCAATGTGGAAATATTCGGTAAAGACGTTTGGAAAGACAGCCTTGAAATTCATAAACGAATTTCTTATGTCCCTGGAGATGTCTCGTTGTGGGGAAGTCTAACAGGTGGCGAAATTATTGATCTATTCCTTAAATTGCATGGTGGCGGAGACAAGCAAAAACGCGATTACTTAATAAAACGCTTTGAATTGGACCCTAAGAAAAAAGCCAAAGGATATTCGAAAGGAAATCGTCAAAAGGTTGGTTTGATTGCAGCATTATCTGTTGATTCGGATTTATATATTTTTGATGAACCAACTTCTGGTCTTGACCCTTTGATGGAAGCAATTTTCCAGGAAGAAGTGGAAAAAATCAAAAAATCAGGTAAAGCCATCCTGCTTTCCTCTCATATTCTGAGTGAAGTAGAACGCTTGGCGGATAAGGTTGTCATCATTCGCCAAGGTGAAATTGTGGAAACAGGTACCCTTGATGAGCTGCGTCATTTGGCTCGTTCTACTGTTACTTTAGCAACAGAAGGTGATGTAACTGAAATGGCCACTGTAAATGGTGTATTTGATTTTAAACAAAAAGATAATCAAGCGACATTCTCTGCGGATAATCAATATCTCAACGATATATTAATGGAAGCAAGCAAATTAGGTGTCAAGAAATTTGAATCTGTACCGCCAACTCTTGAAGATTTGTTCATGCGTCATTATGAAGGATAAGCGCCGATAGGAGGATGAAATACGATGAAGGAAAAATTTGCGCGATGGGATATACTGTTTTTACAATATCTAAAACGTGATTGGAAAAAAATTATTGTTTGGGTTTTAGGACTTGGGTTGTTTTCAGCTGCTTATGTTCCAGCTTTTGAAGAAATAGCAAAAGGAAAAGGGTTGCTGGGAATGTACGAAACCTTGCAAAACCCTGCTATGATATCCATGGTAGGTCCTACGCCAATCGAAACAGCAACTGATTATACTTTAGGGGCAATGTATTCGCATGAAATGTTACTATTCTGTGGTTTATTTGCGATGATAATAGCTGTTTTACACGTGATAGGTCATACTCGTAAAGAGGAAGATCTTGGTCTCACTGAGCTTGTGCGCTCATTTCAAGTGGGCCGTCAAGCAAACGCTCTTGCCACAATTATAGAGACAATTTTCATTAATGTCTTATTAGCACTTTTTATTGGTGGAGTAATGCTGAGCTTCGGTGTCGATACTATTACTCCTGAAGGTTCCTTTTTATTTGGGGCATCAGTTGGAATGGCTGGGGTTATTGGTGCTGGGATTGCTCTGGTTATGGCACAAATTATGTCAACTTCATCTGGTGCAACAGGTTCAGCACTAGGAATTATCGGATTACTTTATATTGTTCGTGCGGGGACAGATGTCTCCAATGTTGACTTATCCATGATCAATCCACTGGGTTGGACGTATTTAACATATCCTTTTACGGAAAATAACTGGGTCCTACTTATTTTTGCCTTGATTTTCAGTATAATCGTAGTGATTATTGCTTTTGCCCTTGAAGGAGCTCGCGATATGGGAGCTGGCTATCTTCCTCAAAGAGAAGGTCGAGAAAGAGCAAAGAAATCTCTGTTGTCTGTCCATGGTTTATTTATCAAGATTAACAAAGGCGTCATAATTGGTTGGCTGATTGCTTTTGTTATTATGGGGGCTGCCTATGGTTCGATTTATGGAGACATGCAGACCTTCCTTGAAAGTAACGAAATGATGAAACAAATGTTTATGCATTCAGGCGTTTCCATTGAAGAATCATTCACTAGTACGATTATGATGGTCATGATTGGTTTGGTTTCGATTTTACCAATTGCCATTGTTAATAAACTGTTCTCTGAAGAAAGTCGCTTACACTTAAGTCAGCTTTATGCTACAAAAGTGACCCGCAGCCAATTTTATTGGACCAGTATTGGCTTAGCTATTATTGCAGGTTTAGTAGGAATTTTATTAGCCGCAGGTGCTCTTGGTGGTACAGCTATCACAGCCATGGGGGATAGCTCAACGATGAATACGTTTGGTTTTCTTGCTGCTGGCTACAACTTCTTACCATCCGTATTATTCTTTACTGGACTTGCGGCTTTAGCCCTCGGTTGGGCACCAAAACTAGGTAAAGTGGTTTATGTTTATCTTGGCTACTCCTTTGTACTAAACTACTTTGGCGGTATATTAGACTTACCAGAATGGTTTTCAAAAACAGCCATTCAAAGCTGGATTCCACAAATGCCGATGGAGGATTTTGATGTTCCAATTTTCATTACAATAACTGTGATTAGCATTGCTTTTATGGTAATAGGTTATCTTGGTTATAGTAGGCGGGATATGATTGAAGGAGCTTAATAGTGACCAAGAAGTAAGTGAAACATATGAAAAAATGATTCATAATTACTAATCTTTACTCTAAATTTATAACTGTATTAAAAATAATAAAAGCCTAAGGGATACTGTTAACTAGTATCCCTTAGGCTTTTATTATTACTTAAAATAGGTTATTAAAATGCATTTGACAATCAGTGAAGAGAAGATTATACTATATAATCCAAAATAAAATTAATAATTTATTATTATAGCATATTTATTTTAAAATGTCAATAAAAATGCCGGTAATTTTATTGAAGGGAAGGAATGCTTATGTTTTTACCTCGTTTGTTAGGCTCTATAGATCACATTATGCAAGAAAAATATACAAATGAACTATTGAAAGTAAATAAAAAGTTAAAAGAATATGATCTAGTCCTAACTCGCGATGAAATAAAAAACATGCTAATTGTTAGAAACCGCGTATTACGAGACTATGCCCGTGTAGAACTGGGAGTTGAAGTAATCAAGGAATTAGTGGAGGCTTTTTGTAGGTCTCCTTATATTGCGAATGAAAATTTTGCATCCATGGTAAATGAATTTCAGGAGATATTTCATTATTTAAAAAACGAGACGGAAGATGAGATAGGAGATTCCTTGCTGATTGGCATTATGAAGGATTATTTTGATGATACTTGCAGGGGCTCTATGGAATTTTTAAAAAGCCAACTTGAAGAATTCGCGGAACAGTTCAGAAGTGATGCTCAATTTAGAAAGTCTGTGCTTGAAAGGGATGAACTGTAATGCACTCAGAAAATCCAAATAATGTTCAACCGGTAGCGGCACAGGGAACGATTAAAAAAACCCATTTATCACAAAACCAGTATACGATATCACTTTTGCATGAAGCATTACGAGTAGGTATGCTAAATGACAAAGAGGTATACGACATTCAGAGTCAATTAATGCTTATTCTGAAAGGGTTGCTTGGACGTTATACCCAGGGGGAAAGTTCCTCCCTGAGCTCTGATACTGCGGAGGGCATCTTTGCTTCCGTTTTGTATGCTGTAGATGCTTATACGTTACAGTTTGATGATCCTAAAGAGGCAGTTACCTATTTAAAAACGGTTAAGGTAACCAGTATTTATGAACAAGGGGTAAAATTGGTCCAACAGTGTTTCAAGGAAACGGAACAACTTTTCAAAAAAATTAACACAAACAAATTGGATGTGGCAGTAGAAGCCTATAACGTGACAATCGAAGAATCTATACCCGTATTTCTAAGAAAATATGGGATTATTTTTGACGCTCATAATACAATGGCAAGTATTGATTATCCTTTAGCGATTGATGATATGGGTCTTCAAGGGGTTTTTTATCTTAAGCAATATTTAACGCATTTGATGATGGAAACAGCGTTTTGCCGTTTATTCAATCAAGAGGATCTTCAACAGATTTTAATTAACTATGGAAAAATATGCAGGTTTGATTACCGTATAGAACTCTTCAATATTTTTAGGTTAATATTCAATAATGCGGTTTTTTCAATTCTATCAGGAGGGAATGCTAATCAATTGAGGATCTCCGAAAATCAATATAAGCAATTAAAAAGTCTGTTTACTCAATCGAACGATTCCCAAATGCATTCCATTATATACAAAGCAATTGACCAATTAAGGTACGACTTAGATATAAATGAATCAAAAATGAAAAATTATTTGGAACAGTGTGGGATTGATCTTATACAAACGATTATAAACGCTGTCAATCATAATAATTTGCATACGGTGGTTATGATGGAAAAAGAATGGAAACCAAAATCAATTGAAACTGCATTCAAAGCAGCTGATAGAATGAGTGATAACCGCTTTCAATTCTTAACTGAAAAAATCATGGGCTGTAAAAATGTAATGGGTAAAGTTGAAATGATTCGGGATCATTTTCATTCCCTTCATGATTATACTGATATGCTGAATACCAATTGTTTGTTTGCCAATGAATATGAAGCTCTTTTTAGGACTTTTGGCGATATTGAGCTGGCAATTTTAGTCAAAATGGTGTTCTATGAGGAATTTCGAGATGATGCGGATTTATCGTCCACAGTGTTGAAGGAGAAAAAGGCAGAATCGGAATGGAAGGACCAATTTATTGCATTTATCACAAATATGGACATGGAAAGAAAAAGAACAATTGAGAAATATGTTGGTGATATCGATTATGAAGAAATTAATTTTTACTAGGGATGCAGGATAATCTATAATCTATAACCTTAAAACGAATCACATTTTCTGATATTAAAACGTTGATTTGTTTCATATACTTTTAGTGAAAGAATGTATTGTGTACTCATTTGTATTTTTTCCAGACTATCTCACAAACTAATAAAGAAATCAAACGATTAATGAGTGAGGTGAAGTCTAGATGGAAAATGAGAAACGAAATAAGGCATCTTCCGACAATACGGATGAAACAAAATTATATAACCCAGAGGAAAAATATTATGAAAAACAGGGCAAAAACAATAATGCTTCAAGTACTGATGGACAATTGATGAACGAACGAATGCGCGGTGCGGAGTAACTGTCGTCACAAGAAAATAAATAGTAAAGCTGTATTGTCTGGCACCTTGGTGATATAACCTTGGTGCCTATATTTTATCTTCAACCATCGGCTTCAGTATAGGATTACATGTCTTTTTGCACCACTACTTCGAAAATTTGATCCTTATCTCTATGTCACTAAATTAGACATAAGAAAATAACATAAAGAAGTTTTAGGTTTTATATAGAAATAGATAAATGGTTTAATTTTTCATACGTAGCATAATTTATATAAAGGAGGATTTAGCATGTCAGAGACGTTAGGGACTTCCATTAAAACGCTTTTGATTGAAACATTTGAAGGACCAGGGCAAGAGGGTAGTTATTTTACTGAATCAAAACCAAATACCGGTATTTTTGGAACACTGGATGGTTTATCATCAGAAGATGCCTCACATTCGAAACATGGATCGACTATAGCAGCCCATGCAGATCATGTGCGCTATTATTTATGGGTTATACGAAAAAATGATTAGTGGGGACGATTTCGAAAAGAATTGGGAGACAAGCTGGCAGATTCATTGTGATGAAACGAAAATGGGCGGAAATCAGATAGGAATTAAAGAACGAATATACAACTCTGTTGGAGGAAATCAATACCATTGATTTGGGAGAATGGCAGACAAATGTATTGGGGACCGTTGCACATTCATCTTATCATCTTGGGGCTTTGCGGCAAATGGTAAAAACTATTGAACGATAAGGCATTAGTCCTAAAAGGTGTACAAAGACTAAATTGGTGGTATACTGTACATATAGAGCTTGTCTAAGCATATACTAATAAAAACCGTCCATGCTGGTACATGGAACGGCTCCAATAGACTAACCCCAACAAGAGAGCGGTTAGGCACTTTTTGGGAAATGACCCCTCAGCGCTGGGCTAAAGCAAATGAGGGGTTATTTTTTATTTTTATCGGACATGATAAATGCGATTAACATGCCGAAAGAGATCATCAATGTTAATACATTTCCCATATCCATAGGCAACACCTCCCTTCCAGGTTATTTTCCAAGAAGGTAAAAGTGTACCCCACCCTCGTGTGAAGCCAATCTACTGTGGCTTCAGTATAACATATATGACTGTTATAGTCTTGACAATTTCAGACAATTTTGGTATTAGAGAAGAAGAATACATAAAAATTATACATCTAAGCAACAATAAATATAGGATTTCATCGATCAAAATTTATGGAGGGTGCTTAGATGGAACAACAGAACCTACATCAGACATTACAGCAGGCAAGCCAGCAAATTAATGAGGCAAGGGAGGCTGTGCTACAAGCACAGGGTTCCAATATGCAACAACTTGAACAAGCGGAGCAGCAGTTACAACAAGCAGAACAGGAATTACAAAATGCCCAAAATCAAGCTGGTACTGAAGCGACAGAGAACGCACAATTTCAACAGGCTTACGAAGAACTGCATGATATTCGTCAACAAGTGCAAGAGGCTCAGCAGAATAATAATGATGTTTTGTAACTAGTAAGGAATTTTTTTAAGGCTCCCTTAGTGAATTAGGGAGTTTATTTTTTTATAAAAGTAAGCGTTATAAATTAAATGCCTACCGACGGAAATTTCCTATAGAAGAAATAAAGAGTGATTTTCTTAGTGAGTTTGTAGCTTGTAGTGGGATAGAAGAAGCTTTTGAAAATAATTAGGATTAGGAAGGGGAATTGTAAGTGAAAATCGTTGTAACAGCAGACACGCATATTTCAAATAAAGGAAAACAGTTACCAACCTGTCTTCTAAATGAATGTAGGACGGCTGATTTAATTATTCATGCTGGTGATTGGAAGTCATTAGAAGTATACAATACTCTTTCTAGTTATGGTGAAGTTAAGGGAGTATATGGAAATGTCGATAAAGATGCTGTTAAAGAATTTTTTCCCTTACAGCAAGTAGTAGAGGTTAATGGTTACAAAATTGGCATTGTTCATGGACATGGTGATAAAAAGACAACGGAAAAACAAGCATTAGCAGCATTTTATGATAAGGAAGTAGATGTCATTGTATTTGGTCATTCACATATTCCTTTGATCCGATACTTTAAACATGTACTGTTAATAAACCCAGGATCGCCAACCGATAAGCGAAAGCTGCCCTATTATTCATATGGAATTCTTGAAATGGAGGAGAGAATTAGGGCAGAAATTGTATTTTTTGATGGGAGAAGCTAAGAGGGACATGGAACTTTTCCCTCTAGCCCTTTTGCTCCAATTTTTGCCTCTTATGCAACGTATGCTTCGTTCCCCATTCATGCATGGCTGCTAATATTGGTTCAAGGCTTTTTCCATATTCTGATATAGAATACTCTACTTTCGGTGGAACTTGTGGGTATACAACGCGCTCAACAATATCCTCATCCTCTAATTCACGTAATTGCTTCGTTAGCATTTTTTGGGTGATTCCAGGCATACTTCGTTTAAGCTCACTAAAGCGTTGTGTACCTTCTTTTAATAGATTTAATAATATAATTGGCTTCCATTTCCCTACTAAAATACCTAATGCATCTTCTACTCGGCATAATTCTGGTTCAATTTTCATCATTACTCTCCTCCGATAGTATCTTTTTGTATACTATATTACTTAAAAGTGCGTACTTATGTTTTTGATGATTATAAACTATAATAACATAGTGCAAAGCAAGCTTAAATGAAATAATAAATTATAAATAGCGGGACAAGGGGTCAGTCCCTCCGTCCCGGAGAAAAATTGGGACAAGGGGACTGACCCTTTGTTTCTGTGGAAAGTATGGTGAGGATAAATGGAAAAGTATCGTATTGATGAGAGTAAAGGATTGGAATTTGGTATTTATACACTTGGTGATCATTTGCCAAATCCTTTAACAGGTGAGAGAATTTCTGCGGAACAACGTATCCATGAAATTATTGAATATGCTAAGCTAGCCGAACAGGCAGGCATTGATTTTTTTAGTGTTGGTGAAAGTCATCAGGAGTATTTTGCTACACAAGCGCACGCTGTTGTTCTTTCAGCTATCGCACAGGCAACAGAAAAGATGAAGATTGCAAGTTCTTCTACAATTATCAGTACATCGGATCCAGTTCGTGTGTATGAGAATTTTGCAACGTTGGATTTGATTTCGAAGGGTCGTGCAGAAATTATTGCAGGTCGAGCATCGAGAGTCGGTCTTTATGAATTGTTAGGCTATAACCTTCGTGATTATGAAGCATTATTTGAGGAAAAATTTGATTTGTTACTTAAGATTAATGAAGAAGAAGTTGTTAATTGGAGTGGAGAATTCCGTGCACCATTAAACAATGCGAAGGTTCTGCCGCGGCCACAAAATGGGTCCATGCCAATTTGGCGTGCAGTTGGCGGATCTCCTGCTAGTGCGATAAAAGCTGGTTATGCAGGTGTTCCGATGTTTATGGCGCATTTAGGAGGACCAGCTTCCATTTTCAAACGAACGATTGATGCTTATCGTGAGGCAGCGGGACGTCGCGGTTTTGATACATCTAAGCTGCCAGTTGCAACTGCAGGATTCTTCTACGCAGCTGAAACGTCACAACAAGCTCTGAAAGACTTATATCCTCACATTAATGAGGGTATGAAAAAAACGAACGGGCAAGGTTTTCCTAAGCAGCACTTTGCACAGGGCGTTGATCCGCATAATATCATGAATATCGGTAGTCCACAGGAAATCATTGAAAAAATTCTCTATCAGTATGAGTTATTTGGCCACCAACGTTACATTGCACAAATCGATTTCGGTGGAATGCCATTTGATAAATTAATGAAAAATATTGAGTTGATTGGTACCGATATATTACCAGCAATCAAAAAATATACAGCAAATAAATAGGAGGTATCCAACATGAAGATTGTCGGGTTATCAGGTTCAAAAGTCGGCTCAAAAACAAGAACGGCTATGGATTATACAATTAAGACTGTTACAGAAAAATATCCAAATATAGATGTTACATTGATTGACCTTGCTGAATATGATGTTCAGTTTAGTGATGGACGTAATTATTTGGAATATGAAGGGGACACAAAATATGTTGCGCAATCATTAATGGAAGCAGATGCGATTATTATTGGTACACCAATTTTTCAAGCGTCCATACCAGCAACATTGAAGAACATTTTTGATTTACTTCCGATAAATGCATTTCGTGATAAAGTTGTCAGTATGCTTGTGACAGCGGGTTCATCAAAACATTACTTAATTGTAGAACAGCAATTAAAACCAATTTTGACCTATATGAAAGCACAAATTGTTCAAACCTATGTATTTATCGAGGAAAAGGATTTCTATCAAAAAGAAATTACAAATGACGATGTATTTTTCCGGATCGATCGTTTAGCGGAAGATACAGTAATATTAACAGAAACTTACACAAACATCCGTGAAGCAAAAGAAGCAGAATACGGATTTTAAGCGGGACAAGGGGACAGGCTCCTTGTCCCGCTCTTTGTGGGAAGGGGGGACTGACCCTCTGTCCCGATATTGTAAAACGTTCTGTATTGTTATAAAATATATATGAATTAAAAAAATATTTATTCATATATATTAAAAGGGGTGTTTAAAGTGCCTAGAGGTTTTACGGAGCAAGAGAAAGAAAAGATTAAGGAAAAGTTGATGGTGGAAGCGAAATATCTTTTTAGTCAATTTGGTTTGAAAAAGACCAGTATTCAAGAATTGACCAAATCTGTTGGAATTGCACCTGGATCTTTTTATACTTTTTTTAATTCCAAAGAGGAACTGTACTTTGAAATCATTGAACAGGAAGAGGAATCAATCAAAAGGGAATTTATGAATTTTGATATAACCAGTGCCCAGGACCCTAAACAAGCAATAAAAAACTTACTTCTACATGCGTTGACCATGATAGAAGAGAACGTTTTAATCAATCAACTTCTTTTTGACAACAATTATGATATATTGCTTAGAAAATTACCAAAAGAGAAATTAGAAGCGCATTTGGAAAATGATTCTGACACATTAGCCCAGATAACGTCTAAATGGAAGGATTTAGGTATTCTTCGTAAGGTAGATGAAGATGTGTTAGCAGGTTTATTTCGCGCTTTGTTCACCATGAGTCTTCACAAGAATGAGATTGGAGAAAATGTTTACCCGCAAACCCTAGAATTATTAGTAGATTTAATCGTTGATGGTCTTTTCAGGAAGGAGAAATAAGCGATGCGAGATATGATATATACGCATAATCTCACGAAAAGCTATCAAGATTTTCAAGCAGTTGATCATGTTTCATTACGGGTGAAAAAAGGTGAAATTTATGGGTTTTTAGGATTGAATGGTGCGGGAAAAACCACTACAATTCGCATGCTGCTTGGAATGATTCAATCCACTTCTGGATCATGCTTTATCAATGGTCAAAGGGTAAGTGCAGGTAATTATCATACATGGAAACAGGTTGGTTATATGGTAGAAACTCCATATTCGTACCCAGAGCTTACTGTTAGAGAAAATCTAGAACTAACATGTAGATTGCATCGAGTTCAGGCTAATTCAGCAGTTGGACGCGTGATAGAGCAACTGAAATTAACGAAATATGAACATAGAAAAGCAAAACATTTATCGATGGGGAATGCACAAAGGCTTGGTATAGCAAGAGCGCTTCTTCATGAACCACAGGTTTTATTATTGGATGAGCCTACAAATGGATTGGATCCTGCTGGAATTGTAGAAATCAGGGAGTTATTACAGGAACTGGCATCTACTAAAGGCACAACTATCTTTATCTCCAGTCATATATTAGGGGAAATTTCTAAAATAGCAACGAAAATTGGTATCATCCATAATGGAAGTTTAATTCAAGAACTGCGAAAAGAGGAACTGGAGAAACAACGTATTGTAAAACTATTAATAAACACACGGAATATAAAAGAATCGCTTAAAATCTTATCTAATAAAGGGTACGCCGTGAGTGAGAATGAAATTGGATTGTTGGAAATTCAAAGTAACGAGGCAGTTACGTATCCAGAAGAACTGGCAAGAATTTTAGTAAGAGCCGATCATCCACCGACAATGCTATATGTTGACGAAGAGGATTTAGAGTCTTACTTTTTACGTATTATCGGAAGAAAGGGGGGAAGGGTTCTATGAATCAAATGCTTAACATTATCGCAACAGAATTTTTCAAGTCTCGTAAATCGAAAGTTATTTGGATCACCTTTATTGCTTTTACGCTGTTACCGATCATGGGTGGGTTTTTTATGTTTGTTTTGAAAAATCCTGCTGTGGCAGAAAAGTGGGGGTTACTTGGGGCAAAAGCGCAACTTGCTGGAAGTGCAGATTGGCCATCCTATTTTGGTCTTCTTGCACAAGGAATTGCTATTGGTGGCCTACTTGTATTTGGTTTTATTACGAGCTGGATTTTCGGCAGAGAGTACACGGATCGAACGGTAAAAGATTTGCTTGCTCTTCCTTTTCCACGGATATATATTCCTATTGCTAAATTTATAACTACATTCATATGGTCATTACTTCTAGCAGTGTGGGTCATTGGTGTAGGGTTTTTTGTAGGGGGAATTATCGGGTTGCCGCAGTGGTCCAGCACAGTGTGGGAACATGGACTTTTTGTGCTAGTTGTAACGTCTGTGCTAACGATTATTTTAAGTACTCCCGTGGCGCTTTTCGCGTGCTATGGCCGAGGTTATTTAGCCCCAATTGGATTCGTTATTATGACGATGATCTTGTCACAAATTGTTGCTACTGTCGGTTATGGAAGTTATTTTCCATGGGCAATACCGGCTTTATTCAGTAATGTGAGTGGAGAAGGTAATCTGTTAAAAGCTACAAGTGTGATAATCATCTTCGTTACAAGTTTAATAGGTTTAATCAGCACATTAAGCTACTGGAGATTCGCAGACCATAACGGATAATAGGGTGGGACACGGGGTCAGACCCTATGTCC
Organism: Virgibacillus ndiopensis; assembly: GCF_900187325.1. Taxonomy (GTDB): domain Bacteria; phylum Bacillota; class Bacilli; order Bacillales; family Amphibacillaceae; genus Virgibacillus_E; species Virgibacillus_E ndiopensis. The sequence goes on along the minus strand of NZ_FZMZ01000004.1, from coordinate 71,778 downwards.
CATTACACTTCCTTTGATGATAGTGGTAAAAACAGTTTAATTCCACGTTTATTAAACGGGAGTAATTTACTATCTGTGATTAAATGGCTGATATAGCCTATTAGGCAAGTATAAAAGACACCTTCAACACCGAGAGACAACTCCAGTTTGGAAGCAATGAATCCAACGAAAAGAATTCCTACTATCGAATGCGTGTAACTTCGATGTGCCACAAATGATGCGATTAAAATGTATACTCCAAGTAACATCAACCAGATTTCCTGTAAATTAATTCCTCCAGCTAAGACACCTATCCCAGTAATTGTCAACATATGTTTCTGTCTGATAGATGAGGCAATGGCCATCAATCCAAGTCCGATTCCTATCCCGAGGTATCTCGTCGTATTTGTTGCCTCGTAAATACTGTAAATGATCATTAGAATACCGATTAATTGTCCAACTGTCTGAAACATTTTATGAGACAGGGTGATTTTGCCACGAAGTTTTCCATCAATATCGAGGTCAGGAATCAATCCTGAAACCGTACCTAAGCTGACCAACAAGAATGTTGTAGTCGGGCTTGATTGAAAATTATTTGCGACAATAAATCCTGTTGCAGCGCCTACTGCTGCATGTGCAGTACCATTCACGTAAATAGCTCCTCTGTAAAAAATTGGTTGTTCTTCTTCTGACACCATCCTATAGTTTACAACAAAATGTATGTTCTGTTTAGATGGGAATAAAAATTGGGACAATGGACCTGACCCCCTGTCCCAGTCCTAAAGATGTTTAGAGTGGTAATTTTCCGGTAATTAGTGTATAGAAAATATTATTTTATAGGGGGTTTACTTAACATGAGGCAAAAGAAAGACGGAGGGGTTAGCGCGAAATTAATTGATTATCGGATTTTCCTTCCTTCTTTGATTATTATAATTGCAATTTGCATACCATTTTCATTGAATGAAAGTGATTCATTAGAATTAATGAACAACCTATTTAATCAAATTGTTGAGAGTTTTAAATGGGGCTACATATGGTATACGATTATTTTAGTTATAGCTGGCCTTTATTTATCGTTTTCTAAATATGGAAATGTCGTGCTTGGAGATCCGACGGAGAAGCCAAGGTTTAATTTATTTGAATATGCTTCCATTTTAATCGCGATGGGGCTCGGCTCAACTATTATGCGGACGGGGATGATTCAATGGACGGCTGTTGCAAATGATCCGCCTTTCGGTGTTGAGCCTGGTTCAACGGAAGCGCTCATGTGGGGGAATTCCTACAGTATGTTTATGTGGAGCTTTCAGGTTTTTGCTATATTTGTGATGGCTGCGCCTGCTATGGGATATATTTTACATGTGCGGAAAAGACCATTTATGCGAATTTCTGAGGCTTGTCGGGTTATTTTTGGTGACCATTTTACAGATGGAGTTGGTGGGAAAATATTAGATGTTATTTTCCTTGTTAGTATTTTATCCGGTGCAGCAGTGACTTTAGGACTGGGAACGCCAATTATAACGTACAATTTGGCTGACATTTTCAACTTAGAAATTAATTTTATGTTAACATTCATTGTTACGCTAGTTTGGGTATGTTTATTTTCAATTAGCGCTTATTTAGGCATAGAAAAAGGGATTAAGAAATTAAGCACGCTTAATATGTATTTAGCAGGTGCTTTTGCGCTATTCATTATAATTATCGGACCTGGTGTCTTTATTCTCGATTATTTTACAGACAGTGTCGGTTTTCTTGTATCGCATTATATTGATTTATCTCTTTATACGAACTCATTGGACATGAAAGGTACCACACACATTGAAAGCCATACTGTTTTCTGGTTTGCTTACAGTGCTACATGGGCCATGCTCCACAGTGTTTTTGCCGCAAAGATCTCAAGAGGCCGGACAATAAGAGAAATGATTTTAACCTATTTATTGGCTCCTACTCTTATTTCTTGGGTAGCAACAGGAGTGCTTGGTGGTCTAGGGGTCCATCGATTTCTCATAGGTGAGCTTACAGTACTTGATATTGTAAAAGAAGATAAAATGGCGGCAATACCGGCAATATTGAATTCATTGCCCTTACCTACAATTGCTATTGTGATTTTCATCATTATTGCAACGATTTTCTTAACAACAACACTGGATTCAACAACGTATACCATTGCATCATATACTGGTACTAAAAATATGAGTAAAGCAGAGCCTTCAAAGAGTTTACGGATTATTGTTGCTGGAGTAATTACGGTGCTAGCTTTATTATTAATGCGAGTCGGTGGTCTGCCTCCATTGGAAGTGCTTTCTGGAATAATGGGGATACCAATTATAGCTATCCAATTTCTAACTATTTACGCTGCTAAAAAAATGATGGATCAGGATAAAGCTTGGATCAATAATGTAAGAAAAGATAAAAATCAAGTCATTAAACGCGGTTGATGTTTTATCAACCGCGTTTATTATTTAACTTTAGAACTATTTTTGATAATACTAGTTTAATTATTAAATAACTAAAATAGGACAATGAAGTTAAAAAGAACAGAAAGAAAAGTGATTCTGTGACCTTATTCGATGGGAATGAAACCGCCAATGCATACATTAGTAAATTTGTTATAGCGATAAATTTTGCCTTATCACCGAAATCCCAGTATATAAATTTGTTTATTTTTCGAAATTGTTTTATGTAATACTTAAAAATAGGATACACCAACTTTCTATATTTTGCTCATATGATTTCCTAATTGGAAAAAATTATTCTGTGACAAGGGGTCAGTCCCTTCGTCCCGCCACCAATTGTGACAAGGGGACTGACCCCCCGTCCCAACTGTTTGAAAAAATGTAAAATTGACACTTGACAGTTTTTTGTGCCTCCGTTATGATATGTACAATTCTTAAAAATTGAATATTTCCTTATCAAGAGTTGGGGGAGGAATCTGGTCCTGTGATCCCACAGCAACCGTTACTTGTAACAAGGTGCTAATTCCAGCAAGCAATTGCTTGAAAGATGAGATGATGTGTATTGAATAAAAACCTCTTCCTCATCGGGAGAGGTTTTTTAAATTCCGCTAATAGTAATATTTGTGGGATTTACTATGTAAAAACCAAGTAAACAAATTGGAATAGATTAATTTTACGGAAGGGGAGGATAGGAAGCAAACTGTTTCATTTTATTGGGACAAAGGGACTGACCCCCTGTCCCGCAAATTTTTGGGAAAAGAGGTTAAGATTTATGGTTAAACAAATTCATTTAAATGGTTTTATTCAAAATTCGCCTTCTCCGCACTCAACTGGATTGTGGAAGCATGACAAGGATCAAGGTACGACACACAACAGTTTAGCTTATTGGGTGGAAGCAGCACAAATTCTCGAGCGGGGGAAATTTGATGCAATGTTTATTGCTGATGTATTAGGAACGTACAGTGTTTATGAAGATAGTCATCATGCAGCTGCAAAGGGCGCTGTGCAGTTACCGGCCCATGATCCACTAATTCCGATTTCTGCTATGGCGGCGGCAACTGAATATCTGGGGTTTGCACCGACAATATCTGCTACATACGCACAACCCTATGCATTAGCACGTCAGCTGTCAACACTTGACCATATAACAGGAGGAAGGGTTGCATGGAATGTAGTAACGTCCTATTTGGAAAGTGAAGCAGTCAATCTTGGGCTATCTAGCCGTCTTCCAAAAGAACTCAGGTACGACCGTGCTGATGAATTTTTGGAAGTCGTTTATAAGCTATGGGAGCATAGCTGGGAAAATGGGGCTGTTGTTTATGATAAGGATCGTGACACTTTTGCAGACCCGATGAAGGTTCATTTGATCAACCATGAAGGTGAGTTCTTTCATGTTCCAGGACCGCATTTGGTTGAACCGTCACCTCAGCGTACACCAGTATTGTTTCAGGCAGGGGCTTCTCCAAAAGGTAGAGATTTCGCTGCCAAACATGCTGAAGCTGTTTTTACGAAAAATCACTCCCTAGATGCATTGAAGGAATATAGCGCGGATATACGGAGACGGACGAAGCTGCAGGGTAGAAATTCAGAAGATGTACGTATCTTCCCAATGATTCTGCCGATAATCGGATCAACGGAGGAGGAAGCGTACGCAAAGTATGAAGATTTGACCGATCATGTCAGCTATGAAGGCACGGCTTCTTTATTGTCCGGCCATACCGGAATTGACTTTTCCAAATATGATCCGGACCAGTACATTGAAGATATGGAAACAGATGCGGTTCAGGGAAATTTGGATATGTATGCAAAAGATCCAAATAAAAAATGGACATTACGGGAAGCTGTAAAAAATCATGGTCTTGGCAATGGAACTGTGAAATTTATCGGAACGCCAGAACAAATTGCAGATAAAATTGAAGAATGGGCTATAGAGGGGGATGTGGATGGGTTTAACATTGCTCAAACGTATTCACCAGGAACGTTTCTAGAATTTGTTGATCATGTCGTGCCAGAACTACAGAATCGCGGGATTTATCGGCAAGAATATGAGGGAAAAACATTACGGGAAAATATGTTTGGAAAAGGACATGTGCACCTACCTGCTAATCATCCTGCGAAAAAGCTTGGTATTACTCAAACCCAATAAGAAGGGGAGATTAAATCTTTCCCTTCAATATTTTCAACATTACGTGAAAGGAGACAGAAATGAGTACAGTTACACTCTATACATGGATAGGTTTTGCTATATTTCTAGTTGTCATGTTTGCACTTGGTTACATCAGTGCCAAAAAAACGAAAAATGTCAGTGATTTTGCTATTGGCGGTGGAAGTCTCGGACCATATGTACTCGGTCTATCCTTTGCCGCAACATATTTAAGTGCTGCTACATTTCTTGGCTATCCAGGTTGGTCTCATGATTGGGGTTTTTCAAATCTTTGGCTGTTTTTGGCAATCATTGGTGGAGGGCCAATTGGTGTATTAATGGTAGCCAAGCGCGTAAGAAGATTGAATACAGGACAAAAATCGCTTTCATTACCGGATTGGCTTGGTGACTTTTACAACAGTGATATTTTACGAGTCGGAACAGGTTTGATTTTGCTTTTTAATATATTTTATATTGCGGGACAGTTTGTAGCGGGGGCACGTATATTTGAATATCTGCTTGGTATGTCATATACAGGTGGATTGATATTTATTGCAGCAATCGTAATCGTATATGTTTTTGCCGGTGGGGCGTTTGCTGATATTTACACAGATGCCGTTCAAGCTGTTATGATGGGCATCGCGGGTATATTTATTTTTGTTTCTGGAATTGTATTGTTCTGGGACGGGAGTATTACTGCAACATTTACTGCCATTACCCAGAATTTGGCCAATCAGGACGTTAATTTGGTAAAAGTATTTAATCCTGATTCGACCCATTTTTATTCCATAGGTGTTGTAACTGGTGCTATTATTATTCAATGGGCATTTGCATCTGCTCCTCATTTATTCAACAAAGTACTTGGGTTAAAAAGTGAAAAGGATCTTGGGAAGATGATTTTGACGTATGTCATTGCCGCTATATGCTCCCTTGTTATTCTATTTGGGGGCTTGTACAGCAGAGCCGCACTCGGTGATAATGTTGTTGCTGCTGACCTAGCCTTAATGGAATATGCGACTTGGGCGTTTCCTGCGATTATCGTAGCGATTCTTGGAGTAGTTATACTCGCTGCTGCTATGTCAACGACAGATGGTTTATTCGTTTCAATCTCGACCGTATTCGCTAATGATATTTTTCTAAAAGTCTTAGTCAAAAAACGGATTATCAATGTTAATGATCAAAAGGCACAGAAAATTGCCCTTCAAATCAGCCGAATGGCAGTCCCATTGGTTGGCATGGCAGCCTTTCTAATTGTGTTAAAGCCACCAGCTTATATGGGGGATGTTATGTGGATTGGTATTTCAGGTATAGCTGCAGGAACAATGGGACCAATTCTCTATGCTGTTTATGGAAAGAAAAAAGCTTCTGCAAGGGCTGCAGAACTATCGATGGTTGTCGGTTTGCTTTCCTATCTAATCCTCTATTTTGGAGGAATTATCCCAAGCACAATGTCAGCAGGTGCAGTTGCAACCTTTATCGGTATCGCCACGATTGTTATCCTGGCACGAATTTTTAAAGAACCACAAACTGTGAAAAAGGTAATGGTTGAGGAAGGGTATACAAAAGCAAATTAAGGAAAGGATGAGTTGAAATTTTTGTTAATCCGATGCTTTCCGTATGGCTATATGGATTTATAACATTTCTAGTAATCATAGGATTCTCACTTTGGAAATGGTATTTTACAAAATAAAAGGAAAACAAGGAAGCTAGCTAGAATGATAGTGTAGTAGATGATTTTCTGCAGGGAGGTTTTATTATGACACAAATAAAAATAGCAACGTTGAAAAACTATGTAAATGGAAAATGGATTGAGGCAAAATCTGATAAAACAACAGAAGTTTATAATCCAGCAACTGGAGAGGTAATTGCTCATGTCCCTATTTCCTCTGCTGATGATGTGGACAACGCGGTGGAAGTAGCTGCAGAAGCTTTCCAAGCGTGGAAGGAGGTACCCGTTCCCAAACGTACACGTATTTTATTTAAGTATCAACAATTACTCGTCGATAATTCGGATGAGCTAGCTGAAATTGTAACGGTTGAAAATGGAAAAAGTATTAAGGAAGCAAAGGGGGAGGTTCAACGAGGTATTGAAAACGTTGAATTCGCTGCTGGAGCACCTTCCTTAATGATGGGGGAACAGCTACCATCCATTGCTGATGGTCTGGAATCAGGTGTATATCGCTATCCAATTGGTGTTGTTGGTGGAATTACACCCTTCAACTTTCCGATGATGGTTCCATGCTGGATGTTTCCAATCGCTATCGCAACCGGTAATACGTTCGTATTGAAACCGTCAGAAAGGACACCTTTACTTGCAAATCGATTGGCTGAATTACTAGAGGAAGCAGGATTGCCAAAAGGTGTATTTAACATTGTTCATGGTGCACATGATGTTGTGAATGGGTTGCTGGATCATAAAAAAGTTGCCGCCATTTCTTTTGTAGGCTCACAGCCAGTAGCTGAGTATGTTTACAAAAGAGGTACAGACAATTTAAAACGAGTTCAAGCACTCTCTGGGGCAAAAAACCATTCGATCGTTTTACGTGATGCCAACTTAGACAATGCAACAACGCAAATTGTAAATGCTGCATTTGGTTCTGCAGGAGAGCGTTGTATGGCAGCTTCTGTGGTAGTGGTTGAAGATTCCATTGCAGATGAATTTATCGCATTACTTAAACAAAAAGCGAATGATATAAAAATAGGTAATGGTTTGGACGAAAGTGTCTTCTTGGGTCCGGTTATCCGTGAAAATCATAAAGAACGTACACTTCGCTATATCGAAACCGGTGAAAAGGAAGGGGCAAAACTGATACGTGATGGACGATTTGATAGTGATCAAGAGCGTCAAGGGTATTTTATAGGGCCTACTATTTTCGATAATGTAACGTCTGAAATGAAAATTTGGCAGGATGAAATTTTTGCGCCTGTTCTATCGATTGTCAGAGTAAGGGGGCTTGATGCAGCAATTGAGTTAACAAATCAATCACGTTTTGCCAACGGTGCATGTATCTTTACAAAAGACGGAGGCGCTGTAAGGCAATTTCGTGAAACGATTGATGCAGGCATGCTTGGTGTGAACATTGGTGTACCAGCCCCAATGGCATTTTTCCCATTCTCAGGATGGAAAGATTCCTTCTATGGTGATCTGCATGCTAATGGAAAAGATGGATTGGCGTTTTATACTCGTCAGAAGGTGATTACTACTCGCTGGGTATAAAAGTAGTGAATCGATTTTGTATTCCATAATATAATCAATTTGTAGAAGCGGAGTTAATAGGAAACCTTCATTACGAGGTTTCCTTTCTAATTTTACAACGAAAATTATTTCCGTATTTATTTAATCTTTTCAACTTTAAACTAATATCTGATAGAATATAGGTAATTATTAGAACATTGGATCATTGAGTAGGGTATAGTAACGAATGTTATTAGAAGAATAAATTGTTTGTGAAGGGGTTATGTAGAATGGATCAGTTTGTATCTCCCAAAAAAATCTATCATGGGGAAGGATCTCTTACCAAGTTGGAAGATATTTTAAAAGATTTAAAAGCAACAAAGATTTTTATTATAACAGATCCTATGCTAAAAAGTCTTGGGGTTATTGACCCTGTTCTGGAAATACTGGAAAGACAAAATGCGCTAGTTGAATTAGGAGAAAATGTAGTACCTGAACCTCCTGTGAAAATTGGTAATCAAGTAGTTAATGAAGTTCGCAAAATCCAACCTGATTTAGTAATTGGTATTGGTGGTGGGAGTGCTTTGGATTTAGCGAAGGCTGCTGCGGTATTAGCTGGCAATGACGGACGAGTGGAAGATTATTTAAATTTAAGTAGTACAAAAAAGTTATTAAATAAAGGGTTACCAAAAGTACTAATACCGTCAACAGCGGGAACTGGTGCAGAAGTTACAGATATAGCGGTCTTTTCACTAGAAAATACGAAAGATGTAATTACACATGAATACCTTCTTGCTGATTACGCTATCGTCGATCCTACATTAACGTATACCTTACCGCCAAAAGTAACAGCAGCAAGTGGGATAGATGCACTAACACATGCGATTGAGGCCTATACATCCGTTAATGCAAGTCCTTTAACCGAATCGCTTGCACTAGATGCTATGAAAAGAATAGTAGAAAATATTCGAACTGCGGTATGGAATGGTAATGATAAACATGCAAGAGAACAGATGGCATTAGGAAGTTTAATAGCTGGTTTAAGTTTTTATAATGCGGGAGTTGCAGGTGTACATGCCTTAGCTTATCCTCTAGGTGGTTTATTCAAATTATCACATGGTGAATCTAATGCAATACTTTTGTCATATGTATACGATCAAGTATGGATGGCATGTATCGATAAAATGAAAAATGTGGCTAAGGCTTTTTCACTACCGATAAACGAAAAAAGTGATAGAGAAATTGCTCAGCAGGTTGTAAGGAGTTTACAAGATTTAATCAAAGATGTTGGGTTGCCGACGACATTACGTGCCTATAATATTCAGTCAAAAGATATTGAAAACTTAACAAAGAATGGGGTAAAACAAAAACGGCTACTCAATAGAAGTCCTAAAACCTTAGATGAAAATTCTATCAAGCAAATATATACTAATGCATATGAAGGAGTATTGCAAAACTCATAATCTTTGGGTAGATTTATCAAATTTTATAAGGATGAGCGAAAATGTATAAAACGATTATAGAGCCAAGAGTTTCAGAAACTGATGGCGTCGGTCATATTAACAATACAACCATTCCAGTTTGGTTCGAGGCAGCACGGAATAAACTATTCAAATTATTTACCCCAGATAGTTCGTTTGCTAATTGGAAAATGATTATTCTAAATATGAATGTTGATTATGTAGACCAGATTTATTTTGGAACAAATATAAACGTGTACACATGGGTGAAAAAAATAGGGAATTCAAGTTTACAGCTATACGAGGAAATTTGGCAGGATGAGCGCTTATGTGTAAAAGGAAATGTTACCTATGTGAATTATAATCTACGAAAAGAAAAGTCTGAACCAATTCCTGACTCAATTAGAAAAGAATTAGAATTGCACGTGCTTTAAGTCCAAGTCTTCCAAAAAAGGTTGTCTGTAAGATGCGCATCTCACATCGCCCAATCATACTGAGTGGCAAATAAATATTCTTCCCTGCATCAAACAATAAATGAAGGAAATGAAGACAAATTAACACATTGACCCATAGGAGGTTGCTCATGCACATATAATTTTAAGTATATTGAGGAAGGGAGTATGAAAAGGAAATATTCTTGGGAAAGTTCTGAGTGGAGTCTTAGTATATATGCTCTCTTGATATGTATTGGAGTGATTGTTGGAAGTATGATAGTAAATCCTGATTTTATCTTGATCTATATATTAGGAGCATTAAGTGGTTCATTATTAATAGTTGTCATAAACATTTTTTATGTGATTTACACAAAAAGAAAATCGAAATTAAAGAAGTGAGGTTAAAAATAAGTGTTATAAAAAACGCAAAGCCTGCTCATTAATAAACAGTCTTTGCGTATAGTTAACAAATACCAGGATTACCTAAACCTTTAATAAACCTTATCCCCATTAAAAATGGAATTCTTAACAACAACATAATCTACATTTCGGATTGCGTCCAATTTGGTTCCTCCAGCATAAGAAATGGAGGATTGAAGATCTTGTTCCATTTCATTTAACGTATCTTGTAATGGACCTTTATATTCGACATGCATTTTTTTGCCTTCTACGTTTTTCTTTTCACCTTTTTGATATTCCGAAGCTGAACCAAAATATTCTTTATAAAGCTTACCATCTTTTTCAATTCTTTCACCTGGAGATTCTTCATGGCCGGCAAATAAGGATCCAATCATGACCATAGAAGCACCGAAGCGGATGGATTTAGCTATGTCTCCATGTGTACGAATTCCACCATCAGCAATGATTGGCTTGCTTGCTGCTTTTGCACACCAGCGTAGTGCAGCTAGCTGCCAACCACCAGTACCAAATCCAGTTTTAATCTTCGTTATACAAACCTTTCCTGGACCAATTCCCACCTTTGTTGCATCTGCACCAGCATTCTCCAATTCTCTTACTGCTTCCGGAGTTCCAACATTTCCGGCGATCACAAAGCTAGTAGGTAAAAGTCTCTTAATATGCTTGATCATCTCGATTACTGCGTCAGAATGACCATGGGCGATATCAATTGTAATGTAGTCTGGTGACAGTTGTTCATCTGCAAGTTGCTGGATGAATTGATACTCTTCCTCTTTAACACCAACACTTATGGAAGCAAACAATCCACGTGCATGCATATCTGCAATAAAAGTTAGTCTCGTTTCAGGTTCAAAACGATGCATAATATAAAAGTATCCATTTTCTGCTAAATGAAGTGCTATCTTTTCATCTATAATTGTTTGCATATTTGCAGGTACTACAGGTAATTTAAATGTATTTCCACCTAAAGTAATAGTTGTATCACATTCCGAACGGCTATTTACCACACATTTTGCTGGAATTAATTGAATATCTTCGTAATCAAATACATTTTCCATGATTAACACTCCTAAAAACGAATAATAAAGTTAAGTTTAATGATAATGTTCGTCTATTGGTAATATACTTTATTTTGTGGTGGTTGTCAAAGTAAAACAATTTATTGGAACTGCTTTAGGTTCTCTTCGTAAATTTCATGAACGATATGGGCAAAATTGTTTATGCAAAAGATGGTCAATTTATTATAACAATGCTGAAGATAAGGTTAATTGTAGGAAATAGTGTCAAATATAAAATAAATTCGGTAATCCTATTCAGTTTAGTGATTTGAATAGGATTACTTTTTTAATGGGTAGAAGACTTTAAAAAGGATAACAATCATTTCCCTGGGAATATTACAAATTGATGGAGGTGAACCAATTGGCTGATGAAAAAAAGAAAGAAAACAATAAAAATGTAAATACTGAACTTGGTGGTATGGGACTTTATGGAACAACGGGAAATGTAGAAATTGAAGGTTACAGCATGTCGGGTGACATTGAAAACGCTGGTCAACTTGACAAAGGATTTAAAAAGAAGAAAGAGGATATGGGAGCAAAAGCATCTTTGGAAGATTCACCTTAAAAATGTTCTGTTCCATTTCTTAGTAGACAAGGATAAAAGGATCCTTGTCTACCATTTTATTTTTATATAAAAATTAGGTTTAAGTATCTGCTTAAAAAAACCATGCCTTTATATAAGCAATATTGACTATAGATAGGAAACATTTTCAAAAAAGTAAAATCTATTATATAGTATAATAAGAATACTAGAAACAGAGAGGAATTCAACATGCAGAAACGAATTCAGACATCCTTATTAAATGAAGAGAAACGAACCACAATTTGGTTTTTATGGTTATTTTATACTATATATCTAGCTTACGATATAACTTATTATTACATATTACCCGAATTTTCCTGGGAATCCGGACAGGACATTTTGAGTATGGGTATAACTTTTTGGATGTACATAGTAATGTTTGGTCTATTACCCTTCTCTTTTCATTTGATTAAAAAAAAGAAAATTTGGTTGATAAAATACATTTACTTTATAACATATACTTCTCTAAATATAATTAATGACATTTGGATTTATTGGGATAGTAATGTTTCATACAGTAGTGGAAACGTGGTTGAATTAGTTATCGTAATGTTTTCACCAATATTTGTTAACAAAAAGTTCTTTACTTTAGTCTCTTACGGAACAATTTTAAAGTTCATCGTAATAGGCTTGGTTCTGCGAGATACTGTTGTTTTGTTCCCATTACTTATAATAGTTGTTTTGTCCATGATTGGATACATTTTTCTCCATCGTTTCTTGAACTACATTGATGCTGTTAAACAATCTTATGATAAACAGTTAGAAGGTATTGTTAAGGGGATTATTGCTACTTTAGAACTTAAAGATCCATATACACGTGGACACAGTGAACGTGTTGCTCAATACGCAATGATTTTAGCGAAGGCTACAGGAAGACTTAAGGAAGAAAAGCTTAAATCATTCTATTATACTTGTCTATTACATGATATTGGAAAAATCCATATTCCAGATTCAATTTTGACTAAACCAGGAAGATTGACAAAAGATGAATTTGATGTAGTTAAGACACATCCTGATGTGGGAGCTAAAGCAGTACAACAGGTAGTGGGAATTGCTGATAATATTAACGTGATTCGCCATCATCATGAACGCTGGGATGGTAATGGTTATCCTGATCAAATAGGAGGAGAAAATATAGATTTCCTTGCAAGAATTACCGCTATCGCAGATGCATTTGATGCGATGACATCTTCCAGGTCATATCGATCAGCACTCCCTTTGGATGAAGCATACAAGCGTATTATTAAAGAGATGGGAACACAATTCGATCCCAACCTAGAAGATAAATTTAAAAAGGTTTATCCTATTTGGATCGACTATCACAAAACTTATTATGCACAAAATAAGAGTATAGATAAGACAGCCGCTTTAAAAAGGGGGTGAAATACATATGAAAATCCGTAAACTTAAAAAAATAAAAGTTACTTGCTGGTGGTGTGTTTTTGTAGGACGTTAATAACAACTAAGTAGGTATAGGATGCTAGAACTCTAGCATCCTATTTCATTCCCTAAATCGGTGGTGCAAAACATGAATCTTTCCCTACAATCTCGACTAACCTTATATCCTCTAACAATTCGGCAAGATAAAAAGCATTATATTGTTGAAGAAAGCCTTTCTGGTGATTTTTTTGAAATGCCTAAGATTTGTATTGATGCCATTCATTTAATAAATAAAGGTGAGTTATTAGCAACTATTGAACAGGAACTAAAAAATGCGTATCCAGATGAAGATGTAGACCTGGTTAATTTTGCTAAACAGTTATTAGAAATGGATCTTGTAAAAAAAATCGATGGTGAAGCAATTGCTGTTAAGAAAAAAGATCAGTCCCCAGGCGGTTTTACATGGATTTCGCCTAAGGTAGCACGTCTTTTTTTTAATAAAGTAACTACAAAACTATTTATGGCACTCATTTGTATCAACATTATTTTTGTTATAATGAATCCGCAATTATTTCCTGAGTATCAGGACTTATTTTTGTTTGATGCTATGATGCTGAACATTTTAACCTACACAGGGATCACTTTGTTTTTGATTTTAATTCATGAATTCGGTCATATAGTGGCTGTTCGTTCGTATGATCTACCTGCTAAACTGGATATAGGAAATCGCTTATTTTTTGTCGTGTTTGAGACAGATTTATCACCTGCATGGAAATTACAGCCAAAACAACGAAATGTCTTATACTTAGCTGGTATTTGTTTTGACCAGCTGATGATTTTTATTGCATTCAGTATAAAGGTATTTCTTCCAGTAGGTGATACAATTGTTGCAGGTATAGTAGGGATAGTTATCCTTGATATCGTTATAAAAGCGATTTACCAATGCTGTTTTTATATGAAAACAGATTTATACTATCTTTGTGAAAACATGACAGGGTGCTACAATCTTATGGAAAATGGGAGGCAATTCTTAAGTAAATGGATCCCATTTATGAAAACGGATTTGTCGACTGAAACGTTTGAAGAAGAGGCGAAATATGTTCGTTTGTATGCGGTGTTCTATATTTGTGGTGTACTATTAACCTTTGCTTTATTTATATTTTATTTACTACCACAGGCATTCTATGCTTATTCACAAACACTACCAGAATTGTTACACCCTATTGGAAATCCATACTTTTGGGATGCAATTGTTTTTCTCGGACAAACCATCGTAATTTTGGGCTTATTATGTTATTCTAAGTGGAAAAATCGTGTTAATAATACATTTTAGGGAGCTTTTGCAGTGGGGAAATTTCTCAGCTTTGAAGAAATTCAAACTAAATGTGAACAATTAAATGAAGTGTATCAAATAGATGAGGAAAAATTTTATCAAATTGTAGAAAAGTGGGCGGACCGTGACACGTCAACTGAAAACAAATTAGTGGCCAGTTTTTCAGAGTTATTGCAAGTGGTAAGTGATGAAATCTCTGGGATGGAAGAAGCCGTAAATATGCAGCCTACCTGTGGTTTAGGCTGTGCTTTTTGTTGTTACTTTCCAATCATTATAAATGAAATGGAAGCTAAATTAATGAAAAAGGCGATCGAGAATTTTCCTGAGCAAAGAAGAAACGAGCTTCAGGCTCATTTCACTAGGTATTTTGAACAATACGGCAATCAACTGGAACAGATTACTGGTTTCGATTTTGAAAACGATGGCGATTTTAAGCGTAAATATAAGGCGAGTCAGGTTCCGTGTATAATGTTAGATACGAAAACAAATCAATGCATGGCCTATGAAATTCGCCCAATTCCATGTCGGACGTATGTGAACTATACAGATCCCAAAGTTTGTGAACAAAATATGATGCCTAAAGAGACAATCAGTTTTGAATTTTTGTATAGTGAATACATGGGTGCGTTAAATGAGTTTGTGCAATTTTTATATGAACTAGATGATACGGCTTTTATCAATTATCCAGATGATGTTTACAAGCATGATTATTTACCAAATTGGTTTTGGGAATAGGCGAAGGACATAAATCCAGCGCCTCCGGAACATACTAAACATATGTTTGGGAGGTGTTTTTTTATGGACAATAACGATTTTGAGGGAATTTATAATGACTATAAGAATCAAGGTGAAAACCAAGCACAGTCAGAGGTTGAACAAGCAGTTAGTCCAGGTCAAGAACAAATTGTTGCCGTGCGGAAAAATGACGATGGTGACATTATCGCTTTTAAAACTGCCAGCGGAAGGGAACTAGACTATGTGACCGCTCTAGACGAAGCGAAAGCTGGCAAGTTGGCTCATGTGGATGTATTTCACAAGTATGGCAGAGATATTATTCGTAGCGAACCGGATGGTGTGAAGGAAAACAATTTAGATAATCTAGAAAGTTTTTAAAGACGAAGCAAATCAGCCTGTGCAGAGATGTGCAGGCTTTACATATGAGAAATGATCTAAAAAGAAGGATTATCAAAAGTTTTATCGAATTTTTAATTTTAGTTAGATAAATTGATGGAGGGGATTGTGTGAGTAAATTCGGATTGTATGGCAAATTTACTGCTGTCGAAGGAAAACGTGATACATTAGTAGAAATATTAGTCGAAGCTTCAAAATCGATGGAGGAACTAAACGAGTGTGAATTATATGTTGTAAGTATAGATAATCATGATCCTGATGCAGTTTATGTTTATGAGGTTTGGAATGATGAAAAGGCACATCAAGCCTCTTTATCATTGGAAGCAACACAGACATTAATTCAACATGCTAAACCGATAATAGCTGGAACGGAAAGAATCAGCACCTTGTCACCAGTAGGAGGAAAGGGTATTTAGTACGCGCTATGATTATGAAAAAAGAAAGCCCGAATTTCTCTTTTTTAGTGTTGAGAAACTGGGCTTTTAATTTTTACTGAATTTCTTTTAAATAATCGTCAAGACGTTCATATTGAGAGGCAGTACCTTGGACTACTCCCATATCCATTACTATTTTAAGGTCTTCTTCTGATGGAAATTGGGAACGTACTATAATTTTTGTTTTTCCTTCCTGTTCTAAATAAGTCATCGTTGCCAGTATTTCTGGCATGTTATCGTTCGTATTACCCTCCGGATCTAAGAACATGTCTGTGTAGACGATCTTTTCAGGTTCAGTAATCTCATGATAGACAGTTTTTCCCCAGGATTCTTGGCCAAAAAATTCTCCCTGGGTTTTATCTGTACACCGCATACAATAATGCCATATACCATCAGGCTTAAATTCAAATTTATTAGTTTCCGTTTGCCAACCTTTTGGGCCCCACCAGTTTGATAGATGTTCAGGATCAGAAAACATTTTAAATACGAATTGTCTTGGAGCATCAAACGTGCGCTCCATAATGAGGTCCTTTCCCTCAACGTATGACTTCATTTTAGTTGACGCTTTGTTTTCAGACATTTTATTCCTCCTATTTAAACGATGGTTTTTAAGCTATAAATCTAAACGATCCTCCTTTAATAGGGTTATATATAATTACTTCTTGTTGCCATGCTTCTTTTCCTTCTCTTGCAATTTGTGAAGATAATCATCCAAGCGATCGAATCGCTCATCCCAGATAGAGCGAAAAGACTCTAGCCATGTGTTAAGCTCTTTGAACCGCTCGGGACGAAGTTTATAAATACGCCGATTGGCAATCGCTGTTACCTCAACGATCTCAGCCTCACTAAGTACACGTAGATGTTTGGAAGCTTGGGTCTGACGAATCCCAAGTTGCTCTGCGATTTCACCCACAGTGAGAGGTCCGTCACGTAAAAGTTCGACAATGTGTAGCCGATTTGGTTCGGCAAGAACGCTAATCATTTTCATAATTTAAATATACCCGAAATTAAATATTCTTGTAAGGGAATATTTAAAATTTATTCTAAGAATTTAGTTTACTATTTTTTATTAAACTGGTTAACTTTAGGTGATCTGGACACACTAATAATGGGTGATGACAAATGAAAGCAACCGAATTAGAGACGAAAAGATTTGATAAGGCATTGGATGAAATTCTTGACCTATTTAATAATCTTGAAAGAGATGATCCAATCATTCATTTTGGTGAAGACGTTATTGAAAATATTGAGCGTGCAAAGAAAAAATATGGTGATGACATGGTTGATAAAAAAATAAATACAGTTGTAAGCGAAATGCTTTCCTGGCTTGATCTTGATGGTGTTGATGAGGAAGCAGATGAAAATGTAGAAGCAGAGGATGAGACATAAACGGTTCCTGTAGTTTTTCCATTTTTAGACTATTGTATTAACTTATTTTTTTGTGGTATAATACGAACAAATGTTCCTTGTAGGGGGTATTCCAGTGAACCAATTACTTTTTAATTCGATTGAGTCTAAACAGAAACTTAAAATGATTTACTTGTCAGAGGATAATCAAATTTCGCAACGAATTATTGGCGTGTTAAAAATTAAAGGGGATACAGTCCTGGCTTATTGTTATTCTAGGAGAAAAGTGCGATCGTTTAAGTTTGGTAATATTTTATCTGTGGTTCCTGTAGGGAAGTGTATAGGGGCTTAGTGACAATGATATTGGAGCATAGTAATAAATTGTTAAATTCGTTCTTTAGCCTGTATTATGGTTGGAGAACTTTTTATTTTATAGAATAATATTTTTAGATATAATTGTTTATTTTCTAAACGTATATTACAGTATGTATTATATTATGTAAGTGAGATTATATTTTTCTACACAAATATATTTGAAATAGACAAGACGTAAATGAATAGAATAGGTGCCTCTTAATTAATAATGAAGGGAAAGCATTGACAAATGAAAAACAGAAATATAAGAAATGATTCACGTTTTAATGTTGCTAATCGTGAAGCATTGATCGGTTGTGTATTAGCTGCGTTTAATATTTTATGGTGGTATGGTTTTGCTTATGGTATGGGATCTAAAGCACCTGAAGAGTATACGTACATATTAGGTTTCCCTGCATGGTTTTTCTACAGTTGTATTGTAGGTTTTGTTGTGATGGTTATATTAATCATTATTGTGGTGAAATTTGTTTTAAAAGAGGTACCATTTGAGGATGAAGAAGAGGTGGACTCTTTATGAACTGGGGAGTAATCATTCCATTATTAATTTTTCTTGTTATTGTATTACTGGTTGGAATTTGGGCTAATAGAAAAATGGACGGGTCTACTTCGTTTATTAGTGATTATTTCATTGGCAGTCGCGAGTTTGGAGGTCTTGTATTAGCAATGACCATGGTTGCGACTTATGGTAGTGCATCGAGTTTCCTGGGAGGCCCAGGTGCTGCATATTCTATCGGACTTGGCTGGGTATTACTCGCAATGACACAAGTTGCGACTGGATATTTCGTCTTACTTATTCTTGGTAAAAAGTTTGCAATCGTAACGAGGCGGTATAATGCTGTTACACTTATCGATTTTTTAAAGGAGAGGTATCAAAGTAAACCAGTAGTGCTATTGTCAGCGTTAAGTATTATTTTATTTTTATTTGCTGCTATGGCTGCCCAATGGGTTGGCGGTGCTTATTTAATTCAAACATTAACAGGCATTTCTTATACCTCTGCTTTATTCATTTTCACTATTTCTGTACTAATCTATGTAACTATTGGTGGATTCCGTGCTGTTGCAATAACGGATACCATTCAAGGAGTTGTTATGTTTTTTGGAACGTTAATATTGCTCATAGCAGTAATTATTGCTGGTGGCGGTTTGTCTAATATCTTTTCTGATTTAGTAGCAGAAAATCCTAATCTTGTAACACCTTATGGGCAGGATGGTCAGTTATCCTCATTGTATGTATCCTCTTTCTGGATATTGGTAGGGGTTGGTGTTGTTGCGTTACCACAAGTAGCGGTTAGGGCAATGTCGTACAGGGATTCAAAGTCGATGCATCGGGCATTGATTATAGGTACGGTTGTAGTTGGATTTATTATGTTGAATATGCATTTAATTGGTGTATTTTCTAGACCAGTTTTACCTGGAATAGAAGTAGCAGACCAAGTTATTCCACTTGTTGCATTAGATGTATTACCACCTTTGTTAGCCGGAATCGTACTTGCTGCACCACTTGCTGCAATGATGTCTACCGTGGATTCGTTATTATTACTTGTTAGTTCTTCAGTAGTTAAGGACGTTTATATTAACTTTATGAAACCACGAGCTTCTAATAAACATGTTAAAAAAGTAAGTATGGGTGTCACAGCGATTATAGGAATTGTGGCATTTATTTTAGCGATAAATCCACCTGAACTTTTAATCTTTTTAAACTTATTTGCTTTTGGAGGGTTAGAAGCGGCATTTATTTGGCCAATCGTTTTAGGGTTATATTGGAAGTTTGCAAATAAATATGGTGCCATCGCATCGATGGTAACAGGTATTGGTGCTTATATAGGAATTCATTTTTACAATGAAGCATTTGGTAACTTGTTAGGTGTTCATACGGTAACCATACCTGTTTTCTTATCACTGATTGTTTTTGTTATTATAAGTGTTCTTTTTAAGCAGGAGGCATATGAATTTCCAACAAAGCCATTGAAAAAAGTACAGAAGTAGTGAAGATGTAGTTTTAAAAATTGAACGAATCAGTTGGAAATATGATCCCTTTGGTTCAGAAAATATCATTCAGAATGAAAGATCTCCTTATAGAGCAAATTAAGATAGAATGAAAAAATACCTATAAGGAGAAAATCATGTACAAAGATATTTTAAATAGCACCAGTCATCGTGAATATCCACTTCCCAAAGATTCATGGATAATGATGCAAAAGTGGGAGAATGTATTGTTCGTACATTTGCCTGTACCTAAACAAGTGATCGAAGCACATCTTCCTTCTGGCTTACAACTAGACACGTATGGAGGAGATGCATGGATTAGCATTATTCCATTCAAAGTCAGTAAAATCCGTCCCCGAAAAATGCCACAAATACCTGGCATAAGATCCACATTAGAAGTCAATGTTCGAACCTATGTAAAACGGAATGGTATTAGTGGCGTATACTTTTTTAGCTTGGATGCAAATAAACTGTATGCTGTCCTAGGCGCGAGGATGATGACTTTACCGTATTATTATGCAACTATGTCTTTGAAAAAAATAGACGAAATATTTCATTATTATAGTAGTCGCAGAGGAAATGAGCCAATCGTATTTAAAGCTAGTTATCAACCGATTGGTGAGTCTATTTATCCGGAAAAAAATAGTCTTACCTATTGGTTACTGGAGCGGTATTTTCTGTTCTCTTATAGAAATGGTTCTATGTATAGAGGGGCTATTCACCATAAACAATGGGAAATCCAGAATGCAAAAGTGGATCTGAAAAAACAGTCACTAACGCCATTTTTGCCAAACAATGCTTTTGGAGCAAATCCACTAATGCATTATGCGCCATCTAAAGTAGCTTTGATATGGATGATGAAGAAATTGTAAAAGAAAGTAGGGCTTGATTTAAGCATCATTCCATCATCTGTTGAACAACTTTTTTATTGCGTTCAGTGAAAACCTCATTATGTGATGAAACCATTGCTATGGTTTGTGCATCACCCTGAATGTACTGTTTTGCTTTGTTTACAGCATTTGCAGCATCTTGAAATGCGCCCGCTATTAGATGGAGTTTTCCTTCATGATGGAGGATGTCTCCGGCAGCAAATAATCCATCAACTGAAGTTTCGCTCATTGTGTTGCCTGCAACAAAGTAATTATCTTTTCTTTCTACCGCAATTTCACTATTCTCCAATAGATCAATATCACGATCATAGCCATGATTAATAACGACTTCATCAATGTTTAATTCGGTTTTTATTCCACTTTCATTGTTGGTCAGCTCTACCTTCTCAATCAATTCATAGTTTTCCTCCGAGATTAGTTTGGTTATGGTCGTATTAGGCATACACGTTACAGAACTGTTGAGGAGTTGTGAAACTTGTGCTTCATGTCCGTTTAATTTATCTTTTCGATATGTAAGATATACTTTTTTTGCTAATGGTGCTAGTTCATTTGCCCAATCAATTGCGGTATTTCCCCCGCCTGAAATGATTACCGTTTTTCCACGAAAACGTGCAAGTGATTTCACTGTATATTGCAGGTTAGTTAATTCAAATTTTTCAGCGCCCTCGATTGCTATTTTGGTCGGATTTAGAATACCTCCACCAATTGCTAATATGACCGTTTTTGAATAATGCTTCGTCCCAGAAAGGGTATCAAGCACAAATAATCCGTCATCGTTCTTTGCAATGGAAGTTACTTTTTCTTGATAAACAACTTCAGGATCAAATGTGAGACCTTGTTGGACCATTTGATTGATTAGCATGGAACCAGAGACTGGTGTTAACGCGCCAACATCCCAAATTATTTTTTCAGGATATACATGAACTTTTCCACCAAGTTCGGGCTGGAATTCGATAATTTTCGTTTTCATTTCTCGTAATCCACTGTAAAAAGCTGAAAATAACCCAGCTGGACCGCCTCCAACTATAGTTACATCAAAACATTCAATATGTTTCAAATCGCTCACTCCTAGTAATATTTTTTAAGACTTGCTTCTATTTCTGAAAAATGTTGACTTTAAAAAACGATATGATTATAGTTACATTGTAAATGAAATTGATAATCATTATCAAGATGTTTTAGAAAAAATTTGGAGTGGAGGGAATTACATATGAAGAAATGGCTTATTATCATTAGTTTATTGGCATTGTCCTTATTAGTCGCTTGCGGAGAAGATGAAGGTAATAAAGAAGAGGGTAGTAACAGCAAGGATATCGAAAAGACTAATAAAACGATTAAGATTGAAGATGCAATGGGCGAACAAACAATTGAAGGAACACCGAAAAAGATTGTTGTCTTGGAATGGTTTTTTGCTGAACATTTACTTTCATTAGGTATTCAGCCTGCAGGTGTACCGAATATTGATGAATACAATAACTGGATAAATATCGAACCTAAATTAGCAGAAAGTGTACAGGATATCGGTACACGTCAGGAACCAAATTTGGAGGCGATTTCTCGTTTAGATCCTGACTTAATTATTGCCGCTAAGTTCAGACATGAGAATATTTTAGAACAGCTAAAGGAAATTGCACCAACTGTAACATTCTCACCTTATAGCGAAAAAGCGCAGGAAAATCTGTATGGTGAGATGTTGAACGAATTTAAAACAGTTGCCAAAATTGTAGATAAAGAGGAAAAAGCAGATGAGGAAATCAAAGACCTGGATAAATTTTATGAAGAACAAAAACAACGTGTGGCAGATGCTGGATTAAATGGTACTGAATATATGGCAACGCTTGCTTTTACAACGCAAAATTCGCCAGTTTTACGATTGTACACAGATAACTCTATCGTAGCTCAGGTAATGAGTAGGCTAGGTTTCGAAAATGCGTATAAATCAGATAAACTCGAAAAGTATGGTTTTAGCGAAGTTGGGGTGGAGACACTGCAAAATTTCCAGAAAGAAAACCTGCAATTTCTGTATATCGTTCAAGGTGATGATAATATATTTGAAAATCAGCTAAAAGGTAATCCAGTTTGGGAAGGATTAAGCTTTGTAAAGGCAGGAAATACACATCAAATCCCTGGAGACACACCAGTATTTGGCGGAGTATTATCTGCAAAAGTATTAGCAAATCAATTAGTTGATTCCATGTTAGAAACGAAATAAGGAACGTAGGTGGTGGGACAGGGGGTCAGGTCCATTGTCCCAGCTACTTTATTTTGGGGACAATGGACCTGACTCCCTGTCCCGAAGAAGTGAAGCAGTGAATCGAACTAGGTTCATTGCTTTTTTTATTGGTTTTATTGAAAATTTTGTATAATGTCATTGGAAATTAATAGGTTATCTAGTAAAGTTAAGAGTAATAGTTAGTGATAATTGGGGGTGAGAGGTATTGGCTACTATTATTGATATGCAGGGGGTCTCATGGAAAAGACAGAAGGAGAACATTCTTTATAACGTTAATTGGCAGGTATATCAAGGTGAGCATTGGGCTGTCCTTGGACTAAATGGGTCTGGTAAAACAACTCTACTTAACATGATTAACGGCTACATTTGGCCAACGCAAGGGAAGGTTAGTGTACTGGACCAGTCCTTTGGTAAAACGGATTTAAGGGAATTGCGGAAATCGATTGGATGGGTCAGTTCCTCACTGCAGGAAAAAGTGAAAGTAACAGATAATACCGAGGATGTCGTTATTAGTGGTAAATATGCTTCGATTGGATTGTATGAAAATCCTAATAACGAGGATTATCAAAAGGCTTTTAAAATTATGGATAAACTTGGCAGTGGTCATTTAATTGGTCGTGCCTATCAAACATGTTCACAAGGGGAGAAGCAAAAAATTTTAATTGCTCGTGGATTAATGGGTTCACCAGAATTATTAATTTTAGACGAACCGTGCAATGGACTGGATTTCCATTCACGGGAAGAGTTAATGTCTTCTGTAAAGCAGTTGGCAATGCAAAAATATGGACCAACTATTATTTATGTCACACATCATACAGAAGAAATTTTACCTGTTTTTTCACATACATTGCTGATTCATCAAGGAACTATATTTGATAAAGGTGAAACAGCTAATATATTAACAAGTGAGAATTTATCACGTTTTTTTGAAATGACTGTAGAAATAAAATGGCATAAAGAACGAGCTTGGATGACATTACAAAATTAGGGATGGAATAAGTGGGACAATGAACCTGTCCCCCTGTCCCAGAATTGGGGGATTTGATGGATTTTCAGAGAGAGAAAGTGATGGCTTTAGAGAATTTAACGATGCGTTTCGATGGTAATCAGGTGTTGCATGGAATTGATTTAGATGTGTACCGTGGACAGATTATTGGATATATTGGGCCAATGGTGCTGGTAAAAGTACAACATTAAAGATTATGCTTGGATTAGTGGATGGGTACGGTGGAAGTGTAGAGATTTTTGGAAAAGATATTAAAAAGAGTGACCATACATATAAACGAAAAATTGGCTATGTTCCTGAGAATGCGGAAATCTATGAAAATCTTTCCGCAGCAGAATATTTGTCATTTATTGGTGAATTGTACGGGATGGAACGTAAGGCTGTAGAGAACAAAGCAAGAAGGCTAATGGCAGAATTTGATATGGAGGATGTATTTCATTCGAGGATTTCTTCTTTTTCCAAAGGGATGCGGCAAAAGGTAATCATTATTTCGAGTTTACTGCATGATCCAGATCTAATTTTTCTTGATGAACCGTTAAGTGGTTTAGATGCTAATAGTGTTATGGTTATCAAGGATATTCTAGAACAATTGGTAAAACAGGGGAAAACGATATTCTACTCATCCCATATTATGGATGTTGTAGAAAAAATAAGTAGTCGTATTGTCTTACTTAAAGATGGAAAAATTGCTGCTGATGGCACGTTTGAAGAATTACGGCAGGCGAGTGAAAAAGGGTCTCTCGAAGATATATTCAATCAGCTAACAGGATTCGATGAGCACAAAAATACTGCTGAACGATTTGTTACTATTATTTCAGAAGGTGACAACCATGCGTGAATTTCGTTCGCTAAAGTTTTTGGACTTATTTCAATCGTTATTTCGATCGATAAATATTGATTACAGTGTAATGCGGAAAATTCTTGAGATGAAACTATTGATGGATCAACGACGTGTTCCAGTAATTTTTAGTAATGATATATCTAAAAAGCGTAAAGAAGGGAATCAATTTCTTAAGTCATTAGGGATTTATGCATTATATAGTTTAATTCTCATTCCATTTCTTTTTATGGGTGAAAATTATATGTTTCAGCTCAGTATAATTTTTGGTATCACGATGTTTATTCTGATGACGTCATTGATATCTGACTTTTCATCGGTTCTATTGGATGTCAGGGATAAAGCAATTTTGAATACAAAGCCTGTTAATGTGAGGACGGTTAATGCAGCAAAAGTAATTCATATTATGATTTACATGTCGATGCTTACAGGCGCTTTTATCGGGATCCCGTCAATTGTTATGCTGTTTACAAAAGGTATTCCCTTTTTGCTGTTATTCTTGGCAGAAATTATTCTGCTTCTTTTATTTATCATTGCTATTACCGCACTAATTTACATTTTTATTTTACGTTTTTTCAGTGGAGACAGGTTAAAAGATATTATCAATTATGTACAGATTCTTTTATCCGTTGGTATTGTGGTAGGCTATCAGATCGTTATTCGTGCATTTGATTTTGCTGTGTTTGATCTTAGCTATCAATTCGCATGGTGGCATTTATTACTTCCACCAATTTGGTTTGCAGCACCATTTGAACTATTTTTCCATGGAAATACTTCTACTTCAATCATTATTTTAGCTGTATGTGCTTTGATTATACCGTTTATATCAATTTATATTTACTATCTGCTTATATCTCCATTTGAAAGGAATCTGCAAAAACTTCTGGATGTTACAGTGAAAGCCAGTAGGAAGAGGCGGCTATTAGAAAGAGGATGGGAAAGCTTATTATGTTCAAGTAAAGAAGAAAAACTGTTCTTTCGGTTTTCCTCAGCTATGATGAGACAGGAAAGGGATTTTAAATTAAAGGTATATCCGACACTTGGTATGGCTTTAGTATTTCCGTTTATTTTTCTATTTAATGAACTAAATAGGGGAACGTTTGCTGAACTGGCTGAAAGTAAAGCATATTTTAACATTTATTTTTCGTGTATTATGATTGGATCAGTCGTCCATATGTTGAAGTTTTCGGTGAATTATAAAGGTGGATGGGTCTTTTACGTGACCCCTTTGAAAGAACCTTCTGCAATGTATCGAGCAACCTTGAAAGCATTTCTTGTTAAATTGTATCTTCCGGTATTTGTGCTGTTGTCTGCTGTTTTTATCGCGATTTTTTCAGCGCGAATAGTACCGGATTTGGCTGTCGTGCTCGTTACAACCGTTTTGTTTACGCTTATTTCATATAAACTGATCAATAATGATGAATTTGCATTTACACAGCCAATCGAATCAATCCAGATGCAAAGTGGGAATACAGTGAAGTTTTTCTTATTGATGGCACTAGTTGGGTTGTTCGCGGGTATTCATTTTTTAACAACAAAAATAGAGTATGGGGTTTATGTATATTTGGGTATACTGATCATCGTTACTTTTGCTACATGGAAATTTGTATGGAAAAAGAAATAATTCCCTTTAATAAAATACGCTAAATATCCAATCCTATTCTTGAAAGGGGAGGTTATTCATGGACCAGCAAATTAGAAATATCATGACGCAAAATGTAGCTACAGTTACTGAATCACAATCCATTCAAGAGGCAGCTGCCATTATGAGTCAAAAAAATATTGGCTCACTTCCAGTTGTTAATAGTAGCGGTCAAATGATTGGAATGATTACTGACCGTGATATCACACTTCGCTCAACTGCACAAGGTGAAGATGCACATACACCTGTATCTCAGGTGATGACAGCACAACAAATTGTTCAGGCCGAACCAGGGATGAATGCTCAGCAAGCAGCACAACTGATGGCTCAGCAACAAGTTCGTCGTTTACCAGTTGTTGAAAATGGTCAAATTGTCGGTATGGTTGCATTAGGTGACCTTGCTACAGATAATCAAAGAGATGGCGCAGACCAAGCGCTCTCTAATATCTCTGCCCCTTCTGCCCCTCAAAAATAGGTGGTAATAAAAAATGCTCTTCATTTGGTTACAAGTGAAGAGCGTTTTTTAATATTATATTTCAAGCAGGAACACTTGAATAAATGTTATTATAGTAGCAATCAATTCGCTATAATAATTGGAGGTAATCTACTTGGACAAAAATATACAAACCTATTTTGAGAATTTGGATTCTAAGGACAAGGATGTACAGTACGAGGCATATCATAAAATCCTGGAAGCAACGGAAGTAAAAGTAGACTGGGCTTATGAAGTATGGGATCAATTGAAGCAGAATCTCACACATTCTGACAATCATAAAAGATCAAGAGCAGCGCAATTTCTTTCCAGTTTGGCTAAAAGTGATCCAGAAAAAAGGATGCTTCATGATTTTATAGTATTATGGGGAGTGACGAAAGATCCAAAATTTGTTACCGCCAGACATAGTTTGCAATCTATCTGGAAGGTTGGTCTTGCCGGACCAGAACAAAAAGAAATGGTGATTAACCATCTTGTTGATCGATTTACTAACTGCATAGATGAAAAAAATTATACTTTGATTCGAAATGACATTATTCAGGACTTAAAAAATCTATATTTGGAATCAAATGATGAGAAAATAAAACATAAAGCACTGGATTTGATTGATACAGTTGAAGACGGCAAGTATCAGAAGAAATATTTAGCTTTATGGAGAAAAAAATAATAACTAAAAGTGAAGAACATACAAGTCATGTCGCTCTTCACTTTTGTGTGAAACATACTTATTCCTCGCTTGGATCATATTCATCATAGATAAGTCTCGTAACTGTAGTAGCTTCACCTTTTTCAATTTCAGGCTTTGTCGCGTCTTCACCATAAGAATTGTCCGGATCAATACCTGGAGCTACAACACTGTTAGCAATTTGTGGTTTCTTTTTCTTTTTATCCATATCCTACCCTCCAATCGTTATTATTTTGTCTTTATTGACTTAAAAGAATGTATACATTTTGATGAGTAGCGCAAAATTGTAGAAACGTCAGGTATATTAAGGAGGTCGATCTAATGGATCAAAAATTTAATGAAAAGGAATATAAGAAATCTGGAAAAGGAAAGTCATTTCAGGAAATATCTGATGAAATAGCTGCAAAGCCTTCTTTAAAAGAAAAACAGCCTACACCACAACCGAAAGATTTTGACG
Source organism: Virgibacillus ndiopensis (assembly GCF_900187325.1). GTDB lineage: Bacteria > Bacillota > Bacilli > Bacillales > Amphibacillaceae > Virgibacillus_E > Virgibacillus_E ndiopensis. Next base: position 43,846 of record NZ_FZMZ01000004.1, on the reverse strand, counting down.
AAATTGAATACTAATACAGGCAAAGCTAAAGTGGATAGTGAATATAGCGCTTTAGCTTGTATTTTGTGTAATTTGGTGTGCTATTTTTATTATTTAACGTATAGTAAAAGAAATCATAATTAATTTACTTGCCCCGTATCTTTCTGTAATGCTTTTTCGTTTATATAAGTGAAAGACAAATTTTGAGGAGGGAAAAACATGCGGCCGCTTGTTAATAAATCTCCCATTGGAATGAATGAAGAATTTGAGGATACCATTAAAAAATACTTGCATGACTTACGAAAGTACTGTCTGTCCTTAACAAAGACAAAGTGGGATGGAGAAGATTTAATGCAGGATACACTAGTAAAGGCATATAAAAGTTGGTTACAAAAACCGAAGCCTATTGCCAAAGCATATTTACTTCGCATTGCTTCTAATACCTGGATTGACAGACATCGGAAACGAAAATTGGATGAGGATTTGTATGAGGATATGACTGACCACAAGCACAATGATCAACCAGCAGCGGATGCGGTTCAACAAGCTATCGGTGTATTGTTGAACGAATTTTCTTCCAAACAACGAGTGGTACTCTTACTCGTAGAAGGATTTGGTTATACACCTAAGGAAACTGCAAACATGCTTTCCGTAACCGAAGGATCCATTAAAGCTGTCCTTCATCGTGCTCGTAAAAGGTTAAAAAATAGTAACGGATTTACAGAGAATGATTATCTGGAAGAGGATGAATCATGGCCATATATAACTGCATTACGCAGTGGAAGTCCGGATACTGTTATTCAGCTATATCATGATGAAATTAATTCTCCAGTCATGTCATCCGTGATCGATGAACAGCATGTTTCCCCATTGGTTCAAACTTATGGAACCGGCAGTACTTTCTATGTGCTTGTATCTATACTGAGAAAAAATGGTGACGTTGTGTTTGTACCATTTTACCGGTCAGAATTGTCTGCAGTGTTAGCACAGATAGCTATGTTTAGACAACAGGAATTATTAGCAGTTGCATAGAAAGGGGTAATTTTAATGTCCGCAATTCCTATTCCTTACGTGGTAGAGCAAACGAAACATGGAGAACGTTCGTATGATATATATTCGAGGTTATTAAAGGATCGCGTCATTTTTCTAGGTTCAGAAATCAACGATGCTGTTGCAAACAATATCGTAGCACAGTTGTTGTTTTTAGAGGCAGAGGATTCAGATAAAGATATCTCGTTGTATATTAATAGTCCAGGTGGTTCGGTGAGTGCGGGGTTTGCGATTTATGATACGATGCAAATTATTAAACCCGATGTCCAAACGATTTGTACTGGGTTAGCTGCCTCATTTGGAGCAACTATACTAGTAGCCGGGACTGAGGGAAAGCGCTTTGCTTTACCGAACAGTGAGGTAATGGTCCATCAGCCACATGGTGGGGCGAAAGGTCAGGCGAGTGATATCGAGATCAGTGCCAGACGTATTATTCAAATGAGAAAACGTATTAATGAAATTTTCTCAGAGCGTACTGGTCAACCAATTGAAAAAGTCGAGAAAGATACGGATCGAGATCACTTCATGACAGCTGAAGAAGCAAAAGAGTATGGGATAATTGACAAAATTATATAAAAAAATATGTCATCAAACCACGCTATGAAGTGAAAAACTTCTGGCGTGGTTTTTTGTGTAGTTAATTTTAGGTAATTCGGTTTATCTTTCCAGGCCCCAGGAGGCAATAGTTTAAAAGTCACTTAGCCAAAATTACTATAATTGATGGGAATAGTAATGTATTTAGATAAGTGGATGATTCATTAGTCTTTATGAGTAAATTTATACCTGGTTATTATTTATTAATTTTGAAAATTGTACAAAATTTCGACTTAATTCGACGTAATTTTCTCCCTACTTCCTATATAGTTACAATAGCAACAAAGATTTTACAAAGTAATTTAAGAAAGGAGGGGAATTTAGAAGCACTGCCATCCTCGTATTTACATTCTATTAATCTACTATTTAATTCTATTTAATATGTCGTCCGTATAATAGAATTTAATAAAAATTCAAAGGAGAGGTTTCGTTATGATGCGTATTTTATCAATTTTTATAATTATCATTGTTTGCATGTCAATGTATACGGTCACTGCATTCGCACAGAGTAATGGTACTGGATCAAAACATGTTGTTAATGTTGCACACCGCGGAGCATCAGGACATGCACCTGAGAATACGATGGCTGCATTTCAGAAGGCCTTTGAGATGAAAGCTGATTATATAGAAATTGATGTCCAACTGTCCAAGGATGGGAAGATGGTTATCATGCATGATACGACATTAGATCGGACGACAAATGGGACAGGCAATGTTCGTGATTATACGCTTGAAGAACTCAAACAATTAGATGCTGGTAGGTGGTTTAGTGAAGAATATGCAGGTGAACATATCCCAACTTTTGAGGAAGTAATCGATACGTTTCGAGGGAAGATAGGCATCTTAATTGAACTTAAATCACCAGAGCTGTACCCAGGTGTTGAAGAAAAGGTTGCGGACACTTTAAAGGAACGTAATATGGACAAACCAAAAAACAACAAAATTATTATCCAATCGTTTAACCACGAATCTGTCCAAACATCAAAAGAACTATTGCCTACTATTCCTCATGGGGTTCTCGCTGGCCTAAGCTGGGCAGATGTTACGGATGATGAGCTAGTAGATTTTGCATCCTATGCCGATTACTTTAACCCAAATATGAACATTCTAACACCTGAACTTGTCGACCGAATTCACTCTACAGGAATGGAGATTTATCCTTACACAGTAATAACACAAGAACAGGCAGATAATTTATTCCAACTTGGTGTGGATGGGATCATAACAAATTTCCCTGAATATGTTTACGATCATCCTGTGAAAAATGGCTAAGGATGCCAGTTTCTAAAAAGATACTGACAATGAACTAGAGTGAGTTTGTAAAGACATTAATAGTTGTCACTTAGATCCTAACTAAGTAGGGTGAACATGGAAGGGTTATGTAAGAACGATAAAGATATGTTAATATTCTTTATCGTTCTTTTCTATTTTTTCCCTAAAAGTATAAAATTGCGTAAATTCCTAACTATTTGCAAGCTATTTTTAAGCTATGGCAGTTAAGTATAAGCTAATCGTACTTAATCCGAATTAAACATTCTAAACAACGCTTAATCCGTTTTGACGAAACATCATAATCCTCTATAAGCTTATATAGTACGTTTTTAAAATAATAGGAGGTGGGATCATCCAGAGTGGAAGCAAGGTAATTACTAAGACGAGGGAAGTAGATAGTGAAATTCAGTTTCGTAAGCCTAATAAGGATGATGGAGCAGCTGTTTGGGAACTTGTAAAACATACAGGCATCCTTGATGTTAATTCTTCTTATAGTTATCTCATGTGGTGTGAAATTTTTTCAGAAACATCGATTGTGGTTGAACGAGAAGGGGAGACGGTCGGGTTTATCTCCGGGTTTATCAATCCGAATACACCGAATACATTATTCATTTGGCAGGTAGCCGTTCATGAATCTCAACGAGGTAAGGGACTTGGTACGAGAATGTTATTTGAATTACTGAATCGTAAATTTTGTAAAGATGTTCAGTATGTAGAAGCGACCGTATCGCCATCAAATATACCGTCACAGCATTTGTTTTTAGGTCTAGCAGAAAAACTGGAAACAAATTGTGTAATGGCAAACTATTTTTTATCAATCGACTTTCCACGCACGGGTCATGAAGATGAACAATTGTATAAAATTGGACCTATCCAGGAAGAAAATAAACAGTTAAAGGGATGATGCATGTGACGACGACAGCAGTATTAGATAATGAAAAAATGAAAACATTTGAAGAGATGGAATCAACAGTAAGAAGCTATAGCCGCGGATGGCCAACAATATTTACAAAGGCTAAAGGTTACAAGCTTTGGGATATAGATGGAAAAGAATATATTGATTTTTTTGCAGGGGCTGGCGCATTGAATTATGGCCATAATGACGAAATCATGCAAGAAAAATTAATCGAATATATTCGTAATGATGGAATAATTCATAGCCTTGATATGGGAACGACTCCAAGAAAAGAGTTTCTTGAACGCTTTAAAGAAGTAATACTTACCCCCCGTAAATTAGACTACAAGATTATGTTTCCAGGACCGACTGGCACAAATACAGTTGAAAGTGCCTTGAAGATAGCTAGAAAAGTTACTGGTCGTGATACAGTAATTAGCTTTACAAATGCATTTCATGGAATGACGATTGGGTCACTCTCTGTAACGGGTAATTCGTTTAAACGCCATGGAGCAGGAATTCCGCTTCATCATTCCGTTTCAATGCCATTTGATGATTACGTCGAAAATCAGGATTCGATAGCTTATTTAGAACGATTTTTAGAGGATAGCGGAAGTGGCGTGGCATTGCCGGCAGCTATTATTCTTGAAACAGTTCAAGGTGAAGGTGGTATAAATGCTGCAAGATTAGAGTGGCTGAAAAAGATAGAAAACATCTGTAAACGCTGGGACATATTATTAATCATTGACGATGTTCAAGCTGGATGTGGAAGAACAGGAACATTTTTTAGCTTTGAACCAGCAGGAATCAACCCGGATATTGTTTGTCTTTCTAAGTCAATTGGTGGTATTGGGTTGCCAATGGCGATCACACTAATTAAACCTGCGTATGATCAATGGGGACCAGGAGAGCACAACGGTACATTCCGTGGAAATAATCTAGCATTTATTGCAGCTACTGAAGCATTGTCCAACTGGGAAACAGACCAATTCAGTAAAGCAATCCAGCAGAAAGCTAACATTTTAAGTGATGTAATTGAAGCACTTATAAACAAATACCCTGAACTTAATGGAGAAGCACGAGGAAGAGGATTAATGCAAGGAATAGCCATTCATAAAGACGGACTTTCCGGTAAAATATGTGCAGAAGCATTTGATCGTGGCTTAATTGTGGAAACATCAGGACCGAGCGATGAAGTTGTTAAATTTCTACCGCCATTAATTATTGATGAAAAAGGTCTAGAAGAGGGATTAGCAATTTTAGAGGAAAGTATCATAAAGGTACTTGGCAAATAATATTATTTATTATACTTAACTGGAAAAGGGGATATTCAAATGATCATAAAATCGCTTGAAGATATTATCGGAACAGAAGACGAAACATCTGGTGAAAATTGGACTAGTCGTAGGTTTTTATTGAAAAAGGATAATGTTGGTTTCAGTGTAAACGATACACTTATTAAAGCAGGTACTGAAAATTACTTTTGGTATAAAAACCATATAGAAGCTGTTTATTGTATCGAAGGTGAAGGAGAAATCGAGAAGGTTGAGACTGGTGATGTCTATCAAATTAAAGCCGGAACGATGTATACGTTAGATGAATATGATAAGCACATATTACGTGCTAAAACACAAATGCGTATGGTTTGTGTATTTAATCCGCCACTTGTCGGACGGGAAACACATAATAAAGAAGGATATTACCCTTTATTGACAGAATAGAAAGGACGCGGGACACGGGGTCAGACCCCCTGTCCCGCGTTTTTAATCTTCGTCTATTCCGATAAATTTTCTGCTTGAATTTCTTTTAGGAATGGAAATTTTAAGTATTCCATCATTAAAAGAAGCTGTTGTATCCTTTTCGGAAATAGTAAATGGAAGTGTTACGATACGTTCCATTTTTTGAAAAGACTGCTCTTTGTTTTGATAGTTTGTTTTATCATTTTTCTCTTCATGAATCATGGAATCGGTAACGGTTATCCGAAGTTGATTACCTATGATTTCCAACTGAATTTGGTCTCGCTTGTATCCTGGTAATTCAGCCTCAACTATTACTTCTGATTCTGTTTCATACACATCCACCCAAAACGGTTTAAGATTAAAATAGGAATTGAGTTTTTTGGACGAATCATTGAAAACCGAATCCATCCGCTTCATTAAGTCGCGAAATGGTGTCATATCAAGATCGAATCCTTTTGGGAAGTTATTTCTGTTTGATCCCACTTTGCTTCACCCCTTTTGCTATTGGTTATAGTACTAACGTATGCAAAAAAGGAAGATAAATAGTGGGCAAATGTGTAACAAATAGGGCCAGTCCCTTGAGGAACAGACCCTAGTGCAATGGTTTATAATCTAATGTATCTCTATGATGTTAGAATCATTTTCATTTACTTTAGTGGATGTCTTGATTCGAATTGACTGTTCATCTTTTAAGTTCGTAAAAACAATCGGTGTTATCGTTGATTTTGCATTTTTTGCAATATAATCAAGGTCAACTTCCATTAATACTTGTCCTTGCGTTACTATCTGTCCTTCTTCAACTTTTTGTGTAAAACCTTCACCTTTAAGATTAACAGTATCAAGTCCAATATGAATTAATATTTCCATTCCATTTTCATCTTCAATCCCAAGTGCGTGTTTCGTTGGGAAAATGTTTACTATTTTACCGTCGACTGGTGAAACAACTCTACCATTTTCCGGCTTAATTGCAAAACCATCACCCATCATTTTTTGTGAAAATACTTGGTCTGGTACTTGTTCGATCGAGATGATCTCACCTTTCATTGGACTAGAAAAACGTATATTTCCATCAATTATCGGTGATTCTGCATCATTCGCTTCATCCAAAATTTTATCGATATCTTCTTTTCTGCGAGGAGTTTTACCATCGATAATATCTTGTATTTGTCCACGAATTGTATCAGATACGGGACCGAATATAGCTTGAATGTTATTTCCAACTTCCATGACACCTGAAGCACCAAGTTGTTTTAATTTGTTTTTGTCTACATTACTTTTGTCATCTACACTAACACGTAAGCGTGTAATACAGGCATCGAGATTTGTGATATTTTCTTTACCACCCATTGCATTTAATATTTCATATGGTCGATCATCAATTTCCGTAGGTTCAGCATCTTCTGCTTCATCTTCACGTCCTGGTGTTGCTAAATTGAATTTGAGAATTGCCCATCTGAACCCAAAGTAGTAAATTACTGCAAAGACAAGACCAACGATGATAACCCACCACCAGTCTGTTTTATCCGGCATTATCCCAAATAATAGGAAATCAATGAAACCACCTGAGAAAGTCATGCCGATTTTTACATTCAACAGGTACATGGTCATAAATGATAGACCAGCAAAAATTGTATGGATTCCAAATAAAATGGTGCCACAAATAGGAATGAGAATTCAAGTGGCTCTGTAATACCAGTTAAGAAAGATGTTAATGCAGCAGATCCCATAATGCCTGCTACGACTTTTTTACGTTCAGGCTTGGCTGTGTGATAAATTGCAAGTGCTGCAGCGGGAAGACCGAACATCATGAAAGGAAATTTCCCTGTCATAAAATTACCTGCTGTTAATTCCGCGCCATCTTTAAGTTGTTCAAAAAATATTGCCTGATCTCCACGAATTAACTCTCCGGCAGCATTAGTATACTGACCAAATTCATACCAGAATGGAGAGTAAAAAATATGATGCAATCCAAATGGGATTAATGCACGCTCAATTACACCAAATACGAATGTGGAGACGGTTCGGTTTGTTTCTAGCATTACGTATGATAATGTATTCAAGCCATTTTGTGCATATGGCCATATAAATACCATGATGATACCGAGAATTAGAGCGGAAAGGGCTGTAATGATTGGAACAAAGCGTTTTCCCGCAAAGAATCCTAAAAACTGTGGTAATTCAATTTTAAAGAACTTTCGATACATAAATGAGGCGAGTATACCAACAATGATACCTCCAAATACCCCGGTTTGTAATGTATCTATCCCCAATACTTGAGCATATGCCGGATCGTTGGTAGCCATTTCCGGTGTTACATTGGCAAAAACCCCCATTGTAACGTTCATAATTAAGTAACCAATAATAGCAGCGAGTCCAGCAACACCATCGCCACCAGCTAGGCCGATTGCGACACCAACTGCAAATAGTAATGGTAAATTATCAAAAATAATTCCACCTGATTCTTCCATTACTTCTAAAACTGTCAGTACAGCGGGATTGCCGAACCATGGAAATTTATCTATCCATGACTCTTGAGCAAAGCTTGTACCAAGCGCGAGTAAAATACCAGCGGCAGGCAATAATGCAACCGGTAACATTAATGCTTTACCAACTTTTTGTAACGTTCCAAATATATTCGACATGAACGTTTTCCTCCTTTATTTTTGGTAATTCAGAAAAGAAAGATGAATAAAAAAGACAAATAAAAAGGCATGAGTAAAAGGCTATTTCGGTCAAACGAGGGACATACTCGTATAGTGACCAAATAAAACACTTATTACTCATGCCTGATCGAATTAGTAACACGTAATTATATATTATTTGTTAATCGTTGTAGATGTATGGTTAAATATAAAGCCTCTGTCTCATTAACTTCCCTGTTTAATTCTTTCTGCATTACCTTTATTAACTTCCAAGCGAGATTATAGCATAAGGGATATGTTTTTTTCAACATATTTGCTAAATTATTTTGTTTCCCTAACTTTTCATCAAGATGTACACGCTCAATTGTACGATGAAGATGTTGGATCAAACGATTATAATTTACATTGCCTTTCTCTATTGTTATTTCCAGGCTATCTTTGATCACTTGAATAAGTTGGGTAATTAACTTATGATGCTGATTAATATCTTTGATCGATTTATTTGTGACAGCACTATGAATATGTAATGCAATGAATCCGATTTCGCCTTCAGGGAATGTAATCGCAAATTTAGTGTTAAGCATTTCTACTACTTCTTTTGCCACCAGATATTCCTTTGGATAAAGCGATTCAATTTCAAATAAAAAAGGGTTCGAAAAATGTATGTTTTTGTGTACACGATTAATAGCAAATGTTATGTGGTCGGTAAGTGCTACATGAATGTGCTCATTTAAATCCTGTCCAATTCTTTCTTCTATATAGAACAAAACATCATTCATAAAATCAATAATTTCTTTATCAATATAATTTAGTAAATTGACATATTGTTCTTTTTCATGTTCATTTTTTAATAAAAATGTTTTATCGGCAATGTCCAAGGGAACCAAATCACCTTTTTTTCGATCAAAACCAATTCCTTTTCCGATTAGGACAACCTCTTTGTAGGTTGGATGCGCCGCAATTACGACGTTGTTATTTAACACTTTTTGAACAATAATTCCTTGTTCCATGACTAGCCTCCAGCTATATGATTGCATATATGTTGCTTTCTTATCGTATATAGAAACACTAGATTTTACAAGAAAAATATTTTTGAATATTTTTCAATTCGCACTTGATTTATCGGATTAATTGGAATAAACTATATATTAAAATTAAATAATCTTATCAAGAGAAGCTGAGGGATCTGGCCCTGTGAAGCTTCAGCAACCTCTGACAATGTTAGAAAGGTGCTAAATCCAGCGGGAAGTAATTCTTGGGAGATAAGAGCGGCAATTATTCGTTACCATTTCATGTAACCCTCTTTTCTCGAAAAGAAAAGGGGGTTATTTTAATGGAAAATGTGTACGATTAAGCAGAATAACGAATTTGTTCTTAGTAATGTATATAAATGAACTTGAGAAAGGATGATCAACATGAGAGAAATTGTTGTTTTATCAGGAAGTCCTTCTGAATTTTCCAGGTCAGAGAAAGTGTTGAAATATTTAGGGTCATTACTTGAGCAGGAGCATTTTTCAGTGACCCATATTTCTGTTAAAGATGTACCATATGAGGATCTGTTTTTAGGAAAATATGATAGCCCAGCTATAAACGAAATTGCATCCTCCATTCAGAATGCGCAAGGAGTTGTTGTCGGTTCCCCAGTGTACAAAGGTGCTTATTCAGGGGTACTCAAGGCATTGCTTGATGTATTGCCGCAGGATATATTACAGCACACACCAGTACTTCCGTTAATGACTGGTGGAAGTATGTCACATTTATTAGCAATTGAATATACATTGAAACCAGTTTTAGCAACGTTGAAAGGATATAACTTAAAAGGTCTCTACCTGCTTGATAGTCAAATCGACAAACATAAAGAAAATCCAATCGTTGATGTGGGAATTTTGGGACGTACGAAAAAGCAACTTTATTACTTTATCGAATTGGTAAATAACCAGGATGCAATAGTATTACCTTCATACTAAACAAGTAAATGAGGAGGCAAAACTAATATGGAGAAAGACAGGATTTATTTGAATGCGTTTGATATGAACTGTGCAGGTCATCAATCACCTGGCCTATGGACACACCCAGATGATGAATCACATCGTTATAAAGATAGTGAATATTGGATAGATCTTGCTAAACTATTGGAAAAAGGGCGCTTCGATGCAGTGTTTATAGCTGATGTGCTAGGTACGTATGATGTGTATAGGGGGTCAAGAGATGCCGCAGTACGTCAAGGCGCTCAATCACCAGTTAATGATCCATTATTAGTTGTTCCGTTAATGTCAGCGGTAACGGCACATCTTGGATTTGGCGTCACAGCTTCTGTCACGCATGAGCATCCATATCCATTTGCCCGCCGGATGTCGACACTTGATCATCTAACAAAAGGGCGTGTCGGTTGGAACATAGTTACGTCATATCTTAAAAGTGCTGCCTTAAATATGGGATTGGAAGACCAATTGAAGCATGATGAGCGTTATGATTTAGCTGACGAGTATTTGGAAGTTTGCTACAAGCTGTGGGAAGAAAGCTGGGAAGATGATGCTGTAAAATTGGATAAAGAGAATGGCGTATACACTGATCCAAACAAAGTACATGATATTCAACATGACGGGAAATATTTTAAAGTTCCGGGTGCCCACTTAAGTGAACCATCTCCGCAACGGACACCAGTTCTATATCAGGCTGGAGCATCTACAAAAGGTCGTGCATTTGCTGCAAAAAATGCGGAATGTGTATTCATTGGTGCACCGACATTGAACGTGGCTAAAGAGACGGTCAGACGATTGCGGCATGATATAGCAAAAACAGGTAGGTCCCAAGATGAGGTTAAAATTCTTACGATGTTTACACCTATTGTTGGCAAAAACGAAGAAGAGGCTAATGCAAAATATGAAGAATATAAACAACATATTAGTCATGAAGGAGTACTTGCCTTATTCGGTGGTTGGACTGGAATTGATTTATCCGGGTACGACTCTGATCAAGTACTAGATTATATCGAGAATGACTCCATTCGATCAGCATTGGAAGGTTTCACCAAAATTGACCCGGACAAACAATGGACGGTTGAAGAAATCAAAAATTTTGTAGGAATTGGCGGGATGAGTGCTTACACAGTCGGATCACCTGAACAAGTTGCCGATACAATGGAAGAATGGGTAACCGAAGCAGGGGTTGATGGCTTTAATATTGCCTATGCAATAACTCCGGGTACGTTTAAAGACTTCATTGAATATGTTGTTCCAATATTACAGGAAAGAGGATTGGTTCAAAAGGAATATGCAGGAAATTCGTTAAGAGACAACTTATTTGGGCTTGGTGATCAACTGCAGAATCATCATCCGGGTAAAAGACAAACGGATCGTTTGTTTGTAAAGTAATTACTTATTCCTATCCTAGAAAATGAAGAAACATCATCGACTAAAACAGTTTCTAATATACACATTGTTTTCATTCATAAGGTGCTTATAACTTGGAGAACCCCCTACAAGTTATAGGCATCTTTTAAAATGAAGATTCCATGTTTCTTCATGACAAGGAGTTTGTTCTGAATAACTTTTGAATAGACGATGTCAGGAAATGCGAGATATAATAAACAGAAATTTGTTGCAATTATAGTTTTGTTTGCTATAATAAATACTAAAGATTCTGAATATACTATCCGGTAGGTTAGTGAAATAAGATTGTTTGGGGGGAAGAAGATGGATTTTTCGTATTCTGAAAAGGTATTAAAATTGAAGGAAAAGTTAACTGACTTTATGGAAGAACACGTGTATCCAAATGAGAAGGTTTACAAAGAACAATTAAATCAGCAGGCAAGTCGATGGACTGCGATCCCTCCTATTATGGAAGAAATGAAGCAGAAGGCTAAAGCGGCAGGATTATGGAATTTATTTTTGCCAGAAAGTGAATATGGAGCTGGTTTAACCAACCAGGAATATGCACCGCTTTGTGAAATAATGGGGAGATCCATGATAGGACCTGAGGTGTTTAATTGTAGTGCACCAGATACAGGAAATATGGAGGTTTTAGCTCGTTATGGGTCGGAAGAACAAAAAAAACAGTGGCTTGAGCCCCTTCTAGCTGGAGAGATTCGTTCATGTTTTTCGATGACAGAACCTGATGTTGCTTCAAGTGATGCAACTAATATTCAATCTAGTATAGTTAGAGATGGTGATGAGTATGTTATCAATGGGCGAAAATGGTGGTCCTCGGGTGCAGGGGATCCACGCTGTGAAATTGCGATTGTAATGGGAAAAAGTGATACAACAGCAGCTAAGCATGAGCAACAGTCAATGATCTTGGTTCCGTTAGATACACCTGGCGTTACTATTGAACGAATGCTTCCAGTGTTTGGCTATGATGATGCACCACATGGTCACGCAGAAATCATTTATGATAATGTGCGAGTACCAGCAGAAAATATGCTTTGGGGAGAAGGAAAAGGATTTGCTATTGCACAAGGCAGACTTGGACCTGGTCGAATCCATCATTGTATGCGTCTAATCGGTGCTGCAGAGCAAGCACTTGAGGATTTATGTAAGCGCGTTCAAAATCGGGTTGCATTTGGTAAAAAGGTGGCGGAACAAGGTGTTGTACAAGAATGGATTGCCGATGCACGAATCGATATCGAACAAGCACGATTATTAACGCTAAAAGCTGCATATATGATGGACACGGTTGGTAATAAAGAAGCAAAGGCAGAGATTGCGATGATCAAAGTTGTCGCACCGAATATGGCATTAAAAGTAATTGACCGGGCAATTCAGGCACATGGTGGAGCAGGGGTAAGTGACGATTTTACCCTTGCAAATCATTGGGCAAATGCAAGGACACTTAGACTTGCAGATGGTCCAGATGAAGTACACCGCAGACAAATTGCTAAATTAGAGCTTCGAAAATATAAAAAAGAGGGGATTTTAAAATGAGTGTACTAGATTTATTTAAATTAGAAGGAAAAACTGCAATTGTTACAGGAGGTGGACGTGGCCTAGGTGCGCAAATTGCACAAGGGTTTGCAGAGGCAGGTGCTAATGTTGTGATCTGTTCAAGGAAATTAGAAGCTTGTGAAAAAATGAGTGAGGAATTGAAAAAACTGGGAGTTGATTCGTTAGCTTTTACATGTGATGTATCGAATCCAGATGATGTCAAAAAAGTTGTTGAGGGGACAGTTGACCACTTTGGTTCCATAGATATTTTAGTTAATAATAGTGGAGCCACTTGGGGGGCGCGAGCTTCGGAAATGCCTCTTGAAGCATGGCAAAAGGTTATCAACGTTAATATAACCGGAACATTTTTAATGAGTCAAGAAGTAGGGAAAACAATGATTAAACAGAACAAAGGGAAAATCATCAACATCGCTTCGGTTGCTGGATTTGGTGGAACAGATCCACGGTACATGGACACGATTGGCTATAATACAAGTAAGGGGGCAGTTATGACGTTCACGAAGGATTTGGCTGTTAAATGGGGACAATATAATATCAATGTAAATGCAATTGCACCGGGATTTTTCCCAACAAAAATGTCTCGTGGGCTGCTGGAAAATGGGCATGATAAAATTTTAGAAGGAACACCATTAAATCGCTTAGGAAATGACTCCGATTTAAAAGGAGCAGCATTATTTTTAGCCTCTAAGGCATCTGATTTTGTAAGTGGTGATATTTTAGCTGTTGATGGTGGATCACACGCTTTTTAATAGATGAATACTGATAGATTGTGATAAATTAAAATAGGATAATTATCAGAAACTAGCGAGGTTAAAGCATATGAAGGATAAAATTACGGAAACTAGTATTTTGCTTTTTGAAAAAAAAGGTTTTAGTGCAACATCCATCCAGGATATCGTGGACGTACTTGGGGTAACAAAGGGTACATTTTATTATTATTTTTCCAGTAAAGAGCAATTGCTCATGGATATTCATGATGCATACATTACAAATCTGTTAGAACGTCAGGGGCGCATTATTCATAATGATGCTATTAAGCAAAAAGAGAAGATAGTCCAAATTATACGATTGTTAATCACTGATATTGCAAATAATGGTCCAAGTGCCCGTGTATATACCCGTGAAGTAAGGCATCTTGCCGATGATAACATTGAAAAAATTAAACAAAAAAGAGAACAATTCCGCTTAAATGTTGAAAATGTTATACGGAAAGGGATTGATCAAGGTGAGTTTAAGGAAGATCTAAGAGTGGATATGATTACGTTCGGTATATTAGGGGTTACGAATTGGAGCTATAATTGGTTTAGACCTGAAGGAGAAGTATCACCACAGGAATTGGTAAAAATATACGCTGATATGATTTTAACCGGGATACAATAGAATAAAATAAATAACTATCTGTTGATACTGATAGTTATAAAGAATAAAATTTCAGAATAGTGTTAATATACCTGCCGATTAGTATGTGTGCGAAAACAACGATGGGTGATACTTACCATGATAAAGGTCCAGGGAGTGAGTGGAAATTGGAAATTAAAGTGCGTGTTAGTGAAACAGATATGTTAGGTCACATTAATAATGCGAGTTATTTTACGTACATGGAAGTAGCGCGACTGGATTTTTTACAGAAACTAGGTATAGATGTCAGCAATAGTGAATTTACAATTATGCTTGTTTCGGCAAAATGCGATTTTATCAGGCAAGGGTACTTTGGACAGATACTGGATATTAAAACAACCGTACAAAAAATCGGGAGGACGAGTTTTACATTGGGTAGTGAAATGTCAGACAAGAAATCCGGTAATATGATCGCAAAAGGAGAAGTGACCATTGTTTACTTCGATATTTTGAATCAAAAACCAGCCCAACTTCCAGAAGCATTCAAAGTAACATTACAAGACCATATGCATTTGGTGTGAGAGGAGAGAACATCAATGAAATCTTCGTTTAGCGATACGATAAACGTTAGAGAAGGGGAGGAGCTTAATAAAAAAATACTACAACAATTTGTCCATGAAAATATTGAGGGCATCCCTAGTGGGACAATGGAAATTGAACAATTTGGTGCTGGCCATTCGAATTTAACATATCTATTACGGATTGGGTCATGGGAGGCAGTGTTACGGCGGCCACCACTTGGACCAGTTGCCCCTAAAGCACACGATATGAAACGGGAATATACGATTCTATCGAGTTTGCATCCTCTCTATCCAACTGCACCAAAGCCATATGTTTTTTCTGAGGATGAACAGATTGTTGGAAGCACATTTTTTATTATGGAACGTAGAAAAGGGATTGTACTAGATTCAAAGTTTCCGGAGGGCATCGAGTATAGCCCGGCATTAGGGAGAAAAATTTCTGAGTTAATGGTTGATAAATTGGTAGATCTACACCAAGTTGATTACAATCAAACGGAACTAGTAAACGTCTCCAAGCCAGATGGGTTTATGGAACGCCAGGTGTTTGGTTGGATTAAGCGATATGAACGGGCAAAAACGGAGAAGGTCGCAGGTGTTAATCAATTAACAAAATGGCTGCAAAATAATATTCCGGTGTCGCCACAACCAACTATTATTCACTATGATTATAAGGTGAATAATGCCATGTTCTCCGAGGATTTTAGTAAGTTGATCGGTCTGTTTGATTGGGAAATGACAACGGTAGGGGATCCGTTAGCAGATGTTGGAGCGGCTTTAAGCTACTGGATTGAAGCTGATGATCCCGAACAGCTGAAAAAAGGACTTGGAAAGCCATCTGTAACGGTCAAGAAAGGGTTTTTTTCACGAAGAGAATTTTTGGAAGACTATGCTAGAAAAAGTGGGAGAGATGTGTCGACTATCCATTTTTATCTTACCTTTGCCTATTTTAAACTTGCCGTGATTTGCCAGCAAATTTATTACCGTTATCATAATGGGCAGACCAATGATGCTAGATTTGCTCATTTTAATCAATTTGTTGCAAATTTAATTCAATATGCACTGCATTCTGCCAAAGGTGTGTGAATGATGAAAATTCATCTTTTATTAAAAAAGGAAGAAATTGATTCAGTACAAATGGATGACAGTAAAATCACAGTTGTGTTTGATGTGTTACTTGCGACTTCGACAATCACAGCGTGTCTTGACTATGGAGCGGAGTGTGTGGTTCCTGTAATGGATGAAGCAGAAGCTTTACGGGAAGCAAAAAAATTCTTCCAGGAGGATGTTTCCCTTGTTGGGGAATATGACGGAAAAACAATTGATGGATTCCTGGACCCTGCCCCATTGGCATTAAAAGAACATGTGGCAGGGAAAACGGTAGTGCTGTCAACAACAAATGGAACAGTAGCAATAAGAAAAGCAGCATCCGCGAAAGAAGTTTATATTGCATCGTTATTAAATGGAAAGGCAGTAAGTAAACAGATCGTAGAAACGTATGATAATGAAACAATTGTTGTTGTTTGTGCCGGATCGAAAAACAAATTTTGCATCGAAGATTTTTTTGGTGCAGGATATTTTATCCATCAACTCGTTAACGAATACGGTGATTATACAGATTTAACGGACAGTGCATTAGCAGCGAAACTATTTTATGAAAATGTAGAAGGCAAGGATGTTCTTTGTAATTCCCGTGTAGGGCAGATGCTTGTACACTATGAACGACAAGATGATATCACGTTTGTAAATCAGCAGGGATTACTATCCGTTATTCCACGATTAGTGGATGGGAAAACTATTGTAGCTGAGGGCCATCCGAACCGTCTGTCCTTGTGATTAAACAGGCGAAAGACTTAGGATTCAAAGATGGCTTCATGGTTATGGACCAAGCAAAAGCAGAAAAAATGTCAGGGGTTTTGGTTCGCTATGAAAGTTTTTCCTTCCTTTTTCAACTAAACATACTCACCAGTTAGTATGGATAATGTAGTACAAAAAAAGAACAGGAGTGGTTGATATGTATTTACGCTTAACAGACGAGCAAAAAATGGTGCAACAAACAATCCGGAAATTTGTAGAAAAGGAATTAATCCCACTTGAAAATGAAGTGCTAAGAAATGAGCGGGAAGGTAGACCTAGTCTATCCCAAGAAAAAAAGAGAGAACTTCAGTTGAAGGCCAAAAATGCTGGTTTTTGGGGGATTAATACACCTACTGAATATGGAGGTGCAGATATTGGCCAAATGATGTTGGCGATCGTGTTAATGGAAGTTTCAAAAACGTTTGTTCCATTTGAATTCGGGGGTTCAGCAGACAATATTCTTTATTATGGTAACGAAGCACAGAAGGAAAAGTATTTAAGGCCAACTATTAATGGTGATAAAAAATCTTGTTTTGCGATGACTGAACCTGGTGCAGGATCTGATACTAGAAATATAAAAACGACAGCTGTGAAGGACGGAAATGAATGGGTTGTCAATGGAGAAAAGACTTTTATTACCGGTGGAAATGAAGCTGATTTCGTTATGGTCATTGCTGTAACGGATAAAGAAAGTCATCAACGCACAGGAAGAGAGGGCGTTACCTGTTTTATTGTTGATCGAGATATGGGGTGGAAATCGGAATATATTCATACAATGGGAGAATGGGGACCAGCTGGGCTAGTTTTTGATAATGTTCGAGTTCCTGAGGAGAATATTCTAGGAGAAATACATGGTGGCTATGATCTTGGCTTAGAGTGGATTGGTTTTGCAAGATGGGTAGTGGGGGCACGGGCAGTTGGTTCTGCCGAACGGTTATTACAAATGGCCATTGATTATTCGAAGGAGCGTGAAACATTTGGAAAGCCGATCGCTGACAGGCAAGCGATTCAGTGGCAGATCGCCGATTCAGCAGTTGAAATTGAGGCTGCTAAATGGATTGTATTAAATGCTGCATTCACCCTTGATCAAGGGGAAGACAACCGTCATTTAGCATCAATGGCTAAATTGTATGGATCTAATATGGGAAATAGAGTAGTAGATCGTGTTCTCCAAATTCATGGTGGAATGGGGTACACAAAGGAATTACCAATTGAACGTTGGTACCGTGAGGCAAGATTATGGAGAATTTACGATGGTACAGATGAAATTCAGCGATTAATTATTTCTAGAAATCTATTAAAAGGAAATGTTAAATTAGGACAATTTATATAAAGAACAAAGTGCAAGCGCCATTTTTAGAGCTAAACCAGGCTTACATTGCCACAAAAAATAGGAAGATAAACAAAATATTAAAACAGGAGGAATTTATAATGACAGACAGATTTGCGGGAAGAGTAGCTTTTATTACAGGTGGTAGTAGAGGAATCGGCAAAGGTGTCGCTCAGAAATTCGCTGAAGAAGGAGCAAAAGTAGCAATCATTGATATCAATGAAGAAGCCCTTAGTGAAACAGTAAAAGAATTTGAAAGTCAAGGCTTTGAAATTTTTGCTAAAACAGCAAATGTCGTTGATACAAATGAAGTAGAAACAGCTATGGAAGAAGCTGTTGCGGCATTCGGATCTCTTGATATTCTAGTCAATAATGCAGGGGTTATACGGGATAATCTTTTATTCAAAATGACGGATAGTGATTGGCAGCAAGTAATGGATGTCCATCTAAACGGATCATTTAATGCTGCCCGTGCTGCCCAAAAATACATGGTAGATAATAAATATGGACGAATCATTAATACGTCATCAACTTCGGCTCTTGGTAACCGTGGGCAATCCAACTATGCAACGGCTAAAGCAGGGTTACAAGGTTTAACCAAAACCCTTGCCATAGAACTTGGTAAATTTGGAATTACGGTAAATGCGGTTGCACCAGGATTTATTGAAACGGAAATGACGAAAGAAACAGCAGCACGGATTGGTGTTCCGTTTGAGGAGCTGGTAAAAGCTAGTGTCAGCACCATCCCTGTTGGTCGAAGTGGTAAGCCCGCTGATATTGCGAACGCTGTAGCCTTTTTTGCTGATGAGGAGTCTTCGTTTGTTAATGGGCAGGTAATCTATGTTGCTGGAGGACCAAAAGATTAATCTATTAAATCTTAAAGGGGTGGATAAGTATGTTTAACGAAGTGATAGGAAAACGATCCGATAAAGTTAAAAATATCGTGGAGCGTGGTATGGTAAAGAAATTTGCTGAATCAATTGGTGATTCACATCCTATCTTTATTGATGAAGTGTTTGGAAAAGAATCAAGATATGGACAAAATATTGCACCACCAACATTTCCTCGTGTCTTTGAATACGGGACGATTGATGAATTATACCTTCCTAACAAAGGGCTAATACATGGGGAACAAACCTATCATTATGAAAGACCATTACTAGTAGGTGAAGAGATTTACTGTTACATGGAGGTAGCGGATTATTATGAGAAAAATGGTGGTAATGGCTTAATGGGTTTTATTATTTTAAAAAGATATGGTGAGGATTCAGAAGAGAATACCATATTTACGGAAAAACAGGTTGTTATTATAACTGAAACTGTAAGAAAGGAACTGGTCCGATGAAACGTTTAATGGATTTACAAACAGGCGACTCACTTGAAGAGATAACACTTAAACCTGTATCTAGAATTGATTTAATTAAATACGCGGGTGCTTCTGGAGATTTTAATCCAATCCACACGATAGATAAGGAAGCAACGAAAGCGGGATTGCCTGGAATTATTGCCCATGGAATGTGGACGATGGGCAACTTATCCAAACTTTTCACACCATATTTAGAAGATGGTTTTATTCAAGATTATACGATACGGTTTTCCGGTATGGTTTTTCTTGAGGATGTGGTGACGCTCAAGGCAGTAGTGCAGGATTCAAGTGTGACGCACATGATTTTTAAAGTGATGGCGGTTAATCAAGATGAAAAAGAAGTTATTAAAGGAAAGATTAACTTTAAAAAATATCAATAAAAAGGGATGTAAAATTTTATGAAAAGAGATGCTGTTATTGTATCAGCTGTTCGAACACCAATAGGCAGGCAAGGAAGTGCCTTAGCCTCTGTACCAGCACATATTTTTGGAGCGGAAGTAATAAAAGAAGCCATCAAACGGTTAAACATGGATCCACAGTTAATCGATGATGTTATTCTGGGAAATGTTTTAAGTGGTGGGGGAAACATCGCACGGTTAACAGCTTTGCAGACAGGATTGTCAATAGATTTACCTGGATTAACGATTGATCGCCAATGTGGTTCTGGAATTAACGCAGTTAACTTGGCCGCTCAAGCGATTAATGCAGGGGATGGGGATGTATATATTGCTGGTGGAATAGAAAGCATGAGCCGTGCGCCATACCTATTGGATCGTGCTGAGAAAGCATATAGTTCAGCACTACCAAAGTTTCGAAAGTCTCAGCTTTCACCAGAAGAAATAGGGAATCCCCCGATGGGAATTACAGCAGAAAATTTGGTGAAAAAATATCAAATTACAAGAGAAGCACAAGATGAATTTGCCCTTCGGAGTCAGCAAAGAATGGCTAGAGCCATGGAAGAAGCTCGTTTTGACGAACAAATAGTTCCAATCACTATTCCTGTTCGAAAAGGGGAACCAATTTTATTTAAAAAGGACGAACACCCACGTCCAGAAACGACAAAAGAAGGATTAGCAAAGCTACGGCCAGCCTTTCTTCAAGGTGGTACTGTAACAGCTGGAAATAGTTCTGGTTTAAATGATGCTGCCTCCGCCCTTGTCGTCATGTCGAGAGAAAAGGCGGACGAATTAGGCGTTACTCCGTTAGCCACTATTCGAGCATCAGCGGTAGCTGGTGTTGATCCTAATATCATGGGAATTGGACCTGTTCCAGCTACAAAAAAGGTCATGGAAAAAGCCGGATTTAGTTTATATGATATGGATATTATTGAAATTAACGAAGCTTTTGCCGCCCAAGTGATTGCCTGCGATCGTGAGCTTGAAATGGATCCAGAAAAGATAAACGTTAACGGTGGAGCGATTGCACATGGTCATCCACTAGGTGCAACAGGAGCTATTCTTGTAACAAAAGCTGTCTATGAATTAAAACGGTCAAAAGGTCGATATGCTCTAATTACCGCTTGTATTGGTGGGGGTCAGGGAATCGCAACTATTATTGAACGTGAGTGAGGATGTTAATCCGTAATTATCAGATGGAGGGGGAAATGATGACAGCATCACATGAAATTTGAGGTATATGCCGATTTATTGAAACAGACGCTGCTGGTCACGTTAATAATACAAGCAATTTGTACCTTGAGGAGGATCGAAAAAAATGCTTCAAGGATATTGGGATCGGTGAAGACCAAAAGCATTCGTATTTATCTTTTTTTAGTCTCTACCAAATGTGATTATGTAGCATAGACATATGCTGGTGAAACACTAATAGTTTCCACGAATGTCGCCAAGATAGGAACGAAAAGTTTTAGTGTCAAGCATGTATTCACAAATGCAGATACAGGTTTAGTTGTTGCCCAGGCTTTTGCTACGATTGTTTGTTTTAATAATGTGGAGCAAAAGACGAAAATAATTCCAGAAGTGTTACGAGATAATCTAAAAAGTAAAATGGCCAACCATGCCTACTAAATGATGAATTATCTATCCGTAAATACCAGACAAAAATATCGGTAAATAGCTTTATTATAGCTAACATTGGAGGAGAAACAATTATGGAACAGAAAGAAAATGACCATTTATTGATCAAAGTTAACGAAGGTGTAATGCATCTTTCCTTGAATCGCCCAGATAGTTTAAATGCCTTTAGCCCTGAAATGATCATAGGATTAAAAAATGCGATAAAACGGGCTAAACATGATGAAACGATTCGTGTCGTGACCATCTCAGGTTCAGGTCGTTCATTCAGTGCTGGAGGAGATGTAAAAACAATGGGTGAAGCAAGTGCAATCGAGACATATGAGCATATTGGTGAATTAAATGAGTTAATTCGTTCGATGAGGGATTTGGAAAAACCAATCATTGCCACTGTACATGGATTTGCTGCAGGTGCTGGGTTTAATCTTGCATTGGCATGTGATATGATCCTAGCCGCAGAAGGAAGTAAATTTGTCTTAAGTTTTTCTAAAGTTGGCTTAATTTCTGATGGTGGCGGGTTGTATTTTCTACCGAGGTTAATCGGACCATACCGTGCTAAAGAGTTATTATTCAGTGCAGAACCAATCACGGTTGACGAAGCCCACTCTTTAGGTATTATTAATCATGTTTATCCATTAAATGAATTTGAAGTAAAGGTAAATGAATTTGCTGCTAAAATTGCAGATGGTCCTGCAAAGGCGTATGGTTTTATAAAGAAGATTGCCGATCAATCTCTCACTTCAAGCCTTGATGAAGTTCTTGAACAGGAACGTATTACACAAGCGACAGTCGTTTCTACAGAAGATCATCGAGAAGGCGTTCAAGCGTTTAAAGAGAAGCGTCAGCCGAATTTTAGAAAAGCTGACAAAGGGGTATTAAGTCAAAAATAGTGTAGCTATTTAAAAGGGGGGAGTCATCATGCCTCCCCTAGTTTTGGTACAAAAGGGGATCGATAACATGCAAAAAGAAGTGGTAAAGCAAAACAAAACTCACTGAAATCGCTGTAACCTTGAGAAAAACTCCTTCACAAACGAATAGAACACCTTTTCAGATGGAGCCAGCGTTTTGTTTTTTTGTTTAATAACACCAACCGTTCTTCTCACCTCAGGTATCTCAAGAGGAATTTTAACCGTCATCCTCGGTGTTGATTCGTGAAATGTACTTTCTGGCAAGAGGGTAACGCCAATACCAGCAGAAACAAGTCCTTTGATGGCGTCCAAATCTTCTCCCTCTGAAGAGATTTTCGGTTCAAATCCAACCTGTTTACATGCATCGATAATTATTTTTTCCAGTATAAACCCTTTTGGGAAGCTAACAAATTCATCATTTCTTAAATCGGTAAGATACAGACTTTTCCTTTCTGCCAAAGGATGAGTTAATGGTAAAAGCGCTAAAATATTTTCAGTAAACAGAATATGGCTTTCAATCTCAGGGTCTTCTTTGGGGACCGGACCTAGAAAAGCAACATCGATTTCACTTTTTTTAACCGAATCAATCAAAAAAGAATAAGACCCCTGTCGTAAATGAAACGAAACGTTGGGATATTCATTTTTAAAAGCCGAGATAACATTTGGTAGCAGGTGGTTAGACAAACTCGTTGGGAATCCAATTTTAATTGTTCCACGTTCAGGGTCTAAATGTTCATCGATTTGTTTTTTGGCGTTATCAATAGCTTTCATTGCGATTTCGCAATGGTTATAAAATGTTTTTCCGATTTGTGTTAATTTAATATTTCTTCCTTCTCGTTCAAATAATGAAACGCCAAGTTCCCCTTCTAAATTAGCAATTTGTCTGCTGATTGCCGATTGAGCAACGTGCAAGTGAACCGCTGCATCTGAAACATGTTCACGTTCTGCAACTTCCATAAAATAGCGTAATTGACGCAGTTCCATTGTGTATTCCCACCATTCATCTCAAAAAGAGATTGTTTTAATCTAAATTATATATTGTTTAGATTAATTTGAAAACCTATAATTAATAATACACAGTATTTACGGAATTTACCGACATTAATGGGAGGGATATATATGAGTTATAATCAAATACCTGAAGCTCAGGGCCTATACCACCCAGAATTTGAACATGATGCATGTGGAATCGGCTTATACGCACATATAAATGGAGTTCCGACTCACGATATTGTTCAAAAAGGATTACACATGCTCTGTAAACTAGATCACCGTGGTGGACATGGTAGTGATCCATTAACAGGGGACGGAGCAGGATTGATGGTTCAAATCCCTCATGCATTTTTTTATAAAGTTTGTTCGGAGATGAACTTGCCTGAAAAAGGACGCTACGGCGTTGGCATGATTTTTTTCTCAAATGAAGATAGCTATCGCGAAGAAGCGGAAGCGCAAATTAATAACTTTATAAAACAAGAAGGTCAAACAGTACTTGGATGGAGAACTGTACCTGTAAATGTCGGAAAAGTCGGAAATAAGGCAAAAGAAAGCTGTCCTGTAATCCGCCAAGTATTCATTGGCGCTAGTCCGACGATCAAAGAAGATCTAGAATTTGAGCGCAAGTTATATATCATTCGCAAGCAAGCGGAAAAAGTGGCTTCAGAAAGAGAAGAGGGTTTTTACTTTACCAGCCTTTCGAGCCAAACGATTGTATATAAAGGGTTATTACTTCCAGAACAATTAGATGCTTTCTACATTGATTTACAAGACGCAGATTTTGTGTCTGCTTTTTCGATGGTACATTCACGATTCAGTACAAATACATTTCCAAGCTGGGAAAGGGCGCATCCGAATCGTTATTTAATGCATAACGGTGAAATCAACACGTTACGAGGGAATATCAATTGGATGAGAGCTCGTGAAGAACAGTTTATTTCCGATGCCTTCGGTGATGACTTGAAAAAAGTACTGCCAATCCTAAATGCAGATGGAAGCGATTCTTCCATATTAGATAACGCCTTGGAATTTTTTGTTTTGGCCGGTAGAAAGCCTGCACATGCAGCCATGATGCTGATCCCTGAGCCCTGGGTTAAAAATCCGCATATGTCGGAGGAGAAGAAAGCTTTTTATGAATATCATAGTTCGCTTATGGAGCCTTGGGATGGACCAACGACTATTTCATTCACGGACGGCAAGCAAATAGGTGCCATTTTGGATCGAAATGGATTACGACCAGCACGGTATTATGTGACGAAGGACGACTATCTGATTTTTTCTTCAGAAGTAGGAGTCGTTGATATTGAAGAGGACAACATTTTGTATAAAGACCGGTTAAGTCCAGGAAAAATGCTTTTACTGAATTTGGAAGAAGGACGGATTATTTCGGATGATGAAATTAAAACGGAAATGGCTAATGACGAGCCGTACCGTCAATGGTTAGATGATCAGCTTGTAAAATTAAAAAATAAAGTAGAAATGTTAGAGGAAAATCCTTTTGACAATTTAGTGACACGACAAAAAGCGTTTGGATATACGTATGAGGATGTTCATAAATATCTAATTCCTTTAGTAACGGATGAAAAAGATCCCATTGGTGCAATGGGGAATGATGTTCCATTAGCAGTACTATCAGACTATCCTCAATCATTATTTTCATACTTTAAGCAGTTATTCGCACAGGTAACGAACCCTCCGATCGATGCATATCGTGAACAACTCGTTACATCTACCACTAGTCTGTTAGGACCTGAAGGAAATATTTTGCATCCGGATCAAACGAATTGCCGTAGACTTCAAGTGGATACGCCAATCATTTCAAATCGGCAATTAAGACTCTTGAAATCGGATAGTTACCCTGGGTTTAAGAGTAAGACAATTGATACGTTATTTTATGAAGATCTTGAAGGTGCACTTGAACAGATATCTCAACAGGCTGAGGAGGCAATTGCAGAAGGTGTAAGTATTCTCGTTCTGTCAGATCGAAATATGGATGAGGAGGCAGTTGCGATTCCGTCACTCTTAGCTGTAAGTGCCCTGCATCAGCATCTTGTTAGACAAGGTAGCCGTACGAAGGTAAGTATTATTGCTGAAACTGGTGAAGCGAGAGAGGTTCATCATTTTGCTACCTTAATTGGATATGGAGTAAATGCTATCAATCCATATCTGGCATATGCAACGTTGAGTCATACGATTAAAGAAAACAATTTGGCATTAAGTTATCAGGATGTAGTTGGTAAATATATTCGGGGGATAACAGAAGGCGTTGTTAAAGTAATGTCTAAAATGGGTATTTCCACAATCCAAAGCTATCGTGGAGCTCAGATATTTGAAGCAATTGGAATTAGTAAAGCTGTGGTTGATCGTTATTTTACTGGAACTGCCACACAATTAGGTGGTATTGACTTGGATACGATTGCTGATGAAGCGATAAAACGACACAATGCTGCCTATGCAAATGATGTTGATCAAACACTTGATTCGGGAAGTGATTTTCAATGGAGAAAAACCGGTGAACACCATGCTTTTAATCCGAAAACAATTCATACCTTGCAATGGGCATGTCGTAGAGGAGATTATGATTTATTTAAACAATACTCAAAAGCAGCAAATGAAGAACGCATCAATTTTCTAAGAAATTTATTTACGTTTAAGGAAACAACCCCAATTGCAATAGAAGAAGTGGAGTCTGTTGAATCGATTGTAAAACGATTTAAAACAGGGGCTATGTCGTTTGGTTCTTTAAGTAAAGAAGCACATGAGTCATTAGCTATTGCGATGAACCGAATTGGCGGCAAAAGCAATAGTGGTGAAGGCGGAGAAGATCCGAGACGATTTGTACCAGATGAAAATGGAGATTCTCGTAGAAGTGCTATTAAACAAATCGCATCAGGACGGTTTGGTGTAAATAGCCACTATCTCGTTAATGCCGATGAATTACAAATTAAGATGGCACAAGGTGCAAAACCCGGTGAAGGTGGACAATTGCCTGGGAAAAAAGTATATCCATGGGTAGCTGAAGTCCGTGGTTCAACACCAGGGGTAGGGCTCATATCACCACCGCCGCACCATGATATTTATTCAATCGAGGATATGGCGCAATTGATTCACGATTTAAAGAATGCCAATCGAGATGCCCGTATCAGTGTAAAACTAGTTGCGAAGGCAGGAATTGGCACAATTGCTTCCGGTGTAGCGAAGGGTAAGGCTGATGTCATTTCTGTTAGCGGATATGATGGAGGTACAGGTGCATCACCAAAAACAAGTATTAAGCATACAGGACTTCCTTGGGAGCTTGGTCTAGCTGAAACACATCAAACGTTAATGTTAAATGATCTTAGAGATAGGGTTGTATTGGAGACCGATGGTAAGCTGATGACTGGAAAAGATGTCGTTATGGCAGCACTACTTGGTGCTGAGGAATACGGATTTGCGACAGCGCCTCTTGTTGTTCTAGGCTGTGTGATGATGCGGGTTTGCCATGTGGATACATGCCCAGTAGGTATTGCAACACAAAACCCGGAACTAAGGAAAAAATTTATGGGTAATCCTGATCATGTTGTTAATTTTATGTACTACATTGCGCAGGAAGTAAGAGAAATCATGGCACAGTTAGGTTTTAGAACGGTCGAAGAAATGATTGGAAGGACAGATGTATTAGCTGTTAGTGAACGAGCTAAATCACACTGGAAAGCAAGGCATTTAGATTTGTCGACATTACTGTACCAGGTGAATGGTTCGAGAACGTGTCAAACCAAACAAAACCATCATCTTGATGAGTCGCTAGATTTACGTGAAATTTTACCACTTGTACTACCGGCTATTGAAAGAAACGAAAACGTAGAACTCTCGTTGTCTATTAAAAATACAAATCGTGTCGTTGGAGCAATCGTAGGTAGTGAGATTTCGAAGCGAAATGGTGAGGCTGGATTACCTGAAGACTTGATAAAATTACGATTCACGGGATCTGCAGGACAGAGTTTTGGTGCTTATGTTCCAAGGGGCATGTCATTATTTTTAACTGGGGACGCTAATGATTATGTAGGAAAAGGCTTGTCTGGCGGAAAAGTGGTTGTGACATCTCCCGTAGAAGCAAAACCTTATGAATCTAATAATGTCATCGTAGGGAATGTTGCTTTTTATGGCGCTACGAGTGGAGAAGCATATATTAATGGATTTGCTGGTGAGCGATTTGCAGTTCGAAATAGTGGTGCAAATGTTGTTGTAGAAGGAATTGGTGACCATGGATGTGAATATATGACTGGTGGTCGTGTTGTTATATTAGGCGGCGTTGGTAAAAACTTTGCTGCTGGGATGTCAGGTGGCACAGCTTATGTTCTTACTGAAAACCTCGAAGCCTTTAAGCATTTGTGTAACAGGGAAATGGTAGAATTAGAATCTATTTCAGATGGCCAAGAGTTGATGGAAATAAAAGAAATGGTTCAAAACCATTATCATTATACAGAAAGTCAAAAAGCAACGTACGTACTAAACAACTGGAATGAAACAAAGAAAGAATTCGTAAAAGTTATTCCAAAAGACTATAAATTAATGTTGGAAAAAATCGAGGCATACAAGAATGAAGGTTTAACTGATGATGAAGCCGCGATGAGTGCTTTTCAATCAAAAAATGAAAAAAAGTCAAGGCTTACACAATCCGAAAAGCCAGAAGCACTACCATTATAAGAACAAAAGCGTAAGCGAATCGATGTTGGACTTATTGTACGGTGGTGAGGGAAGTCCATCACAGCTTAGCGCTGGATCTGGACGTCACATTAATAAAATTTAACATTTCCTAAGCAACCAAGGAAGGAGAGTGTATACATGGGAAAAACTACAGGATTCATGGATTATGAGCGTGAAGAAGCAGATGAACGCAATCCCCTTTTACGAATAAATGATTGGAAAGAATACGATGCTCCTTTTAAAGATGACGTATTAAGTAGGCAGGGAGCACGGTGTATGGATTGTGGTACACCTTTCTGTCAAATGGGTGATGTCATAAATGGAGCAACTTCAGGTTGCCCCATATATAACCTAATTCCTGAGTGGAACGATCTGGTATATCGGGGACAGTGGAAAGAAGCATTAGATAGGTTGCTAAAAACGAATAATTTCCCGGAATTCACAGGCAGAGTTTGTCCAGCTCCTTGTGAGGGTTCTTGTACTGTAGCTATTTCTGATCCTGCTGTAGCAATCAAAAGTATTGAGCGGGCCATTATTGATAAAGGATTTGAAAATGGTTGGATGACACCAAGAATTCCCCAAAAAAGAACTGGCAAATCGATCGCTATTATTGGTTCAGGACCAACAGGCTTGGCAAGTGCAGACCAGCTGAACCAGGCTGGTCATACCGTAACCGTTTATGAGCGTGCTGACCGTGCTGGTGGACTGTTAACGTACGGTATTCCAAATATGAAGCTGGAAAAAGATGTTGTAGAACGAAGGGTTAGACTGTTAGAACAAGAAGGAATTGATTTTGTACTAAACACTGAAATTGGAAAGGACGTTTCAGCAGCAGAATTAAAGGATAAACACGAAGCAGTTATTTTATGTACGGGTGCACAAAAACAACGCGATTTGGTTATGAAAGGAAGAGAAACAAACGGGATTCATTTTGCAATGGATTATTTAACAGCTTCTACCAAACACCTACTTAATGGAGAGAACGATTTCATTAATGCTAAAGGAAAGGATGTAATTGTCATAGGAGGCGGGGATACTGGTGCAGATTGTATCGCAACCGCACTTCGTCAGGAATGTAACAGTGTAGTTCAATTTGGTAAACATCCAAAGCTGCCATTAGCCAGAACTACAGGCAATATGTGGCCTGAATATCCAAATGTTTTTACCGTTGAATATGCGCATAAGGAGGCTACAGCCAAATTGGGTGAGGATCCACGAAACTATTCTATTCAAACGAAGCATTTTGTTTCTGATGAGGATGGAGATTTAAAAGAGGTTCATACAGTTAAGATGGAAAAATTCAGAGACGAAAATGGCAGGTTTGTTTTTAACGAAATCCCTGGAACGGAAAAAGTTTGGCCAGCACAGCTTGTGTTTATTGCGATTGGGTTTGAGGGTCCTGAGCAGTCATTACTCCAACAATTTGGTGTGAAAGCGACGAATAATAAAGTGGAAGCAAAATACGGAGACTTTTCGACAAATGTGGAAAATATATTTGCGGCTGGTGATGCCAGACGCGGGCAAAGCTTAATTGTATGGGCAATTAACGAGGGAAGAGAAGTAGCGCGAAAGGTTGATCAGTATTTGATGGGAAGCTCAGTGTTGCCTTCGTATTTGGAAGTGTAACCATAGAATCCTTTCAGTAGAGGTTAAAACTGTTTTATTTTATTTTGCATAACAATTGAATATGACATATTGATTTTTACATGAACTATGCAGTAATTGCATAGTTCTAAAAATATTTATAAATTGTATAAAAATACAATTGACTTTATTTTTATACAATTTATAATAAGGGATATAAAATTTTGAGAGGAGGAGAAACAATTGAAAATCGCTATTATCGGAGCGACTGGATATGGGGGAGCAGAATTAATTCGAATTCTCAACATGCATCCAGAAGTGTCTATTCATTCCATCCATTCCTCAAGTCAACAGGATAAACCCATTCAAAAAAGCTATCCGCATTTAGAGTCAATCGTAGAGCAGAACCTAAAAGGAATTGATCCTGAAAAAATCGCATCGGATGTCGAACTTGTTTTTACAGCAACACCTTCGGGAATTTCATCCAAGCTTGTTCCAAAGTTGATGAACAAAGGCTTGAAGGTAATTGACTTATCAGGTGATTATCGTTTGAAAGATACTTCCGTTTATACAAAGTGGTATAAAAAAGAAGCAGGAGATGAATATTGGCTTCAAGAAGCTGTATACGGTTTGACGGAGTGGATTGAGGAGGATATAGCAGAAAAAAAGTTGATCGCCAATCCCGGTTGTTATCCGACAGCAGTATTATTAGGTCTTGCACCACTAGTAAAAAACAATTTGATTGATCCGAGCTCAATAATTATTGATGCAAAATCAGGTGTAACTGGAGCCGGAAGAAACGCCTCCACCATAACTCATTACCCTGAAATGAATGACAATCTTAAAATTTACAAGGTGAATGAACATCAGCATACTCCAGAAATTGAACAAGTACTCTCCGGATGGAATGCTGCAGTTAGTCCTATCACATTCAGCACACATCTTACACCAATGACGAGGGGATTAATGGCAACAATGTATGCCAATGTGACAAAGGAAATAAACATTGAACAGCTAGTTGCGTTATATCAGGATAGCTATCAGGATGCTTTTTTTGTCAGGGTTAAAGAGCAAGGGATATTTCCAAGTACAAAAGAAGTATATGGATCGAATTTTTGTGATATTTCTCTTGACTATGATCACCGTACAAATCGCGTAATGGTTGTCTCCGTTATCGACAATCTTATGAAAGGTGCAGCAGGTCAGGCCGTTCAAAATATGAATAAGATGCTCGGAATTGATGAAAAAACTGGTTTACATTTTGTTCCAGTTTATCCATAAGATTACGGTCCATAGAAAGGAGGTTCTAATTTGCTCACAATTGATAAGCAAATTACTAAAAAGGAAGAAGGGTCAATCGTAACACCAGCTGGTTTTCAAGCTACAGGTATACATTCAGGCGTGAAAAGAAAACGCAATGATTTAGGAATCATTACCTGTGACGTACCAGCAAATGCTGCAGCTGTTTATACGACAAATGTTATCCAAGCAGCACCACTTCGGGTTACAAAAGAAAGTATTGCTAAGGATGGTAAGATTCAAGCAGTAATCGTAAATAGCGGAAATGCAAATGCGTGCACGGGAAAGCAAGGAGAGAAAGATGCATATCAAATGAGAAGTGTTACAGCTAAACAATTTCTGCTTCCTGAACATTATGTAGCGGTAGCATCAACCGGCATAATCGGTCAAGTCATGCCCATGGATAAAATTATTCCTTCTATTAAACGACTAAAACCAGATGCAACTGATTATAGTGTCTATCAATTTAATGAGTCTGTATTAACGACAGATGTATCTACAAAGTCAACCTGTTATCAAACAACTATTGATGGGAAGAAGGTGACAATGGCAGGATCGGCAAAAGGCTCCGGTATGATTGAGCCGAATATGGCAACGATGCTCGCATTTGTTACGACGGATGCGGTAATTGAATCGGATATGTTGCAATTAGCATTAAATGAAGTTACGGACAAAACGTTTAATTGTATTACCGTCGATGGGGATACATCAACAAATGACATGGTACTTGTTATGGCCAGCGAGAAAACCGGACATGAAAGCCTAACTCCTGAACATCGTGAATGGGATGTTTTTGTGGAGTTATTACGTAAAACGTGCGAGGATCTAGCCAAAATGATTGCGCGTGACGGTGAAGGTGCAACGACGTTAATTGAGGTAGAGGTGAATGGTGCACGAAATGACAGTGAAGCTAATCAAGTCGCAAAATCTGTTGTTGGTTCATCGCTTGTTAAAACGGCTGTATATGGAGCAGATGCTAATTGGGGGAGGATTATTGCAGCTGTTGGTTATAGTAAAGTGGCTGTTGATGTAAACACCATTGACATCGCAGTAGGATCGGTAAAGCTGCTAGAAGATAGTCAGCCGTTACCTTTTGTTGAGGAAGAAGTATCTCGAATTTTGGAAAATGAAACTGTAAAAATACGGATTGACTTAAAACTGGGGAAGGGGATAGGCAAGGCGTGGGGATGTGATCTTACATATGATTATGTTCGCATAAATGCAAGTTATCGATCATAGGGAGGGGATCAGGTGGACGGGATAATTGTGCTGAAATGTGGAGGTAGTACAATCGATATGCTGTCAAATCGTTTTTTTACCAATTTAGTTACCTTGAAAAAAGCTGGATTAAAACCAATTATTGTCCATGGAGGCGGTCCGGCAATAAAGGACATGCTAACAATTCAAAAGGTTGAATCGGAATTCGTTGATGGTCTACGGAAAACAACAAAGTCCGTAATGGATGTCGTTGAAACAGTCCTTACTGGTCAGGTTAATAATGCGCTATCAAGAAGGCTCAATAATGCTGGTATCCCATCTGTTGGGCTTTCTGGATCGGATGCAAAACTTTTGAAAGCGAAAGCAAAGGATTTTGCCCGGTATGGTTATGTAGGGGATATAGTAGATGTGAATGTCTCATTCTTATTGCAGCTAATTGGACTTGGGATTGCCCCAGTCATTGCGCCAATCGCCATTGGTGATGCTGGTGTTCGATACAATATTAATGCAGATACAGCGGCAGGTGCTGTGGCCAAGGCTATTGGAGCGGAAAAATTAATATTTGTGACGGATGTACCAGGTGTTATGCAAGATGATAAATTACTGAATTCCATAACAGATTCAGATATTGAGAGATTAATTACAGAAGGCATCATTCATGGCGGTATGATCCCCAAGGTACGTGCAGCCATTGCAAGCTTACATGAGAATTTGCAAGAAGTAATGATAATCGATGGGAATCAATCAGGACTTGCCCAAAATACGAAATTAGTCGGAACAGTCATTAAAAAGTCAGTGGGAGTTGTTTAGTATGAAAAGTGCATTATTACCAACGTACAAACGGATTGATTTATCCGTGGCTAAGGCAAATGGAACAACAGTAGAAGATATAAATGGTAAGAAATATCTTGATTTTGGTTCTGGGATTGGTGTTTGTAACTTAGGACACCGGCACCCAGATGTACAAAAAGCGATTGAGGAGCAACTGCAAAAGTACTGGCATGTATCAAACCTCTATCACAATTCCATTCAAGAAGATGTTGCTAAATTGCTTGTTGAGAATAGTTCGGGTGATTACGTATTCTTCTGTAATAGTGGTGCGGAATCGAATGAAGCTGCAATCAAATTAGCGCGTAAGGCGACTGGTAAAACAAAAATTATTACGTTTAATCAATCGTTTCACGGGCGAACCTTTGGTGCAATGGCAGCAACAGGTCAGGAAAAAATTCAACAAGGATTTGGACCGATGCTAAACACATTTGAATATGTACCTTTTAATGATGTGGAAGCAGTAAACCATGCAATCGATGAAAATACTGCCGCAATCATGCTTGAAGTTATCCAAGGAGAAGGTGGAGTTATTCCAGCAAATCAATCATTTGTAACAGACCTTGAGCAAATGTGTAAACAAAATAATATCCTATTGATTGTCGATGAAGTCCAAACTGGGATTGGTCGAACAGGAATGCCATTTGCGTATAATCATTATGGTATTTCACCTGATATTATTTCTGTAGCAAAAGGACTGGGAAACGGTGTTCCAGTTGGTGCAATAATTGCGAAACGTAAATTTTATGATGTGTTTGGTCCAGGATCACATGCGACAACTTTTGGTGGGAATCCGATCTCCATGGCGGCGGCACATACTGTTTTGCAACATATTTTTCAAGTTGAATTTTTACAACAGGTTGAGACAAAGGGGGAGAATTTAAAGAAGCGATTAATCGAAAAGGTTAGTAATCTTTCACTTGTTTCGGATATACGTGGTGAGGGGCTTATGATTGGTATTGAATGTACTAGAGATATTTCTACAGTTATTAACCAACTAATGCAAAAAGGGTTACTTGTATTGAGTGCGGGGCAAAATGTGATTCGTTTGTTACCACCACTTACGGTTACAGCCAAGGAAATCGATTTAGCTGTGGAGCTCATTAGTGAAACGTTAATAGAAAATGAAGTTTTACTTTATTCCTAAATTATCCTGTTACAATCTATCTACAATTTTATAACATAATACGACTTTTTCATAAAAATAGTTTAAAATGATTAAGGGTAAAATCGATTAGATTATTAAAATTGTAGGTGTTATCGTGAGAAAAATTATACTAATTTTGACAACTATTGCTGTTCTAAACACATTACTGATCAAAACTGTCCATGGTGAACCAAGTACCTCACCCCCTACTTTAGTAAGTAAATCAGCCATTATGATAGATTCCAAAACTGGCAAAGTCCTTTATGAAAAAAATGCTTCTAAACCAATGTATCCGGCGAGTCTAACTAAAATTGCAACTGCCATCTTTGCAATAGAAACTAGTAATTTGGATGAAAAGGTTACCGTAAGTAAGAAGGCAAGAGATACAGAGGGTACTAGGGTTTACCTGGAAGAGGGAGAACGGGTTACGTTAAAAAAGCTTTTGCAAGGATTGTTAATTAATTCTGGTAATGATGCTGGTGTAGCGATTGCAGAGCATTTGAGTGGAAGCGTTGAACAATTTTCAATGGATATAAATCAGTATTTAACAAACGTAATTGGTGTAAAAAATACACATTTTGAAAATCCCCACGGACTTTTTGATCAAAAGCATGTCACTACAGCAGAAGACCTGGCAAAAATTACGCAATATGCAATACAAAATGAAACATTTCGGAAAATATTTGGTATAAAGAAACTTAAGTGGAATGGGGAGGCTTGGGATACCACGCTTCTAACCCATCACAAATTAATGAGACAGATACCTTATGAAGGAATAACTGGTGGAAAAACTGGTTATATTCCACAGTCTGGTTTTAATTTGGCAACAACAGCTGAACGAGGAAATCTAAGTCTAATCGTCATTACATTAAATAGTTATTTAGAATCTGCTGCGTATAGTGATACTATTAATCTACTAGACTATGGATTTAATAACTTTGAAACATCCAGTATATCAAAAGGAACAACATTTACGTTTCATGAACAAAAGTATAAGACTTCAAAAAAATTATTTTATACCCATAGGTTAAATAACGAAGTCAATAACGAAGTAAATGAAAACGATACTTTAGAGATTACAAGTGAATCAGGGGCTGTATTAGCTTCCTATCCATTGAAAAAAGTAAAAGAAGATAGCCAGACAATTACCATGAAAGATGATGTAAAGATTAGCTCAATATTTGGAGATTATTTATCTGCAATAGCTTTTGTCTTGGTTGTAATTGTTTTATGTATCACAGGTGTATTCTATCGTAGGAAACAGAAAGCAAAATTGTAGAGAACCGTTTTGGTTCTCTGCATTTTCTATATATGAAATGAACTAGGATTCATTTCATTAATTATTCGTTAGATTATCACGATCACTTGCACGTGGGGGTTCTTCCATCCATCCGTTTTCGATAAGAATGTTTGCACCATCTTCAGAGTATTTCAGGATTTCATGGATAAAACGATCATAGTGTGACGTTAAATCCCGCCTTAAACTGGTGGATATGCTTGTGCCATAATAGCCAATGCCTAATGAAATCAAGCCTGTAATAGTGAACAACATGAGTTTGTCTGAAAACGGAGCAACCTTGGACTCTGTTACATAAGTGTCTGAACTCATTGGAATAGGTAGGTCACCTTCTCTTAATAAAGAGCTAAAGATTTCATTATGTTTAGTGGCGATTTCTTTACCGCGTATGAAGAATAGGGTAACTTTTTCCGATTTTGCAACCTGACTGAAACCAATCAAGTTTGCTATTCCTAACGCATTACGTTGAAAATTGGTAAAAAGGTTTGTAATCTCCAATGATAGCAGTGGTCTTCTTTCACCAAACCACCCAGTGAGAAAACGCTGCTTTTTGATAAAATCAACCTTTTTAGGGTAAGGGATATAAGGAGATCGTACATAAAGCCCTTTTCTTAACAGCATATTTTTTGCCATCGTATCTAATTGGTTCGCTTCAGCTAGACATTGTGCATAAAATTGATCAATATCTGATCGTACTGCCAAAGTCTTGGCAAAACTATATCCATTTAGAGATATTTGGGCAGATTGTTTCATGAACTGAAGCATAAAAACATCAGAAAATAAACGTGGAGCATCTATGTTTAAATCCTGATCTTTCGAAAACCCTTTTGGAAGTGGATAATTTTCTTCCGTAAAAATAGTTGTAAGCTTTTGTATATGCGATTGGGATAATTGTAACGCATGATCTAAAATGGATTGTATTTCAGAATCCTCAACAGTCTTCAAAAAATACTTCAATATACATATAGAGCCACTGTCATTTTGAAAAGATGTCCAAAGTTGCGATAGTTCTGCAGAAGTCAGTTTTGTATGGTGTTCAGTAACCACAGTATTCAATCCTCCAGGTAATTGTATTATTAAGTATTCTTTGACTTAAACGGGTGTAATATTCATGTTTAACAGTATTTGTAATTGGGATGGTTTCGATGAACTTTCTCCTAAACACTTGTATAATAATAAATAAAATTTATAAGCCTAAAAAAGGAGCCCTACAATGAATACAATTAAAGAACTTCAATCTCAAAAAGATATTATGGAAGCATTTCCGGTTATGAAGCAGTTAAGAACACATCTTGATGAAACAGCTTATCTTGATCTAGTAATGGATGCTCAAGCGAAGGATAGCTACAGAATGTTTGCTTTAATTAATGATAGAGAAATTGTTGCGGTTACTGGTTTTAAACCAATGATAACACTTTATTATGGTAGATTTGTGTGGGTTTGTGATTTAGTTACACATGCGAATTATCGTTCAAAAGGCTTTGGCGAGAAACTACTAAACTATGTTCACGAATGGGCAAAAGAAAATAATTATGAAAATGTAGCCTTATCCTCAGGAATAAAGCGAGTTGATGCACATCGCTTTTATGAGGAAAAGATGAATTATGATAAAGTGAGTTACGTGTTTAAGCATCATTTAAATAAATAAATAAAGCAGTTATTAAACAAGGTTTGAAAAACGACGCTATTTTAAAAAGTAGTGTCGTTTTTTATATAGTTATAAAAAATTCTAAAACTATTATGTAGAAACTTTTCCCAATAAATTTAAGCCTCCTATTCTAATATTCTATAAATACGTAATCGCTTTCTTTGTTGTAAACATGCTATGTTATTCGATTGATAAATTATTTTCTATTAGAAATAATAAACCTAGTTAAAATATTATTACTGTATGAAATAGTCTGAAAAAGTATAGACAAAACATTTTTACGGTGATATAGTATTGAATATTAATTTCGAGGAGGGTTTTTATGCTTAGTAATCCACTTATTGCTACAGTTTTCATCTTTGCTTTAATTGCACTAGGGGAGTGGCTGTCGATTGTGTCGAGAGCAAGAGTTCCGATGCTGCTGACAGCGATGGTAGGTTTTTTGGTTTGTAAGTGGACAGGTATTTTTCCTGAAGATATTTTGGAGAAATCAACATTTGCAGCTTTAGGAGCGATATTAGTTGGTCCAGCAATATTGCATATGGGTACATTAATTCCCTTCTCTATACTTAGAAGTCAATGGAAGGCTGTTGTGATTGCATTAGGCGGTATTATCATATCTGGGATATTAATATTGACCATTGTTCCATTGCTTTTTGATTATGAGACAGCAGTCGCCGGGATAGGACCGATTAGTGGTGGAATTATTGCTTTGATCGTTACTTCAGAAAAACTAGCCGAAATTGGAATGACAAGTTTAGTAGTAATCCCAGCATTAATTGTTGCCTTCCAAGGTGTCATGGGAATGCCACTTGCTTTGAACTTTATGAGAAGATACGCCTTTAAGATTCAAAAAGAATTGGATGATGAAACCTTTGTTCAAATTGCTGCTACTATGGACCCTGATAAAACGAATACGAAACAAAAGACAAGTCCGTTTAAATCGAGCGTTACATTGAAATTATTCTTTATATTTGTTGGAGCGGCAATCGGCATCGCACTAGGTGAAGTGACACCAATTCATTACACATTATGGTGCTTGACCATTGGTATTGTTGGACTTAAGGTCGGATTGTTTGAAGCCAAGTCTCTTGAAAAAGCAAATTCATTTACCGTTACAATGATTGCTATTATCTTTGTCGTTATTGGTACGATGGCGGACGTATCACCTCAAGATGTTATAAATAATCTACCAAGTATCATTTTAATTCTAGTACTTGGTACATTTGGAATCGCACTTGGAGGCTATATAACTTCAAAACTAGTTAAATGGCATCCATATAAAGGAATGCCAGTAGCACTAACGGCCCTTTTTGGTTTTCCCGGGGATTATTTACTCTGTGAAGAAGTCTCAAGAAGTGTTGCTAGAAATAAAAAAGAAGAAAAAACTATTTTTGATGAATTATTATCACCTATGTTAATCGGCGGTTTTACAACAGTGACGGTAGCATCAGTTGTTGTTGCTGGAATATTAGTTCAAACGTTATAAAGGGAGGAATAATAGATGACTAGAAAGATTATAAAAAATGGTTTAGTGATTGACGGTACTGGTGGAACACCAAAGACAGATTCTGTAGTAGTGGTTGATGACAATCGGATTGTATACGTTGGAGCAGAAAAAGAATACACAGCTACAGGTGAAGAACTAGTTATCGATGCTCAAGGAGGAACTATTCTTCCAGGTATTATCGATACACATGTTCATATGATGATGGAGTTTTCACCAATTGCTGCTAGACTTGAAACACCGTTTTCATTCATGTATTACCAAGCCTCAAGATACTTAGAAACGACATTACACGCGGGTATTACTTCAGTTAGAGATGCCTTAGGTACAGATTTAGGTGTGAAAAAAGCGGTCGAAGATGGTTTAATAGCTGGTCCGAGGTTACAGTTAAGTATTAATGCATTAACCATTACTGGTGGCCATGGGGATGGATATACCATATCCGGTAATACGGTTGATCTTTTACCATCTGATTACCCTGGAATGCCAAATGGTAAATGTGACGGGGTAGAGGAAGTTCGGAAAAAAACTCGTGAAATGCTGCGAGCAGGTGCTGAAGTCATCAAAGTTCATGCAACAGGTGGTGTATTGAGTGCTACCGATCATCCAGAATTTACACAATTTTCATTAGAAGAACTTAAAGCAATTGTTGAAGAAGGGCGTTTTCGAAAAGATGTTAAAGTAATGGCACATGCACAAGGCGCTGAAGGAATTAAAAATGCAGTACAAGCAGGAATTCATTCGATTGAACATGGTATCTTTTTAGATGATGAGGCAATTGAAATGATGTTAGAAAAAGGAACATTCCTCGTACCAACGTTGCTGGCACCAGTTGCAGTTCTTGAAACTGCGAAAGAAACAGGAATGCCTGACACCGCTGTTCAAAAATCAAAGGAAGTAATTGAACAACATAAAGCAAGTATAGCAAAAGCATATAAAGCTGGTGTGAAAATTGCCATGGGAACTGATGCTGGGGTTATGAAGCATGGTACAAATTTACGGGAGCTAGGATTAATGGTTGATATCGGAATGACTCCGATGGAAACGATTGTTGCCTCAACCAAAACTGCTGCTGAATGCTTAGGCTGGGATGATAAAGTTGGTACATTAGAAGCTGGTAAGTTAGCAGATATCATTGTTGTTAAAGGTAATCCATTAGAAAATATTTATTCACTTTCTGACAATGCAACGGTGCAGGTTGTTATAAAAGATGGGAAGATGGAAAAGAATTTACTATACTAATAAATAAAGAATATAAAGAAAATGGCAGAATCTAACATGTAAAGCAAATGTTTTAGAAACCTTTCAACTCAACAACATAAATTTTGCAGGCTCGTCTATAGTACATTCTAATAGAAATAACAATTTAAGCATTAGTAAGTGTAAGTAAGATATAACCAAATGCATATAGTGTGTTAAATTATATGCATTTGGTTATATGTATGTAAAGGAGAGAACCTAATTAGGATCCCCCCGCCAATTAACAGAAGGCTGCTCATTTCCCGTCGGTTAGGTGGTAACAGGTGATAAACAAAGTGTAGAAATTTTAGCTACTGGGATTTCTTTATATCTAACCGTTATAGGATTAGCACCAAGCTGCACCTACAATTATTAGAAGAATAAATAATACAACAATTAGCGCGAACCCACCGCCAGATCCATAGCCAGCTCCACCAACAGGTCCACCGTAGCCATATCCGCCACAGCCATATCCTCCGAATGACATTTAAAATCCTCCTTACCTTACTAAATTGTATGATTTAGTTATTTATTATTAATATCCATAACCAACGTAAGATGCACCTACAATGATTAAAAGGATAAATAATACTACAACAAAGGCGAAACCTCCTCCGCCATAACCTCCAACTGCTTCACTCATGAATTCAACACCTCCAAGACTGAGTTAAAAATAATATATGTGAATGTACCGATAGTGGTAAGGATATTATCCCATTTTGAGGATTTTTGGGCTAAAAACCTACTGCTGGGGCATGAATATGTATAGACAAGGTAATTAAAATTAAAGTGGAATGACTTATAAATTCCACTTTTCCCCCAATGCATATGTCCTTTACTGTCATTTGCGGTAATACATATAATGTCATATGTTTCGTGAGGATATGGGGGTGAAAGAATGTCAGCTGGTCATTATTATGGACTCTGCCAACGGTATAGAGGCAGGGCTGTTGAAATAAGAACCCATGATGGAAGATCTCATAGAGGAATTATTAGTAACGTCAATAACAATAGAGTATTTTTACAGCCTTTTGGACGCAATAGAAATTTAGGGGGATTCGGTTATGGCGGATTTGGTTATGGATATGGTGGATTCGGTTATGGGGTCGCATTAGGTGCTATTGCAACGTTGGCTTTGCTACCATTTTTCTTCTGGTAGACGTAGCAAAATGGAAATTTTCACCGACAATTCCTTTACTAGAAAATTGTTTCTTATTTTTTTGTAAGTAAAAACAGACGTGTACTTTTCGTCTGTTTTTACTATTTTATCCCGCATTAATCGGGCAATACAACTCCTACCTAGTAGGTTAAAGATAATTGGAATATGTGTGGGAAATAACCCCATGTAAATGTTTGATGCTTTAAATTAACATTAATAGGGGGGATACAAAATCACCAAATTGAATGAAGTTTCACTTTATCTGAGCAATCGTTTCTGTTTTGATACTTAGCAGATCATAACTTGTTAAACTATTGTGTTCCATATATTTTTTGACTAAATAATATCCCACACAATATCCAGCCATTTTTGGATAACGACGAAAACCATACAATATGTTCGTATGGTTGCGATCTTTCTTTGAAAGGCTTCTATTGGGGAATAATAAGTTATTCCACATATATTCTAGTTGTTTAGTAGTGTAATATGCTGTCCAGGATGCAACAAACTCTTTACCTACATGCTCGCGTACTGCATTCTCTGCCAATCCCTCTACTATTATCGTGTCCAATAATGTGTAATCATTTTCGTCCTTTTGATGATTGGATAATCGACAAATATGGTTATACTCATGGGTAAATAATGCTTTTATTTCTTTTTCCACATTAACCTCTGAGACAAATAAAAATAATTTATCCTTAAAGGCGAGACCTGATTTGCCGTTTAAGTCTTGCTGGATTTTTCGGTTTGTTGTATCCGATGGAAAAATAAATATAGGAATATCTGGTCCTCGCCACTTTTTTTGAAGGTCCTGTTCCTCTATTTCTACGATATCCCAGACTTTTTTTTTCTTCATGCTATCTATAAGCTTTTTTCCATTTTTTGAGGGTTGGCGATACATCCCATGCAGGCTTAAGTAATTGCATATATCGGAACTATGAACATCGTCAAAATATGATTCTAGCTTTATGCATAGTTCTATTGGGTTTTCATATGAATCTAGAAGCCAATTATCTGTTCTAATCACACCCATATTAACTGCTCCTAACTACTTTTTCATTTAATAATTTATGCACTTAGTAAGTTATCGTTACGAAATTTCTATCGGTTTTCTTCGTAATGCCATTTATTTTAATGGAACAATTTTCTATACGTAGCATAATTTAATATCATTATTAAAAGGGCGGGATGATACGTGTGTTACACATATCTTGATTGTTTAGCTGCGTTCGGTGTAGGTGGTGCGCATCCGGGTGGTCTAAATTTAACAAAATACATTTTATCAGCTTTAGAATTAGATGAAACAAAATCAGTTCTTGATGTTGGTTGTGGGACGGGGCAAACGTCAGCCTACATTGCGGAAAAGTATGGCTGTAATGTTATTTCTTTAGACAGCAATAAAATTATGTTGGAGAAAGCAAAACAACGATTTTTGGCACAACAATTAGCCATTGAGGTTAAACACGGTAAAACCGAAAACCTTCCTCTTAATGAGAATTTAATTGATATTGTTCTCTCAGAATCGGTCACGGCCTTTACAGATATTCCATTAACAATCCAAGAATATAAAAGAGTTTTAAAACCAGATGGTGTATTAATTGCGATTGAAATGGTGTTAGAAAATCCATTTTCTGAGGAGGAATTAACATCACTCATTGATTTCTATGGGGTACCCCAATTACTAACGGAACCGGAATGGTACAGTCTTTTTAAGAAAGCTGGTTACAATCATGTTGATATAGAGAAGGTAAAAACCAAATTTGATAATAATGACGTGGATGATGTTGCTGATTTTGCACTTTCAGAAAATATTGATGAAAAATGCTATGAAATTCTAGTAGAACACGAACGTCTAACAAAGACTTACAAAGATGTCTTGGGGTTTCGTGTATTTAAATGCTTCGCCTCTTAAAAGAAATACTTTGTGTAAGCGAGTTTGGATTTTTGATTTATTTCTACAATAGGATAGCTAATTATTGAGTGGAGGTTTAATAAGGGGAAAAAAGGGAAGTAAGTTATATAACGAGATTGATTTTCATATAAAATGTAAATGGCTATTAGGACAGGTCTGGGAATATCGGATATTGCACGGTACCAGAATAAGAGAAAATGTGTAAGGATCTTCTTGGAAAAATTAATTTGTGCTCTGTCACAGTTTTAAGTGATTCGGGTCTATGAAAAATCACCTATAATAGTAGCGAAAAAAATCTAAAACTATTGTTGACATTATTTCTAAACGAATGTATTATTGTTTTTGCCGTTAAAAAACGGGGCATAAACAAAGCGTGATTGAAGTAGTAAGTGTTTAGGAATTAAAACTAAATTCATTTAGAAAACTTTTTAAAAATCTATTGACTTCAAGGTCATTGATGTGATAGATTAATAAAGTCGCTTTTTTAATTGAAGCTAACAAATTTGTTCCTTGAAAACTGAACAAAACAACCAGTATGTCAAGAAAAACATGAATTGTTTTTCGAATAAAACAGGTTAAAAGATAACGATAGATTTCATCTGTTATGTATCTTTTAAACCCTGATTTCAATTTTAGCTAAGACTAATAATAAGATTGACGTAAGTCATCTTATTTCAAACTTTTTTTGGAGAGTTTGATCTTGGCTCAGGACGAACGCTGGCGGCGTGCCTAATACATGCAAGTCGAGCGCGGGAAGCAAACTCTGCCCTTCGGGGCGTGAGTTTGTGGAACGAGCGGCGGACGGGTG
>NZ_FZMZ01000003.1 GCF_900187325.1 Virgibacillus ndiopensis | reverse complement strand
GATGAGGTTGATAGGTCCGAGGTGGAAGCGTGGTGACACGTGGAGCTGACGGATACTAATAGATCGAGGACTTAACTATATATTTTTGATTCGTTGATGGTTAAACTCTTATTTAGTTTTTAGGGTACAAAATTAAAAAACCACTTGCATTTTTGAGTGAAAGTGAATATAATATATCTTGTCCTTAATTTTTAAGTGAATGTCTGGTAGCAATAGCGGAGAGGACACACCTGTTCCCATGCCGAACACAGCAGTTAAGCTCTCCAGCGCCGATGGTAGTTGGGGCTTTGCCCCTGCAAGAGTAGGACGCCGCCAGGCAAAGATAAAAAAGCTAAGATACTTATAGTGTGTCTTAGCTTTTTTTTATAGTTTACAAAAACCAGGAACACCGCACCGAAACTATTTTCTACATACTCCCTTATTTTCATTTTGTCAGGCAAATTTCATAGCAATCCAAAATACTGTAACTCCTACTCCTCTATAGAATATTATTTATTCCATGTTTAATGATTAGTCTAGTTAATCAAAAACAGTATCTCTGTCAGTCTCTCTTAAAAACTCAAAAAGCATATGTATTTGAGAAGTTGTATTTCTTCCAGAAGA
This sequence comes from Virgibacillus ndiopensis, assembly GCF_900187325.1. GTDB lineage: Bacteria > Bacillota > Bacilli > Bacillales > Amphibacillaceae > Virgibacillus_E > Virgibacillus_E ndiopensis. Next base: position 382,556 of record NZ_FZMZ01000003.1, on the reverse strand, counting down.
TAAGGTAGGTAGATTCCCCTCTGGGAAAAAGTTAATTTTTTTGTTTCGATCCCGACACTTGCCGTACCACCAGTTATGTCACAAAGAATAAATAGTTTATAATAGTGATATGGCTGTGATGGATGTGGATGATGATTCATATCTAGTATCGCCAATAATTAACTACATTAAATCCAGACTCCTCTTTGATTTCTTTTATACTATTTTCAGATGGTGATAAACCAATATCGCAAAATCCCCCAGGTAACGACCATTTATTATCAACCCCATTAGAATTTTATTGTCTCGAAACACGGCCCCCCGAACATCAACCTTAGGGGTTTGATAGCCAGTCTCATTAGTAAAAAGATCTACTACGTTTTCCATTTTTAATTCAGTATGTTCAGCTATAATTTCTGCACTGATGTTTCGTAATTCTACATATCGTTCAATATTAAATTGATCTTTTGAAAAAGCCAGTCCCAATTGAGAAAGTTATTGTATTCTTTTTGCCCATTGTAGCCACTTATAACTCATTAAGGCGTAACCCCTTCAATTCTATCAAAACTCTTTAATAAAAGAAGGTTTTTTAAAGTTATGTATCCTTTCCAATCCAACTCAGCTAATTTCCATTCTTCATCATATTGACCAAACCATGACCAATTTGGTTTCCAGCTACCCTCTTCTGTAAAGTTATTAATGACAAAATCCAGGTTATCATCTATTCCATCTTCTACTAATTTATAAAATGGGGACTCTGGTTTAGAGCATACCTGTAATGGTGTAATACCATATTCACTCCATTTACTTTTGTCGAAATTGGTTAGTGCTACCGATTTTTCCAGACGTTTTAATATTTCATTTGCAATTGGAGTAGGTGCAGATTCTAATAATCGCTGATAACAGGCAAAGTCATGCATTTCGATTTGTTCTGGTAGTTTAGTTAATTCATCAAGTGCTAACGTATTTAAAGATCCTAAAAAATCTTTAGGGACTAAACTATTGTAGTAATTAAGATAACCTACAATTTCTGCACTAGGATTTGCCCACGTTTCCTCTACACCACATCGGTTATTCTCTAGCTCAAAGTGCCACCAAGGTGCATGGGCAAATTTATTAACTTCTTCCGGTACTACATGCCATTTCTGTTCCTTTTCATCATAATTAGTTAATAAGTAGTTTATTGCCTGTTTACTAATCACATGTTCTGCATGCAGATTAATTTCTTTTGCATATTGTAGTCCAACCGTGGTAGCTATTGGAGAGGATAAAGGTAACCTGAAATCTGGTTCTATAGCATTCCCAAACCCACCATCATCATTTTGAAAATTGATCAGTGCTTTTGCTACTTGCTCTTGATCACCGGATTCAAAGTAAAACTCAAATAATGTTTTATCAAGATCCCGGGCTTGTGTTTTTATAAAATTTTTTGCCAGGGTAAATTGTTCTGAGGTTAACTTCAATCTATCAGCTCCTAATAATAACTTTATTATGTATTAAGTTCTTCATTAATAGATAAAATCCTTTATCCAACTAATAAAATTTCTACGAAAATCATATATATGTAAGCTATGGGGCTAATTTTTTTGCTATTTATTTTTTCTTTTTTCATGTAAAATGGAGAATTACATAAGGACGAGAGGGTGCGGGAAATGGTGGAATATCTTGACCAACTATTGGGTAATCACTTTATGTTAATTATGGTGCGTGTGCTGATTGCATTAGTGCTATCGGGTGTTATCGGTTTCGAACGGGAGCTGAAAAATCATTCAGCTGGCTTTCGCACACATATATTAGTAGGGATAGGTTCTTGTTTAATGATGTTATTATCGCTGTATGGATTTGAAGCATATATTGATAAGTATGATAATGTCCGTTTTGATCCGACTCGAATTCCTTCATATGTTATTAGTGGAATAGGTTTTCTTGGTGCAGGGACAATTATGGTTTACGGTGGAACTATTCGCGGATTAACAACGGCGGCTTCGATCTGGGCAGTTGCTGGTCTTGGTCTAGTTATCGGTGCAGGTATGTATGCGACAGCAGTATTTACTACATTGGTCATATTATTAAGTCTCATTTTTTTAAATAACTTTGAAAAGCTGTTTACTAAAGGAAGTTCATCAACAATTATTGAAATCGTTGCATCACCGAATTTAAAAATTAATAATATTGTTACCGTATTGGAATCATATGACATAACCCTTAAAAAGGTTGAAATTGTTAAAGTAGAAAATGACTTGAGGAATATTTTTATAAAAATTGATAGGGATATAAAAGTCGACCGTATTATACTATTTGAAGAGATATCAAAGATTGAACACGTAAGAAATATTACGGAAAGAAGCTAACTATCATGATGACCCTTACAGATAATTGTCTGTAAGGGATTTTTTAACATTGTTATTTATATTTACTAGTTGAAGAAATTGGGTTTCAATTTCACCTGCTTTGTCAAAAATAAGTAGAGACAATCTATTTGCATCTTTTTCAATATGTCGTATAATAAAAATAAAGTCAAAGATAGTCAAAGTCAAAATAATACTTAACCAATTTAAAGGAAATTATAGCTGATTTATCGAATAAAAAGGAGGAGGGTGGAATATGAGCAACATTTCAGACATAATCGAACAGCATTTGAAGCAAATACTTCAAAAAGCCGCCCAAGATGCTATTGAGATTAAACGAAGTGAAATTGCTGATCAGTTTCAATGTGTACCATCGCAAATTAATTATGTGATTAATACGCGATTTACTGTGGAAAAGGGATATATAGTAGAGAGTAAACGGGGCGGTGGTGGATACATCCGAATTATTCGTATAAAACACCAGGATAAAGCCGAATTGATTGATGAAATTATTGAAATGATTAATCCTAAAATAACACAGCAAGCAGCTATAGATGTTTTAGAGCGTCTTTTAGAGGAGCAGTTAATCACTGAGCGTGAAGCAAAACTAATTGCAAGTACGATTGGACGTAATACGTTAGCCTTTCAGCTTCCAGTACGAGATGAAATTCGTGCACGTATTTTAACAGCAATGTTAAGTACATTAAAATATTTAAATAAGTAGGAGGGGGAAATAAATATGGAATGTCAAGAATGCCAAAAGCGACCAGCCACACTACATTTTACTCAGGTTATGAATGGTACTAAAAAAGAAGTTCATGTATGCGAGGTGTGTGCAAAGGAAAAGGGCTATATGACGTATCCAGAAGAAGGATATTCCCTTCATAATTTATTAACGGATCTATTTAACTTTGAATCCGCTCCGCTTGGGAATACAAGTGGTGACACATTTATGCCGCCGAAAGAATTGCAATGTCCCCAATGTGAAATGACCTTTACTGAATTTAAACGAGTGGGTAAATTTGGATGTGCAACATGCTATCATACATTTTCTAACAGACTTGATCCGATTTTTCGCCGTGTTCACAGTGGTAATACAAAACATCATGGGAAGCTTCCTAAACGTAAGGGCGGGGACTTACATGCAAAAAAACAAATGGAAAGCTTGAAAACAGAATTAAAACACTTAATTGAAAATGAAGCATTTGAAGAAGCTGCAACTGTTAGAGATAAAATTAAGGATCTAGAAAAACAGATGCGGGGTGAAAATGAATGACTTTACAACAATTTATGAATGAAGCGATTAGTCCATGGATGCGTGAGGATGGACCTGATAGTGATATAGTTTTAAGCAGCAGGATACGATTAGCGCGTAATTTCGCAGAAGCATCATTTCCGCTTATAGCTAACCAGGAAGATCTTGAAGAAATAAAGTCATTTTTTCAATCGGAGTATGAACACAAGTCTTTTCAGGATTACCAGGATTTTTCCTTCGTTCCTATAAGGGATTTATCACCGATTGAAAAGCGAGTTTTAGTTGAAAAACATTTGATTAGTCCACATTTAGCAAAGCATGCAGATTCTGCAGCAACGCTCATTTCGGAAAATGAACAGGTCTCTGTTATGGTAAACGAAGAGGATCATATACGAATTCAACTGTATTTTCCTGGATTGCAATTAGATAAAGCATTAAAAAAGGCTTTTGAGTTTGATGATTGGCTAGAAGAGAAGGTCAATTATGCATTTGATGAAACAAGAGGCTACTTAACTAGCTGCCCAACGAATGTGGGTACTGGGATGCGTGCATCGGTTATGATGCATTTACCAGCACTAGCGATTACTGGGCAACTTAATCGAATGATTCCAGCGATCAACCAATTAGGTCTTGTTGTTCGAGGGATTTATGGTGAGGGTAGTGAAGCGGTTGGTAATGTGTTCCAAATATCCAATCAAATTACCCTAGGAAAATCAGAGGAAGATATCGTAGAAGATTTACAAAGTGTTGTTCAACAATTAATTGAACATGAACGAAAAGCAAGAATTCGATTAGTGGAACAGTCGAGTACACGATTAGAAGATCGTATTTATCGTTCATATGGTGTTTTGGAATATAGTAGAATAATTGAATCAATCGAAGCAGCTAAATGTTTGTCGAATGTTCGTTTAGGAATTGATTTGGGTATTATTAAAAACGTATCCAGACATATACTTAATGAACTAATGATTCTTACACAACCAGGTTTCCTGCAGCAGTATGCAAAGAAAACCTTAACCGCAAATGAACGTGATGTGTTACGGGCTTCACTGATACGCGAACGATTACAATTAGAAAAATAGGTAGGAGGAACGCTATATGATGTTTGGACGTTTTACAGAAAGAGCACAAAAGGTTTTAGCTTTATCCCAAGAAGAAGCGGTCAGACTTGGCCATAACAATATAGGGACCGAGCATATTTTATTAGGTCTTGTTCGTGAAGGAGAAGGAATCGCTGCTAAAGCGTTACAATCGTTAGGGTTAGAAGTTGAAAAGATTCAAGAGGAAGTTGAACAGTTAATTGGTGTTGGAAAACAAGCAATGCAAACAATTCATTATACACCACGTGCAAAGAAAGTAGTGGAATTATCACAGGATGAGGCGAGGAAATTAGGGCACTCTTATGTTGGTACCGAACATATTTTATTAGGCTTAATCCGTGAAGGAGAAGGTGTCGCTGCACGTGTCTTAAGTAATTTAGGAGTGAGTTTAAATAAAGCTAGACAACAAGTTCTCCAGTTGCTAGGTAGTAATGAATCCCAATCTGGTCGTCAAGGTCGTAACCAGTCTACAAGCGCAAATACTCCAACGCTTGATTCGTTAGCAAGAGATTTAACAACAATAGCAAAAGAAGGAAATATTGATCCTGTTATTGGGCGAAGCAAAGAAATTGAACGTGTTATTCAAGTACTTAGTCGCCGAACAAAAAATAATCCTGTATTAATTGGGGAGCCTGGTGTTGGTAAAACGGCTGTTGCTGAAGGGCTTGCTCAACAAATTGTCAACAATGAAGTTCCGGAAACATTACGTGACAAACGAGTAATGACATTAGATATGGGCACGGTTGTTGCTGGAACAAAATACCGGGGTGAATTTGAAGACCGTCTTAAAAAGGTTATGGAGGAAATTCGTCAAGCAGGCAATATTATTCTATTCATTGATGAGCTTCATACATTAATTGGTGCTGGTGGAGCAGAAGGTGCAATTGATGCATCGAATATTTTAAAACCGTCACTTGCTCGCGGCGAACTACAGTGTATTGGTGCTACTACTTTAGATGAATATCGTAAATATATTGAAAAAGATGCGGCATTAGAACGAAGGTTCCAGCCGATTCAAGTAGATGAACCTACTCTTGAAGAAACAATTCAAATTTTAAAAGGACTTCGTGATCGATATGAAGCGCATCACCGTGTAACGATTACTGATGAAGCAGTTGATGCTGCAGCTAATTTGTCAGACCGTTATATAACAGATCGATTTTTACCAGATAAAGCAATTGATTTGATTGATGAAGCAGGATCAAAGGTACGATTACGTTCATATACGGTTCCACCTAATTTAAAAGAATTAGAACAAAAGTTAGAAGAGGTGCGGAAGGAAAAGGATGCAGCGGTACAAAGCCAGGAATTTGAAAAAGCTGCTTCATTACGTGATTCTGAACAACGGTTACGTGAAGAATTGGAAAAAACGAAAAACCAATGGAAAGAGAAGCAAGGACAAGAAAATTCCGAAGTTACCATTGAAGATATTGCTAATGTCGTTTCAACTTGGACCGGTGTACCGGTTTCCAAATTGACGAAGGATGAAACGGAACGCTTGTTAAATATGGAAGAAGTTTTACACAGTCGTGTGATTGGTCAAGGTGAAGCGGTGAAGGCAGTATCAAAAGCCATTCGTCGTGCTCGTGCAGGTCTAAAAGATCCAAAACGACCAATTGGTTCATTTATTTTCTTAGGACCTACAGGCGTTGGGAAAACAGAATTAGCAAGAGCACTAGCTGAGGCAATGTTTGAAGACGAGGATGCAATAATCCGTATTGATATGTCCGAATACATGGAGAAACATTCCACTTCTCGTTTAGTTGGTTCACCTCCTGGATATGTAGGCTATGAAGAGGGCGGACAGCTTACAGAAAAAGTACGTAGGAAGCCATATTCAGTCGTCTTACTTGATGAGGTCGAGAAGGCACATCCAGAAGTATTTAACATTCTTCTACAAGTATTAGAGGATGGACGATTAACAGATTCTAAAGGTAGGGTCGTTGATTTTCGTAATACAGTACTAATTATGACGTCTAATGTTGGTGCAAGCGAACTAAAACGTAACAAATACGTTGGTTTTAACCTTGGCGAAGAAGGTCAAGAATATAGCGACATGAAGTCCAAGGTTATGGAAGAATTGAAGAAAGCATTCCGTCCAGAGTTCTTAAACCGAATTGATGAAACAATTGTGTTCCATTCTCTAGAGAAAAAGCATATGAAGAGTATTGTTGCATTGATGGTACAACAGTTACAACGACGATTAAAAGAGCAGAATATTGAATTCTCATTAACGGATAAAGCTTTAGAAAAAATTGCGAAGGATGGCTTTGACCCAGAATATGGGGCACGACCATTACGTAGATCTATTCAAAAAAATGTAGAAGATTTACTATCTGAAGAATTGTTGAAAGAAACAATTGCAAAAGGCCAAAAAGTAAAAATTGGACTAAACAATAAAGGTGAATTTATTATTTTGGCCTAGATAATGGAGATTTTTTCGTTTTAAATAGTCGAAAAAGCCAGTAGGAAGTACCCTACTGGCTTTTTCTAAATTATAAAGAAGTGGGCGTTCATGATAAATTAGAGTACCGAGTCATCTAAGCGGTACTGTGCTTTTACTCATCTATCTCCACAACAAGGCTGTTCTGTATTTGAATTGTGGCATAGTTATGGAAAAATATTTATAAAATTGATAGATTGTTGTAACTTTGACGTTATGTATTTCGTATATAATATAGGATGTGCTGAAAGGATTGGATTGGATTGGCGAAACGTAAGACTAAGTACGTATGCCAAGAATGTGGCTATGAATCTGCAAAGTGGATGGGCAAATGCCCAGGCTGCAATAATTGGAATACATTAGTAGAAGAAATTGAAGCATCTAGTATGAAAAATAGACAAGGGCTAGGAAGAGATGGAAGAACGATAAGTAAGCCTGAAAAAATAACGGCAATTGAATCACAAAAAGAACCACGTATGACAACTTCTATGAAGGAGTTTAATCGAGTACTTGGTGGAGGAATTGTGCCAGGCTCGCTTGTGTTGATAGGTGGGGACCCAGGGATTGGGAAATCTACGCTGCTTTTGCAAATATCATCTCAACTAGCTAAAAAACAGTTGCCTGTCCTTTACATATCTGGAGAGGAATCAACGCGGCAAACGAAGTTACGTGCCGACCGACTTGATATAAAAACGGACTTGCTATATGTCCTATCAGAAACGAACATGTATGATATTGCGAATCAAATTGAAGATATTAAACCATCCTTAGTCATAATTGATTCGATTCAAACAATTTTTCGCGAGGAAGTAACCAGTGCACCTGGAAGTGTATCACAAGTACGCGAATGTACGAGTGAGTTGATGAAGATCGCAAAAACGAATGGAATTCCAATCTTTATTGTTGGGCATGTAACAAAAGAAGGTGCCATTGCCGGTCCTCGTATGCTTGAGCACATGGTAGATGCAGTGCTTTATTTTGAAGGTGAAAGACATCATACGTATCGTATATTACGCGGCGTTAAAAATCGATTTGGAAGTACAAATGAAATGGGAATCTTTGAAATGAAGGAATCGGGACTTAGGGAAGTATTGAATCCTTCCGAAATATTTCTTGAAGAACGGTCACAAGGTGCTGCAGGATCAACGGTTGTTGCCTCGATGGAAGGGACAAGACCTGTACTCGTAGAAATTCAGGCGTTGATTTCGCCATCAAGTTTTGGAAATCCCCGGAGAATGGCTACAGGTATTGATAATGGTCGTGTTCCATTATTAATGGCAGTTTTGGAAAAACGTGTTGGATTAATGTTACAGAATCAAGATGCATATATTAAAGTTGCAGGTGGAGTGAAACTGGATGAACCTGCTATTGATCTGGCAATCGCAATTAGTATTGCATCTAGTTTTCGGGATCAACCAACAATGCCGGATGATATTTTTGTAGGTGAAGTTGGATTGACAGGAGAAATAAGACGTGTTTCCCGAATTGAGCAGCGTGTTCAAGAAGCGGCAAAACTGGGATTCAAGCGTGTTATTTGTCCGAAGAAAAATTTAGATGGATGGACCATACCTAAATCGATTGAAGTCGTTGGGGTAAATACAGTTCAAGAGGCATTAGAGGTTGGATTATCGAGGTGAATTTTATCAATTCTAGTAATTTTTAAATTGACATGTATATTTTGTTATGATAAAATTTTACATTTATCTAATTGACTGTTATTTGCAGTTATGCTATTCTTTTCGTAATGTAGTAGGCATTTTATTTCGTTTTTACGATTATTTTTCATAAATATAGGAAATACTGAAAGCTAGGAGGTGAGCAGTGGTGCTGAAAAAAATTGTGCATTTATTTTTTGTCATTACAGGAGGTACCATTGGGTATTTGTATATACCGGATATAGTTAAATTGTTAGATTTTACCGATTCAAATTGGATTGCATCCCCATATTTAGGTCTAGTAGTAGGTGCAATTATATTATTTTTATTCTCTTATTTGGTTGCGGATTATATTGTTGGGTTTCTAAAATGGTGTGAAGATGCCCTTATCAAAGCCCCTGTAGGAGATTTGTTCTTTGGTAGTTTAGGATTAATCGTTGGTCTTGTTATCGCATTTTTAATCAATATCCCATTAACAGATATTAAAATTGATTTAGTTTCACAAGTCTTACCGCTATTTTTAACAATATTATTAGGGTATTTCGGTTTCCAGGTTGGTTTTAGACGTAGGGATGAATTAACAAACTTACTAAACTTTAACCGGAAAGAACGCGATAAAAAACGTGTTTTTGATGGGGAAGCAACAGATCAAATTCAGCCAAAAGCCAAGATACTAGATACAAGTGTTATTATTGATGGACGTATAGCTGACATTTGTCAAACAAGTTTTTTAGAAGGAACTATTGTTATTCCGCAATTTGTTCTAGGAGAATTACAGCATATTGCCGATTCGTCAGACGCTTTAAAACGAAACAGAGGGCGTCGAGGCTTAGATGTACTTAATCGTATTCAAAAGGAATTACCAGTAAAGGTTGAGATTTATGAAGGTGATTTTGAGGAAATACAAGAGGTAGATAGTAAGCTAATTAAACTAGCAAAAGTCATCAATGGTATTGTCGTAACAAATGACTTTAATTTGAATAAAGTTTGTGATCTCCAAGGTGTTCACGTGTTAAATATTAACGATTTGGCAAATGCAGTAAAACCGGTTGTTTTGCCAGGAGAAGAATTAATGGTGCAAGTAATTAAGGATGGTAAAGAACAAAATCAAGGTATCGCTTATTTAGATGACGGCACCATGATCGTTGTTGAGGAAGGCAGAGATTATATTGGCAAAACGATAGAAGTACTTATTACTAGTGTTTTACAAACCTCTGCTGGTAGAATGATTTTTGCAAAACCGAAATTACTTGAAAAAGCACTGTAAAAAAGGTATAACTTATAAGGGATATAGAAAAGTGATAACATGCTATGTTATCGCTTTTTCTTAATGATAATGATAAAGTTTTTCATATAGACTAAGCTAATAAAAGGAAGGGGTAATACCATGACAAATCAAGTCCGTGTTCGTTATGCGCCAAGCCCAACAGGTCATTTACATATTGGGAACGCAAGAACTGCATTATTTAATTATTTATATGCGAAACATTTTGATGGGAAATTTATTATTCGAATTGAAGATACCGATGACAAACGAAATGTTGAAGGCGGCGAAGAGAGCCAATTACGCTATTTAAAATGGCTAGGAATTGAATGGGACGAAGGGGCAGATATTGGTGGCGAATATGGGCCGTATCGCCAAATGGAGCGTCTAGATATTTATCAGAAATATGTGGATGAACTCCTTGAACGAGGTTTGGCGTATAAATGCTATATGACAGAAGAAGAGCTTGATGCTGAACGTGAAAAGCAAAAAGCAAAAGGACAAGCTCCAAAGTATTCGGGTGCACATCGCGATCTAACTACTGAGGAAATTGCTGCGTTTGAACAAGAAGGACGTAAACCAAGCATTCGTTTCCGTGTTCCTGAAAACAAAACATATACATTTCCAGATATTGTACGTGGGAACATTACCTTTGAATCTAGTGACTTTGGTGATTGGGTAATTGTGAAAAAGAACGGGATTCCAACTTATAATTTTGCGGTAGCAATTGATGATCATTTGATGAGCATTACGCATATCTTACGTGGTGAAGAGCATATTTCTAACACACCTAAACAAATGATGATCTATGATGCATTTGGCTGGGAACCGCCTAAATTTGGTCACATGACGTTGATTTTAAATGAAGAACGGAAAAAGTTAAGTAAACGTGATCAACACATTTTGCAATTTATCGAGCAATATCATAACTTAGGCTATTTACCAGAGGCGATGTTTAATTTCATTACGTTACTTGGATGGTCACCGGTTGGGGAAGAAGAAATTTTTGATAAACATACACTTATCGATATTTTTGACCCTAACCGTCTGTCCACATCTGCGGCAATTTTTGATCCACAAAAATTAAAATGGATGAACAATGAATATATTAAATCATTGGATTTTGCGACGGTTGTTGATTTAACAATGCCGCACTTGATTGATGCAGGTAAACTGCCTAGTGATATGGATGAGGAAACACGTACATGGGCAGAGAATGTTATCGCGCTTTATAAGGAACAATTACGCTACGGTGCGGAAATTGTGGAGTTGACTGAGTTATTCTTTAATGAACATATTGCGTATGATGAGGATGCTATGGATGTGCTTAACGGAGAACAAGTTCCGGAAGTTTTACAGGTCTTTACAGATAAATTAATTCATCTTGATGAATTTAATAAAGATACGATTAAATCGGAAATTAAAGCAACACAAAAGGAAACGGGCCATCGAGGTAAAAAACTCTTTATGCCAATTCGAGTTGCTACAACTGGACAAATGCATGGTCCAGAATTACCAATGGCTATCGAGCTTTTAGGTAAAGATGTTATTTTAGCTAGGTTGGATAAAGTTTTAAAACAATTAGAAGCTTAATTTGTTCACATTCTAGGCGAAATGTAATATAGTAATAATACAATATTGAACGTCGATAGGGAGAAGTAAAAAACGAATGTCTTAATCAGAGAGAATCACCACCGGCTGCAAGTGATTTTAAGCCATCGTTTTTGAAATGCACCCTTGAGTCCGTTATGGAAGTTAAGTATATAACGGCGGTAATCTACCGTTACTAGAGCATAAGTTGGGAGACAATCTATCTCCAAACAGAGTGGAACCGCGCGATAAGCGTCTCTGTGTAGTTATTACACAGAGACGTTTTTTAGGTTCTTTTCTTAAAATGTTTTTTTACTCTCGCAGTTGAACTAAAATGCGACGTAATTTAAAATCATGTTCGGTGCCATGCGACCGCTGCAGAAAAACACTACGCTTTCCACGGGCTCTGAGCTTTTATAAATGGATAAAGGGTTATCAACCGCATTCTTAGCAAGACCGCAAAAACCAATTACTAAGCAAAGGAGGCTTGTTCTAATGGGACTTTTTAAACGGATGAAGGAAGACATGGACGTTGTATTTGAACAAGATCCAGCAGCACGCACTTATTTTGAAGTATTTTTAACTTATTCTGGTTTACATGCAATATGGTCACATCGTCTCGCCCATGCATTTTATAAACGAAACTTCTTTTTTATCGCACGCGTAATTTCGCAAGTTAGTAGATTTTTTACGGGGATTGAAATACATCCAGGGGCTAAAATAGGTAGAAGGTTTTTTATTGACCATGGAATGGGAGTTGTAATTGGCGAGACATGCGAAATTGGGAATAATGTTACTGTGTTTCAAGGCGTTACCCTTGGTGGAACTGGTAAGGAAAAGGGGAAACGGCACCCTACTATTAAAGATAATGCACTTATTGCAACGGGTGCGAAGGTACTTGGATCCATAACAATTGGGGAGAGTTCAAAGGTCGGTGGTGGTTCTGTTGTCCTGCATGATGTGCCTGATCATTCGACGGTAGTTGGAATACCAGGAAGGGTCGTTGTACAAAATGGTGAAAAGGTACGACGAGATTTAGATCATCATAAAATGCCTGATCCTGTTGCTGATAAATGTGATCACTTACAAGCTGAAATTAACGCATTACGAGAAGAAATAGCAAAGTTGAAAGAAGGGAAGCAAAATGTCGATAAAACTTTATAATACGTTGACACATGAAAAAGAACCGTTTCAGCCAATTGAAGAAGGTAAGGTGAGTATGTATGTTTGTGGGCCCACAGTATACAACTATATTCATATAGGGAATGCTAGACCTGCAATTGTTTTTGATACAGTACGTAGGTATTTAGAATATAAGGGATACCATGTTGACTACGTACTAAATTTTACTGATGTAGATGATAAAATTATTAAGGCTGCTCAAGACTTGGGTGAAGAGATCCCAGAAGTAGCTAATCGGTTTATTGATGCTTATTTAGACGATGTTGATGCATTAGGTGTTAAAAAGGCAACACACAACCCACGCGTTACGGATACAATGGATGACATCATTAATTTTATTGAGACACTAATTGATAAAGGCTATGCTTATGCAGTTGATGGTGATGTTTATTTTAAACCACGCTCATTTGACGGATATGGTAAATTATCTCATCAATCAATCGATGAATTAAGATCTGGTGCACGAATTCAAATTGGTGAGAAAAAATCAGACCCGCTTGACTTTGCCCTTTGGAAAAGTGCTAAGCCCGGGGAAATTGCTTGGGAAACCCCATGGGGAAAAGGGCGTCCGGGATGGCATATCGAATGCTCGGCAATGGTTAAAAAATATCTCGGAGATACAATTGATATTCATGCTGGAGGGCAGGATCTAACGTTTCCACACCATGAAAATGAAATTGCTCAATCAGAAGCAATGACGGGAAAAACATTTGCAAAGTATTGGATGCATAATGGGTATATTAATATCGATAATGAAAAAATGTCCAAATCGCTTGGTAACTTTGTATTAACAAGGGAATTAATCAATCAGCATGACCCACAAGTTATCCGCTTTTTTATGCTAAGTGTGCATTATCGTAATCCAATTAATTTTAGTGAAGAACTTTTAGAAGCGGCAAAAAATAGCCTAGAACGAATTAAGACAGCATATTTCAACCTCGATCATCGGAAAGGAACAAGTGTGAATTTAGACAAAGAGGCTGATCAATGGTTGGAAAAGATAGCGGATTTTAAGAATCGGTTTGAGTTAGAAATGGATGATGACTTTAATACAGCAAACGCAATTTCCGTATTGTTTGATGTAACGAAAGAGGCAAATGTTTATTTGCAGTCAAAACAAACGTCTTCAAAAGTAATAGAAGCTTTTCAGGAGGCAATTACAGCGTTCCTTGAAGTACTGGGGATTAACATAAGGCAAAGCGAAGAATTACTTGATGAGGATATAGAGGTGTTAATTCACGAACGGATTGAGGCAAGAATGAACCGTAACTTTAAGCGAGCAGACGAAATACGTGATGAATTGAAGGAAAAAAATATAATTTTAGAGGATACACCTCAAGGAACACGATGGAAAAGGGGCTAAGCATGGACCTAGATGTAAAGCAACTGAAGAGCTTAGCCTTAGCATATATGGGTGATGTGGTTTACGAGCTGCGAGTAAGGGAGCATTTAATCCAATCTGGTCAAGTAAAGCCGAATCAATTGCACAAGAATGCAGTCGCATTTGTGGCTGCTAAGTCCCAGGCTACGGTAATTTTGCATTGGTTAGATACATCATTTTTAACCGAAGAAGAGGAACGTGTAGTATCTCGAGGGAGAAATGCAAAATCAGGTTCTATTCCAAAAAATACGGATGTACAGACATATCGATACAGCACAGCATTTGAGGCGTTGCTCGGCTATCATTATTTACTTAAAAATAACGAACGATTAGAAGAATTGCTAACAAGAGCAATAGAATTTGTGGAAGGGAGGAAAAGCTAACATGGATCAAGAAATGATTATCGGTAAAAATCCGGTTGTGGAAGCATTGAAGTCTGGTCGTTCCGTTAATAAAGTTCTACTATCCGAACAATTAAACGTTAACACGCAAGGAAAGATTCAGCAATTAGCTAAAGGTGCAGGTACAATTGTACAAAAAGTACCAAGGAATAAACTTGATCATTTAGCCGATGGAAACCATCAAGGTGTTATAGCATATGTAGCATCTTATCAATACGCAACCTTAGACGATTTATATGCTCAAGCTGAGAAGCGGGGTGAAGCTCCTTTTTTTATCATTTTGGACGAGCTAGAGGATCCGCATAATTTGGGATCAATTTTACGTACGGCAGATGCTACTGGTGCACATGGCGTCATTATCCCAAAAAGGCGATCTGTTGGTTTAACACAGGTTGTAGCGAAAACTGCTGCCGGAGCGTTGGAACATATTCCTGTTGCTCGCGTAACAAATATTGCAAATACAATTGATGAATTAAAAGGTAATAATATTTGGGTAGTAGGAACCGAGGCAAATGCAACTGAAGATTATCGATCGTTAGATGGGGCAATCTCGATAGCACTTGTCATTGGTAATGAGGGAAAAGGAATGAGTCGATTAGTAAAAGATAAATGTGACTGGACGGTTAGCCTTCCAATGAAAGGTAAGGTTTCCTCGTTAAATGCATCTGTTGCATGTTCGTTATTGTTGTACGAAGTATTCCGCAAAAGATATCCACTTGGGGAATAGCATATGGTTGTTTTGGTGGTGGATGGCTATAACATAATCGGCGCATGGGAAGAGTTGCAGAAACTAAAAGAAACAGATATGAGCCATGCTAGAGATCGGTTAATTGAATTAATGGCAGAGTATCAAGCGTTTTCTGGATATCGTATTATCGTTGTGTTTGATGCTTACTATGTAAAAGGTATAGCGAGTATACAAGAAGAATTCAAAGTAGAAGTTATATATACGAAAGAGAAGGAAACGGCAGATGAGTGTATCGAAAAGCTTGTGAAAGATATAAAAAATGTAGATACACAAGTATACGTTGCGACGTCTGATTTCGCTGAACAACGAACTATTTTCGGGAGTGGGGCATTACGAAAGTCAGCTAGAGAACTATATATCGAATTAAAGAATATAGAGATAGAAATCGAAGAAAGTATTGATCGTTATAAAAATGTGAAACCACAAGCAAGAATACCGTTACAAAAAAATATTTTAGAAACTTTCGAAAAATGGAGAAGAGGAGACAAATAGGCGTAAAAACGCCTATTTTGTGCGCCGTTTCCTCATTTTTATTCATTATTCGGTCTGTTATCCTATTGACGGTGTGGAAACGGTTACTGTATACTAACTCTATATATTGACTGTGAAAGTCGGGGGGTCATACTTGGTGAGTGTCAAGCAGATAGAGACAGATAATCAAAGCATAGAATTGCTTGATGATGATGCAATCATTGATTTGATCCAGCAAGGAAATAGTCATGCACTTGATTTTTTGATAAATAAATATCGAAATTTCGTTCGAGCAAAAGCGCGCACTTATTTTCTTATCGGTGCTGACAAAGAAGATATTGTGCAGGAAGGAATGATTGGTCTCTATAAAGCGATACGTGACTTTAATGGGGACAAGCTTTCATCATTTAAAGCGTTTGCTGAGCTCTGTATTACCCGACAAATAATTACTGCGATTAAGACAGCTACAAGACAAAAACATATTCCGCTAAATTCCTACGTTTCTTTGGACAAGCCAATTTATGATGAAGAATCAGATCGAACATTGTTAGATGTTATTGCTGGTTCGAAAGCGATTGATCCACAAGAGTTACTTGTAAATAGAGAAAAATTCGATGATATGGAATATAAATTATCCGAATTATTAAGCGAGTTAGAAAAGGAAGTCTTACTTTTATATCTGGATGGAAGGACGTATCAGGAAATCTCTGTTGAGTTAAAAAGGCACGTCAAGTCGATAGATAATGCATTGCAGCGTGTTAAACGGAAGCTGGAACAATTGATAGAAGAAAGCGAATTAAGTTTGTGATGTGGTATATGCTGGCGTTGACACAGGTACACAAGCGTGCTACATTAAAAAGAGGACTGAAGTAGAGACAAATTTACGGATTTGGCTTTAGGTTAAAGATATTATATATTAGTTTTTATAGTAAAGTACCCTATGATGGGGTGAAGTGATGAATAAAAAGATAACATTAGCGTGTGCAGTGTGTTCAAGCAGGAATTATACAACAAACAAAAATGTATCCACACAACCTATACGATTAGAAGTAAGAAAATATTGCAAGACATGTGGGAAACATACGTTGCACCGTGAGACGAAATAAAGCACTCTTCGGGTAGAGTTTGGGGGTACAAGCATGGGTCTGTTTAAATTTTTTAAAAACGTTTCAAGAGAGATGAAAAAGGTAAGTTGGCCAAAAGGCCGTGAATTAACAAGTTATACAGTAACCGTTATTACTACAGTTGTGTTTGTAGCATTATTTTTCACATTGATTGACCTTGGGATTACACAAATATTATATCTCTTTGAATAATAGTGTTATAATTATGCTATAATGAAAATAAACAATTTTTCTTACCAAAAACCCGGATTAGCGGGTTTTTTAATATTGTGTTTTTTTGTAAATGGTGGTTTGGAAAGTTGGTTAGGTGCCAAAGTACCCATTTACTAAAGTTATAGACCCAAAAGTTTTATACTTTTATTTAATTTATTTTTCAAAGGGAGGGAAGGGCAAGTTCGATTTGTCCTGTTCAGATGGAGAAAAACTGGTATGTTGTTCATACGTATTCAGGGTATGAAAACAAGGTGAAAACAAATTTAGAGAAGCGTGTAGAAACAATGGGCATGGAGGATAAGATTTTCCGTGTGATTGTTCCTGAAGATGAAGAAACAGAAATCAAAAATGGAAAAAAGAAAGTATTAAAGAAGAAATTTTTCCCAGGCTACGTACTCGCTGAAATGGTTATGACAGACGATTCTTGGTATGTTGTAAGGAACACGCCCGGGGTTACTGGGTTTGTCGGATCAAGCGGCCATGGATCAAAACCGACGCCATTACTTCCTGATGAAGTAGATACTGTCTTAAAACGTATGGGTATGACAGACAAAGTTACCCAAGTTGATTTCGAGATAAAAGAAAATGTCCGTGTAATAGATGGACCATTCTCAAACTTCACTGGAACAATCGAACATATCGATGTTGATAAACAAAAGATCAAAGTTCACGTGAACATGTTCGGTAGAGAGACTCCAGTAGAACTAGATTTTTCACAAATAGAGAAATTGTAGGAAAAGAGAGACGGCCGTTCATAGAATGGACGTATAAGCGTGGGGGCGTAGGGTGTGTTTGTTTGGTGTTGGAGTCCCCATTGACTATGGCTTTAGTCACTAGTCCGCGCGCAACTAGACAAGCTTGGTAATAGCTACTATTTATAAAGCGCAAAAAAACTAAAATCTAGAATAAAACCTTGCATAATTTAGTTATTCATGCTAAAATTCTTTTGTTAATTATGACCTCAGAAACTAGAGGTGAATGGCTAATATTGAGTGGGAGGGGAAAGCCCCTATTACCACATCACGGACTTTAAGGAGGTGTGTCTCGTGGCTAAAAAAGTAATTAAAATTGTAAAACTACAAATTCCAGCTGGAAAAGCAAATCCAGCACCGCCAGTAGGACCGGCATTAGGTCAAGCAGGAGTTAATATCATGGGATTTTGTAAAGAATTTAATGCTCGTACGCAAGATCAAGCAGGTATGATTATTCCGGTTGAAATCTCGGTATTTGAAGACCGTTCATTTACATTTATTACAAAAACTCCACCTGCTGCAGTATTGTTGAAAAAAGCAGCTGGTATAGAATCTGGTTCAGGTGAACCAAACCGTAATAAAGTCGCAACTGTTAAACGCGATAAGGTAAAAGAAATTGCGGAAACAAAAATGCCTGACCTAAACGCTGCTGATGTAGAAGCAGCGATGCGCATGGTTGAAGGAACTGCACGCAGCATGGGTATTACGATTGAAGACTAATACTCAGGAAGCGGGACGGGCTTGGTTACCTGTGAAAAGCATAAGCAAGGGACTGTAAAGCGTAATCAAGGAGGTTTGACTAAGACCGCGTCTTGTGGCAATGTCGAACTGACCTACATCCTGTAGTCCCCGGACTCGGAGTGTCGCTTGCTTATGTTTTGAGTGGCAAGCCCATGGAGCTTAACTGAGCTCTTAAATACGGTATGGGTTGCGAAAATGGGATTCCATCTCTCGCAACCTTTTTCGTGAACGGGGTTGGTGTTGTAGGGGTTCCCTTAAACACAAATCTCAAGCGCAAGCTTTATAAAAGCCGCGTCGGCTTTTATAAGTGGGAGGTATTACCGCTATAACCACAAATGAGGAGGAAACAAAATGGCTAAAAAAGGTAAAAAGCATCAAGAAGCATTAAAGCTTGTTGATCGTTCAAAATCATATGAATCAAAAGAAGCTATTGCATTATTAAAAGAAGCTTCAAGAGCAAATTTTGATGAAACAGTTGAAGTTGCATTTCGTTTAGGTGTAGATCCTAAAAAAGCAGATCAACAAATTCGTGGAGCAATGGTGTTGCCACATGGTACTGGTAAAACACAACGCGTTTTAGTATTTGCTAAAGGTGACAAAGCGAAAGAGGCAGAAGCTGCTGGAGCAGATTATGTTGGAGATCAAGACATGATCAACAAAATCAACCAAGGATGGTTTGAATTTGATGTGATCGTTGCTACTCCAGACATGATGGCTGAAGTTGGTAAACTTGGACGTGTTTTAGGACCAAAAGGATTAATGCCGAACCCTAAAACTGGAACTGTAACTTTTGAAGTTGAAAAAGCAGTTAAAGAAATCAAAGCTGGTAAAGTAGAATATCGTGTAGATAAACAATCTAATATCCATGTTCCGATTGGAAAAATCTCATTTGATAATGAAAAATTAGTTGAGAATTTTGAAGCTATTACTGAAACTATTGTTAAAGTAAAACCACAAGCTGCAAAAGGAGTTTACATGAAAAACGTATCTGTAACTTCTACAATGGGACCTGGAATCAAAATTGACGTTTCTGCTTACCGTTAATTCGTTATTGACTTTTTAATCGAGATTGGTTATACTAATTCTCGTTGAATAAATAAATATGTTGTACCGTAGACAGTAGGTGCGAGTCATTCGCTTAATACCCTGCCGAGGTGTTTAAGAACAAATAAAATCAAATTGATTCATATTTGTTATAAAAAGCCTCCATGTCTACATGGAGGCTTTTACTTTGTCTTGTTGTCTAGCTTCGGCGTCTTCTTTACCCTCTATGCGACCAGAGAACGTCTCGGCTTAACTTTGTCGAGGGTGACAGGGCGCTTGCGCTTTTCAGCCGGTATAATGAGAATGTTAACAGGAGGTGGAACAATGTCCAAAATTATCGAGAGTAAAAAACAACTAGTTCAAGAAATTGCTGATAAATTCCAATCTAGCCAATCTACTTTATTAGTTGATTATCGTGGCCTTGATGTGGCGGAGGTTACTGAATTACGTAAACAGCTTCGTGAAGCTGGTGTTGAATTCAAGGTATACAAAAAC
Source organism: Virgibacillus ndiopensis (assembly GCF_900187325.1). Classification (GTDB taxonomy): domain Bacteria; phylum Bacillota; class Bacilli; order Bacillales; family Amphibacillaceae; genus Virgibacillus_E; species Virgibacillus_E ndiopensis. The sequence continues at coordinate 362,370 of NZ_FZMZ01000003.1, read as the reverse complement.
TCTATGGCACGTCGCGCTGCGGATTCACTAGAATTAAGCGAACTAAACGAAACATTAGTTGGTCCAACAGCAATCGCATTCAGTAATGAAGATGTGGTAGCTCCGGCTAAAATTTTGAACAAATTCGCAAAAGATCACGAAGCACTAGAAATCAAAGGCGGCGTGATTGAAGGAAAAATCGCAACGCTTGATCAAATTAAAGAACTTGGTAACCTACCGAACTACGAAGGTATGGTTTCTATGTTGCTTAGCGTGCTTCAAGCACCTGTACGTAACTTTGCATATGCTACAAAAGCTATTGCGGAGCAAAAAGAAGAACAAGGGGCATAAATTAGTGCCTGTCGATTTATAAAAAAATTAACTGAAAAATAGGAGGAACTAAATCATGACTAAAGAGCAAATTATTGACGCTATTAAAGAAATGTCTGTTTTAGATTTAAATGATCTTGTAAAAGCAATTGAAGAAGAATTTGGAGTAACAGCTGCAGCACCAGTTGCAGTAGCAGGTGGAGCTGGCGGCGGAGAAGCTGCTGAAGAAAAAACTGAATTTGATGTAGTACTTGAAAGTGCTGGAGCATCAAAAATCAAAGTTGTAAAAGCTGTACGTGAAATCACTGGCTTAGGTCTTAAAGATGCTAAAGACTTAGTAGATAACGCACCTAAAGCAATCAAAGAAGGCGTTTCTAAAGATGAAGCTGAAGAAGTTAAAGGTAAACTTGAAGAAGCTGGAGCAACTGTAGAAGTTAAGTAATTTTTAAATATGAGCTCGTCGTAATATGCGACGGGCTCTCAATATATTAATTCATCTTCTCTAGGTAAACAATACACAACAATACACAAAGTAGGTGCCCATATGACTGAGCATTACTTTTCACAAAAACCCCAATCTAAAAGTTCACCCAAGACATGGAAATATCAATTAAAAGGAAATTCATATACATTTACTAGTGATTATGGCGTTTTTTCTAAAAACGAAGTAGATTTTGGCTCAAGGTTATTAATTGAAACGTTTAAAGAACCTAATGTGAACGGCGATTTATTAGATCTTGGCTGTGGATACGGTCCTATCGGAATCACATTAGCGAAGAATTATGGAAATCGAAATGTTATTTTAGCAGATGTGAATGAGCGAGCGTTAGGGTTAGCTGAACACAATGCTAAACTTAATCATGTTAAAAATGTATCGTTTGTAAAGAGTGATCGGTTTTCGAATTTAATGAATCATAAGTTTGCTGCTATTTTAACAAATCCGCCTATAAGAGCCGGAAAAAAAGTTGTGCACGCAATGTTTGAGGAAAGTAAACAAGCCTTAGGTGAGCATGGTGAATTGTGGGTTGTCATTCAAAAAAAACAGGGTGCACCGTCAGCGAAAGAAAAATTGTACGATTTGTTTGGAAATGTAGAAGTAGTTGTTCGTGATAAAGGGTATTTTATTTTACGTGCGGTAAATGTTTGACCTAACAAAACTCTTGTGATATTATAATAAAATGCTAACATGGACTTTCTTTGTCAAGAGGAATTTTCATTAAATATAAACGTATAATTCATCGGTATTCGGAGACACTGTTAAAATCTGAACTTTTACCACATTTACCATTTTTATACATGAACGAGGTTTTTACTAAAAAACCTTTTTTGTTTTTTAAAATAGTGTTGTAAGAATATATTTTTGAACCGATGTAAGAAATATAATATCATTTTTGCAATAACTACTAGAATGATATTACCTTTCATTTAAAAATACTTGTAATAATTGTTATATTGCAAGTTTGTTCAGCATGTTTGACGCTGAAGGTATTTTAGCAAGATCTTACTTAAAAAACAAAAAACAACCTGAAATATAAATATATATTCTCAGCGTGTTTTTTATAATATAATAGTCATTTTTCTGGGATTATCAATCTTTATCTATGAAAAATGCTTGATTTGAGGGGTGAAGCTGTTGACAGGTCAACTAGTTCAGTATGGACGGCACCGCCAACGCAGGAGCTATGCGCGTATCAGCGAGGTATTAGAATTACCAAATCTTATCGAAATCCAAACTGCTTCTTACCAATGGTTTTTAGAAGAAGGATTGCGAGAGATGTTTCAGGACATTTCACCGATTGAAGATTTTACAGGGAACTTATCACTAGAGTTTGTTGATTATAGTTTAGGTGAACCTAAATATCCTGTAGATGAATCAAAAGAAAGAGATGTAACGTACAATGCTCCGCTTCGCGTGAAGGTTCGTTTAATCAATAATGAAACTGGAGAAGTAAAAGAGCAGGAAGTATTTATGGGAGATTTCCCATTAATGACTGACACAGGCACATTTGTTATTAATGGTGCAGAACGCGTTATTGTATCGCAGCTCGTTCGTTCACCTAGTGTCTATTATAATGAAAAAATTGATAAAAACGGAAAGCGAGGCATCGCAGCAACTGTAATTCCGAACCGTGGGGCATGGTTGGAGTTTGAAACAGATGCAAAGGATGTTGCTTATGTCCGAATCGATAGAACACGTAAGTTACCAATTACCGTGTTATTACGTGCGCTTGGATTTGGTACGGATCAGGAAATCATTGATCTGATAGGTGAAAATGAATACTTGAAAAATACCCTTGAAAAAGATAACACCGAAACAACTGAAAAAGCATTGTTAGAAATCTATGAACGATTACGTCCGGGGGAACCGCCAACGGTTGATAATGCAAAAAGTTTATTAGTTTCACGTTTCTTTGATCCAAAACGTTATGATCTAGCGCATGTTGGTCGTTATAAAATGAATAAAAAACTTCACATCAAAAATCGTTTGTTCAATCAAGTTTTAGCTGAAACAATAGTTGATCAGGAAACTGGTGAAGTTTTAGCTCAAAAAGGCGACAAACTAGAGCGTAAATTATTAAATAAGATAATTCCTTATCTTGATAAAGAGGAAGACAAACTTGGCGAAAGAATCATGGAGCCACATGATGGTGTGTTGGAAGACCCTATTCGTTTGCAATCAGTTAAAATTGTAGATCCAACTGACCCAAGTGGTGAAAGAGAATTAAACGTTATAGGAAATGCTGGTATTGATAAAGGCGTTAAAAATATAATGCCTGCAGATATATTATCTGCAATTAGCTATTTCTTTAATTTGTTGCACAGAGTTGGAGATACAGACGATATTGATCATTTAGGAAACCGTCGCCTGCGTTCAGTGGGTGAGTTGTTACAAAATCAATTCCGTATTGGATTATCCCGTATGGAGCGTGTTGTACGCGAGAGAATGTCTATTCAAGACACATCAAGTGTAACACCACAGCAATTGATCAATATTCGTCCTGTCATTGCATCGATTAAAGAATTCTTTGGAAGTTCACAGCTTTCTCAGTTTATGGATCAGACAAATCCATTAGCAGAGTTAACACATAAACGTCGGTTATCAGCACTAGGACCCGGTGGATTAACAAGAGAGCGTGCGGGCTTTGAAGTTCGTGATGTTCACTATTCCCACTATGGTCGTATGTGTCCGATCGAGACTCCAGAGGGTCCAAATATCGGTTTAATTAACTCATTATCAAGTTATGCAAAAGTAAACACATTTGGGTTTATTGAAACACCATATCGTCGGGTTGACCCAGATACAGGTAAAGTAACTGCTCAAATTGATTACTTAACTGCAGATGAAGAAGATAACTATGTTGTGGCACAAGCAAATGCTCATTTAGATGATGACGGTACTTTTGTGGATGATGAAGTTATTGCCCGTTTCCGCGGGGAAAACACTGCTGTTCCAAAAGATCGGATCGATTATATGGACGTGTCTCCTAAGCAGGTTGTTTCTGCTGCAACGGCGTGTATTCCGTTCTTGGAAAACGATGACTCAAACCGTGCATTAATGGGTGCAAACATGCAACGTCAAGCGGTACCATTGATGAAACCGGAAGCGCCAATTGTTGGAACAGGGATGGAGTATGTTGACGGTAAAGACTCTGGAGCTGCAATAATCTGCCGAAACGGTGGTATTGTAGAACGCGTAGAAGCTAAAGAAATACATGTTCGTCGTATAGAGGAAGTGGATGGCAAAGAAGTTAAAGGTGACGTAGATCGTTACAAACTTCAGAAATATATCCGTTCTAACCAGGGTACTTGCTATAACCAACGTCCGATTGTAAGCAACGGAGATCGTGTTACAAAGGGTGAAATACTAGCTGATGGTCCTTCAATGGAAGATGGAGAACTTGCTCTTGGTCGTAATGTATTAGTTGGCTTTATGACTTGGGAAGGTTACAACTATGAAGATGCGATTATCATGAGCGAACGTCTTGTGAAAGATGATGTTTATACATCCATTCACATCGAAGAGTATGAATCAGAGGCACGCGATACTAAGCTCGGACCAGAAGAAATCACAAGAGATATTCCAAACGTCGGTGAAGAGGCATTGAAAAACCTTAATGAACAAGGAATTATTCGTGTTGGAGCCGAGGTTTCAGATGGAGATATTTTAGTAGGTAAGGTAACGCCAAAAGGGGTTACGGAATTATCTGCAGAAGAACGATTACTTCATGCCATTTTTGGCGAAAAAGCTCGTGAAGTTCGCGACACATCTTTACGCGTACCGCATGGTGCTGGTGGAATTGTGCTAGATGTTAAGATTTTCAACCGTGAAGATGGTGATGAGTTACCACCAGGCGTTAACCAATTAGTCCGCGCTTATATCGTTCAGAAGCGTAAAATCCATGAAGGAGACAAAATGGCTGGACGTCACGGTAACAAAGGTGTTATTTCTAAAATATTGCCTGAAGAAGACATGCCATTTTTACCGGATGGAACGCCAGTTGATATCATGCTTAACCCATTAGGTGTTCCATCACGTATGAATATCGGACAGGTATTTGAATTACATCTCGGTATGGCAGCAAGAGCACTAGGAATTCATGTAGCAACTCCAGTGTTTGATGGTGCGACAGAGCAAGATGTATGGGATACATTGCAAGAAGCCGGAATGCCTAGGGATGCTAAAACCGTACTTTATGATGGAAGAACAGGTGATCCTTTTGATAACCGTGTCTCTGTCGGGGTTATGTATATGATTAAACTGGCACACATGGTTGATGATAAATTGCATGCTCGTTCAACTGGACCATACTCATTAGTAACGCAACAGCCACTAGGTGGTAAAGCGCAATTTGGTGGACAGCGATTTGGTGAGATGGAGGTATGGGCACTTGAGGCATATGGTGCTGCATATACACTTCAAGAAATATTAACTGTTAAGTCAGATGATGTTGTTGGTCGTGTGAAAACATATGAAGCTATCGTTAAAGGTGACAATGTTCCAGAGCCTGGTGTACCAGAATCGTTTAAGGTACTAATCAAAGAATTACAAAGTCTTGGATTGGATGTTAAAATGCTGTCTGGTGACGATCAAGAAATTGATATGCGTGAAATTGAAGAAGAAGAAACACAAGCAGCAAGCAAGCTGAATTTAGAAGTTGAAGAAAATTAAAAAGCAATGGAGCGGAGTGTTGACCTTTCTTTTCTGAAAGGTCAACTTCTCCAACTTTATCATAAAAATTCGATAACTTATGATTATGGTAAAATCGGACACTAAAAGGGAGGTAGGCCCCTTGCTAGATGTAAATAACTTTGAGTATATGAAAATTGGTTTAGCTTCACCGGAAAAAATTCGCTCTTGGTCATACGGCGAGGTAAAAAAACCAGAAACAATTAACTACCGTACATTAAAGCCTGAGAAAGATGGTCTATTTTGTGAGCGTATTTTCGGACCGCAAAAAGATTGGGAATGTCATTGTGGTAAGTATAAGCGTGTACGTTACAAAGGTGTTGTCTGTGATCGTTGCGGCGTAGAGGTTACAAAAGCGAAGGTTCGCCGTGAACGAATGGGTCATATTGAATTAGCTGCACCGGTCTCGCACATTTGGTACTTCAAAGGTATACCAAGCAGAATGGGACTTGTTTTAGATATGTCCCCACGAGCTTTGGAAGAGGTTATCTATTTTGCGGCATATATTGTAACTGATCCAGGTAACACTCCACTTGAGAAGAAACAATTACTATCTGAAAAAGAATACCGTGCTTATTACGATAAATATGGTAAAACCTTTAAAGCGCAAATGGGTGCTGAGGCAATCCGTAAGCTGCTCCAAGATATTGATCTTGAAAAAGAAGTCGATGCATTAAAAGAAGAACTTAAAACTGCGCAAGGTCAACGTAGAACACGAGCAATTAAACGTTTAGAAGTATTAGAGGCTTTCCGTCACTCTGGTAATGAACCATCATGGATGGTTTTGGATGTATTACCAGTAATACCACCTGAAATCAGACCAATGGTCCAACTTGATGGAGGACGTTTTGCTACTTCTGATTTGAATGATTTATATCGTCGTGTTATTAATCGTAATAATCGCTTAAAACGCTTATTGGATCTTGGTGCACCAAGTATTATTGTGCAAAATGAAAAAAGAATGCTCCAAGAAGCAGTTGATGCATTAATTGATAACGGTCGTCGTGGACGCCCAGTTACAGGCCCTGGTAATAGACCTTTAAAATCGTTATCTCATATGTTAAAAGGGAAACAAGGTCGTTTCCGTCAAAACTTATTGGGTAAACGTGTTGACTATTCTGGTCGTTCTGTAATCGTAGTTGGTCCGCACTTGAAAATGTACCAATGTGGATTACCAAAAGAGATGGCTTTAGAGTTATTTAAACCATTTATTATGAAAGAGTTAGTCGAAAGAGGATTGGCTCACAATATAAAATCAGCTAAACGTAAAATTGAACGAGTGCATCCTGAAGTGTGGGATGTTTTAGAAGAAGTAATCCGGGAGCACCCTGTATTACTTAACCGTGCGCCAACATTGCACCGTCTTGGAATTCAGGCATTTGAACCAACATTAGTTGAGGGTCGTGCCATTCGCCTACATCCACTAGTATGTACAGCTTACAACGCTGACTTTGACGGTGACCAAATGGCGGTACACGTTCCGTTGTCTGCAGAAGCTCAGGCAGAGGCACGCATTCTAATGCTTGCTGCACAGAATATTTTAAACCCTAAAGATGGTAAGCCAGTTGTTACGCCATCACAGGATATGGTATTAGGGAACTATTACTTAACACTTGAGCGTGAAGATGCAATTGGGGAAGGAAGTGTCTTCAAAGATGTCAATGAAGCTTTACTTTCTTATCAAAACGGATATGTACATTTGCATACACGCATTGCTGTTCAAGCATCAAGCGTTAATAATAAAACCTTTACAGAGGAACAACGTAATCAACTACTGATTACAACAGTTGGTAAATTGATTTTTAATGAAATCTTGCCAGAATCTTTCCCGTATATTAATGAACCAACTAAAACTAATTTGGAAGTTCGTACTCCAGAAAACTGTTTTGTTGAAAAGGGAACAAACATTAGAGAAGAGATCGAGTCGCGAGAAATCATTAAACCGTTTAAAAAAGGCTTCTTAGGCGATATTATCGCTGAAGTGTTTAAACGTTTTAAAATAAGTGAAACATCTAAAATGCTTGACCGAATGAAAGACCTTGGTTTTAGCTACTCAACAAAAGCGGGTATGACCGTTGGGGTTTCGGATATTGTTGTATTAGCAGAAAAGAAAACAATTCTCGAAGAAGCTCAAACCAAAGTTGATAAAGTCTCAAAACAATTCCGACGTGGTTTGATAACTGAAGAAGAACGTTATGATAGGGTTATTGCAATTTGGTCACAAGCTAAAGATACGATTCAGGATAAATTGATGCATTCACTAGATAACCGTAACCCAATATTCATGATGAGTGATTCTGGTGCAAGGGGTAATGCGTCTAACTTTACACAGTTAGCAGGTATGCGTGGTCTAATGGCTAACCCTGCTGGACGTATTATTGAGTTACCGATCAAATCAAGTTTCCGTGAAGGATTAACCGTACTGGAATACTTTATCTCAACGCATGGCGCACGTAAAGGTTTGGCTGATACAGCACTGAAAACAGCTGACTCAGGTTACTTGACGCGTCGTCTAGTAGACGTGGCACAGGATGTTATTGTCCGTGAAACAGACTGTGGAACAGACCGAGGATTAACTGTTTCATCATTAATGGATGGTACTGAAATGATTGAACCTTTATATGATCGTTTAGTTGGTCGTACATTGTTTGAGACAATTCGTCATCCTGAAACAAATGAGGTTATTATTGAGAGTGATGCAGTAATTTCTGAGGATCAAGCAAAACAAATTGTTGATGCTGGAATTGAAAATGTAACCATTCGATCTGTCTTCACATGTAATACAAAACATGGTGTATGCAAAAAATGTTACGGACGCAATCTTGCAACTGGTGATGAGGTAGAAGTTGGTGAAGCTGTTGGTATAATTGCTGCACAATCTATCGGTGAACCAGGTACACAGTTAACAATGCGTACATTCCATACAGGAGGAGTTGCTGGAGACGATATTACACAAGGTTTACCGCGTATCCAAGAATTATTTGAAGCGCGTAATCCAAAAGGGCAGGCCGTAATTTCTGAAATTCTTGGTACAGTTCATGAGATTAAAGAAGTTAAAGACAAACAAGAAATTGTTGTTCAAGGTGAAGTCGAACAACGCGCATATGCAGTTCCGTATAACGCTCGCCTTAAAGTATCACTGGGTGATTCTGTAATTGCAGGTCAAGAGCTTACAGAGGGTTCTGTTGATCCAAAAGATCTATTGCGTGTTCAAGGAGTCGACGGTGTACAATCATACATTCTTCGTGAAGTACAACGTGTATACCGTATGCAAGGGGTAGAAATTGGTGATAAGCACGTAGAAGTAATGGTACGCCAAATGCTTCGAAAAATTCGTGTCATGGATTCTGGGGATACAAATGTACTTCCAGGTTCATTACTTGAGATTCATCAGTTTAAAGATGCTAACCATACTGTCTTACACAATGGCGAGCAACCTGCTATCGGTAAGCCAGTTCTACTCGGGATTACAAAAGCATCGCTTGAAACAGATTCATTCTTATCGGCGGCATCTTTCCAAGAAACAACACGTGTTTTAACAGATGCTGCAATCAAAGGTAAACGCGATGAACTCTTAGGACTGAAAGAAAATGTTATTATCGGTAAACTTGTTCCTGCAGGGACAGGAATGCAACGATATCGTAAAATTGAAACAGACCTAGATGAACCACAAGAAGAAGTACAAGAAACAGAAACTGTACAATAAGTTATAAGCGCCTTGATCTTAAAGGATCAGGTGCTTGCACTAACTTTTTGAATTACTACTTAAAGAACAAGTGCTGAATTAATCAGGAAGCATTAAAAATTAGTTGACAATGAAATGTGATTTTGATACTATATTCAAGGTGCTTCCCGATTATACTTGTTGCTTTGGAGGATACATTGATGTCTTATGAAAAAGTAACTCAGGTTAAATCACGATTATTAATCGGAACAAAGCAAACACTTAAAGCTATGAAAAATGGTGAAATAAGTGAAGTTTTTATTGCAGATGATGCAAACCAACAGATGACACAAAAGGTAGTAAATCTAGCTAAACAGTTGGATATTCCTTGTGAGCGTGTAGATTCCATGAAGAAACTAGGCGCAGCTTGTGGTATAGATGTCGGGGCGTCTACTGTAGCAATAAAACGTTCATGAGTTTTGGCGGGACTTACTCGCGAAAGCTTTGTTTTTTGCAAAAAGATGAACCACCTGGATATGTGGTATTACAAATAAACAATAATAGGTGGTCGAAAATGTTTGTTTTTAACATTACCAACTAGAAGGGAGGAAAACAATAATGCCTACTATTAATCAGCTAGTGCGTAAAGGCCGTGTGAGCAAAACAAGAAAATCTGACTCACCAGCACTTAACAAAGGGTACAATAGCTTTAAAAAATCTTTGACAGATCAGTCTTCTCCACAAAAACGTGGTGTATGTACTCGTGTTGGTACGTTAACACCGAAGAAACCGAACTCGGCGCTTCGTAAATATGCACGTGTGCGTTTATCTAATAACATTGAGGTAACTGCATACATTCCAGGAATTGGACACAACCTACAAGAGCATAGTGTAGTACTAATTCGTGGAGGTCGTGTAAAAGACTTACCAGGGGTACGTTATCACATTGTACGTGGTGCATTAGATACTGCAGGTGTTGAAGGACGTGCACAAGGACGTTCTAAATACGGTACAAAACGACCAAAGAAATAATTTCTTGAATTTTATAGCATCATAGACTTAGGAAAGGAGGGGGACATATGCCACGTAAAGGACCAGTACCTAAACGCGATGTCTTACCAGATCCACTTTATAATTCAAAATTAGTGACTCGTTTAATCAACCAAATTATGATTGACGGTAAAAGAGGTAAAGCACAAAAAATTCTTTATAATGCATTCAATCTAGTTGCTGAACGTAGCGGTCAAAACGCTAAAGAAGTTTTCGAACAAGCAATGAAGAATGTAATGCCAGTACTAGAAGTTCGCGCACGCCGTGTTGGTGGATCAAACTACCAAGTGCCGATGGAAGTTCGCCCAGAACGCCGTCAAGCATTAGGCCTACGCTACATTGTTAACTATTCACGTTTACGCGGAGAGAAAACAATGGAAGAACGCTTAGCAAATGAAATTCTAGATGCTTCTAACAATACAGGGGCAGCTGTTAAAAAACGCGAGGAAATGCACAAAATGGCAGAAGCAAACAAAGCATTTGCTCACTACCGCTGGTAATATAAAAAGCGGAAGTGCCCGGTTAGCGACTTATGGGCTAGACTGAGCCGTAGGAGATAAAGGAAACACGGTGAGCGTAAGCGAACCGATGTTGACTTATCGTACGGAGGTGAGGGAAGCACATTAGGCGTTGGAGTTAGACATGACTGTTTAGGTTGCCCAGTTATTTATAGCATTCAAATTTGATAATTTATTGGTAATATAAAACCAACTAAAGCTTTTTACAGGAAGGAGAAGAATACATGGCGAGAGAGTTCTCCTTGGAAAAGACGCGCAATATTGGTATTATGGCTCACATCGATGCAGGTAAAACCACAACGACAGAGCGTATTCTTTTCTATACAGGACGTATTCATAAAATTGGTGAAACGCATGAAGGTGCTTCACAAATGGACTGGATGGAGCAGGAACAAGAACGCGGAATCACCATTACTTCTGCGGCAACAACTGCTCAGTGGAAAGGCTACCGTATCAACATTATCGATACACCCGGACACGTAGACTTCACAGTTGAGGTTGAACGTTCATTGCGTGTACTTGATGGTGCGGTTACAGTTCTTGATGCACAATCTGGTGTAGAACCACAAACAGAAACTGTATGGCGTCAAGCAACAACATATGGGGTTCCCCGTATCGTATTCATTAATAAAATGGATAAGATTGGTGCGGATTTCTTGTATTCTACAAAAACCTTGAGTGATCGTTTAGGTGCAAATGCGCATCCTGTTCAGCTTCCAATCGGTGCTGAAGATGACTTTGAAGGTATTATTGACCTTATTACAATGCAAGCATATTATTATGAGGATGATTTAGGAACACGTGCTGAAGCTCGTGAAATTCCGGCTGATTACAAAGATAAAGCAGAGGAATGGCGCGCTAACTTAGTTGAAGCTGTTTCTGAATTAGATGAAGAGCTTATGATGAAGTTCTTAGAAGGAGAAGAGATCTCCAATGATGAACTTAAAAAAGCTATTCGTACCGCAACATTAAATGTTGAATTTTATCCTGTATTTGTTGGGTCAGCATTTAAAAACAAAGGTGTTCAATTGATGCTTGATGGAGTAATTGACTATCTTCCTGCACCAACTGATGTACCTCCAATTGAAGGTATTGTACCTGGGACAGAAGAAGAAGTTACTCGTCCATCAGATGATAAAGCGCCTTTCTCAGCTCTAGCATTTAAGGTAATGACAGATCCATATGTTGGTAAGTTAACATTCTTCCGCGTATATTCTGGTACTTTAGATTCTGGATCATATGTTAAAAACTCTGTGAAAGATAAGCGTGAACGTGTAGGGCGTATCCTGCAAATGCATGCTAATTCACGTGAAGAGATTTCAACAGTATACTCTGGAGAGATTGCTGCAGCTGTAGGTTTGAAGGATACTTCAACAGGGGATACACTATGTGATGAAAAAGATCTTGTTGTCTTAGAGTCTATGGAATTCCCTGAGCCGGTTATCGGTGTTGCTATTGAACCTAAAACAAAAGCCGACCAAGATAAAATGGCGATTGCGCTAGGAAAATTAGCAGAGGAAGATCCTACATTCAAAACTGAAACAAACGTTGAAACTGGTCAAACGATCATTTCTGGTATGGGTGAACTTCACCTTGATATCATTGTTGACCGTTTGAAACGTGAATTTAAAGTAGAAGCAAATGTTGGTGCGCCTCAAGTTGCGTATCGTGAAACATTCCGAGGATCAGCTGAAGTCGAAGGTAAATTCGTACGTCAGTCTGGTGGTCGTGGACAGTACGGACACGTTTGGGTTAAATTTGAACCAAATGAAGAAGGTGCTGGCTTTGAATTTGAAAACAAAATTGTTGGTGGTGTTGTACCACGTGAATACATTCCATCTGTTGAACATGGTATTAAAGAAGCAACAGAAAGTGGTGTGTTAGCTGGTTACCCATTAATTGATATTAAAGCTACACTTTATGATGGTAGCTACCATGATGTTGACTCGAATGAGATGGCATTTAAAATCGCAGGTTCTATGGCATTAAAAGCTGCGAAGAACAAATGTCAACCAGTTCTTCTTGAACCAATTGAAAGAGTTGAAATTGTAATTCCAGAAGAATATATGGGAGACATCATGGGAGATGTAACATCCCGTCGCGGACGTGTTGAAGGAATGGAAGCACGCGGACCTGCACAGGTTATTAAAGCATTCGTTCCACTTTCTGAAATGTTCGGTTATGCAACAGCATTACGTTCTAACACACAAGGACGCGGACAATTCACAATGCATTTTGATCACTATGAAGAAGTACCAAAAAGTATTTCTGAAGAAATTATTAAAAAAAATGCTGGTGAATAATTGATTTTTTGTTTATTCTAAAGTATAACTTTTATTGTAGGCTAAGAAATAACAATATATTGTTATTTCTTGGCTCTAAAAATACTTAAAAAAATACTTTCATTTATTTAAAGGAGGAAATATAAATGGCTAAAGAAAAGTTTGATCGCTCAAAAAGTCACGTAAACATTGGAACAATTGGACACGTTGACCATGGTAAAACTACTTTAACTGCTGCAATTACAACTACATTGCACAAAAAATCTGGTAAAGGTACTGCAATGGCATATGACCAAATTGACGGTGCTCCAGAAGAAAAAGAACGTGGAATTACAATCGCAACATCTCACGTAGAGTATGAAACTGATACTCGTCACTATGCACACGTTGACTGCCCAGGTCACGCTGACTATGTTAAAAACATGATCACTGGTGCTGCACAAATGGACGGAGCTATCTTAGTAGTATCTGCTGCAGATGGTCCAATGCCACAAACTCGTGAACACATCTTACTATCTCGTAACGTTGGGGTACCTTCAATTGTAGTATTCCTTAACAAATGTGACATGGTAGACGATGAAGAATTATTAGAATTAGTAGAAATGGAAGTTCGTGATCTATTAACTGAATATGACTTCCCTGGTGATGATGTACCAGTAATCAAAGGTTCTGCACTTAAAGCTCTTGAGGGCGATGCAGATTATGAAGCTAAAATTTTCGAATTGATGGATGCAGTTGACGAATATGTTCCAACTCCAGAACGCGATACTGACAAACCATTCATGATGCCTGTTGAGGATGTTTTCTCAATCACTGGTCGTGGTACTGTTGCTACAGGTCGTGTTGAGCGCGGTGAAGTACGCGTTGGTGATGAAGTTGAAATCATTGGTCTTAACGAAGCTGCTTCTAAAACAACTGTAACTGGTGTTGAAATGTTCCGTAAGCTTCTTGACTATGCTGAAGCTGGTGATAACATTGGTGCACTTCTTCGTGGGGTTGCTCGTGAAGACATCAACCGTGGTCAAGTACTAGCGAAGCCTGGTTCAATTACACCACATACAAACTTCAAAGCTGAAGTTTATGTGTTATCAAAAGAAGAAGGTGGACGTCATACTCCATTCTTTGCAAATTATCGTCCGCAGTTCTACTTCCGTACAACTGACGTAACTGGCGTAATTTCATTGCCAGAAGGTGTAGAGATGGTTATGCCTGGCGATAACATTGAAATGAACATCGAATTGATTTCACCAATTGCTATTGAAGATGGTACACGTTTCTCAATCCGTGAAGGCGGACGTACTGTTGGATCTGGTGTTGTTACATCAATCGACAAATAATAAGACTTATATAAAAACAGGTAGCGTGACGACGCTGCCTGTTTTTTTGTATTGAGGTCTAAAAAGATTGTTGAATTGGCGTAGCTTAAAAACGAACGCTATTTCTAAAAGATTGTTTTTGTCACAAAAAGCATAAAATGCGACGTAAATTTTTGATTGGGCTACCGTTCCGGAAATACTGCGCTTTCCGCGGGCGACGCTTCAGTCTCCTCGGAAGGACCCCACTTCCTGCGGGAGATGAGGCATCGGTGAGACCCCGGAGCGAGTCAGCGTGAGGAGGCTCATCAGCTGACCTAAGGATCGCGGAGTGTATACAGGCTGTGGTATCCAGGAACAACAATATTTACGTTGCATTTTACTGAAAATACGAGGTTAAAAAGCACACGACTACGAAAAGGGCAAAACGAAAATTCAAGTAAAACTTTCCCAACAAAAATATCCTTGCATCCCTTGCATTCATTAGTAAAAGTAAGTATAATACATAAATGTGCAACAAGAGCATTACTTGTTAAAAAAGGTTGCAATGGCTGCATTTTTTCTATATAATAAGAATGTTGGTCGAAAAAGGCGATGAAGTGAAAGGTTGTTGATACACCCGGCCCCTTTGCCATGGCGGGTGATCAAGAAATTTTCATGGAGAATGTCTATTTATAAAATGGGCGAAAAGGAGGGAAAATGATGGCAAAAGAGAAGATTAGAATCCGTTTAAAAGCGTACGATCACCGCATTTTAGATCAATCCGCTGAAAAAATTGTAGATACTGCGAAACGTTCAGGTGCTAAAGTTTCTGGACCGATTCCATTACCTACTGAAAAATCTGTTTATACAGTATTACGTGCGGTGCATAAGTACAAAGACTCACGCGAGCAATTTGAGATGCGTACTCACAAACGGTTAATCGATATCGTTGATCCAACACCACAAACAGTTGATTCGTTAATGCGTCTTGACTTACCATCTGGTGTGGATATTGAAATCAAACTATAATAATTATGGAATACAATAGGAGGTGTAACGGATGACGAAAGGAATCTTAGGTCGCAAAATCGGCATGACTCAGCTTTTTTCTGAAACTGGAGAACTAATTCCTGTAACAGTTATTCAAGCCGAAGACAACGTAGTATTGCAGAAAAGAACATTAGAAAATGATGGCTATGAAGCAATTCAAATCGGTTTTGCTGATGAAAAAGGATCACGTACAAACAAAGCGAAAAAAGGTCATGCTGAAAAAGCAAACACAACCCCTAAGCGCTACGTTCGTGAAATCCGTAACGCGAATCTTGATGAATATGAAGTAGGTCAAGCAATTAGCGTTGATGTTTTTCAAACAGGGGATATAATCGATGTAACAGGTACATCTAAAGGGAAAGGTTTCCAAGGGGCTATTAAACGCCACAATTTCCAACGTGGACCAATGTCTCATGGTTCTCATTACCATAGATCGCCAGGTTCATTAGGTGCAGTTGACCCGATGCGCGTATTTAAAGGGAGAAAACTTCCAGGACAAATGGGTGGAAAACAAATTACTATTCAAAATTTAGAAGTAGTAAACGTAGATACAGAACGTAATCTTCTTCTAATAAAAGGTAATGTCCCTGGTGCGAAAAAATCATACGTGAAAATCACGAGTGCCATAAAGTCTAACTAATCACATACATGAAGGGAGGATATGTCATGACTAAAGTAGCACTTTTTAATCAAAGCGGTTCACAAGTCGGAGATGTTGAATTGAACGATTCCGTATTTGGTATTGAGCCGAACACACATGTATTACACGAAGCAGTAGTAATGCAACGCGCTTCATTGCGTCAAGGTACACATGATGTGAAAAATCGCTCTGAAGTTCGCGGTGGTGGTCGTAAACCATGGCGTCAAAAAGGTACAGGTCGCGCACGTCAAGGTTCAATCCGCTCTCCGCAATGGGTAGGTGGTGGAACTGTATTCGGTCCGACTCCACGTAGCTATAGCTACAAACTACCAAAGAAAGTACGTCGTTTAGCACTAAGATCTGCATTAGCATCTAAAGTGAAAGAAGACAATCTAGTGGTTCTAGAGAGCATTGCAATCGATGCTCCTAAAACAAAAGAAGTTGTTAAAATGCTAGATGCACTTAATGTGGATACAAAAGTATTAATCGTTACTGCTGAAAAGGACGAAACAGTAATCCGTTCAGCTAATAATCTTCAAACAGTAAAAGTACTTACTGTAGAAGAAGTAAATGTATTAGACTTGCTTACGCATGACAAGCTGATCCTAACGAAGGAAGCAGCTGAAAAAGCAGGGGAGGTGCTTGCATAATGAAAGATCCACGTGATATTATTAAGCGCCCTGTCATCACAGAACATTCTGCTGACTTAATGGCAGAGAAAAAATATACTTTTGAAGTAAATCCAAAAGCAAACAAAACAGAGATTAAAGATGCTGTTGAATTGGTTTTTGATGTCAAAGTGTTAAAAGTAAATACAATGAATCTTAAAGGTAAATTCAAGCGAATGGGACGTTATGGTGGATACCGCTCAGATCGCAAAAAAGCTATCGTACAGCTTTCAGAGGATAGTAAAGAACTAGATTTCTTTGAAGGTTAAGAACAAACCTAAGTGAAGGAGGGAAAACAAGATGGCGATTAAAAAGTATAAACCAACCAGTAATGGTAGACGCGGAATGACTTCTTCTGATTTTGCAGAAATCACTACTGATAAACCAGAAAAATCCCTACTTAGCCCGTTGTACAAACGTGGTGGACGTAATAACCAAGGGAAATTAACTGTTCGTCATCAAGGCGGCGGTCACAAGCGTCAATATCGTATTATCGACTTTAAACGCGATAAAGATGGAATACGCGGACGCGTTGCTACGATCGAATATGATCCAAATCGCTCTGCCAATATAGCATTAATTAACTATGTTGATGGAGAAAAAAGATATATTTTAGCTCCAAAAGGACTTAAAATAGGTCAGGAAATTGAATCTGGCGCAGAAGCAGATATTAAACTAGGAAACGCTCTTCCGCTTCAAAACATCCCTGTTGGTACAATTATTCACAACATCGAATTGAAGCCTGGACGCGGTGGTCAACTAGCAAGATCTGCTGGAGCAGAAGCACAGGTTCTAGGACGTGAAGATAAGTATACTCTAGTACGTTTAGCGTCTGGGGAAGTACGTTTAGTTCTTTCAACTTGCCGTGCTACAGTAGGTCAAGTAGGAAATATTGAACATGAGCTTATCAATGTAGGTAAAGCAGGACGTTCTCGTTGGATGGGTAAACGCCCAACTGTACGTGGTTCTGTTATGAACCCTAATGATCACCCACACGGTGGTGGTGAAGGACGCGCTCCAATCGGACGTAAATCACCAATGTCTCCATGGGGCAAACCGACACTTGGCTATAAAACTCGTAAACGTAACAAACCTACAGATAAATTTATCGTTCGTAAACGTAAAAAATAACGGATAATGGGCGGGTAAACCGACCCGTCTCTCAATTACGAAAGGAGGTTTATCCATGGGTCGTAGTTTAAAAAAAGGACCTTTTGCAGATGACCATCTATTGAAAAAGATCGAAGTATTAAATGAAGGTGACAAGAAACAAGTTGTAAAAACTTGGTCTCGTCGTTCAACAATATTCCCGACATTTATTGGTCATACAATTGCTGTGTATGATGGACGTAAACACGTGCCAGTTTATATCACAGAAGATATGGTCGGACATAAATTAGGTGAATTCGCGCCAAGCCGTACGTATAAAGGGCATGCAGGCGATGACAAGAAAACAAAACGCTAATGAGAGGAGGCACTTTACATGCAAGCTAAAGCCGTTGCGAAATCAGTTCGTATTGCTCCTCGTAAAGTCCGTTTAGTTGTAGATTTAATTCGAGGAAAAAATGTTGGCGAAGCAGTTGCAATTTTACGCCATACACAACGTGGTGCTTCTCCAGTCGTAGAAAAAGTTCTAAATTCTGCAATTGCAAATGCAGAGCATAACTACGAAATGGATGCAGATAACTTAGTTGTATCTGAAGCATTTGTAAACGAAGGTGCTACATTGAAACGTTTCCGTCCACGTGCACAAGGACGCGCAAGTAAAATTAATAAACGCACAAGCCACATTACTGTGGTTGTAACAGAAAAGAAGGAGGGATAGTCAGTGGGTCAAAAAGTGAATCCAACAGGTCTTCGCGTCGGCATCATTAAAGACTGGGAGTCTAAATGGTATGCTGGCAAAGACTATGCAGACTTACTACATGAAGATATTAAAATCAGAGAATATCTTGAGAACCGCCTGCGTATTGCTGCTGTTTCTTCTATCGAAATCGAACGTGCAGCAAACCGCGTAAACATTACAATTCATACTGGAAAACCAGGTATGGTAATTGGTAAAGGCGGATCTGAAGTAGAAGCTCTACGTAAATCATTAAATAGCTTAACTGGAAAACGAGTACACATTAACATTGTTGAAATTAAGAAAGTAGATCTTAATGCGACATTGGTTGCTGAAAATATTGCTCGTCAGTTAGAAAATCGTATCTCTTTCCGTCGTGCTCAAAAACAAGCAATTCAACGTGCAATGCGCGGTGGAGCAAAAGGAATTAAAACACAAGTATCTGGACGTCTTGGTGGCGCAGATATCGCTCGTGCGGAACATTACAGCGAAGGAACAGTACCACTACACACTTTGCGTGCTGATATTGATTATGGCACAGCAGAAGCAGACACTACCTATGGTAAATTAGGTGTTAAAGTGTGGATCTATCGTGGAGAAGTCCTTCCAACAAAAACTAACAAATAAGGAAGGGGGCAATGCATTATGTTAATGCCTAAACGTGTAAAATATCGTAGACAACATCGTGGTAAAATGAGAGGCCAAGCTAAAGGCGGCACTAAAGTATCTTTTGGTGAATATGGCTTACAAGCAGTTGAAGCATCTTGGATTACAAGCCGTCAAATTGAGGCTGCTCGTATTGCAATGACTCGTTACATGAAACGTGGCGGTAAAGTTTGGATCAAGATCTTTCCTGACAAACCATACACTGCAAAACCCCTAGAGGTTCGAATGGGTTCTGGTAAAGGGGCTCCTGAAGGCTGGGTTGCAGTAGTGAAACCAGGAAAAATAATGTTTGAAATCGCTGGTGTATCAGAAGAGGTAGCACGTGAAGCGTTGCGACTTGCTTCTCACAAATTGCCGATTAAAACAAAATTCGTAAAACGTGAAGAAATTGGTGGTGAAATCAATGAAGGCTAATGAAATCAGAGAACTAACCACTGCCGAAATTGAACAAAAAGTTAAATCTTTAAAAGAAGAATTATTTAATTTACGCTTTCAATTAGCGACCGGTCAATTAGAGAACACTGCACGCATTCGCGCGGTTCGTAAATCAATTGCTCGTTTAAAAACTGTAGCTCGTCAAAGAGAACTCAGCGTAAATAACTGAAACTAGAGGGGAGGTTAGCCTCAAAATGACTGAACGTAATAATCGTAAAGTATACACAGGCCGTGTTGTTTCTGACAAAATGGATAAAACAATTACTGTTTTAGTTGAAACTTATAAGTTCCATAAATTATACGGTAAGCGTGTTAAGTACTCTAAAAAATTCAAAACTCATGATGAAAATAACCAAGCAAAAACTGGTGATATCGTTCGCATCATGGAAACTCGTCCGCTTTCAGCTACAAAACGTTTTCGTCTAGTTGAAGTTGTTGAAGAAGCGGTAATTATATAATTTAAAGTTCGCTCGGAAGGTATCCGAAGGGAGGTCTCAAGCGTATGATTCAACAAGAAACACGTTTAAAAGTTGCAGATAACTCTGGTGCTCGTGAAGTATTGGCTATTAAAGTATTGGGTGGATCTGGACGTAAAACAGCAAATATTGGAGATGTAATTGTTTGTACTGTCAAACAAGCAACACCAGGTGGCGTTGTCAAAAAAGGCGAGGTCGTAAAAGCTGTTATCGTTCGTACTAAATCTGGTATGCGTCGTAAAGATGGGTCATATATTCGTTTTGATGAAAATGCTGCCGTAATCATTCGTGATGATAAAAGTCCAAGAGGTACACGTATCTTCGGACCAGTCGCTCGTGAATTGCGTGATGCAAAATTCATGAAAATCGTATCTCTAGCTCCAGAAGTTTTATAATGTGTAAGAAAAGCCTTGTCAAGGAGGTGCGTCAAGCATGCATGTAAAAAAAGGTGATAAAGTAAAAGTAATTTCCGGTAAAGACCGCGGTAAACAAGGCACTATTTTAGAAGCATATCCTAAAAAGGATCGTGTACTAGTAGAAGGAATTAACATGATCAAGAAACACGCTAAACCTTCTCAAGATAATCCACAAGGTGGAATTCTTAATCAAGAAGCGCCAATTCATGTTTCTAACGTAATGCCAATTGATCCTAAATCCGGAGAGCCAACTCGTGTTGGATATGAAGTACGTGACGGAAAGAAAGTCCGCATCGCTAAAAAATCCGGTGAAGCAATAGATAAATAATTTAGCGACGAAAGGAGGGCGACATGATGAATCAACTTAAACAAAAATATCAAGATGATGTTTTACCATCTTTAATGAATAAATTTAATTATGAATCTGTAATGCAAGTGCCAACAGTTGAAAAGATTGTTATCAACATGGGTGTTGGTGATGCAGTTCAAAATTCAAAAGCATTAGATAGTGCAGTTGAAGAATTAACACTAATTTCTGGGCAAAAGCCTATGGTGACACGCGCCAAAAAATCTATCGCTGGATTTCGTTTACGTGAGGGAATGCCAATCGGAGCTAAAGTTACACTTCGTGGTGAACGCATGTATGAATTCCTACAAAAGTTAATCGCGGTTTCACTTCCACGTGTTCGTGATTTTCGTGGGATTTCGAAAAAAGCATTTGATGGTCGTGGTAACTATACTTTAGGTGTTAAAGAACAATTAATTTTCCCAGAGATTAACTATGACAAAGTAAATAAAGTGCGTGGTATGGATATTGTTATCGTAACAACATCAAATACTGACGAAGAAGCGCGTGAATTGTTGGCTCAGCTAGGCATGCCTTTCCAAAAATAAGCTAATGAGCTAATACAAGGAGGGAAAATTGTGGCTAAAAAATCAATGATTGCAAAACAACAACGCCCACAAAAGTATAAAGTACAAGAATATACACGTTGTGAACGCTGTGGTCGTCCACATTCTGTAATTCGTAAATTTAAACTATGCCGTATTTGTTTCCGCGAACTTGCCTATAAAGGTCAAATTCCTGGTGTCAAAAAAGCAAGCTGGTAAACCCCGATTCGGGAAGGAGGTAATGAGTAATGGTTATGACAGATCCAATCGCAGATATGCTAACTCGTATTCGTAATGCTAACATGGTGCGCCATGAAAAGTTAGAACTTCCAGCATCTAAAATGAAAAAAGAAATCGCTGATATCTTAAAACGTGAAGGTTTCGTACGTGATTATGAATTCATTGAAGATAGCAAACAAGGGATCTTACGTATTTTCCTTAAGTACGGTGCAAATAACGAACGAGTAATTACAGGTATCAAACGTATAAGTAAACCAGGACTACGTGTTTATGCAAAAGCTGACGAGGTACCACGTGTACTTAATGGCTTAGGTATTGCTATCGTCTCAACATCAAAAGGTGTGTTCTCTGATAAAGAAGCGCGTTCTCAAGCTGTTGGTGGCGAAGTTCTAGCGTATGTTTGGTAATTAACATTTTGATGAGGAGGTGCATGGAATGTCTCGTATAGGACTTAAGCCAATTCAAATTCCAGACGGTGTTGAAGTTAAACTAAACAATAACACTGTTACTGTAAAAGGCCCAAAAGGCGAATTAACTAGAGATTTTCATCAAGATATGAAAATTGTTATAGAAGATAACGTGATTACAATTGAACGTCCGAGTGATCATAAAGAGCATCGCGCACTACATGGTACAACTCGCAGCCTTATTTCAAATATGGTTGAAGGTGTTCATAAAGGATTTGAAAAAAGCCTTGAAATTATTGGTGTCGGATATCGTGCACAAAAACAAGGTGATAAAGTTGTGATTAACGCTGGTTATTCACATCCAGTTGAAATCGATCCTATTGAAGGAATCGAGATTGATGTTCCTAAAAATACACAATTAATCGTAAAAGGTATCAATAAAGAAGCGGTTGGAGCAGTTGCTGCTAACATTAGAGCAATCCGTCCACCTGAGCCGTATAAAGGCAAAGGAATTCGCTATGAAGGTGAATATGTTCGCCGCAAAGAAGGTAAAACTGCTAAGTAAGGTTAGTTAGGGAGCAGAAAGGAGTGACCTAGATGATCACAAAGCCTGACAAAAACGTAGTACGCAAAAAAAGACACGTGCGAGTTCGTAAAAACCTTTTTGGTACAGAACAACGCCCACGTCTAAACGTCTACCGTTCAAATAAACACATTTATGTACAATTAATTGACGATATTAAAGGTGTTACATTAGCAAGTGCTTCTACGAAAGATAATGAATTAAAAGTTGAAGCTACTGGTAATGTAGACGCAGCAAAACAAGTCGGAGAATTGATCGCTAAACGTGCCCAAGATAAAGGTTACAAATCGATAGTGTTTGATCGCGGAGGCTACCTTTATCATGGACGTGTAAAAGCATTGGCAGATGCTGCTCGCGAAGCAGGTCTTGAATTTTAATCGATAAAGGAGGGACACACATGCAAAAAAGTATTGATCCGAACAAATTAGATCTTGAAGAACGTGTTGTTACGATCAACCGTGTTGCAAAAGTAGTTAAAGGTGGACGTCGTTTCCGCTTTGCAGCATTGGTAGTCGTTGGAGACAAAAATGGTCATGTAGGCTTTGGTACTGGTAAAGCACAAGAGGTACCAGATGCAATTAAAAAAGCTGTTGACGATGCAAAGAAAAACTTGATCGAAGTACCAATCGTAGGTACAACAATTCCACATGAAATTCATGGAAGATTTGGTTCTGGTAATGTATTAATGAAACCAGCTGCAGAAGGTACTGGAGTTATCTCTGGTGGACCGGTTCGTGCTATTCTAGAACTTGCAGGTGTTGGTGACATTTTGACTAAATCACTAGGTGCAAACACACCTATCAACATGATTCGTGCAACTTTAAATGGTTTAACAAACTTAAAACGCGCAGAAGACGTAGCTAAATTACGCGGAAAGTCTGTAGAAGAACTGTTAGGATAAGGAGGGAAATACTATGTCTAAAAAATTAGAAATCACCCTCAAGCGCAGTGTTATTGGCAGAGCAGAGGTTCAAAAACAAACTGTTCAAGCGTTAGGACTTAAAAAAATTCATCAATCCGTAGTTCGAGAAGATACACCATCCGTTCGTGGAATGGTTAATAGAGTATCCCATCTCGTAGCGGTTAAAGAAGTTTAATTACACATTAGCGTAAGGGAGGTGCTCGCATGAAACTTCATGAATTGAAGGCATCAGAAGGAACTCGCAAAAATAGAAACCGTGTAGGTCGTGGAATGTCATCTGGCAACGGAAAAACTTCCGGCAGAGGACATAAAGGTCAAAAAGCACGTTCAGGCGGCGGTACACGTCCAGGGTTTGAAGGTGGCCAAATGCCATTGTTCCAACGTCTACCTAAGCGTGGATTCACAAATATCCATCGTAAAGAATTTGCTATTGTAAACCTTGATGCATTAAATCGTTTTGAAGACGGCACAGAAATTACACCTGAGCTATTACTTGAAGAAGGTGTCGTAAGCAAACTTAAAGCTGGTATTAAAGTACTGGGTAAGGGTGCTATCGAAAAGAAACTTACAGTAAAAGCTCATAAATTCTCTGCTTCAGCTGTGGAAGCAATCGAAGCAGCGGGCGGTAAAACAGAGGTGATCTAATGTTCCGTACAATCTCCAATTTTATGCGCGTGGGTGATATCAGACGGAAAATCATCTTTACATTATTGATGTTGGTTGTATTCCGTCTTGGTACATTCATTCCAGTGCCATTTACTGAAAAAGAAGCAATTGAATCTATTATGAAACAAGGAAATGTATTTGGGTTTCTAAACACATTTGGTGGTGGGGCATTGAAAAACTTCTCCATTCTTGCAATGGGGATTATGCCTTATATCACCGCTTCAATTATAATGCAATTACTTCAAATGGATGTTGTACCAAAGTTCGCTGAATGGAAGAAGCAAGGTGAAATGGGTCGTAAAAAGTTAGCTCAGATCACTCGTTATGGCACAGTTGTTCTTGCATTTATTCAAGCGATAGCAATGTCAATAGGATTTAACGCGATGGCTGGAGGTTTATTAATAGCTGATCCAAGCATATTAAAATTTATCATCATTGCAATTGTCTTAACGAGTGGAACAACATTTTTGATGTGGCTAGGTGAACAAATTACAGCAAACGGAGTAGGAAATGGTATTTCTATTTTAATCTTTGCTGGTATCGTAGCCGCTGTCCCAAATGGTGTGAAACAATTATATATACAGTATTTTGATAATCCCGGTGATGAGTTATTTATTAACATTGTCATCGTTGCACTGATTGTATTGGTTGTTATTGCAGTAACTGTTGGTGTTATTTTCATCCAACAAGCATTGCGTAAAATTCCAATTCAATATGCAAAAAAACTTGTTAACCGTTCTCCGGTTGGTGGACACTCTACGCATTTACCACTTAAAGTAAATGCTGCAGGGGTAATTCCGGTAATTTTTGCGATTGCATTTATTATTGCACCGAGAACTGTTGCTGGTTTCTTTGAAGGTAATGATATAGCTGCAACAATCGTGAATATTTTTGATTACACACAACCAATTGGTATGGTAATCTATGTGGCATTAATCATTGCTTTCACTTATTTCTATACATTTGTTCAAGTTAACCCTGAACAAATGGCGGAAAACCTGCAAAAACAAGGTGGATATATCCCGGGCATTCGACCTGGAAAAAATACAGAAACATATCTTACACGCGTAATGTATCGTCTTACATTTGTAGGATCGATTTTCTTGGCGGCAGTTTCTGTTCTACCTATTATCTTAGGTAGTCTTGCAAATCTACCTACCGCAGTACAAATCGGCGGTACGAGTTTACTAATCGTTGTTGGTGTAGCACTACAAACGATGAAGCAGTTAGAAAGCCAGTTAGTTAAGCGACACTACAAAGGTTTTATTAAGTAAACGAGGTACCAACGAGAGCGAGGGGAAAATTGTTGAATTTGATTTTAATGGGTCTTCCTGGTGCTGGTAAGGGTACGCAGGCAGAAAAAATTGTTGAAAAATATAACATCCCTCATATCTCAACTGGAGATATGTTCCGTTTAGCTATAAAAGAAGGAACAGAGCTTGGCAAAAAGGCAAAAGAATTTATGGACCAGGGTGCACTTGTTCCTGATGAAGTGACAATTGGTATTGTTGACGAACGATTACGCAAAGATGATTGCCAAAATGGATTCCTACTAGATGGTTTCCCAAGAACAATCGCACAGGCGGAAGCGTTACAAACACTTTTGAAAAACATGGATGAAGACATTGACTATGTACTGCATGTAGATGTTCCAAAAGAAAACTTACTAGAACGTCTTACAGGACGTAGAATATGTCCGACATGTGGAGCTACCTATCATGTCATGTATAATCCCCCTAAGAAAGAGGGAATATGTGATAGAGATGGTTCAAGCTTAATTCAACGTGAGGATGATAAAGCAGAAACGGTTAAGACACGTTTAGACGTCAATGTTAAACAAACAAAACCGTTACTGGATTTTTATCAAGAAAAAGGGTATCTTGTAACAATTAATGGGGATCAAGATATTAATAAAGTGTTTCAGGATATTCAAGCTGAATTAGAAAAATAAGCATATAACTGTATGAATTATACAGGATGGATGCATTTCTATCTGTTAAAAGGTATAATATAGTCTCGAGAGAAAATACAATACTATCTGGAATATGATAGTAAAGTGGCACATGGTGTTAACTCATTATAATTTACAATCTTTGTTATTAATGAAGTAATTAAACTATAGCCTAAGTGAAGGTGATCTTTGTTGAGCGAAGATGATTCGATTCCGCTAATAGGTCAAGTTGTTCGTATTATGCAAGGACGTGAAGCGGGCCAATATGCGGTAGTCATAAAAATGATTGACGATCGGTATGTCCTGCTAGCAGATGGGGAAAAACGTAAATATGATCGACCAAAGAAAAAGAATCTACATCATATTGAAATTATGGATTATATTTCTCCGGAAGTCCAAAACAGCCTTCTAGAAACTGGTCGTGTCACAAATGGTAAATTACGATTTGCCATAGCTAAATTTGTCAATGAAGTTGTGACTGATTTGAAGAAGGGAGATCAACACGATGGCGAAAGACGATGTAATTGAAGTGGAAGGTACCGTTAATGAGACATTGCCAAATGCAATGTTTAAAGTAGAGCTTGAAAATGGGCACACGGTATTAGCTCATGTATCTGGAAAAATCCGTATGCATTTTATTCGTATTTTACCAGGTGATAAAGTGACGGTAGAACTTTCCCCGTATGATTTAACCAGAGGACGAATTACGTACCGTTATAAATAAACTGAGTGAGCTCCGATATAAAAGGAGGTAAAGATGATGAAAGTAAGAGCATCTGTAAAACCTATATGCGAAAAATGTAAAGTTATTAAGCGTAAAGGTAAAGTAATGGTGATTTGTGAAAATCCTAAACACAAGCAAAAACAAGGCTAATAAACAAGGAGGTGCATGGAGCAAATGGCACGTATTGCAGGTATAGATATTCCACGTGATAAACGTGTAGTAATCTCATTAACTTATATTTATGGTATTGGGAAAAACACTGCACAAGCTATCCTTAAAGAAGCAGGCGTTTCAGAAGACACTCGTGTACGCGATCTTACTGAAGATGAATTAGGTAAAATTCGTAAAGTAATGGACGAATATACAACAGAAGGTGATCTTCGCCGTGAAGTATCACTTAACATTAAACGTTTAATTGAAATTGGATCTTACAGAGGGATTCGTCACCGCCGTGGGTTACCAGTTCGTGGGCAAAAAACAAAAAACAATTCACGTACTCGTAAAGGTCCGCGTCGTACAATGGCAAACAAGAAAAAATAACGTGAAGGAGGTAAGTTAACAAATGGCTCGTAAAACAAATACGCGAAAGCGTCGTGTGAAAAAGAATATTGAATCGGGTATAGCTCATATCCGTTCTACGTTCAATAACACAATTGTAACGATTACAGATGTTCAAGGTAATGTTATTGGCTGGAGCTCAGCTGGTGCACTTGGATTTAAAGGTTCTCGTAAATCAACACCGTTCGCTGCACAATTAGCAGCTGAAACAGCAGCTAAATCAGCAACTGAAAATGGTATGAAAACACTAGAAGTAACTGTTAAAGGACCTGGTGCTGGACGTGAAGCAGCTATCCGTTCTCTTCAAGCAGCAGGCTTAGAAGTTACAGCTATTCGTGACGTAACACCAGTTCCTCACAATGGTTGTCGCCCACCAAAACGTCGTCGTGTATAATTGTACCGTATATAATTTGTCACCCTGTCAATAATGGGTTATGATAGCTAAAAGTGTAAGGAGATTAAAAAAGTGCATCTTTTTTAATCACTCTATAACATTCGGCATCTAGATAGACAAAGTACGAAAGAAATACAGGTAGTGCAGAAACGCCAACTGCCTATTTGGGGAATTTCGGTTAGACCGGTTTGTCTAACCGGGGTTTCGACGTTTTTAAGGAGGGTTTTATGAATGATTGAAATTGAAAAACCAAAAATAGAAACGGTAGAGATCAGCGATGATGCCAAATTTGGGAAATTCGTCGTCGAACCGCTTGAACGTGGATATGGTACTACTCTAGGAAACTCCTTGCGTCGTATCCTATTATCCTCACTTCCAGGTGCTGCTGTTACTTCTGTTCAAATTGATGGAGCGTTACATGAGTTTTCAACAATCGATGGAGTTGTTGAAGATGTAACAACTGTCGTTCTGAACTTGAAGAAACTAGCTCTAAAAATTTACTCCGATGAAGAGAAAACACTAGAGATTGATGTGCAAGGAGAAGGTAAAGTTACGGCTGCAGATTTAACATATGATAGTGATGTGGAAGTACTAAATCCTGATCTACCGATTGCTACTATTAGTGGTAAAGGAAGCTTGTACATGAAAATAACTGCAGAGCGTGGTCGAGGCTATCGTCCAGCAGAAGCAAACAAGCGTGAGGATCAGCCAATTGGTGTTATTCCAATTGATTCTATTTTTACACCAGTATCACGTGTAACGTATCAAGTCGAGAACACTCGTGTGGGGCAAGTTACCAACTACGATAAATTAACATTGGATGTATGGACAGATGGAAGCATTCGTCCTGAAGAAGCTGTTTCTTTAGGTGCCAAAATCTACACGGAGCATCTTAATATTTTTGTAGGTTTAACAGACGAAGCACAGAATGCAGAAATAATGGTAGAAAAAGAAGAAGATCAAAAAGAAAAAGTAATGGAAATGACAATTGAAGAGCTTGATTTATCTGTTAGATCTTACAATTGTTTGAAACGTGCTGGAATTAATACAGTTCAGGAGCTTTCAAATAAATCTGAAGAAGATATGATGAAAGTACGTAATCTAGGTCGTAAATCTCTTGAAGAAGTTAAAGTTAAACTTGAGGATCTTGGCTTAGGGTTGCGTAACGACGACTGATCGATAATACAGACACCTTTAGACTTTCAGGAAAAGGGAGGGATAGTCCATGGCTAGAAAATTAGGTCGTACAACAGACGCTCGTATGGCACTACTTCGCAACCTTGCATCTGATTTAATTATACATGAACGTGTTGAAACAACAGAAGCAAAAGCGAAAGAATTAAAATCTGTAGTAGAAAAAATGATTACGCTTGGAAAACGTGGTGATCTGCATGCACGTCGTCAAGCAGCAGCTTATCTTTACAACCAAGAAGCAAGTGAAGACGAAAGCGTTATTCAAAAACTTTTTAATGACGTTGCTGCACGCTACGAAGATCGTCAAGGCGGATATACTCGCGTTCTTAAGCTAGGAGCTCGTCGCGGTGATGGAGCAGAAATGGCAATTATCGAACTAGTTTAATGAAGCATATACGGGTTAAGGGCAGGACTGAATCTCTTCTGAGAGGTGAATCCAAGCCCTTTTTTTGTAGTAATAAAAAATGTAGCGGGCGTTAACAGCGAGGGGGCATAGTCAAGGGACCGCAGAGCACATGGTCCTGGCGCTCGGAGTGTCAATTGACTATGGCAGTACTCGCTGCTAGCCCAACGCACAACTGGCTTGGTTGAAAGGCGTAGACGACCGGGAAGAGTAGGACGCATAAGCAAGTGGCAGAATATCAGCTGGAGAGTGAAAACATCGGCAAGAGAGCAGAAATATCGGCAGGAGACGTAGAAATATCAGCCGGAGAAGCAGAAATATCGGCAGGAGAAGCAGAACATCGTCCGGAGAGCAGAAACATCGGCAGGAGAACCGGAACATCGTTTGTTGAGGAAAACATCAATATTGCCGATTGGATTTGATTTTATTAACTAGAATTTAGTTAAATGTTCCCAGTATTATCAACTGATTAAGCAATATATCGATCGCACTAGTATTATATCAACCCACACCCAGGCCATGGAGCCGAGTTAGAGGAGGTAGAGCATAATGAGAAGGAAATTTATTGAGTTTAGAAATGTATCATTTCGATATGGAGATGAGGAGCCTTGGGTGTTAAAGAATTGCTCGTTTGAAATCTATGAAAATGAGTGGATTGCTGTTATCGGTCATAATGGTTCAGGCAAGTCCACAATAGCAAAACTCATGAATGGATTGTTATTTCCACAAGAAGGCGAAATTATTATTAATGGACAAAAGGTGAATGAAGAAACTATTTGGGATATCCGAAAAGATGTTGGAATGGTTTTTCAAAATCCGGACAACCAGTTTGTTGGTACAACTGTACAAGATGATGTGGCATTTGGTATGGAAAACCGTGGATTTCCACGTGAAGAAATGGTCCAGCGTATTGAACAAAATTTAACTGCTGTTGGTATGCAGGATTATCGGCTGACGGAACCACATAGATTGTCTGGAGGACAAAAGCAACGAGTTGCAATTGCAAGTGTATTAGCTATTTCTCCACAGGTTCTTATACTGGATGAGGCTACTGCAATGCTTGATCCAAAAGGTCGTATGGAAATTATGCGGACGGTGTCTAAAGTACAAGAGGAGCATCAGATTTCTTTAATTACAATTACGCATGATCTTCAAGAGGTTGTCCAAGCTGAACGTGTACTTGTTATGAACAAGGGAGAAATCTGGGATGAAGCAACACCAAGAGAGATTTTTGCCAAAAAGGATGCATTACGCGAAATAGGTCTGGATGTACCATTTGTTGCTACATTAACTGATGAACTGAAACAGGCGGGTATTTCCATTACGAATGAACCCTTAAATCAAGAGGAATTGCTGGAGGACTTATGGACATTACATTCAAGAACGTAAGCTATATATATCAACGTAACACCCCGTTTGCGCACAAAGCAATTGAAGATTTATCGTTTCATATACCATCGGGTTCATTTGTAGCTATTATTGGTCATACTGGATCTGGGAAATCAACGCTCATCCAGCACTTGAATGGTTTGGTGTCTCCAAGCTCCGGTGAAGTGACGATTGGTGAATACCGGCTTACAGATGAAGAGAAACCTAAAAGGATGAAAGAACTAAGAAGTCGCGTTGGTGTGGTTTTTCAGTATCCAGAACACCAATTGTTTGAAGAAACAGTAGAAAAAGACATTGCATTTGGTCCGCAAAACTTCGATATACCGAAAGCAGACATCAATAAACGAATAAAAGAGGTAGTACCTAAAGTAGGTCTTCAAGAAGAACTCCTCAAAAGGTCCCCATTTGAATTAAGTGGCGGACAGATGCGACGTGTGGCGATTGCTGGGGTTTTAGCGATTAAGCCAGATGTTCTTGTCTTAGACGAGCCAACTGCAGGACTTGATCCACGTGGACAAAAAGAAATGATGGATATGTTTTATACGATGCATAAAGAAGAAGGCTTAACGACTGTTCTTGTGACACATAGTATGGAAGATGCCGTTAAATACGCTGACCACGTTATTATTTTAAATAATGGTACAAAATATATGGAGGGTAAGCCGGAAGATGTTTTAACGCAACAGGAGGCTTTAAATAAGGTACAGTTGGATGTCCCTGAGGCAGTGCAATTTTTACAATCGTTTGAAAAGCGGTTTGGTGTAACAATTCCGTTTACACGTCAATCAACTAAGGAAATTGCTCAATCGATTCAGCGATATATAAAGGAGGCTGGATCACGTGAGTAGCTCTCTTATTATTGGACAATACGTTCCAGGGAATTCAATTGTTCATCGATTAGATCCTAGAACGAAAATTACAGTGATATTTTTCTTTGTCTTTATTGTATTTTTTGCAAATTCTGTTCTAAGTTATACGACGTTAACGGTCTTTGCTTTGGTAACTGTAATCATTACTAAGATACCTATTCGCTTCATTATGAAAGGTTTAACACCTGTATGGTTTCTAATTATCTTTACGTTTATCTTGCACTTAATTGTGACAAAAGAAGGAACTGTTTTATTCGATATTTTTGGATTTAATATTTATACAGGTGCACTTATACAAGGTTTTGCTATTTCAATGCGGTTTTTCTTACTAATTCTTGTTACATCGTTATTAACGTTAACAACAACGCCGATCGAAATAACAGACGCGATAGAGGAAATGCTGCATCCTTTGAAAAAAATTAAGTTTCCTGTTCATGAACTCGCATTAATGATGTCGATATCGTTACGTTTTATTCCAACGCTTCTGCAAGAGACAGAAAAAATATCACGGGCACAGGCATCACGAGGGGTTGATTTCAAAACTGGCCCATTAAAAGAACGGATTAAAGCGGTTGTTCCTTTATTGGTACCACTTTTTGTAAGTGCGTTTAAACGTGCTGAAGAATTGGCCATGGCTATGGAAGCCCGTGGTTATCAAGGGGGAGAAGGACGGACAAAATTACGCGAATTAAAAATAGAAAAAATCGACATTGCCGTATATATACTATTTACGTTAGTCATTGCTATCGTATTATATACACGTAGTTAATAAGTGGGACAGGGGGTCAGTCCCATTGTCCCATAGAAAGGCTGGATGAATGATGGGTAAGATTAAATGTGTAATAAGTTATGATGGTACAAATTTTTCGGGGTTCCAAATCCAGCCTAAAAAACGTACCGTGCATGGCGAATTAGAAAAAGCATTACTGAAAATTCATAAAGGTTTACACGTTCGAATTCATCCTTCAGGGCGAACGGATTCGGGGGTACATGCTAAAGGACAGACAATTCATTTTGAAACACCTTTTCAAATACCGTTAGACAATTGGAAAAGAGCGCTTAACACACTTTTGCCTGATGACTTATATGTAAATGCTGTAGAAGAAGTATCAGAATCGTTTCACGCTCGTTATGATGTGATTGAAAAGGAATATCGCTATTATGTATGGAATGAAAAAGAAACAGACGTGTTCAAGCGAAATTATGCCTATCAATTTCGATACCCGCTAGATGTAACAGCGATGCAGCAGGCATGCAGTTATTTAGAAGGAACGCATGATTTTACCACATATTCTTCTGCAAAGGCGACTACGAAGGGAAGTAAGGTACGAACACTCTACCAGGCAACATGTGAGAAAAATGGCAGTGAAATTGAATTTATTTTTCGAGGAAGCGGCTTTTTATACAATATGGTTCGTATTATTGTAGGTGCGATGCTAGATGTTGGTCAAGGGCGACGTAGTCCAGTTGATATAGCAGTACTACTAGATAAAAAGGATCGTAGGCTTCTAGGAGAGACTGTACCACCTCAAGGGCTTTATTTATGGGGAGTTAAATATGAGTCGATGTAAGAAATTGACTAACTTTGGCTAATTGATTTTTTTCATCAAAATATATGTTACTATTTAAAAAATAGAACATAATGAGGTGTAAAAGGTGAAACGAGCTAATGAAGAAGTTAAATTGTTACCTCGAGATGCGGAATTCACACTTGGTCTCATTGGAGGTATTTTAGGACTTCTCTGTTCTCTTCTATACATTTATTTTACCTTTTCATTGGCTGACAAGTGGGTAGTTGATTTTTTCATACCGGGACTTACGCGAGTAATTGCTTCGCTTGTAGCAATATGGATGGCTTTTAAAGTTCAATATGAAGCAAAAAAAGCTGGAGCAATATTTATTGTTTGTGGAATATGGCTGCTGTTACTCGCAAATGTTACAAAGCCAGCAGGAATTATTTTAATAATTACTGGATTTATGTGTTTATATAGAAAGTAGAAATATTTCCTGTGAAATAATGCATTATTAATTTCTACTTGGACTTGACATTACACCCCTATTTGGTATATTATGATCTATGGCATTTTATTTCTAAAACCGCGATTAGCCCCGGAACTAATTGTGTTGAAGATATAGGAATAACGAATTAAAACGAATTATGAAATTTGGAGGGAAACCAACATGCGCACAACTTTCATGGCGAATGAAAACAATATTGAACGCAAATGGCTCGTTGTGGATGCTGAAGGAAAGCGACTAGGTCGTTTAGCAAGTGAAGTTGCTGCAATCCTTCGTGGTAAGCATAAACCGACTTATACGCCACACGCTGATACAGGTGATAATGTAATCATTATCAACGCTGAAAAAATAGAATTAACAGGTAACAAAATAAATGACAAAATATACTATCGTCATACAAACTACGCAGGTGGATTGAAAGAACGTAATGCAAACGAAATGCGTACAAAATACCCTGAGCAAATGCTCGAGATTGCTGTAAAAGGTATGCTTCCTAAAGGTTCTCTTGGCCGTAAAATGGGTAAAAAATTGCACGTTTACAGAGGTTCTGAACACAACCATCAAGCACAAAAACCAGAAGTTTACGAGCTTCGTGGATAATTAAAAGGAGGTAAATCAATTGGCACAAGTACAATACTACGGCACAGGTCGTCGTAAAAGTTCAACTGCACGTGTACGCTTAGTTCCTGGAACTGGCCGTGTGGTAATCAACGATCGTGAAGCTAAAGACTATTTTCCATATGAAACACAACTATTAATTTTGAATCAGCCTCTTGCGGCTACTGAAACAGAAGGCACATATGATGTGTTGGTAAACGTTCATGGTGGAGGATTTACTGGCCAAGCTGGTGCTATCCGCCACGGTATCGCTCGTGCACTTCTACAAGCGGATCCAGAATATCGCGGTTCTCTAAAACGCGAAGGATACCTAACTCGTGACGCTCGTATGAAAGAACGTAAAAAATACGGTCTTAAAGGCGCTCGTCGTGCACCACAGTTCTCAAAACGTTAGGATATTACGTTACAAAAGCTCTTTTTCCTTTATTGGAAAGAGGGCTTTTTTGTTTGGAGAATTTTAAACTAGTCTATCCAAAATAAGGTAAAATTACCTATTGTTTTACAAATATACAAAAATAATAGAATTTTATCGAATATTACGTTAAAATTAACTCATCATTACAAAATTAAGAAGAGTTTACATAGAAAAGGATGTAGCTAATGACCTATTACATTAACTTAATTAAAATGCTCTTCAACATGGACGATCATTTATATCGTATACAAAAGGCTGAAAAGCTAAATAACATTTGGAAGGTAAGTGCATTGCTGATATTATTTGGTGCGCTTATTTATGCTTGGACAGCATACTTAGGATTAGGAACAGACATTATTTCGGGAAATGCG
This sequence comes from Virgibacillus ndiopensis, assembly GCF_900187325.1. Taxonomy (GTDB): domain Bacteria; phylum Bacillota; class Bacilli; order Bacillales; family Amphibacillaceae; genus Virgibacillus_E; species Virgibacillus_E ndiopensis. The sequence goes on along the minus strand of NZ_FZMZ01000003.1, from coordinate 327,256 downwards.
ACAACATTAAGTGAAACAGAATACGAACAGAGTAAATGGTGGTTTGTTGTTGGAAGAATGGTATTTGCAATTCTGCTCATTATATTATTGTTGTTTATCCCGTCACTTATCTATTACCTTATAACGGGCATACCTTATCGCAAATTAATGATTATGCAGCAGCTTGTTATTCTAGTAATGCTTGCTGATCGAGTAATATGGATCCCGCTTATGGTTTGGTGGGGCTTGGATTGGTATGTTTCACCGTTGTCATTAGGTGTAATTACATCTTATTTCACAGATATTTCTTGGGTTATTTACTTTTTCGGAGCAATTTCACTTTTTCAATTATGGATTATTTGGTTCCAGGTAAAATACTTAGGCCACCTATCTACCGTTAAAAAGAATTGGCTTTGGGTTAGTGTGATATTTTTACATATTGTTTATTGGATTCTAGTATCTGGATTAGCTTTTGTTGATGTTTATTTGATAAGTGGGTGGTTTGAATGAAGCGTAGAAGAGTCATCATGTCTTGTATCGTTCTATTCATAGCTGTAAACGTCGTATTGATAGCGTTTGACAAAGATGGGAAGGTTGATAGGAAATCATACGTAAAAGATTGGTCAGAGACGTTTAAGGCAGATATGTTTGTAAAAATGGACAAGGATGGAGTTCTTGCCTCAGTAAAAGAAAACAACGTCTATTTTGATAAGGAGCTTGGAACCTTTCAAGAATTTTTAGTTGAAGAAGGTACACAAGTAAACGTTGGAGACGAACTTTTTACATATCGAGCTAATAATTATTATGAAACAAGACAAAATTTAGAAAGTGAACAAGAACAAATCAATGGAGAATTGGATGCAATTGAAATGGCTATCTCAACCATGTCAACGTTTCAGGTGCCACAAATAAATTTACATATTAATGATGATGAAGGGAAACAAATTGGTGAAACAACGCTACCTTCAGTCGAATCTGAGTATATGAAAAAGCAATACCTTGCAGAAAAGGAGAAAGAATTAGCACAAAAAACTGCACAGCTTGAAAGTGTTCAATCACAGTTAACCGAGCTTGAAGCAAGCGGTGAAATCATAACAGTTAAAAGTGCTTATGCAGGTAAGGTATCCATGCTTTCACAAATGTTAAGTGATCCAATTATCACCATTCAGGATGCACAACTACATGCAATAGGTGAGTTGGCTGAAGAGGAGCGGCTAAAGATTGAGCAAGGGATGGCTGTTGAGATAACAGTAAAAGAAAATCAAACATTCTTTCAAGGATCCATTAATAAGGTTGATGAATTACCTAAAGAAGTAGAAATAAATGGTCCAAGTGTCTATCCATTCAATGTAACTTTTTCGCCGGATTCCGAAATTGAAAATTTGCTTCCTGGCTTTCATACAAACTTAGCAATCACCATAAAAAAATCACTTGATGCTACGGTGGCTATGGAGGAAGCTTTATTTGGTAATCACTTATGGACGATGACAGATGAAGGGAAGTTGCATAAACAAGAAGTGGAAACCGGTATTAAAATGAATAACAAGAGCGAAATAACAAAAGGAGTGAAACCGGGAGAGTTGGTGGCGGAAGCTTCAAATGATCAATTCCGTTCTGAGGCAACATTCATTACACCTTTAAAATTGGAACATATTCAGTGGAATAAAATTTTTGATTCTAAGGATAAAAATCGAATAGAAAATATCGTTACAGGAATTTTATCAAGATAAATAGCTTGTCATAAACCTACACCTCGTCCCATAAAATGAAAGCAGAACATAATAAGGGGCGAATGCAATGGGGCGTGTCAGAAAAAAAATATATTGGGTGATTGGGTTAATTGTTTTAGCAATACTTGTGCAATATCCTATTCAAAAAAGTGAAAGTACATGGAAAACGTGGTCGACGCCACTTTCGGGTAAAACTATTGTCATCGATCCTGGCCATGGTGGTCCTGATGGTGGAGCGGTTGGTAGTGATGAAACACTGGAAAAGGATATTGCATTAAAGGTAGCCAAAAAGCTTCGAAATTATTTGCAACAGGCGGGTGCATTAGTTTACTTGACGAGAGAAAAGGACACGGATTTAGCGGAAAAGGATACGAAGGGATTGGCGCGCAGAAAAGCAGAAGATATTCGTAAACGTCTTGCTTTTATTGATGAGAAACAGGCTGATTTTTTTGTGACGATTCACCTGAACGCTCTTCCATCGACCCGTTGGAGTGGTGCGCAAACTTTTTACTATCCGAAATTTGAAGAAAGTAAGCACTTGGCGAAAATGATTCAAGCGGAAGTTATCCGTAATTTAGAAAACACCACACGACAGGCGTTAGCAATTAATGGTATTTATCTCTTAAAGCATGCAGAAGTCCCAGGTGCACTTGTTGAAATCGGTTTTTTATCAAATAAACATGAACGTGAATTGCTGAAACAGGACGAATATCAGCACAAAATGGCAGGTAGTATTTACGAAGGCATATTACGTTATGCAACGGATGATAAGGAAGAAGAGAAATAAGTTCCTTTAGCCACGTCAGTATAGACTTTGGACACTTTAACATGGGTATTCATCACTTCTTTTATTTTTGAAGTTGCCTATGATTCAAATCACTTAGATTTTGTGTGATTTGTGTTATACTAGCGTTGGATATATTAAAGGTGGAATTAGCCTATGATGCCTGTTCCATTAATGCTAGGAAAGGGATGGTGAATTACGTGTTAACAAAAGAAGATGTCGTACAATTGCTTAACTCGGTTAAAGATCCGTTTTTACATAGAACGTTAGCAGAAACTAACGGTGTAAAAGAAGTTACAATAAAGGAAGAGAAGAAGCATGTTAGTGTGAAAGTAGGTATTGGTAAAACAAATACCGCTGAGCAAATGCAGTTACAACAAGAAATTGTTGGTATCTTAAAGAAAAATGGTGCAACCACTGTCGGCTTGCGCTTCGAACAATTATCTGATGAAATCATTCAAAAATTTCAACCTGCTGCCGAACAGGAACAAGAAGCATCTTTAATGGGTGGAAATTCCAAGACGAAATTTATCGCTGTTGCTAGTGGTAAAGGTGGTGTTGGGAAGTCTACTGTTACTGTTAACTTAGCTATGTCATTAATGCGGCTTGGTAAAAAAGTCGGGATCATCGATGCTGATATATACGGATTCAGTATCCCGGATATGATGGGAGTCGAAGAACGACCTATCGTCCGTGGAGAAAAAATTATTCCAGTTGAACGGTTTGGTGTAAAAGTAATTTCAATGGGCTTTTTTGTTGAAGATAATTCTCCAATTATTTGGCGTGGACCAATGCTTGGTAAAATGCTAACTAGCTTTTTTAAAGAAGTAGAGTGGGGTGAGTTAGACTATTTACTTCTTGACTTACCACCAGGTACTGGAGATATAGCAATGGATGTTCATGAAATGCTTCCATCCTGTAAGGAAGTTATCGTAACAACGCCACATCCAACGGCTGCATTCGTAGCTGCTCGTGCTGGTCAAATGGCATTGAAAACAAACCATAAGATATTGGGTGTTGTGGAAAACATGGCTTATTTTGAAAGTAAAAAAACTGGGGAAAAAGAACATGTATTTGGACAAGGTGGCGGCAAAAAGCTTGCTGAAGTATTAAAAACACAAGTTCTTGGGCAATTACCTTTACAACAACCATATGATGATGAAGATGTGTTTGCTCCTTCCGTGTATCAAGAGGATCATCCACTTGGGAAGGAATACCATAAGATAGCGGCTAAAATTGTAGCTAAAGTTGAGGAATAAAAGAGAGGTGGCTATTGTCACCTCTTTTACTTCTTAAGAGCTTAGCTACCACCAGCACCACCGGCACTACCACTTCCTCCTTGTCCTTGTCCACCTTGTCCTTGCTCGCCGCCACCTTGTTCTTCTGATTTTCCTCCTTCTTTTTGTTTACCTTGTTCTTCTGCTGCTTTTAACAATATATCGGTGATTTTAGCTTGAAATAATGGTGTTTCCAATGTTTGTTTTATTGTGTCCTCTAAATGGGAGCGGAACTTTTGGCCTTTTATAACTTCAAGTATTTGGTCGGAGATTTCGGGGTTTTGCAATAAGTCGAGCATTTGTTTTTGGAAATCTGAGTCATTCATTAATTCCTTCATCAGTTTTTTTTGCTCATCTGACATTGACTTCGCAAATGTCTTAACAAATTCTGGATCACTAAATAGCTTTTTCCACATTTCTTTCCCTTTATCAGAAGCTAGAACTTCATTTAAGGACTTCTTAACAACATCTGCTTGAATGACAAGCTGTTGTTTCATTTTCTCATCAGACAATATTTCTGTAAGTGCTTTTTTTCCATCTTCTGTTTGTAATATATCAACAACCATTTTTTTCGTTGTGTCATAATCTGCTTTTTCACCAGCTGCGCTTTGACCATTACACGCGCTAAGTGCCAGTAATGATAAACTAACCAATGAAATGAAAATTAAACGAAGCATCTGAAATCCTCCTTCCTTTACATGTTTAATATGAGAGAAAAAAGACAAAAATATGCACTTCATTAAGGAAAAAAGGACTTGTTCGTGGTAGAATACCATTGAATGTAATTTACGCTGAAGATACTTTTTATTGGAATACATAGCTTTAATGGCAGGAGGAATTTAGATTGAACAGTCGTAAGTGGGTAAGGTTGTTTTTAACAACTTTAGCAATTGGAGGTGTAGCTGGAATTATTACCAGTTTTTTTGTAAAAACTGCTTCCTATACAAAATGGTTAAATCCATTTGACTTTATGGAATTATTAGGCTTGCTTGTATTTTTTATGGGGTTAGGTTTTGTATTTAGTTTAGTAAGTCAAACAGGCTTTTTTGCTTATTTGTTTATTAATCAGTTTGGTTTAGGATTGTTTCGTACATTTTGGCCAACGGTACAAGTATTATTAATCGTCTTTGTTGTGTTTGATTTGGTATATTTTCCTTATAATGCAGCAGATGGAGAAGGACCACTTATTTTGTACATTGTCATGGCAGCTGCAATATTAATCTACGGTTGGATCATTGCAAAAATAAAAGCGAATCAAACGAACCAACGTGCATTCATACCAGCATTATTTTTAATGGTTGTTATGACGGCAGTAGAATGGGTTCCTGGTCTACGTACAAGTGGTACTGATTATGCATGGTTGATGATTGTTCCTTTGTTGGCTTGTAATACGTATCAATTGCTTGTTCTACATCGTATTACAAAGACAGATACCGAAAAAGCGCCTAAGGGAAATAAAAAAATAAACCCTACAAATGCGGGTCAAAGTAAATAATATACTGTTTTATACCCTGATGAAGGTAATTTTTAATGCCATCATGGGGGTATTTTTAATCCTGCCTATTATTCAATTAATTCTGAGTTGGCGTGTGCCTGATTAATTAATTCAGACATGGAAACAAAATGAAACCCTTTATTTTTTAATCCAGGTAAAATGGTTTTTAATGCGTTTGCTGTCTGTTTTACAGAATCAGATGCATGTAAAAGTATAATGTCTCCATTGGACGCTCTTTTCATTACGGTATCTATAATCTTATTTGTTCCCGGGTTCTTCCAATCGTTCGGGTTTACATTCCAATGAATAACTTTGAATCCCATTTCTTCAGCTAATTTAATTATTTCTTTGTTAAAATGTCCGCTTGGTGGACGTAAAAGATTGATATCTTTAAGACCAAGCTTCTCAAATGCCTCTCTTGCTTTTAGTAAATCTTTTTTTACTTGTTCGATATCTTGCTCGATATAGCTTTTATATCGATATCCCAGCATACCAAGTTCGTGTTCCGATTTGGTTATTTTTTCTATGATTTCGGGGTGTCTCTCTGCCCATTCACCACTAACGAAAAAGGTAGCTTGTACATGATCTTGTTCAAGTCGTTTTAAAATATCAAAGACCCTTTCCTCGCCCCAGCTGATATTAAATGTTAAAGCTATATTAGTCTCATTCGCATTTCCCTTTGATAATGCAACAGGTTCCTCCTCTGATGAAAAGACGGAAAATGCACCATCTTGCTCAAACCAAAAAAATGTGGCAGTAAATAAAGCGACTAGTACAATAACCAACCATCGCTTCCACTTATCAAATCGCCATACATAAAAATGTTCCATAGTCCACCTCCTGTTTGTCCTATATATATTTAGTTTATGAATGAATAGACGTAATATGAACAAGCTTGGGATAAAAACGATGGAAGTGGATAGGATAAAAATAGACTTTGAAAAAATTATCAAAAAGAGGATAAAAAGGAAGAAAAAAGAGAAAAAGTGTTCTTAGCTACAAGTTTCTTAAAGTTCGTGTATTATATATTTAGTTGCGAATTCGATGGCAACCGACAAAATTCGATAGTTGTTACGAATCAACTGTGATATAAGCGTATATAAAATGAATTCTATAATAGATAAAAATCTGGGAATAATGTGAGTCTAACTGATTAGCTGAAGAAGGTATGAGGTGAAAGTAATGTTAGGATTATTAATTAATGATATAGAACAAAAAGAAATGGAATATTTAGTGAGACGCGAATTAGAGGAATTATTAATGGATTTGGAAGATCACCGAATTGATCACATGGTAAAACGGGCAATGCGAGAAAGGTATCGAATCTTATTTCGATTATTCCGTCGTGTTGCAGATGAAAAAGAATGTTTAAAGTACATGCCGAAACAAACAAAAAATCAATAATATGGAATTTGGGAAATCTCGGTAATTATTATACAGGAGTCGTTGTTGAACTTCTATGGAATACCACAGCGAGCAATTTCTGTGGTATTTTAATGCGTAAAATTAAAGAAAATATTTCTTAGAATATTTTTTGCTGTATTTTGTTGAATTCATGTAAATTATATGCTATATTAATTTCTGTTGTCACAAACATTAATAAAGTTTTGGTTACATAAAAAGATTTTATTTCTTTTAAAAAACTGTTGACAATTATTTTTGACCATGATAGACTATATCTTGTCGCTAAAAACGACGAAAGAAAAAATTGATCTTTGAAAACTGAACAAAACAACCAGTATGTCAAGAAAAACATGAATTGTTTTTCGAATAAAACAGGTTAAAAGATAACGATAGATTTTATCTGTTTGTATCTTTTAAACTCTGATTTCAATTTTAGCTAAGACTAATAATAAGATTGACGTAAGTCATCTTATTTCAAACTTTTTTGGAGAGTTTGATCTTGGCTCAGGACGAACGCTGGCGGCGTGCCTAATACATGCAAGTCGAGCGCGGGAAGCAAACTCTGCCCTTCGGGGCGTGCGTTTGTGGAACGAGCGGCGGACGGGTGAGTAACACGTGGGCAACCTGCCTGTAAGACTGGGATAACCCCGGGAAACCGGGGCTAATACCGGATAACACTTTTCATCACATGGTGAGAAGTTGAAAGGCGGCACTAGCTGTCACTTACAGATGGGCCCGCGGCGCATTAGCTAGTTGGTGGGGTAATGGCCTACCAAGGCAACGATGCGTAGCCGACCTGAGAGGGTGATCGGCCACACTGGGACTGAGACACGGCCCAGACTCCTACGGGAGGCAGCAGTAGGGAATCTTCCGCAATGGACGAAAGTCTGACGGAGCAACGCCGCGTGAGTGATGAAGGTTTTCGGATCGTAAAACTCTGTTGTTAGGGAAGAACAAGTACCGTTCAAATAGGGCGGTACCTTGACGGTACCTAACCAGAAAGCCCCGGCTAACTACGTGCCAGCAGCCGCGGTAATACGTAGGGGGCAAGCGTTGTCCGGAATTATTGGGCGTAAAGCGCGCGCAGGCGGTCTTTTAAGTCTGATGTGAAAGCCCACGGCTTAACCGTGGAGGGTCATTGGAAACTGGAGGACTTGAGTACAGAAGAGGAGAGTGGAATTCCACGTGTAGCGGTGAAATGCGTAGAGATGTGGAGGAACACCAGTGGCGAAGGCGACTCTCTGGTCTGTAACTGACGCTGAGGCGCGAAAGCGTGGGGAGCGAACAGGATTAGATACCCTGGTAGTCCACGCCGTAAACGATGAGTGCTAGGTGTTAGGGGGTTTCCGCCCCTTAGTGCTGAAGTTAACGCATTAAGCACTCCGCCTGGGGAGTACGGCCGCAAGGCTGAAACTCAAAAGAATTGACGGGGGCCCGCACAAGCGGTGGAGCATGTGGTTTAATTCGAAGCAACGCGAAGAACCTTACCAGGTCTTGACATCCTCTGAACATGGTAGAGATATCGTTTTCCCTTCGGGGACAGAGTGACAGGTGGTGCATGGTTGTCGTCAGCTCGTGTCGTGAGATGTTGGGTTAAGTCCCGCAACGAGCGCAACCCTTGATCTTAGTTGCCAGCATTAAGTTGGGCACTCTAAGGTGACTGCCGGTGACAAACCGGAGGAAGGTGGGGATGACGTCAAATCATCATGCCCCTTATGACCTGGGCTACACACGTGCTACAATGGATGGAACAAAGGGCAGCGAAGCCGCGAGGTGAAGCAAATCCCATAAAACCATTCTCAGTTCGGATTGTAGGCTGCAACTCGCCTACATGAAGCCGGAATCGCTAGTAATCGCGGATCAGCATGCCGCGGTGAATACGTTCCCGGGCCTTGTACACACCGCCCGTCACACCACGAGAGTTGGCAACACCCGAAGTCGGTGAGGTAACCTTTTGGAGCCAGCCGCCGAAGGTGGGGCCAATGATTGGGGTGAAGTCGTAACAAGGTAGCCGTATCGGAAGGTGCGGCTGGATCACCTCCTTTCTAAGGAATATAACGGAACGCTGAAGGGTTTCACTTACGTGAACGCTTCGGTAAGGACATACATGGTTGTTTGGTTCAGTTTTGAGAGATTGATTTCTCATTCATATTAGCATAGATGGGCCTGTAGCTCAGCTGGTTAGAGCGCACGCCTGATAAGCGTGAGGTCGGTGGTTCGAGTCCACTCAGGCCCACCATCTATAATAACGTGGGGCCTTAGCTCAGCTGGGAGAGCGCCTGCCTTGCACGCAGGAGGTCAGCGGTTCGATCCCGCTAGGCTCCATTTTTGTACCTTGAAAACTAAATAAGAGTAAGACATTCAACGACATCAAAGTAAAAGGCGTAAGCGACTGTTTAGTGGCACACGCATAAGAAAGGGACCGTAAAGCACTGGTTTTGTGCTTGGAGTGTCCATTGCTTATGACGGGAGCCGCTAGGAGCTGAAGCTAGATTAAATGTAAGTTCTTAATTCTTAAACAATAGTTAAGTGAATAAGGGCGCACGGTGAATGCCTTGGCACTAGGAGCCGATGAAGGACGGGACTAACACCGATATGCCTCGGGGAGTCGTAAGTAGACTTCGATCCGAGGATTTCCGAATGGGGGAACCCACTGTTCGTAATGGAGCAGTATCTATATCTGAATACATAGGATATGGGAGGCAGACCCGGGGAACTGAAACATCTCAGTACCCGGAGGAAGAGAAAGCAAACGCGATTTCCCAAGTAGCGGCGAGCGAAACGGAATTAGCCCAAACCAGAAAGCTTGCTTTCTGGGGTTGTAGGACACTCCATTGGAGTTACAAAGGAATTCTTTAGATGAATCGATCTGGAACGATCAGCCGAAGCGGGTAAGAGCCCTGTAATCGAAAAGGAGTTCTCTCCGGAGTGTATCCTGAGTACGGCGGAACACGAGAAATTCCGTCGGAATCTGGGAGGACCATCTCCCAAGGCTAAATACTCCCTAGTGACCGATAGTGAACCAGTACCGTGAGGGAAAGGTGAAAAGCACCCCGGGAGGGGAGTGAAAGAGAACCTGAAACCGTGCGCTTACAAGTAGTCGAAGCCCGTTAATGGGTGACGGCGTACCTTTTGTAGAATGGACCGGCGAGTTACGATCGTATGCAAGGTTAAGTAGAAGATACGGAGCCGCAGCGAAAGCGAGTCTGAATAGGGCGAATGAGTATGCGGTCGTAGACCCGAAACCGTGTGATCTACCCATGTCCAGGGTGAAGGTCAGGTAACACTGACTGGAGGCCCGAACCCACGTATGTTGAAAAATGCGGGGATGAGGTGTGGGTAGGGGTGAAATGCCAATCGAACACGGAGATAGCTGGTTCTCTCCGAAATAGCTTTAGGGCTAGCCTCAAGAATAGAGTACTGGAGGTAGAGCACTGATTGGACTAGGGGCCCTCACCGGGTTACCGAATTCAGTCAAACTCCGAATGCCAGCTACTTAGACTTGGGAGTCAGACTATGGGTGATAAGGTTCATAGTCGAAAGGGAAACAGCCCAGACCGCCAGCTAAGGTCCCAAAGTATACGTTAAGTGGAAAAGGATGTGGAGTTGCCCAGACAACCAGGATGTTGGCTTAGAAGCAGCCATCATTTAAAGAGTGCGTAATAGCTCACTGGTCGAGTGACTCTGCGCCGAAAATATACCGGGGCTAAACGTATCACCGAAGCTGCGGATTGTTCTTACGAACAATGGTAGGAGAGCGTTCTAAGTGCAGCGAAGTCAGACCGTGAGGACTGGTGGAGCGCTTAGAAGTGAGAATGCCGGTATGAGTAGCGAAAAAAGAGTGAGAATCTCTTTCACCGAATGCCTAAGGTTTCCTGAGGAAGGCTCGTCCTCTCAGGGTTAGTCGGGACCTAAGCCGAGGCCGAAAGGCGTAGGCGATGGACAACAGGTAGATATTCCTGTACCACCTCATGAGCGTTTGAACGATGGGGGGACGCAGTAGGATAAGGAAAGCGCACTGATGGATAGGTGCGCCCAAGCAGTAAGGGAGTTGGATTGGCAAATCCGTCCAACAATTCTGAGCTGTTACGGGGAGGGAACTAGAGTACCGAAGTTCCTGATTCCACACTGCCAAGAAAAGCCTCTAGTGAGTTCATAGGTGCCCGTACCGCAAACCGACACAGGTAGGCGAGGAGAGAATCCTAAGGTGAGCGGGAGAACTCTCGTTAAGGAACTCGGCAAAATGACCCCGTAACTTCGGGAGAAGGGGTGCTTCTTTTATGGAGAAGCCGCAGTGAATAGGCCCAAGCGACTGTTTAGCAAAAACACAGGTCTCTGCGAAGCCGAAAGGCGAAGTATAGGGGCTGACACCTGCCCGGTGCTGGAAGGTTAAGGGGAAGCGTTAGCACTTCGTGCGAAGCGTAGAACCGAAGCCCCAGTAAACGGCGGCCGTAACTATAACGGTCCTAAGGTAGCGAAATTCCTTGTCGGGTAAGTTCCGACCCGCACGAAAGGTGCAACGACTTGGGCACTGTCTCAACGAGAGACCCGGTGAAATTATACTATGCGTGAAGATGCGCATTACCCGCGACAGGACGGAAAGACCCCGTGGAGCTTTACTGTAGCCTGATATTGAATGTTGGTACAGCTTGTACAGGATAGGTGGGAGCCATTGAACCCGGAGCGCTAGCTTCGGTGGAGGCATCCGTGGGATACCACCCTGGCTGTATTGACCTTCTAACCCAGGACCGTAATCCGGTTCGGAGACAGTGTCAGGCGGGCAGTTTGACTGGGGCGGTCGCCTCCCAAAAGGTAACGGAGGCGCCCAAAGGTTCCCTCAGAATGGTTGGAAATCATTCGCAGAGTGTAAAGGCACAAGGGAGCTTGACTGCGAGACCTACAAGTCGAGCAGGGACGAAAGTCGGGCTTAGTGATCCGGTGGTTCCGCATGGAAGGGCCATCGCTCAACGGATAAAAGCTACCCCGGGGATAACAGGCTTATCTCCCCCAAGAGTTCACATCGACGGGGAGGTTTGGCACCTCGATGTCGGCTCATCGCATCCTGGGGCTGTAGTCGGTCCCAAGGGTTGGGCTGTTCGCCCATTAAAGCGGTACGCGAGCTGGGTTCAGAACGTCGTGAGACAGTTCGGTCCCTATCCGTCGTGGGCGCCTGGAAGTCTGAGAGGAGCTGTCCTTAGTACGAGAGGACCGGGATGGACACACCGCTGGTGTACCAGTTGTTCCGCCAGGAGCATAGCTGGGTAGCTACGTGTGGTAAGGATAAGTGCTGAAAGCATCTAAGCATGAAGCCCCCCTCAAGATGAGACTTCCCATCACTTCGAGTGAGTAAGATCCCTCAGAGACGATGAGGTTGATAGGTCCGAGGTGGAAGCGTGGTGACACGTGGAGCTGACGGATACTAATAGATCGAGGACTTAACTATATATTTTTGATTCGTTGATGATGAAACTCTTATTTAGTTTTTAGGGTACAAAATGTATTACTATAAAGATATGTCTGGTAGCAATAGCGGAGAGGACACACCTGTTCCCATGCCGAACACAGTAGTTAAGCTCTCCAGCGCCGATGGTAGTTGGGGCTTTGCCCTTGCAAGAGTAGGACGCCGCCAGGCAATTTTTATATCTTTTTTGTTATATATTGATTTAATTTGTACATAATATATTTAGTACACAACTATACAATGTCATCATTTTTTCTTCAAAACAGTTTATGAAAATGATATAATAATTTTACATTGTTCCACAGTAGCTCAGTGGTAGAGCAATCGGCTGTTAACCGATCGGTCGTAGGTTCGAATCCTACCTGTGGAGCCATTTTAATGCTTCCATAGCTCAGCCGGTAGAGCACTTCCATGGTAAGGAAGGGGTCAGCGGTTCAAGTCCGCTTGGAAGCTTATACTATAAGCGTTGATATTAAAGGCTTTTACTCAATTTTGGGTAAAAGCCTTTAATCATTTATTGAAGGTTTTGCCGACAAATAAATGGCTTATCTGCAAATGTGATGAAATGAAACGTTTCTATAAAGAAAAGAACACAATATATCTATTTCTTTCCTAGTTAATGCAACTCATGCCGAGGATGCTGCAGGTACTGCTGAATCAGACGCGAAATCCTATGCAGATACACAAGGTGAAGGTGTTTATCAGGATTCTACATTGTACACAGACCAACAAAAGCAAAATTTAAAAGAAAACATTGAGAATGGGCAAGTTATTGTTCCAGCTTCTTCTTTGGAAGGTGCTATTCAACTGGCAACTAACTTATTAAAGAATGCGACCTCAACTATTTATACAGATAACAGCGGTAATTTCTATTTTGTAGACGGTGATTACGTTGTGCGGATAACGTTAGAAGGTATTGGTATCTCAACAAATGGCATAAATGGACCGTTTACCAACACCTTAACAGGTCAAGGTCTGAACGTGAACGCTTCGGCTATTTTTACCGGGGCTCTGAATGCTGACAAAGTAACAATAGCAAACGGAGTTGTAACCATAAATAAATAGCGAAGGTGTAAACGTTAAAGACGGTGCTTTTACGTTGGAGGATTCGATATCGGGAATAAAGTCAATTGTGCGTGAAAATAATAATCTTTTATTCGACCATTCCTTCGAGTTCTTGCAACCGACAGGCGCAAGCGATCCTATCGGTGATTATGCGGGGCTGTTTAGTGTAGATACTAGTTCTCTACATGACTATGTGTGTGCTTAGAACAATTCCAACCCTGCTGATAAACATTAGTAGAAAAGGAAATTGAATACCAAGTAAAAGAGGATGTCCATGCGCCAATGATCCTAACGCTAGAGGGCATGACAACAACTTGTGTTTCTGATTCAAAAAAAGTTAGCTGGGGATCAGAACCTTATGGATCAAGGGTATCCTCGCCATCACGGTACAGGCATTATGTTTCTTATTGAAATCAATTTCTAAGTTTACAAAAACCTCTTTTGTACAGAATCATACATCTCCCACTCTTCCATCATATTCAGAATCAGTTCTTTTATATCACGAATCCTTACCTCTCCACATTCTTTTTTATCCATCAAGCTGCACAAAGCTATAAGGTCTAGTAATTTAGCTTTTTGAAGCCATTTGTCTGGTAATGTGCCACCACTATTTTGATAGCTCGAGATAAACGAAGATAGAAAGTGAGTATGGTGTACATCTTCGTATCTCAACATATTACCTATATCCATTAAAGGAGAACCACTAAAAGCATACTCCCAATCCAGTAGCCCGGTAATATTTATGTTATTATGGCTGTTTTTAGCTAAAATATTTAATGGGTTAAAATCACCATGTACAAGTGAGTTTTGTTTACCAAGGTTGTCAATTAAATAGGCATGTTTTTTGGCAAAGTGAAAAATCCTATTGCTTAAATTTGAACCCAGTCGTGTTTTAGCACGTCCTTTTATACTACTTTCTTCTATGTACATTAAAAACTTATTCGCATCTAGTTTCACGAAATCTTGTATATTTAAGTGCTTATCAAAGAAACCTGAAGATGGAAATGTGATTCTATGTACTTTTGCCAATAAATCTCCTGCTTCTTTTGCTGCATTTGAAATTACGTCTTTATTTCTCTTATTAAGTATTTCAGAAAGCTGATTCCCATGAACCCAGCTTAATAAAATAAATGGGTAATCTATTATAGTACAAGAAGAATCAGAATAAAGCGGCTGAGGTACTGGAATTTTATCCTCTAGAATAGTTAATATGTCTCTTTCAATGTTCATGCTAATATTATTTTCCTTATTATATATTCGTAAGACAAATTTTTCATTAGTGTCTGTTGTAATTTTTAAGTTGGAATTATTTAGCCCTCCACTTAATGCTTGGATTCGATTGATTTGCTTTGCTTTTAAGAATGGGTTTAACATATTTTTAACTGTATCTTTGTCTGGGGTTATCAATTTGTATGTGCGCTCCCAACCAGCTTTCATCTGAATACCTCCTAAGCTATTTTATTCGAATTCTATATTTGATAAAAATAACGTTTGCCAATATTTTAACATGGAAAAATACTTTGTCCGAAAAACGATCCTTAATTTTGCTTAAACATTTTATATATACCTAACAAAATGATGAATACGATAAACGCTAACATACAGAGATTAGTATAATACCATATACCTGTTACAACCAGAAAAATACTAGACCATGAGATTACAATATGATGAATAAAAAATTTCCAATAACGAAAGTGTGGGTAATCATAAGGTAACTCTGGTGTTATTAATGCCATAAATGCAGGAATAATACCTATAAAAAATGTAATTTGAATTAATTGACTCTAAAAGAAATACGGATTTTGGCTCTAGGGTTACAGCATCAAACCTTTTCCTAAGATAAAATCAATATATAGTGATCTATATCACTTCTAATAACTATATGTTGTGTTATGATGATAAAGGAATGACATGAGATACATAACTAAAAAGTCTAAAGGAGAGGTTTGTAAATGTTCCAAAACACGATTGATATTATTAACCAATTCATTTCGCTTCAAGAAAACAAGCAAACAGATTATCTCAAGCATGAGAATAGTAATTATGTTTATTCCTTACCACTCTTAAGACATAATTTAACGAATCACGCAGAGGAAGAATTTCTTTTTAATCATATTCTTCCAACAAAAATAAAAGAGTTATATGATGAAGGAATTGTCTATGTGCACGATAAGCAGCTTGCGCCATATTGTGTATCTATTAGCTGTATGGACATTGCTACTAAAGGTATTCCATCACTGGCAAAAAATATGATTTCTTCCAAACCAACTAAGCGGATTTCAACTTTATTACGGCACTTTAGTAATGTTGTTACATTAGTATCACAACAGGTCTCAGGTGCAGTCATGCTAGCACAACTATCAACCATTGCAGCTTCATATTTGTATGATGAAGAAAGTCGTGGCATTACATACACTGATGAAGAACTCGTAGAACTGTTTCAAAGTCTTATCTGGGAACTCAATATGCCACTTAGATCTGGGGCACAAAGTAGCTTTTCTAATATTACATTAGAGTTCGGGAAACCATCTGAAGAAATAAAAGATCAATATATCATCATTGGCGGTGAAGGACGAAATATACAGTATAAGGATATACCAGCAACATACTTTGACCGTATAAACCAAGCTATTATTGATGTGATGAAAAGTGGGACTGGTAGTGATGGGATTCCTTTTACTTTCCCATTATTAACAGTGCAAATTGATGATTATTTTAATTATCAAAACCCATTATTTATCGAGCTATTGGATAAAATGTATCATTGGGGTGGCGTGTATTTTGAGAACTTTAAAACAAAGCCATTTGACAATCCATATTACAAAACATTAAATCCGCTAATTCAAGCAAAAGATCCTGAAGTAAGTAGAAGCCTCTGTTGCAGGTTACAAATCAACTTAGAGACACTATCCAAGGCTGGCGGTGGTGTTTTTGGATCATCAACAGGTTCCACAGGTGCTGTACAAGTGCTCAATTTAAACATGAATAGAGTGCTTATGGAATTTGGACATGACATTGATATTGTAAAAGTGAAGATACGTGAATATATGGAAATAATGCAGGAAGCTCACATGGAAAAGAGAAAGTGGATTGAACAAAACAAGGAATTATATCCGACTTTCTTCGCCTTTAATAAAGATCTTAAAAACTATTTTAATGTGTTTGCCCTTACTGGTATGAATGAAGGCCTCATAAATTTGGGGTATAGGGATGGAATTAAGAGTATAGATGGTAAAATGATTGCTCATGAGATTATGCAATACATGACAGAGATTGTAAATGAATTTATTGTGAGAGATAAAGTAGCATGTGGAATTGAGTATGCCCCAGCTGAAAATGCTGCTATCAAACTTGCACGCCATGACCTTAAATGGGCAAAGACAAATAACCGAGAAATTTTTTTACAAGGTGAAGGAGAAAATCCATACTTGACCAGTGGCTGTATGACACCATTTTCTGAAGAGGATTTCCTAGAACAATTGGAAAACAGTGCTGAATTCCAAGGCTACGCTACGTCAGGCAGTGTATTACATCATTTTCTTGAAGCTAAAGTAAAGCCAGAAGCCTTAGCAAAATACTTGGATAAAATATTTGATAAACCGATTAATTATATTACATTGACACCAACTATTACGTCTTGTATGAGTTGTGGTCAGAAAGTTATTGCTGAAGATGCAAAGAATATTCATCATTGCCCTGTCTGTAAATCAGAAGACATTGCAACGTTCAGCAGGGTTATTGGTTATTTAAAAATGATCTCTAGAAATAATATACATGTTGATGATAAAGGATATTATGAAGGGAAATATAACTTTTGGTCGAAGGCGAGAAGACGTGATTGGACGATTAGAAAACGATTAAAAGAAGATATGTTAGAGGAGGTTGTTCACCGCTAATTAGCGGTGCATACACCACATGAAATTATACAATAACTTTATTCGCACATTTACTGATCTGCCTAATCATACGACATTATTGATTCATTCATTGTCAGGCTGTCCCCTCCATTGTTTTGGCTGTCACAATTATGATGAGATTATTGCCAACACACCAAAATTATATAAGACCACAGATGATTTATATGATTATTTGAAGAAAAGTGGCTTTTTATTTGATGCCGTAATGTTCAGCGGTGGTGAATTTCTGATTAATCCATTAAATGAAGTGTGTGACCTATTGCAACAAGTGAGAGTACTTTTTGATGGGAAAATAATTGTAACAACTAGCGGAGTTTATTACCAAAAATTGCGAACATTATATGAGGAAGACCTCGTTGATGGAGTCCATATCGACATGAAGTTGCCATACCATGTGTTGGATGTAATAGAAGATGCACAGATATATAAAGATGTTATGGGAATTGCACCGAGTAAAAAACTTGTTGTTCAATTAATCACTAGTGTTGATGCAGTTATTGAACATAACTCAATCTTAGATCAAGTTAGAACTGTTCGATATCCATTGCTGGATGAGGCGTTTTTTACAGAGATAAGGCATTTTGTAGAGGAAAGAAAAGCCTATCATGGGAGCATTGTGCCTTATTTCCTGAATGAATTCATTTATCCTAGAAGTTGATAGTAAACACATCAGTCTCGTGAATCATCCATATACATACGATGATTGCGAGACTTTTAACATGGGTAACGTCAGAAAAACGATCGTAGGGTAGTAAATTCGCATTTTCTGAAAATAATTATTACAATAACGGAAATGAAATAATGACAACTAATATGCTCAATCTACCAGCCACAGATGAGAGATCGTTTTGTGCTTCTTACAAGACGAAAGGATCTAAACGATTTCGATAATCAAATAAAGTTGCAAGTATGGACTGATAGGTTCCCGTTATTTGGTCAAGCAAATCTATGGTCTTACTTTTCCACACTGACTAAGGCAATGGAGGAGGGTTCTTTTTAACGCTCTTTCCATACTATTTTCCCATTACCCAAATAACTAGCTAACATGATTATGTGACTTAATTGAAATGCCTGAAAGGATTCCTCACCAATTTTTCCTAACCAATTATCCATGTTACTCCGCCCCTCTATAAAACTGTATGATGATCTAAAACAAAAGCTTTTAGATCAGAGATAAATGTACATTTTCTAGAAGTAATGTTTTGAAAATAAAAATATTTATATAACCCTTTACAAAGGTGTTAAATCTGTATATAATAAAATTCGTTGGTTTTTGACAAGATGTTTTAAAATGTTTTAAATTCGACAACTAGCCATTTCATGGCCCGTTGGTCAAGCGGTTAAGACACCGCCCTTTCACGGCGGTAACACGGGTTCGAATCCCGTACGGGTCACCAACTTAATGGAGGATTAGCTCAGCTGGGAGAGCACCTGCCTTACAAGCAGGGGGTCGCAGGTTCGAGCCCTGCATCCTCCACCATGCCGGCCTAGCTCAATTGGTAGAGCAACTGACTTGTAATCAGTAGGTTGGGGGTTCAAGTCCTCTGGCCGGCACCATTTTTTCCATGTATAAAATAGAAAAAGTAAGATAAAATAAATGCGGAGGGGTAGCGAAGTGGCTAAACGCGGCGGACTGTAAATCCGCTCCCTCAGGGTTCGGCAGTTCGAATCTGCCCCCCTCCACCATATAATTGTTGGGCTATAGCCAAGCGGTAAGGCAGCGGGTTTTGATCCCGTCATTCCCAGGTTCGAATCCTGGTAGCCCAGCCTTTTTTTATTTTA
This sequence comes from Virgibacillus ndiopensis, assembly GCF_900187325.1. GTDB lineage: Bacteria > Bacillota > Bacilli > Bacillales > Amphibacillaceae > Virgibacillus_E > Virgibacillus_E ndiopensis. Next base: position 308,359 of record NZ_FZMZ01000003.1, on the reverse strand, counting down.
AGAAGTAATTATATTTAATACCCACATATAAATAATCCAAGTTACATAATAACTTTGAATCAGTCATCAATTTTGAGCCATTAGCTCAGTCGGTAGAGCATCTGACTTTTAATCAGAGGGTCGAAGGTTCGAATCCTTCATGGCTCACCATTTATATTAAAAGAATTCTAGCATAGATACAAAATCCATAGTATAATTAGGAAAACAAGGTCGTTATGATAATCAACAACCTTGTTTATTTGCATTTTATGCTGATATTCTACATAATAGATACAGTAATTTTTTTATAAAAATGGTCCTTTTTTAAATAAAACTCAATCAATATTGAAACGCTAAAGGATGATAAGTATGAAAACTTCTAGAATCCCTGGTTTTTATAATATGACCGTCGATGAACGTAGAGATTTAATAGCAACAATTCATTCGATCGATGATAACATTAAGCATAATTTTAAAGAACCTTTACCACTGGCTACAGCTGACAATATGATTGAAAATGTTATTGGAACTTTTCCATTACCTTTTGGTTTAGGGTTGAACTTTTTAATTAATGGGAAAGAATATGTAGTACCGATGGCGATTGAAGAACCATCAGTTGTTGCGTCGGCAAGTTATATTGCAAAAATTGTTAGGGATGCTGGGGGCTTCACTACAGAATCAACAGGGAGAACAATGATAGGCCAAATACAGGTTGTAGGTTGTTCAAACATGGAAGCTGCTAAGAACGCTTTACTAAATGAAAAAGAAGCTTTATTAAATGATGCTAATGCATCCTATCCTAGCCTTGTTGCTAGGGGTGGTGGTGCCGAGGATCTAGAAGTTCGTATTATAAATGAAAATTCAGAGTCAAAATACAGTCAAATGCTTGTTGTTCACGTATATATAAATACATGTGATGCAATGGGTGCAAATATAATTAATACAATGGTAGAATCGTTAGCACCAACAGTAGAGCAATTGACCAATGGTAAGGTATATTTACGCATTCTTTCAAACTATGCTGATCGCTGTCTAGCTCGTGCTAAGTGTGTGATTCCTTCAAAATTGTTAGCGACTGGTGACTTTACAGGTGAAGAAGTACGTGATGGAGTTGTTCACGCTTATGAGTTTGCTGCTTCAGACCCATATCGTGCGGTTACGCATAACAAGGGGATTATGAATGGGATTGACCCGATTGTTATCGCAACTGGAAATGATTGGCGGGCAGTAGAAGCAGGTGCACATGCATATGCGGCACGTCATGGACAATACAGCTCTATGACAACGTGGACTGTTGATGCAGATGGAAATTTAGTGGGTGAACTTGAATTACCTATGTCTGTTGGAACTGTAGGTGGTTCCATTCGTGTTCATCCAATGGCGCAACTATCCCATAAATTATTAGATGTAGAGTCTGCGGAAGAATTGGCACAAATAATTGTTGCTGTTGGACTCGCGCAAAACTTAGGTGCGTTAAAAGCACTTGTGACCGATGGTATTCAAAAGGGGCATATGGCCTTACATTCTCGGTCTGTTGCAATGGCAGCAGGAGCTACTGGGGAGATGATTGATATTATTGCTGAACAATTAATAAAAGAAAAACAAATCCGTGTTGGAAAAGCTAAAGAATTGGTGGCAGAATATATAAAATGAGTGCAGAAAAGGCAACAACGTCAGAACAAACAGCTATAGGTATAGCTCATAGTAAATTGATTTTAATAGGGGAACATGCAGTTGTACACGGACAACCTGCAATCGCAATCCCTTTTCCATTAGTGGGAGTAGAATCGGTAATAGATAATGTTCCGGGTGCAGTAAAAATTGATAGTACTTTTTATCATGGACCACTTGAATTAGCTCCTGAATCGTTAGAGGGAATTGTAAACTGTATTAGGGCGGCTCTTAGAGAACTAAATTTACCGTGCAAGGATTTATTAATTCGTATTAAATCATCAATACCACCTGGCAAAGGTCTTGGATCTAGTGCTTCGGTGGCTATTGCTGTGATTAGATCATTGTATGCTTATGCCGACCAGCAATTGTCGGAAGAGGAATTATTAAAGCTTGCTAATGTCTCGGAAACGTATGCACACGGAGCCCCAAGTGGGATTGATACATTAACGATTACTTCTGGTTCTCCTGTATGGTATGAGAAGGAGCGCCCGTTTTATTTTATTCAGCCCAAGACTGATTTTCATTTTGTTGTAGCGGACTCTGGAAGGATGGGGGATACAAGGTTAGCGGTTGAATCTGTTGCAGAACTGTTTAAATCAGCTCCTAAAAAAATCCAAGCAAGTCTTAACAAGATTGGTGAAATTACACATCAAGCTAGAAGAGCGCTTGAAAAAGCTAGTAAACATCTTTTAGGAAAGACATTAAATGAAGCGCAAAAAGAATTAGAAGCGCTTGGAGTTAGTGATGCTGGACTAAACAGACTAATATACCTTGCTAGAAGAGAAGGTGCATTAGGTGCGAAGCTTACAGGTGGCGGAAACGGTGGCTGTATCATAGCTCTAGCAAGAAATGAAGAACATTCCCGCCAGCTTTCAGAAAAATTGAGAAAGTTTGGTGCACATGCAGTGTGGCCGTTCGTTTTAAGAAAGCAAAATTAAGTCACAAGCAATTATGCTGTTTTGAAAAGGGGATACGTAATGAAGGCAACTGCTAAGGCACATACAAATATTGCCTTAATCAAATATTGGGGAAAGCGTGACGAATCATTGATATTGCCAATGAATAATAGTCTTTCATTGACCTTAGACGGATTCTACACAACCACTACTGTTACATTTAAAGAAAAGCTTTCCGAGGATATTTTTTATTTAAATGATCACCTTATAACTGGTGAACAATATAATCGAGTTACTAAATTTCTTGATATAATCAGGAGCTACGCACAAAGGTCCAACCTTTATGCTGAAGTTTCTTCCATTAATCACGTTCCAACAGCAGCTGGATTTGCTTCTTCTGCTTCTGGGTTCGCTGCACTAGCAGCAGCTGCTACTCGTGCTCTTAATATGCAAATCAGTGAGCAAGAGCTTTCAAAAATCACAAGAAGAGGATCGGGATCTGCATGCCGTTCTATTTATGGTGGTTTTGTTGAATGGGAGCAAGGAATGAAAGACGATGGCTCTGACTCCTATGCAGTCCAGCTTGTAAGTAATGACCACTGGGATGTACGAGTTGCAGCAGTAGTGCTATCTGCAACCGAGAAAAAGGTTTCCAGTCGAGAAGGTATGAAACGTACGGTTGATACTTCACCTTTTTACACTAGTTGGGTTAACAGTATTCCGAATGATCTTACACAAATAAAACAAGCGATACAAGATCGTGATTTTGAAAAAGTGGGACAAATTGCTGAAGCGAATTGTCTTAAAATGCATGCCACCACATTAGGGGCAAATCCACCGTTTACTTATTGGCATGATACAACAATGTCTGTAATGCAAGAAGTACGAGCAATGAGGGACCGTGGAGTTCCTGCGTTTTTCACGATTGATGCCGGTCCTAATGTGAAAGTACTTTATTTACCAGAACATGAAACTACTGTACAAAAAACTCTCCGTGAAATCCATGGTGTGAATGATGTAATTGTTAGTCGTTCGGGTCAAGGAATAACCTATCTATAGGGGTTGAAGTAATTGCAAAATTCATCACTGACTATTCAAGTACCTGGTAAATTAATGATTGCAGGGGAATTTGCCGTTCTTGAACCTCTTCATCAATTAGTTGTTATGGCGGTTGATCGTTTTGTATATGCAACACTATCACAAAATGCTGATAATCGTCTTTCTTTGTTGGACTTTCAGTTAACTGATCTTGAATGGAATTATAACGATAATAGAATCACTATTGTAACCGAAGATAAACGGGTTCGTTTTGTTGAAGATGCTATGACAATCGCACTTAACTATTTAAAAGAGAGCGGAATTACACCTAGCAAATTTAATCTTTCCATTAAAAGTGAGCTTGATGATGAATCCGGGATTAAATACGGGTTAGGGTCAAGTGCAGCAGTTGTGACATCGGTTATTACTGCTATCTTGAAAAAATTTCTACAGAAAGAACCATCTGTTGAGTTAATTTTTAAGCTTTCTTCTATTTCTCATGTTAAAACACAAGGAAATGGCTCAGGAGCTGATATTGCTGCGTCATCTTACGGTGGGTGGTTACGTTATACGTCATTTCAAGCTGAATGGCTAGCGGAACATTATCAGCAAGCAGAATCACTTACTGATTTGCTACAAAAAGACTGGCCATATTTTTCTGTGAAGCCTATTAAGTTTCCGAAAGATGTCTATATGTGTATAGGGTGGACTGGTAGCCCTGCTTCAACAGCGAATCTAGTAACTGAAATTCGTCAACTTCATAAAACTAATGCTTCTTTATATGATCAATTCTTACAGGATAGTGCAGAAGCGGTCCGTACATTTTTACAAGGCTTTGAGACAGAAGATACCGATCTTCTATTAAAAGGAACGAAGCTTAACAGAAACGCGCTTGCAACACTAGGTAAAAATGCTGGCGTTGACGTAGAGACTCCATTATTAAAAAGGTTATGTGACCTAGCTGAACGACAGGGTGGTGCTGGAAAGCCATCAGGAGCTGGTGGCGGTGATTGTGGAATCGCATTCGTTCCAACTAAAGAAAAGGCCGAACAATTAATGGAAGCATGGCAGGAAGCGGGTATAAAGCCGCTAACAATTAGGCCAAACCTGCATGGTGCTAAGAGAGTTGATAAAAATACAAAATAACAGGTATTATCTTATTAAAGATGATATCTGTTTTTTTATAACGCAATATAAGAAGGTGATAAAATGAGCATTGTTAAAGGAATCAACCATTTGTTATTTTCGGTATCGAACTTGGAAGAATCTATTGAATTTTATCAAAACGTGTTTGAAGCAAAATTACTAGTAAAAGGACGAACAACCGCGTATTTTGATGTTAATGGAATTTGGCTCGCGTTAAACGAAGAAAAGGATATTCCGAGAAGTGAGATTAAGGAATCCTATACACATCTGGCTTTTTCAATCGAAGAAACGGATTTTGATACCGTTTATGAAAAGTTGCAAAATCTAAACGTGCATATTCTATCTGGTCGTGAACGTGATAAACGGGATAAAAAATCTATTTATTTTATAGATCCTGATGGACATAAATTTGAGTTTCACACAGGAACATTGCAGGATAGATTAGATTATTATTGGGAGGAAAAGACACATATGCAATTTTTTGACGAAACATAACTTTTTGTATATATATACATAGAAATGTCGAGTTGAGTCATCCGCTATTTTTTGGCTAAAATAACAATAGAGGAGGGCTATATACTATGAATAAGAATATGTCTATTATTGGTGTACCAATGGACTTAGGCCAAAGCAGGCGTGGGGTTGATATGGGTCCAAGTGCAATACGCTATGCTGGTGTCGTAGAAAAATTAGAGCGCTTACAATACGATATTAATGATTTAGGTGATATTCCTATCAATCGTCCTGATAGTAAGAATGATAAGCGAGAAGGTAATTTACGTAACTTACCACAAGTAACAGAGGGAAATCAGAAGCTTGCAGAAATGGTTGATCAGGAAATTGAGAAGAATCGTTTTCCATTAGTATTAGGCGGAGACCACAGTATTGCTATCGGAAGCTTGGCGGGAATATCTAAGCATTATGAAAATCTGGGTGTAATTTGGTATGATGCGCACGGTGATCTTAATTCCAGTGAAACTTCTCCGTCAGGAAATATTCATGGTATGCCGCTTGCAGTTAGTTTAGGTATCGGGCATGAAAAATTAACGAATATGTTAGGTTATCAACCAAAAATAAAACCCGAGAATATTGTGATTGTCGGAGCTCGTTCGCTTGATCCGGGGGAAAGAGAATTGATTGAAGCAAGAGGAATAAAAGTATATACGATGCATGAAGTTGATCGTATGGGAATGACAAAGGTTATGTCTGAAACGATTGATTACTTAAAGGAACGTACAGATGGCGTTCATCTTAGTCTTGATCTTGATGGGTTAGATCCTTCTGAAGCGCCTGGTGTAGGAACTCCAGTACTTGGTGGAATGACGTATCGTGAAAGCCATCTTGCAATGGAAATGCTTGCAGAATCAGATATTCTCACATCTGCAGAGTTTGTTGAAGTAAATCCAATCTTAGATGACAAAAATAAAACTGCAACAGTAGCAGTAGGTTTAATGGGTTCATTATTTGGTGAGAAACTGAAATAAAAAGAATAGAACAAGGACATTGAATTTCATTAATGAAATTCAATGTCCTTTTCTTTATAGCTTGCTTAGATTATATTTAGTGACTTTGGCGCGAGAGCAGAAACATTATCCGCAGATGAAAAATATCGACCTCAGATAAATGTGGTAAATTCCATATTCTATTAGGTTACATTATGCTAAGCACTTACTTCTCCGTAATATTCATTCAAAAGCTCATCCAACTGTTTACTAGATTGCACGACCACTTCTGCAGTTAAGTCCTGAGAACAACTTAAAGTGATCATTTCCTCACGACATTGCTCTATTTTTTCTAATAATGTAGAATTATTCACAAAAATGTTCTCCTTTCTAGTATACTTATCTTATAAAATACCCATATATTAGAAATACAAAACAAATTATTTTTTAAAAAATAAGTGAAACTTTTTTGCAGCACTATTCGTAACATAAATACCGCAATTGTTAGCGGAGGTACTTAGCATGGAATTTATGATTAAAGAGAAAATTAAACAGGTAAAAAAAGGGGATCAAGCAGCATTTGAAGATGTGGTTGCCTTTTATCAGAATAAAATTTACCAGCATTGTTTCCGAATGCTTGGTAATGCACACGAGGCGGAGGATATAGCACAAGAAGCTTTCATTCGGGCGTATGTTAATATCCATTCGTATGATGATCAGAGAAAATTCTCTACATGGCTATATCGGATCGCCACTAATTTGACAATCGATCGGATACGAAAACGAAAACCAGATTATTATCTCGATGCTGAGATAAAAGGTGCAGATGGTCTGGATATGTACTCACAACTTGAGACGGATAACCCATTGCCGGAAGAGGAAGTAGAAAGTTTAGAATTAAAGAGCTATATTCATCATGAAATTTCCGAGTTACCACCTAAATATCGGACAATAATCATTTTAAGATATTTAGAAGATTTCTCACTAAAAGAAATTAGTGACATATTGGATATTCCACTTGGAACAGTAAAAACTCGGATTCATCGAGGACGAGAAGCATTACGGAAAAAGCTTCGTCACGTGTAAAGGAGTGAATGTCTTGAACTGTAAAAAAGAAGCGGTCGAGCTTATGCATAAATATTTAGATGGAGACTTAACTAAAGTGGAAGAATCAAGTCTCGTTCAACATCTGGAAACCTGTGAGGATTGTCAAAAGCACTTTCATGAATTAAAACGGACCATTACATGGATTCAAAGTACGGAGCAAATAGTAGCTCCGCCTAATTTCACACAAAGCGTTATGGATAAATTACCTAAAGAAAAGAAACGCATTAGTTATATGCGCTGGTTTAAAGCCCATCCTGTAATTACCGCAGCTGCAATATTTTTTATATTTATGTTTAGTGGAGTATTTTCAGCTTATACCCATGACAGCCAGTTAATTGTGTCAAAACAAGAAGACTTAATTATTAAAGGGGATACCGTTATTGTCCCTGAAGGTGTAACCGTTGAAGGTGATTTAGTAGTTAAGAACGGTAATTTAAGAATAGATGGAACGGTAGATGGTAATGTTACATTAATTCATGGAAAACTTCTTGATAACTCAATTGAGGGAGAAGGTCTCATGGCTTCGGTTGGTGAAGTAAACGGAAAGATTGAACAAGTTGATCAGGTGTTTGAGTGGATGTGGTATCATTTACGGAACATGTTTGAAAGCATTTTTTCTTTAGGTACAGTGTAAAAACAACATACAGATTTTTTGACCTAGGTGTACCTAGGTTTTTTCTTTTAATCCCCCATAAAGTTTGAGAAAATATGGTATAATATATACTGTTATTATACGTAGATTGGAAGAAACTTTATGGACAGAAGGAAGTGTGAACATGCTTGATGGGGGATTTGACTTTTTAGACCTACTTAGAATTGGCGTTGATATTGCTCTCGTCTGGTATGTTTTATATAAATTAATCATGCTAATTAGAGGTACGAAAGCAATACAGCTTCTAAAAGGGATTATTGTTGTATTGGCGGTATGGCTATTAAGTATTGTATTTAACCTACAAACTATTCAGTGGATTACAAGTAGAGCGATAACGTGGGGAATACTTATAACTGTAATATTATTTCAGCCTGAACTTAGAAGGGCCTTGGAAACGCTTGGACGAGGAAATATTTTTTCTAGAAATACGAAGTCAGAAGAGGAAATTTTAGAACAAAGGGTAGAAGCTATCGTACATGCAGCGAACTATATGGCAAAGCGTCGTATTGGAGCACTAATTACTATTGAACGTGAAACTGGTTTAGGTGACTATGCTGAAACTGGTATTCAAATAAATGGTAGTTTAACACATCAATTACTTACGAATATATTTACTCCAAATACGCCTTTACATGATGGCGCTGTTATTATGCGTGGTGATGAAATTATTGCGGCAGCTTGTTACTTACCGTTATCAGAAAGCCCATTTATCTCAAAAGAATTAGGAACAAGACACAGAGCAGCAATGGGGATAAGTGAGGTAACAGACGCAATTACGATTGTGGTATCGGAGGAAACAGGGAATATATCCTGTACGAAAAATGGTGAGTTACATAGAGATTTGGAGACAGAAAACTTAAGAGATTTCTTACGAGTGAATTTGTCTTTATCATTAAAGGCCCCTGAAGGAAAGTCATGGATGAGAAGGGGGAGAAAAAATGGATAATTGGTTTAAAAGTAAATGGTTTGTCAGAGCTGTTTCTTTAGCCTTTGCGATTGTACTTTTCATTTTTGTAAATGGAACAATAGATGATCCGGATAATGATAAACGCTTCGAATTTCCAGGTAACTCAAATGATCTGCAGACTGTCAAAGATGTTCCAGTAGATATTCGTATTGATAAGAATTTTGTTGTAAGTGGTGTTCCTGAATTTGTAGATGTTTCATTTGAAGGTTCTGAGAGTACTTTAGCAACAACAGTAAAACAAAGAAATTTTGATATATATGTCGATTTACAAGGTCTTGGTGACGGAGAGCATTCCGTTGAAATTCAATATGATGGCGTGCCAGAGGAGTTACAGGTTTATATTGAACCAAAGACAATTGACGTTGTGATTGAGGAACGCGCTTCAAAAGAGTTTACAGTTAATGTTGATTATATAAATATGGATAAGCTGCCTGCAGGCTATGAGATTGGAGAAGCGGAAGTGAATCCATCAACGGTTACAATAACTAGTTCGAAAAGTGTTGTCGAACAGATAGCCATTGTGAAAGTGTTTGTCGATGTGGCAAATCTAACTGAATCAATTGATAATAGAGAGGTTCCTGTGAACGTCTATGATAGTCAGGGAAATGAATTAAATGTAAATGTAGAACCTCAAAATGTCGAAGTATCTGCAGAGGTGGACAACCCAAGTAAGACGGTGCCAGTTCATGTTTCTACGACGGGAGAACTACCTGAAGGTTATTCGCTAACAACAATTTCCCCTGAAATAAAGGAAGTTGAAGTTTTTGCGACAAGTGAAACTTTAGCGGGAATAAAAGATATTCCTACAGAGGATATTGATTTGTCGAAAATTACTGAGTCAGGAACATTGGATGTGGGTTTAGCATTACCAGATGGTGTAACAGTTCCTGATATGGAAACAATTAAAGTTTCTGTTGAACTTGAGCAAACAAAGACAATAGAAGATATCCCGTTAGAAGTGCAAAATTCTAATGATGGACAAGAAGTATCGTTTGTTCAACCTGAAAGTCCAAGCATGAACATAACTGCTGTTGGGAATCAACAGGATGTAAGCAAGTTATCAACTGATGATTTTGCTTTATCAGTAAATGTTGAAGGTTTGGAAAGCGGTGAACATACCATTCCAGTCACAATAAAAGGACCAGAAAACATTACGTATGAAGGTGAATTTAAAGAGGTCACGGTTAGGATTGTATAATTGAATAATGGGGTAGGGAAGTTAACTTACAAATCATATGGTCAGGGAAGACTTTTTGATTGTTCATACAACATTGCTCTCACTTTGTAAGAGTTTGGTTAAATGGGAAAAAAGGAGAGGTACAACATGGGTAAATATTTTGGAACAGACGGTGTTAGAGGAGTTGCAAATAAGGAACTAACACCTGAATTAGCATTTAAGTTAGGTCGCTTTGGTGGCTATGTTTTAACAAAGGAAACTGAAAAACCAAAAGTATTAATTGGTCGAGATACACGTATTTCTGGTCATATGTTAGAAGGGGCACTTCTTGCAGGACTATTATCAATTGGTGCTGAGGTTATGCGCTTGGGTGTTATCTCTACTCCAGGAGTTGCTTACTTAACAAAAGCGACAAAAGCTGAAGCAGGGGTTATGATTTCTGCTTCACATAATCCTGTGGAAGATAACGGGATTAAATTCTTTGGACCAGATGGTTTTAAACTTACGGATGCACAAGAAGAAGAAATTGAGCAGTTGATGGATGGAGTGGACAATCTGCCACGTCCAGCTGGTGCAGAACTTGGACAAGTTAATGATTACTTCGAAGGTGGACAAAAATACATATCCTTCTTAAAAGATTCTGTTGATAATGATTTTGATGGCTTAAAAATTGCCCTGGACTGTGCACATGGGGCAACATCAAGCTTAGCTCAACATTTATTTGCTGATTTAGAAGCGGATATTTATACAATTGGTTCATCTCCAGATGGCTTAAATATCAATGATGGTGTAGGATCAACACATCCAGAAACATTACAAGCCTTTGTTGTGGAAAAGGATGCTGATATTGGACTTGCATTTGATGGTGACGGAGACCGTTTAATTGCTGTTGATGAAAAAGGAAATATTGTTGACGGTGATCAAATCATGTATATTTGTGCAAAGTATATGAATGAAAAAGGTTTCTTGCGTCACAATACCGTAGTATCAACCGTTATGAGTAATATCGGCTTCTATAAAGCTTTAGAAGCAAATGGGATGCGTAGTGATAAAACTGCTGTAGGAGACCGTTATGTGATGGAAGAAATGCGTAATGGCGGATATAACCTTGGCGGAGAACAATCTGGTCATATTATTTTCCTTGATTATAATACGACTGGAGACGGCATGTTATCAGCACTACAATTAGTAAATGTAATGAAAGAAACAGGAAAACCATTATCTGAGCTTGCGGGGGAAATGGAGATTTATCCGCAAGTATTGAAAAACGTACGGGTTACGGATAAACAAAAAGCATTATCTAGCCCAGAAATTCAAGCAGCAATTGCTGAAGTTGAAAAAGAAATGGCTGGACAAGGTCGAGTTCTTGTTCGACCATCTGGAACAGAGCCGTTAGTACGTGTAATGGTTGAAGCAGAAACGAAAGAGGACTGTGAACGCTACGTGGACCAGGTTGTCAAGGTAATTGACGATTTATTAGGGATGAAGTAACTAAATAATAAAAACTGCTCTTATCATGCGTAAGGGCAGTTTTTTTGTTCGTAGCGTTATAGTACTCCTGTCATATTTATTTCCGAGGAAATATTTTATCAAATGATGGGGAATAATGGCGATTCAGGAAATATGGTTAGCGTTGCTTGATTTGCGAGGGGAAATTAGTAAGCTAAATTAAAATGTGCCATGAAGTGTAACATACAAACTTCTGGCACATTTTTTTGGAATTGTTAGTCTAAGAATTATTGAATACTTGTGAGATTTCTTTTTCAGCTATAACTTCATTAGCAGATTCTAATTTTTTGTGTTCATCAACAGAATCGCCTGCGAAATTATCCTCAGACTGAAAAGGGTGATTGGTATTTACGCCATTATGAACATTTATTTCTCCATCTATATTCGATTGTGTTGGGATTGGAAATTTCTTTTTAGGTTGGTATTTCATTATTATCACCTCATAACTAGTCTGTGTTCAGGAACTTTTTTTATCCTATCTAACACCACACGGAATGAATTTCTATTTTATGTGATGTATTACCTGTTTTTGTAAATCAATCTATCATATAGTCGTAAAATAGGTTATAATTAATTTGTCTTATAATATTAATAATTCTAACATCTTGGAACCCACTTACAAAATTATTCTAGGGGGAATACGATGATACAATTTCCAAAACCAACTGTAGAGCAATTTTTTAGAACGTATGCTATTACGAATTTTGCAGTAAGTAAGGATGAGAAACGATTAGTATTTAGTTCTAACTTGAACGGAAAAATGAACCTTTGGGCAATGGATCTACCTGACAGATATCCATATTTGTTTGCTCATCATGATCAGTCATGTAGTTTTATAAAATTTGATACAGAAAATCGTTTTGTTTTAGCGGGATTTGACAATGATGGAGATGAAAATCATCATATTTATGCAATCCCTTCTGATGGGGGACTTCCGCAGGCGTTAATCACTGGGGAAGTAAATGAGAAATATTTCTTTTCCCATTTAAGTGATGATGGTGAGCGGATTTATTACATGACGTCTGAGGAAAATCCATCCTTTTTAAATGCGCGGGTACGTAATTTGAAGGATGGTTCTGACAAACTTTTGAATACGGGAAAAGTATCCCCAACGGAATTAGCTGCGGTATCAGATAATGAAGATGTGTTTGTGTATTTGCGTGCGTCTGCTAATACATACGTAACGGGAGTTGTAAAAAAGAATGGTGAAGAGCATAGTCTGACGCCTGATCCGAAAAAGGTTCATGTAACATTTGATCCTGTTTTTGTAGATGATACAACTATTTATTTTGTAACCGATTATGAAAGTGAATATAGTTATGTAGCAAAATTTGATCTAAATACAAAACAATTTTCATCAGAACTAATGATTGATCAAGAAAGCGTACAGTCTTTAAAATATAATAAAAAACAAAATGTGCTTTACCTTGTTACAGAAGATGGTGTGAGTGATAGACTTTATCGTTATGATCTGTCAAATGGTGAATTAGAGAGTTTAACTCTACCAGTTGATGTAGTTAGTCAGATTCAAGTAACTCAGTCAGGCTCATTGTATGTTTTAGGTATCAGCACAACTGTTCCTCATAACATTTACCATTCAGAAGGCGGCGAAAAGTGGGAGAGTTTAACAAACAATACGGTGTTAGGTGTATCCAGTGAGGACATGGTTGAACCAGATGTTGTTTCTTATAAATCGTTTGATGGAATGGAAATTGAAGCATTATTATTTAAAGCTAAACCTGAAAATGATAATGGACATACAATCTTTTGGCCACATGGTGGACCACAAGCCGCAGAAAGAAAAATTTTCCGTTCGATGTTTCAATGTTTTATTAATCGGGGTTACAGCGTCTTTGCGCCGAACTTCCGTGGAAGCACAGGATATGGATCATCATTTGTAAAATTAGTTGAACAAGATTGGGGAGAAGGACCTCGACTGGATTGTGTTGCTGGAATCGAATGGCTATTTGCTAATAATCTCGTTGAACGTGACAAATTATTCTTAGTTGGTGGTAGCTATGGTGGTTACATGACATTGCTATTACATGGACGACACTCCGAATATTTCAAGGCGTGTGTGGATATTTTTGGACCATCTGATTTATTTACATTTGTTAACTCAGTCCCACCGCATTGGAAGCCAATAATGGATCGTTGGCTGGGTGACCCAGAACGAGATAAAGAACGGTTTATTAAGGATTCACCAGTAACATATCTGGAAGGTATGTCTAAACCAATGCTTGTTATCCAGGGGGCAAAGGACCCAAGAGTTGTAAAAAAAGAATCAGATCAAATCGTTGCTAAATTACAGGAAAATGGTCGTGAAGTGGAATATCTCGTATTAGAAGATGAGGGACATGGATTTTCAAAGAAAGAGAATGAAATTAATGTCTATGCCAGGATGCTGGACTTTTTAGCGAAGTACCAGGATAAAGAACAGTATGTATAATTATCAGAGCAGTAGGTGAGACCCGTATTTTATGGGTTTCTCCTATTTTTATGTATCTGAGTTTTGGTTGGATGAGTAGAGAACAGGGTGATAGTATTTGAAAAGTTAGTTGGTAAAATAAGTTAATACGATCCGATTACATACAATTACGATCTAAAATTATGAAATACGGTCCGATTACACATTAATACGATCCAAAACAGAGCTATTACAATCCATTTCACTTGAAATACGATCCACACCCTTAGTATGGCCTCTCTTAAAAAGCAATACGAACAAATAATTAAGTAATTGCATATATTAAATAATACCACCCCAAAAAAAGATTGACCAACTTAATTATTATCGGTTAAAATAAAAAGAACGCTTTTTGAAATTGTTTCATCTTATACAGAATGAGGTAAATCAAGAAGGGTGGACACTTTAGTCAAATATAGAAAGGTGGATAGATGTTACAGCGTACGAAAAGCGCCTGAACTATTTTTCTGTACGGTAAGAGAATAGTTGACGAGGTGGAGGCTAATCGATTTTTCGGCGGATTCCTCCCGATTGCACATCTCAATCGATACGCTTTTTTCTACAAAGCAATGAGGCAACTCGTTGTACAATTGGAAAAGCAAGATGACAGATAAACAATCACGAGAAAGGGGCAACAAAACGCCCCGTCAAAAATACAACTGAAGGTCGTTTGTTGCCCCTTAAATACGAGGAGGAAACAACGATATGTGTGGAATTGTAGGATATATCGGACAAAACGATACAAAAGAAATTTTACTAAATGGACTAGAAAAATTAGAATATCGCGGCTATGACTCAGCTGGAATTGCGATGTTAAATGATAATGGAATGAACCTTTTCAAAGTAAAAGGACGCATCGCAGCGCTAAGAGAAAGAGTAGATAACAGTATTTCTGCAACAATGGGAATCGGGCATACGCGCTGGGCGACACATGGCGTACCAAGCGAAGAGAACGCACACCCGCATCAAAGCACGTCTGGAAGATTTACTCTTGTTCATAATGGTGTTATTGAAAATTACCAAGACCTAAAAAATGAGTATTTGAGTGATGTAACTTTCGCTAGTGAAACGGATACAGAAGTAGTCGTTCAACTAATTGAAAAGCTTTTTGAAAACCATCAAGATACTGCAGAAGCATTTCGTCAAGCAATGGGTCTATTAAAAGGGTCATATGCGATTGGAATGATTGATTCAGAAGACCAAGACACACTATATGTAGCAAAAAATAAAAGCCCATTATTAGTGGGTTTAGGTGAAGGATTCAATGTTGTTGCAAGTGACGCAATGGCAACATTGAAAGTGACCGATCAATATCTTGAGATTTTTGATCAAGAAATCGTTCTTGTGAATCGTAGCTTTGTAGAAGTTCAAAAACTTAATGGGACTGTCGTTGATCGCAAACCTTTTACAGCACAAATTGATGCGAGTGACATTGAAAAAGGAACGTATCCGCACTTTATGCTTAAGGAAATCGACGAGCAACCATTTGTAATGCGTAAAATTATTCAAGAATACCAAAATGAAAATAACCAAATTAAACTTGATCAAGATGTCCGTGATGCAATGAAGGCATGTGACCGTGTATATGTTATTGCATGTGGCACTAGCTACCATGCTGGTTTAGTTGGTAAAGAATTTATTGAGAAATTAGCACAAGTTCCAGTTGAAGTCCATGTAGCAAGTGAATTTTCATATAATATGCCACTTCTATCGGAAAGACCATTGTTTGTGTTCATTTCACAAAGTGGTGAAACAGCTGATAGTCGTGCAGTTTTAGTAAAAATTAAAGAAATGGGATATCCAGCACTAACGATTACTAATGTGCCAGGATCCACCCTTTCTCGTGAAGCAAATTATACGTTAAATCTTTATGCAGGACCAGAAATCGCTGTAGCATCAACAAAAGCATATACTGCACAAATTGCCGTATTAGCTATTTTAGCAGTAGATACAGCACAAGCAAAAGGTCTTGAACTTGACTTTGATCCGTTGCAAGAGCTTGCGATTGTTGCGAACGCTATGGAGATTTTAACGGGTCAAAAAGAAGCAATTGAAGATCTAGCGAAGAATTATTTAGAAACAACACGTAATGCCTTTTTCATTGGAAGAAGCAGTGATTATTACGTTTGTCTAGAGGGTGCATTAAAGCTTAAAGAAATTTCTTATATTCAAGCAGAAGGTTTTGCTGGTGGGGAATTGAAACACGGCACAATTGCACTTATTGAAGAAGGCACACCAGTTATTACGTTAGCAACACAAGCGGATGTAAACTATGCGATCCGTAGCAATGTGCAAGAAGTAGTAGCACGTGGAGCAAATGCAATGGTTATTAGCATGAAGGGTCTAGAACAGGATAGTGATGCATTTGTTCTCCCGCATGTACACGAATTACTAACACCATTAGCAAGCGTCGTTCCATTACAATTATTGGCATATTATGCAGCTTTGCATCGAGACTGTGATGTTGATAAACCGCGTAATTTAGCAAAGAGTGTTACGGTAGAGTAAAGTTTGATACAAAAAATTCTTTATTTGTGTCTCAACAACTCAATGGTGCTCTCGACAACTCAGTCGTGTCCTAGTTTTTCTCATTACAAAAGAATGTAAAAAAGGAGCTTGAAGTTCAAGCTCCTTTTGTTTAGTAAAAATAAAAATGTTGTGTCTAAAAATAACAGATAATAAAAATATTGTGAATCAATTAAAATCAGGTAATAAAACTGAAGAAGTTGAAGATTTCTTAAAGAGGATAGGTGTTATTAAAAAAGTATAGTTGCGGTCTTCTATCTACAGTTTTTCGCAATCGGGCAGGATTGCAGAACAAATGTGAAATGGTGTACTTAAATTAAATGGTGCGTATCTACAATAAGTAGATACGCTTTTTTACTAACTAACAGATTAGTTATAATTGATACAACTGAAAAAAATAATTTTCATTAAGGAGACGTTAGTTTGAATGCAAAATGTATTAAATTCTATGAGTTTGGCAGACCTCAAGATGTGTTAAGAATTGAAAATAAACCTGTCGAAGTGCCAAAAGGTAATGAGGTTCTTGTTCGAATGCTAGTCCGTCCTATAAATCCTTCTGACCTAATACCAATAAGAGGCTCCTATTCTCATAGGATTTCCTTACCAAATATTCCTGGTTATGAAGGAGTTGGAGTTGTGGAAGATGTAGGTCCATTAGCTTCAAGAAAACTTATTGGTAAACGTGTTTTGCCTCTGCGCGGGGAAGGTACTTGGCAAGAGTTTGTTAAGACTACAGAAGACTTTACGGTTCCTATACTTGATTCTATTGATGATTTTACTGCCTCCCAAATGTATATCAATCCCATTACAGCGTGGGTGGTTTGTACAGAGATTTTAAAATTAAACCGGGGTGATGTGCTATTAGTAAATGCGTGTGGTTCGGCTATTGGACATATTTTAACTCAATTATCGAAGGTTTTAGGTTTTCGATTAATTGCAGTGACTAGAAACAATAATTATACAGAAGGTTTACTAAATCTTGGTGCTTCTTATGTAATAGATACTTCTAAACTCTCGGTTTATGAAACAGTTATGGAGTTAACAAATGGATTGGGTGCAGATGCTGCAATTGATTCTATTGGGGGTTCAGACGGGAATCAACTGGCTTATTGTCTACATCCTAATGGGTTCTTTTTAACAATTGGTCTCTTATCAGGAGTACAAGTTAGTTGGTCGGAGATTATAAATAAAGCAAAAGTAAATGCTAATATGTTTCATTTACGGAATTGGAACAAAAATATTTCAGTAGATAAATGGCAAGAAACTTTTAATCGTTTGATAAAATTGATAAATGACAAAAAGTTAAGTTTGATGAACGTCTCACTTTAACTTATCCAATGTAAAAAACGCCGTTGACTATGTTGACTCCTCTAAAATCACAAAAGGGAAAGTATTCTTAACAAGCTATTAAGTAAAGTCTCTTCAACTGAATGGGCAGGTTAACGGAAAGCAGAACTTGTTAAAATTGTTAATTTAATAAGAAACCAATGGATTGATTAAATAATACGTTATAACATGATTATCAATAAATTGGATTATAGGCTCATGATAATACCCAGTAGATTTAAAGATGACAGCTGGGGATTGTCTAGCAGCTTGGTCTACTTCTTGATAAAACAGATAAAAAGCACGATGCCCCTGTAGATCGTGAGAAAATTTAAAGGTTTGCTTGTAGCTTGTTTCCTTTTTGAACCTGATTTTCACCTTTAGCGATATCCTAGCCATAACAGGATCCATATGAATCACTACTCCTTTTAGTAGATTTGCCGGTACGCCCTTCATCACTTGTAGTTTCATAGCTTTGCTTTAAATACGAGATCGAGTTCCAATTAGCCTCAAACATGTTTCTGCAAGGTGGGGGGACAGTATCACGGACGAGATCGGTGTCCCACAGGCCATATTGTGGAAGAACAAGGTTTATTAAAATCAGAGTATACTGAAACCATTATTCTGTTATTTACGTATGACTAATTACAAAGATAAATGAGTAATATGGAAATGTTAAAACGACCAGGTAACACAAAATTTATACAGGATTGGGGGCATAAAGGTGAAGAAAGCTAGAATATCTATCGTTGTATTTTTATTAGTCGCTTTTTCGGTAGGAATGTCTGCTTGTGAAAATGCGTCCAGTGACAATGCTGCTATATCTAATGATCAGTCACAAAACGATCAAACATCTAAAGACAAAGATGAATCTGAACGAGCATTCGAGGATTCAGCAATTGAGCTTAGCAAAGAGTTTATTAAAAAGTTATATAATGTTGACGACCCAAGTGTCGATGTAAAGAAGATGAGCATCGAAGAATTCGGTGATTTCCAAAACAATTTTTCGCCTTATTTCACGAAAACGGAATTTGAAAATTTAAGAAACAACAGGTTTTTTACAATACCACAAGAAGCAGCAAACAAACTGAACAATAAAATTATTGTACAAAACATTAAATTTGAAAAATATGAACAAGACCAATCAGAAAGTAAATCACTCGAATTTAATCATTCTTTTAATTTGATATTTACTGATCCAAAAGAAAAAGAGGTAGATAAAGTAAAAATAAAAGGCCAAATGACTATTGTAAATACTGAGAATGGATTAAAGATTGACCGTTATTATGATGGTAAAACCCTCATGGATATACTGCATCGTTAAAATGTAACGGGTGCGGTGTCGAAAAAGGCTTCCATCTGAATAGTCCACATAAATGAATAACATTCGTAGATGGACCGTCAATATTTAGAAATTATGAGAGGATAGATTTGATTTATATGGAGGTTACTAATCCAGCAGGTTTTCAAAACAGATTTTTGGCGACAGGAATTATTTCACAATTACTATATGGGGTATTCTATGATAGTGAGAACTATCATTCTATTGATTATATAAGACTTATCTATGGCCTAATATTACCTGTTGTCTGGTATGGATACACACTAGGAAGAAGAATGGCAGGGAACCGTATTGTGAGGATCGATGGCAGAAAAGTTGATATAGGTACAATGATATTAAGAAATATAGTAGCAGGGATTTTCTATATTCTTACATTAGGAATAGGATTAATCGTAAGTGCTTTTATGATAGGGGGAAGAGAAGATAAGCGTGCGATTCATGACTTTATCGCGCAGACATATGTGACAACAGATCCACCATCAAAAACTCAATAATAAAAATTTTTCGAGGTATTATTCTTTAAAAGACTGGGTGGAAGAAAAAACCTCAGCCGTATTAGATTGGCATTATATTTTGATGACTGTACCCGGTAATGTTTTTATATAAGCCATACGCCGTAAAATTGCGAAGAGGGTGATAGAAATGAATCAAGAAGAAGTCCTGTTTAAGCAAAGCAGAGTTATATCAACGTCTATTCTTCTATGTATAGTTGGTTTTCTTATGAGCTTTGTTCCAGACGTGAGCTGGCCATTATTAGGCTTTAATTTACTTCTCGCAACTATTTGTGCGGTAGTTTTTGTTATTTTATGGAGAACTCATCGCCAACATAGTAAACGCTATTTCTCATTAGTGACGTATGTCATGCTTAATGCGATAGTTATCTATGCTTCTATTCCTTTTTTTAGAGTGATTTCTGGAAGCAGCATTATTTTTTGGCTAGCTATGATTGTTGAAATAGTCATGTTAGTCGTACCTTATTTCTATTCTGAGAATATAGCATTTGGCGTGACAAATCCTAGTAAATCAAAGATTGGTAAAGTTTATATAATATATGCCCCCTTAGTTATTGTATTGGGAGGTATTATATATAAAGCTGCTTTGTTAACTCAAAATCCGGACGCATTTGGGTTTTCTGTTTTTCTTTATTTATTAGCCATTCTATTTTTATTTCTTACACCAATATTTTTAATTAAGCCTAAACGATTTAAAGAAATAGAAGACCGTTAATTATAGCCACTAGTTTTCGCCTGTAGAATGGATATGTTAAAAAAATCCACATACACAGGTTCATATTCTTGTATTCGAGGGGATTCTGTGCCTACTTGTGTTCGTTATGGAAGGTGCTTTATGTAGTGGGTTGTAAAGGGAAATGCGAAAGGTGGGGTGCCTAAATATGAACGATACTGTAAGATGTCCTGAATGCTGTAATGAGTTGAGGCAGGGGTATATTTTTTCTTCTCGCAGAATTTGTTGGTCAGAATCGGCTGATTCAATCTTCGCTGATTTTGGAAGTGAAGAAGTATTAATAGATGATGCAATTTTTAAAATAAGTAAAATCCCAGCATTTAGATGTGAAAAATGTAATTTAGTTATTTTTAAACACAAATAAATTATTAATATAAAAAAGTAGTTTGTTAAAGACTCACCTTATTAAACAATCGAAAGGGATTATGATATAAACTTCCCTTTAATTCTTCAACAATAGGTCGCGAATGTTTAATATGTGTATTCGCACCATTAAGGGGTAGAATAGGTTATATTTAGGAGGGATAAATTGCTTTCAAACATTCTTTGAGGGTTGTTTTTAGTTTTATTTGTTGCTCTAATAATATTTATAGATAAACGAAAACAAAAAAAGAAATTTCATACTCCTTATCGTGATAAAACAGAACAAGAAAAAGAAGTTGAAAGAGCTATTGAAAAAGAAAAGTCACATAGGAATGGTCCCCCAACAGGTGGAGGGTTTGGGAAAGGAATGTGACTTTACATAGCGGGAGTTTTAGTTCAACAAGACATAGTGAATAAGATCTTAGACAATCGAGTGCGATTGTTAGGTAGGAAAATGATCAAACTTTTTTATAAAAATATAATGAATTCACAAGAAAAAGAAACGGGGATGAACAACTCAGTTTAAATATCAGAATATTCTATAAAAAAAGATGGGTTATTTCGGGTGTTTTGGGTACAAACTTAGTTCTATTGTCACCAGGCGTAAAAATTTGGTCATTTTTTCGTAAGAGGTATGTGTAACTTCGAAATAAGGTTTGATAATTTTAAAATTAATATTGATCATTAAATTTAAAGTTCGATAATTTATAAAAAATTTTGATACAATTACGTTAATAAGTTGGATTGTGGAGGAACATTTTAAAATTGAAATTAGGTATTTATTGATGATATTGTAAAAGATTGTACTTAGAATTATGAGAAGCTTAAGTAGAAGAGTAGTGTTAATTTTATGTGCAACGATGAGACCGTATTTTTGAATAAGAGAAGAAAATAATAGAAAATAAATAGAACTTGATATATAGCTGTATGTTAACTTACTTAGGAGTGGGAAGATGAGGAATATTTCGATATTAATTGCTGATGATGAGGAGGAAATTGCTGATCTGATTGCTATTCATTTGGAAAATGAAGGGTACCATGTTTATAAGGTATCAGATGGACAAGAGGCTATTCGTGCTGTCGAGACTCAGGTCTTTGATTTGCTGATTTTGGATATTATGATGCCGAAAATGGATGGATATGAAGTAACCCGCCACATTCGTGAACAGCATAATATGCCTATTATATTTTTGAGTGCTAAAACATCTGATTTCGATAAAGTACAGGGACTGGTAATTGGAGCAGATGATTATATGACTAAACCATTCACCCCAATAGAATTGGTTGCTCGTGTAAATGCTCAACTCCGACGTTTTATGAAGCTAAATCAACATAAAACAGATACAGATAATACAACATACGTGGAGTATGGTGGATTAGTTATTTCTCCTGAGCAACGTACAGTTACTCTATATGGTAAAAACATTGAGCTAACACCGAAAGAGTTTGATATTTTGTATTTACTAGCGTGTAATCCAAAGAAAGTTTTTAATGTGGAAAATATTTTCAGGCAGGTGTGGGGTGAAGCATACTTTGAAGGTGGAAATACCGTTATGGTTCATGTACGTACGCTTCGGAAAAAGCTTGAAGAAGATACACGGAAAGACAAATGGATTAAGACAGTATGGGGAGTAGGATATACATTCAATGGTTAAAATGATGCACAGTTTTCGTTCAAAGATGGTTTTGTTTTTGGGTTTGAGTATGATTCTGGCTGGTACTATAACATATATAATCTTTAAAATACTTCAATATTATTATTATACTTGGGTTGATTATGGCGATTTATTAGCTCACTTCCGATTAATTATGAACAAAATTGGAGATATTAATTTCTTTTTACTTATCTTTATTCCACTTTCGATATTGTTTTTCTTTCTTCTTACGAAACGCTATTCCATTTATTTCAATGAGATTTCAAGTGGAATTCACTACCTTGCTCATGGCGACTTTCAACATCAGGTTGAAATCCATTCAAATGATGAGTTTGACGATATTGCGAAAGACATCAATCTCGCAAGTAAAACGTTAAAAGAGGCCATAGACAGAGGTGATTTTTCAGAAAGCAGTAAGGATCAGCTAGTAATAAACCTGGCACATGATCTCCGTACACCGCTGACTTCTGTTTTGGGTTATTTAGATTTAATCCTTAAAGATGAGAATTTGACAAAGGAACAAGTCCGACATTTTTTAACGATTGCCTTTACTAAATCTCAGACGTTAGAAAAGCTAATTGATGAATTATTTGAGATAACTAGAATGAATTATGGAATGCTGTCAGTTGAAAAAAAGAGAATAAATTTAACTGATCTGCTTAACCAATTAAAAGAAGAATTATATCCTGTCTTCGAAAACAATCATTTGATTGCAAGGATGAGTAGTACAATCCATTTACCCGTTTTGGGTGATGGAGATTTACTAGCACGTCTGTTTGAAAATCTTATCACCAATGCAATTCGTTATGGATATGACGGTCAGTATGTCGATATTAACGGTTTTATTGATGCAGATGAAGTGGTAGCTCAGATTGTGAATTATGGAGATAGCATTCCTCCGGATGAACTCCCGCATCTCTTTGATATGTTCTATACTGGAGACAAAGCACGAACCCATAGAGAGGATAGTACAGGGCTTGGCTTGTTCATTGCAAAAAATATTGTTGAGCAGCATAATGGATCAATTACTGCCGAAAGTAGCGTCATACAGACAATTTTTGAAGTCCGATTACCAAGGGAAAGTGAATAAAGTAGTTAAGAAAGATTAACCTAAAGTACATCATTTAAGAAAAATTTAAGATTTACCCCACTCTTTTTTTAAATAGTTTTAGTTATTCTTTTAAGCAAAGAAGAATAAGGAGGAAACTGACAAATGAAGAAGTGGGGATTTTTATTATTATTACTATTGTGCTTGTGTTTAACTTTCATATATATTAGGGCGTTTTTTGAACCAAAAGCAGATCTGCCAAATGTAGAAGTACAAGTACATGATCAATATAAAAATGATAAAGAAGAGAACAGAAGAGTTTCCGAAAATACCAAAAAAATAGAGATTGCAGTAGAACAAATCTATCAAGGAAATTTGCTTTTGGTTAACAGTGAGTATCCGGTTCACCAAGAAAGTATTAAATCAGATGTCGTCAATCTATTTACGCACAATGAATTGGTAAAAGGATATGGATTGTTAAATAACAAAACCTATTTGTCAAAGGATTTAGCGCGTAAATTTTCAGATATGGTGACTGCTGCAGGAAAAGATGGAGTTTCTAATTTCTTCATTACTAGCGGTTTTCGCAATTTTGATGAGCAAAGTAAACTTTATCAAGAAAAGGGATCTACCTATGCCTTACCGGCTGGCTATAGTGAACACAATTTGGGTTTATCGCTTGATGTCGGGTCTACTCAAATGAAAATGGCTGAAGCACCTGAAGGAAAGTGGATAGAAAAAAATGCTTGGAAATACGGATTCATTTTACGCTATCCAGAGGATAAATCGGACATAACAGGAATTCAATATGAACCTTGGCATATTCGCTATGTTGGTTTACCGCATAGTGCGATTATGAAAGAAAAGAATTTTGTTTTAGAAGAGTATTTGGATTATCTCAAGAGAAAAAAGAAAGTTTCTGTTGAGGTTGAAGGTGAAAAATATACTGTTTTTTATTACCCTTTTTCCGAAAACATGACCATTAAAATACAGGAAAATCACGTGTATGAGATTTCAGGCAACAATATGGATGGAGTAATTGTGACTGTGTACGAATAATAAGTAAAAAAGAAAATTTAATTTATATCCTAATCAAATGAATATAAGGATAAGATCATAGGTAATCATACTATATTGTAAAACATTTCACTAAAGCGAACGAGCAGTATTGTTGATTATAATTGTATAGGGGATTGAATAATGAATAGACAGATAACTCTTTTCTTTAGGAGTTATTATTACTTATTCATATTCCGGTCTACACAGGTTTTTTAGCGGAAAGTCCTATTGTTGACATGCGGCGCTATTCTGCGTTACTATATACCTGTATTTAGTAATACAAAATACCTGTGATACAGAGTACTAAAAAATATAAGTGAAATGCAAGTCGAGGAAAATAGTTGGAAAATATCACAGAAATGCTGAAAGGGGTACTTGAGGATTGTGTGCTTGAGATTATCAGCCATGGTGATTTATGGTTATGAAATCATGAAGCAGCTATGTGCACTGGACTTTAGCAACATTGTGGAGGGAACTGTTTACACCCTCATCATGCGGCTCGAAGAAAATAAACTCGTGGATATTGATTTCACGAGGGGCCCACCGCGCAAATTTTATCGGCTCAATGAAGCTGTCTCAGCAAGAACTGGCAAATTTCTTGGTCAAATAGAACTTTATCTCAAGCAAACTAAACGAATTAAAAGCAAAATAAAGAGTAATAAACATGAGTATTTTTGCTAAAGCTTTTGGGCAACCTTCTGTGGATTTCTCAACATTAATGCAAAATCGTGGGTTGATAAGCAACGACCATAAACTCAACGATGCGATTAAATAATAGAACTTTGCTGAACAGCTTAGTACCTTAAAGGAGGAGACTACAATGAACTTTTTGGAAAAAATTACCGGCAGCGATATGACTAAAGAAATGAAAGCTTTTGAAGCACGAGCAAAAGTCTTGCCAGCTGAATATCAAACTGCTTGGAAAGAAATTATAAGTAATCTTTGGGTACACGGAGATTTCACCGGTCGTAATCTGATGTCGATTCTTGACAGTGCTCTTGAACTGCTTGAAGTTACATCAGCAGACGACCAGAGCATCAAAGAAGTACTGGGAGATGATATTAAAGGCTTCTGCGCAGCACTTGTTGGTGACGAAGGTGCAAAAACTTATAGAGATAAATGGCGTGACCAACTCAACAAGAATGTAGAGCCCATGTTTCACGTGTCAAGGCGCTTTCACAAGATTACCAAATTGTCTATAAAGAAATCCAAAAATATCTCTTCAAAGTCGGTCCTGTTGAGCTAAACGAAGGTATAGGACTGCTCTCGGAAATTCTCAGCTTCTTTGAAGAAGGCGCAGCTACTGGGAAAGGTGTGCTTGAAGTCACAGGAACAGATGTTGCTGCTTTCTGTGATGCGCTGATTGAGGATTCAACAACTTACGCTGATCTCTATCAAGAATCGGTCAATCAAAAAGTCGATAAAGCTATGAAAAAATAGAAGGAACGTAGTACAGTGGATTTAAGAAAAGTGCGTACGAACCAATATGAATTCAGCATCTTAGAATCAATACAAACCAAGGCTGGATCCAATAGTAATCCAGCTTTTTTCCTTTTATCAGGGATCCCTTAACCCCTTGTCGAATAAGGGTTTCGGTTGTTTCTCAATACATAAATCCGTAATGCCTTGCAATAAAAATTCCCTTCCTTAGATAAAATATATTCCAGTTCCAAAGGTATTTCTCCAGCATTTTTTCGATTTTTTATGCTAAAATCAACAAGGCCCAATCGAAACTCAACGTTTTTCTCTTATGGTTATGATAATCTAGTTAATCTTGTATAGGATAATTAAGAAAAGCTGAAATATACAATCTTCTAACGGTTATATTTCAGCCTTCTTTTATTTTAGAGATTCTAAATGATGTAACAACACCTCTTCGATTACAGAGGGAGTAATCTTCTCTGGTATCATTGTTGACCCTAACGTTTGGTTTGCGTAAGGTTTTATATATATGTCTTGATGCAAAAGCTATACCGCCAGAGGGGATAGATGTATTTAGTAGGTGATCTTTCTAAGATTACAAATGTAAGTATAAGGCTCCTTCACTATTATGATGAAATTGGAATATTAAAACCGTCAGAAAAAACTGAAGCAGGGTACCGATACTATACAAAAGATTAGTATCAGGGTTATATTAAAAATAACGAGTTTGCTGCCTTAATATTTTTTCCATCAATCCAAAAAAACTATGAATCACATTGCAACTGAAATGTAATCCATAGTTCCATAAGTTAATGAGATTGATGACCAAAGTGATTTAGCTTTGAATCTACTTTTTACTGTCAATTGTATCTAATGGGCTTTATTCTTTTAATACCTCCTCCTGCGAAAGAGCACTACCCGCAGTAAATTCTTTTAAAGCATGTATGGGAAACCTAGCGTTGGGATAAGTGATCGAGCTGCCACCAATCACACCAATTTTGAAGGTTTCCATAGTTTGATCGATGGTTGCACCGACATTTAAGCTGCCTTCCATGTGATAGCAAATTCATCGTAGTGGCTAACTATTAATATGGCGAATCCCATAACGGTGTACTTACCCTAACTGGCGTTTGAATTTTTTACTGGCGAAAAAGTAAGCGATGACCATGATGCCGACGCACCAGGCAAGCGCGGTCCAGATACCATTGCCAACAGACCCTTCATATAAGAGGGCGCGAATCGCATTCACGATTGAAGTCACGGGCTGGTTCTCAGCGAACGCACGGACAATTTTAGGCATGGTTTCGGTAGGGACAAAAGCCGAACTGATAAACGGTAGGAAAATCAGCGGGTACGAGTATGCTGTCGCCCCTTCCATAGATCCTGCTGTTAATCCGGGGATGACCGCCACCCATGTCAGTGCCAGTGTAAACAGCCCAAGTATTCCAGCTACCGCGAGCCAATCCAGGATACCGGCACTGGAACGGAAGCCCATCACGAGTGCGACTAGGATAACCACCCCGACAGTAAGTGCATTGGAAACAAGCGAGGTCAACACGTGAGCCCACAATACCGAAGAGCGCTTAATGGGCATGGTAACGAAGCGCGCCATCAGCCCGCTCTTTACATCCGTGAACAGCCGCAAGGAAGTGTAAGCGACGCCGGATGCGATGGCCATCAGTAAGATTCCTGGTAATAAATAATTGACGTAGTTGTCCGTGCCTGTCTCTATGGCGCCGCCAAATACGTAGACAAACAACAGCATCATCATAATCGGCGTAATTGCCACCGTGATAATCGTATCCGGGCTGCGCATGATGTTGCGCATTAAACGCCCTAGTAATACCCCTGTTTTACTTTTCATTTACTTCTCCTCCTTGTTGCCGATGATCGCGAGGAAAATTTCCTCCAATGTCGGCTGCTTCTCGATGTACTCCACTTTCGCTGGCGGGAACTTCTCTTTGAGTTCGGTAAGTGTACCGGTTGTGATGATTTTACCGTCATGCAGGATGGCGATACGGTCCGCAAGTTGTTCTGCTTCCTCTAGGTACTGGGTCGTTAGCAAGATGGTTGTGCCACCTCCAGCAAGCTCCTTGACGGTGTCCCAGACTTCAATCCGTGCTTCCGGGTCAAGCCCTGTCGTCGGTTCATCGAGAAAAATGACTGCTGGTTTCCCGATCAGGCTCATGGCAATGTCAAGCCGGCGCTTCATCCCACCGGAATATTTGTCGGCTCGGCGGTTGGCTGCATCGGTTAGGCTGAATCTTGCTAATAGATCATCGGCGACTTGAGCGGGATTAGAAACTCCCCGCAACTTGGCGATGAGCAACAGATTTTCCCGCCCGGTGAGCATAGCGTCTAAAGCTGCGAACTGTCCTGTCAGGCTGATGCTTTGGCGAACATGATCCGATTGACGCTGGACGTCAAAACCGCGAATACCTACCTCACCGCCATCGGGCTTCATCAGCGTCGAGAGGATGTTGACAGTTGTCGTCTTTCCCGCTCCGTTTGAACCCAGCAGTGCGAATATTTCACCACTCCGCACCTCAAAATCGACCCCCTTTAAGACTTCCTTGTCTTTAAAGGATTTTTTTAACCCTTTTACTGAAATCGCTATATTGCTCATACTTGTTTCCTCCTTATAAAAAGTGCAGCAAGGCCGCTTGTGATATCCGGAAATTAGCGGGATTTGTCTGAGAAGCGAGTTGGGTTGCTCACCTTCTAACAAAGCGGGTAATTATCCTGCCGAGTGCCTTGCGGAGCCAGATTATCTATATTCCACTACTTAGTAAGACCGGTAACCTGTATAACCAACTACTAAGTTAAAATAAAACTGAATAGTAATGGTGGAAATTCACATTTGTAACCAGCTATTCAGTCGGTATCATCTATTGAATTCAGATTTGGAGGGTTATTTCACCCTATCGCTTTTCTGCCTCTGAGAGCTTTCTTTTCTTTGAAAGATTTTTTAATTCTTCAATTTTTTATTGTTTCCATTTTGATTCTTTCTTTCGCATCCGACACTTCTTGAACTCAAACGATACTTTCGAGTTTGGGATGTTAGCGCAGTACTTAGGCAAAAGTTATAATAGATTTTTGTCATCAAGTACTACGTTCCTTCTATTTTTTCATTGCCTTATCGACTTTTTGATTGACCGATTCCTGATAGAGATCAGCGTAAGTTTTTGAATCTTCAATGAGCGCATCGCAGAAAGCAGCAACGTCTGTTCCTGTGACTTCAAGCACACCTTTCCCAGCTTCTGCGCCTTCTTCAAAAAAGCTGATAATTTCCGAGAGCAGTCCGATACCTTCGTTTAACTCAACAGGACCGACTTTGAAGAGATATTTTTGGATCTCTTTATAGACAATTTGGTACTCTTGTGGAAGCGCTTTGACACGCGAAACATGTGCTCTCCATTCTTTTTAGCCTTCAATGATTTTTTTGATACTCATTTCAGTCCTCCTAGTTTTCTTGCTACGTTATTGTTGAGTTGGTCACGCCATTTATCTCTATAATTTTTTGCGCTCTCGTCACCAACAAGCGCTGTGCAGAAGCCTTTGATATCATCCCCTAGTACTTCTTCGACACTCTGTCCGTCTGCTGATGTAACTTCAAGCAGTTCAAGAGCACTGTCAAGAATAGGCATTAGATTACGACCGCTGAAATCCCCGTGAATCCACAGATTACTTGTAATTTCTTTCCAAGCAGTTTGATATTCACCTGGCAAGACCTTTGCTCGTGCTTCAAAACCTTTCATTTCTCTAGTCATATCGCTGCCGGTAATTTTTTCTAAAAAGTTCATTGTAGTCTCCTTTAAGATACTAAGCTGTTCAGCAAAGTTCTATTATTTAATCGTATCGTTCAACTTCGTGCGATATTTGTCTTTCCAAGTTTTCGCGTCCTTCACTAGTTCGTCGCAGAAATCGGCCACGTCCTCACCCGTTAGGTCAGTGACATTCTTGCCTTCTGCTGCACCTTCCTCGAAAAGGTCGAGAATGCCGCCAAAGATACGGCTAATGTCCTTCCAGTCGGAGGGACCACCAGCGGTCCAGATATATTTTTTGATAGCGTTGTAAGCGTTGCAGTACTCACTTGGAAGTGCCTTGGCACGTGCCTCCATTGCCTTCCATTCCCGCTTGTCATCCAGATTTCCGATAATTTTTTCAAAAATACTCATATTTCTTCTCCTTTTGATTTTATTTTAGTTTGAGTTCATTAAGTTTACTTGAGACGAATTCCCATTTTTCCCAAAAAAATTCAAGATGCTCTTGACCTGCTGCGTTGAGTGTGTAAAATTTTCTCGGCGGTCCCTTAGTGGACGGCTTTTTCTTGATGTCCACCAGATTGTTTTTCTCAAGCCGCATGGTAATCGTATAAACTGTGCCCTCAACCACATCAGTGAAGCCAAGTTCTCGCAGCTGTTGCGTGATTTCATAGCCGTAAGTTTCGCCGCGGCTGATGATCTCAAGCACACAACCCTCAAGCACCCCTTTCAGCATTTCTGTGATATTTTCCAAAGTTATCCTCCATTTGTATTTCACTATATTTTTCTCAGTATTTTGTGATACCGATACTAAGTAATACTGATTACTAGTATATAGTATCGCAGAATAGTATCATTTGTCAAGAATAAAAATTTTCGTCAAAATCCTGTTATTATGGATTAAAGCAAAAATCAAAGCAGGAAGTGACGAAGATATAGTTTTGGGTGATAATGGGGGGAGACTGAAAATAGACTAGGAGGGGTTCTATTATGCAGTGAAACTCACTTCAAAATTCTGCGTGAGGTTTGTTCGCTAGACAATAATGGATTACAGAATTTAGAATAAGAAATCTTGAAAACAATAAACCTGTTAAAACGGAGGAAAATAAGAATGAATGACAATTTCACAATTATCAATGAACCGCCGAATCCTAAAAAATATAATGATTTGCGATTAGAAGGTGGAATAAGCGGGAAGTCACAGGAAGCAGCAGTTGTTGGTTTGAAAAATTCATTGTTTGCAGTGAGTATTTACGATAAAACAACCTTAATCGGGATGGGGAGAGTTATCGGTGATGGCGGGGCCTTTTTTCAAATAGTCGATATCGTTGTAAAGCCAAGCTATCAAGGTCGAGGTCTAGGAAAGATGATTATGAAAGAACTCATGAAATATCTAGATGAACATACATATTCTGGTTCCTATGTAAGTCTGATAGCTGATGACCCAGCCAACAAACTTTATGAACAATTTGGATTTAGGTATACCTATCCTAGATCTCATGGTATGTGTAGAATGTATTAAGCTAACGAGGGTTCCGCAAATCGGGACCCTTTTAATGACGTAGAAGGACTTGTACACCATAATAGTAGTTCAAGTGACTGCCGATTCATTAACAAGAGAGACACCTCAATTATTTTCTTAGAACAGATGCATTAATTAGTCCTCCTATTAATAAAACAACAGCTGTTAGATAAAACCAGACCATTAATGCGACAATACTTCCGAGCTGACCGTAGAATTCAGTGTAGTTACTAATGCCGACATATTTTGAAAAGCCAATCGATACAACCTGCCAGCCAATTGCAGCAAAAATTGCCCCGGGAAAAACCATTTTCCATGGTACTCGAATACTGGGAACAACTTTGTATAAGGTTGTAAAGAAAAGGAGTAAAAATAATGTTCCTATTCCCCATCTTGTTAAAAACCATAAACGGTACCATAATTCATCAATTGTTACTTTAGTTAGTACAAAATTACGTACAATATCCTCCAGTATCGGAACTAGTAATGATAAAGACAAAATAATCATTAATCCTAGGGTGAGCAATAAATCACTAATAATTCCATGCAAAAAGAACAACTGCTTTCGTTTGATTTTATAAGCTTTGTTTAATGATCGGACAAGCGATTGGATAGCCATCGATGCTAACCAAAAGGTAGCTATCAGACTAAAAGATAATAACTCTCCTCGTCCCTTATCCAGTATGTTTTCCAATGTACTGCGGACGATCATATATGTATCATGAGGAGCAAATGGTTCGATCATTACTAGAATATTCTCCGGATTTACGTGCAGATAGCCAATAAGAGAAAAGAGAAAAATGAGGAAAGGAAACAATGACAACATTAGGTAATATGCCATTTGGGCTGATTGGTCATAAAAACGCTCGGTAAAAAATCGAATAAGTATGTGTTTGGTGCTTTTTATAACATTCACGAAAAATCCCCCTAATCTTGTTGACACCTTTATGCTTGTCCATTCAGTTTAATACTATGATTAAAAATTTTTTTTATCCATTACATTTAACCTAATAAGGAACAGCTTTGCATGTTTATAAGGTTTATTCCGTTTGCTTTTATTGAAACGTTTTACATATGTCGGTTGTCTAAGAGGATAGAAGGGAGGATGAGAATGGACTCGAAAAAAATCTTCAGGGCAGTCAAGGGAAACGATAAAGTTTTTCAGGAATTGATTCAACTAGAAAAAAACAAACTTTACCGTATCGCTTATCTGTATGTGAAAAACGAAAATGATGCATTAGATATTGTGCAGGAAACGATATACAAAGCGTTTCGGTCTAAGCAAAAGTTGAAGAACGCCGAATATTTTTCAACTTGGCTGACACGAATATTAATTAATAATGCTCTAAATTTTATTAAAAAGAATAAAAAAGTCATTCCGTTTGCAGAGGAAGAAATGGAAAGATTGCATGAAAGTCCTGAACATCCGTCAATTGAAAACCGGATTGATTTAGTGAATGCAATTGATTGTCTAGAAGAATCGTATAAAACAGTGATTATACTTAGATACTACAAAGATTTTACGATTAGGCAGATTGCAGAGTTTTTGAATTGTCCCGAGGGTACGGTGAAAACAAAAATACATCGGGCTACAAACCAATTAAAAAGAAATATTAAGGAGGATTGCTTCTATGAATGATTCGGATTTTAAAAAAGATATCGATCGTATTGAAGTACCCGAAGAACGACTGGATAAGGTAATTAAAACCGCAATGAAAGGTGAAAAGCCAAAAAGGAGTTTAGGTAAGAGAATTATCTATTTTACTAGTGCTGCTGCCATATTCGTTTGTTTGTTATTTGGTTCTGCACTTGTTTCACCAGCTTGGGCAGATACGTTATCAAAAATCCCTATCCTTGGATCAGTCTTTCAGCTTGGGGAGCCTGGGGAAGATATATTAAATAAATTAAATGAACAGGGGTACGATGTCAAAGATGTTAGTTTCACCTATCAACCGGAAAAGTCTGTTGAAATACGTGTTGGTGGATCAAAAGATTATTTGGCTGAAGTAAAAGATGATGTAAAAGGTATTGCAGAACGAATTTTACAAACAAAGCACTACGACGCATATAATGTAAAGATTATGGAATCATGGGAAGTTGATCCTGAAGAGGGTGACAAACTTGAGCCTGTAAGTAAGGAAGAGAAGGAAGAACAATTAATAGTACCTAACAAAATCATGGAAGCCTTGAAAAAAATTAATTACAAGAGTGAATTTTCTTTAATAGGATATTATTCTTCTAAAACCATTGAAATCCCTATTGAAGGCTCTGAAGCATACTACAATAAGATGAAAGATGTTGTGAAAAGTACCGTAAGTGAAGTGTTGCAAGAATCAAATATAGAAGGGTATACCGTGAAAGTTCCTCATCGACCTATAAAATTGATGAAAAAGGAAAGGTGGAAGGTTGATCTCATGCCCGTTGTTAATCAGGAATTGATGGGTAAAAAAGGTTACCATGTTACAAAGATCAAATCATCGATGGAAGAGAATCTCATGCAGTTGAATATTACATTGTCACTAAAAAGATCAGATTCCTCTATAAAAGAACTTGCTGAAGGTATAAAAGAAAATGTGACTAAAATCCTAGAATCGGATAGATTTAAACAAATAACTAGAGATTTTCCTTATGAAATTAACATCTATAGTAATGATGGTGAGAAAGTTAAATAAGTGATGTGAATGAATTAAAGAAGTCCATATCATGTTGCACCCAAATAGTTAGAGTGAAAAATCAAAGTGAAATATGGGTGCCTGTTTGGAAAAAGGTAACATCTGAAGCTATAAAACAATATAGTTATATTTAATTAGGGGCTAGATTCAATTGGATTTAGTCCCTTTTACCTATTTTGGGATATGATATGTTGTGTTTAAAAATTTTAGTTTTAATAATTACCTTGTATTATTAAGTAAAATATATTATTATTACATAGTACTTAATAATATTAAGTAATGTGGTTGGGGGTCCTAAATTGAATAAAGAAATGTTAAAAGGAAATATAGACTTACTTATTCTTTCGGTTTTGAAGAATAAAGAGAATTATGGCTATGAAATTTCCAAAACAATAAAGGAAAAAACAGAAGGTACGTTTGAAATACAGGAAGGTACCTTATATTTATCATTGAAGCGATTAGAGAAACAGAAAGCTATTTCATCTTTTTGGGGAACAGAAAGCCAAGGCGGCCGTCGAAAATACTATGCTATAACAGAAGATGGTTCCCAACAGTTAGAAAAGATTATTAACGATTGGAAGACTATGACGGAAATGGTTAAACGATTCATTTGAGGAGGAGCTGAAATGCAACATTTTATTAGGAAAGTTTTTAGTTTAAAGGATCTAAAATATAGTTGGTTATTACTGATTTCTGTTATCAGTTTTTATATAACGTATTATCTTGATCTCTTATATAATCCAGCACATGTTCCTATCATTGCTTTGATAGGTTATGGGGTTGCCTTTATTATTGCTGCTATATGGGGTGGGTTTAATTATATTGGACATATAAAAGTTAATGCGCTATATCAAAAACACAATGATATCCATGCTTTTGTCAGTCAGCTGGCCATGAGTTATGAAGAGAAAATGGAACTTCAAGCGTATCTGGAAGATTACACAACAGATCAAATAAACCAGGGAAAGTCGGAAAATGAAGCTGCCAGAGAAGCGATTAATCAGTTTAAGATAAAAGAATTCTCTTCTTTATTAAAAAATACAATGATTTTTAATTTACACGCTCATTATTATTTAGGTGGATATGTATTTATTGCAGTGATAACAGGTTTAATCTTGAAATTAATAAGTGTATTTTGTCCGTTTCTACCTTTACTTGTTATAGCATATACGTTATTTACCTTTGGGTTTGGTTTTATTGGCATGTTCTTTATTTATAAGTTGCTTGATGCTGTTTTATATAAAAAATTACGTGGCGAGTAATCGTTATCTTGAATAAGGAGAAATTTCAATGAGTTTGTCAGATTTAAATAGTTCTTTTTTTAGAGTAATTAATGATTTAGGGAAAGACTACACGGGATTAAACCCTATTTTTGTTTTCATTGCTGAATATATGGTATATTTTTTGGCTTTGGGTGTGGTCATATATTGGTTTACTCGAAGTAATAGGAATAGAATGATGATCATTTGTGGAACGATCACGTTTATTTTAGCAGAGATAATTGGAGAAATAGCTGGAAAAATTCATTCAAATAACCAGCCATTTGCTGAATTGGCAAATGTAAATAAATTAATTGATCATGCGGTAGATAATTCATTTCCAAGTGATCATACAATGTTGTTTTTTGCTTTTTGTTTGACTTTCTTGTTGTTTAAAAAACGGCTTGGTTTATTTTGGCTTGTTCTAGCATTTCTTGTTGCTTTTGCCCGTGTTTGGGTAGGTGTACATTTTCCTGGAGATGTCATTATGGGAGCAATTATAAGTTTCATTTCTGCTATAATTGTTTACCGATTTTTACCTCATTGGGGTTTTATTCATAAATTGATAGCTTTTTATGACGGGGTAGAACAACATATTCTTCCGGCAAAAAATAAGACAAAAATGCTAAACGAAAGAGATCAATCTAATTATTTATAAAAAGGGACGGAGGATTCCGTCCCTTTTGCACGCAAAAAAAGCTCGCGAAAAAAGGTTGCCAGCCGCGAACAGAAATGGTAAGCTATATAAGTTACAATACTTTTATATTTTATGTATAGTATTATCCAATAATATTATACCACTGGTAAAATAAGAAGTCAATCATTAAGCTAAAAAATGAATGGGGTTGATTTAATGAATCAAGAATCTAGCAATCGTGCGGAAGAACAGCAACGAGTTGATGATGTTATCCATGAAATTGATAAAAAAGAGGAAAAATTATATTCCAAGTCTTCAGGACTAAAAGAGAGTGTAATTGAACTCCGAAAAAGTTTTTGGGATGATGTTACGGTTAACTTAGATGAACCCGATGATGTAATTGAAACGCAAGCAAGTATAAAACAACAGGCGGAATTACTGTCTGAAAGAGAACGGACACACGGTAAAATAGGTGAAGAACTAAATACGTTAAAAAAATTAAAGGATTCTCCATACTTTGGACGAATTGATTTTATAGAAGATCCAGGTAGGGAAAAAGAGAAAGTCTATATTGGTATTTCTTCTTTGATGGATTATGATGAGGAAAATTTTCTGGTGTATGATTGGCGCGCTCCTATATCGAGCCTTTATTATGATTATCCTCCTGGTAAGGCGGATTATAAAACGATTGAAGGTACGATAACTGGTGAAATTTCATTAAAGCGGCAGTTTATTATCAGACAAGGATTGATTAAAGGTATGTTTGATACAGGGGTTACGATCGGTGATACTCTCCTGCAGCAGGCGCTTGGGAACAATGCAAGTACGACGATGAAAAGTATTGTAGCAACCATTCAAAGGGAGCAAAATAAAATTATTCGAAATGAACGCAGTGATCTACTAATCGTTCAAGGAGTAGCAGGAAGTGGAAAGACGTCTGCAGCCTTGCAACGTATCGCGTACTTACTGTATCGCTATCGAGAAGAGCTTCATGCGGAAAATGTTGTTCTTTTTTCACCGAATCCTTTATTTACGAGTTATATTGCTAATGTTCTTCCTGAGTTGGGAGAAACAAATGTTAGACAAACAACATTTTTGGACTTTTTGGAAGCGGGAATTGGCGAAGATTTTACAATTGAATCGCCATTTGAGCAAATGGAATATGTCCTAACGGAATTGGAACGTGAGGGTTATCCGATTCGAATGGACAGTATGGATTATAAATCTAGTGTGGATTTTAAATATATGATTGATGAATTTGTTTCACATTTGGAAGATGGCGGTATCAGATTTAAAAGTATTACATTTCGCAAACGTATCCTTATTTCGAAGGAGCAGATAAGTGATTATTTTTATTCCTTGGATAACGATATATCGATACCTAATAAAATGGAGTTTGTTAGAAAGTGGCTATTAAAAGAAATAGCTGTCCATCAGAAGAAGGAGAAGAATAAAGATTGGGTTATGGATCAAGTGGAGCTTTTAGCGAAAGAGGATTATTTAAAAGCATATTATAAGGATCAAGAATATGATGTTAATGATTCTGGATTGGAGGAGAAAATCCTGCGAACAGAAGTTGTGAAAAGAGTTTTTTCAAAAATAAAGAAACGTGTGAAGCGGTTAGAATTTGTTAATGTTACGGGGACATATCGAAATCTTTTTTCGGAATGGACCCCTGAAGAAAAACCTAAACATTGGAAGGAAATTTGTGAACAGACAGCTGCTGATTTAACACGTAAATTTTTAACATGGGAAGATGCAACGCCTTATTTATATTTTAAGGACAGTATATTAGGTGGGCATGCAGACCGGGCAGTACGTCATTTGTTTATCGATGAAGCGCAGGATTATTCAGCATTCCAGTTTGCTTATATAAAAGGTATTTTTCCATATACGAGAATGACTTTATTGGGTGATATTAACCAAGCAATATATGCCAATACGACAAAAGAAAATCCGTTGATACCTGAAGAAATACAGAGAGACCACGAACGAATTACCCTTACTAAAAGCTACAGGTCTACTAAACAAATTGTTGAATTCACAAAATACTTTGCTCCGGGTAAAGAGATGATTGAACCGTTTGATCGTGAAGGGAGTAAGCCGCAGCTTGTTAGAGTGGAAAATAAGGAAAAATTGTCTAAGACGTTGGTTGAGTATGTAATAAAACTTAGGGAAAAAGGACATGAAACAATAGCAATTATTTGTAAGACATTGCAAGAAAGTGAAAGGTTGTATCATTTATTACAGAATAAGGTATCTGTAAGGCAAATTGATGAGGAAACGTATGCTTTTGAAAAAGGGCTACTGGTACTCCCTGTCTATTTGGCTAAAGGAATTGAATTTGATGCAGTTATTATTCCTGATGCATCGAGATCACACTATGCTATGGAATCGGACAGAACTCTCTTTTATACAGCGTGTACAAGAGCGATGCATGACTTAATTATGGTGACTGGTGATGAGCCCTGTACTTTTATTGGAGAAGTTCAGGAAGATAAATACAAGGTGATTTAGAGAAAAAGTCGGGACAGGTCGCTTGTCCCATGGTTTCGCTGGGACGAAGGGACTGACCTCTTGTCCCGTGTGAAACCTTTTTCTTTATTGTTCGTATAGTTACTAAAGGGAGGGGGAAGAATTTTGGATTTTAATGGGGACCATGATAAAGAACAAAAAACAAAATGGAAAAAGCGATTTAATTGGATTGGTTACATAGTAATTGGAATTATTTTTATTTTAATATTAGGTGTATTTGCAAACCAATTAATAACAAATTACATTTGGATGGACTCGCTAGGGTTCTCAGAAGTGTATACTACTATATTAGGAAGCAAAGTATTACTTGGTGTGGTAGGGTTTCTGTTGTTTTTCGTTGGTACAATAATAACGTTATTTTGGATTCGCAGTTCGTATATTAGCCAATTAGACCAAAGTCAATTACCAAAAATTGTGTTAGAGAAAAAATGGAGTGGCGCTATTATTATGGGAATAGCACTATTGATTGGACTAATTGGCAGTAGTATCACTCAAGGATTTGGCTGGGAACGTACACTTAAATTTATGGAACACGCATCTTTTGGGCAAACAGATCCGCATTTTCATTTAGATATTTCCTTCTACATGTTTGTGTTGCCTTTTATAAAATTTGTTGTTTATCTTTTACTTGGATTAAGCATCTTTTTCTTATTGGTGGAAATTGGGGCTTACTCCATGTTTAAAATGTATCGGCTAAATCGTTATGCTCAATTACAAATGGGAATAACACTCGCTATTATGGGGTTACTTTTAGCATGTATTCATTTCGTTGCTCCATATGGGACGCTGTTTACAAATCAGGTAAATCTATTTCAAGAGAGCGTTGTTTATGGTTTAAGCTACACGGATGACGTGATTAATATTCCTAAATCGTATGTACTGGCAGCAGTTGCAGTAATTGGGACAGTTTGGGTGATTGTTGCATTGATTCGTGGTAAGTTACGGTCGATGTTAATTCCTTTCGTCGCATACGTAGGGTTAGTCATTGTTGGACAACTAACTTCTGTAGCTGTTCAGAACTTCATTGTTTCACCGAATGAGTTTTCAAAAGAACGCCCCTATTTGGAACAAAACTTAGCATACACAAGGGCTGCTTATAATATGGATAATATTAAACAGATGGAGCATCCTGGAAATGATTCTTTAAGTCAAGAGATGGTGAAACGAAACGAGAAGACAATTAGCAACATACGTATGAATGATTCAAGACCATTATTAGATGTTTATAATCAATTACAAACCTTTCGCACGTATTATGAATACAATGATGTCGATATTGATCGGTATAGGATCGATGGTGAATATGAACAAGTGTTTGTGGGAGCAAGGGAATTAAATACAGGTGATCTTCCTGACCAAGCCAAAACATGGGTTAACAAAAACTTGCGCTATACACATGGCTATGGAATTGCTATGAGTCATGTGAATCAAGTAACGCAGCAAGGTCAGCCAGAGTATATCGTTAAAAATCTTCCACCAGAAGGCTCGGTGGAAGTTAACCGGCCGCAAATTTACTTTGGTGAAGAACCTTATCAGAATGTGATCGTAAACAGCAAGGTTGATGAATTTGATTATCCTTCAGGTGAAAAGAATGTTGACACACGTTTTGAAGCGGACACAGGGATTCCTTTAAAAGGGATTAATCGGCTGTTTTTCGCTTTGAAAGAAGGCTCTTTTCGAATGCTTGTTTCTGATCAGATAAAAGAGGAAAGCCAATTATTAGAGACTAGAAATATTGTGGATCGTGTAAATCGGATTGCGCCATTTTTAACATATGACAAAGATCCTTACTTGGTTGTGCGTGATGACGGTAGTATTGTCTGGATTATGGATGCATATATGACAGCGGAGCGTTATCCATATTCCGAGCCTCATCAGGGAAATATAAACTATATGAGAAATCCGGTTAAAGTGGTTATTGATGCATATACAGGCGAAGTGAATTTTTATGTGGTTGATCCAGATAATCCATTGCTGCAAACGTATCAAAATATGTTCCCTGACTTATTTAAAGAAGAAATTCCTGAAGATATACAGGCACATTTTCGTTATCCGGAAAAATTATTCACAGTTCAGGCTTCTATGTATGGAACGTATCATATGTCAAATTTAGAAGTTTTCTATAATCGTGAGGACTTTTGGCAATTTCCAACAGAGAAATATTTTAATGAAGATACTACAATGGAACCGTACTACATGACGATGAAATTACCTGAACAAGATCAGGAAGAGTTTATCTTGATGCTTCCATATACACCGAAGGATAAGCAAAATATGATTTCCTGGATAGGTGTTCGTAACGATGGAGATCAGTATGGGGAGATGTTTGTTTATCGTTTTCCAAAACAAAAAAATATTTATGGTCCGCAGCAAATCGAAAATCGTATAAATCAAGACAGCAATATTTCCAAACAACTTAACCTATGGTCGCAAGGCGGATCACAGGTTATACGCGGGAATTTGTTGACCATTCCAATTGAAGATACGATTCTTTATGTGGAGCCAATTTATATTGAATCTTCAAATGCGACATCACTTCCTGAAGTGAAGCGGGTTATTCTTGCTTATGGTGATAACATAGTCATGGAGCAAACCTTTGATAAGGCTCTTGATGAAATGTTGAAGATAATCAATCCAGAAAGCGAAAATAATGAGAATAGAGAAGATGAAGAAGCTGAACGTGAATCGGATAAACCAGATGAACCGTCACAGCAGATTTCGGGCGCAGAAGAAAAGTTACGGGATTTTGCTGATCAATTTGATGCCTATCAAAAAGCTTTGTCTGAAGGAAACTGGGAAGAAGCTGGCAAAATAATGGCCGAAATTGAAGCTCAATTGAAGGAATATAATAAGTAATCTAGTATAGTAAAGCACTCTATCTCCTAGTATTGGGATGTAGAGTGTCTTTTTATTTTGGGACAGAGGGACTGACCCCATGTCCCGCTCTTATCGCTTGAAGGCGAATGAAGAAAAGAATAAATCACCTTATATAAGTTTATTACAAAAAGTAAGCAAATGAATTGCATATTCGTTTTGTTGTTGCTATTATACTTATGTTGAATTATACGTCTTGAATTAAAGATAAATGAATTCAAAATTTTATTACTATCAAGGGGGAATGGTCATGTTAAAAATAGGAATCATTCTAGGAAGTGTACGTCAAGGTCGTAACGGGGAAGCAGTTGCTAACTGGACATACGATTTTGCAACAAAGCGTAACGACGATGCGGAATATGAAATCGTGGATCTTGCTGATTACAAACTACCTTTTTTAGGTGCAGCATTAGCAGAAGATGTACAACAAAATGCGTTAGATACTATAAAAGCTTGGTCAGAAAAAATGGCGTCTTTTGATGGGTATATCTTTGTTACACCAGAATACAATCATGCCATAGGCGGGGCATTAAAAAATGCGCTTGACTACTTAAAAGCGGAGGTAAATAACAAGGCTGCTGGCTTTGTTGGCTATGGTAGCTTAGGAGGTACACGTGCACATGAAAATTTACGCCTAATTTTAGGAGAACTACAAGTTGCAGACGTACGTGCTGCTGTTACTTTTTCACTTATGACTGACTTTGAAAACATGAGCAAATTCAAACCAGCTGACCATCATGCAGATAATGCTAACCAAATGCTTGATCAAGTCCTTTCTTGGAGCGGTGCATTAAAAACAATAAGATAATATAAGAGGCTGCCTCCTAGGAGACAGCCTCTCTCAAAGCTGTTATTTAACATTGCTACCAAATTTTGCATAAGCACCGTGCATAACTGGCCCTACATG
Organism: Virgibacillus ndiopensis; assembly: GCF_900187325.1. GTDB lineage: Bacteria > Bacillota > Bacilli > Bacillales > Amphibacillaceae > Virgibacillus_E > Virgibacillus_E ndiopensis. Next base: position 266,149 of record NZ_FZMZ01000003.1, on the reverse strand, counting down.
TTCGTTAAGCTTCCAGCCATGAGCGATTGCTGCAGTGACAAATTCTTTTGCTGCTTCAACAGATTCCTTAACTGATTTTCCGTCTGCGAGATTTGCAGTGACAGCAGCTGCAAATGTACACCCTGCTCCGTGATTGTATGTTGTATCAAGCTTTTCCTTTTCTAACAGTGTAAAATCTTTTCCATCATAAAATAAATCCACAGCTTTTTCGTGACCAAGTGCCTTTCCACCCTTAATTACTACATTCTTTGCTCCAAGGCTATGAATCTTTACTGCTGCTTCTTTCATGCCTTCAATTGTCTTGATTGGTCCAGTTTGAGCAAGCTGTCCCGCTTCAAATAGATTAGGTGTAGTAATTGTTGCACGAGGCAGAAGTAATTCTCGCATTGCATCAGTGTTTTCTGGTTGCAATACTTCATCTTCCCCTTTACATACCATCACCGGGTCGATAACTACTTTATCTAATTTAAATTCATCAATTTTTCTTGCTCCAAGTTCAATTATTTCAACTGAACCGAGCATTCCAGTTTTCATTGCATCAATGCCTACAGACAAAATAGTATCTAATTGTTTTGCTACGATGTCCACGTCAATTGGAAAGACACCATGATTCCAGTCATTATTTGGATCCATCGTTACAATTGAAGTAAGAGCATTCATCCCATAGACGTCATGCTCTTGAAATGTTTTTAAATCCGCTTGTATACCTGCTCCGCCGCTTGAATCAGATCCGGCGAGTGTTAACGTTTTTTTCATAGTCATCCAACTTTCCCCCAAATCATCATATAGTATATAAATTGGTATTATGCTTAATAGGATATAACAAATTTTATGACAATAAAAGAATTTTCTACTGTAGAATAGTATTAGCAAGATAAAGCTATTTAATAGGAAAAGGGGATATGATTGAAATGGAAAATATTACATTTAGGAACATTCATAATCTTGGACAAGTTGTTATAGAAAATGATCAATACAAACATATCCATTATCCGGATATGCTAATTCGATATGATAGTAATTATATTGAGTTTAAACGGACACCGTCAGTTGCTGAATTTAGAGATGCTGCGAATTATTTAAGGGAATTCCATAGAAAACATGGGCAAAAACATGTAAAGTTCACTTTCCCTGAAAATAAACAACCAGCTGAGGAACTAATGGGTTACTTTAGGGATTCAGGTTATGAAGTTGGATATAACGAATTGTATGTTATCCAACCTGATCAATTCCCTAAAGTGAATAATCATCCAGATATAGAGGTACAAGCTGTTACGGATGAAAATTTTGATGCATTTATATTATTACAATATGAGACAGATCTGGAGTTTGGTGAGGAATTCGCAAAACAAAAAGTGGATTTACATAAACGTAATTTCAAAGATCGTAATATATTGCAGTTTTTGGCACTTTATAAAAGATTTCCTGCAGGTTCTGTAGATGTTATTATTTCTGACAATACAGCGGAAATTGACGGATTATCTGTAAAGGAGTCGTTTCAGAAAAAGGGAATCGGAAGTAGGCTGCAAAAATCTGTTATGGACCATTTTCCTGACAAGACAATAATTTTAGTTGCTGATGGAGAAGATACACCAAGAGAGATGTATGTAAGACAAAACTATCAGTATTTAGGATTTAAGTATGAGGCTCAAAAGATTTATAATGAAGATGACTAGTTTATTTTTGTTTGAAGTAGAGATTCTTGTTTCGAATCGTCATAAAATTTTGTCGTAATATATTGCATTTTGCTCATAGGCGTAGTATTATATATTTCATCAATATATTGCATATTGAACAATAAAAATGAATCTATTAAAATCTGGAATATATAGAAATATAGAAATATACAACTAAGAGGAGCGAATATCATGAAGGACAAACTATCATTTTCAACTTATGCATTAATAGGACTCATGTTATTTGCCCTATTTTTTGGTGCCGGAAATCTAATTTTTCCGGCGCAGCTTGGTCAAAATGCGGGGACGAACCTTTGGCCTGCTATAATAGGATTTTTGATTACCGGTGTCGGATTGCCGTTACTTGGTATTTTAGCAATGAGTTTTTCAAGGAATAATAATTTACAAGATCTTGCAAGTAGAATTGATCCAGTTTATGCAGTCTTTTTCACTTCACTACTTTATTTAACGATTGGCCCCTTTTTTGCGGCGCCAAGGACAGGTACTGTTGCATATGAAGTTGGTATTGCGCCATTTGTGAGTGAAGGGTTTCAACAAGGTGGATTGTTTATTTTCACATTGCTTTTCTTTGCTATTACACTTTGGTTTTCGTTAAATCCTGCAAAACTTGTTGATAACGTAGGGAAGATATTAGCCCCTGGTATTGTTATTCTTTTAGGAATTCTTTTGTTAATGGTTATTGTTCAACCAATGGGATCAGTCCAATTGCCGCAAGAAGCGTTTGCGAGTGAGGCATTTGTACAAGGATTTCTAGAAGGATATAACACAATGGATGCACTTGCTTCCCTTGTATTTGGTATTATTGTCATAAAAGCAATTCGTTCATTCGGTATTTCGTCTACAAGTGGAATACTTTCTGCAACAGCAAAATCAGGAGCTGTTGCAATCACATTTCTTGGAGCTATTTATGTTGGCATTGCTTATTTGGGAGCAACAAGTACAGAGACTTTTGGGATTTTTGCGACAGGAGGACCGGTTCTCAGCAGTGCTGCATCCTATTACTTTGGAACATTAGGTTCTGTCATGCTGGCAATTGTTATGACGCTAGCCTGTCTGACTACGAGCATTGGATTAACTACAGCATGTGCAGAATACTTTCAAACATTATTTCCGAAGATCGGCTACAAAAAGTTTGTAGTTTTCTTTTCAACTATTACATTTGTGATTGCAAATTTTGGATTAGCAAACATTATTACGTATTCGGTACCGGTATTAATGTTCCTGTACCCACTTGCAATTGTTCTAATGCTATTAACGTTCCTTTCACCGTTGTTTAATCATTCACGTATCGTGTATGTCTCAGCAACAGCTGTTACGTTTATGATTAGTATAGTTGATGGTTTGAAGGCGCTATGTGACTCACTTGGATTTGGTTATTTTGGGTGGATGGTTCCGTTCGTTACTTTCTATGAACAGTCACTTCCGCTATACAATCAGGGTCTCGGTTGGTTGCTGCCAGCCTTAGTAGTGATTGTGATTACAGGCATAGTTGTCCGTACACAAAAATTATCCACCGCACATGCATAGTGAAAGCCGGTTTCCTTATTAAAAGGAACCGGCTTTTACTTTTTCAAATGTTTAAATTCATCTATTGCGCGGAGCCAATTATCTTTCATTATTGAGGAAACATTTGATGTGCTTCCTTCCTTCATTAGCTCAATAATCGTTGAATGTTCATCTATGGACTTTTCAGTTAAAACGATAGAGTTATGAAAAAATAATCGTCTAACATGTGCCTGGAGTGAGGTTACCATTGAATCAATGTATGGATTCCCCGCTATATCCACGATGATTTGATGAAATTCCTCATCGATTTTTAACGCTGAATAATAATTCTCTAAACGGATTGCTTCTGCAAATCGTTTGTTTGTATCTTTGAGTAATGAAATAATTTCAGTAGTTAAATTTGCTATAGCTAGTTCGGCAGATAATGCTTGTAAAGCTGCTAAGGGCGGTAAAAGGTCATTTATCGATTCTCTTTCAACATCAGTGACTTGTGTTGCCTTACCAGGGTACATTTTAACAAATCCTCTTACCTCGAGTAGTTGCAGGGATTCACGTATTGGAGTTCTACTGACACCTAACGCCTGGGCAAGTTCTGAATCGTTTAACTTTTCACCGGGTTGTAACGTACCATCTATAATCCATTGTTGGAGTTGATTGAATGCACTTTCTTTTGCTGATTGGCGAATTGGTTTCGAGTGATCAGTTGGTATTGGCATTTACTTCATCCCTTTTAACAAATTTATTATATGAACTAGTATACTATAAAAGATTAGGCATTGGTATATGCAATATATCAGATTAGATAAATAACAACATAATGTAAAACAAATTATTTGTCTAACGTAAAAAATCAAGGTTACTATATTATCTAGGAACATTGGATAGGATAGGAACTATACCAAAAGGAATAGGGGATTAAGAATATGAAATGTAAAATAAACCGAAATGCTGCTAAAGTATTGAAAAGGATGTTGGAAAGTGACGAAGCGGACGGAAAAATGATTCGTGTCTATGTCACACATCTTCATGGAGATCATGCACATTACGACATAAAATTGGATACTCCGACTGAAAATGATGAAATTGTAAAAACAGACAAGGATATTGATATAATTTTAGAAAAGGATAATGAATTTTTAGATGGCATATGGATTCAATATTTCTATGTCCCGCAAGAGGAAATGTTCATTACAAATCCAAAAAAGGGCCATCATCATTAATTAAAAAGAACAGGGATCACATCATAGTGTGAGCCCTGTTCTCTATAATCAATATGGGTCAGCATCGTGTCCTTTTTCGATTGCTTGATCTGGTGCCTTCTCACTGTCCTTATTTCCTAGCGGATTTTTACTTGATCCGTTCATTACTGCATTAGCTAAGCCTTCTCTTAAACGGCGCCCATATTCCTCATCTGCTTCTTCAGCAAGAGCAATCATTTTGTCTTGCAGTCTTTTATCGCATTGAGAAAGATCTCCAACAAGGTTTGAAATTAATTCATCCTTTTCCCATTCCTCAAACTCACGATATGTTTCGCCAGCCTGTTTTGTATTGCTCTGTCTATCAATGGATTGACGAACTAGTTTTCCTTCGACATGTGGTGTATATTCTTTTCCTATTTGCTCCGCTTCCTTTAATCCACCAAGAATCGATGGTTCATAATTAACGTGTGGATTTTTAGCGGGTGGGTGTTCTGCCTCATAACGCATTTGCCCACCTTCTTGATTTGTTGCCACACGCTTCTTTGCAGCATTAACAGGTAACTGTAAATAGTTTGCCCCTACACGATAACGTTGAGTGTCTGAATAGGAAAATGTTCGACCTTGTAACATTTTATCATCAGAAAAATCTAGACCATCAACAAGGACTCCTGTACCGAAAGCTGATTGTTCAACTTCTGAAAAATAGTCTTCTGGATTTTTGTTTAATACCATTTTGCCTACTGGTAACCATGGAAACTGATCTTTCGGCCATAATTTTGTATCATCGAGCGGGTCGAAGTCGAGTTCAGGATGATCGTCATCACTCATAATTTGAACAAACAATTCCCACTCTGGATATTCACCTCGTTCAATTGCGTCATATAAATCCTGTGTTGCATGGTTAAAGTTAGTTGCTTGAATATCGTTCGCCTCTTTTACTGTCAAATTCTTAATACCTTGTTTTGGCTCCCAATGATATTTAACAAGTACTGCCTCACCTTCTTGGTTTACCCACTTGTATGTATTTACCCCAGAACCTTGCATCAAGCGGTAGTTTGCAGGAATACCCCAAGGTGAGTAAACAAATGTAACCATATGAAAAGTTTCCGGTGAATTTGCACAAAAATCAAAGAAGCGTTCGCTATCCTGGATATTTGTTACAGGGTCAGGTCTAAATGCATGAATCATATCGGGAAATTTCATGGCATCACGAATGAAGAATATTTTTAGATTATTTCCAACCAAATCCCAGTTTCCATCCTCTGTATAAAACTTAACCGCAAATCCTCTTGGATCACGAACTGTTTCTGGCGAATGTAACCCATGTACTACGGTTGAAAAACGGACGAAAACTGGGGTCTTTTTCCCTTTTTGCTGAAAAACCTTCGCACGAGTATATTTTGAAACTGGCTCGTCTCCTACAGTTCCATATGTTTCAAAATAACCATGTGCACCAGCACCACGAGCATGAACGATTCGTTCGGGAACCTTTTCTCTATCAAAGTGACTAATTTTTTCAATAAAATCATAGTTCTCTAATGTAGCTGGTCCTCGATTTCCAACTGTTCGCGTGCTTTGATTATTCGTGACAGGATGACCCTGCCTGGTTGTTAATGTGTCTTCATTCTCAATATTTGTTTGGTGATCTTTATCCATCAAAACCATCCTTTATTAAAATTTTGATTACGGTAGTTACAATGCCCTGTATCAATAAAATAATTCTTGAATAAAAGCAAAGACTGAAAATAGTAAAAAATAATTAGTACCAGGTAATAATACTTTATGCTAAAATAGAATATAGATAGGTAAAGTACACGGGAAGAGGGAATGAATGATGTATTATTTTGCAGCTTATGTTTTAAAGATTTTTTTAAGTTTGTTTGGAAGAGTGAAAGCTTATCAAAAAGAAAATTTACCAGAATCAAGCGGTTACGTAATTGCTTGTACACATACAGGTTGGATAGATATATTATGGCTTGGAATATCGGTATTACCTGTAAAAATACATTACATGGCAAAGAAAGAATTGTTTCAAATACGTTCATTAAAATGGCTGATGCAACAGTTGAATGCATTTCCAGTAGATCGTGATAATCCAGGACCAAGCTCGATAAAAGTTCCTAGAAAGTTACTTTCAGAAGGGAAGGTAGTTGGTATATTTCCTAGTGGAACAAGGACTAGTGAAGAGGTACCTTTAAAAAGAGGAGCTGTAACAATTGCTGGATATTCCAAAGTTCCAATCGTTCCGGTTGCATATGTTGGTCCAAATAATTTCAAAGATCTTTTTAAGCGTAAACAGGCTAGAATTATTTTTGGCGAACCAATTTATTTACCTCAGAACATGCCAAGAAAAGAAGGAATGGATAGCATGATGAATGTGTTGAACGAAGAATTAAACAACTTACAGCGAAGACTACATCAATAGTATTGATAAAGCTGAAAGCAGTTCGATTCCTATCCCTTTGTAGTTGGAACGATTTATGGCATGGATGCTAATACTGGTTCTAATAATTATTACTATGGTCTTGGTGATTTTTGGTTTTATCGGATATAGACAGCGTGATATTCAAGGATAAATGTATGTAAAAAATTGAATAAGTGAGAGACAAATAGTGTCAGTCTAGACTGACACTATTTTATGTGAAAAGAAAGAATACAATATGGTCAAATTGGCGGGAGAGTGGAAACATCAGCACGAGAGCCCAAGATCATCTCGAAATCTAAAACATATCAACAGGAATTAAAAAAACAGCTAATTCGCCCCTGATCTCTTACCTCTAGAAGGACACTTTAGCGTTTTTTCATAAAATTTGTTTTCTTCTCATATAAATATATTATATATGGTACCTTGCATTGAATAGTACTATATGATATATTGCTATTGCTAGGTACTGTTCAATGTATAGTACCGTTTGTTAATTACTAGGGAGTAAGAAAAGATGAGGTGGTTTTAGTGGACGTACAATTTAAAAAAGGTGTCTTAAAACTTTGTGTTCTCGTTTTACTTGATAAACAAGACCGTTATGGATATGAGCTAGTTCAAAAAATTTCGAACCAAATTGAAATTTCTGAGGGCTCTGTCTATCCATTATTAAGGCGTTTAACAAAAGAGGAATACTTTACAACCTACTTACAGGAATCATCAGAAGGTCCCTCTCGTAAGTACTACAGGTTAACAGATAAAGGTAGAGAATATCTTCAAGAATTGTTGCAAGAGTGGAAGGATTTTTCGAGTGGTGTCAATCAATTAATAAAGGACGGTGTTACAAGTGACTAAAAATCAATTTATGAAAGAACTAGATTTATCATTAAAAGGACTTTCTTCAAATGAACGTCAAGATATTTTGCAGGATTTTCAAGAGCATTTCGCGATTGGAGTAGAAGAAGGTAAAACAGAAGAACAGATAGCTGATTCTTTAGGTTCACCTAAGCACATTGCAAAAGAATTACTTGCTACCTATCATATTGAGAAAGTAGAGACCACTGCAACGACGGGTAACATTTTCCGTGCGCTATGGGCTGTGATAGGGTTAGGCTTTTTTAACTTAGTAATCATACTCGGGCCGTTTGTTGCAATAGTCGCTTTAGTTGTTGCTGGCTGGGCATCAGGGGCGGCATTTATCGCATCACCACTTTTGGTATTAGTTAATGTACTATTTAATCCAAGGACGTTTGAATTTTTTGACTTATTCTTCTCGATCATGCTTAGTGGGATTGGTTTATTTATTGCAGTTGGGATGTTTGTTGCAACAAAAGTATTGACCAATTTATTTGTCCGTTATTTAAAATATAATGTATCACTTGTGAAAGGTGGTTTGAAGCATGATTAATATTAAAAGAATCTCAATCATTGCACTAATTCTTTTATTGGTTGGTGCGATTGGGAGCATTATCACATTCAATTCCATAAATAAACCTGTTTCTGTATCGGAAGAGAAAATAATTAATACCAACGATTTTACAGATATTGAAATTGAAGCAGATAACGAGAAAGTAGAAATTGTTTCAACAGATGATCAAACAACGAAGGTAGAACTAGTAGGAAGAAGTACTGAGCAAATTCAAAATCAATTAAAAGTTGAAATAGAAGAAAATACACTATCCATTACATTAGAGAATGAGAAGCTTTTTAACTTCTTTCATTTTATGGATTCAAATTTGACATTAAAAGTATCTTTACCTGAGAAAGTATACGAATCATTACAAGTTGATATTGACAATGGAACTGTCTATGCAGAACAGCTAAACATAAAAGCAGTCAAAGGGGAAACAAATAATGGTCATATTGAAATGGAAGATATTGTAGCAACGACAATAAATGTTGAATCAGATAATGGGAAAATTTCTCTTGAGAATGTTTCTGGTGAAATCAATGGTGAAACAAATAATGGAAAAATTTATCTGGAAACAAATGACTTAGATCGCCCAATTACATTGGAATGTGACAATGGTAGTATTGAAATTGAAACTGAAAATGAGCCGGCAAATGCGACATTTAATGTGCGTGTAGATAACGGACATATTAATATCTTTGACAAGTATAGTGGCAATGCTGTTTTCGGTAATGGTGAGAACTTAATTAAATTAACAACTAATAATGGAAAAATTAAGGTGACGAAATAGAAGTAGTTTTCTAGGGGGACAGTCCCACCTAAAAAGACATCTCCAATTCAATTGGAGGTGTTTTTTCTTTATATAAAAAAGATAAATAACATCTTGACTATTTGTAAAAGAAGCGGTAAATTTATATAGTTCTATAACGAACTGTTTGGAATGGAACAGTTTTTATAATGAAGGATTGGTGAGGTGAAAATGGATAATAATGTAAATCAAGATTTTATGCGCTCAGTGATACTATTGCGTTCATTTTCCGATATACAAAAAAACATGATGCTTTTTATTCAGAGGAATGCAACAGAAAATGGATTAACTGTTTCACAATATTCCATATTGATGACCATCATTCGTCATAAGGAAATTACTCAAAAAGTACTGGGAGAAGAAGCATTTCTGCCAAAAAGCACATTGAGCCAAGCAATTGATGGACTTGTTAAACGGGGATTGCTTCAACGTCATCAAGTGGATGGGAACCGGCGCGAGGTGCTGTTATCAACCAGCAAAAAAGGAGTGGATTTTATTAAATCAATTCATACCCAGGAAGGTGGGATTCACCAAATATTTCAGGCTGCAGTTGAAACACTGACGGAAAAGCAGTATGATGATTTGCTTGTGGCGCATCTTCAACTTTCAACCTTTTTAGAAAAATACCATACGGAACAAGGGGGTCTTGTAAGTGATTAAAATATTGAAGAACCTTTCCGTCTATAAGTGGATTGTACTTGCGGTTTTTGGCTTTATATTTGTTCAATCAATGTCTGATTTATATTTACCAACATTAATGGCAGACATTATTGATAAAGGTGTCGTGGTAGGAGACATTCCATACATTTGGAAAATTGGGGCTTTAATGCTGTTAGTAGCCGTATTGGGCGCTACTGCTTCCGTTATAGCTAGCTACTATTCATCGAAGGCCGCAATGGGACTTGGACGTGATGTCAGACGAAAGGTGTTTAATCATGTTGAGAAATTTTCACTTCAGGAATTTGATGAAGTAGGGACTGCATCACTAATTACTCGGACAACGAATGATATCACCCAAATTCAACAAGTAGTTATTATGATGCTCCGAATGGTTGTAACTGCGCCTATTATGTTAGTTGGTGGAGTAATCATGGCTGTGTCAAAGGATGCTAAATTGTCACTTGTAATTGTTTGTACAACACCATTTTTAGTTGGCTCTATTTTGCTTATTTTTTACAAGGGGATACCACTTTTTAAAAAGGTGCAAAAACGGCTGGATCGATTAAACCTTGTTTTACGCGAAAACTTAACTGGGATTCGCGTAATTCGCGCTTTTAATCGGGAAATTCCGGAGAAAGCACGTCTTAAGAAGGCAAATAAAGAATTAACAGATGTCTCGATAAAAGTAAATAAGATAATGGCGTTCATGATGCCGGCAATGATGCTTATCATGAACTTAACGATTGTTGGTGTCATTTGGTTTGGTGGGATTCGTATTGATAATGGCGGTATGCAGATTGGTGACTTGATGGCATTTATCCAATACGTGATGCAAATTTTGTTTGCCCTTGTTATGGCATCCATGATGTTTGTTATGATACCACGTGCTTCCGTTTCGGCTAAGCGTGTTAATGAGGTCCTCGAAATGAAACCGTCATTTCAAGATGATGGAACAAAAACAGCAAACAGCAACAAAGGTACATTGGAATTTGACCGTGTAACATTCAGCTATCCAGGAGCAGAAGAACCTGCATTAACAGATATTAGTTTTCAAGCAAATCCTGGAGAAATTACAGCAATAATTGGTGGTACAGGTTCAGGTAAATCAACACTAATCAATTTAATTCCACGATTTTATGAGATATCAAGTGGTGCAATTCGTGTTAACGGTGTCGATATCCGTGAGGCGTCGCAGGAGGATGTCCGTTCGAAAATCGGTTTAGTTCCACAGAAGGCAACACTTTTTACAGGTACAATCGCTGACAACATTCGCTTTGGTAAGCAAAATGCGACACAAGAAGAGATTGAACATGCAGCACAAATTGCTCAAGCCGATGATTTTATTTGTAAAATGAATGATGACTATAATGCAAAAATTGAACAGGGTGGCTCAAACGTTTCTGGTGGACAAAAACAGCGGCTCTCAATTGCAAGAGCCCTCGTTCGTAAACCTGACGTCTATTTATTTGATGATAGTTTTTCGGCGCTAGATTACAAGACTGATGCGAAACTCCGTGAGGCACTAAATGATGAAACAACGTACGCGACAGTATTAATTGTGGCACAACGTGTTAGTACGGTTGTCGATGCAGACCGGATCATCGTACTTGACAATGGACACATTGCAGGAATAGGTACTCACCAAGAGTTGTTAAAGACTAATGACGTATACCGTGAAATAGTCGAGTCACAGCTTTCAGAGGGGGAAATTGCATGAGTAAACGAAAAGGCACTCAAGGTGGCCCGGGCGGTGCTAGTATGATGATGGGGCAGCAAAAGCCAAAAGATTTTAAAGGGACCCTAAGACGCCTTATAACGTATTTAAAACCACGTCGTAAACGATTGATTACCGTTTTTATGGCGGCAATTATGAGCACTATCTTCATGATTGTTGGCCCAAAAATTATGGGGGACACAATTACAATATTATTTGAGGGTGCATACGGGAAATTACAAGGAATACCAGGTGCGGCTATCGACTTTGGGAAGATTGCTCAACTGCTGCTAGTTCTTGGGGGATTATATCTCCTCAGTAGTTTGTTCAGTTTTATCCAACAATACATTATGTCTACTGTGGCGCAAACCACTGTGTATGATCTCCGTGAAGACGTAAATAAAAAGCTTGAGAAACTTCCACTTAAATATTTTGATGGACGTCCAAATGGTGAAACACTTAGTCGTGTTACAAATGATATTGATATGATTGGTACGACACTTCAGCAAAGTTTGACACAGCTTATCACGTCCATTGTAACCATTATTGGGATAATCATAATGATGCTCTGGATTAGTCCAATATTGACGTTAATTTCGATTATTAGCATACCAGTTTCAATGTACGTAATTAAACCTATTTTGAAAAGGTCACAAAAATATTTTGCGGATCAACAACGTACACTTGGTCAATTAAACGGGCATATTGAAGAAATGTATACTGGTCATCAAGTCGTTAAAGCATTTAGCCATGAGAAAAAGGCTGTTGCCGAGTTTGATACGGTCAATGAAGAGTTGTATGATGCGGGGCGAAAAGCACAATTCATATCTGGGATTATTATGCCGATGATGTTTTTTATCGGAAATTTAAGCTATGTCTTGATTAGTGTTGCCGGTGGGATTTTGGTCACGCAACGCGCCATTTCAATTGGTGATATTCAGGCATTCATTACGTATTCAAAACAGTTTACACAGCCAATTACACAAACTGCTAACATCGCAAACATTATTCAATCAACAGTTGCGGCAGCTGAGCGTGTCTTTGAACTACTTGATGAGGAAGAAGAAATAAAGGAAAATACTCAAGAAAGTTTAACACGTGCACAAGGTGCTGTCACATTTGAACAGGTAGACTTCGGATATGGGGAAGACTTGTTGATTCAAGATATGAATATTAATGTATTGCCTGGTCAGACCGTTGCGATAGTTGGACCAACCGGTGCTGGTAAGACGACATTAATTAATTTATTGATGCGTTTTTACGAGCTTAAAGGTGGCTCGATAAAAATTGATGGGCGTGATATTCGGGATATATCACGGAGTAATCTTAGAAAAAGCTTTGGAATGGTGCTTCAAGATACATGGCTATTTAATGGGACGATTAAAGACAATTTGGCTTATGGCAAATCAGATGCTAGTGATGAAGAAATAATTGCAGCTGCTCGTACGGCACATGCTGATCATTTTATTCGGACGCTTCCAGACGGTTATGAGACTGTCTTGAATGAAGAGGCATCGAATATTTCTCAGGGGCAAAAGCAACTGTTGACAATAGCTCGGGCAGTACTTGCCGACCCACCAATCATGATTCTAGATGAAGCCACCTCAAGTGTTGACACAAGAACGGAAGTATTTATCCAAAAAGCGATGAACCAATTGATGGAAGGAAGAACTAACTTTGTCATTGCTCATCGTTTATCTACAATTAGGGATGCTGATTTGATTCTTGTAATGGATCAAGGAAAAGTGATTGAACAGGGAACCCATTCGGAACTTTTATCGAAAAAAGGATTCTATACAGATCTTTATAATAGCCAGTTTTCTAAAAGAGCTGCTGGCTAACGAATTAAGGCATCGAGCAACACATACAATGTAAAACAAAGGAGCTGCAAACTTTATAGAAAGTGCAGCTCCTTTTAATCTCATATTAATTTATCGAATCTTACCCGTTTATTTAAAGCATACATAACTGGTATACCGGTCTGCTAGTAAGTAAATATTTGTATATTTACATGCTTTTCTAGGTTCTTATAAATAAATTAGAATTAAAAAAGTCAAAAATAGTGTATTTCCGGAACGATAGCTCAAGCATAAATTTACGTCGCATTTTATGTTTTTTGAACAACAATATTTTAGAAAACTGCTTTATGTAAAGACATTATGTAGTATCACTTTATAAGAAGGTAAAACAGCGTTAGAATATACTTTGCGATACAACTAGAAAGGAAGTTTAATAGATGACGACAACGAGAAGTTTTCGAACAATCACTCCTTCCTATGATCCGTGGGAAGCATATATGGATGTTGAAGAACATGGCAAGATGACCTTATCAAATGTAGAATTTACGACGACTACACTTTGTAACATGCGCTGTGCACATTGTGCTGTCGGTTATACGTTACAAACTCAAGATCCAGAAGCGCTTTCAATGGATCTCATATTAAAGCGGTTAGATGAAATTCCACATCTTAGAACACTAAGCATTACTGGTGGGGAGCCAATGATGTCCAAAAAATCGGTCAGAAATTATGTTGTTCCCTTGCTTGAATATGCTCATAATCGTGGTGTGAGAACACAGATCAACTCTAATTTAACATTACCTTATAGTAGGTACGAATCCATTATTCCTTTTTTAGATGTCTTACATATTTCACATAATTGGGGCACAGAGGAAGAATTTGCGGAGACAGGATTTGCCCGTATGGAGCGAAAGCCATCAGAAGAAAACCGTAAAAAATATTTCGAACGAATGGTAGAAAATTCAAAAGCTCTTTCAAGAGAAGGTGTGATGGTATCCGCAGAAACGATGTTAAATAAGCGCACATTTCCTTACTTAGAGCAAATTCATGATCATGTGATGGAAATGGGATGTGCTAGACACGAAATTCACCCTATGTACCCAGTAGACTTCGCTAGCAATTTGGAAACTCTTAATTTAGAAGAGATTCGCACAGCTATTACACGTTTACTTGATTACCGAAATAACCAGGCATGGATGCTGTTTGGAACATTGCCTTTTTATCCGTGTAGTTCCTCTAAGGAAGATTTGGAATTGTTACAACGATTATATAGTGAACAAAATGTAACGGTAAGAAATGACCCCGATGGTCGCTCTCGTTTAAATATTAATATTTTTACAGGGGAAGTGATTGTCACTGATTTTGGTGATGAGCCTTCATTAGGTAATATTCAACATACATCTTTACCAGATGCCTATTCTCGTTGGATGGATACCAAAACAGCTAAAAGTTTAAACTGCCATTGTCCGGCTGTTAAATGTCTCGGCCCGAACATTTTAGTTAAAAATACATACTATCAGGATGTTGATTTTCAGCAACGAAAGGCTAATACTAGTCTTTAGGTATCCGAAGAGACGAAAGATTTTATAGTTTGGCTGTTTTCTAATTCCTATATGGGGTTTTAAAGCAAGCATAATATCAGTGGAGGAAATACACGGAGACTCCTGTCGGGAAGCCCCCACAGTGAGTGGTTTTCTCTCGGGGAGGTTCATCTCGAGCCCTTTGGTGCGCGAAGTGTATTTCCGAAACGGCAACCCAAGCATAAATTTACGTCGTAGTTTCTATATATGTGAAAAGTGTCTATAGTTTAAAAGGTATTAGGTGGCAAAGTTTCATGCCGCCTAATACCTTTTATTCATGTCAATTGCTGTTCTGCAAACTCACGATACAATGCGTGTGATTGTATTAGTTCTTGGTGATTTCTTACATTAAGTTCAGATAAGCGCCAGTATACGATTCTTTTACATTAGAAATTTCTTCAGGGGTACCTTGTGCAATGATTTTTCCTCCAGCGATTCCCCCCTCTGGGCCAAGATCGATCACCCAATCAGCTTCACGAATCAAATCACTATTATGTTCAACAATAATGACGGTATTCCCTGCATCTACAAGTCGATTTAGAAGTAAAAGTAATTGTTTTACATCTGTCGGGTGTAAGCCTGTTGATGGTTCGTCCAATAAATAGAGTGTATGGTTGGTCGTTTGTTTGTTTAATTCTTTTGCTAGCTTTAGTCGTTGTCCCTCACCACCGGATAACGTTGTGAGCGATTGACCCCATTTTAAATAGCCCAACCCAATCTCATTTAATAATTGAACAATTGGAAATAATTTTTTGTGATTGTGAAAAAGTGGCAAACTTTCCTCTATCGACATATCTAAGATGTTAGAAATGGAATATCCCTCGTAAGTTACTTGTAAGATATTTTCTTTGAAACGTGAGCCATGGCAAACAGGGCATTGTACTTCTATATCGGGAGAGAAATACATGGTTACCGACACAAATCCAAGACCTTGACAGTTCTCACATCTTCCACCAGGAGTATTAAAGGAAAAGTCTTTCGGCTTCAGTTTAGTTGCCTTCGCTTCAGGCAGACTAGCAAATAGGTTTCGAATTAATGTAAAAGCCTCAGTGTATGTAGCGACATTTGAGCGCTGCATACGACTTAAAGGTGATTGATTTACCGTAATTACTTTATTGATTGCTTCGAATCCAGTGATCTCCTCACAATCCTGATATACACCACTCTCACCGGAAGCAAGGACATCAAATATTAACGTTGATTTACCAGATCCTGATACACCTGTAACAGAGACAAGAGAACCAAGTGGAATAGACGCAGTTACGTTTTTTAAATTATGCTTAGTTGCATTATGAATGGTTAAAAATTGTCCAGTTCCTTCTCGACGCTTCTCTGTTGGAAAAGAATTATCTCTTAAAAACGATCCCGTGATAGACTGCTCTTGTTTCATTAACTCAGACAATGTACCTTCACCAACTACAGTCCCTCCATGCACTCCTGCACCAGGCCCTATGTCAATAATATAATCCGCCTCTTTCATCACATCCAAATCATGCTCAATAATAAGAATTGTATTTCCCAAGTCTCTAAGCTGCTTCATAATTGTTACTAATCCTTTTGTATCTTTTGGATGTAGTCCTAACGTTGGTTCATCGAGAATATAGAGAACTCCTGTTAGCCCTGAACCAAGAATGGATGCTAGCCGTAGGCGCTGTGCTTCCCCTCCAGAAAGTGTTATGGTCTGTCTGTCGAGTGACAAATATCCTAATCCTACATGGATAATTCGTGTTACTTTTGAAATTAAATCAAGTAAAAACGTTTCAACAACCACTAAATCTTCAGACGTAAGTGACTGTTGAAGCTCCATTAACCAAGAATACATGGCTTCGATAGATAAGGTTGAAACATCTGTTATTGGGGTTCCCGCTACTAGTACTTCTCTACTCTCCATTTTAAGCCGATTACCGTTACAATCGGGACATGGTTGGGAATAGAAATAAGCCGTTTCACCGGAATTCCCATTCTTTTCTTTGTATCTTCTCCACATCCCTGTAAGAATTCCTTCAAACTTACCTTTCCCAACAGTTTTAGGAGGTTTTACATCTGGAAAATGGGATGAAAAGATTTTGCTTTCCACACCGTAATATAATAAGTCTCGCTGCACATCATCGAAATGTTTTAAAGGAAGATTTTCATCGAACGGAATTCCGTAGTAATCAGAAGCCACTTTTAAAATATTCCTTTGGTAGTCACCGTACGATCCGTTCCAAATGCCAATCGTAACACAGCCTTCTTTTAGACTTAATTCTTCTTTGAACACAGATTCTAAATGAATGTCAACCACATTGCCAAGACCACCACACGTTGGGCACGCACCTTCTAGCGTATTATACGAAAAGTGTGAACGTGTTAGTTTTTCTAAACGTTGGTGACAATTTGGACAGTGAATATATTGTTTATAGTCAGTTGAATCTAGGTCTTCTCCCTTTTCAAAGGTAGGTTGAATTGTACTCTGGCAGTTAGGACAAATACGTTCTCCAAGTTTTTCATAAATCAATCGTAAATACGTGTACATATCCGATATGGTTCCAACTGTTGACCGTGGGTTTCGATTTGTAACATGCTGACCGACACTAATAGAGGGGGATAAGCCAACCATAGAATCAACTTTTGGTTTACTGAAACCATCTGTTGCCATCCCCATTGACTCCATATATTGCCTTTGGCTTTCTCTTTGCAACGTATCCATCGCCAATGTCGATTTTCCAGATCCAGATGGTCCGGTCAATACGACTAGCTTATGCTTGGGAACCGAAAGTGTAATATTTTTTAAATTGTTTTCACGTGCACCTTTGATTATGATTTTATCCTTCATGTTTAATTCCTCCTTTATCAAATAGTTTGTTTATAAGTTAATTGTATAACATTAATGCAAGAACAAAGGTTCATAAAAAGAAACTTTGTGATTATGGTATACCTAAGGAAAAAATCCGTCATGGTACTTTAAAGTTTTTTGATAATGTTTTAAAGTATTATAGAGGTGAATTTTATAATGGTTAAACCGATTGATATTGCTCGGAAATTAAATATTAGCACAAGTGCTTTACGGCATTATGAGTCATGGGGGATCGTTCCGGAAGCCGAGCGTGCGAAAAATGGATATCGAATTTATACTGAAGAGCATGTGGCCTATTTTGATTGTATTCGGGCAATGAATAGCGGGTTTGGTATGGATCTTGTTCGTAAAATTATGCCTTTAATACAAGAAAATAAAGTGACGGATGCACTCTGGCTTGTTAATGATGATCAGGTACAATTGTCTAAAGAAAGACGTAAGGTTGAGAAGGCACTTCAAGTACTAGAGAATGAGGGACTTGAACGCTTTTCCGCCAAAAATAATAAGGGATGGTATTCAATTGGGGAAGTGGCTAAAGAGATTGATGTAGCAAGCTCAACTCTGAGGCACTGGGAGAAAGAAGGGTTGATCGAACCACATCGTGACTTGGAAAGTGGGTATAGGAAATACAGTCATGCTGATGTTCACAAACTATTAATTATTCGTACTCTCCGTTTAGCTGTGTATTCACTTGATATTGTCCGTGAGGTTTTAGAAGAAGTCGATCAAAATAATATAGAACATGCTATAAAAATTGCGAGAGACTCTTTAATTCACATGGATAACTTAATTGTCGAACAGCTTCGAGGACTACATTATTTATATAGGTTGTGTACGTTTATTAAAAAGTAAAAAGCCAATGAGAAACATTTACAGTCTATCATTGGCCACATCCTATTAGTCCCCCATACTCATACCTTTAACGGTCACAACTGTTATAAACACAGTCACACAAATGATTGCAGTACATACGACTAGTGCTGTTGGTAAACTCATTTTTATCTTCCCCCTTTACGTATTGTTACATTGCTGAGGTCAACATCAGAACCCTTCAGAAAGTTATACGTTAGTTGATCCATTGTTGATCCATTAAAGTCAGCCTTTTTTAAATCGTTTGCTCGGAATTGGACATTTTTCAATGTTGTATTTCTAAATGAAGTCCTTTTTAATGTTGAACTTTCAAAAATAGTTTGATTAAACGTTTCACCGTCAAAAATCAGACAAGATAAATTACATCTTTTAAAGTGAGTCCTATTATAAATGCAATTATTAAAGGTAGCTTTGTTTAGATTTGAGTTACTAAATAGCGCTTTTGTCAAATTTACGTTTTCAAATATACATTCCGTTAAGTTACTTCCTTTAAATGTGCTGTTTTTCAAATCTGAATTACTGAAATTGGAGCGTCTTAAATTGCTATAATTGAATTTGCTATCGTGAACCGAAACGGATTGGAAATCGGATTCTGTTAATCGTTGTTTCGAGAAATTCATTTGAATTGTCCGCTCGAGCTCATCGTATGGAAGATTAAGTGTGTCAATAAGCTCTGATACATCCCCGATCGATTCAATGGACATTTGATAAGCCTCTTGATCATTGTAACCATTTTGTTTATGGTCATTATATTTCTCAAGTAAATTTTGCAACAGTTCTTCTTCAAGCTCATTTGCACTTTTTACATGTTGATAAGGTGCGAAAATAGTGTGGACATATGCCTTTAATTGTTCATTCATGTTTCAACTTTCCTTCCCTACAGGAGCTGTTCAAGAATTAACTTGGCTAGCTCCCAGTTTTCTTTATTTTGTTTATATGCTTGTTCGCCAATTGAGGTAATCTTGTAATATTTTCTTCGTCCACCTTGATTAGCGTCACCCCAATAGGAACTAATCTTTTTTTCCTTTTCTAAACGTTTTAGACTTGAGTACATTGTTGCTTCCTTTAATTCGTAAGTTTCACCTGAATTCGCGAAAATTAGTTTGGTAATTTGATATCCATATTTATCTCCACTAAGTAGGAGTTTTAAAATCATTGTGTCGGTATGCCCGCGAAGCAGGTCAGACGACAGTTTTCCTTGAACCAAATCATCATCTCCTTGCGAATAATATACAATATAATACTATGACAGTCAAGGTAATGTGTTAAATAATGCATTAAATCAGTCCAGAGTCGTAGAAGTTCTACTTTAGGAGTAGGGCTTTTTTGTGCTTGAATTTCAGTCATGAAGCCGACGACTAGGAGTTAAACTCGATGTATCATATCAATTGTAAGGAAGTTAAAGGTCGAGGAGGGAAAATTTCATGGTCTATAATGAAGAATTGTATAAAAGTATTGCTGAAGCGCGTATTGAAAAGATAAAAAAGATGACATATGGAAACAATAAGAATAGGAATAAGAAATGGAACTATGTTAATAGACGAAAAAAGAAAAGAACACCCTAACTAGAAAATGCTAAGCTAGGATGTTCAATAATAGGACTAATTACTTGTATCTTCTTTTGGACCAGTCTTACCTGAAACAAACCATCCAATTATAGCGATGGCGAGAAGGACTCCCCAGAAGGTAATTGTCCATCCTGTGGTGTGAGGGAAGTCTTCAGCTAAAATGCCTACATGACTTAGTGTAATAACAGCAAGTTTTACCCCAACCCAAGCAACAATCATGTAAGCGGTTGTTTCAAGGCCAGGTCGATCATCAAGAAGTTTAACAAACCAGTTTGCTGCAAATTTAATTAAAACTAATCCGGCTATTCCTGCAATCAATACAATTATGAATTGTCCTCCGTCCATTCCACCGAAATCTGGTAACGGTGTTTCTGGAAGAACGATTGCAAGCGCTACTGCCGCAAGAATCGAATCAATCGCAAAGGCAAGGTCCGCTAACCCAATTTTTGCAACTGTTGGCCAGAAGCCTTTACCAGCAGATTCTTCTTCTAGATCGTCTTTTTCATCCTTCTCTGAACCGAAGACGTTTCCAATTACATGCTTTAACCCTAAATAAATCAAATAAGCCGCACCTATTGCCTGAACCTGCCATACATTTGCTATAAATGATATTGCAAAAAGGGCAGCAAATCTAAAAACAAATGCCCCAATAATACCGTAATTTATTGCTTTCTTTTTTTGTTCATCTGGCAGGTGTTTCGCTATTACCGCCAGAACGAGTGCGTTGTCAGCAGACAAAATTCCCTCTAGTCCAATTAGTATTAATAATGTCCATCCATATTCTAGCCAAATTGATTCCACGTAGAATACTCCCTTCTAAAATAAAAAAAATAGAGGCTTTTACCAGTTAATGTTGGTAAAGGCCTCTAATTAAAAATAAGACCTTTACCATCATTGGCAAAGGTCTTGCTAACAACACCGTAAGTTGCCAGTAAAGCCGAGAGTGAAATGTGCACTCTGTAATGACGACTATACTGTTAAAGCTACTCCCCTTTGAAATTCTATTATTATTAAATCATTTTATTAATCATATGTCAATAATTATCAATGGTGAGTACCTTTCCCAATAAATATTTTTAGCCTTAAATTAAGTTTTATTCATTTTCTTCAGGGATAAGACGTATAGTCATTTCCTGCAAGGGACTGGCCTGATAGCACTCTAATAATCCATTATCTACAATATCTTTTTTAGAAATTACTTTCTGTTTTAGCTTAATCAAAGTTGGAGCCCTCAAAGGGAAATCATGCATAATAATTGTTTCTTTATTTATCCATTGTAATTGTAGATTACGTTGACCAAAAATGTTGAGTGAGGAGGGGATAGGAATCCCATCTTTATAAAAATGATGTTCGTTTTCTTTTGATATACCGGGTTCATTTAAACAAATATATAATGATAAACTATCACCGAGTTTTAGCAGCCCGTAATGAAATTCAAACAATTTTTTATTGAAATTCGGAATGGAACGAATGATACGTTGCTGACGACTTTCTTCCTGTTGAACAAATTTTTTTCCTTCCTGGGAGGTGTCATGTATGAGAAACTGCGTGTAATGGCGACTACATAAAAGTGCAGCATACGAATCAACGTTTTCTACTAAATCTATTCCATACTTATAAAACACAAGCTTTGATAAAGTGGGAAAGTCCATAAATGAATACGGTGATTTCTTTTGGTCATTCCAAAAAGGTTGTTTGTCAACCGGTTGCCAGCCACAATCATGTTTGAAAGTCGCGTATTCAACGGACTTCTTAAGCTCTTGTCCAAGAAAAAGAGAATCTTTCCAATTCGTTATGATTTGGCCAGAAATATGAGCGTGGTTATCTTGTTCAATCATGACAAAATCATTTTGACGCTCGCGTATAATCATCTAAGGTCATCCTTTTCGTTTCATAATATTATCAGTATATAAAGTATACGAAAAAATAAATAGAAAGACCAACTATATAACCGCCATTCTAATTGTAGAACAGCGGTTATAACTATTAAGAGAACTTAACTCATATCTGCACGTGGTGCGCTGTCGAAATCAATCTCTTTGTGTGTACCATCACAAAAAGGTTTGTTGGAGGAATGCCCGCAGCGACACAGAGAAACTGCCTTCTTCGTTTTAAATGTGTTCCCATCTGCATCTACTACCTCATACGATCCAGTCACAACATAAGGACCATTGTCACTCACTTTAATAGTTGAGTCAGCCATCATAACACCTCCTGTACATATTTTGTACCAAGCTTATCCATAATAAACAAAAACGTGTCTAGTGCTTTATTGACAAAATTGAGGAGCGTCAGGCACTAAAGGAGGCGAAGAAGTGAAGGCTTCTGATTTGGTTGTACGGTGTTTGGAAAATGAGGGTGTTAAGTATATTTTTGGTATTCCAGGGGAAGAAAATACGGATCTTATTGATTCACTTATTGGTTCCGATATTGAATTTATCGTGGTCCATCATGAGCAGGCTGCTGCATTTATGGCAGACGTTTATGGTCGTTTAACTGGGAATCCAGGTGTTTGTCTAGCCACACTTGGACCAGGCGCAACAAACCTTATGACTGGAATCGGTGACGCTTATTTAGACTACTCACCAGTAGTAGCTATTACAGGTCAAGCTGGTCTTGAACGCATTCATAAAGAATCGCATCAATATGTTGATATTGTAAGCATGTTCGAGGAGATAACAAAATGGAGCCAGCAGATTCGGGTTGCTCATACAATTCCAGAGATTATTCGTAAAGCATTTAAAAAGTCAGTCCTTGATAAACCGGGTGCCGTTCATATTGAATTACCGGAAGATATTGCGATGATGGATACAGAAGGTGAGCCACTTCCAGTTACACCAATGCCCATATCTAGTCCAGCTGAAGATGAAGTTAAAAAGGCAGCTCAATTAATCAATCGTGCAAAACGACCGATTATTCTTGCTGGTAATGGTGTAATTCGTGACGGCGCCTCAGACGCATTACGGGATTTTGCTGAGACTAAGAATATCCCAGTTGTAAATACATTTATGGCAAAGGGAGTATTACCATCTGATCATCCACTTACGTTATATACAGTTGGAATGCAAGCGAAAGATTATGTATTATGCGGTTTTGATCTAGCCGATTGCATCATTACCGTTGGATATGATTTTGTCGAGTATTTACCAAAATACTGGAATGATGAAGCAATGAATCCAATTGTTCATATTGACACTTTACCAGCTGAAATTGATGCCTATTATCCACTTGAGGCAGAATTGATTGGGGATGTAAAAGAGGCATTGGAAGCTTTAAATTCTCAAGTTAAACAAAAGCAGCTTTGGTCGGAAGTAAAACAATTAAAGTCACAACTTGTTGAAAAGCTACATGCGTCTGATGAGGCATCAGGTAGCCCGGTAAAACCACAGCGGATTATTGCAGATATAAAAAAAGCAGAGAAGGGTGAAGCAATTGTAATTTCTGATGTTGGTGCACATAAGATGTGGGTTGCTCGTATGTATCAGCCGGAAAAACCGAATCACACGATTATATCCAATGGCTGGGCGTCAATGGGTATTGCTGTTCCAGGGGCAATTGCGGCTAAATTAGCTAATCCGAATAATCCAGTCATAGCAGTGACTGGCGATGGTGGTTTTCTTATGAATGGTGTCGAATTGGCAACTGCAAAACGACTCGGAGTAGCTATGGTAATTATCATTTTTCATGATGCTAAATATGGATTGATTGAATGGAAACAACTGAATAAATATGATCGATCTAATGCAATTGAATTTACAGACCCTGATTTCTTAGAGTTTGCTAAAAGCTTTGGTGTTAAAGGAATTAAGGTAAAACATTCGGATGAATTATTACCCGCATTGGAAGAGGCACTTGCTAGCGAGGATATTGTATTAGTAGACGTTGATGTAGATTATTCGGAAAATGTAGAGTTATCCAAAACGCTTGGTGATTATATTTGTAAGTTATAGGTGTTTAAATCATTGGTTAAGGAGGGAATTCAGATGAAGGAAAAGTGGCAATTATGGATAGGCGGAAAATGGCGTGAAGCAAAATCATATGAGTCATTAAATAATCCTCATACAGAGGAGGAATTGGCACAAATCGGACAGGCAGAACCAGCAGACGCAGTAGAAGCCATTGTCGAAGCACATGCAGCATTTCAAAAGTTTAGGACGTATCCAGCTCATGCACGTGCTAAAATTCTAGCGAAAGTAGCAGCACTAATGGAAGAACGCAGTGAAGAATGTGCAAAAATTATTGCACTTGAAGGGGCAAAATCGATTCGCAATGCACGTGAGGAAATTAGCCGTACTGTGCAGACATATCGCTTTTCAGCAGAAGCAGCAAAAAGTAATTATGGTGAGCGTATACCAATGGATGCAGCAGAAGGAGGAGAAAACCGTTTTGGATTTACAAAGCGTACGCCGCTTGGAGTGGTGACAGCAATAACTCCTTTTAACTTTCCATTTAACCTTGTTGCACATAAGGTGGGACCAGCAATTGCAGCAGGAAATTCAATTGTTTTAAAACCTGCAGAACAAACACCATTAAGTTCACTATTTCTTGCGGAAGTTTTTAAAGAAGCGGGTCTTCCTGATGGTGTATTAAACATTATTCCTGGTAAAGGTGATGTTCTGAGCGAAGCATTAACAACCCATCCACATGTCAAAAAAGTTACTTTTACGGGAAGTGTTGAAGTGGGTCACCTTATCCAGCAGCAGGCAGGATTTCGCAAACTTACACTTGAGCTTGGATCAAATTCACCGTTTATTATTGATGAAGGAGTGGACATTGACAAGATTATTGAACGTAGTGTTATGGGGGCTTTTTCTTATAATGGTCAAGTATGTATTTCGATTCAACGAATTTATGTCCACCAATCACTTTACGAAGAGTTTTTAGAACGGTTTGTGGCTCGTACCAAACAGCTTGTGGTCGGATCACCAATGGATGAGAAGACAAATATAACAGCTGTTATTTCGAAAAAGTCATTAGAACGTTTGCAAAGCTGGTTGGAAGAAGCGATTCAGGAGGGGGCCAAGCTTGAATGTGGTGGTAAGGTCAAAGGAAATGTGATGAAACCCGCTGTATTAACGAATGTAAATCGTGATTCAAAGGTGTTTCGATATGAAGTGTTCGGTCCTATTGTCTCTATTTTCCCATTTGATACGTTAGATGAGGCTATTGAAGATGCTAATGACTCTCGATATGGATTGAATTCAGGATTTATGTCACCAAGCCTTGAACGTGCATTCTATGCTGCTGAACGGCTTGAAACGGGTGGAGTCATTATCAATGATATTCCAACATACCGGATAGATAACATGCCATATGGCGGCTGGAAAGACAGTGGTGTTGGAAGAGAAGGTGTCAAATATGCTATGAATGAAATGATGGAAGAGAAGTTTATCAGTATTAAGACGGGTGATGAATAAAATTTTTGATGAGAGGTATCTCCAAATGCTCTGGTGGAGATACCTTTTTTTAATACAAGAGGCAAAAGCCGAATTAATGGTTGTGAACGCTAAAAAAATAGAATAAGTACCGAATAATTGATATAAGTGCCGAAAAACCATCCCGAAAACCGAATTAACGGTCATAAACACCGGTTAATAATGAGGGTGGCTTGTATCTTATTATTATTTGACACCTCATTTATAACAGGACAAACAACTAAAGAATATCATATATATAGTTTATAAATGGGGGAGAATTTAGATGCAAATACATGTAGTGAGACGCGGTGAATCATTATGGCAAATAGCAAGGAGTTATGGTGCCGATCTGAATCAAATTATAGTAGTGAATGAGCTTCAGAATCCTAATATGCTCATAGTTGGTCAGGCGCTTGTCATTCCAGAAGTAAATCAGGAATATGTAGTTCAAGCGGGTGACAACTTATGGACCATAGCCAATAGATTTGGTGTGTCTGTTCAAGAGCTTGCGGCGGTAAATAATATTACGAATCCTTCACTAATTTTTGTTGGTGATATGCTAGAACTTCCATATTCTATTCACCAGGTACGGTTAGGTGAAACATTGTGGGGCATCGCTGAAACCTTTGGAGTGACGATTAATCAAATTCTACAGGTAAACAATATTGCGAATCCTTCGTTCATATATCCAGGTCAGACATTGAGAATTCCGATTGCAGAAAAAACAGTTACGGAGATTAATGCATATTCAACGCAAATTAATGAGCAAGGAAGTCAGGAAGTGTTTACAATAGGAAGACACTTAACATATCTATCACCATTTATGTATAGTATTCAAACTGATGGGTCTATTACAGAAATGCAAGAAGAACCATTATTGGAAGCGGCCAGAGCGACTAATGTTTCACCGCTTCTTGTAATCACAAATTTTCAAGAAGGGAATTTTAGCTCTGATTTAGTAGCAACCATTTTACGGAACCCAAGTCTACAAGAAACGTTAATTACGAACATATTAGAAGAAATACGTACGAAAGGTTATACAGGGTTAAATATTGATTTTGAATATGTCTATCCAGAGGACCGGGAAAATTACAATGCGTTTTTACGTCGGGTCGTTGCAAGATTACATCCAGAGGGTCTAAGCGTATCAACAGCCCTTGCACCTAAGGAATCAGGTGAAATGGAGGGCTTGCTTTATGAAGCCCACGATTACGCTGAACATGGTGAAATTGTTGATTTTGTAATATTGATGACTTATGAGTGGGGTTGGGCTGGCGGAAGGCCAAGAGCTATTGCACCAATCAATAAAGTTCGTGACGTCTTAGATTACGCTATAACGGTTATTCCTCGTAACAAAATTATGATGGGAGTGCCTTTATACGGACGTG
The DNA here is from genome assembly GCF_900187325.1 of Virgibacillus ndiopensis. Classification (GTDB taxonomy): domain Bacteria; phylum Bacillota; class Bacilli; order Bacillales; family Amphibacillaceae; genus Virgibacillus_E; species Virgibacillus_E ndiopensis. Next base: position 239,274 of record NZ_FZMZ01000003.1, on the reverse strand, counting down.
ATTGGGAGATTCCATGGGTAGAGGGTACTTTAGCTAGAACGATTAGTCCCCAGGAAGCAGTTGATCTTGCTGCAAGATACGGTGTAGCTATCCAATATGACGATACCTCTCAAGCACCATACTTCCGCTATGTAGATGAAGCGGGGCAGGAACATGAGGTCTGGTTTGAAGATGCACGTAGTATGCAGGTTAAATACGATACCATGAAGGATTATGGCCTAAGAGGTGCTAGTTACTGGTCCTTGGCTAATCCATTTCCACAAAATTGGCCAGTTCTACAAGACAATTTTAACGTTAGAAAGTGGTAAAATATACACCTCCTAAACGAGTTAATTTCGGAATGGAGGTGTTTCTTTGTGTTTTATGAAGGAATTTTGTATTGAATATCGAAGTAATGGAAGAGATGTATACGAGGAGGAGCGACAATGAAAAGTCCAATTAATAACAAGGTTAACACGGTTTTTATACCGGTAAGAGACATTGAGAAGGCGAAAGAATGGTATTCCAAGATGTTGGATATTGAAGATGGAGATGTAATGTTTGGGCATCTTTTTGTAGCAGATATGCAGGGGGCGGGAATGGTTTTGGATACAATGCCGATGTGGCGTGATGGAAATGGTGATATTGCTACGTTAAATGTACCTGCAATCCAATTTGGAACAGATGATATACATGCTTCGTATCAGTTTATGAAGGAGAATAACGTAGAATTGGTTACTGAAATTGAGTATAATCAATGGTTTGTGTTTAAGGATCTGGATGGAAATATGTTAATGGTGTGTCAGGACTAGTTAGAAATGAAAAATGACAAGGGACAGTCCCTGTCATTTTTCTACTTTGTAATAATCCTGTGAATGAAAAATTTGGAACCCACAAGATTCATAAAGTCCTAGGGCATGAGAGTTTTTAGCCTCAACCTCTAGAAAAATCGGATAACCTTTTCGGTTCTCAAGAATGATAGATTTGCTTAATGCCTTCCGTCCAATTCCCATACCTTGAAATTGTGGAAGGACTGCAAATCCATATATCCACGCTTCACCATCCGTGTGTGCTATGCGCAGTTTTCCGACGTTTTTTTTATGATAGTCGATCATATAAAATTGCTGTGTTTCATCATTTTTAATCCGTTCATTGTATTGTTTTGCATCGGTTTCAGAGAATCCGAAACATAAAACGTCTAAGCGAACCTCGCTATCAAGATCGTCTGGTTTAGCTTTTCTTAATGTAACCTCTTCATCTGAAAGGAGATCAGTTGTTACCCATTTCATTTGATATTCAGTAAAAGTGTATCTACATGGGTATTTTTCCAAAAAGTTTTGAGCGGTAAATGACGCTGAAGGTGCATTTAATAATATAGTTGTATTGTCATGCTTCGTTATTAGTTTCATAGAAACGGTTAGTAGCCTTGAAAATATACCTTTTCTTCTATAATGTGGGTGTACCATGCCACAGATCTCTATTTTACTTCCAAATCCATAAAGTCCCAGGAATCCAACTAATTCTCCATTTTCATAATGAAAAAAATCATTATTCTCATTATCTTCGCGTGTTCTGAGCATATCCCAGTTTAGCTTTAGCTGAATTTTATCGCGTGAATCGCAAATGCGTTGAAGCTCTTCAATGTCTTTTAATTGTTTCGTAGTAAGCATCATTTTTCCTCATCTCTGTAGATCAGTTATTCTAATTCTAATAAGTCTGCAATAAATTCATTTATATTTCCTTTCAAAACGACACTATGCCCCGTACACAAATATTCTATATTAAATTTGTTGATCGCATTTAAACCTTCGATAAACATATCAAAGTTGTGTTGACTTCTCATTTCCTCACTGTGAGACCAATCTGATACAAATTTCTTAGATTCTTCTATGTACAACTCATACCTCTCTACAACATTATTGCTGATTAATGGTTCTCCAAAGAAACAAATATGGTCACCACGAAATAATGCGTTGCTCCCGCTATGATATAGCAGGACAGAACCATTGGTATGATGTCCAAGGTGAACACATTCTAAATTGTTTATAGTAAAGCCGCTGTCTGGTAGATTCGGATTAATTTTGTTCCTAATTTTCTCTGGTAACAATTCTAAATCTTTTTTATGAATATAGCCTTCTATGTCTTCTAAAGATGAAAAGCCACCTATATGGTCTCTGTGACCGTGAGTAGCTATAAATTTAGAAACGTTTCTTTTGTCAATTCCAATACTTTTCATGGCAGCTTCAAGATGCTCGAAATGTTCTTCTTTACCTGAATCAATGAGCGTTACCTCATTATCTTCGATTAATATATAACAATTATTGTATGATTCCCAAGACTTATCCCAGAGTAAAAAACCGTACAAATTTTCAGTTATTTCCTGGAAATATGTATCCATAAAAAATCACCTTCCTAACTTTTGATATTATAATCTATTAATTCAGTTTAACATAAAATTTTCACAACATTTAATAATTTTATGGGACGAGGGGTCAGACCCTTCGTCCCGTTAACTTCCTTTTTTCTTTTATTAAATCTACTTTTAAAAACAGTAATGCATATAAAACAGTAAAGAAAACATACGTAATCCCTACAAGTAAACTCAATGTCCGTGGTTGAAACGCTTCCAATAAAAATCCTGCTGCCCCCATCGATATCCCTAGGGCAGTATTGGAGATCATCTCAGTCAAGCCAAAGAATGTGCCTTGCTTCGACTTTGGTATTATTTTCATTATTAATGTACTTAAGCAAATATTGCTGATTCCTCCAACAAAGGTGATAAACAAGACAGTAAGAAGTGCAATTCCGAAGTTAGGAACAATACTTAAAAGAATATGTCCGCTTCCTTCCAGTGCGATGAATATAACAATCAATGGCACGAGTTTCCGCTTTAGCATATTTGAAAAAAATGAGCTAAGTATAAACCCTAATCCTAGCGAGGCATAGATCAACCCAACGCCAATATCACCCATTTTAAAAATTTCTAGGGCATACACACTCATCAAAACATTATCTATTCCATTTGCTAAAGGCATAGTAAGACTGATTATAATAAAGGTAATAATAGCGGATGATCCAATTACAAATTTCCATGTTGATTGCCCCTCCTTTAAGGCTTGTGTTGTTTCATTTTTGCTATCTGGAATCTTAAGCTGTAACAAAAGAAGTACCGAAACAAAAAACGTTAAGCTATCTAAAATGAATGGAACATCCAAGCCAAATAAATAAGAAATAACACCACCAGTACTTGATCCAACGACAAGGACAACACCAACCATAATTTGTTCAATTGCATTTACATATAAAAGTCGGTCGTGTTTTACTAATGCAGGAATGGAGGACATTCTTGTTGGAGCGTACAATGCTTCACCAGCTGCAAGAAAGAAGGCACCAACATAGACAATCCATACGTGTTCAGGTTTCTGAACAAGTATAGGTGATAATGCAAATGGGATCCTGAGTAAATCAATTGTTATTAGTATTTTTTTCTTTGAGAATCGATCTGCCAGCATTCCACCAACAGGTGCTAGCAGTAAAAATGGTGCCATACGTATTGCGAAAAGAAGACCAATCGCTACACCCGAACCAGTAACTTGATAGAGTAATGTAAGGATGGCCACTTGGCTAAACCGGTTTCCAATTCCATTAACAATCCCAGACCAAAAAAGCTTCTGATAATTTTCTTCTTGTTTCCAAACAGACCAATTGGTCATCACACACACCTACTTTCAAATCAATCTAATTTAATAATTATCTAATTAGTTTTCCGAAAAAATGACTGACTATATCAGCCACATTTCTTTAGGATTTAATTCATATTCCCCGTTTTGTCTGAACATGAATTGGCATATAATAAATTCTCTTCTTATCGTTGCATAATCATCATGAAATTGCTTAATATGTTCATTAATCTCTTTCTCACTATATGTTCTGCCTTTTTCTAACCCCTTTACAAGGTGTTCTAAAATAATAAGCTTTTTCTTACGTTGAGCTGGGATTGATTTCAAATTGCCATTTGCATCAAGGAAATTCTTTATTACTTTAAACTTTTCCTCATCATCAACCTTAAATGAATCCAATTCTTTTTCGCCTCCAATCTTAATAATTGCCTGTGCCAGTAACTCGAGTTTTTTCTCGTTTAAATGAAAATAGATTGTATTTTTGTCTCGTCGTTGATAAATGACATCGATTTCCCGCAATTTGGTAATGTGATAGGAAATGGTAGGTGGAGTAAGACCTAATTTACCAGCAATTGCTTGCCCATGAAGGGCGCCATCTTTTAGTAAGGCAATAATTTGAATTCTTGTCTTGTCTCCAATTGTTTTGTGAAAATTAACGATCCGATCCAGTTGCATATATGTACCCTCCATTAATCATCTAATTAGATTATAATCTAATTAGATGATTATAACAATAGTTAAAATAATAAACTGCAACATAAAGAAAGTGATATACTAAATAAAATTGAATATTTTTGCCTTATGGTGACTTGTTTAAAAGTTGAAAAGGGAAGTTGGTGAAATTCCAACGCGGTCCCGCCACTGTAAAGAGGAGAATCCTTTTATAACCACTGTTTCAAAATGAGATGGGAAGGAAAAAGATTTGATGATCCCAAGCCAGGAAACCTGCCATAAGGAAGTACATTTAATCCTACGGGGAGATAGGAGGGTGTTACGTTAATTAAGATTTAAAGTAAATAAAAGTCTTTTTAGTGTGCCATTTTTAACATCTTCCAATTTCGGGGGATGTTTTTTAAATTTTTAAGGAGGAAGTAATAGTGGAAAAAATAGCAATACAGGAAACTAAAACCGTACAAACTCGTTTAGTACTACCACCAGATACAAACCATTTAGATACAATATTTGGTGGAAAGGTACTTGCTTATATTGATGAGATTGCAGCTTTAACTGCAATGAAGCATGCTAAAAGTGCTGTTGTGACAGCATCAATTGATTCTGTTGACTTTTTGTCTTCTGCAAAAGTGGGCGATTCATTGACATTGGAGGCTTTCGTAACCTATACAGGGACAAGCTCAATGGAGGTGTATGTGAAAGTGACAGCACATGATTTAATTAGAAGTGAGGAAAGGCTTACAACAGAATCCTTTCTCACGATGGTAGCGGTTAATGAGAAGGGAAAACCAATACCAGTGCCAAAAGTATTTCCAAAAACGGAAGAGGAAAGAAGATTATATACGACAGCACCATCCAGAAAAGAAAGTCGAAAAAGACGAGCAAAGATAAGGTGAAATAAACTATAATAGAATATATTGCTAACTGTTCGGATAAAGGGATGATTTCTTGATTATATGGATTAACGGTACGTTTGGATCAGGTAAAACCACTACTGCCTATGAACTGCATAAAAGATTAAAAAATTCATTTGTTTATGATCCGGAAAGGTTCGGATATGTATTAATGAAAAATGTACCACGAGCTATATCAAAGGATGATTTTCAAGATTATCCTTTATGGCGAGAAGAAAACTTCAAATTGTTGAAACAAATTTCTGAGGGGTATGCTGGAATTATTATTGTGCCTATGACAATTACAAGTGAGGTATATTTTGATGAAATAATTGGTAGGTTGAGAGAGACCGGGAGTTTGGTAAAGCATTTTACATTATCCACATCAATGCAAACGATTCAAAAACGGTTAAGAAAAAGACTTGAAGGTAGAAATTCCTGGGCATACCAGCAGGCTGAGAAACGAATTCAACATTTATCAAGTGACAAATTTAAAGAACATATAAAAACAGACACGATGCCAGTAGAAGAAGTTGTAGAAACTATTGGTACACTGGCTGGTGTTGATTTACTTCCTGACAATCGGACTACATTAAGAAGGACGATTGATAGGCTACGAATTAGTCTGAAGGAAATTGGATTGTTTAAATAGTATGGTTTAGGTTTCCTATCGCCCATCCATTTCACGAATCGTTTTTATAAAAAGCTCCCTAAACTTCTTTTCATCCTCAGCGGTAAATGCCTTAGGACCTTTTGTGCGTTTGCCGCTTTTTCTAGCCATTGCACTTGCATAGCGTGTTTGCAAAAGTTGATCAATGTTATCATTCGTATAGGTAAAGCCCTTGTGATGAAGGATTATACATCCCTTTGCTAATCCAAGTGAGGCGAGACCATAATCTTGTGTGATAATAATGTCTTTTTTTCGAGCCAATTTCATAATCCGATAATCTGCGGCTTCTGCACCAGTATCAACGTAGATTGTTTCTACACCTGGTGGTTGCTCGGTATTGGAAAAATGGGAAAAACTTTTCACAAGAATAACCTGAATATGGTAATCCTTAGCAATGGATATAATCGTATCTTTTACTGGACAGGCATCGGCATCAACGTAAATCTTCAATGTTTTTTCTCTCCTAAAATTGTTTGTTAGTGATAATAATAGCAGAAAATCCTTGTTAGCTCTAGGTTTTAGGTCCTGGAGCTTTTTATATTTAAATAAAATGCATAATATAATAATATACACTTTACAATAGTGTGTGACATACACTATAATGAAAACGGGAGTTGATAATATGAGTGATGCAAATGAACAAATTGATAAATTGATGCAGGAATTGCGGCGTGGAACCATTACGATTGGTGTACTTAGCCAATTGTCGGAACCTCAGTATGGTTATTCTCTTGTTTCTTTGTTAGGGGACAATGGAGTAGACGTGGAGCCTGGTACATTATATCCGCTTCTTAGAAGGCTGGAAAAGCAAGGGTTATTAGACAGTAAGTGGGATACGAATGAAGCACGTCCCCGGAAGTATTATTTACTAAGTTCAACAGGGAAAGAAGTGTATGACCAGCTTTGTGTTGAGTGGAGAAGTATTGTTTCAAGTTTAAATCATTTAATTGATGAAAAGGGAGGAAAGGAAAATGGAGATGATTGAAAGGTATATTTTTGCGGTTACACAAGGATTGCTACAATCACAACGTGAAGATATTGCAGAAGAACTTCGCGGCCTCATTGAAGATATGTTAGATGAGCGCACTCAGGGCAGGAAAGCTACGGATAAAGATGTGGAAGAAGTATTAATGGAATTGGGTAATCCAAAGCTATTGGCACAAAAATACCGAGGATCCAAAAAATATTTAATTGGACCGGAAATTTTTGATTCGTACATTATGGTATTAAAGATTGTTTTGATTTCTGTTGTTTCTACAATAAGTGTTGGATTCATTATACAAATAATACTAGATCCAATTTCTATTTTGGATCATTTCATCGAGTATATTGTTTCATTTGTTACAGTAATTCCAACGGCTTTTGGCTGGACCACGTTTGGATTTGTACTTGGAGAATACTTTGGAGGAGTTAAAGCGAAAGATTTACAATTCGATAAGGAGTGGAGTCCTTCAGACCTAGCGCCCATTCCGGATGAAAAACGGCAAATCAAACGATATGAACCAATTGTAGGTATTACATTTTATACGTTGTTAATGGTAATTCTTGCTTTTTCCAATGAATATTTCGGTGTTTGGGTTTTTCATGATGAATTCTCTGGTGTTGTCCCTTTCTTAAATGAAGAAACGTATGGTTCTTATCTGTTCTTTATTATTCTCATTTTTGGGTTTGGTATAATAAAAGAATGTTTAAAGCTCATTTATGGGAAGTGGACGTTTAGACTTGTCATCTATACTGTAATAGTCAATTTGATCTCATTAGTAACTGTAGTAATTATGATTAATGGTCCAGAATTTTGGAACCCGAATTTCATGCTTGAGTTAACACAAGCAGGCTTACTTTCTGAAGGTAGTGAGGCGTATGGGACAGTAAGTAAGATCTGGGAACAATCCACATTTTGGATTTTTATATTACTAGTAATTGGTTTAATATGGGATGCCATAGATGGGTTTATTAAAATTCGTAAAAGTAAATAAAAAAGTATTTTCAAGAAGCACGTTATTGATTGTGATAGTTTATAATCAATAGCGTGTTTTTTGGAAATGGGGGTATATTTATGAGATTAATCAGGCCATCAGTAGAGTGGGAAGATGAACATAGAAGCTATGTAGAAGAATGGGGCACATCCAGAATGGTACCGAGTAGTTTTGACTTATCGGTTAATGAGACGTATGACGCGTATTTACAGGCGTTAGCAATACGAGAAGCAGGTAATGAAAAATGGCTGCCGAGTACTAATTATTTTCTAGTCGATGATAATGACAAAATTGTTGCTATGGTTGACATTCGCCATAAACTGAATGACTTTTTACGGAATGTTGGCGGTCACATTGGGTATAGTACTCGTCCATCTGAACGAAAAAAAGGATATGCAACATTCATTCTAGCTGGAGCATTGAAAAAATGTAAGGAGTTAGATATTAACCAAGTGCTAGTAACGTGTGATGAAGACAATATTGGGTCGGCTAAAGTAATTATTAATAATGGTGGTATGGAGGATGAAAGTTTTACAGATACGGATGGAACGGTGAAGCGGAGATTTTGGATAGAAAATTAGAGTATTGAGGGAGAAACGGATCATGAAGGTAGATTTGAAGAAGTATCAGGGGAAGGGTTATGGTAAGCTTGCATTAATAGAAATGATTAAGTGGATAAAGGATAAGTTTCCGCAATGTGAAGAAGTACGATTAACGGTTTTTCCAGATAATTATGTTGCAAGGAAGTTGTATAAAAGCTATGGGTTTGTAGCCACTGGTCAAATTTTTGGAGGGGAAGAAGTTTTTAAATTAGTATTATCGAAAATACCATTACAAGATATAGGTGATTAAAATGATTTTAATAGATAAAATGCTAGACTCAGATTGGGTACAGGTTCGGGATATTTATATAGAGGGGATAAACACCGGGAATGCAACGTTTGAGAAGGAAGCACCGACTTGGGAGGAATGGGACAAAGGGCACATATTACAGTGCAGATTAGTTGCGCGTGAGAAAAGTAATGTACTGGGGTGGGCTGCGTTAAGTCCTGTATCAAGCAGATGTGCATACGCTGGTGTGGCAGAGGTAAGTATTTATATTAGTCAAAATAGTACTGGTAAAGGAATTGGAAGTAAATTACTCGAAGCATTAATCGAATCAAGTGAAGAGAACGGGTTCTGGACATTACGTTCAGGTATTTTTCCAGAAAACACCTTTAGTATTAAATTACATGAAAAATTTGGGTTTAAGCTAACTGGTCATCAAGAGCGGATTGGAAAATTGAATGGAGTTTGGCGTGATGTAGCAATCTTGGAAAGAAGAAGCGAAATTGTTGGTGTTGACTAAAAAGGAATCGTGAAGCAGGCATTAGTCACAGCTTCACGATTTTAAATAACTAGATATTTTGGTACCACTTTGAAGCGGCTTCTACTTCATTATAAGTTAACTGATGGCCCCTGTTTTCCCAGCGAAGTTCTACATTTGCATTTGCTTGTTCCAACAAAGAATAAAGGTCTTTAGACTCTTCAGGGGCACAAATTGGATCATTCGTACCTGCTGAAATAAATACATGCTTACCTGATAAATCTGGTAACGTAATGCCTCTTCTTGGAACCATTGGATGATGCAGAATTGCCCCCTTTAAAGCGTTTTGATAATGAAATAATAAACTTGCCGCGATGTTAGCACCATTTGAATATCCAATCGCTATAATGTTGTTACGGTCAAATCCATTCTCTTTGGCTGCCTGATTAAGAAATTCATTTAATTCTTTCGTACGGAAAATTAAATCATCTTCATCGAAGACACCTTCAGCTAATCGCTTGAAAAAGCGTGGCATGCCATTTTCAAGGACATTACCACGTACACTTAAAATAGTTGCATCTTTATCAATTTCACCAGCAAGTGGTAAGAGGTCGCGTTCAGTACCACCTGTACCGTGGAGCAATAGTAACGTTGGTTTCGATGGGTCATTTCCTTTCTGGAATAGGTGCTTCAATATTTATCCTCCTTCCCTTTTTTCAGACCAATTCTTTTTAATGTGTTGATTATTGCCTGCTTTTCATCAGTGTTTATATCTTCAAATATTTTTTCAATTACTTCTTGATGTTTTGGAAAAATTTCATCCATCAATTTCTTTCCCAGATCAGTTATTTGAACATAAACAACTCTTCTATCATTGCTACAAGCAGTACGTGCCAGTAAGTCTCTCTTTTGTAGCTTATCGATAACGTAGGTAATGGATCCGCTATTGATGAGAACTGCGTTGCATATCTGTTGAACAGTTAGGTTTCCTTTATGGTATAATGCCTCTAAAATGGCAAATTCTGTTGTACTCACACCGTAACTTTTAATATCCTTTTTAATTCTTTCTTCAACAGATTTAGCAGATTTCATTAAAATAACAAAAGCTTTTAACGATAAATTTTCACTCATATCATCATCTCCGTGAATTTATTATGAATTAAGGTATTTTGAATTAAAAACAATTTTAATGGTTATTTGATTAGTTGTCAACTTGTGGATTTTAATGAGGTTTGGGAATGCTTTTATAACGGCTCTTTTTGTATAGTTTGTTGCTGTTTATAGAAAATGTGCCATAACAAAAATCATATTGATACGCTGTGACTGCTACGGGAAAATACTACGCTTTCCACGGGCTCGCGCTGAGCCTCATCGCTCGTAAAGACCGCTCCCTGTGGGGTCTTTGCGTCTTCGCTTTCCCGTAGGAGTCACCGTGTTTTCCCTTCGCTTGGATTGAGCTTCTATAATTCCGTAACCTTCATCACTTAAGTTCAGCCACCCCCCCCTGGAAAGCGGAGTGTATACGGGTTGCGGTCAGAAAGTAATAAAGGGTGTTAAATCAACACAGCGTTATTACGTCGCATTTGATATCAACTATTAAGTAAGATAAGATTCAGCATGTGAAAAAGCTACAATCTTCCAAAAAACAGCCTTTATAAAAAACTACCATTTGATTTCTATATCAAATGGTAGTTCATTCTACTTTTGTTTAGTGGCCTCGGTCATTTGATGCCAAATAGATCCCTTTGCGCTTTCTCCGCCTTCAATTCGAGCTAATGCCATCTTCACCTGCATACGTACTTCAAATTCTGGATCTTCTATTGCTTGTTGCAATGCAGGGATAGCTGATTCATCGCCAACTTCATATAGATACATTGCAGCACGCCAGCGTACAAGCCGGTTTGAATCTGATAATGCATTTATCATTTCTGGTATCGCTTCTTTAAAACCAAGATCTGATAAACAATCGCCAGCAGTACGTCGTACATTTACTGCTTTATCTTTTAATGCCTTATATAGAAATGGGAGTACTTCAGGTTCTTCAATCATTCCAAGATAGGCAGTAGCGAGTCTCCGGATTGAAGCTTTTCCATCATCTAGTGCTATATCTAAAACTGGTAAGTCGTCTAACGTAGGGTCCATCCGATCTAAAACCGCATAGCGATCCTTCCAGTTTGGGTTATCAAGCATTTCGAGTGTAACCTTTTTCCCTGACTTTTGTTCTGTAGTAGATTCACCTGCAGAAGCAAGCTTCATTAGTTCGGTCAGTCGTTCTGAATCGTAACTTGCAGCTAACTCGTCAACTACCTCTTGACCTATTTCATCTACATCTCCATAACGCGGGTTTTGTTCCACCCATTTTCTTTCCATTAACATATTATCAGAAGCCTCAGACGCTTCCATTGTTGCATGCATGAATCTATCAGGTAGTCCGAAACGGTGTTCTTTTTCACCATCTTCCAACTTCACCTGTATGGGTATATTTCGAAACTTTTGGATGAAAACCTTAATTTCCCCAAAATGTTCGTCAGTTACTGTAGAGTTATCTATAAATTCATTCGAAACATCCTCTACAGAACCTAATACGTTACGAACTTCTGGAAGAATTTCCTCCCAAGTGATACGCGGATTGCGTTCAAGTGCGATAAAATCTATAACACGATAAATGCCTTTAACTCCATTTATATTAAATAACTCTTGTATATAATTAGGTGCGTTACTAAGATCATCGTTTACCTTATAATTTTCTGTTTTACCATCAGCTAATTGTTCGTCCAAATTGATTTTCATAGAATACGGACTTGGTGTTGGTTCGATTGAGACAATTTTCATTCTATCACCTCTTCATTAATGCTATGACCGATTTTATCAAAGTTAAGGATGATTATCCATTTTACAGTACCCTTATTTACACAGGAATTGCCTTTGAACCAGAACATGTAATGTCTGATGAACCTCTCCTCGTTTTTGCATGAATGTAATCTTCAAGTTTCCCATTATAAACTAATTGAAAGTCAGGTGATTTTTGCAAATCATGGGGGGTCATAAGTGATGGAGGTTTTGAGAACTTAATGGTTTCCGATTCTGTTAAAACTGTTGCAACAAATTGGGAACAAAAGAAGGCATTCTCTCTTATCAGTTGTTTGTTTAGGATGATGGCAAATAACCCCATTAAATTATAACGATAGAGATGAGCATTTTCCTCGACCTTTTGTATGAACTCATTCATTTTCTGTTTTTGGTGCTTTGTAACAGTACAACAAAAAACTGCACATGTCGCATCTTTAAATAGTTCTTCCTGAATATTTTCTTTAACGAATCCACCGATAAATGGGTTTTTAACATTTTTTCTTCCAAAACTGTAAACTTCATCTAAATTCGAATCAAAAGATATAGAGGCATGATTATATGGCCTTTTTGTATAGAATTTTATCATTCTAGTAAAAATCGTTCCTGTGTCAGTCAGGAGTATATATACTTTTTCATTTTCCATTTTAACCCACTCCCGAGTGTTGAATTTTCCTTATGTACCTAGTATATATTGTGAAACATAAGAAATGGTTAAGGGAATCTTAAGAAAACCTAAATTCTTCTTTAATAATAACGAGAGAACTTTAGCTAAATAAGCCCCCTTAGCAATATTTATCAGTAAGTCTTAAGTCTTATCTTTGGGTGCAAGTGACGGGATTTTTAAAATGGAGAAGTGAGAAAATAAAAAATAATCAACAAAATACTCTGTTATTGTGATAGTATCAAACTATAACTGAGGCGATTTTATATGACAATTAAAATAGATACGGTGCGAGTCGAATAGATCTAATTTAAAATTAAGGCTCTTTTCTGCTTGTGTGTTGCTATTTATAGAAACTATGATATAACTTAAAATCTTGTTTGGCGCCCTACCGACCCTACGGAAAAACACTACGCGCACCAAAGGCTCGCGATAAACTTTCCCGCAGGAGTTTTTGTGTTTTTCCTTCGCTAGACCCCAGAGTATGACAGCATGAGGAGGCTCACCAGCCAGCTCAAGTTGCGCGATTGCCCGGAGCGGAAATCACGTTGCTGTTATGTCGCGGTTTTATCAACTATTAGATAAGATTTAATGTGTGAAAAAGCAACAATCTTTATAGAAAGTAGCCAAAATTAAAGGAGTGTATTTTATTGAAACATGCTTTACTTGTTATTGATGCTCAGGCAGAGCTAATTACCGGGAACCAAGAAGAAAAAGGTGTTTTTAATCAACAGCAGCTACTTACGAATATTAACGAAGTCATAAAAAAAGCTTTACGTGATCAAGTTTTGCTTATTTTTGTTCGGGATCTTGACGTAAGTGAAGGGAAGGGAAAAGGATTTCAAATTCACGAGGATATCTATGTTCCTGACCATGCAAAACTATTTAATAAAGAAGCAACGAATTCTTTCCACGGTACAGGTTTGAAGAATTATTTAGAAGAAAATCAAATTGAACATCTTGTTATAATGGGATGCAAGACAGAACACTGTATAGATACGGCAGTAAGAACTGCCACTGTGAATGGATTTGACGTTACATTAGTTGGTGATGGTCATTCCACAGCAGACAACTCTATTTTAGATGCTAAACAAATTATTGACCATCATAATAAAACCCTTCATGGTCATTATAATGTTGAACATTTTTCTATTGTTAGAAATGCTGATGAGGATTTATTTAATCCAACCCATGATATGTATAGATAACAAAATTTTCAGTTGTTTTTCCAATTTTTTTGTGTTATGCTTTCGTTAATCTAAAGAGAACGGAGGGTTTCCAAGTGGCATCTATAAGACTTCGATTCCAAGCTTTGAACCGTTAATTAAATACGTTCAAACGCTCTGCCTGATGTTGCGGAGTAAACGGGATTGGTCTGCCCTTTTAAGGAAACCTTTTTATATTACGAAGCTATAAAAAGAGGGAGAGAAATCTACCCTTTTTTTGTTGTCTAAAAATACAAATGAAAAATTGGTAACATTACACTCCTTAACAAAGAGCTATTTCTTAAAAGGTCTTTTCTTGTAGTAGGCTTATTTGCTTATGAAAAAGCTCTTAATATAATTCTTTCTCATTTACTCGAACACAGGCAGGCAACCTGTGTTTTTTTATTATGTAAGATTACGGAGGGAAACAAATATGAGAAGAAGAGTAATATTAGTAGGAGTAAATCTTAGAAATCAAGAGGAATTCGAGTACTCCATGCAAGAATTAGAAAATTTAGCCGATGCATGTAATGTTGTAATTGAAGATTGGTTAACCCAGAATTTACAGCATATTAATCAAACACACTATATTGGAACAGGGAAAACAGGTGAACTTTTAGAGATGATTAATGTAACAGGGGCAGATACTATTATTTGTGACGACGAATTAACAGCATCACAAATAAGGAATTTAGAAACATTATTAGATTGTGAAGTTATGGACCGAACGATGCTGATACTAGAAATTTTTGCAAGACGTGCGAGAACGAGAGAATCTCAATTGCAAGTAGAAGTTGCTAGATTAAAATATATGCTTCCAAGACTGGTCGGCAGTCGTGAGTCCTTAGGCCGTCAAGGTGGGGGTTCTGGACTCAAGAATAGGGGGGCAGGTGAAACGAAATTAGAGCTTGATCGTCGAAAAATCGAGGAAAAGATAGCGCAGATGAATAAGGAACTTGAGAATTTAATTGATCAACGAAAGACGCAAAGAAAAAAGCGTAACAAGAACGGTTTACCTGTTGTTTCTCTAGTGGGCTATACAAACGCAGGGAAGTCAACCATTATGAATAGGGTGCTAGAATCTTCCCAAATGCAAACCGATAAGAAGGTGTTCGAAAAGGATATGGTATTTGCAACGTTGGAAACGTCGGTGAGAAAGGTACATCTAGAAACAAACCAAACTTTTTTGCTGACGGATACGGTAGGGTTTATCAATAAACTTCCACATCATTTAGTAAAAGCATTTCGTTCGACTCTTGAAGAAGTGGTGGAAGCAGACGTTCTAATTCATGTGGTTGACTTTTCAAACCCAAATCATGAAGAACAGATAAAGCTTACAAATGAAATTTTGCAGCGTATTGGGGTGACTAATATTCCTATTATTTATGCATACAACAAAGTGGATTTAACTAGCCACAAGTTTCCAAAGGTTAAGCAAAATAAAGTTTATTTATCTGCTAGAAACAGATTGGGGTTGGCTGAATTAATGCAAGAAATAAGTAAGGAAATTTTCCACGATTTTATTCAATGTGAATTGTTTATTCCTTTTACAGATGGGCAAATTGTTTCGTATTTTAATGAAAATGCACATGTTCTAGCAGAGGAATATGAGGCTGATGGAACAAAATTGACAGTTGAATGTAAAAAATCTGATGCTGAAAGATTTGAACAATTTTTAACAACCGAAATTAAACAAAAGGAAGTGTAATTATGACACTGACTAACGAACAAGTGATAAATATAGCTAAGCAACAGGGGATATTAGTTCAGGAAGACTCCTTGAAACGTAATGAATCAGGGCTTGACTTTCAAGTAGTATTTGCTCTAGGCATAAAAGGGGAACAGTGGGTGCTACGTTTTCCTAGGCGTGAAGACGTAATTCCTACAGCTAAGAAAGAAAAAGATATTTTGGATTTAATAGAGGGGAAACTTCCAGTACAAACACCAAATTGGACGACATTCTCTGATGAGTTGATTGCATATAAGCTTCTAAAAGGTATTCCTGCTGGAACAATCGATGTAGAAGCCAAAGCGTATGTATGGGAGATTGATGAAAAGAATGTTCCTAAAATATTTCATGAAACACTAGGAAGTACATTGGTTGCTCTACATCGTATTGACCATGATGCAGCAAAAAATACAGGGCTTTCTGTGCAAACACCTAGAGAAGCTAAAGCAGCTATGAAGGAAAGAATGGATAAAGTGAAGTCAGTGTTTGGTGTTAGTGAAAAATTGTGGGAACGCTGGCAAAAATGGATTGCTAATGATTCGCTTTGGCCAAGACAAACAGCACTAGTTCATGGTGATTTACACGCTGGTCATATTTTAATTGATGAAAGATCAAATGTCACAGGTTTAATTGATTGGACAGAAGCTTGTGTGACTGATCCAGCGAATGATTTTGTTGGACACTTAAATACTTTCGGTGAGGATGCCCTAAGGGAACTAATTAAGGAGTATCATCGGGCAGGAGGACGTGTTTGGTCAACTATGTTTGAGCATATTGTAGAATTAGCTGCTGCATATCCAGTGGGTATTGCAGAATTTGCGATAAAATCTGGTTTGAAAGATTATGAAGAAATGGCAAAGCAAACACTTGGTGTAGGAGAGTAAATAAAAAAAGCGGATGGCTGGCTATGTAAAAGTGTCTATTGCTTACGTCATTATTTAAAAAATGAGGTTGGGACATAAGTGTTTTATCAAAGAAAAATCCGATCAACTAGAAATTATAGTTGGTGCAACTAACTCGATTCGGAAATATACTTCGCTTTCCGCGGGCGGCTGGTGAGCCTCCTTGTACTAACGCACTTCGGGGTCTCACCGAAGCCTTCCTCCCGCTGGAGTCTACGTATATTTCCTCTGCTAAATTGTACATTGTTCGTATTTAGTATTGATTATTTTACTTTTGTCCCTGCCTCATTAATTTATGCTATTAAAAATCGAATTAACCCTATTATGGCAAAGCAAAACAGAACGGAACCAGCGCCAATGCCAGTTATAGCACTAGTAGCAACGTTTAATTTTTTGGAAAAAAATAATGAGATAAGGGAGATTCCAACCAATAGTGTTGCTAATACATATAAACTGAAGTCTTGATAGATAGTTTTTAACCAGATAAAATGAACACCTACTATAAAAGCAACCCAAGGGGAAATATAATCTTTTTGTTTATATTTTATTAATAAGATAGCTCCGATACCTGCTATAAGGAATTCAAGATAAACAAAAGTTAAGTAATTGTTGAATACACTTGAATCTGATAAGACGGTAGGTTTATTCCAATTAATCACACTTAGGTAGATTACTAGTACCCCCACTAATAGTGAAAGTCCCGAAGCAATCCCAATGTATTTCCTCCAGCTTTTTCGAGGGTTTTCTTGAGCCCAACCAAACCAGCTAAAACTAAATATACCAAAAATCGCCATGTACATAACATAATCTCTAATATATTCTATACTAATCCCTCCTAACATATTTAGGAAATGTGATAACTTAACGTAAGAATAGGTGTAGATTTATTTCAACTCTGCATTTAGTTTTTTTGCTTCATTTTTAAAATAAAGGTAAAAACATAACCACATAATTACATAACCCACGATAAACAATATGGCTGTAATCAGTATGCTTTTTATATGGAATGGTATCCATCCAATTCCTACAGATAAAATAAAAAATAGTATCGTAACAGTGATGAAGTGAAGTATTGTCTGTTGATGTAGTTTAAGAAAAGGTAGTTCAAAATAAAGAGGTGAAGTTGAAAAAAACCATCCACAAAATATAGAACCTAGTGAATTTCTGAAAAACATTCCACTGTCAATCGTTTCATACCTGCCAAAATAAATGAAAGCATATGTTATCACAACTGATACGAAAGCACCGAAAAAGATTCCAATCATACTCCTGAATAAAAATGTTTTCATTTACTAGTCCTCCTGTTGTTCATTTTTAAGGCTTCTTTAATTTGACGCACAAAATGCCTTGATACATACTCTTTTACGCCTGATTTGAAATATACGCAGAGTGTTCCATTAAATGAAGCTTCGAAACGACTTAGTTCATAAAGATTGTCGATAACTGACTTTGAAATTCGAATGAACTGTTTGGAAGGTAAAATGTTTTCAAGTTCATACAGTTTGTTTGTTAGTTTGAATTGTCCTTCTGAGGTGACTGCGAATACGATGTCTTCCCTGGAATAAATATAGTGAATGTCATTTGGTTGTAAAATGTGCTGCATGTCACCATTTCGCCCAACAATAAATTCCGTTTCTCTCCCTTTAAGGAAATCAAGAATTTCTTTAATAAAGTCATCCATTTCTTTACATTGAATCGTTACATGAGTTTGCTCATGATTATTGTCGATATCGAGTGATACTTTCATATATAACCTCCTCCATCTCCTTGTATTTGTATTGTATTTCTTTTTAAGCCCCTTGTCTTTATGAATTCGTTAAAACGTCGTTGAGGAAAAGTAACTTGCATTTTTCATTAGGTCAAATTCAATGATGAATGGATAGGAGCAATGGATGAGAGAACAAGTACAAATTTGTGTCAATCGTTGAATTTTACGAAACATAGTGTAATAGATGGATTTAAATTAAGGCTATTTTTCACATAGTTTGTTGCTATTTATAGTAAATGCGACATAACTAATGGAATACTTTCTATAATTACGCCCAATGCTCGACCTCCGTCCGGGATCGCTATGGGTGGATGCTTTCCATGGGCACGGCCTCAGCCTCCTCGAAAAGCACTCTGCGGGGTCTTCGGACACGCGCTATTCTGAGCAGGAGTCACCACCCTCCGCTCACCCGGACTAGTGATGTGGTATATTGCGATCTTATTTAGCAATTGTTATTTCATTGAATGGCCTGTAAACGTAAAGCGAAGTATATTTCTGGAAGTTGGCTAAGCGCAAAATTACGTCGCATTTTATATCAACTTTTTAATAAGATTCAGGATGTGAACAAGCAACATTCTTCAAGAAAATAGCCTAAATTAAAAACAGCACCCATTAGGTTTAGATTCTAATGGGCGCTTTCTGAATACATACTTTCCTTTTCATTTACAGTTGATTTACCTGAACAAAGCAACTATTTAGAAGTATATGTTTTGCTACCTGTAGTACCAATTTATCCTTTGAAAGGTTCGCGTTGGTATGTACTATGCTTGATATCAATTGATGCACAATAAAAAAGGCATTGTACTATATTCGACTTTTTCCATATCTTTTTGTAGCGGATTTAACCCTATACATTGATACAAGTGCTGTACCAAGAGAGATAATTACCAGCAATCCACCAACAGTTACATTTTGTTCGATGGAGGCTTGTTCGATAACTGCTCCACCAATTAATGAACCAATCGCTATCCCTAAATGAAGTGAAGAATTATTAAGGCTTTGCTGAATAGCGGAGGTTTCGGGGGAAGCTTCAATAAGATAGCTTTGCATTGCTGGTGATATTGCCCAGCTCATCATACCCCAAATAACCAATACAACTAAAAATACAGCTAATACGGAAGTTATGTATGGGATTGTAAAGATTGCCACAGCAAAAACAATGATAGATGTAAGAATAGTTCGCTTGGTACCAAAGAGATCTGCAAATGTACCACCAATTCCTCCGCCACTCACCGCAGCAATACCGAAAATAAGGTAGATAATGCTTACCCAATTTCCTTCAAGTCCTAATACGGTTTTTAAATAAGGTGTTAAATATGCATATAGTGTTGTATGTCCTGCTATAAATAGAAACGTTGTTGCTTGAGCGAAAAGTATTTTTCGGTCTTTTAATGTTGCCAGTTGTTTCTTGATTGGAATGGATGGTATTGGTTCGACTCTATCCATTAAAAAATACACGCCGATAATGGAGAGCATCGTTAACAATGTGATAAGTACAAAGGGAGCTCTCCAGCTGAAGGCATTACCTAATGTTAACCCAATTGGAACCCCTAATACGAGTGATGCACTAACACCCATGGAGACGATTCCGATAGCCCGTCCACGATATTTGTGATCCACAATAGTTGGGGCTATTGTCAAACATAAAATAATTAGGAGTGCGCCACTCAAGGCAGAGATGACACGTCCGGTAAACAGTATGCTGTAAGTAGGGCTGAAAACCGTTACGATGTTCCCCAGTAAAAATATGAGTAAAGAAATTAAAGTCAATCGCTTCCGTTCTACGTTAGCAGTTAGAATTAATAAAATTGGTGAAGCAATTGCAAAAATAAATGAAAAAATCGTTATTAAAAGGCCAACCTGACCAAGGCTGACATGCAAATCTTTCGCTATTAAATCTAATAATCCACCTATAATCAATTCGACCATCCCGACCACAAACGAGACAATCATTAAAAAATATACGCGTTTATCCATTCTATGACGCCTTTCATCTGAAGTTACGAATACAATAGTACTACCATATAGAAGGATATACAAGTGAACGAGCGGGTACTTAATTATTTATTGTGTATGATTTGGTTGACAATATGTAATAACTGTTATACTATAAATATAACAGTTATTACATGACTGTGCAGAAAGGATGGCGTCGATGTGTATATAAATCTAGACTTTGAATCCAAGGAACCAATTTATACACAATTAAAACATCAAGTTATTGCTGGTATTGCCAAAAGAGAGTTAAAACCTGGCGAAGGTTTGCCTTCAGTAAGATCAATGGCAGCAGATATTGGAATTAATCTTCACACTGTAAATAAGGCATATCAGCAACTAAAGCAAGAAGGATTTATTTTAATTCACAGGCAAAAGGGTGTGGTAGTTAATCCGGAAGGTGTACCTCAAGCTGACAAAAGTTATCGATTGCAGTTGAAAAATACGTTACATCCGTTAATTGCTGAATCTGTATGTCGTGGAGTTAGTGAAGAGGAATTTGTTGGGCTCTGTAGTCAATTATTTCAAGAATTCAAGGAGGAGAAATAAATGGGTTCGTTGAATATTCTTTTGTTAATTGCAATTATGGTTCCAGTCTTCATTTCATTAATGTTTATTCCTTATTTGACTAGAAGGACAGAAAGCTTTGGAGTCACCATTCCAGAGGAAGTCTACATTAGTCCGGAACTAAAAGGAATGCGTAAGCAGTATGTTTTAGTTACAGGGATTCTGAGTCTTTTAGTGATTGTGGTCTTTTTTTTACTGTCTTCATCCTTTAGGAATGATGAAGAAATGATGAGTATCCAGTTTGGGATATTGATTGGCGCATATATTATTTTTAGTTTTATTGTATATATAGTGTTTCACCGTAACATGAAAAAAATAAAACAAGAAAAGAATTGGTCTGAACAAAAATCACAGCTTGTTGTCATTAATACGAGCTTTCGTGATCAAAAATTGAATCATTCCAATCTGTGGTTTATTGTACCGTTTGTTGTTGCAATCGTGACAATGGTAATTACATTTCTAAATTATAATCAAATCCCTAAAAGAATACCGATGCAATATGATTTTGATGGTAATGTTACAAACTGGACGGATAAGTCATACCAGACCGTTTTAATGATGCCAATTATGCAAGTCTATTTAACGTTACTATTCCTGTTTATTAATACAATGATTGCAAAGGCAAAGCAACAGGTGAGCGCTGAAAACCCTAAAGAATCAATGCGTAAGAATGTGATTTTCAGAAGAAGATGGTCTGCGTATATTATTGTTACAGGCATTGCAGTTACTTTGCTTTTCTCATTCATTCAACTGTCCTATATTTATCCGATAAATCAACAATTATTAACGACTTTTCCACTAATCCTTAGTATCGGATTAACAATTGGAGCTATTATTCTTTCCTTCACAACTGGGCAAGGGGGAAGCAGGTTAAAGACAAGTGCGGGGGAAAACGGAACTATCATTGACCGTGACGATGATCGCTATTGGAAGCTAGGGCAGTTTTATTTTAATAAAAATGATCCTGCGTTATTTTTGGAAAAACGTTTTGGGATTGGTTGGACAATTAATTTAGCCCGACCGTTAGCGTGGATTATGTTTCTAGTCATTATTGGATTGGCGGTTGGAATTCCACTATTGTTAGGGGCATGACCATAACCTTTCACTTTTTCCATAAGCATGCGATAATGGGGAAAATGGTAGATAAGGATGAAATTATGACGAACGTAATCGGCTTACATGTAAACACGAATGAGATAAAAAACTATAAGCATGGGTATCCATTGATCAATAAGGATTCAATTAAAAACACGAATGTGTTAATAAATGAGGGCGCTATCGTTCATTTAATGGACAATAACCTTCAATTTATTGCAAAAGGATACTACGGAAAGCAAAATAAAGGAATTGGCTGGGTGTTGACACACAAGAAAGACGAACCAATTGATTTTGGGTTTTTTAAAGAGAAGATTGAAGTGGCTTTGAAGAAGAGAAAATCTTTCTATACAGATCCAAATACGAATGCCTTTCGCATTTTTAATGGTGAAGGGGATGGAATCGGTGGTCTTACGATTGATTACTTCGACGGTTTTTATTTAATTAACTGGTATAGTGAAGGTATTTATTCATTCAAAGAACATATCATTCGTGCCTTGGATGAGCTAGGTGAATATAAGGGGATTTATCAAAAGAAGCGTTTTAATATAAAAGGCAAGTACATTGATGACGATGATTTTGTAAAAGGTGGGCGTGGTGAATTCCCTATTATCGTAAAGGAAAATGGAATGAAGTATGCTGTTTACTTAAATGATGGAGCAATGGTGGGGATTTTTCTTGATCAACGTGATGTAAGAAAGGCGATTCGGGACAAATATGCGAATGGGAAAAACGTATTAAATACTTTTTCTTATACTGGTGCATTTTCAATAGCTGCAGCTGTTGGTGGTGCAACAAAAACGACAAGTGTTGACCTTGCCAAACGAAGTAAGGCTAAGACAATCGAACAGTTTAGTGTAAATGGTATTGATTTTGAACAACAGGATATTATTGTGATGGATGTTTTTGACTACTTCAAATATGCCAAACGTAAGAACTTAAAGTTTGATTTGGTTGTTCTTGACCCACCAAGCTTCGCACGTTCGAAAAAGCATATATTTAGTACGGCTAAAGATTATCCGGCACTGTTAAAAAATACAATTGAAATCACAGAGAAGAATGGTGTTATTGTTGCCTCTACAAATAATGCAACTTTTGGAATGAAGAAGTTTAAGGGGTTTGTTAACAAGGCATTTCGCGAGATGAATGTACCATATAAAGTGCTAGAGGAATACACGTTGCCAGTAGATTTTCGCACGCAACCTAACTTTCCTCAAGGTGACTATCTGAAGGTTGTAATTGTGAAGAAATTTAAATAACTCTAGGATGTTTTTAAGAAGATTGTTGCTTTTTGTTATTAAAAAGTTGATATAAATGAGACGTAAATGCTGTGTTGATTTAGCATTCTTTATTACTTTCTGACTCGTAGCCCGTATACACTCCCGCTTTCCGGGGGACGACTGGAGAGCCTCCTCGTGCTATGCACTCGGGGGTCTCACCGATGCCACTCATCCTCCAAGAGTCTAGGTGTATACGGGCTACTTGTAAGAAAATATATGGTATTCTATTTCTCATCAATGCAATTGTATTAAAAAAGCACAACACCAGCGATGGAAATATACAACAGAGACACCTACGGGAAAGCTCAGTGCAATTCCGTGGAAAGCGTAGTATTTTTCCCGTAGCGGTCGCAGCGTATCAAATATGATTTTGTGCTACGTCGCAGTTCCTATAATAAACAGCAACAAACTATGTAATAAGAGCTTAAATGTAGAAAGAGAGTTTCCGTTTTTTGGTGCTTACCTAAAGTGGATTTTTTCAATATTGTATGTGATAAATCATATAATAGAAATAAATAAAATATAGGAGGATAAGGAATGAACCGTACCGTTGAAAGGGTCTTAGGTATTATCGGAATAGCCATGGATGCATTAATAGCAATATTTGCATTAGTTTTATTGGTAATCGTTACGAGCAGTATTGATTGGATTATAGATCCTATCTCGACACAATTCGAATTTATAAATAATTTCTTATTTGTATTTGCACAATTACTGTGGATTCCGATTATTAGTTCCTTGGTTACATTTATTTTCGGTTTAATTGCTGTTGTTAAAGTTAAAAAGAATGCAAAATTAGCTGGATTCTTATTCATTGCTGCTGGGGTAATAAGTAGTTGGTTCTTATTTACGATAGGCGCGTTTCAATCTTTGCTATATTTGGTTGCTGGCATTATGTGTTTTGTGAAAAAGACGGAAAGGGATGTCCAGTTTTGAAAAGAACATAGCTGCCGTTCATTCGGCAGCTAATTTAACCTGAATACCTTTAAAATCAATCAATAATGCTTCGACCTGATAAGCAGGGAGCAGTGTTTTCATTTGGTTAGCAATATTTTCCCCATCTCCTTTAGGTACAAAGGAAATCATTGTTGGTCCAGCTCCACTAATCACCGTACCATATGCTCCGGATTTTTTTGCTGTTTGTTTAATGAGATGGTAATTCGGTATAAGCTCTGCCCTATAAGGCTCATGAAATAAATCTCGTTCCATCATCTTTCCTGCTAAATCAAAATCTCCTGAAATAAGGGAAGCCATGACAAGATTACTTATCCCGCTGGCAGTGGCTGCATCTTTACGCGGGAAACTTTTTGGAAGTACTTTTCGAGCATCCTCTGTCTTTAGTTCAAACGTAGGTATGTACACGACAACATCTAGATTTAATGCGGGTAATCGAAAATAGTCAATATCCTCATCAAGTGTTTTAACAGTGATGACAAATCCCCCGAATAGAACGGCTGCTACATTATCAGGATGCCCCTCGATATCGGTACCGTAGTTAAGTTTTTCTTCGGGAGATAAAGAAAGATTACATAACTGATTTGCTAGTTCAATTCCAGCCATAACTGCTGAAGCACTACTGCCAAGTCCCCGTGCTAACGGAATCTCGCTATCAATTTTCACCTTACATGTTGGGAGTGACTTATTGTGCTTTTTTGCAACACGCCTAGCAATTTGATAAATAAAATGGTCTTTAAAATCGGAGAAAGATGGTAGTAAATAGGAGTGGTGCTCAAACTCCCATTTATTATTCTTAGTTACTTCCAATGTTAAATAACGATTCAAGGCTATTCCTACCGAATCAAAGCCTGGCCCAATGTTTGCGGAGCTAGCTGGAAGGGATAGGCTAAAAGCTTTCATGCCCTCACCACATCTTCAATATAGGTAGTTACTGCATCAATGTCATTTGGCAGGGAGACAGGGTCAATATTTAGTTGTTCAATTGCTGTCTGCGGATCTTTTAAGCCATTACCGGTTAACACGGCCACAACCTTACTGCCAGGTTTAATAGTTCCGTTCTTACATTGCTGTAGAACACCTGCGATCGAGGCGCATGACCCAGGTTCAGCAAAAATACCTTCTTTTCGTGCTAAAAGTTTAAAGGCATAGATGATCTTATCGTCTGTTACAGCATCAATTTTTCCATTAGATTCATCTCTTGCGTTAATGGCAAGTTTCCAGCTTGCTGGATTTCCGATACGAATAGCAGTAGCAATTGTTTCAGGATCAGAAATTACTTTATTTTGTACTATGGCTGACGCTCCTTCAGCTTCAAATCCGAACATTTTCGGAAGTCCTGTTTGTCTATTGGTATGATATTCTTTGAAACCCTTCCAGTATGCACTAATATTTCCTGCGTTACCTACTGGGATGGCAAGGATGTCTGGAGCTTCACCTAATTGTTCACAAACCTCGAATGCTGCAGTTTTTTGTCCTTCTAATCGAAATGGATTTACTGAATTAACAAGTGTAACAGATGTATTTTCACTTACACGTTTCACCATTTTTAGCGCATCATCAAAGTTTCCATCGATTTCGACAATCTCCGCTCCATACATCATGGCTTGTGCAAGTTTTCCTAACGCCACCTTTCCTTTGGGAATGACAATTATCGCCCGCATGTTAGCTTTTGCTGCATATGCTGCAGCCGAAGCGGATGTATTACCAGTTGAAGCGCAAATAACTGAGGTACTTCCTTCTTCAGCTGCCTTAGCCACGGCCATTACCATCCCTCTGTCTTTAAACGAACCAGTTGGGTTAACACCCTCCACTTTTCCATATAGTTCAACACCTAATTGCTTTGATAAATATGGAAAAGGTATAAGCGGTGTATTCCCTTCATGAAGCGTAAGGGCAGGAGTCTTTTCAGTTACCGGTAAAAATTCCTTATATTGTTTTAATAGTCCAGGCCAATTCATTCTTCGACACCTCCTTCTACTCGATAAGAGCTATTTACACTTTCCACTACATCCAATTTTTCAAGCTTAAACATTGCCTTTTCAAAATTATCAAGTGATGTTTGATGTGTTACAAAGATTATTTCGGCTAGGTTGCTTTTACTACTTGGTATTTGTAAAACTCGTTCAAAACTTATATCCATTTCATTGAATAGATGTGATATTGCAGACAAAGCACCAGCCTCATCCCTAACATCTAAGCGTAAATAATGTTGCCCAAAACGCTGGTCAGAAGGGGTTATAACACTCTTAAAACGAGGCTTAATAAATTGTCTTCCGTTAACACCTAATCGCATATTTTTGATAACGT
This sequence comes from Virgibacillus ndiopensis, assembly GCF_900187325.1. Classification (GTDB taxonomy): domain Bacteria; phylum Bacillota; class Bacilli; order Bacillales; family Amphibacillaceae; genus Virgibacillus_E; species Virgibacillus_E ndiopensis. The sequence goes on along the minus strand of NZ_FZMZ01000003.1, from coordinate 212,782 downwards.
TGATGACATCTGACATTACAGCTGTTGCCGTTGGTAAACTGCCTGCACCAGGTCCATAGAACATTGTTTCTCCAACAGCTTCCCCGTTTACATAGACAGCATTGTATTCATTTTTGACCGCTGCCAATGGGTGTTCATTTGCGAGAAATGTTGGTTGTACACTCACTTCTACATTTTTATTATGGCAATTAGCAAAACCTATTAATTTCATCGTGTAACCAAGCTGTTTCCCATATTGCAAATCACTTAACGAAAGATTGGATATCCCATTAACTTCCACATCCTCTAGTTCTATATCTGTTGAAAAAGCTAACCGCGAAAGAATAGCCATTTTTCTTGCGGCGTCTAGCCCTTCTACATCCGCAGTAGGATCAGCTTCTGCGAATCCAAGATCTTGAGCTTCTTTTAGGGCGTCGTCGTATGTAACGCCTTCTTCATTCATTTTAGTTAGTATATAATTAGTCGTTCCGTTTACAATTCCCATTACTTGTTGGATTCGATCTGAAACAAGCCCATCTGTTAGACCACGTAAAATCGGAATTCCTCCCGCAACACTAGCCTCATAAAATAAGTCACACTGGTTCCTGCACGCTGCCTCTTGCAGTTCTGGACCATGCAGGGCAATTAAATCTTTATTCGCAGTTATGACGTGTTTTTTTGCTTTAAATGCTTCTAATATGTAATGACGTGCTTCCTCAGTTCCACCCATAACTTCAACAATAACATCAATTTCTGGATTTTTAACTACATCATCTGAATCAGTGGTGAGAAGGGTTTGATCTATTTGGACATGACGTGTTTTCTCCAAATCACGAACCAACACACGTTTTATGTCTACATCACAGCCTACCTGATGAATAAGTTCTTCTTGATTGTTCTCAATGAGCTTAATAACCCCGGAACCAACTACTCCTAATCCTAATAAACCAATTGAAACATTGTTTTTCACATTCCCACCTCATTATTGTCCATTTTAAATATACATTTGTATTGTGTTAATAGACATTATAAACACGAAAAGTGAATAATAACAATAGTTTTGTGAGGAATTTTTAGAATTATTTGATGTAAGGGTTTGCAAAAGAGATGAATTTTTCAGAAAATATTAAACAAGGCTATGGAACTTTTACCCTCTTAAATCGTATTTCACATTTATCATGTATGGAAATAAACGTTAGGGATAGAGAAATAAACCTTGATGGGGGAGGTCTTATATTTGTAGGCTTAACATACAGTATTTGTCTTTTTATCTTATTCAAGTAGATGGAAACGGACAAAGTAAAGATAAACGGTATAAACATCTTCAAACCCTTGATAATACAAGCTATGAAGATAGCCCTTTAAAAACATTTTTGGTTGGCGAATTAACGAAAATCGTAAAGAGAAACATGCGAAGTCAGAAGGTGGTCCTACGAAAATTGGCTGATTTATTGTCGGACCGGGTAATGGGCTCAAATCCTAATTACAATTTATTTCAAAAGGTACGATTTGCAGAGTCAACGCAAGATTTTCAGAAGGTAGTAGAAGAAATTGTTCAGCTGTACATGGATACAAGCGCTATACGTGGTGGAGCATTATTAGTAGCATCAACCAAGTTAACCAAATTTTTTGAAGATCTTTGCTTTTTGAAGATCTTTGCTTTTTTATTTGGGCACATATATTTAAAAATTTTGCATTTTTTGCCGATAAAAAATGATAAAAGACCCAATTTTATGTTAGGAGATGAAATGTTCGGTGAAAAGTAAAAAGAATAAAATTATGCTTTACATGGCTGGTGCAGTGATACTATTAGCTATCCTAGTCAACATATTAGGAAGACATTTTCATTTATTTAATTATTCACATGGTGGAGGGAACTTTGTTACATCCTATGAAATCGAAGCACAGTTTGGGCAAGCGCTATATATTTTATTACTAATACCCACTTTATTTTTCGTATTAAGCATGGTTTTGTATGCAAAAAATAAAACTAACAAATATATCCCCCTTCTACTTACTTTAGCATTTACTTTTGGTAGTATTGCCATCATATCTGGTGGAAGTGGTCGAATAGAATTTCATTTTAGTATTTTTATGGTTGTGGCTGCATTAGGTTTTTATCAGGAGATAAAGCTATTAATGTTAATGACGGTTATGTTTGCTGTACAACATATAGTGGGATTGCTATTCTTCCCGGAGCTAGTGTTTGGGGTAGAGAATTACATGTTCTCAATGTTTGTGTGGCACGCTATATTTTTGGTCCTTACATCAGGTGCTGTAAGCTGGCAAGTGTATAGTGGTAAAAGAATTGAAGCATATTATCAAAAAAAGCAAGAAGAACAAAGAAAGGACATTATAGAAGATATTGTAGGTCGTTTAGCTTCTACATCTGGACAGATCTTAAATGTATCAGAAACGCTTTCAACAAATGCTAAACAATCCTACGATTCTAGTGCGCAATTAGCAACGTCAATCGAGGAAGTTGCGAGTGGTACAGAGCATCAGTTAGGAATTATTCAGGAAAATAAGGAAGTTATATCAAAAATAGACGAAGGAATTCAAAATATCAATGAAACAGCCCAAACGGTGGCGAAGAACTCCACTGCATCTGCAGAGGATGCTCATCAAGGTAGTGAATTAATTGAAAGTTTGTTAACACAGATGAAGGAGATTCATAAGGATGTTGATCAATCTTATGCTGCAGTGAAAGAACTTAATCAACGTTCTCAATCTATCGAGGGAATTATTGGCGTTATTTCTGATATAGCGGATCAAACGAATTTACTAGCGTTGAATGCATCTATTGAATCGGCAAGAGCAGGAGAATATGGAAAAGGATTCGCAGTTGTGGCTAATGAAGTGAAAAAGCTAGCTGAGCAGTCCTTAGAGTCCTCAAAAAATATTTCAGAGATTATTCAGCAGATCTTAATAGAGTCAGATCAATCAGTAGCATCAATGAAAAATGTAAAAAAATCGACTACTAGTGGGTTGGAAATTGCTCAAAATTCCAATAAAGTATTCCATCATATTTCCGTAACATCTAATGAAGTAGCAGACCAAGTTAAAGGGGTTTCGTCATTAACGGAAGATTTAACTACCTCTTCAGTAAAAATTAATGAAGCAATGAAAAGCATTTCAGTATCTGTACAGAAGTCTGTTTCTGGAACGAAAGAAGGTATTGTCTCAACTGATCAGCAATATCAACTTACAGAAAAAACACTTGAGGTTTCTAAGGAATTAAATGATTTAACGAAGGAATTGGAGGGTGTAATTAATGCACTTAAAAATTAATAAGGAAGCTTGCATCTTATTATGAACGTTGAATAGGATAAAAAGTGGATGGAATAATTGTCGCAATTATCATGTAGAAGCCTTAATAGAAGACACGAGCTCATACTCGTGTCTTTCCATATTTCTTTAGCAATGTACCTTCACTAGTCATAGAGAAGAGAGCTGTTCCAAGTGCTACAATAATAAACAAACCGCCTACAGTTGGATTTAATTCAACGGTTGCATGTTCAATAACAATCCCACCTATTAAAGATCCAAATGCAATACCAAAATGAAGTGCAGAGTTATTTAGGCTTTGCTGAATATCAGATGTTTCAGGGGATGCTTCAATAAGATAGCTTTGCATGGCCGGTGTAATTGCCCAACTCATCATACTCCATACAATCATCACGAATAGGAATAAAGGAAAGATAGCTGTTGTATGCGGAATAGTAAAGATAGATAATCCAAATACAACAGTAACTGATAGTATTGTGGATTTTGAACCAAACCGGTCAGCCAACGTACCTCCGATTCCACCTCCAAATACTGCCGCAACACCAAAGATTAAATAGACAATACTTACCCAAGTCCCGTCTAACCCTAAAGTTGTTTTTAAGAAAGGTGTTAGATACCCATATAATGTTAAATGCCCTGCTAGAAAAAGAAATGCTGTTAATTGGGCAAATAATATTTTACGATTTTTCAGTGTTGCTAATTGTCTTTTAAGAGGAATAGCTGGTTTCGGATCAATTTTACCCATGAAAAAGTAGACACCGGCTATAGAAAGCACAGTTAAAAATGTAATTAGAATAAAAGGAGCACGCCAACCAAATGCGTTTCCTAACATCAATCCAATCGGTACGCCCAACACAAGTGAACCACTTACTCCCATAAAGACAATTCCGATAGCACGACCGCGATATTCTTGAGATACGATATTTGACGCCATCGTAACACATAAAACGACTAATAAGGATCCACTCGCAGCTGCGATAATACGTGCAATTAATAGAATGCTATAAGACGGACTAATTACAGCCAACACATTACCTAGTAAAAATACTAGAAGAGCTAGCAATGTTAATCGTTTACGTTCCACAGCCGAAGTTAAGACTAGTAAAATGGGTGCTGAAATGGCATACACAAGTGAAAATATTGTTATCAGTAGTCCGGCCTGCCCGATACTAACCTCTAAATCTTTTGCTACTATATCTAAAATTCCACCTATAATTAATTCCACCATCCCAACTATAAATGAGACAATTGTTAATAAGTAAACCCGTTTATCCATAATTTGAAATCCTTTCTAATAAAGTTACCACTATAATAGTAACTTTATTATTGATAGAAAACAAGGGGGAACAATAAAAGGAATGAATTATGCTATGATGGAACAAAGATTGATAAACAAGGAGTCAAGACAATGCTTCAACAATTCGGATTTACACAGTACGAAAGTCAAGTATACCAATCATTGATAACAGTAGATCAACCACTGGATGCGACTGGAATTGTTAAACGATCTGGAGTACCTCGTTCCAAAGTGTATGAAGTCCTTCATCGTATGATTGAAAAAGGTATCATTCTAGAATCTACCATTGAGAAGAAACGTCTATACACTGCGCTACCTATTGATTCGATGATTGAAAAGCTAAAAGCTGATTTTGAAATGAATGTAGAGGAATTAAGAAATACGAAAGTAAAAGAAACACCGGTAGATGATCGTGTTTGGATGTTAAAGGATGATCATTCCATCCGAGTTATCATGAAGGATTTGTTGCAACAAGCTGATGAATCCATTTTTATGTCTGGATGGTCAGATGATTTAGCGACCTATCTTCCTATATTAGAGGCAAAGCATGCGTCTGGGAAAATTGTTAACATCCATTCTGTAGGAGGAATTGAAACAAGTATACCTACTGTTTCCACGCTAGTACCAGATAGTGAACATGCAATGCTGGAGCGAAGTAGGATTCTTATTGTGGATGAGATGGAGATGTTATTTGCGGGAATAGAGGAAATGAAATGGCAGTCTATTCGAACACAGTCACGTCCATTGGTGAAATTTTTTACAGAGTTTTTCTATCATGATGTTGCCTTGACCGAAATAACACAGAAATATAGGGATACAATCATGAAAGATAAAGATATACGAGAAGTATTACTCAAATTGAGGTACTAGCGGGACAGAGGAACAGGAACCTCGTCCCCTTGTCCCGGAAAAGGTCATTGTTCCTCTGTCCTATGACTACCACTTAAAAGGACAGCCATAATACTTTAACTTTTATCATACGATCCATATTCCTCGCCATAATAGCGGTTATATCGTGATTTAAATTTGCCAAATATATATACAACGATTACTTTCAGAATAGCATATCCTGGAATACCTAGAATAACGCCGACAATTCCAAATAAATTACCTGCTGACAGTAATACGATAATAATGGTCAGTGGATGAATTTTCATCGTTCTTCCCATAATATTTGGTGAGATAAAGTGACCCTCCAAAAATTGAACAACTGCCCATACAATAGCTAGTTTTAAAAGCATAAAGGGAGAATCAACTATCGCTATAATAATAGCTGGAGATATCGCAATCATTGGTCCAAGATAAGGCACAACACTTGTCACAGCTGCAATAATCGCAAGTGTAATCGCATATTCCAATCCAATAATCAGATATCCGATATATAAAAGAACACCGATACAGGAAGCAACAATGATTTGCCCTTGAATATAGGAACCAACTTGAACGTCCATATTTTTTAGGATGTGATTAACATCGTCTCTGTATTTAGGTGGTAGTAATTTCAAACAATAGCGTTTAAATTTGTCGCCATCCTTCAGCAGGAAAAACAGTATAAATGGAAATGTAAATATGGCAACTACTACATTTGTAAGTGTACTAGCTACATTACGTAATCCTTCAACAGCACCGCCTAAATAATTGCCGATTTTGCTAGATAAATCGCTTAAATTGGTTGAGAGCCAAGTATAGCCTTGTTCATAGTAGGGGGCTAAAAAGGAATGTTGAATCCAAGATTTGATTCCGTCTCCCATTTGTTTTAAATAGTTTGGAAAATTGTTCACTAAATCTTTGACTTGAGCTTCAACTGCTGGGGCAGAAAGAAGAATGATGCCAGTCAATAATCCACTAATACCCAAGATAATGATGATAATGCCCCATACACGTTTAATATGCAATCTTTCTAAAAAATGCACAATTGGATTTAATAAATAATACGCTATAAAAGCGAGAATAACTGGTGGAACAACGGTTGAAAAAATGATTATAACAGGATTAAATATAAACGAAATTTTGTCATATATGTATATCATAATCCCAATTAGTATTAGTATAATTAATCCAAAAAGCAAATCACGACCGCCAATAAATTTCATAAATCGACTTGTTTTCATCTTTGATCCCCCTAGATTAACTAAATTATAGTCGAAATGAAGAAAAAATTCTATTTAAAAGAAAGTAATTAATTGGACTATAATTATGTTAAACCTTCTACACTTATTTCGTATTAATAAATAGAATTTTTTGTTATACTTATTAGTACCTCAGTAGTTATAAAAGGAGGAACAACCGTTGAGTCAAGGTGCTAAATTGCAAAAAGAAGCTATGCATATGCTGAAGCTTACTAGTAGAACCTTTTACATACCGATAAGTTTATTGAAACCTACATTAAAGAAAACAGTTGCCTCAGCATATTTATGTATGCGAGCGATAGATGAAATTGAAGATCATGAGGAGTTAGAATCTGAAACAAAGCAACAATTGCTCAGATCAACTAGTGAACTTTTAAAAACTAAATTTGACAATGAGGCTTATCGTAAGTTATTGAAGCCATACGAATCACTCCTGCCAGAAGTGACGTTACGACTTGGTGATTGGATTACTGTTTGTCCCATAGATATAGTTGAAAAAATAAAGGAATCAACCAGTGTTATGGCTACAGGAATGGCTGATTGGGTTGAGAAAGAATGGTATATCCAAAATAAGCAAGACCTGGATGATTACACATATTATGTTGCTGGATTAGTTGGTGTGATGCTTTCAGATATATGGGAGTGGTATGACGGTACATCAACAGATCGTGAGCTAGCAATTGCCTATGGACGAGGATTACAAGCAGTTAACATTTTGCGAAATCAACAAGAAGATAGCGAACGAGGCGTAAAATTTGTTCCGGATGGATGGACTAGGGTCGATTTGTTTGCGTATACGGAAAAGAATCTAGCCCTGGCAGATGAATACATGAATGCTATTACTACTAAAAATATTCTTTTGTTCTGTAAAATTCCGTTAGCACTAGCTAAGCGAACGCTTAAAGCATTAAAAAGCGGGAAAGAAAAGATGTCCCGTACTGAAGTGGAAGAGGTTGTTGAGCAGATTACAAACGAATAAGAATGAGGGACCACTATTCATTGGAATGGTGGTTTTTTCGTTTAGAGGAATTTTGTTATTTCCGTAGAATTAATAGTATACGAGAAAATTTTTAAAAGAAGGTGCCGAATATTACACCACAAAAGGAAATAATAATTAATCACCATAAAAATATGATTGACTGGGTTGAGTCGTTTCGAAAGCTTTCAGATGAAAGATGGTTAATGCCAATAGAGGTGAATAAATGGAGTATTGCCGAGATTGTGAGTCATTTTGTGCCGTGGGAGGAATTTGTATTAGAAAATAGGATCCCCTATCTCACAACAGATAACCCTTTACCAAAACCTCCCGATGTTGAAACGCTTAATCAACAGTCAGCAGTTGAAGGCAGAAATAATCCTAAAGAAATAACTATACAAAAGTTTATTGATTCAAGAAAGCGAATGATCGATAGTATTACATCCATTTCAGATCGATTATGGGATATGGATATAGAAATAGGCACAACGAAGCTTAGCTTGTTTAAGTACTTTGATGGATTGGTTCAACATGATGAACATCATAAGAGGCAGATTGAAAATGCTTTAAAATAACAAGTGATGACGTTTAAATTTCGGACGGTTATGTTATGAACATAACCGTTTTTTCCTCTCTGCAGCATTAGGTTTAATAAAAATTTAAGAATTTTAATAGACTCTATTAAGATTTACCGTTCATAATAAAATACAAATAGTGAGCTAGCAGGTGATAACTTGTCTATTAAGAAGCGGTTAGTTATATCAAATATTGCAATGATTATTATTCCGATCGTTTTTTTCTTTCTTATAGAAATTATTTTAGGGTATTTTATCTTTTATATATTTGACGGAGATCCGGAGGGAGAACATTTAAGTACGTTTATAATGTTCCGGTTTATTGGGTTGTTGCTTATTTTGATCATTACGAACGGGATGTTGACTTATTTTGTTTCAAAAAGCATTATCAAGCCCATTAGGGAACTTTCCAAGGCGGCAACGGAAATAAGTGAGGGAAATCTGGATTTTAGTATTGAATCGATGAAAAATGATGAACTAGGGCAGCTTTCCAACACCTTTGAAGCGATGCGTCTAAGGCTTAAAGAGGCGGAAGCACTTCAGGCACATTATGAGGAAAGCCGTAAAGAATTGATTGCTAGTATTTCACATGACCTTAAGACCCCTATGACGTCTATTAAAGGTTATGTGAAAGGGGTTCGTGATGGAGTAGCAGATACACCTGAAAAAATGGAACGCTATATGGATACTATCTATACAAAAGCAAATGATATGGACCAATTAATTGATGAACTATTTTTATATTCTAAATTGGACCTTAAGCGTATATCTTTTGAGTTTGAAGAAATTGATCTTCATATGTATTTTACAGATTTTGTTGAAGAATTAAGGTTCGATATGGAGCAAGATGGGGGTTCAGTTTTATTTACCATAAACCCTGACGATTCCTATATTGTAAAGGCAGACAGAGAAAAATTAAAACGTGTAGTAACGAATATCATTCAAAACAGCCTGAAGTATATGGATAAAGAAACGAAAAAAATTCAAGTTAGCTTACAATCTGAAACAGACCAGGTTGTTGTTAAGATAAAAGATAATGGAAGCGGAATGGATGAGCAGGCAATTCCATTCATCTTTGATAGTTTTTATCGGATAGATTCATCGAGAAACTCCACAACTGGTGGTAGTGGTCTTGGATTAGCCATTGTAAAAAGAATTGTGGAAGAACATGGCGGAGCTATATGGGCGGAAAGTGAACTAGGAGAAGGCACAAGCATTTACTTTACCCTAAAAAAACCTTTTAATGAGAAGGTGAGATAATGCAGAAAGTTTTAATTATTGAAGATGAACAGAGTATTGCTGAATTGGAGAGAGATTATTTAGAAGTAAATGGGTTTTCTAGTGATATTGCAATGTCGGGTGAGGAAGGACTTAGAAAAGCATTGGCTGAATCATATGATTTAATTTTATTGGATCTAATGCTTCCGGGAATAGATGGATTTGAGCTTTGTAGAAAAATAAGAATATCAGTCGATATTCCTATTTTAATGGTAACAGCGAGAAAAGAAGATATTGACAAAATTAGAGGATTTGATCGAGGTGCTGACGACTATGTCGTAAAGCCATTTAATCCTAATGAATTGGTTGCACGGGTGAAAGCTCATATTGCGAGATATAATCGTTTGACCAATCGTGAAAATAAGCAAGAGGACATTCAGATTAAAGATTTATTTATTGACCGTAATTCGCGAAGGGTGTTGGTCAACGAAGAAGAGAAACTATTTACTGCAAAGGAGTTTGATCTATTGACCTTTCTAGCAATGAATCCAAACCAAGTGTTCAGTAAAGATCATCTGTTTGAGCGGATATGGGGTATTGATTCTATGGGTGAAATTTCAACGGTAACAGTACACATTCGGAAGATTAGAGAGAAGATTGAGGCTGATCCATCTAAACCAGAATACATTGAAACAATATGGGGCGTGGGGTATCGTTTTAAAAAATAATGCTCTTTTTCCATAGTTTGTCGCTATTCGGAAAATATGGCATAACTTAAAATCATGTTTGGCGTCCTGCGACCACCCGGGAAAATACTACATTTTCCACGGGCTCGCGCAATAAGTTAACAAACGCGGAGGTTCTATATGAACATTCGCGTTTTTTTAATGAATGCCTGAAAATCATCGATTAAAAGTTACCACCCGTTATTCTTAATAAATATTTAATAAATTACTAAGGGCTATTTTAGAAACGATTAGTAAGATGTAATTAGCGTCACAAGCAAGTTGTCATCATAATCATTTTTTAGGAGGAACAAAAATTATGAAAAAAACCGCAAGAATTCGTTTCGGAAGAATTATCTACTTTATACTAGCGGCACTGTTTACATTTTGTGTTGCTACACAGCTCTTTTTAGCAGGTGCGGCTACTTTTGTAAGTCCTGTAAACTGGATGCATCACATCACTTTTGTTCACTTGTTCGGATTCAACCTTCCTATTTTTATGCTTTTGTTTGCATTTATAGGCGCGATGCCAAAATGGGCATATTGGCAATTAGCTGGATTATTTGTATTAATTTTTTCGATGTATTTTACTGCGAATATGACTGCTAATCTCCCATGGATAGGTGCAATTCATCCAGTTCTTGCTGCCTTATTACTCATCTTTTCTTGTGTAATGATTACAAAGACTTTTAAATTTATTTTCAACAAAGAAGAAGGTGAGAACTAATGAGATCATTTCTAACTATAATTGTTGGATTAGTTGGAGGCTTTATACTAGGAATCGCATTATCAAGTTTTATCGGCATTATTGGTTTAACCTTATTGGATTCACCAGTAGGTATTAAATTTTTGCCTTATTACACTGCAATTATTTGTGCTGTTTTAGTACCAGTTATTGATAAGAAAAACAGAAGAAATTAGCGTACATCAGTAAAAGAGACCGAGGGAATAAATTCTCAGTCTCTTTTTACGTTGGCTTACTGTTTAAACAGTATCTTTATCCCGAGTAATAATAGGGCGGCGGCAAAGACAACCATTGCAAGTCCGCCTATTAATCCAAGAAAAGTAGCAATACCTGGAGTTATAACAGCTGAAGTTGGAACATTGGCTAGTGCAAATCCTGCTACAATACATGCTAAATAGATTAAAGCCAATTGAGACATAACAATCCCTCCTTCTCTCTATAATTTATGAGCAGACTTAATTTTGTGTTTGTGTTCTCCTATTTCAGCCTTCAGCGATCACAATTATTTTAAAATTACTTTGACAGGTAGAGTAATATAGGGTATTATTACTCTATCAGATAGAATAGTGGAGGATAAGGAAGTGTCAATATGATTAGAAGTGATATTATTCGCGGGCATTTAGATTCGATTATTTTGCGCTTGATCTTAGAAAAGGATAGATATGGCTATGAAATATCTAAAGAAATAAGTAGCCGAACTGATAATCGATTTCAAATTAAAGAAGCAACATTATATGCGGTATTTCAGAGATTGGAAAAAAAGGAATTAATTGAGTCTTATTTTGGAAAAGTTTCTAAAGGTGGAAAGCGAAAATATTACGGAATCACCTCACTTGGTAAGGCGTACTTAAAAGAAACCGTAGCAGAATGGGAAGAAACCAAAGAAATTATCGATTTATTTATGGAGGGATTAAATTGAAGAAGTTAAAGAATCATGTGAATGAGTTATTTAAAGATGTTCCAGAAAGTGAGCAAAAAAATGCAGTTATACAGGAAGTAATACAAAACCTGGAAGAAAAAGTTTGGGACTTAATGGAACAAGGAAAGGCTGAAGAGGATGCAATCAATAAAGCAATTGTTGATTTTGGTGATATTGGTGATTTGAAAAAAGAGCTTGGGATCAATCCATCTGTAAAAAAGGATAATACAAAATTAAATCTTGGTTATTCCATATGGGGAAGTCTTTTAATTATCTCGCTGTTCGTTTTTATAAATTTTTATTATACACCTGATGTTATATGGTTTGTATATCCAACTTTTGCGGTATTATGGTGGCCGTTAACAATGTATTTTAAATGGTTGCGTAACAAGTAAGGAGGGGTCTTAATGAGGAAACTTGATATAGGTTTTGCGGTTGCAGGAAGTATAATGACTATTATCTTTTTAGTGCTTGTTAATTTTTTGACAGGTTCAGATGATTGGTGGTTCATTTATCCTTCCACAGCTTTATTGCTATGGCCGATTGGAATGTATTGTGTTAAGAAGAAGAAGCAAAAGTTGCTATCCGTTTGCTATAGTGCACTGATAATTATGTATTTGATTTTCGAAAATTATACAAGTACACCTAATCATCCATGGTTCTTATATGCTGTTTATCCCATTATATGGTGGCCAATTCTTATGATTTTGGGAAAACGTGCAAAGGAGATGTCTGTTGCATTAGTAGGAAGTATAAGTATTATTCTTTACTATGTTGTCTTAAATATTAATTTGTCACCATATTATCCGTGGGCAATATATCCAACATTTGTTATATTATGGTGGCCAATTTCTTTATATCATGCTAAAAGGAGATCTGATGTTATGTTCTCCATTCATGCAACTATATTAATTAGTGTATTTTTTATTAGTGTGAATGCTGTTTCGACTCCAGATACTATTTGGGCAGTTTATCCAATATTTGGTGTGCTTTGGTGGCCTTTGAGTATGTATTATTTCGTTTATAAAAGAAAATTTAAAAGTTAATTTAGAAGAGGGAGGTTGTATAATGGCTTGTGAAAAAAAGGTTTATATAATTTTCACAGATACAGGGACATTATTTACAAGACTGATAAAATTGTACACCAAGCAATCATACAATCATGTATCGATCTCATTTGGTAATAATTTAAAAGAAATATACAGTTTTGGTCGTTTAAACCCTTCCAATCCTTTTGTTGGTGGATTTATTCGAGAAAGAATAAATGTAGGATTGTTTGAAAAAGCTAAATGTAAGATATATAGCTGTACAGTTTCAGAATTAGAATATGAAAAAATGCGAAATAAGGTTAGTCAAATAAAATCAAGAAAAGATATGTATAAATATAATTTATTCGGTCTTTTTGCTATCATTCTCAATTTAAACTTCAGCAGAAATAATGCCTTTTTTTGTTCTCAATTTGTTGCAACTATATTGAAGGAAAAGATAGGGTTACTTAACAAATCACCAAATTTAATTAAACCCGGAGACTTGATGAAATTGAAAGATCTCCGTTTAGTTTATCAAGGAAATCTTAGTTTGTACCCTATTGAATCGAATGAAGCGTTAATAGAAAATAATTTAGCATTAAATATTAAAGCATGACAGAAAATGAGTGTGTATTCAATTATAAAATACACACTCGGAATCTTTATCCATTACCATTAATAAAGATTAATAGCATTGGAATGCTTCAATTCTGTTTAAATTAATTCCAAAGAAAACCCACCTAAAACCGGTCCACCTAAAGCCTGCAATTGAGTTTCTGCCAACAAAAACAGGATAAAACCAAAATGCATCTCGTCTTAACCAAATATATGTGAAGCGAAAAAGGCATCTTCTAATCCCGCCTGGGTCGACTGCAAAGGTTTGAAATTGCGGTTGTACCGGGGTAAAGGATGGCGGTGGAGAAGTAGGAGCGTTAGTAGACTGTCCTCCGCCTGGAAAACCTCCTCCGCCTGGAAAGCTTGGAAATCCACCGGGTCCACCACCAGGAAATCCAGGCGGACCACCGGGGAATCCTGATTGTCCCCCGCCTGGAAACAAGCTATTTAGAAAACCAGGGACATTAAACTGTTGCCTTTCGTCTTCATTATATAAGTGTTGATAATAATTCATTTCAAAAACTTCCTCCCTCGAAAAGTCTTTCTCTTCACTATATGGTTATCAGTCTATTGTGGTATGGGCTCGAGACTGAATAATTTTCTAGGAACTCGGGATAGTAAATCTATGGAGGTGAGAATTCCTGAAAAAACTACTGATGTTAGTAATCATACTTTCTGCTATTTCGTTCCATATAAATGAAGTTAGTGCACAGTCATCCATTCAATGTCCAAAACCAAGTGATCTCGTAAAAGTCTCGGATAAAGCTAAAAAAGAATTTCTTAAAGCATTACAGACGCTAGTTCCCGAGACCTATGAGCAAGGTGAATATTCAGAAATGTACACCGAATGGGAAGTGAAAACAGCCATTCCTTTTCCGGAGACAATTAATAACAATAAAGACGAGGTATATTATGAAATGGCCAAGAATTTTTGTGGAAAAGAGGTTGCGGATAAATCATGGTTAGCAAGGCTGCATTTTCCTAAATGGGAAGGAAAAAGTGCAAGTGCGTCAGAAGGACAAATTTTCGTTGCTAAAAGCAAGGATAAAGGCTGGTTTGTTTGGTTTAGGTATCATTAACAAATGATCTGAATGTAGGTAAAAAAAGCACTTGCTATTATAATCAAGGCGTGTTAATATTGTGCTACAATTTTCGAACGGAGGTTTTTCAAAATGGCATTCATTAAATCTCGATTAACTACTTTGCTTGGCTAATTGAATAGCGCAAAGGCTCTGCTTGATTGCGGAGTATTCGGGATTGGTCTGCCTTTTTTTAGAAAACCATATAAAAGATATGTTGAGGGAGAGCTGAATCTTCCTCTTTTTATTGTTTAAGGTAAATGGAATATTTATCCTTCAATAATTAGTGAAAGTTATCCGGTATCCCTATACTCTCACAAGCTCGGGCCGGGGCTTGTTTTTTACTATTAAAACTTATTTAAGGGGAACGAACGTATGACGAATGATAATCAGAAGAAATATGAATATTTAGCAGAAGATCCGAATGTAAAAGTTATGCCGATTATGCTTTCATTAATGATTGGTGCATTCTTTGCGATTTTAAATGAAACGTTATTAAATATTGCCCTAACAACATTAATGGAACAATTCAGTATTTCTGTTACTACTGTTCAGTGGATGGCAACGGGTTTCATGTTAGTGATGGGGATTGTAATTCCAGCATCGGCTTTGTTATTACAATGGTTTACAACAAGACAATTATTTCTAGGAACAATGGCTGTATTTACAGTTGGAACAACAATTTGTGCTATTGCACCCACATTTTCCGTTTTACTAGCAGGTCGATTAATTCAAGCAATTGGTACGGGATTATTAATTCCAATTATCTTTAATGTGTTTTTACTTATTTTCCCACCACATAGGCGTGGTAAGGTGATGGGGCTTGTTGGTCTTGTTATTATGTTTGCCCCTGCAATTGGACCGACGCTTTCAGGTATTATTGTAGAGCATTTGGGATGGCGTTTTTTATTTATTACGGTAATCCCATTTGCTGTATTTTCAATCGCATTTGCTTATAAGTATTTAATCAATGTATCAGAGGTCACAAAACCTACAATAGACATTCTTTCACTCGTATATTCTACAATAGGATTCGGTAGCATTGTATATGGATTCAGTTCAGCAGGACAAAGTGAAGCAGGATTTCTCAATCCGAATTCGTATATACCAATAATTGTAGGGGTAATTGGAATTCTCGTATTTTCATTAAGGCAACTAAGGCTGGCAGAACCTGTGATGGATCTGAGAGTATTCAAATTTCCAATGTATACACATGCGGTGATTATGTTCTTAATTATTATCATGACCATGTTTGCATCGGAAATTATTTTACCAATTTATATGCAAGGACCACTAGCATTAACAGCTGCAGCTGCGGGATTAACTCTACTTCCTGGAAGTATTTTAAACGGACTTATGTCACCAGTAATGGGATCACTTTTTGATAAATATGGACCCAAGGTAATGATGGTTCCTGCAACAATTGTGTTAAGTGGCACCATGTTCATGATGAGTAGATTAGATATGGATACTCCTTTTTGGGTGGTCGTTATTGGTTATATTTTATTGATGCTATCTGTTTCGGCTATCATGATGCCTGCTGAGACCAATGGTTTAAATCAATTACCCAAACATCTGTATCCGCATGGAACTGCTGTTATGACAACCTTGCAGCCTGTTGCCGGGGCTATTGGCGTATCGGTATTCATTAGCATCATGAGCGCAAAACAAAAGAGCTTTTTGGATAAAGCAGCTACTCCGACTGATCCGACAACAATTAGTGAGGCACTTGTGTCAGGAGTAGAGCTAGTCTATTTTATCACTTTTGGTATATCGGTTATTGCATTTATCATGTCACTTTTTGTATATCGTGCTGTGGCTAAGGAAAAAGAGGTATCAACTGAGGATCAATAACTGTTTTGCTAAAGCCGCTATTCAGATGAATGGTGGCTTTATTTATGTTTTGTTTAGAAAATAAATCGGCTGTTTTCAAAAAGATTGTTGTTTTGTATTACATAAAATGCGACGAAGATTGAAAGCTATGCCGCCGTTCCGGAAATACATTCCGCTTTCCTCGGGCTCGCGATGAGCCTCCTCGGAAGAACCCCACTTCCTACGGGGTCTCATCGTCTTCGCTTTCCCGCAGGAGTCTCCATGTATTTCCTCCACTTGTATTTACGTTTACGGGCAATTAAGTGGAATAAGAATTGTTATATAAGTCCGCATTTTACTGAAACTACGAGGTTAGAAGACAACAGAAAAGAGCCAATAAATAAATTTGAAATTTATGTTGACTCTAACGTTACGTGATACTTTATAGTAATCATTGAAGGGAGGTTACAACAATGAAAGTAAAAGAGGTTGCGGATTTAGTTGGAATTAGTGTGCGCACACTACATCATTACGATGAAATTGGGTTGTTAATCCCGAAAAATACGACTGAATCTGGATATCGTCTATACTCTAATAGTGAACTTGAAACATTACAACAGATATTGTTTTTTAAAGAACTTGGCTTCCCTTTGAAGAAAATAAAGGAAATTATCAGTAGTCCATCATTTGACCGGGGAGAGGCATTAGCATTGCATCGAAAAATGCTAGTTGAAAAACGGATACGCCTCGATAAAATGATCTCTACAATTGATAAAACGATTCAACATGCGAAAGGAGAAATTGAAATGTCAAATAATGAAAAATTTGAAGGATTTGATTTTAGCCACAATCCGTATGAACAAGAAGCACGTGAACGTTGGGGGGATAAGGCTGTTGATGAGTCAAATGCCAAAATAAACAATATGTCAAAAGGTGAGAGGAAGGACTTTGAAGATGAGTTTAACGGTATCTATAGAAATTTGGCAGCGATTCGTCATGAGTCACCAGAATCTGATGTAGCACAAGAGGGGATTAAAGAATGGTATGACTTCCTGAACAGAATGGGTAACTATTCGCTTGATGCATTTAAAGGGCTTGGTCAAATGTACGTTGACGATAAACGCTTTACAAAAAACATCGATCAGTTCGGTGAAGGTCTGGCTGTATTTATGCGTGATGCGATGGCAGTATATGCTGATAGGAATAAATAAAGTAAAAAACCAGCTCTTGTCCGACAAGAGCTGGTTTTTAATAGAGTAAGGACTTCTTAATTAATCCCTCTCATAAATGTATGAATTTTTTTCGATGTAGCAAATAGAATTAAACCAAGTAAGATTGATATTCCACCGATAACTCCGAAATAAATGATTTCTGTATCTGGAGAATATAGTTTTACAATTTGTGCGTTAATTGCTTGTGCTGATGCATTTGATAAGAACCATAGACTCATAGTTTGAGCTGAGAATGCAGCAGGTGCTAGCTTAGTAGTTGCTGATAATCCAACTGGTGATAAGCATAATTCACCAAGTACCACTAAAAAGAAGCTAAGCACTAACCATAATGGATTAACAAGTGTGTCAGTTCCGTTAATGGCAGCAGGCAGGATCATAACGATAAAGGAAAGACCTGCGAATAACAATCCTAATGAGAACTTTTTCGGTGTTGATGGTTGGGTTTTACCTAATTTAATCCAAAGCCATGCAAAGACTGGCGCCAAAAATACAATAAACAACGGATTTAATGATTGGAACCATGAAGATCGCAGGTCAAATCCTGCAAGACTAAGCTCGGTACGTTCGTTTGCATACAGTGCTAATATAATGGAACCTTGTTCTTGGATAGCCCAGAACATAATAGCTGCGATAAACATTGGTATATAAGCAAGTAGGCGAGAACGTTCAACCTCTGTCGTCTTTTTACTACGATACATAACAATGAAGTAAGCAGTTGGAATAATAATACCAAGTATACTAATAATCATCGTAAATACATTTATTGTCATGATTCCAGTTGGTATGGTAATAGCGCCAATAATAATGATAATAATAGCGCCAATTCCAAAACGGGTGAAAACCGTTTTTCTTTCTGATTTAGTAAGTGGATTTGGAACAGTTGAACCTGCAGAACCAAGATATTTTCCCTTCGTAAACATAAATACGATTAGTCCAAGGAACATTCCAATTGCCGCTAAACTAAATCCTAAGTGGAAGTTGTATTCTTGTCCAACAGTTCCGACAATTAATGGCGCAATAAGAGCACCTAAGTTTATTCCCATATAGAAGATACTAAAACCTGAATCTCTTCGTGGATCTTCCTTACTATATAAATCTCCAACAACGTTAGATACGTTTGGTTTTAATAATCCAGTACCAAGAACAATTAAAGCCATCGATATAAATAAGCCTGTTATACTTCCAGGGAATGCTAGTACAATATGCCCGAACATGATTAATACTCCGCCATAAAAAACAGTACGAGTACCACCTAATAGTCTGTCGGAAATCCATCCGCCAATAATTCCGGACATGTATACAAGAGAACCGTATATTGCCATGATTGACATTGCTGTGCCTTTATCCATTCCAAGGCCGCCATCTGACAACTCATAATACATATAGAATAATAGAATTGCCCGCATTCCGTAGTAAGAAAAGCGCTCCCAAAATTCTGTGAAAAAGAGTGTGAATAACCCTTTAGGATGTCCAAAGAATCCCTTCTGTGGAATACTCTGAAAATTCTGATTGCTATTTTTCATGTTGTTCCCTCCTTGAGTCACAAAAAAGAGTATACTAAATTATGAGCGATTTGAAAAGTTATTTATTACTTCAAATAGCGCTAATAGAAGAAATATTTTGTTTTTTGGTTTACTAGATTAAACAGATACTTTATCATTCTATATAGGACAGGTATTATAGAGATAATTGTATTGAGATGAAAAAGGTGATAGCGTGTTGTGAGCATATGTGAAAAATGTATGTTCATAGTCAAAAAATAACCTCGCATTTAATAATCAATGTGAGGTTATTTTATATTCAAGATTTATTCCATAATCGTGTGTTTAAATCAAATTCTTCAATAATGTTGAAGAAAAAAACTAAATCATTGTATACTCTCCTTGCTTGTGAACGTTTCATTGATTCAAAGATATTTGGTTCAAAATAATCTCTTTTGTTTGGAATAGCAATACTGATTAAGCTTCGTTTGAATGAAATATCAATTGGATTTCGATGTCTTTTGCGAAAGTTTATTAATTGTTCCATAAAGTTTGGTGACAGTATGTATCTTGCCTCTATTTCATTTGATGTTCTTACTTTGAAATAGCTATTAAATTCTTTACTTTCTAGTTTAATTGCGCTTAATTTTTTCCCACTCCATATGCGTTGGAACCAATAACGAAAATACCGCCTAAGATGTCCAATACTCGTAAAATGTTTATCTCGAAGCAATGTATGTCCTTTGAAATCCTTGTTAAAATCTGCAACGAACACTACCCCATTGTATATTTTTTTAAGTCTATTGTTGCGATCTCGATTTTTTTTGTCTATAAATAGATTTAATTCCGAGAGATAAAAATCTGTTAAGCCGAGTGTACCATATATTAAGTCCTCACCGGAAAGTCTGTCATACTGAACAAACAGACCTGTTTTCCGTACAAGGAAGTCATCAATACGTCCAAGTTTACGGTATCCCCACTTCAACTCATCATCAGGATTCACTTCTGGTAATTGACATGTTTCGATTAATAGCTTTACCATATTTAACACAACTTTATTTTTGAAGGTCATCCGGTACGTTCCAAGCGTTTTGAAGAAACTAATAATACTAAAGATAACACCGAAAAAGAACGCAAAAGCTGAAAGCCAAAGAATAGCTTCGTTTCCAGTCGTTGTTCCAAAGTAGACTGGAAAAATAATACTGGAGATAAGGGCAATCCACCCTAAAACATACTTCAAAATCGTTAATAGTTTAACCCTCATCATTGCTTTTAATTCCGATTCTAAACGGTCTTTAATTTCTTCATAAGAAAGAAACATTGATTAACCCCTCAAAATGGAACGAATGTTGACGTCTTGTTTTTTTGCTTCTTCAATTTGTAGTAATTCTTTTTTCTCTAAGTTCATCATGCTAGCCATTATTTTCATAGGGAAACTTTGCGTCCAGTTATTATATTGATTCACTCTGGCGTTATAGGTTCTTCTACTTGCCGATATCTTTTCTTCAAGATCGTAAATCGTTTTTTGTAAATGGAGGTAATTTTCACTGGCCTTTAATTCAGGATAGTTCTCAACCTGGATTTGTAAGCCGCTAATAAGCCTTGAAGCTTCATTTACTGTTTTAATCTTTTCATTGTTGGATTCTGTATCATACCGTTGGCGTAATTTTGTAACCTCCATGAAAACCTCTTTTTCATGATCGGTGTATGCTGCAACAGACTCGGCTATGTTGGTTAATGCATCAAATCGTTGTGCTAGGAAAATATCAATTGCGTTGAATGTTTCTGCAACCTTATTTTTTAGAAAAATAAAGCGGTTGTATAGGAGGATAATGACGATGACAGCAAGAATGATGACAGTTGTCCATATCATCCATGGTTCTATGTCCATAGGGAACAACTCCTTTTATATAATTTTACTTATGATTTATAGAATTATCCTTTGTATTCTAATCAATTAGAATAACAAGGATAATTCCTTGAATACCTTTGCATACTATTATATAGCTTGATGCTTATATAATGCTAGAAATTTCCAAAATTCAGTGAAAAGTGAGTAGAAATACCTACTTTAGTGGGTGGTTTAAACGAATAAAATAATAAACAAGGTGTTCAAAAGCATAACTTGTTGAACACCTTGTTTAATAGATGGAGCATAGCGGGATCGAACCGCTGACCTCTTCGCTGCCAGCGAAGCGCTCTCCCAGCTGAGCTAATGCCCCTTGAAGTTGATAATTATTATATTATTTCTTACGGTTTTTTTCAAGAAATAATTGCACCAATTAATCGTTCTAAAGAAGTGATTGTGGGCGATACATTCATTTTTATATAGTAAATCA
Source organism: Virgibacillus ndiopensis (assembly GCF_900187325.1). Lineage (GTDB taxonomy): Bacteria > Bacillota > Bacilli > Bacillales > Amphibacillaceae > Virgibacillus_E > Virgibacillus_E ndiopensis. Next base: position 191,345 of record NZ_FZMZ01000003.1, on the reverse strand, counting down.
ATCTATTTTTTCGCCTAAATTTCAATAAAAGAAACGTTTGTCTATTTCGATATCAATATTTTTCATACTATATTAATGTATTACCAATTTAATAGAATGGAGGGTATTGGATGAAACTATATTTAGATCCAGGTCATGGCGGTTCTGACCCAGGTGCCGGAGGATATGGGTTGCAGGAAAAAGATATTACGTTAGATATTGCACTTAGAATACGTAATATTTTAACAAACGATTATGAAAATGCAGATGTAAGGATGAGTCGTACCAGCGATGTCTATAAAAGTTTAAATCAAAGAACAAATGATGCGAATGCGTGGGGTGCAGACTATTTTTTATCTATCCATTGTAACGCTTTTAACGGCTCTGCCCAAGGATACGAGGACTATATTTATAGTGGGTTATCCGATTCGTCTACGACAGCTAATTACCAAAATATAATTCATGCGGAAGTTATTAAAGTTAACCAACTAAGTAATCGTGGAAAGAAAAAAGCAAACTTTCATGTATTACGAGAATCTACGATGCCTGCTTTACTAACTGAAAATGGGTTTATTGATAACGCACATGACAGTTCTTTGATGAAAAATTCTTCATGGCGTCAAAAAGTTGCGCAGGGTCATGTTAACGGGCTAGCAAAAGCGTTTAATTTGCAACGTAAACAGGAGGATTCTGGAACAATTTACAAAATAATAGCGGGTTCCTTTAAGTCGAAGGATAATGCCGATCAACGAGTATCCTATTTACAATCTAAGGGGATTGAAGCTTTTGTATATGCAACGACTATTTCTGGTGAACAATGGTATCGTGTTCAAGCAGGAGCCTTTTCTGACCGGGAAAATGCCGAACAACGTTTAGAAAAAGTTCAAAATGCAGGGATAGAGGATGCTTATATAGCGGCTGAAAATGGACCTTGAAATGAGGGAACAGACAGTAATTTAATAGTGGGACCGACATTTTTATCTTCAGAGCAGATGAATCAGTATGTCAAGGAAATAAACCCTAATGCTCTTGAGTTAGGAAATGATTATGTCGCTTTTGGTGAATATTATGGAGTTAGAGGAGATATTGCTTTTGCTCAAGCAATGCATGAAACAGATTTTCTCAGGTTTACAGGTGTTGTACAGCCTAATCAGAACAATTTCTGTGGGTTAGGTGCAACAGGACCAGACAATCCGGGTGCAAGCTTTGAGACACCAAGAGAAGGTATAATCGCCCACATACAGCATCTTTTTGCATATGCGTCTACTAATCCATTACCAGATGAATACCCAAAAATCGATCCTCGTTTTTATTTAGTTAGTAGAGGATCTGCTACCACATGGGTTGGTTTAAACGGAAAGTGGGCTGTTCCTGGTGATAATTACGGACAATCTATTTTGAATCTTTATGAAAGAATGCTTGAATCTACTAGGCAAAAATTAGAGCAAATCTTGCAAGATATACAAGTATAACCTACTAAATCTCTAGTTTTTCAGCCTTTTTTATCTCTATTTGCACCAATTCATTATTCCTCTTTTAGAAATTTACGTACGATATCTTGTACGTAAATTCTAAGAGAGGAAGGAAAATATGCTAGGTTTTTCTATAATTCAATTGGTACGACGAATGGGGAATAAACTAGACAAAAATGTACGTCGAGAGCTTGTTCACTTTTATCACCCTTTTCGTTCCGTACCATGCTTTTTGCATCGGCCGTTAGAGTATATAAGGAAAAAAGTAACGAGGTTACCGCTAATTATTGAATTCGAGAAGGACTCCTTTGAATATGGACTAAATGATGTAAAGAATACGAAACGACGAAACATTCAACAATATTCATCTATCGCCTCTTGTTCTGCCAAACTATCAGTTAAAAAAATAGAATATTTACTAGATAACTGTTCCCACATCAAAAAGGTTTATTTTGATAGAAAAGTTACTACGTTGCTAGACGCTGCTACTCCAGCTGTTAAATCTGATCAGTTAAAACAAGCCGGACTAACCGGTAAAGATGTAACCATTGCCGTTGTCGATACAGGGATATATCCACACAATGATGTAGCTAGTCGTATTATTGCCTTTAAAGATTTTGTTAAAAACAAGGCAGAGCCTTACGATGATAATGGACATGGTACCCATTGTGCAGGTGATGCAGCGGGTGATGGTTCCGCTTCTGGTGGAAAATATCAAGGACCAGCAAGCGAGGCTAACTTAGTAGGGGTTAAAGTACTCAATAAAATGGGGTCTGGTTCACTCTCAACAGTTATTGCTGGTGTTGACTGGTGTATTCAGAATCAGGTAAAACACAATATTAACGTCTTGTCACTATCGCTCGGGTCTGAAGCGCAGCAACCTGCTGAAGATGACCCCGTCGTAAGAGCTGTTGAAGAAGCTTGGAATAGGGGAATCGTTGTTTGTGTTGCTGCAGGGAATTCGGGACCATCCCCGTCAACGATTGCAAGCCCCGGCATAAGTCCTAAAGTTATTACAGTAGGTGCTGCCAATGATAACAATACCGCCGATCGCTCTGATGATGTTGTAGCTGATTTTTCGAGTCGAGGTCCTACAATAGATGGTTTAACAAAACCAGATCTTTTAACACCGGGTGTGAATATTATTTCGTTACGATCTCCAGGGTCTTTTCTCGACAAAACAAATGCAGGAGCACGCGTTGATACAAACTATTTCTCTTTATCCGGAACCTCAATGGCTACACCAATCTGTGCAGGTGTAGTTGCACAACTCCTTCAATATCAATCAAATTTATCTCCAGACCAAGTAAAAGAAAAGCTCATTAATGCCTGTGAGGATATAGGACAACCTCCTAATGTCCAAGGGCAGGGCTATTTAAATGCAGCCAATTTAGTAGAATAACCACTAAAAAACATCAAGCGTGTCAACCGTTTGATGTTTTTTATAATTCGACGTGTTGAGAATTCCAATTACCTAACTTTACATGAGTCTTTTTTACCGTTTTGTCATAATCACTATTACAATAGTACCAATTTACAAAATGTTTACAAAAAATCAATTGTGCCAATTATTTCAGTGTGCCATATTAATAGTGTGTCATATTTAGAATATGTCACATTACTTTTTAAAACTATAAAAAACGGAGGGTACCAATGAAAAAATCGACTGTAAAGAAAATGCTGAATCTATTTCTTATTTTCACGCTTGTGTTTATGAACTATTCTATGATTCTAGTAAATGCGGAAAGTAATGAAGTAGTTGCTGAGGATTTATTCATCTCAGAGTACGTGGAAGGTAGTTCGTACAATAAGGCAATCGAAATTTATAATGGTACTGGCGATTCGGTGGATTTATCGAATTACACATTAGAATTGTATAGTAATGATGCAACCGAATCGAGTCAATCGGTAACACTATCAGGGACATTAGAGCATAACGATTTATATGTTATTGCTCATAAAAGTGCTAGCACAGAAATATTGTCTACTGCTGATTTAGAAAACTCTGCTATAGCTAATTTTAATGGTGATGATGTAGTAGTCTTAAAAAAGAATGATAGTGCGATTGATGTATTAGGTGTAATTGGTACGGATGGTGATTTCGCTAAAGACATTACATTAGTAAGAGATGCATCTGTTACAGGCGCTAGTGGGATCTATGATGATACTGAATGGGTTAATTATGTAAAAGACACATTCGCGTATCTTGGAAGCCATACGATGGAAGGTGCAGGTGGTGAGGATCCACCAGATGAACCAGGTGATCCAGGTGAAGAATATGTAATCGGTGATGCTCGTGATTTAAGTGATGGTACAGCTGTAACTGTTGAAGGGATTGTTACTGTAAATAACAATGCAATTAGTAATGGAGCGCAATTCACGACATACATACAAGACGAGACAGGCGGCATTAATCTTTTTGCATTTGAACAAGGCGAGTTACCTGATCTTGAAAAAGGGGATAAGGTAAGGGTATCAGGTGAACTAGATTCCTATAATGGTTTAAAGGAAATTGTTCCGTCTTCAATTGAGATAGTAGAGGAAGGTCAAGCATTACCTGAAGTACAAACGATTTCGCTTCAAGACCTTCAAGACCCTGCCGTTGCGGAGTCATATGAAGGTGAATTGGTACAGGTTAATGGTTTTGTCAACGATATCCCCGGAAGCCCTTCTGGTGGTGGGTATAACGTTTCGTTAATTGATTCAGACTATAATGGCACAACATTACGAGTCATGGAAAATGCGCTTGATATTTCGTTGATTGAACCAGATAAATGGTATGATGTTACGGCTATTGTTAGTCAGTATAATTCATATCAGCTAATCCCAACAGAACAAGCCGACATTCAATTAGCTGAAGAACAGCCAGAACCACCATCTGCTGCTGGTGTCTATGAATCTACTGTTAAAAGTGTAACAGACGGAGATACGATTCATTTAGAAACCCCGGTTCTTGGTGGTACGAAGGTACGTTTTCTAAATATGGATACTGCTGAAACATATACAGCACACAATGATGATCCGGCAAGAGATGAAATAAACGCGAACCAAAAGGCTTTTGGCGAAGAAGCGAAGGCATATATGAATGAGCTTCTTCAACCAGGGGATGAAGTTTTGGTGAAAATTGGTGAAGAACCTACGGATGATTATGGCAGACTTCTAGCTGAAGTTATTCGTAAAGATGATGGGTTAAACGTAAACCTTGAAATGGTTAGGCAAGGGCTTGCCGTAACTTATTTTATTGCGCCGTTCGATGAAGAAGTTTATCCGACTTATCAGGACGCGGTAAAACGAGCGAAGGATGCAGGACTTGGAATTTGGAATCCGGAAAATCCGTTACGCGAGCTTCCATTTGAATTTCGGGCAAACGATGACCAAAAAGGATTTTCAAAATATGTAGGAAATTCCGATACGATGAAATATGTATTGCCAGATGATTGGGCTGACGTGCCAGTAGAGAAAAGAGCATTTTTCTGGGATGAACAAACAGCGCAAGATTATGGTTATACTTATGTTGGTAATGATGGTGATTCAGATAAGGGTAACTTGCAAGTCCAACTATTAAGCATGAACGATTTACATGGAAAAATCGACCAACAATACGAGCTTGATCCCGATGGTGATGGTACGTCGAGTACGTATGGAAAAATGGATTATGTTGCCGGTGCAATTGAAGCGCGTGAGCAAACAAATCCAAACACATTAATTGTGAATGCTGGTGACATGATAGGTGGAAGTTCGCCTGTGTCAGGATTACTACAAGACGAACCAACTGTTGAAATCATGGAAGAGATTGGTTTTGATGTTGGTACTGTAGGAAATCATGAATTTGATGAAGGTACGGATGAATTGTTACGCATGATAAACGGTGGAGAACATCCAGAGGGCTTAGGAACTGATGGCTATGACGGAATGGATTTCCCGGTGTTATGTGCAAATTGTGTATATAAAGACACAGGTGACACGTTCTTGCCTCCATATTATGTAGAAGAAGTAGATGGTGTGGATATTGGCTTTGTTGGTGTTATTACACAAGAAGCCGCTGGAATGGTTATGCCTGCTGGAATTCAAGATATTGAGTTCACGAATGCTGCTGATGCGGTTAATGAATCTGTTGCAGAGCTTAAGTCACAAGGTGTTGAAGCGATTGTACTATTGTCTCATATTCCAGGCGAACAGGATGCAGGTACTGTAACAGGGGAAGTAGCTAACTTGGCAAATGAAGTTGACGATGAAGTAGATGTCATCCTTTCTGCCCATAATCATGTGGTTAATGATGGAATCGTTGACAATAAGCTAATCGTCCAGGCCACCGAATATGGAAAGGCATTCGCGGATATTGATTTAGAAATTGATCGTACAAATGGAGATATTGTGAAAAAAGAAGCTGAGGTCGTGTTTGTTGATCAAGCGCAGGTCACTCCAGATCCAGCGGTAACTGCTATTTTAGATAAATATGCTGAACAAATTGCACCAATCATGAATGAAGTTATAGGCTACAATGCTACAGATTTAACTGGTGATTATTCAAACGATGGTGACCATGGACTTGGCAATTTACTTGCAGATGGCATGAAGTATGCTATGGATAGTGATTTCGCAATGATGAACGGTGGCGGAATTCGAGACGACTTACTTGCTGGAGAAGTAACATGGGGCGACTTATATAACATTCAGCCTTTTGGAAATACATTAATGATGTTTGAAATTAAAGGCGCAGACCTTTACCCGATAATCGAAGCACAACTATCCCCGATATACGGACCGGATTACAGTATTAGTGGTTTTCATTATAAGTGGGATCCGGAAACAAGTAAGGTTGTTGACGTGACATTACCGGATGGATCACCAATTGATATGGATAAAACATATACACTTACGGTGAATAACTATATGGGTACATCAACTGGTGAAAAATATGCACCGATTGGGGAACTGGGTAAAAATCCTGTAATGGGACCATCCGATTTGGATGCCACTGTAGACTTTGTGGAAAGTTTGAACAGTTCTGAAGCGAATCCAATTGAATATGGACCAGAAGGACGTATTACAGAAGGAAAAGCCGAAGAGGAGCAGCCAGTAGTTGAAGTTGAACCGAAGAAGAATAATGGTAGAGCAACGGTTCATACGAAGGATTTAGAAGCACTCGAAGATGGTGTGCGTGTTGTAATTAATATTTACAATGAGAAGAAACCGAGATCGTTGCTGCTTAATAAAAAACAGGTAGATATTTTGAAAGAGAAAGTAGTAACGTTAGTTGTTACAAATGGTGAGAATTCTAAAACGTTTGAGATGAGAGATGTTAAGGTGAAAGTGTTGAAGGTCAGTTTGGAAGATTAGCTTATTAATAAGGATTCAGTCGATGTGACTGAATCCTTTAAATTACCAAAATGAAAAAGCAGGAACGAGAAATAGTTGAAAATCTTAATATATTGCGGATTACGAGAGGGGTATAATCAATGACGGCATCATTATTACTTACATCAACCTATTTCACCGACTTTTCATGTGAGATAAAGCTATGCAAAAATATGCCTCCAACTATAAGCATTAATCCTACTAAGGAATAGCCAGACGGGATATTGATCGATAACAGGATCATTTCTCCAATCACCGTAAAAAAAACAGCTCCTGACTGTGTGGCTTCAACAGCTGCCAGTTTTTTAGGATGATCTTTTACCATGTCCGTTGCTAGAAAAAATAAAACTGTTGCAATAACACCCGCAGTTAGTGCCACGATTAATGTTTGGATGATTTGTTGGACAGCTGGTGGTTCTTCAAAGATTGCCCCATAAATACACAAAAGTAACCAAAAAGGTAAGCTTACTAGGGTCATCCCGAAAACGCGTTGGAAAGTATCCAATCTTCCACCGCAGATGACCATCATCTTTCTGTTTCCAAGAGGATAAGCAAATGTCGCGATAAGAACAGGAATAACGATTGGAATGATCGAATTTATGGAAAGGTTATTTGCATGCTGTATTTGTATGAGCGCTACACCGGTTAAAATAATACACGAGGTGAATAGTGATCTTATTGGCACTTTTTGTCTCTGTTTAATAAATCCGGTCGGTGTTTCTACCTTTTCATAAAAAAACGGGGACAACAGCAGGCCGGAAACAACAACAATTTGCCAAGTCCCAGCAATCAACCACCCGGGACCGTATGCAGCAGCATAAGTAATCGGTACATAAAAAAGGACAAAACATACAAAACTCCAAGCAACCCAACTCCATGGTTGAAGGCGGATTTCTTTAAAAAGTGGTTGTAGATTCCCTCGTACCATAACGATAACAAATAAAAAAGGAACCATAAAAATATAACGTAGTGAAGCACTCCAGACCCAGCTTCCACCAGAAAGTTCCATTGAGCGATTTAAAATGAAGGTAAAGGCAAAAAAGAAAGAAGCTACAACACCTAATAATATAGCCTTCAAGATAACTCCTCCCGTTGCAGATTTGGTGGTATTTGCGATTGCAAACATCTTCTATCCGAATTAAGAGATACCAGTAGTCTCGTTAATTAATAATCAAATCGGACTTTGACTTTATATCTTATTAAGTGGGACTTTGTAAAGTTCCTTTGTTTTGTTTAGCTTTGCAAATACATACGAAGCATTGGTTTTATTAAATGCGATGGGGACTGTTGCTGCAGCAATGATGAATCCTTGTATCGTTACAATTAGGTAAACGTTGACTCCGGGTCATCTGTGTACAAGCTACTAGCCAATTTATGACTGGTACACTGCTGCCATTAGCTGCATTCTTAGCTGGCATAACTGCTGTGGTATTTGGAACTGGTTTTACTATTTTAATTGGCGGAGTGATCGCATGTATAGCATCTTTTGGGTATTTACATATTTCCCTGACACGTGTTGAATAATATGATTCGACGATGTAGAAGTCTACGGAAGGGATCGAGTAGAGTGAAGGTTAAATTGAAATGGATTTATAAAGGTAAGAAAACAGAAGCATTGGAATTTGAGTCAGCATGGGCAGCACAGGAGTCGATGGAAATTGTGATAGCTGACATTGAAAAAACAGGCCGTGTAAAAGAGTTAGTTGTTATTGATGAAATGGGTAATGAATGGACTCAGAAGGAATTTAGTAAACTGAAGGAAACGATTGAACAAGAGCCCCATGATATTGTTGTGTATTTTGATGGTGGGTTTGACTGGCACACTGGGACTGCGGGGTTAGGTGTAGTTATCTATTATCAAAAAAGTAATAAGAAATACCGCTTAAGGGTTAATCAGCAGATTAAAGAAATGGAGACGAATAACGAAGCGGAGTACGCGGCATTACACTTTGCGGTAATAAAATTGGAGGAAATGGGTGTGCATCATCTTCCTTGTACATTTAGAGGAGACGCACAAGGGGTATTAAAACAGTTAGAAGGTGTCTGGCCGTGTTATGAAGAAAATTTAAATGCTTGGCTTGACCGTATTGAAGATAAATTAGGTGATTTAGGAATCAAACCTACATACGAAGCCATTGGTCGAAATGAGAATAAGGAAGCTGATCGGCTTGCAACTCAAGCTTTAAATCGGGTGGAAATTTTTAGTGAAAAGGAAGTGTAAGGGGGGTTATCTGTACTATCAGGACAAAAGCTGGAATATTGGTGTGAATGCTGAAATAAGGCTGGGATTACCGAAAAGACAAAACGAATGCTGAAATATCAGCATAAATACCGAAATATCAACGTGAATGCTGAATACCATACTTATTTGCCAAATGATACAGGCCCCTTCTACATCTAAATAATTAAATAAACAATAACAGAAAGACAAACGGAAGTAATTCCCATTGCTATAAGTGGTCTTAGTGCTTTTGTTCTTAAATCGCTTAGACTTACATTAAGTCCGAGTCCTACCATTGCAGCTGTTAATAGCCATGTTGTAATTACGGATACCACATTCATAACACTATCAGACACTGGAATAGAATGACCAAGTACATAGCTACCTAAAATACTTAAAGCAATAAATCCTATTAAAAACCATGGAAATTCAATTTTAGCTTCAGGTTGCTCGGAATTTTTATTTTTACGCTTCATGATGTAAATAAAGACAAAGCATAATGGAACGAGTAAGAATACACGACCTAATTTTGCTAGTAGAGCAATTGCAAGTGCATCTTCACCTCCAGGGGCTGCTGCTAAAGCCACATGGGCAACTTCGTGTAAACTGCTTCCTGACCATACACCATAATCTACTGCTGAAATTGGTAAAAATGGCCGCAAAACCGTATAACCAATGGCGAATATTGTTCCCATCATTGCAATGATTCCGACCCCGATAGCAGTATCTTCATCCTTTGATTTTACAATCGGGGCAACAGCTGCAATTGCAGCGGCACCACATACTCCTGTCCCAACTCCTAATAAGAGGGAAATCATTTTGTCTGCTTTTAAAATCTTAGCAAGCCACAGTGTCAACCCAATAGCAAATATAATGACACCGGCATCTCGAACTAGTAAGTCTAATCCATCCTGAAGAACAATATCAATATTTAACTTAAGACCGTATAAAATAATTGCTGCTCGTAATAATCTTTTGGATGAAAATGTTATCCCTGACCGAATGACCTCAGGATAGCCAAAAATTTGCCGGTAAACAATCGCTATAATAATAGCACATGCTAATTGTCCAACATGATCAAATCCTGGTACCAGTGCTAATAAGAAACCTAGTAATGCAATGAAAAAAGTAAAAGCTACTCCACCAATCCATTTTTGAAAAGAAGCGGATTGCTGAGGGAGCTTTCCTTGTTTTTTGTTCTCTAAAGCCATTGAAACACCTCCTATATATAGGATAATAGATTATTTTTCATAAGGAAAATAAATCATTATAATAGTTATAATAAGTAAAATGATATAATGGCACAGAGGGACAATGGACCTGTCCCTCTGTCCCAAAAGGTAGGTGAATAGGTATTGGATCAACATTTACAAGTGTTTATAGCCGTGGCAGAAAAGCAAAACTTTTCTCGAGCAGCTGTGGAGCTTCATATGACACAACCGGCCGTGAGCCAATATATTCGTACGTTTGAAGATAACATTGGTGTAAGATTGCTTGAGCGAACTAATAAATATGTCCGACTTAATAAAGCAGGGGAAATTGTTTATCATCATGCTAAGGAAATAGTAGGACTTTATACGAAAATGCAAAATCTTGTCGATGATTTAGCAAATAAGGCAAGTGGTCCGCTTTCTATTGGTGCCAGCTATACGTTTGGTGAATATGTACTCCCACGAATAATCGCTAATTTGGTAAAAAATTATCCTGATATTCAACCTACTGTAACGATTGGGAATACAAATGATATAGCGGGTTTAGTGTCAATGCATCAAATAGACGTCGGAATTGTTGAAGGTCATTTTAAAGAAAAGCAATTAAGCGTGGAGGAATTTGCTGAGGATTCTATGGTGGTTGTTGCATCTTCAAATCACGCTTTGGCACAAAAGAAAGATAATGTAAACTTGAGAAATTTAGAGCAGGAAACATGGATCGTTCGAGAAAAAGGTTCTGGTACAAGGGAAGCTACTGAAAAAATGTTTCATCGTATTGGAATTTCACCTGTTAAATTAATGAATTTTGGCAGTACTCAGCCTATAAAAGAAGTGGTTGAAGCGGGCTTAGGGATTACTTTATTATCACAATGGGCTGTACAAAAGGAATTAAGGAATGGAGATTTAAAAATACTGGACATTAAAGCTCTCCCATTCACTCGTCAATTCTCGATTTTAACGAAAACTCCTTTTCAGACAAAAGCTTTGGAGGTTTTTATTGATCTATTACGTAATAATAAGATGTTGACGACTATAAAAAGTGTGAAAAGGTAATATAAAGCAAAACCACAGCCATATTACAAAGCTGTGGTATTGTGACTATACTTCAGATTTTAACTGTTCATTAGTAAACTTTACAAAATAATCCAGCGATTCAGGATTTCCTAATGAACCTTTATTGACTACTTTATCAACTGATTTACCCATTAGAATCTTCTTAATCGGAATCTCAAGCTTTTTCCCGTTTAATGTTTTTGGTATATCTGTTACTTGATAGATAGCTGTTGGGACATGTCTTGGTGAGCAGTGATCTCTAATTTGTTTCTTGATTTTCTTTTGGATTTCGTCTGATAGTTTTTCGTCATCTTTCATTACGACAAACAATGGAACAAACGAGTCTCCATTACTGCCTGGAATATCGACGATTAAACTATCAGATACTTGTTTAACTTGATCTACAGCACTATAGATTTCACTTGTACCAATACGAACGCCACCACGATTGATTGTTGCATCTGAACGTCCGTAAATAACACATGTATGACGATCTGTTACTTTTAAATAATCTCCATGTCGCCATACCCCTGGAAAGTCATCAAAATAGCTTTCATGTAAACGACTACCATCATCATCGTTCCAGAAATAGATTGGCATTGATGGGAATGGCTCAGTTAATACAAGTTCACCAACTTTTTCTATTTCAGGTTGTGCATTGTCATTGAAGCTCTCAATTTTGGCCCCAAGTCCTCGGCATTGGAGTTCTCCTGCATAAACAGGCAATATTGGTGAGCCTAAAATAAACGCGGTACAAACATCGGTTCCACCGCTTGCCGATGCGATCCAAAGATCTTTTTTCACATTTTCATAGCACCATAGAAACCCTTCTGGAGGTAATGGTGATCCTGTTGAACTGATATTTTTTAGATACTTGAGATCAAATTCATCTTTTGGTTTAATATCATCTTTCATACAACCAGTAATAAAGCTTGCACTTGTACCAAAGACAGTCATTTTCGTTTGTTCTGCAAACTTCCAGAGCATTTTTTTGTCAGGAAATCCAGGATTTCCGTCGTACAATATAATTGTACTGCCAGTAAGTAGACCACCAACAAGGAAATTCCACATCATCCAACCAGTTGTTGTAAACCAGAAAAAGCGATCATCTTCATTCAAATCAGCGTGGAAGGTTAATGCTTTTAGATGTTCAAGCAAAATGCCACCTTGACTCTGGACAATCGGCTTTGGTTTCCCAGTCGTACCTGAAGAGAATAACACCCAAAGTGGATCGTTAAATGGAACATGATTAAAAGTAAGATTTAGTTGCTCTGTACTAGCGGTAGCATCACTCCAAAGCGTTACATTCTTTAACCGGTCGCAGTCAGGGTTTTCATTCAAATAGGGTACAACAACCGTTGCTTCGAGTGTTGGGAGTTCAGCTTGAATATTTTCAATCACAGTTATACGATCAAAGTCTTTCCCTCCGAAACGATAGCCATCTACTGTAACCATCACTTTTGGCTCAATTTGTTTGAAGCGGTCAATCACACTTTGCGTTCCGAACTCAGGTGAAGCACTTGACCAAATCGCTCCAAGACTAGCAGTTGCCAGAAACGCTACGATAGATTCATAGACATTAGATACATAGGCAACGACACGATCGCCTTTTTTGACACCAAGCTGCTTTAATGTTTGTTGAAAAGCGGCAGTCTCTTGATATAGCTGTTCCCAAGTGATTTCGGACGTTTCTCTTATTTCTGAAGCATGAATGATAGCAGGTTTATTATTGTCTCGGTTTCTGAAGATGTGCTGTGTATAATTGATTGTTGCCTCTGGGAACCATCTTGCACCTGGCATCTTATGTGATGTTAGGACAGTTTTATATGGTTGTTTCGATTGGATATCGAAATATTCCCATATGGATTGCCAGAATGGTTCTATTTCATCTACAGACCATTTCCAGAGTGAATGATATTCTGTAAAGTGCAGGTTTTTATGCTGTTTTAACCAATTCATATAGTTATAGATATTTGATTTTTGTTTCCATTTTTCATTTGGTTCCCATAATAAAGTTCCTTCTTTTGTCTGACTCATCGTATCCCTCCTGAAATGGTAACTAGTTACTACTATTATATGAAACCGCTTTCGCTGTGTAAAGTTAATACAATGTCGTTGATACAATAGAAAACAGGCCCCGGTCCTACTTATTGCTGGGGCCTGTTTTCACGATTCAGCTAGTTTATCAGCAAATGCCTTAACATAAGGTGGTAGATCTGGAGGTCGACGGCTTGAAATGATATTTCCATCAACAACTACCGCTTCATCAATCCAAGTCGCACCCGCATTTACCATGTCATCTTTAATTCCAGGTGTACTTGTTACTTGTTTTCCATTTAAAATATCAGCTGATATGAGAACCCATCCAGCGTGGCAAATTTGTCCAATTGGTTTGTTGGCATCATTCATTACTTGGATGAACTCTAACACCTCTGGATATCTTCTTAATTTATCAGGTGCCCAACCACCAGGGACAAGAATTGCATCATAGTCCGAAACTTGAATATCTGAAAAAGCGTATGTAGATTCTGCCGGGACACCGTATTTGCCTACATATTTCTTCTTTGCTTCTATACCAACTAAATGGACTTCAGCACCTTCTTCTTGCAGGCGCAATACTGGATACCAAAGTTCAAGGTCTTCAAAATCATTCTCAATGAGAGCAATTACTTTTTTATCTTTCAATCGCATGTATATCCCTCCGTACTTCGATATACTTAGTTTATCATAGTAAATTTGTGATTGAAAAAAATTTGGCGACCTATTCCCCTTTGTATTCAGCGAATTTGACAAACGTATTTTCATCTTCAACTAGACCACAAACGCCACATTGTATCTTGTAGTCCGGTCCATTGTAGGCGATATGAAAAACTTCAATAGGATCATTCGTATAGTCGTTAATAATTTCACCTGACTGAGAATCTAATTTTACTGGTTTTGCCACCTGTTCAATAATATTAAATCTTGAACGATTTGTTTTGCAATTTGGACACCGATATGCATGGCTCATTATAAACACCTCCAATACTATTATTTCCTGTATTGGTTTTCTTTATGAATATTGATGTGAAAATAAGAAGTATGTGACAATAACCACTATTTTTTATATTGGGGGGTGAGGTGAATCGGTGTAGAATGTCACGATTGTTTTTGAATCGACTTATTATTTGCGCTGCAATTGTAACATGTTATCGTTTTGCATACTCAGGTATAGGCAGAGGGAATAAATATTTAAGTATATTAACGTGGGTATTGCGGTACTTTTTATCCGTTAAGTTGAAACCATTTTTTTACTTTGGAAAATAACGAACTAGTTTCTTCAATTGTATCCTTGACTACTTCTTCTTCCATAAAAATATTTTCTTTATCGATTGCATGATCATATGTCAATACGGCACCTATATCGGTTTTGCTGTCTTCGTTTGTAATAATTGTATAAGGGACATTGTATTTGTTTGCTAATGCTTTTTCTTCGTTTATAAATTTATAAGCAATGTGTCCATTAAATAATAATTTGGCATCCCTGTTTTCTTTCATTGCTTCTTCTAACACGTTTAATCCTTTATCTGACATTACTTGTCCTTTTGTGAGAGCAATTACAATTCGCTCCCTTAGCGTTCCTAAAAATGTATTTCGTTCATTTTGTTTTGGTAGACGTTTTCCATATATTCCTTCGTTTAAATAATCTTCGGTATTTTTCCCTGCCATCTAGAACACCTCAATTTATTGGTTCCTTCAATTGTATGTAGTTATATCGATATGTGCAATTAAAAGAGGGTTATTTGTCTTAAAAGCGAAATACTTATTAAGCTAAAAAACGAAGTGGAGTGTTAGGTTTTGATTGTTTATTTATGCTGGTTAACCATTTGTTCCGCCGTTTTATACCATTGGTTGGCAATTTATCTTAAGATAAAAGTTGCTAAATTTATTTTAAAGCCCGGTACTATGGTGCTGATTATTATATTGGCTATTTATGGATCCGCATTTGACTCAACGTTTAGCAGGTGGGTTGTTTTAGGATTGGTATTATCGTTATTTGGAGACGTGTTTTTAATGATGAAGGAAAAATGGTTTGTATATGGATTAGCAAGTTTCTTGATTGCTCATTTATTTTATATTGTTGGGTTTTGGCGTGTTTTTGAAATGGATATTACCACTTTAACATCTATGCTTACAGGTAGTGTGCTATTTGTTTTTGGTATTTGTTTTTTCTTATTTTTATCTAAGCCAATTAAGAAAAACGGAGGTACTAAATTATCGATTGCAGTAGCTTTTTATATAGCTGTAATTTCAACAATGGTTTGGAGTGCGTGTTTAGTTGGAATTGATATTCTTATTTTTGCATCGCTTTTATTTTATATTTCTGATGCTGTCCTGGCGTTAAATCGATTTAAAAAACCATTTTCAAATGCGGAAAACATTGTCATGTCTACTTATTTTACGTCCCAACTATTATTCGCATGGAGTATTATCTAAAATAGGTGGCTGTCAAAAAGGCAGGTATTAGCCATTTTGACAGCCGTTTAAATTATTTTCGTTTTGCTCGTTTATCTGCTGACTGACTTCTCATTTGTGCTTCTTTATCGTCATGGTCAGCAAACTCCTCGGAAAATTCAATGTCTCTTCCGTCAGACTGTATTTCATATTTTGGCGTTTGCGCAAGTCGACTTCTTTTACCTTTTGAATGGTTGTGTTCATCTCTTCCCATGTTATCCACCACCTTATGGTCATAGTTATCACAAGAATAGTATGTGAAATTTACTATATTTCATGTGTCAAAACCGGCTATTTGCTTTTCGGAAAATTGACAGGTTACAGGTACAAATTTACAATCAATAAGGATACGCTTTTTTTTGAATGTGGATTAGGAAAGGATAAAGAGAAATGAGCAAAGAACGAGATGTTAAACAGGTTTTAGTCGAATATTTACTAATTATTGTGGGTGCTACCCTTGTAGCTTTATCTTATAATATATTTTTATTACCATCGAAACTTGCAGCAGGAGGCCTTTCGGGTATCAGTACAATTCTATATGAAATGTATGATTTAAGTCCTGCTTACACACAATTTTTAATGAATATACCAATATTTATAATTGGTTGGCTTACGTTGGGTAAGGATTTTAGTGGAAAAACGTTAGTCGGAACTTTTTGGGTTCCGTTTATGATTTGGGTTACAGCGGATGTGCCGTACACCATTACAAATCCTCTCTTAGGTGCACTTTACGGCGGGATAGTTCTTGGTGTGGGCCTTGGTGTTGTATATAAAGGAAATGGTTCCACAGGTGGAACTGCAGCAATCGCACAGATTGTGAAAAAGTTTACTGGTATATCTAGTGGGTATTCACAATTAATAGTAGATGGTTTTGTTGTAATTTCATCTATTATTGTATTTAATTTGGAGCTTACATTATTCGCCTTAATGTGTATCTATGTTACAAGTAAAGTGATTGATATTGTTCAATTACGTACATCGTCAACAAAGCTGATTCTAATCATCACAGAGGAAGAAGAAAGGATCCAATCCTTAATTAAAAATGGAATTGATCGAGGTTTAACGAAGGTACGATCAGTTGGAGGTTATTCAAATAAGGATAAAACAATGATTTTATGTGTAGCTGAACAGTCCGAAGCGGTTTATTTAAAGCGCGTTCTTCAACAGGAAGAGCCCTCTACCTTTGTAATATTCATTAACGCATCAGAAATTTTGGGAAGAGGATTCTCGTTGGATAAATATTATGGACAAAAGCTGTAAGTAAGATAAAAAACGCCTCTGTTAAGTGGGCGTTTTTTATAAACCCCATAAAAACATCAACCCCAAATCAGATACCACTTTCTCCGAATTAAAATGGTATTCTCCTAGTAAATTAATTAATATGTTCCCAGCCTAAAGGTGACATATGGTACTTAGTGAATGGGTGTTAGCATCTTTTATTAAAATAAAACTGAAAAAAATACATCACTATTTAAAGAAAAGCATAAGTAAGGCAACCTTATTTATCACACCAAGATGCCTTACTACTGTATACAAATATTAAATTTACTAAAAGAAAGTACCAATTAGATAACCAACAGAAATTAGGAAAATATCGCTGAATAGGCTAAACCGTTTTATTATCCTCCTCTATAGCTATAACTTCCCTTGCTGCTTCTATGAAAGATAATATGATTGGTGAAAGCCACTTGTCTTTATGCCATGCCATATGTGTATATACGTGCAAGTCCGGAATTTGCCATGGAAGAGCAACAAGTTCACCCCGTTCAACTTCGGCTTCCACTGTTATTTCGGGAAGAAAGGCAATGCCGATTTTCGTAATTGCACATTGTTTAATGGCTTCGGCATTTTGAAACTCTAAATAAGTAATATCATCAATGCCCTTTTTCTCAAATGACCGGTCAAACATGGTTCGATAGGTACAACCTTTTTCATTGACCAGGAACACTTCTCCGTGAAAATCTTCCAGCTGTAGAACAGTTAGTTTAGCGAGAGGATGGTCTGGAGCGACGAAAAAGCGGAAAGTTTCTTCTAGTAACAGTTCCACTGTAAGCCTCGTTGAGAGAATGGTTTCGTCTAGCATAAAAACGACATCCGCGGTTCCCTCAAAGAGCGTTTGCTTGAGTTCCTGATTTGGAACAGAGCGGAAGATGAGACGAACTCCTGGATAGCGTGAACGAAATAGCTGGAAGACAGTTGGAAGACGATAGGCGCAAAGAACCTCGTTGGCACTTATCGTTAGGGTGCCGCTTAGATTTTCATCGTCATGAACGGCACTGCGAGCCTCGTCCAATTTGTCTAAAATACTTTGGACATGAGTTAAAAAGCGCTTACCCGCAGTTGTGAGCATGAGTTGTTTGCCCAATCGGTCAAAGAGGCGAACACCAAGCTCATCCTCCAATGCTTTTATTTGCATCGTGACGTTGGAGGGAACGTAATTCAAAACCTCCGCAGCCCGACTAAAATTTAAAGTTGAAGCAACCGTGCGGAACGTATTTAATTGGCGCAATTCCATCATACAACCCCCATTTTAGTTTCAATATTATTGAATACTACTTTGAATTTTATTCACTTTTATTGAGGTTACCACAGGTTTATACTAACAACAAGAAATGCATTTAAAATTTTTAGGTTTCATTTTGAAGGGGGCAGTAATACAATGGATTACGAAATTTTTGATTTGGGTGACGTTACCTTGGAATCAGGAGGGATACTACCGAACGCTTTTCTTGCTTATAAGACTTATGGGAAATTGAATGAAGAGAAAGATAATGTTATCGTCTATCCAACAGCTTTTGGTGACCAACATGTTCAAAATGAATGGTTAATTGGAAACGGCATGGCACTAGATCCGCAGAAATATTTTATTATTATTCCAAATCTAGTGGGAAACGGATTATCTTCGTCTCCTAGTAACACGCCTCCTCCATTCGACAGGGCTAATTTTCCGCAAGTAACCATCTATGACAACGTTAAATTCCAATATAGGCTGGTGACTGAAAAATTCGGCATTCAAAAGATTGCACTCGTAGTTGGATGGTCAATGGGAGGCATTCAATCATTCCAATGGGGGGCAAGTTACCCCGACATGGTGGAACGAATTGCACCTTTCTGCGGAGGTGCAAAGACTTGGCCACAAACGTATGTGGTCCTTGACGGAATGAAAGCTGCGCTCATGGCTGCAATTGGCTTCGATTCAAATAAATTAAACCAGTTGACATCTGCAGACATGCGCACCGTTGGCCGTTTTTATGCGGGATGGGGCCTATCACAGGCGTATTACAGAGAGGAACTTTATCGTGATATGGGATTTGATTCATTAGAAGATTTTGTGGCTGGCGTTTGGGAAGATAGCTTTATGAAGATGGATCCGCACAATGTCCTCGCCATGTTATGGACAGGCCAAAATGCGGATATTAGTGCAAATCCTGTCTATAATAGAGATTTCGATGAGGCGCTTAAAAACATTAAAGCGCTAGCCTTCGTCATGCCAGGGAGTACGGATCTCTTCTGCACTTCGGACGATAACGAATACGAGGCTAAGCTTATACCTAATGCTGTTTTTAATCCTATCGAATCTATCTGGGGCCATTTTGCCGGTCGCGGAATCAATAATGTCGATAATAAATTTATAGATGACAATCTAAAACGCTTGTTGTCGCTTAATCCAAACAGATAAATAATTATTAGTAATTAATTCGGAAGAAAATGTACAACAAAAAAATAAGTCTACACTTTATCAAAAGCCAAAAAGTGAAGTGAAGAAAAAAGCTTAATTTCTCTGCATTTAATTGAGAAATTAGGCTTTTTTAATATTGAAAATTCCTTAACGTTGTAAATTCGCATTTTCCTGACGCTACCCCAATTAATGTGCATAGTTTTTTCAGATAATGGAAACTTATAAAAAAGCACAATGAACCATATAAATAAGAATAAATAAAATAGGAGGGAATACCATGCCATTAAATGTTACGCAAAAGTTAATAAAGGAGCACTTGGTTTCTGGTGAAATGGTTCCTGGAACGGAAATAGGAATTAAAATTGACCAAACCTTAACACAAGATGCAACAGGAACCTTGGTTATGCTGGAACTAGAAGCAATGGAATTGGATCGTGCGAAAACCGAAGCGTCCTGTCAATATGTTGATCATAATCTAATTCAAGTAGATAGTAAGAACCCTGATGATCACCTATTCTTGCTAAGTGCAACACAGCGATTTGGCCTATATTATAGTCGTCCTGGTAATGGAGTAAGTCATCCTGTTCATATGCAGCGTTTAGCTAAGCCTGGAAAAACATTGCTCGGCTCGGACAGTCATACATGTGCCAATGGGTGTATGGGTATGCTGGCAATGGGTGCTGGTGGTATTGATGTAGCTTTAGCGATTGCTGGAGAGCCTTTTTATGTGAAGATGCCCAAGGTATGGGGAGTGAAATTAACAGGAGAACTTCCTGAGTGGGTCAGTGCGAAAGATGTTATTTTTGAAATGCTTCGTAAATATGATGTCAAAGGCGGAGTAGGTAAGGTAATTGAATACTACGGTCCTGGTGTTGAAAGTTTAAGTGCAATGGATCGACATGTAATTGCAAATATGGGGGCTGAACTTGGGGCAACGGGAACTGTGTTTCCATCGGATAAAGAAATTAAGCGTTTTTTAAAGGAACAGGAGCGTGAAGAAGATTGGATAGAATTAGTAGCAGATAAGGATGCAACATACGACATCCATGAAGAAATTAATTTGTCCGAGCTTGAACCGTTAATTGCAAAACCATCTAGTCCCGGAAATGTTGTACCGGTTACCGAGGTTGCTGGTACACCGATATATCAATCCTATATAGGGTCATCTGCAAACCCTGGATTTCGAGATTTCGCGATCGCAGCTGAAATTGTTAAGGATAAACAAATAGCTGATGGGGTATCTTTTGATATTAATCCAACATCAAGGCAAATGCTAACAGATTTAGTAAAAGAAACTTATGTTGCAAGTCTACTTCAAGCTGGAGGACGTTTACATCAAGCTGGATGTAACGGATGTATTGGCATGGGGCAGGCTCCAGCAACCGGTCGAAATAGCTTACGTACAACACCACGTAACTTCCCTGGTCGTTCAGGAACTAAAGAAGATAGTGTCTTTTTGTGCAGTCCAGAAACTGCCGCAGCATCTGTATTAACAGGGAAAATTACAGATCCACGTACACTTGATATTAAATATCCGAGGATCAAGGAACCAAAAAATCCAACGATTGATGATAAGTTGCTGGATAAGCCTTTACCACTTGAAGAAGCGAGAAAGGTTGAATTACACAAAGGTCCAAATATCGCATCGATCCCCAAAATGGATGAAATGCCTGATAAGCTTGAAGTTCCAATTCTTCTAAAAATGGGTGATAACATTTCTACTGATGAAATACTTGCGGGTGGTGCCCGTGTACTCCCATTTCGCAGTAATTTACCGGAAATCAGTAAGTTTTCCTTTGAGATTATTGATACAACGTATTACAAACGCGGAAAGGAAACTGTTGATAAAGGTGGCCATGCTATTGTTGGCGGTTTTAACTATGGTCAAGGTTCGAGTCGTGAACATGCTGCATTAGCACCGAGATACCTTGGGTTGCGCGTTGCTTTAGTAAAAGACTTTGCTCGAATCCACTGGCAAAACCTTGTAAACTTTGGCGTATTACCACTAACATTCGTCAATGAAGAAGACTATGATTTGTTGGAACAAGGGGATGTATTAGTACTTACTGATTTGAAAAATAAAATAAAACAAGGTAATGAATTCACGATAAGCATAAAAGATAAAGACCATCAAATAACAGTTCAACATCTACTTTCTGAACGTCAAGTTGAGATTATGTTAAAAGGTGGAATCATAAATTGGGTGAAAGACCGACAAAAGAAAACAATATAAAGATAGGAGGATTACAAAATGGTTGATCGAGAAAATACATGTAAAGCCTGCGAGGGTACTGGAATGTTGGCAGATGATGAAGGATGGCAATATAGATGCAGTGTTTGTGGTGGGGATGGATCATACAGTGAACAACCAACACGAATAATGGAAGTTGACGAAATGAACCGGTTATTGGATTAGAAATTAAAAGCTCTTTTCGCATAGTTTGTTGCTATTTATAGAAACTGCGACATAACTCAAAATTATGTTTGGCACTCTGTGATCGCTGTATATCATTTTATAACATTCACCATTTAACTTCAGTGATTGGAGCGTAGAGGACGACTTCCCGAAGCGGAAATCACGTTGCTGTTACGTCGCGTTTTTTTCAACTATTAAATAAGATGCAGCATGTGAGAACAAAACAATCTTTTAGAAAACAGTCCAATAAAAAAAGAAATCAGGGAGGTTGACCTCACCTGATTTCTTTTTTACTTATTTTTATTAGCATCTTTTCCGTAAATATATTTCGATGCATCAACTGGTTTCCAATCTTCTGTTGGTGTATAGAAACGTAATAAATCACCATAAAGAACATCATCTGAAAGTTCTAATTCATGTCCAACCCTGTCTCTCATTTCTTTCATTTGTTTTGTTGGCTCAAGTTTTTCGCCGGTTTTCGTATCATAATAGGTTCCTTCTATCAGACTATATTCTGGCGTGATAAAGTCACCATTACGGAATGGTACAAATTCTTTGTGTCCTTTTGAAAACATGTCTGTACCAAATTGAATATAATTCTGTGCATTGATACCCATTAAATGCAGCAATGTCGGCATTACATCAATTTGTCCTGAATATTCATGAACAGTACCTTTTCCATCAACACCTGGTATTTTAATCATAAATGGCACACGTTGTAATTGTGCACTCTTGTAATCTGTAATTTCTTCACCTGTAATTTGTTTCATGGCACGATTATGGTTTTCTGAGATACCATAATGGTCACCGTAAATCATGATAATTGAGTCTTCGTAAAGTCCTGATTCTTTTAAGTCCTTAAAGAATTGTTCCAATGATTCATCCAAATATCTTGCTGTTTGGAAGTAGCGATCAACAGATGGATCACCAGTTTCCGCAGGCTCAATAGTTGCATCTTCTGGATCGATTTTATATGGATGATGATGTGTAAGAGTCATCATGTGTGCATAAAATGGCTGATCCAATGATTCAAGTAATGGCATTGATTCTTCAAAAAACGGTTTATCTTTTAGTCCATAATTGATTACTTTTTCTTCACTCATATCGTAATAGCTAGAATCAAAGAATTTATCGATACCCAATTCTTTATAAATCTCATCACGATTCCAAAAAGATTTATTATCACCGTGTAAAACAGCTGATGTGTAATCCTGCTGTTGTTTTAGTATAGCTGGTAATGCTTGGTACGTGTTATTACCTTTTGTTACAAATGCTGCGCCCTGTGGTAACCCGTACAATGAGTTATCAAGAATTAACTCGGCATCAGCAGTTTTCCCTTGCTCTGTTTGATGGAAAAAATTGTCAAAGTACGTAAAATCTTTGCTTTGATCATGCACTAATGAATTTAAGAATGGTGTTACTTCTTCACCGTGTAGTTTGTAATCAATCAAAAATGATTGAAATGATTCTAGATGAATCTTAATGATATTTTTACCTTCACCGACACCAAAAAGTTCTGGGTTTGGCTCGGCGTATTTATTTTTCGTATAATTTTCTACTTCCGTTAAATCACTACTATCCGCAAGAACACGTTGAGTAGATGAACGCATTGTTTGAACGGCGTCATAGATTGCGAAATTATATGATCCCAAGTATTTCACAATATAATTACGGTCAAAAGTTCGTTCTAATAGTTGTGGACGGTCAATTTCTGCTAAGCCTAAGTTTACTGTAAAAGCTATGACACCTGCTGCCAAAACAGTCATAGGTCTTCTAATTTGCATACGATCCGTTGACCAATTTTTCCTACTCCAAATAAATAAAGCGATAAGAACAATAATGTCCACAGCGTAAAATAAGTCATGCCAAGCTACTAAACTAGCAACACTACCGCCTATGCTACCAAAATTGTCTGTTTGGGTAAGTGTAGGCAATGTTATAAAATCGGTATTAAAACGGTAAAATACGACATTTGCGTATACAAGAAAGCTCATTAAACTATCAATGAGAATAATCCACAAGCCTACTTTTCTACCTTTTGCAAATAACCCTAAGCCGAGAAATATTGCTGCCGAGCTAAGTGGATTAAAGAATAATAGAAATTGCTGTAACGCATTTTGAATGTCTAAATTGAATTCGAATAAATATATTAGATAGGTTTTTAGCCAGAGCAAGACTACTGCAAGACTGAAGAACCCCATTTTAGAAGAAATAACTTTCTTCATATTTTTTCACCTCTATAATTTTTGCCTTATATATCAAAGCTGTATTATAGCGTATATAAGACGATAATGCAAGGGGTATTTTGTACTATGCAGTTATTGTTAAGCGGAGAGTGGTATCCGGGGGATAAAGAGGTTTTGTGGGACGAAGGGACTGACCCCTTGTCCCACGCCATTAGTCTTAATGTGGCATTGTTCCTTGAATCGGTGCGTAACTGTTTTGGAAAGCTTGCATGTCTTGTTGTTGTAATTTAGGAACTTGATAATAGTGATTTTTGTTTTGGTATAAAAATACTTCATAAGCCATTTCAATCATATTAGGAACACTATCTGCAAATAGACGTCGCATGACAGGGTTTGTCATTTCTAATGCTGTCATTGTAAACGCAGAGGCACAAGATTTTAATTGTCCTAACATGAAACCAGAAATACATTGATCATTTATTTCAGTTACATTTTGACTTGGAGTTTTTGGTGCTGATGGCTGCATTCCATATATGACATTATTATCCTGTTGCATTTCGTACGATTGAGTTGGAATAGCAGGGTCTTGACCAGTCTTAAATGTTTCAACAAGTGAGTTGTACAGTTGATTACAAAATGTACGATGTTGTTGCATCATTGTTTTAAGTTCTGGATCTTGAACATGCTGCTCGTATAATAAATAATGCTCCATTCCACCTACTAATGTTGAAAAGGCTTCATGCGCATCGAACATATCATGCCCACCATAATGCTGTCCGGGAGGCATCTGTGATGTGCCTTGTAAGTTTTGTTGCTGATTCTGATTTTGATTTAGCATCTATATTTAACCCTCCTTGGAATTATAATCACCGTTATTTTGGACCAATTTGTTCATTCTATACATATGTTTACTGTTAATTTGAAAAGTAGAAGCAGAATAGAAGTAACTCAATATTGTTCAAACGTTTGATTAACTTCCTAGCGATTTTTTAAACTTCTCCACCTTTGGTATGGATTCATCGATTAATTGTTTGAGTTTAACTACATCCGGACTATCTTTCTTAATCTCGTCAAAAAGGGGATATAGACTGCTTTCGATATTGTTATATTCCTCTGGATTTGTTTCTTCTACTTGTTTTTCAATTTGATCCCAGTTTTCTGCAACCATTTTTCCAGTTGATTGTATTTTTTTCGTTTCGCTAGGCGAATTTTCTACCGTTGTTTTTAATTTTTCTAATGACACTAAGACCTTATCCAATCCACTGGTTAAATCGGGTGAAATGGTATTGCCTGCTTCCTTAGATACTTCACTTGTCTTAAATTCATTCGTTTCTTGATTCTTTTGTCCCTGCTCTTTTTGTGACTGTTCATCGTTACTTGCACCACACGCAGCCAATAGTAATACCATAACAACTAATGCAAAATAAAGTGTGTTTTTCATTTTAAGAAACCTCCAAAATTGGATTTATTTGTTTAGTATGTTATTTTTTATCACTTTTATACAACAAAATTTGCGGGGGATACGGTGAAACCTATCCTAATGTATTTCGTACGTTAAGGAAAGACTAACATTGGGAGGTTTCGTTGTGGTCTTAAGGTTAACTAAAATAGCGTTATTCTTAATGGTTGCGGTGTTAGTAATTGGATGCAGTGACAAGTCAGAAGAAAAAGCGGATAATTCTAAGTCAGAGGAAGGAGATACAATGGAGAATCTTAAAGGCAGTTGGGATGGAACCATCAACGTACCGAACCAGGCTTTATCAATCACTATTTCATTTAAAAAGGCAGAAGAATGGACCGGCACAATTAGTATTCCTGTTCAAGGTGTTAAAGATCATCCTTTGACAAATATTACATATGATCGGCCTACTATTGGATTTGTGATGAAAATTCCAGGGCAAAAGCTACTATTTGAAGGGACTATTAACGATGGCATAATTGAAGGTACGTTTACTCAACACGGACAGACTTTTCCATTTGAATTAAAAAAGGACGTTGGATTGAAGGATTCCGATAGAGATGAAGAAAATTTTTTAAGTATTGATACTAATCAAGGAACGCTTTATGGCGAATTAGAAAAGCCTAAGGGGAAAGGGCCATTTCCCGTAATGATTATTATTCCTGGATCAGGTCCTACAGATCGTGATGGAAATTCTATCGGGTTTTCGGGTAAGAATAACAGTTTAAAACGTTTAGCAGAAGCATTAGCAGATAACGGAATAGCAAGTGTTCGTTACGATAAACGGGGCGTTGGAAGAAATCAAGAAGCGGCAATTCCTGAAACCGATCTAACGTTTGATCAGTTGATTGAAGATGCTGAAACCTGGATCAAAGCATTGAAGCAAGATAAGCAATTCTCGCAAGTAGGTTTGCTAGGTCATTCCCAAGGGTCACTTGTCGGAATGGTATCAGCACAAACTGGTGTTGATGCTTTTATATCGATTGCAGGTGCAGGTCGACCTATTAATGAGGTGCTTTATGAACAATTGAATGGAAGCCTTTCAGATGATTTAATGTCGGAAAGTAAAATAATTCTAGGAAAGCTAAAACGAGGTGAGCATGTTGAAGATGTGAGCAAGGAACTGGAAAGTGTTTTTCGTCCGTCTGTTCAAGCATTCCTATCGTCATGGATGAACTATAACCCAGTAGAAGAGATACAAAACCTTAATATACCGGTGTTAATAATAAATGGTAACCGTGATATACAAGTTCCGGCTAGTGATGCGAAAGAACTGAAACATGCAAAGGACGACGCTAAACTGCTGATTATTGAAAAAATGAATCATGTATTAAAAGAAGCACCAAACGATAAAGCGGCAAATGTGGAAACATATACCAATCCAGGACTTCCTTTAGCTGATGAATTAGTGGAAGGAATTTTGAGCTTTTTAAAGGTAAACGGATTTTTGAAATAAGAATAATTAAAATAAAAATAAATACACACTAATAAGATAAATATAACTAGCATATTAGTGTGTATTTTTATGATGTAACTTTTTCCTGTAGAATTCGTCTCCTTAAATAGATACATTTTTATTTTAAGCTGATTGACTTCCATACAATACAACCGAAGAGAGGGCTTCTAATGCTAAAGAAAATCGGTTTTTCCTTATTAATTTTACTGATAGTCGTCGTTATGGTTCGTTTTTTTAACAATGGACATAACCAAAGCAATGATAACAATTCTGATATAGCGCAAGATGAAGAAACAGAGCAAACGGATCCTGGGGACAATAGTATTGATGTAAATAAAGTATTTGCTCTATCCGAACAAGGAAAGGTGCCAGATGTTCCGTTTATTGCAGGCAAGACAGCCAAACGAGAGGTGAATGAAAAGTGGGGAGAACCAGGGAAAACAACTAATTTGGAAAATAAAAAATACGTTAACTACCCTGAACGTCGTATAGATTTTGGTTTTCAAAATGATATAGTATTTGATGTTCGATCGTTTGCTAATAAATTGCAAGCTATCCATTTTGGAGACATTAAGAAAGCAAAAGGGGAACCGGATGAGGTACGTTACTATAAAGATGATAGTCATGATCAAATAATTCTTGTTTATGATGTTGGTTCGAGTTACCAATTGAAATGGATTTTGCCTAAACCGACAGATGATAATCCTAATCCTAAAACGGATCATATTTCCGTTGTTTCGCAATTTACGGAGCAGGATGAGGAGGAAGCTTCGAATGCTGATATGGTTGAAGAGATGAGTTTGGATGAAAAAATTGGACAGATGATTTTTGCTGGTACTTCTGAGGAAACCTTGACAGCGAACACAAAAAAATTAATCCATGGCGATAAGGTCGGGGGAATCATTTTTTATAAGGAAAATCTTAAAAGTCCTAAACAGTCAGTAAAACTATTAAATCAAATTAAGAAGGTCAATGAAAACAGTCGGTTACCACTTTTTTTAGGTATAGATCAAGAAGGTGGGCGTATTTCCCGACTTCCAGGGGATTTAGTCGATATTCCTACAAATGAAAAAATTGGTCAAATAAACAATGAACAGTTTTCCTACAAAATTGGCTCTGTTCTAGGTGAGCAGCTTAATTCGTTTGGTTTTAATCTAGATTTTGCCCCAGTACTTGATGTAAACAGTAATCCTGATAATCCAATCATTGGTGATCGATCCTTTGGGAATAATCCAGAAGTGGTGGGTAATTTAGGCGTGCAAACAATGAAGGGAATTCAATCGCAACATATTATCTCGGTTGTTAAACATTTTCCGGGGCATGGCGACACGTCGGTTGATTCCCATTTACAGCTTCCTAAAGTAAACAAAAGTCTTGCTGAATTAAAAAGCCTTGAATTAAAACCATTTGCATATGCCATAAAAAATGGAGCAGATGTCGTCATGATAGCTCATATTTTGTTGCCAAAGATTGATTCAGAATATCCAGCTACCATGTCTAAGAAAATTATTACTGACATGTTAAGAAAACAACTTAATTTCAACGGGGTTGTAATTACGGATGACATGACAATGAAGGCGATAACAAACAACTTTGATATTGGTCGTGCATCTGTTAAGTCTGTGAAAGCTGGCAGTGATATTATTTTGGTAGCGCACGATTATAACAAAGTGGTATCCGTGTTTGACTCGTTAAAGTCTGCCGTAGAAAATGGGGAATTGACTGAGGAAAGAATTGATAAGAGTGTTAGTCGAATTATTGATTTAAAAAGAAAATATAACCTCACAAATGAAAAGGTTAATGCTGTTGATATTAATGAACTGAATCAATTAATTGAAAATGCGCTTAACATGATGCCTTAGGTGAATTGGGACAAAGGGACTGACCCCTTGTCCCAGTAATATGCTATTATAGAAATAACATTATATAGGACAAGGAGGTTCATGATGAAAAGTAAAAATCCAATCCAAATAGACGACCGAATACATATTATTGATGGGTTTGATCTTGGCGTATCAGAGCGGACTGGTATATATGTTATTAATGAGACAGCGTTAACTTTGGTGGAAACAGGTCCAAGTCCATCTGTTCGGCATATTAAAAAGGGATTAGAATTTCTTGGTTTTTCGTTAGAAGAAGTTAAATATATCATCGTTACGCATATTCATTTAGATCATGCCGGCGGTGCTGGACTGCTTTTAAAAGAATGTCCTAATGCAAAAGTGGTTGTTCATCCAAAAGGGGAACGTCATCTTATAGACCCTAAGCGATTAAAAGCGGGAGCAAGGGCGGTTTACGGAGAAAGTTTTGAGGAGTTATTTGAGCCTATAATTCCTATCCCAAGTGATAGATTACTAGTAAAAGGGGAAGGGGATTCATTGCAAATTGGCCAATCCTGTACACTAGAATTTTTAGATACACCTGGGCATGCTAAACATCATTTCAGTATTTATGACCCCGTTAGTAATGGGATATTTACTGGAGACACGGTTGGTATACGATATGACCAATTAGTAAATGACGGAGTGGATTTATTCCTGCCAACGACTTCACCGAATCAATTTGATCCTGATGCAATGCGGTCTGCGATTGATCGCATACAGGAAAAGGATGTAGACCGGATTTATTATGGTCATTTTGGTATGACGGAAAAGGTGGATGAGGCACTTCGCCAGGTTGCTGATTGGCTAACTATTTTTGAAAAGGAAGGGCAGCAAGTTGCTGCTGAAGGAAAAGGATACGATGAGCTTGCAGGAAGATTGCTTTATCGTGTTAAAGAATATTTACGAACACTTCTAATAGAAGATGAACATCCTGTGTATGTTTTAATTAATTTGGATATGCAGGTTAGTGCACTTGGAATCGTTGATTATCTTCAGAGGAAGAACAAATAATACTAGGTTATTGTATTAAGTCTCTATTAGAGCTGAGTAATCTGTCTCGGGAATAATAGAAAATGTGCTAGTAACATAGGGGATAAGCCAAGTCAATTGGCTTACGATCACATAGATATAATATAAATCGAATACAAAAAATTTTGTAAGAGATTTTAACTCATGAATCACTCCCCTGAAAAGCCGATTGACCACCGGAAAAAGGGAAAACACCTACTAGTCATTTAGACGGTAGGTGTTTTTCATTGGTTCTGTATGACTATTTTGTGTAGTTAAGCTCCCATAATAAGTTATTCTTATCTTTAACGACTGCATGTTTGGCACCCCAAAATGTGTCTTGCAATTCCATTTGTATTTCTCCGTCATTGGTGAGTGCATTATATATTCGGCTAATCTCTTCCTCGCTAGTAAGGTCCGGACCAAGAAGGATATTGTTTCCTCTTATAACTTTATCGCCAAAAATGTCAGCAAAATAGATGATGCAATCTTCATTAATATGTAATTCAGCATGGATATACTTACCTTCATGCCCTTTGAACATATCAATTCCATCGGCTAATTGCACGTTTTTAATTTCCCCGCCGAAAATATCTCGGTAATATTCAATCGCTTCTTTACAATTTTCAATTCTAATATGTGGAACAATTTTTTTCATCATGAAAACCTCCCTGTAAAGTTACTATAAATCAATTCTCAAAAGGTCAAAACAAATATCATAAAAAAAGCTGACTTAGTACATTAAGTCAGCCAATCCTTATTATTTACTTTCCTCGGTTTTCATAAACGTTAAAATGAAAAAGAACAGGAAGCTAAGGAGCATAATGGATCCTCCAATAATAAAGAAAACGGTTGTTATGGTATTGGGTAAATCAAATGGTTTTATGTAATAGAGCCACATACCAGTCGTTAATCCGATTACACCAATAATGGCAGTAAATACATGAAACGTTGCAACCACTGTTTTAGCAGGTGTGAAAACTTTATAGTAGACTGCCCAACAAATAAAGTTAACCAACCAACAACAAGAATATGCGCATGGACGGTTTTGAATGCATAACCTCCTGCACCTGCCATATGAGAACCAAGAAAGGCTCCTACCAATGCAAACAAAGCTGAAAATCGAAGTAATATTTTACTATATTTATTCAAAATTAGCCTCTCCCTAGTTAATAGTCTATGGGCTTTGTTTACCATTCATTCGAAGTATTATTATTCATTACATCGTTTCGTTGTCCGTTATATTTTTATACATCTTTATACAAATGTGTTAAAGCATCTTCAATTCCTGGAATGGCGTCTTCAATAGTTGTTGCTTGTATAGTGATTTTTCTATTATCTGGGTACTGGTTCGCTGTGTGCTGATAACGTGGATCGTAGTAGTGTTCCAGTAACAGTTTTACAGCATGAAAATAATTTTCTTTTTTCAAGTCATCGTCAATCATTTTTGCAATAGGTGTATGGATTCGTTTTTTAATAAATTGGAATGCATGAATGAATTTCTCGGGAAAATTCCAAGGTTGATAGTCGTCTAATATATTTCTAACACGTTCTTCGATAGGGAGATTGATAAACAGCTGTGTTCCTTCTTCTTTTTTATCACAGAGAAAATCTGGTAATAAAACTTTTCCGATTCGTTTGCTCTCACCTTCTATAAAAACATATGGCTCATGTTTATGACGTAGGAGTTGCTCTACCAGTAAAGCATCGAACTTTTTCTGATTGCTTGGTTCCAGTCCAATTTGGCCAAAAATAGAGCCTCTATGATTAGCCATACCCTCTAAGTTAATTGTAGGATATCCTTTTTGTTCAAGTAGTTTTAGAATAGCTGTTTTTCCAGAACCTGTGTATCCGTTTAATACGATTAGGTTCGGCTTAAATTCTTGACTTTCTAAGAAACGAACGACCCATTGCCGGTAGGATCTTATTCCACCACTTAATCGATATGCATCAATACTCATCAAATCAAGAACTGTAGCAGCAGTCTTACTTCGCATACCGCCCCGCCAACAAAAGACGGTTATTGGTGTTTCGATTTGTTTAAACGCTGCAATAAACGCTGGTAGTTTTGCAGAAAAGATTGCTAGTCCCCGCTTTTTTGCTGCCTCTGGTCCAACTTGTTTATAAACTGTGCCAACTTCAGCCCGTTCCTCATTTGAAAAGACAGGAATATTGATACTGCCGGGGATAGTAGCATCTTCATACTCCTTAGGGGAACGAACATCAATTAATGTGTGGATTTCTTTATTTTGTAATGCAAACAAATCATTTAATGCTATATCCTGGAACATAGAATTCGTCACTTCCTAACACGTATACTAGTTAACAGTAATGTGTCCGCTTTTTCCTTCGACAACATCACCAATTATTTTCGCTTCAACACCATTAGCTTGTAAGTCTGTAACTAGTGAATCAGCCTCGGCGTTACCTATTGCTATAAGTAACCCGCCAGAGGTTACCGCATCACACAAAATCCACCTATCAATTTGATCCATTGTATCTGGGTAGGAAACGATATCTTTTACGTGAGCATAATTATTTTTCGTTCCCCCAGGTACGGATCCCGCTTCTGCAAGTTCTTTAACACGAGGTAAAATCGGTACTTGATTATATGCGATATTAATTTCAACGTCACTTCCTTTGGCCATTTCAGAAGCGTGTCCAAGTAGACCAAATCCAGTTACATCCGTACACGCATGTACATTATAGGCATCCATTGTTTCTGCAGCAGTTTTATTAAGTGTTGTCATTACATTGGTAACGCGAGTTATTTCATCGTCACTAAGCAAATCTTTCTTAATGGATGTTGTTAAAATTCCCACTCCGATTGGTTTGGTTAAAATAAGTTTGTCGCCTGGCTTTGCTCCTGTGTTTGTCCGAATTTGATCTGGGTGTATGATACCTGTAACAGCAAGTCCAAACTTTGGCTCTTTATCGTCAATGGAGTGACCACCAACAAGCGCAACACCAGCTTCGTTCAGTTTATCTCCGGCACCTCGTAGAATTTCGGCTAAAATACTTTTGTCTAGAGTAGATATCGGAAATGCAACAATGTTAAGAGCAGTTATTGGCTTCCCACCCATTGCATATACATCACTGATTGCATTTGCTGCTGCAACCTGTCCAAAGTAATATGGATCATCAACAATCGGAGTAAAAAAATCAACTGTTTGAACAAGGGCAAGATTGTCATTAATTTTGTAAACACCGGCATCATCACTTGTATCGAGACCAACAAGTAAATTTGGGTTTGTAACAGTAGGCGGGAGTGAGCGAAGGGCTTGAGATAAATCTGCAGGCCCTATTTTACAACCACATCCACCCTTTGATGATAATGAAGTAAGTTTAATGGGAGTTGTCATATGTAGTGTAGTTAGGTAATTTAATCTTAACATAGGTGACGTTTGGAAACGGATTTAAAGGTTTTAATGTTATTTTTAACACAACAGACATAAAATGCGACGTACACACCAAGCCGAGGAGGCAGAAAAATTTTACTTTCATACTAGAGACATCCTGGGGAGATGATGCTCTGTAGGAGAGCGTGAACATCAGCGGGAGCGCGTGAATATCGGCAGGAGACCGGGAACATCGGCAGGAGAGCGTGAATATCGGCAGGAGAGCGTGAATATCGGCAGGAGAGCGTGAATATCGGCAGTAGAGCGTGAATATCAGCAGGAGAGCGTGAATATCGGCAGGAGAGCGTGAACATCATCGGGAGAGCGTGAACATCGGCAGGAGAGCGTGAACATCGGCGGGAGAGCGTGAATATCGGCGGGAGAGCGTGAATATCGGCAGGAGAGCGTGAATATCGGCAGGAGAGCGTGAACATCGGCAGGAGAGCGTGAATATCGGCAGGAGAGCGTGAATATCGGCAGGAGAGCGTGAATATCGGCAGGAGAGCGTGAACATCATCGGGAGCGCGTGAATATCGGCAGAATAGCAAGGATAGCGACTGCTCCGGAATACTGGCTGTGAGAATAACAGCTACATAAGATGATTTACGTCGCATTTTACTGAAACTCCGTAGTAAAAGGCAATGAAATTTACGAAATGGCCTTATTGTATTTGGGTTTATTTTTTGTATTGACAATCAAAGTGTATTAAGACTATAATACATCACAAGGGTGTATTAACTGTTTAATACATGAATTTTTATGACTAATGTGTATTAATAGCATAATACACATTTCACATAAGCTAATCGGAGGAGAATAGATGATAAACGTAAAACAACTTAGCCATAGTTTTACTTTAGGCAAAAAAGATCCAAAAACAACCTTGCCAGTTTTAAAGGATATATCATTTAACGTTAAAAGAGGTGAGATTGTTTCCGTTATTGGGAAAAGCGGGTCGGGTAAATCAACCTTACTAAACCTTATAAGTGGTTTTAGCCAACCAACTGAAGGGGAAATTTGGATTGACGGTCAACAGGTTACTAATTTTACGGAGGCAGAATTCGCTGACTTCAGGTTGAGTCATTTAGGGTTTATCTTTCAAAGTTTTCAGCTGATACCAAGTATGACAGCTTATCAAAATATTGAACTACCATTAGTTTCTAAAGGTGTAAATGAATATGACAGAAAACAAATTACTATAGAATTACTCAAAAAGACCGGATTAATTAATTACCAGGGTCATTATCCAAGTGAATTATCTGGTGGACAACAGCAACGAGTTAGTATTGCAAGAGCATTAGTACTAAATCCACCTATCATTTTAGCTGATGAACCTACAGGGAGTCTAGACAGTGAAACGGAAGCTGATTTATTACAGTTTATCAAGCAGTTAAATAAAGAGAGGGGCATTACGTTCTTAATTATTACGCATGATGATGCAGTTGCTGCTATTGGTAATCGTACGATTGCGATAAAAGATGGCAGACTTCTAGAAGTTGGTGATGCTCAATGAGGTTAAAGGATCAATTAGCTTTTGTTAGGCAAAATGTTAAAAAGAACAAGGTAAGGACCTTTATGACAATTTTAGCTACTGCTATGGGATGTACGTTCCTCATTGTACTGGCATCAATAGGGTATGGTCTTCAACAAACAATAGTTGAGGATACCTTAGAGCAGCAGATTGTCACGAAAATAGATATTCATGGATATGAGAAAGAAGATGGGAGATTTCGTTCATTAACGATGGATGATATTGATTATCTAGAATCAATTGACGGCGTAAAAGCAGTAACAAGAAGAAATCACCTTCAACAAATTCCTACCTTTTCAACTGGTGACTACATAGAAGAAGCAGAAGCAGTTATTGCGCATTTTCCATCTGAAATTAAATCCGGTCTCAAGTTAAAAGAAGGAAGATTACCTAAAAATGCGAATGAAATTGTTATTGGCTATCATTTTCCCAAGCACCTTCATCCAGATTCTATCAAAGAACAAGATTTATACAGTAAAGATGGTGAATTAAAAGAGAATTATCAATACAAAGAGGAATTAATCGGAAAATCAATTAAAATGACCGTTAAACGGTTGGATGGGGAGAAAGAAGTAACCCATATCATTCCGCTAAAGGTTGTAGGTATTTTAGAAAAACCAACAAAGGAATGGATGCAGGACCGAAACGTTTATATTTCTCAGGAGGTTTTGGAGGAAATTGTAGGATTTACTGGCACTCCAAATGGTAATCCACGCCAGGAAGAGGGAATGGAAGAAGCGAATAAAGCAGCCGATACGTTTGATGAGGTAAAAGTATATACAACTAATTTGGAAGCCGTAAAAGGCATTTCGGATCAACTTGATGATGCAAACTACGCATCCTATTCAGTTGTCAAAGAGATGGAGCAGATTAACATGCTATTCACTATTGCAAAGGCTGGATTAATATTAGTTGGTACAATTGCTATTTTAATAGCTTCCATCGGAATTTATAATACAATGACGATGGCTGTAACGGAACGGGCGCCAGATATAGGTATCATGAAAGCAATTGGAGCAAATCCAAGAACGATTAAACGAATTTTTCTGCTAGAAAGTAGCTATATTGGTGTGATTGGTGCAGTGGTTGGAGTAATTGTAGCGTATGCAGTTAGTTTTTTAGTGAACTTTGGTCTTCCTATAATTATTGAAGCTGCTTTTACGGAACAGCTACCGGATAACTTAAAGTTTTCTGCTATTCCAGGTACCTTGATCGTAATATCTGTCAGTATTTGCTTAGCTGTTACTATTTTGTCTGGGATGCGCCCGGCTAAACGTGCTACACAAATAGATGTTTTAAAAGCAATGAGACGTGAGATTTAAAATAACTCATCTGAGAAATGTAGGAGATGTGTCTATGAATAATATAAAGTTTAATAATCGAGATCCTGTTTATGTGCAGGTTGTCCGTCATTTCAAAGAACAAATCGCAACTGGAATGCTAGAACCTGGTAAGGAAATTCCTTCGAGACGGGAACTTGCTAACAAATTAAAAATCAATCCTAACACTGCGCAACGTGCGTATAAAGAAATGGAGGAGGAAGGCTTGATTTATACAGAGCGTAATTTACCAAGTCGTATTACTAAAGATGAACAGGTTTTAGGGGGCGTTAGAGAAGAACTTATTTTACAAGCGGTGGACTCCTTTGTTAGCTCCATTCGTTCCATTAATGTACCTGTTGATGAGGTGTTAAGTTTGGTTAAAGAAAAATACGCGGCAGAGGACAAGAATTAAGGAGGGATATGCATGATTGAGGTAAAGGATATAACAAAAAAATTTGGTCGGAGAAAAGTATTAAATGGAGTCTCATTTACTGCAAATAAAGGGGAAATAACCTGCTTAATTGGAATAAATGGTGTAGGAAAAACAACTATTCTAAATGCCATTATGAATCTTACCCCAATTAACAGTGGCCACATACTGATCAATGGTGAAAAAATCAAGAAAGAAAGCTATGAAAAAATCACCTTCATTCCAGATGCCATTACAATGCTTCCACAAATGCGAATAGCGGAAGCGATGGGATTTATGAACGACTTTTATGACTGCTGGAACCAGGAACGTGCTACAGAATTACTTGGATTTTTTAAACTAAAAGAAAGTGAACGGATTTCTGATTTATCAAAAGGGAATACAGCGAAGGTAAATCTATTGCTTGGTCTAGCAATGGACGTTGATTACATCTTGATGGATGAACCATTTTCTGGAATTGATATATTTAGCAGAGAACAAATTGCTAATGTGTTTACGAGTCACTTGATTGAGGATCGGGGTGTTATCATAACCACGCACGAAATCAGTGATATTGAACATTTAATTGATAAAGTTGTGTTACTGGACAATGGAAACGTTTTGAAAGAATTTAATGCTGAAGAAGTTCGAGAAAATGAAAATAAATCGGTAGTAGATGTCATGAGAGAGGTGTTTAAGGCATGAATAGGTATTTGAAATTGGTCAATTTTGAGTTTAATAGAATTGCTAAGGTTTATTTTGTCTTATTAGCAATTCTGTTAATATCGCAGATAGCTGGTGTGATTTTTAGTTCAAAAAACTACTTGAACGAGACTAATCGAATGATATATGAAGAGTTAATACCAAAAGCGGAGTACCTTTCTAGATACGGGCCAATGAGCATGGATCAAGTATTATCAAGTATATGGTTCATAGGCCCAATGGCACTATGTGTTGCATTGGTAGCATTTTATATTTTTCTTATTTGGTATCGAGATTGGTTTGGAAAAAATACATTTATCTACCGCTTATTGATGCTGCCAACAGCAAGACTGAACGTTTTTCTTGCTAAGATTACAACTATTCTTTTGATGACTTTTGGATTTGTAGCATTTCAATTAATTCTTTATCCAATTGAAAGCACTATCTTAAAATGGATGGTTCCAAAGGAGTTTCGTGTGGACTTAAGTGTGCATGAACTAATTAGCTCTAGTGGATTTTTAGAATTAAATATTATCTTCCCAAATAGCATTATAGAATTTATTTTAAATTATGGTGCTGGATTTGTGGCGGTTACCATACTTTTTACAGCGATCATGTTCGAACGAAGCTATCGTATAAAGGGGATATTGCTTGGAATTGGTTATAGTATTTTGGCAGTTATTATATTCTTTGCACCGATTATTATCCAAGAATTTTTACAAAGGTATTACCTTTATCCAAGTGAAATACTAATTGTAGAGGTAGCGATGGGAATCATCGTAACGTGCTGTTCCATTTGGGTGAGCAACTATTTATTGAAGAAAAAGATCAGAATATAGGGGGGAGATTGTCATGAACAAATATTGGAAGCTTATTATCATTGGAATCGTGATTATTCTTTCTATCGGAACGTTTTACATTAAATCTGCATTAACAGTGAGTAAATATCCGGAATTTGTGATAGAAAAACAGAGTGGTGATGAGAGCGAAGTGGATAACGTTGTAATTAATGGAAATTATTATGCAAGATCCACTATAGGTGAAAGCTTAACACTAACATCAAATGGCTCAAAGTACAAAAGTGAACAGTCATTTTTAAAACAGCTTGATGGGTATGGTGGAATAGCAAGTATTAGACAGCTCAAGGAAAAACACCGGAATTTCATGCGGGGCAAGTCTGGTTCTCCAGATCATTTTTATGAAGATGAACATTATTTGGTATATGGTGAAGTAGATTATCAAGTAAATTCTCTTTCACCAAGGGATTTCCGTTTTTCTATATCTGTATTAGATAAAGTTGAGGATAAAACGAATTCATTTGAAATCGACGTACCAGACGTAAAAGAACTTGATTATATGAATGTAGACGATGTGCAGATGATGGATGGGAAGCTTAAAATTTTCACAAAAAATGTGACTGGAGGAAATGAAGCTGTTCATCTATATAGCCTTGATATCGCCTCAGAAAAAATTGTTGATCATAAAGAAGTAATTTCAAATGAAGGTCTTCTAGAAAATCAATCAGGTCAAATTATGATACTTAGTGAAACGAATCCAATGCAGAAGCATCAGAATGTTCTTTTTGAAAAGTCCGTTATTGAAGATGTGGAGCAGTCTGAAGGGTATTATGTATCAGAAGAAGTCAGTAGTGAGCTTGTAGCCTATAACCTTGAAACGGATGAGAGCCATCCGATTGCATTACCTGAAAAAATTCATGCGTCAGAACAAAGAACCATGTTTGATGATTCAACGATTTATTTTGTTGAGGAAAGTCCAAATGATGTTGTAGTCACTCCATATTTGTTAAACGAGGGTATTAAGGGAGAGTTTAAATTTACTTTACGAGACTCAAAAAACAACGACGCATCGGTTGAAGAATCTAAAACGATTACCATTAATAATGGGAAAGTATATGCAGTAACAATGATGATGGATGCAAAAAAAGCTGCAGTACTTGTTGTTGGAAGTCTAAAAACAGGTAAAACGCTTTATACAGGGGAAATAATACCAAAAGATCCACTAAAAGACGAAATAGATTCTTCCCTGTATGTTACAGATATACAAATTAATTAAATTTGCATAAAAAGAGCTTGCTTTGAATTCTTTTCAAAACGAGCTCTTTTTCGTTAGAAGTGTAGGGCAGGAACGTAGGAGGCGAGAGAAGGAACATGTGCCCGAGAATGGTAACATGGCCCAATGGCGAAAACATAAGAAGGGGAAGGACCTCCATAACTCTGTGGTTTCCCTCCCTTCATAATTCAGGTTAATGATTTTAGACTTTTCTCAATAGACCTCATAGTTCTTTCCTGTTTGAGCACCGTATACACTTTTTTTGAAGGCGCGTGCAACACGACTAGCTGGAACTGCTTCAAATCCTTGAAAGTAATCTTTTAGTCTATCCCATGATTCCTGTACGGCGTTAGGGCTAACACTATTTATCCGAATTCCTCTAGGCATCTCAAGTGCAGCTGATTTTACGAATGCTTTCACACCCCCATTTGCCATTGCTGCTGAAGCACCTTGTCTGATGGGGTCATCCATCATGATCCCAGTTGTCAGTGTAAAGCTGCCGTTATCATTCATATAATTCAAGCCTAACAGTACTAAGTTAATCTGACCTTTTAGTTTACTTTCAATTCCAATTTCATTTAGTTCTGGTGTTAATTCAACAAGCGAGCTAAATTGTGCACGACCCGCCGCATTTACAACTGCATCAAGTTTTCCAACCTTTTCGTACATTGTTTTAATACTGTCAATCGAGGTGATATCAACGGACACATCTGATCCATTTCGCCCGGCACAAATAATTTCATGATCTGATTGTAATTCTTTTGTAATTGCTTTGCCAATTGTACCACTGGCACCAACAATCAGTATTTTCATATACGTTGACCCCTTTTCTAAAATTGAAGTAAACTGAACAAACACACATGAAGACTGAACACTTAACAATGAAGACAGAATAACACAGCGCAGTCTATACTATCCTTTAAATAATTTATGTGTATGAATGCAAAATATGAAATTTTTGATAAAATTATATAGTGGAATTGAAAGGAGCAATCCAATGTTATTAACTACTGATCGGCTTCGGTTAAGAAAAATGAATATGGAAGACATAGATGATCTGATGAAAATATTTAGTGATCCAGAGGCGATGAAATATTATCCATCAACTAAAACAAGAGAAGAAGCGGAAAAATGGATTGAGTGGACAATGAATAACTACTCAAATTTTGGTGTTGGATTATGGATTGTCGAGAATAAAAATACAGGTGAATTTCTTGGACAGTGCGGAATAGTTCCGCAGAAGGTTGGGGAAAAAGTAGAAATGGAGATTGGGTATCTGTTTGTAAGGAGTGTTTGGGGTAATGGATATGCGACTGAAGCGGCGTTAGCATGTAAAGAATATGGATTTGCAGTATTGGAGTATCCGAAAATGGTTTCGCTAATTGACTTAAATAACCAACCATCGATTAAGGTTGCTGAACGGATTGGTATGAAAAGGGAAACTACCATATATAAATGGGATAAATATAATGATATTTACGCGTGTTATCTATAATTTTTCACGTGTGAAAATGTGGTTGAATACATTACGCTATTCAACCACATTTTCATATATTTTACGGATTTTTTCATCGAGAAGCTGTAAATGGACAATGCGTGCTTCTCGGATGTATTCCTTCCCATTAACAAATAGTAGTAGAACAGGGACAGTAAATATGGAAAAGCGTCCAGCGATTTCTTTAACTGCGTCCGCGTCTACATGCCCCAGTTTGATTTCAGGATAGTTCATCATTAATTCCTGTACTTGCGGTAATAGGCCGTGGCATACACTGCAATCTGGACGTGAAATGTAAAGGAATGCTAACTCATGTTCATGCATGAATTTTTCTACCATATCGAGTGATATTAGTTTTTGAAGTTCCCTCATGCGTAGCCCTCCGAAAAAAGAATAGTATTTCATCTATCCTATCAATATAGGTGCATGCAGTCATGCTAGATGCTTTTGCAGAAATAAAAATTCCCACTACACAATCTTACGTAGCGGGAATTCATGCCTAGTTTTTATTAATTGCTTCCAACGTAAAATCAATTTTTTTATCGGATTGTTCCTCATAACCCTTCATATAATTAATCCGGCGCTGTGCGGATGCTTGGCTAACCTGTTCATCAGCATGATAAGACGAGCGTACCAATGGGCCAGCTTCGCAGTGACGAAATCCTTTGTTTAAAGCGATTTCTTTCAGTTCAGCAAATTCGTCTGGATGATAATAGCGCTCAACTTTAAGATGCTTTTTCGTTGGCTGCAGGTATTGCCCAATTGTCATAATATCAACGTCATGTGCCAACAAATCGTCCATTGCTTGAACGATTTCTTCTTTTTCCTCACCCAAACCTACCATGATGCTTGATTTAGTTGGTGTTTTAGGTGCAATTTCTTTAACGCGTTGAAGTAATTGCAAGGAACGATCATACATAGCCCTAGCACGAACACGTTTTGTCAATCGGCGTACGGTTTCTATATTATGATTGAAAATGTCTGGCTTACTGTCCATTAATGTATGCAGGCTTTCATAATCACCTTTCATATCAGAAGGTAAAATTTCAATTGTACATCCTGGATTTTCACGGCGAATTGCGCGAACGGTTTCAGCAAATACAGCAGCGCCACCATCATTTAGATCGTCACGTGCTACAGCAGTTACGACAACATGTTTAAGTCCCATAATCGCAACAGACTCTGCCACTCGAAAAGGCTCTCCCCAATCGAGTTCGTTTGGCAATCCGGTTTTAACTGCACAAAAACGGCAGCCGCGTGTGCATGTGTCCCCCAAAATCATAAATGTTGCTGTTTTGCGTTCACTCCAGCATTCATGGATATTTGGACAGCGAGCCTCTTCACATACTGTATTCAATTTCTTATCACGCATTAATTTTTTTAGTCCTTGATACGATTTATTC
Organism: Virgibacillus ndiopensis; assembly: GCF_900187325.1. GTDB lineage: Bacteria > Bacillota > Bacilli > Bacillales > Amphibacillaceae > Virgibacillus_E > Virgibacillus_E ndiopensis. The sequence goes on along the minus strand of NZ_FZMZ01000003.1, from coordinate 149,140 downwards.
GTGTTAATTCTAGTTTTAAGCCACTCCGGTTTTCGTATGTACACGTCCTGTTTAGCCACTTTTTACACGCTCCTTAGATGATGTTTGAAGTTCCACTCGTCTGTACTGTATTTTGTTTCAGCAAGCTGATATACTTCATTCCATTGATCTGAAGTTAATTCAATTGGAAATAACTCAATGTTTAATCCTGTTTGAAATCCTTTTTTAAACGCGTTTTTCATGGTATCGATTGAAATTTGTTTTGCTGTTTCCTGACCGATTGTTGTTGCTTTCGTTGCAAAAGCATGTCGTTTCCTAGTACGTATTTCCTCGGTTGGAAAATGGAAAATGTCGAAAAGCATTCTTTCATTAAAAGATCTAGGGATGGATCCATGTTGTAGTAATACACCTTGTTTTCGAGTTTGGGCATTTCCAGAAATCTTCTTTCCATTAGCCATTAATTCATACAGTGCCGGTCTTTCAAAGCAGACTGCTGAACGGTTTTTGCTTGATTCTATTTTTTCTGCGTAATCTACAGTGATTCCAAGGTTAGCATATCCTTCAAAAATCCCCTTAGATAGTACGTAATATGCTTCCCTAACAGACGCAGGAATATAGGACTTATTTTCAGCGATGATAATGCTATAGGTCAGTTCATCATGGTGAAGTACGGCACTTCCGCCTGTTAATCTTCTTACAAGTGGTATCTTATAATGATCGATAGCTGCGAAATCAATAGTCTTTTCTACATTTTGAAAATACCCAACAGATAGACTGGGGTCTGACCATTGGTAAAAGCGTAAGATGGGTGGGATTTTCCCTGCGCCATGCCAGTTAAGCAATAATTCATCTAATGCCATGTTTACCGTTGCATCGTGTACCTCGGTGTCTAAAAATCCCCATGTGTCATTCAAAGTTTAACACCTCGCTGTTTTTTTAGGCTGTTTTCACACAGATTGTTGCTTTCTCACATGCTGAACCTTATTTAATAGTTGAAAAACTGCGACATAGATTTAAATGGTGGTAAAACTGCCGTTCTGGAAATACACTTCGCTTTCCGCGGACAACGCTTCAACCTCACGGAAGAAACCCAATTCCTGCGGGGCAGAAAACCATAAAAAATGCGAAATTAATACAGCACTTATGTCACAGTTTCTATAAATTGTAACAAACTATGCGGAAAGAGCCTTTTATAATAATATAAAAGACTACACCCCAAAGCGGGATGTAGTCTGATAAAACGTAAAAATGAGTAAACGTACGCTTCGTCAACACTTCCCCACGCTAGTATTACCTGGTTCGGGTAAAAAGGGTCAGAACGAAACAGTTCTTCTCAGCCAATATATAGCTCCCCTAGTGTAAATAATTGGTATGCGGTTTTTCTATGGTTCTATCTTAACGACATTATTAGACATTGTAAATAAGAAAGGGTACCTATAACAAAATGCCCTTACAATAAATAAAAGCGTTCAAAGCTCTCCGTTGTACCATTTAAAATAACCAAACTCCCATGAAATGTATGCAATACCAAGGAGAGACATAATCATCATACATAAGAAAAACCAATCACTCGGAGTAATAGTAATGCGTCGATAAAACGTTCGTTCTTTTCCACCGGTAAAACCCTTAGATTCCATTGCGATTGCTGTGCGCTCCGCTTTACGAATCGAGCTTGCTAACAATGGTATAGAGAACATTTTGTACTGGTTCCACTTCTCCCGTAATGTTTTTGCATGATTAAATCCACGAACACGATGAGCGGACCGGATGATAGCTAATTCGTCCTTCATCATTGGTAAAAACCGATAGCCAGCCAACACCCCATAGGCAATTTTAGGTGATACTTTTAGATGCTGGATTAGACTTAAAATAAAATCTACAACATTGGTAGTCAATATAAATAAAAGGGATAATGCTGCTACACTTAAAACACGAAATGCCAATGCAAGTGCCGTTACAAAGGATTCTTTAGGTACATCAAATCCAACGAGGCTGATCACTTCATGTGGATTAGCAGGTGCATCTGCGAAGGCAATTGTTGTCCAAAGCATCCCAAATGCTATAACGAGAAAAGGAACAAAATATAAACAATATTTTTTCCAGTTTATATTCCCACCTAAAAAGGTTAAGATAACTGTCAAAATCATGAAAAGAAATGGTGTAATCGGGTCAAATATTAATGCCAACATAATTACCAGTAATACAATCGTCAAAGCCTTTATACATGGGTTAAGGTTGTGTAGAAACATAGCAAGTATCCTTTTTACAAATTTGTTGGAGCTGGACTTGAATCGGATAATCTAATTGCCAGGCATTTAATGTTACTTTAGGTTGTTTCCATAATTCATTTGGATTGCAATCGGCAACAATTTCCCCGTTATTGATAACAATTACGCGCTCTGCGTAGTGGTGAACGATCTCCATATCATGGGTGATCATGACAATGGTGGTTCCTTGTTTATGTCGTTCCCATAGCAGTTTCATTAACTCCATAGTAGACTGTGTATCCTGCCCAAAGGTTGGCTCATCTAAAATGAGCATATGCTGCTGATCGACAATCATCGTAGCTACACTAAGACGGCGTTTTTGTCCTTGACTAAGTGAGTAGGGATGTTCGTTTTCAAGCTCTGACAATTGACAAACCTTTAAAATAGAAGACACTTGTTTGTTTATTTCTCTAGTATTCATCCTTTTCAGATGTAAACTAAACGCAACTTCTTCATAGACAGAGTTCGTAACAAACTGATGCTCTGGATTTTGAAAAACATATCCTATCTCATCCCTTAAAGTCTCTTCTTTCCAATCGTCTAAGGGTTTTCCGTTCAGTTGAATGGTCCCGGAAGTTGGTTTCTGGATGCCAGCCAAAAGACGTGATAAGGAAGTTTTACCACTGCCATTCGCTCCTACAATAGCTACAAATTCGCCTTTGTAAAAATTGGCTGATACATTTTGGATAATAGTGTTATTATTTTTCACCCATGAAATATCATTTATTTCTAGAAACTCCTCTACATTTCTTTTTTTTTGAGGAGCCGTATTGCATATTGGTTGTTGCCAATAATGGGATTGATTAGCAAATTCGCCAATCGTAAGTGGAATAAAATCTTCATTAAGCCCATCTTGTTGTAATACGTACTGGGTTACCTTTGGAAGCCAGATACCTTGTTCACGCAAGCAGGGTAAAATATGTTTAATACCATTTCTAAATGAACCATCGAAAAACAGTTCACCATTCTTATTCAATAGAAGCGTCCGATCAACTAATTCCATCCACCCATCCAATTGGTGCTCGATGACAATAAGAGAAAATTCCTGTTGTCTTTTTAAGTTTTCGATTGTTGCAACTAACTCCTTTGTTGCAACCGGGTCCAAGTTGGCTGTTGGTTCATCTAAGATAAGCAGATCCGGCTCCATTGCTAAAATACACGCTAAGGCAAGCTTCTGCTTTTGTCCGCCAGAAAGAGAATTAATGGCAGATTCCTTAAAGGCGGACATATTGACCAAGGACAGTGCATTGTCAATTTTCTCTTCCATAAGTTGCTGGGGTACATTTAAATTTTCTAAACCAAATGCAATCTCATCTTCAACCGTAAGCATGCAAAATTGCGTTTCTGGATCTTGAAAAACAACTCCAACGTGACGGCTAAGCTCACCTGGCTTATAGTCAGTCGATTGTTTGCCATTGATAAAAACGTCACCGGTTATAGTTCCATCAAGTTCACGAGGGTACAAGCCGTTTAAGCAAAATGTTAACGTACTTTTTCCGCAACCACTTGGTCCGAGTAGCAAGACGGTTTCTCCTTTTTTTAATTCAAAGTCTATGTTGGAAAGGATGTCTTTATCCAATTGGTTTTCAAAACGTAAACGAAGCTGCTGAACATGTAGAAGGGCTTTTTTCATCATGCTGTTCGTTTCTTTCTGAATTCTTTTCCTAACGCAAAACTAGATAAGACACCTGTTTGCGCTAGTCCATCGCTCAATGCCTTTCCTAGTACCCCAGCAATTAGTGCACCACTTATCATGCGTGTAACAAGCATGCCTGATACATACGTAGTAGAGAGTGCAGCATATCCACTTATAAAGTAACCATATACAAAGCTGAACACTGCAGAACCAACACCTGCAGCCATGAGCACCCATGATGAATAATTTTTCCAGCGTGTCACAGCAAATGCCGTCTCTGCACCTAATCCTTGAATCATTCCAGATACAATTAGCATTGGTCCAGTTGCATTTCCTAACATGACTTCAACCATTGCTGCGATTGTTTCTGAAATAAATGCGGCGCCGGGTTTTCGGATGATATAGGCCGCGATAATGGAAACAATAAACCAAATACCAAAAATCAAGTCATACCCAATTGGTCCAAAAAAGCCTACAAGAACTTTTCCAATAGGAAGAAATGCTAAATAAACAACTGCAAATACAACAGAAAGTACTGACATGACGACGATTTCTTTAAAACGCCAATTATTCATTATCGATTACCCCTTTTTGTGATGGACTATTTGCTGAGATAGAGACAGTCATTACCGTGTGACTCGATCCGCCATTAACGGTTGCCTGAAAAACCTGTTCTAATCCATTAAAAATGCTCATAGACTCACCATCTAGTCGAGTAGAGTAATGTGAATGCGAAATGTTTACGTGTCTTTTCATAGACTCGATCTGTTCCATGATTACATTCATATAGTTTCCGCCCCCCAATGGATAAAGTGAAAATTTGGCGGCAGCAGGTTGCTTGATGGTCTGCACGTGTTTGATGTTTACTGGGATTTCATCCTCTGCCATATAAACATCTCCGGCTGAATCGCCTGGGCATCCTAACGAATAAGTCGCTTGGAACGCAACATGTTCGCCAGTTTTAGCTGCATGCATGAAAATAGCTTTTGTAACATCAAAAACATGTATCATTTTCCCTCGGACTGTTGTCGTCACAGCGTCTGTTTTCATCCAAACCTTCGATGAGTCCACTACCTTTAGAGCACCGGTAATGATTTCAATAAATTTGTCGCTCATGGGATGAATAGAAAAGCTACACCCTGCGATCTGTGATTCTGAACATTGCTGATTTGTCATTTAAATTTCCTCCTTTTTAATTCAAGTGGTGCTTCTACAGATAGCAGCACTCCAATAATTTCCAATAAAAAACTGCATCCCCGTGGAATGCAGTCTGCTTGTATGTATTTATGAATATAAAAATACATCTACGACCACACTTCCCCACGCTAGTATTATCTAGTTCGGGTGCAAAGGGTCAGAACGAAACAGTTCTTCTCAGCCGTTTTCACAGCTCCCCTAGTGCTAACATGAATATGCAGTTTTTCTATTTATATCGTAACGAGAATATGGTGTATTGTAAAGGCGTGACAAAAGTCGCATTTAGAAAAGTAGTAAAATAGTAGAATATAAATTAGTAGATTAGAAGCGGAGAAGGTGGGATTCGAACCCACGCGACGGTTACCCGCCCTAACGCATTTCGAGTGCGTCCCCTTATAACCACTTGGGTACTTCTCCAATAGGGATGCTGGTGAGAGGATTTGAACCCCCGACCCCTTCATTACGAGTGAAGTGCACTACCAACTGTGCTACACCAGCGTTACAAAAAGAAATAATAATACATTTTTACCAATTCTTCAAGCAACTTGTCTGTATTCTTCTTAAGGATAAAAAAATCTAGCAAAGAAGTAAACTTATTTGCTAGATAATCTATACTAGAAAAAGCTATGCTTATTTCCGGTCGCCGCCTAAAAGATCGAACAACCCACCAGTAATACTACCTTCTCCTTTTGAGCCGCCACGTTCTGGTGCTGCTGCAAATACACGGCTAGCTAAACGACTAAATGGCAATGATTGAATCCAAACAGTACCTGGTCCGCGAAGTGTTGCGAAGAACAGACCTTCTCCACCGAAAAGTGCTGTTTTTACACCACTGACAAATTCAATATTGTAGTCAACATCTCCTGTCATTGCTACTAAACAACCTGTATCAACACGGATTGCTTCTCCAGGCTGAAGTTTTCTTTTATGTATAGTTCCGCCCGCATGAACAAAAGCGATACCATCGCCCTCAAGTTTTTGCATGATAAATCCTTCGCCACCAAAAAAGCCTGTTCCAATTTTACGTTGAAACTCAATACCTACTGCAACACCTTTTGCCGCGGCCAAAAAGGCATCCTTTTGACAGATTAATTTACCATCAATTTCACTTAGATCCATAGGGATAATTTTACCAGGATATGGTGAAGCAAACGATACATGTTTTTTACCACTTCCATTGTTTGTGAACGTGGTCATGAATAAACTCTCACCGGTAATCACACGTTTACCAGCGCTAAATAATTTTCCGACAAGTCCGCCGCCTCCTTGATTTTCGGAACCATCACCAAAAATAGTTTCCATTTTGATTTGGTCATCCATCATCATTAAACTCCCAGCCTCTGCAATAACCGTTTCTTGTGGATCAAGTTCCACCTCAACAAACTGCATGTCGTCACCATGTAGCTTGTAATCAATTTCATGGTTATTCATGTTCCCGCCTCCATTTACTTAATTAAACAATTAATAGTATTCTCTATATTTTATGATATACCAAATTATCCTTGATATCTATACGTGATGAAATGTATTTACAGATAATATATAATATTATGGTAAATCAAAAAAATAAAAAGGCTGTCTGTCTTCAAAAAGCACAGATTAACAGGAATAGAGTTTCCGTGATTGCTAAAGTTGAGTCAGAAAGGGGAGAAATAGTGTGGAAGGACTTAAAAGAATGATTGATAGCCTTGATTATATTGAGAAAAATTTAGATGATGACCTCCGAATTGAACATGTGGCACTAGTTGCATGTATGTCTAAATTTCATTTTCAACGAATGTTTCATATGTTGACCGGGGTAACCGTTGCTGATTATATCCGTAAACGAAGACTTACACTGGCAGCACAGGAACTGACCCATTCGGGCAGTAAGGTAATTGATGTTGCCTTAAAGTACGGCTATGAAACGCCAGAGTCCTTTTCAAAGGCATTTCGTAAAACGCATGGATTAAATCCTTCAGCTGTAAGAAGGAACAATCAATCTTTAAAAGCCTTTCCCAGACTCTCCTTTCAAATCAAATTAAAGGGTGATGAAGAAATGGATTACAAAATTGTAGAGAAAGAAGCATTTCATGTAGTAGGGAAGGGAATCCGCACAGTAACTTGCAACGGTCAAAATCATCGTGATATACCAGCGTTTTGGGATAAATCGAACAGCAATGGGTTAACTGCGGGGTTGGAAAAAAACTGTGATTCTATGGGTTTGATCGGTGCGTGCATGGACTTTGATAAAGAACAAGAAGAATTAACTTATTTTATTTGTGCGGAAAAAGGTGATCATAATGTTCCAACAGATTGGGAGGAAAAAATAATACCAGCAGCAACGTGGGCAGTATTTCCCGCAATCGGACCAGTACCGCACGCAATAGAAAAAACATGGGAGCGAATTTTTTCGGAGTGGTTTCCATCTACAGGTTATGAGCATGTCGATGCCCCAGAGCTAGAAGTTTATCCTGTTGGTGGCGATGTATTAGCTGAGGACCACCAATGTGACATTTGGATTCCAATTTTGAAAAAATAGCTATACGGGACAAGGGGACAGACCCCTTGTCCCAGTTTGTGAACTTTTTATGAATAGGGAATACTTTAGTTGCACGTTGGATAAACTTGGCATATACTCATTATATAAACTATCCAGTCAGTTTTTATATTTAACAAAGCAGGTGGTATTTATGGCTCCAAGAATTTCAGAGGAAGCTAAGGAAGAAAAGCGTCTAGCACTACTTGACGCAGCATTAGAATGTTTTTCGCAGAAAGGGTACTATGCTTCTTCCGTTGATGATATTGTACGTTATTCTAATTTAAGCAAAGGCTCTGTATATAATTATTTTAACAGTAAAGAGGATATTTTTATTTCGCTATTGCAACATCAAACCAAAACATCACTAGAAAGATTAAATAAAGTATTAAGTGAAATCAAAAGTCCTTTAGAAAAGTTAAAGTACTGGATAAACCTTGATATCCCTTTTAATATACACAAAAAAAAGATGATGAGGGTTCATATAGAATTTTGGATGTACTCAGCAGACTCACCAGATGTTAAGAAGGTTATGACTGACAGATTTGATACTGTTCTTAAAATTGTAAAAGATATTATTGCTGAAGGAAAAGAAGCGGGGGAATTTAGGAAAGACGTTGACCCTGAAAAAGCAGCAGGAATGTTTTGGGCTTTACATGATGGACTATGGCTCCATACACTGGTTCGCTTTAATGAAAAGGAACTAGAAGAACGGATCAAAGAAATAGAAACAACCATGTTAGCTTATTTGACATAAGCCAGCATAAATATGGGGAATAGATAAGTCAAAAAAACTAACTGGTCAGTTTTAAATAAATTTATAAAAGTATACAATATGCGGAAGCAATTATAATACGATTTGCATATGGTAAAGAGGCTGACTAAGAATCATTCGTTGTTATAAAAAATGTTAGCTGACAGGCATATTTAATGAATTATCGAGTAGGATAGTTAAGGTTATTGTTTAAAATTCAAATAGGATGAGGCAGTTTTTTCACAATTTAAAAAACTGACTAGTCATTTTAATTAAGGAGGAGTACTATTATGCTATTAAGTGAATATAGACGCGAGGTAAAAAGTCATTCGTTAAGAAATTATTTGAAAGAATTAATGTACAGCTTGAATATGTCAGCTGCAAACAAAAAAGGACGAACTGATTATAGTGATCATCAAATTACAAGCCGAAATCAGAAGCCACCAGTAATAGAGACGATTGCAGACTATGAATACAATCGCAATTTTTACCACTAAATAGAGCTACTGGTGAAAACTGACCAGTCATTTTAAGAGAGAAGTGAGAAACATGCAATTAAGTGAGAATAAGGTTGATACTAAAGGTTATACGTTAACAAAATTAGTTCAAATAGGCTTAACTAGCTTAACAGAATTAAATAAGAAAATCTTCAGAAATCGTACACAGCCAACTTATGATCAGTATAAATTATCTGATGAAATTCTAACTGCATACAAAAGTAGAATCGGCTATTACCGATAAAATGAAAAGCGTGGGACATGGGGTCAGTCCCCTTGTCCCACGCTTTTGTTAACTCTCATAGGTACGCAGAGACTGCCCCCCGTGTCCTGCTTAACTTTCTTGAATTAATTTTTTGATTTCTTCTGTGTTTCCTTGATGGAATAAGTCCACAATTTTACTACCAACAACGACCCCGTCACAATAAGCACCTAATTCCTGGGCCTGCTTTGGATTGGATACACCAAAACCGGCCAGTACGGGAGCATGGGCATGTTGTTTTAGTTTTTGCAAATAGGATTTCACCTCAGTCTGGTGTGATGTCCTTGCACCAGTTATCCCGGTGACAGACACGGCGTATAAAAATCCTTCTGTACGTTCGGCGATTTCGACAATACGTTCCTCTGGACTGGTTAAAGCTGCTAGTCGAATAAGTGCGATTTCCTTGTCTTGTATATAATCAGCAATCATTGCTTCTTCTTCCAGTGGTAAGTCTGGCACAATAACTCCATCCACACCAGCTTTGACACAATCTGAAGCAAACCTTTCGATACCATAGATAAAAATAGGATTTATATAGGTCATTAAAATGATAGGTATTGTTCGTTCTGCTTTGAATTGCTCAAGTCTTTCTATGACAGAATGAAGTGTTGTTCCGTTAGCCAACGCCCGAACACCGGCATCCTGAATGGTTGGACCATCTGCAACGGGATCAGAAAAAGGAATTCCCAGTTCGACAGCAGTTGCACCACATTCCTGCAGAAATCTTAGACGTTCCTCTAAACTATCCAATCCACCATCACCAGCCATAATGTATGGCACAAATATTTTTTCGTTTGCAGAAAGTTTGTCATTAAAAGCTTTTTCCAAGTAGTGTTTACCCATTTTTATTTCCCTCCAATGCTGCTTTGACTTGTTCAACATCCTTATCACCACGTCCAGATAAACAAATGACAAAAGATTGGTTTCCATTCATTTCCTTAGCTAGTTTTAAAGCATATGCAACAGCATGAGCGCTCTCTAATGCAGGAATAATTCCTTCCGTTTTTGATAAAAATTGAAATGCATCCAGTGCCTCTTTATCTGTAATTGATGTATACGTTACCCGTGAAGTATCATGTAAATAACTGTGTTCGGGACCAACACCAGGATAATCAAGTCCTGCGGAAATGGAGAACGCTTCTTGAATTTGTCCGTCTTCATCCTGTAATAGATGTGTCATCGTTCCATGTAATACTCCAACTTTTCCATCGGTTAGTGTTGCTGCATGTTTCGTTGTATCTATTCCCGCTCCGCCTGCTTCAACGCCATATAACGCAACGTCCTCGTCTTGAACAAATGGATAAAACATTCCCATCGCATTACTGCCGCCACCTACGCATGCTACGACAGCATCTGGTAACGTTTCATTTTGCTCATAAAATTGTTTCTTTGTCTCTTCGCCAATGACAGTTTGGAAATCACGAACAATTTTCGGAAATGGGTGTGGGCCTACAACAGAGCCTATAATATAATGTGTGTCTGTTACATGACTTGCCCAGTAGCGTAAGGCTTCGTTTACAGCATCCTTTAATGTACCGCTTCCTTGTGATACACTTCGGACCTCTGCACCAAGTAATTCCATCCGAAACACATTAAGCTTTTGTCTCCTAATATCCTCTTCTCCCATAAAAACAACACAATCTAAACCAAGTAATGCACAAACCGTTGCAGTTGCAACACCATGCTGACCAGCACCTGTTTCTGCGACAACTTTCCGCTTGCCCATTCGTAATGTTAATAAAGCTTGCCCGACAGTATTATTAATTTTATGTGCTCCTGTATGATTTAGGTCCTCGCGTTTTAAGTAGATCTTTGGTCCACCAAGTTGTTTTGTTAGATTTTCTGCATAGTATAACGGTGTTTCGCGACCCACATATTGTTTGAGGTAATAGTTTAGTTGATTAATAAATTCAGGATCCTTTATTGCTTTTTCATATGCTTCCTCTAGTTCAATCAAAGCAGGCATTAGTAATTCCGGAACAAATTTGCCACCAAATTTTCCGTAACGACCTTTTGTATTAGGCATTGTATATGGTTTCAACGTAATCATCCTTTCCCTTTTGCAGTGTTAATAAATTCTTTTATTTTGGCTATATCCTTTTGTCCATCTGATTCAACTCCACTGGAAACATCAACTCCAGACGGCCTTGCTTTAGCTATCGCTTCTTGTACATTGTCAGCGTTAAGTCCACCTGCCAAAATAACTTTGCTTAAATTCAGATTTGTTTCGGTTAATAATTTCCAATCGAATGTTGTGCCGTTTCCACCTCGATTCGCGCCGATTGGACTATCAAGTAAATAATAATCACAAGGAAACTTACTAATTTCTTTAATGGTGTCAGACTCCATTGGAAATGCTTTGATAATTGGATAGGCAAGTTTTTCAGCAAATTCAGGAGACTCATCACCGTGTAATTGAATGTAATCAAGCCCAACCTGCATGGCAATCTGTTGTATATTTTCTAATGATTCATTTACAAAAACGCCAACTTTCTTGATGGAAGAGGGAAGCGATTTTGAAATTGTTGCTGCTGCAACAGGAGTTATTTTTCGTTTACTAGGGGCAAAGACAAATCCGATAAAATCAGCCCCGGATTGAACAGCTGTTTCTGCAGCCTCTTTTGTCGTGATGCCACATATCTTAACGAGCATTTGGTATCTGTCCTTTCGCAATTTGTACACGCAAGTCTTGAAAAGTCACAGATAAATTATCCGAACGCATCAATGTTTCTCCAACTAATATGCCACTCACATTTGCTTTTGCTAGTCGCTCGACATCATTGTGTGTTTTTATGCCGCTTTCCCCAATCAGCAGGGGATGGTGGGACAGGGGGTCAGTCCCCTTGTCCCGGTATTTCACCATAGGAGACAGTGTTTCTGTTACGCTCAAGCTGACTTCAAATGTTTTTAAATTCCGGTTATTGATACCGATGATGTCAGCATCAAGCGCCAGAGCTATTTCCATTTCTGCTTCGTTATGCACTTCGCAAAGTACGTCTAGATTCATGCTTTTTGCATAGGTATACATTTCTTTTAATTGATCCTCGGATAAAGCTGCAACGATCAGGAGAATGATGTTCGCGCCTGCAGCTTTTGCTTGATCTATCTGTACCGGATCAATGAAAAAATCTTTACATAATAATGGTAGATCGATAGCCATCCGAACCGCATGCAGGTCATCCATCGATCCTTTAAAAAATGTCGAGTCAGTCAAAATAGAAATAGCGCCCGCCCCTAATGCTTCATAGTTTTTTGCTTGCTCAATAGGGTCAACATTTAAATCGATTGCGCCCTTAGATGGTGATGCCCGTTTGATTTCGGCTATGACATTCATGTTTCCAGATGAAAGAAATGTTTGTTTAATCGACGGAATGGTTGCCCCGGTTAGTGAATATTCCTTTATACCGTTTGCTTTCAACTGTGCTATCTCTATTTCTTTCTGCTGTAAAATTTTCTCTAAAATAGACACTCACATCACCTCGCTTGGAATCTTTTTACTATAGCTAATTAACATTTGCAGTTTTTCCATTGCTGCTCCAGATACAACACTTTCCCTTGCCATCTCAACGCCACCCTTAACGGTCGTAGCAGTACCATTTGCAAATAATCCTAGACCAGCATTTAATAATGCAGTATCAAGGTGAGGACCAGGGTTCCCTTTTAAAACACTAAGCAGAATTTCCGCATTTTCTTTGGCATCACCACCACGGATTTGATCGTTTGAATAAACAGGTAGGTCTACATCAGTTGGATGAATCGTGATTGACTTGACTTTGCCTTGATCTAATAAAGAAATATGGTTATCACCTGCAAGAGAGGCTTCATCCATATAGCCTGCCCCATTAATGACAATTGCGCGTTTCCTGCCAAGCTTTCCTAATGTTTCTGCCATCATCGGAAGTACATCACGCCTGTTTACCCCAAGTAACTGGGTGTTTAATTCAACAGGATTTGTCAGTGGTCCAATCAAATTGAAGATCGTTGGAATCCGTAAATCCTTTCTAACCTTCATGAATCGTTTTATTTTTGGGTGAACATGTGGTGCATACAAAAATGCGATTTTGTTTTCCTGTAAAATTTCCTCCACTTGTTCTTTGGATAAAGATAATGATATTCCCAAGTGCTCGAGTACATCGGCACTTCCTGTCTTACTGGAAATACTTCGATTGCCATGCTTTGCAACCGTAACACCAGCCCCAGCAATGATAAATGCAGCAGTTGTACTTATGTTAAAGCTGTTGGACCCATCGCCACCGGTTCCACAGTTATCCATGACATTTGGAATTTGGTTCGTTATTTGTAGAGACTCCCGGCGAATTACTTCTACTATGCCAGCGATTTCATCGGCGGTCTCACCCTTGGCTCTTAGTCCAATTAAAAGTGCTGCGATTTCGCTGTCTGAAACAGTATCTGTAAAGCATTGCGTTGTAGCATCCATCATTTCCTCTAATGCTAGATGTTGCTTATTGATTAGTTTTTCAAGATAGTTTTTCATGTCTAGACCCCTCCCTAATTTCTTGTAAAAAGTTTCGAATTATTTTCTTTCCAGTTAACGTGCCTATTGATTCGGGATGAAATTGCACGCCGAATACTGAAAACTTGCGATGTTTTATTGCCATAATCTCGTTATCATCTAATGATCTGGCAGCAATCTCCAATTGATCAGGCATCGTTTTTGCATCGATGATTTGTGAATGATAACGCATGACCTCGAGCGGCTGGGATAAATAACTAAACAATCCCAAGCTATTATGGGTAATCAAGGAGGTTTTCCCATGCTTGATTACATGTGCCTGTTTTATTTTGGCACCTAATGCAGCTGCGATGATCTGATGACCAAGACATACGCCTAAAATGGGTATTTGTTTATGAAATGCTTTTACGATATCTAGGCAAATCCCTGCTTGGTCAGGTAATCCTGGACCAGGTGAAATAACAATTGCGTCTGGTTTTAATGCTTCAATCTGTGACAAAGTGATTTGATCATTCCTGAAAACCTCAACATGGATATATTCCTCTGAAAAATATTGAAAAAGATTGTAAGTAAAGGAATCATAGTTATCAATGAGTAAAATCATATAAGGTCACCTCCGTTAAACTTTTAGCCTTGTGTAGTGTTTCTTCATATTCTTTTTCTGGTATTGAATCATGGACAATTCCTGCACCTGCCTGCAAATATGCTGTTGCGTCTTTAATGACCAGTGAGCGAATCGTAAGTGCCATGTTTAAATCGTGATTGAAATTGATATAGCCAATCCCGCCACCGTATGCACCGCGTTTCTTTTCTTCTAAATTGTTGATAATCTGCATGGCACGAATTTTGGGTGCTCCTGAAACGGTTCCTGCTGGTAAGCATGAGCGAAGTGCATCAATACTTGTGAAGCCTGCTTTCAATTTCCCGTGTACTTCGGAAACAATATGCATCACATGCTGGTATTTTTCTATTTTCATATAGGTCGGAATTGTAATACTGCCAATCTCACAGACACGACCAAGATCATTTCTGCTTAAGTCGACTAACATACGGTGTTCCGCAATTTCCTTTTCATCTGCAAGAAGTTCTTTTACAAGTGCTTCTTCTTCTATCTCTGTCTTTCCACGTGCTCTTGTGCCCGCGATTGGATTTGTCATAACTGTGTCTCCGGATGTTTGTATTAGGCTTTCTGGTGATGCCCCAAGTATCAAGTAGTCGTCAAAGTCAATGTAAAACATATAGGGAGAAGAATTTGCTTTTCTAAGCTTTCGATAAAAAGAAAACGAGTCGCCAACCATTTTTGCTTGCATTCGTTGTGACAAAACCACTTGAAAAATGTCTCCTTGCTGAATATGCTTCTTGGCGGTTTTTACTTTTTCCTTGAATGCATATTCTGTTACTTGTGGTTGAAACTGAACATGCTCCATTTCTTTCATTGGTGCATGCTGATTTGTTTTTAATTGGTTTTCTAAAATATGCAGCCGTTTGTTTAGTGCTTCTTCTGATTGGTTGTTAAGGTTGATAGCAATTAAATAAATCATTTCGTTCGTGTGGTCATATACGATAACATCCTTGTAAATCATAAAATGAATGTCTGGCATGTTGAGTTCGTCTGACAAACTCTCCCCGATGTACTCGTATTGTCTAATCGCATCATAGCCGATATAGCCAATCGCTCCGCCGTAAAAAGGGAAGGGGAGGTCGGCATCTATTTGCGGCAAATTCTTTTGTAAATACTGCAGAGGGTCTTCTGTTAATTTTTCAATGTTGCCAGTATCCTGATGGATGATGGTTGTGGTATTCTCTTTTCCGATGATCTCCTGATATGGATCTCTGCCAATAAACGAAAACTTACCTTTTTGCTCATGCTGAAATGAACTTTCCAACAGAAATTTTTTCTTGCCTGTTATACGGGTAAAGATGGAAATAGGTGTTAATGTATCGGCGTTTTGTTTGATGATTTTGTAGGGTTTCATTGGTAAAACTCCTTCCTTAATAGTTCTAAGGGATTTTTTAACATTTAGTTGATTCTGCGAGCCGTTTACATACGTGTAGGCTTCCGTGGAAAGCCAACGCGCGGTCCATGAAAAAATAAAAAAGTCCTCTATAAACACAAATAAATGTGATTATAGAGGACGATTGATCGCGGTGCCACCTCTTTTGAAAGGAAACTTTATTCCTTTCATCTTGATTCAGATACGGGATTATTTTATAGAAAATAAACTTATATCCTATCCGTGTAACGGCGGAGCTCCGTGTTTCCCTACTTTTATTCAGGAACCCTCTCGTAAGGCCATTCAGCATTCGTCCACGTACCGGAATCCCACCAACACCGGCTCTCTTTAACGCTTCTTGTATGCTTACTCTTCTTACTCAACGATTTATATATTTAGTTTGTTCATTAAAGGAATACAAAAAAGTCCCTCAATCCAAAAAGGACGAGGGACCGTGGTACCACCTTTATTAGCTGCAAAACAGCTCACTTTGGCACTATCAAGCAAATTTGCTGAATAGTTGTCTCTTGTAACGATGAGACGTTCGCCAAAGCCTACTGCATTATATGGTTCAGTTTGGAAGTTCAGAAGTCCATTCATCTATTTATCAACACTGGTTTGCACCAACCACCAGCTCTCTATAGCATCCAAATAGATTACTACTCTTCGTCATCACTTTACGTTCAATTAAGTTATTGGAATTAATGATAAGGAAGTTAAGTTTAAATGTCAAGAGAAAATTTATTTAAATACTGAAAACTTTTCCGTAACTGGTATTCTATCCTTTTTAGCAGGGCTTTCGTCAAAATATCCAAGATGCAAAAAGCCAACGATTTTTTCATTTTCCCCAACGTTTAAAATTTCTTTTACGTTCGGATCGTATATATGTGGATTCGTTTTCCATACAACACCGAGTTTTTCTTCCCATGCAAGCAACTGGAAGTTTTGGATCATACATGCTGTTGCGCCGAAATTCTCATCCCATTGCTTTTGTAATTCAGGCTCCTGCATGATAACAACAAGAAATGCATTTGGTTCGTTAAGATATTCCTCACGATTTTGTTGTCTCTCTTCAGGATATGTTGCAGCAATTTGTTTTGCGAACGTTTCTTTTTTATCAGAGCCTACAAAAATAAACCGCCATGGCTGCCGAACCCCATGTGTTGGTGCCCAAATTGCATCTTCCAATATTTCTAAAACTGTTTCTTGTTGTACGGGTTTATTGTTATAGCCCTTTTTTACGGAGCGTCGTTCACGTATAATTTTCTTGAGATCGGTTTGTTGTCTCGTTTGTTCCATCATGAAATCCTCCCATTTATTCTTTATGTTTATTTCTATTCAATTTAATTGATAATTATTATCAGTTAAATTGTAGCGAATAAATGATTAGAAAGCAACAATAGGATTTTTTGAATGTTTGTGTGATATTAAACACTTACTTTTATAAGGGAATCCGATATAATTGCTGGTAAAACTTGTTGAACTTTTATGAGGGAGGATTTTAAGTGGATAAATTTATGGAACGAGCAATAGAATTAGCAGCAGAAAATGTTCGTGATGGTGGGCAACCGTTTGGTGCGGTTTTAATGAAAAATGGTTACATTGTCGCAGAAGGTGTGAATGAACTACATAAACGGTTTGATGTAAGTGCGCATGCTGAGATGTTGGCCGTGAGACGGGCACAAAAGAAAATGCATACGCATGTTCTTCCGGGTTATACGATGTATGCAAGCGGGGAACCTTGTCCAATGTGTTTAACTGCGATGCAATTTGCTGGTATTGATAAAGTATATTATTGTACATCAGTTGAAGATGCTGTTGAGGCAGGATTAGGGAAATCAAAGGAAATCTATGGCGATTTAAAAAAACCGAAAGAAGAACGCTCAATAAAGATGGTGAACTTGCCTTTACATGAAGGAAAAGAAAACCCGATGAAGCTTTGGAGTGGGCGTTCATAATGCACTGTTGACAACAGAATCTTACACCAGTAAGATGAAAGAAAGAATACATGAAGGAGGACCTATCCTACAATGAAGTAAGCCCACGTTTTTTCCAAATATGTTTGAATAAGTTCAAACAAGCGTTTCTGTCTGACTGAAACGAGTGGGATACGTGTGTGTACTTTTGTAGGATAAGCCGACTTATACGTCTATATATTTTCCTAAAATAGGTATATCCATATTCCATTTCATTCACAGGACAGAATCCTGTGTTTTTTTATTGGCAAAAAGTAATGATGGGGGATTGGATATGTTTATATTTAAAGCTAAAGGACTTTGTAAGGAATGGAACGGTGTAACATTATTTGAAAATATTGATCTTGAACTAAAAAAAGGGGAACATGCAGCACTATTTGGTCGGAATGGTTCTGGAAAGACCACAATGTTAAATGGTTTAATAGGACGGATTAGTTTTGATAGAGGAAATGTCCAACAGTTTGTTTCATCTGAAGAGTGGGGTGTCCTTGAACAGGACCCATGTGTCGATCATTCTACTTCGACTATCGATTATGTCCAATCAGCATCCGAGCTTCGTTTTACATTGAAGCAGGAGCTTGAGCAAATTCAATCACAAATGAACAGTTCGGATCAAAATTTACTTGATAAGTATAATGAAGTTTACAATAAATTTTTGTCAGTAGATGGTTATAACCTTGAAGCAGAGGCAGAAAAATGTCTGCACGAAGTAAACTTGGATGAATCCGTGTGGAAAACGCCATTTAATCAGTTGAGTGGTGGACAGAAAACACGAGCACAGTTAGCGCGTCTTGTTATACAAAATCCAGCTTGTATCATAATGGATGAGCCGACTAATCATTTGGATAAAGAAACGATTGAATGGCTTGAGAGCTGGATGCAGAAATGTACTGGTGCTATCTTGTATGTATCCCATGATCGCTATTTTCTGGATAGAACAGCCCACGCCATTTATGAACTGAATCCTGATGAATGCAAACGATACACTGGTAGCTATTCAGAATACCGTCAGCAAAAGGAGCTTGAACAACGAACGCAAGAAACAGTTTACCGAAAACAAAAACAAAAACGGGAAGAATTGATGCAAACGATTCGCCGCTACCAGCAATGGTTTCAGCAAGCGCATAAAGCAGCAGGGCAAAATGATTTTGCGCGGTCAAAAGCAAAGAAGAACGTTTCGCGATTTAAGGCTAAGGAAAAAGAACTGGAGCGATTGGAAAATAAAAAGGTTCAGAAACCCCAAGCAGATAAGCAATTAAATTTAAACTTAGAAGGAAGTGGATTTTCAGCAAGGCGACTGTTGCAGGTTGAGGGTATTTCTTTTTCCTATCGTGATACAGAATACCTGTTTAATGAATTTTCGACATCGATAAATAGAGGTAATCGTCTGGCGGTTATCGGTCCTAATGGTTCTGGCAAATCAACACTGTTAAAATTATTGATTGGCAAATTGCGCCCTACGAGTGGAGAAATCAGGCTAAATCCACAAACAAAGATTGGGTACTTTGCACAAGAACTAGAGAACCTGGATTTGGATAATACGATTCTTGATAGCATGTTAGCTTTGCCAAATATGACACAATCAGAGGCAAGAACGATCTTAGGATGTTTTTTGTTTTCAAGAGAAGCGGTTTACAAAAAAATTAAGGATTTAAGTATGGGTGAAAAATGCCGTGTAGCATTTCTTAATTTATATTTTAGTAACGCCAATCTGCTTGTATTAGATGAACCGACAAACTTTTTGGATATTGATACAAAGGAAGTCATTGAGGATGTGTTAGTGTCGTTTCCGGGTGCGTTAATTCTTGTATCCCATGATCGCTATCTAGTTAAAAAAGTCGCCAATCGTTTTATTGAACTAGGCATGGAGAATATCGTGGAATATCGAGGTGATTACGATTCGTTTTTAGCGCACAAAGACACAAGGATACTTGATACAGATAAACAAAATAAAATTCGTGATCTTGAACTCAAATTGACACAGTTAATGACATTGGAGATTGCAGAGGATACAGAAGCCCAAACAGAAATTCTTCAAGTAATTAGAGCAACAAAACGAAAACTTAGTGAGTTGAAAAAAATAGACAAAAATTTGTAATAAAATATTCTGAGGAGTGTGTCGAATGTCATAGCTGCCCTCATAGCTACATGGTGTAAGATAGTAGTGTAAGTGATGATTTGGGGGTAAAGGTAATGACATTTTACATGTTTCTCGTATTCATACATATTTTTTCTGCAATTTTAGGAATGGGTCCAGGTTTTGTAATGATCTATATTGTTACGAAAGCTACGACAATGACGGAGCTTAGGCATGCATATGCAATTCGAAATCGACTACATATTTTCGTAATGGTAGGAGGGACGCTGCTGCTAATTACAGGACTATGGATGGGGGCATTGAATCCAATATTGTTCCGAGCTGGTTGGTATGTAACAAGTTTAACGCTCTTTTTAATAGCACTGGGGTTTGGTCCAATAGTACTTTCACCAAGGTCTAAGCCGATCAAGAAGCTTTTGAAAAATTATGCGGGTGACGATATTCCTAAAGAATATTATATATTCGCGAAAAAACTATTTTTTTATGAACGTATTGAGAATGTGATTTTCTTGGTTGTGATTGCATTGATGATTACAAAGCCGTTTTAATCAAAGCTGTATGAATTCCAACGTAAGATAATACGATCCAATTTTGATAAAATACGATCCAAAACCGAATAATACGATCCGAATTGGTGCAAATACGATCCAAAGTCAAACTAATACAGGCACAGTAGCTTTATGCTACTGCGCCTGTATTACATTTTTAAGTATTCACGCTAGTATTCTTTTTCAATACGCCAACCAGTAAAGCTGTAACAATTGTACCAACGATGATTGCCACTAAATAGAGGAGTGCCTTCGCAAATCCACCTTCGACAAGCCCGATAACAAAAACTCCTCCATGTGGGGCACGTAACCCAATATCAAATAGCATTGATAATCCACCGGTAACTGCAGCACCCACCATTGCAGAAGGAATTACACGTGCTGGATCGGCTGCGGCGAAAGGTATCACGCCTTCTGTAATAAAACATGCACCAAGGGCGTACGATGTTTTTCCAGCTTCTCGTTCTTGCTTAGTAAAACGATTCTTAAATAATGATGTTGCAAGGGCCATACCAAGTGGAGGTACCATGCCAGCAGCCATAACTGTTGCGATAAATGTATAGTTGTGTGCATCTAACATTGCAATGCCAAATGTGTATGCTGCTTTATTAACGGGTCCTCCCATATCAAACGCCATCATAGCACCTAAAATAATCCCTAGAAGTACTTGGTTTGTTCCACCCATTCCTTCTAAAAATGCTGACAGGCCAGTATAAACCTTGGTCAACGGTGGATTAATTACCATCATAATGATTCCAGTAATCGCGATGCTAAATAATGGGTAAAACAAAACTGGTTTTAGGCCTTCAAGTGATTCAGGTAACGCGGCAAAGGCTTTTTTCACAAGCAATGTAACATAACCTGCAAGAAAACCTGCGATAAGACCGCCAAGAAAACCGGAACCACCAGCAGCCCCTTCCGCACCCGTAACGGTTGTGGCAATTAATCCGCCTACCATACCTGGAGCAAACCCGGGTCGGTCAGCTATACTGGATGCGATAAACCCAGCTAGTACTGGAACCATTAGGAAGAACGCTTTTCCTCCTCCAATGGTATTCAACATTGCCGCGAATTCATTATCAGATTCAATTCCCCAAAAGAATGAGATGGCTATTAAAATACCGCCACCAACAACAAATGGTAACATGTTTGATACACCGTTCATGAGATGCTTATAAAAACCGCTTCGTTCCTCTTTGTCATGTGAGGCATTTTTTGAGCCTTCGTCCTTATAAATAGGTACATCCTGGTTTACTGCACGATTTAATAAATCTGTTGCTTCGTGAATTGCTTTACCAACACCTGTTTGGATAACAGGCTTACCACTAAAGCGAGCCATTTCTACCTTTGTATCGGCAGCAACAATAATTGCGTCTGCTTCCTCAATTTCTTGATTTGTGAGGCGATTTTTAACCCCACCCGATCCATTTGTCTCAACCTTTATCGATATCCCCATTTCTTTAGCTGTTTCAGAAAGTTTTTCTGCCGCCATATACGTATGAGCAATCCCAGTAGGACAAGCAGTTACAGCTAGGATTTTTTGTGAACCTTCTGTTGGTTCTTCCGGTGTATCCAGTTCAGCCTCTTTTTCGTTTACCGCTTGTAAAATTTGTTCAATTGAGGTAGCTTGATAGATTTTATCCCTGAATTGTTGGTCCATCAAAAATGTGGACAACCGTGACAGTGCTTCTAAATGCGCATTATTTGCTCCTTCACTTGCTGCAATCATGAAGAATAGATGTGCAGGTTGCCCGTCAAGCGAATCGTAATCGATACCGTTTGCTGAACGACCAAAAGCGATAGCTGGCGTTTTCACTGCTTCTGACTTTGCATGTGGGATGGCGATTCCTTCACCAATTCCTGTTGTGCTCTGTTTCTCACGTGCTAAAATACCTTTCATAAATTCTTCTTTATCATTTAATCTTCCTGCTTGATTTAGCTTGCTAACTAATTCGGTTATTACATTTCCCTTTGAATCGGCATGTAAATCTAGAATGATTGTATCTTCTTTAAGTAGTTCCGTAATTTTCATTGAAATCACATCCTAACGTTGAAATGGACTTATCTTAACACTGTTGACCAGTTTGTCGGCATCTTCTTTTTCGCATAGATCTGTTTGAAACGCAGTGGCACTACCTGTTGCGACACCATAACGAAAAGCCTCGACTGGATTTTTATCTTTTACATATGAAGCGATAAAACCTGAAACAAGGGAATCGCCTGCTCCAACCGTATTTACAACGGTATCCTTTGGTGCTTCGGCTATTAGTGCATAATCTTTAGTAGCTAAAATCGCTCCATCACCACCCATCGAAACAATGACATGTTGAACACCTTTGTCTACAATTTTTTTTGCAAGTTGAACCGTTTCATGATAAGTCGTTACCACTGTATCAAATAATTCACCTAGTTCGTTTTGATTCGGTTTAATTAAAAATGGTTTTGTTTTTATTAAGTTTTTAAGTGCGGGTCCAGATGTATCCAGAACAAAATGGACATCTTTTTGCTTGCAAATTAATGCTATTTCCTGATAAAAATCGTTGGGTATTGAATTAGGTAAACTTCCTGCTAACACAAACCAATCACCTTGCCGAAATGTTTTGATTTTAGACAATAATGCCTGTTGCTGTGCTTGGTTTATGCCGGGGGCAGGTCCGTTTAGTTCTGTTTCGTTTTCCGACTTTATTTTTACATTGATACGTGTTGTTTCCGATGAAGGTATAAAATCAGTTTGTATACCTTCTTTTTCTAAAAACTTCGTAATGTAAACTCCAGTGAATCCTCCTGCGAAACCTAAGGCTACATTGTTATTGCCAAGTCTTTGTAATACTCGAGATACATTTATTCCTTTTCCACCGGGATAATAATAGACTTCATTGGTTCGATTTAATTTACCAGTTTGAAATTCAGGAAGATAAACGGTGTAATCGATTGATGGTGTTATCGTGCATGTGTAAATCATCTAGTTGTTAACCACCTTTACATTTGTTCTTTTTGTTAAATGGGATAAATCATCTGCTTCAATTTCTGTTGTTATTAATTGAGCTTCTTGTAAATCGTTTATTTTGGCGAAGCTGATTTTATTATGTTTCGTGGAATCAGCTAATACATAGACTTCCTTAGCTAAAGAGCTAGCAATTTGTTTCATATGTGCTTCTTCAGGGTCAGGTGTCGTGTACCCATAATCGATATGATAGCCATTGACACCAAGAAAACACTTATCGAAGCGGTAGTTTTGCAATGATTGAACTGCTTGTTGGCCAATAAGTGCGCTTGTTTTTGGTTTTATTAAGCCACCAGTTAAGTAGGTAGTAATACCTCTTTCTATTAACGAATCTAAATGTGTCAGTCCATTTGTCACAACAACTACATCTTTATCTTGTAAATAAGGAATTATTTGCAACGTTGTAGTACCTGCGTCAAGGTAAATACAGTCACCATCTTGAACGATAGAGGATGCATAGTTGGCGATTTTAATTTTTTCCTGAAGGTTTTTGGTTGATTTTTCAGTGATGCTAAATTCCTGTAATTTACGTTCTGTTAGCGTAGCTCCTCCATGGATGCGTTCCAATTTATGTTGCTTCTCCAGTTCTGTTAAATCGCGCCTGATAGTAGACTCCGAAGCGGAGGTTGTTTCTATAATATCCTGAAGTGTAATGGTTTGTTTTTCTTTTAGTAATTGTAAAATGATTTCATGTCGTTCCGTTGTTAGCATGAGCAACACCTTCTTTTCACTGTTAAGATAAATTATAAAGCAAACGTTTTCATAAATCAACTAAAATCATTCAAAAATAGCCAAAAACAATCATTCGGGCTTGCTTTGGGGTTTAATGTGATCAAAATGTGGATATTACCTATTGTAAAGCTAGTTAAAGCATGCTATTGTAGTGAACAATATATTTTTATAGAGAATGAAAGGAGATAATCTCATTTGAGAAAAGTAACGTTAGAGCAAATTTTTAATCATCCGATTACGCAAAAGTATTTAAAACGATCTGGTATAGCTCATGCTGTGGCTGTAGCGGAACATGCATTTAGGTTTGCACAAAAATATAAAGTCAATCCAGATCTTGCTACAAAGGCAGCCTTATTACACGATGTAGGTCACTATACATGGTATCGTGATGGTGAATGGGACTATGATTTGTACCGTGAAAATGATATTCATGCAATCAAGGGTGCCAGTCGCGCACACAAATTATTGATTCGAATTGGTGAGGATCGTCATGCAGCAAAAGAAATTGCGGTTGCGATTTTACTCCATACGGATTCTTATTTGCCAGAAGGAGATCTTCATTTAAAACCATTGCAATACGTTGTTTCGTTAGCAGATGAGACTGACGAGGAAGTCGGTGGTAAACACCACTATCGTCAAATAGATGAACAAGAAGCGTTAGAACGATTGCGAATAATAGACGGTAAAATCGATGGAAATTACAATTGCTCGGGTAGAGTTGTATAACGGTGACACTAGTTTGTCGTATTCTTATAAGAGAATAGGGCTTTTTTAATGTCCACCGCATTAAGGAGCTAACAAAATAGTCGTCTTTCTGAAAGTCAATTAGACTGGTATAGTATAAGAAACGTGGCTAATAGATAACGAGGTGGAGAGTTCTATGAAAGAATGGACGAAAGATACAGAAATAGACGCTTCCATTGATGAAGTTTGGAAGCTTTTTGATGGGTCGCTTGAAGATATGCAAAAAGTAATGCCAAATGTCATTGAAAATGAACCTATTAAGGTAACTGATGATGGCGTTGGAAGTATTTATCGACAGAAGTATGAAGAGCGAAATCGTGTGCAATCGTATGATGTTGAAACATTGGAATACGTCAATACACCAGATAAGAAGAAATTGAAAATTAGCTTTACCCTGGCTAAAATGTTTGAAATTACAGCTACGTATGAACTGGAAAGAATAGATGAAACTAAAACATATTTCCGTTATACGACTACAAATAATCCACTTAAGTGGTACATTAAATTACTGTTGACATTCGCCGGTGATAAAATTGTAGTTGGTTTTGTTGAAAAAGTGAAAAAGGTTGCGGAGAAAGAAGCTGATAACAAACAAGAACAGGAATAATAGAAAGGCCAGCTGCTTAGCATCTGGCTTTAATTATTATTTAATATTATATTTCTCTTTAAAAACAGGACTTAGTTCGCTCCATACATCAAACTTGTTCCCGTCTAAATCGGAAAACACAAAATTCCTTCCTGCATGACCCCGGTTTTCAATTTCTCCAACTACTATATTCTGCTCTTTGAAGTTCTTATATATTGTCTCTAAAGCATGCAAGCCATTAACCTCGAAAGTAATAGAAAAGCGCTCAACACCATTATAATCAATGAAGTTTGCACTTTCATTTTCACTAGATTTGACCAAAAAAATACTGTGATTAGCAAAGTTAAGAATGGCCTTGTCTTCGTCTTTATAGTTAAGGATTGCCCCTAACTTAGATACATACCAATCTGAAGATTTATCTACATCGGTTACTGGAATATACGTGGTTCCGATTCTTACTAGTTTTTCATTCATTTTAATTGTTCCTTTCTTAATTGCTTTTACCATAATTTTTCGCTATTTTTATTAATAATCCCTTCTTTATCTACAAAAAAATAGACCTATGAACTAAAATCATAGGTCTATCTTTTATACTTTTAATACCCCTAAATATTCTTCAAGTGTCAATTCTTGTTCATAAATTACTTGGGCAGCTTCTTTACCGACATAGCGAAGATGCCATGGTTCGTATTGATATTCAGTAATATCTTCTTTGCCCTTTGGATAACGTATAATGAAGCCGAATTTATGAGCATTCTCTTTTACCCATTTACCTTCATCTGTCTTACCAAATTCAGTATTTAACTGAAACTCAATATCCGGGCTAGTAACATCCATTGTCAGTCCAGTTTGGTGCTCGCTTTCACCTGGTCGTGCACTGAATTTATTGGCTTCTTTCTCACCATGCTGTTCTGAATAAGATGCGAACAGCGTTTGTTGCCGATTGTATGATCGATAACCTGATTGTGCGTACAATTCCAGGTCAGCTTTACCTGCTGCTGCAAACATCTTCTCAAGCGCTTTTGCAGCTTCTTTGCGCATGTATTTTTTGGGTATATCTTTTGTAAATGGAAATGGAACATCTGGCACTATAAGTTCTTCTGGAACATAATCTTCCGGTAGTGCATGTTGTTTATTTACAAGTACTAACGTGTCAGTTGGATTTGAAACGGTTATGGTATCTGATTCTTTGACGGTAGCTTTGTCTTTAGCAATTCCTTTACCAGGCTCTATTTTAAATGAACCATTCAAAGCTTTCTCGATCCATTTTCTTGTAGATTTATCGTAGACACCAGTTGCGGCCAATTTTACTTGTTGTGCTTGGAAATCCTTTATGGCCCATTCGGTATTTGCATCAAACGTACCATTTTCGGCAATAGCGTATCCTAATTTTATAAGAACCTTTTTCAATAGCTTGACATCGTTACCTTTAGCATTAATTTTTAAATTTGTATCTGGAAGAACGAGATCACTTTTATGTTCCTTCTGGTCATTCGATTTGTTAGCTTGACTCTCTTTGTCTATTGTTTTGCCATTAGTTGTTTGTTGTTCATTTGTACATGCAGACATAACGAATATACCCATTATCATTGCAATGATGACAGGTAACGATCTTCTAAACATTACATTCTCTCCCTTATATGCACTTTCCTTATCTGTATTCTATTATTATATCATGCTTAAAGCTTGTACCATATTACAATTTTTTCAATACGTAACTAGGAAATAAAATTTTAACTTAATAACTTATCCTCTTTTTTTATAAAAAAATAATATTGACCATTTAATTGAACAACTACATTTTAAATAAGTTCAATCTATTGATTACTTTCACCTGTTCCTTTTTTGACATCCCAAATGACTACTTTAAATTGATAAGAGGATTCTAATTGGTATAAACAATGAATTAAGCACTACAGTTCTCGGGCAGAATCCTAAACATCAATACATAGATTAATGAACTAGTCAAAGCACATAGAAGAATGAAGCCAAAAATTAAAATTGGTGGTAAAGATGCTGAAAGGATCACGGTTAGTGGTGCAATAAACCGCCCAATCGAAAACTGAAGATCGGATGCTCCCATATATTGACCCCGCGCATTCTCTGGTGCATATTTACTTACAAAGTTTTGTACAACAGGAGAATGAATTATCTCTCCTAGTGTCAAGATTACCGTAATTCCAAACAGTAACCATGCACTAGTTGTAAATCCGACTAAAAACATACCAAAACCAGATAAACAAGCCGATAGTATTAACATATTTCGGTCACTCCAGTTTTCTAATATCCTTGTTATTGGAATGACACAAAGTACAAATAAAAGCCCATTCAATCCTATCATCCATCCAAATACATGCTCACTGCTAAGTGTGATTGACCATTCCTCCATCGCAAATAGCATTTGTGCCGGAACGTAATTTTTTACATATAAAGCCAAATAAAGATCTAATTGCATAATGGAAATCGTAATTAAAATACCTCCAATAATATAAAGGAAGAATACCTTATCACGAAGAATGACGGAATAGCTGACCCATTGATCCTTCATAACCGAAATTACTGTATTGTTTTGTTCCCGTGCTCTCTTCACCAAGGGCATTGTTTCTCTAATCATGAAAAAGATTGCAATGGAATACAGTAATGTGACTAGCGTACATGTCCATAATAGTTCAACTCGATATTGGAAGAATAAAACAGCGCCTATAACTGGACCAAAGACTGCACCCAAGTTTTTCGCCGATGCAAACGTTGCAAACACACTGCGTCTTTTTTCTTTAGGTACTAAATCAGCTACCATTGCTGTGCTAGCTGGTCTGTATAGTGATTTTCCTAGACTAATCCCAATAAATGCAAAATAATCAATCCAATAGGAAAAGGAAAGAGCAAACAGAGCAAAGAAACCAGCCTGCATGAATGAACCAATAAGCATTATGGTACGTCTTCCAAACTGATCAGCAATATAGCCACCAATCATGCTTCCGAAAATACTGATAATAGAAGGGGCGGTCATCATAATTCCTGCTTCAATTAATCCCAAAGCATCGCTAAAATAAATCGTAAGAAAAGGAAAATACATCCAAAACAACATATTAAATAGTGTTTCCCCAATCAGCCTAATTTTCAAATTACTATCCCATGAAAGCCATTGCAATAAAATTTTCCCCTCTCATCTAAGGTTTCCTGTCAAGTATCCTTACATTAAATTAATTTTCAACAAAAATATAGACTTATATTTAATTATCATTTATACTATTATTATAAAAGTTAGCCAATAAGTGGCTGTATTTTAATTGACACATAATCCGAACACTAGTTCTTAGTGATTTTCTATTACTTATAATATCCACAACTCCTCTACCTACGATGGTTAGAGGAGTTTTCTGTTATACCATAATAATTACTTCATACCTATTCCTTCCTCCTACTTAATAAGGCAAGGAATAAATTAATAATGAACATTATGTTAACTGATTCGAGTTATTCTAACCTGATGAATTGTTGTGTACCTGCAAATTTAAACCTAAATTCACATACAAATCGCTCTATATCAATAAAAAAATGACTACAATTTAGCAGTCATTTTATATTACAGTTAAATGGTTAGGATAGGTATCGTTGAACAGTTTTTTAAATGAACAAACCACAGAGTAGTTCCCCTGTCAGCTATGGTTTTCAGCAGCTATAGCAACAGCTTTTGTAGGATGAACCGTACCATATGGATGCTCGGGAGGTGCATAAATTGAATAAAGCTTTAAAGGCTCATTTCCTGTATTAATCACATTATGCCATTTACCAGCAGGTACCATGATGGCATAATCCTCGTAAACGTTCCGCTGAAATGTTAAATTGCTTTCCGAATCGCCCATTTTCACAACACCTTGCCCTTCTTCAATCCGTAAGAACTGATCAACATTAGGATGTACTTCTAAGCCAATATCGCTGCCAACCGGGATGCTCATTAAAGTAACCTGTAAGTTATCTCCTGTCCATAACGCTGTTCGGAATGTATTGTTTTGTTCGGCAGCATCTTCAATATTCACCACAAACGGTTGTTTTCCATAATCTTTTAAAGTAACCCTGGCATCCTTATGTTGCGGATACCAATACTCATTGTTTTTCACATGATAAGTAGGGTATTGTAGCTGTCTCCCATAGTTATACATTGGCGCTTTGGTATAGTAATGATATGGATACATGTAAGAATAATAGTACATTCTCAGTCATTCCCTTCCAAAATTATCACATTATCCTATGCGAGGGGATGGATAAATGTACATGGGGGATAGTGTTTATCTATGTCTTTCTCTCATCAATAAAATCTACATGTATGTTAATCCGTCTGAGAGGTTGTATGCTGCTGTATGTCGATAAGGGCAGTCATCAATGTTATTGATTTTTATTTCCATCTTATTTTTTAATCTTAAATAGTAAAAAACCGTCTCGTACTACTAACATGGAGCAACCCCATCAAGAGGGTAAGGCACCCTTCAAGGAAATAATCCCTTGCACTGCAAACGAGAGATTATTGTTTTTATAATGTTACCCAAATTACCTAGATGCGATGTGAAAATTGTGAAAATAATGATAGAATAAAGCTTAATAAAGGGGGGTAAGAAATGTATATAAAAGAAAATTTAAATACGACGATGGACCAAACAGCCAAGGAAATAGACTTCTCCGGAGTGATAATGGCATCTGATACCGTTACTCTAAATTATGAATCTGCCTATGGATTTGCCAACAGATCTGATGAAATTAAAAACACGACTGGTACACGATTTGGTATTGCTTCTGGCTGTAAACTATTTACAGCCATAGGAATTTGTATGTTAGTTGAACAAGGGAAACTGACATTTCAAACACGATTAAAGGATTGTCTGTCAGCTCCATTTTCATCTTTTCATGATGAAATTACGGTACATCATCTATTAACACATAGTTCGGGAATTCCTGATTATTTTGATGAAGCGGTTATGGATGATTTTTCGGAGCTTTGGAATGAACGACCAATGTATAAAATGAATAGATTGCGAGATTTTCTTCCGATGTTTCAAGATAGAGAAATGATGTTCTGGCCTGGTGAAAAATTCCATTATAACAATGCAGCCTATATTGTTTTAGGGTTAATAATTGAAGAGCAATCAGGACTTACTTTTACAGACTACATTGAAAAAAATGTTTTTAAGAAAGCTGGTATGTTTGAATCAGGATATTTTTCTTTGGATCAGCTTCCGAAAAATACAGCAATCGGCTACATTGATGATGAAGAGGAGGAAAATTGGAAAACTAATATCTACTCTATTCCTGTTAAGGGTGGCGCTGATGGTGGTGCCTTTGTTACGGCTGGTGACATGATTAAGCTTTTGGATGCATTATTTTCATTCGAACTTTTGAACGAAGATACAACGAAGCAACTGTTGACGCCACATATGGAAGAAGATGAGGGTGAATATTATGGTTATGGCATTTGGATAGATAAGTCTGATAGTGAAATAGAAAAGTACCATCTAATGGGTTATGATCCCGGTGTTAGCTTTCATGCAGCTTATTATCCTAAAAGAAGTGTTAAATTGATTGTTGTATCTAATAAAAGTAAAGGTGCTTATGGTATGATGCGAGCATTTGAGGAGGATTTTGTAGAATAGCGGATTCTCTCGAGAAGTGTTTTTTACTAACTATTTGGTTAGAAGACTGGATATATCAGTCTTCTTTTTTCTGTAGTTAAACTGTATGGGAATATCTAGCGAAAACGTTTTAAGGTAGTTTTAGAAATAAGATGTATTGAAAATGGAATAATACAATGTGATGATATAATTCTGAACGTAGACAATAAAATAGAGGAAACTAGAGGTTGCGCCTTGATGCACTTAGAACTAGCTTTACTTCATCTACTCACTTCATTAATACTGAGATTGTAAGGAAAGGCGATGAGAAAATATGATTTTTAGTGAACGACTAAAAAAAGAAAGAGAAAAAAAGGGCTGGTCACAAACAGAGCTCGCTGAAAAGATTCATGTTAGTCGCCAGTCTGTTTCCAAATGGGAGACAGGCAAAAACTATCCGAGTATCGAGGTAATCATCGATCTAAGTGATTTATTTGGTATTACGGTAGACGAACTATTAAGGAGTGATGAAGAGTTGAAAGAGAAAGTAATTCAAGATAGCAAGCAATTGGCGCATCCAAAGTGGAAAGTATTTTTCGATAGTGTGTTTTTATTAGGTGTATTTTTATTAATATTAAAAATCATCATTATCGCTTTAAATCATTTTGTTGGTACAACTATTCTTATATTAGAAGGCTTACCGAAAGTTATCACCAGTTTTTTACCACTCGTTTTAATGCTGATTGGTGGTATCGGCAGCGATCAATTGAAAAATAAATATATTGATTAAATGAACAAATTTACTTTTTATTAATTGTACATTTAATAGGAATGGAAATAAAACCCACTGGTTATTTTGAACTAACCAGTGGGTTTTCAGTGTAATATATACGGCTTCATAAATGAACAATTACATTGTAAGGTAAAAAACGATGAGTAGTAACACAACTAGTGGAATACTAAAAAATGTTCTCTGTCATAGAGACCAGACCACTCGTTTTAGACGAACCCCAGTTCATTTATTGTTTATTTTAAATGAATTGGGGTTTGTGTGTGTTAATAAAAATTAGTATTGAGAAGACTAGTTCTTTACTTTTTTCCCACGCTATTTTGCCTCGAACAATCTACAAATCTCAATAATCACGTTCGTCGCTTTTTCCATATTATCTACCGAAATATACTCAAACTTACCATGGAAGTTTTCACCACCAGTAAAAATATTCGGTGTAGGCAGTCCCATGTAAGATAGTTGTGATCCATCAGTTCCGCCACGAACCGGTTGAACAATCGGTGTTATATCCAGATTTTCCATTGCTTGATACGCGATATCAACAATTTCTTTTACAGGTTCAATTTTCTCGCGCATATTGTAGTATTGATCATTCATTTCCAACTGTACGCTGGAATCACCGTATTTTTTCTTCATTTCATTTACGTTTGCTTCCATTGTTTGTTTTCTTTTTGCAAAATTTTCTTTGTCAAAGTCCCGGATAATATAGGAAACGTTTGTCTTTTCAACATCACCATTCACAGAACTTAAATGGTAAAATCCTTCATATTTCTCCGTATGTTCTGGTGTTTCATTTGCAGGGAATTTGCAGATGAATTCAGCAGCCATCATGCCTGCATTTACCATTTTATTTTTAGCTGTACCTGGATGAACACTGTTTCCGTTAAACGTAACTTTAGCAGCAGCAGCGTTAAAGCTTTCATATTGTAATTCGCCAAGTGGTCCACCATCGATTGTGTATGCATAAGATGCATCAAATCTGGCCACATCAAATTTGTGTGGACCACGCCCAATTTCTTCATCAGGCGTAAAAGCCACACGTATTTTTCCATGTTTTATTTCAGGATGTTCAATTAAATATGCCATTGCAGTCATGATCTCTGTTACTCCAGCCTTGTTGTCGGCACCGAGCAAGGTAGTCCCATCTGTTGTAATCAATGTATGTCCTTTGTAACTTGGTAATTCCGGAAATTCCTTACTTGATAAAATAACATTTAATTCTTTATTTAGTAGTAGGTCGTTACCATTGAAATTATTAACAACTTGCGGATTGACGTTTTTACCAGTAAAGTCCGTTGCTGTATCGACATGTGCCAAAAACCCTATTGTCGGAATATCTTTATCAGTGTTGGCTGGAAGTGTTGCCATTACATAGCCATTATCATCAATTGAAACGTCGTTCATACCAATTTCTTTTAATTCGTCAACAAGCATATTAGCAAGTTCCAATTGTCCCTGGGTGGATGGTGTGCTTTCATTGTCTTCATTCGATTGTGTATCAACTTTTACATATGTAGTAAATCGTTTAATAAGCTCATCTTTCACTTTTACATCATCTCCTATTGTTATTAGAATAATCATATCATTTAGACCGCGCAAAAACCATAGGTCAGCGCGTGGTAATAAGAGTAGAGCGCGCATTAATAGTTCAGGAACACGCAATAATTGGTCGAGATCGCGCAGTATCAAGGTTTAATCGCGCAATACCAAGTGATAATCGTGCAATCCATAGGTCAGCGCGCGGTAATAAGAGTAGAGCGCGCATTAATAGTTCATGAACGCGCAATAATAGTTCCGGACCGCGCAGTATCAAGGTTTAATCGCGCAATACCAAGTGATAATCGTGCAATAACCATACATGAGGGTGCAGTAAAAAGAATAGTCAGCGCAATAGAGTCCGAGACCATGCAAAATCCGGACATGTAAAACTTAATTTTTAGTAAAGGGTTATAGAACTTTTTGTCGAACTAGATACATAGATAGATTAATTTGGGGTGAGTGAATTTGATTAGAGAAGTAGGTGTAGATGAAGCAGAGCAATTGTTGGAGCTGACGAAGCGAGTCGATAGTGAAAGTGCTTATATGCTTTATGAACCTGGGGAAAGAAGATTAACCGTGGATAAGCAACAGAAAATGATTGAGGTATTTAAAAATGAACAGAATTCAACTATTTTAGTAGCTGAACAAGATAATAGATTAATAGGATATCTCTTTGCTGTTGGTGGAAAAGTACAGCGGAAAAAACATGTTGCATACTTAGTTATTGGAATTCTTTCAGACTATAGGGGAAAGTGCGTCGGTACTGCGTTGTTTTCAGAAGCTGATAAATGGGCCCGAAAAAAAGGACTTAGCCGTCTTGAGTTAACTGTAGTTGTTAAGAATGAGGCAGGGCTTGCTTTGTATAAAAAAGCGGGATTTGAAATAGAAGGTGTAAAGAAACATTCCTTAATAATTAATGGAGATTTTTTTAATGAATATTATATGGGGAAATTGTTAGGATAGAAACAGGGAGGAATGTTTGAAATGTCATATTTAGTATCCGTAAAATGGCTGGCAAAACGCTTGGAAAAGAATCCGGAAAATACGGTTGTTATTGATGTGCGTTTTTCATTGAATGATGCGAGTGCTGGTAAAAATGCATATGCAGAGGGACATATTCCAGAGGCTATTTACTTAGATTTGAACAAGGATTTATCAGGTCCAGTTCAAAAGCATGGTGGAAACCATCCGTTACCAAATGTGGATGACTTTTCTACTAAACTAAGCGAGATTGGCATTGATAATGAAACAACTGTTGTGATTTATGATCAATATAATGATATGTTTGCAGCACGGTTATGGTGGTTGCTTCAGTACTTTGGTCATGAAAAAGCTTTCGTGTTGGATGGTGGATTAGATGAATGGATTAAACAGGGACATGTTATTACGAATAAAATTCCTGTGCCGTCTATGAAACAATTCAAGCCAAATATTCGAGAAGATATGGTAGTTGATATAGACGGGGTTAAGGAAAAGATGCGAGATAAATTTTCTATATTAATAGATTCACGTGCAAAAGATAGATACTTAGGAAAGACAGAACCATTATATGCAAAAGCTGGCCACATTCCCAGTGCAACAAATTATTTTTGGAAAGATGTATTGGATGAGAAAGGTGTTTGGAAATCTAAGGAGGGGCTGCAAACCCATTTTGCAAAGCTGCCTAAAGAAAATGAAATTATCGTATCCTGTGGTTCAGGTGTTTCGGCATGTCCAAATGTGTTAGCACTTAAATTAGCAGGATATGAAAATGTTAAACTGTACCCGGGGAGTTTTAGTGACTGGATTTCGTATGATGAAAATGAAGTAGAAACGAAAGAAGAATAGAGGAATAGATATGAAAAAGAGATGTGACTGGGTAACCGATGATCCACTTTATGTTGATTACCATGATCATGAGTGGGGAAAACCTATACACAATGATCAACAGCTGTTTGAAATGCTTTGTTTAGAAGGAGCACAGGCTGGGTTAAGTTGGATTACCATATTGAGAAGACGAGAGAATTATCGGGCGGCATTTGATAATTTTGATCCAAAAATCGTAAGTAACTATGATGAGGAAAAAGTAAAAGGATTGTTACAGGATGAAGGGATTATACGGAACAAGCTTAAAGTCCGATCGGTTATAACGAACGCACTAGCATTTTTAAAAGTACAACATGAGTTTGGGACATTTGACGAGTACATATGGCAGTTTGTTGATGATAAGCCTATCTTGAATAATTGGCAGGATCATGTCAGTGTACCAGCCCAGACACCGGAATCGGAACAAATGAGTAAGGATTTAAAAAAGCGTGGGTTTAAGTTTGTTGGTCCAACCATTTGCTATGCGTTTATGCAAGCAACAGGAATGGTGAATGACCATACGGTAGATTGTTTTTTGTATCATGAGAATTAAAATGGGGGACTGTCCCTTGGAGGACGGTCCCCATTAGTTATAGTTTAAACACTTTTATTTCATCATTTAGCTGTTCAGCAAGTTTCGCAAGCTCATCTGCACTATGAGAAACTTCCTCCATCGAGCTAGATGTTTGTTGGGCAGAAGCGGCAGCTTGTTCGACGCCTGCTGCAGACTCTTCTGATACAGATGCTATTTCTTCAATTAAGTTGTTCATGTCATTACTATTCATTGCGATATCTTTTAAATTGGTAGAAATCGCTGTGATTTTATTGACCATATCGGAAACAGAGTTATTAATTGTTTCGAAGCTTTTCCCAGTAGCTTCAATTTGATTGGTTCCTTCTTTAACCTCGTTATATCCAGTATTTAAAGAATCTACAACATGGTCTGTCTCTGTTTGGATGTTTGTTACAATTGCCGTGATTTCTGACACCGATGATGTTACTTGCTCTGCAAGCTTCCTTACCTCATCAGCAACTACTGCAAATCCCTTACCATGCTCTCCTGCTCTTGCTGCTTCAATAGCTGCATTTAGTGATAAAAGGTTTGTTTGATCTGCAATATCCTTAATAACCAATACCAATTTTGAAATTTGATTTGATTGCTGATCGAGACCCTGTACTTTGTCGACCGCTTCGGTAACAATGGAATCAATTCGTTTCATTTGGTTAACTGACTTTTTCATTAGATTCGTACCCTCGGTAGTTAAATCGAGAACGCCATTTGATGTTGCTGTTATATCCTGACCACTTTTCTCCGATTGATTAACCTTCAGCACAAAATCATTCATACTCTCTGATAGTTCGGAAGCACTATTAGCTTGTGTTTCAGCACCTGAAGAAACTTCTTCCATTGTAGTTGCGATTTGTTCATTACCCTCTTTCACTTCACCTGCTGATTGTGTTAATTCCTCACTTCTGGAAGAAACGGATTCTGAAGCTGTAGCAACTTTATATAAGATATTACGAATATTGTCTTTCATTTGATTAACTGCACTAGCTAGTTGACCAATTTCATCATTACCTTTGTAGTCCATTGATTCAACTGTTAAATTTCCATTAGCGACTTCAGATGTTATTCCAACAATCTTTCTTAAATGTACGGTTATTCTTCTTGATATTACGATCATTAGTAAGATGCCTAATGCTATCGCAGCGATTGTTGCAACAGCAAGAACAATCACACTATTATTCATACTTGATTTAGCATCTTTAACGGCTGTTTGCTGTGATTGAACCACTAGATCCATTAGTTTATTTATCCGTTCTGTGTTTGCCTTCCTAAGTGTATTGGATTGATCTCTTAATGATTGTGTCATATAATTTTGCCCGGAATTAACAGATGCTGTTACTTCGTTCAAAAATAAATCATTAACTTGTGTATCTGCTTTTTTAATTTCGGAAAATAGAGCCTTTTGCTTCGAGGTATCCATTTTAGGTTCTATTTTTTCCTCTAAAGCATTAAACTCATCAAGGTATTCTTCAAATGTCTCTACGTAGATTGGTTGTTCTGTAATAATATAGTCGGCAATTTGTACATCTTTTGCTTGGACAAGTTCTGCCATTTTTGCCATGTCATTTGCCCGTGCACTTCTACGTTCAATTGCATCAATGGATTCTTCACCCTTATGTAACT
Organism: Virgibacillus ndiopensis; assembly: GCF_900187325.1. Classification (GTDB taxonomy): domain Bacteria; phylum Bacillota; class Bacilli; order Bacillales; family Amphibacillaceae; genus Virgibacillus_E; species Virgibacillus_E ndiopensis. The sequence goes on along the minus strand of NZ_FZMZ01000003.1, from coordinate 111,906 downwards.
GAAAATACACAATTCCACCAGCAATCAAGAACAAAATCGCTGTTGAGATAAAAACAGTTAAATACTTTCTGGCAATCTTAACGTTTTGCCACCTGAGCTTTCTCCGTTCTTTACCTGGCTTTATCTTTTTTGATTTACTGTTCTGAGGCTTTGTCTTTTTTCTTATCGTAAAATTCTTTTTATTCATTACGTATCCCCCAATTGTAAAAAACACTTTATCATTATATCGTCATATGGTTTCTAAGTATTAAGTACTATTTGAAAATTAACATAAAGAATTTTCGAAAACTTGAATTGTGGTGTGACTTTCTAGTAAAATAGCAAATTGCGTGCATTGATTATAAAGGTAGGTGGGTAATATGACTTATTCAGCTTTTTTGGAAAATGAAAATGAAAAAGATAAGCATGAGCTAAAGAATGAATTGGATACGTTGGAAATGCAGCTGTATCGTATGCAGAACAACATTAAAAAAATTGCTAAGAAATGGGACATTGTCAGTATTGATCAAGCAAGAAACGAACAATGGGTAATAATATATGTAGATAAAAAAGAGGAAACGTGCCAGTTAATGTTACATGATTGCGATTCTCCTTATCGGGGTAAATGGGATTCTGCCATTCAAGCAGAATATAAAAATGATCGAACCATTCATATTGCTGATATTAAAGGAGAAGAAAATAAAGGTTATGGGTCAATCTTGATGAAACATTTAAAGGAATTAGCGCGCGAGGAAAATGTACAATATATTACTGGTGATATTGTTAAAAGGGATTTTGATCATGTGGGTCGGTTAAAGCATTTTTATAATAAACATTATTTTGATGTGAATATTGATCATGAAGAACAATGCGGTGAAATTGTTTGGAATGATGGTTGAGGAAAGACTATTCTATGAAATTAGGATGGTCTTATTTTTTTATTACATTGACATATTCTATAGAATCAATGTATAGTATTAATTGAACGCTGGTCAAATAAAATGGAGGTTAAGAATGTCAGCAAGAAAAGCAGTAAATAAAGAGCTAACACGAGATATGATTATGAAAGCTGCAAGGGATTTATTTGTGGAAAAAGGATTTCAGCAAGCTTCAATGAGACAAATTGCCAAGAAATTAGATTATAGTCATGGTGCCATTTATTATCATTTTAAGAATAAAGCTGAATTGTTTTATGCATTAGTTGAAGACCATTTTATTATGCTTGATAAAGAGATAAACGATTTGGTTGATCAAAAAATAGACGATTCTGAAAAACTAAAACAACTATTTTTAGGCTATATAGAGTTTGGTTTAACACATCAAAGTCATTACGAGATTATGTTTTTGGTAAAAGATGATGAGGTTCGTAATTTTATGAATGTAAGTCCGATGAAAACATACCAGAAATTTGCAAATCACGTTGCTGATTTAAGCGAAAAGCGTATTTCTGTTCAAGAAATTTGGTCAATATTTCTGTCGTTACATGGATTTGTAACACATTATTTACACCACGTAACAAATTTCAAAGAGGCTAAAGGTATGGCTGACTTTCACGCAAATATGCTATTGAAATGGACAAAAAAATAAAGTTTGATATAGATACTTTGTTTTTTTATTCTTATTTGAACAGTGGTCAATTAAACGGGAGGGTTAAATGATGAAGCGTGCATTAGTAATTGGAGCATCAGGCGGGATGGGGTACTCAATTGTAAAGGAACTGTCAAGCAGAGGGATTGAGGTAATTGCCTTTGCCCGGAAGTTGGAAAAACTCGATAAAATGTTTCATGATGATCGAAATGTTATTATTCATCCAGGAGATGTTTTTGATAAAAAGGAACTAGAGGCAGCTGCATATAATGTTGACGTGATTTTCCATGCAATTAATCTTCCTTATGAGGAATGGGCAGATAAACTTTTAAAATTAACTGAAAATGTAATTACAGTCGCAATAATCCAGAAAACGAAGCTAGCGATTGTTGATAATATTTATTCCTATGGAAGAAATCCTGGTTATAAAGTTAGTGAAACTATCCCAAAAAATCCACATACAAAAAAGGGGAAGCTGCGTTTAGAAATGGGAAAATTGATTAATGAATCGGGAGTTCCAAATGTTATCGTGCATTTTCCTGATTTTTACGGTCCATATGTGGAAAATGGATACATAAACTATACATTAAGAAAAATTGTAGCTAACAAAAAAGCTAGTTTTGTTGGGGATCAATTTATGAATAGAGAACATATATATACTCCTGATGGGGCAAAAGCAATCGTTGAACTTGCGTTAAATGATGATGCGTACGGTCAAAGCTGGAATGTCCCTGCAGTTGATGTGATTAAAGGAGAAGAGATTATCCAAATGGTACGTTCCATTACCGGATATGATAAACGTGTGTCAACCATTACAAAGAATATGATTCGTTCTTTAGGTTTGTTCAATAAGCAAATGCGCGAGTTTGCGGAAATGCAATATTTAAATGAAGATCCCGTTGTTTTAGATGGGGAAAAATATGAAACGTTCATTGGCACTGTACCAAAGACACCATATATTGATGGGTTGAAGGAAACGATAGCATCTTATCAAAGGTGATACTAATTGGTCCAGTTTTATTATTATTTAAGGCTATTTTCGTAAATTTTGTTGTCTCTTATTACGTAGTTTTCGTAAAATGCGACGTAACTAAAAAGTCATGTTCGTTACCATGTGATCGCTGCGGAAAAACACTACGCTTTCCGTGTGCTCGCGCTGCGCCTCCCCCGGAAAGCGGAGTGTATACGGGCTGCGGATCAGAAAGCAACCAAAAATGCGAAATCAAAATAGCACTTACTGCACATTTTATGTTTTTTGTGTAAGAACAACAATCTTTTAGAAAATAGCCTTATTTAAACAAAGCTGGACCAGTTTATTTGTATGTTACTAATCTAGCTTCGGTGCTTTACGATGCTTGGTTGCCTGCTCATAAGCGTAGGCTAACTCTATTAATTTTGTTTCGGAAAATGCTAGTCCTGTAAAGGTTATTCCTACAGGTTTACCACCAGTTGTGTAACCCGCCGGAACAGTTATTGACGGATAGCCTGCTTTTGCTGCGATATTACAGCCGCTATAATTAATGAAAAGAAGTGCATCTAAGTCATTTTCAGTCATTACAGCATTTATCCCCTCTTCCTGTGACAATCTGAGGTCTGTTAATCTATCAGTAATGTATTCAGGTTCAGTTAATAAACCACTTTTAGTTTCAGATTCTACTAATACAGTTTGGCCATATTTTAAGGCATCTTGTGCATGTGATTGATTGTAATGGATGACATCTAATAGTGAATGCACAGGAACATTTAGAGAAAGATTTGCTAGATATGCATTTAGACCATTTTTAAATTCATTATGCATAACACTTGATTCTGGTAGATCTGTTGGTAATTTTATGGAATTCACAATAGTAGAGCCTAATTGCTCTAAATCGGATAATGCTTTGTTGACAAGTGTTCGTTCCTCATCAGTAAAGTCTTCCTGGTAATTGTGTGAAACGCCAATTCGTGTGTTTTGTAATCCATCCGGGTTTAAAAAGGCTGTATAATCGTTAATTACTTCCCTATTTGTTGCTGTAGCGGGGTCATGAGAATCAATACCGGTTAGTGCCCCTAACATAATGGCAGCATCTTCTACAGTTCTTGCCATTGGTCCAGCAGTATCCTGACTATTAGAAATTGGAATTATTCCAGTCCGACTAAGTAACCCAACTGTCGGTTTAATTCCAACTAGTGAATTACTACTAGCTGGGCTCAGAATGGAACCACTAGTCTCGGTTCCGATTGCACCAGCAGCGAAATTTGCAGCAATTGCGGCGCCAGAACCGGCACTGGAACCACCTACATCAAACTTCCCTGGTCCATATGGATTTAATACTTGTCCCCCTAAGGAGCTAAAGCCATTGGGCATGCCCTTAGTCATGAAATTCGCCCATTCTGTTAAATTTGTTTTTCCAAGGATAACTGCACCTGCTTCACGGAGGTTGTTAGTAATATAGGCATCCTCTTTAGCATAATTGTTTTTAAGTGCTAGAGAGCCGGCAGTTGTATGTGTTTTATCGCCGGTATCGATATTATCCTTTAATAAAATTGGAATTCCATGGAGGGCTCCACGTGCTCCACTTTGCTCCCTTTCAATATCGAGCGCTTCAGCGATATGTAATGCATCTGGATTAATTTCCTGAACAGCATTTATTTTGGGGCCATTGTTGTTATAGTTGGCGATTTGTTCAAGATACATCATGGTAAGTTTCCTAGAAGTTAACTCGCCTGATCTCATAGCATGTTGCATATTATGTATGGTTGCTTCGGTTATTGAGAAGAATTGCTTTGACATGGTTAGTGACCTCCATTAAAAATAGTTAAGTAATATCTATATTCTATTTTTTAGAGGTGATATCCTTTCAAAATAACAAAATCATATTTTTATGGCATAAATTTTGTTGACGGTCCATCATTTTTCGAATAAACTAAATATAATTTAACAAAGGAGGTGGGTTAGATGAATTTTACTGGTAATGGCATAACTAAGTTCAAGGAATACCTTTGGATGCGTTATGCAATTTTTTCCGATATTTCCGTGCAAGGGACAAGTGCGCACTTTTTTAATAGAAATATATGGAAAAATAAACAGTAAGAGACATCTACCCACAAACGGTTTAATTAAATGAGACGGTGGAGAGTTACTCTCTGTCGTCTTTTTGTGTTTATCTAGTATGTCTCTTCAAATGGAGGAAGAGATTATGATTGTTTCAAGTTTACAAAACGTAACGCAGACATTTGGTGCGAATACGATTTTTAGTGATATGACGTGCGAAATTAAACAGGGTGAACGGATTGGATTAATTGGCAGAAATGGTGAGGGAAAAACGACATTATTACATCTAATTGCCCGAAAAACAGAACCAGCTGCCGGGACTATTACGTGGAAAAAAGGATTAACCGTTGGACTTTTGGAGCAAATGCCAGATATAGATGGCGATAAAAAAATAGAAGCATTAATGTATGATGTATTTACTTCTTTAAACGAATTGAAAAAGAATATGACAGAACTAGAATCTGCAATGGCAAAGGAAACAAATCCAGATCATTTAACACGTCTAATTGAAAAATATGGTTCGTTACAGGAAAAATTTCAGGAAGATGGCGGCTATGAAATTGATTCGCAAATAAGACGGATAATGAGTGGTTTGCAGATTGAGGATTTAGCTGAGAAGGAATGGCGACAATTAAGTGGTGGCGAACGAACTAAGGTTGGGTTAGCACAGCTTTTATTAACTGCACCTGATCTCCTGTTGTTGGATGAACCAACAAACCATTTGGATTTGCTAGCAATTGAATGGCTAACTGATTTTATCAATCAATATAAGGGAACGGTTGTTATTGTGTCCCATGATCGCTATTTTTTAGATGAAACAGTAACATCGATTTTTGAAATGGACCAGGGTGAACTTATTCGCTATTTTACAAATTACTCAGATTATGTAAAAGAGCGCGAAGCACGTTTGTTGCAAGAATTTCAGCAGTATCAGGATCAGCAAAAGAAAATTAAGAAGATGAAAGAAACAATTAAGCGACTAAAAGAATGGGCGAATCAAGCCAATCCTCCTAATGATGGATTACACCGTCGTGCAAAAAGCATGGAGAAAGCTTTAGCTAGAATGGAAGTAATGAAAAGACCTATCCTAGAGCAGAAGAAGATTGATCTTGATTTTCAAATGAACAAACGAAGTGGTAAAGACGTTATCCTTATGGAGAATGTCGTCAAAAGCTTTGTGGAGAAAAAACTGTTTTCTGATTTGAATTTACACGTGCGCTTCCAGGAGCGGATCGCAATTATTGGCGAAAATGGGAGTGGGAAGTCAACGATTTTAAATATGATTTTAGGAACGGAACGTGCTGATAAAGGCATGATTCATTTAGGTAGTAATTTGTCGATTGGATTTCTATCACAGCATATGCTGGAAATGGACGGTGAGCGAACTATTTTAGATGAATTTCGTGACCAGGTTCATGTTACAGAAGGTGATGCCCGGGGAATTTTAGCAAAGTTTCTTTTTTACGGTAAAACTGTTTTTCAAAAAGTAAAAAGCCTAAGCGGTGGAGAACAGATGCGATTGCGATTGGCGCAGCTCGTCCATCAAGATCACAATTTACTAGTTCTGGATGAACCGACAAATCACTTGGATATTGAGTCGAAGGAAGTTTTGGAGGAAGCTTTAGACCAATTTGCAGGAACAATAATTGCAGTTTCACATGATCGTTACTTTTTGGATCGATTATTTCCAGTAACCTATTGGTTAGCTGAGGAAAACTTGACACGATATGAAGGTAATTATTCATTTGCAAGAGAGAAACGTTCCATCTAAAAATACACGGTAGCATATTTTCGCTACCGTGTATTTTTCATTGAATAAAAAGTAGGATGTGGACCTGGGAATGCTAGAGACAACCAGCCAGGAACTCCAGTACCTTGGTGCAGGAGCGTAAGCAACGAACACAGGAAGGACTAAAAACCATATGTTTTTGTCCCTTGCTTTCGTTCGACGTAGCCGCCCAAGATGCTTACGCTTTTATTAAGTCTCAGATCGAAATGTTTTACCTAATTCATGACCAACACCGTAATAATGGCGGAAATTATAGATTAAAGGGCTCCACTTAGTTGGGTCGATATGATTTTCACCTTTAATAATTGTTTCATGAGCATGGAACTGTTTTACTTCTGTTTCAACAATTGCAAAAACAGGATCATACTCTGGAATGGTAATATCCTTTACAATTGCTTCTATTTGTATTGGACATTCCTTGATTCTAGTTGGTTTTACTGTTACGGAGCGTTCGGGTGTTAAACCGCTAACGGCATATTTGTCCTTGCAATAACGAAACCCCATTTCTTGTTTATGCTTCGGTACAGGATTCTTTCCGGTATAGGAAGCCAGCTTCTCAACATTTTCCCATAATGTTTGATCGGGGATATTAATGACGCATTCTAATTGTCTTTTTAAATTAATATAAGCTTTTCCTTCCGTACTTACACCTAAGACAATATTTTGACCTAATCCCCAAGAAGAGGACAATGGACTTATATTTACGGACGCGTCTTCGTTATATGTAGTAAGTAATATAACCGGAGCTCCGTAATAGAGTATTTTAGGTTTGATGACGCTAGTTGCTGGTAATTGCATTTATTTTCACCCTTCCATTTTTGCTATGCCTTTATTGTATCTCGTTAATATTTCGATTATCATCGAAATATGGAATACATCAAAAATTAGTAAGGAGCGTGATTATGATGAAGGCAAATGCCAATGTAGCAAAGGTTGCAACACTTGTAAGTGACTCATCAAGAGCGGCGATCTTAACAATACTATTAGACGGAAGATTTCACCCGGTTAGTGATTTAGCGTACATGGTTGGAATAACACCACAGACAGCTAGTTATCATTTGGCTAAAATGACCCAAGCTAACGTTATTGACGTCGAAAGTCAGGGGAGGCATCGCTATTATGGGATTAGCAATCAAGAAATTGCACAGGTTATGGAATCCTTTCTACAAGTAGCACCTCCAGTAGAGATCAAGTCATTGAAGCAATCAAACGAAGAAAAAGCGTTGCGTCATGCCAGAACATGCTACGATCATATAGCAGGAAATCTTGGAGTAAAGTTGAAAACATCGCTAATGAACCAACAATTCCTTGTCGAAAAGGATAATGAATTTCATATTACTAGTGATGGAGAAATTTTTTTCAATACCATTGATATAGACACAAATAAACTAAAGAAGAAACGTCGTATGTTTTGTTCAAAGTGTTTAGATTGGAGTGAACGGCGTCACCATATAGCTGGAGCATTAGGAAATGCTATGCTGGAAAAATTTTTAGAATTGGAGTGGATTGAGCGTGTTCCTAAATCTCGAGCATTGAAAATAACTGCTTTAGGTGGGAATGGTTTGAATGAGATGTTTGGAGTAGATCCATGATAGAGCAGAATGCTTTTTTCACGTCATTCTATTGTGATAAACTAAACTACATTACCAAAGGAAAGGAAGTAATCAAATGCAATATGTAACTTTGAACAATGGACTTCAGATGCCTCAATTAGGATATGGCGTATGGCAAGTACCTGAAGATGAAGTGACACCAGCAGTTGCAAAGGCTTTAGAGGTTGGTTTTCGCTCTATTGACACTGCAAAAGTATATGCTAATGAGCATGGAGTTGGTGAAGCGCTAGCTAACAGAAATGTTCCGCGTGAAGAACTATTCATTACTACGAAAGTATGGAATAGTGACCAGGGTTATGAAAATACATTGAAAGCATTTGATGCGAGTCTAGAGAAATTAGGACTGGACTATGTTGATCTATACTTAATTCACTGGCCGACTCCGGAATATGATGAGTACGTGGAAACGTATAAAGCATTGGAGAAATTATATAACGATGGACGTGTGAAAGCAATTGGTGTTTGTAACTTTAACATCGAGCACTTGCAGCGTTTATTGGACGAATGTGATGTTGTACCAGCAGTCAATCAAGTGGAGTGCCATCCATTCTTACAACAAAATGAATTAAAAGATTTCTGCAACAAAAATAACATTTATCTTGAAGCTTGGAGCCCATTAATGCAGGGTGGAGAAGTTTTACGTAATGATGTTGTTAAAGGAATTGCCGAACAGTACGGCAAAACACCAGCACAGGTAATTATTCGCTGGCACCTGCAATCAAATACAATCGTTATTCCAAAATCAGTTACACCATCACGTATTGAAGAAAATTTTGATGTGTTTGATTTTGAATTAAGTGCAGATGATATGGAAAAAATGGCAGGGCTTGATCGTGGGGAACGTAAAGGTCCAGAGCCAAGTGAAATGAATAATAGGTAAAGAATAAAGCATAAGCTCCTGTGTAGTAAATGTATGTACTAAATCGCGCAGTAGATAAAGGAAACACAGTGAGTGTAAGCAATTGGCCGGAAAAGTGTCGAGATTTAATACTTTACTATTATGAAAAACAGACGTTGAGGTAATGCTGCGTCTGTTTTTCTAATGTGTTATATGGAGAAACATAGGCTGCCCTACTTCTTAGGACAGCCTATTCATTATTCGCTTCCTCGCTTTCGCTTGTTTTTTTTGTTGTCTAAATTAAGAAACTCGCTGTTATTTTCACTTGCAAACTCAACGTCATTTTTAGGCTCTGTATTATATTTTTGTTGTTTATTTGCCTGTCTTCCTTTATCTTTGTTGCGGTTTTTATTATCCTCTGACATTGCTTTACCCTCCTATCTATAGAACTATTTTGTGCATTTACTGAATAATTAAAAGGATTTTTTTGATATACACCGAATATAGAAGTTGTAGAACAGTTTTATGGAGGATTACATGTACAAACTGATAAAAGGGAAAGATATTTCTATAAATGATGCAGCGGCATTCATTGCGCAACTGAATAAATATAAAGCACATCACATCGGCTTTTGTGGAACCGTTACGGATGAAATTATTAATGCAATTAACGAGGATATGACAGATGTAAATTTTGAAAATTGCTTTGTTGGAGCGGTTGAAGATGGAAAATTAGTTGGTTTAATTGGACTCGATATTGATTTTGAGGATAAAAGTGCGGAATTGTGGGGGCCATTTGTTGATTCTTTATATGATGTTCGTATGGCACTTGAAATGTGGGGGTTTATAAAGGAGCATATTTTATTATCCCTGGAGAGGGTAGTTTTATTTGCAAATAAGGAGAATAAATTAGCTAAATCTTTTGCTGAAAAACTTCAATTTGAACAAAAAACGGATCAATATATTCTTACTTTTTCTCAAGAACAATTAGAACACCTACCAGTAAAAAGCAAAGAAGAATTAACAGAATTTGACTATGATATGTTTTTAAATCTGCATGACAATATTTTTCCAGCAACCTATTATAGTGGAGAGGAAATTCTTAAACGGATAAGTGAAATGCGAAAAGTATTTATTTTAAAAGATAAAGGGCATATAGCAGCGTATGTCTATGTCGAAGCAGATCCCGATTTTGGTGGTGGATCAATTGAATTCATTGCCATTGATCCAGTATATCGTGGAAAAGGATATGCAAAAACTCTTTTAGCAACTGCTGTTGAATGGCTTTTTACATTTGAATCGATTACGAAGATTACATTGTGTGTGGCTGTTGATAATAAAAGTGCAATAGGGTTATATCGATCTATTGGGTTTCAAATAGAACATGAGTTATACTATTATTCAAAAAATTAATAGCATTTCACAATTAAATGTAGTAAACTAATTATTATCTTGTTCAACCATTTTGAAAGGAGAGATGTTTTATGATTTTTAACAATTTTATGTTAGTAAACCAAAACACACGATGCAAAATGGGGGAACAGTCGGCGTAATGATGGCTTTTCCTCCAACCATTAAGGAGGAAAATGTAATTGAATACTATTGAAAAGCTAGGATGGGACAGTTCTATCCAACATGAAGAAAAAGACAATTTAGCACGTGTTATTGCGGTGCAGAAAAATAGTTATCGTATTTCTGATGGGGAAATGGAGTATTTTTCCCATTTGAGCGGAAAGTTTATGAATCAAGCATATAGCTCTCTTGATTTCCCAGCTGTAGGGGATTGGGTTGAGGTGCAGAAATTAGTAGACGAACAAAAAGCGGTAATCAACAGCGTTTTACCCCGCAAAAGTCAGTTTGTTAGGCAAGCAGCTGGAACGAAAACGGAAGCACAAATCGTTGCCGCCAATATGGATACAGTTTTCATTGTTAATTCGCTTAATCATGATTTGAATTTGCGACGAATTGAACGATATATTCTTTCAACGTACGAGAGTGGGGCAACCCCTGTTATAGTGCTAACGAAAAAGGATGAGTCGACACCAGAAGATATTATAAAAGTAACTACCGAAGTTGAAGAAATCGCTATTGGTGTACCGATTATCTGTATTAGTAGTATTACTGGTGAAGGTATTGATGAATTAATGAATTACCTGCCTGATCAGAAAACAGCTACATTATTAGGTTCATCAGGTGTAGGAAAATCAACGCTCGTTAATGCATTATTAGGTGAGGTTGTCCAGGAAACGAAAGACATTCGAGAAACGGATAGCAAGGGGCGCCATACCACAACACATAGGGAAATGTTTATTTTACCGAATGGTGCATTGTTAATTGATACGCCCGGAATGCGTGAATTGCAGTTGTGGGAAGGTGAAGCTGCGATTGATACTACCTTTCAAGATGTAGAAGCACTTGTAGGTGAATGCAGGTTTTCGGACTGTCAGCATGATACTGAACCAGGCTGCCGCGTGCAGGAGGCATTGGAATCAGGTGAATTATCAGAAGAACGTTTCCAAAGCTATTTGAAGCTTCAGCGTGAACTTGCGTATGAAAAAAGAAAACAAGATCAGAAGGCGCGACTTGAAGAGAAGAATAAGTGGAAAAAAGTATCTAAGAGCTTGAAGAGCAAATATAAATCTAGATAAAGAGAAAACCTTCCCCACTTTGTTAGGGAAGGTTTTCTCTTTATCATCCCTAGAGGAGAACTATCATCCCCTACCAAAAACGCGCTTCACAGCTTCCGAAAATTCACCAAAGTAAGCAGGTACATCCGTATCCGCAATCCCATAACACATATTCTCAGCAATTGATTCGTTATACCATTTTTGCTTATCAAAACCTGCGTTAAACTGCTCCCAGACGGCATCTCCTATTTTTCTGAGATCTTGTTCCAGCCCTAGTAAATTATCTAGTTTATCAGCTACAATTAGATATTTAACATCTTTATCAGCATGTTTTACTGTATCAATCGTATGCTGTTTACGCTCCTGCCACGATTTTGTTTTATCCTCTGTGTGAGCAGCAACGAGTTTGGTAACTATTGGACCAAATGCTTCCTCAATATCCTCGATCTCAAAAGGGGTGTCTTCAACTACATCGTGTAAATAACCGGCACACACTAGTTCATTTGAAAACCCTTCAGTTTCTAGTCTTTCTGCAACTCGTATTGGATGCGTAATATATGCTGCATCGGAATTTTTTCTTGTTTGACCAAAATGTGCCTTTTCTGCAAAATCTTTTGCCTTTTGTTTCAATACGTTACCTCCTTAACTTATTCTGCGTATTTACACAATGATTTTAAATGATATTTCAGTGTAGCCTGCATTTTATCAGTTGATAATTCATCAGGATGAAGGATTGAGTGTAGGGCGAGGCCATCTATTAATGCATATAATCGCTCAATCTCCAAATGCTTGTCTAAATTATCTTTTGCCATCTGCAAATCAACTAAGCTTTGTATAACATGTTCAACTACGCTACGCATTTCTTGGTAGACCGTTTTACTTAGGGATTTTAACTCGGAATTAACAAGCGTTTTTGCTGAAAAGACTAGCCACACCTCCATTTCGATATATTGATCATCATTAATTGGCAAAAATTCACTTAGTATCTCTTGCATCACTTCGATTGGCGGACCATCATATTTTTTTTCAGTCGCTCGTTTTTTTACCCGATCAGAAACGAGTTTCATGGAGAATGCAAATAGCTCTGATTGGGTTGAAAAATAATGGCGCAATGCACCAACAGATAATCCAGCCTCTTTAGCAATCTTGCGTACAGAAGCCTGCTCCAATCCTTCTGTAACAATAACTTTCCATGTTGCTTCTGCTATTTGTATTTTTCTTTTATTATGATCAATTATTTTTGGCATATTTTTATTATAACACGACTGTATTATTTAACAAAATTATGGTATGTTACATTTAGTACAATTGTATTAAAAAGGGGAATGAAATTATGATAGGTTGGATTATAGTTACGTGTGAGATTGGATTTTGGGTGTTTGTTATCGCTGGCTTACTAGCTCGATATTTGTTGAAAAAGAAAAGGCTAGGTGCGTTTTTATTATTTTGCACACCCCTTGTTGATTTGCTACTGTTAATTGCTACTGTGATTGATTTAAAAAACGGTGCAACGGCAACATCGATACATGGGTTAGCTGCTATCTATATTGGGATTAGTGTAGCTTTTGGGCATAAGATGATTAAATGGGCTGACGTTCGATTTGCTTTTTGGTTTGCTAATGGCCCTAAGCCTGATAAAAAGAGAAAATATGGAAAAGCTTTTGCCAAAAATGAGCGAATAGGCTGGTATCATCACCTGCTAGCATGGATTATCGGAGTTGGGCTATTAGGGGCAATTATTCTTTATATTAATAATCCAGATCAAACAGAAGCATTGTTTCAAACAATGAAATTATGGAGTCTTGTACTGGTGGTCGATTTTGCCATTAGTTTCAGTTACACGATCTTTCCAAAAAAGGAATCGAGCTTTTTATAAAACGTATCAGTTGGTTGGCTTTTTAGACATTTTTTTGTTATAGTTCATGCAAATGGTGGGACATGGGGACTGACCCCGTGTCCCAGGAAGAAGGATTTCGATGAAGAATGATCAGTCTGTAGCAATTTATTTTTGGTTATTGTTCGTTCCGTTTTTTTGGGGTGGGGCGTTTGTCGCGGCAGAACATGTTATAACGGAAATACCTCCTATTACTGCGGCAGCCTTTCGTTTTGGAACTGCAGGCATTTTACTTCTTATCTTTGTATTATGGCAAAAGAAGCTTGATTTCACAGCTATAAAAAAGCAGTGGAAAGCATTATTATTAATGGCAATCACTGGGATATTTGGCTACAATATTTTTTTCTTTATTGCTCTGGATATTACATCAGCGATAAATGGATCCTTAATCATAGCCACAACTCCCGTTCTAGTTACATTAGGCGCAGTATTGTTTTTAGGTGAGGTTTGGAATAAACAATTAGGATTTGGACTTATATTATCGTTAATTGGTGTAATTGTTGTTATTTCCAAAGGGTCACTACAGACATTGTTATCTTTGGAATTCAATGTAGGCGATCTACTTTTTATTGGCGGACTGTTAAGCTGGGTAGCACATGGTTTACTAGGTAAAATGGCGATGCGTGATGTATCACCTGTGGTAACAACCACAATAACTACATTAATTGGGTCTGTCTTTTTATTTATCGTTTCATTATTTGATAATTCTTGGGGTAATATAGTTGATATGTCTGGTCAAGCGTGGGGTGAAATGGTGTTCATGATAATTTGTTCATCCGTTATTGCCTTTCTGCTTTGGAACAATGGGATTAAACGGATTGGGGCAAGTAAATCTAGTATTTATATGAACTTAGTACCAATAAATACCGCATGGATTGCTGTCGTTTTATATGATTCTGCTATTACATGGACGCAAATTATTGGTATGATAATGGTAATTGCAGGTGTATACTTTGTCACGTTACATCCGTATCTGAAAAACAAACGGAGGGACAAGGGGACTGTCCCCATGTCCCATCTAAAAAGTAAGGGTGTGTAGATAATGGAAGAAGGAATTAATAGAAGGAAGACAGAGCATATTCGTCTTTGTTTAACGGAAAATGTAGAGGGTGTAAATAAGACAACTGGTTTAGAGGGCATTTCATTTATACATAATGCATTACCGGAAATTGATTTTGCTGATATCCAAATTGATACAAGCTTTTTAAACAAAACCATTAAAGCACCATTTTTGGTAAGTTCCATGACAGGTGGATCTGAACTTGCAGCGGAGATTAATCATAATCTAGCAAAAGCTGCAGAGGAAAAAGGTTGGGCAATAGCACTTGGATCAACGAGAGCGCTTCTTGAAAGTGATGCACATAAAGAATCATTTTTGATACGAAATCATGCGCCGACAGCTCCATTAATAGCTAACATTGGTGCGGTTCAATTAAATTATGGATATGGTGCGGATGAATGCCAGCGACTTATTGATATGACGGAAGCGGATTCTCTTTATTTACATTTGAATAGCCTGCAAGAGGTCGTACAAGATGAAGGAGATTTGAATTTTAATGAATTACTTCCTAAAATTGAAAAGATTTGTAAGACTGTAGATGCTCCTGTTGGGGTAAAAGAGGTTGGCTTCGGTATTGATGGTACGGTTGCTAAGAAGTTATATGATGCAGGAATATCATATATTGATGTTGCAGGTGCTGGTGGAACATCATGGAGTCAGGTTGAAAAGCTTCGTTCTAAGGAACCATTAAGAAAGGCTGCTGCTGAAGCATTTAATAGCTGGGGCATTCCAACAAAAGATTGTATTGTTTCCGTTCGTAGTCAACTGCCAGATGTTCCGTTAGTTGCCAGTGGTGGCATGAAAACGGGTGTTGATGCAGCAAAAGCAATCACAATTGGGGCGGATGTTATCGGTTTTGCCCGTCAATTGCTCCAAGCTGCAACAGAGTCGGATGAAGCGGTAATTCAAGCAATGGATCAAATTGAGTTTGAGTTGAAAATGACGATGTTCGGTATTGGTGTCAAGTCACTTGATGATTTGAAAAATACTAAACGAGTGACAATTATGGGAAGATCGTTACTCGATGAAAACAGCTAAAGCCATAAAAGCTTTAGCTGTTTTTTTAAAGTTTTATTATATAAAGAAGGGGTATAGTAACATAAAAATAAAGGAGGGACACCGTATGCCTTGGACATTAAATGACCATCCTTCATCAATGAAAAATCTGGACAAAGTCGTCCGTAAAAAGGCTATTGATATAGCAAATTCAATGGTAGAAGAAGGGTATGATGAAGGACGAGCCATACCAATAGCTACTGAACAAGCAAAGGAATGGTATAAAAATGCGGATGAAGGTGAGATTAATGTATATAAGGATGAAGGCAACCCTACTGGACGATCTGCAGAAGGTAAAAGATACGAGAACAATCCAGAACGACTTGATGAGGGTGAACTTGTTATAGCACATCAGGATGGCTGGGCGGTAACATCGAGTAATGCGAAGAAACCTAGCGCTGTCTTTGAAACGAAGGATGATGCGATTAAACGTGCAAGGGAAATTGCAAAAAATAAAGGAACACGATTAACGATTCATAGACAGGATGGCTCGATACAAGAAAAACAATCCTATTAATTATTATGGCTGACACAAATTGATTGTATGTGTCAGCCATTTTTCATTCATATTTTTCAATGTGGGTTCAAATACTAGGAAAAAAGCTGGAGGTAATATGCGATGGATGAACAAATGCATGAAAGTAAAGATAATAAATTTATTCCGATGACGTCAATTACGAGTGGAACGGGCCAAGAAGTTGGCAACGATGTTTATTATTATACGGATCAAATTGTGAACATGAGCTTCATTGGTTTTCCCAATGAAGGTGATTGGGTACTAGTAGATGCCGGGCTTCCAAATGCCGCACCTGAAATCCGCTCTGTAGTAGTAGATCGTTTTGGAAGAGATAGTAAGCCCTCTGCAATTATTTTAACTCATGGACATTTTGACCATGTTGGTGGAGTAGTTGAATTAGTTGAAGAATGGGAAGTTCCGGTTTATGCTCATGAGCTTGAGTTCCCTTTTTTAACCGGGGAAGAAAGCTATCCTGAACCAGACTCAACGGTGGAGGGTGGTCTTTTGGCCAAGCTATCTCCAATGTATCCAAATCAGCCAATAAATTTAGGCGACGCTATAAAGCCTTTGCCGTCTGACAATAGTATTCCTGGTGCAGATGGTTGGAAATGGATACATACGCCTGGCCATTCACCAGGCCATGTGTCACTTTTTCGGGAAAGCGATAAAACTCTTTTATCAGGGGATGCATTTATCACTGTAAGACAGGATAAACTCTACAATGTTTTGATGCAAACGGAAGAGGTGAACGGACCTCCACGTTATTTAACTTCAGATTGGGATGCTGCATGGGAGTCCGTAAAAAAATTAGAACAGTTACAGCCGAATGTAGTTGTTTCAGGTCACGGACATTTTATGGAAGGGGAAAAGTTAACAAAGGGGTTACGTAGCCTTGTAGAAAACTTTGATAAGCTTGCAATTCCTGACTATGGACGTTATGTTGATGGTCAGAATTACAAACAGTAATCGTTATTCATTTCTGCAACATGTTCAGCTGCGGATTCTGACCAATCGTCACCGCTTTTCATCACTGCAAGCACAATATTATTTGAAAAATTACGTGTTGTGCTACAATTGCTTATAGAAATGAGAGGTGTTTTCATGAAAATTGAAATTTGGTCAGACTTCGTTTGCCCTTTTTGTTATATAGGGAAACGCAGACTTGAAAAAGCGTTAGATCAATTTTCCCAAAAAGAAAATGTAAGCCTTGAATATAAAAGTTATCAACTTGATCCAACTGCTGAGAAAAATCCTGGGAAAACAATTCATGAGCTATTGGCTGGTAAATATGGAATAAGCGTAGAAAAAGCTGAGAGTATGAATGAGGATCTTGGTAAACAAGCAGCAGAACTTGATTTGGTATACAACTTTGATACAATGCAGCATACCAATACCTTTGATGCACATCGCGTTGCTAAATATGCGGAAACAAAAGGCTTAGGTAAAGAAATAACAGAACGCTTATTAAAAGCATATTTCACCGATTCTAAGCTTATAAGTGACCATACAACTTTAGTGGAGCTTGCAGGTGAGGTTGGATTGGATCAAGCTAAAGTTGCATCATTATTACAAGTAAACAAATATGCCTCAAAGGTTCGTGATGATGAGGAACAAGCTAGACAAATCGGTGTTCAAGGAGTTCCGTTTTTCGTTTTCAACGAAAAATACGCTGTGTCGGGTGCGCAACCTGTAGAGGTGTTCATAGAGGTATTGGAAAAGGTGTGGGAAGAGGAAAACGATAGACCTGTTTTACAATCGTTAAACCCTAAAAAGTCTAAGACCACGTATTGTACTGGTGAGGGCTGTGAAGATGTAGAAGAATAGAACAGTAATGAAAAAGGCTTGCTTCAGGGAAGTATAAATACTTTCTTGGAGTGAGCCTTTTTCATGATGTAAACTAAATTTGTCCATAACAAAATAACAATTTTTCTCAACAAACATAGTTGACGCCTCTAATTAATGTGCTATAATCATTTATAAGATCTAATTGATAATGAATATCATTATTAGTTAGATTGAATAAAAGATAATAACTATTCTAAATAAGAAGGATTTTATATGAAGATTCGTTATCTGGTTATTGTAGTAATTGTATTATCAATCAGTTCCATTTTTATCGGTGTTTCAGACATTGCCCCGTGGAAAATTTTTAGTTTATCAAAAGACCAGCTGGAAATTTTAATGATCAGCCGCATTCCAAGGTTAGTTAGTATTTTAATTGCGGGAATGAGTATGAGTATTTGTGGATTAATTATGCAACAACTCAGTCGAAACAAATTTGTCTCGCCAACTACTGCGGGGACACTTGATTCTGCAAGACTTGGTGTTTTAGTCTCTTTAATGGTCTTCACAACAGCTAGTCCTTTGCAAAAAATGCTCATATCTTTCTTATTTGCTCTTATTGGAACATTTGTATTCATGAAAATTTTGGAAAAGATAAAATTTAAGGATGCTATTTTTATACCATTGGTAGGGTTGATGTTTGGAAATATTATAAGTTCTCTTGCTACTTTTTTTGCCTATAAGAATGATTTAATTCAAAATATGTCCTCATGGATGCAAGGTGATTTTTCCATGATCATGAGCGGCAACTACGAGTTAATGTATTTAAGTATTCCGATTCTAGTTATTGCTTACATGTTTGCAAACAAATTTACAATAGCAGGAATGGGGGAGGATTTTTCAAAAAACTTAGGTTTAAATTATCGGCAGGTAGTTAATATTGGATTAGTTATTGTTGCATTGGTTACAGCATCAGTGGTTCTAACGGTAGGGGTTATTCCATTTCTTGGATTAATTATTCCAAATATCGTAACCATTTATCAAGGAGATCATTTAAAGAAAAGCCTTTTACATACAGCGTTGCTAGGAGCAGTCTTTGTTTTATTTTGCGATATGATTGGTCGGGTCATTATTTACCCTTATGAAATACCGATTAGCTTGACGGTTGGTGTTATCGGAAGCGGGATATTTATTTACTTACTGCTAAGGAGAAAGAAATATGGGCTATAAGAAAAAGACAATTATTCTAGCAGTTATTGCAATACTCCTGGCGCTCCTATACATTTGTTACGATTTAAAAGGAAATATTGGCTACATACTACCAAGACGAATTATTAAAGTCGTTGCGATCATTTTAACTGGAGCAGCAATTGCTTTTTCAACAACTGTGTTTATGACAATCACAAATAATCGGATATTAACACCTAGTATCTTGGGCTTAGATTCGCTTTACCTATTAATTCAGACGTTCATTATTTTCATGTTTGGTTCTCAGTCACTTGTTATGATGAGCAGTAACATCAATTATTTTGTCTCGATTGGAATCATGGTTTTGTTTTCACTAGCGCTCTATCGCTTTTTGTTCAGAGGGGAAAAGAACAATATATATTTCCTTCTGCTTATCGGAATGATTTTAGGGACATTTTTTGGCAGCTTCACAGATTTTATGCAAGTACTGATCGATCCAAATGAATTTATGGTAGCGCAAGACCGAATGTTTGCCAGTGTGAACAATGTAAATTCTAACCTTGTTTATGTATCTTTGGCTATGATTATACTTGTGACGATTTATTTCATGCGATTTTATAAATATTTGGATGTGCTCGCACTTGGGAAGCATGAAGCAATAAACTTGGGAGTTCCTTACGACTATGTTGTCAAACGCTTGCTTATTATCGTTGCAATTTTAATTTCGATTGCTACAGCTTTAATTGGACCAATTACCTTCCTCGGATTGTTAGTTGTTAATGTGGCTTATGAATTTTTAAAAACATACCGCCATTTCTATTTAATTATTGGATCGATATTGATTAGTATTATTGCATTGCTTGGCGGACAATTTATTGTAGAGGAAATCTTTACGTTTGAAACAACAATAAGTGTCATTATTAATTTTGTTGGTGGGATTTACTTCATTTATCTTTTGTTAAAGGAGAATAAATCATGGTAGATATTAAAGGTTTATTTAAAAAGTATAATCAAAAGAGTGTTATTGATGATGTATCATTAACAATCGAAAAGGGTACCATTACCTCGTTTATTGGGCCAAATGGTGCTGGGAAGAGTACATTAATATCAATGATAAGTCGCTTGATTACAAAAGACGAAGGTGTTATCACCATTGATGGTAAGGACATTACGCAGGCAAAGAATAATGAATTAGCAAAAAAGATCTCTATTCTGAAACAATCAAACGCAATTAATCTTCGACTCACGATACGAGAGCTTGTTTCATTCGGGCGTTTCCCATACTCACAAGGTAAATTGACGAAGGATGATTGGGAGAAAGTCGATGAGGCAATTAATTATATGGAGCTTCGTGAAATTCAAGATAAATACTTAGACGAACTTAGTGGCGGGCAACGTCAACGTGCACACATTGCAATGGTTATTGCTCAGGACACTGAATATATTTTACTCGATGAACCGCTAAACAACCTAGATATGCGACATTCTGTACAAATTATGAAAACGCTAAGACGACTTGTTGATGAACTGGATAAAACAATTTTAATCGTTATTCATGATATTAATTTCGCATCCTGCTACTCCGACCAAATTGTTGCATTGAAGGATGGGCAAATTGTCAAGCAAGGTCCAACATGTGATGTGATAGATGAATGCGTTTTAAAAGATATTTATGACATGGATATTGATATTAAAAAAATAAATGATAACCGAATTTGCGTATTTTATGCGTGAACTTCAAAAGCGTAAGCGATTGTTCACAGCCGTAAGGAGGAGAGGCAATCAGTAGTTGGAACTGGACGTCGCTTATTCTGTTAATGATTTCATTGAGTTCTAATCTTTTTACATGTATATATTTTAATAGGAGTGATTAATAATGAAAAAACTTATTTTATTGATGCTTATAAGTGGTTTAGCAGTATTAGTTGCAGCGTGTGGAACATCAGATGCAAGCAGTGATAAACCAAATGGGGATTCCGAAAAATCGGATACGCTTACTGTCAAACATGAACTTGGGGAAACAGAAGTGCCGATAAATCCTGAAAAGGTAGTTGTATTTGATTATGGTACGCTAGATACACTTGATAAATTAGGTGTTGACGTAACAGGTGTCCCACAAAGTAGTAGTATCCCGACATATTTAAAAAAATACAGTAGTGACGACTATGAAAATGTAGGTAGTCTCAAGGAGCCCGATTTTGAAAAAATTGCTGAAATTGACCCAGATTTAATTATTATTTCAGGTAGACAATCGTCCTTGTATGACCAGTTGCAAGACTTAGCACCAACTATTTACCTTGGTGTTGATACTACAAGGTATATGGATTCCTTCAAAGAAAATCTAGCAACCATCGGAAAAATTTTCGATAAACAGGATGAAATCGATAATGAGTTACAATCAGTTGAGCAATCTATAACAGATTTGAAAGAAAAAGCATCGAAAAGTAACAAAAAAGGATTAATCATCCTTGCTAACGATGACAAAATTAGTGCATATGGTCCGAATTCAAGATTCGGTTTAATTCATGATGTATTCGGAGTTCCAGCTGTGGATGAGGGAATTGAAGTTTCCACACACGGGATGAATGTTTCATTTGAGTATGTGGTTGAACAAAATCCGGATTTACTTTATGTGATTGATCGTGGGGCAGTTGTTGGTGGTGAATCTTCTGCAAAACAAGTAGTAGAAAATGACCTGGTTAAGAAAACGAATGCGTATAAAAATGATAACATTGTTTATCTAGATCCGAATTACTGGTACCTTTCTGGTGGAGGACTAGTGTCTGTACAGGAAATGGTTAACGAAATTTCGAATAGCATTAAATAAGTAAACAAACGATAAAAGGGTAATCTTTAACTAGATTGCCCTTATTTAATTACGGCAGAAATAAGGGAGCATGTCATCAAAATGTTAAGTAGTGGCTTGAATAGTGATGTGGCAGGTTATTTGAACGTTATAGCAATTTTAGCGACTTGCTATCCCCATATGAAATATGTTTCACTGTAAGGACAATGTTAGGAAATGAGGGAATAAACATGAAGAAGTTTATTATGTTAATTATAGCAATAACTTTGACAACAACGTTAGCAGCTTGTAATGATGGGGCAGATTCTGATTCTGCGAAAAAAGATGAAGAAACGAATACAGAGCAGCAAGAGCAAGCTAAACAAGGCGTTGAGATTAGTGAAGATGAAAAGGTTAAAGACGATAAAATAGTCTTAAGTATAAATGATACCGACATTAAAGGTAAACAATATAATACGATTTATGAACAAACTAAAAACTTAATGAACCAATATGGTCAAGATGTTAGCGATAAAAATATGATTAAGGAACAAACGCTTAATACAATTATTGGAAAAGAGCTTTTGACTCAAGAGGCAAAGAAACAGGATATAAAATTTGAAGAATATATTAAACAGGAAACAGAAGGGATTAAGGTAACAGACGAAGAAGTTCAATCTGCTTACGACAAAATAAAAGAACAAAATAAAGATGTTCCGAAGTTGAAAGAGATAGAAGAACAACTTAAACAAAGCTTAAAGCAACAAAAAGGAAATCAAAAACTGCAGAAAAAGATTGACGAGCTGAAAAAAGATGCAGAAATTAAAAATATGATTTAAAGATAATGAAAAAGCAATAAACACAAAGATCCCTCCAAGTCTGGAGGGATCTTTGTGTTAAGGAGTTGAGACCTGTTTATTAGCAATTACTTCGTTAAGCTTTCTAAAGAAAATATTCATATCCTCGTCAGTTCCGATTGTAATGCGTAAATAATTTTCAATTGGTATTTTGTTAAAGTGTCGTACGAGAACTCCATTATCTTTTAGCTTTTCATACAGCCATTCGGCTTGTAACTTATAATGACTTATAAAAATAAAATTAGTTTGTGAAGGGAGGACGGTAAAACCACTTTTCTTTAGTTTCGTAATAACCCAGTTGCGCGTTTGGACGACTTTTTCTGTTGTTTGTAAAAAGTAGTCATTATCATTGATTGCCGCTTCCGCTCCAGCAATAGCTAATCGATCCAATGTATACGAATTAAAGGAGTTTTTTATCCGTGTTAATCCTTCAATTAAATCAGCATTTCCAAGTGCAAAGCCGATACGCAGACCAGCGAGTGATCTTGATTTGGACATGGTTTGTACGACTAATAAATTGTCGTAAGTATCAATTAAAGTGGCAGCAGATCCACCACCAGCGAAATCGATGTATGCTTCATCAACAATCACAACTTGATCAGGATTGTTGCCGATTATTTCGATAATGTGTTCCAGCTCTAAATAAATACTGGTAGGTGCATTTGGATTAGGAAAAATCACACCACCTTCAGATTGAAAAAATGCATCAACAGGTATAGTGAAATCTCTAGTTAGTGAAATCTCCTCATAAGGAATATCAAAGAGTTTAGCATAGACAGGATAAAAGCTATACGTAATCGCTGGGAAACGGATCTTTTTTTCTTGGTCAAAAAATGCCATAAACGAAAAACCTAACACCTCATCTGATCCATTTCCGACAAATACATTCTCTTTCATGAGTTGATAACGATCAGCGATTGTTTCTCTTAAAGCATCTACTGTCGGTGACGGATATAGCTGTAGCTTTCGATCCATTTCATGCCTAATCGCATTAACTACATGTGGTGATGGTGGATAAGGATTTTCATTCGTATTTAATTTTATGATTCCCGTTTGGTCTATTTGTTCACCAGGCACGTATGGATCTGTTTGCATAGCCATTTTACTCCAATATTTACTCACAATGGATCCCTTCTTTTTGCATATGTCTTTTAAACAGCTCATTTTTAATATCGTTAACCGTAACATTTTGCATTTCCATTACAATTAATGTGTGATAAATCAGATCAGAAATTTCCCAGATAAGTTCGTTTGTATCGGAGTTTTTAGCACCAATAATGACTTCGCTTGCTTCTTCACCAACTTTTTTTAGAACTTTGTCAATTCCTTCATTAAATAAATATGTTGTATAAGATCCCTCAACTGGCTCTTGGCGTCGTTGTTTTATCGTAGTGACCAGCTGATCAAGCATGTCGAAGGTCGGTGCATCTTCCTTGTAAAGGTATTGATAAAAGCAGGATTCGTTACCAGTGTGACATGCTGGTCCAAGCGGTCGTACCTGAATTAAAAGCGCATCACCATCGCAGTCATACGTAATTCGTTGCACAAGTTGTTTGTTACCAGATGTTTCCCCTTTATTCCATAACTGTTGTCTTTTTCGACTGAAAAACCATGTTTCTTTTGTTTGAATTGTTTTCATTAAAGATGTTTCATTCATGTATGCAAGTGTGAGAATCTTACCACTGTTACTATCCTGGACAATGGCAGGGACTAGTCCGTTATGGTCAAATGAAATCTGTTCGATATTTACTTCCATGATCTTTCCCTCCTCATTGTAATACCGTTTTTAGCTAAATAGTTTTTAAGATCAGGAATTTTAATTTCATCGTAGTGAAATACAGAGGCTGCAAGTGCCGCATCGGCCTTACCTTCTTGTAAAATAGTTGCGAAGTGTTGTATTTCACCTGCACCGCCACTTGCTACAATTGGAATGTTCACTGCCTCTGCAATGGCTTTTGTTAGATCGAGATGGTAGCCATTTTTTACTCCATCAACATCAATTGCATTAACAACGATTTCCCCTGCTCCAAGTTCTGCACCACGTTTTGCCCATTCGATTGCATCTATTTCTGTATCAATCCTGCCACCATTCATGAAGACCGACCATTTTGACGGGGATGTCTGTTTAGCATCGATTGATAAAACGACACATTGACTGCCAAACTT
Source organism: Virgibacillus ndiopensis (assembly GCF_900187325.1). Lineage (GTDB taxonomy): Bacteria > Bacillota > Bacilli > Bacillales > Amphibacillaceae > Virgibacillus_E > Virgibacillus_E ndiopensis. Next base: position 87,134 of record NZ_FZMZ01000003.1, on the reverse strand, counting down.
TGATGCAGCGTCTTTTAAAAGAGGGGGATTTTGGATAGCTGCACTGTTAATCGAGACTTTATCAGCACCCGCCCTTAGGACACAGTTGATATCCCTAACTGACCGTAAGCCGCCACCGACAGTAAATGGGATATTAATTTCTGTCGCAACTTTTTCAACAATGTCTACAAATATATCCCTATCTTCATTGGACGCTGTGATGTCATAAAAAACAAGTTCATCAGCGCCTTCATCATTATAACGTTTAGCCAATTCTACTGGATCAGCTACGTCACGGATTGCCTGAAACTTTTTCCCTTTGACAACTCTGCCACGATCAACATCAAGGCATGGAATTATGCGCTTAGCGAGCATTGCTATCATCCCCCAATAACGATTCAAATGATAATGTACCATCGTACAATGCTTTACCAATAATGGCCCCATATAATTCCAATGTCGCTAACCGCTTGATATCGTCTTTACTAGATACACCACCAGAAGCAATTACATTGATAGATGTCGCTGAATTAATTGTCTCCAGTTCAGAAAAATTTGGTCCGGATAGCATCCCGTCTTTCAGAATGTCTGTATATATAATAGTGTTTACACCTAGTTGTTCTAATTGTTTTACTAAGTCAATCGCTTGAACATTGCTTGTTTCAAGCCAACCATTTGTTGCAACATAACCATTTCTAGCATCGATTGAAACAGCAATTTTATCACCGTACGTGTTAACAGCCTCTTGCAAAAATGCTTTATCGTTAATAGCAGCCGTACCAATAATGACTCGACTTACACCGACAGATAAATATGCTTCGATAATGTCCATCGAACGGATCCCGCCACCAACCTGAATAGGGATAGATGTATTTTGAACGATAGATTGAATTGCGGTTTTGTTAAGTGAATCTCCCGTTTTGGCTCCATCGAGATCTACAATGTGGAGGTATTCTGCTCGTTGTTTTTCCCACCTGTTCGCCATGTCTGTTGGAGATTTACTATATACATTTTCTTTCGCATAGTCTCCTTGAACTAAACGCACACATTTTCCGTTCCGAATATCAATTGCTGGAAAAAGTATCATAAAACCATCTCCCCGAAGTTTTTCAATAGCTGTAGTCCGTTCTTTCCGCTTTTTTCTGGGTGAAATTGCATCCCAAAAATGTTGTTTTTCTGTACAATGGCTGGAATCTGGACGCCGTAGTCACAACTGCATACAAGCTCTTGTTCATTGCATTCATCAACATAATAGGAGTGAACAAAATAAACAAATTCTTGTTCATTGATGTTAGTTAATAGGTTATTTGGACTTTGGTGAGCTAACGTATTCCAGCCCATATGCGGAACTTTCACAGTGCTGTCAATTCGTTTTACTGTACCATTTAGAATTGCTAAGCCTTCCCATTCCCCGTCTTCAAAGCTCTTGTCATATAGTAGTTGCATGCCTAAACAAATGCCGAGTATTGGTTTACCTAAGGAGGCTTCTTTTTGCAGTACTTCTGTCAGACTGAACTCATTTAGTGCATCCATCGCATCTTTGAATGCGCCAACCCCTGGTAGAATAATAGCTTTACTGTTTGTAATAACGTGTTCATTGGTCGTTAAACAGGAATCCATATTCAGCTTAGATAAAGCAGATTGTAAGCTTTTAATATTTCCTGCACCGTAATCAATAATCGCAATCATGTATGCCTTCTCCTTCTCGGGACAGAGGGACAGACCCCGCGTCCCGCTCGATTCTTTGGGGACAGAGGGACAGACCCCATGTCCCGCCGCCCCCCATGTCCTGCTAGAGTGATCCTTTTGTTGAAGGAACACCATTGATTCGTGGGTTTTCTCGACTTGCTCCGTCCAGCGCACGCCCGAATCCTTTGAAAATCGATTCAATAATATGGTGGCTGTTCGTGCCATATTCTAAATTGATGTGAAGTGTTACGTTAGCATGGTTAACAAATGCTCGGAAAAACTCTTCCACAAGCTCTGTATCAAATTCACCAACCTTGTCTTTCAGTCCTCCAACATGATAAACAAGATTGGGACGACCACTTATATCCAATGAAAGCTTTGATAATGCTTCGTCCATCGGCGTTGTTACCGTTGCATAACGATTGATCCCTTCCTTCGTGCCTAAAGCTTCATGAAAGGCCTGACCCAAAACAATTCCAATATCCTCAACGGAATGATGCTGATCAACCTCTAAATCTCCATTACATGTAACCTCTAAATCGAACAAACCGTGTTGCGTCGTAAGTGTTAACATATGATCAAGAAAACCAACGCCGGTGTCTATTTTTGTTGTGCCGTTCCCATCAAGGCTCAAGCATAATTCAATTGCTGTTTCAGCTGTTTTCCTGCTTATTGAACGTTGACGCATCTTGTTCATCCTTTCTAATTTGAACTGAATTTGCATGTGCCGTTAAACCTTCTGCCTTTGCCAACGTAATAATTGAATCAGAGGCATTAAGCAAAGCATTTTTTCCATACTGGATAATGCTCGTTTTCTTTACAAAATCATAAACCCCGAGTGGAGATGAAAAGATGGCAGTTCCATTGGTTGGCAGTGTATGATTTGGCCCTGCAAAATAATCGCCTAATGGCTCAGGTGAATAGTTCCCGAGAAAAATGGCTCCAGCATGTTTTACTGCATGCATGCTTTCGGCTGGATTTTGAATCATCAACTGTAGATGCTCGGGTGCAATGTCATTTACTAATTCAAATACATCATTCAAATCCTGTACAACAATAATTTTTCCATTTTGGGTTAACGATTTCTGGATAATTTCATTTCGATCAAGTGTGATGACCTGTCTCTGGATTTCCGCTTTTACTTCTTGCGCAATCACATCACTAGTTGTAATGCATATAGATGATGCTTGTTCATCATGTTCTGCCTGAGAAAGCAAATCTGACGCAACGTAACTAGGGTTGGCTGTTTCATCCGCTACAACACAGATTTCACTTGGTCCAGCTATCATATCAATGGCAACATCGCCAAACACCCATTTCTTTGCTCTTGCAACGTATGCATTTCCTGGTCCAACTATTTTTCCTACTTTCCCAATAGACTGCGTACCGTATGCTAAAGCTGCAATTGCCTGGGCACCACCAATTTTGTATATGTTGTCAACACCTACAACTTGAGCCGCAACTAATACACATGGGTTTATTTTGCCGTCTGCTTGCGGTGGGGTTACGATACTTATATCGTTAACCCCTGCCAACTTTGCAGGTATAACGTTCATTAGGACTGTGGAAGGATAGGCTGCTTTCCCACCTGGTACATAAACTCCAACCTTTTCAATTGGTGTAATTTGCTGTCCTAGTAATCTACCATCATCATGGTAAACCGACCAAGATTGTTCCTTTTGTGCTTCATGGAATCTAGTAATATTTTCTTTTGCTTGCTCAAGAGCTTGAATAAAGTCTTGGTTCACTAGCTTTCTAGCTTCACTAATTTCTTTTGAAGTAACAGAAAGAGAATCTAATGTAACACCGTCAAATTTTTCGGTATAGGAGTAAAGGGCATCGTCTCCTTTTTTTCTAACCTGTGTAATTATCTCTAAGACTGATTGATCTAGCGTTTCATTGTTAAAATTAACCGATCGATCCAACCGTTCTGCTAGATATTGTTCTTGTTTCATTATCTTTATCAATTTTTACACCTCCAACGCCCGTTCTAGTTGATTCATAAATCGGTGAATACTTGCTGATTTTGTAGCAAAACTAGCTTTGTTTACGATTAACCTCGTACTAATTGCATCAATTGTTTCGATTACCTTTAGTCCATTTTCCTTTAATGTTTTCCCTGTTTCGACAATATCAACGATCAAATCCGAAAGCCCAATCAGGGGTGCTAATTCTACTGATCCATTAAGTTTTATTGTTTCAACCGGAATAGTACGCTGCTTAAAATACTCTTTTGTTACTACCGGATATTTTGTAGCAATGGTTAATTTCTGCGACTGGTCATTAAGTTTGTCTGAAGTACCTGCAAGCACAAACCTACATTTACCAAAGTTCAAGTCCATCATGTCATAAATATCCGCTTGGGCTTCAGCGATGTTATCTTTACCAACAATCCCAATATCGGCAGCACCTTTTTCAACGTATGTGGGGACATCAACAGCCTTTACATATACTAGTTTTATTAGCATTTCTCTGTCGTGGAATATTAGCTTCCTAGTTTTCTCTTCAAAATTGGGAAAATGAACACCAGCTTTTTCCAAAAGTTTAATTGCTTGTTCGGCAGTTCGGCCTTTTGCCATGGCCAATGTTAGGTAATCCACTTAAAGCTCCTCCTTGTTTTGCAAAAGCTCTTGCAGCAGTTCATCCTTATTTGAAAATAAACGTGTATTGTATTGATCCCTAATTGAAATAGTATTTTCTTCGTAATGCACATTATAGGAAGCCAAAGAGTTACTAGTTGAGTTACCTAAATGTGTAATAACACTGCATCCTCGTTCTCTTAGTTCCTGTGCGGTAATCAATGCATCTCTTTGTGTAGTAGGTGAATACGAAATATGGAAGTCAACTAGTGACTCTATCGTTGGAAAAAGAGCTTGTTGCTGCATGGCACTAAAAATCGAATCAACATCACAGGCAAATCCAATAGCAGGTATTTTCGTATTAAACTGCTCAGCTAAATGATTATATCTTCCTCCCATTAGAACTGGCTTCCCGAAGTTTTCAACAAACCCTTGAAAAATAATATCGGAGTAATAATTCATATGGTTGATCAGCCCTAAGTCAAATGAGACAAATTGGTCCAGCTTATATATTTTTAACAGCTCATTTACTTCGATAAGGTTGTGTAATGTATCATTCATCCGTTCATTAAGAATAACTGCTTCTGCACGTTTCATAACATCTTCCGTGTTCCCGTACAAAAATGGTATTTGTTGTAAGGAATGTCTAACGTCTGTATTTATGGACAGCTTTTCAAGAAATGGTTTTATTTCCGAAAAGTTTTTTGCTTGTATCATTTGTTTTAGTTGTGTCGTTTCTTGTTCAGAAATGTTTATTTGCTTTAATAACTCTTTGAAAAAACCTGCATGACCTATTTCTAATTTGAAGTTGTTAAATCCTAAGTCGTTTACTGTTTGAATAGCTAATGCGATAATCTCTGCATCCAGTGCAGGGGTACTCGGTCCAAAATTCTCGATGCCAGCCTGTGTATGTTCCTTTTTGTCCTGCTGTACGATGGAATTACGAAATACATGTGAGATGTAAAAGAACCGCTCCTCACTTGAAGGAATTTGTTTATTTGTTGCCACGATACGTGTGATAGGTATTGTCACATCTGGCCTAAGAACTAACACCTTCCCAGATGGATCGATTACCTTTATCATTTCGTCACTATTAATCGTTCCTGCAATGGTTTTGTATAAATCGTATTGTTCAAACGTAGGTGTTTGGATTTGCTTATAACCATAAGTTGAAAAACGATTTTTAATTTTCGTCAATAGATGTTCTCTCTTCTGATAATCTTTAAGACTAATAGTATTCACACTTTCAAAAACATCCTGTTGCATAGCAAAATCTCCTATCTACGCTTTATTACTTTATCACTTTATTTAATTAAAGTTGTATAGTATTCTAATAATAAACAGAGAAAAAGTCAAGATAGAAAAGGGGATATTTTATATGTTTGATTATCATGTGCACAGTGATTTTTCGGCAGATTGTGAAACATCGATGGAAAAAAGTATTGAAAAAGCCATAGAGATGGGATTAAAAGAAATTTGTTTTACCGATCATATCGATTATGATTATCCAGATCCGACAATTACGTTCGATCTTGATTTACCAAAATATAATAGGAAGATGGAGCAATTAAAGGAAAAATATTCGAACAAAATTACGATTAAAAAAGGTGTAGAAGTCGGTGTACAACCGTATCTCTTGCCGAAGTATGAGGAGTTAATGAATACTGATTGGTTCGATTTTGTGATCTGTTCCATGCACACCACAGACAAAAAAGATCTGCATTCCGGGGAGTTTTTTAACGATAAATCAATTGATGAAGCCTATGGTGCATACTACAAAGAATTGTTATATTGTGTACAAAATTATCGCAAATACAATATCCTTGGACATATTGATCTAGTGAAAAGATATACAAAGGGAAAAGCAGAAGGTAATTTTCACGAAATTATATCGCAAATTTTTAAAGAAATCATTCCTGCAGGTAAAGGTATTGAGTTGAATACATCAGGGGTTAGATACGGACTGGATAGCGGGATGCCTAGTGTGGACATTTTAAAGCTTTATAAAGAAATGGGAGGGGAAATATTAACGCTAGGATCTGATTCACATAAAGAATCAACAATTGCATTTCAATTTAAAGATTCCCTTGCGTTACTGCAACAAATAGGTTTTCGTTACATCACTACTTTTGAAAAAGGAGAACCGACATTTCATGTAATAAATAAGTTGAAATAGTTGTTTAATCCAAGTAATTGTCATAAAGTTTTCTTCACCTTGTGCGGTATTATACGATACACGATGATATAATAAGATTGTAAAAAATTTATAGCTATAGCTGGTGTATGCAATGAAACAAGTAAAGAAGATACTTTTAATTGTAGGTGGATCCATCTCCCTAGTATTAGGTATTTTGGGTATTATTTTACCACTTCTTCCAACGACACCAATGCTGTTGTTGACAGCGGCTTGTTATGTAAGAAGTTCTGATAAACTATACCAATGGCTTATAACCAATAAATACGTTGGATTATATATTAGAAATTATCAGGCGGGCAAAGGAATTCCATTAAGAGCAAAAGTCAGCGGTGTCCTGGTACTATGGATTTCGATGGGTTACACAATTCTGTTTGTCGTCCCATTAGTCACAGTCAAGGTATTGTTAGCCTTGATAGCGGCATATTTTACTTGGTTCATTTTAAAACAAAAAACATTAGAAAGAAGCTAATTTATCGGGGAGCAGGACTGTTGAAAAAGAAACAAATTATACAAACATTATTTATTTTAATCATTGCGGCGGGTATCATTGCCATAACCTATATGCCTGAACCTGCGAAATCAGAGCCAACTAAAACGCCGCCAACTGTTTTTGTTCATGGATATAAAGGAACTTATAATTCGTTCGGGAACATGCTGGAGCGATTTGAAAAGCACGGATGGGGAAATAAGGCACTCGTTTATTATGTATCTCAAGACGGTAAGATTAGGGAGTATAATCTTAATAAAGGAAAACGAGAACCAATTCTTATTCAGGTCATTTTTGCAAACAACCGCGCAAGTTTTGATGATACATCTGCATGGCTTGCAAGTGTTTTACAGCATATGAAAGTTACTTACGAAATTGATTCGATTAATTTAGTCGGGCATTCGATGGGCGGCTTAGTATCATTAAAGTATCTGGAAGAAAATCATGATGCTGACCTCTATCCAGTAACGAAGAAGCTGGTCACGATTGGCAGTCCATTTGATGGGATATATAGTGATTATTATTTTACAATTAATCGAGACGCAGCGGCAACAGATCTCAAACCGAATTCAGCGGCTTTAAAACTGCTCAGGCTTAACAATAAGAAAATATCAGACAATGTTAGTGTGCTAAGCATTGGAAGCACAGGTGATTATGTAGCAGAGCCAGAAAGCGTGAAGGCATTACGAATGATTATACCGGACAATCAATTGATGGAGAAAATGATTGAAAATGCTAATTTAGGTCATAGCGAACTGCATGAAAGCGAACATGTGGATAGGTTAATTCATTCTTTTCTGTGGCAAGAACAGGAAGAATAACTTACAATAAGTATAAATAAGGAATATAGAGATAAAGGAATGATTTAGGTGGTAAATGATCATCATACGTACGAAAAATTAATACAACTAATATCAGCAGAAAACGTGATGGTTAATGAACCCTTAAACAATCATACGTATACACATTTAGGTGGTAAGGCTGATTATTTTGTAACACCAGAAAGTTATGAGCAGGTTCAGAAAATCGTTAAGCTAGCAATAAAAGAACAATTGCCGTTCACCCTATTAGGGAATGGATCGAATTTAATTGTTAAAGATGGCGGAATCCGTGGGGTCGTGTTGAATCTGAAACAATTGTCTGCGATAACTACTAATGGAACGACCATTGTTGCACAAAGCGGGGCACGTATTATTGATACTTCTAGAGAAGCATTGGCTCATGAATTAGCGGGATTAGAGTTTGCTTGTGGAATTCCTGGTTCAGTTGGAGGGGCTTTGTTCATGAATGCCGGAGCATATGGTGGCGAAATCAAGGATGTCCTGGAAAGTACAATTGTGGTTGACCGGGAAGGGAACCTGCTTACTTTAGCAGCTGATCAATTAGCTTTGGAATATCGTTCAAGCAATATACCCGATAATGGTTACATCGTATTGGAAGCAACGTTTTCGTTAAAGGAAGGAAAATACGATGAAATAAAAGCTATTATGGATGATCTAACGTTTAAAAGAGAATCAAAACAACCATTAGAATATCCTTCTTGTGGTAGTGTGTTTAAACGACCACCAGGGTATTTTGCTGGAAAACTTATTCAAGATAGCGGATTGCAGGGCAAGCAAATCGGTGGTGCGCAAGTATCATTGAAACATGCAGGATTCATCGTAAATAAGGAAAATGCTTCTGCTGAAGAATATATTGATTTGATTCATTTTGTACAGGAAACGGTTAAAGATAAGTTTGGTGTTAGCTTAGAGCGTGAAGTAAAAATTATAGGTGAGGATTTGGATAATTAAAGTATATCGTAGCTGAGGACAACTAGTAAACGTTGTTCTCTTTTTTTATAAGTGGTTTTCTAAGGAATGGTTGTTTTTGAATAGTTCATTATTAGTAATTAATTGGTACTTTAACAGTTGATATACAAGTTGACATCCTGAGGAAAGTAACGTCAATAGCGATCTATAATTGTAATTAGAATTAAATTAAATTAATATAAGATAAGGGATGTAAAATTCCTAATTATTTGATTAAAAGGAGCTGAGGAAATTTATGATTGTCTATCCATATATTTCTAATATCTATACGGCAGGTAAGATTTTTATCAAATCTAATAAAGGGGATTTTTATGGACAGAAACAAATACTCAGCTATTGCACACAGGGATCATGTATTCAGTAACCCAATTAGTTCAGCGAAGATCAACAAATTAATTAATCTTATTGCATTGAAATCTGAAAATAAGATTATTGATATTGGGGCCGGAACCTGTGAGTTACCTATTCGATTTATTGAAAAATACAACGTTTCAGCAACAGCCATAGAACTTTATCAAGGCTCAATTGATAAGGGGAAACAACGTGCCAATGGCAGAATACCTATGGAAAAAATTGATTTTATCCATGCAGATGCAAAAACGGTTATAGAAAAATTTTCCGATAATCATTTTGAATTAGGTATTTGTATAGGCTCAACTCACGCTATAGGAGATTTAAGCTCTACGCTTAAAGCACTGAAGAAATGTGTGAAAAAAGATGGTTTTATCCTTATAGCTGAAGGATATTGGAAACAGCCACCTAGTTCCGATTATCTGAATGCACTCGGTGCAGAGGAATCCGAATTAAAGAGCCATTATGAAAATATTCAAGTAGGGGAAAGTTTAGGATTAATTCCCCTTTGGTCATTTACTGCTAGTGATGATGATTGGGATAATTATGAATGGCTTTATGCAATGTCGGTTGAAAACTATTGCTTTGAGAATGCGAAGGATCCAGATTGTCCAGAAATGTTGGAAAAAATTAGATCTTGGAAGCAGACTTATAACAAATGGGGAAGAGATACGTTAGGATTTGGACTCTATCTTTTTCGGAAGTAACTAATTACAGATGCCTAAAAGGGTGGTTGTTTAGTAAAGTAATAGACATGGACCCATTCTTGAAGGCTTTTATATAGCGTATAAAAGGATCATCCATTAGTTAGGACTAATATGGATGATCCTTTAATTAAATTAATGAAAAGATAAAAATTAAAACTAATATTAATTTGATAGTCGGTTAAACCATTATTTTCTAAACCTGTGTAAAAAGCTTTGCAGTCGTTCATTTTCTGAATGCTCCAGAACTTGACTTGGTGGTCCTTGTTCAGCGATTACACCGTTGTCTAAGAATAGAACACGGTCAGCAACATCAAGCGCAAAATCCATTTCGTGTGTAACAAGAACCATCGCCATTTCGCCTTCTTTTGCAATATCACGAATTACCTCAAGTACTTCGCCAACAAGCTCGGGGTCAAGTGCTGATGTCACTTCGTCAAACAACATGATTTTTGGGCGCATAACTAGGGCACGTGCCATCGCTACGCGTTGCTTTTGTCCACCTGAAAGCTGGCTTGGATAATTGTCTAGTTTATCACCTAACCCAACTTTTTCTAACATTTCAATGGAATGCTTTTTAGCGGTTGCTTTATCTTCTTTCTTAACCTGTACAGGTGCAGTCATACAATTTTCCAAAATCGTCATATGTGGGAAAAGGTTGAAATGTTGAAAAACCATTCCAATATCACCACGTACTTCACGTAAATGTTTTTCATTGGCAGGAACGAGCTGACCGCCTTTTTCCATTTGCCAAAGGTTTTTGCCGTCAACGATAATGCTACCTGATGTTGGTTGTTCCAATGTCATTAGCATTCGGATAATTGTTGTTTTACCAGATCCACTTGGACCAATAACGGCAACCTTTTCTCCAGGTTTAATATCTAAATCTATTCCTCTTAGTACACTAACATCGCCAAACGATTTATGAACATCTTTATACATAACAATCGGTTCTGTCATTACATCCCAGCTCCTTCTTGGATTTATTAACGTTTGCATGAAGTGATTCTGTGTAATTGAATTACAGGTTCAGTCACTTCCAGATCCACGGGCTAGCGGCTGGACCCCCCGAGACCCCGAGCACCAAGGTCGTGTGCTCTAAGGTTCCTTTCTTACGCTTATCGTCGCTATCCGGGTGCATTCGCTTTTGATATCGGTTTACTTCCTGTTGGTGTTTTTTTGTCAAAGCGTCGGTTCATTTTACGTTCAAGTTTATTAATAAGAATTGCTGATGGGTAGCTTAAGACTAAGAATAAGATAGCTACAATTGTTAATGGCTCTAGATATCTCCAGTTTTCTGCGCCAAAGTTATTTGCCATCTGCAAAATACCAACAACCCCAATAGTAGAAGCCAGTGGAACTTCCTTAAACATAATAATTAAGTAGTTTCCTAGCATTGGAATGGTAGGGGGAATAGCCTGTGGCAAAATAATTTTAGTCCATTTTTGTCTAGTTGAAAAATTTAATGCCCTGGATGCTTCCCATTGTCCTTTATCTACACCATCAATTCCAGACCGATACACTTCACCAATATACGTACTGTAATGTATACCTAGTCCAAGAACGGCGCTTGTAAATGGGCTTAGTGTCATTCCAATACCGGGTACCATTGGCCAAGCATAATAGATAAAGAATAGCTGAACAAGTGGTGGTGTCGACCGAATGAATTCCATGATCCAAAGTATAACCCATCGTACTGGTTTTACAGGGATTCGTCTAACAAATGTCCAGATAAAACCAAAGATCAACGCAAATAAATAGCATGCAATTGTTAATCCTATTGTAATACCAATACCTTCTAATACGTAAGGGAAGGCTTCAAGGAATATTTCCCAACTCCAATTATTCATTGACTAGCCACCCCTTTCTTAGATGCACTTTCCATTTTCTTTGTTAGCCAAATCAATGGTAAAGCGATAATAAAGTAGAATACGAGAACTAATAGATAAACGGTTGGTGCTTGTGATAGATCGGAGCTTCGTAAAATGTCTCCGTAATATAGAATGTCTGTCATTCCAATTAACGAGACAAGTGATGTAGACTTTAACATTAGAATGAGATAGTTACCGAATTCCGGAAGCATCATACGAACTGCTTGAGGGAAAATAACAAGTCTCATGCGTTGAAAACGTGACATATTTAGTGCTGTAGCAGCTTCTGTCTGTCCTTTTGCTACAGACAAAATAGAACTACGAACGATTTCTGACATATATGCACCATAGTTTAATGATATTGCAAGTACACCAGCCCAAAAATCACTACCTATTTCAATACCAAATAAAATTGGTAGTGCATAGTAAAGCCAAAATAATTGTACAATTAATGATGTCCCGCGAAATACCTCAACATAAAAACCGGTGATTTTACGGAGAATAATATTATTTGAAAGGCGACAAAATCCCGCAATGAAGGCCATTAAATACCCGAGAACAATTGAGGCAAGAAGTACCTTAATGGTAATTTCAACACCTTTTACAAGGACAGGAAAAACTTCCACAATAGCATCCACGGTAAATCACTCCTTTTTTGTATTTGATTTTTTGCAAAATGATAGGGTCAGACCCCCTGGGTGAGGGAGCCGGACCCTATGGAGTCATGTCACTTATTTATTTTAATACTGTTCACCACTGCAAACTCCTTCAGCTGTAATATCAGCCGGAACTGAATTTCCTTCCGCACTGAATCCATTTGCTTCTAAGAGCTCTTTTACCGTTCCGTCTTCTTTTAATTTTGCTAGCTGTTCATTATAAGCTTCACGTAAAGCATCATTATTCTTATGGAATGCTGCTGCACCATAGCTTGGTGTACCCTCGATATCTGGTTGCTCAAAGTCATCTACAAATTCAAGCTTTTCATTTCCAGAGGATTCTAATGCCATTTTAACGGTCATTTCTGTACCAGTTGTTGCGTCAGCACGACCGGATTCAACCGCCGAGAATGTTGCAGGAATATCTGATGCGGGTTGAATTTGGTCATCTTTTACGCCTTCATGCTTTACATATTCATTTTCCGTTGCGCCTGACATGATAGACACTGAGGCACCCGACTCTGCAATATCTTTATAACTGTGTAAATCTTTAGGATTCCCCTTTTGAACGATGAGACCTTCACCGTACATCATTTCAGGTTCTCCAAAATCTGCGTTTTCACAACGATCCGGATTAATTGCCATACCTGCTGTAATTACATCGAATTTACCAGCATTTAATCCAGGAATGAGCTGGCCGAAGTCTGATAATTTACCTTCAACATTGTCAATACCCATTTCTTTAAAAACAGCTGTTGCAATATCCACCGCTGCACCTTTCAATTCTCCATCTTCCTGATATGCATACGGTTTTTCATTGGCAAAACCAACTGTCACCGTACCCTTATCTTTAAGTTTTGCTAATTTATCTTCCCCACTGTCACCGCCATCACCACTAGCATCGTCTGAACCACACGCGGCGAGTAAAATAAGTGAGAAACAAAATACAGCCATAAGTAAAAGTTTCTTCATTTTCTAAAAGACCTCCCTTTTATTTTGAAAAAAGCATTAAGTAAAACATTGTTTAACTAATGCTAGGTCAAAATATTCATATTTTTTACGTGTTTTGCTACTTATCTCCTAGGTGAAAATGATTGTCTATCTGTAGAGGAAAGGTAGCAGCTTATCAACTTCGAGCAGACATACTTTAATATTAAAGATACTTTTATCAATACTCAAACGCAGTATATTTAGATAATTTGGAATAAATTTGCGTATTCTATACTGAACGACACTAAGCTGACAAATGCAAAAATATGCTTGTTTATCTTTACTAATACTCTTATATACTTTAAATTTGTAAGAATTGGTATTTTTTCAGTTTTACTTTCATATTATGATTGTTAGACAAATTATCTGAAAAAAGGTACGATACAAATGAAAATATGATTGCTATGGAGGGGTCTTAATGGATGTTGTGGTAGTAGGCGCAGGTGCTTTAGGTGCATATTTCGGTGGACGTTTTGAAGAAAGTGGGGCTAATGTAACATTTTTAGTCCGAGAGAAACGAGCTGAACAATTACGAGAAAATGGTATTTCGATTTCTAGTAATCTAGGAAGTTACAAAAATGATGCTCCGAACTTTATAACAGATGCAAACAGGATAGATCGTGCAGACCTCGTATTAGTTAGTGTAAAAGGATATCATTTATCAGGAACACTAGATAATTTAAAAATATTGGTAGAAAAAGGTGCTTATGTGCTTCCTGTTTTAAATGGAATTGAGCATATTAGTTATTTACAGGATGAGCTTGGAAAAGATGCAGTTCTTGGTGGACTTTCATTTATTATAGCAACGCTGAATGAAGAAGGACATGTTATCCATTCGAGTGATTTTCATGATCTTGTTTTTGGGGCGCTTGCTCCAACACAGACATATATTTGTCAGCAAATAGAGGAGCTTTGTAACAAGGCAAATGTTAACGGAACAAATAGTGATTCCATTTTACGAGAGCTTTGGAAGAAGTATACGTTTATTAATGCATTTTCTGGAATAACAACTGCTGCAAATCTTCCTATTGGACAAATTCGTGAGCATGGCAGTACATTTAAAATTGCTGAAACAATCTTACAGGAAATGAAACATCTCGCCAAGGAATACCGTGTTGAAATAACGGAAGAAGAAATAGAAATGGCAAGGAATAAATTGATGGGATTGGATAAGGAAGCTACTTCATCTATGCATCAAGATCGCCGAAAAGGATTAACCCTTGAAGTTGACCATCTTCATGGGGGAGCACTTCGTTTGGCAAAAGCGGTCGGCTTAGATCTTCCATACACAGAAACGGTTTATGGCTTAATAAAACCATTTGAGAATGCGTAAGGAGTAAGGGGAATGTTTAAATTAAGAGAAGCAAGATATGAGGATTTTTCTGAGATTTCCAGAATAAATAATACAAACGAGAATGTACATTTATCTGTCAAGCAGGATCAAATAGATAAGGCATTCTTTACTAAAATTATAGAGGAGGATCATAGAAGAATCTATTTAGTAGAAAAAACTGGTAGAATTATTGCTTTTCTATTGTTTCGGATTGATAGCATTTCAAGTATAATCTATATAGATGAACTTTCGATTGATGCTAGCTATGAGAAAAAAGGTCTTGATGAACATCTATATCAAAAAGTAGAACGAATTGCTGAGAAAAAAGGAATAAAGCAGTTAATGGCGAGAATAACTACTGAGAATGCAGATGTTCATAATTTTTTTGCACGAAAAGGCTGGGTACAAGACAGTAATAAATATCTGTTAAACATGAAAGAAATAGATAAGGAGTAATTCTAATGGTTTCATATATTGTTATTGCAGTAGTGATTATACTTGTTGTTTTAGTTTTAACACTGGTTTCCATTTCAAAAGGATATGATTATAAACATACAGTTGATCCAATGCCTGATGAAAAAGATGAAGCAAGTGTGTACGAACAAAAAGACCGCACATCCTAATGCGGTCTTTTCGTATCTAATGGTTTTAATTTCGCTTCAATTTCCAAGCGGTGTTCTTCAAAGGCTGGAGGCAATGCTAGTGATTCTCCTAAACGATCAATATCTTCATCAGCTGTAAACCCAGGTCCGTCCGTAGCTAATTCAAAGAGAATACCATTTGGTTCCCTGAAATATAGCGATTTGAAATAGAAACGGTCTACCAAACCAGAATTTGGTACACGCTCCTTCTGTAGACGTTCACGCCATCTTGCTAATTCCTCTTCGTTTTCTACACGGAATGCAACATGGTGAACGCTACCACGTCCAGGTCGTTCTTTAGGCAAGTCGTTTCGTTCTTCCAAATGTATCTCTGCACCAGTTCCTCCTTCACCAGTTACAAATACAAGGATATCTGGTTGTCCGTTAATAGGTGACGGATAACTAGAAACATGTTTAAATGTTAAAATTTCAGTTAAAATTGTAATGGTTGGCACTGAATTCTCTACGGTTAGCTTGGCAGGACCAAGTCCGATAATACCTTTTTCAATTGGAACACTACTGTTCGCCCATGGATTACCCCCTTGTACGCCCACATTTGTTTCATCTGATATTAATGTTAAACGTTGCTTTTCTGGATCACGAAAATTTATTACCTTGCGATTATTCTCATTTGTAATACCGTCGTTATCCACATTGTATTCGTTAAGCCGATTTTGCCAGTATTCTAAAGCCGTATCATTTGAAACCCTTAATGATGTAACGGAGATACTGCTTGTACCTTGATAAGTAGTTCCTGCCCTAGGTATTTCAAAAAAGGTTAAATCGGTTCCAGGGTTACCTCTTTCGTCGGCATAAAACAAGTGGTATACCGATGGATCATCTTGGTTTACTGTTTTTTTTACTAATCGCATTCCAAGTATTTCGGTATAGAATTGATAATTTTGCTTTGCATTTGCTGTGATTGCTGATATGTGATGGATTCCTTTAAGTTCTTCCATAAGTCATCCTCCTTATGAATTGGAAAGTATCTTGAATTCAAGATATTTTTAGTATAAGTTTAAATAATACGAATGTCTACTTTTTGGTTTACTCTGTGTTTATTTTTGGTCTTAATCCATTTTTTAATTGATGAATACTAAGCCCAAAATCCATCTGCAAATGAGGATAATCCTTAAAGTTATGCCAATCCCCGCCCCAGGTAAAGCCCATTTCTTTTGCGATTTCAGCAACCTCAAACCAATCAGACTCACCATTGTTGTTTCCATCATAATGAATATCCCATATGAGATCACCATTTTTATTTTCTAATGCATAATCAAAAGCTAGTCCATAATTGTGATAGGATTCACCACCTTTTGCGTGTGTGACAATAGTTCCTTCCTTAGAGCGGCCTTGTTTAAATAATTCATTTTGCCGTTTAATGGAACGGAATTTTTCGGTAATGATGACATTTATACCAATCATAGAAGCTTTTTTTAGGAGGACGTCTTTCTTTTCTTCAACGATTGGATGCAACTTTGTTGGTAGTGGTGCATTTTGACCAAGGTCGTTATATTTATCATTTACTTGATTATAGACAAAAATTAGTAGGGCAAAGAATATAATGAGGATAATCCAAGTTAGGATATCTTTATTTAACCTTTTCAATGATCTGGTACTCCTTTAGTGATTGATGATATTCACGATGAAACTATTTTGGTCATATTTTCGTAAATAATTTATAGGTGAAAGAAGTGTATCGAAATTGCTTGTCGATTAAATACATTATATATAAAATGAACGAAAGGGGGAAAAAGATGTATTATCTTTTAAGTATTGTTATTGGCTATTTGTTTGGAAGTATTCATGGTTCACAGATAGTAGGGAAGTTAAAAAAAATAGATATAAAAAATGTTGGCATTAAAAACGCCGGAGCATCAAATACAACTATTCTATTAGGATGGAAGTATGGCATTTTAGTTGCACTAATTGATATATTCAAAGCGACATTATCCATTATTTTATTATTATTTATTTTAAGAGAAAATGGAATTACTGACGATACACAAACACTAATGGTTTATATTAATGCACTCTTCATTATCATAGGTCATAATTATTCTATTACGATGAAATTTACTGGAGGGAAGGGAACAGCATCATTGGTTGGTGTGTTGTTAGCAATTGATTGGAAAATTGCTGTAATTGGCATCGGCATCTTATTTATTTTCACCTTTGCAACCGATTATTTAGTTATCGGCGTTTTGTTTATGTATTTGTCATTTTTAATTACGACGTATTATTTCTTTGGAATAGAGCCTACTATGATTGTTGTATTACTTTCGATTTTATCCATTATGAAACATATCGAAAATTATAAACGTATTTTAGCTAAAGAAGAGACAAAGCTCTCTAGTATGTTTCAAAAAGATGCTAAATAAAACAGATGGAGGTAGTGACACTGGATATCATAATTTGGGTAGTTATTGTTGCACTATTTATTTTAAGTTTTGTTGGGATTATCTTTCCGATCATTCCTTCCCCCCTTGTCATTTGGGGAGGATTTTTACTCTATCACTTTGTTATAAATGCAGATGAATTGAATATGGTTTTCTGGATTGCGATGGCTATATTGACAGTCATTCTTATCGTAGCGGATATTGTAGCGAATAGTTATTTTGTTAAGAAGTTCGGTGGGAGTAAATGGGGTGAAAGAGGGGCTGCAATTGCAGTTATTATTGGTTCATTTGTCATTCCTCCATTTGGGATTTTAATTTTACCATTTATTGCGGTTTTCGTTATTGAATTAATTCAAAAGCGGACGGCTAAAGAAGCGATTAGAGCGTCTATTGGTTCACTAATTGGATTTTTAGGTGGGGCAGTTGCGAAGGTTGTTATTCAACTGATTATGATTGTATGGTTTTTTGTTGTCGTATTCATGTAGCGAAAGGAGTAATTTTAAATGAATAAACCACCTCGTGTCTTAACAATCGCAGGTTCCGCAGCTGGTGGGAGTGCTGGTATTCAGGCGGATCTAAAAACATTTCAAGAATTAGATGTATATGGAATGAGTGTTATAACAGCACTTGTGGCAAGACATACTGTAACAAACAAAAATGTACATGCTCAAACCATTGAAGCAATAGAAGCACAATACGCAACAGCTGTTGACCAGGTTGGAGTAGATGCATTAAAAACGGGAATGCTTTTCTCTAAAGAAGTAATTGAAAAAACAACAGAAATTATTAGTGAATCCGATGCGCAATCTGTTGTTATTGATCCTGTTATGGTAGGTAAGCTTGATTCAAAATTGTTGGAGGATGATGCGATTGAAGCTATGAAGGACAAGCTCATTCCACTGGCAACGATCATTACCCCAAACATGCCTGAAGCTTCATTTTTGTTAGATGAACGGCCATTAACCAGTGTTGATGATTTAAAGCAAGCAGCTGTGGACCTACATAAATTAGGGCCAAAGTTTGTTCTACTAAAGGGAGGGAGATTAAAAGGTCCAGCTATTGATGTTCTATACGATGGAAAAGAATTGACTACATTAGAAGCGCCACGGATCGATACGATTCATACTAGCGGTGCAGGATGTACATATTCTGCAGCGATTACCGCTCACCTTGCTAAAGGTAAAACAGTTGTCGAAGCGGTTCGTTTGGCAAAAAGCTTTGTAACAACAGCGATAGAATATGGATTTACCTATACAGACAAAGTTGGTCCAACATACCATGCTGCATTACGTACACAAGGTGAACAACATAAGATAATCATAAATTAGTGGGACATGGGGTCAGTCCCCGTGTCCCGGGACATAGGGACTGACCCCATGTCCCAGAATAAAATTTTGGAGGGATTATGCAATGGGTAATGAGCATAAAGATCATCGCCATGAGACAGTAAGTGTTACGGAAAAAGAGGATTTGTTGGGTTTAATCCATATGCGGTTCGGCAGTGTGCCAGATGATATTAAAGAAAAGATTATGGCAATCGGAGACTTAGATGTATTAGATCGTTTATTTCTTATTGCTGTTAATGCTGCGAACTGGGATGTGTTCGTCTCAGAATTAAATGAAGGAAAGAATTCGTTCAAAATGGTAGGCGATGGATTTGACCCATTAGCAGAAATAAATAAGAAGGAAGAATAAGCTATCGAATGGGGGCGAATATGGTGAAAAGAGCACTAATTAACATTGATTACACCAATGACTTTGTTGCTGAGAATGGTAAACTTACGTGTGGTAAACCAGGACAAGCTATTGAAAATAAGATTGTTTCACTGACGAAAGAGTTTGTACATACAGGGGACTATGTAGTATTTGCTATTGATGCTCATGAAAAAGGGGACCCCCATCATCCAGAATCGGCATTGTTTCCTCCGCATAATGTAATAGGTACCAAAGGTCGCGATCTTTACGGTGAATTAGCCTCTGTCTATCGTAGTCATAAAGAGAATAAGCATGTTTATTATTATGATAAAACTCGTTATAGTGCATTTGCAGGGACGGATTTAGAAATTAAACTGCGAGAACGTGGAATTAATGAAGTTCATTTGGTTGGAGTTTGTACGGATATTTGTGTATTGCATACAGCTGTAGACGCTTATAATAAAGGTTTTCAGATCGTTGTTCATAGGGATGCGGTTGCGAGTTTTAATGATGCAGGGCATAAATGGGCACTGGAACATTTTGCAAATACGTTGGGTGCTAAGGTTATATAGATTTATAAATAAAAGCCAGGGAGTTTGTTTCTCTGGTTTTTATTTATGTGATGAATGGGCAATTAATTGAACAAACGTTTGATTAATAACTGTTCCAGGATTGATATATGGAATTTTGTTTTCTCGGGGTAATAAACATAAAAATCGGTTGTGTTGATAATGACCGTCCTCCCATAACTATTCTAATACGCTTACTCCTGTCCCTTAGCATGGACTTCAGCAAAATCCAAGCCAAACGTTTCCGGTGACATTTCATCCGCTTTTGGTAAGCTCCGTAATCGTGGGTGGAGGAACCAAACGATGGATACAAAAGCAAGTCCGAGACCGGTTAGAGCAAAAACAAATGTGCTGTTGGTAATTGTTGCAAAATAACCGCCTGCTAAGGAACCTATAGGCATCGCTATTGTACTCATACTGGCTGATACTGAATTAATTCTACCGAGAAGTCTATTCGGTACAACAGTTTGAATAGTTGCAGCGAATATGACATTTGTACCACCGACTGGTATCCATGCAATGCCATACAAAATAATAGCAAAATATGTCCATGGTAGTACGGTAGACAGTACCCAGCATAGGGAACCAATTAAAAACGCAAAAATGGTAAATAAACCAACTCGAAATTTTCCCATCCGGGATGCAAAAAGTGCACCAACTAATGCACCTGTTGATATCGAGGCTAAATATAATCCATATATTTCTGATCCACCACGGTTATCAGCAAAGGCAGGCAAAATCGCAAGCATACCACCTATTGCAGCATTTGCAACAATGGAACCAATTAAGAAGGTGGCCATTAAAGAGCTAAATACAATAGAAAACCCCTCTTTTAATTCAGATAGATACGTTCCTATTGCATATTTAATCCCTTTTTTATGTGTAACCTTTTCCTCTGTTGACGTAGAAATTTTCAAAGTGGCAAATAGGATAGCTGCGACGGCGAATGTTACTGAGTCCATAAGATATAGTGTCACTGCACCTAAGAAAGCTACTAGGATCCCTGATATAGCATTAAAAACTAAATCAATCCCTTGGTAAGCAAATGAGAAAAAGGAATTTCCCTTTACTAATTCCTTTTTTGAAAGTATTAACGGGAGTGCTTTTGACTGAGATGGATAAGCAAATTGTTCAATGAATGACACAATTGGCATTACGATGAGGACAAGTTGAATGGTTAAAACATTAAGGTAATAAGCTACTGGGATAGTTAAAATAAGTATAGCTTGAAGTATTTGAGTTATCATTAATGTTCGCTTAATAGGCCAACGATCGACAAAAGGACCAGTAATAAATTGCAAAGCTGAAGGGATTAGTGTTAAAAACCCTGCTAGTCCTGAATAAAATGCATTACCACCTAAGTTATAAACCAACCACATAGCAGCAACATAATAAATGCTATCACCAATGTTTGTTATAATTCTTCCTATAAATAAAATTAAGAAGTTTTTATTTTTTAATATATTCATTCTGCCATCTCTCCCAGTATCCTAATTTTGCATTTTTACTTATTCATTTTAAAGTGTAGAAGGATGGTAACAGTTTTTTAACGGCTTAAAGTATGAATTTACCTCATCCTGTAGTCTGATTTTCATATTTGTAAGGGGTGTCCTTACATTTAGACTTATAGTAAAATCCTATTTATACGAAAATAATTAATGGGGGTCTGAATTTGTGGAGAAACTTTTTGTAACCTATCGTTTCGATCAATATTCGGTTAGAGTGGCAATAAAAGAGGATACGGATAATGTAATACAGCTATTACGCAATGTAGCATTTTGGCTTGAGAAAAAAGGTATTGATCAGTGGGAGTATTTGCGAAATGGTGGAGCTGAAGCTGAAATAAAACAAGATATTTTAGCAGGAACTACATATATAGTTGAAGATACTAGCAAAAATCTAGTTGCGACGTTTAATCTCTCACCAAAGCAAAATGATTGGGATGTTGCGATGTGGGGGGAGCGAAACGATAATGCTTATTATTTGCATCGACTTGCAGTGAACAGAGATCAACATACTAATCAAGTGGGAAAAAAACTGTTGGGTTGGATAGATGATAATATTCGGATTAGGGACGGTTTTTTACGGTTAGACTGTATAGCAAGCAACCCAGTTTTAAACCGTTACTACCTAGAAGCTGGATATACATTTATTGGATACGCTGGTGAAGGTGAAGATAAGCTTTCCAAATATGAAAAATCTATCTCTCGTAAGGCTTGACATTGTTTTCACATCCCTATATATTTAAAAATACAATATAGGAAACGTTGATAAGGACTAGTATAATTCGGTTGTCTTTTAAAGAGAGGAAATGGCTGGTGTGAATTTCTAAGGACATGAATTAGAACCTACCTTTAAGTTCGCTAATCTGAAGGTAAAATTACTGTAGGACATGCGCGGTTCATAACCGTTATCAAGTAAAGTGTGCAATGGTTATAAATATATTGCAAACAAGGGTGGTACCACCAAACCTCGGTCCCTTTTTCGGACGCGAGGATTTTTGTATTCAAAAAAAATTTATATAACGAGGTGTTCAGCATGGGTAAGAAAAATAAACAATTCGTTGAAAAAATTACCGCAATGGAAGACGATTTTGCACAATGGTATACAGATGTAGTGAAGCAGGCTGAATTAGTTGACTATGGTCAAGTTCGTGGCACAATGATCATAAAGCCATATGGTTATGCCATTTGGGAAAACATTCGCGATGAATTGGATAATAAATTTAAGGAAACAGGTCATTCCAATGTTGCTTTTCCCTTATTTATTCCAGAAAGTCTGCTTCAAAAAGAGAAGGATCATGTAGAGGGTTTTGCACCGGAAGTTGCATGGGTAACACATGGGGGAGATGAGGAATTAGTTGAAAGAATCGCAGTACGTCCAACATCCGAAGTGCTTTTCTGTGACTATTATTCAAAAAATATACATTCCTACCGCGACCTGCCAAAATTGTATAATCAATGGGGAAATGTAGTGCGCTGGGAAAAAACAACTCGTCCATTCTTACGTTCATCTGAATTTCATTGGCAGGAAGGACATACCGCTCATGCGACAGATGACGACGCTTCTGAAGAAACCAATAGGATGCTTGGTGTTTACGCCGATCTTGTTGAAAAGTATTTAGCAATTCCTGTATATAAGGGTCGCAAAACAGACAAAGAAAAATTTGCTGGCGCTAAATATACATTAACGATTGAAAGCTTAATGCATGATGGAAAAGCATTGCAATCCGGAACATCCCATCATTTTGGTTCAGGATTTGCAGAAGCGTTTGATATTACGTATTTAGATGAAAATGGTAAAAGCCAGTTCGTCCATCAAACATCATGGGGGCTTTCCACACGAATTATGGGTGCATTAATTATGGTCCATGGTGATAATCGCGGCTTAGTAATTCCGCCACGAATCGCACCAACTCAAGCAATGATCGTTCCAATTGCACAGCATAAAGAAGGTGTATTGGACAAAGCATATGCATTACGCGATAAGCTTAAAGGGATTGTTCGAGTGGGCATCGATACTAGTGACAAAATGCCGGGCTGGAAATTTAATGAATACGAAATGAAAGGTATCCCAGTCCGTGTTGAAATGGGACCTAAAGATATTGAAAAAGAACAGGTTGTACTGGTTCGCCGTGATACTGGGGAAAAAGAATTCGTTGCACTTAATGATCTTGAAGATCGTTTGCCAGCATTATTAGAAGAAATTCAACAAGGTTTGTTTGAAAAAGCATTGGCACATCGAAATGAAAAAACAACCGTTGCAACGGACATGGAAGAATTCAAACAAACGCTTGATCAAAACCCTGGATTCATTAAAGCAATGTGGTGCGGAGATCAAGTTTGTGAAGAAAAAATCAAAGAAGAAACATCTGCAACATCACGCTGTATTCCATTTGAACAGGAGAAAGTGTCGGAAACGTGTGTATGCTGTGGTAAGGAAGCAAAAGAATTAGTTTATTGGGCAAAAGCATATTAATTATAAAAAACGAGCGCGTGCAAACTGCGCTCGTTTTTATGTTACATCGGCGGGAAAGGAGAAACATCGGCGGGAAAGGAGAAACATCGGCGGGAAAGGAGAAACATCGGCGGGAAAGGAGAAACACAGCGAGAAAGGAGAAACATCGCCACGTTCAAAATTAAATAAAAAAACTATTGCTTTTCTAAATACATTCATGGTATAAATATACATAATAACTAATAAATATACACTAAGAAGGTGAGCAATTCATGAAGCATAAATTAAGTGAAGAAATTAAAAAGATCGAACAACAACTTTGGAATATGAGTGATCATCTTTATCATAATCCGGAGCTAGGTGATCAGGAATTTCAGTCAGCACAGTTACTTACAAACTTTTTAAAAGAACACCAATTTATAATAGAAACGGGAATTGTAAACAGATCAACTGCATTTAAAGCAGAATATAAAAGTGAGAAACCTGGTCCGACTATTGCATATTTAGCTGAATATGATGCATTACCCGGTGTGGGTCATGGCTGTGGACATAATTTAATTGGTACGATGAGTGTTGGTGCCGGTGTCGCACTTAGTAAACTAGTGGACGAAATTGGTGGTAGTGTTGTAGTTTTAGGTACGCCAGCAGAGGAAACTAACGGCGCAAAGGTACCGATGAGTGCGGAAGGGGTTTTTGACAATATCGATGTTGCAATGATTTTACATCCTTCTGATCAGTCATATGTTAGTGGTGATTCACTTGCAATGGATGCAATACAGTATTCCTATACAGGAAAATCCTCACATGCAGCAGCATCGCCTGAAAAAGGAATTAATGCGCTTGATAGTGTTATACAGTTGTTTAATGGGATTAATGCTTTAAGGGAACATCTACCAACTGATGTACGCGTACACGGGATTATTTCTGAAGGTGGACAAGCGGCGAATGTTGTCCCAGACAAAGCCACTGCTCAATTTTACATCCGAGCAAAGGAACGAACCTATTTAAACAATGTAGTTGAAAAAATAAATAACATAGCAAATGGCGCTGCACTTATGACAGGTGCAACCCTTGAGATTTCGAATTATGAGTTAAGCTATGATGATATGAAAACGAATGATGCACTTTCCAAAGCATTTACAAAAAACCTGAAGCAAACTGATTCCCAAACAATACATCAAGCTAAACAAAGCTATGGTTCAATTGACATGGGGAATGTAAGTCAGGTTGTACCTGCAATTCATCCATATATAGGACTGCATCAACCAGGGATTGTCGCACATACAAAGGAATTTGCGGATAGGACCATTACAACGGAAGGGCATCAAATT
Organism: Virgibacillus ndiopensis; assembly: GCF_900187325.1. GTDB lineage: Bacteria > Bacillota > Bacilli > Bacillales > Amphibacillaceae > Virgibacillus_E > Virgibacillus_E ndiopensis. The sequence goes on along the minus strand of NZ_FZMZ01000003.1, from coordinate 61,895 downwards.
TTAATAAATGGTGCACTAACACTAGCGAAAACTGGCTACGATGTATTGACAGATCAAATGTTATTGGAAGCGATAAACGGCGAATTTTTCAAAGTGAAGTAGTTTTTATTCATCAAAATGTATAAAAATAAAAATGAAATTATAAAAAATCAGGAGTGAACGATCTATGAAGCTATCATACGGAAAAGCAATTATTTTTATAGTAATGATTTGTATACTAGCAGCTTGTGGAAGTAATGATGAAAATGCTAATGCTACCTCAAATGATTCTAATGACAAGAAGGTTTTAAAAATGGCTACCTCGGCAGATTTTCCTCCATTTGAATCACGTGATACGGGAGGGGACTTCAAAGGATTTGACATCGATTTAGCAAACCTTATTGCTGATGAATTAGGTTATGAATTACAAATTGAGGATATGAAATTTGACGGACTAGTTGGTGCTTTGCAAACCAATCGTGTGGATATGGTTATGGCTGGAATGAGTGCAACGGAAAAACGTAGAAAGAATGTTGATTTTTCGAATGAATATAACCATTCAGGTGAAATGTTTATTAGTAAACCGGATTCAAAGATTCAAGGTTTAGAAAAATTAAAAGGAAAAACGGTAGGAGTTCAATTAGGAACAATTCAAGAAGAGGGTGCTGAAATCCTTGCAGAGGAATATGGCTTTGAAGTAAAAAAGGTTGATAATGCAAATATTTTAATACAAGAGCTAAACTCAAACCGTATCGATGTAGCTTATATGGATAAAACTGTCGCAGGGGGCTACATCGAAGAACAAGGATTGAAGGGTTTTGATGACCCAACAACGAGTTCACCAGGTATGGGGATTGCGTTTCCAAAGGGTAGTGATTTAGTAGAGGATGTGAATCAAGTACTAAAAAAACTAGAGGATAACGGCAAATTACAAGAATTAAAGGATAAATGGTTATCAAATATGTAGTAAAAAATACAACTAGAAAGAAGAGGTGGTAAGGCATGAATTTGGATTTCAGCCAAATCGTGCCTTATATTCCTTTTATGCTGGAAGGGATATGGGTCACATTAAAATTTGTAAGTGTGTGTATCGTAGTAGGATTTATTTTAGGAACTTTATTGGCGTTATGTAAAATCACAAAAATTCCGCTACTGAAATGGCTTGCGGATGCCTACACATCCATCTTTCGCGGGACACCGTTAATTTTACAATTGATGATTATATACTTCGCGGTTCCACAATTGACGGGATATGATATATCAGCATTTTTGTCAGCGGTGTTAGCGTTTGGACTAAATTCAGCAGCATACGTTTCAGAAATTATTCGTGCAGGTATTTTAGCTGTTGATAAAGGTCAAACAGAAGCGGCCCAAGCCCTGGGTGTTTCGTACAAACAAATGATGAAAGACATTATATTACCGCAAGCGCTGAAGAACATTTTACCCGCGTTAATGAATGAATTTATTACATTAACAAAAGAATCAGCAATCGTATCCGTCATTGGTTATTTAGACTTAATGCGCCGTGCTCAAATCGTTGGAGCGGATATTTACCGTAACTTTGAACCGCTATTATTTGCTGGATTGATTTATTGGGTAATGGTATACATTTTAACGATGCTTGGTAAGGTTGTAGAAAGGAGACTGAGGGTAAGTGATTGAAGTAGCGAATCTAGTAAAAAGTTTCGGTAACAATACTGTTTTAGAAAATATATCAACAAGCTTTCAGCAAGGGGAAGTGGTTGCGATTATTGGCCCCTCTGGATCAGGAAAATCAACATTTCTAAGATGCCTGAATCTGTTGGAACAGCCTTCATTGGGCAACATAACTGTGAATGAGGAGGAGATTACTCTTAAAGAAGTAAATAAGATAAAAGTTAGAAAGCAGATTGGCATGGTGTTCCAGCATTTTCATCTGTTCCCACACATGACTGTTTTAGAAAATGTGACGTATGCACCACTAAAGGTGAGAAACGTGAAAAAGTCAGAAGCACAATCACTTGCAAAGCAGTTAATAGATAAAGTGGGACTTACAGATAAATTGGACACATATCCTAATCAATTATCGGGTGGTCAAAAACAGCGTGTAGCTATAGCGAGGGCATTGGCAATGGATCCTGAAGTAATGTTATTTGACGAACCAACATCAGCACTTGACCCGGAAATGGTAAAGGAAGTCTTAGACGTAATGAAAGATTTGGCACAAACAGGTATGACGATGATTGTCGTAACACATGAAATGAATTTTGCAAAAGAAGTTGCCGATAGAATATTATTTCTGGACGAAGGAAAATTAATTGAGGAAGGAGATCCTATTTTATTTTTTAGTAATCCAAAAACACAACGTGCTAAACAATTCTTGGACAAAATACTTTAAAAAAAATAAACGCTCCATTAGCCAAATGGAACGTTTATTTTTTTTAATCATTTAACGCATTCTTAATATCTTGTTTTATACTTTCAGGCTTTGTTTGTGGTGCATAGCGATTAATGACTTCACCATTTTTATTAATTAAAAACTTGGTGAAATTCCACTTGATTTGTTTCGTTAACATACCAGGTGCCTCTTTTGTAAGATAAATAAATAAGGGATGGGCATGTTCCCCTTTTACATCAACTTTACTAAACATTTGGAAAGTTACACCATAATTTCGTTCACAAAAGCTTGAGATCTCCTTATCGTCACCGGGCTCTTGATTGTTAAATTGATTACAAGGGAACCCAAGAATTTCTAACCCCCGATCTTTATACGCTTCGTATAGCTTTTGCAGACCTTCAAATTGTGGTGTAAAACCACATTCACTTGCTGTATTCACAATAAGAATAACGTTTCCATTGTAATCACTTAATGCTTTTTCTTCACCCATAATTGTTTTTGCTGAAAAATGATAAATGGACAAGCCAATCAGCTCCTTAATAAAAGAATAGCAACTTAGCAAGTAGGTGTCAAAAAGCCGCTTAATACATTTTGTAATTTTCTTAAAACTTGAAGATTGGGCGGAAAAAAGGTAAAATACATAATAAAACGTTTTCACAATGAAGGTGGAATATGTTTTGGTTTTAATCATATTGTTAGGGTAGCAATGTGGTTTAAATAAAAAATAAAAGGGGGAGTTATTTTGAAAAAAAGAACTCTATTTTTACTTATCTTTATTCTTGCTATTGGCATGATTTTAAGTGCTTGCGGTGAGAGCGGTAAGGGCTCTGGTGGCGATGATGCCGACAAAGAAGCTAAGACAAATCTAACAATGGGGACTGGTAGTGTTGGTGGTGTTTACTATCCGCTTGGCGGTGAGATGGTGAATCTATGGAAAGATAACATCGACGTAGATGGATTCGATGTTAGTTCTGTAGAATCAGGCGCTTCAGTAGAAAACATTGCAAAAATACAAGGTGGAGATTACCAACTTGGTATTGCACAAAACACTACATTAATTAGTGCAGTTGATCAAACAGGAGAATTTGAAGGAAAAGATTCCAGCGATGTAGCTGTTATTGCTTCTCTTTACCCAGAGGCAGTTCAAGTTGCAACATTGGAGTCAACAGGAATCGAATCAATTGCGGACTTGAAAGGGAAAAAGGTTGCTGTTGGACCTCCAGGTGGAGCAACTCGTGCAGCAGCAGAGTTAATTTTAAAAGCTTATGGAATTGAAGAAGGTGACTATGAAGCATTTGAAGAAGGTTTTGGTGATGCCAAAAGTAAGCTTCAAAATGGAACAATTGATGCTTCTATTGAAGTTGTAGGTGTACCATCCTCCTCAACTGACGAGTTGCAAGCTGCTACAAAAGAGGTTAAGTTTCTTGATATTGAAGGAGACGCATTACAACAAGTAGTGGATAACAGCCAATATGAGGCATATACAGTTGAACCTGGAACATATGAATGGCAAAAGGAGCCTGTTCAAACAGTAACTGCAATGGCATTACTTCTTGGTTCGAAATCAGCAGTTAGTGAAGACCTTGCTTATGATTTAACAAAAAGTTTATTCGAAAACGCTGATAAGATGTCGATTGCCCAAGCAAAATTAATTACTAAAGATAGTGCATTAACTGGTGTAGGTGATTTACCACTTCATCCAGGTGCAGAGAAATATTTTAAAGAGGTCGGTATTATTGAATAATAGAAAGAACCGGACAATATTGTCCGGTTCTTTCACCTCAATATACAGACAAGCGGAATGGAGGGAAAACCATGACTGCACAGGATTCACAACAGATTGACAAGCATGAGTTGATGAAAAAGTATGATAAGGAAAGTAATTTTCGTACAAATTTAGGACCATGGGGATGGGTAACGCTCATCTTGGGTGGTGCTTTAACTATTTTTCAACTCTATACTGCATATATGGGTGCGTATGTTTCGTTGATTCAAGGGGCTATTCATCTTGGTGCAGCACTTTGCTTGGTATATCTACTTTATCCAATCAAGTCATCGTTAACGAAAAAAAAGGGTGTACCCTGGTATGATGCGTTATTAGCTCTTGCGGCGTTATTTACCAACTTTTACATTATATATAGTTATGAGCGTTTAATTAACGAAGCAATCATATTTGGTTTTACAGCATTTGATCAAATTGTAGCAACAGCAGGTATATTGCTGTTATTAGAAGCAACAAGACGAGTTGTTGGCCTTCCAATTGTGGTAATTGCCATTGTGGCATTGCTTTATGGACTGTTTGGTCAATATATTCCAATTATTGGACACGCTGGGTATGATTGGCCATCACTAGCGACAGAAATGTTTTTTAGTTCAAGTTCTATATTTGGTATACCGATACAGATTTCATCAACGTATATCTATTTATTCTTATTTTTTGGCGTGATATTAGTAAAAACAAATATTGGCCAGTTTTTTAATGATATCGCCTTACGCTTAACAGGTAGATATACAGGTGGAACAGCTAAAGCTGCTGTAGCAGCGAGTGGTCTTCAAGGAATGGTAAGTGGCAGCTCTGTAGCGAACACTGTTGGCTCCGGTTCATTTACAATTCCAATGATGAAAAATGCAGGATTTAAACCTCACTTTGCTGCCGCAACGGAAGCATCTGCCTCAACTGGTGGACAAATTATGCCACCAATTATGGGAGCCGCAGCATTTATTATGGCGCAATATACAGGGATTCCATATAATGAAATCATTGTAATTGCAATTATTCCAGCCATTTTGTATTTTTCTGGTGTATTTTTAGGTACACATTTTGAAGCAAGGAAGCTAGGTATTTTAGGTTTGGCAGCTGACCAACTTCCTAAAATAAAAAATCTAGTAAAACGGTTAGATTTATTTCTTCCACTTGTGATCATCATTGGCTTCCTTCTTGCTGGTTACACCCCGACATTTGCAGCGTTATTTGCTATAGGTACAGCGTTTGTAATTAGTTTCTTTAGAAAAGATACGAGAATGTCACTAAAAGGAATTATTAAAATTCTAGAGGAAGGTGCAAGAACCGCATTGCCAGTAATTGCTGCCTGTGCGACTGCAGGTATTATCGCTGGTACGGTAACAACCACAGGACTAGGGCCGAAAATTGCTGGTGGAATTATCGATCTTGCACAAGGACAATTTTTCCTCGTTATGTTCTTTACGATGATTGCATGTATTATTTTAGGAATGGGTCTACCTACAACAGCAAACTATGTAGTTACAGCAACAATGGCAGCACCTGCATTATTAGCATTTGATGTTCCAGTTATTGCAGTTCATATGTTTGTATTTTATTTCGGTATTGTAGCTGATATTACGCCACCTGTTTGTTTAGCAGCTTATGCTGGCGCAGGGATCGCTAGAGCTAATCCGATGAAAGCAGGTGTAACTGCAGTTAAACTTGCTATCGCAGCGTTTATTATTCCGTATATGTTTGTTTCGAATCCAATTCTTCTATTACAAGGGGATGCTAACGTAGCAAACGTATCAATTGCTGTTATCACCGCATTACTTGGTATGGCAAGTATTAGTGCAAGTATGATCGGATACTTTATTAGCGAAGTAAGTTGGATAGAGCGATTTATCTTATTTGCAGGAGGGATATTACTTGTTTATCCTGATCCGATTTTCTCGGTAATTGGATTTGTACTTGCAGGTGCAATTGCAACAATTCAGTTTATACAAAATAAGTCAAACAAAGTTAAACAACAAGCTTCTTAATAAAGGGGACAGGTGAGAGAAAATTTTCTTATCTGTCTCTTTTTAATAAGACTCTTCGCATAGTTTTTACAGAACACGTACGTTGCATTTTTTATCAACTATGACATAAGCTTCACCATTTGAAAAAGCAACATTCTTCTAGAAATAGCCTTTTATAAAATAAAAAGACGACCCTTAGCAGGTCGTCAATATGTTATGCTTCTTGCTTTAAATTTTCGCCAAGTAGCTCAAGTCTATGCTGAATTTCTTCTTGTGATAAGTCATGTTCTTTTACGTACATGTTTCGTGGACTTACGCGACATTCATGTGTACATCCACGCATATATTTGTGTTCGTTCTCTTCAGAACATAGTATTTGTTTATTACATTCAGGGTTTGCACAATTTACATAGCGTTCACAAGGCTGACCATCAAAGTAGTCAACACCTACGATAACGTGTTCTTTGCGATTAACTGGAACAGAAATACGTTCATCAAATACATAACATTGGCCGTCCCATAGTTCCCCTTGAACCTCGGGATCCTTACCATAAGTTACAATTCCGCCGTGTAACTGTCCTACTTCTTCAAAGCCTTCTTTTACCAACCATCCAGAAAACTTCTCACAACGAATACCACCAGTACAGTAGGTTAGTACACGTTTACCTTCAATTAAATGTTTATTCTCCTCAACCCAATCAGGTAATTCCCGAAATGTTTCAATGTCAGGGCGGATTGCTCCACGAAAATGACCTAAATCGTATTCATAGTCATTACGAGCATCTAAAACAATGGTATCTTCATCCTGCATTGCTTCAAAAAACTCTTTTGGCGTCAGATAGTTTCCGGTCGTCTCATGTGGATCAATATCATCCTCTAGACGAAGGGTGACTAACTCTGGACGCGGACGAACATGCATTTTTTTAAATGCATGACCATCATGCTTGTCAATTTTAAATAACATTTCAGCAAAGCGTGGATCGTTATGCATCGCTTCCATATATTTTTCTGTTTGTTCAATGGTCCCGGAAACAGTTCCGTTGATACCTTCTTCCGCTACAAGGACTCTTCCTTTTAGCTCTAAATCCTTACAAAATTGCAGATGTTCTGCTGCAAATTCTTCAGGATCGTCAATGTGTACATAGTTATAGTACAATAACACCTGATAATCCGTCGTATTGTTCATAATGTTTACCACCTATCATTCATATTTGCAAGATATAAATGTTTGGTAGTCCATATTTTTTTATAATCTTGCAAGAAACTATTTTAACAATGTTTAACTATAATTTCAACTACAAAAACGCTCTGGGAATAGGATATGCATGTCCTTTTCAATTGAATGAATATTATGCAATTTTTATAGGTTAAATTGAGCATTTTATTAAATTCACTTGCTTTATTTAACTTAAAAGGGTAAACTTAAAGGTGCAAAAGGAAATTGGAGTTTGAATAATACTTTACGATCTCTTTATCAAAGTGGTGTAAAAGTATTTATGATTCAATTACTTTGCACGATATTTGTATAAGGAGGTCATTTTAATGACTGGTAAAGTAAAATGGTTTAATGCAGAAAAAGGCTTCGGTTTCATCGAGCGCGAAGACGGAGACGATGTATTCGTACATTTCTCAGCTATCCAAGCTGAAGGTTTCAAAACTCTTGAAGAAGGTCAAGATGTTGAATTTGAAATCGTTGAAGGTAACCGCGGACCACAAGCAGCTAACGTAACACGTCTATAATATATATATAATCCAAAAAGGTTTATCTCGTTCGGTGAGATAAGCCTTTTTTTTTGATGATAAAAACTATGTAAAGCTTTCCAACTATATAAAAATCCTCTATCATAAAAGTTAATAAGAGGGGTGACATAAATGACGAACTTTGACTGGCAAGAAGAGGCAAAGACACAGTGGAATAACCGAGCTGACTTTTGGAATAAAAGAAGCGTAAATATGTGGGATAACGGAAGCAGGAAAGATATTATTCCTTTCATAGAAAAACATATTACTAAAGGCAGTAAAATTTATGATATTGGTTGTGGTGATGGATATGGGTCATATAAATTACATCGATCAGGGTATGATGTCTTAGGGGTAGATCTTTCAGCTGAAATGATAACCCGTGCCAAGGAGCGTTTACATAGCGAAGAAATTATGTTTCTGCAAGGAGATATAAATCATTTGCCATTGGAGGATGCAAGCTGCGATGGGATTATGTCTGTGAATGTTCTAGAATGGACCGAGTCCCCGATTGATGCATTGAACGAGCTGAGGCGGATTTTGAAGAAAAACGGTTTTCTATGTGTTGGTATATTAGGTCCAACGGCAGGTCCACGTATAAATAGTTATCCGCGACTACATGGGGAAAAGGTGATTTGTAACACGATGATGCCGTGGGAATTTCAGCAATTAACAATTGAAAATAATTTTGAATATATAGATGGATTTGGCGTCTACAAAGATGGGGTAAACGAAAAGCACTATCTCGATCTTCCAATTGAATTAAAACAGGCTCTAACGTTTATGTGGGTGTATATGCTGCGAAAGGTTGGTGAATAACGATGGATAAAAAAGATGTAGAGAAACAAGTAATTGATAGCTACCAAAACGATGAAAAAATGATGATTCTTATTTATGCACAATGGTGTATTAATAACGATCTTGATCCAAGGGAAATATATGAAAAAGCTTACCCTGCCCAAATGAAAAATCCTGCCTTAAACGAGGCATTAGGATTGACGGTACCAAAGGAAGAATCCGATGAGATTCCAGATCAAACCGTGATAAATGTGCTACAGCTTTTTGGTAATGATGACTTAGCATTCCTTGTTCAAGCAGAAATTGATAAACGAGCAGGGTAAAAGCAAAAATGGGCTTGTTAAGTAATGAACAGCGGATAGATTTACTGAAAAAGCTTTATCAACGCTTGAGTACCGCTATCGTTTTCACCTTTTTCAGCCAGTTCTTTATATAAATTTAATGAAAGTGATAATCCGGGTGTTGATAATCCAAGTTCCTGAGCTGATTCAAGCGCAATCGTCATATCTTTTATAAAATGTTTAACAAAGAATCCTGGTGCATAATCCTCGTTAATCATCCTTGGTGCTAAATTCGATAGTGACCAACTTCCAGCTGCACCTGTCGTAATACTTTCAAGAACGCTTATAGGATCAAGTCCAGCTTTTTTAGCATAAACGATTGCCTCCGATACGCCAATCATATTTGATGCGATTGTAATTTGGTTACATAGCTTGGTATGTTGCCCCGCACCAGCATCTCCCTGTAAAATAATTTGTCCCCCCATAATCTCTAGGATTGGGAAAACCGCTTTAAATGCAGCCTCGTCGCCACCTACCATAATCGCAAGCGTTCCATTTTTTGCGCCAATATCGCCACCAGAAACAGGGGCATCTAATGCAATAATGTCTTTGGTGGCAGCTTGTTTATATATTTCTTCTGCTAACGATGGTTTTGAGGTCGTCATATCAATAACGTATGTTCCTGATTTTGCGTGTTCAAGTATGCCGCTTTCACCAAAATAAATCTCCTCAACATCGTTTGGATAGCCTACCATTGTTATGATTACCTGAGAGGCTTCCGCTAATTCCGCGATTGAACTTTTCCATTGAGCACCATTATCTAAGAGACCTTGTGCCTTTTCTTTTGTTCGTGTGTAAATGGCTAAGCTATATCCTGCCTTTTGTAAATTTGCTGCCATGCTTTTTCCCATTACTCCAGTTCCGACAAAGCCTATTGTACTATTCTTTGTTATCATGATATCGCTACTCCTTTTTTGTCAGTGATATTAATCATTTCGACAAAAACGAGCTAAAATCCTTTTCTAATATGATATAGTAGTAAAAAAGTAAAAGGATGGGTTGGTCTCATGCATTGGTATATTAAATCGTTTCAGGAATTTTCAGCTGAGGAATTGTATCAAATTATAAAAGTGCGTGTAGATGTTTTTGTTGTTGAACAAGCATGTGCCTATGATGAATTAGACAACTATGACCAGAGTTCAATTCATTACTATTTAAAAGTTGACAATGAGATTGCAGCTTATGTTCGAATTGTACCAAAAGGATCAAAATATCCAGAGGTATCAATCGGACGAGTATTGGTTACTGAAAAATTCCGTGGGCATGGCTTTGCAAAGCAAATTATGCAGCATGCAATTGATTACATTGTTGATGAATGGAATGAATATAAAATTAAAATTCAGGCACAAGAATATTTAAAGAAATTTTATGCTTCGTTTGGCTTTAAACAAATTAGTGAATCATATTTGGAGGACGATATACCTCATATTGACATGATTTGGGAGAAGAAATAAAGAATCAACTTACTGCTTTTACACATAGTATAATTAGCAATCCCTTTCTTATGAATGGAGGCTAGTTACAATGATTACAAACAATCAAATAAATAAATGTAAAGCGGCATTAGAGGAACGGCAGAATGAACTAATTGAACATGTACAGGATCACTTTGGTTTAAAATTTGAATTTGCGCAGGAATCGATTGGGGAGCTATCTAATTATGATAATCATCCTGCAGAGCATGGAACTGCACTTTATGATCGTGAAAAGGATGTAGCATTAAATGAGCATGCTGAGGAGGAGCTTGAAGAAATAAATGAAGCACTCCACGCGATAGATGAAGGTACGTATGGAATTTGTACAAAATGCGGCAGAGATATACCTTTTGAACGTTTAGAAGCAATACCAACTACGGATGTTTGTATTGAACATGCCTCGAACGATACATTTGAGCGAAATCGTCCAGTTGAAGAAGAAGTATTTAGTCCAAATATAAATCCTAATGATCCTGGTGATGAAGTTGAGACAGGATATGATGCAGAAGATGCATGGCAAGATGTAAGTCGCTACGGTACATCCAATACACCTTCAGATATATATGGTGATCAGGAAGACTATGATGAAATGTATGCAAACAGTGATGAAAATGTAGGAGCAGTAGAAGATGTGGAACAATTTTTGTCTGCTGATATTGATGGAAAGTTTACAGGTGTTACGCCCAATCATAATAAATACGAAAACGAGGACTAAAATGAACGCACAAGCCAATACCTGACTTGTGCGTTTTTTTCAGATTCTAGTTTGAAATATGAAGATCATTTTTCGGAAAATTGTTGAAACACGGAGACTCCTGCGAGAACTGTGATTAGAATAAGCCCTTGTAACGAGTCCGAATGAGGGGGATTGGGTAGTGGGAAGCGAATTGTAATTCAATTGCGGTAGCATTAGTAACCATATAAAAAAGTGAAACAAATGTAACAATTAGTTCGTAATACATCTAAAGGAGTGAAGAATAATGGAAGAATCTAAAGGATGTATTAAATGTGGAAGTACAGATGCTGACAAAAAAGAGGTTGCTATGACTGGGACAGGTCTATCTAAAATGTTTGATGTACAAAATAATCAGTTTATTGTAGTATACTGCAAGAACTGCGGATACTCTGAGTTTTACAACAAAAGAAGCTCATCAGGAAGTAATATTCTTGACTTTTTCTTTGGATAAACAAAAAAGGGGATGTCTCCCATCGGAATATCCCCTTTAATTTGTTAAATTGACTTAAAATCCGCCGAATAATCCGCCACCCATAAAATTACTAAGAATGTTCTGGATGAATGATTGAATGAAAAATCCAAGTACTAATAAGGATACAATATAAATTCCAATTAATGTATAAACTCGGTCAAATCCGTTAGCCGGTTGTTCGAGCAGGATTAGTGTTGGTGCAATTAGTAATGTACCTAATACACTTACTAAAATAATCAAGCCAGAAAATGAAGAAAGCCCAACTAATGCAAGTAAAAACCCAATTACATACAAAACTAGGAATGGTGTTAAATACCCACCATATTTTGCTAGAACATCTGTAAATGACAATGCTTGACCTGTTATTTTTACTCCACCAAATGTTAATGCTGCTGCAATAAGAAACATGATGATAAATTCAATAAATGGTAAAATAAAGCTATCAAAAAATGAAAAGGACGGTCCACCAAAAAATCCTGTTGACATAGAATTGAGTGATAGATGATACCCAAAAGCAATCAATAATGAAAAAATAACAATTGTAATGGATGCGGAGATAAGATCATTTCCGTTTGCTTTTTTTGCTTCGCTAGGATTTTTAAGAAGTGTTACAAAGAAATGACCGAAATTTGACCCTGCTGATTTCAATTTTTCAACCACTTCATTTGGCTGTTGTGCACTTCCCGTTTGTTCTTGTTGGTTTGTTGATTGGTGTACTTGTGGTACTGTGTTTACAGTTGGATCTGCAGTGGCAGCATATTCCTCATTTGGTAACTGTGCACCGCAGCTAGTACAAAATTTCCCTTCCTCTGTTTGTTGACCACAGGTTGGACAATGCATGCTACATCACTTCCTTTATAATATTTAGTAATAAGTTCATGGATATGTAGTATCCGACTCTTTACTATTACTTTCGACAGAGTTCTTAAAAATCCTTCTTTTCATAATAGGTTATCTAGTTAAGTATCGAAAGTAATACACTTTAAATTATATCGATAAGGTATAAAAAAAAGAAGGGATTTTTCCCTTCTTTTTCCTTTATTAAATTTTTTTAGCTTTCTTTTCGTTCTGATAAGGTTAGATCAACAGTTTGTTTTTTACCATCTCGATAGAACTCAATTTGAATTTTGTCACCAATAGAGGTTTTTGAGTACATATATTTTCTTAAATCTAAAAGGGATGTTATTTTTTGCCCGTTAATTTTTGTAATAACATCGAATTGTTTTAGTCCAGCTTCTTCTCCAGGTGAGCCAGCTTCAACAGCAGCTATCACCATGCCGCCGCCAACTTTTTCTGGGATTTGAATTCGATTCTGATATTGTCTTGGAACCTGATCTATTGCTGCTGTACTAATCCCAATAAATGGGCGTGCTATTTCACCGTCAGATTCTAATTGCTCCATAATTGGAAGTGCAGAATCAATTGGGATAGCCAGGCCAATACCTTCAACTGTTTCTTGAGCAATTTTCATGGAGTTTATTCCAATAACTTCACCATCGGAATTTACTAATGCACCACCGCTGTTACCAGGGTTAATGGCCGCATCTGTTTGAATTACTTCTGTTACCCAATCTGGTCTGTTATCTCCATTTGTATCGATATCAATGGAGCGTTCAAGCCCACTAATAATTCCTTTCGTAACAGAACCAGAAAACGTCATTCCTAAAGGATTACCAATTGCAATAACTGTTTCTCCAACTTTTAAATCACCTGATGAGCCGAGTTTAGCAACTGTTTTTATTTTACTACCATCGATTTCTAGAACAGCAAGGTCAGTTAGAGCATCCGAACCTAAAACTTTCGCTTTGATATGCTTTTCATTATTTAATACGACTTCTACTTCCTGTGCCCCTTCAACCACATGATTGTTAGTCACCACATACGCTTTTCCATTTTCTTTTTTGTAAATGATTCCTGATCCAGAACCAGCTTCTTGTCCTTGTTCCCAAATATTTTGTTGTTGTAAATTTAATACGGCAACGACCGCTTCAGATGCTTCATCAATATTGGTAGCGACATCAGCATTGTCAGAGGCAATCGTTTTTGTTATTTCTGGGTCTGTACCATTTTTTTCTGCTGAAGCAGTACCCGTATCAGTATCACTTCCATCTGAGTTGATTGGGATAATGTTGTTTGTAAATAAGAGAGCGACAATAACCGCTGAAATTAATCCGCCGATTATCCCACTTAAAAATGTGCGGGAACCAGAGCTAGATTTAGATTTTTTCCGCTTATTTTGTTTCACGGAACTTGCTAAGCCGTGATTTTTTTCTATTTGATTTTGTGTGTTTTCAGTAGAATAGTTTTCTTCTTGTTGATTTGGGATATTGTCTACTAATTGTTCGGATGAATTTTTATTCATTTGTTCTTGTTGATTTTCATCACGTTCCATCTAATCACCCTTCGTAATAGTTATTATATTTTTATTGTACGAAGAGCATTTGGGATGATTTTGGTAAAGATGTAGAAAAAGTGTGTAATTTGCTTTTCCGTGTGCACATTGAATAACTTGTGTACAATAGAACTAAGATTAATTGGAATGATAGGGGGCTAGATAAATGCAATACCACATAGGAGTTGTAGAAGATGATACAAATATCCAAAATATCGTAAATGCCTATTTGAAAAAAGAAGGCTTTGCCGTGAGTGTGCTAGGATCAGCAGAAGAAGGATGGGAATTATGGGAGAAACAGCCCCCAGATATGTGGATATTGGATATCATGCTTCCAGGTATGGATGGATATGATTTTTGTAAAAAAATAAGGCAGGAAAGTGACGTGCCGATAATTATTATTTCTGCAAAAGATGATGAGATTGATAAAATACTTGGCTTAGAACTTGGTGGAGATGATTATTTAACGAAGCCATTTAGTCCAAGAGAGTTAATAGCTAGGGTTAAAAGGCTATTTAAACGCTCCCGCCCTGCAAATGATCCTACTGATGCGCAGGATAAAGTGAAAGTTGACCATTTATTAATTTACAAAAGCGATCGTCGTATTTTCTGGGAGGGAATAGAGCAAGAGGTGACAACGAAGGAATTTGATATGCTTCTATTATTTGCAGAGAATGTTAACCGAGCGTTTTCCAGAGAAGAATTATTGCTTCAGGTGTGGGGAGAAGATTATTTTGGAAGTGATCGCGCGGTAGATGATCTAGTAAAACGTATACGTAAAAAACTGGACGGAATTCTGCTTGAAACGGTATGGGGCTATGGATACCGGTTTCGAAGTGAAGAGGAATAACGATGAAACTTCATTATCAACTGAATGCTGCATTTACAACATTACTGCTTGTGATTTTATCTGTAACAGGTTTTGTTATTTACTCTTTGATTCTTAATTTATTAGTTCAGGATGAGCAGCGACAATTGAAACAAAACGGAGAATTAATTGTTACGTTTTTGAACGAAGAATTTGGTACAATACAAAACTTTCAGCAGTTTAGTGATTTTATAGAGGAGCAAGATTTGCAGCTATTTGTATATGACAAACAATTAAATCGAATACTTGATTCAACGATGGCAAATAATGTGGAAAAAGGATTTTTTCTAAATAATGATTTTGCTGATGAAAATGAATCATTGTGGGAGTATGGCAATGATAAATACGTAACGTCTAGAATTTCTTTTTATCCCGAAAGCAGGGGGCTTCAGCTTATTTTGCTGACTCCGTTAAATGATCTCCAGGCAGTACAGCACAACTTTTTTGTTAGGATGTTAATTGTGTTTATTGTTGGAGCGGGCGCAGCTGTTTTGCTTAGTTATTTCTTAACAAACAAGTTAGTAACACCCCTTTCAAGACTAAAATCACAGCTGAAAAAGATTGAAAAGCGGCAATTTGATCAGATTGAACGAATCAATGCCACCGGTGAAATAAAAGAGGTTGAGCAAAGTGTTTTTGAAATGGCCGAAGAACTCCAACGATACATGAAATCGCAGCAGACTTTTTTTCAAAATGCAAGTCACGAGTTAAAAACCCCTTTAATGACTATTCAGGGTTATGCAGAGGGTATTCGGGATCACATTTTTGATCAGGAGGATGAAGAAAAAGGTCTAGAAGTAATGGTTACAGAAGTAAAACGGTTAAAAACAATTATTAATGAAATGATACTATTAGCTAAACTAGACAGTGAGCAAGCAGCGTATCAACCTAAAGAGATTGTTGTTTCCGAATTAGTCGATCAGGTTATTGATCGTGCATTACCATTAGTTAATGAGAAAGGAATCTCTTTAACTCATGATGTAGAGGGGGATTTAACATTACACGCTGATCAGGAAAAGCTACTGCGAGCATTGTTAAATATCACATTTAATGGTATTCGTCATGCCAGGTCTCATGTGAAAATAAAAGCCACAAAGATAAATCATATGGTTACAATTACAATAACTGATGATGGGGAAGGTGTTCCAGAGGATTTGGTTCAACATATCTTCCACCGTTTCGTAAAAGGTAAAAATGGGGAAACAGGTTTAGGACTAGCAATTGCCCGGGCTATTGTTGAACAATCAGGCGGAAAGATTTCCGTTGAACAAGCGGAACATGGTGGAGCTAAATTCGTACTAAGATTTTTCGGGGAGATTGACAAAAAGTGACACTGTTAATGTCACGTCAGACGCAACTCCTAGAAGCTACCGTCATAGCAACAATGAACACTTTAAGTAAAAAAGTTCATTGTGCTTTAGAATTTCTTGCTGATGCGCCTGCTTCTGAATTGTGCCCTACGTTTTAATGTTTAAGTTTACGTTTTTATACAAAAAATATAATGTAATGTCGATTTATATGATATAATAGTATAGTTTGAGTTATTCGTAACTAAAGAGGAGCGTACTTATATGCAATTAAGAGAAGATATTCGAAATATCGCGATTATCGCCCACGTTGACCATGGGAAAACAACACTTGTGGATCAACTGTTAAAGTATTCAGGGACTTTTCGTGACAATGAGCATGTTGATGAACGTGCAATGGATTCAAATGATATTGAACGTGAACGCGGAATTACGATTCTTGCGAAAAACACGGCAATTAAATATAACGATACAACAATCAACATTTTAGATACGCCTGGCCACGCTGACTTCGGTGGTGAGGTAGAACGTATCATGAAAATGGTTGACGGTGTACTTTTAGTTGTGGACGCATATGAAGGCTGTATGCCACAGACACGTTTTGTGTTAAAAAAAGCATTAGAACAAAAACTGACACCAGCAGTTGTTTTAAATAAAATTGACCGTCCTGGTGCACGTCCAAATGAAGTTATCGATGAAGTATTAGACTTATTTATCGAACTTGGTGCTGATGATGAACAATTAGAATTTCCTGTTGTATATGCATCTGCCTTAAATGGTACATCTGGAGAGGAGCCTGAAGATCAGCAAGAAACAATGGACCCTATTTTTAAAACAATTATGGATCATATTCCAGCACCAGTTGATTCTGCTGATGAGCCGTTACAATTTCAAGTAACATTACTTGATTATAATGATTATGTCGGAAGAATTGGTATTGGCCGTGTATTCCGTGGAAAAATTAGTGTAGGTCAACAAGTTGTTGTGATGAAGAAAGATGGTTCTCAAAAATCATTCCGTATTACAAAACTATTTGGTTTTATCGGTTTGAAGCGGATTGAAATTGAGGAAGCAAAGGCCGGAGATATTGTAGCAATTGCCGGGATGGAAGACATTAATATTGGGGAAACAATTTGCCCAATAGACCACCCTGATGCATTACCAATGCTTCGTATCGATGAACCGACGCTACAAATGACGTTTCTTGTAAACAATAGTCCGTTTGCCGGTAAAGAAGGTAAGTATATAACATCAAGAAGAATTGAAGAACGGTTAATGAAGCAGCTTGAAACAGATGTTAGTCTTCGTGTAGATCCAACTGAATCACCAGATGCATGGATAGTTTCTGGTCGTGGTGAGCTGCACTTGTCCATTTTAATTGAAAATATGCGAAGAGAAGGCTATGAGTTACAGCTTTCTAAGCCACAAGTTATCATTAAAGAAATCGATGGTCAACAATGTGAGCCGTATGAACGTGTTCAAGTTGATGTCCCTGAAGAGTATACTGGTGGTGTTATGGAATCACTTGGTGCTCGTAAAGGGGAAATGATTGATATGGTGAATCATGGTAATGGTCAAGTTCGTATTGAATTTAAAGTGCCTTCACGTGGACTAATTGGATATACAACCGAATTCATGTCCCAAACACGTGGCTATGGAATTTTGAATCACACCTTTGATGCGTATGAGCCACTATTTAAAGGGCAAGTTGGTGGAAGAACGAAAGGCGTTCTAGTTGGACTTGAAAATGGTAAAGCATCCACTTATGGTATTATGCAGCTTGAAGATCGTGGTGTGATTTTTGTTGAACCAGGTACTGAAATTTATGCTGGTATGATAGTTGGCGAACATAATCGCGACAATGACCTTACCGTCAACATTACAAAAGAAAAGCATTTAACTAACGTTCGTTCAGCAACCAAAGACCAAACAGCAACAATTAGAAAAACTAGAAGCATGTCTTTAGAAGAAGCGATTGAATATTTAGGTGATGACGAGTATTGTGAAGTAACACCAGAATCCATTCGTTTACGTAAAAAGATCTTGAACAAAAATGAACGTGAAAAAGCAGCTAAGCGAACTAATTTAGGATAAAGGGTATCCAGTAAGAGTGTGTCTTGAACACACTTTTACTGGATTTTTTAATAGGAAGCGTGTTAAATATAGTAAATAATACTAATTGGAGGGGATTCGGATCCGTACCTTATTTCTATGTATCGTTTTGCTAGTATTTTTTAATGGTTGCTCAAATGAAGAAGGAGAGCCTCGAAAACAAACTGAACCGGAAGCATCTCATGAAACTCAAACTCCAGAACACCAGGAAGTAACGAACAAAACTGAACCTCAACTAGTGGCCGAAAATCTTCAAACACCTTGGGAAATCGTCTTATATGACAATGTATTTTATGTAAGTGAACGAACTGGTACGATTGTCACAATTAAAGATGGAAATCAAATCAGAAAGAAAGTTCAACTTTCAAAGGACTTAGCAAATCAGCCTGAAGCAGGTTTATTAGGTATTGCTTTTCCAGACAATTTTGCTGAAACCAAAACAGCATTTGCTTATTATTCCTATCAGGAAAATAATGATGTTTATCAGCGTGTGGTAACGATTCAACAAATGGACAACCATTGGAAAGAAGTAGAGGTATTAATTGATCATATCCCTGGTGGGCAGTTTCACCAGGGTGGACGTCTTGAAATTGGACCGGATAATAAATTGTATATTACAACAGGTGATGCAACTAATCCAGAGCTAGCCCAGGATTTAGATAGTCTTGCCGGGAAGGTGTTACGTATGAATCTGGATGGGTCCATGCCAAATGATAATCCTTTTAAAAATTCCTTTGTCTTTACCTATGGACATCGAAATCCACAAGGCCTTGCTTGGGATAATGCAGGCAATTTGTACGCAACTGAACACGGTTCGGATGCTTATGATGAAATTAACCGATTACAAAGAGGGCATAACTATGGTTGGCCAGTCACACGTGGTGATAAAACGGCAGAAGGGATGGAGACACCAGTTGTTCATTCGGGGGAAAATACATGGGCGCCGTCTGGGATGACTTATTTGGATGGTGATTTTTACTTTGCTTCATTACGCGGTGAAGGTTTGCGGAAATTTAACCCCAACACGAACACGGTGGAGCTTATAGTTGATAATGTTGGCCGTGTTCGTGATACGTTAGCAACAGGGAAAGGTATTTACATTATTACCAATAATACGGATGGAAGAGGATCTCCGACTGACAATGATGATCGATTATTATTTCTTCCGTTACGCAAAAGTCAATCATAGGAGCAAAACGGAAACACGCGTTAAGCCACGTGTGGACTGTATCTGTGCAAAGCGGGGAGTTCGAGTGTTGGACAATTCTATTACAAACCTTAAAGAGCAAAAAATTTATACTCGCTCGTGGATAGTGAACTATAATCGGAATCGAAATAAACAATCACAAAAATGAGCCTATTTAAAAAAGCTGTTTGCATCTATTATAGCGCAAACAGCTTTTTATAACTTATTAAGATTGTTTCTTTCCTTTTTTTTCATTTGGAATATACTTTGTGTAATACGCTGCGAATATTAAACATATAAATGACAATCCCCAAGAAGCAATGCCACTCCATTGATAGTCAAATCGCAAACCAACAATTATAATCAAAGCACTAAGAATAAGAAACATTGTAGAAAGATATCGTTTCATTTCCACACCTCGATCAGAAAAGGCATAATTAAATTTATTTCCCTATTATTTATAACATATGCTTTTGTGTATTACAATGTCATTCGACTGGTTATCTTATTGGCCCGCAACATCGCGTTTTGTGAAAAACAGCCAAGTGACAACAAGGAAAATAATATAATAGACCGCTAATACTGTGATTGAAAAACCTACTGACATCCCTTCTATAATAGGTTCACCAAATTCATATTGTTCAAGGTTAGTGTTGGCAAATAAAATGAACTTAGCCCAACTGTGGTCTGCGAAAAAGGCAACAATTGAGTTTCCTGCAAACATTAGAAAAATTGCTATACCAATTGCTAATGAACTTTGACGAAAAGCAGAAGAGATCATAAATGCGAACGTTGCCATCATTAATAAAGTTACTAATTGATAACCGTATCCTTTTAAGATTTCCCCGTAAATAGAAACATGTGCATAACTTCCAAGTTGATTTTGAACAAAAGAAGCGTCTCCATTGACACCGAAGAATAGTGCCCCAACTATCAATGAAATCAGTAAGACAAAAAGTAGGGTTAAAAAGGCGAAAATAAGAACGGATATATATTTGGATAACAAAATTTTAGTACGAGATAAAGGTCTGATAAGTAGTAATTTTATAGTACCCCATCTGAATTCATTTGCGATTATTCCTGCTGCTACAATAATTGTAAATAATGTAACTAACGAAAGCAGAAATACATTCTCCATGACAAATTGCCACGCATCATATGCTCTTGGTTGAATATCATTTTCTAGATAGAAATTGTTTTTAGTAAGCTGACCAGACTGTTCGTTTTCCTGCAAATGTTCATTAATCTCGTTATTTTCCTCCTGTAAAACATCTCGCCAATTATCCTGCTGGTATTTTTCATTAAGGTCGCCATATGAATTTGTGACCACGGCTAACGTTATAATAATTCCAGCTAATAGGAGGTACATGACCCAGGTCGACTTTCGTATATATATTTTAAATTGCTCATTGTACAGAAGCTTGAAAAAGTTACTCAATTGTATTCTCTCCAATCAAATCGAAAAATTTATCTTCTAAGGATGCTTTAGTTACACTTACTTGATATACGGAAATATCATGTTCAACTAGTGTTTTAATTAGTTGTGGTATGGATTCTTTATCATTTTGAATAACTAATGCGCCATTATTGACGGTAGACTCTATATCATGCTGTGTTTTTAATAGTTCAACTGCTTTTTTGACAGGTGTTACTTCCATCAGTATTTGATTTACCTGTTTTTCAACTGATGTGTCATGTACATTCTGTGTGGCAATAAGTTCACCATTTTTAATTATTCCTATTCGATCACACATTTGCTCTACTTCGGAAAGCAAGTGACTGGAAATGATAATTGCGACGTTATCCTTCTCAGCTAAGCTTCGTATGTATGTACGAATTTCTCTTATTCCTGCAGGATCAAGTCCATTTGTAGGCTCGTCTAATATTAGTACAGATGGTTTATGTAATAACGCTTGGGCAATTCCAAGGCGCTGGCGCATCCCTAATGAATATTTGCCGACCTTATCATTGATAGGTTTTTCTAGTCCAACAAGTGAAATAACCTCGTTCACACGTTCTTTGGTAATGCCGGGGATCATCCTGGCATAATGTAATAAATTTTGTTTGCCACTCATAAATGGATACATTTCAGGGTTTTCAACAATTGCCCCGACTTCGCGCGCTGCTTGTTTATAATCGGATTTAATACTGTTACCCATAATACGAATGTCACCATCAGAAAGGTTCATTAATCCAACCATCATGCGGATCGTTGTTGTTTTACCAGCGCCATTTGGCCCAATAAATCCAAAAACTTCACCCCGATTTATTGTGAAAGAAATCCCTTTAATAATTTGTTTGTTGCCGATGTTTTTCTTTACATCGAGCAGTTGCATTGCAGGTTCTGCCATTGTATATTACCTCCATTATTGTTTCTCTAATTATTGTTACGATGAAGCGGCCAAAAAGGTTTCACAATAAATATAATAGGTCCTCCCTTTTTAAGGAGGACCTGTTTAATAGATTCATTTTATTAAATTAGGATTTTCGCGTTTAGCATCTTTTACCTGTGGCTTACGGTAACCACCTGCAATATCAGCACGTTTGAATTCTTTTGTGTAGTGAACTTCTTGTGCGTCTGATAGTTGAATATGCTTGGTTGGTTGATATTGTGAATTTCTCATTATCGCCTATCCTTTCACTGTAAAAATTAATGTTCTGTTTTGGGTTTTCCCGTTTGAAATAAAATAAAACATAAAGGAGAATCACGGCACTACGATTATTGGGATTTTATATTTGAAAAGTCAAGATTTTCTGTAAATAACTTTATCGCTTTTTCACATCAAGGTATACTGTATATAGGTATAATTTATGAATGGGGTGGAGTTATGAAGGAAGTTGTGATTGTAGAAGGTTGTCGTACAGCTGTAGGTAGACGTAAGGGGAAATTTGCAAATTATCGTCCGGATGAGCTTGCAGCGGTAGTTCTAAATGAATTAATGGAGCGTACAAATGTGAGTAAACAGGATGTGGAAGATGTTATTTTAGGCTGTGTAACACAAGTTAATGAGCAAGGTGGAAACATAGCACGGACCGCAGCATTAATAGCTGGATTCCCAACTCATGTTCCTGGTGTAACGATTGATAGACAATGTGGTTCAAGTCAACAAGCGGTCCATTTTGGAGCACAGGCAATTGCTTCAGGGGATATGGACATTGTCATTGCTGGTGGCGTAGAAAGTATGACACGTGCTCCGATGTTTTCAAATATGCAGGGAACGAACCCAAGTGAAAAATTAACAGCTTCCTATGAAATCGTAAATCAAGGAATTTCTGCTGAAAAAATTGCCGACAAATGGGAATTTACTAGAGAACAATTGGATGAGTATTCATTACAAAGCCATCAACGTGCATTAGCGGCAATTTCAAGTGGGAAATATGAAAAAGAAATTGTTCCAGTTGAAGTGCAGCAAGATGATGGATTGAGCGAGACATTCAAAATTGATGAAGGTCCACGTGAGGACACCACGTTTGATATATTAGCAGGTTTAAAAACAGTTTTTAAGGAAAACGGCAAAATCACAGCCGGGAATGCCAGTCAAATGAGTGATGGAGCATCGGCTGTTTTGTTGATGTCTGCAGACAAAGCTGCTGCACTGGGGTTAAAGCCAAAAGCTCGTATTGTTGCGCGTGTAGTTGTTGGTTCTGATCCAACGCTTATGTTGACAGGACCTATTGCGGCAACAGAGAAGGTATTAAAAAAAGCAAACCTAACCTTAGATGATATGGATAGGTATGAAGTAAATGAAGCCTTTGCACCTGTACCACTTGCATGGCTTAACGATACCGGGGGCAGTATGGAAAAACTTAATGTAAATGGTGGTGCTATAGCACTTGGTCATCCACTGGGAGCTACTGGAACGAAATTATTAGTATCTTTAGTACATGAGTTAGAACGAATAGAAGGACGATATGGGCTTCTTGCAATTTGTGAAGGTATGGGAATGGCAAATGCTACCATTATTGAGCGTTATCTCCATTAATGAGTAGTAACAAGCCCCATTGAATGACATTTCACATAATTGGAGAAGGATTGGTATGGAGTTGGATGATATGCAAGCGATGGTAACAGACGGTGCTATAGGTTTAGAGGATACCACTATCAGGCACATGGAAAAAAATAGCGGTAAGACTACCATTTTTTGATGATGCTAATTGCTAATCGACTAATTGAAGGACTGGGCAATGATCATGTCTACTATATGAAAACGGATGTTACGAATGACGTACAGGGTAAAAGAAAATCTGGCTTCATACATCATTCGGATGTAGCCAAAATAGGAGGGACCACGATGGGAAAGTATCGATTTGAAACGGAAGATCATGAGTTATTCCGGAAGTCATTACGAAAATTTTTGCAAAAAGAAGTGGAGCCAAGCTATGACAATTGGGAAGAAGATCGTATCATTCCTATCGACATATGGCGGAAAATGGGTGAGATGGGGTTCCTTTGCCCACATGTAGCAGAAGCATATGGTGGTTTGGGTCTTGATTTTAGTTATTCCGTTATTATTCTAGAAGAGCTAGAACGAGTTGGAACGAGCTTAACTGGTTTCGGACTGCATTCCGATATTGTTGTACCATATATTGAATCATATGGTACAGAAGCACAGAAAAAGCATTGGTTACCTGGGTGTGTGACAGGAGACCATATCACTGCAGTTGCGATGACGGAGCCAGGAACGGGGTCTGATTTAGCAAATATTGCTACAACCGCGATTCGTGATGGAAATGACTACATTGTCAATGGGCAAAAGACGTTTATTACAAATGGAATCAATGCTGATCTTGTTTTAGTTGTTGTCAAAACGGATCCAAAAAAAGAGCCAAAGCACAACGGAATTAGTCTATTAATTGTTGAAGACGGAATGGCAGGATTTTCCCGTGGTCGAAAGCTGAACAAGGTTGGCATGCATGCACAGGATACAGCTGAATTATATTTTGAAAATTGTCGTGTGCCAGAGGAAAATTTGATAGGGGATGAAGGTAAGGGATTTCGTTACTTGATGGAAAAGTTACAACAAGAGCGGTTAGTAGTGGCGATTGCTGGCCAAGTGGCGTCAGAAGATATGGTTGAAATGACATTGGAACATGTTAAGTCACGAAAAGCGTTTGGGAAACCTATCGGATCATTTCAAAATACACAATTTAAATTAGCTGAAATAGTGACAAAAGTAGAGATTGGTAAAACATTTTTAGAGTCGTTGATTGAAGATCATATTGCAGGCAAAGAGATTGTAACCAAAGTTTCGATGGCGAAATACTGGTTAACAGAAACTGCAAAAGAAATTGCCTCCGAGTGTATGCAGCTGCATGGAGGATATGGATATATGGAAGAATACAAGATTGCTAGAAGGTATCGAGATACACCTGTAGCGGCTATCTATGCAGGGACCAATGAAATAATGAAAACGATTATAGCTAAAAATTTAGGATTGTGAAGAAGAATGAAAATAGTAAAGAGCATAACTACTTACTGGATATGCCATTTGGAAGACATGATTTGAATAATCTGACATAACAAAATCTTAAAGCAGGTAATGTTGGAATTTGTCAAAACGTGTTATGATTGTAGCAAAAGGCTTAAGGGGTATCAGCAATGAGAAGGAAACATATATTATTTTTACTTACGATCTTTATGTTGTTATTAGTTACGGCTTGTTCTAATGACAAAGAAAATACAAAAACAACAGATGATACAATTGAAGAACCACAATCAAAAACGGAAAAAGAGAAAGAGGAAGAGAAAGAAGAACCAGAGAGAATTGAAAAAGAAATAACGATTTCAGCGATTGGCGATATGCTTATTCATTCACAAGTGTATAAAGATGCAAAAGAAGCGAAGGGTTATGACTTTACACCAATGCTGGATGCAGTAAAGCCGTTTTTAAATAACTCAACAATTTCGATTGCTAATCAGGAAACAATGATAGGTGGCGAATCTATTGGACTATCATCCTATCCAAGATTTAACAGTCCAGTAGAAGTTGGTGATGCATTGAAGAACGTTGGTGTTGACGTTGTGTCCATCGCTAATAATCATACCTTGGACCATGGGGAAGATGCTATTAAACAGGCTATTGAACATTGGGAAACAATTGATATGATGTACACGGGTGCATATAAAAATAAGGCAGACAGCAATGATGTTCGTGTGTATGAAACAAACGAAGGGATATCTGTTGCCTTTTTAGCCTACACATATGGGACGAACGGTATTCCTGTGCCTGATGGAAAAGACTATTTAGTCAATTTAATTGATAAGGAAAACATGGCAAGCGCTATTGAAGAAGCTGAATCAAAAGCAGACGTAACCATTTTATGCCTTCATTTTGGAAATGAATATGAACGCCTTCCAAGTGAGGGGCAGAAAGATTTAGTACAATTTGCTGCTGATCATGGAGTTGAAGTTGTTTTAGGTCATCATCCACATGTGCTGCAGCCAGTTGATTGGGTAGAAGGAAAAGCTGGTAATAAGATGCTTGTTGCTTATTCTTTAGGAAACTTTTTATCTGGACAGGATGAATTTTATCGTCGGATTGGCGGAATCATGCAGTTTACGATTCATAAATCAATTGTTGGTGAAGAGGAGACAGTAGAAGTAACATCTCCAAAATTTGTTCCCACATTTGTAACTTATCACAACTGGGCAGACTTCAAGGTTATACCGATGTATCAGTTAACGAATGAACAATTACCAAATGCACAGAAGCATTATGAAGAAATGAAAGCACACATGTCTCAATGGATGCCAGAGCTTGAGTTTGTTGAAAAATAATATTAGAAAAACCGTGCAGCCAATAACGTGATGCATGGTTTTTTCATCAGATATCAGCTTTTTACATAAATTAACTTCATAGTTTCAGTGAAATGCGACGTAAGTTATCTTATGTAGCTGTTATTCCCACAGCCAGTATACACTACGATTTCAGGAGCAGCTGCTATCCTTGCTCTCCTGCCGATATCCTCGTTCTCCTGCCGATATACACGCTCTCTTGCCGATGTTCACGCTCTTCTGCCGATATTCCTGCTCTCCTGCCGATGTTCACGCTTTCCTGCTGATATCCTCGTTCTCCTGCCGATATTCACGCTCTTCTGCCGATATTCCTGCTCTCCTGCCGATGTTCACGCTTTCCTGCTGATATCCTCGTTCTCCTGCCGATATTCACGCTCTCCTGCCGATGTTCACGCTTTCCTGCTGATATCCTCGTTCTCCTGCCGATGTTCCTGCTCTCCTGCCGATATTCACGTTCTCCTGCCGATGTTCACACTTTCCTGCTGAGTATTATCTCCCCAGGATGCTTCTATTTTTCTGTCTCCTCGGCTTATGTCGCAGTTTACGTATTTTGTGTCAAAAACAACATTTTTTAGAAGATAGGTTTTTGCATTTATTTAGTAATACGCATCTTTTTATTCATAACAAAAGATATTACATACAATATAATACCAACACAAGCAATTAAAAGTGTTGGAATGGTAATAACAGTTCCGAAACTAGGCATGAAAAATGGTACACTAACAAATAAACCAATAGTACCAGTACTGATACTCCATAGCTGTAAAAACTCTACCCATTTTTTTGTTTTTTTCTCCTGAAATGCAGAACGCTTTATCCATTTTAAAACGAGTGTAATAAATAACCAAAGCAACAAAAGAAAAATGATTACGTTTACAGTCCCTGAACCCAACGAAAACTGTAATGTTTTAGTGCCCAGGTCAAAAAAGTAATGTAAACCAAATCCTATAAAACCATGGACAAGACTAATAATCGCTAAAAATTGGAGACCAATATATGTGATAAATAACAGTTGGTGAGAATTGTTTTCCTTTGGGATTTCTCCAATTAATTCCCTGCAGTATGTTTTAGGATCATTACCAAAAATGTCCTCTGCGGTACGACCTTCTTCCTGTGCCTGCAATAAATGCTCAAGAATTTCTAATAATACTTCTTCTGTTTGTTGTTCTGATTTATTATATTGTAGACGAATATAGATAAGCATGTCTTCATAATAGGCTAGGTTTTTCTCATTCAACTGTTCACGTTTTTCATTATTTAATGTAATGATTTCCTTTGCATTCACAATATTTTTCCCCCTTTGTCAATAATTCGCTCGACTGGTTGTTTAATCGTTTCCCAGTGATAAATGAACTCTTTTAATGCTTCCTGACCTTCAGAAGTTAAATGATAATATTTTCGCTTTGGTCCAGCTTCTGATTTTTTCATTTCACCTTTGATCAAATTTTCTCTTTGTAATCGAAGTAAAATTGGATAAATTGATCCTTCGCTCACATCCGACAGACCAAAATCCTGTAACCTTACTGAAAGCTCATAGCCATATGTTGGCTGGTGCTGAATAATTGAAAGGATGCATCCTTCAAGTATCCCTTTTAGTAACTGACTTCTTAATGTCATTGTTCTCACCTACCTTGTAATACAAGATACCGAATAATTTTAGAGCTACCTTGCATTACAAAGTAGCTTATGTTTATTATAAAACTTTTTATGTAAAATGCAACCCTTTTTTGATATGATTACGATATGTATTTATTAACCGGAAAATAAAGGGGATAATAATAAATGGAATGGAAAAATATTTATCGGGGAATGCTCATGGGAGCGAGCGATGTAATTCCTGGTGTTAGCGGTGGAACGATTGCTGTTCTACTTGGAATATATGATCGATTAATTGCCGCTATAAACGGAATACTAAGTAAAGAATGGAAAAAACATATAGGATTTTTAATTCCGCTTGGTATAGGTATAGGAGCTGCAATTTTATTATTAAGCCGTGTCATTGAATGGTTGTTTGCACACTATCCAGGCCCAACACAATTTTTCTTTTTAGGACTAATTATCGGGATATTACCATATTTATTTCATCAGGCGGATGCAAAAAATACTTTTGGTTTAAAGCATTTTGTTTTATTGATAATTGGTGCAATTATTGTTGGTTCCATGGCTTTTTTGCAGGCAGATGAACCTGCGGTGATAGAAAATATAACAAGTTCTACATATATTTTGTTATTTTTTGCAGGCGTTCTTGCCAGTAGTGCTATGATTCTGCCAGGTATTAGCGGTTCATTTATGCTTCTGCTTATCGGTGTCTATCCAACTATTATCAGTGCAATCAGTAATCTTCAGCTCGATATAATTGCAGTAACTGGCGTAGGAATCGTTATCGGAATTTTGGTGATGAGTAAAATTATTAACTTCTTCTTGAATAGATATCGTTATATGACTTTTGCGCTCATTATCGGATTAGTTATCGGATCAGTTATTGTTGTTTTTCCAGGCTGGCCGGAATCAACTTCATTGCTACTTCTAAGTATAGGAACGTTTGCAGTTGGCTTATTTGCTGCATATATACTTGGGCGAGTAGAATATATAGACTAAGCAAACTAAAAGACAATATGGAACATAATCGATAAAATAGATGTAGGAACATAAAAGGGGTGTTAAAGGAATGGAATATATAAAGACAGAAGATAAATTTAATGAAGTTATTCAGGGTGAGGAACCTGTCATAATTAAATTTTTTGCTGATTGGTGCCCAGACTGTAAACGAATGGATATGTTCATTGGCGATATTCTAGAGGAATTTAATAATTATGATTGGTATGAGATAAATACGGATGAGGTAAAAGGTATTGCTGAAAAATATGAGGTGATGGGAATCCCTAGCATTTTAATTTTCCAAAACGGCGAAAAACTTGCTCATCAGCATAGTGCATATACAAAAACACCAGAATCAGTAACAGAATTTTTACATGAACAACTAGGTTAAACTAGACATTGATCCACCTTCAATTCATTGGAGGTGGTTATTTTTAGTAGTAAGGAAAGTATAAAAGTTGGTTCTATTTAGCTAACGACATGGTAAGCCACATCCACACAAGCGCTCAACGACTGATGGACTTCCCTCACCTCAGTACGATAAGGTCAACATCGATTCGCTACTCACCCGAGTTTCCTTTATCTCCTGCGTAGGCATGTTCGACTAAAACCACCGCTTTGCGAGGCAACGCCGAACCACCCTGCTTGGCAGGGCGCAGTCCACACGTCGCTAAACGGGCTCTTGCGCTTTTGTACTGCTTTTTTTGAGAATGTGTGTATTGGGGAGGATTTTATGAAGAAACTATTTTCGCAGTTATCAAACGAACAGGATGGATTGGAAAATGGCATAATAAAAGAAGGATACGCTAGGTGCGTAATCCTTCTTGGGATAAGACTAGACCAAATCAAAATGTAACTTCTCATTGTTATTAAAATTTATTTTACAATTTTGTAATGATAGTAGGCTCTTATTGAGTTTTCTTGGTTTTAATTGATAAATATGTGCAAATTTATCTCGATCTATACCACTATAGTTAATTTTTGTTATGGTTTGTACGTTTAACAAACTTGTGTCTGGATACGCATCTTTTGGATTCTCCCACTCAATTAAAAATGGAAGAAGCTCTTTTTCATGATTGTACTCTGGAAATAGCATTCGCCATTTTAGGACAGTACCATCTGGTTTCTCCCGTTGAGCGGTAAAAGGACCCTTGAAGGGAATGTTTTGTTCCTTAAAATGATATATATAATCATCCATTTCATTTGTCCTGAGGGCAAATTGAAATGGACCAGGTATCTTATTGTCCAATACATAAACCAAATGCTGGATTAATGGGTTTTCGGCATTTTTTGTTCTGAATTCATCGGTCACACCAAGCCACTCTATATAACTATCATTTGAGAAATAAGATAAATAGTTATACGTACCCCAGTCCTCATGTTCACCACCTTTTACAGCTTTAATTGTAAATTTATTTCCGTATTTTGCACTTGATTCCTCGGCATCGATTGCTGCAACCACGATATGATCTAGCGCTAACATAATAATCACTCCCCATAATAAACTCTTTTTCTATCAAATTCCTACTTACGTACAGACCATCTAATAGATTTTGACTATAAAATTGTAGGGTAAAGCTTAATATTTTCTACAATATCTTATCCCCGCAATAGAACTTGCAATTTATTTACTTTGGTTTCATGAATTGTCTTTGTATAATCCCTTTTTTAACAGATTTATTTCTAACGTAAAATTTTCTACTGATTCTTCATAAGATATTTCCTTTGCATAGCTTTGTACAAGATTATGGAACGTAACTGCCATAATTATTTTGATAGCATGAAATAATTCGTTATCGTTGTTAATATTTAATTTAGAAGTATTGATTAAGTTGCAGACCTTCTTAAAATTTTGATTGAAGTGACTTTCACTAAACTCTTTTGTATAAATCTTCTCTATCTTGTAATTCATATTTAAAAAGGCGTTTCTGAAAAAATCACAGTTTTCCTGTTTTTGTGATTTTTCTAGCATTGATTTATATAATTCAGTTACTGTGTCAAATATATCTCCATTAGTCTTTTTTAGTAAGTAAAGAAACTTTTTCTGTCTTTCTTTTGCGTGTTCGTTTAATAAAAAGAAGAATAGATCTTCCTTATTATCAAAATATTGATAAAAACTTCCTCTGGGTATTCCAGAAGTCTTAATAATATTTGAGATGCATGCATCATATAATGAGACCCTTGAAAACTCTTTTTTGGCTGCTTCGATTAAAATTTCTTTTTTTTCTTCAGGTAAATTTAAAAAGGTTTGCTTCGGCATCTTTTCGCCCCCATTAGTAAACTAAACAAAAGTGACAACATGTCATGTTGGGTGTTGATTAATTATAAGTGACACAATGTCATATGTCAATTTAAATATGACATAGTGTCATTTTTAAATCAAGAAATCCATAATAATGTTAACTATAAAAGATATGTAAAGCAGGTGTGGGTATGGATAAACCAACTGTTTTAATTGTTGAAGGCAAGAAGAAATAAGTAGGATATGACAATTAGAATTAGGATATGAAAATGATTAGACGAAAATTACCAATAATGGAAAAGATGTACTCTAGTTAATGGAACAAAAGCGTGGGATTTGGTTTTGTTAGATATCATTTAGTTGATCGCAAAGGATAAAAAACTTTGCGATCATATTGTATTTAGTATAACACTTTAAAGTTGTTTGTAATGGTGGCCATCACTGTAGGAAAGCGTGCAAAATAGGCGCTTATGATTTCAACAGTGTCTTTCTGAATTTCTTTAACGATAGGTTTATTTTTAAACATATCGTAGTTCCCACCACCGTTTGCCCGGTAATTATTTAGAACAACATGGTAAGTCTCATTTGGATCAATTGGCTTACCTTTGTATGTGACATTTTCTATTCGTGAACCAATTGGCTGTTTAACATTTATTGTATAGTTAATTCCTTCCCACATGTCGTAATTGTAATGCTGGGGTTTTGGTTCAATATATGTTGGATTTACTCCAATTTTACCGGCTTCATCTAATGTAAAATACGCTGCAGATTTCTCAAGCGCTGCAATGATATCGTTGCCAGTAAGACGAAGTACAACCAATGTATTTGGATACATATAATTTGATACAATATCACGCATTGTTACGACAGAACTGAAGCCGCGTGAGTTGTTATTTAATAGAGAAGTGACCGAGATATCTACACCTGCTGCATCCATTTGTACTTGATGAATGAACTCAATGAAAGAATGCTTGGTTAATCTGGCTTGAAACGGGTCTCTAATTACCATGTCACCCTCAATATACCCGATTGGTTGATCTAGCCACTGCTGTGTAGATGACTCGATCTTATTCATATAGTTAACGATAGCTGTATCTGATTCCACTCCATCTAATGTTTGGATACTAGCATGTTTGCTGCATATCGACCACTTGTCTGAACTATTCTTTAGGTCGATCGTTATTTCTCCATAGGATTGTCCATTAAATCCTGGTTGGACAACCAACACATCATGAATGCTGCCAGTTAATTTGCGGTGTTGATGACCTGTTAACAAAACATCAATACCATTAATTTGTTCACACATTTGATATCCCTGATTCTCCCCGGTTAATGCTTCAGTTGGTTCAACTGATTCAATATCACGTTCAAGTCCTCCATGATAGGAAGCAATCAATACATCAGGTTGTTCTGTTTGGTGAATATATTCAACCCATTTTTTTAAAGTGATACAAGCGTCGGTAAAACGAATTCCCTCTATGTGATCTGGAGATTCCCAATTTGGAATATAATGTGTCGTTACACCAACAATAGCAATTTTTATGTCATTTTCCAGTTGTATTATTTTATATGGTGGGCCGAAGTAAGGTTCTGCCGTTTTCTCATCTAGGCAATTTGCAGAAAGCCATGGGAATGTAGATTGGGTAATGGCATCTGTAAGAATTTTTTTCCCAAAATTAAATTCATGATTCCCAACTACACCAGCCTCGATTCCGATTTTGTTCATAATTCCAACCATTGGATTTTCTTCATTAGCATGTTCCTTAACATAGTGAGTCATTAACGGTGTACCTTGGATTAAGTCACCATTATCAAGGACAATGACATGATCATGTTTGGACCTCGCTTGCTTAACGACTGTCGCGTATTTAGCCAATCCTATATCAGCTGGCATGTTGTTTCCATACAATATCGGCAGTGCATTCCCGTGTACATCACTTGTGTATAGAAGGGTAATTGTTGCTGTATTATCTTGCATTGTCGGTCATCCTTTCTATAAATATGAAAAAGAAATCGGCTAACGTGCCGATTTCTGATCTCTGGAATTTAGAAAAATAATGGTTTAGCCTGAGTTTATGATCTTATACAATTTTTCTTCTAATTCTTGCTGAAATAAAGTCGATAACTGTAACGACAATGATAATTGCTAATAAAATCATTCCCATTTCGCTCCAGTTCCGGTTATTTGCAGCGAATATTATCATTGTACCAATACCACCCGCACCAACTATACCAAGAATGGATGATGCGCGGATATCAATTTCAAATCGATAGATCGCATACGATAAAAATTCTGGTATGATTTGTGGAATAACACCATAAAATAGTGCCTGGATTTTATTAGCACCATTTGCTTCCATAGCTTCGACGACCTGCATATCGATCGACTCGACAACTTCTGAATAAAGCTTTCCAAGCATTCCAGTTGATCCAATTGCAATCGCAAGCACCCCTGCAAAGGCATTTGGACCAACGGCAACAACAAACAAAATTGCTAAGATAATATCCGGGAATGCGCGGATAGCTGATAAAATCCACTTACCGATTGCCGATAATAATCTACCACGTGACATATTTTTAGCTGCTAAAAATCCTAATGGAATTGCAAGTATAGCAGCCATAAATGAACCAGCAAAAGCGATAAAAATAGTTTCAAGTATTTTTTCCGAAACTTCTCCCGCTGCTGCCCAATCCGGATTGAACAGCTTAGGAATTACCCTGTGAAAGTTACTTGTTGCCCGTTCAATAGCTCTTGCCCAATCAATATCTATTCCAATAAAGGTCCAAACATATACAGCAATAACAGCGAGAAAAATAATTCCCTTTTTAATCTTTTTAAATGGGGATTTCTCTTTTTTTGGAGGTAATGAATAGGTTACCATTATATCAATGCCTCCCTTAGTTTATTACTTATGTATTCAATGATAAGTACAACGACAAAAATAAGAACAATGATTGCCATCGCATTTGGATAATTGTAAAAGCCTAATTGTTGATCAAGAACAAGTCCAATACCACCTGCACCAACTAACCCTAATACGACAGATGCTCGAATATTTATCTCAAATACGTATAAAACAAACGAAACAAACTGTGGTAAAACCTGTGGTACTAAACCGTGAAAAATAACTTGTAATATATTTCCTCCAGAAGCACGCATCGCTTCAAGTGGATTCATATCGACTGATTCGATTGTTTCGCTTATTAACTTTGCTAGAATCCCCAGTGAAAAAATGATTAATGCAATAATACCCGGAAAAAGTCCAATCCCAAATAAACCAACAAATACAACTGCTAATACTAAATCAGGAATCGTACGTAAAATATTCAGTAATGTTCGTGTTAAATAATAAAGTGGTTTGAACGTTGTAATATTTTGCGCTGATAATAATGCTAAAGGGACCGTTAAAATTGCTGCAACGGTTGTAGCAATGATCGCCATTTGAATCGTTTGTGCCATTGGATCCCAAATAGCTGGCAGAATACTTAAATTAGGCGGGAAAAACTTTTCGATAACGACTGCCATATTTCCAAGCGCATTTCCAAATCCGCCGACCATTTGCTGCTGCGTCCAGAACATACTAAAAAGATAAATACCTATTACAACGAAAAAGATTACCGTAATTTGTATTTTTGTTTTTACCGGAAAAATGGGTGGTGTCGTACCTTGAGATAATGAGTTTGATTGTTTTGTCACGATTCGTTTGCCCCCCCACGCAAGTCATCCTCACGTATTGTACGGCCGTAAATTTCCTCAAACGTTTTCTCCGATACTTCTGAAACAGGACCATCAAAAACAACTTCCCCAGCCCGCATACCTATAATACGGTCCGCATATTCCATAGCCATATCGATAAAGTGGAGGTTGACAATTGTTGTGATATTATCCTCTTTGTTAATTTTTTTCAAATAAGTCATAACCTGGTGTGATGTTGGTGGATCAAGTGATGCAACTGGTTCATCCGCTAAAATATAGTTTGGCTTCTGCGTTAAAACACGAGCAATACTTACACGTTGCTGTTGTCCACCACTTAGTTCATCTGCACGATTATAAATTTTTTCATCGATGTTCACTCGCTTTAAGCTTTCATAAGCAAGTCCAACATCTTCTTTTTTATATAAATTTAATATAGAACGAAAAGTACCCGTATGTCCTAGCCGCCCTGCAAGTACATTTTTCAATACGTTTGAACGTTTTACTAGATTATAATTTTGGAAAATCATGCCAATTTTTGTACGAAGTTTACGTAAATTAGTTCCACGGTAGGGTAGAATGTCTTCATCATCAATTAGAAGAGAACCAGATGTTGGTGTAACTAAGCGGTTAATACTACGAATAAAAGTGGATTTTCCTGCACCAGATAGACCGACAATAACAACAAATTCTCCATCATTAATTGTTACATTTATGTTTTTTAAACCTTCTGTACCATTTGGATACACAAGGCCAACGTCTTTAAATTCAATCATAATATGCTATTTCCTCCATTACAGAATCAGGGTTATTTACATGTCGTAAGTTAGAAAGTATAAATTAAAACAACGTATAGCTGAATGTTTGGCTAAAATGCCACTTTATTTGTGTGTGTTTGTTTTTGTTCCTAAACTTAGAAAAAGGGGGAGATTAAATAACTCCCCCACCTCAAAGTATTCTTATTGCTATTAAGCTATAAAATTCTAAACTATTAAAGTTCAATGTTGTCTTTGAACTTTTGATACGTATCTTTTACTACTTTATATTCCTCATCAGATGCTTCAATGATAGCATCCCAGTTGTATACCTCGTTCATAATTTTAATCATGTCTTCATTTTCATTAAAACCTAGGAAAGCATCTTTAATTTTTTGTACTAATTCATCATCTAATTCTTTTGTCACGGAGATAGTATCATTTGGAATTTCTTCTGTATAGCCAATTATTTTTAATTTATCCATAACATCTGGATACTCACCTTTAAGTTCTGTTCGGACATCGTCAAAGGTTGTCGCTACATCAGCATCACCTTCATATACAGCGATTGCAGCTGAGTCGTGTCCGCCAGCTTGCAAAGTATTAGAGAAGAAGTCTGTTTCTAATGCTGTTGCAGAATCATAGTCGAATTTCTTCATTAATTGGTTTGCTGGGAATAGATAGCCGGAAGTTGATCCCTTATCCGCATACGCCCATCTTTTACCCTTTAAATCTTCTAGGTCTTCAATACCTGAATCAGCACGAACAACGTATTGTGCCTTATATGTACCTGATCCGTAACGCTCTGATTTAAGAATTACTTCAACTCCGTATTGCTCGTTTGCTAATACATAACCAAAAGCTGGAATAAACCCAATTTGTACTTGGTTAGCTCCCATTGCCTCTACTAAAGAATTGTAGTCTACCATAACTTTTCCTTCTACCGGCTTACCTAATACCTCAGATAGCTCATCTGCCAAAGGTTTTACCGTATCAGCGATTGTGTCAGAGTCCTGTGATGGAACAAATCCCATAACAATAGTATCTGGTGATTCGCTTCCTTCTTCTTTCTTTTCAGCTGAATCCCCTTCATCAGAACTGCCACAAGCTGCAAGTACCAGAGCTAAGCCTAACACGAGCAATAGACTGTAAAGTTTTTTCATCTTGACCCTCCTGTGTATTGTCAAAAATTTATAAATCCTTCACTATTATTAAATAACATTTAGGTCAAAAATGCTAGACTATTTTTAAAAATTTACATCAGATTTACGTTTTTTATTTAAAATACTATTAAAAAGTATAACTTTATACTCAATTGTGTTATCTGAGGGGATTTTTCAAAAGTATATTTAGGTTTTGGGAAGATAAAAAAGGCAATTACATAGAGTAACAGATTAATTTTGATGGAGGTTACGCATGTGAAATACGAAAAAGCGTTATTCCTATTCAACGGAAATGCTGGAAATAAAGATTTAAAACAAAAACTAGCCCAAACATTACCAATACTAACGCAATCAATTAAAAAATTAATAATCATGCAGACGGAAACACTAGAGGAGGTAAAAAATTGTTGTATAGAATATGCAAGTGATGTTGACATTATCATCATTATGGGTGGTGATGGGACGGTTCACGAATGCATGAACAGTATAGCTAATCTTGAAATTAGACCGGTCATCGCTATTTTACCAGCAGGGACCTGTAATGACTTTGGTCGGATGTTACAGATGCCTCAAAATCTAAATCAAGCAGCGGAGGCCATTATTAACGGTGAAATTATACCTGTTGACCTTGGTAAAACAGATGAACGGTATTTTTTAAACTTTTGGGGAATTGGATTAGTATCAGATACTTCTTTAAATATTGACGAAACTCAAAAGAAATCACTTGGAGTACTTAGTTACTTTATGAGTACAATTAAAACAGTAAACCAAACTGAACCATTTTCATACAAAATTAAAACTGTTGAGGAGACGTATGAAGGGGAAGCGGTAATGATATTAGTATTAAACGGAAGATATATTGGTACTAAGCAGCTTCCGATTCCATCAATCAATCCAAACGATGGGTTGCTTGATGTATTAATTGTAAAAAACTCATCATTAGCATCGTTTAAAGAGTTACTAACATTAGACCGCCCAAATAACCGTTTGGACCCGCTAACCGAATTAAATTATTTTCAAGTGAAAGAACTGACTATCGCAACGACTGCAAACAAAGCAATCGATATGGACGGAGAAATAAATGGCACGACCCCATCCGAAATAACAATCCTTCCTAGCCATATTCGGATGGTAAAAAAGAATACGGGCTTGTGAGTTCATGGTATAATTAAATAAATGTTGTAGGACGAAAGTAGGGTGACATATAGTTGGTAACTAAAGAAAATAGTACTTTGTTAGCGAAAAAACAGGACACTTCATTAAAACTTTTTGTTGTATTATCAAAAGCATATCGCGTTATTATGCAGAAAGTAGAGGAGGATATTCAATCAAGAGGGTTGAATCTAACCGATTTTGCAGTACTAGAACTTTTGTATCATAAAGGTGATCAACCTTTGCAAAAAATTGGTGAGAAGATTTTACTTGCTAGTGGAAGTATTACATATGTCGTAGATAAATTGGAAAAAAGAGATTATTTAGTACGGAAATCTTCTCCACGAGACCGAAGAATTACCTTTGCATCAATTTCAGAAAAGGGACGGGAGCTATTAGACATAATTTTCCCGGATCATTGGCAACGCATTGAGGAATTAATGAGTGGATTAAATCAAGAAGAGAGAGAGCAGGCGGTTGTTTTGTTAAAGAAATTAGGATTATCGTTACGAAAAATTTAATTTAAAATGGTTTAAAAAATTTCTTTTAGCTGTGATTTATGTCATAGCAAGGGATGAAAAAAGTAGTTATGATAATAAAGGGATATGGGATGTCTCTGCTCTACAACTATATGCATAAGCTATTCGGTAGGCTTATGCCCTTTTGAGGAGGGAAACCTCACAGAAGAGCAAAATGCTTTGTCTATTTTAGATAAAGTGTTTTGCTTTTTGTAATGGTTATAGTAAAGAGTGAATAAAGGTATGTAAATACGCGTGTGCTAGTTATAGGTGCTAACGGACAAGTTGGGAAACAAATTATTAAAAAACTAATGGAAGCAGAACACGAACCTGTAGCTGGTACGTAATACAGAACAGTTACCATTTTTTGAACAAATGGGTGCAAAAACAGTGCTTGCGGATTTAGAAGGGATTCGGTTCAATCCCTCGTGAAGATGTGGCTGCAGTACTAGTCTATTTATTAACAGTTCCTAGAGCTGAGAATAA
Source organism: Virgibacillus ndiopensis (assembly GCF_900187325.1). Lineage (GTDB taxonomy): Bacteria > Bacillota > Bacilli > Bacillales > Amphibacillaceae > Virgibacillus_E > Virgibacillus_E ndiopensis. The sequence continues at coordinate 22,964 of NZ_FZMZ01000003.1, read as the reverse complement.
ATGCTTTGAATTAATAGAAGGTCCCACTCCTATTGATAAAATTTTTCTCTAGTAATTAAAAGTAAAAACACAGTTCCGCTTGCTTAAATAACAATAAAGAAACTGTTATTTGGCAGCGGAATTTTTATTTTAACATATCGTAACAAAATTGTAATATTCATGTTTAATCTGTTACATTGCTGGGTAATTATTAGGTATAAATCTCCTTAGGAGGAAAACATCAATGAGCAAAAAAGAAGTTTTAATTTATATAGGTGGAAACAGTAAGCGTAATAAAAAGCTATTGGAACAATTGGATGATTGGGAAATAGATTATAAGAAGAAAAATGTTATCGAAAACCCTAAATTTATGAAAGAATTGCAAGATAAAGGGATATTCGCTACACCAGCAACATTTATAGATGGAGATCCAATCCTGGGCTTACAACTAAATAAAATTAAACATGCGTTAGAAATCAGAAACACTGGTTTTGGGAATAATGATTAAATTTCATAAAACACACTAGAGGGTATAGTTGCATATTGTAAATATAAGAAAGTGCAAAAGAGGTGTATTGCTATGTTTAATAGGCCTTACTATTATAATGATCCCTTTCAGTACAATACTTATCATGGTAATTTTTATATGCATCCACAACAAGGAAATTATTCGCAGTATCAACCTCAAAATCCACCAATTTATAAAACGCCCTTTGAACATTTTGCTAAACCAAAACAACCAAATGATTGGTACGTCAATATGCAGCCAAATCTAACGCCATATCCACCACAAAAGACAAATGGTCTTTTTTCTTATTTCCAAGATAAAAATGGACAAATGGATCTTGATAAAATGTTCTCAACTGTTGGAAAACTGGCCAATACAGTTCAACAAGTATCACCAGTAGTAAAACAATTTGGCTCAATTATGAAAAACATGTAAAACTATTACTTAAATATGCTGATGGCGGAGTAAATGCTTATCAGCTATTTAAGTAATTTCTGTTGGGGAAAATCTCCAATGATGGTAACTGATTAACAATGAATAAGTTATTGCAGGTAATATTCCTTGTAAAAAACGGGTAAAAGAAGGTAAAAGAACATTAGAAGATGTTCAAAAGGTCGCCCAATGATTAGCAACGAATCTCTCGTATGCTTGTAACTAATTTGGCAACCTTTTGACCTTACGATTAAGGAGAATTTATATGATTGCATGTTTAATTTTACATGGCTATACTGGGGGACCTTATGAAGTTGAACCTTTATCAACTTACCTGGGAGAACATACTAATTGGCATATAGAGGTACCTACACTTCCCGGTCATGGAAGAAGGCTTGCACTTGAAAATGTCTCCCATAAAAAGTGGATTACAGCGGCAGAAGATTCACTCAAAAAGCTAAATGAAAAATATGACGAGGTGTACCTTATTGGGTTTTCAATGGGCGGTATGATTGCTTCCTATTTAGCTGCAAAATATAAGGTGGATAAATTAGTGCTTCTTTCAACTTCAGGAAAATATTTATCGTTTAAACAAATTTGTCGTGATATTGGAGAAGTTGTCGCTGATGGCTTTAAGGGGAAATTAGGAAAAAATAAATTGTATTTGCATTACAAAAGGAAGCTGGGTACAGTACCTTTCAAAGCAAATCTGGAGTTTTTAAAACTGGTAAAATTCACGAAACCTTACTTAAAAAATGTGGAATCACCTGTAATGATTGCTCAGGGACAACAGGATGGGATGGTTCCGTACAAAACCGCTTACTTTCTCGATAAGGAAATTATATCAAAGCGGAAGGAAGTCGTTTTTTTCGAGCGATCAAGACACTTGATATGTTTAGGGAATGATAAGGATACATTGAATACTCTGGTTTATCAGTTTTTAACAAAAGAAAAGGAGTAGTAAACCCTCCATTTACTACTCCTTTAATGATCTTTAAAAAATGATATCACTAGTCCACCTTCACCAGCATAGGTTGATATTAATGGACCCATTTCTGAGATATAAGCATCCTTAAAAGCATATTTAGTTCGTATTTCTGCCAGAACCTTTTTCGCACGTTCTTCAGCATTACAATGTGTCAAGGTAATCACTTTATCTTCAACATTTTTAGTATATTCACCAATCTGTTCAATAAAACGCCGAATAGATTTTTTGTCACCTCTAACTTTTTCGGAAACTTCAATGGTTCCTTCTTCACTGCCACGCATTAATAATTTAATGTTGAGTGTTTTGGCAATTGCTCCTTTTACTTTATCTAGACGCCCGCCACGAATTAAATTGTCTAGTGATTTTAAAACGAATAATGTTGTGATATGATCAACACATTCATAGAGATGATTGATAAGCTCTTCAAATGAATAATTTTCATTTATTTTTTTTCTTGCCTCATGAAGTAAAAGAGCTTGCCCGCCAGAAGCTGTCTTCGTATTTATTACTTCGATTTGACGGTTAGGTTGTTCTTCAAGCAACATATTTTTACCGCTAACCGCGTTTTCATAAGTAGTGCTTAGACCCTTGGTTAGGCTTAGCATAATAATTGGTTTGTTTGGATCCACCTGTTTATACGCCTCATAAAAATCATTTGGGCTAGGTGCGGAAGACCTAGGAAGATCGCTTTCCTTTTTAATTTTTTGATAAAAACTCGGTAAATCTATATCTACACCACTTTTATATTGTTCCTCTTGAAAATGCAAATAAAGTGGTACAACAATAAGGTTTAATGATTCGGATAATTTTTTCGGTACATCGGCCCCACCATCTGTCATTAGTTGGATACGCATGACCTCACCTACTTTATAATAATATAGTTTTAGTATATCAGTTTTGGAGCAATGTTTGTAAATTTTTTTAATATAATATAGTCGCTTATTATTTCTGGGATATTGTTACTTTTCGTTTACGCGAAGTGCTCATGATAAATAAAAATAATCCTGATAATACAATTGTCCCACCCAACCATTGGGACCCAGTTATTTGTTCATCAAGGATAAAGTAAGCAAGGATTGATGCGCCAATCGGTTCAAACACAATACCCATTGATATAGTGGAGGTGCTCACCCATTTAATTGCCCAATTGAATAAGGTATGTCCGAAAAACGTTGGAATAATTGCAAGGGCAAGGAAAGCCCACCAATTATCGGCGGGATACCCGAAAAATGGATTCTGTAAAATTATATTGTATAGAATTAATGTAATGGAGCTTATTCCATATACTACAAAGGTATATGTCATTAAAGATAGCCGTTTTCTGACGTTTTGCCCCAATAAAAAGTATGCAGTTACAGTAACCGCACCAAGTAAAGCCAAAATATCACCAAATAAAGCCATTCCGCTTATCTGGAAATCTCCCCAGCTGATGATGACACTACCTAACAAGGCGATGACCATACTAATGACAGCACCAGGAGAAAAACGTTCTTTAAAGAACAAATAGGTTCCTAAAAAAGCGAAGATAGGCTGTAATGTAACAAGGACAACTGAGCTTGCTACAGATGTATAATTTAACGATTCAAACCAGAGAATAAAATGACATGCCAAAAATATTCCGGCAAGTATGCAAAGAACCCAATCTCTTTTCTGAATCAAACGAAATTCATGGCGATTCTTGATGAAAATATACGGTGCCATAATAATAACGGCAAATAATAGACGATAATTTGCAATAATAGGAGCTGGTGAACTGTCTGCTAATTTAACTAGAACTGCTGATGAAGATACAGCAATTACACCAATTACAACCGCTATGTATGGATTAAACGGAGGAATACGCATAAAAAAACCTCCCTTGAAGATCTTGCTTATATTTATTTTACCATTCAACCGATAAAAAATCATTTGACGAAGTAGTAGATATCGTTATGGTATGTATGTTATGATAAGATAACCGGTATTTAAAGCATGAATTTTCAAGAGAGGCCCCCTTTCTAAGAAAGAAGGATGCCTTTTTTTATGGTAAAAATATATAATACGCAAAATAAGCTATAAGCTTTTGGTTCATGCGAATAAATTTTCAAGGAAAAAAGGAGTAGACTATTAAGGTGACTACATTTTATGATTTAGGTGTTTCTCAACCTATAATGAAAGCTTTAGAAAAGATGGGTTTTGAGGAAGCGACACCGATTCAAGCACAGACAATTCCACTTGCTATGCAAGGGAAAGATGTAATAGGACAAGCACAAACTGGAACTGGGAAAACCGCTGCATTTGGTATCCCAATGATCGAAAAGATTGATAAAACTGTCCGCAAAATTCAAGGGCTAGTTGTTGCCCCTACACGTGAACTAGCAATTCAGGTTGCAGAAGAAATAAATCGTTTAGGTAAATTTAAGGGATTACGTACATTGCCAGTTTATGGTGGGCAGCATATGGAAAGACAAATTCGTGCATTAAAGGATGGTCCACATATTGTCGTGGCAACGCCAGGTCGCTTACTTGACCATATGCGAAGAAAAACAATTCGTATAGATAATGTACAGACTGCTGTATTAGATGAAGCCGATGAAATGTTAAATATGGGTTTTATTGACGACATTCGCGACATACTAAAAGGAATTCCAGAAGAAAGACAAACATTGTTATTTTCAGCAACAATGCCTAAAGAAATTCGTGAAATCGCAAATACCTTGATGAAAAGCCCAGATGAAATCAAAGTTAAAGCGAAAGAAATGACTGTTGAAAATATTGATCAATACTTTGTGGAAGTTCCGGAAAAGTATAAGTTTGATACGTTAAATAATCATTTGGATATTCACGCGCCGGCGTTGGCAATTATTTTTGCAAGAACTAAAAAACGTGTGGATGAAATAACAGAAGGATTACAAGTTCGCGGCTTTCGTGCAGAAGGTATACATGGAGACCTTACACAAGGTAAACGTATGTCTGTATTAAATAAATTTAAAAATGGACGCGTAGAAGTGCTAGTTGCAACAGATGTTGCGGCCCGTGGTCTAGACATTTCAGGTGTAACGCATGTATACAACTTTGATATCCCTCAAGATCCAGAAAGCTATGTACACCGAATTGGTCGTACAGGCCGTGCAGGACGTACTGGAGAAGCTATATCATTTATTACGCCTAGAGAAATTGCACACTTACATTTGATTGAAAAAGTAACAAAAAGTAAAATGAAACGTCTTATGCCACCAACAAATCAAGAAGCACAGCGTGGCCAGCAACAAGTAACGGTTGATAAAATTATAAAGACAATTGAAATGAAAGATTTAAATTCATATCATCAAACTGCAAGCGAATTGCTTCAAGAAAATGATTCAGTTACTATTATCGCTGCTGCGCTTAAGCTATTAACGAAAGAACGAAGAAACACACCTGTTCAAATTTCTTCTGTACAGCCAATTAGTGTGAAAAAGGCTAAAAGTAGCAAAGATAATAATCGTCGTGGTGGCAATAAGCGAAATTATTATGGTAAAGGAAAAGGACGTGGTGGCCAAGGTGGACGTTCTCAAGGTGGACGAAATCAAGGCGGTCGCAATCGAAAAGGTAATTTTCAAAAACGCAGAAATCGCGACTAATATAAACAACAAAAGCTCCTAAGCCGCACAGGAGCTTTTTTTATTTGGATTATATAATGAGAGTTATATCCACAATAGGAACATTAAGAGTCAGGAAACCTTTCCAATAGTAAGATCGTATGACATGATAGTGGTAAACGGTTCATCGAATGGAGGGGTATATATGAGACAACCGCCAAAAAATACAATTGCTGAAGATGCTGTGAAGGCATGGAAAATTTCCGAAGCAATTTTTATGGGCATCATATGGTTAATTGTTATTGCTGGCTTCATTATTTCTTTACTACTTGATTTTTCGCTTTGGTATGCTGGTGCAGCAATAATAATATGTGGTATAAGTACATATTTGTTTGTGTTTATGGTTCCAAAGATTCGCTTTAGAAGGTGGAGATATGAGGTATTTGATCAGGAAATTTATATTCAACATGGAATCTTTATTGTATCACGCACCCTGGTGCCAATGATCAGAGTACAACATGTTGATACAAAGCAAGGACCGATTTTAAAAAAGTTCCAGCTTGCTAGTGTTACCATTTCAACAGCTGCAACTACACATGAAGTCCCTGCTTTATATGAAGAAGACGCGTCTCAGCTACGGGATAAAATATCAGCTCTAGCAAGGGTGGATGAAGAAGATGTTTGAGGAAAAGCGACTTCATCCAACAGTGATTTTTTTCAATTTTATAAAGGCATTAAAAGAAGCTATATTTCCGATTGGTGCCGGATTCTTTGCTTTTAAAGATGATACTTTTATTTATTTTGTCCTAGTTACGGCAGTATTTTTAATAGGTTTAATTATATTTAGTATTCTGTCATGGTATCGTTATACTTATCGAATTGAAGATGGAGAACTAAGAATTGAATATGGCGTTTTTGTTCGAAAGAAGCGTTATATTCCAAAAAACCGTGTTCAATCGATTGATTTAACAGAAGGGGTTATTCATCGCCTGTTTAAGCTTGTAAGCGTAAAAATTGAAACTGCAAGTAGCGGAACCGGGGCTGAGGGATCCCTAAAAGCAGTAAAATTAAGCGAAGGCGTAAAGCTTAGAGAAGAATTAAAAGAAATTTCGAAACAAGAATCAATGTCTGTTGAAGAAACAAAAGAAGAAATAAGCAAGCCCACATCCAAGCTAGCGCTTAAACAGTTATTTTTAGCTGGAACAACATCTGGTAGTGTAGGTATTATTTTCGCTATAATCGCGTTATTTTTTTCGGAAATGGAGCAATTTATTCCGGATGACTTTTACGATAGTACGTATCAAATGATTATAAAACTAAGTATTACGGTCATTATCGTACTTGCTGTCGCTATACTATTACTGATATGGCTACTTGGAATTGCGGGTACAATGATAAAATACGGGAATTTTACGATTACAAGAAACAATGGTGAACTCTTTATAACGAGAGGATTACTTGAGAAAAAACAGCTTACCATTCCGCTAAAACGAATTCAGGCAATTGGGATTGATGAAAGCATTATAAGACAACCTCTTGGATATGCAACCCTATACGCAGAGGTGGCGGGGGGCTCCTTAGAAAAGGGGGAAGACTTTTCTTCCGTACTTTTCCCAATTATAAAAACTACTGAGATAGATGCGTTTTTGCAAAAGTTTCTTCCAGAGTACGTATCAAATAGAGATGAATTAATCGAGTTACCAAAACAAGCGAAGAAATTTTATTTTTTACGATCAATGTATCTATTTATCTTTCTAATAGCGGGTGTAGTATATTGGTTGCTACAGTTTAGCTGGGTTCCACTTTTACTGTTAATTGCCAGTATGTACCTTGGATATTTACGATTCCAGGATGGTGGATTTCGCCTTGATGATGAACAATTAACTATTCGATATCGACGGTTTAACCGTAAGACGGTTGTCGTTTTTCACAAAAGGGTGCAAGCTTTTGAGAAAAATCAGCATTGGGTTCAAAGAGGTCAAAAACTTGCAACACCTAAATTATCGATTGTTTCCGATTTAGGTGGTAGACATTATAAATTAAAAGATATTGATGATGAGGATGTAAACCGTTTGGCAGTTTGGTATTCTTATCGATAAAAAGGAGCCTAGTAAAATCAAGTTTGACACGTACTTGATTCTCTAGGCTCCTTTTATAATATTCTACTCATAAGACCCAACAGTACAAGAATTCCTAATACAATCCATATTATTGTCTTGCCTAGACCTCTGGGTAATATACGTCTCTTTTTCCAGCGATTCGGGTTGAATTGAACTGTACTGCCATCTCGTCTGTTCGGTTGATTACGCCAGGGAGAAAATGGCTTTACACGTGATAATAGTAATCGTGCCAGTGCAAAACCTCCGATAAATCCGAAAATATGTGCGTAAATGTTTATACCGGGACGTAAGAATGTCATAATTAGGCCGATAATTGAAATAACTAATACAATTTGCGCATTGGCTTGATCAATTAAATCTTTTCTAAACAATACCATATAAACATAGATTCCAAATAAACCAAATATAGCACCAGATGCACCGATATGGGAATAAAAGGCGGTTGGTTCAATAAGATAGGTTGCAAGGTTGCCAACGATCCCCGCTGCAAAATAGGCTATGAGGAACTTGGCTTTTCCTAGCATTTGTTCTAATGCAGGACCGAATAATACGAGAGAAAATGAATTGAATAGTGCATGCATAAAATCACCATGCAGAATAATCGGTGTCACTAATCGCCAATATTCCCCATTATGAATGCCTAAATTATATCCTGCACCCCACTGAAAAAACTGTAGACCGATTGGTAATTGCAAAAAGTTTATTAAAAACCATAACACTAGATGAATAATCACAAGGGTGGACACAATAGGGTAAAAACGAATGAAATCTTTGATACTTTTTTCCGTACGAATGAACATAGTTATTCCCCTCTATATAAAATTGTTATTATTAGTGTAATCAGTATTATTTCATAGTATGACCATTATTAGAGTACTAAAAAACGGAAAGGTAATACAATAATAAGCTTATTAAAAAATAATAGTAATATTCCAGAGAAAGGTTGTTTATACAAATGATACAGGGAATAGGAATAGATTTAATTGAATTGAATCGCATACAAAAAAATATAAACCATAATGAGCAGCGATTTATAGATCGAATTTTAACTGTTAATGAACGAGAAGTATACAATAGTTTAACCGGTGAGATGCGGAAGGTAGAATTTCTTGCAGGAAGGTTTGCTGCTAAAGAAGCATATGCCAAGGCTATAGGAACTGGAATTGGAAAGCTGAGCTTCCAACATATTGAAATTTTACCGAATGATCTAGGTGCCCCAATGATGATGGTGCAAAGTTCTACTGAATATAAAATTTTTATTTCCATCACACATAGTAAGGAATATGCCGTAGCTCAAGTCGTGATAGAAGATAAATAACTAATAGGGTATTTTGCATATTTGCTAAGGTTGTCTCATATATTTTAGTGCGGGTAGGAGGGAACAAGCATGTAGTTTCACCACAAGGATATGTATGATTTTAGACCGTAACAGTGTGTATGAAAACCGGTATGGAAGGGATAACATTTTAGATGTAAAAGCAAGGGGGGAAGAATGTGAAGTAGTAAAAACGGTACTAGCCATACTTAAAAGCATACTATGTTTGCGTATGCATGCCTGTTTAGAAAGGTATTCGAGCGGTCAATTGTGCATTTAATGGTAGTGATGGTGGAGGTTCCCTTTGTCCTAGTTTAAGGAATTTTGTACGTGAGCAAGTGGATAATTTTAATCCGCTTTTTAGTTCGGGCGTTTAGCGTCTGTTCTTTAGTTCCGGAAATGAGACAAGGGAGATATGTCCATGAAAAAAACATTTGGTATCTGGATAGCAGTTGTCTTTTGCCTGATCCTATTACTAGCTGCCTGTGGTGAGAAATCCCAGGAAGATGTTGTGAAAAAATTAGAAGATAAGCTAGAAAATATGAACGGGTATAAGGCAGAGGCAGAAATGAAAATGAACACTGGACCAGAAAGTCTGAAATACCAGCTTGATATTTGGCATAAGAAAAAAGACTTTTACCGGGTAGCATTAAAAAATAACCAGGATGAAAAAGGGAGTCAAATTATATTAAAAAATGAAGACGGTGTTTTTGTTTTGACTCCTGCACTAAATAAAAGCTTTAAGTTCCAGCGAGACTGGCCAGAAAAAACAAGTCAGCCGTATTTGTTCCAGTCACTTGTGCAAGATATTGTAAAGGATAAAGATGCAGAATTTGAAGTAAGTGATTCAGCCTATATTTTCCGAACTAAAACAAATTATCAAAGTAATAATAATTTGCCATATCAAGAAATTCATATTGACAAAAAGTCATATACACCAAAATTAGTTAAAGTATTAGATAAAGACAAAAATGCGCTTGTTGAAGTGAAGTTTAAAAACTTTGATACAAATTCTAGTTTTAAAGATGATGATTTTGCTTTAGAGAAAAATATGACAACCGGCACAGCAGAAACAACTGCATCGACTAATGAAAACATGGGTGCGTTTACAGTGGTGCTTCCAACTGAAACATCGGGTAGTGAAATAACCGAGAAGAAGCAGATAGACTTGGAAAATGGACAACGCGTCGTTATGACCTTTGAAGGTGAGAAGAATTTTACATTAATTGAAGAGAAGCAAGAAGTAGTACCAACTCTCTCCTCTCCACAAGAGGTAAATGGAGAAATTGTGAACCTTGGACATACAATTGGTGCAATTTCTGATAATTCCATTGAATGGAGCAGCAATGGAATGGATTTTTATTTAGCAAGTAAAGACTTAACAAAAGAAGAATTAATCGAAGTTGCGAAATCTGTTCAAGGAAAAGCAGTGAAATAAATTGTGGCTTTCCAAGCAGACTCTTAAGGAGAGGGGGTCTGCTTTTTATTTATTCATTGGCTGAAATACGTTGATTGATAGGGTATAATCTTAACAAATGAAGCAAAAACTACCATCAAGTAAATTTTTTTAACGATAAATTGCATAATATTTATATCCTAAAATAAATATATATACCACAGTGAAGTTAATTTAAAACGAGAAAAACAAGATATTTATTAAAAAATTTCTTTCCAAGCCTTTGCAAAGCGTAGTTTACAATGATATGATAAAAGATGAATTTTATATCGGTCGTTCAACAGTTGGCGGAGGTGTATGGTTTTGTCAGAGAGCATACAGGAAATCTTAGTAAGGTTACCAAAAAACCTGTTAAATGAGGTGGATGGATTAATGAAGTATGAAAATACAGATTTGAGTGACTTCATATGTCAAGCAACGAGAAACTATTTAGAATCTAAAAAAGATGAGCATATCCAACAATTTCGTGAATCGATGCAAAAGGGATACACGGAAATGGCTAGAATTAATCTAACTATCGCTTCGGAGGCTTTTCAAGCTGAAGAGGAGGCAGAAAAAAACACCTTAGAGCGCTCTGTGATCGGGGTGTAATAATTTGATCGTTCAAAGAGGCGAAGTATATTTCGCTGACCTTTCCCCTGTGGTTGGATCAGAGCAGGGGGGCATACGCCCGGTGCTGATCTTACAGAATGATATTGGAAATCGATTTAGTCCTACCGTGATTGTTGCAGCTATTACTGCTCAGATTCAAAAGGCGAAACTCCCAACTCATGTGGAGATTAACGCAAAACGCTATGGATTTGATCGTAATTCAGTCATATTGTTAGAACAAATTAGAACGTTAGATAAGCAAAGGCTGACAGATAAAATTACAAAGTTAGACAATGAAATGATGGATAAAATTGATCATGCATTAGAAATAAGTCTTGGACTTAAAGAAATGTACGGACAATAAGCAAACCCCTTGTTATTTACAGCGAACGGGGGTTTTTTTATGTTCAATTTTTTATCCTGCCGTAATAGTTAGTACAATGTTCCCCTCTAATGTAATCATATTTTATGGTATAATAAGGCAAGAATAAATTCGCGCAATATTCGATACCATATGACAATAATAATAAATTTTATATATTTTGGGGGCTAAACAATGGATGGGAAATTCAAAAAAATAGTAATAGATAATAGCGATACAATTGTACATATGTGGCTAGATGAAATTGATTCATTAAAGGATGGAAATTACACTTCATCCATTACTGATGAACTTTTTGAAAATACAAATAGAGAATTTGTTAATGTTATTTTTTCAAGCATTCAAAAGCAAGGTATTTCTATTTCATTAGAGGAGTTTTCTGAGAAGCTAATAAATTTGGGTTGGCCGCTCAGTTATATTACGGATGGTCTTCAGGTTTTTAGAAGAGTAACAGTTGATTATATCCTCAGTCAGTCTGAACAAGTTGATTCAACCTACATTTCTGATGTTCTAAGAAGTGTTGATTTATGGGTGGAACCTATTATTCGTCAACTGGTTAATGAGTATTCAGGAAGCTGGGAGCATATCGTATCATTACAAAGAGTAGCGCTACAAGAGTTATCTGCACCTCTTATCCCAGTGATGGATAGTATTACGATAATGCCTTTAATTGGGACAATTGATACAGAACGTGCGAAGTTGATTATGGAGAATTTACTTGAAGGTGTAATCAGACATAATGCTGAGGTAGTTCTAATTGATATTACAGGTGTTCCTGTTGTTGACACGATGGTTGCTCATCATATCATCCAAGCAGCAGAGGCTGTTCGATTGGTTGGATCAACTTGCATTCTCGTAGGTATTCGACCCGAGATTGCACAAACTATTGTAAATTTAGGTATTGATCTTGGGAAATTCCCAACAAAAAGCTCGCTTCGAAAAGGATTTACAGCGGCATTGGAAATTACGAATCGAAAAATAGTTGATTTAGAAGGAAAAGAGGAAAGCATCGAGAAAATGTTAGATTCATTAAATGGGGAGTGAAAACGATGAGAATACCTATCTTGAAATTACACAATTACTTACTTATTTCTATTCAAACAGAAATAGATGATAATACTGCTATACAATTCCAAGAAGATTTATTAAGTAAAATTCATCAAAGCGGTTCATCCGGAGTAGTGATCGACTTAACATCCGTAGAAATTATAGATTCCTTTATTGCAAAGGTTTTGGGCGATGTTGTTACTATGTCAGATCTCATGGGGGCGAAGGTAGTATTAACAGGCATCCAACCAGCAGTTGCCATGACATTAATTGATTTGGGAATTCATCTGAAAAATGTACCAACTGCGTTAGATCTAGAACAAGGCCTAATTAAACTACATCAGGAATTGGGGGAATAGATATGGGTCTCCAATCCTGCATTAACATCAACAAAGAATGGGATATCGTCGGAGCACGGCAAATGGGGCGTGATATAGCAAAAAAAATTGGTTTTGGCACTGTTGACCAGGCACGTATTGCAACTGCTATATCAGAACTAGCTCGTAACATTTATTTATATGCTGAAACAGGGCAAATCTGTTTTGAAGTAATTGACACTATTAATCAAAAAGGGATAAGCATGATAGCGGTTGATTCAGGACCCGGAATCAGAGATATTAGCCAAGTTATGGAAGATGGCTACTCAACGTCTGGTGGCCTAGGAGCTGGACTTCCTGGTGTGAAACGACTAATGGATGAATTTGATATTAAATCAGAAGAAGGAAAAGGTACAGAAGTTAGATCGATAAAATATGTAAGATAGAACTACTATTTTTTTATTGACCAATTTTAATAGTTAGATAGAAGGGGCTGTCTGTTACGTAAAGGTTCATATTGACGGACTGCCTTTAATGAATAGTTATAAACAATAATAAATCAACTCCATAATAAGGGGAATGTCAATGGATGTCGTAAATTTAGATGCAGCTAATTATAAAGATTTGTTAAAACGTTATATTGATACACGTGATGAACAATCTTTATATGGTGCTGAACAGATCAGTAAATCATTTATAAAAAATAATGTTCCGCCTGAGGAAATTGTGAATCTGCACATACAGGCATTAGCAGAGTTGTATCCTAACTTATCTGAAAAAACAGGACATTCCATGAATTTTCTTTTAGAAACAATGATTTCGTATGGTATGGCACATCAAGAATATCAAACACTAAGAGAAAAACAGTTGGAATTAAAAACAGAGATATCTGTGGCCGCAGGAATGCAAGAAACTTTACTTGCGACTACAAAACCAAAAATAGAGGGCTTAGATATTGGTGTAGTAAGCGTACCTGCCCATCAAATGAATGGAGATTATCATCACTTTATTAAAGGTCGTGATGGATCACTTGGAGTTGCCATAGCCGATGTCGTTGGTAAAGGAGTACCTGCAGCATTATGTATGTCAATGATTAAATATTCGATGGATAGTTTTCCGGAAGAATCAATGAGTCCAAAGGCTATATTGGAAAATTTAAATCGGGTTGTCGAACGTAATGTTGATCCAAGCATGTTTATAACAATGTTTTATGCACAATATATGCCGTCTGAACACAAACTACGCTATTCCTCCGCCGGTCATGAACCTGGATTTTATTACCACAAAAAAGAAGATGCTTTTAAAGAAATTGAGGCAAATGGACTTGTCTTAGGAGTTTCATCAGAATCTAATTACGAACGTTATGAACGATATGTAGAAAAAGGTGATATGGTCATTTTATTGACCGATGGTGTAACGGAGTGTAGAGATGGAGATCGCTTTATAGAGAGTGAAGAAGTACTAGAGGTAATTAAAAGCTATGCACATTTACCCGTCCAGAAAATTGTCGATCACGTCTATAAACACTTTGAACGATTGCAAAATTTTCAATTACGGGATGATTTTACACTAATAATTTTGCGTAGAGAAGTTTAACATTTTTCGAAGCAGGGTATATAAATTTCATAATAGTATTTTGAAAATGCAATGTTTACTATAGATGGATACGTTCGTAGATTTCGAATAATGGAGGATGGTTAGATGGATTTAGCAATCGAGGTTAAGGAAGAAAATAAAAAGTCGAAAGTTATTCTAACAGGTGAAATTGACGCGTATACAGCACCGCAATTAAAGGATGTCTTACTACCATTGACAAAGATAGAAGCTCAAATCGTTGAGGTTGATCTTGAAGATGTTAATTACATGGATAGTACAGGTCTAGGAATTTTTATTAGTGCTTTGAAATCATCAAAAGAAAATAATAGCCAGTTAAAATTAATCAATTTACAGGATCGTGTTTATCGTTTGTTCAAAATTACAGGACTAAATGAAATTATAGATATTAATGCTGCGATAAAAGGTGGAAGTGAGTAATGGAAACATTTGACTTTATCGAAATGAAGGTTCCCGCAAAAGCGGAATATGTTGGTGTAATTCGGTTAAGTATTTCCGGGGTTGCAAATAGAATGGGGTTTTCTTATGAAGAAATTGAAGATTTAAAAGTTGCCATCTCTGAAGCGATTACAAATGCAGTTACGCATGCTTACAAAGATGAAGATGAGGGTGAAGTTACAATTGGATTTGGGGTATATGATAATCGTCTTGAAATAATGGTGGCAGATCATGGTGGAAGCTTTGATTTGAATGAAGTCAAAGGAGGAATCGGTCCTTATAACCATACAGAATCCGTTGAAAATCTTCGAGAAGGGGGCTTCGGACTTTTCTTAATTAATACCTTGATGGACAAGGTAGAGATTAACAATAACCATGGTGTTATTGTTTTAATGACGAAGTACCTTCAAGAAACCGAGGTGGACTTTGATGACGACCAAATCTCAACCACACAATAAGGGAAGAGACGAGGTTTACCAATGGATAGAACATTTACAAAGCGATCCGACTGATGAAGTAATACAAGAGAAAATTGTACTTACCTACAAAGACCTTGTAGAATCAATTGCTAGGAAATATTCAAAGAATAGCAGTATTCATGAGGATTTGGTTCAAGTTGGTATGATAGGCTTGCTGGCGGCGATCAGACGTTATGACGCGACATACGGTAAATCTTTTGAATCCTTTGCGATACCAACAATAATTGGTGAAATAAAACGTTTTATCCGTGATAAAACATGGAGTGTCCATGTACCACGACGTATTAAAGAATTAGGGCCGAAAATAAAAAAAGCTGTCGATGAATTGACCACATCCAATCAAAAGTCACCTACTGTAATGGAAATTGCTGCATATCTAGAAGTTTCTGAGGAAGATGTATTGGAAACAATGGAGATGGGTAAAAGCTATAAAGCACTTTCTGTTGATCGGAAAATTGAAGCTGACTCTGACGGAAGTACAGTAGCTATATTGGATCTTGTTGGGAAGGAAGAAAACGGCTATGAAAATATTGATCAAAAAATGCTATTAGAGAAGATTATGCCAATCCTTTCTGAACGGGAACAACAAATTCTGCAACATACCTATTTTGACAACAGAAGCCAAAAGGAGACCGGGGAATTATTAGGTATTTCACAAATGCATGTTTCCAGATTGCAGCGTCGTGCACTAAGGAAGCTACGTGAAACAATTCAATCCGAGAGCGCGGAGGTTTTGGATTGAAAATGGAAAACGTTCAGGTAGCTGTTTACCAAAAGGCTAAAAAAGGAAATTATCATTGTGGTGATAGCTACTTTTATTCAGAAACCGAAAATGAATTTATCTGCGCTTTAGCAGATGGATTAGGCAGTGGAGAATTTGCAAAAGAATCGTCTCAAATAGTGGTTGATATAATAAAAGATAATGTAAACGTATCGGTCGAACAGTTAATAAAAAAGAGTAACGAAAAACTTATTGGGAAACGCGGTGTTGTATTAGGGATTTTAAAGATAAACTATCAATCCAATCGTTATTCATTTTCCTCAATTGGAAATATTGGTGTAATGACAATAACGGCGGATGGGAATAAGAAACGCAATATTCCTAATGTAGGATATCTAGCAGGTTATCATCGACCGTTTAAAATAGTTACTGAAAAAATAGAGCCTAATATGAATTTCATCATGTTTTCAGATGGCGTATTAGATTCAGATTTGTCACAGAAGTATTTTTTAAATAAAGAGGTAAATGAAATCACAAAAACCTTTGAACAAGTGAACAGTGAACCAAGAAATGATGATACAACATTAATTGCAATAAGATACGTAGGGTAAGGAGGCTGACATGACGATGTCGGCCTCCTTACATTATGGTCTTATTGGGAAAACATCGATTACTTTGGTAAACTGAATATGTATGTAAAGGAGGCAACAACCGTGGCAGTAGAATTAGAACAAAATCTAACTGGGTGGGTAGCAAAAGAAACCCAGGTAAAAACAAGTATTGTGAAGACAGTTATTGGATTAATGGACGAGGGAAATACAGTACCATTTATTGCCCGATATAGAAAGGAACAAACAGGAGGACTTGATGAAGTACAAATCAAGTTGATCCAGGATAAATGGCATTATGCTGTTAATTTAGCAGAACGCAAACAAGAAGTTATTCGTTTAATTGATGAACAAGGTAAATTAACGGAGGAACTTGAAAAAGAAATTACAGATGCAACACAATTGCAACGGGTAGAGGACTTATATCGTCCATACAAGCAAAAACGTAGAACAAAAGCAACGATTGCCAAAGAAAAAGGATTGGAACCTTTGGCTGAACTAGTATGGAATCAAGAAGCTATTAACATCTCTACTGAATCAGAGAAATATTTTTCTGAAGAGCATGAATTACATACGATGGAAGATGTTCTAAGTGGTGTAAATGATATAATTGCTGAATGGATTTCTGATGACCCTGAGTATCGTGACTATATTCGGGAAGAAACCTTTAAACGTGGAACGGTTCATTCTAATGTAAAAACTGCTGAACTAGACGAAAAAGCCGTTTACGAGATGTATTATGATTACAATGAGGCTGTAAGGTCAATGGTATCTCATCGTATCCTTGCTCTAAACCGTGGGGAAAAGGAAGATATATTGAAGGTTTCCATCGAACCACCAATGGAGCGGATTGTTCAATTTTTAAAGAAAAAAATTCTTAAATCAAATACCGAACAAAGTTTAGTAGATATATTAGATGCGGCTATTGAGGATAGTTATAAACGCTTGATTCAGCCTTCAATTGAACGTGAAATACGTAATAGTTTAACGGAAAAAGCAGAAGAACAAGCAATTGATGTTTTCTCGAAGAACCTGAAAAATTTATTGCTACAACCACCTTTGAAAGGAAAAACAGTATTAGGTGTCGATCCTGCTTTCAGAACGGGATGTAAACTCGCTGTTGTTGATGAAACAGGTAAAGTACATTCTGTAAGTGTGATGTATCCTACTGCACCTAAGCACGATACAGCTGGTGCAGAAAAGATAGTTATGGAATTCATAAATACGTATAAAGTGGAGTTAATCGCGATTGGAAATGGTACAGCTTCGCGTGAATCAGAACGATTTATTGCTGATCTGATTTCAAAGCATAAGTTGGATGTGCCTTATATTATTGTTAATGAAGCGGGTGCTAGTGTTTACTCTGCATCTAAATTAGCACGTGAGGAATTCCCGGATTTACAAGTTGAAGAAAGAAGTGCTGCTTCTATTGCTAGGCGTGTACAAGATCCTCTAGCCGAACTCGTGAAAATTGATCCAAAATCAATTGGTGTTGGACAATATCAGCATGATGTTAGTCAAAAAGCATTAAATGAATCGTTATCATTTGTAGTCGAGACAGCTGTTAACCAAGTTGGTGTAAATGTTAATACAGCGTCATCTTCCTTACTACAATATGTCTCGGGATTAAGTAAAACAGTAGCGAACAATATTGTAAACAAGCGTAATGAAGAAGGTAAATTTACGAATCGCAAGCAATTGAAAAAAATACCAAGACTAGGTGCAAAAACGTATGAGCAAAGTATAGGATTTTTACGAATTGTTGATGGTGAACATCCATTGGATCGTACCCCGATTCATCCAGAGAGTTACGCACAAGTAGCGGAGCTTTTAAAAATGCTTGGCTGCGAATTAAATGATATCGGTTCAGATGTTTTACAGGAAAAATTAAAGACGTTAGATAAAAAAGAAATTGCAGAAAAGCTTGATATTGGTGAACCAACACTAATTGACATTATGAGTGCATTAAGTCGTCCTGAACGGGATCCACGTGACGATTTACCAAAACCATTGTTAAAACAAAACGTTCTTACAATGGAAGACCTACAACCTGGAATGGAAATGCAGGGTACTGTAAGAAATGTAGTGGACTTCGGTGTCTTTGTGGATATCGGTGTAAAACAGGATGGCCTCGTTCATATTTCAAAAATGTCCAATCAGTTTGTTAAGCATCCTATGGATATTGCAGCTGTTGGGGATGTGGTAACTGTTTGGGTAGAGCAAATTGATACAACAAAAGGCAGGATTGCTTTATCGATGGTTAAAAGTGAAAAGTAAAGTAAAGGCTGGTTATCTTTTAAGATAGCTGGTCTTTTTTTATGAAGGTTGTTTTTTCAAATGCTACATCTTATCTAATAGTTGAAACAAACTACGATCGTAATTCGCCGCTTCCAATTGCTACGGAAATACACTACGCGCACCAAGGGCTCTCCAGTCTCCAAGGATGCGCAAAGTGTTAACAGGCTGCGTGGCAGAAAGCTACAAAAAATGTGAAATCAACACGCCGCTTATATCGCATTTTCTATAACTACCAATAAACTATGTGAAAAGTGCTTTTATAAAAAAAGAATAGTGCGGATTCGCACTATTCTTTAGTATTGTTAATTATTCTATTTTACGCTTTCAGGAACAGCTAAGCCTAAACCTTGAGCAATTCTTTCGCCCCATTCAGGATCTGCTTTATAGAAATGTTCAATTTGGCGTAGTTTGATTTCATCACTTTCAACTGGCTTCATATGATTAACAAAGTTTTCGATAAGACGGTCTCTCTCATCTACACTCATTAATCTGTAAAGGTCACCTGGTTGAGTATAGTGATCTTCACTATCGTATGCAACACTGTCGGCCACACCATGAACTTCGAAAGGATTTCCTTTTGAAGTGATATCCTCAGCCGGTCCATTTAAGCTATTCGGTTCATAAACTGGAGTGTTTCCGCCATTTCCGTCTACACGCATAGCACCATCTCGTTGATAGTTCTTTACCTCATTGACTGGGCGGTTAATTGGTATTTGTTGATTGTTAGCACCAAGACGATAACGGTGTGCATCACCATAACTAAATATACGACCTTGAAGCATTTTGTCTGGAGAAGCTTCAATCCCTGGAACAAGATTACCTGGTGTGAACGCAGATTGCTCAACTTCTGCAAAATAGTTCTCAGGATTACGGTTTAGTACCATACGACCAACCTCGATACGTGGGTAGTCTTTTTGTGATACTGTTTTTGTAACATCGAATAAATCCCATTTATACGTTTTATAATCTTCATATGGTATGATTTGAACATACAATTTCCATGCAGGGAAATCACCTTGATCAATTGCATTATAAAGATCTTCTGTATGATAATCAGGATTTTCTCCTGCAAGTTTATCTGCTAAATCAACGTCAAGACCTTTCACACCTTGTTCACTAATGAAGTGATATTTCACCCAGAAGGCTTCTCCTTGGTCATTAACCCATTTATATGTGTGACTACCATACCCATTCATATGACGAAGTGTTGCTGGCAGTCCGCGATCACCATGCAAATAAGTAATTTGATGCAATGATTCCGGTGATAGTGACCAGAAATCCCAAACCATGTTTACATCTTTTAAATGTGTTTGTGGATGACGTTTTTGTGTATGAATGAAGTCAGGGAACTTGATTGCGTCACGAATGAAGAAAATTGGTGTATTGTTACCAACTAGATCATAGTTTCCTTCTTCTGTATAAAATTTCACTGCGAATCCACGTGGGTCGCGAACAGTGTCAGCAGAGCCAAGCTCACCTGCAACTGTTGAAAAGCGAATAAACATATCTGTTCGCTTGCCAGCTTCGCTTAGAAAATCAGCTTTAGTATATTTAGAAATTTCGTCATTTGTTACTTCGAAGTAACCATGTGCACCTGCACCTTTTGCGTGAACAACACGCTCTGGAATGCGTTCTCTATTAAAATGAGCTAGCTTTTCTAGTAAATGAAAATCTTGAATTAATACCGGTCCATTAGAACCTGCAGTTACTGAATTTTGATTATCTCCAACTGGAATCCCGGATGCAGTAGTAAGTCTGTTTTTATTATTACTCAATGTAAATCCCCTCTCCTTATTTAAATTAAATCTCTCAACTCCAATTATAATATAATCTAATTAAAAATCAATATTTAATTATAATAACTTTAATTAATGGAGTTTTAGAACAAAAGCATCTATGTTTTTAATATGCTAGAATAAAAGAAATTATTACCGATAAGGATGTTTCAAATGAATCTCTTAAATGATACAGAGCTGTTTAATTTAGTTAATCATCTTTCAATAGAATACTTTGATAAACCATTTATCCACGATGTGAAATTTAACACGCGTTTACGAACAACTGGCGGTCGTTATGTTCCTGCGAAGAAGAGGATAGAATTAAACCCTAAGTATATAAAGGAGATGGAAGAAGAATTTATTGGAATCATAAAACACGAGCTTTGCCATTATCACCTTCATATAGAGGGGAAAGGATTTAAACATAGTGATGTTGAGTTTAAAACATTATTAAAAGCAACAGGTTCACCGAGACATTGTAAACCTCTTCCTTCTTCTAAAAGGGAATATAAACATTTATATAAATGTAAGGAATGTGGTCATATTTATAGACGGATGAGAAGAATTGATGTCAGAAAGTATAGATGTGGGAAATGCAGGGGAAAATTAGTTGCGGAAAGAAAATAACTTCATATAAAATAGATGTAGTTAAAAAATTGCCCTTGGTAGCAAAAAAACTATTAATATCCATTGACGAATGATTGCTTCCATGTTAAATTAAATAAGCCCTTTAAAAAGAGGTTGGACATAGCAAATATAATTTATTATTTTTGTTGAAAAGTAATTGACAATGGACTGGAAATATTGTATTATATTTTTCGTCGCGATAATAATATTGATACTTAACTGTAACTTATTGTTTACTTAGATTATTCCACAGTAGCTCAGTGGTAGAGCTATCGGCTGTTAACCGATCGGTCGTAGGTTCGAATCCTACCTGTGGAGCCATATGGAGAAGTACTCAAGTGGCTGAAGAGGCGCCCCTGCTAAGGGTGTAGGTCGTGTAAGCGGCGCGAGGGTTCAAATCCCTCCTTCTCCGCCATTTTAATGGCCCGTTGGTCAAGCGGTTAAGACACCGCCCTTTCACGGCGGTAACACGGGTTCGAATCCCGTACGGGTCATCTTTTATAATAAATGAATGATACGGTTGGGTCCGGTAGTTCAGTTGGTTAGAATGCCTGCCTGTCACGCAGGAGGTCGCGGGTTCGAGTCCCGTCCGGACCGCCATTAGTTGGGCTATAGCCAAGCGGTAAGGCAGCGGGTTTTGATCCCGTCATTCCCAGGTTCGAATCCTGGTAGCCCAGCCATTTTTATTTATAAGGAAGAATTTATTATACTGACAAAGCTCGTTATTCGATGGGCGCAACTAATAGATCAGTTATAACATCATGAGCCATTAGCTCAGTCGGTAGAGCATCTGACTTTTAATCAGAGGGTCGAAGGTTCGAATCCTTCATGGCTCATCACATTTGAACATTAAATCTGCTGTGAGTAACCACGGCATTTTATTTTTGCCAAGCTTACGCGGTCGTGGCGGAATGGCAGACGCGCTAGGTTGAGGGCCTAGTGGGGGCGACCCCGTGGAGGTTCAAGTCCTCTCGACCGCATCGAAAATGATACTTGCAATAAATGTTTGTATGTGTTACATTAGAATATGTCGCTTCTGAGGCGCCCGTAGCTCAATTGGATAGAGCGTTTGACTACGGATCAAGAGGTTAGGGGTTCGACTCCTCTCGGGCGCGCCATATTATCGGGAAGTAGCTCAGCTTGGTAGAGCACATGGTTTGGGACCATGGGGTCGCAGGTTCAAATCCTGTCTTCCCGACCAGCGAAGTTGCTAAGATAAGTATTTTTATAGATCATGCGGGTGTAGTTTAGTGGTAAAACCTCAGCCTTCCAAGCTGATGATGTGAGTTCGATTCTCATCACCCGCTCCATTATAATTTATTATGTTGGGCCTGTAGCTCAGCTGGTTAGAGCGCACGCCTGATAAGCGTGAGGTCGGTGGTTCGAGTCCACTCAGGCCCATTTTGCTCCTTGAAAACTGAACAAAACAACCAGTATGTCAAGAAAAACATGAACTGTTTTTCGAATAAAACAGGTTAAAAGATAACGATAGATTTTATCTGTTATGTATCTTTTAAACCCTGATTTCAATTTAGCTAAGACTAACAATAAGATTGACGTAAGTCATCTTATTTCAAACTTTTTTGGAGAGTTTGATCTTGGCTCAGGACGAACGCTGGCGGCGTGCCTAATACATGCAAGTCGAGCGCGGGAAGCAAACTCTGCCCTTCGGGGCGTGAGTTTGTGGAACGAGCGGCGGACGGGTG
>NZ_FZMZ01000005.1 GCF_900187325.1 Virgibacillus ndiopensis | reverse complement strand
GGTTGATAGGTCCGAGGTGGAAGCGTGGTGACACGTGGAGCTGACGGATACTAATAGATCGAGGACTTAACTATATATTTTTGATTCGTTGATGGTTAAACTCTTATTTAGTTTTTAGGGTATAAATTTACTCACAATTAAATATGTCTGGTAGCAATAGCGGAGAGGACACACCTGTTCCCATGCCGAACACAGCAGTTAAGCTCTCCAGCGCCGATGGTAGTTGGGGCATTGCCCCTGCAAGAGTAAGACGCCGCCAGGCAAAATAAGACCAGGATATGAAAATCTCATATCCTGGTCTTATTTTGGATTAAACGTATCTTTTGTCATTACATACTAACGATCGATTGTTGCTAGCGATAGTTCTACGTAGATAAACAACCGAACTTTTCTATTCAAAATATTATTTACTTTAAATAAACAGCCTCTTATACCGGGGGGATTTTTTTATAAAGGGTTTGGGATATTATGTTAAAGTAAATACATAGGAACGGAATGAGCTTATTCAACTAACGGGGCAGGATAGTGCAATATAGAAACGAGATGAAACATACAAATAAATACTTACGTCTTATAGATAAAGGGGGGATTTAATGCGTTTTTTTACGACTATTCTTGTTTTATTGTTAATTTCTTCTGTATTGATAGGCTGTTCAGCGATTCCTGGAAAAAATGAAGGTGGAACTTTAAGTAAGAAACAAGTATTAGAACTAAATCCAGATGCAGACCTTTTTGAACTTGACGGAAAAGTTTATAAAACGGGTGTTGATTGGATTGAAGAGGAAGAGCTAACAAAAGGTGAACAAATAGGAGAAATATCTAATGGTATGGCAAATAAATTACCTATCGGAGCAAAAGTATTTGCACCAGAAGAAAGAAGAGATATTTTAATTGTTGAGTATGACGGAAAAGAGAAAAGGTATTTACTCCAAGTTGGTGAGTAATTATTAGTTTCGCTAAAGGGGGCTTTAGTTGAATATAAAAGACATAGAATTACAAAAGGAACTTGGAATTTCAATTCAAGTTCCTTTTTTTGTGATTTAATTGTGAATTCTGTGCGATGTTTTCTCTAATAGCACTAAGAATAGACTCGTGTTTTAAGGTGCGAGAGCCTCAAGATGGAACCTGTTAGTATCAGCACTTAACATTTTTATTAGGGTATTAAATTTTAAAATATGCCTCGATTTCATTATTAGGTAAATAGTTGCCAATAAAAAAAGATCCAAAAACTGCATATTTGGCACTAACTTCATCAAATCGTGTATCATATATTAATTTTTTAAATTTCAAGACGTCATCGCAGAATAATGAGATTCCCCATTCATAATCATCAAAGCCAATTGACCCTGTAATAATACGCTTGATATCATCTGTGAAAGTTTTGCTTGTTTCAATATGTTCGAACATCATACGCCCACGTTCTTCTTTAGATAGTGTAAACCAATTATTTGTTTCACCACGAAGCTTACTCATTGGGTAAAAACACATATAATCTGTTTTGGGAATTGTTGGAAAGAGCTTAGCCCTCATTACCGGATTTTCATATGGATCGATTTCCTGCTTGGTATAACTACTTTTTTCAATTATGGATACATAGGAATAACTTGGTTGAGTATAATGTGCGAGGGCAGATTTGTTAAATTCGTTTTCAAGTTTGTTTAAATCTTTCATTGTTGGACGTAATAACATAATCATTAAATCTGCTTTCTGACCTACAATGGAATACAGTGCATGGCTCCCCTTTTTATCATCTTCTATATCTTGCCATTGGTTTAACATAGCGTTAAATTCATTTAAAGCTGACTTTCTATCTTCTTCTGTAGCCTGTTCCCATTTTTCCCAGTTAATTGTTCTAAAATCATGTAAACAATACCAACCATCGAATGTTTCTACAGTTTTCACCATAATTCTCACTCCTAAAGTATGATGATTAATATGATATAGTTAATTTTGGCTGAGTGCTGTGATTATTATCACATGTATCTATTGTTTGATATGAAATTTCTGTGACGATTACTTTTTAATGGTTGATATTTGACTGGAACAGCTCGCGTTGTTATTGCACATGTCTAGGAAACATGCACAACAATTGATTTATGATTGTATTTGTTTTCACTATTTCAACAATGTTGAAATAGGATTAGTGGACTTCTCCACTAATAAAACTTTTGGAGCAATAGAAAACCAATCGTGCATACCTTAAATCTTCTCTATAGTATCTTTCTCTTAAACAGTGTGCCTTTTTCCTCAAAAAGACGTACCATAATTGGTACGCCTTTTTTGAATTATTTAGCTCATTGCATTTGGACCAAGTTTTTGGCTGTTTCCTCCGCTGTTACTACTGTTTCCAGTAGCGCCACCACCCATTTGTGAAACAAATGGGATCATATTTTGCATTGTTTGGCCGATTCCTTGGTTGTTTTTGGTCATCGTATAAAAAGTTGCTGCTCCAACTCCGACTGAAGCGATTAAAGGTAACCACATTGCATTTTTTTGCATTCTTATACCCAACCCTTTCTATGATGTCCCCAAACATTATTAGGATGAGCTTTTTTCATTAAAAAATGCAAGGAATGACATACCATTAGTGGAATGAATCAATTGGATTAATTTGCTTCAAGTGCAGCATTCATACCCGCAAGTCTTCCGGAAACTAAGGCAGATGTAATATTATAACCCCCGGTATACCCGTGAATATCCAATATTTCTCCGCAAAAATATAAACCATGCATGATTTTTGATTGCATTGTATTCGGTACAATTTCTTTGATTGAAACCCCTCCACCAGTCACGAATGCTTTTTCTAATGGCAAAGATCCATGAACATTAAATGAAAAGTGTTTAATATCATGTATAATAGAACGAATTGTTTCTTTTGAAATGTTACCCGCTTTTTCATCTTCACTTACATCATTTTTTATTAAGACGTATGCTAACATTCGCTCAGGCACAATACCTTTAAGTATATTTTTGAACGCTTTTTTGGGATTATGTTTGACTGAATCCCAAACCGACCTAATCAAATGTTCTTCATGTTCATTTGGTAAAATGTCTAATACCATTGGTACTTCTTGCTGACCCTTCATTAACTCTTTTACAACGAATTGCGAGCATCGTAATACAGCTGGACCAGATACACCAAAATGTGTAAACAGCATGTCCATTTGATGGGTAATAATCGGTTTTTTCTTCTTATTCAATACTGAAAGTGATACATCTCTTAATGATAGCCCTTGTAAGCTTTTATTTTTAATGAAATTTTCATTAGATGTTAATGCAACTTCTGTTGGATATAGCTCAGTTATTGTATGTCCTGCTTTTTTTGCCCAAGCGTAACCGTCTCCGGTTGAGCCTGTATGTGGAACGGCTTTACCACCCACAGCAATGACTACCGATTTCGTACGTATTTTTTCATGGTCTTCTAGGATAATGGTGTGTTCATGCTCATCATAGTGTACGGCGTTTACAACCGTATTCATACGTATTTCTACTTCAAGTTCATGAAGTTTGTTTATTAATGCGTTCACTACTGTTTTTGCTGAGTTTGAAACAGGAAACATTCTTCCATGATCCTCTTCTTTTAACTGTACACCCATATTCTCAAAAAAATGGATGATATCGTAATTATTAAAAACAGAGAATGCACTATATAAAAATTTTCCATTTCCAGGAATATGTTTAATCACTTCTTCTTGAGGGAGTCTGTTTGTCACATTGCAACGACCTCCACCCGATATTGCAAGCTTTTTTCCCAGTTTGCTTCCTTTTTCAATTAACATTACTTTTGCACCGTTTTCCGCTGCAGCGATAGAGGCCATTAATCCTGATGGTCCTCCACCGATTACGATTACATCATATGACAACTTTCCTCATTCCTTTCAAAAATAGCTTACCATTTTTTACGTAGAAATCCTATTTTTAAAATGACGGTGGAATAATACATATATTGTTCGAACGTTATGTAGGAAACTTTATCCCACTTTTGATTATGTGTGATAAAATAATAATTTAGGAAGTAATTATAAACAGATGCAGGTGAAATAATGTCGAATTTTGTAAAAGGCACTATGCTTCTTACTGGTGCTACATTTTTATCTAAATTTTTGGGAATGATTTTCGTTATCCCGTTTAATGCACTTGTTGGACCGAATGGGGGAGCATTATATCAAATAGCATATGTACCATATAATATTGTACTAAGTATTTCCACGGTTGGTGTACCGTTAGCCGTAGCGAAATTTGTTTCTAAATATAATTCTTTAGGTGATTATAAAACAGGGATGCGCATGTATCGGGCAGGAATCTCACTAATGCTTGTAACCGGGTTTATTGCATTTTTAGTGTTATTTTTTGCAGCAGAACCGATTGCACAATTTACGATTCCAGACAAGTCAAATATAACAATTGAAGATACAAAGATGGTCATTCGTATGGTAAGTTTTGCGTTACTGATTATACCTGCAATGAGCATTACTCGGGGTTTTTTCCAAGGATACCAGTCGATGGGACCTACAGCTATTTCTCAAGTAGTCGAACAAATCGTTCGTATTGTATTCTTATTAGGTTCTACGTTTATTATTATTGTAATACTTGATGGAGCAATTCCTACAGCTGTTGGCTTTGCAACGTTTGCTGCATTTGTCGGTGGTTTAGCTTCAGGTGTTGTTTTATGGCAGTACTGGCGTAAGCGAAAACCAAATATAGAAAAACAAATCGCGCAGCAACGTGAATCCCATGATATTCCAATGAAGAAGCTTTTTATAGAAATTCTTAGTTATGCTGGTCCATTTATTGTTGTAGGTATTGCGACCTCCCTTTATCAATTAGTTGACCAATTTACGTTCGGTAGAGCAATGACAGCTATAGGTAAGGGCGAGATTTGGGAACTTGTATTATCTACAATAAACCTTTATAGTCATAAACTGGTTATTATTCCGGTAACACTTGCAACTGGATTATCTTTAGCGATATTACCAGTTCTTACGAATTCTTTTACTCAAAATAATCGACCGGTATTATTTCAACAAATTAACCAGGCACTCCAAATTGTAATGGTGCTTGTTACACCAGCAGCAATCGGACTTTCTATGTTATCAAATGTTGCTTATGGTTCCTTATATGGAGAAATGCATCAAATTGATATTACAGGACCATTATTAGGATGGTATGCCCCAGTTGGATTATTGTTTGCTTTATTTACGGTTTCATCGTCAATTTTACAAGGAATTAATCAGCAACGTTTTACTGTTATAAGTTTATCTGCAGGTTTATTAACAAAGATTCTTTTCAATATCTTGCTTATTCATACCTTTGGAGGAAAAGGTGCTATCTTTGGTACTGCACTTGCAGTTGCAATAGCAGTTGGTTTAAATCTTTGGCGTATAAGAACATCGATTCAATTTTCATTTAAACAGCTGTTTAAGCGTACATTGTTAATTTTAATATTTACTCTAATAATGGCTATTACCATAGCGATAGTAAAAGCTATCTTTGGATTGTTTATTCCATACGAAACGGAGCGTTGGGCAGCCATTATTATGTTGTTCTTTGGTGTAACTCTTGGTGGTGGTGTTTATTTATGGTTAGGATACCATTCCACACTTTTAGAGCGTGTGCTAGGTAACCGTATTCAAATCCTAGACCGAATTTTTCGCAGGTAAGGAGGTTTATTCGTGCGGCTTGATAAATTGTTAGGAAATATGGGTTATGGTAGTCGAAAAGAAATAAAGAGTTTGTTGAAAAAAAAGCACATTTCGGTTAATGAGACAATAATTAAAGATGGAAGCGTGCATGTGGATCCGGATTCGGACATAATAAAAGTACAAGGGGATATCGTACACTATCAAAAGTATATTTATCTAATGATGAATAAACCACCTGGTTTTATTTCTGCAACTGCCGATAAAGTAGATAAAACTGTAATCGATATAGTAAGTAAAGATTATCAGCATTTTAATCCGTTTCCTGTTGGAAGGCTTGATAAAGATACAGAGGGACTATTGCTTCTAACAAACGATGGGGACCTTGCTCATCAGTTAACATCACCAAAAAAAGATGTACCAAAATCGTATTATGCTAAAATTGACGGTTTTGTAACTGAGGCAGATATTTCATCATTTAAATCAGGAATTGTTCTTGAAGATGGATATAAAGCAAAACCAGCGAAACTAACTATCCTTCATGCAGGTAACGAATCTGAAATTGAGATAGCAATAACGGAAGGGAAGTATCACCAGGTCAAAAGAATGTTCGAAGCAGTCGATAAAAAAGTAACCTACTTAAAACGATTAACGATGGGGAATCTAAAACTTGATGAGAATCTTAGGTTAAGTGAATATCGAGAGCTTACTGATCAAGAATTGAATTATTGTTTTTCGTTAACTAAAGAAAAAAAGAGCTGACATAAAGAGTTGTCAGCTTTGTTTTTAACGTATATTATTGTTCATTAAGATATGTTTACTTTTTTGTTTGTAATCTTCCATCTGCCTCGAACTGGGCTGTCGACTAGACCGTTGTATGCTAATACATTTAAGTCACGTTGTATTGTTCGGTCTGTCGTTCCAAATTCATCCGCTAATTCGGTAGTTGACACTGTACCTTTTTCTCTAATATAAAGGTAAACAGCTTTAACTCTTGTTAGCATTCGAGATGTTGGTTGATTCAAAAAACCACTCCTTAATGTTTTCATTAATACCGTGGTGCTAGTGAATCTATGTCGATAATTTTATTTTACACCTAATTTCATACGGATAAAAGAGATTATTCTAAAATTTTATAAATAAGACATATAAGAAAGGGTCTATTATGAAAAATTTACCGCATTACTTTATCGCGATTCCAATTCCACTTACATTAAAAGATATGTTTTATGACTGGCAAAATGAATTAAGGCAAAAACTTTCCTATAAACAGTGGCCAACTAAACATGATTTACACATAACACTAAAATTTCTCGGCTCAGTTAATGAAACAACGTTACAAGCATTACAAACGCAGCTTACTAAACTAGAAGATTTTCATCCATTCAAACTAAACGTTGGTGAAGTCGGAACATTTGGTAATCCAAAGAGCCCTCGTGTGCTTTGGGCAGGGGTGGAAAACAATGAGTTTTTAACTTTATTGCAAGAAAAAGTGGAGGAATGTTCCAGTAAAGAAGGATTTAATAAAGAACAAAGAAATTACCATCCACACATCACACTTGCAAAAAAATGGAAAGGTTCAACCCTCGATAACAGCGAATTAACAGATATGAAGAAAAAATATATAGATACCATTCATACATTTACAGTTGATAAAGTTGTTATTTATCAAATTCATCCAACACAAGTACCTAAATATGAAATCGTGTCGAGGTATTTATTAAAAGGGGGTTTTGAGGATGGCACAATTAATTAAACTCCAAGACTATATTTCCCGTTATGAATGGAATGCCTTTCGTTACCCAAGCCAATATATTCGTTTGAAGCAGGAAAATTGGAAAAAACTCTATGCATTATGGAATGATTCAAATAATGAACATTGGAAAGAAGAACCAGAAGAGGAATCTATGTCTGCTTTTTCAAAAGTAAAGAATTTCATTAAAGGGGAAACTGTCTACAATAAAGAAGAAAGCATACCGAATTTACCCAAAACAGTATTGGCGTTAAAACAATACTTTTTGGATAAGCTGTTTCCGATGCAATTAAAGTGGGCCACATCCACTGTTACGGATGTATCATTTATGGAAAGAAAATACGATGATGATGTTACATTAAGATACTTTTTGCAACGTTTTCCTGACACATACCTAATGATGTACTATCCAATTTTTAATGTAAAAAAAGCACCAATAGAAGGTGACATTATTTTTATTAGCCCAGTTGGAATCGAAATAATTTATTTGTTGGAAAAGGATTTTAATGCAACAATTATGGCCAGTGATGAACGGACTTGGATGATTGATTCAAACGTAAAAATACTAAGTCCAATCTTGGCTTTAAAGCGGACAGAGCAAATTATTAAAAGTATTCTTCAGGTCAATAATGTTGATTTCCCAGTTAAAAAAATAGTAATATCCCGCACGAATAATATTGTGTATAATAATGAACCTTACAATACTGAAATTATTGGTAAACATGATTATGAAGCATGGTTTGAAGCGAAAAGGAAATTGGTTTCCCCGTTAAAGAATCGCCAATTAAAAGCAGCAGAATTATTGTTAAAGCATTGTCAATCAACATCTATTAAACGGCCAGAATGGGACGAAGAGGAAACACATTTTCAGATGGACCATGAGGGTTAAAGCAATGTATGTATTTATTATTAATCCAATTGCAGGAAATGGACGTTCAAAGCGTATATTTTCGAAAATAAAGCGCAGTGAACTTTATCAACGTATTGAAAGCATAAATTATTTTACGGATTATAGTGGTCATGCTGAGGAAATTATGGAACAAATAAAAGACAAGGATATTACTTGTGTTATCGTTATCGGTGGGGATGGAACAGTTCATGAAGTAGTAAATGGAATGTCATCGTTATATATTCCACTAGCGTTTATTCCAGCTGG
This sequence comes from Virgibacillus ndiopensis, assembly GCF_900187325.1. Classification (GTDB taxonomy): domain Bacteria; phylum Bacillota; class Bacilli; order Bacillales; family Amphibacillaceae; genus Virgibacillus_E; species Virgibacillus_E ndiopensis. Next base: position 1,057,140 of record NZ_FZMZ01000005.1, on the reverse strand, counting down.
TTCTGGGAACGACTTTGCTCGAGGATGTAATATAAAAGGAGATTCACTGACTATTTTTGAACAAATTATTAAAGGGAATAATAGGATTCCATACTGGATAGGCAGATACCAAATAGACAATGTTAAACGTTGTTTTGTTAATAGTATTGGGTTTGGTTTTGATGCGGAAATTGCGGATGTTGCCAATAAATCACGCTATAAGAAATTTTTTAACAAATTTCGTTTAGGTACACTAAGCTACTGTTTTGCACTTGTTCATGTATTGTTATACTTTAAACCGATGACAATGGAATTGGAAATTAATGGGGAAAAACGTCACATGAAAAATTGCTGGATGATGACAATTGCAAATCATCCATTTTATGGGGGTGGAATGAAGATCATTCCGCATGCTAAAATTCAAGCAAATACATTTCCTGTATTGCTTATTCACTCCATCTCAAAATGGAAGGTTTTGGCTTTTTTCATGACTGTTTTTACTGGAAAACATGTTAATTTCAAGGAAGTAGAACTAGTTGAAGCTAGTCAAATTAAAATGAGTTCAAACAAAAAGGTTTCATTTCAAGTCGATGGGCAGACAAGTACATCTACAACCTGTATTATTACAAAAAGCCGTCATCGCATGTCAGTTAATGGATTTCCGGTTAACGTTAAGCGTGAACAAACAAACATTTCCTTGAAATAGTGGTTTAATTTCGGTAATCTAATCTCATATTTGTAATTTTTGCGAGATACCTATAAAATATATGATTGGACTATATATCTTTAAAGATTTGGGGAATGAATGGTGAATTGGCTGAATGCTTCATTAGGCAAAGAATGGAATATTACACCTGCGGGTGGATTAACTGGAGATGCTTATATAGCTGAAAATAGTAATAAGAGACTATTTTTAAAGCGTAATTCTTCACCATTTCTAGCAGTATTATCTGCGGAAGGAATCGTTCCAAAGCTTGTGTGGACGAAACGAATGGAAAATGGGGATGTCATTACCGCACAGGAATGGATTGAAGGAAGAAAATTAGAACCAGAAGAAATGCGTCATCACCGGGTAGCTGAATTGTTACGCAAAATTCACCACTCCTCTGAACTAGTGCACATGCTCATGCGAATGGGGAAAAAACCAAAAGCACCAGATGATAACGTAAATAAACTTAAACAACGATTTAATGCAAATAATCTTATAAATAAACACAATGAAATTGAAACAGCCTTAAGCTATTTACACCAATTACTTCCTGTTACGAGAGAACAAAAGCAAGTTGTTTGTCATTGTGATATTAACCATAATAATTTGTTGTTAACAAACGATGGACAATTATATTTAGTTGATTGGGACAATGCAATGATTGCCGATCCGGTAATGGATTTTGGTATGTTACTGAAATGGTACATTCCAAAAGAAGATTGGGCAAGTTGGTTAGACACATATGGTGTGACATATGATAAACAGTTGTTTAAACGAATGTATTGGTATTTAATTTCGGATGCACTTTATTATATTAATTGGCATTATAATCGAAATGAGCTAAAAAAGGTTTCGGAAAGGTTACATGATTTACGAGATTTGAATACGTTTGTAAACACAAATTTTAGTGTAAATTAACTTGTGTTATAACACTCATCCATTGTTCAATATTCTCTTTGTTAGTTGTTATATGTTCGGGTGAATGTTGAGCAATTTCGCCTTGTCGCCCATAATTATAAATTTCTGGAAGCAGTTGTAAAAGCTGATTATCTGTAATATTGTTTTGTGCCATCATTGATTGAACTAACCGCTTTATTTGTTGATACTCAGCGATTTCGCCACAACAGTCTTCAGTTTGTTCACTTAATATATCATGTAATAATGTTAATTGATCGTTAACTGTTAATGTCATTAAAATCACCTCTGATTGCTAGTATTTACGTTTCAATGTAAACTATGCTTGCAAGTTTGAGTGATGTTTTGAAAAGAGGGAAAATAGTAAATGCGTCAACGAAATAAACCGTGGGCTGATGATTTTTTAGAAAATAACAGCCACATTGTAATTCCAGATTCAAGTATAAATAAAAGTAAATGGAAATCAGTTTTTAATAATGAAAATCCAATTCATGTTGAAATCGGCACGGGAAAGGGTCAATTTTTAGTTGGTATGGCAAAACAATTTCCTAATGTGAACTTTATTGGGATAGAACTTGCGAAAAGTATTATTGTTACAGCAGCGCAAAAAGTTAAAGCTGCTGAACTAGACAATATTTTATTGATTAATGAAAATGCAAGTGATCTTCGAGAAATTTTTGCGGATGATGAAATTTCGACTATTTACTTAAATTTTTCTGATCCTTGGCCCAAAAATCGTCATGAAAAACGCCGGTTAACTTTTCATACATTTTTAGAGCAGTATCGCCATGTAATGAAGGATTCCAGTGAGTTAGTAATGAAAACGGACAATAGAGGATTATTCGAATATTCACTTGTTAGTTTCTCAAAGTTTGGTATGAGATTAGAGGAAGTTAATTTAGATTTACATCAGGCAGAGGATCCAACAAATGTTATGACAGAGTATGAACAGAAATTTTCTGAGAAGGGACAAGTTATATATCGCTGTAAGACACGATTTAATTGAAATCAAGGCCCATTCACGGGTCTTTTTTTGTATCTAAAAATCGTCATGGCACACACATTTTTTTAATAATGTCAACAATGGTTTTGACAAATTGATGTTTAGATTTGATTGTGAGCGGAATTGCCTAGGTATAAAATTAATATATGGAAGTTATTATTCATTTTAGGAGGAAATTTTATGGCAGAAAATAAGGGGTTTCGTGCAAAGGTACAACGCTTTGGCAGCTATTTGAGCGGAATGATCATGCCGAATATTGGGGCATTTATCGCATGGGGAATAATTACTGCTTTATTTATACCGGATGGCTGGCTGCCAAATGAAGATTTGGCAACATTAGTTGATCCAATGATTAAATACTTGCTGCCGCTTTTAATCGGATTTACTGGTGGTCGTATTGTTCATGATTTACGTGGAGGGATTGTCGGTGCTACTGCAACGATGGGCGTTATCGTAGGTGCTGATATACCTATGTTTTTAGGTGCCATGATCATGGGCCCATTTGCTGGTTATTTAATGAAAAAGGTTGATCAATTATTTCAAGATAAAATTCGTTCTGGATTTGAAATGCTTTATAACAATTTTTCAGCCGGCATATTATCAGCTATATTAGCAGTAGTCGCTGTAAAACTCATTGGTCCAGTAGTAGAAAGTCTGAACAATATTTTGGCTGCTGGTGTAGAGATGATTATCAATGCTGGGTTGTTACCATTAGCAAATATTATTATTGAGCCAGCGAAGATTTTATTTTTAAATAATGCGATTAATCATGGCATATTGAGTCCGATTGGGGTTGAACAGGCATCGGAAGCGGGGAAATCAATTCTGTTTCTGTTAGAAGCAAACCCAGGTCCTGGATTAGGGATATTACTTGCATTCGCTATTTTTGGCAAAGGAATGTCTAAAAGCTCGGCACCTGGTGCTGCAGTTATTCAATTTTTAGGTGGTATACATGAAATTTATTTCCCATACGTGTTAATGAAACCTAAATTACTTTTAGCGGTAATTGGCGGGGGAATAAGTGGTGTATTCACTTTTCAAATTTTTGGTGCAGGATTAGTTGCCCCAGCATCGCCTGGAAGTATTTTTGCAATATATGCAATGACTGCACAAGACAGTTATCTAGCTGTAACTCTTGGAGTATTGGTGGCAGCTGCTGTTTCGTTCCTAATTGCTGCATTAATTTTGAAAACCAGTAAATCAGATGACGAAGATTTGTCAGAAGCAACTGGTAAAATGGAAGAAATGAAGGGTAAGAAAAGCGTTGTAGCTGAATCATTACATTATAATAATAAAGGGGCAAACGCTGATATAGAAACTGAAAATCAGTTAGAAGCAACGGTTGCCAATAAAAGTCCGGAAGAAATTAATAAGATTATTTTTGCATGTGATGCGGGTATGGGTTCTAGTGCGATGGGGTCATCCTTATTAAAAAATAAGTTTAAAAAAGCGGGGGTTGATGTATTTGTTACGAATAAAGCGATCAACGAAATCCCTGAAGATGCAGATATCGTTATTACCCATAAGGATCTAACAGAACGTGCTAAAATTAAAATACCTACTGCAGAACATATTTCTGTAGAAAACTTCCTAAACAGTCCTAAATACGATGAATTAGTTGAAAGATTTAAATAAGGTAGACAAAAGTAAACATTGCAAGGAGGTGAACAGTTTGTATATAGCCGGTCGCATGCGAAAGATTATAGAACTTTTATTACAATCACAAGAAGATGTGACTGTAAAAGAGATTGCTGATGCTCTTTACGTAAGTGAACGAACGGTTCATCGAGATTTGAAAGATATTGAACAGATAATTCTTTCTTACAATTTGCAGCTTGTAAAAAGGTCGGGGGTAGGGATTCGGATTATTGGCAGTCTGCATAATCAGCAGCAATTGGAAATGACGCTCACAACGGAGGCTACCTCTGATTATACCCCCGATGAAAGACAGACAATCATTTTATTAACACTTTTGGAGACAAATGAACCAGTCAAACTGTTCACCCTGTCACATGAACTTAAAGTAACAGCTGCGACAATAAGTAACGACTTAGATCAGTTAGAAGAGGAAGTAAAAGCGTATCACCTTCAACTCATAAGAAAAAGAGGGTACGGCATGAAGATTGAAGGATATGAAGGTGATAAACGCTCTGCTATTAGCAATCTGATTACTAAATATATCAATCCATTTGTTTATGTTTCTCTGTTAAAAGACAATATCAAGAATAATGCACCGCTGCAATTAAACACTATTTCCAATCGTTTGTTAGATTTTGTCAATCCTAAAAAGCTAACTACGATTGAAAAAAGTGTGGAACGGGCAATAGTAGAACTACCGCATGAACTGGCTGACAGTGCTTATGTTGGTTTGATTGTACATCTAGCGCTAGCTATCGAACGATTACAAAAAGGTGGTAATATAACATTTGATCATGTGTATAAAAAGCAGCTTGAGGGTACAAAAGAGTATGAAATTGCCAGAAACATGATTCAAGAATTGCGGGGTTCGCTGTCCATGGATATCCCGGATGATGAAATCGGGTATATTACCATGCATTTATTAGGTGCTAAATTACGAATTGATAACAATTATTTAATTGAGGATTCCAGTATCAATATCGCCTATAAGGCAAAAGCATTAATTAATTATGTAAGTATGCATTTAAATATGGATTTAACCGATGATAAGCAATTGTTAAACGATCTAGTGGCACATTTAAAACCAACAATATATCGGCTTAAGCAGGGAATGAATATAAAAAATCCATTGCTTGAAGACATTTTGAGAGACTACAATAACCTATTTTACGTTATCCAGGAAGGTGTTCATGACGTTTTTCCGGAAATGGCCTTTCCAGACGATGAAATAGGATATCTTGTACTTCACTTTGCTTCTATTCTGTTATATGGTGAAATAGACGTGGATTTAAAGGCATTGGTAATCTGTTCAAGCGGTATAGGTACATCGAAAATGCTTGCTACGAAACTAATGCAGCGTATTCCGGAAATAAAACAGGTGGAAAATAAATCAATGTTTGAATTGGAGAATTCCAATATTAATGAATATGACGTTATTGTATCAACCATTTCGTTAAAAGATTTTGAAGGCAAGTATATTCAAGTTTCACCTATGTTAACAATTACAGAAGCACATCGTATTAAGAAAGCAATTAGACAGAAGAAGCTTACGTATACTAGACCACGCTCGAAACCAGTTAAAGCACAGCATACGGAATTTATCTTACAGCTAGAGGCAATCCAAAATTATTCAAAAGCAATTTTGGATGTACTTAATTCCCTGCAGCTTACAAAGATTAAGGAAAAACGATCATTGGAATTCATATTGCGCTCAGCATGTAATGATTTAGTAAATAGGAAATTAATTACAAACAGTAATAGTGTCTTTGAAAAACTGTTAAAAAGAGAACATATAAATGGTCTGGGAATTCCAGATACACCACTTGCACTGTTTCATGCGAGATCAAAGGAAGTTATCAAGCCCTGTTTTACAATTCAATCATTATCCAGTCCAATAACCGTAAGAGGGATGGATGGAGAAGATATGGAGACGGATACACTAATGCTAATGGTTGCACCTGAGTTTACTCATCAGGAGGTTTTGGAAATAGTAAGCTTTTTAAGTGGTTTAATTATTCGGGATCAAGAAAGCATTCAATTGTTTCAATCAGGAAACGAAACACAAATTAAGCACTTCCTGTCTGAACAGTTCCATAAGCATCTTCAAGAAAAAAATATATTATAAGGAGTGCATCATGTAATGACAAAAGAAGTTTTAAGTAAAGAATGTATCCAACTAAATAAAACATTAACGAGTAAAGAGGAAGCAATTCGATATTCTGGTACTGTTTTGGTTAATAACGGTTATGTTGATGCATCCTACGTTGATAAAATGCTGGAAAGGGAAGAATTAACTTCTACATTTATGGGGAATCATGTCGCTATCCCACATGGTACGGAAGACGCGAAGAATCTAGTAAAAGAAACAGGGCTGTCTGTTGTAACAGTACCAAATGGAGTTGATTTTGGTGACGGAAATATTGTAAAAGTATTAATAGGTATCGCGGGTAAAGGGGATGAACATTTAGAGGTTCTTTCCAAAATTGCAATTGTGCTTTCCGATGAAGAAAATATCCAGAAAATCGTAGACACTCGGTCAGAAGAAGAAATCCTAGGTCTCTTTGATGAGGTGAATTAAATGCTGGCAGTACATTTTGGTGCAGGCAATATAGGTCGTGGCTTTATCGGTTCTTTACTTTATCACTCAGGTTATCAAACAACATTTGTTGATGTGAACGAAGCGGTTATTCAGGAGTTAAACAATAAACAGCAATATAAGGTAATACTAGCAGCTGAGAAAAGTGAATCATTAACAGTAAATAACGTATCAGGAATAAACAGTGTCACTAGCCCAGGGAAAGTAATAGAAGCTATATCAAAAGCTGATATCGTAACAACTGCTGTAGGTCCAAACATTTTAGCTATAATTTCAGAACTAATTGCAAAAGGTTTACGTGAGAGAATCAAATCAACTAAAAAACCAATTAATATAATAGCCTGTGAAAATATGGTTGGTGGTAGTTCGTTGTTGAGAGAAAAGGTTTTTGAACATATTACAGAACAAGAGCAAGTAGCATTTAATGATCTTTTCGGTTTTCCAAATGCAGCTGTTGACAGGATTGTTCCTAATCAGGTAAATAATAAGGATTTGTTGGATGTATCCGTTGAACCTTATTATGAATGGGTTGTAGAGGAACCAGCAATAAAAGGTGACGTTCCAACTATTGACGGGATAACATATGTAAATGATTTAAAACCTTATATTGAACGAAAGTTATTTACTGTAAATACAGGTCATGCTGTACCTGCATATATTGGTCACTATATTGGATATACCACTATAAATGAAGCGATGAATGACTATAACGTTCAAGAATTTATAAGAGGTGCATTAGCTGAATCTGGTGAAGCATTAATTCAAACCTATCATTTTGATAGAGAAGAACACCAAACTTATATAAATAAAATTATCAAACGCTTTAAAAACCCATATATTTCAGATGAAGTTACAAGAGTGGGGAGAGGTCCAATACGTAAGTTGGGACCGCATGATCGGTTAATTTGCCCTGCAAATATATATATTGACGTTACTGGTGAAACGCCGTCCTATCTCGCTAAAACAATCGCTGCGGTATTGCAATACACGAATCCTCAAGATGATGAAGCAGTTAAGCTACAACAAATGATTGAGGAAAAAGGATATAAAAAAACGTTACAATTAGTATCGCAGTTAGATTTGCAGCATCCATTAATTCCAACTGTTTTAGAGGAATTGGATGAAATAAAAGCTTTTAAACGGTAAATACAAAGAAAGCCTTCTTTAGTAAAGGAGGTTCTTTTTGTATGGATTCTGGTAGCGTTTGCAGGAATATCATTGATTCGCTACACTAGAAATAGAAGGTGAGGGGATTGAGATGGAAACACTACACATTGGACGAGCGAAACTTACTTGGTTAAATGGCGGTGTAAACTTTCTAGATGGAGGTGCAATGTTTGGCGTTGTACCAAAAGCATTATGGGGAAAGAAATATCCGCACAACGAAAAAAATCAAATTGAATTACGGACAGATCCGATTTTGCTACAGATTGATGGTAAGAATTTTTTAATCGATTCAGGTATGGGAAATGGTAAATTATCCGATAAACAATTACGAAATTTTGGTGTAAAAGAGGAATCGTCAATTGAAAGTTCTCTTCATGAATTAGGACTGTCTCCAGATGATATTGATGCAATGCTTATGACACACTTACATTTCGATCATGCATGTGGATTGACGAAGAAGGTGGACGACTCATTTATCTCTACGTTTAAGAATGCCACAATATATACGTCGGCTGTAGAATGGCATGAGATGCGAAAGCCTAATATCAGGTCTGTAAATACATATTGGGAAATGAATTGGCAGCCAATACAAGAGCAAGTGCAGACGTTCGAAAAGGAAATTCAAATCACGGATGGCCTGAAAATGATTCATACTGGGGGTCATAGTGATGGACATTGTATTTTAGTGTTTGAAGAGGCCGATGAGTGTTTTATCCATATGGCAGATATTATGCCTACACATGCCCACCAAAATAAATTGTGGGCACTTGCATATGATGATTATCCTGTAACATCCGTTCATCAAAAAGAAATGTGGATGGATTTTGGCTATAAGAAGCAAGCATGGTATACATTTTATCATGATGCTTATTACAGGGCTATTCGGTTTAATGATAATGGTGAAAAGATGAATGAGGTTGAACGTGTACGGTATGACTATGTGTGAGGTTGAAAAGCTGTCCTTTGTTTGGGACAGCTTTTTAATTTGATACAAATAAAAACTGCTCAAAAGAGCAGTTTATCATCATTATGTTGTTTGTATTGCGTCAATAACGGCACCTGTCTCAACGTCTACATGAAATTCAAATTGCTTATTTTCTCCATCTATGTTGCGTGTTACTCCACCACGATAGGCGTTAAATGTAAGGCCATTTTTCTCTACTTCTTCCGGTTTCATATAGATCCATGAACCACTGATTGGTCCTCGTTTCTTGAATGTCTCTTTTGCCTGTTTTAATGCTTTTTCAGGTGTAACTTTCTGAAACTGATCTACTTGTTGTTTCGCTAAATATCCTACTGCAACACCTAGTCCAGCTGCAAGAACTGCTTTTTTCATACTCATTTTTATTATCACCTCTAGCTACAAATTTAAATTCGATTTTGTAAACTATCCTACAAATGTTAGTATACCGTAAATAAATATAAATAGAAAATAATACACAGTAGATTTGTGGAAACATTAAGGTAGTTTCCGTTATACTTAATTAAATACTTATTTTAGGATGGGGGATTTCGATGAAGCAGGAAACACTGGATCTTTTTAAAACATTAACAGAATTACAAGGCGCACCAGGAAATGAACACCTTGTTCGAAAATTTATGAAAGGTGAATTAGAAAAATACGCTGATGAGATTATTCAGGATAATTTAGGTGGTGTTTTCGGCGTTAAAAAAGGTGATGGACCGAGAGTAATGGTTGCAGGTCATATGGATGAAGTCGGATTTATGGTTACACAAATTACTGAAAATGGCATGATCCGCTTCCAAACACTTGGTGGATGGTGGAATCAAGTACTACTTGCCCAACGTGTACAAGTAATGACAGACAATGGACCAGTTGTTGGGGTAATTGGTTCCATCCCACCACATAATCTAACACCTGAACAACGTAAAAAACCGATGGAAATGAAAAACATGCTTATTGACATCGGTGCGGATGATCGTGCAGATGCATTAAACATCGGTATTAAACCAGGTCAGCCGATTGTTCCGATTTGTCCATTTACCCCAATGGCAAATGATAAAAAAATACTAGCAAAAGCATGGGATAACAGATATGGATGTGGTCTTTCCATTGAGTTATTGAAAGAGTTAAAAAATGAAACAGTACCAAACCATTTATTTTCTGGTGCAACTGTTCAGGAAGAAGTCGGTTTACGTGGTGCACAGGTAGCGGCAAACATGATAAAACCAGATATTTTTTATGCACTGGACGCATCACCTGCGAATGACATGTCAGGCGATAAACAAGAATTTGGACAGCTTGGTAAGGGTGCATTACTTAGAATATTTGATCGTTCCATGGTTACACATCGTGGAATAAGAGAATTCATACTGGATACAGCAGAGTCTAATAGTATTCCTTATCAATACTTTATTTCGCAAGGGGGTACTGATGCTGGACGTGTACATTTAACGGACAATGGTGTTCCATCAGCAGTGGTTGGTATTTGTTCACGTTACATTCATACATCTGCATCGATGATTCATGTTGATGATTACCAAGCAGCAAAAGAATTACTAGTAAAACTCGTTAAATCAACAGATCAAAATACGGTAGATCAAATACAGAAATCAAGTTAAAAAGATTTTTTTAGAATAACCGGCAGTATAGCTCCCCACCTGATGTAGAAATTTTGGAGGGGGTAACTGCCCATCTGATTGGTTCAACTAACATTCAGTAGTGGAAGTAAAAAAACCCCACTGAATGAAATTTCACTTTTAATGCTGCTGCCAGTTTGGTAGCAGCTATATTTATCCATCAATTACAATGGGGTTGTAAAAATGAAAATTACAATTGGATCAAAGAATCCAACGAAAATAGCAGCAGTTCAAACAATATTTCCAAATGCTAATGTTACTAATTTGGATGCTCCATCACATGTTTCGGCACAGCCTTTTTCCGATGAAGAAACAAGACAAGGTGCGATCAATCGCGCAAAAACCTGTGTAAAGGAGAATCCCAACTCTATAGGTGTCGGTCTTGAGGGTGGGGTTATGTATATAGACGAAGAACTTTATTTATGTAATTGGGGTGCGCTTGTTGATCACAAACAAACTATTTATACAGCAAGTGGTGCAAGGATTTTATTACCTCCCGAAATACAAACGCAATTGGCAAAAGGTATGGAGCTTGGAGATATAATGGATCAATATGCACAGAAAAAAGAAGTGAGAAAAAAAGAAGGGGCTATTGGTATATTTACAAATGAAATAGTTAGTAGAGAAGAAATGTTTGTACATGTGGTAAAACTATTACGCGGACAGTGGGAGTTTTATAATAGAGACTAAAAGCAGCGGCTAATCCACCCGCTGCTTTATTTCATTCGTAAATATATGCTAGTACCTCTAATGCTTGGTCAACGGTTTCTACAGTGACACTTGCTTTATTAGATAACTCTTTTAATGGATGTATTAATGAAGACGGACGAACAATAATTGTTGGTTTGTTCATCGTGATAGCGGCACTTGCATCCATTGCTGTATTCCATTGTTTATATTTTTCACCAAATAAGGCGATTACGACATCAGATTTTTGCATTAAAACTTGAGTTCTGAAATTATTAATGCTGGAAGCAGCATCATCTTTATATACATCTCCTGGCTGTTTTCCCAGTATATCCTCACCAATATTATCTGATCGTTCGTGGTTTGTCTGTGGTGCTACAAATTTTAACGGAAGATTCTTTTCTTTGGCTTTCTTTTTAACGATCTCACGCCAATTGTCATGTATTTGTCCTGCTAAATAAACTGTTAAATCCATAAAAATCCCCTCCATTACTTTCTAAACATTATATTTCCATTTTATCGACTTTTCGTAACAATGCAATGTTTCAGCAATACTTACAAAAATCTGTACTTGATATATCTCGAATTCGTAGTATTATAATAGAGGGTAAAAAGAACTATATCGCAGGAGGAAATAATGTGAGAAATATATTACGTATTGCGCCAGCTGTGTTCCTATTACTGACTATTGTTTTAAGTGGATGTAGCATGAAGTCTGAGGAAGAGGCGCTAAAAGATGCAAAAGAAATTGCCTTAGAGTCATTTAATAATAAAGAAAAAATAGATCCTAATCATAAATTAGAAAGTTTTGCGCTCTATTTACCAGATGAATTAGAGGTAAAAGAAGAATCTAAAAGCAACGTAATTTTAGAAGACGGAGATCAAACGTATATTGTTTTTTATAATAATTTGGAAGAACCAACAAGTCAGTTAAGCTTTGAATCAGCAAAAAGAAAAGAAGCATTGGTAATGGAATCTTTTAATGATAATGATAAATTCGGTTATATTCGTATCATGCCTAACAAAGGTGATGGCTACGAGATGCAGGTTGGAGTAGGTGGCGTAAAAATCACTACCTACACATCGAAAGGCAAAATGGATAATGATGCAAATAACTTAATGAAAATTTCTAGATCTATTGCTGTAGCAAATGAAGGACCCAACAAATAAACTCATGCTATCCTTTGTATAATCGAAAGGATAGCTTTTTTATTTGTATCCTAAGAGAAACAAAGATACTATTGTAATGGAGGTTGATGAAAATGAAAATATTAAATACAATAGATGAATTAAATAAATGGAAAAAAGAAGGTAACGTAATTACACTATTTACTGCCGATTGGTGTCCAGATTGTCGTGTGATTGAACCAGTTTTACCTGAAATAGAAAATGAAAACCCTGATTTTACTTTTGTAATGATTGATAGAGATCAATTTATTGAATTATGTCAGGAGTATGATGTATTTGGTATACCGAGTTTTATTGCTTTTAAAGATGGGCAGGAAATTGGAAGATTTGTTAGTAAAGAACGTAAAACGAAAGAACAAATCACCGAGTTCATTGAGGGGCTCCCTAATTAATAGATTCAAGGAAGTAAGGAGAGCAAAAATATGAAAATGACTAGCTTGAAAATGAAAAAAATATTGGAAGAGAAATTAGAAAATCCTAACTACCGCATTTCTTATAACAGAGATAAAGATACTTTACGAATTGAATGGAAGGAAACGAAGCAAGGTATGTCCGTTACACTTCCGAATGTAGTCGCAAAATATAACCAACGTGGTGAGGAAGCGATAGATGAATTAGTCGACCATGTTTTAGAAGCGTTAAGAATCATGAATAAAGACCATCAGTTAACAGGTATGGAGAAACATATATATCCAGTTATACGGGCCACTTCATTTGCTACAAGAACAAAAGCAGGAACAAAATTAGTATGTAAGGATCACACTGCAGAGACAAGGGTTTATTATGCATTAGATTTAGGCAAATCCTATCGATTAATTGATGAACCTATGCTTGAAAAAGAAGGTTGGACAAAAGAAAGAATAGACGAAATTGCGACATTTAACATTCGTTCACTTTCAAATGAATATAAAAAAGATACAGTTGCAGAAAATGATTTTTATTTTATTGCACAACAAGATGGTTATGATGCCAGTCGAATATTGAACGAGGCATTTTTAGAAGAGATGAAGGCAAATAGTAAGGGTGAGTTAGCAGTTGCAGTTCCTCATCAGGATGTTCTAATTTTTGCTGACATTCAAAACAAAACAGGTTATGATATATTAGCGCAGATGACGATGAAGTTTTTTGCGGAAGGAAGAATACCGATTACATCTTTATCGTTTATTTATGAAGATAAGGCACTTGAACCTGTATTTATTATGGCAAAAAACCGACCAGAAAAGTAAGACGAAAGGATGAGCAAAATGGATGTATTTTATAATCCTAAAGGTATTGGTGATGTTTTAATTATTCCATTAGAAGATGGTAACCGGTATGAGGTAAATGAAAAGAAAGTTGGAGATATTACGAAAATTACGGACCAGCAAGGTATAATTCTCGGATATAATATTTTTCAAGCATCTACCTATTTAAGCTTATCAACAATTGGAAAAATTAAATTAACCAATCCATTATTAATGGAAATAAAAAAAATTTTTGAAAAAAATAATGTAAATGACGCACTTGATTTTGATTTAAGTCCAAAATTTGTTGTTGGATTTGTAACAAGTAAAACAGCCCATGAAAATGCTGATAAATTAAGTGTTTGTCAGGTTGATGCTGGAGACGAGAACCTACAAATTGTTTGTGGTGCGCCAAACGTTAAGGAAGGTCAGAAAGTGGTAGTTGCGAAAGTTGGAGCGGTTATGCCGAGTGGACTTAAGATTAAACCGACACAATTACGAGGGGTTCCTTCGAATGGTATGATATGTTCGCAAAAAGAACTGGGATTACCAAACGCTCCTAAAGAAAAAGGCATTTATGTGCTGGATGACAGTTATACAGTTGGAGAATCGTTTGATTTTTAACGAAAAACAACCTACGTCTTTTTGACAAAGGTTGTTTTTTAAATCCAAAAGGTGAGGCATGTTTGCCCAGTGGTTCTAGCCATTTGCCCGCGTGGAACTAGATGTGGTCAGTGCTTATGTGAAATATACTATGTAATTCTAGTAAAATTAAAAAAACTGTTTGCACTCTACAAACACCGAGAAAAACTGATAAAATAAAAATGAATGATTTTTTTAGCAAAGAAATGAGTGAAAACAAATGTGGGATCAATGGAAAAAGAAAATTAAAGATTTATTTTTTGAGGAAGTGCCCGAAGAGAATGAACAACATGCGATAAGCAGAGATGATAAAAGAGATAAAAGAGAACAAGGTATACATACAAAAGTGACCTATCAGTATCCAAACAAAAAATCTTTTCGGTTTCCCGTGATACCAGATAAAAAAAGTGAAAAACATACAATGGAAAAACCTGCTTTTGAACGAAAAAATGACAACAAACAATTTTCTGCACTTCATAGAACAAAGGACGGCAACCAAAGGAATACTAGAAAGCAGCCGAATAAAGAAGATGAAGCTAGCAGAACACAATCAATGAAAACAGAAGGAAAAATTGATAACAAACCATTTCAGCCAACACAAGTAGCATCGCCAATTTATGGATTTAATCCAAGGAAAAAAGAAAAAGAACTGGATAATGTTCCAGCGTTTGTACGTAAACAAACCACTGTAGAAAAGGAAGATAAGGAAGAAAAAGAAGAAACACATAGACAAATTGAGTCAGAGGTAACCACAAATGGTGATAGACAAGTTGAAACTGATGAGAAAGAAGTGTCGGATGTGGAAAGCGACAATTCTAATGAAAGCATTGAAGGTATGCAACTAGGGAAAGAATCGGAAACAGTTGAATCTTTACAAGAACTGAACAAACAAACAACAACAATCCATCAAAATAATGAATTTAAAAATAATATGAAAGAACAAAATAGAAATAAGGAGAAAAGACAACCTCGTTTGACAAATAAAGAACAACCTAATAAGGAATCTGTTTTACCATTTAACGTCATGATGTCAGCAAATGATAAACGTAGGTATAAAGAGAAAATGCGAAAACAAAAATCTCCTGTAGAAGCGAACAAAAATAATGTTATTCCTTTTCATTTACTAAATGATCCTGCACCTGAAAATAATCAGGACCAATTATGGATTAAGGAACAACAAGAATTATTAGAAAAAACGTTAAAGTATTTTAATGTTAGGGCCAAAGTTGTTAATGCAACACAGGGACCTGCCGTGACAAGGTTTGAAGTGCAACCCGAATTAGGGGTAAAAGTAAGTAAAGTGAAAAATTTAAGTGATGACTTAAAATTAAATATGGCGGCAAAGGACATTCGAATTGAAGCACCCATTCCTGGTAAAAATACAATTGGTATTGAAATTCCAAACCTATATTCACAAATGGTTGGGTTACAGGAGATATTTGCAACGGAAGCCTTTAAAAATAGCAATTCTCCTTTAACGATTGGATTAGGATTGAATATTGAGGGTTCACCACTAGTTACCAATATACAGAAAATGCCTCATGGACTTATAGCTGGTGCAACAGGCTCAGGAAAAAGTGTGTGTATTAATACAATTTTGGTTAGTCTACTGTATAAAGCCAATCATGATGATGTTAAATTTTTATTGATAGATCCAAAGATGGTGGAATTAGCTCCATATAATTCTATACCGCATTTAGTTTCTCCGGTAATTACAGATGTAAAGGCTGCAACGGTCGCTTTGAAGTGGGCAGTAAGTGAGATGGAGGACCGGTACGAGAAATTTGTACATGAAGGTGTCCGTGATATTGAACGATATAATCAGAAAATGAAAAAACAAAACCGTATTGATGAAAAAATGCCGTTTCTTGTAATTGTAATTGACGAATTAGCCGATCTTATGATGGTCTCTCCTCAAGATGTAGAGGATGCCATTTGTCGTATTGCCCAAAAAGCAAGGGCTTGCGGAATCCATTTACTAGTAGCTACACAGAGACCTTCTGTAGATGTAATCACTGGATTAATTAAATCTAATATCCCAACACGAATTGCGTTTAGTGTATCATCACAGGTTGATTCAAGAACGATTATTGATACGAGTGGTGCTGAAAAACTATTAGGAAAAGGTGATATGTTATTTGTGGAAAATGGTGCTGGCAAAAGCGTGAGATTACAAGGTGCGTTCGTTTCCGATGAAGAAATTGAAAGAGTAACAAAGTATGCTAGGTCAATCGCACCACCAAACTATTTGTTTGAACAGGAGCAATTATTAGAGCAAATTGCTGTTGACGACGATGCAGATGAACTACTGGAGGAGGCTATTGCATTTGTTGTTGGGCAGAATAGTGCTAGTACTTCATTATTGCAGAGACACTTTAAAATCGGCTATAACCGTGCTGCACGTTTGATGGATACAATGGAACTAAAAGGGATTATTGCTCCGCAAAATGGTAGTAAGCCAAGAGAAGTATTAATCTCACAGACGCAGTTAGAAAGCATGCAGGAATAAAGAAATTAAATCTTCCCACTTGTGGAGTGTCGATTGTTTTATTATGATAGGATATAAAGTGAAACTTCAGGTTAACACAATTACCGTTAAGGAGAAGCTATTATGAAAGAAATCGAACAGAAGCTAAATGGGAAGATAAAGCGTTTAACAAATAAAACGTTTAAGTTTGATGAACGAATAGGGGAAGGTTGGTTTTCTGCAGTATATTTTTTAAAAACAAAGGAAATGGCTGAAAAAAAGCTCCCACATAATCATGTTACGATGCAATTTTTTCAAAAAGAAAATGCAGTCTTATGTGGAACCGATGAGGCTATTGCATTATTACATACATTTGCAGAAGACCCAGAGAAGCTAGAGGTTAATTCTTTAAAAGATGGAGATAAAATTAGTCCATATGAAACAGTTTTAACTGTTTCTGGACCATACCAGCATTTTGGTTTTTTAGAAGGGATTATTGACGGGATATTGGCACGAAGAACATCAGTAGCTACAAATGTATATAATGTCGTAAAAGCAGCCAGATCTTCTGGAAAACAAAAACCTGTTATTTTTATGGGAGATCGGGATGATCATTTCACACAACAAGCTGGTGATGGATACGCAGCCTTTATCGGTGGGTCTACCGCACAAGCAACCCATGCTATGAATGAGTGGTGGGGAAAAGAGGGTATGGGAACAATGCCACATGCTATGATACAAATGTTTCGCGGAGATGTAGTGGCTGCATCACGGGCATACCATGAAATGTTCCCAGAAGATGAACTTGTTGCACTTGTTGACTATAACAATGATGTAATTACTGATTCGTTAAAAGTAGCTAGAGAGTTTGGTACGGAGTTAAAAGGAGTTCGGATTGATACATCTCGAACACTTGTAGATAAATACTTTTTACGTAATCACCATTTAATGGGTACATTTGATCCGAGAGGTGTGAATCCTGAGTTAATTTTTGCTTTAAGAAAAGCACTGGATGAAGACGGCTATTCGCATGTAAAGATTGTTGTTACAGGTGGATTTACTGAACAACGTATTGAGCATTTTGAAAAACTGGGTGTGCCTGTAGATATGTATGGAGTTGGTCGAAGCTTACTTAAACTTAATATTGGTTTTACAGGGGATAATGTTCTGTTGAATGGTACACCAGAAGCTAAAGAAGGTAGACGTTATCGTCCAAATGCTCGCCTTGAACCGGTTGAATATTATAAACAAGAACGGTAATTAATTATAAATGTATATTAGCAACAAGGGCCGTAAAATATATTATTTCACTACTAACTAAGATTTGCTATAATTAGGTAATAGCTATCTGAAAGTTAAATGGCTCAATCCTTTTTACACGTACACTTGGAGGTTCTTTTTTATGACAACTTACCATTTTATTGGTATAAAAGGGACTGGAATGAGTGCATTAGCACATATTCTTCATGATTCCGGTGAAAAAGTGCAAGGCTCAGACGTCGATAAACGCTTTTTTACTCAGGAAGCATTAGAAGATAAAAACATTCCTATATTCCCTTTTTCAGAAGATAACATCAAAGATGAATACACGATAATTGCAGGTAATGCTTTTTCAGATGAACATATTGAAATTAAAGAGGCAAAACGAAGAGGAAATACCTTTTATCGATATCATGAATTTTTAGGAGAATGGTTAAAACAGTATACAAGTATCGCTGTTACTGGTGCCCATGGAAAAACATCAACAACAGGTCTACTAGCACACGTGCTCGATGAGGCGTATCCAATATCCTATTTAATTGGAGACGGGACAGGTAAAGGGCATGTTGATAGTAAGTATTTTGTTTTTGAAGCATGTGAATATCGTAGGCATTTTTTACGATATGAACCAAACTATGCGATTATGACGAATATTGATTTTGATCACCCAGATTATTTTACAAGTATTGATGATGTATTTGACGCATTTCAAACGATGGCAGACCAGGTCAAAAAAGGAATTATTGCATGCGGTGATGATGAACAGCTGCAGCAGATTCAAGCAAAGGTACCTGTTATGTATTACGGATTCGCTGATACAAATGATTTTCAAGCACAAAATGTTAATGAAACAGCAAATGGAACTGAATTTGATGTATTTGTACGTAATACATTTTATGATACCTTTACAATACCGACGTTTGGAAACCACAATGTTCTTAATGCTCTATCAGTTATTGCAATCTGTCATTATGAAGGTATGAGAGCGGAAGACATCAAAAAAATAAGCACATTTAAGGGCGTTAAACGCCGTTTTACGGAGAAAAAAATTGGTGATCAAATTATAATTGATGATTACGCACATCATCCAAAGGAGATTACGGCAACAATTGATTCTGCAAGAAAAAAATATCCAAATAAATCTATCGTAGCTATTTTCCAACCACATACGTATACTAGAACAAAAACATTTTTACAGGAGTTTGCAGATAGTTTGAGCTTAGCAGACCATGTATATTTATGTGACATATTTGGTTCAGCGAGGGAAGAAAGTGGTAAACTTACGATAAATGATCTGCAGAAGCTAATTAATGACAGTTCTATTTTGGAGTTGTCACATACAGATAGTTTGCTTGACTTTAGAGATAGTGTGTTGATATTTATGGGTGCTGGTGACATTCAAAAGTTCCAACAAGCTTACGAAGAAAAAATTAATACATTGAACAATGATAATGAATTAAAAAATGCGAGATGAATTAAATTAAGAGTGTTGTTTAAAAAAGAGTCTGTTTTCAAAACGGACTCTTTTTTTGATAATTTTTGAAGGATATTAGTACAATTTTGTCGAAATGGTTAAAATAATACCTAGTAGCAGATTACTTATCAGGTTTTAGTGTTATAAAAAAGGGTATTACTGTTAAGTAAGGAAGTTATAGGTTAAAATAATAATATAAGATATCAAAGGAGCTGAACATTTACATGGAGATCTTGTTATATAGTGCCGCATTAATCGCTGCTGTAGCTTTTGCGATATTGGTAGTATATTTAGCAATGACACTAAAAGCAAGTACACGTACGTTGAATAACGTAGCAAATACGCTTGAGGGTCTAGAAAAGCAAATGCAGGGCATTACAACAGAAACAACAGCATTACTAAATAAAACAAATAAGTTAGCTGAAGACATCAGTGAGAAATCTACAAAGTTGAATGGACTTTTTGATGGTGTAAAGGGTATAGGAGAAACAGTTAAGGAATTTAACCAGTCACTAAATCAAATTGCAACTAGCATCTCCAAATCAGCATCACAAAATCAGGACAAAGCTACACAAGCGGTAAAGTGGGGATCTGCAGTAGTTGATTTGTGGAAAAAGAAAAAGAATAAATAAAAATATTTGAGGAGGAATTGGAATGGGAAATCAACAAGATCAAAATATTAACAGTAAAGATTTTATAATTGGTACGTTAATTGGTGGAATTGTTGGAGCATCCGTGGCATTGTTATATGCACCAAAAGCTGGTAAAGAATTACGTGGGGACATTAACCAAGGCGCTTCTCAATTTAAAGATCGTGCAAATGAATGGAAAGACACTGCATTTGAAAAAGGTTCTGACTGGAAAGAGAAAGCATATGTGAAAGGCTCAGATTTTAAAAGTAAAGCATTAGACTCCGCAAAAAATGTTTCACAAAAAACACAGGGTTTAACCAAAACGGTACAAACAAAGTTACAGGAAAAAAGAAATAAGGAAGAGGAAGCACTTGAGGCAGCAGAAGAAGTTGCAGAGGCAATTGAAGAAGCATCAGATCAAGTAGAGAAAAAATAAGTCTATTAAGAGATACATAAAGGCTAGGGATTTGCATCCCTAGCCTTTACTAATCCCATATAATTTCTAAATCATCGCCATTGTGAATTGGCTCATAAAATGTTGTGGTTTGTTTATTATTATATAATTGAAATTTACCATTTGCATTTGATAGATCAAGATCAATATATCGAAAAACATCTTGAAAAATAAACGACTCTTGTGCTTCTTCTTTTATTTCTATACGATCATTTGGGTTAATTATAGTATCAAGGCTAATTTCAGTTTTATTTCTAAAGATATGGATACGCTGTTGTTTTATTACGACTGGCTTTTGATTAAACGTGACGTTAATTGTATCCCAATAGGTTTGATTAGCATAATTTACTATATCTTGTGCAGTTATTTTTGTAGCGCGTGATATATTCAATTGATCACCATGTTTTAGGACCTGATTTAAACTGGCTTCTTTATCGTTTAAGAATATATTCGTTTTGCCTTCATTGATTTTAATTTCTTTGTTATTCAAATAAACAATAAATGGTTTAATTGTATGCAATTTTTCGGAGCTCACTAATGTTAGAAAATCCTGAATCGTTTTAGGTTGTTTTATATCTATTATGTCATTATCTTTAACGATATAATCCTTATCCTTTCGATTATCATTTACGTAGAATTCCGGTTTTATCTTAACTGGATTACCATTGAAATAAACGGTAGATGATGGAATTTCACCAATCAGTTGATCAATTGTAATAGAAGGCTCTTCACCATCTATTCCTTTATCAATCGATATCACATCATCGTTATGAATGACAGTTTCAACACTTGCTCTTTTCTTGTTTAACGTAAGAGTAGGAGCCTTGCCATATCCTCCTGGTAATGTTACTTCTTTTCCGTTAACAGTTACTATTATAGCAATACCTGGTTTTCCATATAATTTATTAATTTCAATTCCAGCTTGTACTAAACAATCTCCAATAGTTAATTGTTTCATTTCGAACATGCGGATTACTTTGTGATTAACGGTGACACTTACATACTGAACTGGACTCTGTTTTGCTGCAATGGCAATACCAATTGGTGTTACATAGTCCGGACCTGTCGGCAGGTTTTCCGTTTTTGTTAGATTTTGTATTGCTTCAATTCCCCGTACTGCTACCCGGTTTTCCGGCAATTGTAATTTCTTAGCTACTGATTTTGTTATTTCAGGGGTTAAACTTCCACCACCGACAAGCATGACTGCTTTTGGAGGTTTAGAATTTAACATTATAATTTCTTCAGCTATCGCATCCGCCAATTTATCAATATGCAATCTAATATCATGAACTAATGTTTCATATGTGATGGTAGTTTCAAAGCCTAGTATATCCTGTACGATGTCTTCTCCGGCTTCAACGATCATTCGCTTAGTTTGTTCTGCCCTAGGAAAGTCTAATAAATATTGTTCACTTATTGCCTCTGTAATTTCGTCTCCTGCAATTGGGACCATGCCATAGGCTACAATTGTACCTTTATCTGTAATGGCAATATCACTCGTTCCAGCCCCTATGTCAACTAAAGCAACATTAAGCCTTCTCATGGACTCTGGAATTAACACATGGATAGCAGCAATAGGTTCTAGAGTCAATGCTTCCATTTCAAGATTAGCTCTATTTAGTGCAGCAAGTAGAGATTCCACAACTACTTTTGGCAAGAAAGTCGCTATGATTTCAACTGTTGCAGTGTCACCACTTTGATCAATAAGCGAACCAATTAATTCTCCATCAAGCTTATAGTGTAAAATAGAGTAACCAACACAATAGTAGTTTGTATAATCATTATTTTGTTCTTCAGAAGATAATTTTAGCTGAGCAGTTTGGACTGCACTCAATTCCAAATGCTTGATTGTGTCACTTTCCATAATAGGTTGTTGGTTTAAATCGATACTAGCCTCTGCTTGTGTTGTTTTTAAAGCTCGACCGGCTGCAGCTACACAAACAAATCGAAGCTCACCGTATGTTTCTTCTAGTGCAGCTTTTACCTCCTGGATTACCTCTGCAACTGCAACTACGTTATGTATCTGTCCATCAAGCATGGACCTTACCTTATGTTCTTTTGTATAAAAATCAACAATAGAAAATTTATCATTCTGTTTTTCTAGTATAATTCCAGTTACAGATCTGGTGCCAATATCCAATGCAAATACGCGATCTTCCATAATAAAAAGTTCCTTTCAAGAAAGAATATACTCATTATTATAAACTTTTTAATGACAAAGGGAAAATTTTTAGCTATAATGGTCTCTAATTATAAAAAAATATAGTATATTTTTTCTATAAGAGGGATGTTCAAAAAGTCACCAAGTGATAAGCGTTGAATCTCTTCGTTGGCTTGCTTCTCTGCTCCTTATGTACCTTCATGTACACTTCGGGGCTCGGAGCTACGCTGCCTTGATTTTCTCTTCTAATTTGGCAACTTTTTAAACACAACTATAATAAACTGTATTAGGGGGCGGAAAAATGAGTGAAATGGAACAATTACGGAAACAATTAGATGACGTAAATTTAGAATTACTAGAATTAATTAATCGTCGTGCTAAGCTTGTACAAGGAATTGGAAAGATTAAGAACAAACAGAGTATCAAACGATTTGACCCTGTTCGTGAGCGGGATATGCTTAATCAAATTACTGCACACAATGATGGCCCTTTCGAGAATTCAACAGTTGAACATATTTTTAAAGAGATTTTTAAAGCTAGTTTAGAATTACAAGAGGATGACCATCGAAAGGCATTGCTCGTTTCAAGAAAGAAGAAGCCGAATGACACTGTAATTGATATTAAAGGTGAAAAAGTTGGTGATGGTACGACAAGTTACGTTATGGGACCATGTGCGGTTGAAAGTTATGAACAGGTTGCCCAAGTAGCTCAAGCGGTTAAAAAACGTGGAATTAAATTACTTCGAGGTGGAGCATTTAAACCTAGAACCTCACCATATGATTTTCAAGGTCTGGGCCTTGAAGGATTACAAATATTAAAACGAGTAGCTGATGAATATGATTTAGCGGTTATCAGTGAAATTGTAAATCCAGCTGATATAGAACAGGCAATAGATTATGTAGATGTTATACAAATAGGTGCACGTAACATGCAGAATTTCGAATTGTTAAAAGCCGCTGGTGACGTTAATAAACCTGTATTATTAAAACGAGGATTATCTGCAACGATCTCTGAATTTATCAATGCAGCTGAATACATTATTTCCCGCGGTAATGGAAACATCATTTTATGTGAACGTGGTATCAGAACTTATGAAAAGGCGACACGAAATACACTTGATATCTCAGCAGTACCAATTTTAAAACAAGAAACGCATTTGCCGGTAATGGTTGATGTTACACATTCAACGGGACGCAGAGATTTATTACTACCAACTGCAAAAGCAGCACTTGCAATTGGTGCAGACGGGGTAATGGCTGAAGTGCATCCAGATCCTGCAGTTGCGCTTTCAGATTCGGCACAACAAATGGATATTCCATCGTTCAATTCATTTTTGGATGAATTATCTAAATACGCTACAATTGCTTCCCATTCATAAATTTTAAAGGCTGATCTACAATTGATCAGCCTTTATATTTTTTTAATGCTTGTTTTGTGGTAAAGTATGATATATAAAATAGTGCGCTGTACACGGGAGGTTAAGCAGAATGAATGTAACAATATATGATGTAGCAAGAGAAGCAAATGTATCAATGGCAACGGTGTCAAGGGTTGTCAATGGAAATCCAAATGTTAAACCAGTAACGCGTAAAAAAGTATTAGCTACAATTGAACGATTAGGATATCGCCCTAATGCTGTAGCAAGGGGACTAGCGAGTAAGAAAACAACAACGGTAGGTGCCATAATTCCAGATATTTCGAGTATCTTTTTCGCTGAGCTAGCGAGAGGTATTGAGGATATTGCGACAATGTACAAATATAATATTATTTTAAGTAATTCGGATCAAAACAAAGATAAAGAATTACAATTGATTAACACGATGCTGGAAAAACAAGTTGATGGTATTTTATTCATGGGTGGGAACGTTACAGAAGAGCATGTACAACAGTTTAAAAGTGCATCTGTTCCTGTAGTATTGGCAGCGACATATGATGATACAGATACCATTCCATCGGTGAATATTGATTATGAAGAAGCAGCATATGAAGCAACAAAGTTTTTACTTGATCAAGGCAATGAACATCCAGCATTTGTATCTGGACAAAATGATACCCTTATAAATAAGCAAAAATATGAAGGTTATCTAAGAGCAATGAACGAGGCTTCTGTCACATTAAATGAAGCGTATATAATTAAAGGTGATTATTCGTATGATTCAGGGCTAGAGGCGATGGAACAGCTATTAGCATTAAATGAAAAACCAACAGCTGTTTTTGTAGCTTCTGATGAAATGGCTCTTGGAGTTATTCATGGTGCACAGGACCAAGGCTATTCAGTCCCTGAAGATATTGAAGTGTTTGGTTTTGATAACACTAGACTTGCAACAATGGTACGGCCAACTTTGTCTACAATTGTACAGCCAATGTACGATATTGGGGCAGTTGCAATGCGGTTATTAACGAAATATATGAATAAGGAAGAAGTCTCAGAAAATAAGGTTGTCTTACCACATAGAATTATTGAAAGAAACTCAACAAAAATTAAATAATGTCGATATAAGAATAAATCATAGAGATAGATGTAATTTAATGATTTATGTATCTTAGTTTGGGGAGAGAGCGTATGAGAAAAAGAGATATATTAACTCCAATCGGCATTACTTTAGGATTCATCATGATTATGCTTGCAATTTTAACAAAAGGTGGTAGTCAAGGGGTCACTTCCTTTCTCGATGTTTCTTCCATCTTCATTGTAATTGGTGGGCTTGCTGCTTCATTGATGATCAATTTTAAAATGGAACAGATGAAATTGGCGTTGAAAGTGATCAAAGAAGCATTCCATAAAAATGATCAGGAGCTTCCTAGTCTTATTCGATTATTTGTTAAATTATCGGAACGAGCAAGACGTGAGGGAATCCTAGCTTTAGAAAATGAATTAGACGAAGTTGATGATACATTTATTAAAAAAGGTATTTTACTTGCGGTTGATGGAATAGAGCCTGAAGTAATTAATGATATTATGAATGCAGAAATTACTGCGATGGAGGATCGTCATTATAAAGGACGGGCAATCATCGAGAAGGCTGGTGAATACGCACCAGCATGGGGGATGATTGGAACACTAGTCGGTTTAGTTCTAATGTTAAATAATTTGCAAGATCCAACAACACTAGGACCTTCCATGGCAGTGGCATTACTAACCACACTTTATGGAACAGTACTTGCAAATTTGGTATTTATTCCGATGGCAAATAAGTTAGAGAGTAAAACGGAAGAAGAAATATTTATGAAACAGATTATTATAGAAGGTGTAATAGGCGTCCAATCGGGGCAAAACCCAAGAATTCTTGAGGAAAAACTAAGCGCATTTCTTTCCAATGAAACGAAAAACAAAGAAGAAGAAAATGAGGAAACCGCCTTTGCGGGGGAGAGCGTAAATGAAGCGTAGACCGATCAAACGAAAGAGGGATAAGGGCGCTCCTAAATGGATGGTTACCTATTCAGATATGGTAACATTAATTCTTGTCTTTTTTATTCTATTATTTTCAATGTCACAAATTGATCTAGTAAAGTTTGAAGCTATTTCTGAATCATTTCGTAATCGAATGATTTTTGACTTTAATCCATCACCAGTACCAATGGATAATCCAACCGAGAATACGAGCGATCAAGAGAGTAGGAAAAATTCTAATGAATTTGAAAGTACAAAGCAATTAAGTGATCGTGATGACAATGCAGGTGAAGAAGATTCGTTAAATAAATTAATGAACGACGTCGAAATATACTTAGATAAAAATAAATTAAATAACGTCATTTCTGCTAGCAGAAATGAACGAGGTGTTGTATTAGTTTTACAGGAATTAATTCTGTTTGATCCTGGTGAAGCAACCATACTTAAAAAAGGTGAACCGTTCTTGAATAAAATTGGTTCATTACTATCAAAAATACCAAACAGAATAAAAGTAGAAGGGCATACAGATAGTAAGCCGATGGAAAGCTTCAGGTATCCATCTAACTGGGAGTTATCAGGCGCCCGTGCAAGTAGTGTAGTCCGATATTTAGTGGACAAAAACGGTTTTGATGAGTCTAGGTTTACAATTGTTGGCTATAGTGATACAAAACCCTTGGTTCCTAATGACAGTCCTGAAAATATGAGCAAAAATAGACGAGTGGAAATTGTTATATTAGAAAATGATGAAGAAGTTAGCTAGTATAATAAAAGAGAGGGGAGTCTCATGATATGAGACTCCCTTTTATTGTTGATTATATTTTATTCTTCGTGTATTTCAATGCACTTAGTAGGATTTTGTAGTTTTTTTCACTAATTTCTGCTTTACGTGGAATTGTTGGTACTATATTCTCGGAGTCCTGCCATGTAGTTGGTAATGTTACTGGTGCTTTTTTCTGCCATTTGCTCAGCCAGGATTCTGGTATAGAACCCAGTTTTACATTACTATTTTTCATTACATTCCATATTTGCGACCAAGCTCGTGGAACAACTCGCCAGATGTCATAGCCACCCCCGCCTAATGCGACCCATTTTCCATCACAATATTGATGGGCTAATTCATGGGCAAGCTCGGGTATTCTTTGATAGATTTCCATTGTCCCACATAAATGTGTTAATGGATCGTGTGTGTGTGCATCCGCACCGTTTTGGGTTATGATAATATCTGGTTTATAAAAATCTGCAATTTCCTTGAAAGCGGATTCATATACTTGTATAAACGATTCGTCTTCCGTGAATGCATCAATAGGTAGGTTGAAGGAAAATCCATGACCTTCTTTAATCCCTCGTTCATTTACATTTCCCGTTCCTGGAAAAAGATATCTACCAGTCTCATGTATGGAGAATGTACAAACGTTTGGATCATCGTAGAAAGCCCACTGTACACCATCACCATGATGGGCATCTGTATCCACATATAAGACTCTTAAATTATATTTTTCACGTATATACTTAATAGCTACTGCACCATCATTATACACACAAAAGCCTGATGCTTTTCGTTTAAAGCCATGATGAAGACCACCACCTAGGTTAAGTGCATGTAATGAATTTCCTTGTAATACTGCATCCACAGCAGCGAGTGTTCCACCTACTAAGTAACTTGATGCTTCATGCATATTTTTAAAGATAGGTGTATCTTCTGTACCGAGTCCATACTCTAGGCCCTCTTCCTCAGACAAATTTCCAATACTTGCTTTTTTAACCGCGTTAATATATGCCTTGTCATGAAAAAGTGCTAGTTCTTCTTCAGTTGCCATCCTAGGTTCAATGATATCACTTACAGATAAAGTGTCTGATGCTTCTAATAATTCTTTTGCCAATAATACTCTTTTTTGGTTAAAGGGATGATCCGAATGAAAATGATAATTTAAAAATGCATCAGAAAAAACAAAAGAGGCTTTACAGGTCATGATTTTGGCCCCATTATATTATTTGGCCACATTAACTCATAACCCTCATCTCTTATATCTTGGATGACGGGCATTGGATTCATTGTCTGTATTCTGAAAACTAGAATTTTATAATTCGGATCATCATGATACGGATAAACTAAAACGGATGTAATATTTGTTTTTCGCTTGCCAAATATGGAAGCAACCTCAGGTAAAATACCAGGTTTATGAGGAACCTTAACCTCAATATGTGAGCTTTGTACATTAGTACCTGTTAATTGGATGAGCGTGTGCAGCATATCTTTCTCAGTAACAACGCCAATAAGTTTGTCATTACTTACAACAGGAAGGCAGGCAAATTCCTCTTCGTAAAAAATCCCGGCAATTTCTTCCACAAAATCTAATGGATGAACTGTAACAACTGGTGTGCTCATAATCGATTGAATTTCGTTTTGTAGTACATTTTGGTCTGTGTCTTTGCTAAAAATAGATGGACTTGCATCTCTAACGTCTCGATCTGAAACAATACCAATGACACTTCTATCAGAATTTATGATAGGGATATGTCTAATACGGTGTTCATGAAGTAACTGTAATGCCTCGGCTATCGTTGCTTTTGGTGATAGTGTAATGACACGAGTATTCATAATTTTTTCTACTTGCATTATAAACCCTCCCTCATGTTTCGATAGTTATGTCTTTGTAAAAAACGAAGCGTATCGAATTGTTTAATGGATTCCTTTGGTACATGTTCACCAATTCGTACCATCAAGCAGTTAGCTGGATGTGAAATAATCTCTGGATCATCAGTTGGTGCGGGTAAAAGACCACCGGCTGCCATCATTTTCTCCATGACTTTACGGTAATTCCAGATACTTAATTGTGTACCTTTTAAATCCCAATGCCAATAATATTCAGTAGAAATAATAATATAATTTTCCATGTAATCATCCATCATAGAAACCTGTAATAGTCCTGAAGCAATTTTTGCACCACGATATGCAGGAATAACTTCAACTGCACCCAATTCAATAAGGTCTTCCATATTAAATTTGGACCATCGTTCTAGAGGATCCGGGTGTAAATAGGTTACATAACCGATGATTGTCTCCTCTGTTCTAGCAATAATAATACGTCCCTCTGGAAAATCAGCAATGCTTTTAACAGCTTCAAATTGCTTATCAGCTGGACGAAAAGCAGTTAACTGTTCATGGAAATGATAGTTTTGTAATTCTAATGATGAAAGGGGACCTTCAATCTTGATTGGTCCATTTGCGGAATTCCGTGTTAATGAATGGTAGGTTTTGCTATGGTTCATTAATTCACCACCTATCGAGAGATTACCAATCGTTATATTTTTTATTATACAGGATAATAGATATTATTTTTAGTAAAAGACTGAAGAATACGAACGATAAAGGGTAGTGCTTGTCGCACTACCCTTTAGTATGATTCATTATTATTTTCCGTTTAAGATTGTTCCGAATCACCATTGTCAGGTTCATCTGGTTTGTTAGGTTTATCGTTATCTTTCTTAGGTTCGTCAGGTTTATCGTTGTCCGGGTTAGGTTTATCTACTGGTTTTGAAAAATCGCCGACCTTAACCTCTTTTGAAGCACCTGATTCTAATCCAAAATAATCTACTGCTTTGACGGTGTAAACTGCTTTGCCATCTGGTATTGAAAAACTAGTTTCTGTAGTGCTGCCAACAGCAGAGAATGAAGCTCCTGGTTTAGCTGCACGATATACCCGATATCCAATAACATCTTTACTTCCTGGTTTTTTCCATGTCAACTTACTTCCTGACGTCGATACAGATGTTGGAGCTTTAGGACTTTTCCCGTCATTCTTAATTGTTCCCCCAATGTCAGAACTTGGTACACTTATCTTCTCCCAGGCACTTCTGTTAGTACTTGGAAATAATTGTGTTATATCAGATAGTCTGTCATAACCGTTTCGCTTTAGGAATTCAGGGTTGAAAGTTAACCCATCTCCTCTTGTAAATTCTTTCGGAGTATTTGGTCCAGCTATGACTGCTTTACCATCAACCATTACATACGTACCTTCAATAAGACTGTCATCCGTTTTCGTTGGTACATATTTAGCATTGAATAAATCGGATGTCACTAAGCCCGCTTTTTTACATAAATCGGACGGTAGCATTCCAGAAATAGCACAATAACTCCGCGATACAATACCATCAGGACGTTCGAATTTAGAATTAGGTGCCATTAACTCTGGATTTATTTCAGTTGCTTTGTTAACAAGTTGTGCCCAAAGTTTTTGATTTCGTTGGCTGTAGCTTAAAGGATAATTGCTAAGTTTAAGACTCTTAGGTGTGTCATATCCCATCCAAGTCCCTAAAGTTACATTAGGGTTAATTCCTACAAACCAGGAGTCTTCCCAGTTTTGTGATGTACCTGATTTACCTGCCCAATCAACACTTTGATCTTTTATTTGTGATTGTAAGTAGGTAGCTGTTCCATATTCTATAACATCACGCAATACATCTACAGTTAGATATGCAGTCTGTGGTGAAAATACTTTAACTGGTTCTGATTTATGTTCATAAATCACATCACCATCATTGGTAGTAATTTTGTCAATCATATAGGCATCGATAAATTTACCTTTGTTTGCAAAGGTAGTATATGCATTAACGTTTTCCTCAACAGTTATACCATATTTTGGTCGTCCAAGTGCAAGCGATGGATTCGTATGATCTTCCTCTACTAATGATGTAATTCCCATTTTCTCTAAATACTCAGTAGCTGGGTCTTCGTTAATAATTTTCATATAAGTTTTTGCTGCTGGTATATTAAAGGACTCTGCCAGCGCTTTACGAGCAGATACTATACCATGATAATTTGACGTATAGTTACCAACGTCCCAAACACCACCAGAATATTTAATTCCTCCAGGTATATCGCCGATTGTTGACCCTGGTTGCATAGCTCCTTTTTCAAATGCCGGACCGTAATCAAGCAATGGTTTCATCGTACTACCATTGGAACGCTCACCTTGTGTAGCGTAATTAAAATCTTTAATATCATAACCACGACCACCGACAAAGCTAATTATCTTCCCAGTCTTATTCTCTATTAACATTCCAGCAACTTGAACAGGTTCCTTCCCATTGTCAGGGCCGTAATATTTATAGTCTTTAGCTATTTTTTGGAATGCATCATACGTTTTTTTATCAATGGTGGTATGAATTTTATATCCGTTTTGTCTTAAATTACGATCCGCTAGAATCATATATTCTTCGTTCAATTTCTCATCATTCTCGAGATCCTCTAGTGTATATCCGTCCTCTTTTGCTATTATTGCTGCAATCTTTTCTTTTGCTCGTTTTTCAATTTCTACTGTTAGATACGGATATTTTTCAAGAGGTGATTCCTTTGCTTCTGTAAAATCAGCTATAATATCATAATTAATTGCTTTTTCATATTCCTTTTTTGTAATATATTCTGCTTCGTACATTCGTTCAAGAACTGTTTTCATTCGATTAATCCCTGGCTGTAATCCTTCCTTACTTTTCAATCCACCACTGTTCACGAAAGGTGTGTAATAAGATGGACTTTGAGGTAGACCTGCCAAGTATGCAGCTTGAGGTAGATTAACGTCTTTAGCATCTATTCCAAAGATACCTTGAGCAGCGGTTTGAATACCAGCGATATTTTGACCTGAGGCATCACGACCGTATGGAATAATATTTAAATAAGCTTCGAGTATTTGATCTTTATCAAAAAATCGTTCTAGTCGAAGCGCTAAAAGAATCTCTTTTGCTTTACGCTCAAACGAAACCTCATTGGTTAAAATCTGGTTTTTAATAAGCTGCTGTGTTAATGTACTTCCGCCAGTTTTAATAGGAGCGTTTGTAGCCTCTTGAACTACTGCACGAATAATTGCCTTAGGAACAACACCATGATGCTCTTCAAAATTTCTGTCCTCTGTAGCAATAACGGCATTAAGCAGTGTTTCTGATACATCTTTTAGGTCAATTTCTTCTCTATGTATATCGGAACGAATATTCCCAATGTATTTATTCTCGGCAAAGTACAATTGTGACGTTTCCTCGTAATTGTAGATGTCTTTTTCCATGCTGGCATATGTTCTAACTGGTTCGTCTTTTACCAGGGAGGCGAAATATCCTGCACCGACACCGCCGGCAAAAAAGAATCCTATAACACCAACAATGATAAAAAATAATATAACATTCCAAAATACATCATACGAAATGCGCGAGGAACGTTGAATTTTTCCAGTGTTCCATAGTGATTTCAATTTCTGACCATATTTATGGAGCAATTGTTTAAAATCGTTCATATAATACCTCCTAAAATTCCATCTTATATTATAGCATATTCACTTTTTATGTAGTATAGAAAATAGTTATTTTTTGAAAATTTAGACCAAACTTCTATAGATAAATGTTGCATTTAGCTCACAGATATGATAGAAATAAATAATAATACTATATCTACATGCGTTGAAGGATCGAAGTAGTTGAGCAAATCACTATTATAGAGAGCTGGCGGTTGGTGAAAGCTAGTATATATTTGCTGACGAATTACAATCTTGGAGCTTTTTTCTTTATAGAAAAACGGTGAAGCCCACCGTTAACAACCCCAAAGTGGCATACATATGCAACAAGGGTGGTACCGCGAGTTAAAATCTCGTCCCTTTTTAGTCAAAAGGGACGAGATTTTTTGTTTTATTTAAAAAATTAAAAGGAGATAGAAGTAATGGAGATTTTAAATGATTTACAAAATCGAGGATTAATACACCAAACAACGGATTTTGAAGGATTAGAAAAACATTTACGTGATAATCAGGTAACATTATACGCTGGTTTCGATCCAACTGCTGACAGTTTACATATTGGCCATCTTGTTCCTGTGTTAATTTTAAAGAGATTTCAGCGAGCAGGACATCGACCAATTGCGTTAATCGGTGGTGGTACAGGAATGATAGGGGATCCAAGTGGCCGCTCAGCAGAACGCTCATTAAATGAAGCGGCTGTTGTTGAAGGGTTCAGTAATAAAATTAAACAACAATTAGCTAAGCTACTTGATTTTGATAATGGGGAGAATGCAGCCGTTGCTCGAAACAACCATGACTGGTTAGGAAGTATGACAGTTATAGACTTTTTACGTGATGCAGGAAAACACTTTGGAATTAACTATATGTTAGCGAAGGAATCTGTTTCAGCACGAATTGAACAAGGTATCTCCTTTACAGAATTTAGTTATATGATTTTACAATCACTTGATTTTCTAAAATTGTATGAACAGGAAAACTGTACACTTCAAATAGGTGGTAGTGACCAATGGGGAAATATTACTGCAGGGATGGAGTTAATTCGTAGATCTAGCGGGCAGGACGAGGAAGAAACAAAGGCTTACGGTTTAACAGTTCCGCTAATAACAAAAGCAGATGGTACAAAATTTGGTAAAACTGCCGGTGGTGCTGTATGGTTGGATTCGGAAAAAACATCTCCATATGAATTTTATCAGTTTTGGATTAATACGGATGACCGTGATGTAATAAAGTTTTTACATTACTTTACGTTCCTTGAACAAGAAGAGATGGAACAGTTACAATCGGAAGTGGAAAACCATCCTGAAAATCGGTTGGCGCAAAAACGTCTTGCGGAAGAGGTTACAAGAATAGTTCATAGCCAAGACGCAGTAGAACAAGCGCAAAAAATTTCAGCATCATTATTTAGTGGTGACTTAAAACAACTATCCGCAAGTGAAATCAAACAAGGGTTTAAAGATGTTCCAACGTACGATATGACCAAAGAAGATATCGGGCTAATAGACTTACTAGTTAATGCATCTATCTCATCATCAAAACGACAAGCGAGAGAAGATATTAAAAATGGTGCTATTTATATCAATGGTGAGAGAAACCAAGATATGCAATATACAATAAGTTCAGAAGATCGAATTGAAGATCAGTTTACAATCATTCGTCGTGGGAAGAAGAAATACTTTATGATTAGTTATAAGTAACAGCGATTCTCTCACAAGTAATATAAATAAGACACTCATGTGAGTGTCCTATTTATATTGGAATTGTATTATATTATCGAGATTATTGCCGCTTCCTTAATAAATAAAATAAATAGAATATCTTAAAAGGAGGTGAAAATATATCGTATAGAATATTTTGATACAATGTACGATTCGACTAATAAAAAGAAAGAAGGTTATTGTTACAGAGATGGGCGCGATCGCATGTCCAATAGAGATTGAATAGAAATATAGCTGGTTTAGATTGTGGTAAGAGAAGAGATACTTCATTGTTAACTGGATAGAACTAGTGCTTATTCTTTGTATCATTAAGCACAAGAATTGGGATTAAACTTGCGTCTTCCACCAAAACGTATGGCTTAAAAACTCATCTAAATGTGTTTCGATACGATACAAGAGACAGTTGTTTAAATCATAAAAATAGAAAAACCCTAGAACTCAACATTCTAGGGTTTTTCATAGTACTATAAAAATTATTAACGAGAGTAGAATTCAACAATAAGCGCTTCGTTGATTTCTGCTGGAAGTTCTGAACGTTCTGGGTAACGAGTGTAGCTACCTTCTAATTTATCTGCATCGAAAGATAGATATTCAGGTACGAAGTTATTTACTTCTAGAGCTTCCTTAACGATGTCTAGATTTTGTGATTTTTCACGTAAACTAATCACTTGACCTGGTTTTAAACGGTATGATGGGATATCAACACGTTTTCCGTCAACAGTCACGTGACCATGGTTTACAAGCTGACGTGCTTGTCTGCGAGTACGTGCTAAACCAAGACGGAATACTAAATTATCTAGACGTGATTCTAGTAAACCCATGAAATTTTCACCATGGATACCTTTCATTTTACCAGCTTGATCAAATAGGTTACGGAATTGACGTTCGTTCAACCCGTACATAAAGCGTAGTTTTTGTTTTTCTTGCTGTTGCAAGCCATATTCAGAAATTTTCTTGCGTTGGTTTGGTCCATGTTGACCAGGAGCGTAAGGACGTTTATCTAGTTCCTTACCAGTTCCAGTTAATGAAATGCCGAGACGACGTGATTTTTTCCATACTGATCCAGTAAATCGTGCCATTAGACATTTCCTCCTTTATTATTTTATTTGCATAAAATAGAAGACCGTGTTCCTGTACGTTGCTCATTTTGTTTTCATGTACCATCGCTCCAGCAGCAGAGAGTTACACGATACACCTCTCTTAATTAGAGGAACAAAATGATAACAATCGTCGGTTCACATAGGCTACCTTTTTATTTTACACAAAGCATAGTATATAATTTTTAACAACGGAAGTCAACACATATATGAATATAAACAACATGACTTTATAATTTATTTTTCATCTAATTATATAGGAAAAAACCTTCATTTCCTATATAATTAGATTAGAATTAGAAAAATTCACAAATTCATTAATAGAAAAATTAAATAATAGATCCTCATGAGAGGTGTATTAGATGGCAAGCCAAAAAAAATTAATAGAAAAATTAAGGAGTATCTTTTTTGAGCTAATTTCAGATGTAGCAACTTATTCTTATGATGAACTTCTCTTTATGCTTGCTCAGCAACTGAACAGTTTACTTCATACCAAACATGCGGCTATTTATGTTTACAACAATTGGGATAAAAAATATGAATTATCAACAAATGGTAAACACGGAGATGAACTATTGGATGAAATCATGTCACAATTTATCAATCAAAATCTCTCTTTTATCGAGAGAAATCAAATAGTTCAAGGGACAGTTAATTACAAAGAGACATATATTATTCCATTACAATTGGATAAGGAACTGGCTGGCTTTTTATTATTTTCTGTCGATAAGGATATCACAAAAGAACTAGTTGATTCGTTAAAATGTGAAATAGAACAATTTTTAAAAATAATTAATTATTATCAGGTGGGGAAGGATAATGAACGGAAAAGTAAGTTTTTATATGATTTAACGTCACATTTTTATTCTTCCATTAATAAAAATGACATACTTACAGAAACAACACGAACCCTCCGCAAGTTGTATCCAAGATTCACATTCTATATTCTGCTATCTCAAGATTACAAGGCTGATAGTACTTTGCCAGTTAAGGAGATTGAATATAGTGATGATGCGACTAAGCGAGTAAGTACACAAGCGTTTATCACGGGAGAAGTACAGCTTGAAGATCGCGTAAAAGAGAAAAAGTCGTGCTTATATGCACCACTAAGAGGAAATCAGGGCGTCTATGGCGTGATTCAATTTGTTGCACCACAAACGGTAGATTATTCTCAGGAGGAAATTGAATTTATAACGGAAATAGCAAATATAGTAGGAAAAGCTATTGAAAATGCAACATTATATCAACACTCAAGACATCTTGTTAAAGATTTGAAACGAATAAATGATGCTACACATCAATTGAATTCAAATTTAAAAATAGCTGAAATAACTGAAGTCATGCGACAACAAATAATGGATACATGTAACGCCACACAGGTTGGATTTATTTATAGTAATGAAGAATCAGATAAATTATTTGATGTTTTATCCGGTAGTACTGATTATTTTTACACCAAACAGGGACAAGCTTTTGCAGAATATCTCATTAATCAGATGAACACGGAGAAAGAAGCAATATTTTCAGGAGATTTATCTAAGGACTTCAATGGTCTGCCATATCGCTCCGTTATGGCAATTCCGATGTTACAATCTGCTAAAATCTATGGTGTGATAGTAATTATGCATGATGAATCTTATTACTTCTCCTTTGAAAATTTTAAATTAATGCAATCATTAATTCAGCACTCTACGTTAGCTCTAACCAATTCGATTTTAAAAGAGAAACTGGAAAATGCAGTTATCAAAGATTATTTAACTAAGCTATACTCAAGAAAATATTTAGATGAGAAAATACAATTGCATATGGAAACGGATGAAAAAGGGACGTTGATTTTGTTTGATATTGACGATTTTAAAATGGTAAACGATACATATGGACATCATGTTGGGGATGAAGTGATTATTCAAGTGGCCCAAATTATTACACTTCATTTAGGACAAAACGATATCCCAGCAAGGTGGGGTGGTGAAGAATTGGCCATCTATCTTCCAGATGTGTCAATTGATGATGGTGTCTTTTTGGCGAGTCAGATTCGAAAGCAAGTGGAAAACTTTACTAACCCTTTGATTACGCTTTCTTGTGGTGTATCTACATGGTCTGGTAAATCGAATGATTCGGTAAGAGACGTTTTTCTAAGAGCGGATAAAGCTTTATATGAAGCAAAAAAGATAGGTAAAAACTGTGTTGTGAAAGGGGAGTGGAATTCGCAGTTTTCTTTGACTGAAGAAAGCGCTCCAAATCAATAGTAATCAACCGATAAGCCAAGGAATATTTCAAGGCTTTTCGGTTGATTTAGTTTCGTCGCCTAGTTGTTCTGCTTTAGCTTAAGAATTTTTCTACTATTTTAGCGAACTTTTCAATGTAAATCTGATCTGTCTCATCAAATCTGTTTGTCATAGGGCTATCGATATCAAGTACACCATAGATTTCATCGTTGACAATAAGTGGGACAACAATTTCCGATCTACTTGCTCCATCACATGCTATATGACCGGGAAATTGCATGACGTCTGCAATTCGTTGGGTTTTACGTTCTTTAACGGCAGCCCCACAAACACCTTTTCCAAAAGGTATTCGAATACAGGCAGGTAATCCTTGAAATGGACCAAGAACTAATTCATCTTCTTTCCAAAGGTAAAAACCTACCCAGTTAACTTCATCTAAGAATTGATTCAATAAAGCTGATGCATTAGATATAATTGCTATAGCGTCTTTTTCTCCTTCAGATAAAGCTTCAAGCTGTTTTAGAACTAATTCATAATCCTTTTCTTTATTTCCGGAATAATTTTTAACTTGAAACATATACATTTTCCTTTCAATTGATGGATTTCGACATTCGCTTGCACTTATTGTCGAGAAGTAATTGCAGGATAATTACCTGCTTTGTCGTATTTGTGAAATAAGGAGTTGAAATACCATGAAAAAGAATCCGTCAAAACTAAAAGTAATGGATGCGGCATCTGCATTATTTTTTCAAAAAGGCTTCCATGGCACTTCTGTACGTGATATAGCCGAGAAAGCAGCTGTGAATGTGTCGTTGATCAGTTACTACTTTAATAGTAAACAAGGGTTGTTGGAATATGGTGTAACCCAATATTACGAAACATATCTTAAAGCGATTGAAGAAACATTGCAAAAAACTGAAAATGACACCGAGTTGGAAAGATTAAAAAAGTTAATAAACACCATTATACAGTACAAACAAATTAATCATCAATTTTCCTGTTTTATTCATCGTGAACTATCGCTTGATTCAGTTTTTGTGAGGGAAATGGCTGTTACATATATTGCTAAAGAAAATTACTATATTAGAGAAACTTTTTATGCCGTTTTAAAACCACAAAAACAGTTGGCAATGGATCGTGACTTTCTATTAATGCAACTAAAAGGAATGATTATTACTCCGTATGTATTACAGAATGAGTGGAAAAATCAAGTTGTTGGGGAGGAGTCCCATAAACTATTTGTGAAAAAATATGTTCATTCCATTAATAATTGGCTAGATTTTATTGTTCAGTAATTGATAAAGGTTGCATCTGGCGACCTTTTTTTATAAACGTATAAAAAAATTTGTCAAATCGTTAATTTATTTGATTTTTTTTAGCAAAAAATGTTGTTTACATGGTATCATAAGTATAATAATAACTGAATTGACGGATTTAATAGTTGTTTTTTTATTGATACCTGTCTTCAAGAGAGCATATTGTTAAAACATCCTCTTACACAGGAATAGAGTTAGGAGGCTTTATATGGCATATTTCATTGGAATAGTACTAGTAATTATAGCATTAATTATTGTTGGCCTTATATTGCGGAAGCGGATATATGATATTGTAGATCGGCTAGAAAGCTGGAAAATGGATATTATGAACCGTAATGTTGCATCGCAGATTTCCCAAATAAAAAGTTTAAATTTGTCTGGAGAAACACAGGAAAAATTTGAAACCTGGAAAGATCGTTGGGAATATATTGTGACAAGGGAATTGCCGGATATTGAGGAAGAATTATTTGATGCTGAGGAAGCTGCTGACCGTTATCGCTTCCAATCCGCTAAAAAAATATTGCGGAAAGCAGAACAAATATTGCAATCAATCGAAAATGATATTGAAAAAATGTTAGAGGAATTGGACCAGCTATTAGAGTCAGAAGAATCTAGCCGTATTGAAATCGAACAAATTCAACCAGATATTAAAGCATTGCGAAAGAAGTTATCACAAAATCGATATCAGTATGGTAAAGCAGAAGTACGTTTTGAAGTTGAAATTGATGAACTTGAGGAAAAGCTAGCTGAATATCATAATTTAACACAGTCTGGTGATTATTTTGATGCTCAAAAAGTTGTTGATGAATTGAAAGTTAATCTTGAAATCCTGCAGCAGCAAATTGAAGAATTTCCTGCTATTCTGAAAGCCTGTAAACATGATTTACCAGCCCAGTTAGATGACCTATTTACTGGATTGAAGGGGATGAAGGATGATGGCTATCGTGTGGAGCACCTAGGCTTTGAGAAAGAAATACATAATTATCAACGTCGCTTGTTAGATTGTGTTAATTCTTTAGAAAAAGGGGACACATCAGATTCTAAATCAATTATTTCAGAAGCTGAGGAAAGAATAAAAGAAATGTATCAACTCTTGGAGAAAGAAGCAATAGCAAAAAGCTATATGGAAACCAAGACTCCAAGCTATCGCATTTTATTAGACGAGCTGGGTACCAGCTTTGATGATACGAAGGTAGAGGTTGAACAATTAAAACAAGCATATTATTTTGAAGACAGTGATATGGAAAAATATTTATCATTAGATAAAACAATTACACAGCTTCAAAAGCAATTTAAGGAACTCTCCCATGATATGGAAAACGAAGATATGGCACATTCCGATTTACGTGTAATATTGGAGGGGGGCTTTCAACAGATAGAAGCCCTACAGCAGGAACATGAAGAATTTAAGAAACTTATTCATAACTTGCGTAAAGATGAACTAGAAGCAAAAGAAAAATTAACCGAAATGAAAAATCAGCTCTATAACACCATGAAAAAGTTAGACAAAAGCAATATTCCGGGTGTTCCAAACCATATATGGGATATGGCAGAGGCAGCTAACGAAAAAAATGTCCGTGTATTGAAGGCATTAGAAAAGCAACCATTGGATATTACAGAAGTACAGCATGCCTTAGCTGAAGCGCAAATAGCTGTAGATGATGCGATAGAAAAAACAGATATGATGCTTGATCAGGCTTATTTGACAGAACAAGTAATTCAATATGCAAATAGATATCGTAGTATGTATCCACTACTCGCGGCGAAATTAGCGGAATCGGAACGTTTATTTAGATCATATGAATATGAGGTTGCCCTTGAACAGGCCGCTAAAGCATTAGAAGAAATTGAGCCGGGTGCATTAAAACGTATTGAAGAAAACCAAGAGGTAATGAGTTAATATGTCCGTGAAAAAAATAAGCATTAGCATTCTATGTGCTTGTGTTTTGGGGTTATGGACCTTTGTTATTACATTATCTATACAACAGGATAAAGCAGTACCATTTGAAACACATCGATATTCAATTAAGGATTTTGTTGAAAAAGAAATTCCAAGTAAGCAATTGGTAAAGGTCAATAAACAAAGAAAAGTTATTGATTTAACACGTTTTACAGAGAATGATAATAAAGTTTCAATCGATGCCATATTAGCTTCATTAAACAAGGAATAGATAAAAGGCTGTCTTATGCAAAAGGGATATTACGATATCTTTTTCTTAAGTCAGCCTTGATTGTTTTAATTTATTGTAACAACATCAAGAGGAGATTAAACCAATGATTTATTTAGATAATAGTGCAACAACAAAACCACATCCGTCTGTTTTAAAAAGCTTTCAGCAGGCTTCTGAATCTTTTTTTGCTAATCCTTCTTCCATTCATCAATTAGGAGGAGAAGCAGAAAAATTATTATTAAAGGCGAAAGAGCAAGCAGCTGAGATTTTACACGTAAATAATAATGAAATCATTTTTACTTCTGGTGGTACAGAAGGAAATAATATGGCAATTAAAGGAATTGCATTTGCACATCAAGCACGTGGAAAGCACATAATTACATCGCAGATTGAACATCCGTCTGTAATGGAAGCTTGTGCAGCATTGGAAACATTAGGATTTGACATAACCTATTTACCAGTTGATGAAAATGGGGTAGTATCATTAGAGGATTTAACACAAGCTATACGAAATGATACTATTCTTATCAGCATCATGCATGTAAATAATGAAATTGGAACTATACAGCCTATCGAAAAGATAGGAGAAATTGCAAAAAGATATCCAAAACTCTTTTTTCATGTTGATCATGTTCAAGGGATAGGTAAAGTTCCATTGAAATTAAACAACAGTGGAATTGATCTGTGTACGATCTCAGGTCATAAGATTCACGGTCTTAAAGGTACAGGTATATTGTATGTTAATAATCGGACAAAGCTTTTCCCGTTATTTCATGGTGGAAATCAAGAGCAGGCAATCCGTTCAGGTACTGAAAATCTCGCTGGCTCTGTTGCAATGGTTAAAGCACTAAGATTAACTAAGGAGCGTCAAGCAAATGAAGCGAAAGAGCTTGCTGAATTAAAACGTTATCTCAGAGTTAGTTTGCAGAAAATAGTTGGTGTCAAAATTAATACGCCTGAAATAGCGGCACCACATATCATAAATATTTCTGTTCCTGGCTTGAAGCCTGAAGTGATTATTCATATACTAGGTGAACAAAATATATTCATCTCGACGAAATCTGCTTGTTCATCAAAACAAAAAGATGAAAGCAGGATTTTAGAAGCTTGTGGATTTTCTAAGGAACGTACAACATCTGCATTACGAATAAGTCTCTCATATGATACGACAAAAGAGGAAATCCAGACGTTTTTACAAGAGTTGGAAAAAGCATTAACACAATTAAAAGAAGTAATGGAGTAGATATAAATGCAATATGATCATATTTTAATTCGTTATGGTGAAATGGCCTTAAAAGGTAAAAATATTAAAAAGTTTATTGTCAAATTACAAGAAAATATTCGCCATAAATTAAAAGACTTTCCAGAAGTAAAAGTTAAACGTACACAGGGAAGAATGTTTGTCTTGTTACATGGACAAGATCCTGAACCTATTCTAGAACGGTGTAAAGATATTTTTGGAATTCAAAGTCTCAGTTTAGCAATAAAGGTTATAAATGAAGAGGAAAAGATTAAAGAAGCAGCATTGTTCGCATTGAACAATAGTGAACATGTTAAAACTTTTAAAGTCTCAGTAAAACGAATTAATAAGGATTTTCCAGTTCGTTCACAGGAAATGAACCAATTAGTCGGTGGCCATCTGCTTATTAATACGGAAGGGTATACAGTGGATGTTCATAATCCTGACCTTGAAGTTAAAATAGAAATCAGAAATGAGGCAACCTATATAACTTCTAGTGTGATTGCTGGATCAGGTGGCTTGCCTGTTGGAACATCTGGAAAATCATTGCTATTACTATCTGGAGGTATTGATAGTCCAGTAGCAGGATATTTAGCAATGAAGCGCGGTGTTGAGATTGAAGCTATTCATTTTCATTCACCACCATTCACTAGCGAAAGAGCAAAACAAAAAGTATTAGATTTAGCACAAAAATTGACTAAGTATGGGAACAGTATTAACGTTCACCTCGTTCCCTTTACAAAGTTACAACAACAAATTTTCAAAGACATGCCAGATGGGTACGCTATGACTGTTATGCGCCGAATAATGCTACGAATAAGTGAAACAGTTTGCCGAAATGAAGCTATATTGTCTATGACAAATGGAGAAAGCTTGGGCCAAGTTGCTAGTCAAACAATGGAAAGTATGAATGTAATCAATGAAGTTACCAACTATCCAATAATACGTCCGTTAGTTGCAATGGATAAAAATGATATTATAAAAATTTCCCGAAAAATAAATACGTATGATATTTCAATTCGTCCGTATGAAGACTGTTGTACAATATTTGTTCCAAAATCTCCGAAAACAAAGCCTAAACGAGACAAGGTAAATTACTTTGAATCACAAGTAGATTATTCTGAATTACTAAGAGAGGCAATTGAAGGTATTGAAGTAGTTAAATTAACAGATCAAAACGATTCAGTAAATGAGTTTGAGGATTTGCTTTAATGAATAGCATTATTCTTATAAAAAACTGGTCTAGCTAACAACAACTTCCAACTTGTTCTGTGTATTGTTTATCCCCTTGTTACACATTCTATAAGTACCAAGGAGGTGAGAACATCATGGCTTCTAATAATTCAAATCAATTAGTAGTGCCTGGTGCACAACAAGCATTAGATCAAATGAAAACGGAGATCGCGCAAGAGTTTGGCGTACAACTTGGTGCTGATACAACTTCTCGTGCAAACGGGTCTGTTGGAGGAGAAATCACAAAACGTTTAGTGACTACTGCACAACAACAATTTGGTGGTACTCCACAATAACAATAAAATAATTAACTGGCAAAACGGCTACCTCATATTGAGGTAGCCTTATTTCTTGATGTTTATTTTTTTTAATTAAGGTGCTTTACTCATATTTTTATATACAGCAACAAACTTTGCAAAAAGAACCTGTTATAAGAATGTTCGCTTTACTCGGTCCCAATAGGAATTATTTTTCAATTTTACCGTTTTTATAACCTTATCACTAAGTGTTACCGTAATAGTTTTAATGTTCTTAATAGGAAATGCTTCATTATCTAGACCAATGATTGGATAATCATTACCACTCTGAACAATATCCAAGGTTAATTTTCTATCATTGTTTAATACAAAGGACGAACCAAGAGTACGATACCGGTTGTTGTTTAATGACGCTAGTTCTGAAACTTGGAAGCATGGAATCTTGGGATCAATGACAGCACCATGCGTTGATTTATTGTATCCAGTACTTCCGGTCGGAGTTGCAACAATTAAGCCATCTCCACGAAATGTCTCAAAGTTCATATCATCAATTAGTACATCTATTACAATTGTTTTAATAATAGT
The DNA here is from genome assembly GCF_900187325.1 of Virgibacillus ndiopensis. Taxonomy (GTDB): domain Bacteria; phylum Bacillota; class Bacilli; order Bacillales; family Amphibacillaceae; genus Virgibacillus_E; species Virgibacillus_E ndiopensis. The sequence continues at coordinate 1,012,833 of NZ_FZMZ01000005.1, read as the reverse complement.
TGATCGAATACTTACCTCATTTAAACATTCAAAAGATGATTCGTCGTTCACTTGAACGTTAATTACTGGAAAGCGTCGAACTTCCATTTCCTCATAAACCATTGTATGCAGCATTTCATCAAAATTGTCTAAATTGAAATCACAATATAACCCTGATTCATTTGAACGCGTTATTCCTGTGTATAAACAGTCCTGGCGAAATCCGGTTTTTCGAACAGCTTGTAAAAAGGTACCATCACCACCAATACTAACGATTATACTTGCATCATTTGGGTCATTTACAATTGTGAAATCATTTTTAATAGCTAAATCAAATAATTGCTGAAGTCTACTCTCTAATTCATTATCTTGTTGATAGTAAAAATATATGTTTTTACGATTAGGCATGTAATCACCTCGAGTTAAAAGATTCATTTCAATTTAAAGTAAAGGAAATATAAATTTCTAGCCCAATGAAATTTCGATAGAATAAGCCATGTCAAAAAACTAGTAACTGTACGCTTCAGACTTTTGTTTATTTTACCATTTAAAAATAGTTTTTCCTAACAAATAGGAATTATCGGATTGAAATTGGTAAATAGTAACAGAGTATAGAATATATCGTTTTCTTCTTAAATGGAGTTGATTTGAATTGTTTTGGATTATAGTAGGGGTTGTCTTACTTAGTATAGTATTGTGTTCAAAAATAAATATTAATTTTATATATACATACGAACAGGATAAACAGTTAATTATTATTCGTATGCGTTTTTATGGGATAAAGCTTCTAAACAAGGTTATTGATCTTGATGAAGTTGAAAATAAAGATTTATGGAAGAATCCATTTAGAGGGAAGACATTTTTGGAGAACTTAAAACAAGTTGACAATTTCGTTCACAGTATCATAGAAACTGTTGATACTTTTACCATGACAGCACGAATTTTTTTAAGAAGAATTCAAGTACATAAATTGGAATGGAATACGTTTTTTGGGACTGGGGATGCCAGTTCTACTGGGATTATTGCGGGTGGCATATGGGCGGTTAAAGGTTCTTTAATTGGATTTATAGACACTACGAGTCACTTATCCTGTAAACCGATTATGTCTGTTTCCCCTCATTTTCAACGGAAATATATTAATTCAAAATTTGATTGTATTGTATCAATAAGAATAGGGCAAGCTATGTACGCACTTATTAAAGTGATACGAAAATCATCACTGAAAAATGAAGTTTATATTTAAACAAGGAGGATCTTTATGAGTGAACATCCAATACAAGGTTTAATGACGACAGCAATGGAAAATTTAAAGGACATGATTGAAGTTAATACGATTATCGGTGATCCAGTGGAATCGCCTGATGGTAGCGTAATTATACCTGTTTCTAAGGTTGGATTCGGCTTTGCTGCTGGAGGTAGTGAATTTAGCGGAAAGAAAAAAGGTTCTGATAAAAGTGGCGATAGCGAAGATTCAGGATCAGGTATGCCGTTTGGTGGAGGTAGTGGTGGAGGTGTATCTATTACACCTGTTGCATTCTTAATTGTAAGTGCAAAAGGAATTAAAATGGTCCATCTTGATGAAAATACACATTTGTTTGAAAAAATGATCGATTTTGCTCCACAAGTAGTAGAAAAAGTTCAACAAATGATAAAGGAATCGGGTCAATCTAAGAAGTCTACGAAAAAGGACAAAGAACATAAAGAAAGTAAAAGTCATGAAGAAAAACCACAACAATCAATTTATGATATCTAATAAAATGTACACTGATTAATGGTATTTTTCAGGATAAATTAATGGACAGGTGATGGAATATTCTTCATAATATGGGTTGAGGATATTAACACACTATTTAGGAGGAATGATTGATTTGGCTAAAGTTACATTCCATCAAGACCCTGTTACACTTCTTGGTAACGAGATTAAAGTTGGCGATAATGCCCCGGACTTTACAGTATTATCAAATGATTTGCAAGAGGTTTCTTTAGATAAGTATGAAGGTAAAGTGAAGTTGATTAGTGTAGTACCATCTATTGATACAGGTGTGTGTGCAGAACAAACAAGACGTTTTAACGAAGAAGCGGATAAAATTGCAGGTGCTCATGTATTAACAATTAGCATGGATTTACCTTTTGCTCAAAAGCGCTGGTGTGCAGCAAACGGAATTAAAAATCTTGACACATTATCAGATCACCGTGATGCAGATTTTGGTGAAAAATATGGTGTTTTGATTCAAGAGTTACGTTTATTATCACGATCTATTTTCGTGGTTGATTCTAATAACAAGGTTACATATGTGGAATACGTTAACGAGGTAACCGATCATCCAGATTATGATAAAGCTCTAGAAGCGGCAAAGGCTGCTATTTAAAAATTATGTAAGTCCCTCTTGCTAATTTATCGGTAAGAGGGCTTTTTTTGTACATAAATAGTGAACATTTGGTACAATAGATAAGCTTGAAAAGGTAGGAACGGAGGCGATATTTATATATGGAAAATTCTAATGTTGAAAAACTATACAAATGGTTAGATCAAACAACTGAATCAATTCAACAGCATGATAACGAACCATATTTAGATAGTTTAGCAACTGCACTTGAATGTCTTTTTTATCATGATGTTTCAGAAGACATTGACGATATATTATCACAAAAAATACAGAACGCTTTAAAGGAAGTTGAACTCTCTTTATATCAGACAGTTGACATACGTAAGGCGATTCAGTTAGCAATCCTAAAAGGGATGAAAGATTCCACTCAGCAACAACATCTTATGACTCCTGAAACGGTTGCATTGTTAGTTAGTTATCTAGCTGAAAAACTCACCAAAGGCAAGGAAAAGGTTCGAATATTTGACCCTGCAAGCGGGACTGCGAATTTATTAACTTCTGTTGTCAATCACTTAAAACAGCCGACGGAGGCTTTTGGTAGTGAAATTGATCCAACACTTATTCGACTTTCGTTATTAAATGCAAATTTACAAAAAGTAAATGTGGATTTTTTCCATCAAGACAGTTTACGACCATTTTTAATGGATCCGGTTGACTTACTCGTTGCTGATTTACCAGTGGGTTATTATCCTGATGATATTCGGGCTAATGAATATGAACTAAAAGCAGATAGTGGGCATTCCTATTCACACCATTTGTTTATTGAGCAAAGTTTGAAATATACTGAGGACGGTGGCTACTTAATTTTTGTAATACCGGAATTTTTATTTGATAGTGACCAATCGGACAAACTTCATGAATTTCTACAGGAAAATGCACATATAATAGGTGTTCTGCGTTTGCCCGAAAGTGCTTTTAAATCAAAAAAGAATATCAAAAGTATTCTTGTTCTTCAGAAGAAAGGGGAACAAACTGCTACACCTAAGCAACCATTGCTCGTAAATCTTCCTTCGTTTAAAAACGCAAAAGCAATGGATGATATACTAAATCAAATGAATGAATGGTTTAGAGAATATTTTGATTGAGGGGATGATTGTGTTGCGTAATATATTGGCAATAAATGCCGGAAGTTCCTCCTTAAAATATCAATTGATTCAAATGCCAGAAGAAAAAGTATTGGCAAAGGGATTATTCGAACGGATTGGATTGGAAAAATCCATTTTTACGATAACGATTAACGGTGAGAAGGATAGTGTTGTTACGGAAATCCCTAACCATGAAACTGCCGTTAAATGGTTGTTAAAACGATTAAGAACTTCTGGTGTCATACAATCACTTGAAGAAATAAGTGCAATTGGTCACCGAATTGTCCATGGTGGAGAACGTTTTACGGACTCTGTAAGAATTTCAGATGAAGTTATACGTGAAATTGAAGAGGTATCGGAACTTGCACCACTTCATAATCCAGCTAATTTAACCGGCGTAATGGCATTCAAAGAAGTTTTGCCTAATGTACCTATGGTGGCTGTTTTTGATACTGCGTTTCATCAAACAATGCCTGAGAAGTCTTATTTGTATAGTTTACCGTACGAATACTACGAGGAATATGGAATTCGGAAATATGGGTTTCATGGCACATCACATAAGTATGTATCACAACGAGCAGCGGAACTACTAGATATTCCTCTTGGTCAATTACGTTTGATTTCTTGTCATTTAGGTAACGGAGCTAGTATTGCGGCAATTGAATATGGTAAATCAATTGATACGTCTATGGGTTTTACCCCACTTGCAGGGGTTACCATGGGTACTCGTTCCGGTAATATTGACCCTGCTCTAATCCCTTATATTATGGACAAGACTGGTAAATCTGCAGACGAAGTAATAAATGTCTTAAATAAAAAAAGTGGAATGCTAGCATTGTCAGGATTCTCAAGTGATTTACGTGATATTGAACAACAAGCTTCTGAAAATGAACGTGCAGAGTTAGCTTTAGATGTTTTTGCAGCACGTATTCACAAATATATTGGATCCTATGCTGCAAGGATGTCTGGTGTAGATGCGATTATTTTCACAGCGGGTGTTGGAGAAAATAGTGCTACGATTAGAGAAAAAGTGTTGACAGGGTTAGAGTTTATGGGAGTATATTGGGACCCTACCCTGAATCAAATTCGAGGGAAGGAAACATTTGTTAATTACCCACATTCACCTGTTAAAGTATTTGTTATTCCTACTAATGAAGAGGTCATGATCGCACGAGACACGGTAAGATTGACATCATGATTTATGAGAGGTTTTGATATGTAATATTCGTATCAAAACCTTTTTAATAATTGAAAGGTGGATGATTATGTCTGTTGAACAACATAAACGTAATTTGAAAACGTTAAGATGTATGGTTATAACCGTTAGTGATACAAGAACAGAAATAACAGATAAAAGTGGAAAGTTAATGATCGAGCTTTTAGAAAAATCGGGTCATTATGTTGAAATAAAGAAAATTATTCCTGATGAGCAAACCTCCATACAAAATATGATTGATGCTGGGTGTGACAATTCCGATATTGATGTCATTTTAATAAATGGAGGTACTGGAATTGCGTACCGGGATGTTACTATTGAAACGGTTAAAAATGTATTGGATAAAGAATTACCAGGGTTTGGCGAATTATTCCGGATGCTAAGCTACCAGGAGGATATTGGCTCTGCTGCGATATTATCAAGAGCAATAGCTGGTGTAAGTAACCATACAGCAATATTTTCAACTCCAGGATCAAGTGGAGCTGTGAAACTAGCGATGGAAAAATTAATACTTCCTGAACTTTCACATATTGTGCATGAAATTAAAAAAGATATATGTAAATAACGCCTTCTAATTTCGGAGGCGTTATTTATAGTTTTATCGAACAACGAGGACATCACAACTGGCATAACGGGTTATACTTTCTGATACGCTTCCGATTAAAAATCGCTCAACTGCACCCATTCCAGTAGCACCACAAATAATAAGATCTGCTTTATGTTTTTTGGCGATGTCTTTTGCAATCTTTACTTTTGGAGAGCCGTATTCTACAGCTTTTTTAATATTAATGACACCTGCAGCTTTCGCCTTTAATGAATATCCATCTAATAAGTCGGTTGCATAGTCTTCTGCTCGTTCTGCCAATGTACGATCATATGCTTCTGCAGTTGCAAATGTTCTTGAGTCAACGACATGGGCGAGAATTAATTTTGCTTCATTTCGTTTTGCAATATCTAACGATTTTTCAAATGCAATTTCTGATGCTTTTGATCCATCAACTGCAACAACAATATTTTTGTACTCAAAATCCATTTTACATCTCCCCCTTTTCTTTATAATACTATTTATATACCCTTTTTGCAGGTAGTGATAACAATAAATTACTTAAAATGGCAGAAGTAATGTGAATAATATGTGTGCATACTAAATGTGGAGGTGATATTTTTGGCTAAAAATGATAAACTTTTTGAAGATAAGCAAGGTATCGCGTCTGTACAAAACCAGCTGATTGAAAGTTATCAGAGTGGTGTTATTGAGGACAAAGAGAGTTTGTCCAATAACAGGAGTATTCACACGTATAATAATCAGAAAAACTAGTGGTTAATAATCCATCCTAATAGGGTGGATTATTTTCAGTTAGTCAAGTTGCTTCTTAATCCTAGTATATTATGGTATAATTCCATTCATGATTAACTGGTTCGCTTTTTTGTACAAAGACAAAAAGGAGGAGCAAAAATGGGGCATGCACTTATTACTGCAGGTACATCTGGATTAGGAAGAATGGTTACAGAAGCATTTGTTAAAGCAGGACATTATGTAACAACAACCTATCGAAGCAATTATGAAAAAGCAAAAGAAGTTATGGACGATTTAGCAGATTATCGTGAATTAATACATATTGTAAAAACAGACGTAACAGACAAGAAAGACATTGAAAATTTGGTGAGTGAAGCTGTAGAACATCATGGTGGAATCGACTTTCTTATTAATAATGCGGGGCCATTTGTTTTTGAAAGGAAAAAATTATTAGATTATACTGAAGATGAATGGCATGAAATGATGCGCGGAAACTTGGATGCTGCTTTTTATTTATTAAAGCTGACAATTCCATATATGAGAGAACAAAGGTTTGGAAGAATAATCAATTACGGATTTCAAGGTGCAAATAGTGCTTCAGGATGGTTATATCGTTCTGCATTTGCTACAGCAAAAAGTGGTCTAGTTTCATTGACAAAAACTGTTGCTTTTGAAGAAGCAGAATACCAAATTACATCAAATATGGTTTGCCCAGGTAATATTGTCGGAGAAATGAAGGAGTCAAGTATATCAGATAGTCGAAAATTTCATGATGAAGCTACTCCTATTGGACGATCAGGTACTGGAGAGGATATTGCCAGGACTATCATGTTTTTATGTGACAACGATTCTGATATGATTACAGGATCTATTTTTGAAATTACTGGTGGACTTGATGTAATTCATCGCTATCGTTAACGTTTTTTCGTCTAGCTGCTGAACCTCATTTAACAACGCCTTAATAGATAAAAAAGTTGTGGGAAGTGCTTATGGAAACTGCGGAATCTTTGTTGAGAAATAAAAATGGTACACCTTTTGAGTAGGCGTACCATTTTTTCTATTCAATAATTGTTAGCTCTTTAGGTGATTTTGTCAGTTGTTCAGGTCCTTTAGCTGTCATATAAATCATATCTTCAATTCGAACCCCTCCTGTGTTTGGAACATAAATTCCTGGTTCGATTGTGTAGCACATACCTTCTTGTAAGGCTAGCTCGTTCTTGCTATGCATGGAAGGATATTCGTGTGTTTCAATTCCTAATCCATGTCCAATTCGATGGGTAAAGTATTCACCGTAACCAGCTTGTTCGATATGATTCCGTGCTACCATATCAATTTTTCCTACAGGTGTACCTACTCGCGATGCTTCAATTGCTTTCTTCTCAGCATCAAGGACAGTGTTGTAAATTTGTCTCTGTTCATCAGTAATTGATTTATAAGCAACTGTTCTCGTGATGTCAGAACAATAACCCTCATATATGACACCGAGATCAAACAACATCAAGTCGCCTTTTTCAATTTTTTTCATCCCAGGATTTCCATGTGGTGACGCTGTTTTTGTACCAGATAATGCCATTGTGGAGAAAGACATACCCTGGATTCCTTGTTTTTTTAATTCGTATTCAATTTTTGCAATTATCTCTAACTCGCTGACTCCTTCTTGAATCGCTTTTATGCCTGTTTCAACTCCAAAATCGGCAAGACTTGCTGCTTGTTTTAGTAATGTGTATTCCTTTTTACTTTTTATTACGCGTAAATTAGCTAGCATATCTTGTGCATTATGAATGGTTGCCTGTGGTAAAATATGCTTAACATGATTGAAGCGTTCCAATGTAATATGATCGTGTTCGATTCCTAATGTTTGTGGAATCTTTCCAGCTTTTTTCAAAAATTTATCGAACAGCTCCCAAGGGTTTTCGTGATCACTGTAGCCAAGGATTTCAAATTCCCACCCAGCTTTTCTGGCGTCTTCAGATTCCATTGCTGGGAGAATCAATAATGGATCATTGAATTTACTTATGTATAAAGCAATTACCCTTTCGTGAGGATCTGTATAATAATTACTTAAATAATAAAAATTGGCTGTTGAAGTGACGAGCATACCATCTAAGTTACTGTCATTCATCTTTTCTAGTAGTGTTTCAAGTCGACTTGTCATTTTATCACCTCATAATCATAGAATAACCTCAGTATATCAAAAAAATATTTGGATTCCTAAAATCTAGTGTGTATAAAATTTCTTAATTTATTTTGAAACCTTTTGATAATATAATCGTATTACAAGATGTAAGTACCATTTAAGATGTAAAGAGGTGACGCAGTGGGACTGTTTGGAAATCTTTTTTCAAAGAAGCGGGATGATAAACCAGCACCAAAAGAGCGGACTGTTTTGTCAATTGAAATAGGTGACATTTTAACGTATGACCTAAGGGATTATGAAGTTGTTGGGAAAATTACTTATCGTGATGGCGGTTATGAATGGTACAGCTATCAATTATTAGAAGGACATGATACGATTTGGTTAGCTGCTGAAATGGATGATGAATTGGAACTAGGAATTTACAAAAAAATTCAACTTCCAGTAGATAATCCTTATCCGAAGGAAGTGACCTATGAAGGTAAAAAATATTTTCTCGAGGAACGAGGAACTGCTCGTGTAGTTGGAGAAGGCAGGAGTGCGAATCTACGTGGCGTGGAAACACGTTACGCAGATTATAGTGACGCAGAGGAAGAACACTTCTTAAGCTTTGAATCCTGGGGAACAGAAATTGAAGCAAGCTATGGTTATCCAATCGAAGCTTATGAAATAAAAATATTAGCTGGATCATAATTAGAGGAGGAAAAATAATGTTTAAATTTTTTAAACGCGTAACAACTGTGGTTGGTTCTGAATTAAATGCAATGTTAGATAAGGCAGAAGATCCTGTAAAAATGCTCGATCAATTTATGCGTGATATGGCGGAGGATATTCGTGAAGTAGAATCAGCTGTAGCAAAACAAATTGCAAATGAGAAAATGCTAAAACGAAAAGCTGATGATGCGCAAGCGATGGTTGACAAGAGACAAAAACAGGCTGAACAAGCAATTGAAGCAGGGAATGAAGATTTAGCGCGTCGTGCACTTCAAGATAAAAATGATCATGAAAGTCAAGCTAATGTATTAAAAGAATCATGGGAACGTGCTAAAGCTGATTCAGAGTTAGTCCGTAATAAGCTAGAAGAAATGAAAAAAGAATATCAAGAAATGAAATTGAAAAAAGATTCCTTGAAAGCACGTGCGGAATCTGCTAAAACAAGAACTAAAATGAATAGAACAATGTCCTCTATCGGCAGTGACAGTTCCAAACAAGGATTTGAGCGCATGGAAGAGAAAGTTATGCGTTTCGAAGCAGAAGCAGAAACTAGTGAAGATTTATCTCGTGCAAGCCGTACACTAGACGATGAATTCGAAGATTTAGAGAAAAACGATGTTGATGATGAATTGGCAGCATTAAAGAAAAAGATGGGTAAAGAATAAAAGCTTATCATATTAATAAAAGGGGCAGTACCCTATGGGTTGGCTGTCCCTCACTCATTCTAGAAAGAGAGGGGGTATTTGTTTGTTAAAAAAATGGAGTGTTTACATAGGCTTTGTATTAATTATGTTATTGATGACTGCTTGTTCATCCCCCTTTGATGACCGCGGTATGCAAGAGGATGTAACAATAACATCAGAGGATGTTCCAAAAGAACCAAGTAAAGAAGAACTTATTTCTAAAATAAAAGGCAACACTAGCAACGAAATAGATGACATTATTGAAGCAAATTTTACCTTGATGGATGTTGTGTCTGGTGAAGGGAACCAAAGTGCAGAGATTTATGCAACAAAAGTATTTGAATTATCAGAGTTAGCAACTGTACTGTCATCTAAAATGAAACCCGATAAGGTTAGTGAAGTTAAAGACAATCAACAAATCTTAGTTTATCCAGAACATTTTGTTACATTAAAGGTAAATGATGAAGATAATGATGTGTTATTAATTGAAGTTGCAGAGGACGAATTTGTACGACGCAATTATTCACCAAGCTTTTTACAAACGTATTTTGCATATAGGTTGTTAGATGACTTCCTTGATGTGGATGATTGGGGAAAGAAAAGAGCTAAAAAGTGTAAGTCAGGAAATTGTTACGGTGGATATACCGGTAGTGGTTATGGAACACATAAACGTGGTGATACTTCATTTAGAGGTGGCGGACCAGGTGCAGGAAAATAATAGGAGTGTGATAAAATGGGACCATTTTTAGCGACATTTGTTTATTTTGTTATATCTGTATTAATTGTTTTAATTGGTTTAGTAATTTTTGAGAATATGACAAGAAAATATAAAGATATGGAAGAAGTCAAAAAGGGTAATCAAGCTGTTGCGTTATCTATTGCGGGTAAAATAATCGGAATATGTATTGTTTTAGCATTTGCTATCTACAATAGCACGGCGATTTACGAAACGATCATCTGGGGTGCTTACGGTGTCGTACTTCAATTGATTGCTTATGTATTGTTTGATTTATTTACACGTTCATTCTCTGTTGAAGAGCAATTATTGAAAAATAACATTGCTGTTGGAACGATATCAATAGGAGTATCAATTGGTTTAGCATTTGTTATTGGTGCATCAATTACGTAACAGGAAACATAGTAGAGACTGAAAACAAATTATAGAAATGTAATGGAGCGGTCGGCAAATTTTGCTTGACCGCCTCGTTATTTTGAGAATGATGGAGTGGTAGAATTGGACGAGCTAGCCGTAAGAAAAAGTAAGTTGATTTATTGGGCATCTGGGATCGTTTCCATTTGTGGCATCATTTTTGAAGTGTTATTTGGGGCGTTAGGATCTTACATCTTAGGTGATGGTGTAAAGCAATACACGTTAACAATATCGTTGTTTTTAACAGGTATGGGAATTGGTGCTAGTATAAGCGAAAAAGTAATGAAAAATTTAATTATTACATTCATTTGGATTGAATTTGGTGTTGCAGTTATTGGTGGATTTTCTAGTTTTACAATGTTTGGTATTACTGCATTCGCACCAGAAGGAACGGATGCCTTTTATTTATATTTTATAACATTCTTGGTTGGGGCATTAACGGGTGTTGAATTACCGATTCTTATACGAAAAGCAAATGAAATCGGAGTAACGTTAAACCAAAGTACAGCTAGGGTTCTTTTCTCAGATTATGCGGGTGGACTAGTTGGTGGGCTATTATTTGTCTTTTTATTACGTCCACAATTTGGAATGGTAAAAACCGCATTTTTAGTTGGTTGTATTAATCTTGTAGTTGCTTTAACAGTGTTATGGCTGTTTCGAAAAGAGATAAAACGATTCAGAATACATGCTGTGTTTGGAGTGTTTATTGGAATTTTATTGGTAATTGGCTTGTTTTTTGGTGAGGAAATGGCGTTCTCGTTTGAACAGAAACTTTATAAAGATCCAATTACTTATATGGAACAAAGCAAGTATCAAAAAATTATTTTAACTCAAGATCAAGGGGATACAAGATTATTTTTAGATGGATCGTTACAACTTAGTTCAACAGACGAGTACAGATATCATGAAGTACTTGTTCATCCGACCATGGCTTTTGCATCTTCACATGACAATGTTTTGATTTTAGGCGGTGGAGATGGAGTAGCTGCTAAAGAAATCTTGAAATATGATGATGTCGGGCAGATAACACTTGTTGACCTTGATCCTGCAGTAGTTAAGTTGGCAAAAACCAACCGACAATTACTTCAATTAAATAAAGGATCATTAAAAAATGATAAAGTTAATGTAATTCATAAAGATGCTTTTAAATATCTGGAGAATACTGATGAATGGTTTGATGTTATCATTGTTGATTTACCAGATCCTAACAATGAAAGTTTGAACAAACTATACACAAAAGAATTCTACTCATTAGTTCGAAATCATTTACTACCAGACGGTGCAGCTATGATTCAATCTACAAGTCCTGTATTTGCTACACAAGTGTATTGGACAATTTCGGAAACAATAGAATCTACGGGAATGTACGTGGACAATCTTCATGTTGACGTACCAAGCTTTGGAAATTGGGGCTTTGTAATGGCAAGTAGAAAAGAAATTAATTTGGATACGATTGATATAGATGTTCCAACACGATTTCTATCAACAGATATGCTGCCAAGTCTAACCGATTTTGGCAAAGATGAAGATAATAAAATTATTAAAGAAAATGGAAAATATGTTGATTTAAAGCCAAATACATTAATTGATCCGAACCTTATTCAAATTTATGAAAATGCATGGAAAAACTATTGATCGGGTAAAGGAAATATGGAAACTCTATTGAATATATAGAGTAGAGTTAAACTATATAAAGGAGAGAATAAGATGAAACTATCATATCACGGACACTCGGTTGTCAGAATTGAAACAAACAATCATAAAGTATTAATCGACCCATTTATATCAGGAAATGAAGCATGTGATTTAGATGCAAACACAGTAGAAGCAGATGTTATTTTACTAACCCATGGTCATAATGATCACGTAGGGGATACAGTTGAAATAGCTAAGCGTAATAATGCGTTAGTTGTTGCACCAAATGAACTTGCAGTATACCTTGGATTCAAGGGGTTGAATACGCATCCAATGCATATTGGTGGTGCACATGAATTTGATTTTGGAAAGGTGAAATTTACGCAAGCTTTTCATGGTTCCTCGTATACGGAAGAAGATAATTCAATTGTTTATACTGGAATGCCTGGTGGGATATTGTTCACTGCTGAAGGAAAAACAATTTATCATGTAGGTGATACTGGATTATTTTCTGATTTAAAACTGATCGGTGACATGAATAATATTGATGTTGCATTTGTACCAATTGGTGATAATTTTACTATGGGACCTGAGGATGCATTAATAGCAACCGATTGGATTAATGCAAAAATAGTAGTTCCAGTGCATTACAATACATTTCCTGTAATTAAGCAGGATCCGGATCAGTTTGTTCGAAAGGTTAAAACTGGTGAGGGTAGAGTGATGGCGATTGGCGATGAGTTGTTGTTGTAAAGATGATGGAAGGAACATGGACTAGCCACCATGTTCCTTTTCTTATTTCTTACATGTAAGTTTTTTATTAGTAAAGGAAATTTCTTCATTATTACAAGTAGCATTTCCAAAAATAATAGCAGATGAAGTTGTGATTTCAGCCCCTTTTTTCATAGTGATGTTTTTATAGAAAATGGTTGATCCTCCAATATTTATTGAACTATTTTTTTTCATTTGCAGATCTTCTGTAAAATTAGCAGCGCCGCCAACCCTCATTAAACTATCTTTATTCATTAAAACAATTTGATTAAAGGCTACCGCTCCTGAGATGTCTATTTTAGCCGTTTGTGCCATCCATACTTTTTTTATGAAATGTGCCGATCCACCTACCTTCAATGTAACCCCATCATGTTGTAGAGATATTTTTCCTAATGTTGTCAATGCGCCAGTTACAATAAACGTATCATTTGGACATACACCTTTTCGTAGTTTTACGTCTTCAGAAATTGTAATACTTCCGTTAGTTTTACAGGGGAAATCCTGGTAATCATTGTCATCTGGTAATTCAGTATCATCGTTATTTGTTGACACAGTTAATACATGCGGTTTACTCGTACTAAAAGCTGTATTAAGAGCGAATTGATTACCGGTTTTATTCTTAAACTGTATATTTATTTTAATTGGCTTTGAATTATCTACATTTTGAATACAACCATTGGTAATTTTCAAATGATTATTCCCTTCAGGGTCCCCTCCATTAACAATAGTATAATTACTTATTGAGATATCTTCATTATGTATGCAAAGTTCAGTATTTTCATTATAGTACTGATTCCGTAGCTGACTGATTATTACGTTCACATCTTGACTCATTTCAATAGAATCACTGGTTTTTTGATTGTTTGCCGAAAAATGGACGATCAAGGTAGAAGAAAAGACGATTACAATGGCAAATAGTGTGATTGCTGCCAGCAATTCCACTAAAGTTATTCCTTTTTGACTTTGTAATACTTGAATCTTCATCTTTTACACATCCAATATCATGATATAATAGGTATAAAGTCATATATATGAGGTGTATTCTATTGTATAGTAAAAAGACAAAAAAGAATAGTCATGGATTCACCTTAATAGAAATTATTGCATCCATTGCACTATTAGGATTAATTGCTGCAGTTTTTTTGCCGATTCTTCCCCAAATGATGAATTGGTCAACACACACAGATAATGAATTAGTATCTAGTAACCTATTAAGTAGAGTTGCCAGTGAGGTGAAAACTGTAAATATAACTGAATTTTATGATGCAAAGATAAATAACTGCAGTCAAAATGAGGGTGAAGATAAATTTTTTAAAAAATATACATTAAATAATAGGGAATATAATGCAACATTAAGTTTATGTAAAGAAAATGAAGTGAATTTATATCGCACACATATAAAAATCTATACAACGAATGAAACATTGACCAGTGATTCATTTACATATATTTCTGAGGATACGTTATGAAAAAATTCAAAAATGAAACTGGCGCTGCGTTAGTTTTAACGATGTTGATAATTACAATATTCCTTATATTTGTAACAGTCCAAGTTACCCAAGCTGTTAACAGCACCAAACAAGTAACAACGATGGAAAAGAAAATTGATGCAGAACTGGTAGCCAAAATGGGTGTTGATTATTTTCAGCAGCTTATAGTAAATAATCAAACAGAACTTACATCAATTATAGATAATAATACAGACAACAAAAGATTATTGGAACAAGAGATAAACGGTTTTATTCACCAATTACGTTATGATGCACTAAACAACAAGCCGTTTGAAATAGACCGTAATAATAGAACCTTTGAAATAATAGATATTCATGTTGTTGTAAATAGGGATAACTCTTCAGTTACGGTAACGTTTGAAAGTATTGGGAAAGCTTTTGAAGCCAATAACACTGCAAAAGGTGAGGTAAAAATCAAAATTGAAAGCGGTGCAGGTGAATGAACACACGAAAGCGTTTAGGGGAAATGCTTCAGGATGCCGGTCTTGTTAATGAAGGTCAACTAAATGAAGCATTAAAAAATAAAAAAGAAGATCAAAAGCTTGGGGATGCTTTGCTTGAGCGTGGATTCATAACAGAGAAACAATTAATTGAGGTTCTTGAGTTTCAACTTGGTATACCACATGTTTCACTATACCGTTATCCAATTAACGATCGTGTACTCGGTTATGTTTCAAAGGAAATGGCGCAGGCAAGCTATATAATGCCGTTAAATATACAAGATAATACGTTATTAATAGCGATGAAGGACCCAATGGATTATTACATAATTGATGATCTTGAAATGGCAACAGGTCTTACTATTTCTCCAGTTATTGCAGCGAAAGATGATATTTTATATGCAATTAATAAATTTTACTTTAAAAACGATTCAGAACTCTTGGTAGAGAGCGCCAATGAAGAGGATGAGGCACCGGTTATTCGGATGCTTGATCAGCTTCTATCCACTGGAGTCCAATTAAAGGCTAGTGATATTCACATTGATCCTCAAGAATCAAGTGTCCATGTTCGCTACAGGATTGATGGAAGATTGCAGACGGAAAAGGTAGTCTCTAAACATATGCAAAACGCGTTAATTACCAGGATAAAAATATTGGCAGATATGGATATTACACAAACTAGACTTCCACAGGATGGAAGAATCAAATCTACAGTAGGTGTTACACCAGTAGATTTACGGATATCTTGTCTCCCAATTGTTCACGGTGAAAAAGTTGTTATTCGAATTTTAGATTTAAATAATGCATTGATACAGATAAGTGATCTAAACTTTTCAGAAGAAAACTTTAAAAAATATAAAAAATTAATTTCTCAACCATCGGGTCTTGTATTATTAACAGGTCCTACAGGGGCTGGGAAAACTTCTACATTGTATGCATCCATCAACCAATTAAATCGAGAAGATGTAAACATTATCACAGTTGAGGATCCTGTAGAGTATCAATTAGAAGGTATTAATCAGGTTCAGGTTAATAGTTCGATAGGTCTATCATTTGCCAACGGTTTACGTTCGATTCTACGACAGGATCCAAATGTTATTATGGTCGGAGAAATTCGTGATCAGGAAACTGCTGAGATTGCGATACGGGCTTCTTTGACTGGACATTTAGTGTTTAGCACTTTACATACAAATAGTGCAATTGATTCAATACCACGGTTAATTGATATGGGGATAGAGCCTTACTTAGTTGTATCTGGCTTATCTGGTATCATTGCACAACGTTTAGTACGTAAGGTTTGTCGTGACTGTAGAACAAAAAGAGAGCCATCGCAAATGGAAAAAGAAATATTTAAGAAACATGGTGTTAAGGTTGAAAATGTATATGTTGGAAAGGGATGTAGTAGCTGTCACCAGCAAGGCTATCGTGGAAGATTAGCTATACAAGAGTTACTAGTTATTGATGATACGATAAAAGGTATGCTTCTTAGCAATCAACCCCTAGCTACTATTCGCTCCTATGCAGAAAAACAGGGTATGTCATTTTTGATACAAGATGGGTTAGAAAAGGTTAACGCCGGATTAACGACGCTTGAGGAAATTTTACAAGTATCAATAAGTGTATAGGAGGCTTATCAGTGAAAGAACAATTTGATAAATGGTTAGCGCATGCCTACAAAATGAATGCTTCAGATGTGCATTTAACAATTGGAAAAGCTCCTGTATTTCGGATCAATGGCAATTTAGTTGAACAAGATGAGCAAAAACTTACGCCATCAATTACTAAAAATATTGTTAAGGCGGTAATCTCAGATGACCAATGGGGAATATTATTGGATAAGCGGGAACTAGATTTTTCATATGGGATAAGTGGTATATCAAGATTTCGTATTAATACGTTTTACCAACGTGGGGAACTATCACTTGCTATACGCATTGTTCCGACTAAAATACCATCAATTGAAGATCTGAATTTACCGCAAATCACCAAAAAAATTATTCATCAACAACAGGGTCTAGTGCTTGTAACTGGTCCAACGGGAAGTGGAAAAAGTACGACACTAGCATCTATGATTGACTATATGAATAAAACAATGCAAAAACATATTATTACACTTGAAGATCCGATTGAGTATATTCACAATCATGATCAATCCGTTATTGACCAACGTGAAATTGGATTTGACACAAATAGTTTTGTGAACGGATTAAGAGCTAGCTTACGACAGGATCCTGATGTGATATTAGTTGGAGAAATGCGCGATTTAGAAACAATTTCAACAGCTGTTACTGCCGCTGAAACGGGGCATCTAGTGTTAGGGACCTTGCATACAACTGATGCTGTTTCAACAGTCGAGCGTATGATTGATGTGTTCCCTGCCGAGCAGCAAACACAAATTCGTATTCAACTATCAACTGTTTTAAATGCAGTTATATCCCAACGTTTGGTTATTACGAAAGACAATATGGGACGACGTGTAGCAACTGAAGTTCTGGTAAATACACCAGCAGTAAAAAATTTAATTCGAAATGAAAAATTACATCAAGTGAAAAATGTGTTGCAAACGTCAAGAAATATAGGGATGCATACATTGGAGATGGATCTTAAACGGTTACTTCAAGAAGATAAAATTGCATTTGAAACTGCTTCTCCTTTTTTAGAGGAAGGGGGTTTATAACAAGTGAACTATCAATATAGTGGTAAACGGTTATCTGGTCAAAAAATAAAAGGAAAAATAGAAGCGGATTCTAAAGATGATGCCTTACAATCTTTAGAAAAAAAAGGATTGTATATTTTTGATATTACAGAAACAAAGCCATGGAACAAGGATATTCTTTTAAATAAACGAATAAAAAATAAAGAGTTTGTTATTTTTCTGAGGCAATATTCCACATTGATTCATGCAGGAATTTCAATATCAGCTGCAACAAAGACAATGATAAAGCAAACGAATAATTATGTACTAAGAAATGCATTAACGGATATTACTAAAAACTTGGAACAAGGACAATCGTTGTCAAAGTCAATGGAACGTCAGCCAAAAGTTTTCCCCTTATTATTAGTTAATATGACCCGTGCTGGTGAAGCAAGTGGAAAACTGAATGAAATATTAAGTCAAATGGCCGATTACTATGAAAAAGAATATCGAAACAAACAAAAAGTCCTTTCAGCTATGTTATATCCAAGTGTAGTTGGAGTAATTACGTTTTTACTAAGTATTTTTTTATTAGTATTTATCGTACCTCAATTTGTAAGTATGTTTAACTCATTTGGTGAGGAGATACCGGCATTTACGCAATTGATTCTAAGCGTAAGTGATATTGTTGCAGAATTTTGGTGGGTCTTTTTTATAGTAGTAATTTTATGTTTAGTACTCTATAAATATCTAATGCAATATAATTCGTTTCATTATCGTGTGGATGTAGTAAAAATGAAATTTCCTTTTCTTGGAATATTGGTCCATAAAGGGATTTTGGTTAGAATGACGCAAACAATGAGTATCCTAGTTAATAGTTCAGTACCCATTTTACAATCCATCGATATAACCGAGAAGGTTGTTGAAAACCGTGTTATTCAAGAGATTCTAGATCAAGCGCGGAAATCATTAGAAGTCGGAGAATCTATTACAAAGTCAATGAAAGACCATTGGGCATTTCCTGCTTTAGTTATTCAGATGATTCAAATTGGTGAAAAAACAGGTACATTAGACCATATGTTAAAGAAGGTAGCTGATTTTTATGAGCAGGAAGTGGAACAGTTATCTGAGAGAATTAAAACGTTAATTGAGCCACTAATGATCATTATACTTACAGGTATTATTGGTAGTATTATTGCTGCGGTAGTAATCCCAATGTTTTCTTTATTTGAAAAAATTCAGTAGAAAGTTATAGATTTTTGTTGAGTTAACGAGTATAATGTATATAGGAAAAAAGTAGGATATGATGATAGATTTTCTCTATTTGGGCACTTGGGAAATCTGGAGTAAGTAGTGCAACCGGTCGACTTAATTTACATAAATGAATAATTTATTTAAAGGTGGGGGTCTTTATGCTCGAACGGTTAAGAAAGGTGCTTAAAAAAGAAAAGGGATTTACATTGGTTGAGTTACTAGCGGTCATTGCTATATTAGCTATTATTGTTGCGATAGCAGTACCTACTATTGGAAATGTTGTTGGGGATTCGAAGGAAAAAGCTGATGAAGCAAATATTAAGCTGATAGAGAATGCTGGTAGATTGGCGGATGTGAGTGGAGAAGAATTGCCTCTTTCTGTTTCTGAATTAGTAACAAAAGGATATTTAGAAGAAATTCCAGAAGTTCCTAATGAAGACGGCAAAGTTTATTCTGGAAATGTAAAAAAAGAGAATGATAAAATTACTTATACAAAAGAAACTACTAAAGAATCTACTACAAAAGAACCTACTACAAAAGAATAATAGAATTATTAATCAATAGATAACGCCCTTGCAACAGTTGATTGCTGGGCGTTTATTAAATTTAATTTCACAAGAAAAAGGTGCCTACTAATGAATATAATAATGATTATATTTTTATTCCTTCTCGGCCTAACATTCGGCTCTTTCTTCAATGTTGTTGGCCTGCGTGTTCCTAAAAGGCTACCATTCACTAATGATCGTTCCATTTGTCCGCAATGCAATCATATTTTATCGTGGTTTGAGCTTATCCCTGTTTTGTCGTATCTTCTGCAGGGCGGTAAATGCCATCATTGCAAAGGAAAAATTTCCCTGATATACCCATTGGTTGAGCTATTAACAGGTTTTCTTTTTGCGTTAAGTTACGTTACGATTGGTTTAACTTCGGAATTAGTTATTGCTTTATTATTCGTATCAATGTTGATGATTCTATTCGTCTCTGATAGTAAATATATGATCATACCAGACAACGTACTATTATTTTTCCTGCCATTGTTCATTATCATCCGTTTTATGCAGCCGCTTGACCCATGGTGGTCGGCAATCTTAGGAGCAGTGATTGGGTTCGTTATCATTGCTTCTGTGATATTTATAAGCCGAGGAGGTATGGGTGCAGGTGATATGAAATTGTTTGGTGTTTTAGGCATTGTATTAGGGATTAAAAATGTTTTACTCGTATTTTTTCTTTCCTGTATGTTCGGTGCTATTGTTGGTATACTTCTGATTTTATTTAAAGTTATTGATCGTAAACAGCCAGTTCCGTTTGGTCCATATATAATAATTGCTGCCCTAGTAAGCTATTATTATGGTGATTCATTACTGGATTGGTACTTTAATTCATTTATGTAAGTAGGTGCAAAATATGAGATTGGTCAATAATGGTAGGGTGAACATCGTTATTACAAACCGTGTTCTACGTTATACATACCATAAAAATCCAACTAATGACGGTTTGATTACACATGGTGAGGTTGAATTGCCAAAAGACACGATTAAAGATGGAACGATTGTAAATAAGCTTGTTTTTACAGAAATAATGAAAAATCTTGTTCAACAACATAATTGGAAACGGAAAAGACTTAATTTTTGTGTACCTGATGATACAGTAGTTATCCGTCAATTAGAGATTCCAGCCTCCCTTTCAAAAGCAGAGGCATTAGGGTATATTCATACACAAATTGGTAATCGTTTTTATTTACCATTTCCTAATCCTGCAATTTCAATTGAATTTTTAGAAGTAGATGAAAAAAATAGAAACATCCTGCTGTATGCTTACCCTAAAGAAAAAATAGCAGCTTTTGAGGATGTATTTGCAGAATCCGGTCTTAAATCAGTAGTTGCAGACCTTACATCGCTATCTGTTTTTCGTTATTATTACATGCATAGGCAGGCTAAACATGAACATATCTTACACATTCATTGGAATCATGATGCTCTTGTGTTAACAGCTTTTAAACAGGATAAAGCGATTTTTACAAGA
This sequence comes from Virgibacillus ndiopensis, assembly GCF_900187325.1. GTDB lineage: Bacteria > Bacillota > Bacilli > Bacillales > Amphibacillaceae > Virgibacillus_E > Virgibacillus_E ndiopensis. The sequence goes on along the minus strand of NZ_FZMZ01000005.1, from coordinate 991,920 downwards.
TATATGAAAATAGTAACGAACGATGTGACATTAAATGCAGAAACAGCAAATCAAGTTATCAATGAATTTGTAATTGAAATTAATCGAATAGTTGATTTTTATCAGTTTTCTATTACTAAGGGTGAGGCAACGATAAATATGCTAGTATTGTCTGGCGATTTTCTATACTTGGATTCTGTTAAAACCGTACTTAGTAATACAGTAACACTTCCAATATACAGCTTTGAGGAAGAAGAATTAGCAAAAAAGTACGTTGATGTTCTTGGATTAGCATTGAAACAAGATGTGTGAAATGGGGAAATATAGATGAACACTGAAATTAATTTTCTAGAAAAACAACAACAAAAAATTATTGCCCCATTTATTCTTGGATTTATATTTGTTTTCTTGATGATTTTTGCTGTAGGGGTTGCATACATACAAAAAAGTCATTATACAGATAAAATCGATTCAGTAAATGAAAGGCTAGTACATAATGAAAATGCGCTAAAAAAATATGATTCACATATTGCGGAACACCAGCAAATGAAACATAATATTTTTGCTATACAATCAAGTGTAATACCGAATGTTGCATTATATCAGTATTTGCTTGCGTTATTACCAAATGAAAATCAATTAATACATTATCAACAAATAGAAAAAAATCAGGCTGTTATTGTTGCTGAATTTACGGGGATGCAGTTTGCAGCGGATTACGTATCAAAAATTTTAGAGCAAAATTTTACACTAGATACGCAATTAACGAATGTCAGTAAGACTGAGTCTGGTTACCAGGCAACTTTAACCATCGTTTTTGATAAAGATAAACTGGTAGAGGAGCTTGGTAATAATGATTAAGGATTGGTCAAAAAAGCATACGTTTATATTAGTTGGACTAATTGTTGCTGGTTTTATCGTTTATGGAATTTCATATGTAGTCATCATTAATCCCCTGAAAGCTGAGCTAAATGCAGTAGAAAAACAGGAAGACATGTATGATAAGCAATTGAACAAATTGGAAGAGCAATTGAATCGGAATTTAGAACAAGATGATAAAAATATAACAGTGCAACTACCAAAGCAAAAAGCACCTGATAATACGCTCCGTCATATTCAAAAATTAGCAACTTCATCTAATGTTATGATACTATCACTGCAATTTGTAGGGCTGGAAGGACAATCCGAGAAGGATTTACCAGTTGGTGTAAACAGTGACAATTATTCATTAGAAGCAACTGCTAATAATTTAGATGAAATGAATACTTTTTTAATTGCCATGCAAAACAGTGAAAATTTATTAACGATCGATACCATCAATTTGGATAAAAATAAAAACGATATAAATCTTACTGTAACATATACAACGTATTATACTGCCGATTAAAACAGGATAACTATTTATTAGGTTATCCTGTTTTGTTTACCTTCACATTTGTTCTTAAATAAGCTAAACTATCATATTTATTATAATAAAAGGAGGAATGATTCATGCGTCATTATGCAGTTTTACGTTTGTTGTTAGCATGTTTTTTCTTATATTTTGCCTGGCCACTTATTCCAGAAGCAACATCACAGATAGAAGTAATCTTTTGGGGTGTATGGTTAGTCTTATTTTTATTTGTGGTAGGAGCAAATTTTGCAACACTATTACGGATGACCACCTCCCCTGTAATGGAACAGGAACGTTCAAATCACAGACAAACGCTAAAATATTGAGGTTCTGGCAAATCAACTGTATAATAAAATCAACAAAATAGACTAGTACAGTTGAAAGTCGGTGATGAAGATGCCCACAAAACACGAACAAATTTTGCAACACATTTCATCTTTGGGGGTCGGAAATAAAATTTCGGTGAGACAAATTGCCAAAAATTTAAATGTTAGTGAAGGTACAGCATATCGAGCAATTAAAGAAGCTGAAAATCAAGGGTTAGTAAGTACAATAGAGCGTGTAGGGACAATTCGTATTGAACGTAAAAAGAAAGAGAACTTTGAACGACTAACTTTTGCAGAGGTAATTAATATTGTAGATGGACAAGTTCTAGGGGGACGTGCGGGATTACATAAAACGTTGAGTAAATTTGTGATTGGAGCCATGCAGCTTGATGCGATGATGCGGTATACGGAAGCGGATTCTCTATTAATAGTTGGTAACCGAATTAAGGCACATGAGTTAGCATTAAATGAAGGTGCAGCCGTTTTAATTACAGGTGGATTTGATACGGACGAACAGATGAAACGTTTAGCTGATGAAAAGCAATTACCTATCATATCTACAAGTTATGATACATTTACAGTTGCAGCAATGATTAACCGAGCAATCTATGATCAATTGATTAAAAAAGAGATTGTTTTCGTTGATGACATATCCACACCTTTTGATCAATCTTTCTATTTATATGCAAAGGACTCTTTGGAGCGGTGGTATGAGTTAAACGAATCTTCATTCCACACAAGGTTTCCAGTAGTGGATGAAAAGAATCGTGTTATAGGAATGGTGACGTCAAGAGATATTATTGGTAAAGATAGATCCATTTCAATTGAAAAAGTAATGACCAAAAATCCTGTCGTAGTCCAAGCGAAAACGTCCTTAGCCTATGTTGCACACATGATGGTTTGGGAAGGTATTGAGGTTGTTCCGGTAGTGGATCAGGCCTATACATTACAAGGGCTCGTGTCCAGGCAAGACGTATTAAAAGCATTGCAGCAAATGCAGCGCCAGCCACAAATTGGTGAAACTATTGACGATATAATTTCCGGAAACTTAGAAGCATTAGGGAACGATCAAAGCGTTTTTCAAGTGGAGGTAACCCCACAAATGACAAACCAATTAGGCACCCTATCAAACGGGGTGTTTACATCCTTGATGACAGAGGCGAGCAGCAGATTGCTATTACAAGTAAAAAAAGGTGATCTGGTAGTAGAAAATCTCACCGTTTATTTTATCAAGCCTGTACAAATTGAAAGCAAACTAATTATTAAACCGAAATTGTTAGAAGCAGGTAGAATTTATGCGAAGATAGATGTGGAAGTTTATAATGAGCGAAAATTAGTTGGGAAAGGCTTATTAATGGCCCAATTAATTGACCGATAATGCCTGAAATCTGGTTATAAAAAAAGGATATCTCAGGTGATAAGGATCAGACCCTATGTTTTGAGACATCCAACAAGCTTACGTATCTGGATTCAATCGTTTCCATTCATTACGGTAATGCTTTGTTTCTTTAAATCCGAGGTTAAGCTGCATAGCTCCTAGAATTAATAAGACAATACCAATGAAAAGGGAGAGTTTTGTTTCATAGAATATGTATTGATTGATAGCGAAAAAGAAAACAAAGCTACCAAGACATATTCGTGATTTTGCGTTAAAATAGCTTTGCGTTAATTTGTCTTTACTTCTCAATATAGCAACCTTGTAGTACACGTACAAAACAAGTGACAAGGTAATAATGATTGGTATAATAACCATATAATCTACTCCTGTATCTAAATTTCAATGGAACACTTATCTATTTTAGCTTGTTTTAAACGATTTTTCCAGAATAAAAGGTTGACGACTATCCTGTTATAGAATGGAGCTTTAAATATGTATATAGAAAAAATTTTACAATCCATAAAAGAATACGATACGATAATTATCCATCGTCACGTGCGTCCAGATCCAGATGCTTACGGATCGCAAGCTGGATTAAGAGAAATAATCAAACAAACATTTCCGGTGAAGAACGTATATGTTGTGGGTGAGGAGGATCCATCCTTAAATTTTTTAGTTCGAATGGATACAATTAACGACAGTACTTATAATGATGCACTTGTGATTGTATGTGATACAGCTAATGCAGCTCGAATTGATGATGATCGTTATAATAAAGGGGATAAGCTAATAAAAATTGACCACCATCCAAATGTTGATGAGTATGGCGATATCATGTGGGTAGATACAAGCGCAAGCTCAACTAGTGAAATGATTTATGAATTCTACATACATACAAAAGAAGCTGGATTCAAGATGAATGATGAGGCAGCCAGACTATTGTACGGAGGTATTGTAGGGGATACTGGAAGGTTCTTATTTCCAAGTACAACGACAAAGACGTTTCAATATGCTGCAGAGCTTGTAGCATACAATTTTGATCGTGTGCAGTTATATGATGGAATATATAGTATACAGGGCAATATAGCGAGGTTAAGAGGATACATTCTACAGAATTTCAAACTTACCGAATCCGGAATGAGTACAATCCGTTTAACGAAAGAAATTTTGAATGAGTACGATGTAAAGCCGATTGAAACGGGTCAATTAGTTGGGGTACTTGGAGATATTGAAGGAATAAAAGCATGGGTAATCTTTATTGAAGAAGATGATTTGATTCGTGTTCGATTACGCTCAAAAGGTCCTGTTGTAAATACAATTGCTGCAAAATATGATGGTGGTGGGCATCCAATGGCATCTGGCGCATCGGTATATACATGGGAAGAAACTGAACAAGTTATAAGCGATCTTGATGAAGCGTGCCGTTCCTTTATCAAATAAGAAAATGCTGATTTCTTAATAAGAAATCAGCATTTTATGTGAGATTTTATCCCGCCTTAACGGGCAGTAAATCCCCTCCACTTGAAGATTACAAAGAAATTAAAGGAAGATAAGTGGGTGTCAACTGCCCGTAAAGGTCCGATTATGTTCAACTAACATTCAGTGGGGGAGGAAAGGAAACCTCCACTGAATGAAGTTTCACTTTATAAAGCAAATAGTTCAACTACTTTTTTTCCCTTGAAGTGGAATAAACCAGCATCCTGCAGCGGTTTGATCACAATGTACATGTAAATCGTTCTTTTCAATATCTCTTTTTATTAAACGTATAAGCTCATCTGATTCGGCGTAGGCCGTTTGACCAACCTTAAGCTGGTTGATCTTTTCGTCTCTAATTCGTCTTTGATTCATGATCAACATATGAACTCCACTCCTTTCAACAAAAATAGTATATGAAAGTGTAAGTTAAAGTTACCTTGTATAATTTTATTTTATAAAATTTATTTCATTTTTGCTATAGATTTTTGAAAATTTCATAAAATGTTCACGTTTAGTTAGAGACCTCTGCCTCAACTTCTATTTTTACGTTTTTTGTTACGACCATTTTTTTTACTACGAAAGAATAGGTTAATTCATCAATCGAAATCTCCTTGTTTTCAATTGTTGATTCCAAAAGCTTATCACTATCGGCTATTGTTGAGACGCTCTGTCCAACAATTTGCTTTATTTCTTCTTTAATTAGTTCCTCTAATTGTTGTTTCATTAATAGATCCATATGTAGTTCTTCATCTTTATTATTTATAATATCGATTTCAATCTTTTCCACAGTCATTTCTTCTTTGGATTTTTCGTCCAAATCTTTTAATGCTTCATTCTGATTTTTTAGTTCAGTAATTTTTGACTGTAAATTAAGGTTTTCTCCAAACAATTTCTCATACATCGAACCGTACATATACATTACGATGCAATAAGCAATTACTGCTCCAATCAATGCTCCTACAAAGAACCTCTGCCAGCTTTCTTTTTTATGATATGGAGGGATATGCATTAGGTCACATCCTCTTGAATAAACCAACTAATTAAAACAATTGCCGTTTTAACTCCGCCCATAGCTGATAAAATAATTAATAGTTGTTTAAAGATATCAATTGCTTGACCATCCAAGCTTTTTTCAAATTCGGCAATGGTATCGAATGTTCCACCAATTGCAGCAACTATAGCCCATATTCGAAGGCTCTTTGCAATTCTTCCCATAGCTGTTAATGGTGCATCACCAGTTGCAAAAGAACCGATGCTTCCTATAATTGCTCCACCAATAATTACACCAAACGCAATGAAATAACAATGAATAAATGTTACAAAAAATCGTTCTTCCATAAAGTTTTCTCCCCTACGAGGTATTCTCCTTACATTGTATGTTTAGGGAGGACAAGATATGATGTACTGAGTTGGATTCTAATGAATGCATCCCTTTGATAGATTAGCTATAATAAGAGATAGAGAAACAGAAGGACGGGATAGTATGTCGTTTACACACTTGCAAGTTAGAAGTGGCTATAGTTTGATGAATAGTACAATTACGATAGATAAATTGGTGAAAAAAGCCAGCGAACGCCAATTCAACGCAATTGCTCTTACGGATGATCATGTATTGTATGGGGTAATTCCATTTTACAAAGCATGTACCGCCTATGGAATAAAGCCTATTATCGGAATGGTTGTTCATTTATCAGATGAAGATACCAATAATGAAACTTGTATTTTGTTAGCAAAAAATAATACAGGGTACGACCAACTTGTAAAATTAAGTACTCATATCCACATAAATAATATTGATGCGATAGGCAGGGAAGAGCTTAGTAGGTATACTTCAAATCTTATTGGTATTTTTCCTGCATATAATCAAACAATTGAATCATCGCTGCTGTCAGACGATCACAATAAGGTTTACGAATATAGTATTCGATGGAAAGAAATGTTTGCTGATAATGATTTCTATATTGGCATTCAAGACCATGGTTTAGTTAATGATGGGAAAATACAGGAATCGTTAAAATCATTTCACGATCATTATCAAATACCTGTTGTTGCTATTAATGATGTTCGTTACGTAAATGAGAATGATGACATAGCTTTTGACTGTTTAACGGCCATGAAGGAAGGAAAGCGTTGGACATTAGACCAGAAGAATTCATCTGTCAAACATCGACATTTACGATCAATTGACGAAATGAATAAATTGTTTCATTCATTTTGGCCAGCGGTTATCGAAGAAACGCAACGGATCCAGGAAAAGTGTGCTATAACTTTTGACTTTAATGAACGAATGCTTCCATCATACCCAGTTCCAGAGCATATGGATGCACATGAATACCTGGAAAAAATGTGCTGGAGCAAGATAGAACAAATAGATACCAAAATAACAAAAGAAGTATCTGATCGGTTGAAATACGAACTGGATGTTATTAAGTCCATGCAATTTAGTGACTATTTTTTAATCGTATGGGATTTTATTCAGTATGCAAAGGATAATAGCATTTTAGTTGGCCCTGGAAGAGGGTCTGCAGCAGGTTCACTGGTTGCTTATGTTCTCGGCATAACCGAAGTAGATCCAATTAAATTCGATTTATTATTTGAACGATTTTTAAATCCAGAGCGAATTACGATGCCTGATATTGATATTGACTTTTCTGATCATCGAAGGGATGAGGTGATTGAATATGTTAGGGATAAATATGGTCAGGAGCATGTGGCGCAAATCATTACATTTGGAACTTTTGCCACACGGTCCGTGCTTAGAGAATTGATTAAGACAATGGGCATCAATAAACAAGATGCTAATTTTATATTAAAAGAAATTCCTGTACAGGCACATAAATCGATTGTTGAATATGTAAGAGAATCGAATGAGTTAAAAGAATATATTATACAATCCGAGACACTAAAAACTTTATTCGCGGTGGCAACCAAGTTGGAAGGATTGCCAAGACATGTTTCAACACACGCAGCTGGTGTCGTTATTAGTGATAAGCCGCTCGTCGATCATGTTCCATTAACTATTGGTACGAATGAAACAAATCTAACCCAATTTTCAATGAACGATCTTGAAGCTATTGGATTGTTAAAAATTGACTTTTTGGGATTACGTAATTTAACATTGCAGGAAAAAATCATGAAAACAATCGGATTTACAACAGGCAAAAAATTATTGTTGAAGGACATACCTAAAAACGATGTAAAAACGTTTGATTTATTACAAAAAGGCAAAACAAATGGGGTATTTCAGTTAGAATCTCAAGGTATGAAGCAAGTATTAACAAGACTAAAACCAACTTCACTGGAGGATATTGTTGCTGTTAATGCTTTATATAGACCAGGTCCAATGGAATACATCCCAACTTATATTGCGAGGAAGCATGGTAGAGAAAAAGTAACATATCCACATCCTGATTTAGCACCGATTTTAGAGAGAACGTATGGAGTACTTGTCTACCAAGAGCAGATAATGCAAATTGCTAATAAATTTGCTGGATTTTCTTTAGGGAAGGCAGACATATTGAGAAGAGCCGTAAGTAAAAAACTAGAAGGGGTAATGGATGAACAAAGGGAAGCGTTTATTCAAGGTTGCTTGAAGCGGGGTTATAATCAACAAGTCGCTGATGAAATCTTTACATGGATTGTTAAATTTTCAAACTACGGATTCAATCGAAGTCATGCAGTTGCATATAGTATGATTTCATATCAGCTAGCTTATTTAAAAGCACATTATCCAGTCTGTTTTTTCGCAGAATTAATGAGCTCTTTTATTAATCAACAAGAAAAAATTCAGTTGTATATAAAAGAAGCAAAAGAGCTTGATATTACTGTGTACCCACCATCAATAAATAAAAGCTTCGGGAAATTTTCAGTCGAGAACAATGCTATTCGAATGGGGCTTTTATCGATTAAAGGAATTGGAAATCAAGTTGTTAAAGAGATTATAAAGGTAAGGAAAGCGGGACCATTTAAGAATATATTCAATTTTTGTCTTCGTGTTTCCTTAAAGATCATCAATCGACCAGTTTTGGAAAATCTGATCATGGCAGGTGCATTTGATGACACGTTCACAAACAGAGCTAGTTTACTAGCCTCCATCGATCAAGCGATTGAACAAGGTGAGCTATTTCGTGAATTTACAGACCAGCAATCCTTCTTTCAAGATCAACTGGATATAGAAGCAAATTATGTGGATATTGCTGACTTTAGCCTAATGAAAAAGTTAGTTGATGAGAAAGAGCTTCTTGGCATATATGTATCTAGCCATCCATTAAGGTCTTACCGAACATCATTAGAACAAAATGGATTTATCACGATGCTTGATGCCCGAAAAAATGTTGGTCAAAGGAATAATAAAAGTGCAGTAATCATTCAGTCTATTAAAAATATCCGCACAAAACGTGGAGACCCTATGGCATTTGTAACGATTGGGGATGAAACGGATGATATGGAAGCTGTTATATTCCCTGAATTATATCGAGAATCTCATCGTTTTTTAAGTGAGGAAACGATTGTTTTAGTTAAAGGTAAGATAGAATCAAGAAATAATCGAATTCAATGGCTGTTATCAGAGATTTCCATATTTGATGAAAAAGAATGGGAACAAAGTCAAAATCGACGGTTATTTATCAAAGTAACTGAACAGAAGAGTGAACATGCATTAAATAATGTGAAGCACATTAAAGATGACTATCCTGGAAGTACTTCGATCATTATGTATTATGAAGTAACAAAGAAAACGTACCAATTATCAAGTGATTTTTTAATAAATCCAAACCAATCATGTTTACAGGTTTTACGAAAACTTTTTGGTGAGAAAAACGTAGTATTAGAAAAATAGAACTGGATGGAATGCTTTACACACACTTGCCATCTGTTATAATTGAATAGTTAAGTAGAGGTGGTCTGACCACTTTATAAAAGAAGTTACTAAATACTGCCTAAAGGAGCGAATAAACTGTGTCTAATTTAAGGGACGAAGCACTACATATGCATAAAGTGAATAAAGGGAAACTAACGACACAATCCAAGGTACCAGTACGTAATGCCAAAGATTTAAGTTTAGCGTACTCACCTGGTGTGGCAGAGCCATGTAAAGAAATTTATGATCGTAAAGAAACAGTATATGACTATACAATGAAAGGCAATATGGTTGCTGTTGTAAGTGATGGATCGGCTGTTCTAGGGCTTGGTAATATTGGTCCAGAGGCAGCTTTACCTGTTATGGAAGGAAAGTCTGTTTTATTTAAAAGTTTTGCGGGTGTTGATTCATTCCCTATTTGTTTGGCAACCCATGAGGTCGATGAAATTGTCCAAACTGTAAAATTAATGGAGCCGACATTTGGTGGTGTAAATTTAGAAGATATTGCTGCTCCAAATTGTTTTATTATTGAGGAGAGGCTGAAAAAAGAGACAAATATACCTATATTTCATGATGATCAACATGGAACGGCAATTGTAACGATTGCTGGATTGATTAATGCTTTAAAATTAGTAGGCAAATCATTCTCGGATATTAAAGTAGTAGCGAACGGTGCTGGTGCAGCTGGAATCGCTATTATTAAGTTGCTATATAACTTCGGAGTACGTGATATGATTATGTGTGATTCAAAAGGGGCTATTTTTGAAGGTAGATCATACGGGATGAATGATGTGAAGGATAGAGTAGCAAAAATGACGAATAAGGACAAAAAAGAAGGTAAATTAGAAGAAGTGCTAGAAGGTGCAGATGTATTTATTGGTGTATCTGTTGGAGGACTGCTAACACAGGATATGGTCAAGCAAATGAACGATGATCCGATCATATTTGCGATGGCAAATCCTGATCCTGAAATTATGCCAGAAGATGCAAAAGCGGCTGGTGCAAAGGTTATTGGAACTGGGAGATCTGATTTTCCAAATCAGGTTAATAATGTGTTAGCTTTTCCTGGAATCTTCCGTGGTGCATTAGATGTACGTGCTACAAGAATTAATGAGAGAATGAAAATAGCTGCAGCTGAAGCAATTGCATCGTTAATCAGGGATGATGAGTTAAATGAAGATTATGTTATTCCTGCCCCGTTTGATTCTCGGGTTGCTCCTTTAGTAGCTTCTAGTGTTGCGAAAGCCGCTATGGAGTCTGGTGTGGCTAGAATTCAAGTTGATCCTAAAGAAATTGCTGAAAAAACTAGAAGCTTAACACAAATCAAAGCTGATTAAGGAGTGAATTTAGGCTAGTGTCGATGACGCCTAAACAAAAAGTATACCAGGAAGTACTGCACGAAATTCGCAAATTTATAGAGAATCATGATTTAGAACCAGGTGACAAACTACCATCTGAACGAGAATTATCAGAAAAACTGCAAGCAGGTAGATCCTCTATTCGAGAAGCTTTGCGAGCAATAGAATTGTTAGGATTAATTGAAACGAGGCATGGTGAAGGGACTTTCTTAAGTACCTATCGTTCTTACCAAACCGTTGACCTGTTAGCATCGTTTATATTGCAAGAAAATAAAACGAAAAATGATATTATACTGGTTAAAAGAATAATTGAAAAGGAAGCAGCAAAAATAGCTTTTTCCAGCTTAACCGAAAAAGAAATTGCTGAATTGGATGAAATAGTACAAAATCAAACTGCTGAGACGGCACAAATTCATCGTACGTTTTTCAATTGTTTAGTAAAAAAAACCGACAACCTCTTGCTTGCAAGAATTTGGATGTTGTTGGAAGAGTTCTCTAATACCATACAAGTACTTAATTTTCATAATGCATTTTATCGTGAACTTGTTTCGTTATATAAAGCAAAAGCGTATGATTTAATAGAACCTTTATTTCATAAGTATTCAAATTAGTTGAGAATTTGTTTTGCAATTATTATAATTTTTTATCTCGACTATTTTTGACACCTTTTTTATTTCATTATCGTTATAGTGAAATATAGTAATGTATAAATAATGAGTAGATGTACACATTTCTTGGTTCTGGTTTTTGAAAAAGGAGGAATTACCTTGCTTAAGTTTGGCAAGAAAAAGAAATATGCTTCCATTCCAAGTGAACAATCTAAATTGGATGTTCCAGAAGGATTAATGATGAAATGTAATGGATGTCATAAAATTTATTATCGTAAGGAAATGAAAAAGAATATATATGTCTGTCCAAACTGCGGATACCATCATCAATTAAATGCTCGTGAGCGAATTGAAAGTCTTTTTGACGAAGGTACCTTTAAAGAGTGGGACGAACAGCTTACCTCAAGTAATCCTTTAGAATTTCCTGGATATGAAGAAAAAATAGACAAGGATCGTAAGAAAACAGGATTGAATGAAGGTGTAGTAACAGGTAAAGGTATGATTGATGGACAGGAAACGGCTTTTAGTGTAATGGATGCTAGCTTTAGAATGGGGAGCATGGGTTCTGCAATGGGCGAAAAAATTGCACGGGCAATTGTAAATGCACAAAATGAATCGTTACCATTTATTATCTTCACTGCTTCTGGGGGGGCTAGAATGCAGGAAGGTGTATTAAGTTTAATGCAAATGACGAAGACGTCTGTCGCCATTAAACGGTTTAGTGAAGCAGGAGGGCTAATGATTTCTATTATGACCCATCCAACTACTGGTGGTGTTTCTGCTAGCTTTGCCTCGTTAGGTGATTATAATTTTGCAGAGCCGGGTGCTTTAATTGGTTTTGCGGGTCAACGTATAATCGAACAAACTATTCGAGAAAAGCTCCCTGATGATTTCCAAACAGCAGAATTTCTCTTAAAACATGGTCAATTAGATCAAGTAGTTAACCGTCATGATTTAAAACAACTTTTAACAACTTTACTTGAGATGCACAAGAAGGGCGGGGAACATGCGTGAAACAGGTTCTTGAGTTCGAAAAACCAATTGTAAATTTAAAAGAAAAAATTGCTGAATTGAAAAGTTTCACCAAAGACAGTGAAATAGATTTGTCCGAAGAAATTAATACACTGGAAAAAAGATTAGAATCACTTGAGGATGATATTTATAGTAATTTAAAGCCATGGGACCGTGTGCAAATGGCCAGGCATCAACAGCGACCTACTACTTTAGATTACATTCAAGAATTGTTTACGGACTTTATCGAATTTCATGGTGATCGGTTTTATGGTGACGATGAAGCAATTGTGTCCGGTATTGCTTATTATAAAGGCAATCCCATTACTGTTATTGGTCATCAACGCGGTAAAGACACAAAGGAAAATATTCGCAGGAACTTTGGAATGCCACATCCGGAAGGGTATCGTAAAGCATTGAGACATATGAGGCAGGCTGAGAAATTTAACCGACCTATTGTTTGCTTTATTGATACGAAAGGTGCATATCCAGGAAAGGCTGCTGAAGAACGTGGTCAAAGTGAAGCTATTGCAAGAAACCTAATGGAAATGGCAGGTCTTACAGTTCCAATCGTGTGTATTGTTATTGGTGAAGGTGGAAGTGGTGGAGCTTTAGCATTAGGTGTAGGAGACCACATTCATATGCTAGAAAACTCAACCTATTCTGTAATATCTCCAGAAGGCGCTGCTGCATTGTTGTGGAAGGATTCTAATCTGGCACAAAAAGCAGCAGAAACGATGAAAATTACATCCTATGATTTAAAAGAATTAGGCATAATAGATAGTATTATATCTGAACCCAAAGGTGGGGCACATCAAAATGTTAAAGAGCAGGCTGAAAATATGGACAAGGTTTTACAAAAATCATTAACTGCTCTATCAGCCTATTCAACGGATGAATTACTTGAAAAAAGATGGGAAAAATATAAGCAAATTGGTGATTATAAAGAGAATTAATGCTTTTCTAAGCAATGTAGATAGAGATTGACTTATTTGTCAATCTCTTGATTAATTTTAGGGTTAGCCAGGACATTAAACAATGGCAATCTATTGATATTTTAGCTCATAGAGATTATCTTTAAATAGAATGAAATGTTAAAGAAGGTGTTTAGTATGAGAAAAATTGGTGTTCTTACAAGTGGTGGAGACGCACCTGGTATGAATGCGGCTATAAGAGCAGTAGTTCGAAAAGCGATTTATCATGACCTTGAGGTTTATGGTATTAAAAATGGCTACCAAGGTCTTATTGAGGGTAATATAGAAAAGTTGGAAATTGGCTCTGTAGGGGATATTATCCAACGTGGAGGCACTATGTTACGTTCGGCAAGATGTGAAGAATTTAAAACAGATGAGGGACAACAAAAAGGAATTGAACAATTAAAAAAGCACGAAATTGAAGGATTAATTGTTATTGGTGGAGATGGTAGTTTTCGTGGTGCACAAAAATTAACAGAAAAGGGCTACCCATGTATAGGTGTTCCCGGTACCATTGATAATGATATTAATGGCACAGATTTTACGATCGGTTTTGATACGGCGTTAAACACGATCATAGAAGCTATCGATAAAATAAGAGATACTGCAACGTCACATGAACGTACATATATCATTGAAGTTATGGGACGAGATGCTGGAGATTTAGCGTTATGGGCAGGACTTGCCGATGGTGCAGAGAGTATTCTGATTCCGGAAAAAGCGGATGATTTTGATGATGTTATTTCACGTCTTAAACGAGGACATGAACGTGGTAAGAAACATAGTATTATTATTTTAGCTGAGGGAGTTGGCAGTGGTTTTTCTTATGGCCAACGAATTCAAGAAGCCACGAACTTAGAGACTCGCGTTACAGTCTTAGGATACATTCAACGCGGGGGCTCTCCAACGGCATCTGATCGTGTTCTAGCAAGTCGTTTAGGAGCAAAAGCGGTAGATCTATTACTTGAAGGAAAAGCAGGAAGAATGGTCGGTATTCAAAATAATAAAATTGTTGACCATAATATTACAGATATACTATCAAAGCAACATACAATTAATGATGATATGTATAAATTATCAAAAGAATTGTCTATATAATTTTGCTAGTATATGTAGGAGGAAAGTAGTAATGAGAAAAACAAAAATCGTTTGTACGATTGGTCCGGCTTCTGAATCAATCGGAAAACTTGAGAAATTAATTGAGTCAGGAATGAATGTTGCACGTTTAAATTTTTCCCATGGAGATTTTGACGAGCACGGACAACGTATTAAAAATATTCGAAAGGCTGCAGAGAATACTGGTAAAACAGTTGCAATTCTTTTAGATACAAAAGGTCCAGAAATAAGAACTGGGTCATTTAGAGATGGAGAGGCAGAATTAGTTCAAGGAAATGTCGTATATGTTTCAATGAATGAAGTAGAAGGAACAGCAGAACGTTTTTCTATAACTTATCCTGGACTAATTAACGACGTGCATGTAGGCTCAAAAATCTTACTCGATGATGGTCTTATAGAGCTTGAAGTGGTTGAAGTTGACCATACCAACAATGAACTTAAGACAAAAGCATTAAACTCTGGAATAATTAAAAACAAAAAAGGTGTCAACGTGCCAAATGTTCAAGTTAAATTACCTGGAATAACAGAGAAAGATGCGGCAGATATCGAATTTGGAATTGGACAAGGTATAGACTTCATAGCGGCATCATTTGTACGTAGACCATCAGATGTATTAGAGATAAAAGAATTACTTGAAAAAAATAATGCTACACATATTCAAATCATTCCTAAAATTGAAAATCAGGAAGGTGTAGACAATATAGATGATATCATTGAAGTAAGTGATGGCATAATGGTTGCACGTGGGGATTTGGGTGTAGAAATACCCGCAGAAGATGTTCCTCTCGTGCAAAAAGCATTAATACAAAAATGTAATACTGCTGGTAAACCAGTTATAACGGCAACACAAATGCTTGATTCGATGCAACGTAATCCACGTCCAACAAGAGCAGAAGCATCGGATGTTGCAAATGCTATTTTTGACGGTACGGATGCTATCATGTTATCTGGAGAGACTGCTGCAGGTAACTATCCTGTTGAATCGGTACAAACAATGAGTAACATTGCATTAAAAGCTGAAACAGCATTAGATCATAAAATGATTTTAACTAACCGTTCGAAGTCAGTTGATATGACCATTACGGATGCTATTAGTCAATCGGTTACACATACAGCTATGAACCTATCTGTTAGTGCAATAATTACACCGACTGAAAGTGGTCATACAGCGCGTATGATTTCTAAGTATCGTCCCAAAGCTCCAATTGTTGCTGTTACTTTTTCAGAGCGAGTAAATCGTCAGTTATCACTTGTTTGGGGAGTCCACGCTGCAATGGGTGGAAAGGCATTATCAACTGATGAAATGTTAGACATTGCTGTTGACCGCGGGCTAAGTACTGGTTTATTTGAACGCGGTAGCAGGGTTATTATTACAGCAGGTGTTCCTGTTGGTGAAAGCGGAACAACAAACTTGATGAAAGTACACGTTATTGGTGATGTTGTTGCCAAAGGACAAGGCATCGGAAGACGTAGCGCCTATGGAAAAGCTGTAATTGCAAAAAATGCAAAAGAGGCAATTGATAAGCTTGAGGAAGAAGATATTCTTGTAACATATGGTACCGATCGTGATATGATGCCTGCAATTGAAAAAGCTGGTGGCATTATTACTGAAGAAGGTGGATTGACTTCCCATGCCGCTGTAGTAGGATTAAGTCTTGGTATACCAGTAATTGTCGGCGTTAAAAATGTTTTAGATTTAATAAACGACCAAGAAGACATTACAATGGATTCAGCAAAAGGCGATATATATAAGGGACATGCGAGCGTTTTATAGATATCATGTTAAAAAATGAGGGGACTATTCCCTTCATTTTTTAGCATACAAAGGAAAGGGTGAGTTTGTATGCGTTGGTTATTACTTGCACTTTTTATAATTCCTGCACTGGAAATTGGCATCTTTGTCTGGGCTGGAGGTATTATAGGGCCTTGGTGGGTGATTGCTTTAATAATATTAACCGGTGTTGTTGGGATTACAATTGCCAAAAGACAAGGGATGGAGACATGGAATCGAGCAAGACAATCAATGAGTTACGGTCGTGTGCCTGCCTCTGAAATGGTGGATGGTATTTGTATTTTTGTTGGTGCAGTATTTTTATTTACACCCGGTTTTGTAACTGATTTAGTTGGTTTTATGCTGGTATTACCGGTGACACGACAGCCATTCAAATTATTAATACAAAAGTTTATTAAGCAATTGATGGATAAGGGAACGTTTGTATATCGAAAATGGTAATTGTCATCCTTTAATATAAAGCCAAAGCTGTTTAAATAGACCTGATTGATAAAATGCACTTAAAACGATTACCGAAATAGGTGCAATAATAAGCCCAAAAACCCCAAATAATTGCAATCCCAAAAATAGTACTATGAGTGCCAAGAGCGGATTTACCCCTATTGTACTTGACAAAATTTTTGGTTCAAGAATTTGACGTCCGATGATGATTATCATATAAAGTATGGAAATACCTATTGTTAATAAATAATTTCCTGAGATAAAAAGATATATAATCCAAGGTATAAAGATAATACCAGTACCAATATAAGGAAATAAGTCCACAATAGCCGCGATGATCGCAATTGTCAGCGCATGGTCCACTTGTAAAATTAGTAATCCAACAAAAATAGTTATAGCGGTGATCATAATAAGTATCAGTTGTGCTTTAAAGAAACCGAATAATGCTTTTTTAAGATGATTCCAAACATTTTTGCCTGAGTCATTGGCAATGGGAGGGATTGTCTTTTTTATCGAATGCTGTAGTTTATACCAATCTTTTGTAATAAAAAATGTTGCTAAAATAATAAGTGTCAGTATTGTCATTGAACTAGGCAGTAAGCTTATAACTGTAGGGATATTTAACAAAAGGTTTTGTAAAAAATCTGTGCCCGAAGCACCAATTTGGTCAATAAATTGTTCTATGTTTTCACTAATCGTTTCTTGCTGAGCTGGATTTAACGTATGAAATATAGATGTCAGCTTATGGTAGAAAGGCATAATATTTGTATTGATAAAATCCTCTACAAAGGTTACGAAAGTATGAAAGAAAATTGGTATTTTATTAGCTATATAGGTAGTTCCATGGATTAATTCACTAATAATAAGTATAATACTACCAACAATCAAACTAGAAACAGAAATCAAGACAAAAACGGTTGCTAATGTGCGTGGAATCTTTATTTTATTCTCAAGAAAGGTAGTAGCTGGATTTAATAGTAATGATAACAAAATGGCAATTAGAAATGGATAAAGATACATAACTGTTAACTTAAAAATAAGACCGAAAGAAATGATACTTATTAAAACGATAAAAAACCTTATAATTTGATGCAACGATTGCTTGTACAATTTATCCACCCCACAAGATACGCTTGTACTAATTACTTATGAATGTTGAAGTGGAAATAGACTAAAATGAATAATTTGATACAAACTAAAATTCAATGATACTAATTTCTTCATGCAATATTGTTAATTATTGATCTTTATCGAGTATTATAAGCGTGAAATTCGTCTTTTTGGAAAAAATATTGCTGAAATTAATCGCTTTCGATTCACTTTGGTTTCGGAATACTTTATAATTGTCCATGGGGATGACATTGTTATAAACTATTTAAAGGATGTTATCAATAATATTTCATTAATTATTTGAGCAAATTATAGAAAAGGAGAGGGTTTGTTATGACAACAACTAAAGGTCTTGAAGGGGTTGTAGCAACTCAATCGTCAATTAGTTCTATTATCGACGATCAACTTACATATGTTGGTTATAAAATTGATGATCTAGCGGAAAATTCAAGTTTTGAGGAAGTAATCTATTTACTATGGAATCAAAAACTTCCTACAAAATCAGAATTAGATGCTTTTAAAGCTGAACTTGCTGAAAACATGGCACTTCCAGATGCAGTTATTGATCATTTACGTTCATACGATCTATCCACTGTTCATCCAATGGCCGCACTTAGAACTGCTGTATCACTTTTAGGATTGTATGATGATGAAGCAGACGTGATGGAACAAGCTGCCAACAAAAGTAAAGCATTGCGTTTGCAAGCTAAAATCGCTACTATTGTTACATCGTTTGCACGTATTCGTAAAGGAAAAGATCCAGTTAAACCGAAGAAAGAATTAGGTTATGCTGCTAACTTTCTTTACATGCTAAACGGAGAGGAAGCAAAGGACATAGAAGTAGAGGCAATTAACAAAGCTTTAGTGTTACACGCTGATCATGAATTAAACGCTTCAACATTTACAGCACGTGTATGTGTTGCTACATTATCAGATGTTTATTCTGGTGTTACTGCTGCGATTGGCGCTTTAAAAGGCCCATTACACGGTGGTGCTAACGAACGAGTAATGAAAATGTTGACGGAAATTGGTGAAGAAGAAAATGCAATTCCATACATTAAAGAAAAACTAGAAAATAAAGAAAAAATTATGGGTATGGGTCATCGTGTATATCGAAATGGCGATCCACGAGCAAAACATTTAAAACGCATGTCAGAAGAATTAACGAAAATTACAGGGCAGTCAAAATGGTTCAACATGTCTGTGAAAATTGAAGAATATATCAAGGAAAATAAAGGCCTTCCAGCAAATGTTGATTTCTATTCAGCATCTGTATACCACAGTTTAGGAATTGATCATGATTTATTCACACCTATTTTTGCAACTAGTCGTGTATCTGGTTGGTTAGCTCATATTTTAGAACAATATGATAACAACCGCTTAATTCGTCCACGTGCAGAGTATATTGGACCAAAAACACAAGGTTACGTAGCAATAGAAGATCGTGGTTAATTAAACGATAAGCGCCTTACTGTGCTTAACATACCATTTGTAGCCGGTGTATGCCGGCTTTTATCACGTTTAGTATAAAATATCAGCGTGAATGGGAAGTATTGGAATTCCTGAGGGGGATAACTACCCGTAACGTTTGAAATTTTACCAATGCAAGCAGAAGGTTAGTTAAACTAATCAGGTTTGAGTATGTATAGTGGAAATATGTCAGTAGAACGGGTCAAACATTCAGTAGGAAAAGTCCGATACTGAATGAAATTTCACTTTATGATAAAATGTAATTTGTATGAAGATGACTAGGAGGTAATTTAAATGGCACAAGGAGAAAAAATTACAGTAGAAAATGGGAAAATGAATGTTCCAGATCGTCCGATTATCCCTTTTATTGAAGGAGATGGAACAGGTTCAGATATTTGGGCAGCTGCACGTAAAGTTATCGAAGCTGCAGTAGAAAAAGCTTACAATGGTACAAAAGCAATCGAGTGGACTGAAGTATATGCTGGTCAAAAAGCATTCGATAAGACAGGTGAATGGTTACCAAATGAAACACTTAAAACAATTGATGAATATAAAATTGCGATTAAGGGGCCACTTACAACTCCAATTGGCGGTGGAATTCGTTCGTTAAACGTAGCTTTACGTCAAGAATTAGATTTATTTACATGTCTACGTCCAGTACGTTATTTCAATGGTGTTCCATCACCAGTTAAACGTCCAGAGGATGTTGATATGGTTATTTTCCGTGAAAATACGGAAGATATCTATGCTGGTATCGAATGGCAAAAAGGAACACCAGAAGTGAAAAAAGTAATTGATTTCTTAAAAAATGAAATGGATGTACATAATATCCGCTTCCCAGAAACTTCTGGTATTGGTATAAAACCAGTTTCTGAAGAAGGTACAAAGCGTTTGGTACGTTCAAGCATTCAGTATGCAATTAACGAAGGACGTAAGAGTGTAACGCTTGTTCATAAAGGAAACATCATGAAATTTACAGAAGGTGCTTTCAAAGCATGGGGCTATGAAGTTGCAGAACAAGAATTCGGTGACAAAGTATTCACATGGGCTGAGTATGACCGCATTGTAGAGAAAGATGGTAAGGATGTAGCAAATAAAGCACAAGATGAAGCTGAAAAAGCAGGTAAAATCATTGTAAAAGATTCAATTGCCGATATTTTCCTACAACAAATTCTAACACGTCCAAATGAATTTGATGTTGTTGCAACAATGAACTTAAACGGTGATTACATTTCTGATGCATTAGCTGCACAAGTTGGTGGTATCGGAATTGCACCAGGAGCAAATATCAATTATGATACTGGACACGCAATTTTTGAAGCTACACATGGTACTGCACCTAAATATGCTGGGTTAGATAAAGTAAATCCATCTTCTGTAATACTTTCAGCAGTATTAATGCTTGAACATTTAGAGTGGAGAGAAGCTGCAGACTTAATTACAAAAGCAATGGATAAAACAATTGCTTCTAAAGTAGTTACGTATGATTTTGCTCGTTTAATGGATGGTGCAACTGAAGTTAAATGTTCTGAATTCGGTAATGAATTAATCAAAAATATGGATTAAAACTCAGAAAGTATAAACGCGTAGGTTAGCGGTGTATTGATTGAGCAGAACCGAATTGAGATAAAGAAACATGATAAACGTAAGTGAATCGATGTTGACTTATTGTAAGGACACATCGGTTAGCCTATAGGCTGCCGATAGTTGGAGCTTGATGAAATTTATATTATTGCCAATTTCATAGAGCAAAACTTTTTAATAACAAATGTGAAGTAGGCATGCTAGTGCTCTGAAAATTGTCTATTGACTACGTCTTGAGTCGCTAGCCGTGCTTAGCTATACTTGGCTGAATCTCTTGTTAAGTTATAATACTGCTAATTATAATTCACTTAATATTAGGAAGGGGATTAACATGGCTATAAAGCGAAACAAAATTTCTGTTATCGGTTCAGGTTTCACAGGGGCAACAACTGCATTGATGTTGGCACAAAAAGAACTTGGGGATGTCGTATTAGTAGATATTCCGAACATGGAAGATCCAACTAAAGGGAAAGCATTGGATATGCTTGAAGCGAGTCCAGTACAAGGTTTTGATGCCAATATAATTGGTACTGCTAATTATGAAGAAACAAAGGATTCTGATTTGGTTATTATCACTGCAGGGATTGCACGTAAACCAGGGATGAGTCGTGATGATTTAGTAAACACAAATGCTAAAATTATGAAATCTGTTGCTAAAGAAATAGCTAAGTATGCACCTGACAGTTATATTGTAGTATTATCAAATCCAGTAGATGCAATGACTTATACAGCATTTAAAGAATCTGGATTCCCTAAAGAACGTGTAATTGGTCAATCTGGTGTCTTAGATACTGCTCGCTTCCGTACATTTGTTGCACAAGAACTTAACCTTTCCGTAAAAGATGTTACAGGTTTTGTTCTAGGTGGACACGGTGATGATATGGTACCGTTAATTCGCTATTCATATGCAGGTGGAATACCACTAGAAAAATTGATTTCGAAAGATCGTTTAGATGCGATTGTTGCACGTACTCGTACAGGCGGTGGAGAAATCGTAGGCTTACTAGGAAACGGAAGTGCATATTACGCACCTGCTGCATCATTAACAGTAATGGCAGAAGCAATTCTTAAGGATCAACGTCGTGTTCTTCCAGCAATTGCATACCTCGAAGGAGAGTATGGTTACTCCGATATTTATCTAGGTGTACCGGTTGTGCTAGGCGGTAAAGGTATTGAAGAAATTATTGAACTTGACCTTACTGATGAAGAGAAAGCAGCATTAGATAAATCAGCAGCTTCTGTTAAAAACGTACTTGAAGTTTTAGAGTGATTGTAAGAAGTGAAAAGCTATCCTGATATACTAGGGTAGCTTTTTTATTTATCAATAATCACAATAGAAACAAGAACGTTTTTTTGTTATAATAGTAAGCGCTTACATAATTATTGGAGGTGAGTAAGTTGATCGACAAAAAGAGAAAGCTTGGCAAAAAAATACATGAACTACAGGTCGGAGACTCGTATACAACTTCTCATATTATTGAAGACAGAGATTTATTATTATACTTAGGCCTAACAAATGATGCTAATCCATTATACATTCAACATGATTATGCCTCACAAACACCCTATAATCGGCCAATCGTTCCATCTGTTATGTTATTTGGGATGGTTTCTTCAATTGTTTCCATGCATTTACCTGGCCCAGGTAGTCATATTGTTCAACACGAAATGAGGTTTAATAAGCCAGTTTATCATAGTTCAGAAGTGAAATTTACTAGTGAAATAATTGCTATTGACCTAGAAGAGCATCATGTAACATTATCGGTAATAGGGTTCAATGTAGAAGGAGAAGAGGTAATAAATGGCAAATTATTAGTATGTCCTGCATATAAGCCAGAATCAATTACAGCAAGTTCATTAGAGAATTTTTTCTGATTTTAGTGGGTTTCTCTTAATACAATCAAAATTTTAATTATTTTATATTGTAAATATTTCTTTACGTTCTATCTATTCACATAACCACTAGTTCATTGTAAGATAAATATATATCATAATGTACTTGGAAATGGGGATTTACGTTGAACAAAAAAATTCTTATTGTTGATGATGAAGCATCTATTGTTACATTATTAAAATTTAACGTTGAGCAAGCAGGGTTTGAGACAGATGTTGCATATGACGGTATAGAGGCAATTAATAAGGTCGAACAGAATGCATATGATCTCATAGTTCTTGATTTAATGCTGCCAGAAATGGACGGAATGGAAGTTTGTAAGGAATTGAGAAGTAATAAAATCGACACTCCAATCCTCATGTTAACGGCGAAGGGTGATGAGTTTGATAAGATTCTTGGGTTGGAATTAGGTGCTGATGATTACTTAACAAAACCATTCAGTCCTAAAGAGGTTGTTGCAAGAATCAAGGCTATCTTACGACGTACAACAAAAGAAAAAAATCCAAATCAGTCTTTTATTCGCATTTCAAGTCTTACTATTTTTCCAGAACGGTACGAAGCAGAAATGAATAATGAAACTTTAACCTTTACAAGAAAAGAGTTTGAACTATTATATTATCTTGCAAATCATAAGGGGAAAGTTTTATCAAGAGATCAATTGCTAAGTGCGGTATGGAATTATGACTTTGTTGGCGACACGAGAATTGTTGATGTGCATGTCAGTCACTTGCGCGAAAAGATAGAGCCTGATACGAAACATCCAATTTATATTAAAACTATCCGTGGTCTTGGTTACAAAATGGAGGAACCAATGTAATGCGATCGATATTTTATAAACCTCTTATTTCCTACATAATTGGCATTTTTCTACTAGTAATCATTACTGGATGCGTTTTAAGTCTGTTAACTTCTGAATATATAATCCTATTTTCAGTATTGTTTGTAGAATTTATTATATTAGTTCTAATCATGTTGCATGTTTTTGAAAAATATATGAATCCAGTAAAAATGGCCACCAAAACGGTTAATGAGCTTGTCAAAGGGAATTATCGTGCTCGAATTCACCATCCAGCAGTTGGTAGCGTTGGTGAATTGAACAGTAAAATAAATATATTAGCCCGAAATTTAAGCGAGCTCGCTATACAAGAACAAATGCAGGAAAAGCAATTAACCACAGTGATTGACAATACGCAAAGTGGACTCGTATTACTAGATGAAAAAGGATATATTCATCTAGTTAATCGTAAATTTATCTCCATTTTTGGTAAGACTTCTAAAGATTATATAGGATATCTCTATTACGATGTCTTAAATAATGAACAAATTCATCGAACAGTTCAACAAACCTTTCTTTATGAAGAAAATGTGAAGGAATCATTTACTCAAATGACAGACCTTGACAAAAAGTATATTGAAATAGTTGGAGCGCCTATATTTAATGAAAGGAAACTACTAAAAGGTGCTGTACTAGTTTTTTATGATATTACGGAATTGAAAAAACTTGAAATTATGAGGAAGGATTTTGTCGCAAATGTCTCCCATGAATTAAAAACTCCAATTACATCGATTAAAGGTTTTGCAGAAACGTTACTTGATGGTGCTATGGAAGACGATACGGCAAAAGAAAAATTCTTAAGAATCATTTATGAAGAAGGTAATCGACTTCAATTGTTAATAGAAGATTTATTAACATTGTCCAAATTAGAAAAAGATGAGTTTAGATTAAATATTACTGAAGTTAAAATTGAAGAATTACTTACCGATATCATTCCGATAATGAAGCATCAAGCAGATAAGAAGCATATACATTTATCAGTTATCCAAGATCCGGGATTATTGATTAGAGCTGATGAAGAAAGATTGAAGCAAGTGTTTATAAATTTGTTGGTGAATGCATTAATCTACACGTCTGAAGGTGGAGAGGTAACACTTAGTGTCAATGAGACAGATAATCATCTCCATTTATCCGTAGAGGATACGGGTATTGGTATACCAGAAGAAGCGATCCCGCGTATTTTTGAACGTTTCTACCGAGTTGATAAAGCTAGAAGCAGAAATACTGGGGGAACAGGTCTAGGTCTAGCAATTGTAAAACATATTGTTGAGGTTCATAATGGTAAAATTACAGTCGAAAGTGAGTTAAATAGAGGGACAACATTTCACGTATATTTACCAAAAAATTAATTTAGGTCAACTTTATTATTTGTTTTTCCAAACAGATAATGGAGTTGACCTTTTTAAAAGTGATTATCGAATAAAACTGATATAATAAGATGTAGTCAATATTTTTGATATTTTTTCTTTTAATTAATTAAAATGATAAAATGAGATAACTACTTAAATAATTACATAATAACATTTTAATAGAGGAGGCATATTGTGTCGAAAAAATTAGTCTTAATCGATGGAAATAGTATTATTTACCGTGCTTTTTTTGCTTTACCATTACTAAATAATGATAAAGGTGTATATACCAATGCCGTTTATGGATTTACAACGATGCTATTAAGAATTTTGGAGGATGAAAAGCCTTCACATATATTAGTGGCATTTGACGCGGGAAAAACGACATTTCGCCATCAAACCTATAAAGAATATAAAGGTGGCCGTCAAAAAACGCCGCCAGAGCTATCGGAACAGTTTCCTATTTTAAAAGAATTGCTAGATGCATTTAATATTCCCCATTATCAGCTTGACCAATATGAAGCAGATGACATCATTGGTACATTGGCAACGAAAGGTAACGAAGAAAAGTGGGATGTTACTGTTATTTCCGGTGACAAGGATTTATTGCAGCTTGTATCGGACAACGTAACTGTGAAATTAACGAGAAAAGGGATTAGTGATGTAGAATCGTATACACCAGATTACATGGTGGAAAAAATGGAAATTACACCAGAACAAATTATCGATTTAAAGGCTTTGATGGGTGATAACTCGGATAATATCCCAGGTGTACCAGGTGTTGGACAAAAGACAGCTACGAAATTGATTAAGCAATACCAAACAGTAGAAGCGGTATACAATCATATTGATGAAATTAGTGGTAAAAAGCTAAAAGAGAATCTCTCAACTCATAAAGATGATGCTTTCATGAGTAAGGACCTTGTAACGATAAATCGTCAGTCACCAATCGAGATAACGATCGATAATATTGTCTATGAAGGCTATGAGCAGAACAAGGTTAGCTCCATATTCAAGGATTTAGGATTTCAGTCGTTGTTAAGCAGGTTAACTGGTGAATCAGAAGATGAAATTGAGCAAAACGCATCACTAAAAGAGATCGATTTTACAATTTTGGACGAAGTAACACCAGATATCTTTACTGGAGAAGAATCTCTAGTGGTAGAAATGCTAAGTGATAGCTATCATCAAGCTCCAATTGAGGGGATCGCGATAGCAAATGAAAAGAAGGCATATTTTATCCCAACAGAGGTCGCTGTTAAATCAAAAGCATTTCGTGAATGGGCTGAGAATGCTAGTCAGAAAAAATATGTATTTGATGCCAAGAAAACACTGGTTGCCTTACTAAGACAGGACATTGAGATTAAAGGAATTACGTTTGATATGCTACTAGCTTCCTATTTACTTGATCCTTCTGAAAATCATCATGATATACCAGCAATTGGTCATCGTATGGGTAAAACAGATGTTTTATTTGATGAAGAGATTTATGGTAAGGGTGCCAAACTGAAGGTTCCTGAACAAGGAGTCTTATCAGAGCATATTGCTAGAAAGACAAGCCTTTTATATACAATAAAGGATAATATGGAAACAAATTTAAAAGAA
This sequence comes from Virgibacillus ndiopensis, assembly GCF_900187325.1. Taxonomy (GTDB): domain Bacteria; phylum Bacillota; class Bacilli; order Bacillales; family Amphibacillaceae; genus Virgibacillus_E; species Virgibacillus_E ndiopensis. The sequence goes on along the minus strand of NZ_FZMZ01000005.1, from coordinate 965,363 downwards.
AATGAGCAATATGAATTGTATAAAGAATTAGAAATGCCACTTGCGCTTATTCTTGGAGAAATGGAACATACTGGAGTTATGGTTAATGTAAACAGGTTAGAGGAAATGGGAGCTGAATTAAAACAACGATTAGACGAAATCGAAAAAGATGTCTATGAGCTTGCTGGTGAAAAGTTTAATTTAAATTCTCCTAAACAATTGGGACCAATTCTTTTCGATAAGCTGGAATTACCTGTAATCAAAAAAACAAAAACTGGTTATTCAACAGCTGCTGATGTATTGGAACAATTACAGGATGAGCATGAAATAATTCCAAAACTGCTTTTATACCGACAACTAGGCAAGCTTCAATCAACATATATTGAAGGCTTATTAAAGGTAGTAAACAAAGAGTCTAATAAAATTCATACGCGATTTAATCAAGCACTCACGCAAACTGGCCGATTAAGTTCTATTGATCCTAACCTACAGAACATTCCAATCCGTTTGGAAGAAGGGAGAAAAATCCGTCAAGCATTTGTTCCAACGAAAAAGGATTGGATTATGTTTGCAGCTGATTATTCGCAAATTGAATTGCGTGTGCTAGCACATATTGCAAAAGATAAAAAATTAATTGAGGCATTCCAGAATGATATGGATATTCATACACGTACTGCAATGGAAGTTTTTCATGTTGGAGAAGACGAAATAACCAGTAACATGCGGCGTCAGGCTAAGGCAGTCAATTTTGGAATCGTTTATGGAATTAGTGATTATGGGTTGTCACAAAGTTTAAGAATCACCCGAAAAGAAGCGAAAAAATTTATTGAACGCTATTTGGATAGTTATCCTGGTGTCAAAACATTTATGGATGAGGTTGTTCAAGAAGCGAAACACAAAGGCTATGTAACCACCTTAATGAACCGTAGACGATACTTACCAGACATTACGAGCAGGAATTTTAATAAGCGGAGCTTTGCTGAACGTACAGCCATGAACACACCAATTCAAGGAAGTGCAGCTGATATTATTAAAAAAGCAATGATAGACCTTCATGAAAAATTGATTGATGAGAAGCTTGAAGCCAGAATGCTGCTCCAAGTTCATGATGAGCTTATCCTTGAAGCACCGAAGGAAGAAATTGATAAGCTGAAACAGGTTGTCCCTGCTGTAATGGAAAATACAGTTGAACTTGACGTTCCACTTAAGGTTGACTATGAATACGGTGACAGCTGGTTTGATGCTAAGTAATACTAGTATACGCTGTGACAAGCTTGAAGGAGAATAGGAGACATGCCAGAATTACCAGAAGTTGAAACAATTAAAAATACACTTAAACAATTTGTATTAAATAAGACAATTGAAAAGGTAGATGTCTTTTGGCCAAACATTGTTAAAGTACCTGACGATGTAGAACAGTTTAAGCACATACTGCGTGGCCAAACCATTAGGGATATTAAACGTAAGGGGAAATTTCTGTTATTTCAATTAGATGATTTTGTTTTAGTATCACACTTACGCATGGAAGGAAAATATAGTGTTCATCAATCCTCAGAACCTGTGAAAAAACATACGCATGTCATTTTTGCATTCACAAATGGTGAAGAACTCAGGTATAATGATGTCCGGAAGTTTGGGACAATGCATGTTTTTAAAAAAGGAGAAGAACGAAAGGAAAAACCATTAATCCAATTGGGTCCTGACCCGTTTGATAAAGATTTTACCTTCTCTTACTTTTATGAGAAATTAAAAAAGACTGATCGTGTGATCAAGTCTGCATTATTAGATCAAACGATTGTTGCTGGACTCGGAAACATATATGTTGATGAAACATTATTTAAAGCAGGTGTTCATCCACTAAAAAAAGCGAGTAAATTGACAAAAAAAGAAGTTCAGGCTATTCAACGAGAAGCAATCGCAACATTGGCTAAGGCAGTTGAACAAGGTGGTACTACAATTCGTTCCTATGTAAATGGACAAGGTGATATGGGGATGTTTCAGCAGGAATTGTTTGTTTATGGCCAAGAAAATCAAGCGTGTAAAAATTGTGGGAAACCAATTGTAAAGATGAAAATTGGCGGGCGCGGAACGCATCTTTGTGTATCGTGTCAAAAATCCTAAGAGGAGTAATAGTATGGCACTAATAATTGGTTTAACTGGTAGTATTGCGAGTGGGAAAAGTACCGTTTCCCTAATGTTTGATGATTATAACATTCCAGTTGTTGATGCAGATAAAATTTCACGAGAGGTTGTAGCTCCTGGCGAAAAGGCATATGATCAAATAGTAAACACTTTTGGTCAACAAATATTGCGTGAAGATAAGACTATTAACAGGAAGAAACTAGGAGAAATTGTTTTTGCAGATGAGGCAAAGCGAAATCAACTAAATGAAATTGTTCATCCTGCTGTACGGGAGAAAATACTGAAACGAAGAGATGGATATGTAGAATCAGGGGCGACATGTGTTGTTTTGGATATTCCATTACTTTTTGAAAGTAAATTAACACATTTTGTTGATAAAACATTAGTTGTTTATGTTGATGAGTCTGTACAATTAAATCGCTTAATGGAACGGGATAAGTATACAGAAAATGAAGCATTACAGCGGATTAATGCTCAAATACCGATTCGTGAAAAGGCAAAATTGGCAGATGCTATTATTGACAATAATGGAACTAAATATCAATCATATGAACAACTAGAAAAATTATTACAAGAGTGGAATATTATTTGAGACATACTAAAAGAGCATGGATATAATTATCCATGCTCTTCATTTGACTCAAAAAAATATTTTAAAGCACTTTTCTCCAAAAATATGTTATACTAATTACAATAAAAAAGTTAATGAGTATAACATATTTAGGAGGAATATGAATGAATAAAACAAGAATTGCTATTAATGGATTTGGTCGTATAGGACGAATGGCGTTTCGCCAAGCGATTAAGGATGAACAATTAACGGTTGTGGCAATTAATGCGAACTATCCTCCAGAAACACTAGCACATTTAATTAAATATGATAGTGTCCATGGAATATTTGACGGAGAAGTGAAAGCGCTTCAGGATTCTATTGAAATAGATGGAAAAACAGTTTTGCTTGTAAATTCACGGGAGCCACAAAAACTTCCATGGAATGAACTTGAGATAGATATTGTTATGGAGGCAACAGGTAAATTTAATAGTAAAGAAGGAGCGGGATTGCATTTACAAGCAGGTGCAAGAAAAGTAATTATTACAGCACCTGGCAAACAAGTAGATCAAACAATTGTTATGGGTGTCAACGAAGAATTGTACAATCCAGTTACAGATCATGTGATTTCAAATGCATCGTGTACAACAAATTGTTTGGCCCCTGTTGTAAAAGTCTTGGATGAAAACTTTGGGATTGATAACGGATTAATGACAACCGTTCACGCATTCACAAACGATCAAAAAAATCTAGATAATCCACATAAGGATATGCGTAGGGCAAGAGGCTGCACACAATCAATTATTCCAACATCAACAGGGGCAGCCAAGGCGTTAGGCGAAGTAATGCCGCATTTAAATGGTAAATTACATGGAATGGCATTACGGGTACCTACTCCAAACGTATCGTTAGTTGACTTAGTTGTCGATGTTGAAAAATCAACTTCGATCAATGAAGTTAATCAAGCTTTTAAAAGAGCAGCAGAACATGAATTAAAGGGTATTGTGAAGTACAGTGAAGAACCACTTGTTTCGATTGATTATACGACAACTGATTTTTCAGCAATTGTAGATGGACTATCAACCATTGTCATTGGAGAAAATAAAATTAAAGTTTTGGCATGGTACGATAACGAATGGGGTTATTCTACCCGTGTAGTTGATTTGGCAAAGTACGTTGGGAATTATATGAAAACAAAGGTAAATGTTTCCTAAGATTTGTTTAATCCATCCCGCTGAAAAAACCTTTTTGCTTTTGTTGAAAAACATATTGCAAAAATAAACTAAACGGTTTATACTACTTTTTGAACTTCTAAAAAGTTTTAATAATCATCTACTTAAAGGGTTAGGACCTCTTTGGACTAACTTTCCCCCGTGGTAGTTAGAAGTGACAATAGAAGTATTTAATCTATATGTTTTGAGGGGGAATATAAATGGATACAATGGGCAGACATGTAATTGCTGAGTTATGGGACTGCAATATAGATAAACTAAACGATATGGGTTTAATTGAGCGAATATTTGTGAGTGCAGCATTAAAGGCTGGAGCGGAAGTAAGGGAGGTTGCCTTTCACAAATTTGCACCACATGGTGTAAGTGGCGTGGTAATTATTTCAGAATCACATTTGACTATTCATAGTTTTCCTGAACATGGGTATGCAAGCATTGACGTTTATACATGTGGTGAGATAATTGATCCAAATGTAGCAGCACAATATATTGCTGATTCTTTAGAAGCAAAAACCTATGAAAAAGTTGAAGTACCACGTGGCATGGGACCGGTAAAAGTCAATAAATTTCAAGTGTTATAAATAAAAGTTGTATGAATAGAGTTGATTATTTTCCATATGGAAGTAATCAACTCTATTTTTGATTAGTCGATTAGTCAAAAACATGTTAAAATAAATAGTAATATATTTATAAATACATATAGGATATAGGAATACTATTAATGGGGTGCGAGAGATGTCAGTAGGGAAAAAAATAGCAAAATATTTTAGTAATCATGCTGAAACAAGTGAAAATCATTGGGACCCAACATTGACTACACGCTATTATAAAACAACAAAAGATAAAGGTCTGAGTACATTAGAACAATTTTTTAGAAATTCACCTGAATATAAGTTGAATTCTACATCTAAGGAACACGGAGAATTAAGTGCAAATGTAAAGAAAGGTAAAAAGGCATTCATCGTAGCCACTGTCATTATGGTTCGTCCATATCAAACTGCAATTGATTTTTCGGTCACAACCGAATCAATGCTTCCATTCGATTTTGCACATAGTACGAGGCTTATTCAAAAGTTATACACAGAGCTTAACAAAGAATTAATGCTGATTGATACACAACCAATGTAGCATATGATTGGGGTTGAATTAGTTGAGATGCTCAAATTGCAATTATAAAAGCACAAAGGTTCTTGATTCACGACCAATTGAAGAGGGACGATCAATTCGTAGGAGACGAGAATGTGAACAATGTGGCTTTCGTTTCACCACCTTTGAACGGGTTGAAGAAGTTCCATTAATTGTAGTGAAAAAAGATGGAACAAGACAAGAATATAGTAGAGAGAAACTAATTCGAGGATTAATTAAGGCATGTGAAAAAAGACCAGTTCCGATTGAAAAAATTGAGGGAATTGCTTTAGATGTGGAAAAAGAACTTCGGAATTCTGGTGCTTCTGAAATAGAGAGTAAAGAAATTGGCGAAATGGTTATGGACAGACTTTCTGAAGTTGACGAAGTTGCCTATGTTCGGTTTGCTTCCGTTTATCGCCAATTCAAGGATATAAGTGTATTTTTAGATGAATTAAGGGAATTAATTAATACGGACAAAAAGTAAACTTGAAACTATAAATTTATTGAGGTTTACAATACAAATCAGTAAGACTTAAATATGCTGAGAAAATGTATTTTAGACAAAAGGGAAGGGTTAGTGTAATGAATGTAATAGGGAAAATATTGCCTATTGACGGCTACTATATTTTGCAAAAGGGAAACATGCCAGAAGGTTATGCAAAATCATTAACTCACCTTTACCAGCCGTTAATTGGTATAAACGCTGTTTCCTTATACCAAACTCTTTTGCATGAAAAAGAGTTGCAACAAGAGGCTACACCACAAACACATCACACATTAATGAATTATTTAAATTTGCCATTGGATGATATATACCGGGCTAGGGTGAAGCTTGAAGGAATCGGACTATTAAAAACATACGAAAATAAAACGGAGAAGAATGATGTCTATATGTATGAATTAATTAGCCCTTTTGCACCTAATGAGTTTTTTAAAGATGCTATGCTGACTCAATTACTTTATCATCATGTGGGACAGGCGAAATTTGAAGTATTAAAAAATTATTATGTGCAGAATCCCTCGTCCCAAAAAGGAATCAATATAACGTCTTCATTTAGTGATGTTTTTCAAACATTTCAACCACATTTGGAAGATGTAGAACCAATTGAATCGGATACGATAGATGAAACTGTAACTATAGATTTTTCGTGGATGCAGCAAATGTTAAAGCAACGCATGATACCCGAGAAGAAAATTTTAACCTTAGAAAATAAAAGAATACTTTCACAAATGATGGTATTGTATGATCTAGCGGCATATGAAGTTGAAAAAGCAGTATTATGGGCTTTGACAGCTGAAAACACGTTAGACATTGATGAGTTTAAAGATGCTTGCCATGATTTATTTAAAACCAAATATAATCAATCCGTTGTAAAATTAACCGATAGACAACAAAATACGGTGAAAAGGCAGACTGACTACAAGCCAACTTCTAAAGAAGAACAGTTAATAAACGAATTACAGACCATTTCACCGAAACAATTACTAGAAGATCTATCCAGTGGTAACAGGGCTTCTGAACAAGATTTAAGGGTTATTCGTGAGGTTATGACAAATCAAGGTTTACCATCACCAGTAATGAATGTGCTGATTCATTATGTGCTGTTACAATCAAACATGAAGCTTTCTAAGGCCTATTTAGAAAAAATTGCTAGTCATTGGTCACGGGCAAATTTAAAAACTGCTAAAGAGGCAATGGCGTTTGCCAAAACTGAAAAAAATCGCTATAAAAAAACAACTACTAACAAACAAAATAATTACAAGAAACCTGCTTCCCATGAAGTTGTACCAGAATGGTTTACAGAACGAAAAAAGAAACAACAGGATGCATCGAAGCAACCATCTGTTGACGCTGATAAAGAAAAAGAGGAAGTAGCAGCGCTCTTACGTGAATTCACTAGTAGTAACAAAAATAATCATTTGCAAGGATGATTTCAATGGAACCAATACAATCTACATTAAAAAAGTGGATGCAAAGTAATGAAAGTTTTAAAGACAAGTACGTAAAAATAAGAAAAGAAGTCCTAGAAGACCCTGAGATAAGTGAATTTATTTCATTAAATCCACAACTTACACAACAGGAAATAGATAAGAATCTTATTAAACTTTACGAATATAAAACTCAATCAAAACAATGCGATAAATGCTCATCATTAAATGGGTGTATCAATATGATTAAGGGCTATTCCCCCGTTTTAAAAACGGATAATAATGAAATTCATATTGTTTATGAAAAATGTCATAATAGAGTAGTTAATGAAAAACAGAAAAAGCAGCAAAATTTAATCCAAAGTCTATATATGCCTAAAGAGATACTTAAAGCATCAGTTGATGAATTTGACAATAATTCCACTAGAATTAATGCAATAAAGCAAACAATAACCTTTTTAAACGATGCAAAATTATCACTTCCAGCAAAAGGGATTTATTTCCATGGACCATTTGGGGTTGGAAAAACATATTTTCTAGGTGCTATTGCAAATGAATTGAAAAAAATAAATATATCATCGATGCTCATTTATATGCCTGAATTTGTTCGAGAAATGAAGGGATCAATCAAAGATGACTCTATTAATGAAAAAATAGATTATTTTAAGAAAACCGACGTGCTTATGTTGGATGATATTGGAGCGGAAACACAATCTGCCTGGTTCCGGGATGAAATTCTGGGATCTATTTTACAGTACCGAATGATGGAGCGTTTGCCTGTATTCTTCACTTCAAATTACAGTTTAGAACAATTGGAAATTCAGTTGTCAACATCAAATCGTGGTGGTGTTGAAACCGTAAAAGCAGGTCGAATTATAGAACGAATAAAACAAGTCAGTAATGAGGTCTCCATGACTGGGGAAAATAGACGAGATGTCTAAATCGAACTAACATTTTGGTACACTCCTTAATGTTAGTTTTTTTATTATCACATTAACCTACATCCTAATATAGTTACTAGTTTTTATGGTTTATACATTTTTTTTCGTATTTGTCCATATAATGTAACAGTTTGGTCTTGGGTGAGGGTGATGTTTGTTGCTGGAGGTATATTTTGGTTCTGATAAGGAAGTAATTACTTTTTGTGAGCATTTGTTTCGTTATAACAAACAAATTGAACTACATTGGAAAACAGATAAAGATTGGGGGAATCAACTGCAACTTGACTATAATTTGCCTGATAATGAAACGTTGGAAACAATCGCACAATCAATGGTCGATGTATTTAAATTGCATCGGTTAACAGACATGATCAAAAACATTATTAAAGATTATTATTACTATTCAAACACAGATGAGATGGAACGCATTATGGATTTAACAAATTGGATATTTTCTGGTGAAGATGATGATAGTCTACAAGTTAGAAAAAACCAGGATCCAAGTCAATTGTTATTATCACTATTCATTGCTAATATTAAAAACACTTCAACAATCCATTATGATTCGATTGTGAAGTTCCGTCTAAAGGTATTTAAAGATCAGTTAATTCATTATGTAGGACTTGCAATAGATGAATTTAAACGTGAAGAGGATCATCAAGCTTTTGTAAACACGTTGCGTGATTATATCGCAAAAAAAGAATCTGGCTTTAATGTTATTCATGTATTACAGGGAAGTACGTTTTCCTTTTTTAGAGACAATGGAAAACGTTTTTCTAAAATGGAATTGCGTATGATAATGCAGCAAGAGCCTCTCTATATTGTTGGGTTGGATGAAAATGAATTAAATTTAGCACCTTTAGTTGCGATGGCACCAAAAAAAATAAAGATTTATGGGGATCATCCATCGGAACCAAAAACATTAACAGTTATTAATGTTTTTGAGGAAAAAGTTGAGTTTGAACCTTATCATAAATTTCCATTTCCATTTTATTTAAATAATAAATAACAAAGGCTTGATTTTCTTTTAATCAAAAGCTATAATACGATTTATATCAAATTTTTATTGAAGTAATGATAAGGACATAATCATTTGATGCTTGTGTAGAAAAGAGAAGGAAGTCATGGCTGGAAGCTTCCGTATACAAACAAATGATTACCACCTTTGAACTCTGCTATTGAAACCATACAGTAAGTAGTAGCGTATCATCTGCGTTAAAGATTAATGAAGCCGTAAACTTTTACGGGAATTAGGGTGGAACCACGTGACCAACGCTCGTCCCTTTGCATATGTGCAGAGGGATGGGCGTTTTTTAATTTAAAGAAGGAGTGAGGTACATTGGCAGCAGAAATTTCAATTGAATTTCCAGACGGAGCTAAAAAGCCATTCCCGGTTGGAACCACTGGAGAAAATATAGCAGGCTCGATTTCTTCTGGTTTAAAGAAGCAGGCATTGGCAATAAAACTGGACGGTGAGCTTTTAGATTTGCGCAGGGAGTTAACTGAAGGCGGAAAAATTGAGATCATTACGTATAAGAATCAAGAAGGAATAGAGATTGTTCGTCATTCAACAGCACATTTGATGGCACAAGCAATTAAACGCCTATATAAAAATGTGAAATTTGGTGTGGGTCCTGTTATAGAAGAAGGTTTTTATTATGATATGGATTTGGAACAATCGATAACACCTGACGACCTTCCAAAGATCGAAAAAGAAATGAAACGAATTGTTGATGAAAACTTAGAAATAGAGCGTATTGAAGTTTCACGTCAAGAAGCTAAAGATATGTTCGGTGAAATTGGTGACGATCTTAAGCTTGAATTAATAGATGCCATTCCTGAGGACGAACAGGTGACAATCTACAAGCAAGGAGAATTTTTTGATTTATGCCGTGGTGTCCATGTACCATCTACAAGCAAACTCAAAGCGTTTAAATTGTTGAGTATTTCAGGGGCATATTGGCGTGGGGATAGCAATAATCAGCAGTTACAGCGAATTTATGGAACGGCCTTTGAAAAACAAAGCCAAGTGGAAGAATACTTACGCATATTAGATGAACGAAAAGAGCGTGATCATCGTAAGCTTGGTAAGGAACTTGATATATTTACTGTTTCCCAAAAAGTAGGGCAAGGACTTCCGTTGTGGTTGCCAAAAGGTGCCACAATACGTCGTATCATTGAACGTTACATTGTCGATTTAGAAGAACGTTTAGGTTACAACCATGTATATACACCAGTTTTAGGTAGTGTGGATTTGTATAAAACAAGCGGGCATTTAGACCACTATGAAGACGATATGTTCCCAAGAATGAAAATGGATAATGAAGAATTAGTATTACGTCCGATGAATTGTCCGCACCATATGATGGTTTATAAAAATCAGTTGTACAGCTATCGTAACCTTCCTGTACGTATTGCTGAGTTAGGAACAATGCACCGATATGAAATGTCAGGAGCTTTAGCAGGGTTACAACGTGTTCGTGCGATGACATTAAATGATGCTCATATTTTTGCTAGACCTGATCAACTAAAGGATGAATTTATCCGTGTAGTTAAACTTGTTCAACAAGTTTATAAGGACTTTGGAATCGATGAATATTATTTCCGACTTTCGTATCGTGATCCTGAAGACAAAGAGAAATATATCGATAACGATGAAATGTGGGAAAAAGCACAGGCAATGCTAAAGGAAACAATGGAAGATATGAACGTTGACTATGTGGAAGAAGAAGGGGAAGCTGCGTTTTACGGTCCTAAACTAGATGTACAAGTGAAAACAGCACTAGGAAAAGATGAAACATTGTCAACAGTGCAGATTGACTATCAGGCAGCAGAGCGCTTTGACCTATCATATATTGGTGAGGATGGCAAAGAGCATAGGCCAGTTATTATTCACCGTGGTGTTGTGTCAACAATGGAACGCTTTGTAGCATTTTTATTGGAAGAATACAAAGGGGCATTTCCAGCTTGGCTAGCACCTGTTCAGGTCAAAGTAATACCAGTATCTCCGCAAGTACATTTAGATTATGCGAAGGATGTTGCTGATAAACTTAGACTTAACGGGATTCGTGTCGAAGTGGATGAACGGGATGAAAAAATCGGTTATAAAATTCGAGAAGCACAAACTCAAAAAGTTCCATTCTCATTAGTGCTTGGTGATAATGAAATAGAGGAAAATGCTGTAAACGTAAGAAGATATGGCGAAAAGCAATCTGAAACAATAGCATATGGAGACTTTGAACAGATAATTTCAAAGGAAATTGCTGAAAGAACATTGCGGAAATAATATCATTCCGCGGGACCTGTCCCCCATTGTATTAACAAATTGATACGTTAGTATAAGGGGGAAGGCTCAATACAATGATAGTAATAGCTTGTTGACAGGCTGGAAGATACATGTTATTCTATATGAGTTGAATAAAACTTAATGATCTGAGACAAGAAGAAGCACCCGCTTCTCACCTGATCGACGCGTATTGCTGTTGACTGGTTTATAACTCTTTAATAGACTATTGGAGACGTGTGGGTGCATACTTTGTACCGACACTTTTTTAATGAATAATATAACTTGTCAATGACGGATCAGCAAACACTTTATGAATAAAATTTTGGAGGTGGCTGGCTATTAGTAAAGATAATATGAATGTTAATGAAAAAATTCGTGCTAGAGAAGTACGTTTGATTGATTCAAATGGTGATCAGCTTGGAGTGAAATCCCGCAACGAAGCATTGGATATTGCTCAAACTAGAAACTTAGACTTAGTTTTAGTTGCTCCTAATGCTAAACCACCTGTATGTCGAATCATGGACTACGGGAAATATCGCTTTGAACAACAGAAAAAAGAAAAAGAAGCACGTAAGAAACAAAAAATTATTAACGTGAAGGAAGTACGCTTCACACCAGGAATTGGCGAGCATGATTTTAATACTAAACTAAAAAATGCTAAAAAGTTCCTTGAAAATGGTGATAAAGTGAAAGCGTCGGTTCGCTTTCGCGGTCGTGCGATTACGCATAAGGAGCTTGGACAGGACGTTTTGGAACGTTTGGCTAAAGAAGTACAAGATATTTCGACTATTGAATCCAAACCCAAAATGGAAGGTCGTAATATGTTTATGATGCTTGCTCCATTGAACGAAAAATAATTTTAATAATTTATTCATGCTTACAAGGAGGAAATCAACATGCCTAAAATGAAAACCCATAAAGGTTCTCAAAAACGCTTTAAAAGAACTGGTTCTGGAAAATTGAAACGCTCACACGCGTACACTAGCCATATGTTTGCACATAAATCACAAAAACAAAAACGTAAATTACGTAAATCTGCATTAGTATCTGCAGGGGATTACAAACGAATCAAAGCAATGCTTCCTAAATAATAGGAAACTAACAAAAAATTAATGGAATATACAGATTTTGATTTGTATTAGGAGGGAATTAATATGCCACGTGTAAAAGGTGGAACAGTTACGCGCAGACGTCGTAAACGCGTACTTAAACTAGCAAAAGGTTATTATGGTTCAAAGAGAACTTTATTTAAAACAGCAAAACAACAAGTAATGAAATCAGGTCAGTACGCTTACCGTGACCGCAGACAGAAAAAACGTGATTTTCGTAAACTTTGGATTACTCGTATTAATGCTGCAGCACGTATGCAAGATATTTCATACAGCAAGTTAATGCATGGTTTAAAAGTTGCAGGTATTGAAGTGAACCGTAAAATGTTGTCAGATCTTGCTATTAATGATGAAAAAGCATTTGCACAATTAGCAGATAAAGCAAAAGCAGCACTTAAATAAAATAATTTGAATTAATAAAGGTCAAATCCTTACGATAAACGGATTTGACCTTTTAATTTGGGAGGAAAAAATGGACGAAATCATAATTTGGTGGTACATAATTGGCATCAATATTGTTGGGTTTTTATTGATGGGGATAGATAAGCAAAAAGCTAAGAAACATATTTGGCGAATTTCTGAGAAAACGTTGTGGATTACCGCAATAATAGGTGGGGCTCTTGGATCATTTTTAGGTATGAAGTCATTCCGCCATAAAACCAAACACACGCTCTTTCGGATAGGAATGCCGTTATTAACGATTCTTCAACTTGTAACTTATGTATATATTTCTTTCTTGTCATAAAGGCTCGTCTTATGTCATATACATGTACTATTAGAAACTAGTAAGATTCTAAAGGGGGTTAGTTATGGAGCTGTTTGGTAATTATCTCATGACGATTATCGAAACAGGCGGATTATTTGCTCCGATCTTATTTATTAGCTTTCACTTACTTAGACCATTATTCTTTCTCCCTGTTGTGTTTATTTGCATATCTGGTGGAATTTTGTTTGGGGCTGTAGCTGGGACAGTTTATTCAATTATTGGCATCACATTATCTAGCATTATTTTTTATGGAATCATTCGTTTCATGCCAAAGACTTTTAACAGATTGGTAAGTATGAAAAAGAAAATTATAGGTAAACACTCCCAATTTACAACATCACAAATTGCCGTATTACGACTTGTGCCATTTATTCACTTTCATTTACTATCATTGTGCTTGATTCAGATTTCAGAAGGATTTAAGGATTACACAAAATCATCGTTGCTATCCAATATTCCATTAGCATTTGTATACACTTCAATAGGTAAATGGATTTCTAATTTGTCCCCTTTATATATCTTCGTATTTTTAATCGCCTTATTACCGCTTATTTATTTGTTAAGGAAAAAGGAAATAATTATTAAATGGCAAGATTTTTTTCAAGTAGGTACTTAGTAGGCTCACCCTTGTATGGGTGAGCCTTTTCATTTAATAGACTGGTATCTTAGGAAACGTTTACTCTTTAATCGGCGTAATTATTAATTTGTTTATCGGGTACTTCCATTCAACTTTTGCGTAGGGATAGCGAATTAAGAGTTCTTTCTCCAAAAAGTATAAATCGTCCCTTGTAATTCCTTGTAATTCGTTAGACTCAGGAGTATATACGTGAATATTCACTACCTCGAATGAATCTTCAGTAGTGCCAACATATTTTTCTCCTTCAAATAAACAACCTTTATAGACAAATTGTAAATTTTTTTTACTGTTTTGCAATTCGTCTAGTAAAAAGAATTCGTCACTTTCTTTTGCAATCCTTAACTTCCGCATAGGGTTTCGATAGTATTGGTAAACCGTATATATAAGGAGAGCTATTGCAATGAAAATTAAAAACCGAAATAAAATTATAATCATATTAACCGTCTCCCTAATTGTTATTAACCTCTTGTACGTTTCAGAAGTCTTTAGGTTTCATTTATTATGATACAATTATAATAATACGTGAAAAGGGGTAATCTATATGGACTGGTCGAATTTATTTTCGATGCAAAAACAATTGGATAAGTATATTGAGACAAAGCAAGATGTAACAGGGAAAGATTTATTCGAAGAAAAGTATCTTGCATTGCTAGTTGAATTAGGAGAACTTGCTAATGAAACGCGCTGTTTTAAATTTTGGAGTACAAAACCTAAAAGTGACCAGGATGTAATTTTAGCAGAATACGTTGATGGAATTCATTTTATTTTGTCCTTAGGGTTAGATAAAGGATTTAACTATCAAACCAAAACTCTTCACACTCCTAAATGCACGGAAACAGAGCAATTCAACCTTGTTTTCGAAATGTGTGTTGCTTTTAAAAATGAACCAACGCAAACAAATTATGAAAAAATAGTTGAACGTTATTTACAGCTTGGAAATTTACTCGGATTTGATGAAAATGATATTTATAGGGCATACGTTAAAAAAAATGAAATTAATTATGAACGTCAAGATGGAGGCTATTAAAGTAGAATTATTTTGTTATTTCTAACTATAAAGTTATAATAGTTAATGTATTAGGAAAAAAAGGAGGATTTGTACATATGGAAAAATTAGATGAAACACTTACAATGCTTAAAGATTTAACAGACGCTAAAGGAATTCCTGGTAATGAAAAAGAAGCAAGAGATGTAATGGAGGGCTATATTAAACCATACGCAGATGAGGTTTATACAGATAATTTAGGAAGCTTAATAGCTAAAAAAACCGGAGACGAAAATGGTCCTAAAATAATGGTTGCCGGCCATTTAGATGAAGTGGGCTTTATGGTGACACGAATTGATGATAAAGGGTTTGTTTATTTCCAAACTGTTGGTGGCTGGTGGAGCCAAGTAATGCTGGCTCAACGTGTAACAATTATGGCCAGCAAGGGCAATGTTACGGGTATTATTGGGTCAAAGCCACCACATATTCTTTCTGCAGAAGCTCGTAAAAAACCAGTAGAAATTAAAGATATGTTTATTGATATCGGTGCATCAAGTAAAGAAGAGGCACAGGAATTTGGAGTCCGTCCAGGAGATTCGATCGTTCCATACTTTGAATTTACTCAGTTAAAAAATGAAAAAATGTTATTAGCAAAAGCGTGGGATAACCGTATTGGTTGTGCGATTGCAATTGAAGTTTTAAAACAATTGAAAGGTGAAAACCATCCAAACATTGTATATGGTGTTGGTACAATTCAGGAAGAGGTAGGTCTGCGTGGGGCTCGTACGTCAGCGCATGCGATTAAACCTGATATTGGATTTGGTGTTGATGTAGGTATCGCTGGTGATATGCCTGGCGTATCTGATCATGAGGCTGATAGTAAACTCGGAAAGGGACCACAAATCGTATTATATGATGCGTCCATGGTTTCTCATAAAGGAGTACGAGATTTGATTGTTGATACCGCAGATGAGCATAATATTCCATATCAATATGCGTCCATGGCAGGTGGTGGAACAGATTCTGGTTCGATTCATCTAACTGCTAACGGTGTTCCATCTTTGTCTATTACTGTTGCAACACGCTACATTCATTCACATGCAGCAATTTTACACCGTGATGACTTCGAAAATGCGGTAAAATTGATTGTTGAAGCAATTAAGAAATTGGACAGTGAAAAAGTGAAAGAAATCTTTTTGGCCTAACCTAAAGGATCCGCAGATACATTATCTGCGGATCCTTTTTAAATGAATGTTATTTTTTAAAAGATTTCCGCTCTGGGAAGTGGAGTCTCTGTACTCCTACGGGAAAGCGAAGACGCTGAGACCCCACAGGGAGCGGTCTTTGCGAGCGAGGAGGTTCAGTGCGAGCCCGTGGAAAGCGTAGTATTTTCCTGTAGCGGTCGCAGGACGTCAAACAAGATTTTAAGTTATGTCGCAGTTTCTATAAACTACGAAGTTAAAAAGCAACAAAATTTACAAAATGAGCCTATGCGAAATAGGAATTCATTACTTTTTTTACGTAATTTTGTGTTTCCTCAAAGGGAGGAATCCCTTGATATTTATCAACGTTTCCAGGACCAGCGTTGTAGGCAGCTAAGGAAAGTTCGATATTGCCGTTATATCGATCGAGCATTTGACTAAGATATTTTGTTCCACCTTCAATATTTTGCGAAGGATCATATGGGTTTGTTACTCCAAGACCTCTTGCTGTAGTAGGCATTAGCTGCATTAAGCCTTGTGCACCTGAACTACTCTTAGCAAAAGCATTAAAGTTAGATTCTGTTTTAATCACAGAGTGAATTAGTTTAGGATCAATACCATACTTTTCGGCAGTATCCGTGATGAATGAATTAAACTGATTTACTGTAGCTGAACCAGTCTCAATAGGAATTGATGAAAATGAATTGATCAATGATAATGGTTGATTATTTTGCGGGGCAATTCCATTATTTTGTATGGTTGCATTATTAATTTTTTCCTGTAACAATTGTTTAAACGCTACATCTACAATAGGGGAGTTATACGAAAATGAATTATTCTTTGATGTTAAAATTGACATTGCCTGATATTGAATCATTGTCTGTAAATCTCTTATTTCCATAAACGCTTTCCCCCTTAGTATATATTTTTATTTTAGCCTAAAACTAATAGTCTTTCTATAGTAATATCGGATTTTTTCCAGAATCCTGTAGCACTTTATAATAAAATGGATCTTTTCCAATACAGTATATCCGGTCACACAAACTAATGATTTCATCCATGTCATGTGATGTATATAGAATCATTGTCCCATTATTTTTGGCTTGTGCCTGTAGGTAAGCACCAATTTCTTTCCGTGATTTCAAATCTATTCCTACGGTTGGTTCATCCAGTAGTAATAAAATTGGATCGTGGATAAGGCTGATCGCTATATTTAATTTCCGTTTCATTCCACCTGACAGTGTATATACTGGTTCCTTCCACTTTTCAAGCTTCATTTCAAGGCAAAGCTCCCTTAGTTGCTTGTTCGTTTTGTTTTTCCAGGATAACTTTTCAAAAAAGGTCATATTCTCTTCGACGGTGAACTCTTCCCAAAGTGCGATATCTTGAGGGACAAAACCAATTAACTTACGAACATTTTTCGTATTTCGTTGATAAGGTAAGCTATTTAATGCAATAGTCCCTGCTGATGGCTGGGAAAGGGTTGCTAGAATTTTTAACATGGTAGATTTACCTGCACCATTTTCACCAACGAGCCCAACAATTTCACCTGGATTTACAGTAAAGGAGATGTCAATTAGAATATTGTTTTTACGATAGCTTTTGGATAAGGATTCGATACTAAGCATTGATTTTCTCCTTTCTTATATACCCTAAAATTGATACTAAAATAACGATGAATAACCAAGGATTAGTAAATTGTCCAGCAAGAAACGGCTGAATAGGGTTTAATGACCCCATCCATGGCCATCTTTCCGTAATTCCTGTTGTAGGAAGAATTGCCCCACTGCTAATAGCAATTAGTAGTGTAATAGCAAACGAAAGTGTGTAAAACAAAAATGTCTGTTTACATCTATTTGCTATTATATAAGCAGCAATAGTGATCAAAATTCTGAAGGAGACTACACTCCAAATATGTTTACTAACATCAAACATCATGTTAACGACACATAAGGTTACTAAATCGATGAAAAATAATAGGCAACCGTAAAGTAAGATATTTCCTAGCATATAGTGTTTTATTGAAACCCGCAGGAATGGAAAGCGTTGAATGACACTTGCTCGTTTTTCTTTAATAACCCAATCAAACAATAGTAATGTTGATAATATACTAAAGACTGCCCACAATCCCCAAATGCTGAACAATTGGGTTTCATTATGCTCTCTAATAGGGGTGTTTGAAAATGAAAAAGCAGTATTAAGTAAATTTTTATCATTTTGTATCTCTTTACTTTTTTTCTCAATTTGATTCCATGAAAATTGCTTATTTGTTGGATAGCGCTTTGTAAGCTCTTGCACAACGTAAGCCGCTTTAGATCTTCCGGTTTCCTGTTGAACATAAGAAATAATCATTTCTTTGACAGGGGTATAAGCAAACGATAAATCGGAACGGTAACTTGTAACTAGCTGGTTACGATTACCGTTTCGAAGTTCTTCTTCATAACCATCCTTAATAATAAAAACGCTATCTAGATCATGTTTTTTTAATTTGTACAGCGCCTCGTCCTCATCAAGTTCAAATACCCGTATAAAGGGTGTTTCTTTAATTTTATGGTAGAGTTCCATTGCGGCATTCGTTTGTTCTTCCAATGTTAAGCCAACTGGAACCTTTGTATCATCTTGAATAATATTCGTTACCGATGTAATACCTACAGTAGCTATTAGTGGAAATAGTAACCAAATAAGTAAACTAAACCAATGTTTCTTCCAATGGATTAAACGCGTTTTTAGAATACCCTTCATGTAAAAACACGCTCCTTCCAAATAGATATACCTAGCAAAACAAATAAGCCAGATAGAGCAATTAATGTAAGTGGTAGATAATCAACATAAAATCGTGCATTTAAAACGATTTCCTGTAGCCAATGGTACGCTTGATTTCCAAAGCTATACGGCAGAAGCTTTTGTATGTAAATTGGGAAATATAATGTTGGTATGATTGCACCACTTAATAATAATACAAAACCAGTAAATATGGTTTGAATTAACAAACGTAGCTTTTGTCCATTAAAAAGTACTTCGATTATTGCAATGCTTTCAAGAAAAATCCAACTATATAATAACGTAATAAATGCGATACGAAGGTAATTTTCAGTATATAAGGTAATTTCTACAATATTCTGTAAAGCAAAAAAAGCAAATGTTGAAAACAAAAGTGTAGTAATAAGTGTTGTAATCGCTTTTGCAAGTATCTGTTGGATAGCTGTTACTCCATATAAACGCATGCGATATTTCATACGGGTCTCATCATCCCTCGTTAAGAAGGAGTGAAAAGCAAATAACCAAATAGTGATGATGACAAACCAACTTGCCAATCCATAATAATGAACAGGAGAACTTGTGGCTTTATTTGCAACTTCTTCTTCATCGATTATTTTGTCTTTACCAATAGTGTAGAGGAAAAAACTTGTAAATTGATCAAAAACTAATTTATTTCGTGTTTCTTTATCAATCGGTAATTGCTTGGCAAAATAATTTATTGTTAATATATTCGCTTGTGCTCCACGTATATGTCTGGCAACGCTGTCTAAAAGTTCCTTGATTAAATAACCTTCAGTCTGTTTATTTGGATTTCCTGTAATTTGTAATGTTACCGATTCACCGTGATACAGGTCTTTTGTAAAGCCCTTTGGAAATGTTATGTATGCACTAAGCTTGTCTTTAATTTTTTCTGCGGCATCTTTTTTAGATAGATTACTAATGTGAATAAAGCTTCCGAGCTGTGATGATTCTTCAATCAGTTCTACAACCAGTTTTGTTTCTTCAGATTGATCTAAATCTACCAATCCAACTTGAATGGGCTCTTCTTTATCAGGTGAAAAAAATGAAATAACAATAACTGCAGTAAGCGCCACAATAATTATTGGAAAAAGTAAAAGAAGAGGAAGTGATAACCACTTCCTCTGTAGTTTCTTACAATCATTTCGGATAAATAGAAATAGATGTTTTATGAAAGTCATGTAACCACTTCCTTGCTAGTAAAGCAAACTATAATTGAATGGTTTAGGATATCTTAATTGTTGCCTCCGCTTTTGACTTTAAAAGCCAATTTGGCTCCCTGCACCTGTGATGCCCATTAACCATTGTTGGAACTGCGGGGTAGCTTCCGTTTCTATATATTGCATTATTTCGTTCATTGACATGCTACCAAGGTCTTTAACATTTGATTCACTTGGTGCATCCACTTTCTTAATTGTTTTTGCATCTTTTGCTACATGGAGACTAAACATATCCTGTGAAATGTTTGGTGCTTCTATAGAAAAAGTATTCTCTGAATTCATTTGATCGTTTTCATAGGTTGCTTCCCCCGACCAAGTTAGGCTACCATTGTTAACTTGATCATTATAAGAAAATACCCGTTCAAATTCACGATTATTATCATCTAATGTTTCGGTACCTTCATATGAAAGTTCAAAATCGCCAGCTGTTAGTTTAATAGAGTCATCTGCCTTATTGTCTTCCCATGTAAGATCACCAGCGACTGTCATTGTTTCTTTATTTACAGAGTCACCAACACTAAACTCATAGTCGAATTTTTGCTCAGTATCACTTAACAAATGTGTACCTTTCACTGTTAATGTACCAAGTTCCTCATTCGTTGGTCCCATGCTTATACTAAAGTCACGTTTTACAATAAGATCATTACTCACCCATATGATTGATGTTAATCCATTTGGGATTTTAAAATCTTTTAGTCCTTTTATTGCATCATCTATTGAACTATCAAACTCTTCTATCATTTGATCAATATCTAATGCCATCGGATTTGCCATACCAGTTGTAGGCATTCCAAACTGTTGTAATTCCATTTGTTCTTTAATAATTTCTTTCAATCGTTTATCATCTTTCATTTTTTCTAAAATGGTAACGATAAGATCTTTTACTTGTTTTTCTGAAAGATGAAACGTAATTTTCTCAGTTTCCACATTTTTGGTATCTACTTTTACTGTTTCTTTTGTTGTTTCAAACGCATCATCAGGGAGTTTATCATAAATCATTGTTATATATTCTTCTTTGAAATATTGTCTATCCTCTTTAGATAAAGTCCCTTCCATTGCTTCGAAAACAGTATTAAAGTCTATTTCTTCTTCCCCATTAAATGTTGTCGGATCAATTTCTTTTAATAACTTTCCTAAATCTTTATCGTTAACTTGAAGTGTTTCTTTAAGAAATGGCAGTCCAAGCATAACTTTATCAGCAGTCATGTAAAAGTTGATATCACCTAATTCCATTTCGCCAAAGCTTGCTTTGATATCAGATGCAATCTGCTTTTCTTTTCGATCCATTTGAGTAGTTAATGTTATAGTTGAATTATTAATAATTGCTTGAGGACTCATCATGCCAAATCCACTGCCAGGAATGTTTGCTTCTGCAGATAGCTCTAACGATGTTTCAGTAGGATTCTTTTCTGTGTGTTCAAGCCATTTAACCTCTGGCTCATAACGTTCTTTAACCCTGTCAACCATAAAATCAATTGTGTTTTTTTCTGCTGAGAAATACTGTGCCTTAGCAGATTTTGTTAGTAGAACATAAGCGGATACACTTCCACCGATGACTAATAACGCTATAACGATAATTACAATAAACTTTTTAGAAAGCCCTTTCTTCTTGCCTGTTTCATTAAATGTTTCAGTCATATTTCTTTTTCCCCTCTCTCCGTAAACCTTATAACTATATGTATTATTAAGAATTTCTCTTAATAACATCAACTACCTAAAATAAATATATATCACGCTTAAAAAAATAGTCAAATGGTTCTATAACATTGTATAAATCAGATAATATATATTGCCTATTTATATCTTGAAACTAGGATAAAAGAGTAGTGTTTTATACCTTGTAAATTGTAATTAAATGGAATGTAATTAAGTTATATGATTAATGATAAGGGGTAATAAAGAAATTAACAGGACTAAATAATTATTTTTGAAAAAGCTTGTTTTCTAGAAGATTGTTGCTTTTTACACGCTAAACCTCCTGTGGGAAAACGAAGGACGATGATACCCACAGTGAGTGATTTTCTCATGAGGAGGCTCATCGCGAGCTCACGGAAAGTGAAATGTATTTCCGAAACGATAGCTCAAGCATAAATTTATGTCTATAAATAGTAACAAAAACTATGCGGAAAGATCCTTAAAAAAAGATAGATGCTTAAAATGAGCATCTATCTTTCATTGTGATTATCCGGCTGCTGATGCTTGTTTTACCCCTTGTTCTAGTGCATCAATCATATCTTGTTTATCTTGTTCGTCAGACTGTTTCCAAATTAATTCGAATAGAACTCCTAATCCCGGTAGCATTTTCTCTTCACCATTTTGAATGGCGTCAACAATCGTTGCTTCCAGTTGCTCTTGATCATTTGTAGCAATATTTGATAATATTGCCTTTCGCAAATTTAAATCCAATCATTTCACCCCTTATGTTATTTTAACTATAGTTAGTTTGACCGACAATGGATGAAATATGTATGATTAGGTCAGATTATAATTAAGGATGCGATATAATGATAACCTCTGTGCAAAATGAAAAGGTAAAGTCGTGGAATAAATTGAAGAAGAAAAAGGACCGCTTGTATACGGGGACTTTTTTAATTGAAGGATTTCATTTAATTGAGGAAGTACATACAAGTAACTGGAATATTAATGAAATTATTTTACAAGAAGGTATAGATGCACCAGACTATAGCAAGCATTATCCGGTAACTGTTGTAAGTACAAACGTTTTTAAAAACATTTCTAATACAAGATCACCTCAAGGCATTGCTGCAATTGTGCAAGTGAAACAGATGAAATGGAAAGACTTTCAAAATGTCTTACTTGTCGACGCATTACAAGACCCTGGTAATTTAGGGACAATAATACGAACTGCAGTGGCGGCAGGATTTGACGCTATTATTTTAGGAGAAAACACAGTTGATATGTATAATGATAAAGTAATCCGTTCTACACAAGGGACTTTATTTCATATTCCGATTTTTCAAGAAGATTTGTTGAAAAAAATCCCAGAATTGAAATGTGATGGTTTTACAATATGTGCTTCTGCATTGAAGGATGCCACGTTGTTTTCGGAAGCAGTTATTGACGGCAAAATCGCATTAATTGTTGGAAATGAAGGTGCAGGGATTAGTGAAGAAATTTTAGCGTTAGCAGACACAGTGATGAAGATTCCAATTAAGGGTAAAGCAGAATCGTTAAATGTTAGTGTTGCTGCTGGAATTTTAATGTACCATTTAACAAGGTAACTGTTGCATCCTGAGCATATTTTTTCTATAATAAAAGAAATTTGAATGAAATTGCTATGAAAGAGCGGATTAACAAAAATAAAAGCGATTAAGGGAGGAAGTGCCCTGGACTGTAAGCATTTCTATCGCCATAATTGTTAATTTTTCACTCTGGAGCTGACACTTGGACCTTAATCTAAGAGAGTGAGTAAAGGTGTTCCGGATCTTGTCCGTTATCAAGCTTAAGTTGGATACAGCATTTATGTGTCAACAAGGGTGGTACCGCGAATACAAAGCCTCGTCCCTTTTTAGTGGACTAGGCTTTTTTTGTATTTTATTAAGGAGGCTTTATTATGAAGGAACAGTTAGAAGCAATTCAAGCAGAAGCTCTAGAACGTGTTGCGGAAACAAGTCAAATTAAAGAGCTTCAAGCAATTCGTGTTGCGTATTTAGGGAAAAAAGGATCGCTGACCGGTGTTTTAAGAGGAATGGGTAAGTTGTCCAAGGAAGAACGTCCAATTGTTGGCGAAATTGCAAACAGAGTAAGAGAATCGATAACACAAGCAATTGACCAAAAGAATGAGAGACTTGAGGAACAAGCGTTAGAAAAACAACTGGAGAAAGAAGCAATTGATGTTACTCTTCCAGGGCGTCCGATTCAGGTTGGAGGACCACATTTATTAACAAAAATTGTTGAAGAAATTGAAGATTTATTTATCGGAATGGGGTTCGAGGTTAGAGAAGGTCCTGAAGTTGAAACAGATTATTTTAACTTTGAAGCATTAAATTTACCAAAAGATCACCCTGCAAGGGATATGCAGGATTCATTTTACATTACGAATGAATTACTCCTAAGAACACATACATCACCTGTTCAGGCACGGACGATGCGTGAGTATGATGGTAATAAACCTGTAAAAATGATATGTCCAGGTAAGGTTTATCGTCGTGATACAGATGATGCGACACATTCACATCAGTTTACACAAATTGAAGGGCTTTATGTAGATAAAGATGTTCGAATGAGTGATTTGAAGGGGATTTTAGACGTATTCGCTAAAAAGATGTTTGGGGCTGATCGTGAAATCCGCTTACGCCCAAGTTTTTTCCCATTCACCGAACCATCTGTTGAAATGGACATTTCATGTAAAGTATGTAATGGAGAAGGTTGTTCTGTATGTAAAGGAACAGGCTGGATTGAAATTTTAGGAGCTGGTATGGTACATCCTAAAGTGTTGGAAATGGCTGGTTATGACTCAAGTGTTTATACTGGTTTCGCTTTTGGAATGGGTCCAGACCGTATAGCGATGCTTAAATATGGCATTGATGATATCCGCCAGTTCTACACCAATGATCGACGGTTCTTAAAACAATATCATAATGCATAAGGAGTGAATTTGAACGTGTTAGTATCATTAAATTGGTTAAAAAATTATGTTGATATAGGAACAATTACACCAGAGCAACTTGCCGAAAAGATTACGAAAAGTGGTATTGAAGTAGAAGGAATTGAGTATGTTGCAGAGACGAGTAAAGACGTTGTCGTGGGGTATGTGAAGGAATGTGAAAAACATCCCAATGCTGACAAACTAAATTTATGTCAGGTCGATGTTGGTGATGAAATTTTACAAATTGTCTGTGGTGCGCCCAATATACAGCAAGGGCAAAAAGTTGCAGTAGCAAAACCAGGTGCAGTACTTCCTGGTAACTTTAAGATTAAAAAGGTAAAACTTCGTGGAATTGAATCTAATGGAATGATTTGTTCATTACAGGAACTTGGAATTCAAGATAAATATGTACCAAAAGATATAGCTGATGGAATATTTGTTTTCCCTCAAGATGTGACCGTTGGTGAAGATGTAACTGCTTTATTGAATTTAAATGATGCTATTTTGGAATTGGGGTTAACACCCAATCGCGCAGATTGCTTAAGTATGCTTGGGGTAGCATATGAAGTTGCTGCAATTTTAGACAAACCAATCAATTTGCCTGAAGAAAAAGTTATAACTAGTGGAGAGGATACACATGATTTTGTATCCGTAAGTGTTGCAAACGCGGAATTGAATCCGTATTATGGTGCATTTATGATTAAAGATGTTCAAGTCAAACCGTCTCCATTGTGGATGCGAAATCACTTAATAGCTGCTGGTATACGTCCAATAAATAATATAGTGGATATTACAAACTATGTATTACTTGAGTATGGTCAGCCATTACATGCATTTGATTATGATCGTTTACAATCCAACGAAATTGTTGTAAGACGTGCTGATGAAAATGAAACGATTGTTACACTAGATGACCAGGAACGTAACTTAACTCGTGAACATTTAGTTATCACGAATGGTAGGGAACCAGTAGCAATTGCAGGTGTTATGGGTGGAGCTAATACAGAAGTGGTAAATGATACAACAACGATATTATTAGAAGCAGCATATTTTGCTCCAACATCGGTAAGAAAAGCTGTTAAAGATACTGGTTTACGCAGTGAATCAAGCACACGTTTTGAAAAAGGTGTTGATCCAAATCGCGTTAACCGTGCCGGTGTTAGAGCGTGTCAGCTGTTTGAGCAATATGCTGATGGAACTGTTTTAAGTAATGCCGTTGTTTTTGACAAATTAGATCGTTCTGAGAAAGAAGTGGACGTTAACACTTCAGAGATCAATAATCGACTAGGCACGAATATTACTACTGAAGAAATTGGCCATATTTTGGCTAAACTTCGCTTTCAATATGAAAAAAATGGTGATGAATTTAATGTGAAAATTCCTACAAGACGTGGAGACATTACCATTTTTGAAGATATGCTTGAGGAAGTAGCACGAATATATGGGTATGATAATTTACCGTATACATTACCAAATGGGGTATCACAAGCAGGCGCCTTAACCGAACGTCAGCAGCTAAAGCGACAAGTGAAAAACTTCATGCAGGGCGTTGGATTGATGGAAACAATCTCCTATTCCTTAACGCGTCAGGATTACGTTACGAAATTAATAAGCCCTGAAATTAATAAAAGTAATCCAGTACCTGTACGGTTGGCAATGCCAATGAGTGAGGATCATAAATATTTACGCTTAAGCATTTTACCTGAATTATTGCATACTGTTTCCTATAATCGCGCAAGAAACCAAACTAGTATTTCATATTATGAACTTGGATCAATTTTTACTTCACAGGAAGAAATACTAACCAAGCAGCCTAATGAACAATTACGTTTATCTGGAGTATTGTCAGGCCTATGGACTGAACATGAGTGGCAGCAAGAAAAGAAAGCAGTTGATTTTTATGTGGTGAAAGGTCTCGTAGAAGGTTTATTTAACTTTTTAGAAATCCCTGTTACTTTCGAGCAAACTAAATTAACGGATATGCACCCAGGAAGATGTGCAACAGTTTCTATTGGTGATCAAGTAATTGGATTTATCGGTCAAGTTCATCCTAAACTAGAAAAAGCAATGGATTTAAATGAAACATATGTTTTTGATATCAATATGGAAACCGTTCTAGAGTTGTATGACAATGTGCCAAGGTATTATCAGATACCTAAATATCCGTCGACTACAAGAGATATCGCATTTGTATTAGATAGAACTGTTCTTGCAGGAGATGTTAAGAAAGTTATTGAAGAAACAGGTGCACCGTTAGTAAAAGATATTCAAATATTTGATGTATATATGGGTGAACATTTACAAGAGGATAAAAAATCGATTGCTTACAGATTGCTTTATCAAGATCCTGAAAGAACTTTGAAGGATGAAGAAGTAGAGGAATCGTATCAAACAATTATCGCTGCTGTTAATGACAAGTTTAACGCATATGTTCGATCATAATTAAAAGGAATAACGAAGAAGGAGTTCTCCGTTATTCCTTTTTTCTATAAATATTTTTCCGCTTTTGTTGTATTAACAAAATGTGTTTTTGCGCATGTATTTAAGATGTCCTTACCTTTTTCGTTCATTATTTTTGCAATTGCCTTGTCGACATGATTTGAAGCACCCTTAGGTAAGGTGATTTTTAGTTTGTCAGATAACTCATCCATTTCGTTTAGAAAGCTTGTTCGTGCAATAATTGATGCTGCAGCTACGGCTATCGAATAGCTTTCTGCTTTTGTCATGAAATAAGTCTTATTTGCAATTTTTGCTTTTTCACTGGCAATATATTTGTTATAAAGACTTGGCTCGCAAAATTGATCAATTAATATCCCTTCATATGAGGAATTTATCTTTTGTAATACATTGTTAATTGTGTGATGATGTAACATTGCTTTCATTTTGCCTTGGGACCAACCACTGGCTTTTAATGCGTTGTATTTTTCATTTCGTAATACAAGAAGTGAATAGGTAATGTCTTGGTTTAGAATTTTTTTTGATAGTTTTTTAATGGTTGTGTCCGTTAGATTTTTTGAATCCTGAACACCAATTTGCTTTAGTGCTGCTATTTGATCTTCTTTAACATACACACAAGCAACAGTTATTGGACCGAAATAATCTCCAGTTCCCGCTTCATCTGATCCTATATGAGAATGACCAAATAACGTTTTAGGTGGTGAATATGGATGCTTAGCATTAGTAGCTTGCCTGGAATTTGATTTACCTGATAATGCTGAAATGCTATCTGATACCCATTTATTCGCTTCTAATTCTGGTGCTTTGCCTTGAAAAAGCACTTTTCCAGACCGATAAGCAGTTATTACTGCATTTGTTGTTTTCGCTCTAAAAATAGCGCCTTGTGGTGTATTTGTGGCAGAACTTGCATAATGACGCTGCATTTCCTCGATTGTTACTAATGGTATTACGTGAACACTTTGTGGCATGTTAATCTCTCCAATCAGTTACATATATACACTATAGCAAAGGATTAATCATTAATAAAAGGTTATTCTTTAGTTTCCTAAATGTAATCTTCATGTTAATATAAAGTGAACCATTTTATTAAGGGGGTAACCGTGTGACCCAGTACGATAAAACACGAATAACGGTCGATATACATAACAGATCCTATACAATAGTTGGGACTGAGCCTGCACACCATGTACGCTTAGTGGCAAGTTTAGTTGATCAAAAGATGCATGAAATTCAAGAGATGAACAAAAATCTGGATACGACAAAACTAGCTGTTTTAACAGCTGTTAATACAATGAATGACTATTTAAAATTAAAAGAAGAATATGCGAAATTGCTTGGTTCAATAAATCAGAAAGAGGATAAATAAAGTATGATTGATTTTATATTAGTACTGCTATTAATTTTTGGCTGTTTAATTGGTTTAAAACGAGGTTTCATTTTACAGGTTTTTCATTTAGTAGGGTTTATCGTAGCGTTTATTGTAGCTGCTATTTACTATGATGAACTAGCATCAAATCTAGCTCTTTGGATTCCTTATCCGGAATTGTCAGGCGAGAGTTCATGGGCAGCTTTTCTACAATCACTGCCACTTGAAAATGCTTTTTATAATGCTATAGCATTTGCGATTATCTTTTTTGCTGTAAAAATTGTTTTGCAAATTATCGCCTCGATGCTTGATTTTGTTGCTGAATTGCCAATATTACATTCTATAAATAAAATTCTTGGCGCTGTGTTAGGATTTATAGAAGTTTATTTATTGATTTTTATCATTCTATACATTATGGCTTTGACGCCTGTATCAGGTATCCAATCTTGGATTAATGATTCATCTGTTGCATTATTTATTATTGAACATACTCCGATATTTTCCGAACAAATTAAAGATTTATGGTTTACGAATATAGAAAGTTTGTTTGATTTCTAACAAGAATTTTTTTAAGAGGCTGATTCTATTTAGTAGGGTATGCATTTGTATCTCGTGTACAATAGATATATCCAAATTGGATCAGTCTCTTTTGGTATTATGATAAGTAGGTGAACAAAAATGGCAAAAAATAAAAAAGATGTATTAAAGTTACTAGATAAGATTGCTGTGTACTTGGAGCTTAAAGGGGAAAACCCTTTTAAAATATCTGCATATAGAAAAGCGGCACAGGCACTGGAACGTGATGATCGATCATTAGATGAAATTGATGACTTTACTAAAATAAAAGGAATTGGCAAAGGAACAAGTGCAGTAATTGAAGAATATTTACAAAATGATTCATCAGAAACTTTTAACCAGCTAGAAAAAGAGGTACCTAAAGGATTAATTCCACTGCTTAATCTACCAGGTCTTGGTGGAAAGAAGCTGGCGAAATTGTATCAGGAGCTTGATGTGACAGACGCGGAATCGTTAAAAGAAGCATGTGAAAGTGGTAGTGTTGAGAATCTTGCTGGGTTTGGTAAAAAATCAGCTGAAAAGGTTTTGAAGGCTTTAGAAGAAGTAGATAAAAGACCTGAGCGATTACCAATAGCTATTATGCTTCCAATAGCAGAGCAAATTGAAGAATTTTTAAAAGGAATTCCAACAATTGAAAGGTTTTCTCGTGCTGGAAGTCTACGTAGAATGCGAGAAACAATAAAAGATCTTGATTTTATAATCGCGACTTCAAAAGCTTCTGATGTTCGTGATGCTTTACTGGAAATGGAAAATATTAAAGCTGTCATTGCTAGTGGAGAAACAAAGGTATCGATTACGTTAGAAAATATTTATGATATTAATATAGACTTTCGTATAGTTGAACTAAAGGAGTTTGCCTCAACTCTTCATCACTTTACCGGTTCAAAGGAACATAATGTTGCAATGAGACAGTTAGCTAAATCACGTGGTGAAAAGATTAATGAATATGGAATTGAATTAGAAGAAACAGAAGAAATAGTAACATTTGAGAACGAAACACAATTCTTTGATCATTTTGGATTACAATTTATCCCGCCAGAGGTTAGGGAAAATACAGGTGAAATTGAGGCATATACTGATACAATGGATTTAGTGGAGTTAAAGGATATTCGTAGTGATTTGCATATGCACACAACATGGAGTGATGGTGGTCAGTCATTAGAAGAAATGGTTAATCAAGCACGTAAAAAGGGTTATGATTATATTACGATTACCGATCATTCAAAATATTTACGTGTTGCAAATGGGTTAAATGAAACAAAACTCCGAAAACAACGGGAAGAAATTGAGAAGTTGAATGAAAAATATAATGATATTCATATTTTTGCCGGGGTAGAAATGGACATTTTACCTGATGGTACGTTAGATTTTGATAACCAATTTTTACAGGAAATGGATTTTGTTATTGGGGCAATTCATTCTAGCTTTGGGCAACCAAAAGAAAAAATCATGTCCAGAATATATGCTGCCTTAGAATGCCCATACGTGTCACTTATTGCTCACCCTACTGGTAGACTTATTGGAAGGCGTAACGGGTATGCTATTGATATTGAAAAATTGATTGAGCGCGCGAATGAAACGGGAACGGCATTGGAAATTAATGCAAATCCTAATCGGCTAGATTTATCTTCGGAATGGGTTAGAATTGCGCAAGATAATGGTGTGAAAATGGCGATTAACACGGATGCACATAGTTATCAAATGTTGGACCATATGGAATATGGCGTTGGTGTTGCAAGACGTGGGTGGTTACAAAAAGAAACTGTTCTAAATACATGGTCAAAAGAGAAATTTTTTGAGTTTGTAAACCATAAGAGATAGTAGAGAACAAAAGGGGTAAGTAGGTATGAACGAACGTATTTTACGAGTACTTGAATTTAATAAAATACTTGAACAATTAACGAATCAAGCTGCAACGACATTAGGGAAGGATTTAACATCTAAACTTAAACCATCTACTGATTTAGCGGAGGTTAGAAATTTACAAAAAGAAACAGATGAAGCTGCGCAACTTTTGCGGTTGAATGAAGAAGTTCCACTTGGGGGGATCTTTGACATTCGAGCGAGTATTAAACGAAGTGTGATTGGTGGGGTTTTAAGTACCGAGGAATGCTTAGATATAGCGAATACAATTTATGGTGGCAGACAGGTTAAAGATTTTATAGAAAAAAAAGAAGAAGATTTGCCGATTTTAAAAGAACTTGTGAAGCGTATTACACTTTTACGTGAACTTGAAACTCAAATAAAAAGCTGTATTGACGACCATGGTCATGTAATGGATAGCGCGTCTGTAAAACTGCGTAGTATCAGATCCTCGATTCGTACGAATGAGAGTAGAGTTCGTGATAAACTGGATAATTATACAAAATCAAATAGTAATATGCTTTCAGATGCAATTATTACGATTCGCAACGATCGTTATGTACTTCCAGTAAAACAGGAATATCGAGGTTCCATCGGTGGAATTGTTCACGATCAATCTGCCTCTGGTGCCACTTTATTTATGGAACCAAAAGCTGTTGTGGATCTTAATAACCAACTTCAAGAAGCAAGAATGAAAGAAAAGCAGGAAATTGATCGTATTTTACGCGAATTAAGTGAACATATTGCGCAATCAGAATCTTATTTAACTGAAAATGTTATGGTATTAGCACAAATAGATTTTATGTTTGCTCGTGCTAAATTAGGAAAGACCATGAAAGCGGCTATGCCTAAAATGAATGATCAGGGAATTATCAAGATGAAACAGGCGCGTCATCCATTGATACCAGTAAGTGAAGTTGTTGCAAATGATGTGGAGATTGGTGAGACATATACTTCAATTGTTATTACAGGTCCAAATACGGGTGGTAAAACGGTAACACTGAAAATGATTGGACTGTGTACGTTAATGGCACAATCTGGATTACAAATTCCCGCATTTGATGGCTGTGAAATGGCTATCTTTGAGCATGTATTTGCAGATATCGGTGATGAACAATCCATTGAACAAAATTTAAGTACATTCTCTTCACATATGACAAACATTGTAAATATCATTCAACAAGTAGATGATAAAACGTTAGTATTATTTGATGAGCTAGGGGCCGGTACAGATCCTCAAGAAGGGGCAGCCTTGGCAATGGCTATTTTAGATGAGGTTGTGTCGAGAAATGCACGAGTAATTGCTACGACGCACTATCCTGAGTTAAAAGCATATGGGTACAATCGAGAGAACGTCATTAACGCTTCTGTTGAATTTGATATAGAAACATTACAGCCGACTTACCGTTTGTTAATTGGTATTCCAGGAAGAAGTAACGCTTTTGAAATATCTAAACGTTTAGGGTTAAATAATTCAATAATTGATCAAGCAAAAAGCCATATTGGTGTGGATTCTACAAGTGTTGAAAATATGATTGCCTCTTTAGAACAATCTCAAATACAAGCAGAAAAGGAATATCAGGAAGCATACGAGAATTTATTGGCTAGTGAAAAATTACGAGATGATATTAAAAGACAGTGGCATCAATTTGAACAAAAACGTGAAGAGCTTTATAAAAAGGCGGAAGAAAAAGCTGAAAAAGCATTACAAAATGCAAGAGAAGAAGCAGAATTAATAATCGATGAAATTCGAAATATGAAGTCTTCTGTAGCATTAAAAGAGCATGAATGGATTGAAGCTAAAAAAATGCTAGAAGACGCTAAGCCAAATCTTTCTTCCAAGCAACAAAGAAAGGAACATAATGATAATAAGTCAGCTAAAGAATTACATGCCGGTGATGAGATTAAATTGCTCACTGTTAACCAAAATGGCACTGTTCTAGAGAAGGTGAACGACAATGAATACCTTGTTCAAGTTGGTATTATGAAGGTTAAAGTAAAGCGCAATGATTTGCAGGCTATAGGTAAGAAAAAACAAGTTATTGAAAAACCTTTAACAACTGTAAAAGGGTCAAATTATCATGTTAGTACTGAACTTGATTTGCGCGGAGAACGATTTGAAGAAGCCTTACTTAAATTGGAGAAATACCTAGATGATGCATTGCTTGCTGGTTATCCAAAAGTATCGATTATTCATGGGAAAGGTACTGGAGCATTACGTACAGGTGTAAAAGAATTTGCTAAAAAGCACCCAAGAATATCAACCTACCGTACTGGATCTATGGGTGAAGGCGGAAGTGGCGTGACCATTTTAGAATTGAAATAAAACTTGTATTACTTGGGGAAACGGGGGGCTCAAAAATGAGTGGTTTTTGGGAAAATGTTTTTGTAGAAACGGCTGCACGGTATAGTGTTGTAATTCTTTGCACCGTTGTATTTTTAGCCATATTCGAACTTGTAACGTCCTACAAAAATTGGAAGCAAATTAAGCAGGGGAATTTTGCTGTGGCGATGGCAACTGGTGGGAAATTATTTGGTATTGCAACTATATTCCGCTATTCAATCGAACATAATGATACACTTTTACAGAGTATTGGATGGGGCGTTTTTGGATTCATCTTATTATTATTAGGTTATTTTATTTTTGAATTTTTAACACCAACAATAAAAGTTGATGAAGAGATTGGCAGGGGAAATAATGCAGTAGGCTTTATTTCCATGTTAATTTCAGTAGGATTAGCATTTATAATTGGGGCAAGTATAGGATAAGGGGAGAAACAATTGGAGACATTAGCAAAGGTATTAATTGTAATTGCAATCATTTTTGTAGTTGTTGGAGTATTTTATTTAATCTAAAGCATATTTTTTATAAATAGATATTTAAAGTTTCAAAAAATATAAATTAATCGGTATAATGGAAATAAACTAGTGAAAAGGGAGGAAAAATAATGGGGAATGAAAAACGTTGGCATACACATTATCCAGATGAAATACCAACAAGTATTTTGTACGATGAGAAACCGCTGCAAGCCTTTCTTGAAGAAAGTGCTAAGCGTTACCCAGAAAAGAAAGCGCTTCATTTTATGGGTAAAGAAGTTTCTTTTTCCGAGGTTTACAGGCTGGCTAAGAAAATGGCTAGCTATTTGCAATCTTTAGGCTTGCAAAAAGGTGATCGTGTTGCTGTGATGCTGCCAAACTGTCCACAATCTGTTATTAGTTATTATGGTGCATTAATGGCAGGAGCTACAGTAGTTCAAACGAATCCTTTGTACAAAGAACGTGAACTTGAATTCCAGCTTAATGATTCAGGTGCCAGCTTTATTATTTGTTTGGATATATTATTACCACGCGTTACGAATGTAAGAAGTAATACACCATTAAAGCATACAATCGTAACCGGAATAAAAGACTATTTGCCATTTCCAAAAAATCTTGTTTATCCATTTATACAAAAAAAGCAGTATAATATGGTCGTAAAAGTTGAACAAACGGATGATACGCATGTATGGAACAAAATAATGGAGAATGCGTCCGAATCTTACAAAGAAATTGAAGTGAAACCAAAAGAAGACATTGCATTACTCCAATATACAGGTGGAACTACGGGTTTTCCAAAAGGAGTAATGTTAACGCATTTCAACCTTGTTTCAAACGTTCAAATGTGTCAAGCATGGTTGTATAAGTCAAAGGAGGGCAAAGAAACAGTATTAGGTGTTTTACCTTTTTTCCATGTTTATGGAATGACGACAGTAATGAATATGTCCATAATGAATGGATCCAAGATGGTACTACTACCAAAGTTTGATGCTGAGGAAGTTTTAAAAACAATTCAAAAACAACGACCTACTTTGTTTCCTGGAGCACCAACGATTTATGTAGGATTACTGAATCATCCAAATCTTAAAAAATTTGACCTATCATCTATTGAAGCATGTATTAGTGGTTCGGCACCATTACCGATAGAAGTACAAGAGCAATTTGAAAAAGTTACTGAAGGAAAACTAGTGGAAGGGTATGGATTAACTGAATCCTCCCCAGTCACACATTCAAATTTTGTGTGGACCAATCGTGTAAACGGAAGTATCGGTGTACCATGGCCAGATACAGATTCTAAAATTTTTCGTATGGAAACGTTAGAAGAAGCAGATATTGGAGAAGTTGGAGAAGTTGCTGTTAAAGGTCCACAGGTAATGAAAGGTTACTGGAATAACTCAGAAGAAACAGATAAGGTTTTAAAGGATGGCTGGTTGTTTACAGGTGATCTTGGATATATGAATGAGGACGGATACTTTTATATAGTTGATCGAAAAAAAGATATGATTATAGCCGGTGGATACAATATTTACCCCAGAGAGGTAGAAGAAGTACTTTATGAACATGAAGGTGTTCAAGAGGCTGTTGTTGCCGGGGTACCTGATGCATATCGAGGTGAAACAGTAAAGGCATATGTAGTGCTTAAATCTGGAAGCAAGCTTGACGAAAAGGAATTGAATAAATATTGCCGGAAACATCTTGCGGCATATAAAGTACCACGATTATATGAATTCCGCAATGAATTACCAAAAACAGCAGTAGGTAAAATTTTACGCAGACAGTTAGTTAATGAAGAAAAAGAGAAGATTCAAGAAAACTCTACTACAATTTGAGCGAAAAGCTCGATTTTTGGACAGTAATGTACAAGCAATATATTGACACGATCTAAATGAATCGGTACAATATAAATATGAATGATTATTCATTCAGTTGTTGCAAAGGTAAGTACTAAGGAGATTGACATGAAAAAAAATAAACCAAAGTATAAACAGATAATTGATGCAGCAGTAGAGGTTATTGCTGAAAATGGATACCATGCTTCACAAGTTTCTAAAATTGCTAAAAAAGCTGGAGTAGCGGATGGAACGATATACTTATATTTCGCAAATAAAGAAGATATTCTTGTTTCGTTGTTTGAAGAAAAAATGGGTCAATTTGTTGAACAAATTACGAACAGTATTAATCAAAAACGAAGTGCCAGCGAAAAATTGCTTACATTGATTGAAATGCATTTTCGTCAATTAGCCAAGGATCATCAATTAGCAATAGTGACTCAATTGGAGCTAAGACAGTCAAATAAAGATTTACGATTAAAGATTAATAGTGTCTTAAAACCATATTTAGCTACTATTGACGATATTATTAATGAAGGTGTGGAAGAAAATATATTTCGCAATGATTTAAATCTTCCTCTTGTGAGACAGATGATTTTTGGCACCTTAGATGAAACAGTAACAAACTGGGTGATGAAGGAGCAAAAATATGATTTAATAGAGCAGGCTTCTGGGGTCCATGGGTTAATAATAAATGGTCTTTCCGTTAAATAAGAAGAATGCAAATCAATGCAAATTTCTGTTATTATGTTAAAAAGGAGGATTGAACATTGGGTACGATAGCATACGAATCAACTAATCACATAGCAACATTAACAATTAAAAGCCCTCCGGCAAATGCGCTGTCCAGTGCATTGTTGAAGGATATTGCTGAAAAGCTTGATGAAATTGAGAAGGATGGGACAATTAAAGCAATCATTTTAAAAGGTGAAGGTAAATTTTTCTCAGCAGGGGCAGATATAAAGGAATTTACATCATTACAGAATGCTTCTGATTATGAATCGTTATCACGTGAAGGACAAAAATTGTTTGATCGGATTGAGTATTTTTCAATTCCTGTTATTGCTGTTATTCACGGGGCTGTTTTAGGTGGTGGATTAGAATTGGCAATGGCCTGTCATATCCGTATTGTAACAGAAAACACTAAAATGGGATTGCCGGAGCTTTCGTTAGGAATTATACCTGGGTTTGCAGGTACTCAACGTTTGCCACAATATGTAGGTACTGCAAAGGCTTATGAAATGATTCTAACTGGTGAGCCTATTAGTGGTAGAGAAGCTCATAAATTAGGTTTAGCTAATCATGTATTTGAAGAGGAAACTGTATTTACAGAAGCTATGAAACTAGCAGAAAAGATAGCTTCGAAAAGTAAGCCAACAATCAATCGTATAATGAAATTAATTCCATATGCAAAAGCGGAACATTTTGCAGAAGGGTCAAAAATGGAGGCGAAGGCCTTTGGTGAAATATTTGGATCCGAAGATGCAAAAGAAGGAATACAAGCGTTTATTGAAAAACGTAAACCCAACTTCCAAGATAAATAGATTATAATTGTTATTACTAAAGGAGGATATCACATGAACATTTATGTTTTGTTAAAAAAGACATTTGATACAGAAGAAAAAATTGCTGTAACAAACGGTCAAATTGAAGATGATGGTGCTGAATTCATCATTAATCCTTATGATGAATATGCAGTAGAAGAAGCGATCAAGCAACGTGATGAACACGGTGGAGAAGTTACTGTTGTTACAGTTGGTGATGAAGACTCTGAAAAACAATTGCGTACTGCATTAGCAATGGGTGCTGATAAAGCTGTTTTAATCAATACAGAAGATGATCTTGAAGAAGGGGATCAGTTTACAACAGCAAAGATTTTGACAGCGTATTTTGAAGAGAAAGAAGTAGATTTAATTTTAGCAGGTAATGTAGCGATTGATGAAGCGAGTGGGCAAGTAGGTCCAAGACTAGCAGAACGTTTAGGAATCCCTTATGTAACAACAATTACTAGTTTAAAAATTGATGGAGAAACAGTTAACATTGATAAAGATGTTGAAGGTGATATTGAAAAAATAGAAACAAGTCTTCCAGTACTGTTGACATGTCAACAAGGATTGAATGAACCAAGATACCCTTCACTTCCAGGTATTATGAAAGCGAAGAAGAAACCGTTGGAAGAATTGGAAATTGATGACCTTGATTTAGACGAAGATGATCTAGAACCAAAAACAAAAACTGTTGATATATTTTTACCGCCGGAAAAAGAAGCAGGGAAAGTACTTGAAGGCGAATTGCAGGATCAAGTTCAAGAATTAGTTTCACTATTAAAAAATGAAGCAAAAGTACTTTAAACCGAGCATAGAAAGGAGAAACTCGAATGAGCAAACTACTAGTTATAGGTGAAACAAGAGATGGTTCATTACGTAATGTTACATTTGAAGCAATTGCTGCAGCAAAAAAAGTAAGTTCAGACGGAGAAATCGTTGGGGTTTTATGTGGAGACGGGGAATTGGAAGCACAAGCAAATGAAATGGTATATTATGGTGCAGATCGTATTATCACAATTAAACACGATGATTTGAAAACGTATACATCAGAAGGTTACGGTCAAGCAGTTATGGCTGTGATTAATGATGAATCACCGGATACCATTGTTATGGGGCACACTGCTATTGGGAAGGATTTAACACCAAAACTTGCAAGTAAAATAGAATCTGGTTTGATTTCAGATGCAACTGACATTGAAGTGGACGGTGATAAGGTTGTATTTACAAGACCTATTTACTCTGGTAAAGCATTTGAAAAGAAGTTAATTACTAGTGACGTTACGTTTGTTACAATTCGTCCCAACAATATCGCTGCACTTGACCGTGATGAAACACGTTTAGGTGAAGTAACATCTAAAGAAGTAGATGTTACAGATATACGTACTGTTATTAAAGATGTTATTAGAAAGGTGTCAGAGGGTGTTGATTTATCAGAAGCGAAAGTAATTGTTGCTGGTGGACGTGGTGTAAAAAGTGAAGATGGGTTTAAACCATTACAAGAGTTAGCGAATCTTTTAGGTGGTGCTGTTGGAGCATCACGCGGTGCGTGTGACGCTGAATACTGTGATTATTCCTTGCAAATTGGTCAAACTGGTAAAGTTGTTACACCAGATCTTTACATAGCATGTGGTATCTCCGGTGCTATTCAACATTTGGCTGGTATGTCAAATTCAAAAGTAATTGTTGCAATTAACAAAGATCCTGAAGCAAACATTTTCAATGTTGCTGATTATGGTATTGTTGGCGATTTATTTGAAGTTATACCAATGTTGATTGAAGAAATTAAGAAAGTGAAATAAGCTAAAGAGATAAAATAAAACCGTCCCTAGGGGCGGTTTTATTCACTTTTAAATATAAATCTGAAATGAATAAGCAAACTATTAGCAAGGAAATACTATCGATGATATACTCTAAAAAGAGTTAAATGTAAGACTTGAGGAGGAAATTCAATGGCAATTGTTAACGTGACGGATCAAAATTTTACTAAAGAAACAGCTGAAGGATTAGTGCTAGCTGATTTTTGGGCTCCTTGGTGTGGGCCATGTAAAATGATTGCTCCAGTTTTAGAAGAAATTGATGGTGAAATGGAAGATAAAGTTCAAATAGTTAAGCTTGATGTAGATGAAAATCAGGAGACAGCAGGAAAATTTGGTGTAATGAGCATTCCAACTTTATTACTTTTTAAAGATGGAAATGTTGTTGATCAAGTTATTGGTTTCCAACCAAAAGAAGCGCTTGTTGAATTAATTAACAAACACGCTTAAAAGAGTGTATAATTGTATAATGTACAAAGAGTAGATCCCTTGTTGACCTTATGTGACAAGGGATTATCTTTTACTTTACAAGTACAAAAGCGGCAGTTACCTGTTAGTGATGTATAGACTGCGCCCGCGTAAAGTGGGTGATTTAAAAGGAATGAACATATACATGAATCAAACAATTAAAGAAAAATTAGCTGTTCTACCAGCTCAACCAGGTTGCTATTTGATGAAAGATAAACATAAAACCATCATTTATGTAGGTAAATCTAAAATGTTAAAAAATAGAGTAAGGTCCTACTTTACAGGTGCTAATGATAGAAAGACACAGCGTTTGGTACAAGAAATAGTTGATTTTGAATATATTGTAACTTCATCTGAAATTGAGGCACTTATTTTAGAAATGAATTTGATTAAGAAATACGATCCTAAATATAATGTCATGTTAAAAGATGATAAAACGTACCCCTATTTAAAAATAACTGCAGAAAGACATCCGCGACTTTTGATTACTCGAAATGTAAGAAAAGACAAGGGGAAATATTTTGGACCCTATCCGAATGTTATCGCTGCAAGGGAAACAAAGAAACTTCTTGATCGGATGTATCCATTAAGAAAATGTAATAATCCACCGGGACGTGTTTGCCTTTACTATCATATGGGTCAGTGTTTAGCTTGCGGTCAAAATCCAGCTACTGAAGAAACATATAAAGAAATTGTACAAAACATTACTTCTTTTCTAAATGGTGGCCATAAAGAAATTAAAAACGATTTAAAGCAAAAAATGCTTGATGCAAGTGAAAAATTAGATTTCGAACGCGCTAAAGAAATGCGTGATCAAATCCAGTATATTGAGTCAATAATGGAACAACAAAAAATGACACTTAAAGATCGAGTGAATAGAGATATATTTGGATATAGCTATGATAAAGGATGGATGTGTATTCAAGTTTTCTTTGTTAGACAAGGAAAATTAATTGAAAGAGATGTATCTATTTTTCCGTTTTTTGATGATCCGGAAGAAACATTTGTAAGTTATATTGGCAGATTTTATTTGCATCAGCATCATCCAAAACCAAAACAGGTTCTAGTACCGGTTGGAGTCGATGTAGATTTATTAACGACGTTATTAGAAATGGATGTTCATGTCCCGTTTCGTGGCAGGAAAAAAGAACTAGTAGAATTAGCAATGGAAAACGCTTCTATTGCTCTAAATGAGAAATTTTCTTTAATAGAACGTGATGAGGAAAGAACGATAAAAGCGGTAGAGCAGCTAGGAGAAAAGTTAAACATTGAAATGCCACATCGTATTGAGGCTTTTGATAATTCGAATATTCAAGGAACAGACCCTGTATCAGCTATGGTTGTTTTCATTGATGGACGTTCCAATAAAAAGGAATACCGTAAATATAAAATAAAAGATGTTCTGGGACCTGATGACTATGAAACAATGCGTGAAGTTATCAGGAGGCGTTATACTCGAGTATTGAAAGAGCAGTTGCCACTACCAGATTTAATTATTGTAGACGGTGGTAAGGGGCAAATGAATGCAGCGCTCGATGTATTGGAAAATGAACTGGGGTTAGATATTCCATTGTGTGGTTTAGCAAAGGATGATAAGCACAAAACTAGTGAGTTATTGTATGGAGTTCCCCCTGAGATTATCCCGCTATCACGGAAATCACAAGAATTTTATCTAGTACAACGTATTCAAGATGAAGTGCATAGATTTGCTATCACTTTTCACAGACAA
This sequence comes from Virgibacillus ndiopensis, assembly GCF_900187325.1. GTDB lineage: Bacteria > Bacillota > Bacilli > Bacillales > Amphibacillaceae > Virgibacillus_E > Virgibacillus_E ndiopensis. The sequence goes on along the minus strand of NZ_FZMZ01000005.1, from coordinate 924,407 downwards.
TTACGCGGGAAGAATTTGTTTCAATCTGAATTGGATAAAATACCTGGAGTAGGAGAAAAACGGAGAAGGTTATTGTTGACTCATTTTAAATCAATAGAAGAGATAAAGAATACGTCATTATCAACTATAACAAGGCTAGGTATTCCTAAAAACATCGCAGAACTTATTATCGATCATTTGAATTCAAAAAAGTAAAAAGTAATGTTCTTTAACCGTTAAAGAACATTACTTTTTTTCTATTCCTGATTTGCTAAGCTGTATAAATCACCGTAAATTCAACCTGGAGAATTTTTTTGTTAACTTCTTCCATACATTCGCATGATGCTTCATTGATTATTTGTATAGATTCAGCCAAAAATCCAGCTTCCAATCGAAACTCTGATTCGAATGGAGCATTTAAACGATTTGCGACTGAATCGGCCATTAAATGAAAAATAATTTCCTTTCTTTTTTTCTTGACTAATTCTAGTTTTCCCCAACCTAATTTATCAAAAATAAAATAGATGTCTTCTATAGTCTTGATATCTAGTTTTCTAGCAAGATTTCTGCCCATAAAATATAAAAGTGTATTTGCTTCCGTCCCTAATATTTCGGGTAGACTATAATAACGTAGTAAATCATAACCAGCACCGGAACTTTGTAGTTTATCGAGTGATGTTAGTGGGACTAAAACCTGATTTTTTGACATCGATGTCATCCTTTCTAACTGAACCAATTCAACGAAAACGGTAAATTCATTTAAATAGATTACTAGTATTATTATCTATATAAATGAGCGGTTGTGCAAGGATGCTTTTTAATTTTATGGACAAAATATGCAGATTGCCTTATATAAAAATTTTAGAGTCCTTTTCTTGACGCTTATAAAGGTAAGAAGTACAATAAAACGTGTCACAAATTGTACATTTTTAGGCAGTAAAGGGGAATACCTATAATGACGCAATCTTTATTGTTTAGAAACCCGTGCAAATAACAAAATAATATTACATAATCTGAGGGGGGTAACACTTAATGGAACATCGCGAATTTGGGTATCGCAGGCTACACTCACTGTTAGGAGTAATTCCGATTGGTGTTTTTTTGATTCAGCATTTGATTATAAATCATTTTGCTGTATATGGTGAAGAAAGCTTTAATAATGCAGCAGGGTTTGTAGAAAGCTTACCATTCTTGATTGTATTGGAAGTAGTAATTATTTATCTTCCAATTTTATTCCATGCAATACTGGGTGTCTATATTGTATTTGTAACAAAGAATAATTCTACAAAATACGGTTATTTCCGAAACTGGATGTTTTATTTACAACGCGTAACCGGTATTATTACGTTAATATTTATTGCATGGCATGTTTGGGAAACTCGTATACAAATTGGTTTAGGTAACGAAGAACTGAATTATGGATTAATGGAAAGTATTCTGTCCACTCCTGTAATGTTTTGGTTCTATATTGTGGGTGTTATATCTACTACATTCCACTTCTCAAATGGTTTATGGAGCTTTTTAGTGTCATGGGGATTCACTCAATCACCAAGATCTCAAAAGGTAGCTACATACGCAACGTTAATCGTATTTTTAGCACTTAGCTATATCGGTGTAAGAGCATTAATACAATTTGCTTACGGAATTTAATAATGAATAAGGGAGTGAGTATTTCTCATGAGTAATCGTAAAGTGGTTGTTGTTGGAGGCGGGCTAGCTGGTCTTATGGCAACAATTAAAGCAGCTGAAGCAGGTGTTAATGTAGACCTGTTTTCCATTGTGCCTGTAAAACGTTCTCACTCTGTATGTGCCCAGGGTGGTATAAATGGTGCAGTAAATACAAAGGGTGAAGGAGATTCACCTTGGCAACATTTTGATGACACAGTTTATGGCGGGGACTTTTTAGCAAACCAACCGCCTGTAAAAGCAATGTGTGAAGCAGCGCCTGGTATAATCAACATGCTAGATCGCATGGGTGTTATGTTCAACCGTACGCCCGAAGGTTTATTAGATTTCCGTCGTTTTGGTGGTACGGCCGTACACCGTACAGCATATGCGGGGGCAACAACAGGTCAGCAGTTATTATATGCACTAGATGAACAAGTTCGTCGTTATGAAGTGGATGGCCTGGTAACGAAATATGAAAACTGGGAATTCCTTGGAGCTGTCCTTGATGATGAAGGTGTTGGTAAAGGAATTGTTGCTCAAGATATTAAGACGCATGAAATAAGATCTTTTCCATCAGATGCAACGATAATGGCTACTGGCGGACCAGGAATTATATTTGGTAAATCTACCAATTCAATGATTAATACAGGGTCTGCAGCAAGTATTTTGTATCAACAAGGTGCAAAATATGCAAATGGAGAATTTATTCAAATTCATCCGACAGCAATACCGGGTGATGATAAATTACGTTTAATGAGTGAATCAGCACGTGGTGAAGGTGGACGTGTTTGGACGTACAAAGATGGGGAGCCGTGGTACTTCCTAGAAGAAAAATATCCTGCATACGGAAACCTAGTTACTCGTGATATTGCAACACGAGAAATTTTTGATGTCTGTGTAAATCAAAAATTAGGTATCAATGGGGAAAATATGGTATACCTAGATTTATCACATAAAGACCCTAAAGAATTGGATGTAAAACTTGGTGGAATCATCGAGATTTATGAAAAATTTGTTGGGGAAGATCCACGTAAAGTTCCAATGAAAATTTTCCCTGCTGTTCATTATTCTATGGGTGGACTTTGGGTTGATTTTGATCAGATGACTAGTATTCCAGGAATCTTTGCATGTGGTGAATGTGATTATTCTCAACATGGCGGAAATCGTCTAGGTGCTAACTCATTGTTGTCAGCAATTTACGGTGGTTCAGTTGCAGGACCGAATGCAATTAAATACATTGATGATTTGGACATACACGTTGAGGATATGTCACCTGAATTGTTCGAGAAAACTGTAAAAGAAGAACAAGAAAAATTCGAGAAGCTTATGAAGATGGAGGGCGAAGAAAATGCTTATCAGCTTCATAAAGAGCTAGGAGAATGGATGACAGATAATGTTACAGTAGTACGTCACAACGATAAACTTCTTAAAACGGACGAAAAACTTCAAGAACTTCAAGAACGATGGGAAAATATTAATATTAATGATACTTCTCGTTGGAGCAACCAAGGTGTTATGTTCACACGTCAACTTAAAAATATGCTTCATTTAGCACGTGTTATTACACAAGGAGCATATAACCGTAATGAAAGCCGCGGGGCACATTATAAACCAGAATTTCCTGATCGTAATGATGAGGATTGGTTAAAAACTACAATCGCAACATTTGATAAGGAGAACAATGCTCCGGTATTAACATATGAAGAAGTGGATACTTCACTAATCAAACCAAGGTTACGTGACTATTCAAAAAAACATTGAGGGGAGAAAGATAGAAATGGCTGAACAAAATACTGTTACTTTTATTATAACTCGGCAAGACAGCCCGGATTCTGACCCTTATGAGGAAACATTCAATGTCCCTTATAAAAAAAATATGAATGTTATTTCTGGGTTAATGGAAATACGTAAAAATCCTGTTAACGCCAATGGAGAAAAATCAACTCCAGTTATGTGGGATATGAACTGTCTGGAAGAAGTATGCGGAGCCTGCTCGATGGTCATTAACGGTACAGCTCGTCAATCTTGTGCTGCATTAGTAGACCAATTAGAACAACCTATTCGTTTGCAACCGATGAGTACGTTTCCAGTGGTTCGTGATTTAATTATTGATCGCGAACAAATGTTTGATGCACTAAAACAAGTAAAAGCATGGATACCAATCGATGGAACATATGATCTAGGTCCTGGACCACGTATGCCTGAGAAAAAACGTCAATGGGCGTATGAACTTTCTAAATGTATGACTTGTGGTGTGTGCTTAGAAGCATGTCCAAATGTTAATGATAAATCAAACTTTATTGGACCTGCTGCAATTTCTCAAGCGCGATTATTCAATGCTCATCCAACAGGGGAAATGAATAAAAGTGAACGTTTAGAGGGATTAATGGAAGAAGGTGGAATTACTGGATGCGGAAATGCTCAAAACTGTGTTCAAGTATGTCCAAAAGGAATTCCATTGACAACTTCTATTGCTGCAATGAATCGTGCAACAAATATACAATCATTTAAAAATTTCTTTGGAAGTGACAATGTACGTTAATTTGATGTAGTTGGAATTTTACCATGACCCTTACCATTTTTATGGTGAGGGTCATTTTTTAAAGTAGGCTTTTTTCGCATAGTTTGTTACTATTTATAGAAACTGCGATATTAGTTTATACTTGGATTACCTTTCCATGGGATTGCTGTATATTTCCATCTTAGTGTTGTGTTTTTTAATCCAATTTCATTGATGAAATATAGAAATGCATATATTTTCTTACAAGCAGCCCGTATATACGAAGACTCTTGGGAGATGAGAGCATCGGTGAGAATCCGGAGTGCTTTAGCACAAGGAGGCTCAACAGCCGCAAAGGATGCGCGAAGTGGATACGGGCTGCTGGGCAGAAAGCAATAAAAGAAGTGAATTAACACAACGCTTACGTCGTATTTTATATCAACTATTAAACAAGATTCAGCATTAGAAATTGCAACTGTCTTTTAGGAAACAGCCTAAAAGATTGCAGGAAGGGGAAAAGGAATGAATTCAATTTTATATATAGAGGACATGGAAAAGTGGCGATCGGGATTCACATTTTTTACACCAATAAAAGTTCGTTTTTCAGAAACGGATATGTTCGGTCATGTTAATAACGTTTCATCATTTATTTATTTTGAGGAAGCGCGTATCGAATTTTTAAAATCTGTTGGTTTATTTGATGATGCTAATAGTAAAAATGGTATTCCGATAGTTGCTGATTTGCAATGTGATTATCACAAACAAATATTTTTTGAAGACGATTTAAGACTTTTTGTTAAGGTCTCTCATGTCGGAAACTCATCATTTGATTTACATTATATGGCGCTAAATCAAAACGAAGATATGTGCTTAACTGGAAGAGGGAGGATCGTTTACATACATCCTGAAACTGGAAATTCTGTTCCATTAAGTGAAACGATGAAAGAAAAACTTATAACTGCTTAACAAGTGAAAACCGACTTCCTATAAAGAAAGTCGGTTTTAATTAGAGCTTTAATTCCCCCATGCGAAGGAGCTCTACTACTGCTTGCGAGCGCCCCTTAACTCCTAATTTTTGCATAGCATTTGAGATGTGGTTCCGGACAGTCTTCTCAGATATAAACAAATCCTGGGCAATTTCTTTTGTTGTTTTGTCTTGTACTAAGAGTTCGAATACTTCTTTTTCACGTTTAGTTAATAATTGCTTCGGTTTATACTCGTTGTCCTTCAAATGTTAACCCCTCCTTACTGTCATAGAGCTGCAGAATGAAGGGAAATTATCTAGTCACTATAGCTTATGAAATTAAGTGTAAACGGTGCGTACAATTGCATGAACGAAATAAATTTGTTACTTTATTACCTTATGCTGCATTTTGAGTAGAAAACAAATTTGGAAATAATTGAATACAATATTACGAAGCAAGCAATAAATTGGTACAAATAAATATTTAAAAAGTCAACAAAAATTGACATTTTTATGTCGGAAATACCAATACCTGTTATTATATATACATTTATGTGAGTTTTTTATCTATACTATGTTAAAATATGCATAGAGATGTAGGGATAATTGTCCCTAAATGTCAGATTGGTGAGAAACATTATATCCAACCAAGCTCAAGCAGAGGTTAAGTAGAACCAATCATGTTTGGATTGTCGGTTTATCTTTGCATAGCGGAGATATTGCGTCAGTAGAACGGGACTATCATTCAGAAGCGGAGAAAGTATGACCACTGAATAAGTTTCACTTTATAGGAGGTTGCCGACTTGGCAGACAAATTAAACGTAGAAATAATAGCTGATTTAGAAAAAAGACTACGATATATTGCAGGAGACATTAAACAGAACGGTCGTAAAATCTTAGCTAATTACCCAATTACGTCACCACAATTTATTGCTTTACAATGGCTTCTTGAAGAGGGTGATATGACAATCGGTGAATTGTCAAATAAAAATGGTTTAGCATTTAGTACTACAACCGATTTAGTTGATCGTATGGAAAAAAATAAACTTGTTGAACGTGTACGTGACTCAAACGATCGACGTGTTGTTCGTATACATGTATTAAAAAAAGGTAAAACAATTATTGAAGAAGTAATTCTTGAGCGGCAAAAATTTTTAGGAGAGATATTAGAAAAATTCTCGTTTGAACAGACAAATACATTAAATGAATTACTGACATTTCTTCATCAACAAATGAAAACAGTTAATGAAAAATAACAACAAAGACGAGGCGATATAGTTGGATTCGGCAATTGGTGTAATTGATTCTGGTGTTGGGGGATTGACAGTGGCACATGAACTTATGCGCCAGCTCCCTAAAGAAAAATTAATATATCTCGGAGATACGCTAAGATGTCCGTATGGACCGAGATCCAAAACGGAAGTAATAAAGTTTACTTGGGAAATGGTAGAATTTTTATTGCAAAAGAATATTAAAATGTTAGTTGTTGCGTGTAATACTGCGACTGCATTTACTTTAACTGAACTTCAAGAAAGGTTGAATATACCAGTAATTGGTGTCATCCAACCTGGTGCACGAGCTGCAATTAAGTTTACTAGAAATAGTCATGTTGGTGTTATTGGTACGGATGGGACAATTCGAAGTAATGCATATCCAAATGCATTAAAGAGTATAAATGCTGACATTCATGTAAGGGCGTTAGCTTGTCCAATGTTTGTACCAATGGTAGAACAGGGGATTTTATCAGGTGAACACGCTAAACGAGTGGTAGAAGAGTCATTACAACCAATTAAAGAAAGTAACCATATAGATACATTGATTCTAGGATGTACACATTACCCACTAATAAAAGAAACAATTCAAGAAGTAATTGGTCATCATGTTACTGTGATTTCTTCAAGTGAGGAGACAGCTCGTGAAGCGAGTACAATTTTGGAATTCCGTCAATTATTAAATAAAGGTGACCGTACACCAAAACATCAATTTTTCACAACTGGAGAATTAGGCATATTTGAGAAAATAGCAAGAGACATTTTTAAAACATCGTTACCAGATTTTAAAAGCGTCATAATTGAAAAGGCAGTTATTAGTTAATATCAAGGTTTTAAGATCTTGATATTTTTTTGTGTTTATTTTAATAGATTGGTCTAAATTCACGATAAGCTCGTATATATAATAGTACAAACCATCGTGGGAGGGAAAAACATGCGGAAGCAAGGCACATTACTAATAACTGGAATAATGGGCATTTCAATTATATTGACGGGGTGTTTTCAAGGGGAACAATCAATGGAAAAAAAGGTTGATCCACCTCCGAATGCTGAAACGGTAAACGATTTAGAAAATGGAACATCGGATGAAACGAAAACAGATGCGAAAGCTGATACTGAAAATGGTGAAACTGCAGAAACTGTAATGAGGCAGTTGTTTTTGATTGATGCTAATGGAATGGTGGCACCTCAAACATTAGAGATACCAAAAGATGATTCCAAGGAAGTTGCTTCACAGGCGTTAGAATATTTAGTGAAGGATGGACCAGTAACAAATTTATTACCAAATGGATTCCAAGCTGTTTTACCAGCAGGTACAGAAATACTGGGATTGAATTTAGAAGAAGATGGAACGATGATTGTTGATGTTTCTAACGAATTTAAAAATTATGAAGCAGAAAATGAATTGAAAATATTGCAAGCTATGACGTACACATTGACACAATTTGATAGTGTTAACAAAGTTCAATTACGAATTGAAGGAAAAGATCAAACTGAAATGCCTGTAAATGGAACACCAATTGCAGAAGGATATACAAGAGCAGACGGTATTAATATAACAGAAACGGAAGCTGTAGATCTTATGAATAGTCAAGCTGTTACATTATACTATCCAACCGAATACAATGAAACAAAATACTTTGTCCCGGTTACAAAACATATTGAAGTAAAAGATGGGGATTTATATGGCTCAATTGTACAAACTCTATTAAATGGCCCGGGCTATAAAGTAAATGCGAAACAAGTATTTAATGAACAGGCTTCGTTGACGAGTGATCCCACATTAAATAGCGGTGTTCTTGAGTTGGTCTTTAATCAAGATATATTAAAAGGTAAAGATACGGATAAAACAACGATTTCTGATGATGTGATGGAGTCACTAGTTCGAACTCTAACAGAACAACAAAGTGTAGATGCGTTAAAAGTAAAGGTTGAAAAAGTTGACAAGTTGTTTAATGAGAAAGGCGAAGAATATAATAAACCTGTTACAGCGGATATGTTCTCTCCAACGGAAAAACTTTAATTTAAGGTGGCTGGTATTTACAGCCTCTTTTTTTGTTTCTAAAGGCTATTTTCTAAAAGATTGTTGTTTTGTTTTACACAAAAGATTCAAACTGCGACGTAAGTACTCTGTAAATTTCGCATTCTATAACACTCTTTCGCCCCGCAGTCCGTATATACTTCGCTTTCCGAGGAGGCTCACCGCGAGCCCGTGGAAAGCGTAGTGAATTTCCGGAACGGCAGCCAAACCGTCATTTCAATCTACGTCGTAGTCTACCTAAAACTACGTATTAAAAAGAAAAAAACTTACGAAAAGAGCCTTTCTAAAAAAATAAAATAAAATACTGTGGATAAACTAACGAATAGATTAGAATGGCACACATATTCACTTTTGTTCCAAGATTGGTAAAAAATATGTTACCATTGATTTTGACTGAAGGAGGAAAATTAATATGAGAAATGATCAACGTACAACTGACGAACTACGACCAATTACAATTACACTAGATTTTGTTAAACATCCTGAAGGGTCTGTACTAATTCAAGTAGGGGAAACAAAAGTGATATGTAATGCAAGTATAGAAGATAGGGTTCCTCCATTCATGCGCGGTCAAGGGAAAGGCTGGATAACAGCGGAATATGCCATGTTACCTAGAGCGACGGATCAAAGAAATATTCGAGAATCATCTAAAGGTAAGGTTAGTGGAAGAACAATGGAAATTCAACGTCTAATTGGAAGAGCATTGCGTGCTGTTGTGGATTTGGACAAAATAGGTGAACGTACAATTTGGGTTGATTGTGATGTCATTCAAGCAGATGGCGGAACTAGAACAGCATCCATAACTGGAGCATTTGTTGCAGTTGTACAAGCTTTTGGTAAGCTATTGGAAAATAAGACATTGGACAAAATGCCTGTTACAGATTTTTTAGCAGCAACTTCAGTCGGTGTATTACCAGATGGTACTGAGGTTTTGGATTTGAATTACGAAGAAGATTCTAAAGCACATGTCGATATGAACATTGTCATGACTAGTGCAGAAGAATTTGTTGAAATTCAAGGAACTGGTGAAGAAGCAACGTTTACCAATACTCAATTACAAACAATGCTTCAACTTGCAGCAAAAGGTTTAGTAGACATTATGGAAAAGCAAAGGGAAGTATTAGGTGAGATAGCCGACCGGATTGGTGAAACAAAAAGATAAACGAATAGGTGAACGACGATGAAACAGGTAATCATTGCTACAAAAAATGAGGGAAAAGCTAAGGAATTTAAAGACTTTTTTGAACCATATAACATAAATGCCGTTTCTCTATTGGAGTTACCAGACAATATTCCAGATATTGAAGAAACAGGTGGTACCTTTGAAGAAAATGCTGCGTTGAAGGCAGAAACCATCACTGATTTATTGGGTACACCTGTGTTAGCAGATGATTCCGGATTGGTAATCGATTCATTAGACGGAAGACCAGGGATTTTTTCTGCGCGCTATGCGGGTGAGACAAAAGATGATCAAGCAAACATTCAAAAAGTACTTTATGAATTGGAAAATGTAACAACTGAAAAACGAACGGCACGATTTGTGTGTGTATTAGCAATATCTATACCGAACAAAGAAACAATATTTTGCAAAGGCACATGTGATGGCAGTATAGCATCTTTTCCTGAGGGTGAGCACGGATTTGGATATGATCCAATCTTTGTTCCTAAAGGGTACTCAAAGACTATGGCAGAGCTTACCCCAAGTGAAAAAAATAATATAAGTCATCGTAAAAATGCAATTATACAATTAGAAGATTGGTTAAAGGGTATATACTAGTAGTAACCTTTGATAGGAAGGGGATATTATGCCTAAAGTTTTAATTATAAGTGACAGCCATGGATTAACGAATGAGGTTGCACAGATTAAAGAAAGACATCATGCAGATTATATGATACACTGTGGTGATTCGGAATTAGATATTGATGCTCCTGAATTAGAAGGCTTTCTTAAAGTAGCGGGTAATTGTGATTTTGATAATCGTTATCCTAATGAACAAGTAACAGCAATTGAAGGATTGAACTTTTTTGTGACACACGGGCACCTATACCATGTAAAATCAAACCTCATGACGTTAGCGTATCGATCGAAAGAGAAAAATGCGCATGTAGTATGTTTTGGACATAGTCATATTGCCGGTGTTGAAAAAGTGGGAGATCAATTATTTATTAATCCTGGAAGTATCCTTCAGCCTAGAAATAGGGTTGAAAAAACGTATGCAATGATAGAATGGGATACATTGGATGACGTAAATGTGACCTTCTACACGGTGACCGGCAGCCCTGTTGATGATCTTAATTATCAAACCTCTATATGAGAACTAAGGAAAACTTGTCATTCATAATTGAAAGGATGATTGATAGGTTTTCTTTAAAATTAATTGTAGAAAAGGTATTGACAAAAAATTGCTTAGTGCATATAATAATTCTTGTCTCTTAAAAAGAAATAAGTTAAGTGCGGGTGTAGTTTAGTGGTAAAACCTCAGCCTTCCAAGCTGATGATGTGAGTTCGATTCTCATCACCCGCTCCATACATAATTTTATGTCCCAGTAGCTCAGCTGGATAGAGCAACAGCCTTCTAAGCTGTGGGTCGCAGGTTCGAATCCTGCCTGGGACGTTGCAGTAAGAAACCTATATAATTTTTATAGGTTTCTTTTTTCATATTAATGAAATGTTTAATTTTTTAAATTTCGGGAATGTATATCTATTATGTGATATAAACCTAACTAAATATCCGTTTGTGGGAAAGGAGAGAAAGGATGCAGAAAAACGGAAATGTAATTCTTTTTCCAAAATGGCAAACAACATTGGAGGAAGAAAGCTTATCTGCACTTAAGCAAAAGAAGTACGGAGAAGCGTTGGAGAAATTGAATAAATTATTAAGTTATCAAATTAACAATCATGAGATTATTATAGGAAAATTAATTTGTTTAATGGAGCTAGAACAATATGACGAAGCGCAAGATTTATGTGAGGATGTACAAAAGCAAAAAGATGAACACTATTTTCAATATGTACATATATACTTAACGATATTATTTCAGACAAGCCAGTATAAATTGCTCATGGATCAAGTCGAATATGAATTCGAAACAAACGAGGTTCCAATGCCAGTTAAAGAACAGTTCCAGCAGTTATATGATATGAGTGTACAAATGAATGATCAATTAAATGTTGAGCAATCAGTATCGTACATAAAAGAATTACTAGATGCAGTTAACGAGCAAAATCATTCATTACAGTGGCGTTTAGTAGAGAACATGAAGAAAATGAAGGCAAAACCTGACATTCAAGTTATGGAGGACCTCTTAACGAATGAAACAGTTCATCCTGTTACGAAGACGGCCATATTTCAATGGTTGCAGGAAAAAATGTTTTCAGAAAGTGTTACTATACATAAATTAAATGTACGTCATACGGTCTTTCCTACAGATATAACAGGGTTAGAATCACATATTTTCATAAAACAAACCATACTGGTGATTGGTGAATTAGAACAAAAAAATCCTTCACTGTATCGAATGATTGAAAAGCTGTTGTATCGATATGCTTACGTTCGTTATCCGTTTATGCCATCGAATGATGACTTTATGCTGATTGCTGAAGCATTAATATCTATAGGTGAAGAATATTTAAATTTACATAATAGTGAAGTACAAAGTAAAGAAGTTTTACAGTATATTGAAGAAATAAAAATGTGTGAAACGTTATATTTATCAATTATAGAAGACTAAGTGAATCGTAGCAGACAAGAATAGCTACAAATGCTTGAAAGGCATAGTAATTATGTTATAATAAGATGGTTGTAAATTTGAATAGTATTACGTATCCATTAAATTTAATGAACGTGAAAATTTATGAAATACAATAGATTTTGGAGGGAATAATATGTCAGCAAAGTGGGAAAAGCAAGAAGGTAATGAAGGAGTACTAACAATTGAAGTTAGTTCTGAAGAATTTGATCGTGCATTAGATCAAGCATTCAAAAAGGTTGTAAAAAAAGTACAAGTTCCTGGATTCCGTAAAGGTAAAATACCACGTAAAATTTTTGAAAATCGTTTTGGTGTTGAATCATTATATCAAGATGCTGTAGATATTGTATTACCAGAAGCTTATACGAAAGCTGTTGAAGAAACTGGTATTGAACCAGTTGAACAGCCTGAAGTTGATATTGAAGAAATCGAACAAGGCAAACCTCTAGTATTTACTGCAAAGGTAACTGTGAAACCAGAAGTAACTCTCGGTGAATATAAAGGGTTAGAAGTTGAAGAACAAGATACTACTGTAACAGATGAAGACGTTGACCATGAAATCGAACATCAAAGAGAACATCACGCTGAATTAATCGTTAAAGAAGAAGGAAAAGTAGAAAAAGGCGATACAGTTGTAATGGATTTTGAAGGATTCATTGATGGAGAAGCATTTGATGGTGGTAAAGGTGAAAATCATTCGTTGGAAATCGGATCAGGTCAATTTATTCCTGGATTTGAAGAGGAACTTATTGGTAAAGAAGCTGGAGTGGAAACTGAAATAGAAGTTACCTTCCCAGAGGATTATCATGCAGAAGAATTGGCTGGTAAAAAAGCAACGTTCAAGGTAACAATTCATGAAATTAAAATGAAAGAACTACCTGAGCTTGACGATGAATTTGCTAAAGATGTTGACGAAGAAGTAGAAACGTTAGATGAGTTAAAAGCGAAAAAACGTGAAGAATTAGAAGCACAAAAGAAACAAGATGCTGAAAATCAAAAGCGTGAAACGTTAATCGAAAAAGCATCTGACAATGCAGAAGTAACAATTCCAGAAGCAATGGTGACTACTGAATTAGACCGTATGGTTAAAGAATTTGAACAGCGTCTACAAGCACAAGGTATGACGATGGAAATGTACTTCCAATTCTCTGGACAGGACGAAAATGCTTTACGCGAGCAAATGAAAGAAGATGCTGAAAAACGCGTTAAAACAAACCTTACTTTAGAGGCGATTTTCGATAATGAAGGTCTTGAAGTAACGGAAGAAGATGCTGATGCTGAACTTGAAAATATGGCTAAAATGTATGGGACTGAAGTAGATCAACTGAAGCAAATGCTTGGTGGAAATACGGAAGCAATTAAAGAGGATATTAAGTTCAAAAAAGCGATAGATTTCTTAGTAGAGCATAGAAAAACTATATAATCTTTCGTTTAGGGTTTATTTACAACTGAAAAAGGTGAATACTACTAACAAGGTGCGAATTTCTCGTACCTTGTTTTACCTTATAGAGAATATCTAGCTAGATAATTCCTACAATGCGACATAATGTGTTGTCTTAAATTTGTTAAATTCACATAAGATAAACAAAAGGGCATGTGACTAGAGAAAACAGTTATGATTTGACTTTTTCAATAATTTATCCATAATTATAAGAAATGTAGAAAAGGTTTATTGTTTTGTTTTCTAAATATGATTTGATATGATGGGCTATGAAAGCCAGAGTCCTAATGTAGGAGTAGAGTGAAACTTTTAGGGGTGAAAATGTATGTTTAAATTTAATGAAGAAAAAGGACAATTAAAATGTTCATTTTGTGGAAAGAGTCAGGATCAAGTTCGTAAATTGGTTGCCGGACCTGGTGTTTATATATGTGATGAATGTATTGAACTTTGCACAGAGATTGTAGAAGAGGAATTAGGCACCGAAGAAGAAACAGAATTTAAAGAGGTGCCAAAACCTAAGGAAATTTGTGACATTCTTGATGATTATGTAATTGGACAAGAAAAGGCAAAAAAGAATTTATCTGTGGCGGTATATAATCATTATAAGCGTATCAACTCACCAAAAAATTCGGATGATGTTGAATTAGCTAAAAGTAATATTGCGATGATTGGGCCGACTGGTAGTGGGAAAACATTGCTAGCTCAAACACTTGCAAGAATTTTGAATGTTCCTTTTGCAATTGCTGATGCGACTTCTTTAACTGAAGCAGGTTATGTCGGAGAAGACGTTGAAAACATCTTGTTAAAATTAATTCAATCTGCTGATTATGATGTTGAAAAAGCTGAAAAAGGTATCATTTATATTGATGAAATCGATAAAGTTGCACGTAAATCAGAGAACCCGTCCATAACAAGAGATGTCTCTGGTGAAGGGGTTCAACAAGCATTACTAAAAATTCTTGAAGGAACTACTGCAAGTGTTCCTCCACAGGGCGGTCGTAAACATCCGCATCAAGAATTTATTCAAATTGACACGACTAACATTTTATTTATTTGTGGTGGAGCTTTCGATGGCATTGATCAAATTATAAAACGTCGATTAGGTAAAAAGGTAATTGGTTTTGGAGCTAATGAGAAACAACAAGATCTTGAAATGGGAGAATTGCTTTCGAAAGTACTACCTGAGGACTTGTTGCGTTATGGTCTAATTCCGGAATTTATCGGAAGACTGCCAGTTATTGGTGCATTAGAGCCATTAGATGAAGATGCACTAGTAGAAATTTTAACAAAACCAAAAAATGCTCTAGTTAAGCAGTATGAGAAACTATTCCAAATGGACGATGTGGAGTTAGAGTTTGAAGAAGAGGGTCTTGTTGAAATAGCTAAAAAAGCTATTGAAAGAAAAACGGGTGCCCGTGGTTTGCGCTCCATTATTGAAAGTATTATGCTTGATGTAATGTTTGAATTACCATCTAGGGAAGACATTGAAAAATGTGTTATCACAAAAGATACGATCGCCCAGGAAGATGGTAGCCCTAAACTTATATTTAGGGATGGCACGGTAAAAGAGGGGAATGAAAAGTTTCCTAAAGAGAGTGCATAACTAAATTATAGATAATTATAACAAACCTGAGACTGGATTGAATGGTATACTGGCTCCTTTACTAGCGATGATTAGGTGTAGGAAGGAGGCTTGTGTATACTTTATTCTCCAGTCTCTTTTAATTGTGTTTAGTATTTACCCTTAAGGTAATACTAAGCCCATCAAGTTCAACAGACATTTACATTTACAAATAGAGAAGTTTTATATAAACTTTAACAATGAAGATATACATAGGAAGAATGAAAAAGATTGCATGATAAATTGGAGGTACATACAATGACAACTAATACAATTCAACTTCCCCTCCTCCCTTTACGTGGATTACTCGTCTTTCCATCAATGGTGCTTCACCTTGATGTGGGAAGAGATAAGTCAGTTACAGCATTAGAAAAGGCGATGATGGATGATCAAACTATTTTCCTTGCTGCACAAAAAAAGGTCAGCGTCGATGATCCAGAACCAGCCGATATTTATCGTGTCGGAACTATGGTAAAGGTTAAGCAAATGTTAAAACTTCCAAACGGGACAATTCGTGTCCTTGTTGAAGGCTTACATCGAGGGGAAATTGTCCGTTTTATTGATGAAAAAGATGAATTTATTGTTGAAATAGATAAATTAGATGAAGTTATTAGTGAAACACACGAAGAGGAAGCGCTAATGCGTTCATTATTAGCTCAATTTGAACAATATATTAAGGTTTCTAGGAAGGTGACACAAGAAACGTTTGCAACTGTACAAGATATTGATGAGCCAGGAAGACTGGCAGATATTATAGCATCACATTTATCATTGAAAATAAAAGATAAACAGGAAATACTTGAAATTATAAATGTTAAAAAACGTTTGCAGCATTTAATAAAGTTAATTTCAAATGAAAAGAAAGTTCTTGATTTAGAAAAGAAAATTGGGCAGCGTGTAAAAACTTCAATGGAAAAGACACAGAAGGAATACTATTTGCGTGAACAATTAAAGGCTATTCAAAACGAGTTAGGTGAAAAAGACGGTAAAACGGGTGAAGTGGAACAATTACGTGAAAAGGTAACTGAATCTGATATGCCTGAACGAATTATGGAAATAGCCATGAAGGAACTTGGAAGATATGAGAAGGTGCCACAAAGTTCTGCAGAAAGCTCCGTCATACGTAATTATATAGAATGGTTGTTGGCGTTACCTTGGACTAAAAAAACGCGTGATACGATAGAAATTAACAAAGCGCAAGCGGTTTTGGACAAGGATCATTATGGTTTAGACAAAGTAAAGGAACGAATATTAGAGTATCTTGCTGTTCAAAAACTTACAAAATCAATAAAAGGACCTATATTATGTCTTGTTGGGCCACCTGGTGTGGGAAAGACTTCTTTAGCTAAATCGATTGCAACGTCCATTAATCGAAACTTTGTACGAATTTCATTAGGTGGGGTTCGGGATGAAGCTGAAATAAGGGGACATCGCAGAACATATATAGGGGCAATGCCAGGCAGAATTATTCAAGGTATGAAGAAGGCTGAAACAGTTAATCCGGTTTTTTTATTAGATGAGATTGATAAAATGTCTAACGACTTCCGTGGAGATCCTTCATCGGCGATGCTTGAAGTACTGGACCCTGAGCAAAATAGTAATTTTAGTGATCACTTTATTGAAGAGACATACGACTTGTCTAGTGTTTTATTTATTGCAACGGCAAACTATGTTAACAATATTCCAGGTCCGTTATTAGACCGAATGGAATTGATATCAATTGCTGGATATACAGAGGTGGAAAAACTGCATATTGCAAAAGAACATTTATTGCAAAAGCAACTGAAGGAAAATGGATTGAAAAAAAGCAATCTGCAAATTCGTGATAATGCGTTACTAAAATTAATCAGACGGTATACTCGTGAAGCGGGTGTCAGAGGATTAGAGAGACAATTAGCTACATTATGTAGAAAAGCTGCCAAAATTATTATATCCGAAGATAAAAAACGTGTAATTGTAACAGAGAAAAGCATTGAGGAACTATTAGGCAAACCTTTATTTCGTTATGGATTGATGGAAAATGAAGATCAAATAGGTGCAGCAACTGGTCTTGCCTATACAGCAGCTGGAGGAGATACCCTTTCTATTGAAGTTTCTCATTATCCAGGAAAAGGCAAGCTTACGTTAACAGGTAAATTAGGTGATGTTATGAAGGAATCAGCTCAGGCTGCATTTAGTTATATCCGCTCAAGAGCGAAGGAACTGAATATTGATCCTGATTTTCATGAAAAATATGATATTCATATCCATGTGCCTGAAGGGGCAACACCAAAGGATGGTCCGTCTGCCGGAATAACGATGGCAACAGCGCTTGTATCTGCCCTGTCAGGAAGAGCTGTTAAAAAAGAAGTAGGAATGACTGGTGAGATTACGTTAAGAGGACGTGTACTTCCAATAGGTGGTCTAAAAGAAAAATCACTAAGTGCCCATCGCGCTGGAATTTCTACAATTATTATCCCTGAAGAAAATGAGAAGGATATTGAGGATATACCTGAGAGTGTTCGGAACGATTTAACGTTCATTAAAGTTAATCATTTGGATCAAGTATTAAAAAATGCTTTGGTGGAGGAAAATCATGAAAGTAACTAAAGCAGAAATTGTTATTAGCGCAGTCAGTCAAAAACAATATCCTAACGACCAGCTACCAGAAATAGCGTTAGCTGGTCGTTCCAACGTTGGAAAATCATCTTTTATAAATAAGCTCATTAATCGAAAGAATTTAGCAAGAACATCGTCAAAGCCTGGTAAAACACAGACGTTAAATTTTTATAAGATAAATGAAATCTTTTATTTTGTTGATGTACCGGGTTACGGTTACGCAAAGGTATCAAAGAAGGAACGAGAAAAATGGGGAGGCATGATGGAAGAGTATTTCGAAACAAGAGATACTTTAAAAGCTGTTTTGTTAATCACAGATATCCGTCATGAACCAACTAGAGATGATGTGCAAATGTATGATTTTTTAAAGCACTTTGAACTACCTGTAGTTGTTATTGCAACTAAGCTTGATAAGATCCCTAAAGGTAAACGTGATAAACATTTAAAGCGTACGAAAGAAACCTTGCAATTAGATAAAGAAGATCTCATTATTCCATTCTCAGCAGAATCTGGTGAAGGAAAAGATGAAGCATGGAAGGTTATACGAAATCATATTAATTTTTAAAGTTATCCCTACTAATGTCTATGACTTTAGTAGGGATTTTTTTTATTCATTTTCAGAAAATTTGGAGTGTATTTAAGGATATTAAAGTATATTACGGTATATGTAAGGTACATGAAGGTAAACCCGTCTAATATAAAGATATGTGGGCTTAATTAGATATATAAGTAAATTTGCAATTAGAAGTTGTTTGTGAATATTGCTATAATTTTATATATATTAGTGCGAAGGAATGACTCGACTTGCATGATATACGCATATTTAATTAAAAGGGGATGTATTAACTTATGAAAAGACTGAAAATTGCACTATTTTTCGCCCTATTTCTACTTATGTTAACTGCATGTGGTAAAAGTGGCTCAGAAACTGAATCAGGTGATAATTCTAAAAGTGGCGATAGTGGATCAGAATTTAATCTCATTGAGGATGGTAAGCTAACATTTGCTGCATCAGGTGAATTTAAACCGTTTAGTTATATGGAAGATGGAAAAATGGTCGGGTATGATATTGCCGTTGCAGAGGCAATAGCTAAAAAATTAGGATTAGAAGCAGTACAACAGAAAGCAAAGTTTTCCGGTATTGTTACTGGTGTAAAAAAAGGACGCTATGATATTGCGGTAGCAAGCCATACAATTACCGACAAACGATTGAAACAAGTTAACTTTTCAGAACCATATTATTACTCTGGACCAGTAATTTATACAAGACCTGATAGTGATATTCAATCAGCAGATGATTTAAAGGACAAAGAGATTTCCGTTTCACGAGGATCTACGTATGTTGATAAGGCTAGTAAATATACAGACAATATTCCACAGGTTGATAGTGATGTAGTTGCATTACAATCATTAGCAAAAGGCCATCACGATGCCGTAATTACTGACTCTATTACAGGACAAACAGCTATTGAAAATGGGTTAGAAATCGAGAACCGTGGACAGCTAGGAGTTAGTGAACAAGCAGTGGCTGTAGCTAAAGATAATGAAAAGTTATTAGCTGAGGTTGATGAAGCATTAAAAGAGCTTAAGGAAAGTGGTAAGCTTGCGGAATTAGCAAAAGAGTGGATTGGCGTAGATATTACACAAGAGCCTGAAGAAGCGAAATAAAAAAGTCTACCAATTAATACAAATGTGCGCTAGATTTGCGCACATTTGTCCTTTAAAAGGGAGTTGAACTAGTTGTCTGGAATTAAACATTTTTTTGATGTATTTATAAATAGTTTAGACGTTTTTATAGAAGGCTTTAAAATTACCATCAATCTTTCTGTAGCGTCATTGATAATAGCTTTTATTATTGGATTGTTCTTTGCAATTTTAAAAATATCGAATGTGAAAATCTTACAATGGATTGCGGATGCTTATATTTGGGTAGTTCGTGGAACACCACTTATTGTACAAATATTTGTCCTTTACTATGGGCTGACGGAAATCATTCTACTCGATAAATTTTGGGCAGGTGTGGCTGGTCTAGCTTTTCATAGTGGTGCGTATATTGCAGAAATTATCCGTGGTGCAATTCAATCCATTGATAAAGGTCAAACAGAAGCTGGTCGTTCATTAGGTATGACTTCTGGTCTTACTATGCGACGTATTATTTTACCACAGGCATTTCGTCGTGCCGTACCATCCCTTGGTAACCAATTCATAATTGGTATTAAGGATTCCTCACTTGTATCCTTTATCGGTATGCAGGAATTATTTGGAGTTGCCAGCACACAAGGGTCAAACAACTTTGACTATTTACCTTTCTATTTAACCGTTGCAGTTTATTATCTCATTATCGTACTGGTTCTTACGGTGCTAGTTAACATGTTAGAGAAGAAAATGGCTCAAAGTGATTAAGTGAGGAGGTATAGCATGAGTGAAAATAAGGAAATGATCAAGGTAGAAAAATTAAATAAATCATTTGGTAAATTACATGTGCTAAAAGATATTGATATGACAGTAAAAGAAAGTGATGTTGTTGTATTGATTGGTGCAAGCGGGTCAGGCAAAAGTACACTGTTACGTTGCTTAAATTTTTTGGAGATAAAAAACGATGGAAAAATTGTCATTGAAGGTGAGCAAATTGAACAAAGGACACACGATCTAAACAAAGTACGTGAACGAGTAGGCATGGTGTTCCAGCATTTTAACCTTTTTCCGCATAAAACGGTACTTGGTAATATTATTGAAGCACCTACACAAGTAAAAGGAATTAAAAAGGAACAAGCTATAAAAGAAGGTAAAGTACTTCTGGATAAAGTTGGGTTAGGAGATAAGTATAATGTCTATCCATCGACTTTGTCAGGAGGACAAAAGCAACGTGTAGCAATAGCTCGGGCATTAGCAATGAAACCAGATGTTATGCTGTTTGATGAACCAACTTCTGCACTTGATCCGGAATTAGTTGGTGAAGTCTTATCCACAATGAAGGATCTTGCAGAGGAAGGCATGACAATGGTGGTTGTTACACATGAAATGGGATTTGCACGAGAGGTCGGCGATTGGGTTGTTTACATGCACGATGGGAAAATAGTTGAAAGTGGGCGACCAAAGGAACTATTTGATAATCCAAAAGAGGAGCGTACACAGGAGTTTTTAAGTTCAATATTATAAAAATAAATGGTACTTTAATGGAGTAATGAAAAAAGCCCAATTTCTTAGCATTAATTCTAAGAAATTGGCTTTTTAATATTGGAATTGCCTCATAGTAAATCCGTATTTTCCTTACTTTTTTTCCTATAAATTTAAGATCCATCATAGCGTTGTTCATGTAAATACATTGATAAAAAAGAAAAACTATGGTAAATTTATATAGATATGCACTGTTGATGGATTTTTGTATAATTATCCTTATTTTAATTATACATCATAAATCCCTTTTCAGTCAACCACTATTTTTATTTTTATAAGGAGGGTTTGATAAAAGCATGGAACTTCGCCAAGAGTGGAAACGAATGAACAGCGTAATTGGTTGAGATGAAAAATTTTAGTCATATGATTTTTCTTGGTATTGATTGATAAACGGGAGGGAAAGAAATGAAACCATATGTACTAGAGTTTCGGGAGATCGATAAAACGCAACTTTTGCACGTTGGAGGAAAAGGGTTGAATTTAGGGGAACTATCAAAGATTGATAGAATAAAAGTGCCAGAAGGATTTTGTGTTACGACAGAAGCTTATGAAAAAGCTCTCGAACAAAACGATGCCTTCCACGCTTTGTTGGATCAACTAACACTGCTAAAAATAGAAAATCGAGATCAAATTGGCGAGATAAGCAGGAAGATTAGGAAAATCATTATGGAAATAGAGATTCCTTCCGATGTTGAGAAAGCTGTTAGCAATATACTCTCCCGGTTTGGTGATGAACATGCTTATGCAGTGCGTTCCAGTGCAACTGCTGAAGATTTACCACATGCCTCTTTTGCTGGTCAGCAAGACACCTATTTAAATATAACTAGTAAAGAAGCTATTTTGCAGCACATTAGCAAATGTTGGGCTTCCTTGTTTACGGATCGTGCCGTGATTTACCGTATGCAAAACGGATTTGACCACAGACAAGTGTCTTTATCCGTTATCATTCAAAGGATGGTTTTCCCACAGGCTTCAGGGATTTTATTTACCGCTGATCCGATTACTTCCAACCGAAAGGTACTATCAATCGATGCTAGTTTTGGACTTGGAGAAGCCCTGGTCTCTGGTTTGGTTTCTGCGGATTGTTATAAAGTACAGGAAGATAAAATCGTCGATAAAATGATAGCAACCAAAAAATTGGCTATCTATGGGCAAAAAGAAGGAGGAACAGAGACAAAGCAGCTCGATCCCGATCAGCAAAAAACGCAAACACTTACGGATCAACAAATATTACAACTGTCACGTATTGGAAGACAAATCGAAGCACATTTTGGTAACCCGCAAGATATCGAATGGTGTTTGGTTGATAATATATTTTATATTGTCCAGAGCCGTCCGATTACGACTTTATACCCCATCCCTGAAACGGAAGATGAAGAAAACCACGTCTATATATCTGTCGGGCATCAACAAATGATGACAGACCCTATAAAACCATTGGGATTGTCCTTTTTCCTGTTAACGACTCCTGCACCTATGCGTAAAGCCGGCGGAAGGTTGTTTGTTGATGTCACACATCAACTTGCTTCACCTGTCAGTAGAAACACTTTATTAAATGGAATGGGACAACACGATCCGCTCATGAAAGATGCCCTTATGAACATCATTGAACGTGGAGATTTTATAAAATCGTTACCAAATGATAATAAAGCCCCGAGTCCCACCAAAGGCAATACAGATATGCTGGAACAAATCGAAAACAATCCTTTAATCGTTTCTGATTTGATTAAGCGTAGTCAATCATCCATAGAAGAGTTAAAGCAAAATATTCAAATGAAAACAGGATCAGATTTATTTGATTTTATTCTAGAAGATATTAAAGAATTAAAGAAGATTTTATTTGACCCACAAAGTTCAGCTGTATTTATGGCTGCTATAAATGCTTCATCATGGATCAATGAAAAAATGAACGAGTGGTTAGGTGAAAAAAACGCAGCAGACACGCTTTCTCAATCTGTACCAAACAATATTACTTCGGAAATGGGTCTAGCACTATTGGATGTCGCAGATGTAATTCGTCCTTATCCAGAAGTAATTAATTATTTACAACATGTAAAAGATGATAACTTTTTGGATAAATTGGTTAATTTTGATGGTGGACAGGAAGTTAGAAACGCTTTTATTGCTTTTCTCAACAAATACGGAATGCGATGTGCAGGAGAAATCGATATCACGAAAACTCGTTGGAGTGAAAAACCAATTACACTTGTCCCCATGATTCTTGGTAACATCAAAAACTTTGAACCTAATACTGGCAAGCGCAAATTCGAGCAAGGGCGACATGTTGCTTTGGAAAAAGAACAAGAGTTATTAGACCGATTGAAACAATTACCGAATGGTGAACAAAAGGCCAAAGAAACAAAACGAATGATTGACAAAATCCGAAATTTCATCGGCTATCGTGAATATCCAAAATACGGCATGATTAATCGCTACTTCGTTTATAAGCAAGCTTTACTGAAAGAAGCCGATCAACTCGTACGAGCAGGTATTATTCATGAAAAAGAAGATATATACTATCTCACTTTCGAAGAACTTCACGTAGTCGTACGCACAAATAAATTGGATTACCAAATCATCAGCCAACGAAAAAACGAGTACAAATTATATAAAAAACTAACTCCCCCACGTGTTATTACGTCTGATGGTGAAATCATTGCAGGTGAGTACAAACGAGAAAATCTCCCAGCTGGAGCAATTGTAGGTCTACCTGTTTCTTCAGGAGTTATAGAGGGGCGAGCACGTGTCATCTTAAACATGGAAGATGCAGACCTGGAAGATGGTGATATATTAGTCACCGCTTTTACTGATCCTAGCTGGACACCATTGTTTGTATCCATAAAAGGACTCATCACCGAAGTTGGTGGACTGATGACCCACGGAGCAGTCATCGCTCGTGAATATGGCTTACCAGCAGTTGTGGGTGTGGAGAATGTTACGAAGCTGATCAAGGATGGACAAAGGATCAGGGTGAATGGAACAGAAGGATATATAGAAATACTATAGTAGAGCATCAACGTCAAATAACAAAGGAGGAAAAAACATTTTGAAAATTATTGTTAACAGTATATTTGTAGAAAACCAAGACAAAGCAATGGATTTTTACTCAGAAAAGCTGGGATTTGTAAAAAAGCATGACGTTCCCACAGGAGAATTTAGGTGGATAACCCTTGTTTCTCCAGATGAACAAGATGGTACCGAACTTTTACTCGAACCGAATGCTCATCCTGCCGCTAAAGAATATCAACAGAAGTTATTTGCTGAGGGCATACCAGCAACAATGTTTGGCGTTGCAGATATTCGCAGAGAATACAAACGATTAATGGAAAAAGGCGTTAGGTTTACTATGGAGCCGACAGAAATGGGAGAAGTCACAATAGCAGTCTTCGATGATACATGCGGCAACCTTATTCAAATAATACAGCAGTAACTCCGACAAAATAACCTAGTTCTGAACGACTTTATTGGTAAGTTTTACAATTAGTGAATTGTTTTTTATTAAAAATTCATCAACTTTATATTAGCCCTGTCCTAATTTTGGGATAGGGTTAAATATTTTTAAGGGTTAAAATAAAGGACATTCTTGTCACTCACCAATAGAAAGAAAAAGTTTTTTTAAATGAACAGTTCAAGAATCGAACGAGAGAATGTTATTGCAGTTGATCTTTTAGTTTTTTTAATAGAAAATTAAACTTAAGTACACCAATAAATGGGATATTATGTTAATATTAACTAATATAGATATTGAGCTAACGTAGTAGGACAGTTGAATAAAAGGAGGCTTTTTATGAATTGGAAATGGCTCAATAATAAGGGTTAGACATATCCCTTCTGTGTGGAGGATGTAGTTAGAAAAGTTAAAACAAAGGTGGTATTAATGAGGGGTTTGTTCTACGGTACAATTAGCTTTGTTGTATTATTTATTGTTTTTATTTCACTAGATTACAATGGGTTCGGGAATATTGTTAGTTTATTTGAATGGGTAACACGTTTTATATTACCTTGGATAGTGGTATATTGGTTTATACAATTCGTAAAAAGAGAAAAGGTGTAGCCATTTTCTTATTCAAGTAACGAGTACCAACAGATATAAGAAAGAAAAATGGCATTGGATATTTCTCCAAGCCATTTTTTACTGCGAATTTAATGGTGAAGATCAAGTGATTATAGGTAAGATTTAAGTTGCGAATCACTGTTTTCAAAAGTGCCCCCGCTAATCTTATAGGCGGAAGGGTTTATTTTTTCTTTCTTAATAAGTAAATACCAATTCCGATTAATAGGATTGGCCAAAATCTTTCAATATAATCAATGACTATATATATCCAATCAAACCATACAGGTAATCTGATGGAGAATATCAGCAGCAAGGAAACACCAATTAAAATAACCCCTGGCAACAAACCTGCTTTCGTTTTTAAGTAGCGTACAATGAAAGCAACTCCTACTATTAAAGGGTAAACCGCCCAGTGTTCAATCCAAAATGAATAATGCGCTACACCATGAAAATGAATTCCTAAGCCTAAAACGACTGTACCACTGAATAAATTTTGATAATCTTTGGAACTATAGCTATGAATAAGTAAAGCTAGACCTATTACAATTAATAAGGTTGGCCAGGAGTAAAAGTCTGTAATAATTGGTAATTTTAATTCTTTTAATAGAAAATACGCACCAATACCAATTAATAAATAGCCAGCGAACGAGTTCTGTTTTTTCATTCTATTGATTCCTTTCAAACATGTTGTTATACAGGTTGATTTCTTGCTTCTTGTTTGTGGTTATGATAGAGTACAAACGAGTTCTTAAGTATATACGTTTTATCCTATCATAATGTTTCAAAATCTGTTCACATTTATGGAAAATAAGATTTGGTACTCATGATATAATAGGAGATAAATGATAATTATTTAAACGATGTTTTTAACATCTTTGTTAAGTCTTGTGGGGGTAGATAGTGTGCATATTATAAAAGTCGGAATTAATTATAAGTCAGCCCCAGTAGAAATCAGGGAAAAGCTAACATTTTCTGAGCAGGAAATTGATAATGCAATGTTACGGTTAAAGGATCAAAAGAGCATATTGGAGAATGTAATTGTCTCTACTTGCAACCGTACAGAGATATATGCAGTGGTTGATCAAGTTCATACCGGCCGCTACTACATTAAGCAATTTTTGGCAGATTGGTTTCAAGTAGACAAGGAAGAATTTTCGTCTTATTTGCGAATAGCAGAAAGTGATGGTGCCATTGAGCATCTTTTTCGTGTGTCTACTGGTCTAGATTCCATGATTCTTGGGGAAACGCAAATACTTGGTCAGGTAAAACAAGCATTTTTAACTGCACAAAAAATGCAAACGACTGGTACAGTTTTTAATGAGCTTTTTAAACAAGCAATTACATTTGCAAAACGAGCACATAAAGACACAGCTATTGGGGAACACGCAGTATCTGTAAGTTATGCTGCTGTTGAATTAGCTAAAAAGATTTTTGGTAACTTGCAGAATAAGCATGTTGCTATTTTTGGTGCTGGTAAGATGGGAGAACTTGCTGCCAAAAACCTTCATGGTTCTGGTGCGTCAAAGATTACCGTTATCAATCGAACACTTGAAAAAGCAGAAACCCTGGCAGAAAAATTTCAAGCGAAAGCGGAACATGCGGCTAATTTACTTAACGTTATTCAGGAATCTGATATCTTAATAAGTTCAACAGGATCAGACTCTGTTGTATTGACGAAGGAAGATATCGAACCTATTCAAAAAAAGCGTAAGGGAAGACCGCTTTTCTTGGTAGACATTGCCGTACCAAGAGATATTGATCCAATTATTAGTGAATTAGACAATGTATTTTTATATGATATTGATGATTTACAACATATTGTTGATGAAAATTTAGCTGCTAGAAAAACTGCTGCTGAAACAATTGAACTTATGATGGAAGCAGAAATTGTTGACTTTAATGAATGGCTGCAAACGTTAGGCGTGGTACCTGTTATATCTGCACTTCGTCAAAAAGCATTAGCTATTCAAGCGGATACAATGGAAAGTATTGAACGGAAAATGCCAGATCTAACGGCCCGTGAGAAAAAAGTATTAAATAAGCATACAAAAAGTATTATAAATCAATTATTAAAAGAGCCTGTTACCCAAGCAAAAGAGTTAGCAGTAAGTGAAAAAGCTAATGAATCACTAACACTTTTCATTAACATCTTTGGAATAAAAGATGAAGTTAATGCCGAGTTAGACAAACAGGCAAAAAAAAATGTCAAATCGACGAAAATAGCGCAAAATAATAATGTATCCTTTCCAATGATTGAAAATTTAAAGACGCCTTAAGATGGAAGGGTATCAAGTATGATTGAATCAAAATGGCTTTACGAAATCATTCTTATTATTTATGGTTTAAGCTTGATGGGATACTTTATTGATTTTATTCAGCGTAACCGGAGGGTAAATAAGATTGCCTTCTGGTTACTTAGTATGGTTTGGGCTATTCAAACACTCTTTTTAGTAAGTGAAGTATTGTTTAAGGCTACCTTCCCAATATTTACGATCTATGATAGCTTATTTTTTTATGCATGGGTTTTAATTAGTTTTTCATTACTTATTAATAAACTATTTCCTGTTCACTTTATTGTATTTTTTACAAACGTATTTGGTTTTTTCATTTTACTTTTGTATATTACAACACGAGCACAAGAGGGCATGAAGCAACAGGGTATTCAATTAGTGAATGAAGTTTTGGTTTCTCACATCACGCTTGCTATAGTTTCATATGGATTTTTCACCTTATCTTTTTTATTTTCCATTATGTATATCGTACAATATCGATTATTGAAAAATAAAAAAGGACTTAAATGGATGTGGCGATTAGGCGACTTACAACGTCTTGATAGTTATTCGTTTAAAGCTGTTACCTTAGGGGTTCCATTGCTTTTGATTGCCATTATATTAGGAGTAGTATGGGCCTATGTCGCAAATGCTGAATTTTATTGGTTTGATTTAAAGACCGTTGGATCAATTCTTGTACTGATTGTTTACATTATCTATTTATTTTTACGAATTATAAAAAGATATCAAGGGAAGTCTATCTCCCTTTATAATTCAGCTGCATTTTTAATTTTATTAATAAATTTCTTTTTATTTAGCTTTTTATCAAATTTTCACTTTTAGTTTACGCTGAGGAGGCTATCAAATGCGCAAAATTGTTGTTGGTTCTAGAAAAAGTAATTTAGCTCTAACACAAACGGAGTGGGTAATTGAACAATTAAAGAGAAAAGGAGTTGCAAACGATTTTGAAATAAAAAAAATCGTGACAAAAGGGGACCGAATTCTTGACGTCACATTGTCAAAAGTTGGTGGAAAAGGGCTCTTCGTTAAAGAAATTGAACAAGCAATGTACGATCAAGAAATTGATATTGCTGTTCATAGTATGAAGGATATGCCAGCTGTAATTGCTGATGGACTTATTATTGGTTCAATACCTGAAAGGGAAGATCACCGAGATGCATATATTGCGAAAAATCATTTAGGACTACGTGATTTACCTGAAGGTGCGATTGTTGGGACGAGTAGTTTAAGACGTGCCGCACAGGTATTGGCGGTGCGCCCCGATGTTAAGATCAAATCTGTAAGAGGGAATATTGAAACGCGTATCCGAAAACTTGAAGAAGAGGATTATGACGCAATCATTTTGGCTGTAGCAGGTTTAAAACGGATGGGCTGGAGTGATGATATTGTAACAGAGTATTTAGATCCAGAAATATGTGTTCCAGCAGTTGGTCAAGGTGCTCTAGCAATTGAATGTCGTGAAGATGACCAAGAAGTTAAGGATTTGTTAGAAAAACTAAATGATACGTATACAACAAAAACCGTAACTGCAGAACGGACATTTTTACATTTATTAGAAGGTGGTTGTCAAATTCCAATCGCCGGGTATGCTCATTTAGAGAAGGATGAAATCGTTTTGACGGCGTTGGTTGCAACATCAGACGGTAAAACCTTGTTAAAAGAAGTTGTACGTGGAATGGATCCAGTGACAGTTGGGAAAGAAGCGTCTGAACGTCTTATAAAACGAGGGGCAAAAGATATAGTTGATGAAGTCAAAGAGGAGCTTGACCAGTAATGGCAGCTTCATTACATGGAAAAAAGATCTTGATAACGAGAGAAGAACATCAAGCTAAAGTATTTTCGAAAAAGGTTTTGCAGTTTGGAGGCATACCAATCGAAGTACCTCTTTTAAAAATTTCATGTAAGGATGGTTTTTATAATAATCAACTATTGCGCAATTTACAACAGTATAAGTGGATTTTCTTTACAAGTGTAAACGGGGTGAATTGTTTTTTTGAACTGTTGAAAACAAATTACGTATTCCATGACTTTATAAATTATCAGGTTGCTGCTGTAGGAGAGAAAACAGAGGAAGCATTACAAAAACATGGTGTTTCAGTCGATTTCATTCCGTCTACCTATAATGCAGAAATGATGGCAAAGGAATTCCTGTTTGCCTACCCGTTTGCCGGTCCTGTGTTACTTGTAAGGGGCAATCGTTCACGCGATGTGTTACCAGTAGAATTTAGAAAGAAATATATTACATTTGATACGATAGAAGTGTATGAAACAACATACAACTATCAAAGTAGTAATAAGTTAAACGATTTATTCATCGATCCTACTATTGATTTTATTACGTTTACAAGTCCATCAACTGTGGAAGCGTTTATTGATCTGATAAATAGTGATGAAAATTTAATCAATGCAAAAAAAACTGTTTGTGTATGTATCGGAACTACTACTGAGCAAAAAGCAAACGAATTGGGTTTCATCAATACAATTATTCCTAATCATTTTACGATTGATGAAATGCTTAACAGAATGATGAATTACATAAAGTGAAACTTTATTCATTGGGTGTTTTTCCGTCCTAAATGAATGGTAGTTAAACTAGATCGGACATTAACTGGTAGTTGATCCCTATGTATAAATGTGGTTTTAACTCAAATCTTGATTTGGATTCTTCCTGTCAGTTAATGCGTACAAAGAAAGGATGATTATTATGACGAATACACTACAATTTAGACGCCATCGCAGATTACGTTCCTCTATTGAAATGCGTTCATTGGTACGAGAAAATCACTTACACAAAGATGATTTAATTTATCCCCTGTTTATTATTGAAGGAGAAAAAACGAAGAATGAAGTACCATCAATGCCTGGTGTTTATCAAATTTCACTTGATTATTTAGAAGATGAAATGAAAGAATTACAATCTTTAGGTGTGAAAGCAGTTATTCTTTTTGGTGTTCCAAAAGAGAAGGATGAAGAAGGAACTGGTGCATTTCACGATCATGGTATTGTTCAAGAAGCAATACGAGAAATTAAAAACAAAATACCTGAAATGCTCGTAATTGCTGATACATGTTTATGTGAATTCACATCACATGGGCATTGTGGCGTAATACACAACGGTGATGTTGCTAATGATGAATCACTTGAATTATTAGCTAATACCGCAGTCTCTCAAGCAAAAGCTGGTGCAGATATTATTGCTCCATCAAATATGATGGATGGATTCGTAACTGCTATTCGAACTGCTCTAGATGAAGCTGGTTATATAAACATTCCGATTATGTCATACGCAGTTAAATATGCATCAGCTTATTATGGACCGTTTCGTGATGCTGCAGACAGTACACCACAATTTGGTGATCGGAAATCATATCAAATGGATCCGGCAAATCGTTTAGAAGCATTACGTGAAGCTGAATCGGATATAGAAGAGGGTGCCGATTTTCTTATTGTGAAACCTGCACTATCATACTTAGATATCGTTCGGGATGTGAAAAATAATTTTAATGCGCCAGTTGTTGCTTATAATGTAAGTGGTGAATATTCCATGGTAAAAGCTGCCGCAATAAACGGTTGGATTAATGAAAAAGAATTGGTTATGGAAAAATTAACTTCTATGAAACGTGCTGGAGCAGATTTAATTATTACGTATTTTGCAAAAGATGTTGCAAAATGGTTGAGTGAATAATTTATAAACTTTAGTGAGGTGGTTTGCAATGAGTAGTTTTGAAAGATCAGTCGATGCGTATAAAGAAGCAATTGACTTAATGCCTGGTGGAGTGAACTCCCCTGTACGTGCGTTTAAATCAGTTGGAATGTCACCCATTTTTATGGACCATGGTAAAGGATCAAAGATAGTAGACATTGATGGAAATGAATACGTTGATTATGTTTTAAGTTGGGGCCCACTAATCCTAGGTCATGCTGATGATCGTGTAGTAAAAAAGCTAAAAGAAACTGCAGAAAAAGGGACAAGCTTTGGTGCTCCTACTTTACTTGAAAATAAACTAGCAGAACTCGTTATCCGCCGAGTACCATCTATCGAAATGGTTCGTATGGTGAATTCTGGAACAGAAGCAACGATGAGCGCACTAAGATTAGCTAGAGGATATACAGGCCGGGACAAAATTTTAAAATTTGAAGGAAATTATCATGGTCATGGCGATTCATTGTTAATTAAGGCTGGTTCTGGTGTAGCAACGTTAGGACTTCCGGATTCGCCAGGTGTTCCAGAATCTATTGCAAGTAACACAATAACAGTTCCATACAACGATATTGAAAGCCTACATTACGCTTTTGCTAATTATGGTGACGATCTAGCTGCCGTAATAGTAGAACCAGTTTCTGGGAATATGGGCGTTGTACCACCACAGGAGAACTTTTTACAAGAACTAAGAAAGCTTACAGAAGACAATGGGACGATTCTTATTTTTGATGAGGTTATGACAGGTTTTCGAGTAGGTTATAATTCTGCACAAGGTTATTTTGGGATTACTCCTGATTTAACATGCTTAGGGAAAGTAATTGGTGGTGGGCTTCCGGTTGGAGCCTATGGCGGAAAAAGAGAAATTATGGAAAGTGTTGCGCCAACAGGTTCGATCTATCAAGCAGGTACATTATCTGGAAACCCTTTGGCAATGACAGCCGGCTATGAAACGTTAAATGCTTTATCAGTGGAATCGTATGAACAAATTAATCAAAAGGTTGATCGATTAATTGAAGGATATAAACAGGCAGCAATTGATTTTGATATTCCATTACACGTTAACCGTGCTGGTTCAATGGTTGGATTCTTTTTTACAAATAATCCTGTCATTAACTATGAAACATCCAAAAAATCAAATACGGATTATTTTGCACAGTATTACCGTGCAATGATTGAAGAAGGGATCTTCTTACCTCCTTCACAATTTGAAGGACTTTTCCTATCAACAGCACATACAGAAGAGGATATAGAAAACACAATAAAAGCAGCTAGAACTGCATTTTCGAAAATTAAAAAGTAATGTCGTTTTAAAAGCTTCTCGTAAATCGAGAAGCTTTTTTTTCGCATATATTTATTTCAGTTCTCATATAGTGAATTAAGACATATAAGCATATGGATATGTATGTTGAAGGGAGGAAGATCTTTGTCTAATGATCAATCAGTATTTAGTTTTGACCTGAATGAATCCCTATATTTTGAAAGGGGACAGGAAGTTGCTGAAATGATGGGGATATCACTGGACCCTGAAATTTCAATTCAAGCTTTTAATGAGTATATTTCAATTAGAGGGGTAATCGAACTTCGAGGCGAATATGTAAAGGCGAATAATTACGAGGAGGAATCTGACACTCTGGAATTTGATGACTATCAATCCAGACGCTATGTTGAAAGTGTCATAGACAGTGAATCGGGTGCAACAGAGTTCTCGCATCGATTCCCAGTTGAAATCTCTGTACCGACATATCGAGTTGGGGATTTAGACGATGTTACAGTTAGCATCGAGTCGTTTGATTATGAAATCCCCAATAGTAGCCAATTAAAACTTATGTCTACTGTTGCTATTCATGGTATTAGTGATCAGTCAGAAAGTTCACGTCAAGAAGAGTCGTATGATGGTATGGATTTCGCAGAGCCATTAGTAGATTCTGCGAACAGTGATACATTTGAATTTGATATAAAAGAGAGCAATCAGGATAGACCCGAGGAAAAGGAAATAAATGATTTTTCAAATGTCCCTACTTTAGCGAATGATTATGAGCAAACTGACGTGGAAGAACAAGAAGTACACGAAAATGAAAAGGAACGCTGGAAACAGAAAAAATCCCAAACACTGGCAGAGTTTTTCAAGAAGGACCCTGAACCTGATTCAGTAACAGAAAGTCCGTATGTTGAATCACCTGTAATGGACAATACGGAATCAGATGATTTTTATGAAGATGATGAAAGCCGGTCAAATGATGTGCAAGACGTTCGGTATTTATCTGAGATTTTTCGAAGTGATGAGGAAGAGAAATTTACAAAAATGCGAATGTGTATTGTACAAGAAAAGGATACAATAGAAAAGATTGCTAATCGATACAAAATCCCAACACTTCAATTAGTTAAACAGAATAGATTGCAGGACGAAAATTTGACAGAAGGACAATTATTGTATATTCCTAATAAAAATAAATAGGAACAAAAGCAATTGAGGTTTCCTGATTATTGGATTATTTATAAATGCTACCCCTTGATATTTTATCAAGGGGTATACCGTTTTATAATGACACTGGAGAGATGTAACGTGGACTCAATAAGAATAGCTTTAGAAGCATATCGAATTGAAGCCTTAAAAATAGATCGAATAACGGATAAGCTTTATGCTGTTTACGATGGTAAACAGGTTTTTGCGTTGAAAAGAAGTAAGATGACAACAGAACAAATAAAAAACTGGGAAGCTGTGTACCATCGTGCCTACTCTCAAAATTTAACTGGAATTTTATCTGTTTATCTTACCGCGGATGGGAAGCTATTTAAAGAAGTAGATGGAGAATTTTATTATATAACTCCTTGGCTGCTACAAAAAAAGGAAAATCAGAAACAAGAATTTGAGGTACTATACAAAACGATTGGGGCCATTCATGAAAACACAAAACAGCCAGTATCAAATAATATAGAAAAAGTTAGAGACCAATTTAAGCAGTATCAAGCGTATTGTACAAACATAAAGTCCCGTTTACTTAGTTATGTGGAAACATTTGAGAAAAATAGATATATGTCACCGTTCGAATTATTGGTCTGTTCACAATTTCGAGATCTTGATTTATTCTTAAACGAATTAAATAGACGAATTGACTATTTTATGGATGAATTAAACGAGCAGTCTGATTGGAATATTAGTCTATGTCATAAACAATTGAATACCTCCCATGTTTTACAGAGTGACACTATCTATATAACAAACTGGGAAGGAGCACAATTTGACAATGCAGTTGTCGATTTGTCCATCTATTTAAAGAATCAGGTGAAATATTATGATCAACCAGCAGAGCAAATAATTGATTCATTTCCTGTTTATTTGGAGAAAAATAAATTAACGAATAGTGAACTATACTTACTTTGTATCTATTTATTTGATCCTAGTACATACATAAGAATTATAAAACGTTACACAGGCAAAATATCTACTTATTCCATGCTGCAACAAATTCGTGAATTGCAACATGCCTATCGTCAGCTTATTTTTGCAATGAAATGGTCAGAACACGTTGATGAATTTACTGTTTCATCAATAGATAATCTTGAGAGTTAAATCCATTCTAAATAAAAGGCTATAAACACTCCTACCAATATACCTAATAAAAATACGTCAAAAGTGGTTGGGAAAAATAAAGTACGAATTAATTGAAAGATAAGGATTGGAAGTGTACACCTTTCAATGACAATTATGCAATTTCTTGCCCATGGTGGTAGTTTGTAGCGATAAAATCGTGCCAACAGAATCACCTCTTTTTTAATCACCTTTTGATCTATTTTATATTATGATATGTATATATGTAGTTGTTTTGTGCAATACAAAAAGTAATAGTTGATTTTCTTTGTCGTAACCGCTAAAATAAAACTAATTAAAATGATCAATTAAATGTGATGATAGGGAAGAGTACAGAATAATTACCTTCAGAGAGGGAAATCAGGAGCTGAGAATTTCCCAGGAACAATTATTTTAGAAGGTCGCCCTTGATGCAGCTTCTCTGAATCAAGTAGGAGAATGCCGGGACTTGTCCGTTATCAAGCAATGAGTGTACAAGTGATACTTTTACTTGTAAACAAAGGTGGTACCACGGAATTAATATCCTTTTCGTCCTTTATTGGATGAGGAGGATTTTTTTATTTGAAAAGGAGGATTTCTTATGAACGATAAACCGAACAGGTCTTTACCATCGAAATACAATCCACAGGAAGTAGAGCAAGATCGTTATAAATTTTGGGTGGAAGGCAAGTTTTTTGAGGCAACTGATGACAATGAAAAAAAACCGTATACGATTGTTATTCCACCTCCAAACGTAACTGGAAAATTACATTTAGGTCATGCATGGGATACAACAATGCAGGATACAATTTCACGGATGAAGCGTATGCAGGGATATGATGTATTATGGTTGCCAGGAATGGACCATGCTGGAATTGCAACCCAGTCTAAAGTTGAAGCGAAATTAAGAGAGCAAGGGAAAAATCGTTATGATTTAGGGCGTGAAAAGTTTTTAGATACGGTTTGGGAATGGAAAGAAGAATATGCAGATTTTATTCGTAAACAATGGGAGAAAATAGGTCTAGGCTTAGATTACTCCCGTGAACGTTTTACAATGGATGATGGATTGTCAGACGCGGTTCGTGAAGTTTTCGTAACATTATATGAAAAGGGCCTAATCTATCGCGGGGAATATATTATTAACTGGGATCCACAAACAAAAACAGCACTATCTGATATTGAAGTAATTTACGAAGAACTTCAAGGTAAATTCTATCATATGCGCTATCCATTAAAGGATAGTGATGAAACAATTGAAATTGCCACAACACGTCCAGAAACAATGCTTGGTGATACTGCAATTGCGGTTCACCCGAATGATGATCGGTATAAACACTTAATTGGAAAAACAGTAATTTTACCAATTGTTGGTCGTGAAATTGAAATCGTTGCAGATGATTATGTTGATATGGAGTTAGGTTCAGGTGCAGTAAAAATAACACCTGCACATGACCCTAACGATTTTGAAATCGGTAACCGTCATAACCTTAAGCGTGTACTTGTCATGAATGAAGATGGTTCGATGAATGAAAACGCTGGTAAATATGAGGGGCTTGATCGTTTTGAATGCCGAAAGAAGATAGTTCAAGATCTTCAGGACCAAGGAGTCTTATTTAAGATTGAAGATCATGTTCATCAGGTTGGTCATTCTGAACGTAGTGGTGCTGTAGTTGAACCATACTTGTCGACGCAATGGTTTGTTAATATGCAACCGTTAGCTGATGCTGCTGTAGATTTACAAGATAGTGATGAAAAGGTTAACTTTGTTCCTGACCGTTTTGAACGTACGTATTTACATTGGATGGAAAATATTCGTGATTGGTGTATCTCACGTCAGCTATGGTGGGGGCATCGTATTCCAGCGTGGTACCACAAGGAAACTGGTGAATTATACGTAGGAAAAGAAGCTCCAAAAGATAGTGAAAACTGGAAACAAGATGAAGATGTATTAGATACATGGTTCTCTTCTGCATTGTGGCCATTCTCTACTATGGGCTGGCCGGATAAAGAAGCGGAAGACTTTAAACGTTACTTTCCAACAGATGTGTTAGTAACTGGCTACGATATTATCTTTTTCTGGGTTGCTCGTATGATTTTCCAATCGAAAGAATTCACTGGAAAACGTCCATTTAAGGATGTACTGATCCATGGCTTGATTCGAGATGCTGAGGGGCGTAAGATGAGTAAATCGCTTGGTAATGGTGTGGACCCAATGGATGTTATTGAAAAATATGGAGCAGATTCATTACGATATTTCTTATTAACAGGTTCATCTCCAGGTCAAGATTTGCGTTTCCATTGGGATAAAGTGGAATCGACATGGAATTTTGCTAATAAGGTTTGGAATGCTTCCCGTTTTTCATTAATGAATATGGAAGACTTCTCCTATGAGGATATTGATTTAACAGGTGAAATGTCATTAGCAGATAAATGGATACTAACCAGATTAAACGAAACAATTGACCAAGTTACAAAGAACACAAATAAATACGAATTTGGTGAGGCAGGACGTCATTTGTACAATTTCATCTGGGATGAATTATGTGACTGGTATATTGAAATGGCTAAGCTACCATTATATGGTGACGATGAAGCGAAGAAAAGAACAACACGTTCTGTACTTGCATACGTTTTAGACCAAACAATGAGAATGCTGCATCCATACATGCCGTTTATAACCGAAGAAATATGGCAGCAGCTGCCACACCAAGGTAAATCTATAACAGTTGCAACGTGGCCCAAAGTACGAAGTGAGTTCCATGATGAAGCTGCATCAAAAGAAATGAAGCGACTTGTTGCAATTATTAAATCAGTACGTAATATTCGTGCTGAAGTTGATACCCCAATGTCAAAACAAATTAGTCTCTTAATTCAAGCAGAAAATGTGGACATTGTGGCAGAGATTGAAAATAATCGTGACTATTTGGAACGATTCTGTAACTTAAGTGAAATGACGATTTCAACGAATGTTGTTGTTCCTGAAAAAGCAATGTCAGCAGTTGTAACCGGTGCAGAGTTATTTCTCCCACTTGAAGGGTTGATTGATTTCGACAAAGAAATTGAGCGTTTAGAAAAGGAATTGACTAAATGGAATAAAGAAGTTGAACGGGTGCAGAAAAAATTGGCTAATGAAGGATTTGTTAAGAAAGCACCTCAGGCTGTTGTAAAGGAAGAGAAACAAAAAGAACAGGATTATTTAGAAAAACATGCGAAAGTTAAAGCGCGTTTAACTGAATTAAAAGGATAAACAAAAGCGGAATCTCAGATTGAATTGAGATTCCGCTTTTTAATGTACTTTCAAATGTTTGATGGAAAGTTTTCTTTTTATATGCGTAACATACTTTTTTAAGATATTAACATCACTTACTGCACTTAGTGTTCTGGAGCCGACAATATCTTCTATTTCATTAAACAAAAACGCGCCATCTTTACCAATTAAAAAATCAATACCGACCATATCGAAGTCAAAATTATTTATAATCTTTTTTACGATGTCAAATTCTTTAATCGAAAGTTGGTACCATTCTGCTGAGCCACCGAGTTTATAATTTGCTCGAAAATCGGAGGAACTTTCTCGTTTAACGGCACCAACAATTTCTGTACCTACAACGAACACACGAATATCTTGTCCAAGTGTTACGTTACACGATTGAATAATAATCTCGCTTGAAGATATTGACGAAATACAATTTTCCCACTCTTGTTTATGATTGATAAAATAAACCTGCTTTCCACCCCGTCCCGCTACTTCTTTGACTATGAACGGATAAGGAATCGGTGGTGTGGTAGGGATACTTCCTTTTTGGATAAACATTGTATCAACCATTGGAAGCTCAAGATTATGAATATAGTGATGAGATAAAGCTTTATTGTTACATAGAGTGGAAATACCAGAAGAATTCAGTACAAGGATACCACACGACTCTAAATGCAAACTTAAAAATGGATCAATAGTACGAACAACTGCAAAATCGGGCAAGTGTATGTCCTCGTTCTGATAGCGGACACTTCGCTGATTGTTTGTAATACCTATTGTTAATTCTTCTCGTAAAATAAGCTCAAGTGTAATATTTTGAAGACGTGCTTCTTCAATAAACCAATTAATATAAGCGTTGTTTTGAATAGCATCTTTCTTATTATAAATCAACCATCCTAAATACTTCATAATAAACGCCCCTGATCTCTTTCAAGCGTATTAATAATGTGCTCGATAATAAAATCAGCAACATTAATTTTTGTACAGTCATAAATGTTACGAATATGTGCATTTGAGTTTATCTCACAAATCAGAGGTTTATTATCTGGTCCAAATAATAAATCAACCCCGGAAAAATCTGCTCCAATGGCTTTCGTTGCTGCTATAGCTAATTCTGTTTCTTCTTCAGATGGTTCGTATGATTGCATCGTTCCTCCTGCTGTAACATTTGCTCTGAAGTCATCAGCTGCATTTCGAATCATCGCTGCAACTACCTGGTCACCAACTACATGTAACCGCATATCTCTGCCATAACTTGAGGATATAAATTCCTGAAACACAAACGGTTTTCCAAGTATTTCTGTAATTTTAGTCAACATTTCTTCTTGATTATGAGCTAAATAAACTTGTTCACCAAAAGATCCGAATGCTTCTTTGAGTATCATTGGAAAACCTAATGTTTCGATAGCGAATTGCGAAAAGCTGCGATCAATTTCGATTGTGTTTGGAAATATCTTTGGTGCCACAATTGTTTTAGGGATAGGTAATTTATATTTAGCTAAAGCTTGGTATGTAGCAATTTTGTCATCACTTAATTCGATAGCTTTAGAGCTATTAAACACACGAACTCCAAGTAATTCTAATTGTTTAGCCAAATAGATATCCTTATCCGTAAATATAACAAAGTCTGGTAATGTATGTTCATCAAGTAAAGCAAGGTGAGTGTTACCAAAATAGGTGAGTAGGTCATTATTTTTATAAATAACTGTATCAATGTTTTGCTTGAAAGCTGCACGTTGTAACCATTCCGCAAAATCAGCAAATTTATTCCCTGGTAAGTGACCGTTATATATAATCCATCCATTTATGTTCAAAATAGTTATCCTCTCATTTCAATTACGTAAAATTTTTGTTGCAGTAAGTTTTTTGTGTAGTATTATGTAATGCATGACCTATTATTAGAAAAGCGGTGTTCGTATGTTTAATAATTTTCAGCAGGTTAAAGCTTTTTTTGAGATTAGAAAAAGTTATGGTATAAAGCCAGGTTTAGATAGAATAAACCAATTACTTCATTTACTTAATAACCCGCAAGATAAAATAAATGCAATTCATGTGGCGGGAACAAATGGAAAAGGTTCCTCAATAAATTTTTTGAAAAATGCACTTATTTGTAATGGGTTTCATGTTGGTGTATTTACGTCTCCAAGCATGGAAGGGCTAACTGGATACATTTTTATCGATGACAATCCAATAAGTGAACAAATGTTCATTTCACTATTAAATGAGATGCATCCTGCCATACAAAAACTTGATAATGATCACAACCATCCTACTGAATTTGAAATATTAACCGCACTTGCTTTCGTCTATTTTGCGAAAAATGTTGATTTTGCATTGATAGAAACAGGTATGGGTGGTAGAGAAGATACAACTAATTGTTTTAAACCTATATTGTCTATTATAACAAATGTAGCAAAAGATCATATTGCATTTTTAGGTGAAACACAAGAAAAAATTGCTTATCATAAAGCCGGAATAATTAAAGAAAATGTACCAGTCATTATAGGCGATATGCGAAAAGACGCATTATCTGTTATATGTAATGAAGCATCAAAAAAAAGTGCACCAGTAAAGCAATTGGCAACAGATTTTAACTATGAAATTATCGAAAAAACGACATCAAACCAAACATTTTTGTGGAGCGGTGGTAATCATTATAAATTTAAAGTGTCAATTCAAATGCACGGTGAACATCAATTAAGGAATGCATCTCTAGCAGTTATGAGTCTTGTGCAGTTAGAGGAAATCGGTGTCGAACTAAATTGGTCAAAGGCTTTAATGGGGATAAATCTATCACAGGCTCCAGGAAGATTTGAAGTGGTATCTGTGAATCCTACTGTAGTTATAGATGGTGCACATAATGAAGCAGGCATAAATTCTTTTATTCAAACCGCTTTAAACAATTACCCCGATAAAGAGAAACATATTATTTTTGCAGGATTTAAAGATAAAGACTTAGAAGTGATGTTAAACAAGCTTAGTAGACATTTTGCATCTATTACGGTAACAACTTTCGATCATCCAAGAGCGGCCAAAGGTGAGGATTTATATCACTTATTTGAAATGGAGAATAAACTATTAAGTTATAACTGGAAAGATAGTATGGAAAAAATCAAAGAAAACCATACTGTAAATCAAATCTTTTTTGTTACCGGTTCTTTACATTTTATAGTAAATGTTAGGAAATATTTTGTAAAATAACAGTTACTGTGATACATTATCATTATCTGAAAGTTTTTAATAAATGAGCATAAAGTCACATTTTTGTCAATTATTGATAGGAGATGCATAGGCAAATGATAACTAGAAGAAAAATATATACACTCTGGTTCATTTGGCTCTTAATTTGGCCATTATTGCTATGGTTATCGTATGAATACTCTAGTATTAACATAGAAGGTCAATGGATTGATATATTTTTATTTGCTGTTTTCATGTGTATTGTTGCTTTATTTCCATTAACAATAAATAATAATCCGATATTTTTCATTAATGGAATTAGTATGGCAGTCTTTTTATCATTTGGGCTTATAGTTGAAACCATTTTGACACAACTAACGATATTAACTTTATTACTCAATTTGAAGATTGGTAAAAAAGAACTTTATCGTTTTCCATTAAATATGTTGATGTTTGCTATCGTATCTTTTATTTCTGCCAATGTATTTTGGTTATTAGGTGGGGATCATCAAGCAAAAAATTATCATTCATTAAACGGTCTTATTCCTATACTTGGTTATGTCATTACGGTTTTTGTTACAAATCAATTGATATTAAAACTACTTCAAAGGTACTTACATAAGCAGAAGGTTAAAATTTTTGATAAAGGTTTATTTTGGGAGGCTGCCTCTTCATTATTAGTGTTACCAGTCGGCTTTGTATTATTTGTACTTTTTACAGAAATAGGTAGAGAGGCTATTTTTTATTTGGGTATTCCGTTTATATCTATTTCAATTATTTTTAAACTATTATATTCTTATCAGGAAATTAATCGATATTTAAAGCGAACAGGAGAAATAGGCCATCAATTAACGAAACGACTAGAGGTAAATGAAGTCTATAATGTATTTATTTCTGAACTTGATCGAATTTTACCAATGGATTTCGCCTATATATATGTTGTAGTTGATAATCAGTACTTAGAACTTGTCCGGTTTGTAGATACCAAGAATAATAGTATGCTGAACAGTGATTATATAGAACGGAATGAAGCTTTTAGTGGTAAGGTTTGGGCAACAAGAAAACCAATAATGTACAGTAGCTCAACAGAGTGGGGACCGATTAACAACCCAAAAATTCCTGTAGGCACAGAAAGTATTTTATCGTTACCAGTAGAATACGGGGACAGTATTACAGGGGTAGTCACATTAGTTTCAAAGAAGCGAAAGGCATTCGACAAGTCACATTTTCGTATTTTAGATATCTTAACAAACTATTTAGGTGTTGCAATAGAAAATGCGAAAAATTATGAAGATACAAAAGCCAAAAGTGAGCGTGACAGTTTAACACAATTATATAATTATCGTTATTTTGAAAGTGCGTTAAATAATCATTTCAATAAACTAACAGATATGGATGACGGTGAAAAGTCATCATTATTACTACTAGACTTAGATCATTTTAAAGCAATAAACGACAGGTATGGACACGAAGCCGGAAATGAGATACTTTGTCAGGTTGCTAATCGTTTAATTGTACAATTTGGCGATTTTGGTTTAATTGCGCGATATGGTGGTGAGGAATTTGTAGTTTTCCTACCTGGTATTGATTTACCTCAAGCTAGTAAACTAGCAGAATCGTTACGGAAGAATATTGAAGGTATTTCTTT
Source organism: Virgibacillus ndiopensis (assembly GCF_900187325.1). Classification (GTDB taxonomy): domain Bacteria; phylum Bacillota; class Bacilli; order Bacillales; family Amphibacillaceae; genus Virgibacillus_E; species Virgibacillus_E ndiopensis. The sequence continues at coordinate 881,697 of NZ_FZMZ01000005.1, read as the reverse complement.
TCCAGTTGAAAAACATATCCTGAATCATTGCGAAAAAGTAGAAGTATCTGTGACTGCAAGTATTGGTATTGCAACATACCCTTTAGATTGTGAATCTCCTAGTGAATTGATTCGGCATGCCGATCGTGCTATGTATATTGGAGCAAAACGAAAAGGTAGAAATAGGGTGGCAGTCTATGGGGAATTTCAAACTTCATAAATTATAGCTTAAGACACCGGGAAATTAAAACTAGAAATTTTCCGGTGTTTTTATGCGTTTTTATAGAAAAGAATATCATTTTATGTTGAACAATTTTTTAAAAGAGTGACAAATCTCCTCTTACTTTTTATTGTGCATATGCTAGAGTTTAAAAAAGCAGCAAAGTGAGGGGAAATTGTGAAAAAGAAAAAACCAATTATATTATGGATTAACGGTAAAAAAACAAAAATTAATCGAAATGCCGACAAAAGAGATGTGTATATGTATGATAGAGAACAAGCAGCAACTATAGAAGATTCATCTAATAAAGATAACACTATTCCAACTTTAGCTAGACAGCATGATTATGAAATTAATGGTTATGTAGGTGAATCGATGGACAAAAGTAGGTTTAGTATATATAAGCCTATCATTTTTGCGACAGTTTCCGCTTTAGTTATAGGTTTATGTTTGGGAATTATTATGCTTAACATGTTTGTTGGTATTGGGAAAGAAGTAAGTGGCACAGGAAATGTACCAAACCAATTATTAAATAATAATGAAAATAATAGTAGTGCATCTGGAAATACCACGGAAAGTGCTGTATCAAATGTTACCTTTGAACAAATAAACGGTTATGTTTTACAAGCAGGGGTCTTTTCAAATGAGACAAATGCAAATGAATGGGCAAAAAAATACGATAAATCTGGATTTGGAACAATGTTATGGAAGCGTGATGGAAAATATTATTTATTAGCTGGTTTATCAAGCACAAAAGAGCATGCGAAAGAACAGGCAAAAAGTTTAAAAGAAAAAGATTTTGAAATATATGTAAAAGAATGGAGTACAAGTGAAATTCAAAAAAGTTTAACAAAAGAGGAAGGCGAGTGGATCCATTCCTTTAGAGATTTATGGTATGAATCGTTAATGGCAGTAACAGGTCAAGAGGTGATTTCAACAGATTCGTGGAAAAGCTTATTGGATCGTTATCCTAAGCAATCGGATCGTTTATCTAGTTTTTTTGACGTATTGAAGAATAGCTACAAACAATTTTCTGAAGTTAATCAGCAAAGAGCACAAATTATTCTCTTAAATCAGTGGAAACAATATGAAACTTCCTTGTCTAAATAACAATATATGACAAAGTGGGTTTGTTCAACTATCTGCTTTTATATTTTGCCACATGGAAATAGAGGTAAAATCAAATTTTCGCTAAGCGATTTTTCAATTTTCTTGTGTAGAAATAGCTATAAAACTTATTTTTGATAATTTGCCTGAAAATGCCTATCTAACTAAGATAAATATATCAAAATAAGGGAGGACAGATTATGGCTATTTCTTCAATTATGATAAAGGATGTACCAAAAGAGGACCGTCCGCGCGAGCGGCTATTAAATCTTGGATCCAGTCATTTGTCGAATCAGGAATTATTAGCGATCTTACTAGGTAGTGGTACAAAAGAAGAATCAGTTATGACATTATCACAACGAGTATTAATGCATTTTGAGGGATTAAATCTGTTAAAAGATGCCACAATTGAGGAACTTACGGCAATAAAAGGGATTGGTTCCGCAAAAGGTGTTCTGATCTTATCTGCAATTGAACTTGGTAAGCGAATGAATCAATATAAACCAACTGAACGGTATGTTATTCGATCACCAGAGGATGGAGCAGATTATATAATGGAAGAAATGCGCGGGTTAAATCAGGAACATTTTGTTGTATTGTTCCTTAACACCAAGAATCAAATAATCCACAGGCAAACTATTTTTATAGGAAGCTTGAATGCATCGATTGTCCACCCTCGAGAGGTTTATCGTGAAGCTGTGAAACGATCTGCAGCATCAATAATTTGTGCACATAATCATCCCTCTGGCGATCCAACCCCTTCACAGGAAGATATTCAAGTTACAAGACGTTTAGTTGAATCTGGAAAGATGATCGGCATTGAACTATTGGATCACTTGGTTATTGGTGACCGTAAATTTGTCTCCCTAAAAGAAAAAGGTTATCTTTAGTTATTAAAATATGCTTATAACACTATCTATTTTTTTATTTTTTTCGTATAATATTATAGACAAACAAACAAATTGGCGCCATTTTTCAATTTCTGTTGAAAGTGGCGCTTATTGTGATTTTTACGTGACATGTATTTAATTACATTAATGGAAAAAATATACAATTATAGAGAGTATTACATTGCATTACATATAATAAATAGATATAGTAAAGCTACAACATATGAATGTGTTTTTGGAAAGGGAGATATTTTTGGGAAGAATCAGTTTTTCACAGGATTTAGGTATTGATTTAGGTACAGCAAACACGCTTGTTTTTGTTAAAGGGAAAGGTGTTGTTGTAAGAGAACCTTCTGTTGTTGCAAAAAACATTGCAACAGGAGATATAGAAGCGGTTGGTAGTTCGGCTCGAAACATGATTGGCAGAACACCAGGGAATATATCTGTGATCAGACCGATGAAGGATGGGGTGATTGCAGATTATGATACTACTGCTGTTATGATGAAATATTATATTAAAAAAGCTATGCGCAAACGCTCTCTCTTTGCTAGAAAACCAAACGTAATGATTTGTGTTCCATCAGGAATTACAATGGTTGAGGAGCGTGCTGTAATTGATGCTACAAAACAAGCAGGTGCAAAAGAGGCATTTCCTATTGCTGAACCGTTTGCAGCTGCAATTGGGGCAGGTCTACCAGTTTGGGAACCGACGGGTAGTATGATTGTTGATATTGGTGGAGGAACTACCGAGGTAGCTGTAATATCACTTGGCGGGATTGTTACTAGTCAATCGATTCGTACAGCTGGTGATGATATGGATGAAGCTATTATTCAATATATCCGGAAAACATACAATTTAATGATTGGTGAACGCTCTGCAGAGTCAATTAAAATGGATATTGGTACGGCTGGAGAGGTAATGGAGAACGAAGAAGTAGAAATACGTGGACGTGACTTATTGACAGGCTTACCAAAAACTATTTCTATTACAGCAAAAGAAATTGCAGCTTCATTACAAGATACAGTAGCTGAAATTATTGAAGCAGTTAAGTTTACCTTAGAAAAAACACCACCAGAGCTTGCGGCTGATATTATGGACCGCGGAATTGTTCTCTCAGGTGGAGGGGCTCTTTTACGAAATTTAGATCAAGTTATAAGTGATGAGACGAAAATGCCTGTTTTTGTTACGGACGATCCATTAGATAGTGTGGCAATTGGAACAGGTAAATCTTTAGAATACATTCAACATTTCCGTTCCCATCCGAATGTATCATCTCGTCCTACAGTTGATTAAGTAGGTGCTTTTATGCCGTTTTTCCGAAAGAAAAGATTATTCATAATACTAATCGGATTCATTATACTTGTTGCATTAATCGGTTTTTCACTTGGGGACAGAAAAAATTTATCTACCCCCGAACAATTTATTAAAGACACCGTTGGATGGGCTCAAAGTGTTATACATACACCGGTTAAATTTGTAGCAAATATTTTTACTAATATTGATGATTTAAAAAATACGTACGATGAGAATCAATTACTAAAAGAAAAGCTATCGCAATACAAAGGTCTTATTTATGAAGTGCAAGAAATCAAAGAAGAAAATGAGCAATTGCGAAAGACTTTAGATAAAACTGAAAGTATAAGGGACTTTAATCCGATCCAGGCGACTGTAATGTCTCGAACTCCTGAGCGTTGGGTAGAACAAATAACCATAAATAAGGGCGAGCAAGACGGTTTAAAAACGAATATGGCTGTAATAACAGCTGATGGGATGATAGGAAAAGTTCAGACGACTTCTGAATTCACCTCAACCGTCCAGTTATTGACTGGATTTGATCAATTCAATCGGATATCAGCTACCATTTCCCGAAAAAAAGGAAAAGATATATTTGGTATGATTGAGGAGTTTGACGAGGAAACGAATTCATTACTTTTTAAGATTATTGAGGAATCAGATAAAGACCTGAAAAAAGGAGAACTTGTAGTATCATCAGGAATGGGTGGAGTCTTTCCAGCAGGTCTGCTTATTGGAACTGTTAAGGAAGTAATTCCAGACAAGTATGGATTAACACGAACTGCACTAGTTAAGCCTGCAGCTGATATGTATGAAATAAACAACGTGATTGTTGTTGATCGTACTCTAACAGAAGATAAACCTGAAGATCAGGGGGATAAAGAGTAATGAAGCGATTATATTTACCTCTCATCCTCTTTCTTTTTGTAATTCTGGAAGGTGTGTCACTTGAGTTATTGCCACCTAAATTAGTCATGAGTGATCTGTTAATCATTCCGCATTGGGTTCTTATATTTTTAGTGTTTGTATCAATTTTTTATGATAAAGAACAAACTTATTATTCTGTACTTTATGGTGTAATCTTTGGTTTGTTGCTTGATATCGTATATACCGGTGTACTTGGTGTGTATATGTTTACATACGCAATTGTTATATATATTATCCATGGGCTAAAAAAATTATTGCATGCTAATATTCATGTAACATTGTTATTGGGACTTATTGCTATAACTGTGGCAGATTTATTAATATATTTAATATTTTTCGTCATAGGATTAACCGAAATGTCAGGTGAGGAATATTTATTTTACCGGATTATACCAACTGTATTAGCTAATCTATTATTTTTACTTGTTTTATATCCATTTTTGAGGAAACGTCTTGTAAAATGGAGTGACGAACAGTTAACGAATAATTAATGGATTGAAATAATGAACAGTTCCCAATTACGTGTAAACGCGCCCAAGAGAATTTAATGAGGTGAACTAATAGTGCAAGAGAATAAGCAAATGATTACGATAAAAGGAACAAGAGATGGACTTACACTGTTTATCGATGATTCGTGCTCGTTTGAGGAAGCGTTCATCGAATTAAACGAAAAACTTACCGAAAATCTTTCCAAAAAAGATGAGCCAACGGTGTACGTGACGGTTAAATTAGGTAATCGTTATTTAACAACTGATCAAGCTGAAAAGTTAAGGGGATTAATTGGTAGGGGAAATCGTTTCAGTGTTCAGTCTTTTGAATCCAATGTTATTCCAAAAGACAAGGCGCTTTCTTGGATGGAAGATAGTGAAGTGAAGCCAATTAATAGAATCATAAGATCTGGACAAGTTTTAGAAGTTACAGGTGATTTACTATTAATTGGCGATGTTAATCCAGGTGGAAAGGTCGTATCAACTGGTAACATTTATATAATGGGTAGTATGCGAGGAATAGCACATGCTGGAGTTAATGGTGACCGAAATGCTGTTATAGCTGCATCTTACATGAAGCCTAGTCAACTCCGGATAGCGGATTATATTAGCCGTGCTCCAGATTACGAATCTGATGGTGTGTATATGGAATGTGGTCTTATTGATGAAGAGCAAGACAAAATTATAATTGATCGACTACAAGTTCTTTCACATAAACGAAAAGATTTAAATGGGTTCGAAAGGAGAATGAATAATGGGTGAGGCAATCGTAATTACATCTGGTAAAGGCGGAGTAGGTAAAACTACTACAACGGCCAATATAGGAACGGCTTTAGCTTTAATGGAAAAAAAGGTGTGTTTAATTGATACAGATATCGGTTTACGGAATCTCGATGTTGTGATGGGTCTTGAAAACCGGATTATCTATGATATTGTAGATGTGATTGAAGGACGTTGTAAATTAAAGCAGGCACTTATTAAAGACAAGCGGTTTGAATATTTATCGTTGTTACCTGCAGCACAAACTAGTGATAAAGCTGCTAGTACAGTTGATAGCATGAAAAAAATCATTACAGAATTAAAACAGGAATTTGATTATATTATTATTGATTGTCCAGCTGGAATCGAGCAAGGTTTTCAAAATGCCGTTGCAGGGGCTGATAAAGCGATAGTTGTTACCACACCTGAAAAATCAAGTGTTCGAGATGCAGACCGTATTATCGGGTTGCTTGAGAATAAAGAAATGGAACCACCTCGCTTAATCATTAATCGAATACGGAATCATATGATGAAAAATGGAGATATGCTTGATATTGATGAAATTGTACATATTCTCTCGATTGATCTTATTGGCATCGTTTTAGATGATGATGAAGTAATTAAAGCTTCGAATAATGGTGAGCCAATAGCTTTACACCCAAATACAAAAGTGTCCATTGCATATCGAAATATTGCAAGAAGAATTTTAGGTGAAACGGTTCCATTACAATCTTTAGAAGATGAAAAAGGGATGTTTCAAAAGGTAAAGAAATTTTTTGGAATTCGTTCGTAATGAAAGAATACTAGATATTTATTGCAATGATTGCTAATAGCTTTCATTGCATTTTTTGTACCTAAAAGATATGAAATATGCCCTAAATGCACTAACATAACTCGTCTACTTTACTCATACAATTATAAAAAAGTATGGTAAAGGATTGTGAGGAAAATGAATAAGGGAGTAAAGCAAGTTCGAAAGTCTATTAATCAGCGGAAAAACTTACGTGGCTTAAAAACAAAGGACATGTCTAAAAGTATTACACCTGCCTTTCCTCAAGAAGAGGAAAAGCATGGATTTTTTCCATTTATTCCAGATAACCAGCAACCCCAGCAAACGAAAGAAAAAAGCCGATTTATATCTTGGATTATTTTGAAAGGCATCTTATCAGTTGTTTTATTCTTTGGTGTAGCTATTTTATTTCAAACCAATTCAGAACTGCTGCGCAAACCAACCGAGTGGACAAGCAATGCACTAACTCAAGAATTTCCGTTTGCTCGAGTTAATCAATGGTATCAAGAAACTTTTGGATCACCACTTGCTTTTACACCTAATCAGAATCAGCAAGCAGAAAATGAACAACAACTAGCGCTTCCAGTAAGTGGAAATGTTACGGAATCATTCCAAGCGAATGGATCGGGAATCATGATTGCGCCGAAAGATACATCGGATATAATGGCATTGGACGAGGGTGTTGTCATATTTGCTGGTAATGATCCAGAAACGGATAAAACAGTAGTTGTTCAACATGCGGATGGAAGTTTATCTTCTTATGGTTTTTTAAGTGAAATTGATGTTCATTTATATCAATTTGTCTCAAGTAATGAACAGCTTGGAACTTTTGTACCTAACAAAGAGAATAAAACAGTATTTTTTGCGATTGAAAAAGACAATAAATATGTGGACCCGGTACAGGTGATCAAAGTTGACGATACTCCGTAAGTATGTACCTACCATTCATATTCACCCTATTCTCTTATTGTTTATAGGTATTGCTTTTATTACAGGTACATTTGTAGAACTATTTATTATTCTATCTATCGTGTTGTTTCATGAGCTCGGACATTATGCGATGGCTTATTTTTTTAAATGGCGTGTACGAAGTATTATGTTATGGGTATTTGGAGGGGTAATGGATACGGATGAACATGGGAATAGACCTTTTCATGAAGAAGCACTTGTAACAATTGCTGGACCTTTTCAGCATATTATTATATACGGCTTCATTTTGTTTGCTACAAATGCAGAGCTGCTCTCCCCTTCTATTATAGAAATTATGTTTTTTTATAATACTGTTATTCTCTTATTCAATTTGTTACCTGTTTGGCCGTTGGATGGTGGAAAGCTTTTATTTTTATTATTGTCACTTATATATCCATACCGCAAAGCTTACCACTCTGTTATACTTATATCACTTTTGGTATGTTTAATTATAATCATACTTCAACTATTTATTTTTCCATTTACCTTAAGTTCGCTAGTTATTATGCTATTTTTATTTAAAGAGAACCGGATGGAATGGAAACAACGTTATTATGTTTTCATTCGATTTTTGTTAAGAAGATACCAAAGTAACAATTTAAGCATTAGAGGGGTTCGACCCATTGTTGTCCCTTATCAGAGTTCTCTTCTTGAAGTATTTGCCCATTTTCGTCGAGAAAAAAAACACCCTATTTATATAGTATATCCAGATGATGAACGGAAAACGATTGATGAGGCTGATTGTTTACACAGTTATTTTTATGAAAAAGAGTACACAAAAACAATAGGTGAAATTGCCAGGGCAATTCCTTAATTACAATTGAAATTAAGGATACGCATCCTTGACAATTACTTGCTAAACGTGATAATATCAATACGTTATTCATCGTAGCACCACAGCTACAACCGCACAGAACAGGTTTCTAAACTCTTGGGCAAGAGAGTACCTGAATGGCGAGTCTGAGTAATTAAGGAGGTGCAAGGCATGTACGCAATTATTGAAACTGGTGGTAAACAAGTAAAGGTTACTGAAGGACAAGAAATTTACGTTGAGAAAGTAGTTGCAGAAGCAAATGATTCTGTAACTTTTGATAAAGTTCTTTTCGTTGGTGGAGACGATGTAAAAGTAGGCGCTCCATATGTTGACGGTGCAACTGTAACTGCTAAAGTTGAAAAGCACGGTCGTCAGAAGAAAGTTACTGTATTCAAATATAAGCCTAAGAAAAACTACCATCGTAAGCAAGGTCATCGTCAGCCTTATACAAAAGTAGTTATTGAAAAAATTAATGCTTAAAGGTATTTTCATATGATAAAAGTAACTGTTTTTAGGGATAATAACCAAATAAAAGCCTTTGAACTATCAGGACATGCAGAAAGTGGTCCATATGGCTATGATTTAGTATGTGCTGGTGTTTCGGCTGTGTCATTTGGTGCTGTCAATGCAGTTCTTACTTTATGTGAAACAGACCTTGAAATTGAACAGGGAAGTACTGGTGGTTATCTCCATGTTACACTTCCAGACGCTTTGGATAATAAAGTAATGGAAAAAGCGCAGACCCTGTTCGAAGGAATGATTATTTCACTGGAAACGATTGAACGTGAATATGATCAGTTTATTACGATTGAAAGTAAATAAGGAGGTGCAGCCAAATGCTACGTCTAGATTTACAATTTTTCTCACAGAAAAAAGGTGCTGGTAGTACTAAAAACGGACGTGATTCTGAATCAAAACGTCTAGGTGCTAAACGTGCAGACGGTCAGTTTGTAACTGGTGGATCTATTTTGTACCGTCAACGCGGAACAAAAATCTATCCAGGTGAAAACGTAGGTCGTGGTGGTGATGATACACTATTTGCAAAAATTGATGGTGTTGTAAAATTCGAACGCTATGGTCGTGATCGTAAAAAAGTTAGTGTTTATGCTACTGCTAAAGAAGCATAAAAACATAAGCCAGATAAAAACTCCAACTATTTATTGGTTGGAGTTTTTTATATATTTATTAGAATAATTACCCTTTCATCATTTTTCTGCTATACTTTTGTTATTGTGGAGGGATTAGCGTGGCTGAAAAAGATATTATTGATGTATTACGTATGTATCGTCATGATTTAATGAATGATTTACAAATTGTACAGGGCTACTTAACAATGGGAAAGACGGAAAAAGTACAAGAAAAATTAGCAGCGTGTATGAATCATTTCGATAAGGAAAGAAAATTAATAAGTTTAAACGCTCCTAAATTTGCTTTATGGTTGATTCAATTTAATTCCATACATGCAACTTTTCGATTAACATACGATATAAATACTGAAAATAAAAATTTCAGTGCTATAGACAATATTCTTTTGGGACAATGTCAGTATTGTATGAAGGTTCTAGAAAAAGCCGCCGATGCTACTGAAGTGTATGAAGGAAATGTTAATGTTGATCTTCATGAACAGTCTGTACTTGTTCAAATTTTTATGGCTGGTATCTTCAAAAAGATGGAGAATAATGAAACAGACCTAAAACAGGGGCAAGGTGTTACTATACATATGAAACGAGTAGATGATGGAATTACTTGTAATATTGAAATTCCATTCAATTAATTGAGGTGACCAACAATGTTTGTAGATCAGGTTAGTGTATATGTTAAAGCTGGTGACGGGGGTAATGGTCTTGTTGCTTATCGCCGTGAAAAATACGTACCAAAAGGTGGACCCGCTGGTGGAGATGGCGGAGACGGTGGGGATGTAGTTTTTGAAGTCGATGAAGGTCTAAATACGTTAATGGACTTTCGTTACAATCGCCATTTTAAAGCTAAGCGTGGAGAAAATGGTATGAGTAAAAATCAGCATGGTAAAAATGCATCACCGTTGATTGTGCCTGTTCCTCCTGGGACAACAGTAATGGATGAGGATACTGGAGAAGTTATAGCGGATTTAACACATCATGAACAACAGGCAGTAATTGTAAGTGGCGGAAGAGGAGGGAGAGGCAATTCACGTTTTGCAACACCAAGAAATCCTGCCCCAGATTTTGCCGAAAATGGTGAACCTGGTCAGGAAAGAGATATTAAAGTTGAACTAAAACTCATTGCTGATGTTGGTCTTGTAGGTTTTCCTAGTGTTGGAAAATCTACGTTTATATCGGTGGTAAGTGCTGCAAAACCTAAAGTTGCTGACTATCACTTTACAACACTCTCGCCAAATCTAGGAGTTGTGGATACCAGTGATCATCGAAGCTTCGTTATGGCCGATTTACCAGGGCTAATAGAAGGTGCTCACTCAGGCGTCGGTTTAGGGCATCAGTTTCTTCGCCATGTAGAACGAACTAGAGTTATTGTTCATGTTATTGATATGGCTGGAACTGAAGGTCGTGATCCATATGATGATTTTGTTAAGATAAATAAGGAATTAAAAGAATATGATGAAAAGCTAATGGATAGACCACAGATTATTGCAGCGAATAAAATGGACATGCCTGGTTCAGAAGAAAATTTACGGATCTTTAAAGAAAAAATGGTGGATGATTTTCCGATCTATCCTATTTCTGCATTGACAAAAGAAGGATTAAGAGATATTTTATTTGGAATTGCGGATACATTGGATACCATTCCAAAGGTTGCGCCAATGATAGAAGATACAGATGAAGAAGTGATATATCGTTATCAAAAAGAAAAAGAACCATTTACAATATCACGTGCTGATGATGGAGCGTTTGTGTTATCGGGTGACAAAATTGAAAAGCTATTTAAAATGACAGATTTTGCTAGAGATGAAGCGGTACAGCGATTTGCCCGTCAGCTTCGAGGTATGGGTGTTGATGAAGCACTACGTAAACGTGGTGCTAAAGACGGAGACACAATAAGATTGCTGGACTTTGAATTTGAATTTATAGAATAATTTCTGGTAAACAAGGGTGTAAAAGAGGGGTAATGATGACGCACGTAGATGAAAAGTTTTATTTAGTCCGTAGTGATGTGTTACCTGAATCAATGAGGAAAACAATTGAAGTTAAAGAATTAATTGAAAGAGAAAAGGTAAAGACGATATTTGAAGCAGTACAGAAGGTAAACTTATCAAGAAGTGCTTATTACAAATATAAGGATACAGTTTTTCCTTTCCAAGCAATGGTGAAAGAAAAAATAATGACATTGTTTTTCCATTTAGAGGATCGTAGTGGTACACTTTCAAAATTGTTGGCAATTGCTGCAGAAGCAGGATGTAATGTTTTAACAATCCATCAAACAATTCCAATACAAGGAAAAGCGAATGTAACATTATCACTAGATATATCATCTATATCCTACGATGTAGAAAAACTCATTCATAGATTGAGGCAGCTAGATTTTGTTGATCGTGTTGACATGTTAAGTTCAGGGCTAAGTTAGGGGGAGGATTAGTTGACAAAGAGAATAGGGTATTTGGGACCAAAAGGAACCTTTACAAAACTGGCTGTTGATGCAGCATTTAATGGAGAAGATAAACAAAGTTTTAAGACGATACCAGAATGTATCGATGCCGTCAATGACAATAAAATAGATATTGGTGTTGTGCCATTAGAGAATGCAATTGAGGGAACAGTACAATTAACGGTTGATTATTTGGTGCACCAAGTAAGATTACCGATTTTCGCCGAAATTGTAGTTCCTATTCAACAGCATTTGCTTGTCCGTCCTGATTTTGCAGGGGATTTATCGGATTTAGAAGAAATTCATTCACACAGCCATGCTATTGCCCAGTGTCACCAATATATTCATAAATATATTCCAGAAGCTGGTATAAAATATACCTCATCAACAGGGAAAGCGGCTGAAATCGTTAGTAACAGTGATAAAAATATTGCTGCTATTGGAAATAAATTGGCTGCAAAAGAGTATGATCTTACTATTTATAAAGAAAATATTCATGATTATCCAAATAACCATACAAGATTTGCTGTTTTAGCAAAAGAAAAAGAATGTGTACATATAAAACATGCTAGTGACACAGAAAAAACAAGCATGTTAATAACCTTGCCAAGTGATTACGCTGGAGCTCTACATCAAGTTCTATCAGCGTTTGCGTGGCGTAAAATGAATTTGTCAAAAATTGAGTCACGACCAATGAAGACTGGATTAGGAAATTATTTCTTTATTGTTGATGTGGATCAGCCATATGATGACGTATTGTTTCCTAGTGTTAAAGCGGAACTTGAAGCATTAGGGTGCAAGGTTACCATTCTTGGGACATATCCAGTATACCAGATGAAAATATAAATCTTTCCGTCTATACTTTTAAAAAGTATAGGCGGTTTTTTTCATCATAAAAATAAATAAGTTTCAACTTTTTCCATTCTAATGCATATGTTGATAATGAGTGATTAGCCCAGTCAACTAGAAACGAAAGGAGTTTGGAATAACTTGAAAATTCACATCGTACAAAAAGGAGATACACTATGGGAATTGTCGAAGAAATACGGGGTTGACTTTGAACAATTAAAGCAGCTTAATTCACAATTATCCAGTCCAGATATGATTATGCCAGGTATGAAAATAAAAATACCTAGCTCTTCAAAACCAGTACAAAAAGAGGGTATGAAACCAAAAGAAGTGCAGCAGCCCATTGCTAAACATCCATATAAAGATACTTCACCAAAACCTTTACCGGTTATTAAAGAGGATGATAAAGAAAAACCAAAACCGATCCAACCACAAATGCCAATACAGCCTAAAAAGGAAATGCCAATACAACCACAACCACAACCGCAGCCACAGCCACAACCGCCTATGCAACCAATAATTCAAATGCCAATAATGGAACAGGAATTGCAAAATTACACGACAATCAATCTTCCAAAAATGCCTGCATATCATGCACCTGTGGAAAAACCAAAGGAAAAGCCAAAAGAGAAGATGAAGCCAATGCCTTTACCGCAACCGACGCATATGGTTCCATTGTGTTGTCACGTTATAAATCCGTATTGTCCACCAGGTCCGCACGATTTCTTTCCGGTAATGGGAACCTTTTCTGGAGGACCAGCACCAATGCACATGCAGCACGATAATATGGTTCAGCCATATTCGCATGGCGGTCATATGATGGAATCACCAGAAATGCCAATGCCGGCAAAACCAACTATGAAGGCTGGAGGAAAGGATTGTGGTTGTCAAGGTAAATCACCGTATCCTCAACAACATATGGGGGGATATCATATGAATCAGCCACAGGCTTTAGGTCCATATGATTTTAATCGGCAACCCGGTTATGTCCCACAAAACTATCCTACTCATTTTGCAAATGCACCAACTAATGAAAATCAATACCCTAAACCACCTGGATTCTCTTTTGATCATAGGGATGAAGAGGATGACATACAAGGTGAATAGTAATAGTCGTAGAGACGAATTGAAAATCAATCGTCTCTCTTCTTTTTTATACCAAGAAGGAAAAGTAAATGTTGCTAACATTGTCCCAATAAAAGCAAACGTATTTTTAGTTAAGACATCTGACGGAAATAAAGTCATCCTAAAAAAACATAGAAAAAAGGAAGATGTTGATCAGCAATGGGATTTTTTTGACAAGTTAAGTACTTCTATCGTTATCCCATTTAGACGGTTCCCTAATGGTAAAAAGATTCTTATTAGTAATGGTTATTATTGGACGATAGCTCCATTTATTGAGGGGACAAAATTAAATTATGCTATAAATGATGATCGAAAAGCATGTTTAGCTACTTTACGAGCGTTCCATGAACGTGCAGAAGATATACGTGTGACGAATCCATTACGTCGAAAATTATTTTATAAACGTTGGTACAAACGATTACAGTCATTTAAAAACACGAGAGACTATTTCCTTAATTACGGTTTTGAAAATCTGTTTAAGGATATCGTGCAAACTACAGAAACTCAACTACGGCTTGTATCAGAACTACCCTGGGAAAGGTTAGAGCGAAAAGCAGAGGAAAAACGTGTTTGGATACATGGCGATGTAGCTTCTCATAATTTTATTCGAAGTAGAGACGTCTATATGATTGATTTTGACTTATTGGGACAATCGCCACAAATTTATGACTATATTCAATTAGCCCAACGTTTTTTACCATATTTAGATTGGAATCTTGATAAATTAATTTCATATCGAATGGTAGAGGATAGTCAATTGAAATTTTGGATTCTTGCAATGACCGTTCCAAGTGATGTGTTACGTGAATGGCTGCACTTTCTTTCAAGAAATTCAACAATGTCTATGGAAGAGTATTTAACGAACATGGAAAACGAGTGGATAAAACGACAGGAATTTTTGAAAAATGCCAAAGCAATGCTAAAATTGTATTAATGAATAAAAATCATTAGGCAAAAGGAGTAATTGATATGAAAGAAACAGTAGACAAATTGGTGGAATGGTTACAGCAACAAATCAAGCAAACTGGTGTAAAAGGATTACTAGTTGGTGTTAGTGGGGGAATTGACTCAGCAGTTGTTGCACACCTGATAAAACGTGCGGCACCAGAAAATTCTTTAGGGGTTATCATGCCTTGTAAAAGTACAGCTGCTGATATGGAACACGCTCAAGATGTAATAAATAGCTGTGACATTAATGCAGTTACGGTCGATTTATCTGAAACACACGATGTGATGTATAACACGATTCGAAACCAATTAAAACAAAAAGATCAATGGGAAGAACGAAATGACAAGCTAGCAGATGCCAACCTTCGTGCTAGACTACGGATGAGCACTTTATATACGCTTGCTACAAACTATAATTATTTAGTTGTTGGAACAGATAATGCTGCAGAATGGTATACAGGATATTTTACTAAATTCGGTGATGGTGGAGTAGATATTTTGCCAATTGTAAACTTTACTAAAACGGAAGTAAGAGAACTGGCAAAATATTTGGGTGTGCCGGACCAAGTAGTGACTAAAAAACCGAGTGCCGATTTGTGGGAAGGTCAAACAGACGAAGCTGAAATGGGCACAACCTATGATATTATTGACGCATATTTAAAAGGTGAAGAAATTCCTGATGCGGATAAAAAAATAATCGAAGATCTGCATAAGAGAACGGAACATAAACGAATCGGTGCAGCACAATTTAATTTAAAGGGATAAATTAACTGGTTTAAATTAACCTCTCTTATACAAGCTAAATGATAAGGGAGGTTTTTATATGAACAAAAAAATTCTTTTAAATACAGGTATTATTATAGCGTTCTTGTTTGGTTGTGCGAATACAAACCAGGATGAAAATGCTCAAGATAATAATGTTGAAACCCAACCATTGCATTATGAAACAAATGAAGAGCAAAAAGATAGACAAGGTGTGAAAAAAGAATCTGTAGGTGAAAAAGGTGGCTATAAACAAAGTGACCAAAAAGGAACGAATGCTTCAGAAAGAAACAGTGGAAACTATACCGACATATTTACAAATGAAGAAACAAAAGAAATATATAGACATGTAACGGGACTTAAAGAAGTCAAAAATGCTCAAATTGCCTCCACAGAGGAAAAAGTAATAGTGGCAGTAATGTTAAATGAACATTCAAATCATAATGTTCAAGCCGTAATCGAACAAGAAGTAAAAAAGTTTGCGCCCGACAAAACGATTGTAGTTTATACGGACGATATTTATTGGGATCGAATGAGTAACTTGAAGTCTAGATTGAAAGCTGGTAATGGCGGTAATGAATTTCAGGAGCAAATGGAAAAATTCTTTAACCGTGATAACGATTGACCTTTGCTTTATTGCAAAGGTTTTTTGTATAGGTAAGAAAATATAAAATTTAGGCTTTGTTCAATTTTCTACAGAGTTAGCCATGTCCAGCTCCAGCGATCAGAGACTGATGGATTTCCTTACCTCCGTACAATAAGGTCAACATCGATTCGCTACTCACTCGAGTTACCTTTATCTCCTGCGTAGGAATGTTCGGCTAAAACCGCCGCTTTGCGCGGCAACGCCGAACCACCCTGCTTGGCAGTGCGCAGTCCACACGTCTCTAAACGGGCGCTTGCGCTTTTCTTATGTTTCATCTGCATAATGTACTAATGGCTAAGGATCAAAGTTTCACTTTATAAGTAATGAAATTTTTGTTATAGTTAAAAAGGAAATTTCTAGAGAGGAGAATGTCCTATGGCTGGTCATTCTAAGTGGAAAAATATACAAAGAAGAAAGAATGCACAGGATGCAAAAAAAGGTAAAATCTTTATGCGTCATGCTAAAGATATATATTTAGCTGCAAAACAAGGTGGCGGGGATATTACTACGAATGCATCACTACGATTGGCAGTAGATAAAGCAAAAGCAGATAATATGCCGAATGATAATATTGATCGTGCAATTAAAAAAGCAACAGGTGCACTAGATGGGGCAAACTTTGAAGAAATTACTTATGAAGGTTACGGTCCTGGTGGTGTAGCAGTAATAGTCAATATTTTGACAGACAACAAAAATCGAACTGCGGCAGAAATTAGGCATGCATTCAAGAAAAATGGCGGAAACCTTGGTGAAAATGGCAGTGTATCATTTATGTTTGACCGTAAAGGCTATATCGTTATTGAAAATGAAGATGGAGCTATTGATGAAGATGAAATTACCCTTGAAGCAATTGAAGCAGGTGCTGATGATATTGTAGTAGAGGAAGGAGCATATGAAATTTTTACATCTCCTGAGAACTTTGATGCAGTTTGTACACATTTACGTGAGAGTGGTTATACACTAGCAGACGCTGAAGTTACATTAATTCCGCAAACGTATAGTGCGTTACCTGAAGAAGATGCTCAAAAAATGTTGAATCTTATTGATGTATTGGAAGACAATGAAGATGTTCAAGACATTCATCATAATTTAGAAGATGCTGATTAAGCGTTTTATCTTATTAGATTGAAACACCAATTATATCCAATTGGTGTTTTTTTTAAGTACTATAGGAATTCCTTGTTCCTGTACCCAATATGTATAGGTATGTTAAAATAGGTAAAGGAATTCCGAAGAGGAGAAGGTTAAATGATTGCTTACATAAAGGGTAACGTTACATATATATTAGATGATTCTGTGATAGTTGACATCCAGGGGGTTGGGTACGAGATTATGTGTGCCAATCCTTTTGTGTTTCAGTCATCATTAAATCAGGAAACTTTAATTTATACTTATCATTACGTACGTGAAGATGCGCAAGTGTTATACGGATTCAAAAACCAGGATCAGAAATCGCTTTTCACGAAGCTTCTACAAGTATCTGGAATTGGTCCTAAAGGTGCACTGGCAATATTGGGATCCGTTAATGTCGGGGACTTTATTGCAGCAGTAGAACGTGAAGATGATAAATTTTTAACAAGTTTTCCTGGAATAGGTAAAAAAACCGCAAGACAGGTTATATTAGATTTAAAAGGCAAACTGACAACAATGCTTTCGTTAGATGCACAGCCTGATTTAGTAAATCCCGATATCACTACTGTATCACCAGATGGATTAAATGAAGCACAAGAGGCTTTAAAAGCGTTGGGCTACTCAGATCGGGAAATAAAATCAATTATGCCGAAGTTACAAAAGGAAAATATCGAAAATACGGATGAAATAATTCGCAAAGCATTGGGACTATTGGTAAAAAACTAAGGGGAGATTGTTATGGATGAGCGTATAATTACAGGTGAATTACAAGCCGAAGATTCCACCATTGAGCTTAGTCTTCGCCCCACAACACTAAACCAATATATCGGACAGCAGAAGGTGAAGGAAAATCTAAGTATATTTATACAAGCAGCTAAAATGCGTGAAGAACCTCTTGATCATGTATTATTGTATGGTCCACCGGGATTAGGGAAAACAACTTTGGCTGCCATTATTGCAAATGAAATGGGTGTACAGTTTCGCTCCACATCAGGACCGGCAATTGAGCGTGCCGGTGATCTTGCGGCGATTCTTTCGTCACTTGAGCCTGGTGATGTTTTATTTATCGACGAAGTTCATCGATTACCGCGATCTGTTGAAGAAGTATTGTACCCAGCGATGGAGGATTTTTTTCTTGATATTGTAATAGGAACTGGTCCTAGTGCAAGGTCTGTCAGGATTGATTTACCTCCTTTCACCCTGGTAGGGGCGACAACACGAGCAGGTCTGTTGTCGGCTCCGCTTCGTGACCGTTTTGGTGTATTAAGTAGACTGGAATATTATGAGGCAAAGGATTTATGTTCAATTGTTGAACGTACAGCTGATATTTTTCAAACTTCTATTACAAAAGAAGCTGCAGCAGAAGTTTCCAGACGATCTAGAGGGACACCAAGAATTGCAAACAGGCTGTTAAAGCGTATTCGGGACATTTCACAAGTTAAAGGGGAAAATACAATAAGTCTTGAAACAACCGATCTTGCTCTAGAGATGCTTCAGGTCGATGATGTTGGCTTAGATCATATAGACCATAAACTCTTGAAAGGAATCATCGAGGGCTTTCAAGGCGGTCCAGTAGGGCTAGATACGATTGCTGCAACAATTGGTGAAGAATCACAGACAATTGAAGATGTATATGAACCATATTTATTACAAATAGGTTT
The DNA here is from genome assembly GCF_900187325.1 of Virgibacillus ndiopensis. Lineage (GTDB taxonomy): Bacteria > Bacillota > Bacilli > Bacillales > Amphibacillaceae > Virgibacillus_E > Virgibacillus_E ndiopensis. The sequence continues at coordinate 862,759 of NZ_FZMZ01000005.1, read as the reverse complement.
CATTCAACGTACGCCTAGAGGACGGATTGTTACACCTAAGGCATATCAGCATTTTGGTTTAAAAGGAAACGAAGCGGAATGACTATTGGAAAATTGTTTATCTTGTTAGGGATTGTATTTATAGTAATTGGCGTTATTTGGACATTTGTTGGGAAGCTTCCTGGAGACATTAGCTTTAAAAAAGGAAATGTCTCTTTTCACTTTCCAATTATGACTTCTATTGTCGTCAGTATAATATTATCTCTTATCTTTTTCATACTAGGAAAATTTCGCTAAGACATAGTTAGGAGATCAGCATCATGAATATAGAAGATTTTGATTTTGATTTACCAGAAGAACTAATAGCACAAACACCATTAAAGGAGAGAACAGCTTCACGATTGTTGGTGTTTAACCGTGAAACAAAAGCAATCGAGCATAAACATTTTAGGGATATAAAAAGTTACTTAAAAAAAGGTGACTGCCTTGTTTTAAATGACACGCGTGTTCTTCCTGCTCGATTGTACGGTGTGAAACAAGATACAGGTGCAAAAATAGAAGTGTTACTCCTTCACCAGCAAGAAGAGGATTGCTGGGAGGTGCTTGCTAAACCAGCAAAAAAGATTAAAATTGGTACGGAGCTTTCGTTTGGCGATGGAAAATTACGGGCAAAATGTATTGATACAAAAGAACATGGTGGTCGTATTTTACAATTACAATATGAAGGTATTTTAGTTGAAATATTGGACGAGCTTGGCGAGATGCCATTACCGCCATATATTAAAGAGCAATTACCGGAAAAGGAACGCTATCAAACTGTCTATGCAAAAGAAGAAGGGTCGGCAGCAGCGCCAACTGCAGGTTTACATTTTACAAATGAATTATTAGACGAAATAAAGGAAATGGGAGTAACAATTGCCTTTATTACGCTACATGTTGGTCTCGGTACATTTCGTCCGGTAAGTGTGGATAATATTGATGACCATACCATGCATTCGGAATTTTATCATATGACGAATGAAACGGCGCAAATTCTTACCAATATAAGGAGAAATAATGGCAGGATTATTTCAGTCGGAACAACGTCAACTAGAACATTAGAGACAATCGCACGCGATAATGATGGACAATTCGTTGAAGCTAGTGGATGGACAGATATTTTTATCTATCCTCCATATAAATTTCAAGCTATTGACGGCTTGATTACGAATTTTCACTTACCTAAGTCTACACTAATCATGTTAGTTAGTGCTTTAGCAGATAAGGAGAGCATTTTACGTGCATATAATGAAGCTGTTCAAGAACGGTACCGTTTTTTCAGTTTCGGAGATGCAATGTTAATAATATAAGTAGAGGAACGAATATATGATGAAACCTATAACGTATGAATTAATTAAGACATGCAAACAAACTGGTGCACGTCTAGGCAAAGTGCATACACCGCATGGTTCGTTTGATACACCAATGTTTATGCCTGTTGGGACACTTGCCACAGTTAAAACGATGAGCCCAGAAGAATTACAGGATATCAATGCAAAAATCATCTTGTCTAATACGTATCATTTATGGTTACGACCAGGAGAAGATATTATTCGAGAAGCAGGTGGTCTCCATAAGTTTATGAACTGGGATGGAGCAATTTTGACAGATTCTGGTGGATTCCAGGTTTTTAGTCTAAGTGATATGAGAAAAATAAAAGAAGAGGGGGTTCATTTTCGTAATCATTTAAATGGTGAAAAGTTATTTTTGTCACCTGAAAAAGCGATGCACATTCAAAATGCGCTTGGTTCTGACATTATGATGGCGTTTGATGAATGTCCACCCTACCCAGCAACATATGATTATATGAAGGCATCTGTTGAGCGGACTTCCCGTTGGGCAGAACGTTGCCTTGAAGCACATAATCGTAAAAATGACCAAGGTCTTTTTGGTATTGTTCAAGGTGGTGAATATGAGGATCTTCGAAGACTTAGTGCACAGGATCTTACATCTATGGATTTTCCAGGGTATGCAATTGGTGGTCTCTCTGTTGGCGAACCGAAAGAAATAATGAATCGAGTCCTTGAGTTCACAACACCCCTTTTACCAAATAATAAGCCACGTTATTTAATGGGAGTAGGTTCACCAGATTCATTAATTGACGGTGCAATTCGTGGAGTAGACATGTTTGATTGTGTGTTACCAACACGTATTGCACGGAATGGGACATGCATGACTTCAAACGGTCGACTGGTAGTAAGAAATGCTAAATATGCACGTGATTTTAGTCCAATCGATGAAAATTGTGATTGTTATGTATGCAAAAATTATACTCGTAGCTATATCCGACATTTAATTAAATGTAATGAAACATTCGGATTTAGACTTACTACTTATCATAACCTACATTTTCTGTTAAAATTAATGGAGCAAGTACGAGCAGCTATTGCTGAAGATCGACTTGGTGATTTCAAGGAAGCATTCTTTGAACAATATGGTTTTAATCAACCAGATGCAAAGAATTTTTAGGGAAAGGAGGAATTCGTAATGAACACACTTATAAATTTAGCTCCAATTATTTTAATGTTTGTGATCTTTTACTTTTTGTTAATCCGTCCACAACAAAAACGCCAAAAGCAAGTAAAACAAATGCAGTCGGATTTGAAAAAAGGAGATTCAGTTGTAACGATTGGTGGTTTACATGGGACAGTACATACGATTGATGAAACAATCGTAGTAATTGAAGGTGGCGACGGTACAAAGTTTACATATGACCGTTCCGCAATCCGGGAAGTTAAAAGCAATTAATTTATCTATCTGAAAAAAATAGATCGTATCAGGGGACAAGCAATGGGCAGATTACTTAAATAATTTAAGTAACAAGTCTGTTGCTTTTGCCGTTTAGTTTTTATAAATAAAGTACATAAAGAAGAAGTTAATGAGCACATCTGCCATTAACTTCTAGTATTTTTTGAACCTTATTTTTTTTCATTTACCACAACATTTACTCCAATTACTCCGCCAACAAGTGCTGCCAGGATATATCCTAAGTGATGAAGAGATTGTTCTAGTGAAAATGCTTGGTGATAGCCTAGATATTGTACCAAAAATGTGAACAAAGTAAACCCTAGTCCAGTCAAACAACCGATTACCCAACCTTTTTGCTTTCCTTTTACTCCTGCTACAATTCCTCCGATAAATAAAGAAATTAATCCAACTGCTAATGTTGTCCACGATAATGTAGTTTCATCCATACTCGTAAAACGTAGTAATAACCCTAATACAAGACTAGTTACCAGAATGAAACCGAGTATAACAATCCAACCATACACCAAGGCAATAAATTGTTGTTTCTTCATGAAGATGATCTCCCTCCCCCCTGTTTGTCCAGTTACTTTCATTTTATTCATCCAATTAGAAAATAGACGGAAAATATTTTAGTTTTCCTTGCATATATTTTTTATAAGGTTGTTTACATATATGTGAGGGAAGGTGTCCTATGAATGTAATTCTTGCATCCACTATCTTTATTATTAGCTACTTTTTAATCATGACTGACAAAATGAACCGCGCTGTTATTGCATTGTCAGGCGGTACGTTACTGTTGTTAACAGGAATTTACTCAACTGATGATGTATTTATGAATTATATTGATTGGAACACAATTGGGTTATTGTTCTCTATGATGGTACTGATTTCGATTACAGAAAAAACTGGGTTATTTACATTCATTGCAATACGTTTTGCCCAAAAGGTACGAGGAGATCCAATTCCTTTATTAATTGGTGCAAGTATTTTGACTGCTACAGGCTCTGCATTACTTGATAATGTTACAACAGTATTAATATTTGTACCTATTATGTTAAAAATAACAAAATTATTAAATCTTCCATCTTTTCCATATTTATTAGCAATTATTTTTAGCTCTAATATAGGTGGAACAGCTACACTCATTGGAGACCCACCAAATATTATGATCGGTCAAGCTGTTGAACATTTAAATTTTCTGTCGTTTATTAATCATTTGGCACCACTTGCACTTATTATATTTTTAGCGATGATTTTTACACTCGTTTTCTTATTCAAAAATAAACTGCGAAAAAGTTCAACGAACAAACAAGAACTTCTTGGTATCGATGCCGCGGAGCACTTAAAACGAACACCTATGCTTTATAAATCTATTTTCGTATTAGGACTTACGATTTTAGGTTTTCTACTCCATTCATTCTTACATATAGAACTTACAGCAATTGCATTAGCTGGGGCAATTTTATTGTTACTCTTAACAGAAAAAGAAGTGTCCACAGAGCAAATTTTTGAAAAAGTAGAATGGGTGACATTGTTTTTCTTTATTGGATTATTTACATTAGTTGGCGGCCTTCAGGAGGTAGGAATTATTGATGAAATGGCTAGAGCAATAATTGTATCCACTAATGGTGACTTTTCAAAGACAGCTATATTAATATTGTGGGTATCTGGTATATTTTCAGGGGTTGTCGATAATATACCATTTGTAGCGGCTATGATTCCGGTGATTCAAGAGTTTCAAAGTTATGGAATGGTTTATTTAGACCCAATCTGGTGGTCTCTTGCATTAGGAGCTTGCTTAGGTGGAAATGCTACATTAGTTGGAGCATCTGCTAATGTTGTTGTAGCAGGGCTAGCTGAGGGTGCTAGAGAAAGGATTCCGTTCATACGTTTTCTGCTTTATGGTATACCATTCGTATTATTCTCACTTCTTATATCGACCATCTATATCATCATTCGTTATTTAATTCCATACTCTGGACAAGCATTATAAAAGCCTACCACTGTTTATTTCAGTGGTAGGCTTTTTATACCCATTTTTGGATAATAGGAATTTGTTTTAACTCCTCTTTCGTAATAAATCGTAGGGCGAATAATGTTACTATATAGATTAAAGCTAAAATGATCAATATACATAAGAAGATAAAAATATTAGGTTCTACCAATGCATACATGTTTTTAAGGAAATTTCCAACGACCCATGTTATCAAGATTAAGGCAATCATTTTGCACAAGTCTTTTAAAGGAATGGAATACCGAATTGCTTTTCGAAGTGAAGCTAAATGTAATAATGTCACTAATACTACACCAGTTACCATTGCAAGTGCTACACCCATAATCCCAAATTCAGCATTGGAAGCCAGTAAAAAGAGTACGACAAATTTGCACACAGCACCTATTAAACTATTCCACATAGCAGGCTTGGCTAAGTCCAGGGCTTGTAATGCTGCTTGTAATGGTGCTTGAATGTAAAGTAAAATGAAAAAAGGTGCCATTAATATCAAAAATTTACTTGCATTAGCTGTTCCATACATATATGTTAATATCGGTACCGAAAAAAGTGTCAATACAATTGTTGCGATTGCGCCGGAGGCAAACGAGATTCGAATAGCCTGGTGAATACGATAATGTATTAACTGGTTATGTTTGTTTGCTTCAGCCTCTGATATGGAAGGTACAAGTGCAATTGCTAAGGATTGTGTTATAAAAGTTGGTAAAAATAGTAATGGCAGTACGAATCCGGTTAATTCCCCATACTGCTTTGTTGCTAATGAACTTGAAATACCTGCTATTGCCAAACTTTGGGCAACCAATATCGGCTCTAGAAAATATGAAAATGAACCAATTAATCGACTGCCTGTACTAGGTAAAGCAATGGAAAAAAGCTCTTTCAATGTATCTTTACTGGATTTTAAGTACTTAAAAAATCGATATCGTATCTTTATAGTTTTTTTTCGTTTGAATATTTGAATCATAACCATCAAAGATACGAATTCTCCAAGTATAACACTAAACATGGCACCAGCTGCAGCAAACTCCACGCCGAAAGGAAGTAATAACTTGACGAAAAAGGCTACACAAATGATGCGAACCACTTGCTCAATTACTTGCGTATAACTTTGCGGCTTCATATTTTGCAGTCCTTGGAAATAACCCCTGAGTACAGCTGAAATTGCGACAATTGGGATGATAGGACTGATTGCCAATAATGGATACATCGTTCGTTCATCAGTAAGTAATTCTGTGGCAACAAATGGAGTAATAAGGATCATGCCGATGGTGAAAAAGATACTTGATATTGTAGTGATGATTAAAGATACAATAAGTATTTTTTTAATTTTAACTCGATCATTTTTTGCATCTGCTTCGGCAACACGTTTTGAAATGGCAACAGGTAATCCAAGTTGGGTGAATGTAATAACCAAAAAATATGTAGGAAGTGCCATCATATAAAGGCCGACACCTTCTTCACCCATAATTCTAGCAACAACCATCCGGTTAATAAAGCCTAAAAAACGAGTAATCATTCCAGCAACAATTAAGATTATTGTTCCTTTTAGAAATGTTTGTTTGGTCATTTAATGGACCTGCCTTCTCAAAAAATAAAATTTCATATACAATGATATATATGCTATTAAGTTGGCCAAGCATGACAAGAATAGGAAATTAACTCTGATTGAAAACAGGGGGGAAGAAGTTGGAGATCGTTAAAACAGTTAACGAATGGAAGGACTTAATGAAACCAGCGCTGGATAGTAAGACAAGTGAATTTAAATTAATGGGGTATTCTCAAGCAACAGGTGATGATATTTGGGATTGTTTGGTACAAAAGGTTTGGAAAGGTAACCCGACAAAGCGGTTACATGAAGTAACACAAGATATTTTTCATCTTGCATCTAACTTGTATATGAGTTATTTAACTGTTAATGCTTATCAAGAGAATGACGATTTAATGGCTTCTATTGCCGCTTTAACTGGTGGTCAAACAGAAGAAACGAAACAATAGAAGATTTTACATAATGCATTTGACCGTAGAAGAGGGAGGCAATTGGTAGATGAAGAACAGAGGTAAAATCGTTGCCTTTTTTCTAATCGTGCTATTATTTGCAGGAACGATTGGGACAACGATTACTGGAATTACAAAAGATATTAATTTAGGGTTGGATCTTCAAGGTGGATTTGAGATTCTATATCAAATTGAGCCTGTTGATGATGGAGAAGAGGTTGACAGGGAATTACTAGAATCAACTGTTCGAATACTCAATGAACGTGTTAACCGCTTAGGTATAAGCGAAGCGAGTATTGACATTGAAGGAGAAGACAGAATTCGTGTTCAGTTAGCTGGTATAAAAGACCAGGAAGAAGCAAGAGAGCTTTTATCGACTTCTGCTAGACTATCCTTCAGAAATGTTAACGATGAAGAGTTGTTGGATGGATCCGATGTGAAAGAGGGTAGCGCAAAACAGGATTTCAAACAAGATACGAATCAACCCATTGTTACATTACAGCTGAAAGATGCGAAAAAATTCGGTGAAATAACAAGTGAACTGGCTGCTAAAGCAGATCCGACAGCCCCACTACCTGAAAAGAAAAATTTGCTTGTTATATGGATGGATTATCAAAAAGGGAATTCATTTGCTGAAGAAGTTAAAAAAGAGGATCCAAAATATATTTCCGCTCCCAGTGTAAATGAAACATTAAATACACCGAATGTTATGATTGAAGGTAATTTCACGGTTGACTCGGCACAACGCTTAGCTGATATTATCAACGCAGGTTCATTACCTGTCAATATGACGGAGCTCTATTCACAGACTGTGGGAGCTCAGTTTGGAGAGCAAGCACTAAACAAGACTGTTTTTGCGGGTATAATAGGGATAAGTATTATCTTTTTATTTATGATTGTAGTATACCGTTTCCCGGGATTCATTGCTGCAGTTAATTTAAGCATATACATTTACTTGATTTTAGTGGTATTTGAACTAATGAATGGTGTGCTAACGTTACAAGGAATCGCTGCATTAATTCTTGGTGTTGGTATGGCCGTGGATGCAAATGTTATTACATTTGAACGGATAAAAGAAGAATTACGTGAAGGTAAATCGATTTTTGCATCGTTTAAAGCTGGTACGAGTAATTCCTTAAGAGCGATTGTAGATGCAAATATTACAACGATTCTTGCGGCGATTGTATTATTTATCTTTGGTACTAGTTCCGTTAAAGGTTTCGCAACGATGTTAATTTTGAGTATTTTGGTAAGCTTTTTAACAGCAGTTTATGGAACCAGATTCTTGATGCAATTATGGGTGAAAACTAAGTTTTTGAAAAATCGCCCCGGCTGGATCGGAGTAAAGAAAAAGGATATTAAAGATATCTCGGATCCGACGGAAGTGGAACCAAAACTCTTTAATCGTGAAGTTAATCCAGTGAAACACAGAAAGAAATTCTTTATTGCATCAGCAATAATGGTGATACTTGGTGCAATTTCTCTTGGACTATTCCAGCTTAACCCTGGAATAGATTTTACAAGTGGATCACGAATTCAACTTGAATCTGATAACAAAATGCCAACGGATGATATAGATAAAAGTTTAGATGAACTGGGCTTAAAGGCAGAGTCAATCGTTCCATCTGGTGAAAACAATGTTGTTTTACGATTTGATAAAGTAATAAATGAAGATAGGATCGCAGAAATTCAATCGTATTTTAAAGAAAATTATAATGCTGAGACTAGTGTAAGTATTGTATCACCGGTTGTTGGTGAGGAATTGGTCAAAAATGCTTTGTACGCATTAGGTATTGCATCTATTGGTATGATTATTTATGTTGCATTCCGTTTTGAACTTTTCTTCGCAATTACTGCTATTATTGCATTGCTACACGATGCATTCTTTGTCCTGGCAATATTCAGTATCATGCGAATTGAGTTCGATATTACAATCGTTGCAGCCATTCTTACAATTATTGGTTACTCGATTAACGATACGATTGTAACATTTGATAGAATACGTGAAAATTTACGTAAGAAGAAACGAGTCAAATCATTTAAAGAGCTTGCAAATATTGTAAATAGAAGTTTAGTTCAAACACTGACAAGAAGTATTAATACAACGGTAACCACATTGATTGCCGTTCTAGCATTCTTATTCTTAGGAGCTGAATCAATCACTGGCTTTGCAATTGCCTTAACCGTTGGGCTTATTGCGGGGACCTATTCTTCATTATTTATAGCTTCTCAGTTATGGCTTGTATGGCGTGGTAAAATGATTAAGGAAAAACCAGTAGTCTTTGCTAAAAAGAAAAAAGTAGAAGGACCTCAAGTATAAAAGGCTGGGACAAACCCTATAAAAAAGAATAAACCGCATGAAATCAAAGTGTTTAAATTTGATTTCATGCGGTTTTATTTTCACGATTTATAAAAAATAAATAAGTTTTCAAGTTATATCCCTGCCTTCTTGTTTACGGATGCTTTAAAAATTCTATAAAAGGGTATTTTATAAAATAGGATGGAAGGAGTGTATTAGTTGAGAGGACAATCTTACGTTATTTTAGCCATTATTTTTGTTATCTTAGTAGCTGTATTTGCTGTTACAAATGTGGAGACAGTGAAGGTAAATTATTTATTTTGGTCTGGTGAAGCCCCGCTTATTTTAGTGATTTTATTTTCTGTTCTTATGGGTGGTGTTATCACTGCTGCTGTTGGTGTCATCAAAATATTTCGCTTGCAACGAGAAGTTCGTACATTAAAATCTAAGAACAAACGTATATTTTCATGGTTGGATGAGCATGGAATTGACTACGAGATGAATAATGAGTCCTATCAGGAACAGGAAAAACTAGGGAAAAGCAACAATGAAAATAATTAAATCTCATTGCTACCCCTGACTTTCTTTGTGTATAATAGATTAGTCAGGGGTGAGTTTATGTTACAAAGTAAGGCAACATGGAATTTTACAACATTACAAGATAATTTAATACAATGGACGGATGATTTGAATAATAACTTTTCCCCGGTAATAAAAGAACTTTTATTACAAAGAGGAATAGCTACTGCACAAGAGGCGAATGAATTTCTTTCACCTAATCTAGCAAATTTATTTAGTCCTCATGGGTTTGCATCAATTGATAAAGCTGCAGAGCGTGTACATAAAGCAATCGAACAAAACGAAAAAATTCTAATATACGGTGATTATGATGCAGATGGAGTAAGTTCTACTACGGTACTTCTTAAAGCATTACAAGAGCTTGGAGCGGATTGTGCATTTTATATTCCAAACCGCTTTACAGAGGGCTATGGTCCTAATGAAGCGGCGTTCAGACAGGCCAGTGAAGATGGGTACCGGTTAATTATTACTGTGGATACAGGAATTGCTTCAGTACATGAAGCGAATGTTGCTAAAGACATAGGTATTGATTTAATCATAACAGACCATCATGAACCTCAGGATACATTACCAGATGCGTTTGCTATCGTTCATCCTAAATGTTCTCCGGATTATCCATTTCAAGAACTTGCTGGTGTTGGCGTAGCATTTAAGTTTGCTGAACGTTTGTTAGGGTATTTTCCTGAACAATTATTAGATCTTGTAGCCATTGGTACGATTGCCGATTTAGTACCACTCGTTAGTGAGAATCGTATTCTTGCCTATTATGGATTACGAAAATTAACCACTACTAACAGACATGGACTAAAAGCATTGAAAAAGCTCTGTAAGATTGAGGGTAATGTAACAGAAGAAGATGTAGGCTTTCTGATTGGACCACGGTTAAATGCTGTTGGTAGACTTCAAGACGCTGATTTAGCTGTCCAATTGTTACTTACAGAAGATTCTGATGAAGCTGAGGATCTGGCAGGTATGGTTGAAGATTTAAATAAAGAACGCCAACAAATTGTAGCGAATATTGTGAAAGAAGCTGAGAAAGTGGTTCAGCCTGATGGAAATGGAGTCATTATCGTTGCCCAGGAAGGGTGGAATGAGGGTGTGTTGGGTATTGTGGCATCACGCCTCGTTCGTAAATATGACCGACCTGCAATTGTTCTTGCTATTAATCCTGAAAATAATAGTGTAAAAGGATCTGCACGAAGCATACCAGCTTTTGACTTATTTAAAAATTGCATGAAGGTCAGAAGCTTATTTACCCACTTTGGTGGACATTCGCAGGCTGCAGGTATGACATTACCATTGGAAAATTTACAAATGTTACAAGCAGAATTAAATCAATCAATAATCGATCAGTTGACAGAAGAGGACTTCAAGCAGGTTATTGACATTAGTAAAACTTTAACTTTACCAGAAATGAACGAGACATTGGTTGATGAAATTAATCAGTTGGCACCATTTGGTATGGCTAATCCAAAACCGGTTTTCCATGTTAAACAAGTTCCTACAGATATACGACAATTGGGAAATATGAAAAAGCATCTTAAATTACAATTTAAACAAGATGCGGTCAATGTTGAGGGGATTGGATTTGGCTTAGGTAGTCATTTTGATTTTATTTCCCAGCAAACTCCAGTCTCAATAGTTGGTGAACTAGGGATAAATGAATGGAATGGTAATAAAAAAGTACAAATTGTTATTCAGGACATGAAAATAGATGAATGGCAATTATTTGACCATCGTGGAAAAAAGAATTTAGACATTTTACCATTTACAAATGTTGGTGAGAACGCATTAATTGTATGTAACGAGGAATCGGATCGACTTCCTCAAAAGGTAAATCATATATTGTTTGGTACTAGTTTAGAAACATTAACGAAATTGGATACATTATTTATTTATGATTTACCTACTAACCTTGCTGATTTAGAAGCGATTGTCCAAAGAACGAAACCATCACGTATCCATGCTTGTTATTATGTTGAGAATAGCAGTTATATGAAAGTTTTTCCATCACGTGATGATTTCAAGTGGTTTTATGCGTTAATACGAACAAAAAAAGTATTAGATCTAAATAAGGAAATGGATATTATCAAAGATAGACGAGGTTGGACACGTGACTTGATAGTATTTATTTCAAAAGTGTTTTTTGAATTAGAATTTGTTACTATAGTAAATGGAGTAATTACGTTGAATCCAAATCCCTCAAAAAAGGATTTGCAGGAATCACGAATATATCAACAACGATTAAACCAAGCAGATATAGAGAAAACATTATATTATTCAAACTATGAAAAATTAAAAGAGTGGTTTTCAACATGTATAGATGTTGCTGAAGGACCCAAGGAGGAACTGACTCATGGATTACAAAAAATATATTAAAATAGTTGAGAATTGGCCAAAAGAGGGCATTCAATTTAAGGACATTACCCCATTAATGGACAATGGAAAGGCATTTAAATCTGCTGTCGATGAAATAGTTGAGTTTGCTAATGAAAAAGAAATTGATATTGTTGTTGGACCAGAGGCAAGAGGGTTTATTATCGGTTGTCCTGTATCCTATGCATTAGAAATAGGATTTGCTCCAGTAAGAAAAGAGGGAAAGCTGCCTCGTGAGGTAATAAAAGTTGATTATGGCTTAGAATATGGAAATAATATTTTGACCATTCACAAAGATGCCATTAAACCTGGTCAGCGTGTTTTAATTACTGATGATTTACTTGCTACAGGTGGAACAATAGATGCAACTATTAAATTAGTGGAAGAACTTGGAGGAATTGTAGTAGGCTGTGCGTTTTTAATTGAGCTTACATACTTAGATGGACGTGAAAAGCTTGATGGATATGATGTTTTAACGTTAATGCAGTATTAGTTCCTATTAGCGTTTAATGCAAAATACTGGGCGAGGTACTAAATAAAATAGGGGGTCTGGCAAAATGTGTCAGACCTATTCTAATATATTTTTTGTAACATAATTGGCTCTCATGAATAGGCTAGTATATTTAATGAATTTATTTTAAATCCTATATTATAATGTTTTTTCCTTTACATTTATACTAAAATTTTCGATACTATTAAAAAGGCATATTCATGATTATTCTCTAAAGTGAATTAAGGTGATTACATGGCAAAAGAAGCTATCTTGACAATTGAAGACATAGTAGATAAGGCTCGACAGTATCTTACGGAAGATGATGCTGCTTTTATTCGTCGTGCATTCCAATATGCCGAGCATGCACATGCAGATCAATTTCGGAAATCTGGTGAGCCTTATATTATCCACCCGGTTCAGGTTGCAGGCATTTTAGTTGAGCTTGAAATGGATCCTGAGACAATTGCCGGTGGATTTTTACACGATGTCGTTGAAGACACAGATGTAACCGTTGACCAATTAGAAGAGGAATTTAATCATGAAGTTGCCATGCTCGTTGACGGTGTAACGAAGCTAGGTAAGATTAAATACAAATCAAAAGAAGCGATTCAAGCTGAAAATCATCGCAAAATGTTTGTTGCAATGGCAAAGGATATTCGGGTTATTTTAATAAAATTAGCTGATCGTTTGCACAATATGCGCACACTAAAACATCTACCACCAGCAAAACAACGTCGTATTTCTAATGAAACGTTAGAAATTTTTGCACCTTTAGCTCATCGTTTGGGGATTTCTACTATAAAATGGGAGTTAGAGGATACTGCACTACGCTATTTAAACCCACAACAATATTATCGGATTGTACAATTGATGAAGCAAAAACGCGAACAACGAGAATCGTATATTAAAGATGTAATGGATGAGGTAAATCATCAGCTGGAAGAAGTTAATTTAGAAGCAGATATCTCTGGTCGGCCTAAGCACTTATATAGTATTTATCGTAAAATGGTTAAGCAGAATAAACAATTTAATGAGATATACGATTTGCTGGCTGTTCGAATTATTGTTGAAAGTATAAAAGATTGTTATGCCGTATTAGGAATTATTCATACGTGCTGGAAACCGATGCCTGGCAGATTTAAGGATTATATTGCAATGCCGAAGCCAAATCTTTACCAATCCTTGCATACAACGGTTATCGGTCCAAAAGGTGATCCACTTGAGGTTCAAATACGGACGAAGGAAATGCACGAAATTGCTGAATATGGTATTGCTGCACATTGGGCATATAAAGAAGGTCGACAATTAAATAAAGATAAGCAATCATTTGAAGAAAAATTAACTTGGTTCAGAGAAATACTTGAATGGCAAAATGAAACCCACGATGCAGAAGAATTTATGGAATCGTTAAAGGTAGATTTATTTTCTGATATGGTTTATGTCTTCACCCCTAAAGGTGATGTGATTGAATTGCCATCAGGTTCTGTACCACTTGATTTCGCATACAAAATCCATACGGAGATTGGAAATCAAACAATTGGTGCCAAAATAAACGGGAAGATGGAACCGCTCGATTATAAATTAAAAAACGGAGATATAATTGAGGTAATGACTTCAAAGCATTCGTATGGACCATCACAGGATTGGCTAAATGTTACACAAACTTCGCAAGCAAAAAATAAAATTAAACAATTTTTTAAAAAACAACGACGTGATGAGAATGTTGCAAAAGGGAAAGATTTGGTTGAGAAAGAAATTAGAGCGTTATCCCTTGAGCCGAAAGACGTTCTCACGCAAGAAAATTTAAAACGAGTTTATGAAAAATTTAACTTTACAAATGCTGATGATATGTATGCAGCGGTTGGATATCAAGGTTTGACAGCGGCAATTATCGCAACACGTCTTACAGATAAAATTCGTGCTACCCAGAAAAAAGAACAGGACCTCGCACAAACACTTGAAAATGTCAAAAGTGAAGTAAAGGAAAAGAAATCTCATAAACGAGACTCTGGTGTTCAGGTTGAGGGCGTCGATAATCTGTTAGTTCGTTTATCCAAGTGTTGTAATCCGGTTCCGGGTGATACGATTGTAGGCTATATTACCAAAGGTCGTGGAGTATCCGTTCATCGTGCTGATTGTCCAAATGTGCAAACAGAAGAAGCACAACAACGTTACTTGGAAGTTAAATGGAAAAGTGAACAAACAGATAAAAAACAATATCATGTTGATTTAGAAATCTCGGGTTATGATAGAAGAGGTCTCTTAAATGAGGTATTACAAGCTGTTAATGAAACAAAAACAAATATCACACAAGTTAATGGTAGATCTGATCGAAACAAAATGGCAATCATAAATATAACCATTCTAATTCATAATACGAATCATTTACGGAAAATTGTTGAACGTATCAAACAAATAAAAGATGTATATACAGTAACGAGAACATTGCAGTAGAGGAGCATTGGAATGAAAGCTGTTATTCAGTGTGCTAAAAATGCAAGTGTATCGGTAAACGAAGAAATTATCGGTGAGATTAAACATGGTCTAGTTGTACTTTTAGGCGTAACACATGAGGATACGGAAGATGATAGTAGCTACTTAGTGAATAAAATCGTTAACTTACGTATATTTGAGGATGAAAATGAAAAAATGAATTTGTCCTTAAAAGATGTAGATGGAAGTGTCCTGTCAATATCCCAATTCACTTTATATGGTGACACAAGAAAAGGGAGAAGACCAAATTTTCTACAAGCAGCAAAACCAGATCATGCAAATAATATGTACCAACGATTTAACGAGCTCTTATTGCAGCAAAATATTACAGTGGAAACAGGAGAGTTTGGTGCAATGATGGATGTGCAATTCACAAACGTTGGACCGGTTACATTGGTTTTGGATAGTAAGGAAAAATAAGAAGGATGGCTAATTTTAGCCATCCTTTGCTTTTTGATCTTGCTTCAGACCAGTCGACTTCTTAATCTTCTTAATTCCTATTTCCGAAATACTTGGCAAATCCGTTGACGATACCTTTTACCAGCTTTTTTTGATAGGCGTCTGTCAATAAAAGTTGTTCTTTTTCCAAATTTGACATAAATCCTAGTTCTACCAGAACACCAGGTTTAAAGGTTTGTCTAATTACATGAAAATCACCAAATGTAATTCCTCTATCTTTCGCATTTGTTTCTTTTATTACCTCTTGTTGGATAAACTTGGCTAAATTTTTGTTTTGATCGTAATAATAATATGTTCCGATTCCTGTTACATTTGGCAATGTTGGTACACTATTATAATGAATACTAATAAATGCATCGGCATCTACTATATTTGCAAGGCTTGTCCGACTGCCTAGTGCAATAAACTCATCGTTTTTTCGCGTTAAGACTACTTCTGCACCTAGTATGGAGAGCTCTTGTTTTAATTCCATCGCAGTCTTATAGGCAACATTTTTTTCATAGGAGCCGCTTGCGCCGATTGCTCCTACATCACGTCCACCATGTCCGGCATCAATAACAATTGTTTTGCTTTTTAATCCAGTAGCAAATGAACTAGATTTCTTGTCCACAAATGGTTTAAAGATAAATCCTTTAATCTCACCATTTGAGATTTCATACCATTCATTCGTTTCTGAAATAACATCAAATTTTTCACCTTTGTTAACAAAGTCGGTAATCTCATAATCCGTTGATGGACCTTTGCGAATATGTGTGTTTTCATATTGGATCGTTATAGATTTATTTTCTTTACTATCAGATTTTGTCTTTGAGGCATCATCTGAATTGGAAGAAGTGACAGAACTAGTATCTTCACCTGAAATAGTAATATAATCATCTGTTATCCATCCAGTACTATTTTCTAACTGGATCTCAACCCAACCATTTTGTCTTTGTAAGACTGGATATTTTTGATCCGTATGTACCTGACCTATTTTTTTATGATCTGTTCCTGGGCCAGACCGTACATTTAAGTTGTCCGTATTAACTAATGCTTCACTTGCATTAACTATCGTCTGGAACAACAGAAACAAAGTTAAAAATAGTACAATTGTTGTTGTAATACGCAAAAGTAATTTCCTCCTATGGATCGTATATGTAAACATAACTATATTTTAATAAAAATATTGTTTTTAGGCAAAGATAGAGCTATGGGAGGAATTCTATTATGCGATTACATGAAAAACATTGGAATTCAACAATTAATAATGGCATCCAAGGGGTGGATCTTCATCGATTCATGGAATTAGAGGGTCACGCTAATCATATGGAAATTGCCCAAGAGTTAGGAATCTCATTGGGTGAGGTTAAAATGTTGAAGAAAAAAATCAATCGTGCTTGACATTAGATTATAGACAGATTATGATTATAATCATTCAACAATCAAGTTATTATTAATATGAAATTAAAATAGTACCCCGTTGAGGGAAAAAGTAGTTAGAATTCAGATGGAAAGAGAGAAGATGTCATCGGCTGAGAGCATTTTCACATTATGATCTAATGAAAGACATTCCTTAGGTTCTGTATCGAAATAAAGTAGGTATGGACGTTTTGCAGGCGTTAACTGTGAAGAGCGGATGCATAGTTTTGCATTAACTAGGGTGGCAACGCGGGTTAACTCTCGTCCCTTATATTTTAAGGGACGGGAGTTTTTTGTATAGTTTTTTATAAGGTAATTACACGTGAAAATTGGGGGTTTTATTAAATGACAATTAATGCACCACGCGGGACAGTTGATGTTTTGCCTAAAGATGCAAAGAAATGGCAATTTGTTGAAAATACAATTAAGAATGTTTGCAACCGATTCAATTATGAAGAAATCCGTACACCAGTATTTGAACATACTGAGTTATTTCAACGAGGTGTAGGTGATTCAACAGATATTGTACAAAAGGAAATGTATACCTTTGAAGATAGAGGGGGAAGAAGCTTAACACTTCGTCCAGAAGGTACAGCTTCCGTGACTCGTGCGTTTGTACAAAATAAGTTACATGGTTCACCAATTCAACCAGTAAAACTTTATTATTTCGGACAAATGTTCCGCTATGAACGACCTCAAGCAGGAAGAATGCGTCAACTTAACCAATTCGGTACGGAGGTGTTAGGGAGTGCTAATCCGGCTATAGATGCAGAAGTAATTGGTCTTGCAATGACATGTTATCAAGAGCTTGGATTAAAACACTTAAAGCTTGTTATTAATAGCTTAGGTGATAATGAGAGCAGAAAAAATTATCGTGACGCTTTGATTGAACATTTTTTACCGCATAAAGATGAGTTATGTAGCGATTGCCAAACTAGGCTATCACAAAATCCATTACGTATACTCGATTGTAAAACAGATCGTAATCATCCGGCAATGCAAACTGCACCATCAATATTGGAGTATTTGAACAATGAATCAAGAGAGTATTTTGATCAAGTTAAAGAATATTTAACAATGATGGAGATTCCGTATACCGTAGACAAAAATTTAGTCCGTGGGTTGGATTATTACAACCACACTGCATTTGAGATTATGAGTGAAGCAGAAGGTTTTGGAGCTATTACGACACTTTGTGGCGGTGGAAGGTATAACGGCCTTGTCGAGGACTTAGGTGGACCAAATACTCCAGGTATCGGCTTTGGTCTTGGTCTCGAGCGGCTGCTTCTAGCACTTCAGGCTGAAAATATTGAATTACCGATTACAGAAGAATTGGACTGTTACTTCATTGCTGTAGGTGAAGAGGCTGAAAAACAAGCCGTTCGTATTACGTATGAATTAAGGAAACAGGGAATACAGGTCGACAAAGATTATCTGGATCGAAAAATGAAAGGGCAGTTTAAAGCTGCTGACCGTTTACACGCGAGATATGTGCTAATCTTAGGTGATGAAGAGTTAAACAATCATGTTATTAATGTCAAATCAATGCAAACAGGTGAACAAAAGGAAATACCTATTTCAGAGGTAGTTCAACAATTGAAAGAGATGCTTCAAGGAGGAAAAGCGTAATGGAAAAACGTATATTAGCGGGGACGCTTCGATCATCGAATATAGATCAAGAAGTTTTATTAAAAGGTTGGGTACAAAAAAGACGGGATTTAGGTGGACTAATATTTATTGATTTACGAGATAAATCCGGTCTTGTTCAAGTTGTATTTAACCCATCTTCAAAAGAAGCGTTGGAAACAGCTGAAAATGTGCGCAGTGAATTTGTTGTTGAGATAAAAGGAAAAGTGGTCAAACGTGACGAGGCAACTGTTAATGAAGCAATGGAGACAGGAAGTATCGAGGTTGTAGCAGAAGATATCGTTATACTTAATAAAGCAAAAAATCCACCTTTTCAAATTCAAGATGAAACAGATGTTGCAGAAGATTTAAGATTAAAGTATCGATATTTAGATTTACGTAGAAATGATTTGCAAAAAACGTTTAAGCTTCGTCATCAAACAACACAGACAGTAAGAAACTTTTTAAACGAAGATGGATTTTTAGAAATGGAAACACCAATTTTAACTAAAAGCACTCCTGAAGGTGCACGCGACTACTTAGTTCCAAGTCGAGTTCATTCTGGAGAATTTTATGCACTTCCACAGTCACCACAGCTATTTAAACAGTTGATTATGATGTCTGGTTTTGAAAAGTACTATCAGATTGCAAGGTGTTTTCGTGATGAAGATTTACGGGCGGACCGTCAGCCGGAATTTACGCAGATTGATATCGAAACATCGTTCATGTCAAGTGATGAAATCATGGAAATGACAGAAAAAATGATGCAAAAAGTGATGAAAGAAGTTAAAAACATTGATATTTCATTACCTTTAAAACGCATTAGGTATGACGAAGCAATGGAGCGTTATGGATCAGATAAGCCTGACACAAGATTTGCAATGGAGCTTATTCATGTATCCGATATTTTAAAAGATTCGTCATTTAAAGTTTTTCAAGGTGCACTAGAAGCTGGTGGTAAAGTTTGTTTACTTAATGTAAAAAATGAAGCGGCGAACTACTCACGAAAAGATATTGACAAACTAACTGAGTTTGTGAAGGTATACGGTGCTAAGGGCCTTGCATGGCTGAAGGTTGAAAATGATGAAGTAAAAGGCCCAATTGCTAAATTCTTATCAGAAGAAGAAAAGGCTGGAATTATTGACCGTGCTAGTGCAACCGATGGAGATTTATTACTTTTCGGTGCTGATAAAACTGGAGTAGTATATGATAGTTTAGGTGCTTTACGATTGAAACTTGGTAAGGAATTGAAGCTTATTGACGAAACAAAATTCAATTTCCTATGGGTTACCGATTGGCCACTGCTTGAGTATGATGAAGATTCTGAGAGATATTTTGCTGCACACCATCCATTTACAATGCCCGTTGCAGAAGATTTAGAAAAATTATCGACTGATCCAGGAAGTGTCCGGGCTGTTGCCTATGACCTAGTATTAAATGGCTATGAACTCGGTGGAGGCTCGCTCCGAAATTACAAACGTGAGCAACAGGATAAAATGTTTAAGGTATTAGGATTTACAAAGGAAGAAGCGGAAGAACAGTTCGGCTTTTTACTTGATGCATTAGAATTCGGTGCACCACCACATGGTGGTATAGCTTTAGGTTTGGATCGAATTGTCATGTTACTCGCAGGTAGATCTAATCTTAGAGATACGATATTATTTCCAAAAACCGCTTCAGCATCAGATTTATTAACAGATGCACCAAGCAAGGTTAGTACAGATCAATTAGGGGAGTTATCTATAAACGTAAATGAAAAATATGACTCAAACAACGATTTGTAGTGAAATTGTAACATGTGTAACGTATTTTTCATTTTGAATAATATTGAAAAAGTATTATCGGTATGCTACGATAATGTTACAATAATTAAACAATTTAGAAATCAATCCTGATGTGTTCGTCTTTTATAATCGTTTTGACCGAACACCTATATACTCGGGAGCCTGAAAGGTTTTTATATTGCGTGAACGCCTCTTTATACTTATCATGAGGACTCATAAAGTATAAAACAGGGCACCCACCTGCTGAGAGCGGGATCAAAACTAGAAATCGGACGGCACAATTGGGATTGATAGAATACATAATAAAAACAGGATGTTCCGTTATTGGTGGAACATCCTGTTTTATATTCTAAAAGATTATTAACTTTCGCTATTTAGTTATTACTGGTTTGATCCTTGGGCTAGCTGTTGAAGGTTCCCATTTTTATCCATGCGAAATGCGGGTGGTTTCATGGAACCTTGATCATCTAGAACAGTCATTTTTCTAGCACGGTCCATAATTTGGATGAATACTTGATAGTCTTCCTGAATTGTTGCTAATTGTTCTTCTGTATCCGCTAACTTTTTTTCCAACTCATTTACATGGTCTCGCAACATGTTATTCTCTTTTTGTGTTTGTTCTAGTGATAGCTTTGATTGATTAGAAGCATGATAGTCTTTTTTAAGTTCTCTCAAAAAGCGAATAACCATGTCCATTGTCAATTGTGGCTGCTCAACTATATTTGATACTTGTTCTTGGGTTGTATCCTCTTCATAGGTTGGTTTTTCTTCATAATTTTGTGCTAAAGGTAATATAGTTTGTTTTGGTTTTTGTGGTTTCCCTGCCATAGCACGTTTTCGTTCTTTTCGTTGTCTTTTTGCAAGATCAATAGCATGGTCATATTTTTGTCTGACTTCTGCATTCCAACGAAATCCGCATGCTGCAGATGTACGATTTAACTTATCACCCACTTCTTCAAATGCATTTAATTGGGTGCTGCCTTCTCTAATATGGCGTAATACGGTTTCTGCTAATAATAAGTCGTCCTCGTGTGACCAAGCATCTTGTCTAACTTTAACCAATTTGTTCATCTCCTTTTTCGGTAACAGCAATTACATAATTCCATAGATTTTATAGTTCGTGACTACCTCTATCATCTATTGTGACCGCTGGAAAAAGGAAATATACCTAACTAGTGAGTATTGTTTTTGTCTTTCTGGATTTTTTCATATACTTGCTTTAGTGCTTGTTCAAATTTACCAGTCTTTTTAGGCTGATAATAGTATTTGTTTTTTATAGAGTCTGGCAAATATTGTTGGCTAATCCAACCATTCTCATAATTATGTGGATATTTGTATTCTACTCCACGTCCTAGATTTTTTGCACCTTGATAATGGGAATCTTTTAGATGGATAGGAATGTCTCCACTTTTTCCCTTGCGAATGTCGGCTAACGCAGTATCTAGTGCCTTGTATGCAGTATTAGATTTTGGTGATAAACTTAATTCGACAATAGCAACAGACAAAGGAATTCGAGCTTCTGGAAAACCTAATCGCTCGGCAGCCTGCACTGCAGCAACTGCTCTTGGTCCTGCTTGTGGATTAGCGAGTCCGATATCCTCATAGGCGCATACGATCATCCTTCTGGCAATACTATCTAAATCACCAGCTTCAATCAATCTACCTAAATAATGAAGCGCAGCATTTACGTCACTACCGCGAATGGATTTCTGAAAAGCTGACAGTACATCGTAATGGGCATCTCCGTCTTTATCATGCGAAAAACTTTTCTTTTGCATACACTCTTCTGCAATATCTAATGTTATTACAATTTGATTGTCATTATTTTTTGGTGTTGATGAAACGGCTAGTTCCAATCCGTTTAGTGCGGAGCGCATGTCACCGCTCGAAGCGTTGGCTATGTGTTCCAATGCTTCGTCTGTTATATCAATATCCTGATCACCAAGACCATTTACATCATCAACTACCGCACGTTTTAAAGCTGTCAATATATCAGATGGTGTTAATGCATATAGTTCAAACAAGTGACATCTACTTCGTATCGCTGGATTAATAGAATGGTAAGGATTGCTAGTGGTACAACCGATTAATGTCAGTAAATTACTTTCGACGTATGGTAATAAAAAGTCCTGTTTTCCTTTGTCCAGACGGTGTACCTCGTCAAGTATTAATACAACTTGTCCTGTCATTTTTGCTTCTTCAACGACTATCTCCATATCCTTCTTCTTGTCGACAACAGCATTTAGCATTTTTACAGGAATGCCTAAGCTTTTTGCTAAAGCAACTGCCATCGAGGTTTTACCTGTTCCAGGGGGGCCAAATAATATCATGGAGGCTAATCTTTCAGCCTGAACCATTCGATTTAGAATTTTACCCTCTCCAACTAAGTGTTCTTGTCCGATAATCTCACTTATATGTGTTGGTCTCATACGGTATGCAAGTGGTTTTTGTTTCATTTTTATCGTCCTTTATATAAAATAATAGTTTGCTTTACCTTATCAAAAGGCTATATCTGATTCTGATGAAATGCAAGAAACATCCTATTCATGCTATAATATCATGTATTGTAATTATACCGTTAAAATGTGCATGTTTAAAAACTGAGGTGTTTACTATGAAAATTTCAACTAAAGGTCGATATGGATTAACCATTATGATTGAGCTTGCAAAGAATTTTGGTGAAGGTCCAATATCGCTTAAATCTATTGCGCGTGATAAAAATTTATCAGAACATTATTTAGAACAATTAGCATCCCCACTTAGAAATGCTGGTTTGATAAAAAGTATACGAGGAGCATATGGAGGGTATATTTTAGCCAAACAGCCAGCGGAAATAACTGCAGGAGATATTATACGCGTATTAGAAGGACCGATAACCCCTGTTGAAGGTATAGAGGAAGAAGAACCAGCAAAGCAGGCATTGTGGCTGCGAATTCGAGATGCTGTTAAAGATGTACTGGATACAACAACATTGGATGATTTAAAAGATCATGAAGATGATAAACAGCAAGAATCCTACATGTTTTATATATAAGTTAGGTATTACAAATAGAAAGGAAAGGTAGACATGGAACACATTTATTTGGATCATGCGGCAACAACACCTGTTAATAAACAAGTAATTGATGCAATGTATCCAATTTATGAAGAGGTGTTTGGTAATCCATCTAGTGTTCATTCATTTGGTAGAAAAGCAAGAAGCCTTCTGGACGAAGCAAGACGTGTGTTGGCGAACAGCATTCATGCAAACGAAAAAGAGATTGTTTTTACAAGTGGTGGAACAGAAGCAGATAACCTTGCTCTTATCGGGACTGCATTTGCCAATAGGAATAGAGGAAATCATATTATTACAACTGTTCAGGAACATCATGCCACCCTTCATACTGCGGAATACTTGGAAAAATACGGCTTTGATATCACCTATTTACCAGTTTATGAAGATGGAAGAATTTCCATAGATGATTTACGAAGTGCAATAACGGAGGAAACGATTCTTGTATCGATCATGGCTGTTAACAATGAGACAGGCGTTATTCAACCGATTCAGGAAATTGGTCAACTTCTAAAGGACCACAAGACCTATTTCCACACAGATGCAGTACAAGCATTTGGGATAATGGAGTTGAATGTAAAAGCATTGGGGATTGATTTGTTATCCGTTTCTTCGCATAAAATCAATGGTCCAAAAGGAATTGGTTATTTATATGTGGCAGATGGTGTTAAACTAAGCCCTTTACAATATGGGGGAGAGCAAGAAAGAAAACGGCGAGCTGGAACGGAAAACGTTGTAAGCGCGATTGGTTTTCAAAAGGCTGTTGAGCTAGTAGGGGAAGAACGAGAAAAACGTGCAGATACGTATAGCCAGTATAAAAACCAATTCTTAAAGGTGTTAGAGGATAAAAACATTGATATAGACATTAATGGAAATCCTGAATTAACAATTCCGTCTATTGTTAATATTAGTTTTCCCGGGATGAATGTTGAAACGCTACTTACAAATTTTGATTTGGAAGGAATAGCTGCATCTAGTGGAAGTGCATGCACTGCCGGATCTGTTGAGCCCTCACATGTTTTAACAGAAATGTATGGAGCAGAGAATCCACGAACAACTAATTCGATTCGCTTTAGTTTTGGATCAGCTAATACAACAAGTAATGTTGACGAAGCGGCGAATCGTGTTGCTAAAATAATTGAACGGTTAACTTCTAGATAAGGGTGGTGAATATGCATGAAAAGTAAACAAGAAACAAGAGTGGTAGTTGGAATGAGTGGTGGAGTAGATTCATCTGTTGCTGCTTTACTTTTAAAAGAGCAGGGATATGATGTCGTAGGTATTTTCATGAAAAACTGGGATGATACTGATGAAAACGGGGTATGCACTGCCACGGAAGACTTTGAAGATGTAGTCCGTGTATGTAATCAAATTGGTATCCCATATTATGCAGTCAATTTTGAAAAACAATATTGGGATAAAGTATTTACCTATTTTCTTGATGAATATAAAGCTGGGAGAACACCAAATCCTGATGTCATGTGTAATAAAGAAATTAAGTTTAAAGCATTCTTGGACCATGCGATGTCATTAGGTGCTGACTATTTGGCAACCGGACATTATGCACAAGTACGCTATCATGATGGTAAATATGAGATGTTACGTGGTGTTGATGATAACAAAGATCAAACGTATTTTTTGAACCAATTAACCAGTGACGTTTTAGCGAAAGTAATGTTCCCATTAGGGCATTTACCTAAACAAAAAGTGAGAGAAATTGCAATGCAGCATGATCTAGCAACAGCTACCAAGAAAGATAGTACTGGAATATGCTTTATTGGTGAACGTAATTTCAAGGAATTCCTAAGCGAATATTTGCCTGCACAACCAGGTGAAATGAAAACGTTAAGTGGTATTGAAAAAGGAACACACGACGGACTTATGTATTATACAATTGGCCAACGTCAGGGACTTGGGATTGGAGGATCAGGTGATCCGTGGTTTGTAGTCGGGAAAAATTTAAAGGAAAATGTTCTTTACGTTGAACAAGGCTTTAGCCACTCGACACTTTACTCAGATGGTTTAATAGCTACTGATGTAAACTGGATTAATGAAAATAATATGGAGAAAACATTTACTTGCACAGCAAAATTTCGTTATCGTCAAAAAGATAGTGCAGTAACTGTGCATATCCTGGACAATGGTAATGTACATGTTGAATTTAACATAAAAGAACGTGCCATTACACCTGGACAGGCCGTTGTATTTTACGATGGAGAGGTTTGCCTAGGCGGTGGCACCATAAACGAGGTAATAAAAGACAATAAATACTTGGATTATGTAGGATAATACAAAATAAGTAAGGACCATGTTCCAGCAAACCGATTCTAGTGGTTCTTGGATAATGGTCCTGTATTTTTCCTTATGTGGAGAGGATTGTATAAATGGACAAAAATACACAGGCAATTGAGTATATGAGGGAACAAAAATATGAAGAGTCTGCTAGGCTTTTTACTGAAGTTATTGAAGAAAATCCAGATGATCCAGTTGGATATATTAATTTCGGTAACCTATTAATTCATATCCACGAATTGACACGGGCAGAAAACTTTTTTCAACGAGCTATTGAAATAGATGAACATGCTGCAACCGCATACTATGGATTAGGTAATTTATATTTTGAGCAATCGCTTTATCCGAAGGCAGCGGAAAACTTTAAAAAAGCTATTGAGTTGGGCTTGGAAGAAAGTGACGTTTATTATATGCTAGGTATGACATTTCAAAAACAAGATCAATTAAAGCTTTCCCTACCATATCTCCTTCGTGCGTCTGAAATGGATAAGGATGACGATGAAGTTTTATTTCAATACGGATTAGCTCTAGCACAATGTAATCATATCGAGGAAGCGGATTCGGTTTTTAAGAGTGTGTTAAAAAAGAATTCTGAGCATAGTGATGCACACTATAATTTAGGTGTAATCGCTTTATATAATGATGATGCGATGGGAGCGTTGGACCACTTTAACAAAGCTATAACAATTCAGCCGGATCATATATTGGCGGCTAACGGTAAGAAACAGGTTGAAGCGTTGTTAAAGCAAAACGAAGCGTAAGATGGCGAGGTTGTTTAGATGGAGCAGGAACGACAATCTATCGAAAATGAAGAGCAAGGGTTTATTAAGGGCGTGCTTATGTACACCATTTTTCATAATGAACAAGAACATTTTTCAATTGCTAAAATAAAAGTTGAGGATACGAACGAGGAATTAAAGGAGAAAGATATTGTAGCAAAGGGCTATTTTTCGAATTTACAAGAAGACAAAACGTATTGTTTTTACGGAACCTTCGAGAAACATCCTAAGTTTGGTATACAGTATAAGGTAAATTCTTATCAAACTGTTATACCTGATACAAAAGATGGGTTAATTGCCTATCTATCTAGTGACATGTTCTATGGAATTGGTAAAAAGACTGCTAAAAGGATAGTAGACCATTTAGAAGAAAATGCAATCTCTAAAATCTTAAACAACAAAGATGTACTAAATGATATCCCTGGACTTAAAAATGACAAGGCTGAAATGCTTGTTAAAAGTTTACAGGAAAATCAAGGGTTTGAGCATATTGTTGTCCAGTTAGCTAAATACGGAATTGGTTTAAAAATAGCGCAAAAAATCTATAAAGAATATAAAGATGAAGCGCTAACTATTTTACATGAAGATCCATATCAATATGTGTTCGATATTGAGGGATTTGGGTTCCAAAAGGCTGATGAAATAGCACAACAAAGTGGTCTTTCTTTAACACATCCGAATCGATTAGGTGCTGGATGTATTTATGTACTGCAAAGAAGCATTCAAGATGGCCATGTTTATACTCCATTAGACAATTGTTTAAAACAGGTCGTTAGTTTGCTATACCACGATAACGAAATGCTATCAGAAAAAGATATTACAGATAGATTGATGGAATTAAACAAAGAGAAGAAAGTTATTATTCAAAATGGAAATGTCTATTTACCATCCTTGTATTATGCAGAAGATGGTTTTGCATCGCACTTAAAGCGTCTGATTACTAAACCGATTGAAAAGACAACATCCTTGGCAGAATTAATGAAGATAATCGGAGATATTGAGGAACAAGAAGTATTAAGCTATGGAAAAGAGCAATTTTCTGCAATTAATCAATCTTTAGATTCAAAAATTACAATTGTCACTGGTGGTCCAGGTACAGGAAAAACCACTGTTATTAAGGGTATTCTAAAAGCTTATGCAGCAATTCACGATGTTGCACTTGACCCTAAAGATTACGAAAATAAAGCAGATTATCCGTTTATCTTAACAGCGCCTACAGGTAGAGCGGCAAAAAGGTTAAATGAATCGACAGGATTGCCGGCTGTTACTATTCACCGTCTATTAGGCTGGGATGGAAAAGACGGATTTGAGAAAAATCAGCAGGAACCATTAGATGGCAAATTTTTAATAGTTGATGAATTTTCAATGGTTGACATATGGCTTGCAAACAGTTTATTTAAGGCAATTCCAGATGATATGCAAGTCCTCTTAGTTGGTGACGAGGATCAACTACCTTCTGTGGGTCCTGGTCAAGTATTAAGTGATTTACTGTCTAGTGATTTGCTCCCGTTTGTAAGTCTTAATGAAGTATACCGACAAAAAGAAGGGTCAAAAATAATTCAGCTTGCCCATACAATAAAAAATAATGTATGCTCAAGTGAATCTCTTCAAAATGATAAAGATTTTAGTTTCATCCATTGTCACGAGCAACAAATGATTGATGTAATTACAAAAATTTATTCACATGCACGTTCAAAAGGGATTGACATAAAAGATATTCAAGTTCTTGCACCAATGTACAGATCGCAGGCAGGGATAACACGCATCAATAAAGAACTGCAAAATTTAGTAAACCCAAAATCAACAACCAAACGTGAAGTAAAAGCCGCAAATGATGTTGTGTTCCGGGTAGGTGATAAAGTCATTCAACTTGTCAATCAGCCAGAGGACAATGTGTACAATGGAGACATTGGTGAAGTGGTAGCTATCTTTACTGAAGACGAAAACACGGATAATGTAGAACAATTGGTGATTACATATGAGGGTAAGGAAGTAATATATGAACGTAAAGATTACATTAATATCATGCATGCTTATTGTATATCTATTCATAAATCACAAGGTAGTGAATTTCCAATTGTCATTCTTCCAGTAGTGTCTGCATACAATCGCATGCTGCGCAAGAATTTGTTATATACAGCGATTACTAGAAGTAAGCAGTCGTTAATTATTTGCGGGGAAGAAAATGCGTTTCTAAGAGGCGTTCGCACGTTAGATACTAATAAACGATACACATCATTAAAAGAACAACTTCAGGAAAGATTGTCAGACATGGAAACAAAACCTGTATTAGAAGAAGAAAAAGAAATAACACCTTATGATTTTATGTGAAATTATAAGTGGAGCGGCCTTGGTTATGCTGCACAAAACTTAGGTAATGGACAGGCTGAGAGCACGATGTTTTAGATCGCTCCAGAGTGTCCATTACTTACTTTTCGACCCGTGGATCTAGCCGAGGTAGTTAAGTTATTTTACCGATATGTAGTTACAAATGTATATTTTTCACAATTCGGGTTAGGCTAACGAATAAAATTTATTTTGCTGAAAAGGAGCATTATGTATGATGCAATGCCCGAATTGCCAAGGAAAAGATATCGGAAAAATTGGCTCACAACAATTTTACTGCTGGAATTGTTTTATCGAACTATCTGTAACAGATGACAATGAATTAACCGTACATCAAATAGAAGCTGACGGTTCCTTGAGTTCATTAAATGACTTATTTACTGATGATGAACGAAGAATCCAGTGGTAGTTCTTAGTCACAAATATGATTTTTTTGTACTAGGGAGTGCTGTTTATGTTTAAAGCGAAAAAGCCGTTAAATTTTCTATACTGGATTGTCATCGGCATACTAGTATTTTTATTCCTATATTTACTCGTAAAACTGTTCCCCATCTATGGAACTGTTTTTTCTTTTCTTTGGCACCTTCTTGCTCCTTTTATTGTGTCAGGGCTCATTGCATATCTCTTATTTCCTATTGTTAAAAAAATTCATTCCTATCACATCCCAAAAGCTTTGGCTATTCTTTTAATTTATATTCTTTTTTTCGCGGGGATTGGTTATTTGACTTATCGTGTTTATCCTGCCGTTCTTCATCAATTAAAAGATTTAACGGAACAGTTACCACAGTTAATTGATATGTATCAGGACTTAATATACCATCTTTACGAATATACCTCGTTTTTACCTGAAGCTGTACATGATAAAATGGATCAATTGATAGTTGGAATGGAACAGTCTTTAGAGAATTTATTGGGCAAACTAATAAGTGGGTTTACAAAAATTTTTGATATGATTATTTTTCTTACGGTTATCCCTGTCTTAGTCTTTTATTTACTAAAAGACTTTAACAAAATCAAAAATTATTTTAAAAAATGGATACCAGCTAAGTATCATGAGCAAAGTAGTGAGCTGTTTCATGCAATTGATGAAAGTTTGGGTAATTACATACGCGGTCAGTTACTTGTCTGTTTGTTTGTAAGCTTAACTACGTTTGTTGCTTTTCAGTTTTTGCACATTAAATACGCATTGTTACTAGCGATCATTATGGGATTAACCAACATAATTCCATACTTTGGACCAATTATTGGAGCGGTTCCAGCTGTAGCTATTACATTAACAATGTCTGCAAAGTTAATCATATTTGTGTTATTAGCGATTTTTATCGTACAACTTATCGAGAGTAATTTGCTTTCGCCGTATATTGTCGGAAAAAGTATTGATATACATCCAATAGCGATTATATTTGCTTTATTATTGGGTGGGCAAATAGGCGGTGTAATAGGTATGATTGTGGCGGTTCCGCTATTAACAATATTAAAGGTAATTGTTACGCATGTTACGTTGGTTAGACAACATCGTTGACTTTTCAGGCATAATTTTCTATAATATCGCTAAACTAGTATTTAATATAATGAACATGTTGAAGGTTCCAAGTACATGATACCCTTCCTTTAAGAGATGGATTTTCATTTGGCTGAGAGAAATCCAAGGTAAAGACTCATGGAAAGCTAAACTGGAGTACGGTTAAAACCCGTCGGATTGCACACCGTTATTGTGATAAGTGACAAGCGATTAAATTCGTTTGTAATTAGGGTGGTACCGCGAATATCTCGTCCCTGCATTGTGCAGAGAGAGGTATTTTTTTTAGGCTGTTTTATAAAAAGTTGTTGTTTTTGACACAAAAAGACATAAAAAGCGATGTAAATTTGTGCTTGGACAGCCGTTCCGGAAATACACTTCGCTTTCCGTGGGCTCGCGGTGTCTCCGTGTATTTCCTTCACTAGTTTTACGTTTACTGGCCATTAGGTGGAATAAGAAATTCGATATAAGACAGCATTATACCACATCACTAGTCTGGGTGAGCGGAGGGTGGTGACTCCTGCGGGAATAGCCCGTGTCCGAAGACCCCGCAGAGTGGTTTTCTCGAGGAGGCTGAGGCCGTGCCCGTGGAAAGCATCCACCCGAAGTGAATCCGGACGGAGGTCAAGAATTGGACGTAATTTTAGAAAGCATTCCATTAGTTGCGCTTTTTGAAACTACGAAAGTAAAAAAGCAACAAAATTTATGAAAAGAGCCTATTTTTATTTTGAAATGAAAATAATAAGTGGAGGGTATAAAATGAAACAGCTAAGTTCACAAGAAATACGGCAAATGTTTTTAGATTTTTTTAAAGAAAAAGGACACCGCATTGAACCAAGTGCATCATTAGTACCGAATGAAGATCCAACATTGCTTTGGATTAATAGTGGTGTAGCAACGTTAAAAAAATATTTTGATGGTCGCGTAATTCCTGAGAATCCCCGCATTGTTAATGCACAGAAATCAATTCGCACAAACGATATTGAAAATGTTGGTTATACTGCGAGACATCAAACATTTTTTGAAATGCTAGGGAATTTTTCGATAGGAGATTATTTTAAAAAGGATGCTATTGCATGGGCGTGGGAATTTTTAACAGATGAAAAGTGGATTAACTTCGATCCAGAGCTTTTATCCGTTACCGTTCACCCTGAGGATGATGAAGCTTATGATTTATGGCTAAACGAAATAAAACTTCCTAAAGAGCGAATTATTCGTCTTGAAGAAAACTTCTGGGATATTGGTGAAGGACCAAGTGGACCAAATACGGAAATTTTCTACGACCGTGGGGAGAAGTATGGGAATGATCCAAGCGATCCAGAGTTGTATCCTGGTGGGGAAAATGATCGCTATTTAGAAATCTGGAATTTAGTTTTTTCGCAGTTCAACCATAATCCAGATGACACGTACACACCGCTACCTAAAAAGAATATTGATACAGGAATGGGCTTCGAACGTATGGTTTCTGTTATTCAAGATGTACCAACAAATTATGAAACAGATTTGTTCATGCCAATCATTAAGAAGACAGAGGACCTAGCAAGTGTCACATATGGCAAGACTAAAGAAGGTGATACAGCATTCAAGGTAATTGCTGACCATATTAGAACTGTAGCATTTGCAATTGGTGATAGTGCTCTACCATCAAACGAAGGTAGAGGATATATATTAAGACGGCTACTAAGAAGAGCAGTCCGCTATGCAAAACAAATAGGTATTGAAAAGCCATTTATGTACAAACTAGTATCCGTTGTAGGAGATATTATGAAGGACTTTTATCCAGAGGTCCTCAAGCAACAGGAATATATTGAAAATGTAATTAAAACAGAAGAAGACCGTTTTCATGAGACATTGAATGAAGGATTAGATATTCTGAACACTATTATGGAGAAGGAAAAGCGTAATGGAAGTTCAGTATTTCCTGGAACAGAGGTATTTCGATTATATGATACATATGGCTTCCCAAAAGAATTGACGGAAGAGTATGTTGAAGAAGAAGGATTTACTATTGATGAAGTTGGATTTGAAGAAGAAATGGCAAAGCAGCGAGAGCGAGCACGTAACGCACGTCAAAAGGTTGACTCTATGCAGGTACAAGATGAAATTCTAAGTAAAGTAACTGCTGAAAGTGAATTTGTCGGTTATGAGAAACTGGAAGTGGATACAACAATCGTACAAATTATAAACGACAAAGAAATGGTTGATACTGTAAAAGAAGGCGAGGATGTCGTGTTATTCTTGGACAAAACCCCTTTTTATGCAGAAAGTGGTGGACAGATTGCTGATAACGGTTGGATTTACACTGACGGAGCGTCTGCATTCGTAGAAAATGTTCAAAAGGCACCTAAAGGGCAACATATTCATCAAGTGAGAGTGAAAGATGGAGAACTAAAAGTTGGGCAAAAGGTAAAAGCAATTGTTGACAGTAAATTCCGTAAAGCGATAGTCAAAAATCATACAGCTACACACTTATTGCATCAAGCGTTGAAGGATTTATTAGGTAACCATGTAAATCAGGCAGGATCTCTAGTTACACCAGATAGATTACGTTTTGACTTCTCCCATTTTGGAGCAATTACCAGTGAAGAGCTAGAAAAAATTGAGCAAATTGTGAACGAACAAGTCTGGAAATCTACACAATTGGTTATTGAGAATAAAAAGATTGCCGAGGCTAAAGAAATGGGGGCAATGGCATTATTCGGTGAGAAATATGGAGATATTGTACGAGTCGTCCAGGTTGGAGACTATAGTATAGAATTGTGTGGAGGCTGTCATGTTCGAAATACAGCAGAAATAGGCTTGTTCAAGATTGTTTCAGAAACAGGAATTGGTGCTGGGACAAGAAGAATTGAAGCTGTAACAAGCGAAAAAGCCTATCATTATGTTAACGACAAAATCAATTTGTTAAACAATGCTGCACACCTCTTAAAAACAAATGATGAAAAGGTCTCAGAGCGAATTGAAGTGTTATTCCAGGATATTAAATCACTTCAAAAGGAAAACGAATCACTTAGTGCAAAATTATCGAATGTGGAAGCTTCATCAATATTAGATCAAGTTGAAACAATTGATGGTGTGAAATTGTTAGCACAAAAAGTAAGTGTGAAAGATATGAATCAATTAAGAAATATGGTAGATGATTTAAAACAAAAACTCGAGTCTGGCATCATTCTACTTGCTGCAGAAAACAATAAAAAAGTACAATTAGCAGCAGGGGTTTCAAACGATTTAATTGAAAAGGGACTACATGCTGGAAATTTAATTAAACAAGCAGCGCAACTTTGTGGTGGGGGCGGTGGAGGCCGTCCGGACATGGCTCAAGCAGGTGGTAAAGACCCACAAAAAATTGAACAGGCTTTGCTATATGCGAGTCAATATGTTAAAGATAATATATAGAATGAAGGTCTTGTCTCTTATCTAGCATAAAAAGATATAATATTAGGTACAAACATGTTAGAATAAGAATGAAGGCAAAACTTGGAATGAGGTGTCACTATGAGCTCTATTGATAAGACGATGAAATTTAATTTTTCGGAAGAACCATTTGATCAGGATATTAAAGAGATTTTAATGACTGTTCACGATTCACTTAGAGAGAAAGGGTATAATCCGATTAATCAAATTGTGGGTTATTTGTTAAGTGGTGACCCTGCATATATCCCAAGATATAATGATGCACGGAATTTGATCCGGAAAGTTGAACGTGATGAAGTTATCGAGGAATTGGTAAAATTCTATTTAGAACAACAGGCAAAAGGGTAAATAAATGAAAATAATAGGCTTAGATGTGGGGTCCAAAACAATTGGGGTTGCGGTAAGCGACGCATTTGGATGGACCGCACAGGGATTGACAACAATTAAATGGGATGAAAATGATATCACTTCTGCTGATGATGAGTTAAAGGAAATTCTTGCTCAGCACGAAGTAGAAAAAGCAGTAATAGGTTTACCTAAAAATATGAATGGTACGATTGGCGAACGTGGAGAGGCATCAGAGCGATATGCAAGACACGTAGAAGAAACACACCAGATTCCAACCGTATTATGGGATGAACGATTGACAACGATTGCTGCAGAACGTGTACTTTTAGAAGCGGATGTCAGTAGAAAGAAACGGAAAAAAGTAATTGATAAAATGGCAGCAGTAATGATATTACAGGGCTTTCTGGAGTCTAAAAATTAAGGAGTGTAGGCATGGCACTAGAAGAAAAAGAACGTATTATTGTCCCTGATGAAAACGGGGAAGAACATTTATTTGAGGTTTTATTTACATTTGACGTTGATCAAACAAATCAATCGTATATTGCAGTAGTTCCAGTTGAACAGAAAGATGACGAAGAAGTTGAAGTTTATGCTTTTCGTTATGAAGAAAATGAAAAAGATGATAATGATTTGTCACTATTTCCAATTGATTCTGATGAGGAATGGGAAATGGTCGAGGAAATGCTAAATACGTTAGCAGATGAGGAAGAAAATGAACAATAAGTAAAATTATACAAAAAGCTGATGTTGAGGCTTAGACATCAGCTTTTTTGTGTGTTTTTTATGGGAATTACGGTACTATTTTTAGCGAATAATGGCATATCTTATATTTTTTTAGTATAATATACCGGATGAGAGGGGGATACTTGATGTCCAAAAAGAAAAACAAAGGAAGCTATAAGGACAACCTAATTGCTAGAAGTGATGAAGCTAGAACGGTTCGTAAAATCGTATCGATAATTATAATATCGTTAATTCTAATCCTTATAGTAGGTGGTATCTCGGGGTACATGTACGTAAAATCAGCGTTAAAACCTGTAGATTCATCGAGTAAGAAGGAAATTAATGTTGAAATTCCAATGGGATCTTCAACATCTGATATTGCACATATTTTAGAAGAAGAGGGCATTATAAAAGATGCACGTGTATTTCGCTTTTACATAAAGTTTCAGAATGAGTCGGATTTCCAGGCTGGGGAATATGCTTTGATGAAATCAATGACACTAGATGAAATTATCGAAGCGTTACAAAAAGGAAAAGTAATGGAAGAACCACTATATACAGTCACCATACCTGAAGGAAAAACAATAGAGCAAATTGCTGAAATTTATGCCAACAAATTACAGATAAAGAAAGAAGACTTTTTAAACAAAGTAAATGATCCAAAATATGTTGAACAATTGATGAATGAATATCCTGAGATTTTGACGAATGCCATATTGGAACCAGATATTAGAACACCGTTGGAGGGCTATCTATTTGCAGCAACATATGATTTTTATGAAGAAAAACCAACTGCTGAAGCGATAGTGGAAAAAATGCTTAAAAAAACAGTTGCAGTTGTTACGCCTTATTTAGATGATATAGCTGCCAAAGATTCTACAGTCCATGAAGCAATAACAATGGCATCATTAGTAGAAAATGAAGCTAAAACCGTAGAACAACGCAAAATGATTGCAGGGGTTTTTTATAATCGACTAGAAGCGGGAATGAAGCTTCAAACAGACCCAACTGTTCAATATGCTATGGGTGAGCACAAAGATAAAGTGACCTATAAGGATTTAGAAATTAAGTCGCCGTACAACACTTATTATGTTACAAAGTTACCTGTTGGTCCTATTTCAAACTTTGCAGAGAGTTCGTTAAAAGCAACACTTAAGCCTGAAGAAACAGAATATAAGTATTTCCTACATGATTCAGAAGGGAAAATTCATTATTCCAAAACGAATGAAGAGCATAATAAGCTTAAGGAGCAATATATTGACTAAAAAATATCCGGAAGTGTGAATTAAATTTCACATTTCCCGTTTTTTTAGTGCATTCTGGGATAAAATGAATGGAGGCTGATAAGATGGATGTGCAAGAACAAAACTATTTAACTAAATTATTACCTCCACAAGAGGATTGGGTTACTGATCTTGAAAGGCAAGCAAAGGAAGAACGTGTGCCAATCATGGACCCGTTAGGCATGAATTATTTAATGCAACTAATAAAAATGACTAAACCGAAAACAATTCTGGAGATTGGAACTGCAATCGGGTATTCAGCACTAAGGATGCTTGAAGCTCATCCTAATGCACAAATTGTTACAATTGAGCGTGACGAAAGACGGTATAACCAGGCGCTGGAAAATATTCAGCGTCAATCAAAACAAAATCATATTCATGTGATTTATGGAGATGCGCTTGAAAAGTCTCAGGAGATTAAAGATCGAGGGTCCTTTGATATGATGTTTATAGATGCAGCAAAAGGTCAATACCAACGATTTTTTGAATTGTATAGTCAGCTCGTTCCCAGAGGTGGCATAATTGTTTCTGATAATGTATTATTTAAAGGTTATGTTGCTGATTCATCGAAAGACCATCCTCGTCACAGTAAAATTGGTCAAAAAGTTAGAAACTATAATGAGTGGCTGGTACGGCATCCTGAGTTTTCAACGACAATTGTTCCAATTGGAGATGGAGTCGCTATTAGTATAAAAAAATAACGAGAGGAGTACCTTATTTCATGCAAGATAAGCCAGTTGTAATAGGTGTGGCAGGAGGAAGTGGAAGTGGAAAAACCACAGTAACACGCTCTATCTGTCAACGCTTTTCTGATAAAACAATTCTTGTCATCGAACAAGACTATTATTATAAAGATCAAAGCCATTTACCTTTTGAGGAACGATTAAATACAAATTATGATCATCCACTTGCATTTGATAATGACTTATTGATTAAGCATATTTATGATTTGATGAATCAAAAAACAATTGAAAAACCAGTATATGATTACAAAATTCATACACGTTCAAAAGATGTTATTCCAGTGGAACCTAAAGAGGTTATTATATTAGAAGGAATATTAATATTAGAAGATCCGCGGCTAGTTGACTTAATGGATATTAAGGTATTTGTCGATACAGATGCCGATGTAAGGATAATCCGTCGCTTGTTAAGAGATATTAAGGAACGTGGACGAACGCTTGATTCCGTTATCGATCAATATATTAATAATGTAAGACCGATGCACCTACAATTTGTTGAACCAACAAAGCGTTATGCTGATATAATTATTCCAGAAGGTGGTCAAAACCATGTCGCTATTGATATCATGGCCACTAAAATTGAGAACATTTTATCGAAAAATCGCGAAAACAAATAAAGAAAAAGTATTGAAAATTTAAATAAAGTCTGCCATAGTAAATATTAGTATATTATGTTATTACTTATTTAAATGGGCGCACAGAGGTGCTGCTTATTTTTATCGGTTCAGTAGGTGAAATAAATCTAATACTGAATAATGATTCACTTTATATTGGTATTTTCAGTGGAGAATGAAAAGGAGTGTTTTTTTAATGGCTACAGAGAAAAGTTATTACATGACACAAGAGGGGAAAGAAAAATTAGAGAAAGAACTACATTATTTGAAAACAGAAAGAAGACAAGAAGTTGTTGAACGTATAAAGGTTGCGCGTGGGTTTGGGGATTTATCCGAGAACTCAGAGTATGACGCAGCTAAAGATGAACAAGCATTTGTGGAATCACGTATTGCACAAGTAGAAAAAATGATTCGTAATGCAGTTATAATTGAGAATGATAATGATAACCCGGACATTGTTTCATTAGGAAAATCAGTAACATTTACAGAATTACCTGACGGAGAGGAAGAAACGTATACCATTGTTGGAAGT
Organism: Virgibacillus ndiopensis; assembly: GCF_900187325.1. Taxonomy (GTDB): domain Bacteria; phylum Bacillota; class Bacilli; order Bacillales; family Amphibacillaceae; genus Virgibacillus_E; species Virgibacillus_E ndiopensis. The sequence goes on along the minus strand of NZ_FZMZ01000005.1, from coordinate 824,835 downwards.
GCTGAAGCCGATCCATTTGAAGGAAAAATTTCCAATGATTCACCTATGGCAAAAAGCTTACTAGGTCATGAAGTAGGAGAAGAAGTTGCTGTTGCAACTCCAGGTGGGGAGATTCAGGTTAAGATTGTAAAGATAAATTAAAGCGTAAATGAAAGTTGTAAAAAGCGGATGATCCAGTATCATCCGCTTTTTATCAATTCCTTATCAAAATGTAAATGTTATCTTATCTTTTTCATCTATGAAATTGTAGTATACCTCGTATTTGTTAAGCTTCCATTTCCCAGCTTTTTCATCATAAATAACGGTAAGCATTTTTGTTCTTGTATATTGTTTCTTTTCTTCATCCAGTAATAACCACCCTAACGATTCATTTGGTTCATGGAAGGTCAGTTCAGTTTTTATATTTAATTTGTAAGCCTTTAGATTATCATCATATTCTGGATTTAGTAATGACTTACTATCGTATACTGATTTAACCAACTTTCCAGTATAATTAGGATACTGCTTGTTAATATTTTTCATTCTTTTAGTTAAATCTTTCTTCATTGCATCTGTGAAATTATCCTTCATGACAGAAGCATCCTGTTTTGTTAATGCCTGCATATATTGTGATATTGTATCATTTAATTTATTTAATAGTGCTTCTTGATCTTTTTCCGAAAGAGGATCAATTGTACTAAAAGTTAAATAATCACCATTTATAACTAGTTCCTCACTTTTACCAGTACCCCATGGAAATTCTTTTTCAACATGGGCTTTTACAGATTCATCTGTTGGGAACATGCCAAGTGATTTTTCATCTTTTCCAATAACAATGTCAGTCTTTTTCCCATTAATATATAAATTTGAGTCATCATATCGTGTGGTTGCTTTAACCTCAGCTACATCAAGTTTTAATGTGTGGACTAACGAAGGTTTACTTGAATCGAACAATTCAACTTCTTCTTCAACATTTGACGAAACATATGAATTATCAAATGTAGCTTTTAGTTGATGAATCCCTGGCATAAAAGGACCGAATTTTTCGTGATAATCTTTCCCTGTAGATGTACCCACTCTATTTCCATTAACAAAAAGGCCAACGTCTTTCGTATCCATGTAAAGGTCAAGATACATTGGGACAACCACTATTTCATAATTATCAAATAGCCACCATTTTTTGCCTTCTTTTATAATATTAACTGTTGCATATGTATCGTTTGAATATGCCATCCTATTTTCTCCTGATGTATTAATACTTTCTACCTGTTGATTCAGTCTATTGATTAACTTATCATATTTTTTAGGATTATTTGATAAGAATTCAATAAATAGAGAAGTGTTCTCCTTTGTTAACTCAAAAGAGTCATTAACTGGATTGATTAGATTTTTCAACGCTTTAGTATCCTTATTCTCCACTGCTTTTTCAAAGGCATCAACTGTATTTTCTGGTGTAAATTTCCCTTTACCGATAAAGAAAAAGGCAATAAAAGATAAAATGATGATCATTGCTATTGATGCAAAAACAATATACTTTTTATTCATAGGTTTATTTGAGTTTAGCCCTTTAGATTTATTGGACAATTGATTACCACACTCTGGGCAAAATTGTTTCTCCTCATTTGTTCTATAGCCACATTTTTTACACTCCATCGATTGACATTTCCCCCTTTCTGAGAAAACTGAATTGGATATATTCAATAATATAACAATCGTATCACACTGAAAAAAATTGATAATACCACTTTCTGCCTGTTTTATTTCTATCCATATAGGACTTTTTAATGGTTAAAGGGATATAAAAAAAGGACATCATTTATATTTTTACAGGTATGGGTAGTGGAATGGGTGTTAAATATTACAATTTGATTACAAACTATAAGGTAACAAATTTATATAAGTAAAAAAACCCATAACAATAGGCTCTATAAAAAGGAATAATTATCCAATTTAATATTATGTAAAAACACTGAATATTTAGTTTTGTGTTATTTTGAAGGTTTGTGTTAAGAATTCATCTTATTTTCTTATTATTTACGAATTATTACTGTTAAAAAGTGGTTAAATGTACGATAAATTATCTTGAAATTAAACTATTTAACTTAAATTATCTCGAATTCAAGGTATTTTTTAATAGCAATAGGTATAAATGACTGTTTTGTTGTTTATATCTTATCTTTGTATGTCATTTTTAGTAACATTTATAAAAGGATAGTGAAACAGTATTAATTGTTCAGAAATGTGAGGTGTGTTCATGAAAAAGATACGATTGATAGTTGCTGATAATAATGAACTATATTTAGAATCATTAGCAGCTTACTTGCGTTCATCAAGTGATTCAACCAGATTTATCGTTTCATTATTTTCAAAAACAGAAACGCTAGAAATGTACATAAACCAAGGAGAAAACATAGATATCTTACTAATTAATCCACAAATGTTTACGGATAGTCTTAAAGTTTCACAGTCAACAATAATAATTTTCCTAGATGATGATAAAGTAGCAAAGCCAACCAATAATTACGCTTCTGTGTATAGATACCAAAGGTTAAACCAGTTAGTGTCAGATGTTCTAGCAATTTATTATCAAGAAAACGAGCTGGCCGGTATGCTTTTAGCAAGGAGTAAACAGACAAGTGTTTTATCTGTGTTCTCTCCTGTAGGGGGATCGGGTAAGACGACAGTGGCGATTAATCTGTGTAAGCAACTAGCTCTTAACGGATCGAAGGTATTTTATTTGAACCTAGAGTTATTAAATACAACTAAATTGTATTTTTCATCCTTAGAAGATAACCCTTCATTACAAATTCTTTACTATATTAAAGCAGAATCAAATCAGTTGTTGTCAAAAATTGAGTCACTAAAAAAATATGACCCTTATTCTATGGTCGATTACTTTGATATAGAAATAAGTGCAGAGGAAATGTTGGAATTAAACGAGTCTGATGTTAATAAACTCATAAATAGTGTTGTGCAAACTGGTTCTTATGATTATATAGTTGTTGATTTAGATAGTTCCTTACATAAAAGAAATATTGCTGCCTTAAAAGAATGTGATCAAGTAATATGGAATATTTCTAACGATATTCAAAGCCTGTTAAAATCCAAAAGTTTATTGGTGGAAGAAGAAAAATTGTTTGGTGAGGAAAATATATTACAAGATAAACTTCTTGTTATTATGAATAAATATAATGGCACTATGGTTGGAAGTACAGAAGATTTTGATCTATCAATTGATGGTTTTTTGCCATTAATACCTAGTTGGTCAACGCTACAATCGGGATCTGAAATCTTAGGCAATGATCTTTTTAACCAAGAAATACAGGCAATTATTCGTGGGAAAATTGTTCGTGAACAGGAAGGTGTAACAAGCATTGATTGATGACAAAGTTATAAAAGAATTAATTCAGCAGTTACGTGAAACTCTTGATCTTATGCATTCGATATCAAACGATGAATTAAAGGAATATGTAGAAGCAGCTGTTTTTGATTATGCGAAGGAAAACAAGATTAAATCAGCTGAAATTAAATATTTAGTTGAACGAATCTATAATGCATTCCGTGGATATGACGTCTTACAACCATTGATAGATGACAAAACCATTACTGAAATTATGATAAATAATCACAAGGAAATTTTTATTGAAAAACATGGTGTAACAAAACAAGTAGATATTCAATTTGAAAACGAACAAAAATTAGAGGATATTATACAAGCAATTGTTTCGAAGGTTGACAGGGTAGTTAATGAATCTTCACCAATTGTTGATGCTAGACTCCATGATGGTTCACGGGTAAACGTTGTATTACCCCCTATAGCACTAAAAGGTCCGGTTATGACAATTCGTAAATTTCCCGAACAACCTTTGACAATTGAGGATTTAATTGAAAATGATTCTATTACCCAAGATGCAGCAGATTTTTTACATAAACTTGTTGTTTCAAAGTACAACATATTCATTGGTGGTGGAACAGGTTCCGGGAAAACTACCTTCTTAAATGTGTTATCCAATTTCATTCCGACGGATGAACGTATTATTACAATAGAGGATTCAGCCGAACTACAAATAAAGCGAATTCCTAACTTAGTAAGCTTAGAAACTAGAAATGCAAATACGGAAGGGAAAGGGGAAATAACAATACGGGAACTGATTAAGACGTCACTCCGTATGAGACCAGACCGGATAATTGTTGGGGAGGTACGTGGTGCAGAAGCACTGGATATGCTTCAAGCAATGAACACTGGTCATGATGGCTCATTGTCAACAGGTCACGCAAACTCAACAAAGGATATGTTAAGCCGATTAGAAACTATGGTGTTAAACGGTGCCAATTTACCTGTTGAAGTTATTCGAAAACAAATTGCATCAGCAATAGATATTATGATTCATTTAACTAGATTACGAGATAACTCAAGAAAAGTAGTTGCGATTAGCGAAGTGATCGGGGTAGAAGATGGAGAGGTAATGCTTAATCCGTTGTATGATTTTGTTGAAGAGGGTGAAACCGAAAATGGGCAAATAATTGGAGAACTAAAACCAACGGGTAGTAAGCTAATTAGTAAATCAAAAGCTCAATTAGCGGGTATATCGGTGGATGAAGAAGCAGTAGGTAGGTGATGAAATGACAGATATAATACTTATTATTTTATTGGTATGCCTTATTGTTATTTACTTTTTAATGGTTTCTAAACGAAAAAAAAATGAAAAAGAAAATGCTATTAGTGGTTCATCTGTTATAGAAGAAAATACTGAGTTGGAACTGCTCAAAAAGAAACATTTCATGGAAAAGTTAAAAGAAAAAACAAGTAAACAAATTGATGGACATTTGGTTAATTATGCTGTTTATCGTTTGTCAGTTAAGGAATATATTTTTTATGCAACTATATCAGCAGCATTTTTTTTCTTTGTTGGGTACTTATTTTACGAAAGCATTATAGCTGCGATCGTTTTAGCTGCATTTGGCTTACTTTATCCGAAGGTGCAAAAGAAGACGCTACTTGAACGGCGAAAAGATAAGTTGAAATTACAATTTAAGGAGGCTATCGCTTCACTTTCATCTTCATTGGCTGCGGGAAGGTCGATTGAAAATAGTTTTAAAGAGGTTGTTACCGATCTATATCTACTATATCCAGACCCCAATACATTTATCATCCAGGAATTTGAAATCATAAATCGACGTATTGAAAATGGGGAAACGATTGAAAATGCGATTCAAGATTTTAGCATACGTTCCGATGTTGACGACATTCAAAATTTCGCAAATGTCTTTATAACGTGTAAACGAACAGGTGGTAACCTTGTTGAAGTTATTAGAAGAACGTCAGATATAATTAGTGAAAAGATCGATATCCAACAAGAAGTTTCCGTTATGATTGCACAAAAACGCTTTGAATCAAAGGTATTAAGTCTTGCTCCATTAGGAATGATTTTATTACTTAAATACAGTGCTGAAGACTATTTGGCTCCAATGTATCAATGGAGTAGTAAAGGACCAATTATGATGACAATTTGTCTAGGACTGCTAGTGTTTGCGTATTGGTATGGACAACGCATTATGAATATTAAGGTGTGATGGATGATGATCCTATATGGAATATTGACTCTACTAATCATCGGTATATATTTTGGGTTATCTTTAAAAGTTGGCAATCGCTATGACCTAGTGATTCAAGAGTTTAAAGGGAAGTATCCTTTGTTATTTATGGCGCCAGTCTCATTATTACTCATTGATAGATTCAAGATAATGGAACGTTTATATGGTCAGATAGCAAAAATTCAACAAAAAATGATCAGTCTTTATGGTAATAGAACAGCATTACAGCATACGAGGATGTATGTTGCACAATTGGTGTCAACTATTTTGGTATGTTTACTAGGTACATTTCTCTTTACATTACTTGCTGAAGGCGATCAAACAATCTTTATTGTTGGTCTACTGTTCACTGTTATGATTCCCTATGTTATGATCAGTCAACTTGCTAATCAAGAAAAAGAACGTAAGGAAAAGATACTAACAGAGCTACCTGAGGTTGTTAACAAGATCATTCTGCTAGTAAATGCTGGAGAAACAGTACAAAAGGCGTTAATTAAATGTGTAACAACAACAAAGGATCCTACTTCACCACTGTTTGTTGAATTAAACGAAACAATTAATAAGATGATGAGTAATGAGCCTTTTCATCAAGTTATGAATGATTTAAGCAAGAAATGTGGGATACAGGAAATCTCCATTTTTACTACGACAATTTTATTGAATTATCGTAAAGGTGGTCACGATTTAATATTAGCTCTACGTGAGTTATCTCATGATTTATGGGAGAAGCGAAAAACTATCTCCAAAACAAAAGGGGAAGAAGCATCTTCTAAACTAGTATTTCCGCTCATTATCATTTTTGTGGCGGTTATGATTATCGTAGGATACCCGGCGATTACAATTTTATAGGCAGGGTTAATATAAAAATCTAGGAGGAATAAGTAATGAATAAACTTAAGAAATCTGTATCAAAATTTTGGAAAGGCGAAGAAGGTATGCAAACATTGGAAATAATGTTGATTATTGCAGTTATTGTTGTTATTGCCTTGCTATTTAGGAATAAAATTGTTGAATGGATTAATAGTCTTTTGAAATTTGGTGGTACGGAAATAGATAAGTTTCAAAAAGGTGGAGGCGGAAATGGCTGAGGTTAAGGCCGCTCAAACAATAACTATTTTGTTTTATAGAAAGAAGGAGCATCAACATGTTGCAAGTAGAGGATTACATTCTAATCATATTCATAGTTATCGCTTTTATTACCGATGTTACAAATCGAAAACTTCCCAATTGGCTCACTGTTAGCGGAGTGATAGTTGGAATTGGATATCATCTAGGTAGTAATGGTGTGGATGGATTGTTATTTTCTTTTTTTGGCCTGTTGGTTGCAGGAGCTATCTTTCTGGTATTATACAATTTAAAAGCAGTTGGTGCTGGTGATGTTAAATTATTCGCGGGTATTGGAGCAATGGTCGGTGTGGAGCAGGTGTTTTTTATGTCAATGTATTCCATTATATTTGCTGGTTTAATCGGGATTATTATTTTAGTATTTACAAAAACCTTTTTACGAAAAATGATTGAAGTTTGCTTCAGCATTGCCGATTCCATTTTTTCAAGAAATCTCAGCAACTTAGAAGAATATAAAATGACAAAGGGTACGAGGTTTCCATTTATGTACTCTGTTATACCTGCTGTATTATTAACATACTTTATATCGTTGCATTAGAACAAGTTAATGTAGGTAAATTCCCTAGGTAGTCGAAAGGATTAATTTTTTATGGGAAAATGCATGAAGTTTTTTAAGAAAATAAGAAAAAAAGAAGATGGAAATTTCACAATCGAAGCTACGGTTATTTTTCCTATTATTTTGATGCTTACAATAAGTCTTGTCTTTTTTAGTCTAGTTATCTACCAAAAAGCTGTTCTACATTATAGTGCTAATACATTGGCGGAGCGTCTTGCGTTTGTTTGGGATAATAGTGATAAAGACATCGATACTGGGTATTTTGATAAATATACAACTTTTTCTGGTGGTGATGGACTATACTGGCGCCTATTCGGAAATTCGTTTTTGTCAAAATTCGGATTGGATTTTGGTTCCAATAATGCAACAATACCAATTGGTGGCGGTGGGGGGAGTTTAGTAGAAGATAAATTAGCTAGATCTACTACAAGTATCCTACCAGCTGGCGCAACAGGTAAAGTAAGTTACAAAAATAGTATAGTCGGCGGGAAAATTGTTGTTGATTTAGAAAGCCCATTAAATTTACCGTCGTTTTTACAGGATCTATTTGGGATTGATAAAATTGAAGCTAAGGTAAGTCACGCTGTAGTTGAACCGACTGAGGTTATTCGTACTACAGATACAGTTATTCATGCTGGGAAAACAATAATGGGTTATACAGATTTTTTCACTAAATTTATTAATAAGTTTGGTAAAAAGGGGGGGAGGTAAGTAGATTGAAACAAAAACTAAAAGCAGCATTTCGTAAATTCATTATGAAGGAAAACGGTGCTGTTTCAATCTATGTCGTAATCGTTACCTTCCTAATATTTCTATTTAATGCCGTATTAATTGACTTTGTTCGAATTATGGTTGCGGAGTATCAAACAGAACAAGCTACTAAAACAGCGGTTCGTTCAACATTTTCATCTTATAATAAAGATGTACAAAACAAAGGTTTATTTGTAATTAGCGAAGGGGAATCGTCTGGGAAAATATTTGAAACAGTATTTGAAAAAAATCTCGCTCCAGAAGAGGAAGGTTATTTTAAATTTGTAGACACAAAGATGGAAAGTACGTCTTTTAAATCTAATGAAGAACGATCATTTGCAAATGAAGAAATTGTTAAACACCAAATTCTGGAGGATATGAAATACAAAGCGCCGATAGAGTTTGGGAAGGTAATCCTTGATGGAGTATTACCTTATGCATGTACTATGCTTGAGGCGGAGATAACGGTTGATGTAGCTGAGGCAGTGGATAAAGATATTAAAGATAGAGATGCAGAAATGAAGAATGCAATAGAGCATTTAAAAGCAGCCAAGCAAAAATTAAAAAATGTAGATGGGGAGATAAATGATCCATCAAGATCTAGTTATCCTGATGTAAAAAATTTACAAGATGCGGTAAAACATAACGAGGAATATCATGATGATGAGAATCCTCCAAATGAATATAAAACAGATTTAAAAAATGTGTTGAATGAAATCGAGTCACAATCAGACTTAGCATATAAAGAATTAAAAAAAGCAAAAAAAGAACTTAAGGATGCACAAAAAGAAAACAAAAAAATAGAAGAAACCATTACGGAAATTCGAGAAGAAGTCGAAGCAAAATATGATAATTTATCAAGTGGAAATTGTGATCAAACCAAAACGTCTGAAGCAGAAGAAGAAATGAATAAGCTAAAGGATCCAAAAGAATATCAAGTTGAACCACAATTTTTCCAAGATGCACTTGCGAAGACTGAAAAAGCAATGAAAAGTATTGACAATGGTAAAGGGACTACAACCCAGTCACTTATTCCTTATGTAGAATATCAAATCGATGACTTGGATGGTATGATTGAAAAATCGCAAATTAAGCCCAGTGTAAACCTATTGAAAGGTTACTATGACACGGCTTATAAAGATACGAAGAATGCGGTAAGTTTTGCAGACGATAACTACGAAGAACAGGAAGCGGTTGAAGATAGTGAAGATGGTGGACTTGGTAAAGCGCTAGAAGCTTTAGGGAAAATAAAAGATTTTATTTTTATGGCAGAGGGATTAAATGAGGATTCCGAAAAATATGAAACATTAAAAAAATTAGTTACGGACTATGGAAATGTATTATCAGATGACGCTGGTAATCTTGACATGGATGACCCTAAACAAGGGGCTAAGGATGCCTTTGATATTGTTAGTGGATTATTTAACCAACTAGGAAATTTAGGAAAAAATATACGTGATAAGGCCTATATTAGTGAGTATATTTTAACAAGATTTAATGCCGATGATTCATTAGGACTGTTTGATCCCAATAGCTATCCTGAAAATTTTTTATTTTACAATAGAGAAGTTGAATATATTTTATACGGTCAACACGCATCTGGGGCTAATTATATGGCCGCATTACTAGAGCTTACGGCTACAAGGTTTGCTTTTAATTTTATTGCTGCATTTACAAAGGATGTAGTTAAGGTTGCACCACACCCTATTGCTAAATTTATAGCTGCAACAGGTTGGGCGTTTAGCCACACTGTAGATGATATTAGAAATTTGACAAGTGGTACAAGAAAAGTTCCATTATTGGATATCCCTGGTGTTAAGTTTGACACAGACTATAAATTTTATTTGCGATTATTTTTGTTAATCCATTCATCAGAAAGTGATGAACGAATTAATCGTATTCAGGCAGTTGTTGATGATAAAACTCCTGAGAATATTCAAAAAGCACCAACCTATGCATCTGTTAAAACCGAATCATCCATTGATCTTTGGTTCATTCCAGGAATTACTAAAATGCTTGGTACTACCGGAATACTTGATGGCTATGTAAAAGATGGCAGGTATTTTATTAATGAGAAAATTGATTATTCTTACTAACAAGGGAGAGAGTTAGATGAAAAAACAATTTAGTATATTAATTGTATTTATTATTGTATCAATCAGCCTTATTGCATGTAGTGACGACGAAGGAGATACAACTGACCAAAGTAATACTCCTAGCAATGAACAGGAGGAGGCTACGGAAACAAATTCATCCGAAAAAAGTAATGATACTGAAGGTAAGTGGGGAAAGGATTATTTGGAATTGGGTATTGGTGATACAGGTATTGTGCATAATAACCATTCCAAATTTGAAGTAACATTAAATTCTGTTGAAATAACTGAGAAGAAAGGTGATCATACTTCCGAAACTGGGGTATTTGTTATTCCTAATATTACAGTTAAAAATATAGGTGACGATACTATAATTGGCGATGATATTTTAAGCAGCACTGCTCTAACCTATGAACCAGGTACTTCCGGTTATACTGTAGTATATTTAGATGGTATATTTAATGGATGGCCTGCGGAAATAAAACCCCAGGAATCAAAGTCAGTTGATGTTGTTTTTGATGAAATAAAAAATGATGTCTACGCTTTGCAGTTTGGTCATGCACTTGAATCTGTATCAAATGAAGTTCGATTTACTTTTAATCGCGATGAAGCTAAAAAGTAAACAGCGATAAATTTCATAGATAAAACATACACGTAAATTGAATATAATTTAGTCCCTATTGACATAACAGAATTATTCAGAATTACGCTGAATAATTCTGCTTTGTTTGTATGTTTGTAAGGAAGGAGGCATTATTCATGAATTTACGAAAAGAGGATGGGAGTATTACTTTAGAAGCAGCCATGGTTTTACCCATTTTCATGCTATTTGTCGTATTTATGGCCTCAATGATTCGAATATCCGTAGCAGAAATTGCACTAAATAAATCTGTAGCTGAAACGGCACAATTTATTTCTACTCACGCTTATCCGGCAACTATTGTAACCGAAGGAGTGAACTCAATTATTGATGATAAGTTAACAGGAATGACATTGGGTACTATAAACTTGCAGGAGGCAGAGGAATTTATTGGTACCTCATTTCGGGAAGTAATGGACATTAATGTAACTGGTTCATCTTTTATTCAATCATTTTCTGATAGCAAAATTAAGAGTGTTGTTCAAGATAAATTTGCGGATAATGTTGCTTCAAATTTATTTGACGAATCAAATGTTTCAGTCGAGGTGGACCTTCCAGTGTCGTTACAGGGTGGTGAAGATTCGTATATAGGTATTTCTGCGACCTATGATCTAGATCTATATGTTCCATTCGTAAGTCATACAATTACAATTAAAAAAAATGCTTATGAGCGACTTTGGGTGGGTAGTTTTTAAATAATACTGTGAAAATTACCAGATAAGGGTGAAACTATGTTCCATGTATTTGATTATTTACTAATTATATTTATTATTACAGCTTTTGTTTTGGATATTCGCTTTCATAAGATACCCAATTGGTTAACAGCAGGAGGTATCTTAGTTGGATTAGTATGTCATTTAATCCTCGATGGAATAGATGGTTTTATATTTTCAGGATTAGGCTTGTTAGTGGGCGGTGTCATTTGTTTACTTCTTTATTATTTTAAGGCTATTGGTGCTGGAGATGTAAAATTATTTGCTGCAATCGGTGCATTCTTAGGGATTGAAAAGGTTTTATACGCAATTATGTACGCTATAGTTTTTGCGGGAATTATTGGCATTATTCTTTTATTAATAACTCGTACACCAGTTTATAAGGCATGGAATAGAATTATAGAAATTGTAAACCACCGATTTGATAAATGCTTTAATAAAATAGCAGACAAAAAAGAAGAAAAAGTAGCAACCTTCCCTTTTATGTATGCCGTTTTACCCGCAATTATCGTTCATTATTATTATCTTTACATATAGGAGGAAAGTAAATGGAATCAACAATCTATGGTCTGAATTATGATTATACATACCAAAATGGTCAATCAATTGTTTTCAATAAACGAAACGGACAAAAATTAACTGGAGATGATTTAATCTCTGTTCAATTGAAAATGATTCAGTCTAATAGGATACCACATATGTTAGAGCTTACGGTAGAAAATTTTGATTTAACGACTAGATTGCATTATGATCTTACATCCAAACGGAAAATGATTTCTTATTTTCGGGATAACAGTACAACCATGAACGATTATTATCAATTGTTTTTAGCCATTATTTCTACGCTTGAAGAAAGTGGTTCCTATATGCTGGACCAACGAAACTTTTTGCTTCACACAGATTTTATATTTGTTGGGGAAAATGCAAGTGATGTATATCTTACGTATTTACCAATTAATGCTATTTCAAAAGAATCTGCTGTGACAGATGATTTGAAGGCTTTGTTGACAGATGTAGCTGGAGAGGTTGAGGGTTTACAGGGTAATGAATTTAAAAGTATCTTAAATTATATTAAAAATTCATCATTTAGCCTTGTAGGGTTAAAAAAATTATTACTTGAATTAATTTCTTTAAGGTCAAATGTTAACCAACCAAGAGAAAATCCTACTAGCTATGACCCTATATCGGTAAATCAAAACATTGGAACGCCACAACCTGTAAATTCCCAAACCGAACGAAGTCGGCCAGTACCACAGCAACAACAAACGCAAACAATGGAGGCTACATCTTCGAAAAAACAAAAAGTTAAGAAACAACTACCGAAACTATCATCAAGAGCAAAAGTTTATATGTTTACTGGATCATTACTCACTTTAGCCCTAACTTGGAAGCTTTATGATATAAGTACAACCTCTACTACACTGATAATATGCAGCGCATTATCATTATTGATTGTAGCAGGTGTTTTTGTATTTTGGAAAATTTGGCGTCCAGGAGTATCTAAAGTTGAAACAGAGGCACAAACTAAGGAAAATCATGATTCAAAGCAGACGAATAATAATCAACAACAGCCAAATCCAGCTGCTAATCAACAGTCAAACCAAAATGTATCATTTCAGACTCAATATCAATTTTACAATAGAGGTGTTGCAAACGCATCATTTGAAGCAAAAAATTCAGTAGCGGCTACAGCAATGGATACAACGCTACTAACGCAAAATAATGAAGATACTGTTTTATTAGAAGATGAATCAGATTTAGTGATGAACAATGACCTACAAGAAGAAGTAATGCCTAAGTTAATGCGGGTTACTGAAGATAATCAGGAAGAAACAATAAGTATAAATCGTGCTAATTTTGTGATAGGCAGAAATGCAGAAGCCGTAAATTACGTAGAAGAGGCTGTGGGGGTTTCCAGGGTCCATGCTGAAATTGTTAAAATTGACGCAAAAAGTTATGGCGTTAAGGATTTAGGCTCGAAAAACGGTTCTAAATTAAATGGAAATACGATGGTTCCTTATAAGATTTATGCATTAAATGAGAATGATGAATTTACGTTGGGAAAAGCAAACTATACATTTACTTGGGGTAATTCTCAATGAACGCAAATTGGCAAATGGGAATAGGAACACATCAAGGAACTAAAAAAGATAAAAATGAAGATTCTTATTTATATCGAATTTCAAAGGATAACAAAGGTAATGAAATAGCATTATTTGTTGTTGCAGATGGTATGGGCGGTTATCAAGTTGGTGATGCTGCTAGCCGTCTAGCAACCCTGGCTTTTCAAAAGTGGTGGGAGAAGCGTATTAGTAAACTAGTAAGAAAAAAAGATGTCATTCAACGTGTGATCGATGAAGGCGAAAAAGTCTTGCGCCAAATCAATAAATCTATTATTGCCACAAGCAATCACAACGGAGAGAAAATGGGAACGACAGTGTCATTATTAATTTTATATAAAGGTGATTATGCTGTCATACATATTGGGGATAGTCGAGTTTATCAAATGAAAGGTTGGAATTATGGACTTCAGCAATATTTCCATAATCAAAAGCTTACAACAGAATTAATGTGTCTAATCGATCAGCAAAATACGGAAGTACTAGAGTCTGAACCAGAGCTTATAAAATTAACGGAAGATCATTCCTGGGTTGATAAGCAGGTGAAAGAAGGAAAGATGACTGAAGAACAAGCACGTAATCATCCAAAAAGAAATGTTCTAACACAATGTTTGGGTATTAATAACGAAATAACCCCATGTATTAAAACAGGTAAATTCCAATCTAGTGACTTATTCTTGGTTTGTAGTGACGGATTTCATTCATTATTTTCTAATGATGAAATTAAAAATATGCTAATTAGTCTAGAAAAGGAATATACGAACTTACAGGCTATTTGTGATTATCTAATTAATTTTTCGAATTTCCGAGAAGCATACGATAACATAACTTTATTACTTGTTCGGAATCTATATGCAAATCAGGTTAATTCTGAAAAAAGGGGATTATTATCGTTTTTCTAATAGCGGGAATTAAAGCAATACGGGGAGCGAATTAGATGAATAAACATGATATTCACGTCCAAAAAGAGGATGTATTGAGGGATAAATATAAGGTTTTGTCACATATTGCATCAGGGGGAATGTCTGAGGTTTATTTAATTGAGCAAATCGATAATTCAAAAAAGCAATGGGCAGTAAAAATTGCTAATATGACAAATAAACTTTCTTCCAAACTTGTTGATGAGGCAAAAATTTTAAGTGTTTTAGATCATCCTAACCTTCCTCATATTGCTGACTTTTTTTCATCCGATCAGTATTTTTATCTAGTACAGGAATACATAGATGGAGTTCCGTTATCCGAACTATTTACTCACCAAAATAATAAACTATCAATAGAAACAATTATACAAATCGGTGTTCAGTTATGTGATGCATTGCATTTTCTGCATCGTCAACAACCACCCATAATTTATCGGGATATCAAACCTGGAAATATTATGGTTAAGTCTGATGGAACGATTAAATTAATTGATTTTGGTATTGCAAGGAGATACCAAGAAGATAGACTAAAGGATACTGTTCAAATAGGGACAGTTGGATTTGCTGCACCAGAACAATTTGAAAAAATACAATCTGATACTAGAACGGATTTATTTTCCTTGGGTGCTTTATTATATTATTTATTGTCTGAAGGAAAATATGTGTATGTTGCACAAAAGCCAATAAAAACATTTCAAAAAGCGATCCCATCAAGTCTTAAAGAATGTGTGGATCAATTAGTAAAACTTGACCGGGAAGACCGATTACAAGATATTCGTGAAGCTAAAATTTTATTACTAAAGGCAAAGGAAGAGTGGCAAAAGAGTAAAATAAAACAGTATATGTATACATCAAATAATAAGTCGGGGCTTATAAAATATTCATTTTTATCCATTTCCATACTACTTGTTGGTTATATTATTTATACTATTATAGTTTAATTACACTAATTTTAAGGAGGCGATTCTATGGCAAATCATATTGCATTACAATATGGTAATTTAAAGGAAAATGACGATGTAATAATGTATGAGATTCCCAAAGCTCAAACAACGTTAATTGAACCAGAACAACTAGAAGAGCTTAAACGACAAGACCCACTATTTTTACCTTGTCAGCATTACAAAGTAGATGAAACATTTATACTAATCTATTATAAACGTGAAAACGGCTATAGTTCCTTGCAAAGTCAGCAAATTGAAAATGAGGATCTTAAGTACAAGGTTGCTAAAAATTTATTGGCTATTGAACGACTTATAGGAACTCAATTTACCACATTAATACATCCGGACAATATATACATAAACAAATTAGGTGATATTAAATTAGCTCATCGCGGTATTCGATCAGTTCTGCCACCAGAAGAATTTTCTGAAGTGCAGTTGCTTAACTATCTAAAAGCGATTATTTTGTCTTTATTCACCGACTATAGCTTTGCACAAATAAATGAAAAGTCTATTAATAAATTGATAGCGAAAGATTCGTTTCTTAAAAATTTATACCAAGCTTCTTCTTTAAAGGACTTGCAAAAGTTTCTCTATAAAAACCAATCAAATCAGAGTAAAACTACATACACTAAACCCACTAAGGAAAAAGGAAAACAAAATAAACCAAAGCAGCAAGTCTCATTATTGTCGGGTATTTTAATCGGAATATTACTTGGTATGCTTCTTTTATATGGTATTAAATTAATGCCTTTATCGGAAGCTTCTTCAAAAACAGAGGCAGCGTATAATGAGAAACAAACAGAAAATATCAAACTAAAGGAACAATTGGAGCAAAAGAATGTGCTTATAGATGCATATCAAGCAGCTGTATCTAGCGATCATGTAAAGGCTATAACACTATTGGAAAGTATAGATAAGCTTGATGATGGTGCTAAAAAGATACTTGCTGAACAATATATGCTTACTAACAAACCAGTCAGCTTATTAAAAGCGGCAGAATTGGACGCTGCTAATCATGCAAAAGTAGTATCAAGTTTGGTTTCTCTTAACAATAAAGAAGCAAATCAAGCAATACAAGAAATGAAATCAGAAGCTCCTGAAGTTTTGATAGAACAGGCTTGGTTAAAGAAGGATTATGATAGTGTAATTGAATTATTAAAAGAACTTCCAGATAGTAAACGTGCGAAGTTTCTTGGTGCTAACAGTTTTATTGAAGTTAATAAACCAGACGATGCTTTGAAACTGGCGGAAGCGTTAAAAGATAAACAACTTCAGATTGAAAGTTTAAAAAAGAAAGTTGATATGATAAAAAAAGATGATTCAATCAAAAAAGACGATAAAGAATCGCAAATCGATAAATTATCTGAAAAAATTAAGAAGTTAGAGGACTAAAGAGGCAATATTTATAGAGGGTGGGGTTAAAATGGAGGAATTTATTCGTGAGATGTTACTTGGAATTCTTGATGTCTTAAAGACACTCTATAATTATTTATATGAATTTCTTTTTTGGTTTGCCGCAAAATTAGGAGATTTCTTGTTATTTATTGGTATATTTGAAGATGAAGGAACTGCTTATACTATTTCATTTTTTATCGTAATGCTTATTCCGGTATTTATTCTGGGTAAAATATTTGGATGGAATCATCTAAGGGGTAATAGTGGGGGCAATTAAATAGCCTTATATTTAGTAATTAATCTCGACTCTAAGAAATAAAAATAGTGCTTTTAGTGATAATTGGGTGTAGTGATGATTCAAGTGATACAGAGAAATTAAATGAACTGAAACAATCGATGATGAAAATGTGAAAAAAGATACCGAAAATAAATAGGGAAAGGATTATTTTGAATTAGGGATTGGAGATATAGGGATCGTATAACCATTCGAAGTTTAAGGTGACCGTAAATTCCGTTGAGATAACTGGGAAGAAGGTGATCATACATCTGAAGTTAGGGTATTCCTAATATTACTTTTAAAAATATAGGTGATAGTACAATACTTGGTGATGATATTTTGAGTAGTACTGTATTAACCTATGAACCTGGTACTCCAGGTTATGCTGCAGTATATTTTATCCTTGTTACTGTTTTCAAATTACTTGTAACACTTGATTTAAAAAGGAATCAAGGTAGAATTGGATTTGGCGATGGAGCGGGAGATGACGATAGCGGCGTTTTAATCCTAGTCAAAATTATCCATTCTAAAACTGACATATCATATTCTCATAAAAAATATGATACTATAATAGAGTATAGTATGGGAGGGAAGATGAATGTCTGACTTTGATAATCATTCGCGTGTCGATAAATTTGAAAAAAGAAGAAAAAATACGAAATTACTGTCCATCACGCTAGTTCTTGGTGGTATATTCATTGTTGTTCTGATAGGAATATTTATATTTGGCGGAGGCGATGACGAACCTACTGAACTACCAAATAATATATCAAACAGAGAAACGACAAGTGATTCTGATCAAAAAACAGATAATGCAGAGACTGATGATTCCACAAACACTGACGAAGATAATGCTTCGACTGATGAAGAAAATACTACGGATGATGAGAATACTTCTGATGATTCATCCAATAATAATACTGAAGTTGAAAAAGAACCGGTTGAATCAGACGATGCGAATGTTGAATCAGCATATACAGGTAACTGGGAACCGATTGGTACGGAACAACAGGGACCGCATACGACAACCTATGATGAAGGAACCCAGGATCGAATCGAAATGGAAAATGCCATTCGCGTAGCAACGGGCCTTCAGGATGGTGACATGATTACATGGTGGCTAGAAAATGGCGGAGATCAGAAAGTAATTGGAACGGTTTCCAACAATGCTCAAACAGAAACATATCGTGTTTACTTATCTTGGGTGGAAAACAAAGGTTGGCAGCCAACAAAAGTGGAAGTTTTAAAAGAGAATGATAAAAAATAGCATCGAACAATATAGGAGGCTTTTTCGTGACAATTGGAATAATCGCAGCAATGGATGAAGAAGTAGCATTTTTATTAGAAAACATGACAGAAAAACAAGAAACAACAGTTGTAGGTTGCTTATTCGTCGAGGGAATGTTACAAGGCAAAGAAGTTGTTTTGCTAAAATCAGGAATTGGAAAAGTAAATGCAGCAATGGCTACAACGATTATGCATGAACGTTTTTCACCTTCACACATTATCAATACAGGATCTGCTGGTGGCTTTGCTGAGGACCTTGAGGTTGGAGATGTTGTCATTTCAACGCAGGTGGTTCATCATGATGTGGATGTAACGGCGTTTGACTACGCATATGGACAAGTTCCAGGTATGCCAGCAATGTTTGCTGCCGATACAGAGCTAATTACAATAGCTTCAAAAGTTATTAGCGGATTGGATATCCAATCGAAAGAAGGTATTATTGCTACTGGAGATTCGTTTATGGAGAATTCAAACCGTGTAGCATTTGTAAAGGAAAAATTCCCAACAATGATTGCTGCTGAAATGGAAGCTGCAGCCGTAGCGCAAGTATGTTACCAATATGGTAAGCCATTTGTTATCATTCGTGCCTTGTCAGATATTGCAGGCAAACAATCGTCCATTTCTTTTGATGAGTTTTTAGAAAGAGCGGCAAAAAATGCATCAGAATTAATCATTGCTATGATGAAAGAGCTGTAATAGCATCCATCATTTACCTCCCAGATACCCACAGATCTTGTGTTATGATTTGCATAGGGGAAGGGGAGAGTATGATGAACAAAAGAAAAGAACTGGAGTTAAAACTAAAAGACTATAAACGTTTTATGATAACGTTATTGCTATTAAGTATCTACCTTTATTTGGGCGCTGTAATAGATACCTATATTCAACCAACCAATGATGGAGATTTTTTATTTAATCTGTCATTTGGTATGACAGTGATTGTATCTTTGTTTGGATTACGCTTCCGCCGTTTAAAGGCTAAATTAGAAGAGCGCGTATGATTTTAGATCATCGCGCTTTTTTTGAAGAATTATAGAATAGTAGGATTAATGTCCACGGCGTTCTTTACGGAAGTACTCATGGAATACCTTCATCAGCGCCCGTTTTTCAATTCGTGATACATAACTTCTGGATATGTTCAATTTTTTTGCTATTTCTCTTTGGGTCATTTCCTGATAATCATTTATACCGTACCGGTAAATAATTACTTCTTTTTCTCTACTATTTAGAATGGATAAGTAATCTTTCATTTTATCAATTTCCATGTTCAGTTGGATATACTCAATAACATCCTCACTATCTGCCTCTAATATATCAATTAAGCTTATTTCGTTTCCTTCCTTATCTTGACCAATTGGATCATGCAGGGATACATCTTTTTTTACCTTTTTTAATGCTCTTAAATGCATCAAGATCTCGTTTTCTATACATCGAGCGGCATACGTCGCAAGCTTCGTACCTTTGTCTACGGAAAAACTTTCAATACCTTTAATTAATCCAATTGTGCCAATTGAAATTAAATCCTCCATGTCTTCGCCGGTATTTTCAAATTTTTTCACAATATGAGCAACCAGGCGCAGGTTATGTTCAATTAATTTGTTACGAGCTTCTTCATCTCCATCTTGCATCTGTTTAATGTATTTTGCCTCATCTTCTGGAGGAAGAGGCTGTGGAAAGGCATGATTTTTAACGTACGATACAAAAAATAACGCTTCCTTGATAAGTAATGCAAGAACACTTAGTATTCCTGACAAACACATGCACCTCCTTAAAGCTTTCTAGGCTATTGCCTATATAATTATCCTTATGAAGGTTTTCATAAAATTGTGTCTGTCCGTAATTCAAAACTAAAAGAAAAAGTGACTTTTCACTTGAAAGTCACTCAAAATTATTCTTCTTATAAAGCTGTATGGCGTCTTCATATGCATCATTTCTATTGTTTGTAACAGGTTTTACCCCATTTTTATGCGCTGCTCTTGATATCATATGACCTGAAACCGGCGCTGTAAGTAATGTGAAGACAATTGCCAGTAGTAACTTTCCGCTAATAATGGAATAGGTTACGTATAAAAACAAGAACGCACCAATTAATACACCAGCTATTCCTAAGGTTGATGCTTTGGTTGCAGCATGTAATCGAGTATAAACATCAGGAAATCGAATAACGCCAATTGAACCTGATAATATGAAAAATGTTCCAGATAACAGAAGCAATACAATTAAAATATTTATAATGATCTTAATCCATATTTCTATCAATGATAACACCCTTTTCAAGAAATTTAGCAATCGCTATTGTACCAAGGAAAAGAAGAATACCGATTAATAAGATGACATCATTCAACTTGGTTGTCACAATAATAATAGCTAATAACGCTGCTAATCCCATTAGATTGATACCAATTCCATCTAGTGCTACTGCTCTATCCGCATTAGATGGACCAACAAGTGCCCTATATAAAAGTAATAATAAGGAAATGGATATTCCAATGACACATATCACTATTGTTATTTCAATCAATTGTTTAGTCAATTCAAGGAGGTCATTCATCGTGTCACCTCCATAATAGCCTTTTCAAATGTATTTTTAATTGAATTAATCGATTCTTCAATATCGTCTATATCCATTGCATGAATATAAATATGTGAGTTGTCACTTGAGATTGCAACGGAAAGGGTGCCAGGTGTTAATGTGATTAAATTTGCAAGCAATGTAATTTCCCAATTACTTGTTAATTCAGTGGGCATTGAAAATATTCCTGGCTCAATGTCCAATTTAGGCTTATACACTAGCTTAATGATATCAATATTTGATGAAATTAGTTCCTTTATAAATAGGAGGATAAGTTTTATTATTTTGTACAACCTTCTTAGATAAAAGGAATCTGGTACAAAGCGGTTTAGTAATAGTAATAATAGAATCCCCCATAAATACCCTGCTATAAAACTGGGAACAGTATATGATTCACTAAGGAACATCCACAATAACGCGATAATTAAATTAATGACAACTTGAAAGGCCATAGTTCATTACTCCTTTAAAACAGAATCAATATAAACTTCTGGATCGAGTAGATAGGTTGAAATCGTGTCGATTGATGGATAAATAAATTCTGCTCCTATACCTAGAATAACAGAAAATGCTAACAAGAATACAACTGGTCCCACGAATCCTTTTGTAGGTTTCTTTACAAAGGATTCGTCCTTTTCACCCCAAAAGCCTTGGATAAATATTTTCATAATAGAATACAGGATCAAAAGACTCGATAGTAAACCTAAGACGACAATCACAATTTCGTCATTTGTTAATGCACCTTTTAATAACAATAGTTTTCCGATAAATCCACTAAATGGTGGGACGCCTGCCAGAATAAAGGCGGAAACAAACAATAGCCATCCAAGGACAGGATAATAATGAATTAGACCACTAAATTTCCGAAGATCAGATGTACCAGCGACATATGCTATCGTTCCAACAAGTAAAAATAGGGCACATTTGATGATCATATCGTGAACTAAGTAGTAAACTGCACCACTCATAGCATCCTGATTAAACACACCGATTCCCATGATGATAAACCCAATGGCCGGAATAATGTTATAGGCTACAATCAATTTAATATTGGATGTAGATAATGCTCCGATAATCCCAAAGATCATCGATAAACCAGCAAACCAGATAAATGCATGATGTGTTAAGTCTAGCTTATAGACAAAAATTAATGAGAATACTCGTAATATCGAATAGATCCCGACTTTCGTCAACAATGCTCCGAACAATGCGGAGACAACAGGATTTGGTACGATATAGGATTTAGGCATCCAATAGTATAATGGAAATAGCGCTGCCTTTGTTGCAAAAACAAAAAACAGTAGCACAGCAATGGTTGTTAAAATGCCTTTTTGATCAACCTCTTGAACACGCTCAGCAATATGAGCCATATTTACTGTACCAACTACAGAATATAGAAAAGCTACAGCCGTTACGAATAAAACAGACGAGAATAGATTAATTAACACATACTTGATCGATTCTCGTAATTGAACCTTCCCTCCGCCTAAAACGATAAGTGCATAGGAAGCCATCAATAAAACTTCAAAGAAAACAAATAGGTTAAAGAGATCCCCTGTTAAAAACGCACCAGATACCCCAGTAATTAAAAAGAAGAAAAACGCGTAAAAATAATGTGTCTCTTCTTTTATATTCATCGAGTGGGAAGCATAAAAAGCACATGCTGTTGCAACGATATTTGTAGTTAGTACGAGCGTAATTGCAAGTGGATCAGCTACTAATATGATTCCATACGGTGCTTCCCAGCCACCAGTTTCTAAAATAATGGAACCTTCGTTAAAAACAATCCAAGTAATATATGAAACTAACCCTAAGTTACCAATGGTTAGAATCCGTGTTAACCATCTGGAAACAGTTACTTTTTTATGAAAAAAAGCTAGGATGATTCCTGATATTAATGGGATGATAATAGGCAGTACTGCTAAATTACTCATTTTCTTCACCCCTCAATTGTGCCATGTCATCCGTTTTATTTTCATTTATTGTTCGATAGGTTAGAACCAACAGCAAACTTGTAATACCAAAGCTAATAACGATCGATGTTAAAATTAAAGCCTGTGGCAATGGATCTACATATTTCTCAATTTCATGAATCCCATCTATTAAAATAGGTGGTTTTCTATCCTTTAATCCGCCCATCGTTAAAATAAACAAATGGGCACCATGAGATAGAAGTACTGTTCCGATAATGATTCTGAGTATTTGTTTTTGCAGTAAATTATAGATTGCTGTAGCAAAAAGTATACCTGCAAGGATTGAAATAATAATTTCCATTTATTCTGCCTCCTTATTTTTCTTTAATTTAACGAGGCTAAATATAGCGAGTGCAGCAATCCCTAATACGGTAATTTCAAACAAGGTATCGAAGCCACGCATGTCTACAAGAATAACGTTTACTATATTATGTCCGCCGCCTAATTTGTATGATGTTTCGATAAAGTAGTCGGCGATAGAATCAAACCATTTACTACTATGTGCAGAAATTCCGATAATTGTCATTAATGCTCCAAACCCAACCGAAATAATAATATTAATGGATTTTGAACTTTTCGTCTCATCTCGTTTACGAAGTTTGGGCATGTGATAGAAACAAAGTAAAAATAATACTACAGATACTGTTTCGATTACTAACTGTGTTAATGCTAAATCCGGTGCTCGATATATCACAAAAAGAACTGCAACCCCGTACCCCACAACACCAGCTATTAAAATGATAGCTACGTTGTTTCTAGCAAAAATGGTTCCAATTGCTGCAACGATCATGATAAAAACAACAGACACTTCAATAACCCTTACGTCTGCTAAATTATCAAATTGGATAGTTACACCGCCTGTAGCAAACATTGTAATGAAAGTAAGCGTAAGCGTAACACCAAGTATGATGGCGACATATAGTCTTAATGAACCTGTCATGTATTGTTTCGTTATGCCTTTTGATACGGAATTTAGTTTTTCTAATACGATATCATACAGCTTGAATAAGCTAAGTTTCCCAGGTATGAAGCGATATACTCCTGCCCACTTTTTTCGAGTCAATGTAAGAACAATACCAATTCCTACAACAGTTAGAGACATTATTAATGGAGTTTTCCATCCATGCCAAAAAAGGATATGTAGCTCTTCTGCTACCGTACCCTTGACTGCATCAGCAGCATGAGCAAGAAATGTACCATTGACTAAATTCGGAAATAGTCCAATTACGATGACACCCAAAACCAAGATGATAGGCGAAATTAACATGCCTATCGGTGCTTCATGAGGCTTTTTCGGTAAAAGGCTAAGCTGGTTTTTCCCTCCAAAAACCCCGAAAAAGAAATACATCGAATAAACGAATGTAAAGATACTTCCGAAAACTGCTAAATATGGTATAACTTGTACAAGAAATTCCGCAAATGAACTTAATCCATTACTTGTTAAGTGAATACTGGAATCAAAGAATAATTCTTTACTATAAAACCCATTTAAAAATGGCAATGGGATACCTGCCATTGAGAAGGTTCCAAATAAAGCAAGTGTTGCTGTCATCGGCATGAATGTGAGTAAGCCACCAAGTTTTCTGATATCTCTAGTTCCTGTTTCATGGTCAACTATCCCCGCAACCATAAATAGACTTCCTTTAAAGGTAGCATGATTTAAAATATGGAATACAGCAGCATAAATTGCTAGATCTGTACCAAATCCAAGCATCGCCATGATCATTCCTAATTGACTAATCGTTGAAAATGCAAGGATGGCTTTTAAGTCAGTTTGTCTGACAGCCATATATGATCCCCAGCATAATGTTATAATCCCAACAATGCTTACAATGATGAAAAACCATTCATAGCTAGAGAAAATAGGAGAAAATCGTGCTACTAAAAACAATCCAGCTTTTACCATTGTTGCTGAATGTAAGTAAGCACTAACAGGTGTCGGCGCTTCCATTGCATCTGGTAACCAAATATGGAATGGAAATTGTGCAGACTTTGTAAATGCTCCCAATAAAAGCAATACTAATATAAAAGGCAAATATGTACTGTTCAAAATAATATCTTTTTGCTCGATCATGGATTGAATGCTAGTTGTATCAGTTATGACAGATAACAATATAAAAGCACCAAACATGCTTAAACCGCCAAATACAGTAATGAGCATTGATTTTAATGCTCCGTATCGTGAACGTTCATTGAAATGCCAATATCCAATTAATAAAAAGGATGAAATGGATGTCAGTTCCCAAAATGTATAAAGCACATATATATTGTCTGACAGAACAACACCTAGCATTGCTGCCATAAACATCAATAAATAGACATAAAAATGGCCAAGACGTTCATCTTTGCCTAAATAATAGATAGAATATAAAACAACAAGTGCACCAATACCACTAATTAATAACACAAATAACAAACTTAGTCCGTCTAGATAAAAGTTGAAGTTTACTCCAAGAGACGGAATCCAATTAATTGTTTGTTTCATTGTGGTAAAATCGGAACCTACAAATTGTATGTAATATAGAAAAATAACAAAGGGAATGAAAAATATAAAGATACCAGTATGTATTTTATCTTTGAGTTTACTTATTAATGGAACAAAACAAGCAAGTAGAAGTGGTATTAAGACTGTAAATATCATTTCATTGGATTCCTCCTAAGTATTAAAGTATAGCTTTTCCAATCATATATAATTTACTAGAAATTTTATATATGAAGATGTTTTTCGAGGATTGAATTACTTAAACAATAATCTGAGGTTTAGGTAAGGAAGGATAAAATGAAATTGGAATTCTACCCTACCATAGCAATAATCTTCTAAACATATTATATAGTTAAAAGTCATTTGCATAAAGTTTTTATAAAAAGATTTTCAAAGGATAGCTTATCATATTATGGGTGCATAAAAAATAAAAAACCCCTATCATTCATAAAAATGACAAGAGTTAACAAAATGATACACGTTTTAATGTTGTTGTTGAAGCTTAATTAACTGGAACACTTTATTTTATGGGTTAACGATCTTTTTTGAATTTCTTCTTCAATCAGGTAAAGAAAGTCCGGGCTTAAATTTAATTCATTTGCTTTATAATAAGATTCCAACAACAGTTCATCCGACAAATGCTCCATAAAATTAAGCCTCCTATAAATAGTTAAATCAATGTTTTTAAGGTTATTAATAATTTACCATGAATGAAATGGTAGAACAAGGTAGTAGTTATCTACAGTGACCTGTAGATAACTTGTGTATAAAACGCTTAAAACTATCCTAAATGTTGGTATACAAGTGTGGATATTGTTGATAAAGTTATCCACAATGCAAAAAATGATAGAATTTGTCGAACGGTTTTTCAAAAATATACCCTTTTTATTGCATATTTGTGAAAAGCTGACGTAATATTACAAATTTCAATTTTGCTTTATTAATGTACAAAGTTATTATAGGATTGATGTATAATGGATCTTTGTTGTAATGTGGTTGTTTTAGATAATACTAAGTAGTAAAAGATTTTACCCAAAAATCACCACGTTGAAACGTATATTTGAAGAGAAAATAATGAGGTGTGACAGTTGTTAAAGAAGTTTTTACCAAATGAGCATGTGAAAAGTATTTTTGAAATTCATCCTGATAATTTAAAACTAAAGGGTATAAAAGGGATTATTACGGATTTGGACAATACGCTTGTTGCATGGGATGTAAAGGATGCAACACCTGAAATAGTTCAATGGTTTAAGTTAATGAAGGAACATGATATTAAAGTCACTATAATTTCGAATAATAATCAAGAGCGAGTAAAGTTTTTTTCAGAACCATTGGATACACCGTATGTATTTAGTGCAAGAAAACCATTAAGTAGGGCGTTTAAAACGGCAGCTAAAGAAATGAAATTAAAAAAAACAGAGATCGTTGTTGTTGGTGATCAATTGCTAACAGATGTGTTGGGTGGAAATTTTGCTGGATTTTACACTATATTAGTTGTACCAATTGTTCAAACTGATGGTAAAATGACAAGAATCAATCGTAAAATAGAACGAAGAATTCTAAATTATATGCGAAGAAAAGGAAAAGTTACTTGGGAGGAATAATGTTGGAGAATATTAACTGTCAGGGTTGTGGTGTGCAAATCCAGACATCTAAACCTAAGGAACTTGGGTATACACCAAGTTCAGCACTTACGAAGGAAACGGTTTTGTGTCAACGTTGCTTTAGGCTTAAACATTATAATGAAATACAAGCTGTGTCTGTAACAGATGATGATTTTTTAGAAACGGTAAGTGAGATTAGAGATACAAACAGTTTAGTCGTTCACATTATTGATATATTTGATGTGAGTGGAAGTTTGGTAAAAAGTCTACCTCGAATTACAGGGAATAATCCTATCCTGTTGGTTGGGAACAAAATGGACCTACTACCAAAATCAACAAACAAGCGAAAATTGATGCAATGGCTTCGTTCTTCAGCAAAAGATGCAGGAATTAATGTTTCAGATGTACATCTGATATCCTCTGTTAAGGGACATGGTATAGATGAACTGAAGGAAGCAATTGAGACGCATAGGGATAAGCAGGATGTTTATGTTGTAGGCACAACGAATGTTGGTAAATCTACCTTGATAAATCGTTTAATTAAGGATTCGTCTGGTTTGAGCGATGTTATTACGACATCTTATTTTCCAGGAACGACGCTTGGCTTTATTGAAATACCTTTAGACGATGAAACAGCGTTAATTGACACCCCTGGTATCGTTAATAAACAACAGATTGCACATTATATATCAGAGCAAGATTTAAAGGTCATTACACCTCACAAGGAAATTAAACCAAGAATCTATCAGATAAATAGTAAGCAAACGTTATTTTTTGGTGGTCTTGGTCGTTTAGATTTTGTTAAGGGTGATAAACAGTCGTTCGTATGTTATTTTTCAAACCAATTATCCATTCACCGTACGAAACTGGAGAATGCTGATAAGCTATATGAAGAACATATGGGTGAACTATTATCCCCACCAAGTCAGGAGACACTGGAACAGCTCCCTGAACTTACGGAAAGTACTTTTCGGATAAATAATGAGAAAGTTGATATAGTATTTCCAGGATTAGGTTGGGTTAGTGTGGATGGTAATGTCACTGTGACCGCTCATAGTCCAAAGGGTGTAGCTGTTTCTAAACGAATAGCCTTGATTTAGTTTTTGGGGAGGGGTATCAATGAATTATCAATTCGCGTTGATTGGTTATCCGATAAAACACTCATTATCACCATGGATTCACGAACAATTTTTAAAAAAGTCTGGTTTAAAAGGTTCTTATTCAATTATGGAAATAAATCCTGACGATTCGTTTGATGAAAAAATTACAGAAATTAAAAAAAGTCAAATTAACGGATTCAACGTTACTGTACCATATAAAAAACGAATTATTCCTTTTTTGGATGAGTTAGATGAACAGGCAAGAGAAATTGGAGCAGTGAACACAGTAGTATATAGAAATGGTAAATGGATTGGATATAATACAGATGGAAGTGGATATGTACGTGCATTTGAAAATAAATACCCTGAAGTTTTGTCTAATCCTAAGAATAATATATTGTTAATTGGTGCTGGCGGAGCTGCAAGAGGGATATATCATGCATTAACAACCACTGGGTGTCATCATGTTGACATTGCAAATCGTACAAAATCAAGTGCTGTAGAAATAGCTCGCTTGAAAAAGGAGCCAACCAAGACAGCTTTTCTTACAATGGGTGAAGTGAGACAGAATTTTGATTATTACGATGTTGTTATTCAAACAACATCTGTTGGTATGAAACCTAATCAGGATAAATGTATTGTACATGTTAATCGGGTTAAACCGAATAGCATTATTAGTGATATTGTATATCAACCGATCATGACTACTTTTTTAAAACAGACAGAACGATTAGGTGCAAGAATTCATTTTGGACATACGATGCTGTTATATCAAGCGCAATATGCATTTGAAATATGGACAAACCAATATGTCCATATTGACGAGATGGATGATGAATTACAGGATATTTTAGAAGGAAGGTAATCAATAATGTTAACAGGTAAACAGAAACGTTTTTTACGCTCAGAGGCACATCACTTAAAACCGATTTTTCAAGTAGGTAAAACTGGTGTAAATGAAAATATGATTGAACAAATAAACGAAGCATTAGAGAAACGAGAATTAATCAAAGTAAGTATTTTACAAAATTGCTTAGAAGATAAAGATGATGTTGCTGTACAAATAGCGGAAGGAACAAAAGCTGAAGTCGTACAAATCATAGGGAATAATATTGTGCTATATAAGGAGTCTAAGGAAAACAAACACATTAAACTGCCGTAAATGTACTATAAAGGAGTTTGTTATGAAACGTGTTGGGATTTTGGGGGGGACATTTGATCCTCCTCATTTAGGGCATTTGATAATTGCTGAAGAAGTACGGAATGAACTTCTCTTAGATGAGGTTTGGTTTATTCCGTCATATGAACCACCACATAAGCAAAAGGCAAGTACAAGCTCAAGTGACCGGATAACGATGGTTCAATTGGCAATTGCTAATAACGCAGCTTTTAAGATGAATACAATTGAGATTGAGCGGTTAGGAAAATCCTATACGTTTGATACAATGAATATATTGAATGATACATACCCAGATACTACTTTTTATTTTATTATCGGTGCTGACATGGTTGAATATTTGCCGCATTGGAATCGAATAAATGAATTAATAAAAATAGTGAATTTTGTTGGTGTAAAACGTCCTGGGTTTCATTTAAAAACGGAATATTCGATTCAAAAAATAGACATACCAATGATTGATATTTCATCTACTCTAATAAGGGATCGTCTTTCGGCGAATAAGTCGGTAAAATATTTAATTCCCCAAAGAGTGGAAACTTACATTAAGGGGAAACGGTTGTATGAAAATAAATGATGCTACTGAAGCAGTAAAGCAACAGTTGACTGAAAAGAGATTTGAACATACGTTACGAGTTGCTGAAACAGCTGTAGATCTTGCTAAGAAAAATAATATTTCAGAAGAAAAGGCTGAATTTGCTGCTGTTTTTCATGACTATGCGAAATTTCGCTCGCTAGAAGAAATGAAAAGGTGGATTTTAAGTAGTTCGCTTCCAAACGATTTATTGCACTACCATCATGAGTTATGGCATGCACCGGTTGGGGCAATTTTAGTAAGAGAAGAGCAAGGGATTAAAGATAAAGAATTACTTGGAGCTATTCATTACCACACAACAGGAAGAGCTCATATGAGTGTACTGGAAAAAGTTATCTTTCTAGCTGATTATATTGAACCTGGGAGATCATTTCCTGGGTTAGATGAGGTTCGCGAAATGGCACAGGTTGATCTGGATCATGCATGTTGGTTAACGTCTAGAAACACAATTGAATTTTTAATGCGGAAAAAGTCACGTATTTACCCAGATACTTTTCATGCATACAATGATTTAACGACAAGTTTAAACGGAGGTAACGAATAGATGAAGACATTGGAAGTTATAGAAACAATAGCAGAAGCATGTGATGATAAACGAGCGGAAAATATAATTGCATTAGATATGAAAGAAGTATCATTAGTTGCGGATTATTTTTTAATCTGTCATGGTTCAAATGAACGACAAGTTCAAGCGATTGCAAGAGCTATAAAAGAATCGGTTGAAGAAGAAGGAATCACAATTAAACGTCTTGAAGGGTTTGAACAGGCTAGGTGGGTATTAGTCGATGCAGGTGATATTGTTTGTCATATTTTTCATAAAGATGAACGGTCCTATTATAATTTGGAGCGTCTATGGGGAGATGCCTCTAGAATACAATTGAGTATTGGTCAAGAGGGATAACCAAATGGCATATCAGCAAATGGCTAATTTATACGATCAGCTTATGGGAGATGCGCCATATGATCAATGGTTGAATTTTACAAAAGAAATTTTCCGACGTTCTGGTAAAACAATTAATCATATAGCTGATCTAGGCTGTGGAACGGGGCAAATAACCACAAGACTTGCGCAAGCAGGATTTGACACAATAGGGATCGATTATTCTGTTGACATGCTAAGCTATGCACAACAACGTTCAAGTGCAGAAAGCCTGCCTATTCAATGGATTCATCAAGACTTACGCGAGCTTGAAGGCCATACGGGACTTGATGCGGTTGTAAGCTATTGTGATGTGATAAATTATATAACAACAAAGGGAGAGTTGACTCTGGTTTTTAACAATATTTTCAAAATGTTAAGACCTGGTGGGATGTTTATTTTTGATGTTCATTCTATGTATCATGTAAAAAACAATTTTGTCCAAAAAACCTTCGCGGATGTAAATGATGATATTTCTTATATATGGTTTTGTTCTGCCGGAGATGAAATAGGTGAGATGTATCATGATTTAACGTTTTTCGTTGCCGATGGGGATAAATATGTTCGGTTTGAAGAAGAACATCATCAGCGGACATATTCAGTTGATTTTTACAACGATTTACTAGAGGCAGCTGGTTTTAAAATTCAAAACTTGTATGGTGATTTTTCATTAAAGCAAGAAAGTGTACACGAAAAGACAGAAAGAATTTTCTTTGTTTGTGAAAAAAGATCGGGAAAATAAAACTTTCTCGATCTTTAAATTTTGACAAGGAAATTTGAGATTAATGTCGAATTATAGTATTAACCCCTCGATTTATAATTTTCT
Source organism: Virgibacillus ndiopensis (assembly GCF_900187325.1). Taxonomy (GTDB): domain Bacteria; phylum Bacillota; class Bacilli; order Bacillales; family Amphibacillaceae; genus Virgibacillus_E; species Virgibacillus_E ndiopensis. The sequence continues at coordinate 793,190 of NZ_FZMZ01000005.1, read as the reverse complement.
CCGTTTGTCACCTCCAAATAAGGATGCGATTCTATGATAGTTGAATTACTCAAGAAAAGTATGTTTTTTATATTGATTGGCGTTGGTATCATTATTTTCTTATTCATAAATAATGATGACAACAAGACCTCTACATCTGAATTCTCCCCAAATTTAGATACTCAAAAATCAGTTCCAAAAAGCAATGAGCAAGAAAATGAAAAAGGTATTGCAATTGTAGATGTTAAAGGTGAGGTTTTACATCCTGGTGTGTATGAAATTAGTACTGCATCCCGTGTGAATGATGTTATTGAGATGGCGGGGGATTTTACGGAACAAGCAGATCAAACGATGGTAAATCTTGCTCAAAAGGTTCAAGATGAAATGATTATCATCATCCCCAAGGTAGGAGAAGTAGAGGCTAGTGCAAGTAAAGGTGGAGAAGCTAGCAAAAAGGTAAGAATTAATTATGCAACACAAGAAGAAATTGAAAGTTTAAATGGAATTGGACCGTCCAAAGCACAGGCGATTCTTCAATATCGCGAGGAAAATGGTTATTTTCAAACAGTGGATGATTTACTTAATGTATCTGGCATTGGTGCAAAAACATTAGATAATTTAAAAGAGGATATTCAAATACCTTAGCGAATTGACTAAAAATAAAGAATCAATGTAAACTTAACTAGACAATAGAGAAAAGGGGCTTTATGACATGGAGAGGATTTCTTGGGATCAATATTATATGGCTCAAAGTCATTTATTAGCATTAAGAAGTACTTGTACAAGATTGATGGTCGGAGCAACGATTGTTAGGGACAAACGGATTATTGCAGGTGGATATAATGGTAGTGTCTCTGGAAGTGTACACTGCATTGATGAAGACTGTTATGTGATTGATGGACATTGTGTACGTACTGTTCATGCTGAAGCGAATGCATTATTACAATGCGCAAAATTCGGGGTACCAACAGATGGTGCTGAAATCTATGTAACCCATTTTCCTTGCTTACAGTGCTGTAAACAAATAATCCAGAGTGGAATTAAAAAGGTTTATTATGCAGAGGATTATAAAAACCACCCATATGCAGTAGAATTGTTCTCGGAAGCAGGAGTCAAAACACAAAAAGTGGGATTAAGTGATTTGGCAATTGATTCGGAATATGAAGCCAAAGCGGAATTTGTTAAAGACTTACTTGATAAATTAGATTCTGTTCAAGTTGATCGTAACCAAGTTAAAAGTATGAAAGAAGAGGCAAGACAGCTATTTAAAATTTAATGATGGTAAGGTGAATATAAAAGGTGAAAGGGTATTGGCATTTCCCTGCAATTGCAGTTGTAATGAGTATAGTAACAATTATATTTAGTAAATGGTTTATTGCGGGATTTCTCATATGGCTACTATTTTTGCATTATAAACAACGGTTAGGGAGGATACCAATTCTGGTCTCCTTAGCCTTCTTCCTCTTTTTTTACTTCTACATACCAACTATTGAGTCGCTTGAAAAGATTATGCCGTCTGGCAATGAAACGAGTACAATAGGAAAGATTAGTGGGAATGTAATTAATACACCTAAAAGAGTGGAATTTGTAATTCAGGAACATTCTTTAAAAAATAAAATCCTCGTCATTTACTTCAAAGGCAAGAAAAAACAGTTATCCAATCAGCAACTGAAAAAATTAAAACATGGAGCACTATGTAAAATTAACGGTGAATTAGAGCTTCCGGACAGAAGCACAAATCCAAGACAGTTTAACTATCGAAACTATTTATTATCACAAGGGATTTCCCTGCAATTAACAGCGAATTCTCTCAATGATATGGTCTGTGAAGGCTCATCAACGTTTAGCAAGTTTTATACAATCCGAAACAATTTAATTGATCACGTTACCGAAAATGTGAGTCCAACAACAGCAGCTTGGTTAAATGCATTGGTACTGGGAGATGATTCGGCACTTGATGATTCTACCACAGAATTATTTCAACGTTGGGGTTTGTCCCATATTTTAGCTATATCAGGCTTGCATGTGGGGTTATTTATTTCGTTGCTTTATTTTATTATGATTAGGTCTACATTATTTACAGTTGAGAGAGCACAATGGCTCATAATAATATTTTTACCTTTTTATGCGTTAATTGCTGGTGGGGAACCATCGGTGTGGCGAGCCAGTACAATGGTTGTATTATTTATAGTTTTGAATAAATTTAACATAAAATTTAGTGTTACAGATGTATTAAGTATCGTGTTTTTACTTCTTATTCTGTTGGATAATTATATTATCTATAATATCGGATTCCAATTTTCTTTTTTAGTAACATTTGGTTTACTTCTATCCAAACAGTGGTTCTCTCAAATAAATTCATCATTTTTTACTGTTTTAAAAATTAGTTTCGTGGCACAAATGATGATTCTTCCTCTTCAGCTGTCTTATTTTTACACATTCCAACCTTTATCGATTTTATTAAATGTATTAATTGTTCCGTATTTTTCTTTATTCGTTATACCGTTAATGTTTATGTTGTTATTTTTTTCATCGTTTACCGGATATATTACACAAGTAATCGACTCCTTTTTCATACATGTTCATAACATGGTCCTATCTGTTATTCAATATATCGATTCAATTGCCTACTTTCCATGGATTATCGGAACGATCTCTATCTTTAGCGGTATGTTGTATTATGCATTATTAGTTCTATTCATGAACTATACGCAAACTAAATCAGCAAAGCAGGCATTTAGATATGGCTGTTGTATTAGCCTTTTATTGATAGTGTTGTCAATAAGACCTTATTTTTCTCCAATTGGATCTGTAACGATGCTTGATATTGGTCAAGGCGATTCTTTTGTTATTGAATTACCTTACCGGAAAGCAGTTATTTTTATTGATGCGGGCGCAACATTTTCTTATGAGGACAATAAGGCAACTGATAAAAATTATAATCAAATAATCAAGCCTTATTTATATTCTAGAGGTATTTCAAAGATAGACACAATTTTTCTGTCACATGAGGATGTTGATCATATCGGGAGTGTAAAATTTATGATTGACAATATGGACGTGGAAAATGTAACGATGAGTAAATATTTTCAGCTTGATGAAACAACAGAAGCGAGGTGGAGGGACAGAGGGACTGAGATAAAACGTATACAAAAAGGGGACGATATTACAATAGAAAATCAACTGTTTTCCGTACTTTCACCAAGATCTAATAAAGGTTTAACAAATGACAATTCGCTTGTTCTATTTACGGAATTGGGTGGATACAAGTGGTTATTTACAGGTGATGTTGGAAAGGAAATTGAAAAAGAAATAATAACGAACTATCCAAATTTAAGTGTTGACGTTCTTAAAGTTTCCCATCATGGAAGTAATACATCAACAGACAAAAGCTTTCTGGAACATATAAACCCTAAATATGCACTAATCTCTGTGGGGAAGAAAAATTCCTACGGTCATCCTTCAAAAGAGGTACTGTCTGTACTGGAGAATAAAAATATAATGGTTTATCGTACGGATTATAATGGGGCAGTTAGATATCAATTTAATAAAGAACAAGGAACATTTCTGAAGTATTTACCATAGTCTATAAATAAACATAAAAGCAAAAAGAGACTGGTTTTGTCAGTCTCTTTATTATACATCGTATTATATGTGTTTGAATAAAACAAAAGTCTCTATGTCCATTATAAAATATAAGCTAATTATTTCCCTATTACGCTAATAGCAGCACCAATCGCAAAAATTAGGACAAAGAATACAAATGAGAAACCAAAGCCTTTCATGGAATCAACTACATCATTATTTTTTGATTGTACGTCTTTTTCAAATTCGTTCACAGCTACCCCTCCTATATCCATTTTAGTATAAAATAAATACGTTAAAAAATCCACTTATGAACGAAAAAGTTCACAATTAATTATTCATCTCCATAATTAGAAAGAGTTAACATCTATAGTTTTTGCTTGAATGGTCAATCTATTAGTAAACAAACATCGTTTAAAATGTGGTTTCCTAGGGCCTTGTTTTAAGCGTTCATATAGATTTCAGAGGGAATTGTTAGCATCAATTCCCTCTAAATTTGCTTGCTATTCCATTGTATAGGTTTTACGATAATATATATACATAATTGGAGTGAATCGTATGACATATTTAGAAGTGTTAAAGCAAGTAAAGAATAAACAAATTTCACCAGTATATTTATTATATGGAACGGAAGCTTTTTTCATACAGAACTTAAAAAAGCAAATTACGAAAGCTGTATTACCAGCTGATGATTTTGAAAATTTATCTACATATGATTTGGCAGAAACTCCAATTCAAGAGGTTATTGCAGATGCGGAAACATACCCATTCTTTGGCGAAAAGAAATTAATTATTGCTCAAAACCCTACATTTTTAAAAGCAAAATCCGAAAAAGTACCGTTCGAGCATGATATAGATACACTACAAAATTATCTCACGCAACCGGTAGATTATAGTGTTATTGTGTTTATTGCAACCTATGAGAAAATTGATGAGCGGAAGAAAGTCAGTAAATTACTCAAAAAAAATGGAACAGTTGCAGTGTGTAATCCGATTAAAGAACACGATATTTCTAAATGGATTAAGACGCTTGCTGATAACTTGAAAATCACGATAGCACCTGATGCTTATGAAGTTCTTGAATTGGAACTTGCGGCAAACCTTCATCTGCTGCAAAGTGAAATATCCAAATTAGCATTGTTTGTTGGGGAAGGTGGAACAGTAACAAAAGATATTGCAGAGGACTTAATTTCACATACTTCCAATAGTTCTTCACTAAGACTTGTTGATGCGGTAATTGAAGGTAATTTACATAAAGCCATTTCCATTTTTAAAGACTTAGAAAAAATGAAAGAAGAACCAATTGCACTAATTGGGTTACTGGCATTTCAATTTCGTACGATATTACGGGTCAAATTATTAAAACAAAAAGGATATAGTCAGCCACAAATGCAGAAACAATTAGGGGCACATCCATATGTAATTAAGATAGCAATGGGAAGAGAACAAAGATTCACTACGCAAGCATTGCAAGAGATTTTGGATAAGTTGGCAAATGCAGATGCTACGATGAAACAAGGGAAAATGGAAAAGGATTTAGCATTTGAACTGTTATTATACGAATTAATTAAATCAAAATAATAAAGTGAAACTTCATTCAGTGGGGGTTTCGTTTCCTCCCGCACCGAATGTTAGTTGAACAGAATCGGACCTCTACGTGCAGTTAACCTCTACTTATCTTCCTATAATTTCTTTGTAATCTTGAAGTGGAGGGTTACTGCACGTTAAGGCGAGATAAATAAGTTATAACAAAAAAACGATCCTGAAATGGGATCGTTTTGTGTTTTTCAGAACTATTATGCACCAAGCTCATTTACTTGTTTTGCTAAACGGGACTTTTTACGGTTTCCGTTATTTTCATGAATAATTCCTTTTTGAACTGCTTTATCGATTTTTTTAGTAGCTGTAGCTAGAGCAGCTTTTGCATTTTCGATATCTTTTGATTCAACAAAACTTTCAACGCGTTTGATTTGAGAACGCATATCTGTTTTATATGTTTGATTTTGTACACGGTTATTATTATTTACAGTAACACGTTTGATTGCAGATTTAATATTAGCCATTGTTTCACCTCCTAAACAGACAACTTGCATATTACAGTTGTGAACAAGAGTCATTTTACCAAACGGACGACTTGTTTTCAATAGCTTTGTTGAAAGTCAAGGAAGTTAAATTTTTACCTATATGATGTTAGTGATAGAGTTAGTTGCGTCCAACTCAAGCGCCCATTGCCTACGCTTTTGTTTATAATGCACTATTTTGTATTTTTTTTACTGATTTTGTGAAGTCTATGGATAATGAGATAGTAACAGAATTCATCATGAAAGGGTGCACATATATGGAGAATAATGAAGATTTTCAAGTGCGGACAGATTTAGCTGTCGAAGCAAAGGACATGTACGTTGAAAAAAATAACGAGCAAAAAGACGATAATATAAATGGGGTAACAATAAAAGAACGTGAAGAAGACGGCATTAAAATATCCTATGTCGAAATTGATGATGAGGGTGCTAAGATAATAAATAAAAAGAAAGGTACTTATATTACGATATATGCAGATGGGGTAAAAAAACAGGATACGACAAGGCAAGAGTCTGCTGCCAAACTACTTGGAAAAGAATTAGAACAATTATTGAAAAAAAATAACCTTTCTACAGAAGCTACTGGTTTAATTGTCGGCTTAGGTAATTGGAACGTAACGCCTGATGCACTAGGACCAATGACTGTTGAAAAAGTACTTGTAACGAGTCATTTGTTTAAACTACAACACGAAACCGTGGCGGAGGGATACCGACCTGTAGCTGCAGTGACTCCTGGCGTAATGGGGGTTACTGGTATAGAAACAAGTGATATTATCTTTGGTATTGTTGAGAAATTTAATCCGGACTTTGTAATTGCAGTAGATGCACTAGCATCTAGGTCAATTGAGCGTGTTAATGAAACAATCCAGTTATCCGATTCCGGGATTCATCCGGGATCTGGTGTAGGCAATAAACGGAAGGAAATCAGCAAGGATACTTTAGGTATTCCTGTGGTTGCCATTGGTGTTCCTACAGTTGTAGACGCAGTCACGATTACTAGCGATACAATTGACTTTATTCTAAAACACTTTGGACGAGAATACCGGGAAAAAGACAATCCCTCCAAATCACTTACGCCAGGCGGCTTAGCGTTTGGCAAAAAAGAATTCAACGAAGATGATCTGCCCGATGAGGAAAAGCGTAAAACATTTATGGGAATCGTTGGAACTCTATCAGAAGCGGATAAAAAAGCGTTAATAAAAGAGGTATTAACACCTATAGGACACAATCTAATGGTTACGCCGAAAGAGGTTGATGGGTTTATGATAGACATGGCACATGTTATTGCTACTGGTGTTAATGCTGCCCTGCATGAAAAAGTTGATGTTAATAATCTCGAAGCGTTTTCACGATAATCTCGTATAGGTTCTATCATTTTTAAAAAATTAGAAGATTTTGTTCTAGTTTCTGAATATACGTCATAGATTTTACCAATGACAGTTCAGAAAGGATGGAACAATGATCCATAAAAATGATTATAAGAGCCCTAATCGAATAGTAAATCGTTTATATAAGAAAAGCGGAATATATTTGGTTTGTATCATTATTCTATTCATTGTCATAGGTGTTTTAACAACTATATCTCCAGCTTACCGGTTTTCTTCTCATACGATTACAGAGTGGACAAGTGAAATAGATGGTTCCACATTTTTACACTTATTAGGAATGGAAAATAGAGCTTTTCAAGAAGCTTTTCCAGAAAATGAAAGGTTGCCAAAGCTATCGACTACTCTTTTTCATCTAGCAACTAATATAAAGCCCAATGATCCTAAGAGTCTGCTAGGTAATGAACTACCGGGATTTGCTTTATTCGGTGCGAAAATTATTGTAGCAGGTGAAGGGACCGATTATACAAATTTACCTGTTGAATCATCACCACCACTTGAAGAAGTTTTAAAAGATCGTAAAGCAGTGGTGGACGAACCTGAAGAAGAGTCAAAGAAAACGGATAATAAAGATGAAAACCCAAGTACTGGAAAAAGAGATGTAGTGTTTATTTATAATACACATAATACGGAGTCATTCTTGCCACTTCTGCCTGGTGTGAATGATCCTAATTTAGCTCATCATAAAACGGCTAATATTACAAAGGTTAGTGATCGACTAGCGAAGTCTATAGAAGCAAATGGAATCGGAACTACTGTGGATCATACAAATATAATGAATATCCTAAATAGTAAAGATTGGGATTATGGAAAGGCATATACTGCATCTCGCCCAGTTGTTAAAGAAGCTATTACCTCAAACAAAGATATCCAATATGTATTTGATATACATAGGGATGCCATAGGTAAGGAAGAAACAACGAAGACAATCAATGGAAAGGATTATGCCAGAATAGCGATAGTAATTGGCCAGGATTATGCTAACACTGAAAATTTAAAATTAGCTAATAAAATACACAAACTTATGAAAAAAAAATACCCTGGTTTAAGTCGAGGGATTTTTACACAGGGTGGTCGCGGACATAATGGCGTATACAATCAAGATTTATCGAATAATGCACTAACATTCGAGATTGGTGGGGTGTACAACAACTTAGAAGAACTTTATCGTTCTGCAGATGCTTTAGCTGAAGTATTTAGTGACTTTTATTGGGATGCCGAGAAAGTAAATGCGGATTCGAAGGAGGAATAAAAATGATTCGATCCTTTATTGTTCTATTGTTGTTGGCGGTATTTTTCTTGACAGGGATGCTTCTTGGAATTGATCGCGGCCAAAACGTTGATGGAAGCCCCAATGATAAAATAGAAGAGATAGTAGTAAAAACTCCAAAAGAAGATACAACCATAAAAAATAAGGAAAATTTGACGGAAAACGTAAGTGATCAAACGATAAGTGTTGAATCCTCTCCTCATTTCACGCAGAAAATGGCGTCCTTTTTGGAAACTGGAATCAAGTGGTTTTATGATATGGTAGTCCTAATCGTCTATCAAATTGCTGAATTATTTTTTTAGACATTGTGTTAAAAACCCTTTAACTACTAAGTAGTTGCTTAAAATTACTTAATGTTAAAGGGTTTTTGCATGATTACATTTATTAATGATTGAATGTATTGAATGCAATTGCTATAATCAATGCTAGTTAACGTCGCATTAAACACGTAGGAGTGAACATCACTGATGGTGAAAAAACAAAGAAATGTCCGTAATTTTTCGATTATTGCTCATATAGACCATGGAAAGTCTACGTTAGCAGATCGAATTTTAGAAAATACAAAAGCATTAACACAGCGTGAAATGAAAGAACAGTTTCTTGATGCTATGGATTTAGAACGTGAACGAGGAATTACAATTAAATTAAACGCTGTACAATTACATTATGAAAGTAAAAGTGGGGAAGAGTTTACGTTTCATTTAATTGATACCCCAGGCCATGTTGATTTTACATATGAGGTCTCGAGAAGTCTTGCTGCATGTGAAGGAGCAATACTAGTAGTGGATGCCGCACAAGGTATTGAAGCACAGACTCTCGCAAATGTTTATCTTGCCTTAGATAATGAATTAGAAATTATCCCGGTTATTAACAAAATTGATTTACCAAACGCTGATACAGACCGTGTTACAAAAGAATTAGAGGATGTTATCGGTATTGATGGTGATGATGTAATACTTGCTTCGGCAAAAGATGGTATCGGAATAGATGAGATTCTAGAACGTATTGTTGAAGCAATTCCTGCACCGCCAGGAGACAGCGAGGAGCCGTTAAAAGGTTTAATTTTTGATTCGTTATACGATCCTTACCGCGGGGTTATTGCCTATATATGTGTTAAAGAAGGTTCCGTTAAAGTTGGCGATAAGATAAAAATGATGGCAACCGGAAAAGAGTTTGAAGTAAATGAAGTAGGCGTATTTACACCAAAACCACTCAGTAAAAAAGAACTTACAGTTGGGGATGTTGGGTATTTGACAGCGTCAATCAAAAACGTTGGCGATTCACGCGTTGGGGATACGATAACACTTGCTAACAATCAAGCAGATACACCTTTACCGGGTTATAAGAAATTAAATCCAATGGTTTTTTGTGGGCTATACCCAATTGATTCAAACAAATACAATGATTTAAGAGAAGCACTTGAGCGCCTAGAATTAAACGATTCTTCCTTACAATATGAAGCTGAAACATCCCAGGCATTAGGATTTGGTTTTCGTTGTGGCTTTTTGGGACTATTGCATATGGAAATCATACAAGAAAGAATTGAGCGGGAATTTAATATTGATTTAATCACTACTGCTCCAAGTGTAATTTATGAAGTGGAGCAAACAAACGATGAAACAATTGAGGTTGATAATCCCTCTATTATGCCCGATCCTCAAAAGGTTAAAGAAGTTCGAGAGCCGTATGTCAAAGCAACAATTATGGTACCAAACGATTATGTTGGGACTGTAATGGAAATATGTCAGAAGAAACGTGGTCAGTTTGTCGATATGGAATATTTAGATGATATCCGTGTTAATGTCGTTTACCATATTCCATTATCTGAAATTGTTTATGATTTCTTTGATCAATTAAAATCACAGACAAAGGGTTATGCTTCTTTTGATTATGATCTTATTGGTTATAGAGTTTCGGATCTTGTTAAGATGGATATTTTACTTAATGGGGAAACAATAGATGCTTTATCTTTTATCGTACATCGTGACTTTTCGTATGAACGCGGAAAGCAAATAGTTGATAAACTTAAAGAATTGATACCAAGACAACAATTTGAGGTTCCTGTTCAGGCTGCAATCGGGAACAAAATTGTTGCACGATCAACCATTAAGGCAATGCGGAAAAACGTTTTGTCTAAATGTTATGGTGGAGATATTTCACGAAAACGAAAACTGTTAGAGAAGCAAAAAGAAGGTAAAAAAAGAATGAAAATGGTTGGTTCAGTAGAAGTTCCACAAGAAGCATTTATGGCAGTGTTACAAATGAATGATGATTAAACGAAAAGTAACTAGGATGGGGGAGAACTTAAATAGTTTGACCCTATTCTTTTTGTAGTCTAAGTAGTAGGTAGGAGAGGATTCATTTGGTACAATCTGTGTATATCCATATACCATTTTGTCAACAAATATGTCACTATTGTGATTTTACCAAGTTTTTTTATAATGAAAAACTTGCAGATGAATACGTTGAGGCACTTAAAAATGAAATAAACGTAAATGTAAGTGGTAAAAATAATAAAGTAAAAACAATCTTTATTGGTGGGGGAACTCCAACAGCTTTAACTTTCAAACAATTACGAAGTATACTGGAAACGATTATGGACAAATTTGATATTGAGAATTGTGATGAATATACGATCGAAGCAAATCCCGGTGATTTTGATACTGATAAAATTAAACTACTTAAGAGTTATGGTATAAACAGAATTTCATTAGGCGTTCAAGTATTTGATGATAAAATGCTTGAAGAAATTGGACGATTGCATAAAGTAAAGGATGTATATACTACAATTAATCATTTACAACAATACGGACTTTCCAATATTAGTATTGACTTAATTTATGCACTGCCAAATCAAACAGTGGAAAATTTTAAACAGACTTTAGATGAGGCGATTCAATTTGATCTTCCGCATTATTCAACCTACGCATTGCAGATTGAACCTAAGACAGTATTTTACAACAAGTTTAAGAAGGGTAAATTGCATAGGCCACCACAAGAAGATGAAGTAGAGATGTATGAATTGCTTCGAAATACGATGCGGAAAAATGGTATTGAACAATACGAAATCAGCAATTTTGCGAAACCCGGATATGAAAGTAAACATAATTTAACATATTGGAATAATGATTATTACTATGGGTTTGGCGCTGGTGCACATGGTTATTTACCAGGCAAACGAACAGGTAATATACGTCCATTGCCTGCATATGTGAAGCAAGCAATGGAAGATGGTAAACCGATATTAACAACGGACCAAATAAGTCTGAAAGAAAATATTGAAGAAGAATTATTTTTAGGTTTAAGAAAGTTAAGCGGGATAAATAGGAATAATTTTGAGCATAAATTCGGTTTTAAATTCGATAGTCTATATAGTGAATCAATTTCCTGCCTCGTACAAAAGGGATGGTTGATTAATGATACTGAGGCAATTCATTTATCAGATCAAGGAATTCTTTTTGGAAACGAAGTATTTGAACAATTTCTTTTAGATGATAAAGATTTGAATCATCTTCGTTGACAAAAAAATAAGGATTTGATAATTTATTAATAGAATTAGCACTCGTTAAACGAGAGTGCTAACAGAGGTGATCATCATGTTAACAGGAAGACAGTTATTGATTTTACAAGTCATTATTGATGATTTCATCCAAACAGCACAACCAGTTGGATCTCGTGTGATATCTAAAAAGGAGGACATTTCTTTTAGTCCTGCTACAATCAGAAATGTTATGGCTGATTTAGAAGATATGGGATATTTAGAAAAGACTCACTCATCTTCTGGTAGAGTTCCATCAGAAAAAGGGTATCGTTTTTATGTTGATAATTTATTATCACCACAAATAGCGCCTGATGATATTAACGTGATTAAACATGTCATTCAGGATGGGATATTTGAATTTGAGCAAATCGTTCAAAAATCTGCCGAGGTGCTATCGGATATAACGAATTATACTTCGATTATTTTGGGGCCTGAAGTGTTTGAAACTAAATTAAAGCAACTGCAAATCGTTACATTGACACCACAAACTGCAGTCTGTATTTTAATAACAAATACAGGGCATGTTGAACATCGAGCATTCTCGATTCCAACTGAGATGTCTTCATCGGAATTGGAAAAGATGGTTAACATTTTAAATGATCGATTACAAGGTGTACCAATTCTACGATTACCTGAAAAATTGAATACGGAAGTTCTGTCACTTATGAGGATGTACGTAAATGATTTTGAAAAATCATTTGATTATTTAAAAGCAGCCTTTTTCAACGAACACCCTGTCAAACTATATTTTGGCGGTAAAACGAATATGTTGATGCAGCCTGAATTTAAGGACATTGATAAGGTGCGTTCTTTTTACACGATGATGGAAAGAGAAGAAGAAATAGCTGATATGCTAAAAGCTACAACTGATGGGATAAAGGTGACAATTGGTCATGAAAATAAGGTAGATGCTATAAAGGATTGTAGTCTCATCACCGCAACTTATCATTTAGGAGAAGAACAAATGGGTACGATTGCTTTACTTGGTCCAACAAGGATGGAATATAAAAAAGTAATTACACTATTAAATGCTCTATCAAATGAAATGACTGAGGCATTATATATGTGGTATAAAAACAATGATTAATTAGCAGAAAGCCAAACGCTAACAAGGTGCAGGGCTGGTAGTTGATCTAGTATTGATGGGGGCTCTCATTCCCATCACTTCTTTATGTTGAGAGTTTATTTTAAATATTAATCATGATATAGTCTTACATGGCGATTTTGTAGAGGAGGTGGCTATAATGGCAGAAGAAAACAAAGACTTAAATACTGAAGAAATCATAGAATCTAATGAACCAGAAGTAACTGAAGTAATTGATGCAAATGAAAAGGAACAACAGCATTTGGATTCAGATGAGAGTAAAATGGAAACACTAAGAGAAGAAGTTGATAATCTAATTAAAGAGAAAGATGAACTTTATCAGAAATTGCTGCGAAATCAAGCGGAATTTGATAATTTTAAAAAGCGTACACAAAAAGAAAAAGAAAGTGATCGCAAATATAAATCTCAAGATTTAGTGAATGACCTTTTACCTGCGATTGATAACTTTGAAAGAGCGTTACAATTAGAGATTACAGAAGAAAATGCAAGTTTTGTAGAAGGCATTACAATGGTTTATCGACAACTCAAAGATGCTCTCAAACAACAAGGTGTAGAAGAAATAGAAACAGAAGGAAAATCATTTGATCCTAATCTTCATCACGCTGTTATGCAAATAGAAGATGAGGAAATGGAATCTAATATCATCGTAGAAGAGTTACAAAAAGGATATATACTTAAAGATAGAGTCATTAGACCAGCAATGGTAAAAGTAAATAAATAAATAATGGTTGAGTAGTTAAGGAGGAAAATGATTATGAGTAAAATAATCGGAATTGACTTAGGAACAACAAATTCATGTGTATCGGTGATGGAAGGCGGGGAAGCTGTAGTAATTCCTAATCCGGAAGGTAACCGCACAACACCATCTGTAGTCGCATTTAAAAATGGTGAGCGTCAAGTAGGTGAAGTTGCAAAACGTCAAGCAATTACAAACCCTAATACAATTCAATCAATTAAGCGTCATATGGGTACAGATTATAAAGTAAAAATTGAAGACAAAGAATACACTCCTCAAGAGGTTTCAGCAATTATTTTACAGCATATTAAATCATATGCTGAAGATTACTTAGGTGAAAAAGTAGAAAAAGCTGTTATTACTGTTCCGGCTTATTTCAATGATGCTGAACGTCAAGCTACAAAAGACGCAGGAAAAATTGCAGGACTTGAAGTTGAACGTATTATTAATGAACCGACTGCTGCTGCTTTGGCTTACGGTATTGATAAAGATGATCAAGATCAAACAATTCTTGTATATGACTTAGGTGGTGGTACGTTTGATGTTTCTATCCTAGATATTGGTGATGGAACGTTTGAAGTAGTATCAACTGCTGGAGATAACCGTTTAGGTGGGGATGATTTTGATGAAGTTATCATCAATCATCTAGTACAAGAGTTCAAAAAAGAAAACGGTATTGATCTATCAAAAGATAAAATGGCAATGCAACGTTTGAAAGATGCTGCTGAAAAAGCGAAAAAAGACCTTTCTGGTGTAACGCAAACACAAATTTCGTTACCATTTATTACTGCTGGAGAAGCTGGTCCATTACACTTGGAAATGAACTTAACTCGTGCTAAATTTGACGAACTTTCTTCTGATTTAGTTGAACGTACGATGGTACCAACACGTAAAGCTCTTAGAGATGCTGATCTTTCAGCAAATGAAGTTCATAAAGTGATTCTAGTAGGTGGGTCTACACGTATTCCGGCTGTTCAAGAAGCAATTAAACGTGAAATTGGAAAAGAACCTTCAAAAGGAGTAAACCCTGATGAAGTTGTTGCCCTTGGTGCAGCAATCCAAGGTGGCGTACTCCAAGGTGATGTAAAAGATGTTGTATTATTAGACGTTACACCACTTTCACTAGGTATTGAAACGATGGGTAGTGTATTTACGAAATTAATAGAACGTAATACAACGATTCCGACAAGTCATTCACAAGTTTTCTCAACTGCTGCAGACAATCAAACAGCTGTTGATATCCATGTATTACAAGGTGAACGTGAAATGGCAGCCGACAACAAGACACTTGGTCGTTTCCAATTAACTGATATTCCACCAGCACCACGTGGCGTACCACAAATCGAAGTGTCATTCGATATCGATGCTAACGGTATTGTAAATGTACGAGCAAAAGATATGGGTACTAATAAAGAACAATCAATTACAATTAAATCATCTTCAGGTCTTTCAGATGAAGAAGTTGAGCGTATGGTGCAAGAAGCAGAAGAGAATGCAGATGCAGATAAGAAACGCCGTGAAGAAGTTGAATTACGTAATGAAGCAGATCAGTTAATCTTCACTACTGACAAAACAATTAAAGATCTAGGCGATAAAGTATCAGATGATGAAAAACAAAAAGCAGAAGATGCTAAAGAAGAATTGAAAAAAGCAATTGAATCTGACGACTTAGATCAAATTAAAGAAAAGAAAGAAGCATTACAGGAACAGGTTCAACAATTATCTGTAAAATTATATGAACAAATGCAACAAGATGCTCAAGCTGCACAAGGTCAAGATGGCCAAAATGGTGATGACGATGTTGTAGATGCAGATTATAAAGAAGTGGACGATGAAGAAAACAAAAAATAATAGAACCTAATTAAAAAAGTCAAAGTCAGGATTCTCTTGACTTTGGCTTTTTTACTATAAGGGGTTTAGTTGCTTTCGAGCACTAAATGATGATAAGATAAAAAGTATTGCAATAGTGTCGGGAGAGTGATTGACAAGTGAGTAAGCGTGATTATTATGATGTACTTGGCGTTGGGAAAGACGCATCAAAAGATGAATTAAAGAAAGCCTATCGAAAATTAGCTAGAAAATACCATCCTGATGTAAATAAGGAAGCGGATTCGGCTGATAAATTTAAAGAAGCAAAAGAAGCATATGAAGTTTTAAGTGATGAACAAAAGCGCGCTCAATATGATCAATTCGGTCATGCTGGTGCACAGGGTCAAGGCTTTGGCGGTTTTGGAGGCGGCGCCCAAGATTTTGGTGGTTTCGGTGATATTTTTGATATGTTCTTTGGTGGAGGTGGACGTAGACGTGATCCAAACGCACCTCAGCAAGGCGCTGATTTACAATATACAATGGTATTAGATTTTGAGGAAGCAATTTTTGGTAAAGAAACGGATATAAGTATTCCGAAAGAGGAGAATTGTGATACATGTAATGGTTCAGGTGCAAAGCCTGGTACGAAGACGAAAACATGTTCACATTGTAATGGTTCAGGACAGTTAAATACAGAACAGAATACACCATTTGGCCGTGTTGTGAATAGACGAGTATGTCATCATTGTAATGGGTCTGGAAAAATCATCCCAGAAAAATGTAATACATGTGGTGGTACCGGGAAGGTTAAAAAACAAAAAAATATACACATTGATATACCTGCTGGGATTGACGAAGGACAACAAATACGTGTTTCCGGAAAAGGTGAACCAGGCGTAAATGGAGGTCCTGCGGGTGATTTGTATGTAGTAGTTCAAATTAAGCCGCATGAGTTTTTCGAGCGTGAAGGTGATCACATTTATTGTGAGCTTCCTATCACATTTACCCAAGCAGCTCTTGGAGATGAGATAGAAGTTCCAACAGTACATGGCAAAGTAATGCTTAAAATACCTGCAGGAACGCAAACAGGGAAAGTATTCCGTTTGAAGGGTAAAGGGGCGCCAAATGTTCGTGGGTATGGTCAAGGTGATCAACATATTAAAGTGCGTATTGTTACCCCTAAAAAGTTAACAGACAGACAGAAAGAATTACTAAGAGAATTTAATGAAATAGGCGGTAATGAAGCAACAGATGAACAAGATGGATCATTTTTTCAACGTTTTAAAAAAGCGTTCAAAAGTGAATAATATTCAAAAGCATGGAGATGGATGTAGCTAAACAGTTGTATATTTATCTATCTCTTTAACAGCCTTTGGCAAAATAATGAGGCTGGGACATAACTAAACTTCTTAAGTATAAACAAAGTGCTGTTTTAGTGGAGGAAATATACGTAGACTCCTGCGGGAGGAAAGGCATGGGTGAGACCCGGAGTGCGCCAGCACGAGGAGGCTCAACAGCCACCCGCGGAAAGCGAAGTATATTTCCGGAGCGAATTATAGCACCAACCATTATATCATTCGGATTTTTCTTTGGTTAAAACACTTTTGTCCCAGCCTCATTTACATATTAAAAAAGAAAACCTGTTAGGATTTTCTAAGAAATGGGTGGGTTGTATTGAAATGGTCAGAAATATGCATTCATACGACGAATGAAGCTATTGAGCCAATTTCTCATATACTTCATGAAACTGGAGCAAGTGGTGTGGTAATTGAAGATCCACTGGATTTAGTAAAAGAACGTGACAATACCTATGGGGAAATCTATGAACTTGATCCAAACGAATACCCAGAAGAAGGCGTATATGTTAAGGCCTATTTACCTGTTAACAGTTTTTTAGGTGAAACAGTTAATGAAATAAAGCAGGCGATTAACGGATTAATGTTATATGATATTGATCTGGGGAGTAACCAGGTAACCCTTAGTGAGATTAATGAGGAAGAATGGGCGACAGCATGGAAAAAATATTACAAGCCTGTCAAAATATCAAAGAAGATTACCATCACACCTACATGGGAAGACTATCCACCAGTATCAAGCGACGAATTAATTATTGAATTAGACCCAGGTATGGCATTCGGAACTGGCACACATCCGACAACTGTATTAAGTATACAGGGACTTGAACAATATATTCAGAAAGATGACGAGTTAATTGATGTTGGGTGTGGGACTGGTGTTTTGAGTATTGCCTCTGTTTTACTTGGAGCCAAAAAGGTATATGCATATGATTTAGATGAAGTAGCTGTTAAAAGTACTAAACTTAATACAAAACTTAATAAAGTAGATCAACAAATTATAACGAAGCAAAATAATTTATTGGATCATGTGAACTTTGAAGCGGATATTGTTGTTTCCAATATTTTAGCTGAAATTATTGTCCGCTTTATTTCGGATGCATGGAATAATCTAAAACATAATGGGTTGTTTATCACTTCAGGAATCATTCAAGCCAAAAAAAGTTTGGTTAAAGATGAATTGGAGAAAAATGGTTTTGAAATTTTAGAAGTAAATGAAATGGAAGATTGGGTTTCCATTATAGCAAAGAAGATTTAATAAAAGTAGGTGCTCCTTATGCAACGCTATTTTGTCCCTGAAAAAAACTGGCACAATCATGAAGTAAACATTTCAGGAGATGACGCTCATCACATTTCTAAAGTTATGCGGTATAAAGAAGGTAGTATGATTATATGTAACCATCCTAATGGTCGAGCTGCTAAATGTATCATTACTTTTGTAGGGCAAGGAGATATTACGGTACAAGTACAGGAGTGGTTAAAAGATAACGCTGAATTACCGGTGAACGTAACTATTGCACAAGGCTTACCAAAGAGTGATAAATTTGAATATGTATTACAAAAAGGTACAGAACTAGGCGCTGAAGCGTTTATTCCGTTTCAAGCTGCAAGATCAGTAGTAGTTTGGGATGCGAAAAAAGCAGAAAAGAAAATGAATCGGTTTTCTAAAATAGTGAAGGAAGCAAGTGAACAAAGTCATCGGAACAGGATACCTGAATTAAAACCAGTTTTGGGAATAGAGGAATTAATCGAAGCGAGTAAACAATATGATGTTAAGATCTTTGCTTATGAAGAAGAGGCTAAAGTGTTAGAACATCAATCATTTGGAAAATTAGTCAGTACGATTGAAAAAGGGCAGAATGTACTTGTTTGTATTGGTCCAGAAGGCGGTTTTTCTACAGATGAGGTTGAAAAATTTAAAGCAAATGATTTTTATTCTGTGCGATTAGGGCCACGAATATTACGAACAGAAACTGCTCCACTTTATGTTTTAGCTAGTATTTCTTATCATTTTGAAGAATTGAGGTATTTATGATGCCAACAGTAGCATTTCACACATTAGGTTGTAAAGTTAACCATTATGAAACTGAAGGAATTTGGAACATGTTTAAAGATAATGGATATGAACGTGTCGAATTTGACCGTCAATCCGACGTCTATGTTATTAATACATGTACCGTTACCAATACCGGAGACAAGAAAAGTCGCCAGATAATAAGGCGTGCTGTCCGGGAAAACCCTGAAGCAGTGGTTTGTGTGACAGGATGTTATGCACAAACCTCTCCGGGAGAAATTATGGAAATCCCTGGAGTTGATATTGTTGTCGGTACACAAAATCGAAAAAGTATGATTGGTTATATTGAAGAACATCTAAAAACACGTGAACCAATTAATGGTGTTACAAATATTATGAAAAACCGTGTATTTGAAGAAATGGATGTTCCAGAATTTACAGATCGTACACGGGCTTCTTTGAAAATTCAAGAAGGATGTAATAACTTTTGTACATTTTGTATTATCCCTTGGTCACGTGGTTTGTTGCGTTCTAGAAGACCAGAAGATGTAATTGTTCAAGCACAGCGTTTAGTTGATGCAGGTTATAAAGAAATTGTATTAACTGGCATTCATACTGCAGGTTATGGAGAAGACATGAACGACTATAATTTTGCAAAACTTCTTAGGGAATTAGAAACGAAGGTTGATGGGTTAAAACGGATTCGTATATCTTCAATTGAAGCAAGTCAAATTACGGACGAAGTAATTGATGTACTAGATAAATCGGAAAAAATTGTGCGTCATTTACACATACCTTTGCAATCTGGATCTGATACAGTACTCGAAAGGATGCGCAGGAAGTATTCAAGTGAATATTATAAACAAAAAGTAGAAAAGATTCGTAAAGCGTTACCAGGACTTGCTATTACTTCTGATGTTATAGTTGGTTTTCCGGGGGAAACAGAAGAAGAATTTATGGAAACATACAATTTTATTAAGGAAATTGGTTATTCTGAACTTCATGTTTTTCCTTTTTCAAGGAGAACTGGTACTCCAGCAGCACGAATGAAGGAGCAAGTTGACGATGCTGTTAAAGATCATCGTGTGCATCGTATGATTGAATTATCAGATCAACTGGCAAATGAGTATGCGTCAGAATACGAGAATGAAGTGTTAGAAGTAATTCCAGAGGAACGCATGCCAGATCAAAATAATCCTGATTTGCTTGTTGGTTATACAGACAACTATTTGAAAGTAGTATTTTCTGGTAGTCAAGAAATGATTGGGCAGATTGTACGTGTGAAAATTACAAAGTCCGGTTATCCGTATAATGAAGGAACTTTTGTAAGAATTATGGATAAAGCTACTAATAAAAATATTGAAGTAATTTCATAATATCCCGGTTCCTGATTGAATCCGGGATTATTTTTTAGATAGATTTTTTAGTGAAACCATGCTATCATTAGCGAAGAGGTACGTACAACAGATGAGAAAGGAAGTTATGAATGAGTAAAGACCTTGCAAAGTATATTGATCATACGCAATTAAAACCAGAAACAAAAGAAGAAAAAATAAGTCAAATTGTTGAAGAAGCAAGTGAACATGGATTTGCATCAGTATGTGTAAATCCGTACTGGGTATCGTATTGTTATCAGCGTTTAAAAGATACAGATGTAAAGGTATGTACAGTTATTGGATTTCCTTTGGGAGCTACAACTACTGAAACTAAAGTATTTGAAACAAATAAGGCAATTAAAGATGGTGCTACTGAGGTAGATATGGTGATCAACGTTGGAGCATTAAAATCAAATAAAGACAATGTTGTTCTACAGGATATAGAGGCAGTAGTGAATGCAGCAAAAGGTAAAGCTTTGACAAAAGTAATCATCGAAACTTCTTTACTATCAGAAGATGAAAAGGTACGAGCATGTAAATTAGCGAAAGAAGCTGGTGCTGACTTTGTAAAAACATCAACTGGCTTTTCTGGTGGCGGTGCAACTATAGAGGATATTAAGTTAATGCGTCAAACAGTAGGTAGTGAAATGGGTGTAAAAGCATCGGGTGGAGTACGTGATTTAGAATCAACAAAAGCAATGATCGATGCTGGAGCTACTAGAATAGGTGCCAGTGCTGGTGTAGATATTATAGCTGGAAATAAAGGAACTTCTGATTACTAAACAATATAATTTCATTTGTTATATCGATTTCTATTTTCTTCATTGAAAATTTGTTGACCTGTTTGATAGGTTATATTATAATTACAGAAGGCATGTTATACAATGCTATTATGCCTGTACAATCTTGTTTTATGCTTCGGAGGGAGGGGAAATTAGCATGTCAAATACAACTCGCGTTCGTAAAAACGAGTCTCTTGAGGATGCTCTTCGTCGCTTCAAGCGTAGTGTATCAAAAAGTGGAACACTGCAAGAATATCGTAAGCGTGAACACTATGAAAAACCTAGCGTTAGACGTAAGAAGAAATCTGAAGCTGCTAGAAAGCGTAAATACTAAAGTGGGTGCTTAAACATGTCATTACTAGAACAGCTGAATCAAGATATGAAGCAAGCGATGAAGAATAAGGATAAGGAAACCCTTAGTGTTATTCGGATGGTAAAAGCTTCATTGCAAAATGAATCGATTAAACTTGGTAACGATCATCTTTCAGAAGACGAAGAGTTAACTATTTTGTCTAGAGAGTTAAAGCAAAGAACTGATTCCCTCCAAGAATTTAAAACAGCTGGACGTGATGATCTTGTTAAAAAACTTGAAATTGAAATCAATATTTTACAGGAATATATGCCACAACAGCTATCAGAAGATGAGCTTGTGGCAATAGTTCAGTCGACGATTCAAGAAGTTAATGCAACATCTAAAAAAGATATGGGTAAAGTAATGAGTGCTATTATGCCAAAGGTAAAAGGAAAGGCTGATGGCTCTAAAATAAACCAGCTTGTACAAAAGAATTTAAGTTAAAAACTCATTACTGAATAAGTACACCGGGTGGGTCCTTGTCAAGATTGGCAAGGACCTTTTCTTATAGATAAAAAGTATCTTTTTTATTGTGCTAAAATTAGTATTGAGGTATTTTTGGCAAATATGTATTATTCGGATAAAATGAAACCTATAGATGATAGCATTCGTATAATTAGCAAGGAGTAAAAGGGGGTGGTATAATTTGCTGAAAAGGAGGTTGCTAACATACATATTATTAGTTTTAGCTATTATGTTATTATCAATAGATAAAACCGATGTCGTACATGCCGAAAATGATGGCAATGGAAAGCTAGTATACGTTATTCCTATTGAAGATGAAGTCGAAAAGGGATTGGAAGCTTTCCTAACCAGAGCAACAAAGGAAGCTAGAGAAGCTGGTGCTGATCACATAATATTTGAAATTGATACGCCTGGTGGCCGGGTTGATGTAGCTGGCCAGATTGCCGAACTCCTTCAAAATCTTGATATTCCTACTACAGCATATGTTGTAAACCAAGCGTTGTCTGCAGGTTCGTATATTGCCTTAAATACAGATTCAATTTATATGAATCCTCAAGCAACAATGGGTGCTAGTGGTGTAATTAATCAGGATGGAACAGCTGCCGACAAAAAGGCTCAATCTGCATGGCTTTCAGCTATGAAAAGTGCAGCAGAATCCAAGGGGAGAGATCCTTTATTTGCTGCAGCAATGGCAGATCCTAACATTGACCTACCAGAATACGGGGCACCAGAGGGTGAGTTTTTAACATTAGATCCTTCAACTGCAATTGAGACGGAATATTCGAAAGGTACGGTAGAGGATAGGGTCGACTTATTAGGTGAACTAGGTTTAAGTAAGTCCACAGTTGTTGAAATGGAACCTACATTATCAGAAGAACTTGCAGGAATTTTAACGAATCCAGTAGTAGTTCCAATACTTTTGTCTATAGCAAGTCTTGGTCTGATTGTAGAGCTGTATTCACCGGGATTTGGTATTCCTGGAATAATGGGGTTACTGTCACTTGTCTTGTTCTTTTATGGGCATATCGTTGCAGGATTAGCTGGATTTGAAGCAATTATTTTGCTTGTTTTAGGTATTGTTTTAATTATTGCGGAATTTTTTGTGCCAGGCGGAATTGTTGGATTATTGGGGATAGGATCAATTGTTTGGTCACTGTTATTGTCTGGTCAGGATTTAGGGCATATGTCAATGAGTATTGGTATTGCATTCCTAGTCGCTATTGTGGCAGCTATTATCTTGTTTAAGACGATTGGAATGGAAAAAGGTTTTTTCCGACATATTATTTTAAAAGATCAAACTTCTACGGAATTGGGATACGTATCATCTGTTAATCGATTAGAACTTATTGGTTTAGAGGGGGTGACTGTTACTCCGTTACGTCCTTCTGGAATCGCTTCATTTGATAATGAACGTATAGATGTTGTTTCTGAAGGAAGTTTTATTCAAAAGGATAAATCTATAAGAGTGGTTAAAGTAGAAGGAGTTCGTGTTGTCGTTCGAGAAATATAAAAAATAAATAGAAATTTTAGGAGGAGTAGGAAATGGAATTAGAACAACTAATGCCGATTATAATAATCGGGGTCATTATAATTGCAGTTGCAGTATTATTTACGTTTATACCTGTAATGCTATGGATTAGTGCATTAGCAGCAGGTGTTAAAGTAGGAATATTTACATTAGTAGGGATGCGATTGCGTCGAGTCGTGCCTTCAAGAGTAATTAATCCTTTAATTAAGGCTCATAAAGCAGGACTAAATGTTCAAACAAATCAACTTGAGAGTCATTATCTTGCTGGAGGTAACGTTGATAGAGTGGTTAATGCTTTAATTGCTGCACACCGAGCTAATATTGAACTAAGCTTTGAACGTGGAGCTGCTATTGATTTAGCTGGTCGGGACGTTCTTGAAGCAGTTCAAATGAGTGTAAATCCAAAGGTAATTGAAACGCCGTTTATTGCTGGTATCGCGATGGATGGTATTGAAGTAAAAGCAAAAGCTAGAATTACAGTTCGTGCAAATATCGATCGTCTTGTTGGTGGTGCCGGTGAAGAGACTGTTATTGCACGTGTTGGTGAAGGTGTCGTTAGCACAATTGGTAGTTCAGAGGCGCATACAAAAGTATTAGAAAATCCTGATTCGATTTCTCATAATGTATTAAGTAAAGGATTAGATGCAGGAACAGCATTTGAAATTTTATCGATTGATATCGCTGATGTAGATATCGGCAAAAATATCGGAGCCATTTTACAAACAGACCAAGCTGAAGCGGATAAAAATATTGCACAAGCGAAAGCCGAAGAAAGACGTGCAATGGCTGTTGCTCAAGAGCAAGAAATGGTTGCAAAAGTTGAAGAAATGCGTGCGAAAGTTGTTGAAGCGGAAGCTGATGTACCACGAGCCCTTGCTGAAGCGTTACGTTCTGGTAATTTAGGTGTGATGGATTATATGAACTACAAAAACATTGATGCTGATACTGATATGCGTGACACAATCGGAAAGCTTTCCAAAGATGACAGTGAAGAAAACGATAAATAATAGGTCTAACTTGTCTGTAAAGGAGGTGGGCTATGATGGAAGGGATATTTGATGCCATCTTCGGAAATTTTCTTGTGGTTTTAGCCATCATTGGCGGTATTGTTGGCTTTTTAAAAGATAAATCAAATAAGAACTCTGATGGAGAACATAACAAACCATATCAGGTTCCAAAACCGACTACAACGCCCTCTGGCGGAAGTGGTCAATCGCAACGTCATTCATCGTCAACTCAAGCATCTATAAACACGCAAACATTGAAAGAACAGCAAGAAAAACAAATGCAGCAATTGGCAGAACGAATGAATGCAAATCGGAAATCGTCTCAGGAAGACCTTAACCATGATGCTATCATTGGCAATACGATTAACAAACAGGTTCGTTATGATACTCAACAAAAAACAAAGATGAAAAAGCAGGTTAAACGTAATTTGACAGGAAAAGGATTGGTTGATGGTATTATTATGGCAGAAGTTTTAGGTCCACCTAGAGCGGTTAAGCCATATAAGAGTGTAATAGAAAATCGTAGAAAATAGGCTACTTAAAGTGCCTCAAGGAATAAGCGTGCATATGGTGCATTCTATCCTTGGGGCTTTTTTTGTTCTTATCTATTGTTCATTATCATAAACATGAATGTGAGAGGGGGCTCTGTATACGTGAAAAGTTTGCATCAACGAATAGGTCCGTGGTTAACGAAATACCTGGCACTTCCTTCCGATGTAATACTGGAACTACCTCGGATTACAATGATTGGACAAATACATGTCTATATCGAGAATCATCAAGGACTTGTTACTTACTCTGAAACGGAGCTTAAACTAAAAACAAAAAAAGGGTTTATCCAAATTCTTGGATCATCGTTTGTATTGAAAACAATGTTACCAGAAGAAATTTTACTTGAAGGAAATATTACAGAGGTTAAGTTTTTACCAGGATAATAACCAGATTAATGAATGTTATTTAAAGGAGGCGGACATGAAAAAGATACAAGGATCGTATATAACTGGTTCTGTAACTATATTAGTAACAGGGCACAAGCCAGAGCTTTTTTTTCAAAAATGCGTGAAAAGAGGGGTCCCTGTATGGGACATAAAAAAACAAGGAAAAACGGAGTGTAGTGGAAAAGTCAGGCTCCATGATATAAAAAATATTAAACGAATTAGGAGAGAAACTAATTACAAGATAGCTTTTATAGACAAGTCAGGGACCCCATTTTTGTTAAAACGAATAACACGAAGGAAAGAAATCGTTTTTGGACTTTTAATAAGCATTTTATTAATTATATTTTTATCAAATATAATCTGGGAAGTAAAAATAACAAGTGTATCAAAGGACACCGAAAAGAAAATTGTAAAACAATTGAATAATTATGGTGTTCATCCCGGAGCATGGAGTCTATCCCAAGCTCCACCAAGTGTCCTACAACAAAAGCTGGTTAATGATATACCGGAATTGCTGTGGATTGGTGTGAGTAAAAAAGGGACAACCTATTATCTTGAGGGTGTTGAGAAATCAATTGTAAAGGAAAAAGAAGTACAAGGACCAAGAAACCTTGTTGCAACAAAAAAAGGTGTTATCAAGAATATGTACGTATCAAAGGGGCTTTCAAAAGTTAGGGTAAATGATTATGTGGAGCCTGGAGACATACTAGTTTCAGGTAAAATTGACCCTGCTGGGGAATCTGAATCAGATAAAAAGAAAAATGAGGGGAAATCAAAATATGTTACAGCAGAAGGGGAGATAATTGCTGAAACATGGTACAAAACAGAAGTTACAGTGCCATTAAATGCTAATTTTGAATTGCTTACAGGTGAAAAGGAAAAAAAGTATTCCTTAAAGTTTGGCGATTTTAAGGTACCGATTTGGGGATTTGGTGAGCCTGAGTATGAAAATATTCATAAAGAGATAAATGAAAATCCAATTAACTTTTTTAAATGGGAATTGCCGATCAATTTTGTTGAAACCACTTTAAATGAAAAGACGTATAATAAAGTAAAACGAACGAAAGAAGAAGCGATCAATGTTGGAATTAAACAAGCTAAAAGTGAACTATTGTTGAGGCTGGAACCAGATGCTAAAATAATATCAGAAAAAATTTTGCAAGAAACAACCGAGAATGGTAAAGTTAAATTAATCTTATATATGATGGTAGAAGAAGATATAGCAAGAGCAGATCCAATACAAGGAGATTGATTATGTCGGAGAACCTAAATACAATTGATCTACAAATTACAAATCCAAATGAAGCGTTAGCATTATTTGGTACCAACGATAAATATTTAAAACAACTTGAGGAACAATTAAATGTTTCAATTGTAACTAGAGGGGAACAAGTCAGCGTTTCTGGAACGACTGATGATATTACATTAGTTCAGGATATTTTATTAACTCTTTTATCTATTATTCGTAAAGGATTAACAATATCAGAACGCGATGTTGTTTACGCAGTTGAATTGGCTAAGAATGGCAAAATCAATCAATTGGAAACGCTATTCGAAGATGAAATAACAAAAAATGTTAAAGGTAAGTCCATACGAGTAAAAACGTTAGGGCAAAGAAGTTACATTGCAGCAATTAAAACGAATGACCTTGTATTTGGCATTGGCCCAGCTGGTACTGGAAAGACATATTTAGCAGTAGTAATGGCGGTTCATGCGTTGAAAAATGGATTGGTAAAACGAATTATTCTTACTCGTCCAGCAGTGGAGGCCGGGGAAAGTTTAGGATTTTTACCAGGAGATTTAAAGGAAAAAGTCGATCCATACTTACGTCCACTATATGATGCTTTACACGATGTTTTAGGGGCTGAACATACTGCTCGGCTTATTGAACGAGAAACTATAGAAATAGCTCCACTTGCTTATATGCGTGGTAGGACACTGGATGATGCATTTGTTATTTTGGACGAGGCTCAAAATACAACTCCAGAGCAAATGAAAATGTTTTTGACGCGTTTAGGGTTTGGGTCGAAGATGGTCATAACTGGAGATATCACACAAGTTGATCTACCTAAAGGTGTGAAATCAGGATTGCAGATGGCTAGTCAACTTTTATCCCATGTAAAGGGAATTTCGTTTATTCATTTAAACCAAACAGATGTAGTTAGACATCCTTTAGTACAACGTATTATTGATGCTTATGAGAAAACGAATTAGATATTTCCGCGAAGTAAGACCCTAATGAATTGGGTCTTATTTCTGTATATACGTTTCTGATGGTGAGGGGAAAAGCATGCTGAAAAAGATAACAAAGCTTATCGATTATTTATTAAATTTAAAATCAATTTGGATAACAATTGTAATACCTGTTGTCGTATTAGGTATCTTCTTTTTCATGCTAACTTTAAATAATGTTTTTACAGAAACGTATGATATTGAACGTTTTAACTATGCGAAAGAAACAATACGTTCACCAATAACGATAGAGAATGAAAAAGAAACAACACGAAAAACCCGGGAAACCGTTCAGTCAGTTGAAGACAGATTTAATATATCGAATGAAACTACTGACGAACAAATAGGGTATATTAATGAAATTTTTGATGCAATTGAGAAGTTAGAGGATAGTAATGAAAAAAATGTACAGGATTCTAACGATGAAAAACAAGATGTATCATTAACTACTCAGGAAAAGGTGCAACGTCTTCAGAATATACTTTCACCTGAAATAACGGAGAAGATTAATGACTCCATGTTAATTCATCTACTCGAGGCAACACAGGAAGAACGCGAGGAAGCTAAAAAGTTGTTTATCACCTCTTTATCAGAAGTATTAAACAATGGTGTTCGAACTGAAAATGTTCAAAGTGCTGTAGCTGAGCTGAAACAAAAAGTAAAATATTCAAGTGTAGGTAATAATGTAAGACAGGCATTAATTTCGTTAAGTGAATTCGCTGTTGTAGAAAATTCGTTTTTTGATGTAGAGAAAACCATGGATGCAAGAAAAGAAGCTGCAAGTAGTGTAGAGCCGGTTGTCATTAGGGCTGGGGAAATAATTGTTCGAGAGGGACAGACCATCACGAATGAAATTTATGAAGAATTGAAATTAGTAGGTTTATTAAACAAGGAACGAAATATATATCCACTAATAGGCTTAGCTTTGTTAATTGTATTAATCATGGGTGTGATTTTCTATGAAATGTATCTAATAGACAAGATAAAGAAATTGGACAAAGGGACAGTTGCTTCAATCTTAATAATAAGTTTTATTGTTATAGCATTGATGAAAGTTGCCAGCCTTTTCACAACGCAAATCAATCAATTATTCTTTGTTGTACCTGTAGCGACCGGTGCATTATTGCTAAAACAGCTGATTCATGAACGATTAGCGATTGTATTGGCAATTTTATACGCTATACTAGGTAGTATTATTTTTAACGGTGAAATTCCAGGGTCTTTAAATGTTGAAGCAGGTATTTATTTCTTTTTCTCCCAAATTGGTGGCATTATTTTCTTAATGAATGTTAAAGATAGATTAGCTATTGTAAAAGCTGGAATAGGAATGGCTGTTGTAAATATTTTTACTGTATTATTATTTTTATTTCTTTCCTTTGAAAAATATTCACTAAGTGACCTAATTTATCAGTCAGGTTTTGGATTTGCTTCAGCTATTTTATCAGCTGTATTAACAATCGGTTTGTTACCGTTTTTTGAAACAGGCTTAGGAATTCTATCAGATATTAAGTTATTATCATTATCGAGTG
The DNA here is from genome assembly GCF_900187325.1 of Virgibacillus ndiopensis. Classification (GTDB taxonomy): domain Bacteria; phylum Bacillota; class Bacilli; order Bacillales; family Amphibacillaceae; genus Virgibacillus_E; species Virgibacillus_E ndiopensis. The sequence continues at coordinate 764,121 of NZ_FZMZ01000005.1, read as the reverse complement.
CAAATCAGCCCCTATTACGAAAGATTTTAACGGAGGCACCTGGTACATACCATCATTCTCTTATGGTTGCTAATTTAAGCGAAACGGCTTGTGAGGCAATAGGAGCAAATGGGTTATTGGCTCGAGTAGGGGCATATTATCATGATATTGGGAAAACGGTAAGACCGCATTATTTTATAGAAAATCAATTATCCATTAAAAATCCGCATGATGTCATACAGCCAAGGCAAAGTGCAGAAATTATTATAAACCATCCATATGATGGGGCTAAGATGCTAAAAAAACATAAATTACCAAAAGAAATTATTGATATTGCTTTACAGCATCATGGAACAACATTATTAAAATTCTTTTATTATAAAGAAAAAGAAACGAACAAACATGTAAAAGAAATTGATTTTCGTTATCCCGGACCAAAGCCGCAAACAAAAGAAGCTGCGATTGTATGTATTTGTGATTCTGTTGAAGCGGCGGTGCGATCATTAAAAGAACCAACAGAGCAAAAAATAGAGGAAATAGTCGCTTCAATTATTAATGATCGGCTAATGGATGGACAATTAAATGAGAGTCCGCTTACAATGAAAGAGTTGAATAAGATTCAAAAGACGATTTGTGAAACTTTAAAAGGGATATTCCATTCAAGAATTCAATATCCTATGAAGGAGGCAAAATAACATGTATATTGATTTTCATGATCAAACTAACACAGTTCCTACTGATGACATTGACATGTTACAGCGTTTATTGCTGTTAGCTGCAAAAAAAGAAGGGATTTCTAATGAAGCAGAAGTATCAGTAAGTTTTGTTGATAATGATGAAATCCAAGAATTAAATCGAAATTATCGCCAGCAAGACAGACCTACCGATGTAATTTCTTTTGCATTACAAGAAACAGTAGAAGGGGAGTTAAATGTTGTTGGAGATGATATGCCGCTCACATTAGGAGATATTGTCATTTCAGTTGATAGAGCTAAAGAACAAGCTGAAGATTATAACCATTCGTTTGAACGAGAATTAGGTTTTCTAACCGTTCATGGCTTTCTTCATTTATTAGGATATGACCATATGAATAACGTAGACGAAGCACAAATGTTTCAAAAACAAGAGGAAATTTTAGATGAATTCGGGCTCACACGATAAAAAAGGAAAGAATTCAATCGGTTTTTCTTATGCATGGAATGGTCTTGTGAAAACTATCAAGTCTGAACGGAATTTCCAAATTCATATTAGTTCGGCTGCAATTGTTATAATTATTGGATTTATTTTACATTTGTCGGTTTTGGAATGGTCTATCATTTTATTGGTAATAGGACTAGTATTAATAGCGGAGATGATCAATACTGCCATTGAACAAATAATCGATTATCTTAAGCCAGATATCCATCCTAAGGCAAAAGTTATTAAAGATATTGCTGCAGGTTCTGTTTTAATTTCAGCAATAATTGCAGCTATTGTCGGTTTAATCATTTTTATACCTAAGCTAATTTTTTTCATGTAGAACCCTTACATTAAAGGGTTCTACGTTGAATCTTTTCAACATAGTCGCTTTCCCCACCAAATCCACTGCTTTATGCATCTACCTTAAATCCCCTACATATTTAATATCTATGTCAATTTTTGATAAAGTAAATAATCTTTTTAAAGCTTTTGTCGATTGCATGAAAATAGATTGCATTTGTAGTATTATAAAATAAACATAAAGAAATACTCTCGAGCATAAGGAAAGCTCCTATAAAAAATATTGAATATGTATAGCATTTTTCTTTTCGAGGACCGGAGGATACAGCATGGAAAACAACTTTAAATCAGGCTTTATTGCAATAATCGGGAGACCTAACGTAGGAAAATCAACGTTTATGAACAGAGTCATTGGTCAAAAGATTGCAATTATGAGTGATAAGGCTCAAACTACCCGAAATAAGATACAAGGTGTTTTAACACAAGATGATGCACAAATGGTCTTCATTGATACACCAGGAATACACAAACCGAAGCATCGCTTAGGGGACTTTATGGTAAAAATAGCTGAAAACACATTGAATGAAGTAGACGCAGTGTTGTTCATGATTAATGCAAATGAAGGTTATGGCAAAGGTGATCAATATATTTTGGACCGATTAGAAAAGGTTAAACGACCAGTTTTTCTTATTATTAATAAGATTGATTTGATCCACCCGGACGAGTTATTTCCATTAATTGAAAAGTACAAGGATAAACATAATTTTGAAGAAATAATCCCTATTTCAGCTTTACAAGGAAATAACGTTACTCATTTACTTGAACTACTTAAGGAACGTTTACCTGAAGGACCACAATATTATCCAGAAGATCAAGTTACCGATCATCCAGAACGATTTATTATTGGAGAGTTAATTCGGGAAAAAGTTTTGCAATTGACAAGGGAGGAAATTCCCCACTCCATTGCAGTAATAATTGAAAACATCGAGAAAAGAGAATCAAATGCTATTTTCATCCAAGCAACTATTGTGACTGAAAGAAAAACACAAAAAGGGATTTTAATTGGAAAACAAGGAAGTATGTTGAAAACAATTGGAAAAAACGCACGCAAAGATATTGAAGCATTGCTTGGAACAAAGGTGTATTTAGAACTGTGGATAAAGGTTCAAAAGGATTGGCGAAACAAACAAAACCAATTACGTGAATTTGGTTTTCGAAGTGATGAATATTAAACATGGTAAAATTTAAAACTCATTCTTTATAGTACAGTGGTAATTCTATTAATGAGTGCTTTTTCAAATAATATTTAAGAAAGGCGGGGTTTCTTGTGATCGACTTTACTTGGAAGTTATTTAGTCAGACGGGAAACATTGAAACCTATTTGTTATTGAAAGAGTTAGAAGTGAATCCCAATTCACCAGACCCAATTCAAGATGGAAACGAAGAAATCACTCAATTAGATACAAAAATGTAGCATATACAGTATCAAATGATAGGAAAGGTGACGCTGTGTGCTCGAAAAAATTGAAGGCCTCATAATCAAAACGCAAGATTATGGAGAGACACATAAATTAGTAACAATTTTAAGTAAGAAAATAGGGAAGTTCACAGCTATCGCTAAAGGTGCGAAAAAACCCAAAAGTAGAATGGCTGCAGTAACGCAGCCATTCATTCATGGTGAGTTCTTGGTTTATGTTAATTCTGGGCTAAGTACAATTCAGCAAGGGGATATGGTGAATTCTTTTCGAACGATTCGAGAGGACATAATAAAGACTGCTTATGCTGCGTACCTTGTAGAATTAACGGATAAGTTACTTGATTCAAAAGTAGCTGAACCATATTTATACGAACAACTGTACCAAACGTTAACGTGGATAGCAGAAAATGAAAATTCCGATATACCAGTTATGATGTATGAGCTTAAACTATTTGTTAAGGGTGGATTCGCCCCAATAGTAGACCGTTGTGTTAACTGTGGTAATAAAGAATCTCTCTTCTTATTTTCTATTGTTGAGGGTGGTTTACTTTGTAAAAGGTGTTTACATATCGATACTGAGTCAATTCGGTTGCCTGATACGATCGCAAGACTTTTTCATCTTTTTACAAGTGTTGGTCTTGAACGAATTGGTAAAATATCATTAAAGAACGAAAATATATTATTATTGCGCCAAATTTTGGATGCTTATTATGATCGTTATGGCGGATATTTCTTAAAAACAAAGAAGTTTTTAAAACAATTGGACAAATTTAAGTAAGTGTATTAATTGACAAATCATTGATTTATAAAGTATTATTTGTACATATTTCTATGATAATTTTTATTGCTATGAGGGAGAAAAAGTACTTATTGATTTCTATTTGAAGCGAGTCCGGAATAGTGTGAGCTGGATAATAGTGCAATAAGGGAAAGGCACCTCCTGAGCAATCTAATAAAGTGGCTCCAATATGGGGCAAATAGGGTGGAACCGCGGGATATATCCCGTCCCTATGTCTATTGTTATTAGACATAGGGACGGGATTTTTTATTACTCTAAATGATGGGAGTTTGAATTAATGAATATTCAAGAAATGATATTAACACTGCAAAAGCATTGGTCAGATCAAAATTGTATTTTGACCCAAGCATATGATGTTGAAAAAGGTGCTGGAACAATGTCTCCAATGACATTGTTACGTAGTCTGGGACCTGAGCCATGGAATGTGGCATATGTTGAACCATCTAGACGACCTGCCGACGGTCGATATGGTAAAAACCCAAACCGATTGTATCAACATCATCAATTTCAAGTAATAATGAAGCCATCACCAGATAATATTCAGGAATTGTATTTAGATTCATTAAAGGCGTTAGGAATTGATCCGTTAGAACATGACATTCGCTTTGTAGAAGATAATTGGGAAAATCCAACACTTGGTGCTGCTGGTCTTGGATGGGAAGTTTGGCTCGATGGAATGGAAATCACCCAATTTACCTATTTTCAACAAATTGGTGGTCTTGAAGCGAGTCCAGTAACTGTTGAGCTTACTTACGGTCTAGAACGGTTGGCATCTTATATCCAAGATAAGGAAAACGTGTTTGATTTGGAATGGACAGATGGGGTTACCGTTAAAGATATTTTCTTCCAACCTGAATTTGAACACTCAACCTATACATTTGAAGAATCAGATACCGATATGTTATTTAATTTATTTACCATGTATGAACTAGAAGCTAAGCGAACTATGGATAATGGACTGGTATTCCCTGCTTACGATTATGTTCTTAAATGTTCACATACTTTTAATTTGCTCGATGCCAAGGGAGTTATTTCGGTTACAGAACGAACTGGTTATATATCACGAATTCGAAATTTAGCTAGAAGTATCGCCAAAGCATATGTTGCAAAAAGGGAAGAGCTAGGGTTTCCAATGTTATCGAAGGAGGAGAAATAATTGGCTAAGGATGCGTTATTTGAAATTGGATTAGAGGAATTACCTGCACGCTTTGTGGATGATGCAGAACAGCAACTTGTATTAAAAACGGAAGACTGGTTAAAAGAGTTACGTATTTCTTTTACGTCTATTACTTCTTTTTCAACCCCAAGAAGAATTGCAGTTCTTATTCATGATATGGCAGAAGAACAAACAACAATGGAGGAAGAAGCAAAAGGGCCTGCTGAAAAAATTGCAAAAGATGCTGATGGAAACTGGACTAAAGCCGCCATCGGATTTACAAAAGGGCAAGGTAAAACTACCGACGATATTTATACAAAAGAGGTAAATGGAACATCCTATATTTTTGTTAAAAAACATATTACAGGCAAACAAACAATAGAGTTACTTCCAGGCTTCAAGAATATTATTTTAGCTTTACAGTTTGCTAAAAATATGCGGTGGGGTGAAGAGATTCTTCGTTATGCTCGGCCTATTCGTTGGCTTGTTGCATTATTTGATAATGAAATTGTTCCATTTGAAATCGCACGTGTTACAACTGGCAATCAAACATTTGGGCATAGATTTTTAGGAGAGCCAATTACACTTAATCATCCAAATGATTACGCTGATGCCCTTGCGCAAAATTATGTAGTTGCAGATGCTAAACATCGGGAGAAACTAATTGTAGACGGGATTAAGGAACTAGAAGAAAAGGAAGGGTTTAACATTCCTATTTCAACAAGCTTATTAAATGAAGTTTGTAATTTAGTAGAGTATCCGACTGTTTTTATGGGGTCATTCGATGAGTCATTTCTAAAGCTTCCAACTGAAGTATTGGTTACGTCAATGGCAGAACACCAGCGTTATTTTCCGGTTGAATCAAAAGACGGTAAATTGCTTCCTCATTTTGTAGGCGTTCGGAATGGTAATGAACATAAGCTTCAAACGGTTGTGAAAGGAAACGAAAAAGTATTAAAAGCACGGTTATCTGATGCACAATTTTTCTATGAGGAAGATCAAAAACACACAATAGATTTTTATTTACAAAAGCTAGAAAAAGTTGTTTTTCAGGAAAAACTAGGTACAATCCATGATAAAGTGGAACGCATTACGAACGTTACTGAAACATTGGCCACGCATCTGAACGTCGATCAAGAAACAAAACAAAGAGCTGTAAGAGCTGCCCAAATCAGTAAATTCGATCTAATGACAAATATGGTTAATGAATTTACCGAACTTCAAGGTGTTATGGGTGAGAAATACGCTATTAACTTTGGTGAAGATAAAATAGTAGCAAAAGCTGTTGCTGAACATTATATGCCACGTCATGCCAATGGGGATTTGCCAGAAACGATAGAAGGGTCAATCGTTAGTGTTGCAGATAAGCTAGATACAATCGTTGGTTGTATTTCTGTAGGGCTAATCCCAACAGGTTCACAGGATCCTTATGGTCTTCGACGTCAAGCTGTAGGTATATTGAAAACCCTACAGGAAAATGAATGGAATATCTCTGTTGAATCATTGTTAGAAATAACTCAAAATCTATATCAAACAGTAGATATTGAAAAAGAAGACTCTGATAATGTGTCAAACGAACTCATTGAATTCTTCAAAATGCGTGCTACTTATTTAATGAAAGAAATATCTATATCACAGGATGTGATTCAGGCAGTACTGTTTAATAACATTGGAATTGTTGGTTATACATTAGATAAGGCAAGTGTTTTGTCAGAGAAACGGAATGACCCAGAATTTAAGCAGGTACAAGAAGCATTTACGCGTGTCTTAAATTTATCTAAGAAAGCACAGTATGCTGAGGTAAATAAAGATCTATTTGAAACCTCTTCAGAACAAGGACTGTATGAAAAATATCAAAAAGTTTACGATGATTATATGGATAAAAGTAAAAATCGTGATGCAATTTATGCTATGAAACAATTGAGTGAATTTGCGGAACCGATACATTCTTTTTTCGAACACAATATGGTCATGGCTGAAGATGAAAATATCCGTAAGAACCGTTTAGCATTAATCAATCTTGTTGCGAAATTAATTTATGATTATGCTGATATGACTAAGATCGAATGGAAACAGCATTTTTAATTTAGGTTCGGTATCAATGGAAACTCCGTAGTGCGAAAAGCCATTTACACGTCGGTCTCTTTTTCTTACGCATTTCGCCGTTAATTAAGCCCGCTTCGCTTTTATATAGTATGACAAAGTTTTCTTTTTTGCTGTAAATAGTCTATAATATTTATTAAATAGTATAACCGATTGTGCTGGTGGGTGGTGAAGAAGTGGAGTTATCAAATAGACAAGAACAAATTATAGAGATAGTTAAGGAAAACGGTCCAATTACAGGGGAACATATTGCAGACCGATTAAGTTTGACAAGGGCTACTTTACGTCCAGATTTAGCCATCTTAACTATGGCTGGATTTTTGGATGCCAGACCCCGCGTAGGATATTTTTTTACAGGAAAAACAGGATCTGAACTACTTACAGAGAAGATAAAGAAGTTTAAGGTACATGAATATCAATCTGTTCCAATTGTCGTTAAGGAAAGTGTATCTGTATATGATGCAATTTCAACAATGTTCTTGGAGGATGTTGGAACACTGTTTGTCGTTGATGATCATGCATGTTTAACAGGTGTTTTATCACGCAAGGACTTGTTACGAGCGAGTATCGGTAAACAGGACTTAAATGATATTCCGGTACATATTATCATGACAAGGATGCCGAATATTACGATATGCAGAAAAGACGATTTACTGTTAGATGTAGCAAAACAATTAATTAACAAACAAATTGACGGTATCCCAGTAATAAAAGATACTGATCATGGACTTGAGGTTGTAGGACGCATTACGAAAACAACTATAACAAAAGCTTTTGTAGAATTGATAATGGATGAACATTTGTAACGTATTTAAAAAGACCAAATAATTCTTACTTACTGCTAATTGGCGATTATTTGAGTGTGTACTGTTAGGAAGGAGCATATATATGAGCACAAAACCATTAGTTTTCGTTTTATCAGACTCTGTTGGTGAAACGGCAGAATTGGTAATTAAAGCTGGCTTAAGTCAATTTAATAATGGCCAATATAAAATTCAGCGAATTCCTTATGTAGAGGATAAGAAAACAATTGATGAAGCGTTACTTTTGGCTAAAGAGAAACAGGGGATTATTGGATTCACGTTAGTTGATCCATTACTCCGTAAACATTTAAACAACGCAGCAAAAAGAATTAATATTGAAGCAATTGATATCATGGGTCCGATGATGGATTCTATGGAACGTGTATTTGGAAAACCTCCTAGACTTGAGGCTGGTTTAGTTCATAAACTGGATGAAGATTATTTTAAACGTGTCGAAGCAATTGAATTCGCCGTAAAGTATGATGATGGTAGAGATCCACGTGGGATTTCAAGAGCAGATATTATTTTGATAGGAGTATCACGTACATCAAAAACGCCACTATCACAATATTTAGCCCACAAGCGAATAAAGGTTGCCAACGTACCAATTGTTCCGGAAGTAGATCCACCCGAAGAGTTATATGAGGTCGACCCTGATAAGTGTATTGGTTTACGAATTACACCTGAAAAACTAAATGATATTCGCAAGGAACGCTTAAAGGCTTTAGGTTTAGGTGATCAAGCTACATATGCAAACATGAACAGAATACATCAGGAACTTGCTTATTTTGATAAAGTAGTAAACAAAATTGGTTGCAAAGTTGTTAATGTCTCTAATAAAGCGGTTGAAGAAACAGCAAATAGTATTATGCGTCTTATTAGAAAATAATAAAAAGTGAATAGGTACTAAAACATTCTGTAATAAAAATTGCAGAGTGTTTTATTTTGTAAAAATATATAATTTTTTTCTAGCATTTTAATATATATTGTATTATAATTAATATTTGTGTAAAAATGAAATAAGAAAGTTTATTACCTTTGATACTGTTGTAAAGGTCTAGATATTCAGAAAAATAAAACATTGCGAATTAAGAAGGATTCTTATTCTTTTATGTAGAAATAATGAATATACAAGAATGAGTGATTTTTTATCTCTTTTAGTATTTGCAACAAAGGTTTATCTTATTACCACAAGAGGCACAATGGTAAGTGATTACACAATTAAACATAGACATGTGTGCTCCTTCTAAACTTACATGACACAATAGAAGGAAATTTTTTTCGGGTTTAGAAAAAATATTGTCGAAACATGAAGGATTTTCTACATGTGGTCTCGAATAATAGAACGTGGTGGTCGATATGTCTAATCAGATTCCTGAAGAAGTAATTGAAGAAGTTAGAAAAGCCAACGATATTGCTGATGTTATTGGAGAATATGTACAATTGAAAAAGCAGGGGAGAAACTATGTTGGCTTATGTCCGTTTCATAGTGAAAAAACTCCCTCATTTTCAGTCACACAGGAAAAACAAATTTTTCATTGCTTTGGTTGTGGAAAAGGCGGAAATGTAGTGACATTTTTAATGGAGATGGAAAGCTTTTCATTTTATGAAGCATTGACATTTTTGGCTGATCGAAGTGGTATTAAGCTACCTGAAACAGGAGTCAGGAAAGAAAGTTCACTATCAATAGAAAGTCAAAATGTTTTATCAGCCTATGAGTGGTTGACCAAGCTTTATCATCATCTATTAAGATTTACGAAAGATGGGAAAGAAGGGTACAACTATTTTAAAGAAAGAGGGATAAGCGAGGAATCCATAGATACTTTTCAATTGGGTTTTGCATCAAAAGTGAAGGGCTTTACAGCAGAGTTTCTAGAGAAAAAAGGTTTTCATCAACAAGTTTTGGTTAAATCTGGCTTATTGACTTTACACGAAGATAATAGCGTTTCAGATCGTTTTAGTGGAAGGGTTATTTTCCCTATTCGAAATCATCTAGGTAAAACAATTGCATTTGGCGGTAGAACAATTACAGATCAAGAACCTAAGTATTTAAATAGCTCAGAAAGCGAACTGTTTCAAAAAGGTAAGATTCTGTATAATTTTGACTTAGCAAAAAAATATATCCGGAAAAGTAGTGAAGCTGTTTTATTTGAAGGATATATGGATGTTATTTCAGCATATCAGGCAGGTGTGAAAAATGTAATTGCAACATTAGGTACCGCCTTAACTGAAAGTCAAGCCAAACTGCTAAGACGTTATGTTGATACAGTAGTGCTTTGTTATGACTCCGATAAAGCCGGAACCGAGGCAACGTATAAAGCTGCCAACTTACTCCGTCAAGTAGGATGTCAGGTGAAAATAGCCCGATTAGATGACGGGATGGATCCAGATGAATATATTAAGACTTATGGTCCCGATGCATTTAACGATAAGGTAATCAGAGCTAGCGGTACGTACATGAGTTTTTATATGCGATACTTAAAAAAAGACTATAATTTAAATCTTGAAGGAGATCGCATTCAATATGTAGAAAATGTTCTTACTGAGCTTGCAAGGATTGATAGTTCCGTTGAACGGGAATATTATCTAAAAGAGCTTAGCAATGAATATAATTTATCGATGGATACCTTAGTTGAAGAAATTAAAAATCATCGCCAAAATATGGGGATCCATAAGGATAAGAGAGAAAAGAAAAGATATACTAATAGTGCTACAAAATATTATCAGTCAAAAAAGTTATTACCTGCTTTTCAAAATGCTGAAAAACAATTGATTGCATATATGTTGAAAGATAGGTCCATAACTGATAAAGTGCAGGAGGAAATAGGTGGGGCATTCAATATAGATGAGCACAAGATTATTGCCACTTATTTATATGCCTTTTATGAAGAAGGGCATACAGCTGATGTAAGTTTGTTTATTGAGAGGTTAACTGATCAGACAATTAAACAATTAGTTACTGAAATTGCAATGTCTCCTGTTATTGAGAATATTAGTGATCAGGAAATCAATGATTATATACGGATTATCCGTGCTGAAAATAATGACATGGCTAGTATTAAGACGTTAAAACAACAGCAGAGAATAGCTGAACAGCAGAACGATCCGCTAAAAGCTGCACAAATTGCAATGCAAATCATTGAAATACAAAAACAGTTAAAAAATACAAATTGAATTATTAGTAGTATGGAAGGAGGGGGACTCATGGCCGAAAATAAGCCGTCACAAACTAAGGAAAATGGAACTGAATTAACACTTGAACAAGCAAAAGACCAATTATTGGAATTGGGCAAAAAACGTGGTGTATTGGCTTATGAAGAAGTTGCCGATCGTTTGTCTGGATTCGAAATTGAATCAGATCAAGTGGACGAGTTTTATGAGTACCTAAATGAGCAAGGTGTTGAAGTAATCGGTGAGTCTGAAGAAGACCCTAAAATGCAACAAATAGCAAAAGAGGAAGAGTTCGATCTAAATGATTTAAGTGTACCCCTCGGTATAAAGATCAATGACCCGGTTCGTATGTATCTAAAGGAAATTGGTCGTGTAGATTTATTATCTGCAGCTGAAGAAATCGAACTTGCAAACAGAATTGAACAAGGTGATGATGAGGCAAAAAGACGCCTTGCTGAAGCAAACTTACGCCTTGTTGTAAGCATTGCAAAACGTTATGTAGGTAGAGGAATGTTGTTTTTAGACCTTATTCAAGAGGGAAATATGGGTCTAATGAAGGCTGTTGAAAAATTTGATTATCGTAAAGGATTTAAATTTAGTACGTATGCAACATGGTGGATTCGCCAGGCAATCACCCGTGCTATCGCTGACCAGGCAAGAACAATTCGTATTCCTGTACACATGGTAGAAACAATTAATAAGCTAATCCGTGTGCAACGTCAATTACTGCAGGATTTAGGACGAGAGCCTTCCCCTGAAGAAATTGGTAAGGAAATGGAACTTTCTCCTGATAAAGTACGAGATATTTTGAAAATTGCTCAAGAGCCAGTCTCATTAGAAACACCGATTGGAGAAGAAGATGATTCCCACTTAGGTGATTTTATTGAGGATCAAGAGGCGATTTCTCCTTCTGATCATGCTTCATATGAGCTATTAAAAGAACAGTTAGAAGATGTTTTAGATACACTTACAGACAGAGAAGAAAATGTATTACGCCTACGCTTCGGACTTGATGATGGACGCACAAGAACACTAGAAGAGGTTGGAAAGGTCTTCGGTGTTACAAGAGAGCGTATCCGTCAAATTGAAGCTAAAGCATTACGTAAATTACGCCATCCAAGTCGCAGTAAACGTTTAAAAGATTTCCTTGAATAAATGGGCTTCAGTCATTGGGCACAAATTGTGAACAATGACTGTACACCTGGATTTAAAACTTAATATTTTGAACCTGAATTTTGCCATTCAACCAGAGGTGATATGTATGGCAGAAGAACGAATTGCTACAATCGTTAAGGAAATAAATTATTGGAAACAGCATAAATTGCTTCCGGATATGTATTGTGATTACCTGCTTGCATTGTATACAAATGGGACAGGAGTTAGTGAAAATGATGCTTTAGTAGAAAAGCGTAAGATTAAAATTTCCTTAATCATACAAATTATATTACAGTTTCTCTTGGTACCGTTTTCATTTCTTGTTATATATTTTACGGAATTTCACCCCATAATGCAACTCAGTATCTTGTTTCTTTTTGTTGGTTCTTCTTATTGGCAATATAGGTCTTTTAAATTGGCAGATAATATATTATTTCATCTTTCATTAATCATCTTTTTGTTGCTGATTCTTCTGACTTCTGTTTTTATTAGTCAAGTTCTTACAAGTGTCCAATGGTTGACTGCGATGATAATATTATTGCATTTTATAGGATGGGTCGCTTGGAGTAAACAAAAGAGATTATTATATTTAAGGGTTATAGGAATAATTGGCATTATTTTTACATCATTTTACATTGTTCTATAAGTTTTCACAACTTATCCCTTTAAACTAAATTGATTTTCGAGTAAAATAAATATAGTCTTTTTAGCAAACTAGATTAAGGGGATTACATAAGGAGGAAATACGGATGAAAAGAAACGCAGTCATCCCTTATGCACTTATAGCCGTTATAGGGATTGCTTTGGTAATCGTTTTATCAGTTGTCGGTATTGGCCAGCGTGACGCTATTCAGAAGGCTGACGAAGGCGGCGGAGAGAAACAGGAGCAAACTGAAGGCGGTGCAACAGCAGATGATCCAGAAGCTATTTTTGAAAACAATTGTGCATCATGTCATGGTGCTGATTTGACAGGTGGAATGGGTCCGGACTTAACAAAGGTTGGTAGCCGACTATCTAAAGATGAAATTAAGGATATAGTTATGAATGGTAGAGGCGATATGCCACCTGGAATAATCAAAGAGGATGCGCAAGCAGAAGCGATAGCAAAATGGTTGTCTGAGAAAAAGTAATTTTATATTATTACAGGTTTAACTACAGAGAAAGCTTTCTGATACAATGCAGAAAGCTTTCTTTTATATACGAGGAGATAAAAATGAGTGAAAAATTAAAACCATCGAATAGACTAATGAATGTTGCTGCATACCTACCAAAAGGAGCTATTTTTGCTGATATTGGTTCAGATCATGCTTATTTACCATGTCATGTATGTATGCAGGATAGCACAGCGAAAGCAATAGCTGGTGAAGTGAATGTTGGTCCATATCGAAGTGCAGAGGAAACGGTAAACCATTATAATTTGGCGAATATGGTCGATGTCCGTTTAGGGGATGGACTAGCGGTGATTAGAAAGGGCGAAATAAAACAACTTGTTATCGCAGGTATGGGAGGCACACTCATTCATGCTATTTTAGAGAATGGAAAGGATAAACTTAAGTCTGTTGAACGCATTATTACGCAACCAAACGTAGACGCAAAAAGTGTACGTACATGGATGGTTAAAAACAATTATGAAATCATAGCTGAAGAGGTAATCGAAGAAAATGGACATTTCTATGAAATAATTGTTGGTGATCTGAATACAAGTGGAAATACATTAGAACTTACCGAAAAAGAATTATTATTTGGACCATTACTATTACAAAATAAATCCGATGCTTTTTACTCTAAATGGAAACAGGAGATGGAAAAGCTGAAGTTTGTTATCATACAAATGAAACAGGCAAATGTCCCGGTTAATGATAAAATCAGTCAGTTTCAATCTGAACTTGAGTGGATAAGGGAGGAAATACAAGATGGCAAAAACAATCCGTAATCTAGATGTTTTTCGAATGCTTGAGGAATGGGCACCAAAACATTTAGCCTATGATTGGGATAATGTTGGAATGCAGCTTGGATCGTTATCAAAACCTGTAAGAAAAATTATGGTTACCCTAGATGTATTAGAATCGGTTGTGGAAGAAGCTATTGAAAATAATGTTGATTTAATTATTGCCCATCACCCACTGTTCTTTAAGTCAATCAAACAGGTAAATGTTGAGTCACCACAAGGGCGTATTATTCAAAAACTAATCCAGAATGATATAACAGTATACGCGGCACATACCAATTTAGATGTAGCAGATGGTGGCGTTAATGATATGTTGTGCGACATACTTGAATTAAACACAAAAGAAGTTTTGATAGAGTCACATAGAGAAAAATTAGTAAAAGTTGCAGTCTATGTACCAGATACACATAGTACAGAGGTTAGGGAAGCACTTAGTAATAGTGGTGCTGGTCATATTGGTAACTATAGTCATTGTACATTTCAAACACCGGGTAAAGGTAGTTTTAAACCATTAGAAGGAAGTAATCCCTATATCGGACAGGCGAATGAATTAGAAATGGTAGAAGAAGTAAAAATAGAAACAATTGTACCAGAATCAATTCTTCCTTCTGTGTTGAATGCTATGGAAAATGCTCATCCTTATGACGAAGTTGCCTATGATGTTTATCCAATGGAAATTCAAGGAGAAGCAACTGGGATTGGCAGAATTGGTTTATTAGAAAATAGTATGACACTTGAATCGTTTTGTGAACATGTGAAAAACAAATTAAATGTTCCAAATGTAAGAGTGACAGGGAATTTAAAAGCAAAAGTCAAAAACGTAGCAATTTTGGGTGGAAGTGGAGAGAAGTACATATATGATGCGCTAAATAAGGGTGCTGATGTATATGTTACAGGTGACATGACATTTCATGTGGCGCAGGATGCGTGGCAAATGGGTCTTTCTGTTATTGATCCGGGGCATCATGTAGAAAAAGTTATGAAACAGGCAACAAAACACTATTTAGATCAAAAATTGCAACAGCATAATGTCGATGTTCTGGTTTCACATGCAAATACAGAACCATTTCGCTTTATTTAATAAAGTCCTTTATAATGAAAAACAGGCTATATATTCGGATGGTGTAAACACTATTCAAAAAAAGGAGTATTTTAATATGGAAAACAATAACTTTAGTCAGTTCTCTTTCCACCCGATTTTAAAGGATGTAATTGAACGACTGCAATTTTATAACCCGACTGCGATACAGCAAGAAATAATTCCAGCTATTTTAAATGGTCAAAGTGTAATAGGGCAGTCTCATACCGGATCTGGTAAAACACATGCATATTTGTTGCCATTGTTTAATCAAATTGATGCTAGCAAACGGGAAGTGCAATTTGTTATTACAGCACCTACCAGGGAGCTTGCAATGCAAATTCATGAAGAAGTAAAGAAAATCATTCATTATGCTGATAAGGATCAAAAATGGATTTCCAAACTATTAGTCGGTGGAACTGATAAGCAAAAAATGATGGAAAAATTGAAAGAACCGCCACATATTATTGTTGGCACACCAGGAAGGATATTGGATTTGGTTAAAGAGGAAGCTATTTCTATTTATTCGGCCAAGTCTTTTGTCATTGACGAAGCTGATCTCATGTTAGATTTAGGATTTATCAATGAGGTTGATCAATTACTGGTTCGTTCTAGAAAAAATATTCAATTACTCGTCTTTTCCGCAACAATTCCACAGCGATTGGAACATTTCTTTAGAAAATATTTAGAAAATCCGTTACATGTAAAAATTGATGACAAGCTTTCTCCAGAAACAATGGAACACCGATTAATTGCATTAAAACATCGTAAGGAATCTGATATTATTGTTGAAATTTCAAAGTCCATTCAACCTTATTTGGCAATTATTTTTACCAATGGAAAACAAATTGCTAATGAATTAGCTGCTGAGTTACAACAAAAAGGAATGGATGTAGGATTAATCCACGGCGGATTATCTCCGAGAGAGCGAAAACGTGTATTAAAGGACATTCAAAACTTACGATATCAATATATCGTGGCAACCGATTTGGCTTCGAGAGGAATTGATATAAAAGGAGTAAGCCATGTTATAAACGCGCAACTGCCGAAAGAAGAAGAGTTTTACATTCATCGTGTAGGGAGAACAGCACGTGCTGGAATGGAAGGTACTGCCATTAGTTTGTATGATGAACAGGATATTAAACTTATTGAGAAATTAGAACAAAAAGGATTAGAGTTTACTTATTATGATGTTAAGAATAATGAATGGCAAGAGGTAAAAGCCTGGAATGAAAGAACTTTAAGGGCAAAAACGGAAACAAACATTGAAAAAGAAGCTTGGAAACAGGTTAAAAAAACTAAAAAGGTAAAGCCTGGTTATAAGAAAAAAATGATAAGACAGAAAGATGCAATTAAAAAACAACTTTCAAAAAAGGAAAAGTATAAGAAGAAATAATCGCCCATATATGATAACATCACAGTAGTTGTAGTTTAGAGAGGGGAAAGAATATGTTGAAAATAGGATCACATGTATCAATGAGTGGAAAAAAAATGCTTTTAGGATCAAGTGAAGAAGCTGTTTCTTATGGTTCCAACGTATTTATGATTTATACTGGTGCTCCGCAAAACACTCGCAGAAAACCGATTGAAGAGCTTAATATAGCAGCAGGAATTGAGCATATGGATAAAAATGGAATTGTTGATGTTGTCGTTCATGCTCCTTATATAATTAACATCGGGAACTCAGTAAAAAATGCAACCTTTGAATTAGGGGTGAACTTTTTACGCAATGAAATAGAACGTACGGAAGCTTTAGGTGCTAAGCAAATTGTACTTCATCCAGGTGCACATGTTGGAGCTGGGGCAAGTGACGGAATTGAAAAGATTATTGAAGGTTTAAACGAAGTGTTGGAAAAGGATCAAAATGTTCAAATTGCTCTCGAAACAATGGCAGGAAAAGGTTCTGAAATTGGTCGTACATTTGATGAATTAGCGAAAATCTTCGATGGTGTAACACTCAATGAAAAGTTATCAGTATGTCTTGATACGTGTCATATTCATGATGCGGGATATGATGTTGTAAATGATTTTGATGGTGTATTAAATCAATTTGATAAAATTATCGGTCTTGATCGTTTAAAAGTAATTCACGTTAATGATAGTAAAAATGAACGTGGGGCTCATAAGGATCGTCATGAAAACATCGGATTTGGTCATATTGGATACAAAGCTCTTCGTTATGTCATTCATCACCCGCAATTGCAAGAGCTTCCAAAAATATTGGAGACTCCATATGTTGGTGAAGATAAGAAAAACAAAAAACCGCCATACAAATTTGAAATTGAAATGATAAAAGGCGATACCTTTGACGAGGATTTAAAAGAAAAAATTGTAAATCAATAAAATAAAAGGAATAACGTCCACTATCGTCGTTATTCCTTTTATTTTAATAAAGGAATACGATTTTCCATTTGAAAAAGCAACAATCTTCTAGAAAACAGTTTTAATAAAAAAGGTGCTCTAAACCATAGGATTTAATAATTTCCTCAAATAATTTTTGTGCTTTTTTTGCAGTTTGAAGATCAGTAATACGAGCTAATTCTTTTAACATTATTACTCGATCTTGAGCACTGAATGGGTTAATTTGGTTGTTTTTTAAGTATTTAGTGATATTCTGTGCTTCATTTTTGGATAAGTTAAAACCATATTTCTTACTATAATGAAGTAGCTCGTCTGGAGAAAGTTGCTTCATTTTTTTACCTATCATTTCTTTTATGAAAGTAGACATTCATCATTCCCCTTTAATTCCATTACTGATTTATTCTATGCTGTAATGGATTAAAAAGAAGCTTGGACAGGTGAAAAAAAACAGTACAACATTGTGTTTTTCCATAAAATAACACCGTTATTATAGAAAAGTATCCATAAACTATAAACGCACCTCAATTAAATGGGAAGAGAGGTATCTGTTTATGGATGAATATGGACGTACTACGAACAATGTTAACAGGCCAACATCCAAAAGTGAAAATGACACACAAGATTTTGCTGCAACAAATTTAAATGGACAGCGAGATTCGACTATACAACCATCGAGGTTAAACGATGAAGAAACAGCTGCCGAAATGACTGCTGATGATTTCGATCGACCGGTAACAATGGAAGATGATGATTCAAATACACATGCAAACAGTACGTTTGGATGGATTGCTTTAGCATTATCCATTGTATCATTTTTCGTATGGCCGATCGTTCTTGGTGGAGCAGGGATTATTGTAGGTTTCATTGCTAAAAGCCGCGATGCAGACACGCTAGGTAATACTGCTATTATCGCAGGTGCTGTATCCATTATCATTACACTCTTTATATTGCCATTTGTATAAAAATAGAGAGGCTGACTATTTTGTTAGCCTCTCTATTTATATAGTGGAAAGTAGTAATAATTACCAACTTTTAATTCGTGTGGACTAACCTCATTGTTAATTGCCTTAAAATCAGACAATATTTTAGTTATATCCAATGTTTTGTTATTGTTATTTACCTCTTCCATAATTGATAAAACTGTATCCCCTGATTGTACTTTAACCTTAACCACCTTATATTTTTTAGATGTTTGCTCTATTTCAATTGGTTTATTAAGTTCAAGACTTTCTTGTGTTCCACTTGTTAAATCTTTATAAACGCTTATTATTAACAATAGAATTACTAAGAAAATTCCACATTTTTGTAAAAAGTTCATATTATTTTCTCCTTTTAATGAAACTCTGAACAGTATTAATGCGTATAACTAAATAAGTAAAGGGTGAAGGAGGGGGATTATGGATATATTGTCTACTGATTGGATAGGTTTTATCATAACTGGGTTTGGAACGCTATTTCTAATTGGAGAAATATTAGTGAATATGCGTGGATTTTTTGCTCTTATTGGAATTGGTTTTATTACAGTATATTTTTCCGCATATTTAGAAGGCTCCTTTATCATTATGATTATTATTTATTTTATAGGTTTATTACTCATAATCATTGACGGAAAATTGTTAAATGATGGAACACTTGCAACGCTTGGTTTAGCGAGTATGTTACTATCAGTGGCTTTAGCAGCACCAAATATTTATGCAGGTATTTATGCCGTGATTGGTGTATTAATTGGTGGCTTTTCTGCATTCTTTTTCTTGAAGGTTTTTAAACGTCGTGATATGTGGTCAAAATTAACGTTAAGAGATCAATTAACGGAAGAAGCCGGCTACAACTCCATGAACAACGAATATAAAAAATTGGTAAACGAGACCGGAAAAACGTTAAATGATTTGCGTCCAGTCGGTACTGTTTGTATTAATAATAAAGATTATAGCGCATTATCAAACGGTCGCTGGATTCCTAAAGGTAGTCTGGTTCGAGTGGTACAGGTAGACGGTACAAAAATACTTGTAGAAGAAATAAACGATAAACAACAAGGCAATACTCTTGAAACGTAAAAGACAATCAAGAGTATTGTTTTTTTGGGACGGCTGTTCTCTAAAAAATACACATGCTTAATCTTTTTACATAGTTGATATAATCGAAGTAAGTACTATATTGATTTCGCACTTTCGATTTCCCCGCAGCCCGTATACACTATACTTTTCGGGGCGGATGGAGAGCTCTCGCCCTAGGAGTATCCGTGTATACGGACTGCTTGTAACAGGGTGCGTGTAGTATTTTCCCGTAGCGGTCGCAGCGTATCAAATATGATTTTGTGTTATGTCGCAGTTTCTGGCGAACAAGACTTTGTAAAAACAAACAATGTATGAGATTAATTATTGGGTAGAGAATATATTACAGAACGCTTTTATGATCAATTGTAAATTTAATGTTAAGAATGTTATACATACCTTTACAAAATGTTTATATGTAATTAATAATGAAAAAGTATACGACAGAATTCTACACAGATGAAGGGATGGTATAATCATTGGATATTGATATACAGAAGCTGATTTTTGAGTTTATTGGGGGCTTAGGTATATTCCTCATAGGTATAAAATTCATGGGGGAAGGCTTGCAGAAGTCAGCTGGCGATCGACTAAGAGAAATTTTGGATAGATTTACAAGCAATCCCTTTTTAGGTGTACTTGCAGGTATGATTGTGACCATACTTATTCAAAGTAGTTCAGGCACAACGGTGTTAACTGTAGGTCTAGTAAATGCCGGGTTTATGACATTAAGACAAGCTATCGGCGTCATTATGGGTGCAAATATTGGTACGACGGTTACCGCATTTATTATAGGTATTGATTTAGGCGAATATGCGTTACCAATCATTGCAATTGGCTGTTTCTTAATATTTTTCTTCAAAAATCAAAAAGTTACTTCTTTAGGTCAAGCTATCTTTGGTTTTGGTGCACTATTTTTTGGCTTAGAATTGATGAGTAGTGGTATGTCTCCACTTAGAGAATTAGAATCATTCCATGAACTTACTTTAAACATGAGTTCAAATCCAGTATTAGGTGTTGTAATTGGTACTTTGTTTACTGTGATTGTCCAAAGTTCTAGTGCAACAATTGGTATCCTTCAAGGGCTGTTTTCAGAGGGAGCAATTGATATCAGAGCGGCGGTACCAGTATTGTTTGGGGACAATATTGGTACAACAATAACTGCAGTTTTAGCTGCGATAGGTACTAGTGTCGCGGCAAAAAGAGCAGCATTTACTCATGTCATTTTTAATCTTGTCGGTACAACTATTTTTCTAATCTTGTTAGGTTTGTTTACAAGATATGTTTCCTTTTTACAAGCCCAGTTTAACTTAAATGCAGAAATGACTATTGCGTTTGCGCATGGCAGTTTTAATTTAGCAAACACTATTATTCAATTTCCGTTTATTGGAGCATTGGCATGGATTGTTACGAAAATAATTCCGGGTGAAGATGCCATTGTAGAATATAAACCAAAACATTTAGACCCAATTTTTATTCAACAATCTTCTACCTTAGCCTTAGACCAAGCCAAGGCAGAAATTATTCGTATGGGTGAGTATGCAGTTAAAGGACTAGAGGAAACAAATCTTTATTTAACTACGCAGCAACAAAAGCATTCAGAAGTAGCTACACAGGTTGAGGGTGCTTTAAATAATTTAGACAGAAAAATTACCGAGTATTTAGTAGAGGTTTCTGGTGGGTCAATGTCAGAATTAGAAAGTGTTAAGCATACCGCACTTATGGATTCTGTTCGTGATATTGAACGGATTGGTGATCATTTTGAAAATATTATAGAGTTAATTGATTACAAAATATCCAATAAAGTATATTTAACAGATCAAGCTAAAGAAGATTTAAATAATATGTTTGATTTGACCATATTAACTGTAAAACAAGCTGTTAAAGCCTTAGATAAAATGGATAGAGAAGAGGCCCTGGCAGTTATTCAAAAAGAGGACCAAATTGATAAAATGGAACGAAACTATCGGAAAAAACATATTATTCGTATGAATGAAGGGTTATGTGATGGATCAGCCGGAATTGTATTTGTTGATATCATCAGCAACCTGGAACGTATTGGAGACCACGCTGTAAATATAGCGGAGGAAGTTTTGGGTGATTAATTAGTAAAAATTATGGTCTTTTCTCGGATTTTGACGAGGGAAGACCATTTTTGATTTTTATGTAAATTATATTTTTGATATTTTTTATTGAAATCTATTAAGGAAGATGCTATAGTATTTATTGTTGTTTCATTTACATAACGTTTTCGAAAAATTGATTGCAAAAAGTTATTGACATTTGTTGTCAGACATGATAAATTATATTTCGTCGCTTGTTAATAATAAATCATTTTAAATCACTATTCCACAGTAGCTCAGTGGTAGAGCTATCGGCTGTTAACCGATCGGTCGTAGGTTCGAATCCTACCTGTGGAGCCATATGGCGGTGTAGCTCAGCTGGCGAGAGCGTACGGTTCATACCCGTGAGGTCGGGGGTTCGATCCCCTCCGCCGCTACCATACTTAATTTTAAATAAACAATATAATGGCGGTCGTGGCGAAGTGGTTAACGCACCGGATTGTGGCTCCGGCACTCGTGGGTTCGATCCCCACCGGTCGCCCCATAAAAATATTGAAGGACCCTTAGCTCAGTTGGTTAGAGCTATCGGCTCATAACCGATCGGTCGCAGGTTCGAGTCCTGCAGGGTCCACCATTAAAAACTCGGAGGAATACCCAAGTCTGGCTGAAGGGATCGGTCTTGAAAACCGACAGGGGTGTCAAAGCCCGCGGGGGTTCGAATCCCTCTTCCTCCTCCATACATAATAGATGTCAGTGTAAAATTACTAACGAATATATTACGGCTCTGTAGCTCAGTCGGTAGAGCAAAGGACTGAAAATCCTTGTGTCGGCGGTTCGATTCCGTCCGGAGCCACTTTCATTTGAACAAGCGAATGCTTGTTTTTTTTATTATCGGAAATATAATTATGATTTTCACTGTTCTTACTGTAAAAAAATGCATATAATTTGCAAGTATAATAAAGCTCTGATAATCTTGCTTTAAAAGGGGAAATGCTATACCCTTTTAATCTTATTTTTTAAGGGAGGAAGTTTAAAATGGCAAAATTTGAATTACCAGAATTACCATACGCATATGATGCTTTAGAACCATCAGTGGACAAAGAAACAATGAATATTCACCATACGAAGCATCACAATACTTATGTAACAAAACTTAACGGTGCACTTGAAGGACATGCAGACCTTCAAAGTAAATCTCTTGAGGATCTTGTGAGTAATTTAGATGCAGTGCCTGAAAATATTCGTACAGCTGTACGCAATAATGGTGGCGGACATGCGAACCACAGCTTATTCTGGAAAGTTCTTTCACCTAATGGTGGCGGCGAACCATCTGGAGAATTAGCTGATAAAATAAACGGTAAATTTGGTAGCTTTGATAAATTCAAAGAAGAATTTGAAGCTGCTGCAACTGGACGTTTTGGATCTGGTTGGGCATGGTTAGTTGTAAACAATGGAGAACTTGAAGTAACAAGCACTCCTAACCAAGACACTCCTTTAATGGAAGGTAAAACACCTATCTTAGGACTTGACGTTTGGGAACATGCTTATTATCTTAAATACCAAAACAAACGTCCTGAATATGTTTCAGCTTTCTGGAATGTAGTTAACTGGGATGAAGTGACAAAAAATTATAATAATGCAAAATAAATAATGATTTTAAAAGCGTATGGGCATTGCTCATGCGCTTATTTTGTTTTAAAAAGCTTCCGTATATCTTATGATGATTTGCCAACACTAAAGTTATACAGAAGGGGAGCTTAATAATGGGAAAAGGAATAGAATACATAACTGGAAAAGTTGATATAACAAGAGATTTGGTTTTTTTATTAGTGATTGGAGGACTCTATTCATTAGGGATTTTTCTATCCAATACATTTGTAAATATTTATTTATGGAAACAGTCTGGTGACTATATTACGATTGCAATGTACAATTTAGGTATATTTTTGTTTCAACCAATTACGTTTATTCTCGCTGGTAAAATAGCGAAGAGGATTGATCGAGTAATCGTACTGCGCTTAGGGGTAATATTTTTATCTCTATTTTTTTTGAGTGTTTTAATCATTGCTGACAAAGCTTCAACTTATAATTTTGTGCTAGGAAGTCTTCTTGGCGTAGGATATGGATTCTATTGGCTTGCATTTAATGTCTTAACCTTTGAGATAACTGAACCCGAAACGAGAGATTTTTTTAATGGATTTTTGGGGATTTTACAATCATTTGGCGGTATGGTTGGTCCACTATTAGCAGGGATTATTATAGCTAACATGTCCGAAAACTTTGGGTATAAAACAATTTTCACCGTTTCCTTTATATTATTTATAGGTGCTGTTGCCTGTAGCTTTTTACTAAAAAGACGCCAAGCTGAAGGGGGCTTTCATTTTAAGCGAATTCTGATAGAGCGTCATCACAATAAAAATTGGAGAAAAATCCTTCATGCACATATTTTTCAAGGATTACGAGAAGGGATTTTCGGATTTATCATTGCTATTTGGGTCTTCTTGGTTACAAAAAGTGAATTTGCTTTAGGTATGTTTAATTTATTCTTGTCAGGTCTTTCGTTTGTGTTTTACTTTGCAGTTACAAAATTTATTAAACCATATAGAAGAAAGAAGGCAATATTGGCGGGAGCATTAATTCTTTACTTTTCCATTTATATTATTTTGTTTCATATAAGCTATGCGAACCTAATTTTTTACGCTATTCTAATTGGTATTGCCTATCCAATAATAAATGTTCCGTATGCATCACTTACATACGATGTTATTGGAAAGGGCTGGAAGGCAAAAGAATTACGTGTGGAATACATTGTTGTTAGAGAATTGTTTGTTAATATTGGTCGTGTTTCATCTATTCTTATCTTTCTTATTACAGTATCTCTATTTCAAGCTGAAAAGGTTATTCCTATTTTATTGGTAACATTAGGCACAGGTCATTTGTTTATTTACTTTTTCATTAGAAATATTTATTTAGGAAGCTCTCCCAAAAAAGAAGTAATGATAAAGGAACAAATGACTGACGAAAAAAATCGCTAAAATCTGTTAGAATTTATGATAATACATGATATAATAGGAGGTAATGTGCGTACTGAATGGGGGGAGATTCTTGGTGAATAATAAGAAAAAGAAGAAAAAGGCACAGCTTCCCTTTCGTTTAAACATATTATTTTTTGTGGTCTTTTTGTTATTTTCTGTTTTAGTACTTCAATTAGGAGTTGTCCAAATCCTAAATGGGGAAGGCTTTCAAAAAGAAATCGATCGAACAATTAAAGATACGACAAAAATTCCTGTACCTCGTGGAAAAATGTATGACCGAAATGGAAATGTGGTAGTGGACAATAAACCATTGTATGCCATAACTTATACGCCAGCTAAGGGCGTTGATGCAACGAAACGATTGGAAGTTGCTGAAAAATTGTCAGAATATATTTCCATGTACAATAAAGAGAATAAAGAAGAGGTACTAGAAACTATCACAGAACGGAATAAGAAAGAATATTGGTATCTGCTACATCAGGAAGAAGCAAAAGATCGTTTATCTGCAAAAGAAGCAGAAGGTATGGAACCAGCTGAACAATACAATACAATTTTAGACCGAATCACTAAGGAAGAAATTAGCAACTTTTCAGATAAGGATAAAGAGATTATGCTTATCAAAAAGGAACTTGATAAGGCACAAACGCTTACACCTCAAGTTGTAAAGAATGAAAATGTCACACCAGAAGAATATGCCCGCGTCGCTGAGCATTTAAGTGAACTTGAGGGAATTAATGCAACGACAGATTGGGATCGTATATATCCGTTTGATGAAACCTTTAGTAATTTCTTCGGTACAATAACATCACAAGAACAAGGGATATTAGCTGAAAAAGAAGAATACTATTTATCCCATGGATACAAACCGAATGATCGGGTTGGGAAGAGCGGTTTAGAAGAGCAGTACGAAAATGTATTAAGAGGTAGAAAAGAGCAAATCCTGTATACAACAAATAAGGAAGGTAAGATAATTGATTCCGAAGTAGCTGTTGAGGGTGAGCGTGGAAAAGATTTAGTTTTAACGGTTGATATGGAACTGCAAAAACGGATTGATAAAATTGTTCTTGATGTTTTAAAAAATGAAAAATCGGAACATCCATACGGAAATAGACATTTAAATGATGCGATGGTAGTTATGATGCGACCACAGACAGGAGAAATTTTAGCAGTTTCAGGAAAGTATTATGATGAAGAGGATAAAGAGTATAAGAATGCTGCATTAAGAACATTGTATTCTTCCCATCGTCCTGGTTCAGCAATAAAGGGTGCTACTGTGTTGGCAGGTCTACAGTCTGGAGTAATAAAGCCTAATAAAACCTTTGTTGATAAGCCAATTTATATTGGTAAAAATTCGGACGGAAAAACGTCATGGACAGGTAACTTAGGGGCAGTAAATGATATTACAGCACTACAAAAATCATCTAACGTATATATGTTCTACATTGCCATGCGTATGGGCGGTGACTTTAATTATGTTCCATATGACAATCTATCGTTTGATTGGGAATCCAAGCCGTTTCAAAGATTACGTAATTACTATAGCCAGTTTGGTCTAGGAGTGAAAACGGGAATTGATTTTCCATATGAAGCTTCTGGATACAAAGGGGTTAATCCACAAGCAGGTAATTTTTTGGACTTTGCGATTGGGCAGTATGATACATTTACAGCTATGCAGTTGGCGCAATACGTTTCAACAATTGCTAACGATGGATATCGAGTGCGCCCGCATTTAGTGAAGGAAATTCGAATGCCTACACCTTATGAAAATAATTTAGGTCCTGTTTATAAAAGTATAAATACCGATGTGTTAAATCGGATTGACATGAAACAAAGTTATATTGAGCGTGTCCAGGAAGGATTTCGCAGAGCTTTTCAGGAACCTGGTGGAACAGCATATAGCTGGTTCAGTGATAAGGATTATAATCCAGCTGGAAAAACAGGTACAGCAGAGAATAGTGCGGAAGGCGACTATACAGAAAATTTAACACTAGTTGGGTATGCACCATTTGATAAACCGGAGATTGCATTTTCTGTTATTGTACCGAACACTGGAGGAAGTAAGTATGGTCATCCTAATGATGATATAGGTGAAAGAATACTAGATGCATATTTTGATTTAAAAGAAGAACGTGCAAAATCAAGTGACAATGATAATAGTGACAAAAAAGATGAAAAAACGGAAGAATAAAAATTATAAATTTGCCAAAACCTTTTGTATAAATAGGTTTTGGCTTTTTTTGTGTGTAAATATGCTATATGTTGATTCAACCATCTTTCTTTAACTTTACGTTATCTTTACATGTAGTTAATAGGTAGTTAATACTAGTAAGCTACTATTGGGTTGTAGAGGGGAAGAGATAGTCCCTTTTCTAACAATCAAAACATTTGGGGGTAATTATTTTGAAGAAAACAAAGCTATTTGTATTAACAGCATTAATGCTGCTATCACTTGGAGTTCTTGCTGCATGTGGTAATGGAGATGGAAGTAGCAGTGCTGAAGAAGAACAAAAAGTTGAAGTTGACGGATCATCTACTGTTTTTCCAATTATGGAGGCTGTTGCTGAAGAATATTCAGCTGAGAACCCAGATGTGAAAGTTCCAATTGGTGTGTCAGGAACAGGTGGAGGCTTTGAAAAGTTTATCGCTGGTGAGACCGATATTTCTAACGCATCACGTCCTATCAAGGAAGAAGAAAAGAAATTGTTAGAAGAAGAAGGAATTGATTACACAGAATTTAAGGTAGCTCTTGATGGTTTATCCGTAGTTGTAAATAAAGAAAATGATTGGGTAGACCAACTTACTGTGGAAGAATTAAAAAAAATGTGGACTGAAGGAGAAGGCGTAAAAACGTGGGCAGATGTTCGAGAAGGTTGGCCGGAAGAAAAAATTGAATTTTTCAGTCCAGGATCTGACTCAGGAACATTTGATTATTTTGACGAAGTAATTTTAGACGGTGCACAAATTCGAAAAGACGCCTCATTGTCAGAGGATGACAATGTACTTGTACAAGGTATCTCAGGAACGAAAAATGGAATAGGCTACTTTGGTTATGCCTATTATTTAGAAAATAAAGATACACTAAAAGTAGTACCGATTGTTAATAGTAAGGGAGATGCAATTACACCGAATCAAGATACGATTCAGTCTGGTGAATATGAACCATTATCTCGACCATTGTTTATCTATGTGAAACATGGATCATTGAAAAATGATACAGTATATGATTTTACAAAGTATACACTTGAAAATGCTGGTTCTATGGCTGAGGCTGTTGGTTATGTAGCGTTACCAGATAGCGCATATGAAGAGGCATTGAAAAAGATTGAGGAAATAGCAGGGAAGTAACTTTTAATTGTAGTTTAATAGTAAATGGATTACTGAGGAGAGTTCATGTTGGGCTTCTCCTCAAATTCCTGTTTTTTTACTATAGGAGGAAAATTATGTCAAAAACTATCCGCGATATGATTAAAGAAAATAAGAAAAGAAGTTTTTTGCCAAAATACTCGGAAAAGGTAGCGCCTATTATTTTTGGAATTTGTGCTGTGATTTCTGTTTTTACAACGATAGGTATAATTTTCACGTTAGTAATAGAAACAGTTACTTTTTTTAACCGTGTATCTTTTATGGAATTTATAACAAGTACTGAATGGTATCCTTTTAGCGAGAATGATTCAAGTTACGGTATTATTTCATTAGTATCTGGAACGTTATTAATAACGGTTATAGCAATGCTTGTTGCGATACCAATTGGAATTTCCTCCGCAATTTATTTAAGTGAATATGCAAGTGAAAGAACAAGAAGGGTAATTAAACCAATTTTAGAAGTGCTTGCTGGTGTACCAACTATTGTTTATGGATTTTTTGCATTAACATTTGTCACACCTCTATTAAAAGCAATTATTCCTGGCCTTTCCATTTTTAATGCGTTAAGTCCAGGTATTGTAGTCGGGATTATGATTATCCCAATGATTGCTTCTCTTTCAGAGGATGCCATGAGTTCTGTGCCAAATTCGATGCGTGAAGGTGCTTTAGCAATGGGGGCTACCAAATTGGAAGTTGCATTAAAAGTCGTTCTTCCAGCAGCACTTTCAGGTATTATTGCATCTTTTGTCCTGGGAATATCCCGAGCAATTGGAGAAACGATGATTGTTGCAGTGGCAGCTGGTTCCACGCCAAATTTGACGCTGGATGTGACAGATTCGATTCAGACAATGACAGCATATATTGTCCAGGTAAGTTTAGGAGATGCTTCCTATGGATCAACTATTTACTATAGTATTTATGCTGTTGGGATGACATTGTTTGTATTCACATTGCTTATGAATCTATTGGCACAGTATATCTCTCGCCGTTTTAGGGAGGAATATTAAAATGAATTTAATTGATAAACAACTTGTTAAAAATAAAATGGGGCGGCGTTTAATCAGCAATAAGCTAATTAAGCAGTTATTTTTGATAGCTACGTTATTCGGCATTGTAATTTTAGGTACACTGTTATACCGCGTTTTTACACAAGGGGTCGGATATCTAAATTGGAGATTTTTCATTAACTTTGCTTCTAGATTCCCAGAAGAGGCGGGTATTAAAGCTGCGATTGTTGGTTCACTCTGGTTAATGGTCATTACAGCACCTGTATCATTAATATTAGGTGTTGGTACAGCTATCTATTTAGAAGAGTATGCAACAAAAAATAAGTGGACACAGTTTATTCAAATGAATATATCAAATCTAGCAGGTGTCCCTTCGATTGTTTTTGGGTTGCTCGGTCTTACTGTTTTTGTAAGATTACTAGAAATGGGAAGGAGTATTATAGCTGGTGGTTTGACGATGAGTTTGTTGATTTTGCCAATCATCGTTGTTGCTTCACAAGAGGCTATTCGGGCGGTACCCAAAGAGCAATATGAAGCATCATTTGCTATGGGTGCATCTAAATGGCAAACAATTAGAAGAGTAGTATTACCAGCAGCAATTCCTGGTATATTAACTGGTGGAATTTTAGCCTTATCAAGAGCGATTGGTGAAACTGCTCCATTGTTAATGATTGGTGCATTAACGTTTATTGCTTATTTACCAGAAAATATTTGGTCTGGGTTCACAGTAATGCCCATTCAATTATTTAATTGGACTTCTAGACCGCAAGAAGAATTTCATTTTGTTGCGGCCGCGGGTATTATCGTTTTATTAGTTATGTTGTTAATTATGAATTCAGTAGCAGTATTCATACGAAATAAATATTCAAAGCGTTATTAATAAAGGGGGATATTGTTTTGATTACTGTCAAGGAAAGACCGATGACTAGTAAGTTTGGAATGAAGGAAGATAAGACTATTTATTCTGTTGATAATTTTAATTTATGGTATGGTGAAGACCAGGCACTAAACGAGATTTGTATGGATATACCAACAAATAAAGTAACTGCCATAATTGGACCATCTGGTTGTGGAAAATCTACTTTCATCAAAGCACTTAACCGTATGGTGGAATTAATTCCATCTGTGAAAATGACGGGAAGTATTGATTATAATGAACAAAATATTTTTAATCCGAAATATAATGTTGAAGAATTAAGAACGAGTGTCGGAATGGTATTTCAAAAACCAAATCCATTCCCAAAATCTATCTATGAAAATGTTGTTTATGGACCTAAAATACACGGAGTTAAAAAGAAAAGTATTCTGGATGAGGTGGTAGAAAAGAGTCTTCGGGGTGCAGCACTTTGGGATGAGGTGAAGGATAGATTGCATGAAAATGCTTTTGGGTTATCCGGTGGACAACAGCAACGACTTTGTATTGCAAGGTGTTTAGCGATAGAGCCTGAAGTAATTTTAATGGATGAGCCAACATCGGCACTTGATCCGATATCAACGTTAAAGGTTGAGGAATTAGTACAAACGTTAAAGAAAGATTACAGTATTGTCATTGTAACACACAACATGCAGCAAGCAGCCAGAATTTCAGATAAAACAGCTTTTTTCCTTAATGGGGAAGTTATTGAATATAACGATACAGATCAAATCTTCTCAAATCCTGCAGATAAACGAACAGAGGATTATATCACAGGTCGATTTGGATAAATAAAAGCGAAGAGGAGGATTCTGATGGTTGCCAGAGAACAATTTCAACTAGATTTAAAAAGTATAAAAGATGAGATAATCCAATTAGCAATGCTAACGGAGGATGCTTTAATCAAAGCTGTGGATGCTCTATACAATCAAGATATTACTTTAGCAAATCAAATTATTGCGAATGATAAACTTGTCGATAAAAGAGAGCTAGATATTAATAACAAGGCTGTATTACTCATAGCTAAACAACAACCAGTCGCAAAAGATTTGCGCAGGTTAATTATTGCTTTAAAAATTACTACTGATCTTGAGCGGATGGGGGATCATGCAAAAAATATCGCTGAAGCTACCATAGAACTTGGTGAACACTATCTATTAACTGTCCATCCTGCTGTAAAAGAAATGCGTGACATTGCTATTGAAATGGTTAGAGTCGCAATTAATGCAATTAAATACGAAGATATATCAGTTGCCAGAAAACTGTCAAAGATGGATGATAGTATGGATGAATTATACGAGACTATCATTAGAGAAATGCTTGAAGAAACTGCAACAAACCCGGAAAAAGTTCAATATGTAATGCAGATGGCATTTAGTGCAAGGTATATCGAACGTTTTGCGGATCATATCACTAATATCGGGGAAAGCATTTTGTTTTTGGTTAAAGGTGAATCATTCGATCTAAATTAAAAAAGCTGTATTGTAGTAGTGATCTCACTACTACAATACAGCTTTTTGTTATTTTGTAAGTTCTTCAGCAATTTCAAAACTACTCATAGAGCTTGTCAATTCAAACTCACCAAGCTGAATTTTTGTGCTATACCCTTCATCTTCTAAATACTGAGTAAATTCATTTGCATCCTTAATGATGCCATTTTCAGCTAAACGAGAACTGATTGTTGAAGATGCCATACCTGACTCAATTTTAAGCGTATATTTTTTCACTGCTTCATTTTCAGCAGGAGTTTCCTCTTCTTTTTCATTTTCCTTTTCCTTTTCAGAGGTTGCATCCTCTTTTTGATCAGTGTTTGCGTCTTTTTCTTGTTTTTCGGTTGATTCTTTGTTATCTTTTATTTCTTTTTTGTCATTTACTGAAAGTGAAATATATTCCGATTCAGTAATTACACGATAGCCATCTTCTTCAATAGCAGTTATCATCTCATCTGTATTCATTTCATTTGATTTAGCCTTGGAGTCTTCAAAAAAATAAAATACCAGTAAAATGATACTAGTTGCGAATACGCCAATTGAAAATAAACGAACAGGTTGTTTCATTGATTGTACTCCTCATTTGTTAATTTTGGTTTTTTTCATGTGTTGGAAGGATATCTTCTGTTAATAATTCCTCTTCCAAAATCTTAATTTTCTTCTTCATTTGATATGTATCCTGCATGGTTGAGATTGAAAATTGTTCTAATTGATTTTCTATTTCCTCAAATTTATCATTCATAAAGAACGATAGTACAAACAATACGATAGCAACAGCAATTAATGTGATTAAAACATATATCATAGTTTTACCTCCAATTCATTTTACACATTAATAGTTATAACATAGAATAATAGTAAAAACCATTGTCAAAAATAGGCTTCATTATTTTACTAACTATTTAATTCATCAATTAATATCATTCGATAGATTCTTTATCATTATGGGGGGCGTATTCGAAAAGTATAAATATGGTTAGATAATAAATGGATAAATCCAATTGGTTATTTTTTTACGGTATTTCTTGATTGAATGCTAAAGATCTGCTATTATAATTAAGTCTGAAGTGAAATTATTATGCTAACAAAGCAGTTTTCATAGTTTGGAGGGAAAAATCATGCGCGTAAACATTACATTAGCTTGTACTGAAACTGGTGATCGTAATTATATTACTACAAAAAACAAGCGTACTAATCCTGAGCGAATTGAGCTTAAGAAATATTGTCCACGATTGAAAAGACATACTTTACATCGTGAAACAAAATAATCGAAATGGGATAAAACTCTTATCAATTAATTGGTAAGGGTTTTATTTTTTTTAAAAGGCTCTTTTCGCCTAGTTTGTTGCTATTCATAGAAAATACGACATTATTTTAGCTTGGACTACCGTTTCGGAAATACACTACATGCACCAAAGGCTCGCCAGCCGCCTAAGGTGCGCGACTGCCCGGAGCGGAAATCACGTTGCTGTTTCATCGCAGTTTATGTTAACTAGTAAATAAGAAATTCAGCATGAAAAAGTAAAAATCTTATAGAAAACTTACTTTTAAAATGGAATATTTGCTACTATTATTATAGGGGGCGATGAATGTTGGACAAATTACAATTACGTAAATCAGCAATAGCTAAACTAAAAAAAATAAAAGAAAATGAAAAACGAGCAATAGAACAAAAATTAAAACATTATTTAACAACATCTGCTGCATGGGAAAATGCAACTACTATCGGAATCACCGTTTCACAAGGATTCGAGTGGAACACTAAACCATTAATTGAGGAAGCTTGGGAACAAGGAAAAATAGTGTGTGTACCAAAATGTGAACCGAAAGAAAAGCTACTTACATTTTATCAATTGAAATCATATGATCAATTAGAAATTGTTTATTATAATTTATTAGAGCCAAAACCTAAAGAAACTAAAAAAGTGGACAAGAATGACATCGACTTACTAGTTGTACCCGGTTTAGTTTTTGCTAAAAATGGAATTCGAATCGGCTTTGGTGGTGGGTATTATGATAGATACTTAACTAATTTTCTAAATCAAACCATTTCCTTGGCAAGTATACATCAACTTGTTGATTCGTTGCCATTTGAATCGTTTGATATTCCAGTGAATCAGTTGGTAACAGAAAATGGAATTATATAGGAGGAGGCTATTATAATGAACCGGGAGCGTTATTCACGACAAATGTTATTTTCACCGATAAAAGAATCAGGTCAGGAATTACTAGCAAATTGTACGGTGCTTGTTGTTGGTGTTGGAGCTCTAGGAACGGTGATATGCAATCATCTTGTTCGGTCTGGTATAGGTAGACTTCGAATTGTTGATCGGGACTATGTTGAATTAAGTAATTTACAACGACAAATGTTATTTGACGAAAATGATGTTCGTGATGCATTACCGAAAGCAATTGCTGCCAAGAGGAAATTAAGTAAAACGAATCGTGATGTTCATATCGAAGCACTTGTTGATAATGTTACATATGAAAATATTGAAGAACTTACAGAAGGCATCGA
This sequence comes from Virgibacillus ndiopensis, assembly GCF_900187325.1. Lineage (GTDB taxonomy): Bacteria > Bacillota > Bacilli > Bacillales > Amphibacillaceae > Virgibacillus_E > Virgibacillus_E ndiopensis. The sequence continues at coordinate 730,172 of NZ_FZMZ01000005.1, read as the reverse complement.
TTTAGTATTGGATGGGACAGATAATTTTACAACACGATATCTGTTGAACGACATTTGTTTCAAGAAAAATATCCCTTTTTCTTATGGTGGAGTGGTTGGTTCGAGAGGGATGACGGCATTGTTTATTCCGAATGAAACACCTTGTTTACGTTGTATTGCCAAACCAGGATCAGATGATGGACAAACCTGTGATACAGTAGGGGTTATTTCTCCAGCAGTTGATATTGTTTCATCTATGCAGGTTGTGGAAGCATTGAAATACTTAACGAATAATAAACAAAACTTAAGAGGAACTTTAAAAACGTTTGATGTATGGTTTAATAACCAATATGACATGAAGTTTCCGAAGCCAGATTCAAATTGCCCAACCTGTCAGACAAAAGAGTACCCGGCATTAAAGAAAAGTTTACAGGATCAAGAAACGGTTTTATGCGGTCGGAATACGGTGCAAATCCATCAAAAGGAAAAAATGGAGCTTACGAGGCTGGAAAATCAATTAACGAATATTGCTAGTATTCAACGTACACCATTTTTATTAAAAGCAAGAATAAATGAAGATATTACATTTGTAATATTTCCGGATGGTCGAGTTCTAGTTCAGGGCACGGAGGACAAAATAAATGCTCGTTCACTTTACGATCGGTATATTGGGTCTTAATGTATAAATATAAGCTTTTAGAAAATAACTAATAACATCACTTTTAATAGAAAAGGGTGTTAGTATGCGGTTCATTTTAATTGTTACATTTATAATAACGGCAATATCGGTAATTTACAAATGGAGGTATCGGGTGGTAAATACCATTTTAGCAATTAGTTTTCTCCGTAGAATTGTTGTCTCTATAACAATGAACATGCCAAAAATCAAAAAAAACATAATACCAAATCTGTTCAATAGTCAAACAAGTCATTAACATACAAAAAAGAAGTTGTCGTTGGCAACTTCTTTTTTGTTGTCTTTTTCAAGAAATTATCCCACTGTTTTGTTATGATGTTGGTAGGGAGGAAAGTACATGTATTTATCTGAGCAATATCTGATGTATAGAACTGCATATCTGTTAGTAAAAAATCATCATTTTGAAGTTTTACATATAAATAATCAAGAAGAGGAGATATGGTTAGAAAAATTCGAGAATAAGACCTCACATATTGTTAGACTAGTTCATAATGGATTTAGTTGGACAAATCATTTAAAAAAGGACATTGCGTTGGTCTTCCAAAAAACGAAAGCCATGGTACGATATCTGCAAGGTAAACATATAGAAATACATAATGTTTATGTTTCATCACATGCACCAGTCGATGATTGGGAATTACTAAAAAAGCCGTTGCAGTTAAACGAAAAGAATCCTATTAAAATGAACGTTTATTATCTTGAGGAGAATGAAATAGAAAACGAAAGATCAAGATTATTTAAATCATTAGATTTTTCCGCTACGACTGATTCTGAGAATATAACGGATAGTGAAAAAGAACAAAAAATAATTGAATATAAGAATGAATTAGGTAATAATTTTTATCATAAACAAAAAGAAGCAGAGACCGTATTTTCATTTGGTAAACCATTTCTTACTTATTTGTTGTTACTAATAAATATAGTAATGTTTATCATGCTTGAAATGAAAGCAGGTGGGAGTCAATCAACGGAGAACTTGGTGAATTTTGGAGCAAAATATAATCCGGCTATTATTGATGGTGAATGGTGGCGGATTATTACATCAATGTTCTTACATATTGGACTTTTACATTTATTTATGAACATGCTTGCAGTATATTATTTAGGGAATACGTCAGAACGAATCTACGGATCATGGCGGTTTCTTGTTATATATTTTTTGGCGGGTATTGGCGGGGGACTTGCTAGCTTTGCATTTACATTTAATGTATCAGCTGGCGCTTCGGGTGCCTTATTTGGATTATTCGGTGCGTTACTTTATTTTGGTCTATTATATAAGAAAATTTTTCTTCAAACGATGGGGAAAGGATTGCTTATTTTGATTGGAATTAATATCGTGTTTGGATTTTCTTTTCCTCAAATTGATAATGGTGCACATATTGGTGGGCTAATCACAGGTTTTGTTGCATCAGCAATTGTTGGGTTGCCGAAAAAAAGAAAAATGTTCACACAAATTTGCGCGTTTGTTTTATATGTTTTGATTACTGGCGGATTAATTATTTTTGGTGTACATAATAATATAAATAGTGCGAACTACCAATTAGTTAAAATCGATGAACTACTACAACAAGAAAATTATGAGGGTGTAGTTGAAAGAGCGACAAAAGGTCTCGAGCATCCGGAGGAACTTGAAGCCCAATTGTTATTTCAACGTTCATATGCATATATTGAATTGAATAAAACTAATTTGGCGATAGAGGATCTTGAACATGTCGTTGAAATTAAAAATGACATGCCTGAAGCCTATTACAATCTTGCAATATTGTACTCAAACCGCGGTGATAAACAATTAGCTAAAGAAGCGGTGGAAAAAGCATATCAATTAAAGCCTAATGATGATGAATATATTCGCTTTTATGAGCAGATCACGGGTGAAAAACCAAAAAGTTAAACCAAGATCGAGTCTGTTGTTCTTGCTTTCAAATGAGACAGACTCAATATTGTTGGATAAGTCGTTCTTTTTTACCATTTACTTCATATAAAACCAGTAAATGTGTATTCTTTTTATCAAACAAAACAATTGGAATATAACTTGATAATTTATTATCAGCTGGCGATGTAGCTGGCAAAATGTAGTTTTTATATAGTCCTTCCCATAACTGACCAATGATTTGATCTGTTTGTTCAGCCGTCATATTAGGCAAATTTTCCTCGTTATATTTGTATAAATTTGTTAATGGAATCGTGATATAATCTTCTTTGTTTATGTCAAAGTGATTCATAAGCTTGTTCCAGTGGTAAATCAATTGCTGTTTTGTTGTAAGGTCTAATAGGTTCTTCCATTCAGTTTCAAATTCGCTTTTAGGTATTTTAAACGATTCAAGCGGTGTGGTAGGTGAATCAACTACGTACAATTCATCATATGACATTTGGTGGATACTTTTAATTTTGTCGTCAGGGTAATGAACTTCCCCGTGATGAAAGGAAATTGCCTGAAAGTAGCTGCTGTCTTCATTTGAAAGTTTCTGATTTAATTGAATTGTATCCTCGTTTTGCTTCCATTTACTTAATACTCCTTTTAGTCTTCCGTTGTCAAATAGTAAAGAAGCGTCCTGTCTTAAATAAACTTTTTTATCGCTTTTGGAATTACTTGTCCACGAAATATCATAGGAGTTGTTGCCTTGCTGTGAATAGAATTCTATATTTGTAGTTGTATCGACGAAGGTAGTTTCTTGATCAATAGGAAAGTATGTTATAGCAGGAACAGAACTTAATTTCCCTATATAAAAAAATCCAGCTAGTACTACAAATGTTATAAGTATAAAAATGAATAATTTTTTATTCATTATTTGTCCATCCTTTTTAAATCTCGACTTAATTAAGATTTATGACAGTATACAAGTCTTTATGAATAGATTTCATGCTACTCGAACAAACTATTTTTGTATACAAGTCGAAATAACAGGTGACGATAATGAATAAAGAGAAAAAACCTTTGTTTTCTTCGTACGATAAAAATGTTGAATACATGAAAGATAGACTAGCTGTCGATAAAAGTTTTGATGTTATTAATTTAGACTTAGAATATGCTGGGCGCAAAATGGCTATGTTTATGATTGATGGCTTTGCTAAAGATGATATTATGCACTATATTATGAAACTTTTAGCAAAGCTTGAACCGGAACAACTGGAGCCAGATCCGTTAACAAAATTGTTTAAAACCTATATTCCTTACATAGAAATTGGTAAGCAAACGGATTTAAATAAAGCATCGGATCAAGTTCTTGCTGGCCCCGTAGCATTGCTGGTAGAAGGTACCGATGAAATAATTATGATTGATGCTCGAACCTATCCCGTTCGTGCTCCAGCAGAACCAGACTTGGAACGGGTGGTACGGGGTTCGAGAGATGGATATGTTGAAACAATTGTCTTCAATACCGCATTAACGAGAAGAAGGGTTCGTGATCGTTCATTAAGGATGGAATACCTTCAAATAGGAAGAAGATCAGAAACCGATATATGTATATGTTATTTAGAAGATATTGCTGATCCTGATCGTGTTTCGGAATTAAAAGATGTATTAAAAAAAATTGATACTGATGGGCTTCCAATGGCTGAAAAAACCATTGAGGAATTCATTAGTGGCAGGCACTGGAATCCATATCCAACGGTACGATATACGGAAAGGCCAGACACAGCTGCGGCACATATATACGAGGGACATGTATTGATTATTATTGATGGTTCACCAAGTGTGATGATAACTCCAGCAACATACTGGCATCATTTACAGCATGCGGAAGAATATCGTCAAAAGCCATTAATAGGTGCGTATCTCCGCCTAGTACGTTTTGTCGCAGTGATGGCTTCTATTTTTATATTGCCACTTTATTATTTGTTTTCCTCAAATCCGGATTTATTACCAAACGGATTGTATTTTATAGGCCCGGCTGAGGAAGGGGTAATCCCGTTAATTGTACAATTTCTTATTGCGGAGATTGGTATAGATATACTTAGGATGGCTGCCATTCACACCCCTTCTTCCCTGGCCACAGCATTAGGTTTGGTTGCAGCAATTTTAATTGGACAGGTTGCTGTAGAAGTGGGTTTATTTTCAAATGAAGTAGTTTTATATTTATCGGTAGCAGCAGTTGGAACATTTGCTACACCAAGCTATGAGCTAAGTTTAGCTAATCGAATTGTTCGAATGTTATTGTTGATTATAACAGCTTCGTTTGGTGTTATTGGATATGTAGTCGGTATTACGGTTTGGATATTATTCCTAACTAGAATGACATCGTATCATACAGCATATTTTTGGCCATTTATGCCATTCTCATTTCGTGCGTTTCGAGATATCCTTATTCGATCCCCGATTCCACTTAAAAACAGGAGACCAGCATTTTTACACCCAAGAGATCCAGATCGCTGAGCCGATCTGGATTCTAAATTTTGGGCCAACTCATTATTCCCTTCATACGCTTCCTTTGATATAATAATAATTGGTGATTTATATGAAAACAGTTTATGATGTCCAACAATTATTAAAAAAATTTGGAACATTTATTTATATTGGTGATCGGATTGCTGAGTTGGAATTAATGGAAATGGAAGTAAAGGAATTGTACGAGTCTCACCTCATAGGTCCAGAGGAATATTCAAAGGCAATTTTGCTTCTAAGAAAAGAAGCTGTACAATTGCAAGGCAACAAGTAAAATTAGAAGCATTAGAAGTTTTTATTCATATATATTAAGGCATATCATAAATATACTTTAATATATATGAAGGGATGTTTATTAAAAAAAATATGATTATATGAAACTTTTATTCTTGTTAAAACGTCATATAGATAGAGAGAGCAGGTTTATTAGTAGTCAGAAATAGTGAATGATATTTAGAAAGAGAAAAACTTTGGAAAAGATGTTTTAAGTTAGGAGGAACGGATGATGAACATAAAACAGACTAAAATCCCATTATATATAATTGCTACTTTGTTGTTTGGCGTAAAAACATATATTATATACCGCTTTATGTTTAGTATTGAATTAGATAATTCGATGCAAGAATTAATTTTGTTAATTAATCCATTCGTGTCGGCATTTTTAGTTTTTGCCTTAAGTGTTTGGTTCAAGAAAAAATCACGACAAATGAAATTTTTGCGATATACTGCATTAATTGGGACAATCATCTTATATTTTAATCTAGTATTCTATCGTTCTTTTACAGACTTTATTACGATTCCACAATTATTTCAAGCGAGTAATATGGGTGACTTGGGATCAAGTATTCTGACGCTGTTAAAAGTGTACGACATTCTATTTTTTGCTGATGTGGCTATAATTTGGTATCTAAGTAAGAAAAAACAAGATGCAATGACAGTTAGTTACCCAAGAAGTGGTAAAGTTTTTGCACTTGCAATGTCATTTGTGTTAATTGCGGGTAACTTTTTCTTGGCTGAAATGGAAAGACCTCAACTTTTCACACGTGCATTTGATAGAGAATATCTTGTGAAAAATATTGGGTTATTCAACTATCATATTTACGATATTGCTGTACATTCTAAAGTTAAAACACAACGTGTATTTGCAGATGGAACCGAATTACCTGAGATAAAAAAATATATTGATGGAATTCAAAGTAAAGAAAAATCAGATTTATTTGGTGCGGCAAAAGGTAAAAACGTCATTTTTATTTCTGCAGAATCCCTTCAAGGCTTTACCATTAATAATGAGGTAAATGGGGAAGAGATTACACCATTTTTAAATAGTCTAGTTGAAGATAATGATACGTATTACTTTGAAAATTTTTATCATCAAACAATGCAAGGTAAAACATCAGATTCTGAGTTTTTAACAGCTAATTCTCTATATCCATTGTCAAGGGGTGCCGTATTTTTCACACATGGTCAAAACGAATATCATGCACTTCCGGAAATGTTAAATGAACAAGGTTATTATACTGCTTCGTTTCACGCAAATAATAAGAGCTTTTGGAACAGAGATCAGATGTATGGAAGTTTAGGATTCGATCATTTTTATGGAGAAGAAGCGTATGAGGTAACAAAAGAGAATTCAATTGGATGGGGGTTAAAGGATAAACCGTTTTTTGATCAGTCGATTAAGTATTTACAAACAATTGAACAACCTTTTTATACTAAGTTTATTACCTTAACAAACCATTTTCCGTTTGATCTAAGTAAAGAAGATCGTTCGATTGAGCCATATGATTCAAATTCAAATACCTTAAATAATTATTTTCCAACTGTAAGGTATATGGATGAATCAATAGAACAATTTTTTAATCGGTTAAAAGAAGCTGGTATATACGAGGATTCCATTATTGTAATTATGGGAGATCACTATGGAATAAGTGAAAATCATAATAAAGCAATGAGTAATTATTTAGGGAAAGAAGAAATAACACCGTATGATCATGTACAATTACAACGTGTACCATTCTTTATTCATATTCCTGGCAATGGAAAAGGTAAGGTAATGTCCGAAGTATCAGGTCAAATTGATATTAAACCGACATTGTTGCATTTACTCGGTATTGAAACTACTGATGACATTTATTTTGGTAATGATTTATTCTCTGAAGACCGTAAAGGTTATGTCGCTTTAAGAAATGGTGACTATATCAGTGATAAATATATTTCAACAAGTGGTATATGCTACAATCGTGAGACAGGGGAACCTGTTGAGCAAAGTGCAGGAAAAGAAACTGAAAATCCATGTGCACCAATTGAAGAAAAGGTAGCCAAAGAACTTGGATATTCTGATGACATTGTATATGGTGACCTGTTCAGATTTGTTGATTTTAGTAAAAGTAAATAATGTATTAAAGGCTGATTCTATTGAAACAGCCTTTAAAATTAAATTAAATTAAAAAAGCTAACCTTTAAGAGTTAGCTTTTTTTCAGTCATTGTTTAGGTCAACCAGTGATTTCGTATATTAGAGTAGCAATCGAGAAAAATCCAAATGCTAATGCAGAAACAGCTGAAAAACCTAATGCAAACATATTTTTTAATTTAAGTTGACGAATTACAGAAATCACAGATAACAATGCAACAATCAGTAATAAAATTGCTAGTACTATTCTCATACTTTTGTTTCCTCCTTAACGTATTCCACTGTTGATATAGGAATTGCATTTATATTATTATGTAACTAAACATTACTATTTATTATTTTATAGCATTAAAATGGTTTTGTCGAGCGTGTTCAATATGATTTTATGAACAATTTATTACTAAATGATATGGGGGTTTTTTACTTGAACATAAAAGGAATGTCGGTTGGTCCAATAGGCACAAATTGTTATATCGTATATGATGAGAAAAATGCGGTTGTAATAGATCCTGGTGGCGATGCAGAGATAATTATGTCATTTTTGGAACATGAACACATTAAACCACAAGCAATTTTGTTAACTCACGCTCATTTTGATCATATAGGTGCTGTAGATACATTACGAAACCATTTTAATATTAATGTATATTTGCACGAAAATGAGATGGACTGGTTATCAGATTCTGAATTAAATGGTTCAAAGTTGTTTATGGGGCAGCCGTTTGTAACTAAGAAAGCAGAACATGTACTAAAGCCCGGGAAGTTATGTATATCTACCTTTATTTTTGAAGTAGTTCACACTCCTGGTCATTCTCCTGGAAGCGTCAGTTTTATTCTACATGATGAATCGTCCATTATAGGTGGTGACGTTTTATTTCTTCATGGAATTGGGAGAACTGATTTGCCTGGAGGGGATATGCGTCAATTAGCTGCAAGTATTCGAAATGAATTCTATAGACTAGATGACAATTATGTTGTATATCCAGGACATGGGGCTGAAACGACAATAGGAGAAGAAAAACGAAATAATCCCTTTGTGAAGTAATATAAAAAAACCCTTCTTTATAAGAAGGGTTTTAGGGGGGATGTGCTCTGCTCTTTTGTTGGTTAGGGATAAAAGTTAAGCTACTATTATTACTATAAATGCATATTATAAACATGTCAATAGTGTATTCTGAAAAAATAAAAAAACCCTGCATAAAAAAGTTTATGTAAGCAGGGTTTTTGTCGCGCTTTTGGATTATTCAAAGCCTGGAACAAGTATAAAGTTTGAATACCATGTAAAGCCAACCATAAATACTGTTAAATAAGCTCCGAATAAGTACATATACATGCGCTCAGATAATTTTAAATAACTTACTGTAAGGAAAAAAGCTGTTTGAACTAGGAATAATAATGCTGTTTTTTGCATATCGCCAATAAAAAACATTACTGTGAAAATCCCTGTCCAAAAAGCAAGCACTCGAAACATTCGATCCATGCTTTCCCCCTCCTTCTAGGTAACCTTATCATTTCTTATCATTGTTATTATAAACGAGGAAATGAATATTGTAAATGAATCTTACTAAACAATTGAAAGTTTTGCCACATACGTACAATTTGAACAGCCTTCATACATATTTTCTTTCACAATTAATTCAACATCGTTAAAAAGTGCTTCAAGCATTCCTTTTAAAAATGCATTGTGCATTTTACAAACCATCGTATGATTATGATTAGCCACTTCTTTAAAGGGACAATTGTTAATACTGAAAGTGATACTATTTGATTCTTGGTTATAACTGAATTTTGGATACATACCTAACATTGTTCCAGTATCCTCTAAAATGTGTAGTTTCTTATCAATGGAAAGATTTTCAGGAAAATGAACCGACTCTACACGCTTGATAATATTTAAACCATATTTTTTCCCAGTATTATATAATGCATGCTTACCGGCTTCTCCTAATTCGACGAATGCATCGATAGCTATAGAAGAAAGTAATTTATAATCCCGATGTGGAAAATGTAATTCAATAACTTCATCTGAAAGTCGATACAATCTGCTTGGTCTTCCGCCTTTTCCAGTTTTTTGTGAATAGGATACTACCATATTTATGTCTTCCAGTTTTGACAGATGTAATCTTGCTACATTTGGGTGAATTTCAAATTGAGTTGCTATTTCACTAACATTAACTTCATCGTGTTTTTGAATGATGTACTGGTAGATAGAAAATCTTGTTGGATCGCCTAAAACGCTTGAGATTTGTAATGCCTTTTCCACATGAACCCACCTCACTATAGTTGTTATCTTTATTATAGTAAATATTTTTCTGGTGTGGGTGAAAAGATCTATTTGTTAAAAATTATACACATTCATTCGTCATATCGTAGTTTAACTCACGTAGTTAATTTTATTCAATTGTTTTATTCTAAAGATAATATATCCGTTGTAATATATGATTTTTTATTAGTATGAATAGTAAAGGTCAGCTCATATTTTTTATCAATTAAGTGGACATAAGAGATGCTTACATTACCATCAGGGAAGGTGTAATGTACTTGGTTCCTGTCGGGATCGGTTTCAATTGCAAAAAAGTTTTGTTTAAATTTAGTTCGACCCATTTGAAACAATGTTTCAATTTTTAGTTGTTTTAGCTGATTATCTGTAATTTGTAAATCACTTTTGTAAGTGTTAATAGTAGTTGTTAAAACGATCAGAACAACTGCTGTTAAAAATAGGACATAAGGTAAAAAAAATCCATTTTGTTTAGCGATAAAAAATGATTGATTTTTCATAGTTGTCTCCTTGTATGGAGGTAATTGTAAGATGGATACCATAAGGTAAAGGTTTTAATTCAAAATTCTTAATATCATGAAGATAAATTTCATGTCCCTGACCGTCAACCTGCCGTCTGATAATGTCGCCATATTGTTCAAAGGATACGACAGTTCCATCCTTCATATTAAGATTTATCCTATTTGAATCGATGGTGAAATCTGTTGCTTTAATAACATCGTCTCTTAAAAAATTAAAAAACTGAAGGACGGAAATTTCATCGTAATTTGAAGAATAGGTTATTGTTTTGGGTATATATCCGACAAAAGGGAGGGTCATAAAGAATATAGTAATTGTGACAAGCAGCGTAATGAAAGTAAAACCTTGTTCATTTTTGTTGATATCCATATAAACAATACTTTTCAGTCGATTGTTTAACATTTTGCCACTCTGCACATCCTTTAATTAAGTTGTTTTCGTTTGTAAAATGAAATAGAACTTTTTTCTTATCAATCATTTCTGAATAGGTTGAGGGGATGGTGGCTTTGTTGTTCCATAAATATAGTTGCAGTTCGTCATGTAGATGGTTTGCTAATAAACGACGCTGGCTTAAGATTTCAAGTTCAGTGTTCAGTAAAGATGCTATTGGTATTAGCGTTGTTGCAATCATAAAAATGATACTGAAAGCTACTAGTACCTCGATTAGTGAAAATCCTCTATTGTTTTTCAATGTAGCAGCGCCCCTTACCTAATGGAAATACAATTCGATATTTCGAAAGTTTTGTTTGAATGTATAAAGAGCCTGATTGCTTGATTGTTCCATTTGAATTAAATGCAATGGGCTTTGTCATAGTTCTTTTTTGAACAATCCAATCGGACGGAATGGTTCTCTTAACAAGAACTTCACTGCTGTTTCCTTTTGTGATTTCATAAGTATTATTATCTAGTTTAAACGTTAAACGTATATAGTCGGTTGTTGTGTAAGATATATTTTGCATATAGAGTAGATCAAATTCAAATGTATTAAAAAATTGTTTTTCCTGTTGTTTATCAAGGGTTGAAAACATTATTGGTGCACTTAAAAGAATAAATAGTCCCCATATACTAAGTGCAAAAATAACTTCAAGTAGGGTAAACCCGTTTTTACTCATTGTTGTTCCTATTCAATTGCAGTAGATACACCGACTGTTCCGTCTGTTATAATTAATGGATCGTCGTTCGGACAAGTCATTTGTTTTTCAGATATATAGCCGGCACTTTTTAATACATCTAAATTGGTAGGATTATTACCTTTGTCAATTTTGTACGAATCAACTTGCCCTTGAACTACAGAAACTAATGCCTCACAACCTTTTGTATAAACCTTTTTACTTTTATCGCTTAAATTAGGTACTATTAATATTATTAAAACCGAGATAATTAATAGTACAATTAACATTTCTATCAGCGTAAATCCTTTTTGATTTTTAAACATATAAATTCTCCTTTATATAGTCTTAATTAATTGAAACATTGGCCACATCAGAGTTATATAAATGAAAACAATGAACCCAGCTAGTACAAGAAAAAAAGCTGGTTGAATATATGTAATTACTTTCATTATTTTTCGGTGCAGTTCTTCTGTGACAAGTTCAGCGTATACAGACAAATCCTTCTCCAAAGCATTTATATCTGCATTTTTTTGAAATATCATTGCGACTTGTTTTTCTAACAATTGGAATTGCGATAATAAACTTGATAGTTGAAGACCTTTTTGCAATTCTGCTGTCATTAATTTTGAATAATAAGATAGGATAGGTAACTTCGTTTGCTGTGACATAATCGTTAAAATTTCTTTAATGGGGATTCCAGTTTTTAATAGAGAGCTAAAATGCGTAGCGAATAGAAAAGACGTCTGTATTTGTTTGTATTTACGATAAATCGGGATGGAACTATAGACTTTAATTTGCTTATGAATACTTATTTTATGTTTGTGTAACTGCCAAAAACCACCTCCTACAATAGCTAAAATAATTATTACCACCACAAAACTACTTAAAAAATCAATGATTACCATAGAAAAATATACGGTTGATGATGTTTCTGAATTTGCTTGGAATAAATCTAGAAATGAAGGGAGAACCGATTGTTTGATGAAATATAGAAGGATAGAAAATACAAAAAGTAATATGATGGGGTAACGTGCCACTTGTTGAAATTTTTGTACATACAATAAACGTTGTTCAAACATATAGATACATTTTTCAATGGTAGCATAAACATCGCCATTTGCTTGTACAAAAAATAAATAGGAGGTGACAATAGGATTAAATTTGGCTTTGTCAAAAGCCTGATCAAGCGACGATCCATTTTTTAAAGCTTCTATAACGTTAGATGCCGGTTTTTCCAGATTTTTATCCCATTTAATTACTTCTAGTGCCTCGATTAGGGTATAGCCGTTTTGTAATAGCCTGGACAAACGTTTTAAAAACAGTAGTTGTAACTCTTTTCTAATGGTTTTGGGCTTAATATGAGTTGTATACTTTTTTAGATATAAAGCCATATGCAAATGCCTTCTTTCTTAAGTGCTGAAATGTTTGAAAATGGTCCATAGTCTCAACATCTTCTCCATTCAATGCACTCTCTAACAAGTCATCATCCAAAAATTCTAAAATGGCAGCTCTTCTTGTAAGTTGGTTTATTGTAATAGGTAGTAATTGTAAAGCGGCAACTGAAATTAGTGATTGTTTTAAATCGGTTATCGACAGTCCCATTTCCAACAATCGATGTATTGTACCATGTGCATTTTTCGCATGAAGTGTGCTTAAAACGAGATGACCTGTAAGGGATGCCTCAAAAGCAAAACGCGCAGTTTCCCGGTCACGAATTTCACCAACCATGATAATATCAGGGTCATGTCTTAATGCTGCTTTTAATCCAACTTGATAGGTTATTCCAGCTTTTTCATTAACTTGAACCTGTAGAATATTTGTGATTTCTTTTTCGATTGGATCCTCTAATGTGATCGTTTGGTAAGAATCTTGCTGTAAGATCGTTTGGAGTAATGCATAAAGGGTTGTGGTTTTACCACTTCCTGTTGGCCCTGTAAACAGGATGATACCCGCACGGTTCAAAAGTAAATTTTTAAGTTTTTTAAGTTGATTTGGAAAAAGAAATAATTGTTCAAGTGAAAGGTTTTCATTCTGTGGAAGGATACGAATGGCCAGGCTTTCCATATGGTTTACAGGGAGTGTTGATAAACGAAGGTCATAATGTACAGCAGTTGTTTTAAAGGTTATAGTACCATTTTGTGGTTTTCTTATTTCCCCTATGTCCATACCTGATGTAAACTTGAAATAAGCTAATAGTAATTGATATTGAGAAGAAAGTATCTGTTTATGGAATTTTCGTTTACCGTGTATTCGAAAATAAATATCAGTATGATTTTCATAGGGATAAAAATGAATGTCAGAAGCTTGTGCTTCAAACGAAGAAAGAAGAAGTTTTTGCGAAAGAGTTGTTGCGGGGGTCAATGAAGTAACACCTCCATATTTAATTTTGATTTTGTTATAATTCCTATATTCGACATTAAATAACAAATTCCTTCTTTTTTAAAAAATTATTTATAAAAATTCTTTTGGGGTGAAATAAGACATGAAAACAATTTATTTAATTGGCTTTATGGGCAGCGGAAAAAGTTCAATAGGGGAGAGACTAAGTTTAAATTTAAATATTCCTTTGATTGACACAGATGTTACGGTCGAAGAAAAATATAAGCAGTCAATAGCATCAATATTTAAAGAGGAAGGAGAAAGTACGTTTCGTATATATGAATCAGAAGTGTTAAGACAAACTCCAAATTCTAATGCTGTCGTGTCAACTGGTGGAGGCATTGTAGAAAAAGAAGAGAATACTAATTATATGAAATCTGGCATAGTGATTTATTTACATACATCCTTTAATGAAATTAAGAAGCGTTTAGAAAATGATCAAAAAAGGCCGCTTTGGAACAAAGGTGTGGAAGAAAAGAAAAAATTATATAATTGGAGGACTAACCTATATAAAAACTGTGCTGAACACATCATCACTACCGATAACAAAACGATGGAAGTTATTACAAATGAAATAATCAAAAAAATCAATTGAACGAAAGTATAGCTTGATAACAAATGGAAACGCTAGAACTATAACATGCAAGTGAGGTGATAGCTATTTCTGGTAATGATTATGTGAAATACATGACAGAGCAGGTAGTGACATATATTGATACGCCTCGTGATGAACGAAAATCACGGAAAAAACAACAAAACAGTAATGTTTCATCATTTTCGAATAAATGGCTAGGTGTCCTACCATTCGCCTTAAAAATGTTTATGAAGAAAGCTGAGTAGCAGGCTCTCGTTATTGGGAGCCTGCTTTATTGAATTGTAAGCGTTGGATCATCAGTAAGATAAAAAATCCCTCCATTAATTACATTAAATAAAACATGTGGTTGATATCGATTTGTAATTTCATTTAATTCTTGTTCCATTTTGTTGTCTAAATTTTCCTCATCCATCCTATCACTATAAAAATGCTTCAGTAAGTCAATTTCCTCATTTAACGTTTTTAACGATTCGTCTGCCCATTCGTATGTTTGATTTTCAATGTAATTTTCAAGAACCGCTTCAATACGTTTGAATCCACTTTTCACCTTTATTAATGGTGATATAGTAAAACAATAATCAGATATAGTCATTTGAAGCGGAATAGTCTTTAAATACTCCATCATTTCTGTTTTCATCATCCCATTTACTAAATGTAAACCAATGGATATAATCTCATCTCTCTTTTGTTTTCCTATATAGCTTATTTTAATATTAATGACTAGCCAAGGATATAATGCAGTTTTTTTAGTAGTATCAATCTTTTGAAATAGTTTTGTGAACTTTTCATTGTCATGAAGGTGAGCAAACAATTGTTGTAACCTTGGGCTACCAAAATGGATCCATTCACCTTTATCATCACGCCTATCAGGGTTGGTAATTAACGTTAATTTCATTGGCTCTCCAGCAAATCCAGTACTTTTAACATAATGCCAGTAGAATGGTCTATTCATTAATGCTCTGTCCATTTTTTCCGTTAACTGTACCGTTAATATTCCATCCTGGTTATGAACTAATTCACAGTTATGCGCTGTAAAATAATTTTGTAAGAAATCATGTAAATGTTCAATTGCCATATTGTTTTTCCTCACTAACTGTAGAATCATGTGTGTACTTAATAATAGAAGAGAGATTATCTAACTTAATTTTAGCTTCACCTGTTGACGTTGATTCCGAAAAAATAGTTTGTAGTTCAGTTTCGATATCGGTTATGTTTAGTTCAGCTAATATCATGTCTAAATTACCAATTACTTGTTCAAATAATTTAATTTTTTCATATAGCAAATTCATGATATGTTCTTCAACAGTTTCACGAATTGCCATATTATAAATGTGAACATCTTTTTCTTGTCCATAACGATGGATACGACCAATACGTTGTTCAATGCGCATTGGATTCCATGGCAAGTCATAATTTATCAGGTGATTACAAAATTGAAGGTTAATCCCTTCTCCGCCTGCTTCTGTTGCGATCAATACTTGTGCATGGTTTTTAAACAGTTGTTTCATCCAATCCTTTTTACCGCTTTTAAATCCACCTCTAAAAGGTACCGATGTTATATTATTTTGCTGTAAATACCATTGTAAATAAAGTTGAGTTGCTCGGTATTCGGTAAAAATAATGACTTTTTCATCCGAATTCCTTTGAATTATTTCTACCACTTTTTCTGCTTTTGAATGATTAGGAAGTTCTTCGATTTTGCTCATCAGGGAACGAAAAATTTCACTATTAGCATTTTCATTGTCAGCCATTTTCTTTAGTGATAAGAAACATGCTTCACGTGATGAACAAATTTCTCTCAGTAATGTAATCTTAGTAAATGTTGCAAATGTTCCGGTTAGCTGATCTAATTCTTGGTAAAATGCTTTTTCTTCTTCTGTAAAATCCAGCCAGACTGTTTCGATGTTCCGACTTGTATTACTTAATTCGGTGCCTTTTCTAGTGTTACGTATCATTACTTTTTGAACTAATTGCTTCAAGTATGCATCTTGTTTTATGTTTTTGCGATCCTTGCCATATTGTTCTAAAAATGTTTCATAATTGCCTAAATGACCTGGTTTCAAAATTGATACCAAATTAAAGATTTCAATTAATCGGTTTTGTACAGGTGTTGCGGTTAATAATAGACAATACTTCTTCTTTAATGCTCGTACAAACTCATAATTTTTGGTTTTATGGTTTTTAAGTTTATGCGCTTCATCAATTAGAATAAAATCGTAATTGATGTCTAAAATTTGTTCCCTATGTGGAGATCTTTTTGCTGTATCAATGGAAGATATAAGTATGTCAACTTGCTCCCAATTGTAGCTTTTCCGATATGGGATTGCAGGAATGTAAAATTTCTCATTTAGTTCTTTTGCCCATTGACTGACTAATGATGCTGGAACTAAGATCAATGCTTTTTTTACCAGTCCTCTAATCATATATTCTTTTAATATTAAACCTGCCTCGATTGTTTTTCCTAATCCAACTTCATCGGCTAGAATAGCGCGGCCATTCATTTCCTCTACAGCTTGCTTGGCTGTCTGAATTTGGTGTGGAAGAAAATCTACATGTGGTAAATAATCCAAAGCACGTAAACCATTAAAAGTTGGTGTCATCGAGGTCGCTTCTGCTTGGTAGTTCATTTGAAAAAGCTCCCAACTGGAGAAGGGTCCTTCATTATCAAGATTGGTCAAAAATTCTTCGATAAATGTAGTGTCTTTTTTTAGTTGAATTTTGCTCATTATTTGTACTTCCTTTATAACAATGACGTGTTTTTTATGAAATAAAAAAGTTAAAATGTTTCTGTATTTAGTTCTATTTTTCCTATGTATTGTGTGATATACTAAATCCAAAATAAATAGATTTTTCGCGAGTATTGATACATAGTATAACCAAATACATATATTTTCATTAAAGCGAATGATTACAAGGGGAGAGATTACTTATAAAATCTAGTTTATAAGTAACGCCGAAGGAGCAAACAAATGTGAATCTCTCAGGCAAAAAGACTCTTGTAGGACGCAACTCTGGAGAGTGTTTACGTAACTGTAAACCACCAACGAAGCAAGCACAAATCTTGGAATTATGATTGAATGCGATTTCAAGTAGTGCGCAACTTTCAGGTTGACGGACAGAGATTTCATGGGTATCAGTGAAATCTCTGTTTTTTTATGGACAAAAGTAAATAGAAGGAGTGGATTAATGTGAGTGAATTAAAACGAACCCCATTATTCCCTGAATATGAAAAGTATGGGGCGAAAACAATTGATTTTGGTGGATGGGATTTACCTGTTCAATTTTCAAGTATTAAACAAGAACATGAAGTCACTCGAACAAAAGCAGGTTTATTCGATGTTTCTCACATGGGAGAGATTGTTGTAAAAGGGAAAAATAGTCTGAATTTTTTACAAAAAATAATGACCAACGATGTTTCAAAGTTACAACCTAAACGTGCGCAATATACTTTTATGTGCTATGAAAGTGGTGGCACTGTTGACGATTTAATTGTTTATATGCTTGAAGAAAATCATTATCTACTTGTAGTAAATGCAGCCAATACGGAAAAAGACTACGAGTGGCTGGTAAAAAATAATACAGAAAAAGTTACCATTACTAATGAATCAGCAAATTATGTGCAGTTAGCTCTTCAAGGTCCATTAGCAGAAGAGATTTTACAAACATTAACAGAAACAGACCTTCGTGAAATTAAATTTTTCCGTTTTGAAAATCCGGTTTATTTTTCTACTATTTCGTCCAGCGCTATTGTTTCAAGAACGGGATATACTGGTGAAGACGGTTTTGAAATCTATATTGATACTGCAAGTGGTCAAGAATTGTGGCAGCTGCTATTGGAAGCAGGTAAGGTTAGTGGCCTAGAGCCTATCGGACTCGGAGCTAGAGATACATTGCGTTTTGAAGCAAATTTGGCATTATATGGACAGGAGCTATCGAAGGATATTACTCCTATCGAGGCAGGGCTTGCATTTGCTGTAAAATTAAATAAAGATACAGATTTTATTGGGAAAAATGTACTTCAAAAGCAAAAAGAAGAAGGACCAGCAAGAAAACTTGTAGGCATTGAAATGATCGATAAAGGGATTCCGCGGCATGGTTATGAAGTTTTGTTAGATGAAGAGAAAATTGGATTTGTTACTTCTGGGACGCAATCACCAACATTACAAAAAAATGTTGGGTTAGCACTAATAAAAACCGAATTTGCTCAAATCGGAACAGAATTAGTTGTACAGGTTCGTAAACGTCAATTAAAAGCAGTTGTTGTTGAGACACCATTTTATAAACGTTCAAAATAGGGAGGGAACATAATGGAATTTCGTTATTTGCCAATGACTGAAGCCGATAAAAAAGAAATGTTGGAAACAATCGGCGTAGATACTACAGATGAATTATTCTCTGATATTCCAAGTAAAGTTCGGTTTAAGGGAGATCTTAATCTTAAAAAGCCTACTAGCGAAGTAGAATTGAAAAAGGAACTTTCCAATCTTGCAAGTAAAAATGCTAATTTAAAAGAATATCGTTCATTTTTAGGTGCAGGTGTGTACGATCATTTTATACCTTCAGTTGTTGACCACGTTATATCACGGTCAGAGTTTTACACAGCTTATACACCATATCAGCCTGAAATTTCGCAAGGGGAATTACAAGCTATTTTTGAATTCCAAACAATGATTAGTGAACTAACGGGAATGGCGGTAGCTAATTCGTCCATGTATGATGGTGGAACTGCACTCGCTGAGGCAGTAAATTTAAGTGCAGCAACAACGAAAAAGAAAAAAATTCTCGTATCAAAAGCTGTCCATCCAGAATCACGAGCAGTAATCGATTCATATGCTAAAGGGCCAAATTTGGAAATTGTTGAGATAGATCAAGTAAATGGGCGCACAGACTTAAAGCAATTAGCGAATGAGTTGGATGAAAATACAGCAAGCGTCGTTATCCAATACCCTAACTTTTTTGGACAAATAGAACCATTAAACGAGGTAAAAGAAATAATTGATCAACAGAAGAAGACGATGTTTATTGTTTCTAGTAATCCACTAGCATTAGGATATTTAACACCTCCAGGCGAGTTCGGAGCAGACATTGTTGTAGGTGATACACAGGTATTTGGTATCCCAGCACAATTTGGTGGACCACATTGTGGATATTTTGCAACTACTACAAAACTTATGCGGAAAGTTCCTGGTAGATTAGTAGGACAGACAAAGGATGAAGATGGGCAGCGTGGTTTTGTATTAACGTTACAGGCTCGTGAACAGCATATAAGGCGAGATAAAGCTACTTCAAATATATGCTCGAACCAAGCGCTGAATGCATTAGCTAGTTCTGTAGCAATGAGTTCGATTGGAAAACATGGACTGAAAAAAATGGCTATGCTGAATATGCACAAGGCACGTTATATGAAACAGAAATTATCAGAGGCTAATTTAGAGGTTATGACAACGGGAACTTTTTTCAATGAATTGGTTGTTAAATTGTCTGGATCTGTTACGGAATATAATACTCAACTCCTGCAAAAAGGATTTATTGGAGGCTATGATCTAGAACAAGCTTATCCCGAATTAAAAGGACATATGTTAATTGCGGTTACAGAAATTCGTACAAAAGAGGAAATTAATACTTTTGTTAAAGAATTGGGGGATATCAATGGCTAATCAAGATTTTCCATTAATATTTGAACGTAGTAAAGAAGGTAGAACCAGCTTTAGTCTACCTAAATTGGATGTACCAGAATTTGATTTAGCCAGTGAATTTGATGAGCCGTTCATTCGCAAAACAGCTCCAGATCTACCGGAAGTGAGCGAACTAGAGATTATGCGGCATTACACTGGATTATCACGTCGTAATTTTGGTGTGGATTCCGGATTTTATCCATTGGGATCCTGTACAATGAAATATAATCCTAAGATAAATGAAGATGTAGCACGATTAGATGGTTTCAGTCATATTCATCCATATCAAGACCCAAAAAGCGTTCAAGGTGCATTAGAAATGATGTATGATTTACAAACATCATTAAAGGAAATTACGGGTATGAATGAAGTTTCATTACAGCCAGCAGCAGGTGCGCAAGGTGAATGGACTGGATTGATGATGATTCGTGCTTTTCACGAAGCGAATGGCGATACTGGACGAACAAAAGTAATTGTACCTGACTCAGCGCATGGTACAAATCCAGCATCAGCTACAGTTGCGGGGTTTGATGCAATTACGGTTAAATCAAATGAAAGAGGATTAGTAGATTTAGAGGATTTGAAACGGGTCGTTGGTAATGACACTGCTGCATTAATGTTAACAAATCCTAATACTCTAGGATTATTTGAAACTGAGATACTAGAGATGGCAAAAATAGTTCATGATGCAGGTGGTAAATTATATTATGACGGTGCAAATTTAAACGCAATTATGGGTTATGCACGACCTGGTGATATGGGGTTTGACGTTGTGCATTTGAATTTGCATAAAACGTTCACTGGCCCACATGGTGGTGGAGGTCCTGGATCAGGTCCAGTTGGTGTATCGAAAGAACTGACACCATACTTACCAAAACCATTACTTGTTAAACAAGATGATTTGTATAAATTCGATTTTGATCGTCCAGATTCAATTGGGCGAGTTAAACCATACTATGGTAACTTTGGTATTAATCTCCGTGCATATACGTATATTCGTACGATGGGTGGGGAGGGACTTAAAAAGGTTAGTGAATATGCAGTTTTAAATGCTAACTATATGATGCACAAACTTGAACAGGAATTTGATCTACCATATCCACAACATTGTAAGCATGAATTTGTTCTATCTGGAAGAAGACAGAAGAAACTTGGGGTGCGTACACTAGATGTTGCTAAACGATTACTTGATTATGGTTACCATCCACCAACAATTTACTTTCCATTAAATGTGGAGGAAGCGTTGATGGTTGAACCAACAGAAACGGAATCAAAAGAAACGCTGGATGGCTTTATTGATACGATGCTGCAAATATCTGATGAAGCTAAAAACGATCCAGAAACTGTACAAGAGGCACCACACAATACTATTGTTAAACGGATGGACGAAACAACTGCAGCTAGAAAACCGATTTTGAGATATAATAAATAATGAGAAGAGGATGTTCCAAGCAAGGTCAATGCTTAGAACATCCTCTATTTTTTAGTTATTTTATTTTTACCTTTCCTGTCCACTTTTTAAAGCCGCCTTTTAACTGATTTAGATCATCGTAGCCCTTTTTTCTAAGCAGTTGAGCAGCCCTTACTGATCTTGATCCGCTTTGACAGTATAAATAAACAGGTTTGTCAGGTCTAATTTCAATTAGACGCTGCCGCATTTGTGTTAAAGGGATATTTCGTGCACCAAGAATGTGCCCTTTTTTAAACTCCTGTGGTTCTCTAACATCAATTAATTGCGCTTTGCGGTATCCCTCGCGAAATTGTTCTTCTGTTAATGTTTTTAAATATGCACGTTGTCTAAAATACCGAAATAAACCAAAACCAAAAAGAATTACAAGCACTATAATTAAAAATTCCATGATTTGTCCCCTTTTTATCTATTGTTTCCTACTATATTATAGGTTCGATTGTAATTTTTTTCAAAGGATTTTTATTTTTTATTTTGATCGATCAAAATAAGTCTTTTTATCTAATTTTATAGTTCGTTTTTTAAAATAAAAAATATGAACTGTTGGTTTGTAGCATTTTGCAGTGTATACAACAAAAACTTATAATGCAACTAACAAAAAAGTTGATTTATATGTGAATAGTAATCGTTATCTTCTTAATACTTCCATTTACAAACGAAATTGGGCTTTTTCTATAATTGACAAATAGGAAATAGTTTGATCAAAACACAATATATAGTATTTTTTAAAAAACGTAATACAATATATTGTTTAAATTTATGATAATATGATATGGTTATAGTAGTTAAAATTATAACATAAGGAGCGATGAATTTGTCGATTGTTGTTGAAGATAAGAATAAAATTGATATTATGAAACTAAACAAAGACATTGAACTTTTTCCTCAAGTACATCCAATTACTGATGATATGAAACTAACGCATAAGGGTGTTTCCCGTCTAGTAATGCTAGATCGTTATGCGTTCAAGGACACCGAGAAAACTACACTTACTGAAGGAGACTTTGTTGTATTAACAGTTAAAGCCGATCCAAAATTCCCTGCAAGAGGATTAGGGTTTGTAAAGGCGATTGACTGGTTGAACAAGGTAGCAGATATTCAAGTTGACTCTGAATTTGTTTCAGTCCTAGACAATGAGGAAGAGCTTGAAACGGGAGTTATAAAACGTTCGTTAGATGTTATCGATAAACCATTGGAAATTTTTTATGAACAGATTGCCAGAAGAAATGCTACAGGGCTTTCAACAGTAGAAAAAACGGAAGAAAAGCAAAAAGAATGGTTTGATAAGTTTAATGACGAACTTTCAAATTTAAACTTTATACCTGCTGGACGTGTTTTATATGGTGCTGGTGCTGAAACAGATGTTACTTATTTTAATTGTTACGTAATGCCGTATATTCAAGATTCGCGTGAAGGAATCTCGGATCATCGGAAACAGGTGATGGAAATCATGAGTAGAGGTGGCGGTGTTGGTACGAATGGATCTACATTACGCCCTAGAAATACTCTTGCAAAAGGTGTTAACGGAAAATCATCTGGATCCGTATCTTGGTTAGATGATATTGCTAAATTAACACATTTAGTTGAACAGGGTGGATCAAGACGTGGTAAATTATATTAAGTGCTTCGTCTATAAATAAACCTCGTGAATTGCTGGGAACTCTTTGATGACTTGTTGGCTACAACGTAACCGGAAACGGTAGACGTGAATGCTTAAAAACAACAAGTGGATAAAGACAATCAGCAGCCGAGCTCCGTATTGGAGAAGGTTCAACGACCATCGAAAGTACGTCAAATGACGGAAATGAGTAGAGTAGAAATCAAGTGATTTCGAAGTGCGAGGACACTTTTTTAAGTGTAAGATATGGTCTGAACTCTAAGGTGACTTAGAGAGTTGATGTAACGAATCAACGTAACACACTTTGGCCCAAATGATTATGTTAGTTGATTCTCATCCTGACATCATTGAATTTATTATTTCAAAAATGCAGAATCCGAGAATTTTGCGCTATTTAATCGAGAACACAGAGGATGAGCAAATTAAACAACTAGCAAAAGAAAAACTTAAATTTACACCGTTGACGGATACGGAAATTGATTTATATCAAGGTATTGTTAATTATAAATCAATGCCTGGCTTAGGTGGTTTTACACAAGCTGCTATTCGTGAAGCGGAACAAAAGCTGCAATCAGGTGGAACGTATACTGTTCATAATGCTGAATTTTTAACCGGTGCGAATATATCTGTTTGTTTAACAAAAGAGTTTATGGAAGCAGTTGAAAACGATGATATGTACGAGCTTCGTTTTCCAGATGTAGAAAATTATACGAAAGAAGAAATGCAAGAGTACAATGAGAACTGGCACAATGTAGGCGATGTCCGTAAATGGGAAGAGATGGGATACGGTGTCCGCGTATATCGTAAGGTTAAAGCCAAGGAATTATGGAATTTGATTAACGTCTGTGCAACGTACTCAGCAGAACCAGGCATATTTTTTATCGATAATGCAAATGACCAAACAAATGCAAAAGCATATGGACATCAAGTAGTTGCAACGAACCCGTGTGGTGAACAACCTCTCGCACCATATTCTGTTTGTAACCTGGCAGCGGTAAACCTGGCTGAAATGGCTAACAAAGATATAAAAACAGTTAACTTTGAGAAATTAAAGCAAACGGTGAAAACTGGCGTTCGGATGCAAGATAATGTTATCGATGCTACACCTTATTTCTTGGAAGAAAATAAAAAACAAGCTCTCGGTGAACGACGAGTTGGACTTGGTGTTATGGGATTACATGATTTATTAATCTATTGTGAAACAGAGTATGGTTCTGAAGAAGGAAATGTGTTAGTTGATCAAATCTTTGAAACCATTGCAACTACTGCTTATCGGGAATCGATTGAAATTGCAAAAGAAAAGGGGAGCTTCCCATTTTTAGTTGGACAAACTGAGACTGAAACAAATGATCTACGAGATGCATTCATAAATACTGGCTATATGAAACAAATGCCTGAAGATATAAGACAAGGTATTTTAAAACACGGTATTCGAAACTCACATTTATTAACTGTTGCCCCAACAGGATCAACAGGGACAATGGTTGGAGTCAGCACAGGATTAGAACCATATTTTTCCTTCTCTTATTTTAGAAGTGGAAGACTTGGTAAATTTATCGAGGTAAAAGCGGATATTGTTCGGAAATACCTTGATAATAATCCTGATCAAGATCCTGATAATCTGCCTAAGTGGTTCATAACTGCAATGGATTTAGCGCCAGAGGCACATGCAGATACACAATGTGTAATTCAACGCTGGGTGGATAGTTCTATTTCCAAAACTGTAAATGCACCAAGAGGTTATACAGTAAACCAGGTAGAAAATGTGTACCGGAGATTGTATAGCGGTGGTGCTAAAGGTGGTACAGTGTATGTGGATGGAAGTCGAGACACCCAGGTGCTAACCTTAAAAGCAGAAGAAAATTCATTTGATGAAAAGACTGAAGAAACGAACACAACAGAAAAACCACGTGTGGTATTAATGGATACCATTCAGGAATTAGATAAAACAAATGTTACAATTGGTTCAGAAGTAGGAGATACATGTCCTGTATGTCGAAAAGGAAGTGTAGAGGACATGGGTGGTTGTAATACATGTACCAATTGTGGTGCGCAATTGAAATGCGGTTTATAATATATTCTTTAACGAGAAGAGCTAATCTAAAATGGTTAGTTCTTTTTTTTCGTATGAAAGGTAATTGCTTGTCTATTGTCGTCAAATCCTGTATGATTTAATGAGAAACAATGTTGCGTTAGATAAAAAATTATTCTTTGAAATGAGGAGATTTTATGCCTACCCCTAGTATGGAGGATTATATAGAACAAATTTATAATTTAATTGAAACAAAAGGATATGCTCGTGTTTCTGATATAGCAGAAGCATTAACGGTTCATCCATCTTCTGTAACGAAAATGGTTCAAAAATTGGATAAAGATGAATACTTAAATTACGAAAAATATAGAGGGTTTATTTTAACTGCAAAAGGCAAAAAAGTTGGAGAACGATTGGTTTTTCGTCATGAACTATTAGAAGAGTTTCTTGATATCATTGGAGTAGATAATCAAAATATTTATGACGACGTGGAAGGTATTGAGCACCACCTAAGCTGGAATTCCATTGATCGGATAGGTGACTTGGTACAGTACTTTAAAACTGATCAAATGCGAGTAGAAGATTTGAGACAGATTCAAAAAGAAAAATAATAGTAATAAAAAAAACCATTCCATTACAAACGGAATGGTTTTTTTCAAAATGGTGTTCTATTCTACATATAATGTGCTTAAAAATGTATAAAGACCGCATAAGGGAGAGAACTGATGAAAATTGATGCAGTATTTTCAGGTGGTGGGGTCAAAGCATATGCGTTTTTAGGTGCATTACAAAGTATAACGAATAAAGGCTATACAATCGAACGAGTAGCTGGAACATCTGCCGGAGCAATTGTTGCAGCTTTTCTAGCGGCAAACTATCGTGCGGATGAAATAAATGATCTAATTAAAGGATTGGACTTAAAGTTATTGCTGGATCCACCTAAAATTAGTGACGTTATACCATTTAGTAAGTGGTTGTTTTTATACTTTCAGATGGGGATATATAAAGGGGATAAAATGGAAGGCTGGTTGTATGAGCGGCTGGCAGAAAAAAATATTTACACGTTTGATGATCTAAAACCAGAATATTTAAAAGTTGTTGTCAGTGATCTGACACTTGGAAAGCTTGTTGTTATTCCAGATGACTTGGAGCGTATATATGGCTTACATCCAAAGTATTTTTCAGTTGCGAAAGCGATTCGTATGAGTGCGGGTTTCCCATATTTTTTTATGCCAAAAAAGCTGGCAGGTAAAACGAATCAGAAAAGCATGATTGTTGATGGAGGATTGTTGAGTAATTTTCCATTATGGATTTTTGAAAATCGTAATGAATCCATTACACGTCCTATTTTAGGTGTGAAATTAAGTGGCGAGTTATCTAGTCAGCAACCAAGAAAGATCAAAAATGCATTGGAAATGTTTCATGGTCTATTTTCAACGATGAAACAGGCACATGATTCAAGATATATTTCAAAATCACAGAAAAACAATATTATATTCATTCCAGTAAAAGATGTGGAAACAACCAACTTTTCTATTAGCGAAGAAACCAAACTACGTTTAATAGAAACTGGTAAAACAAGTGCCGAACGCTTTTTAAAATATTGGCCGAAGTAGGGTATAAAACATTATATAAAAGATCAAAAAAATCGCATTTCTTATTAAATGCGATTTTTTAAAATGTAGCTCTATTTTTTCTTTTGTGCTTGTTCCCATCTATCACCCGAAGATGTGATGCACGTTTATTTAATTTTTTCTTCATTTGTACTTGTTGTGGACGCTTAGAGTTTGTGAAATTGGGTTTGTTATCGTGTCCATACTTTGACTTTGATTGTTTGACTGCTTTTTTATATTTTTTCATGTCACTAGAAGGAGCTCTTTTTCTGAGAAAAACGAAATAGATTAATGCGAAGAAAGCTAGACCTATTCCAATCATTATAAAAATATTCGTAATGAAATTTATGGTATTTGTAAACACCTGAGACAGCAGGCCAACTACAGCAAGACCGATGATTAAGTACATGATTAGAGAGAGTTTATTACGTAACATTCAGAATCTGTCCTCCTTTCAGTTGTAAACAGTTATTACTTTTATATACCACTCATAGCTATTTTTATAGCATCATTTTAAAATTTTTTTCAAATGAATTGTTACAATAGATTCTTTCCATTTTATCCTACGATTATTCAAATAAGAAGTCCTTTTCTTGATATTGTATCATAATTATCCTTTGTACTACTTATAGGAAATATCATATCACTAGTTTCATTTAATTAGAATATTGTTATTTATAATTATTGCGACATAAAAACACATTAAAGTGGATGATTTGTTTTACCACATTTGGTCATACTAAAGGTTGGAGGTGTAAACTGTGAGTGAAGATAGGCAGTTAGAACAAAATAAACGAGAAAAACCGATGACACTAGTAACAAGATCTCTAATTACTGGTTTTATAGGGGGGCTATTATGGAGTTTATTAGGGTTTGTCATGTATTATTTTAGCTTTTCAGAAGTAGCTCCAAAAACTTTTTTACTACGATCATGGTTAGTTGCGGAATGGACAGATAGTTGGTTAGGTAATGTTGTGTCAATTTTAATGGTAGGTGTTCTTTCCATTTTGACCGCATTTATATATTATGGATTGTTTAAGAAAATAAATTCAATGTGGATGGCTTCTGCATTTGGAATAGTTCTTTGGTTTATTGTTTTTTACGTGGCTCAGCCGATCTTTATTAATGTACCACAATTAACTGAACTTAGTGCTAATACAATTATATCAACCTTATGTTTATTTATCTTATATGGAACGTTTATTGGATATTCCATCTCTTATGATTACCATGACACAATATTAACGGAAGAACGTAAACAGACAGAGTAAGATCAATATCATTATTCAAAAATGACCATTTATGATAAAATTAAAAAGTCCGAATTATTTATAAAGGGTTGAGATCACAGATGGATCGTATTTTATTATTGAATGGTCCTAATATTAATATGTTAGGAAAACGTGAAAAAGAGGTTTATGGTCAATTTACTTTACAAGATATTGAACAAAACCTGGAACAATTAGTTTCTAGTCACGGTTTTAAGTTGGAAAGTTATCAATCAAATCATGAAGGGGAATTGATTGATCGACTACAACTAGCTAATGGTAACTATATTGGAGTGATTTTTAATCCAGCTGCATACACCCATACTAGCATAGCATTACGGGATACGATTAAGGCTATTGAAACCCCTGTCATTGAAGTACATATATCAAATGTACATAATCGAGAAGAATTTCGTCATACGTCTATGCTTGCACCTGTTTGTTATGGGCAAATTGTTGGTTTAGGATTAACTGGCTATCGTTTAGCAGCGTTAGCATTTATTGAGAAAAACTAGAAAGGGATGGGAGAACATGGAGAAACTAAATAAATTAAGAAAAGAACTAGACTCAAAAAGTTTAGATGCACTTGTTATTACAAGTCCTGTTAACCGCAGATATATTACTGGTTTTACAGGAACAGCTGGAGTAGCAATCGTAACAAAAAATGATGCTCGCTTTATTACAGATTTTCGCTATACGGAGCAAGCTAATGAACAAATAAAGGAATTCCAGGTAGTTGAACATAAACAAATAATTGTCCAAGAAATTAATGATCAGCTAAAAGATCTAAATGCAACTCGAATCGGTTTTGAAAAAGATCACATGACTTATGGTACATATGAACAATATCAAAAAGTAATTGACGGAGATCTAATTCCGGTAAGTGGATTGGTTGAGGAATTACGCTTGATTAAAACTGCTGATGAGCTTTCTATATTAAAGAAAGCAGCTGAAATAGCTGATGCAGCTTATGTTCATATTCAAAAGTTTATTAAGCCTGGCGTTAAAGAAATTGATGTGTCAAACGAACTTGAATTTTTCATGCGTAAACAAGGTGCAACGTCATCTAGTTTCGATATTATTGTAGCTTCGGGTAATCGGTCAGCGTTACCACATGGAGTTGCCTCAACGAAAGAAATCCAAAATGGAGAGTTAGTAACGCTAGATTATGGTGCATTATACCAAGGCTATTGTTCAGATATTACCCGGACACTTGCTGTTGGTGATATTAATGACGAATTAAAAACAATATATGATACTGTACTTGAGGCGCAATTAAGAGGCGTTGAAGGTATTAAGCCTGGTATTACTGGAAAAGAGGCGGACGCTTTAACTAGGGATTATATCACTGAAAAAGGCTACGGAAAGTATTTTGGACATTCGACTGGTCATGGATTAGGAATGGATGTTCACGAAAATCCTGGTCTTTCACACCGTAGTGAAACACCGCTTAAAGCTGGAATGGTTGTAACGGTAGAGCCGGGTATTTACGTTCCAGGTGTTGGTGGATGTCGTATCGAGGACGATGTAGTTGTGACTGAATCTGGAAATGAGCGTTTAACATTTGCAGCTAAGGAGTTAATTCAATTATAATAAGATGTTATGTTTTTTGGGGTGTTCAAAAACCAAATGATAAGCTCTGATGGCGTTTTTGAACATACATTATCAATGGCTTATTTTCAAGGAGGGTATTATTTTGATTTCCGTTAATGATTTTAAAACAGGATTAACAATTGAAGTAGATAATGATATTTGGCAAGTATTAGAGTTTCAACACGTAAAACCTGGGAAAGGCGCAGCTTTCGTCCGTTCTAAATTACGTAATTTAAGAAACGGAAACATCCAGGAGAAAACATTTCGAGGTGGAGAGAAAGTAAGCAAGGCGCACATCGAAAACAGAAAAATGCAATATTTATATGCTTCAGGTGATTCACATGCATTTATGGATACAAACAGCTATGAGCAGATTGAGTTACAATCGAAACAAATTGAAAACGAATTGAAATTTTTGAAGGAAAATATGGAAGTATCGGTTATTACCTATGAAGGCGAAATTTTAGGAGTTGACTTACCAAATAATGTTGAGTTAACAGTTACCGAAACTGAACCTGGCATTAAGGGCGATACTGCAAGTGGGGGAACAAAACCAGCTACATTAGAAACTGGACATATTGTACAAGTACCATTTTTCATTAATACTGGTGATGTTTTAGTGATTAATACTACTGATGGTAAGTACGTATCAAGAGCATAAATTGAACAGAAATTATTTTAAAGGAAAGTCCTTTTCAACGGACTTTCCTTTTTTCTGCATTCACCCAAACAACCCTTTATAATCCCCATAAAACCTAGTCATAAATTGTTCTACCAAACATACATTTATAGTAAAGCTATTAAAAGGTGAGGACATGCTATGGAGGAAATTCTACGTTTATTTCCCGATCAAATAAAAAGTACAATAAAATCAAAAATCAGTGAAAGATGGGGTGTATTACAGGAAATACGTTTCCGTTTAAATCAACCAATAGAACTGATATTTGATAACAACCATATAGAATGGATAGACAAAATAGTTCCAACTAGAAAAGATAGTATTTATGTACTCAATCAAATAAGTCAGTTTTCACTTTACCGCATGGAAGATGAATTACGTGAAGGATATGTCACACTTGAAGGCGGTCATCGAGTTGGGCTAGCTGGGAAGGTAAATACATTAAACGGGTCTGTTAAAGCGATTCAGCATATTACTTTCTTTAACATTAGAATTGCTAAGGAAAAGATTGGTGCTGCATTATCAGTGCTTCCTTATATATACACACGCAAATATCTAAACACGTTACTAGTAGGTCCACCACAAACCGGGAAGACAACAATAATTCGCGATATTACTCGTCTAATTGCTACAGGATGGAATAATATACCGGCCAATAAAGTCGCTGTAATAGATGAGCGATCTGAAATTGGTGGTTCATTAAAAGGAATGCCACAGCACAATTTAGGGTTAAGGTCCGATGTAATGGATGCATGTCCAAAGGCAGAAGGTATGATGATGATGATTAGATCTATGTCACCGGACGTACTAATCGTGGATGAGATAGGAAGCTATAAAGATGTACAAGCTTTAATGGAAGCAGTACATGCGGGTGTAGTCGTAATTTGTACAATTCATGGTGAGAGCTTAGAAGAGTTGAAGAAAAGACCCTCATTACAGGAATTATTTCAGCACAATGTATTTGGGCGAATAATAGTTTTAGACAAGCATTCAACACCAGGGCATATTAAACGTATTTATAACCATAAGCAAGAAAATATACTACACAAAGTCGAGGTGACTCCGCATGAAGTGGATTGGAGCACTTCTTTTCATAGGCACAACAACTTGGATAGGATTTGAAATGAGTAAGCGGCTGAACAATAGGCCAAAGCATATAAGACAGTTAAAGAATGCGTTACAAATTTTAGAAGCTGAAATTTTATATAGTCAATTATCATTAAGGGATGCATTTGAGACAATAGCTAACCAAATACCACAACCGACACAATCATTTTTTAAAGCATTATGTGATGGCATGCAAAAAAGTGGTACAGATCTAGCAAGTTTATGGGGAAAAAGTATAGGTAAGTTAATGAAGGATTCTTCATTAGGAAATAACGAAAAAGAAATCTTGCTTCAATTTGGACGAACTCTTGGTCAACATGATTTCACACAACAGCAAAAACATATACAGCTAACGGTCAGTCACCTCAATCGAGAATTGGAAGAAGCAAGGGATAACCAATATAAATATAGCAAAATGGCAAAGAGCTTAGGATTTTTATGTGGACTATTTATAGTATTATTACTGATTTAATTGAATAGTAGAGAAAGGGGTACATCCATGCTGACTGATGCATCCATCTTATTTCAAATAGCTGGTATAGGTATTATTGTCGCGATAATTCATACGATTTTAAAACAAATGGGAAAAGAGGAGATAGCTCAATTTGCAACATTGGTTGGGTTTATCATCGTTTTAATAATCGTAATAAATGGTTTGTCTGATTTGTTTCAGCAGATAAAATCTGTATTCCTTTTTCAGGGGTAATTTTATATGGACATCATACAAATAGTTGTTCTAGGAATTGTGGCAAGTATTTTATACATTGTTTTAAAAGATCAAAACGCGTCATTTGCCTTCTTTCTAATAGTAATTACTGGAATTATTATTTTTTTAGCAATCATTCGGCAAATCGGTACTATATTTCAATTAATTGAATCGTTAGGTGAAAAAGCCAATATTGATGGCATGTACATGAAAACAATTTTAAAAATTATTGGTATTGCTTATATTGCAGAACTTGGAGCCAATATTACCAAGGATGCTGGGTTAGAAGCAGTAGCAGCTAAAATAGAACTTGCTGGTAAAGTCTTTATCTTATTACTTGCTATCCCGATCATAACTGCTGTCATAGAAGCAATTTTGAACTTTTTACCGGTTACATAATCTAGCAATTTATCTGAAAGGGGTATCTGTAGGTGAATGAAACTAGTTAAACGATCATTTGGCGTCCTGTTCATTCTGATTTTACTCTTTTTCGGGCATACAACTGTAACTGCAGCAGTTCAGATTGATGGAAAGGATCTGAAAACTAGCATTTTAGAAGGGGTTTCTCTAGAAGGAATTCAAAAGCATTGGAATGGGCTTGCCAATGAATATGGCGGGTATATTCCAGAACTTGAGAAAACCAGCTTAATTGAATTTATTAAGGAAAATGGATCCTTTTCATTAAAAGATACGTTCCACGGAATAGTGGAATATCTATTTCATGAAATTATTCTAAATGGAAAACTACTTGGTTTATTGTTGATGTTGACTTTATTTTCAGTACTGTTACAAACAATGCATACAGCTTTTGAACGAAATGCAGTTAGTAAAATAGCTTATTTCGTTGTTTACCTGGTATTAATTTACTTAGCATTAAATAGTTTTTATCTAGCTTTTTCATATACAAAGGATGCCATTGATTCGATGAGCAACTTTTTAATAGCATTACTCCCATTAATATTGGGGTTAATGACTACGTTTGGAAATATTATAACCGTTTCCTTCTTTAAACCGATTATCGTTTTTCTTATTTACGTAAGTGGTGTAGTCGTCTCAAAATTTATCCTGCCTTTATTGTTTTTATCGGCATTATTGTTAATTATCAGTACTTTAAACGAAAACTATAAAGTGACGCATCTTGCAAATTTATTTAAATCCGTGAGTTTAGGCGTATTAGGAGTCTTTTTAACCATCTTTGTAGGGGTTATGTCTGTTCAAGGAGCTGCTAGTGCTATTCAGGATGGAGTTGCAATGAAAACGGCAAAATTTGTTACGGGAAATTTTATTCCAATAGTAGGAAGAACGTTTACAGACGCTGCCGATACGATTTTAAGTGCTTCATTGTTATTAAAAAATGCAGTCGGTATTGTTGGATTACTTGTCATCGTTTTTTTAGCTATATTTCCTGCGATTAAAATTTTTGCTATTGCTTTTATTTATAAAATTGCTGCAGCAGTATTACAACCTATTGGTGATGGACCAATTATTACAAGCTTAACTATTATAAGTAAACATATCATGTTTATACTAGCTGCATTATTAGTCGTAACATTAATGTTTTTTTTGGCAATTGTGATACTTGTTGTTGCAGGTAATATTACGTTATTGCTGCGGTAAGGAGGGTACAAATGGATGCGCTAATACAGTGGGCAACTCAAATTGTAGTATTTTTATTATTAGCAATGGTAATTGATCTACTTATACCAGCAAATGTAATGAAAAAATATATTAAATTGGTAGTTGGGCTAATTTTAATACTAATCTTCTTAAAGCCGATATTTTTTTTATTTGATATTAATATCGAACAAGCGCTAGAAACGTCATTCCAACAACTTACTCAGGCAAAATCAAACACAGAGACGATAGAAAATTCCGTTGAAATGCAAAAAAATGAAATACAAGACTCTCAAACTGCATATATTTTAGAAGAAGCGGTTGTCCTACTAAAAGACCAAGCAAAAACCCCGTTGCTCGAGGGGTACCAGGCAGAGATCTCAGATATCGATTTTCCGGGTGACAAGCCTACATATGATGGAAAGGGACTAGATGAGGTCATTGTACATCTTAGAGAAAATGGAAATGGGGAGGGAGAAGTGAATACGGTTGAATCTGTTGAAATTAATACGGAAAGTCCAGTTGTAGAGGAAAACCAAGAAGTAGATGTAGAAGGTATAAAAAGCCTATTAGAGGACGTATGGGAGATTGATAAGGAAAAGATAACAGTGGTATGGGAAGGAGGAGCACCTTGAAGCAAAAACTAAAAGAGTTCTTCAAAGAAAAAAAGCTAGATAGTAAGATTAGAAATCCATCAAAAAAAACTGGCTACTTAATTGTTATTGGTTTAATTGGACTGCTTCTACTAATTCTAGGTAATGCATTTTCGACATCACAAAAAGAAGGACAGCAAGATATTGCTCCCGTAAAGCAGCAAACAGAGGAAACCGCTGCAAAAAGTACGTTTTCCGATAAAAAGTCTACAACATCTAATGTGAGTGAACTTGAAGGAAGCTTTGAAAAAGATTTACAGGAAATGTTAGAGAAAATTCAAGGTGTGTCTGAAGTAGAAGTAATGGTAAACCTTAATTCAACAAAGGTAAAAGTATATGAGAAAAATTTAATAACGGGACAACAAGTTACTGATGAGGAAGATAAAACCGGGGGCACTAGAAAAATAGAAGATAATACAAAGGAAACACAAGTTGTTTTAGTAAGACAAGGAGATAAAGAAGTACCTTTATTAATACAAACAAAAAAACCGGATGTAAGAGGGGTTTTTGTAGTCGCAAAAGGTGTTGATCATGCAACTGTAAAAAAGTGGGTTATAGAAGCCGTATCGAGAGTACTTGATGTTCCAACACATAGAGTTTCCGTAATGCCAAAAAATTAAGGAGGATGTAAAAATGTTGAAAAAACAAACTGTTTGGTTATTAACAATGCTTAGTCTGATGATTGTGTTGAGTGTCTATTACCTGACTTCTCCGGATGGTGATGAGATTGCATACGTAAATAAAGGCCAAGATGAATCAGAGGAAGCAACGGCAAATGAAGATGCTGGAGCTGAAGAGGGTGCAAGTGTGGAGGATATCGTTAACGAAGGCCAAAATGAATTATTTACAACAATAAGAATGGAACTCCAGGATGAGAGAAGTGAAGCAAAAGAAAGATTGAATGAAGTTGTGGCATCTAGTACAGCATCGGCAGAAGAAAAGAATCAAGCATATGAAGATATAGCTGCGATTGAAAATCGATCAACAAAGGAAACGATACTGGAAGAATCAATTTTGGCATCAGCTGAATCAAAATATCAAGATGTTTTAGTCCGTTGGGATGAAGGAAAAGTTTTTGTTCATGTAAATACAAAAGAATTATCAAAAACAGAAGCTAACAATATTATGCAGCTAGTAAGAGATGAATTTGGGGAAATACCAGTTCATGTGGACTTTGAGCATTCCGAAAGTTAAAAAATTGGCGAATAACGAACTCTTATCTGTTTAAGATAGGAGTTTTATTTTTGGTTAAAAAGTTTATAGCTTAGGTAAACTATTCGCAATGATTCATGAACATTGGTATAATTATTAGATGTAAACGTTTTACATAGTTTATTTTAATTAAAGGTTGAAGTTCATATTGTATTTATCGTAAAATGTTAAGAGGAGTTATTAGTACCTGTTATTAATTTGTATTAAACTGAAGGGGTGCCACGTATGTTAAAAGTACAAGAAATTCGCGAATTAATTAAACTTATCGATCAATCATCCATTGATGAATTCACTTACGAGACAAATGGTACAACTGTGTCAATGAAAAAAACAAGTGAAGATATTGGTGTGAAACCAATTACAAGAGTAGAAACTGTTGAACAACCGGTTGAAATTTCTAAAACAGAAGAGCCAAAGGTTTCAGAATCTGTCGAGGTAACGAAATCTGAAGCTGTTGAACCGGAACAGCAGTCTGTAGTTGATTATGATTATGAAATCGAGTCTCCAATGGTAGGAACGCTATATACTGCTGCTTCACCAGAGGCTGATTCGTATGTACAAAAAGGAAGTAAAGTTCAAAAAGATACAGTCGTATGTATTGTTGAAGCAATGAAATTATTTAATGAGATCGAAGCAGAAGTTAACGGTGAAATCGTTGAAATATTAGTGGAAGATGGCGAACTTGTAGAATATGGTCAACCACTATTTAGAGTAAAGACTAAATAAGGGGTGTAGCGTGTGATTAAAAAACTGTTGATTGCTAACAGAGGGGAAATAGCTGTTCGAATAATCCGTGCATGTAAAGAATTAGATATTGAGACAGTCGCTGTTTATTCGGAAGCTGATAAAGAATCGTTACACGTTCAATTAGCAGATGAAGCATATTGTATTGGTCCAACGTTAAGTAAAGACAGCTATCTCAATTTCACCAATATTATGAGTGTTGCTACATTAACAGATGTTGATGCTATTCATCCAGGTTATGGTTTTTTAGCAGAAAACGCGGACTTTGCTGAAATCTGTAAGGCATGTAATGTTACCTTCGTAGGTCCAACCCCACAAGCAATTCAAAAAATGGGAATTAAAGACGTAGCAAGAGAAACGATGAAAGAAGCGAATGTACCAATTGTTCCAGGATCTGAAGGTGTTATTGAAAGTGAGGAAGAAGCAATTTCAATTGCTGGAGAAATTGGTTATCCAGTTATTATAAAAGCTACTGCTGGTGGAGGCGGTAAGGGTATTCGCGTTGCCAAATCAGAAGATGATTTGATTAAAGGTATTCGCATTACCCAAAAAGAGGCAGAAACTGCATTTGGAAATCCAGGTGTTTATATAGAGAAATTTATTGAGGATTTCCGTCATGTAGAAATTCAAGTTTTAGCCGATCAGCATGGAAATGTAGTTCATTTAGGTGAGCGTGATTGTACTATTCAACGAAGGTTGCAAAAACTAGTTGAAGAAACGCCTTCTCCCGCACTGACACCTGAAATACGTGCGAAGATGGGAGAAGCTGCCGTTAAAGCTGCTAAAGCCGTCGACTATGTCGGTGCAGGAACGATTGAATTTATTTTTGATCGAACAAGTAAATCATTTTATTTTATGGAAATGAATACACGTATTCAAGTTGAACATCCTGTTACGGAAATGGTGACAGGTGTAGATTTAATCAAAGAGCAAATTAAAATTGCAAACAATGAACTGTTATCATTTAAACAAGATGAAATTACATTTAATGGCGCTGCAATCGAATGTAGAGTTAACGCTGAGAATCCATTCAAAAACTTTATGCCGTCACCTGGTAAGATTGACATGTATCTGCCACCGGGGGGATTCGGAGTACGGATTGATTCAGCTGCATATTCCGGATATTCTATCCCGCCATATTATGACTCAATGATAGCTAAATTAATCACGTACGCTCCTACACGGGAAGAAGCAATTAGTCGGATGAAACGGGCATTGGATGAATTCGTTGTTGAAGGTGTATTCACTACCATTCCATTTCATCGATTAATCATGGATCACAATGTTTTTGTTAAAGGTGATTTTAATACCAAGTTTCTCGAAGAAAATCCAATAGTAGAGTCAAAAAGCTAAAAGGAGAGTGAGAGTATGAGTGATCAACCTTTATTAAACGTAAGTGATGATACGAGTCTTGGAAAAGTGGAGATTGCACCAGAGGTAATTGAAGTGATTGCAGGAATTGCATCTTTAGAAGTAGAAGAGCTTTCAGCGATGCGTGGAAATTTTGCAACTGGTGTTGTAGAAAGATTTGGGAAAAAGTCTCACGGAAAAGGTGTCAAAGTAGAATTAACGGATAACGGCATATTGATTGATTTGTACGTTGTATTAAATTATGGTGTTTCAATTCCGCATGTTGCCCAAAAGCTGCAAACCAATATTAGACAAACATTAAAAAACATGACAGCATTGGAAATAGATGAAATTAATGTTCATGTAGTTGGTGTTCAAATGGACGCAAAGGATGAATCAGAAGACAAATATGAATAATTTTCAAGGCCAAAAGAATTGCATTCTTTTGGCCTTGATTGCTTAAACAGCGGTCGATTCAGAAGTTAAGAAAACATAAACTGATAGCTCTATTAAGTTATTAACAGAGGAGGCCACGTATACATGTCGATACCGGGAGTGTACGCTTTTGTTCTTCTAGCTTTGCATACTTAATCATGTTATTATTTGAAAGAGATAATTATTAGAAGATAGTTAAAGGAGTTTAAGTTAATGAACCGACATACAGCAAGAGAGAAGGCCTTCCAGATACTTTTTCAATTAGATATAAACGATATAAATCCTGGCGAAGCAGCTGAAGAATATCTAGAAACAATGGAAATAGATGAGTTTTTGAGAAAATTAGTACAGGGTGTTGCCACAAATAAAGCAACAATTGACAATACAATATCCGAGCATTTAGAAAATTGGTCCATTCAACGTATTGCTTCGGTAGAAAAAACAATATTACGTATCGCAACGTATGAAATAAAATATGTTGAAGATATTCCAACAAACGTTTCAATAAATGAAGCTGTAGAATTGGCTAATACATATGGAGATGAGAAATCAGGTAAGTTTGTAAATGGAGTATTATCAAAAATTGTTGCATAAAAATACGGAAGCGGGGAGTCCATTGTTACGCCTCGAGCACTAGCTCATGGAATTAGGCATGAACGATTCCGTACTTTAGTATACAGAATTCGAATACATACTTTCTTATTTTATAAAAGGGGATGAACGCTATGTCTGCAGAAATTATCAATGGAAAAGATTTAGCACATGAACTTAGAGTGGAAATGAAGGAAGAAGTTTCACGACTTAAACATGATGGATTGATACCTCATCTAACCGTTGTACTTGTAGGAGATGATCCTGCTTCAAAATCTTATGTAAATGGGAAAAGAAAAGCATCTGAAGAAACAGGGATATCTTCGCAAATTATCGAGTTACCATCATCTACTACAGAACAAGAACTGTTGCAATTAATAGATAAATTAAATAACGATGATTCTGTACATGGGATATTGGTCCAGCTCCCTTTACCTAACCATATAAGGGAACAACAAGTCATTGAAGCAATCGATCCAGCTAAAGATGTAGATGGGTTTCATCCGGTGAATATTGGAAGAATGATGACTGGGAAAGATACATTTTTGCCATGTACACCTTTTGGAATCGTAACGATGTTAAAATCAAAAAATATCCCAATTGAAGGTAGTCATGTAGTGATCATTGGTCGTAGTAATATTGTTGGAAAACCAGTTGGTCAATTATTACTTAATGAGAATGCAACGGTTACATATTGTCATTCAAAAACAAAAGATCTAAAACAAATTACAACAAAAGCGGATATTTTAATTGTTGCAGTTGGCAAGGCAAATATAGTTGATAAAGACTATTTGAAGCAGGGTGCTGTTGTTATTGATGTTGGTGTAAACCGCTTAGTAAACGGAAAATTAACTGGTGATGTGGACTATGAGGATGCAAAAGAAAAAGCTTCTTACATAACACCTGTTCCTAGAGGAGTAGGTCCAATGACGATAACAATGCTACTAAAAAATACAATTAAAGCAGCGATTGGATTGTCAGGAAAGTGAATCATAATTATTTAACGGTAACGGCGCTAACGAAATACATCAAGCGAAAGTTTGAAACAGATCCACATTTAAAAACAATATTGCTTAAAGGTGAAATATCTAATTTCAAGCATCATAGCCGTGGGCATATGTATTTGACAATTAAAGATGAGAATTCCAGAATACAGGCTGTTATGTTTGCTGGGAATAACCGCTTTTTGAAATTCAAACCTGAAAATGGTATGAATGTGCTTATTAAAGGAGAAATTGGTGTTTTTGAACCACAGGGACAGTATCAGCTTTATATTCAACAAATGGAACCTGATGGAATTGGGGCGCTTTATTTAGCCTTTGAACAATTAAAGGAAAAATTATATAAACAAGGCTATTTTGATGAAAAGTTAAAAAAAGAAATACCTATATTTCCGAAACGAATTGGTGTTATTACCTCTCCTACAGGTGCGGCGATTCGTGATATTATTACAACAATAAATCGTAGATACCCAATTTGTAATACGACAATTATCCCTGTAATTGTTCAAGGGCAAAACGCGGCAACGTCGATTGCGAAAGCGATTGAAACCGCTAACCGTTACAATGATTTTGATACCTTAATTGTCGGTCGTGGAGGAGGTTCGATTGAAGAGTTGTGGGGGTTCAACGAGGAAGTTGTAGCTCATGCCATATTTCATTCAACTATTCCTATAATTTCGGCTGTTGGTCATGAAACGGACACAACGATTAGTGACTTCGTTGCTGATTTACGTGCCCCAACTCCAACAGGGGCAGCTGAGCTTGCTGTTCCTTCTCAAAGCGAATTAAAAGACAGAATATATAGTATTAAACGTACGTTATCGAAAGTAATAAAATCGGACATAGTCAATTCTAAACAGAGTCTTCAGCGAATAAAGCAATCGTATGCATTTCGTTATCCCGAACAACTTGTGAAACAAAAAGAGCAGGAATTAGATAAACAGGTTGAGCGGTTAGAGAAAACACTAACTATACACGTAAACAGAAAAAAAGAAATGTTTTTTAATATGAAGGCCCGATTAGTAAATCAACATCCAAAGAAGCAATTTTTACAAGCGAGGAAAGATTTACAACAACTTATTAAGCAAAACAATTATTTTATGAAAAAGAATCTTGAACAAAAGACTGCACAATTATCTACTTCATTAGATAAATTGACTTTATTAAATCCTTTAGAAATTATGAAGCGTGGTTTTGCTATTCCATATACAGACACTAATAACATTATTAAATCAACAAAGCAAGTTGAACAAGAGGACTTAATTTCCATAAAGCTTAGTGACGGTAATTTGGAATGCCGGGTGTTAAATGTAAAGGAGGACAAAAAATGACGAATGATATTTCCTTTGAAGAAGCCATGATTGAATTGGAAAAGATTGTAGAAAAACTAGAAATGGGTGACGTTCCATTAGAGAAAGCGATAGTGTACTATCAAGAAGGTATGAAACTTTCAAAAGTTTGTAATGATAAACTAATAAATGTTCAAGATAAAATGACACAAATTATGAATGAACATGGTGAGCTTGAACCGTTTGAAATACAGGAGGAAGAATAGTGTTACACGGAACGCTTAATAATTATATAGACGATAATAAAAAAATTGTGCACGATGAATTGAAAAATCAGTTACATCATTTACCTATTCCAAAGCGTTTAAAAGAGTCCATGTTATATTCTGTTGAAGCTGGAGGGAAAAGGCTTCGGCCGATTCTTTTAATTGCTAGTAACGAGGCGTATGCAGGTGATTCTCAAAAGGTACTGACAACTGCTGTTGCACTTGAAATGATTCATACATATTCACTGATACACGATGATTTACCTGCAATGGACAACGATGATTATAGAAGAGGTAAGCCCACAAACCATATAATGTTTGATGAAGCAACTGCAATATTAGCTGGAGATGCTTTGTTAACATATAGTTTTGATATTATTTCTAATGATTCATTGTTAGCGGATAATCAAAAAGTAGAGCTAATCAAAATGTTATCGCATTCCAGTGGGCCAAAAGGTATGGTTGCTGGGCAATTTCTCGATATGGAAGCAGAAGATAAAGTCGTTTCAATCGAAGAATTAGAAGAGATACACGATCTAAAAACTGGCCAATTACTAAAATTTGCAGTTACTGCGGGCGCGTTAATAGGAAATGCAACTAGTGACCAGTTAAAACATTTAAATGCGTTTGCATATTATTTAGGATTAATTTTTCAGGTGCAAGATGATATTTTAGATGTAACTGGTGATCAAAATAAACTAGGTAAGCCAATTGGTAGTGATGAGGTCAACAAGAAAAGTACATATCCGAAGCTCTTGGGAACAGACGGAGCATTGGAGCAAAAAGAAATATATGTTTCGAAAGCAAAAAGTGCATTAAAAGAAGCGAATGCAGATAAATCTTATTTAATGATGTTAACGGATTACTTTAGTAAACGAGATCATTGATAAGTACCATATAGAA
This sequence comes from Virgibacillus ndiopensis, assembly GCF_900187325.1. GTDB lineage: Bacteria > Bacillota > Bacilli > Bacillales > Amphibacillaceae > Virgibacillus_E > Virgibacillus_E ndiopensis. The sequence goes on along the minus strand of NZ_FZMZ01000005.1, from coordinate 688,004 downwards.
ATTTATTCAATAATATGGTATAATAGATCTATCAACGGAATGGTGCAGTATTCTAGTCAGCCCTCCGTTCCTGAAGGCGGGCCTAAAAATCCGCCAAAGGGCACATCGATGAAGTTCCTTGTGGTGGCTTGAGGCGCCCAGCCTTGGGTCACTGCTGGGAGTTAAGGTTTTAGGGCGATCCACAAAGGCATGTGGGCGTTGACCCTATTACCGCGGAGGCCCATCTTTGTATTGATAACTAAGCCTAGGGATCAGTATGAAATGGGGTATGAACCTGCTTAAATAAGGTAAGGGACTCCTTATTAGCAGCGTAGCCTGCCTTGAGTGGTGCTGAGAGGATTGGATTCTTAAATAATAAGCTAGGTGGCCACTAGATTGTTATTTGTATCTCCATGAAATCAGAACTGCAAAAGAGGCTAGGGAGCGGTTAAAGGCTGTTGAGGAAATCTCCTAGACTGTTCCTCGGACGTTTGAAAGGGATTATAGTGTGGACTAAGTGGTAATCCAGTCTAGCTTTTGGTGACGAAGCTAAGATGGTTTTAAAGGGGAACCGCCTTCATGGCAACATGGGGTAGCCATCTGGGAAAACCTACTGGACCTAAGCCGCAGTTTTTACCTTTCGAATGACCATTCCTACATACATAATAATCTAATGTAAATTGAGGTATAGAATGAAATCGCACATAAGAAGCTCGATTAAATTCAGTTTGACTATTGCCGTTATCACTTTTGTGTTAGCGGCTATTTTTTCAATTGTATCATCATCTATTTTAAGTGATGTCGTATGGATAGTAGGAATACTTATTGTCTTCGTTATTGTGGCAATTGGTGTTATATTTGATATGTTAGGTATAGCATCGACAGCTGCAGATGAAGCGCCATTTCATGCAATGGCAGCAGAAAAGGTAAATGGTGCAAAAGAAGCAGTTATTATAATACGAAACGCAGATAAGTTTGCAAGTTTTTGTAACGACGTAATTGGTGATATTTCTGGTATTGTGAGTGGAACTGCTTCAGCAATAGTAGTACTGCAAATAGCCTCATTAACTGGAAATGGGGAAGGGTCAACTGTACAAATTACTTTATCTGTTGTAGTTACAAGTCTTGTTGCGGCTTTTACTGTTGGAGGCAAAGCGTTAGGTAAGTATTTTGCGATTAATTCCTCAACACATATTATATTTTTTGCAGGTAAGGTAATTGCTGTCATTGAGAATAAATTAAAAATACGGATACTTCCTAAAGGTAATAAAAAATAACTAAAAGATAGAATAATTATACAAAAAAGGACTTGCATAGATGAGTAAAATAAGACTGGATGTTTTATTAGTAGAAAGAAATTTAATTGAGACAAGAGAAAAAGCTAAACGAGTAATAATGGCTGGTTTAGTTTTTTCTGAACAAAATCGTTTGGACAAGCCCGGTATGAAAGTTAATGAGGATATTCCGTTAACTGTAAAAGGGAAATTAATCCCTTATGTTGGTCGAGGTGGATTAAAATTAGAAAAAGCATTGAAGCACTTTTTCATATCAGTGGAAGATAAGATAATGGTGGATATAGGATCATCTACTGGAGGTTTTACAGATTGCGCTTTACAAAATGGCGCTAAACTTTGTTATGCTATCGATGTTGGTTATAACCAATTAGATTGGAAATTACGGAGTGATGATCGGGTTGTTGTAATGGAGAAAACAAATTTTCGTTACGTTACGCCTGATATGCTTCAAAACGGTCTGCCGGATATGGCGACGATTGATGTATCGTTTATATCTTTAAAACTGATCTTGCCAGTTCTAAAACAATTATTAAAACCAAATAGTGATATCGTAGTATTGGTTAAACCTCAATTCGAAGCTGGGCGAGAAGAAGTTGGCAAAAAAGGGATTGTACGTGATAAAAAAATTCATAAAAAAGTTTTAGATAAAATTCTATCGTTTGCATTAGATGAGGGCTATCAATTATACGGTTTAACTTATTCACCAATTACCGGTGGAGATGGCAATATTGAATTTTTAGTACATCTTGGTTGGAATAATGAAAAAGAAGGAAAAGAATTGAATGGTGTCGAATTAGAACAAGTAGTAGAACAGGCACACGTAAATTTTACAGCACATCGTTTACAATAATCAGGGCTACGTACGTTATTAAGTAGTTCTTAATCTATAAATGGAGGATTATTATGAGTAAGATCCAACGCCATATTAAAATACGTGAATTGATTACAGAGAACGAAATAGAAACTCAGGATGAATTAGTCGACCGATTAAAAAGTTTAGGTTACAACGTCACACAGGCTACAGTTTCACGTGATATTAAAGAACTCCACCTTGTTAAAGTTCCCTCCGTTTCTGGGACTTATAAATATAGTCTCCCTGCCGACCAACGCTTTAATCCATTAGAAAAGTTGAAACGTCTGATTATGGATGCTTTTGTTAAGATTGATCATGCGAACCACTTTATTATTTTAAAAACTTTACCAGGTAATGCACACGCAGTAGGTGTTTTAATTGATAATTTAGATTGGGATGAAATAATGGGTACAATATGCGGTGATGATACGTGCTTAATTATTTGCCGTACTGTAAATGAGTCGGAAATTATTAAAAGTCGTTTTTTAAGTATGCTTTAACATCCGAAAATTGTAAATAACGGGGTGAATTAAACTTGCTTACAGAATTATCTATTCAGGATTTTGCTATTATTGATAACATATCTATAACTTTTAACGAAGGTCTTACGGTATTAACAGGAGAAACTGGTGCAGGAAAATCAATTATCATTGACGCTGTTCAATTGTTAGCAGGTGGAAGAGGATCTATTGAATTTGTGCGCCACGAGGCTAAAAAGGCAGAAATTGAAGGATTATTTAGTGTTGAACCAGGTCACCCAGTATTTCGTATAGGTTCTTACTATGGTATTGATATACAGGAAGACGGGATGGTTGTTTTACATCGAACGATTACACAAAACGGAAAAAGTATATGTCGTGTAAATGGAAAATTAGTTACGTTGGCTATTTTGCGCGAATTTGGCAAGACATTAATTGATATACATAGTCAGCACGAAACCCAATCACTGATGGATCGTGAAAATCATATCGACCTACTTGATTTATATGATGAGGACATAATCGTAAAAACAAAAGAGGAATACACAAAATTATATCAAAAGTTATCGATGTTGAAAAAACGTTATAAGGATTTAAGTGAAAATGAACAAGAAATAGCACACCGTTTAGATTTACTTGAATTTCAACTGCAAGAGCTTGAAGAAGCTAATTTAACACCAAATGAGGATGAAGTCTTAGAAGATGAGCGTAGTCAATTAGCAAATTTTGAACGTATTTATACTGGTATTCAAGATGCTTATAATGCATTATATGGTGAACAAAAAGGTATTGAATGGTTAAATACAGCACAACAAGCCTTGCAGGATAATCGTCAATACGATAATTTTATAGCTGAAAAAGCTACTGAATTATCAAATCACTATTATCTTATTGAGGAATTGTCATATGATTTACGTAACTACAGTGAAACATTGCAATATAATCCGGAACGATTAAATGAAATTGAAGCCAGGTTGAATGAAATAAGCCGTCTTAAGAAAAAATATGGACCGACCGTAAATGAGATTATTGAATATATGGGTAAAATAGAGGAAGAATTAGAACAATTAACGAATAAAGATTCCCATTTAACTAAATTAGCGGAGCAAATAAATGAAACTGCCCAAGACACTTATTTAGAAGCAAAGCAACTACACGATATTCGGCAAAAGGCTGCGAATTCACTAATAGATGATATCCACGATGAGTTAAAAGGGTTATATTTAGCAAAAGCAAGATTTTCGGTATCATTTGATACAAAAGCAGATCAGGATATAGAGAACCAATTAAATAAAAATGGTATTGACCATATAACATTTCAAATATCAACTAATCCTGGTGAGCCATTGAAAGAATTAAATAAAGTGGCTTCAGGTGGTGAATTATCCCGTATTATGCTTGCTTTAAAAAAAATCTTTTCCAAGCATCAAGGTGTAACGAGTGTAATTTTTGATGAAGTTGATACTGGCGTAAGTGGCAGGGTAGCACAAGCAATTGCCGAAAAAATTTATCGTATTTCTAATGGGTCACAAGTGCTTTGTATTACCCATTTACCACAAGTAGCAGCAATGGCAGATACACATAAATTAATTGAAAAAGTTGAAAAGAATAATCGAACATCTACAACAGTTGCGGAGTTAACACAAAATAAAAAAATTGAAGAATTAAGCAGAATGATAACTGGTACAGAATTAACAGAAACCGCTAAAGAACATGCTAAGGAATTGCTTGAATTAGCGACAGACTATAAATCAAAAAAAAAATAAGGATAATGTTGATAAAAAAGCCAGAAAATATAACATCTGGCTTTTTTTTATTGTTAAAACGTTGATTTATATACATATTCGTTATTGAAGAATTTTTTAAAAGGAAATGTTACACATGTTTTCTTATCTTTAACCAGTTTAAAAAAGGTTCTGTTCGGTCAAATTAGAAGTACAGAAATAAATATGGTATGGGTTAGGAACGAGGAGAGTGAATTGATTGAAACACACTAATAAATTACGAATAGGGGTTGGAATTCTGCTCCTTGTTACGCTAGTAGCATTACCTTTTTTTAACCCATTACAAAAATACCTTTCCATTCCTAATGAAATTGTGACCTTTAATAATCAAACTCCAATTGAGGTTCCCGCATTAGGCGATAACGTTAACATTGACACTACTGAAGAGAATGTTCAAGCAATTGATTCCTCCGAGTTTTATGCCAAAGAACCAGGAAAAAGTCAATTAGTATACGAAATGGCTGGCCTTCCAATTAAAAAAGTGAATGTATCTGTATTAGAAGATATTAAAGTAATTCCTGGCGGTCAATCCATTGGTGTTCAACTTCATACCTTGGGGGTACTAGTTGTAGGGCATCATCTTGTAAAAGGAGAAGAAGGTTCAATGTCTCCAGGGGAAAAGGCAAATATTAAGGTTGGTGACGTAATTTTAAAAATTAACGGTAAACCAATCAAGGAAATGTCTGATGTTAAACCATTTGTAGAGGAAGCTGGTAAAAAGAATAAGAAGTTAAATGTAACCATTAAACGTGATAAAGAAACGTTTAATACTACATTGCAGCCTGTTATGGATCAAAAAGGACATGAATATCGTATTGGATTATATATTAGAGATTCAGCGGCTGGAATTGGCACAATGACCTTTTATGATCCAAAATCGAAGAAATACGGAGCACTTGGTCATGTGATTTCTGATATGGATACACAGAAACCAATTCAAATTCATAACGGTACGATCGTTCGCTCAAATGTGACTTCAATCGATAAAGGTGGCAATGGTACTCCAGGTGAAAAACAAGCCGAGTTTTCAATTGGAGAAAATAAAATTGGAAGCATTAACAAAAATAGTCCGTTTGGGATTTTTGGTAAATTAAATAAACCGATAAAAAATAATATTATGGATAAGGCTATGCCTATTGCATTATCACACCAAGTAAAAGAAGGGCCTGCGAAAATTTTAACAGTATTGGATGGAGAGAAAGTGGAAGAATTTGATATAGAAATAGTTAGCAGCGTTCCACAAAAATACCCTGCAACTAAGGGTATGATTATCCAGGTCACAGATCCTGAACTATTGAAAAGAACAGGTGGGATTGTACAAGGAATGAGTGGAAGTCCAATCATTCAGGATGGAAAAGTTATTGGCGCTGTTACACATGTCTTTGTAAATGATCCTACAAGCGGATATGGTGTTCATATAGAATGGATGCTTCAGGAGGCTGGGATTAACATTTATAAACCAAATAAGAAAGCAAGCTAATGAGCTAAACAAAATGACTGGTAATGGAATTTTTCCATTCCCGGTCATTTTTCTATTTCCGTTTAAGATTATCATTATTATGGTATAATTCTTTTAAATTAATATTTTTCGACAAATATACTAACGGTTATGTCGTAAAAGATCATATTTTATCAAAAAATATCGTAATCAGAAGTAAAATAAAGTAAATAAAAGAATATGCAAAAAAAACTAAAGTTTTTCAAATAAAAAAAGGATATTTGATACTTGTGTCGAATACATTACGTGGAGATCTTGAATTACATAAAGGAGGAACTTTTTAGTGGAAAAAATCTCAGTTTGTTTGGTAGATGACAATAAGGAACTCATTCAGTTGATGGAAGATTATTTTGGAGAACAAAACGATATTGAGGTAATCGGAACAGCTTTTAATGGAAAAGAATGTTTAGAAATGTTAGATGAATTGGATCCTGATGTATTGATTTTAGACATAATAATGCCTCACGTGGATGGATTAGCAGTGCTTAACAAAATAAAAAATGCTGAACGAAATCCTAATGTTATTATGTTAACTGCCTTTGGTCAGGAAGAAGTTATGAAAAAAGCGGTTGACTTAGGGGCATCTTATTTTATTTTAAAACCATTTGATTTAGATAACCTTGCTGATCAAATTAGACAGGTTCAAGGAACTAATATTATCTATTCAGGCACGAAGAAAGGGATTAAAAAGGACAGAAGGAAAAAGGATTTAGAAGCCAGCATTACAAATATTATCCATGAAATAGGTGTTCCAGCACATATCAAAGGTTATATGTATTTACGTGAAGCAATTACTATGGTTTACAATGATATAGAATTGTTAGGGTCCATTACGAAAGTGTTATACCCAGACATTGCCAAGAAATATAATACAACTGCTTCACGTGTTGAACGCGCAATACGACATGCAATTGAAGTTGCCTGGAGCCGTGGGAATATAGATTCAATTTCTGCGTTATTTGGCTATACGGTAAGTATCTCTAAAGCTAAACCAACAAATTCCGAATTTATAGCAATGGTAGCGGACCGTTTAAGATTGGAACACAAAGCGAGTTAATAAATTAAAAAAAATTACTGCATCCCACTTTTATCGGGGATACAGTAATTTTTTTCATATAGGAAGTTTATGATTCAAAAAAAGCGGTATACAATGATTGGACAGCACGGTTTATATCTATTTCCTGAATACCGAACATCATGGAAACCTCTGATGATCCTTGGTTAATCATTTCAACGTTAACATTTGCTTCTGCAATAGCAGTAGTTGCCTTTTGGGCAACGCCAATTGTACTTGTCATACCTTCACCGACAACCATTACCATTGCTAAATTTCGGTGGATTTTAACCATATCAGCATGTAATTCATCATTGATACGATTTAATATTTTTCGTTCTTTTGCAGCAGTTAATTGATTTTGACGAATGATTACTGACATATCATCAATACCAGAAGGAGCATGTTCAAAAGAAATACCTTCGTCTTCAAAGATTTGCAATAATTTGCGACCAAACCCTACTTCGCGGTTCATTAAATATTTACTAACATATAAACTGCAGAACCCAACGTCGCTAGCTATCCCAACAACACATTTTTCGTTTGGCTTTTTTTCTGATACTATCATTGTTCCAGGTGTATCAGGATTATTTGTATTTTTAATACATACTGGTATTCCAGCTTTAAATGCAGGAATTAACGCTTCATCATGAAAAACGGAGAATCCTGCATAGGATAATTCACGCATTTCCTTATATGTAACCGTTAGGATTTCTTTCGGCTGGTTAACAATCGTAGGATTCACAGCATAAACGGAATCAACATCAGTAAAATTCTCGTATAAATCAGCCTGAACACCAGCTGCTACAATTGATCCAGTTATATCGGATCCACCTCTAGAAAAAGTTACTAAGTCGCCTTCTTTTGTATAGGCGAAGAATCCTGGAATAACAAAAATTCCTTCTTCATTACGTAATGTTTTTAGTTTGGCAAAACTTTCTTGTAATATTTGAGCTCTTCCTGGTTCATTACTAACCAATATGCCGGCGTCTTTTGGATTCAAATAGGAAGCATTTAATCCTAATGATGAAAGGTACTCACTTAATATTTTTGCAGAGTTATCTTCCCCTAGTGATTTAAGCGCATCCATTTTCATAAGATAAGACTCATTACTATTTAAAATTGATTGAATAGAGTCTTCTAATTCATTAACAATGTTTGTTTGAATTTTTAAATCGTCGATAATTTCAGAAAATCTATCCAAAATAGTAGCCACTATATTTTCATGAGGTTTATTTTGGCTGTGTTGAATAGCTAAGTCAATCAATTTATCCGTAATTTTAAAATCACCTTTATATCTTTTACCTGGAGCAGATACTACAATAAATTTCCGCTTAGGGTCTTTCTTTATAATTGCTCCTACTTTTTTTATCTGCATTGCATTTGCAACTGAACTCCCGCCGAATTTTGCTACTTTCATTTCCCCATCGCCCCACTTACTTATCGTATTTTTATTTTTCATAGTAACACATTGACTCTACCTTGTGTACAAAAAAAGATGACTAGTTAGTCATCCTCCCCATGATGGTATTTTTTCTTTTTTATAAGTTGTCGCTTTCGGTCACGGTGTACGATAAATCCTCCTATAAACGCTATACCACCTACAAAAAAAACAAGCCCAATAAAAAATTGAATTCCTATATGGAAGAAAATAGGTATTAATTCGTTAAATAGTGAATCGCGCATAAGTTTTATTCCATATGCAGCAATAATTCCAGGTATAAATAATAATAGCGCAGCAATAATTCGTTTCATACCTTTTCCCCTTCTATATAATAACTTTATATAGTATATCAAATTCAATTAAAAATGGGAATAATTCAAGATTTGCTAAAAAGTGCAGATTATCGTATGATTAGTTTGTGCAAAAAATTGCAAGGTGGGGTTGTATGAAACGTGTCCTTATTGTAGGTGGGGGTAAAGGCGGCAGTGCCTTGTTAAAAATTTTATCTGCAACAGCTCATATGGAAATAGTTGCTGTTATTGATAAAAAAAATGATGCGATGGGAATTCTGACTGCCCGAAATTTTGACATACCAGTAGGAGTAAACTGGAAGGAATGGATACATAAGGACCTTGATATTATTATTGAAGCAACCGGAAATGAGCAGGTTCTAGAAGAATTACTGGAAACAAAAAATAGAAAAACAGTAGTAATACCGGGTTCTGTTGCTTACATAATTGCTGAGTTGTTCGAAGAGAAAGAGAAATTGTTAGACCGTATAAAACTTCAAATGAGTAATCAAGAGTTAATATTAAATAACATTCGTGATGGAATGATTGTTATTAATAATGAAGAAATTGTTCAGTTTGTTAATAAAAGTACGGAGCGAATAGTGGGAGTATCTAAAAAGGATTTTGAAGGAAAACCTATTAAAGATATTATTGAGCACACGAGATTACCACATGTTTTGCGTAGTCGGAGAAAAGAAGTAAACCAGAAGTTGGTATTAGAAAATGGCAAGAAAGTGATTACTACTAGAATACCGGTCATTAATGCAGATGATCATTTAGTAGGCGCTTTTGCTGTTTTTAAGGATATTACTGAGGTAATGAATTTAGCTGAAGAAAATACAGATTTAAAAGAGATTAAAACAATGCTTGAAGCGATAATCCAATCCTCTGACGAAGCAATTACAGTAGTAGATGAAAATGGTATTGGTATCATGATAAACCCTGCATATACAAGAATTACCGGTCTAAAAGAAGCTGATATTGTTGGACAACCTGCAAATGTAGATATTTCAGAAGGCGAAAGTATGCATATGAAAGTTTTGCAAACACGTAGACCTGTAAGAGGAGTTAGAATGAAAGTGGGTTCCTCTAAAAAGGATGTATTGGTTAATGTTGCCCCTGTTATCGTGGATGGAAAAATCAAAGGAAGTGTCGGAGTTTTACACGATGTTTCTGAGATAAAGTCATTAACAAGTGAATTAAAAAGAGCAAGGCAAATTATTCGAAATCTAGAAGCAAAATATACCTTCGCTGATATTGTTGGAACTTCACCGGAAATGAAGTTGGCCCTAGAGCAAGCAAAGGTAGGCGCGAAAACCCCTGCTACAGTTTTACTTAGAGGAGATTCTGGAACTGGTAAAGAGCTTTTTGCTCATGCGATTCATAACGAGAGTGACAGGAAGCATAATAAATTTATCCGTGTTAATTGTGCAGCGATAGCCGAAAGTATTTTAGAAAGTGAATTGTTTGGTTATGAAGAAGGTGCTTTTTCAGGGGCAAAAAGAGGTGGAAAAAAAGGGTATTTTGAAGAGGCGAATATGGGCAGTATATTCCTAGATGAAATTGGCGAGCTTTCCCTACATATGCAAGCGAAATTACTCCGAGTATTGCAAGAACATGAAATAGTGAGAGTAGGTGGAACAGATCCAATCACCATTAATGTTCGTATTATAACGGCTACAAATATTAATTTAGAAAAAGCCATTATGAATAGAACGTTTCGAGAAGATCTTTATTACCGATTAAATCGTTTGCCAATTTTTATTCCATCATTAAGAGAAAGAGTGACTGATTTACCAATATTAATAAATCATATTATTGATAAAATTAATCAGGACTATGGACGAAATGTTAAATCGATTTCAGAGGATGCTTTAGTTGATTTAAAAAACTATCATTGGCCAGGAAATGTTCGTGAATTGGAGAACGTTATAGGACGAGCTATGATCTATATGGATATGAATGAAGAATTGATAAAAAGAGAGCATATTCCAAGTCTTGGTACAAATAACACTACTAGTCATACAAAAAAAGATATACCGATAGAGATTGAAAATGATCTAACACTTCAAAAAGCTATGGAACAATATGAAAAAAAATATATTTTAAACGCTTATAAACGAAATAACTTTAACAAAACTAAAACTGCTAAGGATTTAAATGTATCGATTCGAAACCTTTATTATAAAATGGAAAAATACAAAATTGAAAAGATCAGCATGCAAGATTTTTCATAAATGCAGATGTTTGCACGTTTTCGAACGACGTAGTAAAGCGCTTACATAGATTTAGTGTTGGCACAAAATTTGCAGTATAATTCATGGAGGATGTTTAGGGGGAATTATGAATAGATTAACATCGTTACAAAATATGGCAAAGCTAAATAAGAACCAGATTGTTTCAATCGCTAATGCAGCTGACTTTGAAGTACTCGATACCGTAAAAAAAGCGATAAATGAAGAGATGTGTTCGTTTATTTTATTTGGGGATGAACAAGACATTAGGTCTGTCGCGAAAACAGTCGATTTAGATTTGTCATCAACTAGAATAGCGTTGGAAAATGTAACGAATCCGGCGGAATCTGCTGTTAAAGCGGTTCATCATAACGAAGCTCATATACTTATGAAAGGAAACGTTTCAACGAAAGATTTATTAAAAACGGTACTGAACGAGAGATACGGATTACGATCTGGCAGCGTCTTATCTCATGTGGCATTATTTGAAATACCAAATCAGGATCGCCTATTGTTCTTAACGGATGCGGCAATGAATATCGCGCCATCTTTAAAAGAAAAAATAGAGATTGTCAACAATGCGGTTAAAGTGGCACATCATATTGGGGTCAAAAATCCAAAAGTTGCTGCGCTAACATCTGTTGAGGTTGTTAATCCGGCCATGCAAGCAACAATTGACGCTGCTGCCTTGACTCAAATGCAAAGACGTGGGCAAATTACAGGTTGTACCATTGATGGTCCTTTGGCTTTTGATAACGCTGTATCGATAGAGGCTGCTGAACATAAGAATATTGTCTCTGATGTAGCTGGTTATGCGGACATGTTACTAGTTCCAACAATTGAGGTGGGAAACGCATTATACAAGTCATTTATGTATTTTGCAGGCGCAAAGGTGGCTGCGGTAATAAGTGGCGCTAAAGCACCAATAATTTTAACGTCTCGCGCGGATTCAGCCGAGAGTAAATTATACTCATTATCTTTAGCTCTATTAGCATCTAAAACATTTTAGGAGGAAACAGCATTGAATAATAACTTAGAAATCTTTACTTATATGGAGAAATACGATTACGAGCAATTAGTTTTTTGTCAAGACAAAAATTCAGGATTGAAAGCGATAATAGCTATTCATGATACAACATTAGGACCAGCATTGGGTGGGACTAGAATGTGGACATATGATTCGGAAGCTGCTGCGATTGAGGATGCTCTGAGACTTGCTAAAGGGATGACCTATAAAAACGCTGCTGCTGGATTAAATCTTGGTGGAGGAAAAACAGTTATTATTGGTGATCCTAAAAAGGATAAAAGTCCAGAATTGTTTCGAGCATTTGGACGTTATATTCAAGGTCTAAACGGACGTTATATTACAGCTGAAGATGTAGGGACAACCGTTCAAGACATGGACTTAATTCACATGGAAACAGATTTTGTTACTGGTATATCACCAGAATTTGGATCATCTGGAAACCCTTCCCCTGTTACAGCTTATGGAGTTTACAAAGGAATGAAAGCTGCAGCAAAAGAAGCGTTTGGATCTGATTCATTGGAAGGAAAAACAGTTGCGGTCCAAGGTGTTGGAAATGTTGCCTATACAATGTGTGAGTATCTCCATGAAGAAGGAGCAAACTTAATTGTTACTGATATTAACAAAGAAGCGGTAAATCGTGCAGTAGAAGCATTTGGCGCAACAGCTGTTGAACCAGACGACATTTATAACGTTGATTGTGATATTTATGCACCATGTGCTCTAGGAGCTACGGTTAATGATGATACCATTCCACAATTAAAAGCAAAAGTTATTGCTGGTTCAGCGAATAATCAATTAAAATCAACCAAACATGGTGATATCATTCATGAAATGGGCATTGTCTATGCCCCAGATTACGTAATCAATTCTGGTGGTGTTATCAATGTAGCTGATGAACTAAATGGGTACAACAAAGATAGAGCAATGAAGAAAGTTGAAACAATCTATGATAGTTTAATAAGAGTTTTTGAAATATCCAAACGTGATAACGTTCCAACTTATGTAGCTGCAGACCGTATGGCTGAAGAACGGATTGAATCACTTCGAAATTCTAGAAGTCAATTCTTGCTGAATGGACATCATACACTTAGCCGTAGAGGGTAAAAAAGCGCTGTAAGCAACGGAGGACAAAAAATTGCAACAACAACTATTTCGAATACTAGTATTAAATCCAGGATCAACATCTACGAAAATTGGTGTATTTAATAACGAAAATTGTATTTTAGAAAAAACCATTAGACACAATGTAGACGATATAATGCAGTATAATCGGATTATTGATCAATATGATTTCAGAAAAAGAGTTATTCTTGAACATTTAGATTATGAGGGTATTAACATTTCCAAGCTAAGTGCTGTATGTGGGCGCGGTGGACTGTTACGCCCCATAGAAGGTGGGACCTACGAAGTAAATGACGTGATGCTTCAGGATTTGAAAATAGGCTACAATGGGGAACATGCTTCTAACCTCGGGGGGATTATTGCACATGAAATAGCATGTGGCTTAAATATTCCATCTTATATTGTTGATCCTGTAGTTGTTGATGAATTAGATGATATCGCAAGGTTTTCGGGGGTTCCTGAAATACCTAGAAAAAGTATTTTTCATGCACTAAATCAAAAGGCAGTTGCAAGGAAAGCTGCTTTTGATTTAGGTGAAGCATATGAAAATGTTAATCTTATCGTTACGCATATGGGTGGAGGTATTACAGTTGGTGCCCATCGAAATGGCAAAGTTATCGATGTTAATAATGGCTTACACGGTGAGGGGCCATTTTCTCCAGAACGTGCAGGAACTGTCCCAGCAGGCGATTTAGTTTCATTATGTTTTTCCGGTCAATATTATCGAGATGAAATAATGAAAAAGCTGGTCGGGCAGGGTGGATTAATGGCATATTTACAAACCAACGATGCTATGGAAGTAGAAGATCGGATAAAGAATGGAGAACACGATGCTGCTAACATTTATGATGCTATGGCATACCAGATAGCAAAAGAAATTGGGGCAATGAGTGTCGTCCTTTCAGGCAAAGTTGATGCAATTGTTCTAACTGGTGGTCTTGCGTATGGAAAGACGTTTGTCGAAATGATATCTGAACGTGTGAATTGGATAGCCGACACCATTGTCTATCCTGGTGAAGATGAATTACAGGCATTAAATGAAGGTACATTACGAATTTTGCGTAACGAAGAAGTAGCGAAGACTTATCCAAATAATGTTCAAATAAAGGAGAATTAATGTATGGCAAAAGAGTATGATCTTGTTGTTCTAGGAGGAGGAACGGGTGGTTATGTAGCAGCGATTCGAGCCTCACAGCTAGGTATGCAGGTTGCTGTAGTAGAAAAAGGAGAACTTGGTGGAACTTGCTTACATCGAGGTTGCATCCCATCAAAAGCGTTACTTCGTAGTGCTGAGGTTTTTAAGCAAACAAAGGAAGCTGAACATTATGGAGTTGACACAAAAGATACAACGTTAAATTTCACAAAAGTACAAGAAAGAAAAAGTAGTATTGTCAGTACATTGCATCAAGGCGTGCAAGGATTAATGAAAAAAGGAAAAATTGATGTTTTTGAAGGGTATGGGCGTATTTTAGGGCCAAGTATTTTCTCTCCAATGCCAGGAACTATTTCAATTGAATATGAAAATGGTGACGAAAATACAATGATTGTCCCTAAAAATGTTTTGATTGCAACAGGGTCCAAACCTAAGTCGTTGCCAGGATTAGATATTGATGGACAATTTGTGATGACTTCTGATGAAGCATTACAAATGGATAAATTACCAGATTCTATCATTATTGTTGGCGGAGGGGTTATTGGAATCGAATGGGCATCCATGCTTGCCGATTTCGGTGTAGATGTTACAGTTATTGAATATTTAGATCAGATTCTTCCAACAGAGGATGAATCAATCGTAAAAGAAGTTGAGAAGCTTCTGAAGAATAAAGGAATTAAATTTATAAAAAGTGCTAAAGTTTTATCTGATACGTTGTCTCGTGATAATGGTGTGATTATTGAAGCGGAAATTAACGGGGAGACTAAAAGCTTTCAAGCAGATAAAATGCTCGTCTCTGTTGGTCGTTTAGCGAATACAACAAACATTGGTCTTGAGAACACAGATATAGTAGTGGAAAAAGGTGTTATTCAAACAAATCAATTTTATCAAACGAAGGAATCTCATATTTATGCCATTGGTGATGTAATAGGTGGAATGCAACTTGCCCATGTTGCATCACATGAAGGAATTGTAGCTGTTGAACATATGGCAAATAATACACCCACACCAATTGAATATGAAAACATTCCAACATGTATCTACTCGAATCCGGAAGTTGCAAGTGTTGGTTTAGCCGAAAAGCAGGCTAAAGAAAAAGGTTTAGCTATAAAAGTGGGGAAATTTCCATTCAAAGCAGTAGGTAAAGCACTTGTGCATGGGGAGTCAGATGGCTTTGTTAAAATCATTTCCGATAAAAATAATAATGATTTATTAGGCGTCCATATGATCGGACCGCATGTGACCGATATGATATCTGAAGCAGGACTTGCAAAAGTATTGGATGCAACACCTTGGGAAATTTCAGAAAGTATCCATCCACATCCAACATTATCTGAGGTTATTGGAGAAGCGGCATTAGCAGTAGATGGTAAACAAATTCATGGTTAGAATCAAAAGGAGGGACTTTTATTATGACTGTAAATCGTCATGAAGCATTAGGCTTAACAGATGAGCAAGTCTTAGACATGTTTAAAACAATGCTTTTAGCTAGAAAAATTGATGAAAGAATGTGGCTGTTAAATCGTGCTGGGAAGATACCTTTTGTTATTTCTTGTCAAGGACAGGAAGCGGCACAGGTTGGAGCATCATTTGCGTTAGATCGTGAACATGATTATGTGGCACCTTATTATCGTGACATGGGTGTTGTACTTGCATTTGGTATGACTGCAAAGGATTTAATGTTATCAGGGTTTGCTAAAAAAGAAGACCCTAACTCGGGTGGACGGCAAATGCCTGGTCATTTTGGTCAAAAGAAAAATAGAATCCTAACGGGGTCATCTCCTGTAACTACACAGGTTCCGCATGCAGTGGGTGTTGCGCTAGCAGCTAAAATGGAGAAAAAAGATATCGTTTCACTCGTTACTTTAGGTGAAGGATCATCAAACCAGGGTGATTTCCATGAAGGATTGAACTTTGCTGGTGTACATAAATTACCAGTGATTACTATGGTAGAGAATAATAAATATGCCATTTCCGTACCTATTGAACGTCAATTAGCATCTGAAAAAGTATCTGATCGTGCACAGGGATATGGTATGCCAGGTATAACTGTAGACGGGAATGATCCCCTTGCAGTTTATGAGGCGGTAAAGGAAGCGCGTAATCGTGCAATAAATGGTGAAGGACCTACATTAATTGAAGCTGTTTCGTATCGATTAACGGCACACTCAAGTGATGACGATGATCGTCAATATCGTGAAAGTGAAGAAGTGGAAGAGGCGAAAAAGAAAGACTCAATTATAACGTTTGCATCTTACCTAAAAGAGGTCGATATTTTAACGGAAGAGGTAGAAAAAGAAATTAATGGAGAAATTAGTGATCTTGTAAACGAAGCTACGGATTATGCAGAAAATGCTCCATATGCAGATCCTGAAGACGCTTTAAAGTTTGTTTATGAAGAGTAAGGAGGGAAATTTACTATGCCAGTAATGTCATATATTCAAGCTGTTACAACTGCATTAAAAGAAGAAATGCAACGTGACGAGAAAGTATTTGTATTAGGGGAAGATGTTGGTAAAAAAGGCGGTGTGTTCCGTGCTACCGATGGATTGTACGATGAATTTGGTGAATATCGTGTACTAGACACACCACTAGCTGAATCTGCAATAGCCGGTGTTGGTATTGGTGCTGCGATGTATGGAATGCGACCTGTTGCAGAAATGCAGTTTGCTGATTTTATCATGCCTGCAGTCAACCAAATCATTTCAGAAGCATCTCGAATTCGTTATCGTTCAAACAATGACTGGGATTGCCCAATTACGATTCGTGCGCCATATGGAGGCGGTGTGCATGGTGCGTTGTATCATTCGCAGTCCGTTGAAGCGGTTTTTGCCAATCAACCTGGTCTAAAAATTGTAATGCCTTCTACACCATATGATGTGAAAGGATTATTAAAGGCAGCAATTCGAGATAATGATCCAGTGCTATTCTTTGAACACAAACGTGCATATCGTTTGTTAAAAGGGGACGTGCCAGAGGATGATTATGTTCTACCAATAGGTAAAGCGGATGTAAAACGAGAAGGTTCCGATATAACGATTATTACGTATGGACTATGTGTACATTTCGCCCTCCAAGCTGCAGAGAAATTAGCTGAAGAAGGAATAGATGCACATATTCTAGATTTACGTACAATTTATCCACTTGATAGAGAGGCTATTATTGAAGCTGCCAAGAAGACAGGGAAGGTATTGCTTATTACAGAAGATAACAAAGAAGGCAGTATTATTGGTGAAGTTGCGGCGATTATTGCAGAGAATTGTTTATTTGATTTAGATGCACCAGTACAACGATTAGCTGGTCCGAACATTCCAGCAATGCCATATGCACCGACAATGGAAAAATATTTTATGGTTAACCCAGACAAAGTAGAAAAAGCAATGCGTGAATTAGCTGAGTTTTAATACAATAGTTAGGCAAGTTTGCAAAGTGGTGAAAAGCGGTAATAGAACGCGCGAATTTGGCTCTTGGAGTGACATTGAATATGTCTCGAAACTCTCGCGTGCATCGCTAGACGTGCCTCATGCTACTACATTTTTAATTATAAAAAGGAGGGACCTGTGATGGCTACTGAAAAAATTAACATGCCTCAATTAGGAGAAAGTGTAACGGAGGGGACAATTAGTTCATGGCTTGTTGGTATTGGAGACAAAGTTAACAAGTATGATCCGATTGCTGAGGTCATGACAGATAAAGTAAACGCAGAAGTTCCATCTTCGTTCACAGGAGTAATAAAGGAGCTTATCGCTCAAGAGGGCGACACGATTGAAGTTGGAGAATTAATGTGTTATATCGATACGGAGGGGGGAGTTGGTGAGGAAAAAACCCCTGTATCAGATGAAAAAGTAGAAGTCGAAGAAAAAACAGAAGATAATGCCAATGCTGATCAATCAATGAAAAAGCGGTATTCTCCGGCTGTTTTACGAATGGCGCAGGAAAATGATATTGATTTAGTACAAGTAGACGGAACAGGAAAAGGTGGACGTATTACTAGAAAAGATATAGAAAAAATTATCGCTTCTGGTGAAGTACAGAAAGCCAATGACAAAATACCGGCAAGTGAGGATAAGAAACAACAAGAACCAGAATCGGCTAAAAAACCATCACCACAAGTATCTCAACAAACAACTCAATCTGGTGATATCGAAATTCCAGTTACAGGTGTACGTAAGGTAATTGCACAGAACATGGTACGTTCCAAACAGGAAATTCCTCATGCTTGGATGACTGTTGAAGTTGATGTGACGGATCTGGTGAATTATAGAAATAGTGTTAAAAATGAATTCAAACAAAAAGAAGGATTTAGCCTTACATTCTTTGCTTTTTTTGTGAAAGCTGTTGCACAAGCATTGAAGGAATTTCCACAATTAAATAGCGCCTGGGCAGGAGATAAAATTATTCAAAAGAAAGATATTAATTTATCTATTGCAGTTGCTAAGGATCAAGAGCTTTTTGTGCCTGTTATTAAACATGCGGATGAGAAAAGCATCAAAGGAATTGCTAAAGATATTTATGAACTTGCATCAAAAGCCCGTTCAGGTAAGTTGACTTCTGAGGATATGCAAGGTGGTACATTTACCGTTAATAATACAGGTTCTTTTGGGTCAATTCATTCAATGGGTGTAATCAATTATCCGCAGGCAGCTATTTTACAAATTGAATCCATTGTAAAACGTCCAATGATTATTAATGATATGTTTGCTGCAAGGGATATGGTGAATTTATCCTTGTCTTTAGATCACCGAATTTTGGATGGCCTTGTTTGTGGTCAATTCCTTGCTAGAGTAAAAGAAATTCTAGAAAATATCAATAAAGACAATACAAATGTCTATTAGTGAATTTTGGGTTCAAGTACAATCTAAATAAATTGAAATCTAGGCTTAAAATTGATAAGCTAGTGATAGGTTTCAACTATACTTATTTTTAAGGGGATGGATGTTCAGATGGATTTTAATCTATTCATGAATGACGTTGTCGATGCTGCTAGAAAAGATATTAGGGAAGCAGGTTACGAGGAACTAACTACGACTGAACAAGTTGATGAGGCTCTTAACCGTAAAGGCACAACGCTTGTTATGGTAAATTCAGTATGTGGGTGTGCTGGTGGAGTTGCACGTCCAGCGGCTGCAAATGCGATACATTATGATAAACGACCAGATAATCTTGTTACTGTTTTTGCAGGACAAGATCGTGAAGCTACTGAAAAAGCGCGTGGCTATTTTGAAGGATATGCACCATCATCTCCATCTTTTGCATTTTTGAAGGATGGAAAAATTGTTACGATGTTAGAACGTCATGACATTGAAGGTTCTAGCGCAGTTGACGTAATAGGCAAGCTTCAGCATGTATTTGATGAGCATTGTAAAGAAATATAAACTAAACTAGAATTTCTAGTTAAAATGAGGCTGTCTCAATGTTTAATGCGGGTCAGCCTCTTTTTAGTTTAAGTAAAGAGCGCTTTATACTTGTAAGGGGAGATATTATTGTGAAAATTGGCTCTAGAACTGTTAAAACTGCAATAGGTACTCCCATCGCTATTACGATTGCTCAATTTGTAGGTGTGACAAACTTTGTTTCGGCAGGAATTTTAACGATTTTGTGCATTCAGCCTTCTAGAAAACGTTCGGTTTTGAGTGCGTGGCATCGTTTTTTAGCTTGTACGTTAGCAATTATTTTTTCCTTCGTTTTTTTTGAAACAATTGGTTATAATCCTATAGTTGTTGGCTTAATGTTAGCATTTTTCATTCCAGCAACTGTTTTGTTGAAAATTACACCTGGAATAGCGACTAGTTCCGTAATTATATTGCAATTATATGGTGCCGGGCATATTTCGTTCAGATTTATACTTGAAGAGTTCCTGCTCATTTTAGTAGGTGTTGGTACAGGACTACTTTTAAATTTATATATGCCTAGCTTAGATAATAAGTTAAAGAAACAGCAAATGAAACTTGAACAAAATTTCCAAGTTATTCTAAAGGAAATTGCATTATACATAAGAGACAACAACATACTATGGGATGGTAAGGAAATAACAGAAACAGAAAAAATTTTACATGAAGCAAACGATTTAGTTGATCGTGATCGAGAGAATCATATGTTACGTAACAAACATTCATACCATGATTATTTTCAGATGCGTACAAAACAATTTGAATTATTACAACGTATGCTTCCGCTAGTAAGTAGATTATCAAATACCGATTCACTCTCAGAAAAAATAGCTAGCTTCTTTGAGGGGTTATCAGACGCAGTGCATCCGGGTAATACGGCGGTATTATTTTTGGATGAATTGGATGAGTTATATAAGACGTTTAAACAAGAGCCTTTACCAACATCGACTGAAGAATTTGAAACAAGAGCTAATCTGTTTAGACTGCTTCATGAAATTGAGGATTATTTGATTTTAAAAAAGAAATTCAAAACAAGTGATGTTTCAACCGATAGAAAACATAAAAAGACTGGAACAAAACAATCTAGTTGATCCAGCCTTTCTTTCGCTTCTTAAACGTATACTTATAGGAACATTACCAAGCCTGTTGTAAGCGATGACAAAACCATGGCGAGAATCATGATATAGATAACAATCTTAAGTCGTCTTTCACGCTTTGATCGCTTTCTTGGTGCTTGTTGTTTAATTTGTTTTGCAGCCACAATTAATCCTCCTTCTCTTTCCCCCATACTACTTGTATTTTATCGTTAAAATAAACAATGGACAAGTATAAAAAAATAATTAAAAATAGAATTATAGGAAATTATAAGATTTTTTTGAATGGAGGCATTATCTGTATGACTGAAAGAAACAAATGGGAACAATCTGTTGAAAAAACGGTAAAACGTTTCCCTGAACGAAAGGATACGTTCACCACATCGTCGGATATAGAGGTTAAACGGTTGTATGTTGATGAAAATACAGATCAGTATGAGGAAAAACTAGGGTATCCAGGGGCATATCCATATACACGAGGTATACAGCCGACAATGTATCGGAGCCGTTTCTGGACGATGCGTCAGTATGCTGGATTCGGTTCAGCGCAAGAAACGAATAAAAGGTTCCGTTATTTGCTGGAACAAGGTCAAACAGGACTTTCAGTTGCGTTCGATTTACCAACACAAATAGGGTACGATTCGGATGATATCATGGCGGAAGGAGAAGTCGGGAAAGTAGGAGTAGCAATAGATACGTTATATGATATGGAGCAGCTATTAGATCGAATTCCACTTGATAAGGTAAGCACGTCGATGACAATTAATGCACCTGCATCCGTATTATTATGTATGTACATTGCTGTTGGTGAGAAACAGGGGGTTCCGTTAGAACAATTAACAGGAACGATCCAAAATGATATTTTAAAAGAATATATCGCACGTGGTACCTATATTTTTCCGCCAAAGCCCTCTATGCGATTAATTACAAATATTTTTGAATACTGTCAACAAAATACTCCGAAATTTAATACGATAAGTATCTCTGGCTACCATATAAGGGAAGCTGGCTCCACGGCAGTTCAGGAAGTGGCATTTACAATTGCAAATGGAATGGCATATGTTGACGCTGCATTAAAGGCAGGTTTAGATATTGATGCATTCGCACCAAGACTTGCTTTTTTCTTCAATGCGCATAATCATTTTTTTGAGGAAGTTGCGAAATTCCGTGCTGCAAGAAGAATCTGGGCCAAAATAATGAAAGAACATTATAAAGCAAAAGATGCAAAAAGCTGGAAAATGCGTTTCCATACACAAACTGGTGGTTCGACGTTAACCGCTCAGCAACCAGACAACAATATTGTTCGAGTAACATTGCAAGCGCTTGCGGCAGTGATGGGAGGAACACAAAGTTTGCATACAAATTCCCGTGATGAGGCATTATCATTGCCAACAGAAGATTCAGCGAGAATCGCGCTTAGAACACAGCAAATTATAGCTCATGAAAGTGGTGTCGCTGATACAATTGATCCATTTGCTGGCTCCTATTATGTTGAGGAATTAACTGATAAAATAGAAGAAGCAGTAAACAAATATATTGAGCGCGTAAACGAATTAGGTGGAGCTGTAAAAGCGATCGAAGAAGGATTTATGCAACGGGAAATTCACCACAATGCATACGAAACACAAAAAAGTATTGAAAAAGAGGAAGAAATCATTGTTGGTTTAAATAAATTTAAGCTTGATGAGGAAGTAAATCCAGATTTACTTAAAGTAGATGAAGCGTTAGAACAAGCACAAAAAGAATCTGTTGAATCAATAAGAAAAAGCCGTGATCAGGAAAAGGTACACGAAACATTAACTGTTTTAAAAGAACAGGCAAAAATGGATGACGTAAATTTAATTCCATATATTTTAGATGCCGTAAAGCAATATGCAACAATTGGGGAGATTTGCAATGTTTTACGTGAAGAGTTTGGAGAATATACAGGAGTTTAAGTATATAATTTTTTATGTTCTTTACTAGTAAAAGGGGGAGAGACAAATGGGAAAAATACGCGTATTAATCGCAAAGCCGGGGTTAGATGGTCATGATCGTGGCGCACTCGTGATAGCTCAAGCATTACGTGACCATGGAATGGAAGTTATCTATACAGGCTTAAGGCAATCACCAATACAAATTGCGCAGGCTGCTATACAAGAAGATGTAGATGTCATTGGGCTTTCTTCTTTGTCAGGTGCACATCGTACATTATTTCCAAAAGTAATTGAGGCATTGAAAGAGCGAAATGCAGGCGATATTCCAGTTGTTGCTGGTGGTGTTATCCCAAGTGAAGACATTCCTTATTTAATCGAAAAGGGAATCAACAAAATCTTTACAAGTGGTTCATC
This sequence comes from Virgibacillus ndiopensis, assembly GCF_900187325.1. Classification (GTDB taxonomy): domain Bacteria; phylum Bacillota; class Bacilli; order Bacillales; family Amphibacillaceae; genus Virgibacillus_E; species Virgibacillus_E ndiopensis. The sequence goes on along the minus strand of NZ_FZMZ01000005.1, from coordinate 664,978 downwards.
AACAGATGTACTAGCAAATTATATTAAACAGTTAATCTCTCCAGAGGCGATTAATGTGGCCCCGCCTAAAAAAATTGCTCATATTGGAATTGCCGTCCAGTCAATCGATCAAGCAATTTCCTTTTATACAGATATGTTGGGGTTAAAGCTAGAAGGTGTTGAAGCTGTTGAATCTGAAGGAGTTAAAGTAGCATTTTTGAAAATTGGCGAGTCGAGGTTTGAACTGCTAGAACCGTTACATGAATCTTCAACGATTCAAAAGTTCCTTAACAAAAAAGGGGAAGGCATTCATCATATCGCACTTGAAGTTGATAATATTGAGGATCGATTAACGCAATACAAGCAAGCAGGTGTTAAACTCATCAATGAAGAAGCAAACACCGGGGCACAATCAAGTCAAATTGCTTTTATTCATCCAAAAGTAGCAAATGGTGTTTTATTGGAATTATGTCAGCATGACGAGGGAAGTGAATCATAATGGATATTTTTGACAAAATTAACGAATTATACGATAAACGAAGACAGGTAGAACTTGGCGGCGGAGATGAACGAATTGACAAGCAGCATGCTAAAGGAAAGATGACAGCTAGAGAAAGAATTGAATATTTGCTTGATGACGGTTCGTTTGTCGAGCTAAATCCATTTATTGAACATCGTTCTTCTGATTTTGGTATGGATAGTTCCATAGCAAAAGGGGAAGGCGTCGTAACTGGATATGGAAAAATAAATGGTAAAGCTATTTATTTATTTGCTCAGGATTTTACCGTCTATGGTGGTGCACTTGGAGAAATGCATGGTAAGAAAATAGCGGCAGTAATGGATTTAGCAGCTAAGAATGGTGTACCGTTTATAGGCTTAAACGATTCTGGTGGAGCTCGTATCCAAGAGGGGGTATCGTCACTGGATGGGTATGGACAAGTGTTTTATCGTAACTCTATTTACTCTGGTGTTATTCCGCAAATTTCGGTAATCATGGGTCCTAGTGCTGGCGGAGCAGTTTATTCTCCAGCTATTACAGATTTTGTAATCATGGTCGAAGAGACGTCTCAAATGTTTATTACAGGACCGAAAGTAATTGAAACAGTTACCGGTGAAAAAATATCAGCAGAAGATTTAGGTGGAGCCCAAATTCATAATGCAAAAAGTGGGAATGCCCACATTAAAACCAAAAATGAGGAAGAGGCTTTAGATACTGTTCGTGAATTACTTACATATTTACCAGCAAATAATCAGGAAAAACCTACAGTAGAAGCTACGGATAAGGTAACAGATAATCTTTGCCCTGAATTAACCGAGATTGTTCCGTTTGATTCAACTAAACCATATGATGTAAAAAAGGTAATCGAACAAGTTGTTGATAAAAATAGCTTTTTTGAAATTCATAAAGCGTTTGCCAAAAATATTGTTGTTGGGTTTGGTCGTATCTCTGGTGAAACAGTTGGTCTTGTGTGTAACCAACCAAAGTATTTGGCAGGGGGTCTAGATATTGATTCAAGTGATAAAGCAGCAAGATTTATTCGCTTCTGTGATGCGTTTAATATTCCGCTTATTACATTTGAGGATGTTACAGGCTTTTTCCCTGGTGTAAAGCAAGAGCATGGTGGTATCATACGTCATGGGGCGAAAATTTTGTATGCTTATTCTGAAGCAACGGTACCTAAAATTACCGTCATTACCCGAAAAGCTTTTGGAGGGGCTTATGTTGCGTTAAACAGTAAATCAATTGGGGCTGATTTAGTTTATGCTTGGCCAAATGCAGAAATCGCTGTAATGGGTCCTGAGGGGGCAGCAAATATAATTTTTGCGAAAGAAATTGCTGAGAGCGCTAATCCGGAAGTAACCCGCCAGGAAAAAATAGAGACATATCGTGAGAAATTTGCAAATCCGTATGTCGCTGCAGGGCTTGGTATGGTTGATGACGTAATTGATCCACGAGAAACTCGAATTAAACTTATTCAAAGTTTAGAGATGCTATCCAATAAGCAAGAGGACAGACCAAAGAAAAAGCATGGAAATATTCCATTATAAAGTTTAAAGAAGCAGGGCGGAATGCATATCTTACATATGAAAAGGAGTAATGTATAAATGGTTCAAGTAAACAATGACCGATTAATAAATGAATTTATGGAATTGGTACAAATTGATTCAGAAACTAAACATGAAGAAAAAATAGCTGAGGTTCTAAAAAAGAAATTCACTAATTTAGGTTTAGAAGTTATTGAAGATGATAGCAAAATTGAAACTGGCCACGGTGCTGGAAACTTAATTTGTAATTTAAAAGGTACAAAAGATGGTATTGATACAATTTATTTTACATCACATATGGACACAGTTGTCCCTGGTAATGGTATAAAACCATCTATCAAAGGCGGATATATCGTGTCTGATGGTACGACAATTTTAGGTGCGGATGATAAAGCCGGGTTGGCTGCTATATTGGAAGCTATCCGTACGTTAAAGGAAAATAACATAGAGCATGGTGACATTCAATTTGTTATCACTGCAGGTGAAGAGTCAGGTTTAGTGGGAGCAAAAGCTTTGGATAGTTCGTTGTTAAAAGCAAAATATGGATATGCAATTGATAGTAATGGAACAGTTGGTGATATTATAGTTGCAGCTCCGACACAAGCGAAAATCTTCACGGTTATGAAAGGCAAAACAGCTCATGCCGGGGTAGCGCCTGAAAATGGTGTCTCGGCAATTACACTTGCAGCTAAAGCTATTGCTAAAATGCCGCTTGGCCGCATTGATGAAGAAACAACAGCTAATATCGGTCGATTTGAAGGAGGTAAACAAACAAATATTGTCTGTGATAATGTTGAAATTTTAGCAGAAGCTCGTTCACTTGTTCCTAACAAAATGGAAGAACAGGTCGCAAAAATGAAAGAGGCATTTGAATCCACTGCCAAAGAACTTGGTGGAAGTGCTGATGTCGATGTACAAGTTATGTACCCTGGATTTAAACAAGAAGCAGGGGATGAAGTAGTAGAAATTGCGAGAAGCGCAGCAAAATCGATTGGTCGTGAAAGTAAATTGCTAAAGAGCGGTGGTGGCAGTGATGCTAATGTTATCGCAGGACTCGGTATCCCAACTGTAAATTTGGCAGTCGGTTATGAAGAAATTCATACCACTAACGAACGAATTCCTGTTGATGAGTTGATAAAGGTTTCGGAACTTGTTACAGCAATTGTGCAAGAAGTAGCCAATAAATAAGTAGTGAAGTGGAACCCTTAGACTGAGGGTTCCTCTTTACATTTATCCCATATTATTGGGCATTATGATTGTACGTGTTCGGTTTGTCAAACTTACATTAAGTGGGTGAAAAAAAAATCCCACCTGATTGAAGTGTCACTTTATGCTATAATAAGTATAGCAAACAATTGTTCGTAAAGGGTGTTAATTATGTCTCAATGGTACCCTAAAAAGGGCCGTGTCATTTTCCATATCGATATGAATTGTTTTTATGCATCTGTGGAGATGGCTTATAATCCAATGCTAAAAGGGAAGCCGCTGGCAATTGCAGGTAATCCGGAAGAACGAAAAGGGATTATTGTTACCAGTAGCTATGAGGCAAGGGCAAAAGGTGTAAGAACAACAATGACATTGTGGCAGGCACGAAAATTATGCCCAAATTTAATAGTGATGCGACCTAACTTTGAGCGATATCGGACAGCATCAAAAGAAATGTTTAAAATTTTAGCGGAAATAACCCCATACGTTCAACCAGTTTCAATTGATGAAGGATATATGGATATAACCGAAAGCGGACATCTCGGTAACCCATTGGAAATAGCTGAAAACCTGCAAAATAAAATTAAAAATGAACTTGACTTACCGTGCAGTATTGGAATCGCCCCAAATAAATTTTTAGCAAAAATGGCATCGGACATGAAAAAGCCACTAGGAATAACGGTGTTAAGAAAAAGGGACTTGCAGCAAAAATTATGGCCCTTACAGGTGGGGGAAATGTATGGTATTGGTGAAAAAACAGCTAATAAGTTAAATGCAATTGACGTAAATACAATTGGTGATCTTGCTAATGGTGATGTCTATCAATTAAAACGAGTGTTAGGTATAAATGGAGAACGTTTACAAAATCGTGCTAATGGTATTGATCCAAGGCAAGTTGATCCAGAAGCAGTTCATGAATTCAAAAGTATCGGTAGCTCCCAGACACTCCCACAGGATACGACAAACGAAACAGAAATAAGAAATCTAATGCATCAATTGGCAGATAGTGTTGAACGACGAATAAAACGAAAACAAGCTGCTGGGCGAAGTGTGCAGATAATGATTCGTTATCATGATCGAAAGACAATTACCAGGAGTAAAAAACTGCAAGCATATATTGAAAATAAAGAAGACATTCTATATGCTGCAAATGAATTATTTCAAAAGCATTGGGATCTTGAACCAATTCGTTTGTTAGGGATTACAGTGCAAGATGTTGAAGTGAAGGAAAATATTGCACAACAACTGGATTTGTTTACGTATGAAAAAGAAGCAGAAAAAGAGAAGCTTTATACTGCTATTGATAAGCTTACAACTAAATATGGGAAAAGTCCTTTTATGCAGGTAAAGGATGAAGAAAAGGAAGATCAACCACGGACCAGCTTTCAAAAGGATTTTCTGGATGATTATAAAAAGTAAAAGCTCACAACTATTTTAGAATCGATTCAGTTGTGAGCTTTTTACTTTTACCTCATTATCCGTTTAACCAACTGTTCCGCTACTTTGCCACCGGGGTAGCGAAAAGGCATATCAAATTTTGTAGTTTGTTTTAATACACTTTTTTTGTGTGAGAATGTATCAAAGCTATATTTACCGTGGTATCCTCCAATCCCACTACTTCCTACACCTCCAAAAGGGAGATGTGGATTTGCCAAATGATAGAGTGTATCGTTAATACACCCACCACCAAACGAAATATCCCGTAAAATCTTTTGCTGTGCTGGCAATTTTTCTCCAAAATAATAAAGCGCTAAAGGCTTTTCTATTTGTTTGATGCTTAAAACAACATCATCGAGATTGCTAAATGTTAATACAGGCAACAACGGACCGAATATTTCTTCTTGCATAATCGAATCTTCCCATGATATTTTGTCTAAAATAGTTGGTTCAATTGCATTTTTACCTTCGTTATAATTTCCACCATAAACAATTTTTCCGTCAGTCAGAAAAGCTTGTAATCTATGAAAATGGTCTTTATTAATGATTCGGACATAATCTTCATTTTTCAAAGGTTTTTTTCCATAAAATGATTTAATGTATTTCTTCATTGTTTTAAGAAGTTTTGGTTTTATATCCTCGTGAGCATATAAATAATCTGGTGCTACACATGTTTGCCCAGCATTTGTAAATTTACCCCAAACAATTCGCTTTGCCGCTAGATCAATATTGGCATCTTTATCGACAATTACAGGACTTTTTCCACCTAATTCCAAGGTAACAGGTGTTAGATGTGCACTTGCTTCTCTCATGATTATTTTCCCGACAGTGGTGCTTCCGGTAAAAAAGATATAATCAAATTTTTGTTTCAACAATTTTTCACTAACCTCTTTATCACCCTCAACTACGGCAAAGTACGTATTATCAAATGTTTCATTTATCATTTCAACTAATAACGAAGAAGTAGCTTGAGTGAATTCGGATGGTTTTAGAATAACTGTATTTCCAGCCGCAATCGCGCCTATTGCAGGAGCAATTGCCAACTGTAACGGGTAGTTCCATGGAGAAATTACCAGGGAGACACCATATGGCTCTGACAAAATGTAATTTTTCGTCCCTTTATGGGTAATTGGCGCCTCCGCTTTCTCAGGTTTCATCCAGTCTTTGAGATGTTTAAGTGTAAAGTCTATCTCTGTATAAAGGAATCCAACTTCTGTTGTAAGGGTTTCATAATTCGATTTGTTTAAATCAGTTTTTAGGGCTTGATAAATACTTTTCTCGTATTTTTTAAGCATATTCTTTAATTTTTTAAGCTGTTCCTTTCGAAATGAATAGGTTAATGTTTCCCCACTTAAAAAGAATTCTCGCTGATTTTCCACTAATTGTTCCGTTTGATCCATTTAAAAACACCCCTCTATTTTTTTGAATCTATTGTCAACTGGTAAAAATCATTTGCGAGTACAGTGTTTGGAAAAACTTCTTGTGCTTCTATTAACAAATGTTTGAAATCTTCTCGTTGATAGCGTGACGAGATGTGTGTCAAAACTAATTTTCTTGTACTGCTCTCCTTGGCAAGAGAGGCAGCCTGGGTTGTTGTGGAATGGAAATAATTTTTAGCTAATTCGTCCTTCGAATGGTCAAACGTTGCCTCATGCACTAGAACATCGGAATTTTCCACAAATGATATATTATCTTCGGTGAACCGTGTATCTCCTAAGATAGTTATGATTCTTCCTGGTTTATTAGGTCCAATAAATTGTTCTTGATAAATTGTTTGTCCATTTACTGTAACAGTGTCATTTTCTTTTATTTTCTGATAAATCGGTCCGGGTTTAATGCCTGCTGCTTTTAGTCTTTCAACCAACAGTTCACCAGGCTTATCTTTTTCAACGATACGGTATCCATAACAGGGGATCCCATGGTCAAGCTTTTTACAATAAACCGTGAATTTGTCATCATCTATAATCTGTCCTTCAGTGATTTCAACAATTTGTAAAGGATATGTAAGATGCGTTCCACTTGTTTCAAGACTTGTTTCAATAAATTGTTTAATACCAGTTGGTCCGTAAACTGTTAATAGTTCATCTCCACCCTGGAAGGAGCGACTGCTTATAAGACCTGGGAGACCAAAAATGTGGTCTCCGTGCAGATGTGTAATGAAAATTTTGTTTATCTTTCTTGGTCGTATTGAAGTATTTAGAATTTGATGTTGTGTTGATTCGCCACAATCAAACAGCCAAATACTGTTTTGTTCCTGAAGCATTGTCAAGGCGATCGATGATACGTTTCGTTCTTTAGACGGAACACCTGCGCCTGTTCCAAGGAAAATTAGTTCCATAGTTAAGCCTCCTAATTCCAGCCTCTTTTATACTGCACAGGTGCACCAATGGAATATCCCAGTTCATCAGCAGCAGCTTTTGGCCAATAGGGATTCCGTAATAGTGCGCGTCCGATAAATACCAGATCTGCTCTGTCGTTTTGAACAATTTCCTCTGCCTGTAATCCGCTAGTAATCAGTCCCACAGCTCCAGTAGCAATACCAGTTTCATGCTTGATTTGCTCACAACGAGGGAGTTGATAACCTGGATAGGATAAGACTTTAACAGGTACTACACCACCTGAACTACAATCGATTAAATCTATTCCTTGTTTTTTCATTTCGTTAGTAAAATAGATGAAGTCCTCGAGTGAATTGCCTTCATCGCTGTATTCATTAGTAGATATTCGTACAAAAATAGGACCATTCCATTCGGTTTTAACCGCATCGATGACTTCAGAAAGGAAACGATAACGCTTTTCCTTTGAACCACCATACATATCTGTTCGTTTATTTGTTAATGGTGAAAGGAATTGGTTGATTAGATAACCATGAGCACCATGAAGTTCAATGATGTCAAATCCTGATTCCTTTGCTCTTCTTGCACCATTTTTAAATGCTTGGATAGTTTTTTGTATGTCATCTTCCGTCATCTCTACAGGAGTATCAGATGAATCATTAAAAGGTAGAGCAGATGGAGCATAGATTGCAGAATCCAATACTGCTTTTCGTCCAGCATGTGCGAGTTGTGTTGCTGACTTGGCACCATAAGCGTGAATCTGTTCGTTTAATTCTTTTAACCCTGCAACATGTTCGTCATCCCATATTCCTAAATCCTGTGGAGAAATACGTCCTTCCGGCATTACTGCAATTGCTTCGGTCATAACTAGACCAACTTGCCCAACCGCTCTACTAGTTAGATGGGTTATATGAAAGGGCGTTATTTTACCGTCCTGTTCATAACAAGCGTACATACACATAGGGGACATAACAATTCGGTTTTTTAGTTCGGTTTCTTTAAAAGTAATTGGCGAAAATAATTTTGACATATGGATCCTCCTAGGACTATTTGTTTTGTTCCTTAAAAACTGTACGATATTGTAATGCAAGATCCGGGACGTCAGTAAATATACCATCACAGTTTAATGCATAAGATTTTAGCATACGTGATGGTTTATTAAGTGTATAAGCCCGGATAGCCATGTTTGCTTGATGACATTGGTCAACAAGAAACCGATTCAGTAAACGGTATTTAACATGGATCGCATTTGCACCAAGTTCCCGCGCGTAAGGCACCAGATTTTTGTTTCTTCTTGATGTTAAAAAAGCAATCTTTATTTCGCTATGAAGCTCGCTAATTCGTTTTACACTTTTCGGATTAAATGTCGACAATGTCGTTCGATTTAATAATTGATAATGCCTTACCATATCGTATACAATTGTTTCAATGTTCTTATAGTCTATCTTATTATTTTTTAACTCAATATTTAAGTATAACGGCTTAGGTTTTATCCATTCCAGGAATTTCTCAAGCGAAATAATTGCTGTCCCGGTGTATTTTTGAGAGAACCAGGCGCCGGCATCCAACTGTTTTAATTGGGCAAATGTGAGGTCTTTGATGTAGCCGATACCATTCGTTGTTCGCTTGACATGTTCATCATGAATTAATACAGGAACATTGTCCTTCGTTAATTGGACATCTGTTTCTATTGCCTCTGCACCTTGCTGATACGCCAGGTTAAAGGCAGGCATTGTATTTTCGGGAGCTAGTTTACTAGCACCGCGATGGGCAATAATTTTAGTAGTCAATAGTTTCACCTCTTGTTTGATTGTGTTTTATTCTTTGCAAAAAGTCAATTTCCATAGGAGGAACACGTATGAGACTCTGGCAAACAAAGGAAGAATTAACCGAAATTTTATGTTCGTTAGTTAATCATCAAAGTATAACTGGCAGCAATGCAGAAATTGCATTAGCAGAATACCTTTATCATTTACTTGCACAAAAGGAATACTTTCAAAGTAATCCTGAATTATTAAAATTACATCCATTAGATGATGGTAGAAGACTTTTAACAGCTCTAGTTAAGAAGGGTGATGCAAAAGAAACGGTTATTTTATTAAGCCACTTTGACGTTGTCGGTGTAGAAGATTATGGCTCACTACAAAATCTTGCCTTTCATCCAAGGGAATTAACAAAAGAAATGGAAGAAATCAGAGATCAATTACCTGAACAGGTCAAGCAAGATTTAAAATCAGGCAAATGGTTGTTTGGTCGAGGAACGATGGATATGAAAGCAGGTCTGTCCTTGCATTTGTCCATGTTAGAAAAAGCAATTGATAATGAATTCGATGGAAACATTCTTTTGTTAACAGTTCCTGATGAGGAAGTTAATTCAAAAGGGATGATAACCGCATTACCTGTTTTAAATGAGTTACAAACAACAGAAAACTTAACCTTTAATGCCTGTCTAAACGGTGAACCAATGTTTAGTAAATACCCTGGTGATCCTTCACATTATATATATACAGGTTCAATCGGAAAAGTACTACCTGGTTTCTATTGCCATGGGAAAGAATCGCATGTTGGTGAACCATTTGCGGGTATTAATCCGAATTTAATGATTAGTTTCTTATCCCAGCAACTAGAATTAAATGAGTCTTTTATCGAAAAAATAGGTGAGGAAGTAACGCCGCCACCAACAAGCCTAATGCAGCGAGACTTGAAGGAAGAATACTCTGTACAGACACCTCATGCAGCAATCGCAATGTACAATGTCTTGTATTTAAAACAACCTTTTGATCAAATTAATCAAAAATTGCTAGCAGGCGCTAATAAAGCTGGGAGGGAAATAGAAAGCTATGTAAATGAGAAAGCGGTTAATTTCGCCAGCATGGCAACGGATTTTGCGCCATCAGAAATTAACGTAAACGTTCTGATGTATGAAGAATTATATAACGAAGCAGTGAAACGATATGGAAAAAATGAAATAACTAGACGACAAAATTTATTAGTTAATCAGAGAGACAAAGGGGATCGGGATTTCTCTACATTACTTGTTCAAGATCTAGCAGCAATGTGTAAAGACTTGAGCCCAATGATTGTACTGTTTTATAGTCCGCCATTTTATCCAGCAGTTTCATCGTATAATGACCCGTATATAAAAGATGTAATGGATTATGTTATGGAAAAAACATCTGAGTCTTTTAATATTGACCTAACTGTAGCAGAATTTTTTACAGGTTTATCCGATTTAAGTTATGTCGGACCCGCTTCAACTAAAAGTACGTTAAGCCAATTAACAGCGAATATGCCTTTGCAAAATAATGGATTTGTTTTCCCAGATGATATTATGGAAAAACTGACAATGCCTATTTTAAATATTGGTCCAAAAGGAAGAGACCCCCACCAATGGACCGAGCGTCTTGAACTGACATACAGCTTTGAACAGTTACCAGAGATTTTAACTAGTGCGATACACCGGTTATTTACAAGAAAAGAGTAAGTTATGTGACATTTTTGTACTAAAAGGGTAAAATGAAATATAATGAATGATCATTCACTTTTATGGGGGCTTTTACATGAAGTTACTACACGATACTATTACAAAGCTTACACTACCTACGCCATATCCGGTTGGCGATGTACATGTTTATCTTTTAAAAGGAGATACATTGTCATTAGTCGATGCAGGCGTTAAAACAGAAGCGGCATGGGATGCTCTTACGTATCAATTAAAACAAATAGGGTATTATCCAAACGATATTGAACAAATCATTTTAACGCACCACCATCCAGACCACATTGGTTTGGTTGGGCAATTTCCGAGGGCTCAATCAATCGTTGGACACAAAAATAACGACCTTTGGTTAAAACGAAATGAAACATTTTTAATGCATTATGAACAATTTTTCAAAAATTATTTTATGGCTTCTGGTGTTCCAAATCGTTATTTGCGATTTCTAGATAAATTAGATAAGCCATTACGGTATGCCGGCGTTGGAGAACTAACTGCAATATTGGACGAGGGTGATGTTTTGCCTGGCCATGATGATTGGCATGTCATTGAGACAAAAGGTCATGCACAGAGTCATTTATCATTTTTTCGTGAAACAGATGGAGCGTTTCTTGCAGGTGATCATCTTTTGAAACACATTTCGCCAAATCCATTATTAGAGCCACCGGTGGATAAGCAATCTGATCGTCCAAAACCGTTGCTGCAATATCGAACAAATTTATTGAAGTGTCAATCGCTTGGTATTAGAACGGTTTATCCGGGTCATGGAGAAATTTTTACGAATGTCGACGAATTAATTCCTGTACGGATAGAGAAACAGGAACAACGAGCGGCTAAGGTGTTACATATGTTAACAGAAAAAGAACAAACTCCTTTTGAAATTTGTGAAAAACTATTCCCTAAACATATCGATGATGAACTTGATTTAACAATGTCGGAAACAATTGGTCAGCTCGATTTTCTTGAGAGCGAAGGGCATATTGTAAAAACAATTGACAATGGTATATTCATTTATCAGGCGAAATAGGTGGTTTTTTGAGTAGAAATGTAGCAAATAAAGCAATTATTGTAACAGGTGCATCAAGTGGTATCGGTGAGCGTATTGCATGGCATATTGCGAAAAACGGTGGTACACCAATTATGATTGCCCGTTCAATTAAGAAGTTAACAAAACTAAAGCAAATGATGGATCAATCGCTAGGCATTGAATCATTTACTTATCAAGCTGATTTAACGAATGTTACAGAGCTCGAGAATGTTATCAAACAAATTTTAGCAGAACATAAACAAATACACGGTTTAATCAATAATGCAGGTGCAGGTGTGTTTGATTACGTAGAAACGATGCGTTTGACCGATATGGAAAACATGTTTCAATTGAATGTATTTGCACTTATACGAGGGACAAAGTTTTTATTGCCTCATTTTTTAGCAAAACAAGAGGGGCACATCGTTAATATAGCTTCACAAGCTGGTAAAATTGCTACACCGAAATCAGCTATTTACGCCTCCACAAAGCATGCAGTTCTTGGGTTTACAAATGCACTTCGTTTAGAAATGACTGATAAAAGCATTCATGTTATGGCTGTAAATTTAGGGCCGGTTCGTACGAATTTTTTTGATGCAGCTGATCCCGATGGTACATATCAAAAAGGTATTGAACGTTATATGCTTGATCCCGACAGGGTTGCACAAAAGATTGTCCAGCATTTGTTTATGAATAAGCGCGAAATTAATTTACCAAGATGGATGGATCTAGGTAGCAAACTGTATCAACTTTTTCCAAAGACTATGGAATTACTATTAAGGAAACAGTTTAATAAGAAATAAAAAACAGTTGTGATGACTGTTTTTTATTTGTTTCATTAGGTGGGAAAGGCTTGACAAAAGTCAAGCACTTATAAAATAGTGATACCCATAATGTCATCAAAAGAAATCCATGTACTGTCGTGAGGGGAGACAAGTTTAATCTGTTTGGGAGTTGTTTTTTGAATTCTTCCTGTAATGTGGTAATCATGATAGGGGTGAAAAATTTGAATTTTTACGTTCCTTTCCTGTTGTACCGCTTCTGAAATTAGTTGAGAAAACAATATAATTTGTTGTTCATCAAAAATTGGTTTTGTTCGTTTCTTTAACTCCTTTTGATGTTCTCGTATGCGTGATTTATGTTCTGGAAGCATCATACGACTTGATTCCCACATCAAATTATGACCTGGAGTCAATTTGTTTGGATTCATTTGCTATTCCTTCTTTCCTATTGGCTCTTTTCGTAAATTTTATTGTCTTTTACTACGTAGTTTCAATAAAATGCGACGTAAGTGATTTAATTGTTAAATCTAATTCTTGATCGTCGTCCGGGATCGCTACGGGCGGATGCTTTCCGCGGGCACGGCCTCAGCCTCCTCGAGAAAAACACTCTGCGGGGTCTTCGGACTCGTGCTGTTCCCGCAGGAGTCACCACCCTCCGCTCACCCGGACTAGTGATGTGGTATAATGCGGTCTTCTCTATAACAATTTTTATTCCACCTATGGACCGTAAACGCAACACCAGCGAAGGAAATACACGGAGACTCCTGTGGGATAGCGAAGACGATGAGACCCCACAGTGAGTGGGTTTCTCACGAGGAGGCTCATCGCGAGCCCACGGAAAGCGTAGTGTATTTCCGCAGCGGTAGAAGGTCACCAAACATAATTTTTCGTCATGTCGCAGTTTATGTATTTTGTGTAAGAACAACAATCTTTTAGAAAATAGCCTTCCTATTTATAATGCCCACCAATCTTTTCGGCTCGGCTGTATGCTTGCCCGGCACTTGTTAGTGAAGATGCTCGCACAATAGCGGTGGGACCATATTTCGTATAGATATAATCCATCGCTTCATTTAGATGTTCCTTTTTTAGCGAAAAATCAAAAAGACTTAATTGATATGGATCAGCTGGTTGCAATTCTGATAATGTTACACCGGCACTACGGACGGGCAAACGATTCCAATGGATGCGGAATAAGTGTAAGGCTGCATGAAAAATATCCATATCAAAATTGGTTGGCGATGTAAGCTTTACTTGTCGATGAAATCCAGTGGGAAAATTAAAATCAGCGCCACGTATACCAACTGATACCGTATTCCCTCGGTAACCACCAGTTCTGGCGCGTCTGGCAACTTCTTCACTTAATTCAAGTAAAATTACTTTTATTTCATCAAATGTTTTATAATCTCGTGGCAGTGTCATATGATGCCCCACCGCTTTTTGCTTGTCATGTGTCTTTGTTGTTACGGGAGCGTAATCTATTCCATTTGCGATTTGCCATAGTACTTGCCCGTTGATTCCCCAGCGCTTCGTTAATGTATCAATAGAAAAAGTTGCTAACTGGCCGATTTTTTGAATGCCCATTCGTTGCAGGTGATCTTTCATCCGGCTGCCTACTCCGAACATTTTACCAATTGGAAGTTCCCACATCGTTTCTTTCATATTTGACTCATCGAGTTTAAAAATGCCATTTTGATTTTTTTTAGCAAACGCATCGCAGGCAATTTTGGCTAGTGTTTTATTAGGAGCAATTCCAACCCGGGCGTAAACGCCAGTTTCTTCAATGATTTCCTGCTGTATTTTTTTGGCAATTGTAAATGGATCACCGAATAGCTTTAAGCTACCTGTAAGGTCTAAAAATTGTTCATCAATTGAAAATACTTCAACAAGATCTGTATACTGTTCCAATATGGTTGTGATTTGACACGATATGTCAATGTAACGCTGCATTCGTGGTCGGACTACAATAGCTTCTGGGCATTTGGTCTGTGCTTGCCATAGTGCTTCAGCAGTCTTTACACCGGATTTTTTAGCTAGTGGACAAGCTGCCAGAATAATTCCGCTTCGCCGCTCAGGATCTCCTGAAACAATAACAGGCTTGTTTTTTAGTTTTGGATTTTCCGCCTTCTCAACAGAGGCATAGAATGATTGCATGTCAACTAAAAAAATAACTCTTTTCATCATAAGTTTCCTCTCCATACTTTCAGAACAAACGTTTGTATATTTATTATATGCGAATATATGTTCTTTATTCAATGGAAATTGTTGTATGAATGAAAAAAGGTAGGAAAAAAGGAGGGAGAATAAATGTTTTATGCGTCCGTCGCTTACTCTGTGATAACATCATAGAGCTAAACATATTGTACTTTTTTACTAGTAAAAAAGGAATATCTCATTATCAAAAGACATTCCTGATTCCGCTTTGGTTTAGCGATGATTAGTATATTGCACCTGCTTAGCAGCTGCTTTTATAGCTTGGTATTTTTCTTCAGACATTGGTGTTGCCTGTGTAATAGCCGCATTTTCGGTAACCTGATCAATAGAGCTTGCTCCGAATACAGCGCTTGCGACAGTAGGGTGGTGAAGTACATATTGTAATGCATTTGTATTGAAAGAAGAGTTTACTCCAATAATATCTTTTATTTCATCATATACCCTTACTAATTCTTCATAGGAGTAATCCAAAAATCCATCCCGTGATTTGCGTTCAATTTGTTGTTGCCCCTTGTTACTCAATATTCCTTTAGCTAAAGGACCTCGGGCTAAAACACTAATTGTATGTTGCTGTAGCAAATTAAGGATTTCTTCCTCAGGCCTGGAATCTAATATACTATACTGCATCATTACCGCATCAATAGATGAACGTTTTACATATTCACGAATAACATTAGGGCGAATGGATGAAATTCCGTATGCACGGATAAGTCCTTCTTTCTTTAATTCCTCAAAAGCGTCAATTGATTCGTCGATTGGATCATCTAGCGTTCCACCATGTAACATATAAAAATCAATATAATCGGTTTTTAAACGCCGTAAACTATTTTTAATTCCTGATTTAATGTGTTCTTTTGATGGATCCCAAAACCAATCTTTTGTATCTTTATTAAAATGATTGCCGACCTTGGTTGTTAAAATAATTTGATCACGTTTATTTTGAATAGCACTACCAACGATTTCTTCATTTATCCCGAAATCGTATAAATCAGCGGTGTCAAGGTGGTTTATCCCAACTGACAGGGCATGTTCAATAATCTCTTGTGTTTTAGTTTTGTCTGTTCCAAGTGACATACAACCAAGTGTCAGTTCGGATACATATAAGTCTGATTTACCAAGCTGGTTCTTCCTCATATTATTCCTTCTTCCTCAAGTATGTTTCTTCCTATTGTAAAAATAGTGTACCGTAAACTCAAGCTTTTTCACTTATGTTAAAATAGGTTAATAATCATAATAAGTGAGGTTGATCCGATGAAAAAATTTGAAGAAAAAACACTAAAAACAAATAAAATATATAACGGAAAAGTTGTTAATTTACAAGTGGATGAAGTTACGTTGCCAAATGGAAAAACCTCTACACGAGAAATTATTAAACATCCAGGAGCGGTAGCAGTTATCCCAATTACAAATGATAAAAAAATTGTGTTTGTTGAACAGTATAGAAAACCATTGGAGAAATCATTAGTTGAGATTCCTGCTGGTAAACTAGAGGATGGCGAAGAACCAGAAATAACTGCAGTACGTGAATTAGAGGAAGAAACAGGGTACACAACAAGTAATCTCACGCTCGTTACTTCTTTTTACACGTCACCTGGGTTTGCTGACGAATTAATTTATATTTACATGACAGACCAGCTTGAACCATTAGAGGAGCAGGTTGCTGGTGATGATGATGAATTTGTTGAACTTTTGGAGTTAACATTAGATGAGGCTAAGCGTTATGTAAAAGAACAACGTATTCATGATGCAAAAACAAATTATGCTATCATGTATCTGGAAACATTGGAGATGATGTAATGCTGAATTCTTATTTTGCTGATATGCATATCCACATTGGGCGAGATATGTACAATAAGCCAGTGAAAATAACAGGAGCGAAAAGCTTAACATTAACAAATATTTTAAAAGAGGCTAGTCGAAATAAAGGGATTCATATGGTAGGTGTCATTGATAGCCATGCTCCCGCTGTACAAGAGGAAATAAAGCAGCTCATTGTTGATAACAAAGCGGAAGAATTAAAAGACGGCGGAATTCGTTTTGAACAGGTGACATTATTATTGGGGTCAGAAATTGAAGTCTATGATGAATTTTGTAAAGGACCAATCCATGTTCTAGCCTTTTTCCCAACCCTGGAGAAAATAGGATATTTTTCTGAATGGTTAACAACAAAGATGAAAAATATTACGCTAAGTTCCCAGCGTTATTACGGTACAGCAAAAGAACTGCAATACAAAGTGAAAGAATTATCGGGTATATTTATTCCTGCCCATGTATTTACACCGTTTAAAAGTATGTACGGTAAAGGTGTTCATCGATCGTTGACGGAAGTGTTTGATCCAGATCTAATTGATGGGATTGAGCTTGGACTAAGCTCAGATACCCAAATGGCTGATCAGATTAAAGAGCTGCATGATTTTACATTTGTATCGAATTCAGATGCACATTCCCTAGCAAAAATAGCGCGTGAATATCAAGAGGTTCGTATGGAGGAACCATCGTTTAAAGAATTTAACTGGGCATTGCACAATGTTCATGGTAGAGATATAATACAAAATTTTGGTATGAACCCACAATTAGGAAAATATCATACGACAGTTTGCAGCAACTGTTTACAGCAAGTTGCATACAAAACAGAACATTGTCCAAACTGTGGATCAAAAAAAATAATTAACGGTGTATTTGACCGAATTCAGGAATTGGCAGATACAAAAACAATGAGGGAGCGGCCACCCTACTTGTATCAGGTTCCATTAGAGTATTTACCATCTCTCGGCTCAAAAACGTTTCAAAAATTGTTAGATCGTTTTAAAACAGAAATGAATGTAATTCACTACGCTTCATTAGAAGAATTAAAAGAAGTAGTTCCCGAAAAACTAGCAATAGTTATTACAGAAATGAGAGAAGGGAATTTACTGATTAAAGCAGGTGGTGGAGGAAAGTATGGGAGTATAGCATCGACAGATTAATTATTTTCTTAAGGAATATTAACCTATTAAAAATAAACATTTTGGTATTTTTAATTGCAATTCTTCATAGTTTTTAATTATAGACCACCTATAGTTGAATGGAGGATTCCAATGTACCAAAAAAGAACTCATGTCTTTAATCACGTAAAGGAACACGCCGCAATTTACATTTTTATGATCATTTTGTTTTTAACAGGTGTTATTTTTGGTGCAGTAATTGTTAACAGCATGAACACTGTACAGAAACTAGATTTATTTTTTTATTTAGAACGTTTCTTTGGTCAAATTGCTGACAATCAACAAATTGAGAATAGCGAAATATTGAAGAGTAGCTTCTTTTATCATGCCAAATATCTAGTATTATTATTTATATTAGGTTTGTCTGTGATAGGTCTACCAATAGTATGGATTTTACTATTTTTAAAAGGATTAGTAGTTGGTTTTTCAGTAGGGTTTATAGTTAATCAGCTTGGACTAAAGGGACTTTTTCTAGCTTCTTTGTCAATTGCACCGCAAAATATAATCATCATTCCAATATATATATTGGCGGGCAGTTTATCGATGATTTTTTCACTAACATTACTCGGTAAACTGTTCACACATAGGTTCACACGACCAATACTTCAGCCGTTTGGTAGATATATTACAATGTTTACCTTATTATTGGCAGGTTCATTAATTGCTGCTGTCATGGAAGCATTTGTAGCTAATGAAGCGATGGAATCATTAATTCAATCACTATATAAATAATAATAATTATTATATAATATAAATTATCAAATTAGTTTATAATGATTATACTTTGACACTCGTTTCAAGTGTGCATATAATGGAAGATGGGGATATGAGGGAGGAGACTTGCCATGGAACATCGAATTGAGCGAATAAAGAAGCATCTCCATGCACAAAGCTACAAGCTGACTCCACAACGAGAAGCGACGGTTAGAGTTTTACTAGAGCGTGAAGAGGACCACTTAAGTGCAGAGGATGTATACTTACTTGTAAAAGAAAAAGCACCTGAAATTGGACTCGCAACCGTTTATCGTACATTAGAATTATTATCGGAATTGAAAATTGTTGATAAAATAAACTTTGGTGATGGTGTTTCTCGGTATGATCTACGTAAGGAAGGTGCAGAGCATTTTCATCATCATTTGGTCTGTATTGAATGTGGATCTGTTGAAGAAATCGTTGAAGATTTGTTAGGTGATGTAGAGAAAATTGTTGAGAATGATTGGGGTTTTCAAGTGAAAGACCACCGCCTAACATTTCATGGAATCTGCAAACAGTGTCAAAAAGTAGCTGTCAAAACTACATGATATCTAAAACATTACATTGCCTTTTTTCGATTGAGGAAGAAAGGCTTTTTAATATTGGCTCCTTTCATTAATTTTGTTGCTTTTTAACCTCGTAGTTTCAATAAACTGCGCCGTAACTAAAAAGTCATGTTCGTTACCCCGCGATCGCTACGGAAAAATACTACGCTTTCCGCGGGCTCGCGCTAAGCCTCCTCGCTTGCAAAGACCGCTCCCTGTGGGGTCTCATCGTCTTCGCTTTCCCGCAGGAGTCTTCGTGTTTTTCCTTCGCTAGTTATACGTTTATGAACCATTAGCTGGAGTAGGACGTTATATAAAATCTAATCACACCATTTCACTAGTCCGGGTGAGCGGAGGGCGGGGCGAGAATTGGAAGTAATTGTAGAAAGCATTCTAGCACTGATGTTGCATTTATGTATTTTGTGTAATAACAACAATCTTTTAGAAAACTACCTTCGTATTTAAACAATTTACAAATGGATGAATATGGGTTATTTTGGTGATGTAGACTTTTTTAAGTAAATCTATTTTTCATAGTTTATGTATATTGTTATTCTTTTTTGGCATATCTTTTAATAGTATTAAATTAAAAGAGGGGATATGCTAATGAAACGAATGGTATGGGATACAGTAAAGGTTTTTGTGATTTTTGTAGCATGTACATTTTTATTTTATTTTGGGTTACGCATCATGCATAATGAGTATGAGCAGTATCATCGTTATGATTCACCTGAAGGACCTTCTGTTAAAGTTTTTAATGCAGATCAAAGTTTTATAGATCGATTGAACTTATTTTTTCGATTGGGAGAGTAATAACTATGCTGAAGCCTGCATTGACTGATTTTTTTCATTATTTACAAGTAGAAAGAGGTTTATCAGACAATACACTAAAGTCATATAAACGAGACTTAAGTAAATACCTTAACTATATAGAAAAAGTACTACAAAAAACAACATGGAATGAAGTAGTTAGAAGTGACATTATTGGTTTCTTATATACGTTAAAGGATGATGGAAATTCCGCAGCTACAATTGCGCGAACAATTTCTTCTATTCGGTTATTCCATCGATTTTTAATTAGTGAACAAATGGTTAATCAAGATGCTAGTTTACATATTGAAACACCTAAAAAAGAAAGAAAATTGCCCGATATACTATCAACACAAGATGTGGAAGGATTACTGGCAATTCGTGGTAATTCACCACTTCAAATTAGAAATAAGGCAATGCTTGAATTATTATATGCTACTGGCTTACGTGTTACAGAATTAATTTCTTTAAAAGTTAGTGATCTTCATTTAACGATGGGTTTTGTCCGATGCTTTGGAAAAGGTTCAAAGGAGAGAATTGTGCCACTTGGTGATGTAGCTAAAGAAGCCGTTGATAATTATTTACAATATGGTCGTGGAATTCTACTTAAAAATGGAATAGAAGAGACGTTATTTGTAAATCAGCATGGCAGAGCCTTAACTAGGCAAGGGTTTTGGAAAATCCTTAAATCAATTGCAAAAGATGCCGGAATCAAGAAAAGAATAACACCACATACGTTACGACATTCTTTCGCAACACATTTGTTAGAAAATGGAGCTGATTTACGCTCTGTTCAGGAAATGCTAGGACATTCCGACATCTCTACAACACAAATATATACACATGTATCTAAAACTAGATTGAAAGATGTTTATAAGTCTTACCATCCAAGAGCATAATTTTTTGTTTATAGTTGTCTGACATCATACGACATAGTAAAATGGACATATTACATGGAGAAAAAGGGAAGATAAATACGGGAGGTAATATCATGAAAAATTTTAAACGCGTATTTTTAGTTGTTATGGATTCTGTAGGAATTGGTGAAGCACCAGATGCAGAACAATTTAATGATAATGGTGCAGATACATTAGGTCACATAGCAGAGCGTATGAATGGTCTCGATATGCCTAATATGGCTAAACTCGGATTAAGCAATATTAGGCAAATTAATGGCATTGAAAAACAATCGCAACCAATGGCTTATTTTACTAAAATGCAAGAAGCATCGAATGGTAAGGATACGATGACAGGCCATTGGGAGATTATGGGTTTAAACATCCAGCAGCCGTTCCGCACCTTTCCTGAAGGTTTCCCAGATGAATTAATAAATGAATTAGAAAACAAAACAGGTCGAAAAATAATTGGGAATAAACCAGCTTCTGGAACAGCGATACTTGATGAGTTAGGTGAAGAGCACATGAAAACGGGAGCATTAATCGTTTATACGTCTGCAGATTCTGTATTACAAATTGCTGCACATGAAGATATTGTACCAATTGAAGAATTATACCGCATATGTGAGATTGCCCGTGAACTTACACTGGATGAAAAGTACATGGTTGGCCGTGTAATTGCAAGACCGTTTGTAGGAAATCCTGGTGCATTCGAACGTACGGCGAATAGACATGACTACGCTTTAAAACCTTTTGGCCGCACCGTTATGAATGAGTTGAAAGATGCTAATTATGATGTTATTGCGTTAGGCAAAATTTCCGATATTTATGATGGTGAAGGTGTTACGGAAGCTATACGTACTAGAGATAACGAAGATGGAATGACAAAATTAGTGGAAAGTATGGAAAAAGATTTTCATGGAATTAGCTTTTTAAATTTAGTTGATTTCGATGCAAAATATGGTCACCGTCGTGATCCAGAAGGCTATGGTAAAGCGTTAGAAGCCTATGATGTTAGACTTCCAGAGGTACTAAATCGATTAAACGATGATGATCTATTAATTATAACAGCAGATCATGGAAATGACCCTATTCATCATGGTACAGATCATACAAGAGAATATGTACCACTTCTTGTTTATCATACAAACATAAAAGAAGGCAGTCAGTTAGACCTTAGAGAAACGTTTGCAGATATTGGCGCAACTATTTCAGAAAACTTTAACGTGGAAATGCCTAAGCATGGAAAAAGCTTTTTAAAAGATATTCGCTAAGAGAGGATGAAAAGAATGAAACAAATACAAGAAGCATGTTCTTCAATAAAAGAAAAATTAACTACCACTCCATCCATTGGCTTAATTTTAGGGTCGGGGCTTGGAATTCTTGCGGACAAAATTGAAAATCCGGTTACAATTTTATATAAAGATATACCACATTTTCCTGAATCGACAGTGTCTGGTCATAAGGGACAACTAGTCATTGGTACACTAGAAGGCAAACAGGTTATTGCGATGCAGGGGCGTTTTCACTTTTATGAAGGATATTCTATGAAGCAGGTCACATTTCCTGTTCGTGTCATGAAAGAGCTTGGTATAGAATCTATTATCGTAACGAATGCAGCTGGTGGAATAAACAAAGATTTTAATCCTGGAGACTTAATGTTAATTACAGATCACATAAACAATATGGGAACTAATCCGCTAATTGGACCGAATGATGAAGACTTAGGGGTTCGCTTTCCAGATATGTCACAAGTATATGATACATCATATATCAAGCATGCTGAAAACTGTGCACACAATTTAGGTATCACCGTTCAAAAAGGTGTTTATGTTGGTAATACGGGACCTACATATGAAACACCAGCAGAAATAAGAATGCTGCGTACTTTAGGTGGAGATGCAGTAGGTATGTCAACGGTACCAGAAGTCATTGTATCTGGTCATGCAGGACTTAAAGTCTTAGGAATATCTTGTATCTCAAATATGGCTGCAGGGATTCTCGATCAACCATTGACACATGATGAAGTAATTGAAACAACTGAAAAGGTTAGAGAAGATTTTTTGCGATTTGTAAAAGAAATTATTAGAACGCTACCACAATAGAGAAATAAAGGTGATAAAAATGAGAATGTACGACATCATTGAAAAGAAACGTGATGGTAAAGAACTGACAAAAGAAGAAATTAAATTTTTTATAAAAGGATATACTTCAGGTGATATTCCAGATTATCAAGTCAGTTCATTATTGATGGCTATTTATTTTCAGGACATGACGGAGGAAGAACGTGCACAATTAACAACTGCTATGGTAAATTCTGGGGATACAATTGACCTTTCTGCTATTTCAGGGATAAAAGTTGATAAACATTCAACTGGTGGTGTAGGTGATACAACTACATTAATTCTCGCGCCGCTCGTAGCATCGTTAGGAGTTCCTGTAGCAAAAATGAGTGGCAGGGGCTTAGGTCATACAGGTGGTACAATTGATAAACTGGAAGCAGTGCCAGGGTTCCATGTTGAAATAACGAGTGATGAATTTATTGATTTAGTGAATAAAAATAAAGTGGCTGTTATAGGGCAAACTGGTAATTTAACTCCTGCAGATAAAAAACTGTATAGTTTACGGGATGTTACTGCAACAGTTAGTTCTATTCCTTTAATTGCAAGTTCGATTATGAGCAAAAAAATTGCTGCAGGTGCAGATGCGATTGTTTTAGATGTTAAAACAGGTGCAGGTGCATTTATGAAAGATTTGGATGACGCCAAAAAGTTAGCTAATGCGATGGTGTCAATTGGTAATCGCGTTGGTAGAAACACAATGGCCGTAATTTCTGATATGAGTCAACCACTTGGAAATGCTATTGGAAATGCCCTAGAAGTAAAAGAAGCAATAGATACGTTACAAGGAAAAGGACCGAGAGATCTAACGGAGCTTTGTTTAACGTTAGGGAGTCAAATGGTTGTTTTAGCAAATAAGGCGGGAAGTATTGAAGACGCACGTAACAAATTAAAAGAGAATCTGACAAATGGTAGGGCTTTTGAACAATTTAAAATTTTCCTTGAATCACAAGGCGGCGATTCAAGTGTGGCAGACAATCCAAATTCACTACCGCAAGCAAAATATAAAATAGAACTACCTGCACAAAAATCAGGAACAGTTGCGGAAATCGTTGCTGATGATGTCGGAACTGCTGCTATGATGTTAGGGGCTGGAAGAGCTACAAAAGAATCTGTGATTGACCTTGCAGTAGGAATTGTTCTTCATAAAAAGATTGGAGACAATGTAAAAGAAGGTGAGCCTTTACTTACAATACAT
Organism: Virgibacillus ndiopensis; assembly: GCF_900187325.1. GTDB lineage: Bacteria > Bacillota > Bacilli > Bacillales > Amphibacillaceae > Virgibacillus_E > Virgibacillus_E ndiopensis. The sequence goes on along the minus strand of NZ_FZMZ01000005.1, from coordinate 641,152 downwards.
GCAAATCAAGATTCGATCGAAGAAGTAAAAAACAAATTATATCAAAGTATAACGGTAACAGATCAGCAAGTTAAAGCACCTTCATTAATCTATGATACAGTTACTAAATAGAAGTACTAGGACAAAAAAGCGTACATAATTGTGCGCTTTTTTTGTGGTTTTAATAGGTAATTTTTGTTATAAAAAAATAGTAATATGGAAATCCTAAAGTTATATTGACTTTTGGAGGTAAGGATATGAAAAAATACGTATTAATACTCAGCATGGTTTTATCTTTACTATTCGTTTCAGCAATTCCTGTATTTGGTGAGGAAAAAAATGTGAGTGAATCTAATCAGTTAAACCTTGCACCAAATGCAAAATCTGCGATACTTATTGAACGAGATACTGGAAAACTGTTATATGATAAAAATGCTCATGAAAAATTACCACCAGCAAGCATGACTAAAATCATGACACTGTTACTAATTATGGAAGCGATTGACCAAGGAAAATTGAAATTAGATGAAAAGGTTCGAGTAAGCGAACGTGCCGCATCGATGGGAGGATCCCAAATATTTCTTGAAGCCGGGGAGGAAATGACAGTAAACGATCTCTTGAAGGGAATTGCTATTGCTTCTGGAAATGATGCAAGTGTAGCTCTGGCTGAAAGAATAGCCGGCAGTGAGGAAGCATTTGTAAAAAAAATGAACGATAAAGTTAAGGAATTAAAACTCAAAAATACGCACTTTCAAAATACCACAGGTTTACCAGCAGACAATCATTACAGTACTGCGTATGACATGGCAATAATGGCCAAAGAATTATTAAAATACGAAACGATAACGAATTACACTTCAAAATATGAAGATTATTTGAGAAAAGGTACTGAAGATGAATTTTGGTTGGTCAACACCAATAAATTAGTTAAGTTTTATCCGGGAGTAGATGGACTGAAAACCGGTTATACAAGTGAGGCAAAATATTGCTTAACGGCAACTGCTGAAAAGGATAACATGCGTGTTGTTTCGGTAGTAATGGGAGCAAAAACGCCGAAAGATCGAAACGAAATGGTTAGTCAAATGTTAGATTATGCCTATAACCATTTTGCAACAAAAAGATTGTTTGAAAAGGGACAAAAAATTACAAACTTAAAGATGCTAAAAGCGGAAAATAACAATGTTAATGTTGTTGCTTCTGAATCCATTAGTACCCTTTACAAGAAGGGCAATCCGCCAGAAAATATTATCACATCTGTTAAGCTTAATGAAAACATGAATCTTCCAATGAAAAAGGGGGATCAGGTAGGAGTCCTTATTGTTAAAAAAGGGGAGGATATTCTATCGAAAACGCCATTAGTAATTGATAGAGCAATGGAATCAGCATCATTTTTAACTTTGTTTAAGCGAACAATTCAAGATATGGTGAAATATCGCTAAAATGGACAAGTTTAGTCGAATCTCTTCTTCTTTTGTCAGGCGAGCAGGAATTGACCCTTTTGGTAAAGAATTAATCACATACACCGAATTGTGAGGAGGAATATAAATGGGTCTTTCAACATTGTTTGATGTTAAAGAAGATGTCCTAATCGTAAGGCTGTCTGGTGAATTAGACCATCATGAATCAGAGGCGTTACGAAATGAATGGAAAGAAAAGATGTATAGAAACCCAGTAAAGCATGTTGTTCTGAACCTTGAAGACGTATCATTTATGGATAGTTCTGGTTTAGGTGTCATATTAGGCAGGTATAAAGAAGTGTTGCAATTAGGCGGAGAACTGGTGGTTTGTTCTATTTCACCACCAGTAAAACGTCTATTTGAAATGTCGGGGTTATTCAAAATTGTTCGTCTGGAGGAAAATGAACAATATGCATTAGTTACTTTGGGGGTGGCTTCATGAAGAATGAAATGTCCGTGGAATTTTCCAGTGTCAGTGAGAATGAATCTTTTGCAAGGGTAACGGTAGCTGCTTTTGTAACACAATTAGATCCGACCATGGATGAGCTGACTGAAATTAAAACAGTCGTTTCAGAAGCTGTTACAAACGCTATCATTCATGGTTACAACAATGAACCAAATCATAAGGTTATCATTCATTGTGCAATTCAGGAAGGGGAACTAGAATTAACAATAAAAGATACAGGCATTGGGATAGGTGATGTTGAAGAAGCAAGACAACCATTGTATACTTCTAAACCTGAATTAGAACGGTCTGGAATGGGCTTTACAATTATCGAAAACTTTATGGACTCAGTTAACGTCGTTTCATCCCCGGATGCAGGAACAACAGTACACATGACGAAACAATTGACGAAAAATAAAACGGTTTGCAAGTAGAGGGATGCCTATGGATGTAAATGTAAAGCATCTCAACCGCAAGGAAGCCTTAACCGATGAACAGGTAAAAGAATTTATCTATAAGAGTCAACAGGGCGACAAAGAAGCTCGTGATATCTTAGTTGAAAAAAATATTCGTCTCGTTTGGTCTGTTGTACAACGTTTTATTAACCGAGGATATGATCCAGATGACCTCTTTCAAATAGGCAGTATTGGGTTAATTAAATCAATTGATAAGTTTGATCTGTCGTATGATGTTCGTTTTTCAACGTATGCTGTTCCAATGATCATTGGTGAAATCCAACGATTTATTAGGGATGATGGAAGTATAAAAGTCAGTCGTTCCTTAAAAGAAATAAGTAATAAAATACGTAAGAAAAAAGATGAATTAACGAAACAACTTGGGAGATCTCCAACAATTAATGAAATAGCAGATGGCTTGGAAATTACACCTGAGGAAGTTGTCCTAGCTCAAGAGGCCTCTAAATCACCACATTCAATTCATGAAACCGTTTTTGAAAACGATGGTGACCCAATAACATTATTAGATCAAATCGCTGATCAAGATACCCGGTGGTTTGATAAGATAACCTTGCAGGAGGCTATAAGGGATTTAAGTGAGAGAGAAAGGTTAATAGTATATTTACGCTATTACAAGGATAAAACACAATCAGAAGTAGCAGAGAGACTAGGAATATCACAAGTACAAGTATCTCGTCTTGAGAAAAAAATATTACATGATATGAAAGAAAAAATGGAAAATTAAGCGCTTATATGCTAATGAAATCATCACATTACTGTGGTGATTTTTATTTTTTCCGTGATAAAAATTGAATTAAAACAAATACTAACAAAAGAAGTCATATGGAGAGGATGTCCACATGAGTGAAATTGTTTATTTACGGATGAAAAGAAATGTGGAAATGATCGGTTTGCAGGCAGTCCAGCTCCGACACATTGCCTTAATATCTACCCCTTCACAGTTTAAGCGTGAGTTAGAAAAAACCACATTGTACCGAATTTCAAAAGAGGATCGGAATATAGTGATCATTGATAGTTTTTTAGTAATTGATCATTTAAATAGCTTGTACCCAGGGATAGAGTTTCAATTAATAGGTCCAAGTCAAACGATAATACGAATTACAAAACGTAAAAAAGCACCTTCTATATTGATTGTATCATTTGTTTGGCTTCTTTTATTCATTGGTACAGCAATGACAATAATGAACTTTCATTATGATGTTAGTATGCAGGAAGTTCAGCAAAAATTACATTATTTATTAACAGGGGAGCAAGAGGAATATCCATTGTGGATACAAATACCATATTCATTTGGTCTGGGAATAGGGATGTTATTATTTTTCAATCATTGGTTTAAAAAGCGGTTTAACGAAGAGCCAAGCCCACTTGAAGTAGAAATCTTTAATTATCAGCAAGACCTCGATCAATATGTAAGCTATTATGAAAACAAATTAAATGATAATAAACCTATTCATTAATTTTATTGAAATTATTATAGGATTAGCTGGAGGACTTGCTGTTGGGTGTGGATTTGTTGCTTTTTTAACTGTTTTAGGAATCATCCCTAGATTAATTCAATTAAGTAAATCCCAAAGTTTACTACGCGTTTATGGAGCATGTGTCATCGCTGGATCGATATTTGGGACATATATTTCATTTACAAATATCACTTGGAGCCAGCCTATTTTCGTGTTAGTACTGTGGGGCGGTCTACATGGGATATTTAACGGCATGCTTGCTGCTGCATTAACAGAAGTCTTAAATGTATTTCCTTTGTTATCCAAGCGGATTGGATTAGAAGGGCATCTATTGTGGCTATTAATGGCAATCTTTTTCGGGAAAATAGCAGGGTCTCTGTTTCAATGGATGTATTTTGTGAAGTAAATCAGTGTACAGACTGGAGTGAAAGAATTTGAAAACAAAGGATAAAAATCCAATTTCACCAAATATAAATGATACCGAAGCATATATGAAAGAACTAGTTGGGGTAGGGACATCGTTTGATTTAGGATTTCGTGAAATTATTATCCTTAAAAATAAAGTTCAACTCTATTATTTGACAGGTCTTTGTGATACATCGGTCATCCTGCAAATATTAAAAGTGATAGTTGAAATAAATGATAATGAACGGAATAAAAACAAGATTCCAGAGATTATTGAAAATAGGTTGATACATCAGCAGGTGAATCGAATAAAAACGATGGATGAAGCAGTCGATCAAGTGCTTTCTGGATTAATTGTCGTATTTATAAATGGCGAACGAGAAGCTTTCGTCGTTGATGTTCGTCATTATCCTGGTAGACAACCAGAAGAGCCAGATACTGAGCATGTTGTGCGTGGCTCAAGAGACGGCTACACCGAGAATATTATTGAAAATACTGCGTTAACCAGAAGAAGAATACGTGATGCAAGATTACGTCATGAAATGTTAAAAATAGGAGAACGTTCCAAAACCGATGTATGCGTTTGCTATTTACAGGATGTAGCAGATGGAGGATTGGTTAAATTAATAAAGAAAAAAATACAAGATGTAGAAATTGACGGAATCACCATGACGGATAAAACATTAGAAGAATTTATGAATAAACGTAAATGGAACCCTTATCCTATGGTTAGGTTCACCGAACGACCAGACGTTGCAGCTCATCATATTTTAGAAGGTCATGTATTAATTATTGTAGATACATCACCAAGTGTGATGATTTTACCAACAACTTTTTTCCACCATGTTCAACATGCCGAGGAGTATCGGCAAGCACCTACAATCGGAACATTCATACGCTGGACACGTTTTTTAGCGATATTAGCGTCGATATTTCTATTACCATTGTGGCTATTGTTTGCAATGGAGCCAACTCTATTACCGAAAGAACTCTCATTCATTGGTCCGAATGAAGAAGGAAATATTCCGATATTTATTCAAATTATTTTGGGAGACCTCGGTGTTGAATTCTTAAGGATGGCAGCGATACATACCCCTACACCGTTATCAACCGCCATGGGATTAATTGCAGCAGTTTTGATTGGTCAAATTGCGATTGATGTTGGTATGCTTAGTCCTGAGGTCATTTTGTACGTTGCCATAAGTGCAATAGGTTCTTATGTTACACCAAGTTATGAATTAAGTGTAGCGAATAAATTAATCCGATTAATTTTAATATTATCTACAGCTGCATTTGGATTATATGGGTTTTCAATTGGATTTACGTTATATATTTTATTTTTGGCGAATTTAAAATCGTTAAGAACACCATATTTATGGCCATTCCTTCCGTTTAATGGAAAAGCCATTATACAAATACTGTGCCGAATCCCAGTACCTTATTCTAACAGCCGGCCAAGTATAGTACATCCAAGAAATAACTATCGTCAACCAATTAAGAAATAATGACAGTGGGACAAACTTGCTTTTAAAGTTTGTCCTTTCGTTTTTTGTCACAATATGATAGAGTATTTTTAATATTTTATTCAGGTATGTAGGAGTTGGGAAAACAACAATGATAACAAATAATCATCCTTTTCAAGTAAATAAAGATGGCCATTTAGAAATTGGTGGAATAGACACAATTGACATAGCAAAAAAATATGGAACTCCTTTATATGTTTACGATGTATCCATTATTCGTGATAACTGTAAAGCTTTTGTCAATACCTTTAAAGAACTAGATGTAAAGGCGCAAGTGGCATATGCAAGTAAAGCGTTTTCATCGATTGCTATGCTGCAAGTAGTTAAACAAGAAGGCTTAAGTTTGGATGTTGTGTCAGAAGGTGAATTATTTACTGCATTACAAGCAAACTTCCCGACAGACAAAATTCATGTTCATGGAAATAACAAAAGTGTCCAAGAATTAACAATGGCAATACAAAATAATGTTGGATGTATCGTAGTGGACAATTTTTATGAGATTGAGCTTTTGGATAAACTATTGAAAACCTTTGACAAGAAAATAGATGTCTTAATGCGGGTAACTCCTGGTATAGTGTCAAAAACACATCAGTATATAATGACAGGTAATGAGGATTCTAAGTTTGGATTTAACTTACAAAATGGACAAGCTGACAAAGCATTTGAACGATTACATGGCCATGACTATATTCGGTTTAAAGGTTTGCATTGCCACATCGGCTCACAAATTTTTGAGACGGATCGTTTTAAGACAGCAACCGACATGCTGTTTAAGCAGCTTACTAAATGGAACAATCTATATGGCTATATACCGGAAGTTCTAAATTTAGGAGGAGGTTTCGGTATACGTTATACAGAAAAGGACAGTCCTTTGCAATTGGAAAGCTATGTAAATACGTTAGTTTCTGTCGTTAAACAGCACTCTAGTGATCTCAAAATACCAATGCCTGAGATTTGGATAGAACCTGGCCGTTCAATAGCTGGTAATGCAGGAATAACTTTATATAAGGTCGGATCTATGAAGAAAATACCTGGAATCCGAGATTATATATCTGTTGACGGAGGTATGACAGATAATTTAAGACCTGCATTATATCAAGCAGTATATGAAGGGGTAATTGCGAATAAAGCAGATAGAGATGCTACACAAACTGTATCTGTTGCCGGAAAATGCTGTGAATCAGGTGACATGCTTATTAAGGATTTACCAGTTCCAGATGTTGAGAGCGGGGACATATTTGCAGTGTTTTCCACAGGTGCTTATGGATATTCAATGGCAAATCATTATAATCGTTTTCCTAATCCTGCTGTGGTCTTTGTGGAAGATGGAAAAGACAAGTTAGTCGTACGCAGAGAAACCTATCAAGATATTGTTAAAAATGATTTATCCTATGAAGAATTACTGAAATAATCTTCTATTTCTTTTAATAAACACAAGAAAATGGTAAGATAAAGTGAAACTTCATCAGTGTGATTCTATAGTTTAAGTGGGTTTTATTGTCTATAGGATAAACTGAGATTTAACAATTATTAAAAGGGGTCTAGATTATGACAAAAAAAGGATATATTGTAATGGAAAATGGAAATAAAATTGAATTTGACCTTTATCCAGAAGCAGCTCCAAAAACAGTTGAAAACTTTGAAAAATTAGCAAATAATAATTTTTATGATGGACTTACATTTCATAGAGTAATTGATGGCTTTGTAAGTCAAGGTGGCTGTCCAAATGGAAATGGTACTGGATCAGCTGGTTATACAATAAAATGTGAGACAGAAGGAAATCCGCATAAACATGTAGAAGGAACATTATCAATGGCACATGCTGGAAAAGATACTGGTAGTTGTCAGTTTTTTATCGTTCATGAACCGCAGCCACATTTAAATGGTGTCCATACTGTGTTTGGACAAGTTACATCAGGTATGGACTATGTTAAAGCAATGCGTAATGGAGATGTTATGAAAGAAATGAAGGTTTTTGAAGAATAAAATTAACGTAGTTGTTTCGGGACTTGTAGGAAGTGTCATATGGATATCTATTTAATAGCATGTCTTATATTATTTATTGCTCCGATTAGTACGATTTTTCATGAACTTGGTCATATTGTTGGAGCAAAGCTGGTAAAAGCGGAATCCGTAACACTTTCGATCGGTACCGGAAATGAAGTCTATAATTTTAATCATAAACGAATCCAAATTAGGCTACATGCATTATACTTTTTAGGTGGCGTAGCATATAGTGAAAGAAATATCCCTTATAAATCTGGGGAAATTATTTGGATTACTTTGTGTGGCCCAATTTTTAATGGAGTTGTTGCAATACTAGTTTCTGTTTTATTTGATTTAACAAACGGGTTCTCTCAATTGCTTGTTTTATTTAACAGCTGGCTGGCAATTGTAAATATTATTCCATTTAAAATAAAAGAAAAACAGTCAGATGGCTATACAATTATTCAAACAATTTCCCGCAATAAATTAAAGAATAAACAGTAGTATGACATAGGTGTAGACTGTTAATGCTGTTAAAGGATGAAATAGTTTTGAGTCAACGTAAAAAAAATTGGATACTATTTGGAATATTACTCATAGTGGGGATAACATGGGGAATTATTTACTGGAATGTATTTGTTTTTGATTAAACCGATTTGACAAATGTGACGTGATAGGGCATAAATATATATACAACTCTCACACGGCTAGATTCATAATGGCAAACGGTATAAGGCAAGACAAAATTTGGTTAATAGTTAATGGATGTATCTTTCTTTTATCCATGTTGGTAAGCTATTTTCTTAATGAGGGGTATCTATGTTAATTCGTTACAAAAAGAATTTGGAAAAGATTGCAATGGGATTACTTTCTTTTATGCCTGAAGAAAAAGATGTAAAAAAATTGCAACAAACTATAAAAGAATATGAAACAAATCCGGATTGGCATCTCTATTTGTGGAAAGATGAAGACATTTTAGGTGCGATCGGATTACGAATTGAAGATGGGATTAATGCAGTAATTCAACATATATCTGTTAATCCTTCTCACCGCAATGCGGGGATTGGCAAAAAGATGGTTAATGAAGTAAACAGACTTTATAATGATAAATTTGCTGTTTGCGCTGATGATGTAACCCAACAGTTTTACAATAAATGCGATGAAAATGAAGATGAATAAACAAAAGCCCAGCCCTCTCAAATAAAGGGCTGGTTTTTTGTGATAAATCCTGAAAGGTTTCAAGCAGTTTTAATCGTGGTTGCGATTGGCAAACTTACATCCAAGCAGCACCAACGATAATGAGAAGAATAAACAAAACGACGATTAACGCAAATCCACCGCCATAATTACCACCCATAATGAAATTCCTCCTTTTCATCTTTACGAATAAATGTTTTGCAACATTTATCTTACGTTAATAACTTATGTTAAAAATGGCTATGATGTATAGGCGATTATGACAAAGGATTTTATTTTTTTAATTTATTTGTCTATATTTTGATGGTAATGTGATATAGGAGTATATATTTATTGGAAGGGAAGAAACGAGATGAATCAAGCATATCAGGTTAAAATAGATTCTTTTGAGGGACCGCTTGATTTATTATTGCATTTAATTAATCAATATGAGATTGATATTTATGACATTCCTGTCGCTCAAATTACTGAACAATATATGCAATATATACATACTATGCAACACTTAGAATTGAATATTGCTAGTGAATATCTTGTAATGGCAGCTACGTTACTGGCTATCAAAAGTCAAATGTTATTACCTAAGCAAGAAATTGAAGAAGAAATTGACGACTATGCTGAAGATCCTCGGGAAGAACTAATGCAACGCTTAATCGAATACCGAAAATATAAAGAAGCTGCCGATCATTTAAAGGAAAAAGAAATTGATGCAAATCAAATTTTTACAAGACCTCCAGTTGTTTTTGACGATATAGAAAATAAGCAGCCGGTTACACAAGGGGATATATCGATTTATGATATGCTCGGAGCTTTAGGTAAAATGCTCGAGCGAAAAAAATGGACAGATCCAATGGAGACAAAAATTAAGCGTGTAGAGATTTCAATTGAGCAACGAATGACCGAAGTCGTGCAAATTGTTAAGGCGGCGTCTAAACAGGGTGTAACATTTGATCAGTTATTTTCAAAACGGACACGCTCGCATATTGTGGTCACTTTTATGGCCTTATTAGAACTAATGAAGGAAGCGCAAGTTTATTGCAAACAGGAAAAACAACTTGATGACTTATATGTTTTTTATTTGGAGGATTAGAAGGTGAAGATTACAGAACTAAAAGCTGTTGTAGAAGGGCTATTGTTTGCAAGTGGGGATGAAGGTATGACTGTAAAACAGTTATCCCGCATTTTAGAAATTAATGTGACAACAGTAGAACATTTATTGGAAGAATTAAAGTATGATTACGACCACACGGAACGCGGAATTATGATTATGCAATCACATCAGGTTTTTCATCTAACAACAAAACCAGAACATAGTATTTACTATAAAAAGTTATTGGAAACGCCGCAAACATCTCGTATGTCCCAGGCTGCATTAGAAACTCTTGCAATTATTGCATATCAGCAACCAATTACAAGGACAGAAATAGAAGAAATTAGAGGTGTAAAAAGTGATCGATCTGTCCAAACATTACTGTCTAGATCACTTATCGAGGAAGTTGGTAGAAGAGAAGGTGTAGGAAGACCTATCTTATTTGGCACGAGTAGGGAGTTTTTAACTTATTTTGGATTAACTTCATTAGAGGAACTACCACCATTACCTGAAAATATGGATCAGGAAGATATTGAACATGAGGCTGATTTGTTTTTTGAAAAATTTAACGAAATTGAGAGTGATATAAAGTAAAAGTCTTGCATAATTGCAAGGCTTTTTAATTATATTTACACGCTGTCACCTTTATAGGCATAAGTTACATGGAGGTGATTTTATGGATAATAATAAACAAATGTATCTTCAAAATCTTATTCAGTGGGGGGAGGAAACTAAAACTACGTTAAGAAATTCCTCGGTCTCAGAAGATATTTATGACGATTGGTTCAGGGAACTTGAAAGCTGGCAAAAAGACATTCAACATTATTTACATTCAGACGACAAAGGCGAAGAAAAATTTATATCTTTACAAAATAATGGACAACAAATATTTAATGAGATAAATAACGAATTAAATCATAGGCAACAAGAAAAAAGTATTGCATATGGACAGCATAAGCTACCACCATTACCCTATGATTATGCTGCACTTGAGCCATATATAAGTAGGGAGATAATGGAGTTACATCATAATGTTCATCATCAATCCTATGTTGACGGACTAAATAAAGCTGAGAAGGAACTATACAAAGCAAAAAATAAAAAGGAAGAAAATTTAATTAAGCATTGGTTAAGAGAACAAGCATTTAATGGATCAGGTCATAATCTCCATACTATATTTTGGTACAATATGACGCCAAACTCTAGTAGAAAGCCTATAGGAGAAGTCGCTAGAAGGATTAGTAAAGATTTCGGATCGTGGAATGCATTTAAGGAAATGTTCACGAATGCTGCAGCTTCGGTTGAGGGTGTAGGATGGGCCGTATTAGCTTGGAATCCAAGAAGCGGCAAGCTAGTAATACAAACATTCGAGAAGCATCAACTATTTCAATATGCCGACATTATTCCTCTCTTAGTATTAGATGTTTGGGAACATGCGTATTATTTACAATATAAAACAGATAAAAAAGGATATATTACAAATTGGTGGAATGTAGTAAATTGGCAAGATGTTAATAATAGATTTATAGAAGCTAAAAAAGTTATTTGGCCACTTTACTGATACTTGGTTTTTAAAAGGCCTCCTTCCGTTTTAATTTTCCGCTGATAATTATAGTTAGTTTATTCATATTGATAGTTGTCCTGCATAATATATATAGACACAATATCTGCGGGAGGAAGCCCACTATGCGTTTTTTAGTAATTATTATGTTGTTAGTTTTATTGTTTAGTGTATTTAACCCTACCATTGGACAAGCAAAACCAAGTGTATCAGCAAATAATGCAGTATTAATTGAACAATCTTCTGGAAGAGTGCTATTTGAAAAAGATGCACATGAAAAACGACCGATAGCAAGTATCACGAAAATTATGACTGCAATCATTGCAATCGAATCTGGAAAAATGAATGAGATGGTTACAACAAGTAAACGTGCAGTATACGCTGGTGGGTCATCCATTTATTTAGAGCAAGGTGAAAAGATGAAACTTAAAGATCTGGTTTACGGCTTAATGCTCCGTTCGGGAAATGATGCGGCTGTTGCTATTGCAGAGCATGTAGGTGGAAGTGTAGAAGGATTTAACTATTTAATGAATGAAAAAGCAAAGTGGTTAGGTATGGCAGATACAAATTTTGATAATCCACATGGTTTAGATTCAGAACAACATTATTCAACAGCCTATGATATGGCATTGCTAATGAAATACGCAATGACCAATGATGTGTTTAAAAATATTACCGGTACCACTTCCTATAAAGCGGAAACAAGAAAGTATGCATGGCGAAATAAAAATAAACTTCTGACCACTTATTACGATTATTGTATTGGAGGTAAAACAGGATTCACGAAGATATCAGGTAGAACCTTAGTATCTGCGGCACACAAAAATAATATGAGCCTCATTGCTGTTACACTGAATGCACCTGATGATTGGAATGACCATATCGGAATGTACGAATGGGCTTATGATAACTTTAATATGACATCTGTTATGGATAAAGGGGTTCAAACTTACCAGCTAAATGGTACGGATAAGACTGCAGTTGGTTATATTCAACATAATGTTACGTATCCGTTACTAGATGATGAAGCAAGTAATATTAAAAAGAAGACATTTATACTGCAGGATAGTAATAAATCGGCAGGGCCAATTATTGGTAAAACTATATTATATTTAAACAAAACACCTATAAGTGAGATACCTATTTTTAAACAGGAGCAACAGGAAAAAACAGATAGTTTGACTACTGAGACATTATCAGTGTTTAAGAAGATAATTGGGTTGAATTAATATGGTTAATATTATTTGGGCGGTAATGGCGATTGTAGGAATTGTATACGCAATGTTTAATGGAACAATGGACAAAGTGAATAAAGCTTTGTTTGAAAGTGCAGATGAAGCAGTAACCATATCCATTGGCTTAATTAGTATTCTCGTGTTTTGGCTCGGGATTATGAAGGTAGCTGATAAAGCAGGGATATTACATATACTCGCTAAAATTTTTCGACCAGTTGTCTTGAAGTTATTTCCGGACATACCTAAAGACCATCCGGCAATAGGGTATATATTATCCAATTTGACAGCCAACATGTTTGGTTTAGGAAATGCAGCTACTCCAATGGGAATCAAAGCAATGGAACAAATGAAACAATTAAGTGGATCAGACACAGCCTCAAGATCTATGATTACATTTTTAGCATTGAATACATCAAGTCTGACAATTATCCCAACGACTGTGATTGCTATTCGAATGCATTATAATTCAACTTCACCGACCGAAATTGTAGGTACAACAATCGTAGCAACCATTATTTCAACTTTGGGGGCAATATTACTGGATCGCTTCTTTCATCATAGAAGCATCAGGAGGGAGTAAAGATGGCTGTAATTACCTTAATTAGCACGTGGTTGATACCATGTTTTATATTGCTTGTACTTTTTGTAGCTACATGGAAACGTATACCAACATATGAAACGTTTGTAGAAGGGGGAAAAGAAGGTGTCAAGATGGCATTTACTTTACTTCCTTTTTTAGTAGGTATGATTGTTTCCATATCTATATTGCGAGCATCTGGTGCCTTGGATGCTTTTGTTGGCTTATTGTCTCCTATTTTAAATTTTTTCGGTGTACCACCAGATATCGTTCCACTTGCTTTAGTAAGACCAATATCAGGGACTGCCGCTTTAGGTGTTACAACTGAATTAATCGACTCAAATGGACCGGATTCTTTCATTGGAAGATTAGCATCTACCATGCAAGGAAGTACAGATACAACGCTATATATATTGACAGTTTATTTTGGAGCTGTTGGAATTAAGAAAATGAGGTATGCATTAAAGGTTGGACTCTTAGCAGATTTAATTGGTATAATAGCCTCGATTGTAATTGTAACAATCATATTTGGATAATCGTAAAAGTAGCGTTAACATGGAGTTAACGCTATTATTATGTTGTAATGAAAAAAGCGTGGGCCACTAGCAAATAAGGGTTTAAAAATATAAGAAGAATTGGTGATAGAATGACAAACACATTAGAACGACTACAAAAGGTAATTGCTAAGAGTGGAATTACCTCAAGAAGAAAGGCAGAACAGCTAATTGTTGATGGAAAGGTTAAGGTAAATGGACATGTAACGACAGAATTGGGCACTAAAGTATCAAACAAAGATGAAGTCGAGGTAAATGGAGTCCCGCTACAAAAAGAGATACCTGTTTATTATATGTTATACAAACCCAGAGGGGTTATATCAAGTGTTAAAGATGATAAAAATAGAAAAGTAGTGACCGATTATTTTCATGAAGTACCTGAACGCATTTTTCCTGTAGGACGACTTGATTATGACACATCAGGCATTATTCTACTGACGAATGATGGAGAATTTGCTAATCTTTTAATGCATCCTAAGCATGAAATGGATAAGGTGTATGTCGCAAAAATTAAGGGAATACCTCATAAAAATGAATTAAACACGCTTAGAAAAGGTGTGAAAGTGGATAAGGATCTCCTAAAAGCTGTTGAATATAAAGTTTTGTCTACTGATAAAAAAAGTCAAACGTCTATTGTTGAACTTACGTTACATGAAGGGAAAAACCGACATATTAGACGTATGATGGAGCACATCGGTTACCCCGTTATCAAATTGAAACGGGAAAAATATGGAATGTTAACGTTAAATGGTCTGCAACCTGGTGATTTTCGAGCTTTAACCCCTCATGAAGTTAAAAAAATGCGTCATTCAGCGAGTGAAATTGTTGAATAATAGTCAAATTTACCATCGTAGATACATGGTATAATGACGTGGGGAGTGAACAACGTGAGTAAGGAACATATTGGTAATAATAAGAAAAGAAAAAAAAGAAATCGTTTAATATTTAGATCCATTGTACTGGCGGTATTATTGGTAGCTGTAGCCTATGCTTTGGTATCCAATTTATCTGAAGAGGATACAAATGTCGATGTCGGTGACCAAGCCCCTCCCTTTAAATTACAACAGGTTAATCAGAATAATGAATTAGAAACCGTTGAATTAAGTGATTTAAAAGGTAAGGGTGTCATGCTTAATTTTTGGGCAACTTACTGCCCACCATGTGAAGCGGAAATGCCTTACATGGAAAAGCTTTATCCAGAGTATAAGGAAAAAGGTGTTGAAATCGTTGCGGTGAGTTTAGATGGCGCCGAGCTTGTTATTAATCGATTTATTGACAAATATGATTTAACATTTCCTGTTCCACATGATAAAAATGGACAAGTGATGGAACAATATGGTGTCGGACCAATTCCTAGTACATTTTTTATTAATCCTGAAGGGGAAATTGTAGAAGTAGTTAATGGCGCATTATCGTTGGATAAGTTGGAGGGATATTTGAAACAAATTCAACCAGAGTAGGTAAGAATGCTATTATTGTGAGGGATTCGAATGAATAAAATAAAATGTGATTGCGGTCATGTCAATCCAGAAGGAACGGTGCTTTGCGAAGCATGCGGTAAACCTATAGAAGAAAATCAACATATTGATGGGAACGATAAACGTACATTATTAAATATGCGTTACGATGGAAGTGCCCGTAGATCACAAACCTATAATAAATCAATAGTTGATAAAATATGGAGTTTTTTTTCATCTGTTAAAGTAGGAGTCTGGCTTATTGTTATTGCTTTGCTCGCTTCTGCTATTGGCACAATTTTTCCACAAGAAATGTACATACCAGCTAATGCTGTATCGCGTGATCCTGCTGTTTATTATGAAGATACATATGGAATATTTGGACAAATTTATTATCAACTAGGATTCCACAACTTATATAGTTCATGGTGGTATATGATTTTAATTGCACTTATTGGGATATCCTTAGTTATTTGTAGTATTGATCGATTTGTACCACTGTATAAAGCATTAAAAAGACAAAAAGCGAAGCGACATGAAACGTTTTTGAACAGGCAGCGACTTTATAGTGAAACCGAAAACGTTACTGCAGAAGAAAAAGATAAAATTGTCCATGCATTAAAAAAACAACGTTACAATGTACGTAACGAAAATGGTCATATATTAGCAGAAAAAGGAAGATTCTCACGTTGGGGTCCCTATGTAAATCATATCGGACTTATTGTTATATTAATTGCGGCTATTTTAAGAATGACGCCATTTATGTATTTAGATGATTACGTGTGGGTACGAGAAGGAGAAAGAACCGTCATTCCTTCTACAGACGGAGAATATTACATTGAAAATAAAGATTTTATCTTGGAAACATATGATAAAAATAATGATCGTTTTAAAGAAGCAATTGAGCAGGAAGGCATGGTCGCTAAAAACTTTCAAACAAATGCAATTATATATAAGGAAATAGCGCCTAGTGTAGCCGGTGCAGAACCGGAGCTGAAAAAAATTGCTGAGGAAAAGATTAAAATGAACCATCCATTAAAATTTGACGGATATACGCTTTATCAGGCGGGTTATCAATTAAATGAATTTACAAGCATGACGTTTAAAGTTCATGAAACCGATGATCCTGATGAAAAAGCTCTTGGGACCTTTACCATTGATTTAAATGCACCTAAACCAGAATATAAACTGGATAATGGTTTTCGTGTTGTAGTTGATCAATACTACCCTGATTACAGTTTAGAAAATGGGGAGCCAAGGTCAGAATCAAAATATCCCAAAAATCCAGCATTTGTGTTTTTTGTGTACCCACCAAACAGTGAACAAGCTGAAGTAAGCTTCGTAGGGATAGGTAGAAATATTGATGCAACGGGAGAAAATCAATATAAACTTGGTGTACAAGATTTTGAGCTTCGCGATGTAAGTGGATTAACAGTACGAAAAGATTATACACTACCATTTTTCATTGTTGGTGCAATTATCTTTATGCTTGGTGTTATTCAAGGAATGTATTGGCAGCATAGAAGAATTTGGATTCATCCAAAAGGAAATGGGCTATTAGTCGCAGCACATACAAATAAAAATTGGTATGGAGTAAAAAAAGATATTGAAAAAGTTATTTCTGGTACAAACGTAGAAATGGTCAAAGATCAACAAGAGTTGGATGAATAAATCATTTGTATGAAATGAGGAGGAAAATCATGGATAATTTAATTAGTGTTAGTAGCACTATGTTATACACTGCATTTATCCTATATTTGATCGCCACATGCTTTTTTGGGGCGACGATTAAAGAGAAAAAGGATAAAGGTAAAAAAGGTATTGCAGGAAAAATTGCTATCACATTAACAATAATTGGCTTTTTAGCGCAAATTGTATATTTCATTACAAGATGGATAGCTAGTGGACATGCCCCAGTAAGTAACTTGTTTGAATTTATGACATTCTTTGGCATGGGGTTAGTGTTTGCCTTTATTATCATTTACTTTATTTATCGTTTAAGTGTATTAGGTTTATTCGCACTACCGATTGCATTAATCGTTATTGCATATGCAAGTATGTTTCCAACTGAAATATCACCGCTTGTACCATCACTGCAAAGTCATTGGTTATATATACATGTAACAACGGTATCACTTGGAGAGGCCATATTATCAATTAGTTTTGTTGCAGGGTTAATCTATTTAATTCGCCAAATAGATCAATCTGTAAAAAGCAAGCGCACAACATGGCTTGAAGTCATTTTATTTTCCTTGTTTATATTTATTGGGTTTAGTGTCATATCCGCAACATTTAATATAGCTGATTATCATGCACAATTTGAGTATGAAGAGAGAGGAAGTACATTAACGACAGACTATCAATTACCAGCAATAGCCGGACCAAATGATGGGAAATTATTAACAGAAAATGCGATGGAGCCATTATTTGAAGTACCGTCCTGGATGCATGGTGCAAACGCGCCAAGGAAATTTAATACACTCATTTGGTCAATATTAGCTGGCTTTGTCCTATACGTATTAGCTCGGTTACTATTTAGAAAAAGAATTGGTGCAGCAATCCAACCCTTATTGTTAAAAGTGAAGCCAGATTTATTAGACGAGGTTTCCTATCGTGCAGTTGCAATTGGGTTCCCAGTTTTTACTCTAGGTGGATTAATATTCGCATCTATATGGGCACAAATTGCTTGGGATCGTTTTTGGGGATGGGATCCTAAAGAAGTCTGGGCACTTGTAACATGGTTTTTCTATGCAGCCTTTTTACATTTACGTCTATCAAGAGGCTGGCACGGTGAAAAATCAGCATGGCTCGCAGCTGGTGGTTTTGCGATTATTATGTTCAACTTGATCGCGGTTAACTTAATCTTAGCCGGGCTTCACTCTTATGCATAACGTAACAGATTTATAATACTTGTGGTGTAAAATTAGACAAAGGGGGAGTTTAAATGGAGGCAAATGCAAAAGTTTTGGTTGTAGATGATGAAGAAAGAATTAGACGTTTAATCCGAATGTACCTAGAACGTGAAGACTTTTTGGTTGAAGAAGCTGACAACGGAAAAGATGCATTAGATTTGTCACTTAATAATGATTACGATGTTATTTTGTTAGATTTAATGATGCCAGAAATGGATGGCATTGAAGTTTGTGAAGCATTGAGGAAAGAAAAAAATACACCAGTAATCATGTTAACAGCAAAAGGTGAAGAGGCAAATCGGGTACAGGGATTCGAAGTAGGTACAGATGATTACATTGTTAAACCATTTAGCCCCAGAGAAGTTGTTTTACGTGTAAAAGCGTTGTTAAGACGAGTATCGCAAACTAATTTTAAAAGTGACGATACAACTACAAAGGAACTTCTTGTTTTTCCGCATCTAACAATTGATCATGACGCACATAGAGTGACTGCTGACGGAAAAGAGATAAGTTTGACACCAAAGGAATATGAATTGCTTTGTTTTTTAGCAAGTGCTCCTGACAAAGTTTTTAACAGGGAGCTTTTATTAAAAGAAGTGTGGCAATATGAATTTTTTGGGGATTTAAGAACGGTTGATACCCATGTTAAACGTTTGCGTGAAAAGCTGAATAATGTATCCAAAGAGGCTTCGAAAATGATTGTTACGGTATGGGGAGTAGGCTATAAATTTGAGGTAGATGATGTATAATGTTTTGGCGTAGTGTAGTAGGGAAACTAGCAGTAACCATTTTATTGCTAGTTTCTTTTATATTATTTATTTTAACAATCTTACTATTGGAGTTTTTCGAGAACTTTCATATTGATGAAGCTGAACAGGATTTAATGCAGACTGCAACGAAGGTATCTGAAATGGTTAAGCAATATGATAATAAGGAATTAATTTATGAAACAACTGATCGTATAAAAGATCCTTCAAGCAGAGTAGTCATTGTCTTTGATAATGGTGACTTTTGGAATTCAAAAAGCAGCAACAAAAAATTAGCTAAGGTAAATGAGAATTGGCTAAAAAAGGATACTGATTTAGCAGAGGTAATAACAAATCATGGAGAAGTTAAGAAACAAACCGTATTGTCAGGAACAGATACCGAAGTATTAATGGTCGGTACACCGATTAAAAATGAAGATGGTGCCGTATTTGTTTACCAGTCATTAGATGTTGTTGATCAAACAAAGGCAGAAACGACAAAAAGAATTTTTCTAGCTGCTGGAATCGCAATAATTTTGACTACTATTTTTGCTTTCTTTCTATCAACTAGAATTACATCACCTCTTATCAAAATGAGAGAAGCAGCGTTTGATTTGACTAGGGGAGAATTCAATACGAAGGTACCAATCCTTACCCATGATGAGATTGGTGAGTTGGCAATGGCATTTAATCGAATGGGTAGACAGCTGAAATTTCATATTAATGCATTAAGACAGGAAAAAGAGCAATTATCTAGTATTGTAAGTTCTATGGCTGATGGGGTTATTACGCTTAATCGAAATGGGGATATGATTGTAACTAATCCTCCTGCAGAAAGGTTTATGGAGGATTGGTATTTTGAGCACAATCAAACAATGGATCAAGAAAATAAACAACTTCCACAAGAATTGAACCTTATTTTACAAAACGTTATTCAGGAAGAAAAAGAAGTACTGCAAGAAATCAGTGTCCAAGGTCGTAATTGGGTTATGATTATGACACCATTGTATGATCAAAAATATGTTCGAGGTGCTGTGGCAGTAATTCGTGATATGACTGAGGAACGACGATTAGATAAGCTCAGAAAAGATTTCATAGCTAACGTTTCACACGAATTACGAACACCGATATCAATGCTTCAAGGTTATAGTGAAGCAATTGTTGATGATATTGCTGAAAGTAAAGAAGAAAAGAATGACCTAGCTCAAATTATTCATGAAGAATCACTGAGGATGGGTCGATTGGTTAATGAATTGTTGGACCTAGCCAGAATGGAAGCTGGACACATTCAATTGAATATAGAAACTGTTCCTGTTGAAACATTTGTAGAAAGAATTTTAAAGAAATTCAAAGGTTTGGCAGATGATAATAACATTATTTTAAATCTCACGAAAGATATAACAGAACAAATTGTGAATTTTGATCCAGACCGTATTGAACAGGTATTTACAAATTTAATTGACAATGCAATAAGACATACAAATGAAAAAGGATTTGTAAATGTTAATGTTTCAGTAAATGAAAAGGAATTTGAAGTAACAATTGAAGATAGTGGTAGCGGTATCCCAGAAGAAGACTTACCATTCGTGTTTGAACGGTTTTATAAAGCTGACAAATCAAGGATGAGGAACAACAAGAAAAAGGGTACTGGTCTTGGATTAGCTATTGCAAAAAATATTGTAGAGGCACATCAGGGTACGATCTCAGTAAAAAGTAAATTGAATAAAGGAACTACCTTTATTGTCAAGTTTCCGAACAACTTAAAATAACTGTTCAATTATATTATCTTATGGTAATATTTATATGGTTATTTAATTAAATATAATTTTGAATTTGGTGCTTTTGCTTAAAAGGGAATCTAGTGAAAAGCTAGAACTGTCCTCGCAACTGTATGTAATGAACGAAATAAGTATAACCACTGTATGCTAGCCATATGGGAAGGACTTAAAGTAGGATTTAATTACAAGTCAGTAGACCTGCCAATATTCAACTGTTTCAATGCTTCGAGGGTATGAGCAATTGAGATAACCGATACATCATAATGGACTTTTTTAATGTTTCGATTGTCTTTTTTAGCTAGCTCTATTTGAAGAGTTAGCTTTTTTAGGTTGTTCAAACGACCCTCCAAAAAAATTATCTGGAGGTTTTTGGGATGAATAAAATTTTGTTACGATTAGGCTCTTTACTTTTAATTATTGGTCTATTAGTAGGATGTAGTTCAGATGATGAAAGTAATTCAGAAGCTACAACCAATGGTCAAACGGAACAAAGTGGTGGTAATGAAGTTAAAAACGAGGAAAATCAAGAAGTTGTAACAATAACAATTTCAAAGGATAAAGAAGCTGAATTTATCACTGAAAAAAAGATAGCAATTGAAGAAGGTGCTATTTTAATGGATGTTATGAAAGAAAACTTCGAAATTGAAACTGATTTTGATGGTGGATTTATTACGTCTATTAATGGAGTTGCCCCGAAAGAAGGAGAACAAAAATCTTGGATGTTCTTCGTCAACGATGAAATGGCGACAAAGGGTGCTAAAGAAATAACATTATCACCAGGGGATAAGGTTAGTTTTGATTTACAGGCATGGGAATGATGTAAGTGAATACATATAAATTAACATTACTTGCGTTACTGGCAGCACTTGCTGTAGTAGGAAGATCTGCATTCGCATTTCTTCCAAATGTTCAACCAGTTACATCGTTAATTATTATATGCGGTTTCATATTAGGACCTGTTGCCTCGATAGTATTAACTTTCTTAACGACATTTTTGTCTAATATGTTACTAGGAATGGGAATTTGGACTGTTTGGCAGGTAGTTTCGTGGGGATTAATAGGAATTTTTAGCGGTCTTTTAGGTAAATTTTTTAAGAACGTACCGTTATTTATAATTGTGGTTTTTGCTGTGTTTAGTGGTTATTTTTATGGATTTGTTATTTCGTTAACCACTTATTCCATAGCAGGAGGAAATTTCTTTGCATATTACCTAGCTGGGTTACCGTTTGATAGCTATCATGCAATAGGGAATGGTGTATTTATGGTTTTGTTGTATCCTGTCATATCCCATTTCTTCAAAAAATATGCTAATAACCGATTCACTATACAAAATACCAACTAAATTAAGGTTGGTATTTTGTATTTTTTTCTTTATAGTTATTATATAATGTAACATTTTAACGAGCGCAGACGACAATATAGATGAACGGAGGATCTTTATGAAGGTCATTTTTGAAAAATTATATGACAGTTATCATCAGGATTTATTTCAATTTATATTTTATATGGTTAAAAATAAACAAGTGGCTGAAGATCTCGTTCAAGAAGTTTATATTAAGGTGTTAAAATCACTTGATACATTTAAAGGAGATAGCAGTGAAAAGACGTGGATATTTTCGATTGCCAGACATACAACAATAGATTATTTCCGTTCACAAAAAAGAAAAAGGAATCGAATTGCTGAATTCTTTGATTGGCACGAGAAAGGGGAATTATTACAAGACCAAAATCATTTACCGGATGAAATAGCGATAAAAAACGAAGAGATAACACAGATATATAACCATTTAGATAAATGTACAGTTGACCAAAAGAGTGTATTGATCTTGCGTTACTTACATTCATTTTCAATTCAAGAAACTGCAGATATTTTAGGATTTAGTCTAAGTAAAGTAAAAACAACACAACATAGGGCTTTAAAGGCTTTGAGAAAGCTATTAACAGAAAATGAAGAGAAGAGAGGAGATGCGTAATGAAATCACGTTACAACAACGACAAGCAAGTAATTAATTTGCTAAAAGATATGCCAAAAGTAAAAGATTCTCGTGATAAAAATGAAATATTCCAGCGTATCTCCACTCAGATGAAAAATGAAAAAACTTCAATTAAACAGAAGAAAACCTATCTCATACCTATTTTAAGTTCTGCATTGGTTGTTGCTATTATGTTGGTTATCATACCTGTTGTTTTAAATAATGAAATGTTTCAAAGACATGAAGAAAAGTTATCTTTAAATAAGGCTGCCGACTCCAGTTCATCCAGTGGAGAATCAGGCATAAAAATGAATGAACAAGAAGACGCGGCACTTTCAAATGATAAAAGTAATCCTGAATTGAGCTTGTTCAGCAAGTCTTCGGAAAATCTAGTTCTAACAGAAATTGATGCCCAGTCCGATATCGTTCATGCAGCAGTATCTGACCAGCAAGGACAATATATGATACCAGTGACGTTTGTAATACCTAAAACAGAGGAATTGGAAAGTTACTATAATAAAGTAGAAACCTATTTGAAAGCAGAAGAATGGGGAGTATCGGGGTATTTGTTTAAAGATGCAACCTTTAAATTTGATTACACAAACAACCACGTTATAATGAATCTTCCTAAAGGATTTTCTTTGAATCACGGCTCTGCAAATGCGACTATTTTCGAAGATACGTTGTCAGCCATGTTTAGGCATCTTGGGTTCAAAAAGGTTGTTTTTGAAACTGATAACAATCAGGCAGTTGATCTTGGACAAATTGGCAATATTTCTGAGTTACCGATTAAGCCAGCTCAAAAATCTAGCTACAAACTCTATCAGGCGTCGGATGATAAACGTAAATTTTTAATCCCAATACCACTTAAAGAACAAACAGAGATTGAAGCTGCTTTAAATGGGATGAAACAAAACGAGGAAACTTTTAGTATATTTCAAACGATACCAAATAAAATTGGCTTTAATGTAGATGAATCATCAGGAGATCAGCTTAGCATTACTTTTGCAGAAGATAATTCATTAAAGGAAACATCAATCACGCTGCAAGAGAAAAATACAATGATTGAAGCTATATTAATGACTGCAAAAAGCTATGGATATAATTCTGTAAAATTTAACAATACAGGTATTGATCAGATTGGAATATATAATTTAACGGAGGCTATAAAAGTACCGTTAGCAGTAAACCCAATAAAAAATGAAGAGAAGTAGTACATCCAATAAATCCACATGCAATTAATTGCATGTGGATTTATTTTTTTATGTCTGTGACCGCTACGGGAGGAAAGGCGTAGGTGAGATCCCGGTTTGCGACAGCACGAGGATGCTCTCCAGCAATCCTTAGGTGCGCAACTGCCCGGAGCGGAAATCATGTTGTTGTTCCATCGTATTTTGTTTCAACTATTAAATACAATTCAACATGTGAAAAAGCGATATTTTTTTAGAAAATAGCCTTTTAAATAAACAAGCTGATTTTTACTTTTGACTTTTCTAATAAAGAAAATTAGTATATAAAGTAGAGGATTTTGGAATTTATAAATTGGGGAATGGTGTCAAAATGGATCAAGAAATAATAATAAGTTCGCTTTCTACCAAAATGAAATTAGTACGTGTAGAGAACGATTATACACAAGATACGATGGCATCTGTTTTAGGCATATCCAAAAAAACACTCGTACAAATAGAAAAGAAACGATTATATGCAAATTGGACAACAATAGTAGCATTATGTGCACTATTTCGAGACAGTGAAATTATACGAAATACATTAGGAGGCAATGTACTAGAAGTAATTAAAAATGCTGCACATAAAAAGGCTGATTCCATCTAATCATGAAACCAGCTATCTATTAGTCATCTTCAAATCTTAATGGATCACCATCAAATGGTTTATCGGATATTTTAATTGAATCACTTGGACAACCCTCATATGCATCAATCATATCCTCTTCTAACACTTCAGGGATTTCAGCTGTTCCCTTATTATTGTCAATTACGTTATAGGCAATGCCTTCATCATCGTAATCATATATATCAGGCGCTGAAGCTCCACACGCTCCACACGCAATACAAGTTTCTTTATCTACAATTGTGTATTTTGGCATGTTTAGGTCCCCCCCATAAGTTTACCAAAATTAAATTACTTATTATAAGTCACTAAAACTATTGTAATGCGGAATTTAATTCAATTCAACAATTGACACTGTGAATAAAAGGGTTCTTGATAGATCAAAAGAGAATAGTCAAAAAAAAGACACAAATATATCGAGTAGAGGAGGCTTGTTTTAATTGTTATTTGATGGAATTCTATTAAAATGCTGTTCTAATATAAAAAACGAACGATCCCTCGCTGCTATCTATCATCTTTTACAAGGGAAAAAATCCATACAAACTGTTCAGGATGCTCATAGTTATGCATTGAAAAATTTTTATGGTATCTATAGATCGATAACGAAACAATTAATTGATAAACAAATACGACAGTTAATAAAGCAAAATTTATTAACTGACGATTTTATACCTACTACAAATGGGGAAAATTGGCTTCTTCATAATGAATACATACTTTTACTCGATATGTTTAATGGAATAAAATATCATACGATTGCACCTGTTTTTTCCGATCGTCTATTATTACTCATTCAAACACTAACAAATAGTAAAAAGAACTATTTTTCGTTCATTCCAATAATAGACAAGACCTCCGTGTTATATTGGATGAAGCTTTACTACAGGAAAATAAAATCCAACGAAACAGCATATTTAAATGCTATATATGTTGAATTACAGCAACTATTAAGCACTTTTTCTAATGAAGAAGCAAATTTGTTTGTCGATCGATTATCCGGTTATAAAATGTATGGTAAAAGCAGTCACCAACTATCAGAGAGCCACAATTTGAATCTACCAGATCTACATCTGGTATGGGTAAGAATGGTTCATCGTATTTTATCAGCTGTTTATTCTGATTTTATGAGATATCCTATCTTACATTCAATTATCAGTGATATCGAAAACAAAATATTAATTACAAGTTCTGCTCAGCGAACAGTTAACTTATTACATGAGAAATACACAGTAGAGGATATTGCACAGATAAGAAAGTTAAAGATAAATACAATTTACGATCATATTGTAGAAATTGCGTTGTTTGATTCAGCTTTTCCAATAGCACAGTACGTTTCAAAAGAACAACAGGGAGAAATAATAAAAGCAATAGAAAGAACTAATTCATCCTCATTAAAGACTATAAAAGAAATCGTCAATAGCGAAATTAGTTATTTTCAAATTCGACTTGTATTAGCTAATGTAAATAAATATAAACAACTTAGGTGATTTAAATGAACAAAGAGGACTCTTTGAAAACAATCTTGTATGAGCAGTTTGGGTACACAATGTTTCGAAGCGGACAGAAGGAGATTATTCAGGATATTATACAGGGGAATGATGTATTGGGCGTATTACCAACAGGTACAGGCAAATCATTATGCTACCAGCTTCCTGCTAAACTACTTACTGGAACAACGATTGTTGTCTCACCACTCATATCACTCATGATTGATCAGGTAAAACAATTAAAAGCTAGCCAGTTCAAATCAGTTATTGCACTTAACAGTTTTATCGATCCACTGGAGAGAAAACAGGTTTATACACAATTGGATACCTATAAATTAATCTATGTATCACCTGAATTATTACAGCATCAAGAGCTAATAACACAATTAAAAAGGATACAAGTAAGTTTATTTGTGATTGACGAAGCCCATTGTATATCACAATGGGGCCATGAGTTCAGACCTGATTATTTAAAATTAGGTGATATTATACAAGTGTTAAACAATCCTACTATATTAGCATTAAGTGCTACAGCTACTCACGATGTTCAAAATGATATCGTTACGTTTTTAAAACGACCGAACATGATCAAACATATTTATCCAATGGATCGCGACAATATTACCTTTTCAATTGAGGAAGTGAGCAATGACAATGAAAAAATAGATGTATTAACTAAGCTCTTTAACCGTTATCGGGTTCCTGCATTAATCTATTTTTCAAGTAGACAATCAACCGAAACGATTGCTGCAATACTTAAAGGGAAGCTGTCAGATCAGCGAATTGCTTTTTATCATGGTGGAATGGAACAAATGGATCGTATAACCATTCAGCAACAATTTATGAATAATCAATTAGACATCATTTGTTGCACGAGTGCATTTGGCATGGGTATAAATAAGAAAAATATTCGATTAGTGGTGCATTTTCATTTCCCACCACAAATTGAGTCCTATATTCAGGAGGTCGGCAGAGCAGGAAGAGATGGGAATTCTAGTGTAGCGCTACTGTTATATTCCAAGAAAGATGATTTCTTGCCAAACAAATTAATAAAAAAGGAGCTTCCTACTGCAGAAAACTTAACTTACGTGTTTCAAAAATTATTACAATTATACAAAGAAGGTATGCTGCTTCCAAAGACAGTTGAACAATTAGGGGAGATTTTTCAACTTAGTGAAATACAATGGCGATTTTTACACTACCAATGTGAAAAACATGATATTATTAAGGGAAATACAATTTATTATGATGAGGAAAACTGGAAAAAATCATTTCGTATAATTCAGGACTTCATTGAAGAGCGTATTTCCATTAAGGAAAAAAAGCTATACGAAATGATTGAATGGATAAATGAGAAGGGATGTTTACGAAAGGGTTTATTCAAAAGTTTTCAAGATACAGTTAGACAACCAAGTTATGAATGCTGTAGCAATTGTGGATTTTCTTTTTTCAATTGGCAACCGGAAAATGTAGAATTAAACAATCCATTAGGAACGTGGGAAGAAAAATTAAAAACATTATTATTAATAGGTGACGGTAATGAAGCAAAGTGAATTGATCAAACACATGTCAGACTTTGAGCTTAAAAAGCAATTAATCATTTCACAAGTTATATTATTAGTATTAAGTATGCTGTTAAGTTTGTTTATGTTTGATCAGATGTCACAATGGTTCAGCTATTTCAATTTAGATAGTAAAGAAATCGTATACTATGGAATTATTCCAGGTTTGACAATAGTTGTATTGGATTTTCTATTAATCTACATTTTTCCTAAACGGTACTATGATGATGGTGGAATCAATGTTAAACTATTTAAAAATCGAACCGTTGGAGATATATGTTTCATTACGTTAATTGTGGCTTTGTCAGAAGAGCTTTTGTTTAGAGGAGTTATTCAAACAAGTTTTGGTTATATAATAGCCAGTACGATATTTGCGCTTGTTCATATCCGGTATTTAACGAAGCCGGTATTACTGATTTCTGTTATATTTGTTAGTTTTTATATTGGTTACATGTTTGAAATAACCGAGAATTTGTATTGTACAATTGTTTCCCATTTTATTGTTGATTTTTTATTAGGATTGGTAATCCGTTTTCAAAAATGAGGTGCTGTAAATGAGTAATAAAACGAAAGAGCTTGAAGACCAGGCTTCTGAATTACGTAAATTAGTTAATGAAGTCCAACAGGAAGAATTAGTAGAATCAACAGAGACTAACGATTTTACAGAAGAAAATGAAATAAAAACAGAAGAGACCCGAGAGGTAGATATTTTAAATCTACCACCGAGGAAGGAAGTACATAGTAAAAATAATACGCGAGCACACGTGAAAATGAGCAAACCATTTATGCGACTAGTACTTGTAATTGTAATCATTTTAGCCGTGTTATTCGGACTTTATTATGTATGGGGAGAAGAATTATTGAATGTTATTTAATATCTGAATTTAGTTAAAGCCATTCAACGCTTGATTTTAAAAGTGTTGAATGGCTTTTTATATTTCTTTTTAAATTTTTTAAGAGTTTTAAACTATTTTTTTATTTCATAGTACCCCCGTTGGTGACGATATATAATTTGGAATTGATAAATGTATGTCGTTAGACAACAAGAAAGGGGAATATTGATTGAGACGTTTACTTATAATTACGCTAATACTATTATTAAGTGCATGCTCAACTGGAGAATCAAAACAAGCTGAAAAAGATGTTTTTAGTGTTGGGTTATTGCTTTCTGACAGTGGGCTTGGAGATGGTTCATTTAATGATTCTGCATTTCGTGGACTAGAAAAAGCCCGTGATGAGCTTGGAATAATTTTTGATTATCGA
This sequence comes from Virgibacillus ndiopensis, assembly GCF_900187325.1. Taxonomy (GTDB): domain Bacteria; phylum Bacillota; class Bacilli; order Bacillales; family Amphibacillaceae; genus Virgibacillus_E; species Virgibacillus_E ndiopensis. The sequence goes on along the minus strand of NZ_FZMZ01000005.1, from coordinate 612,181 downwards.
GAACCAGTGGAGCAAAATTTTAAAGGGAAATTAGAAGAATTGATTAAAGATGGGCATGATTTAGTTATTGGGATAGGTTTTACTGCCGCACCTGCTGTTAATGAATTAGCAGAAAAATATCCTAAACAACAATTTGCACTTGTTGATGCAGTCTCTGATAAAAAGAATGTAATTTCCATTACATTTAAAGAAGATGAGGGAAGCTATGTAATTGGTTTAATTGCCGGTTTAAAAAAAAAACTAATATTGTTGGTTTCGTTGGCGGTGAAAAAGTACCATTAATTAAGAATTTTGAGCAAGGTTTTAAGGAAGGCGTTAAAGCCGTAAACAAGGATGCTACCGTTTTGACAGAATACACAGGGACTTTTGGTGACGATCAAAAAGGAGCTGCAATTGCTAACAAGCAAATTGAAAAAGATGCTGATTTTATTTTTCCTGCCGCAGGATTTTCAGGAATTGGAGTCTTAAAGGAAGCACAAAAAGAAGGAATTTATGCCTTTGGTGTTGATAGTGATCAATTTTACATAGCAGAAAAGGCTGTTGTCACATCAATGCTTAAGAATGTAGATGTAGCCCTGTACGATGTTGTAAAAAAACTAATGAATGGTGATGATCTAACTGGTGAGCAATTTAAATTAGGGGTAAAAGAAAATGGTATAGGACTGGCTCCAATTAGACTGATTCAGTTATCGGATAACGAGCAAGCAATTATCGATCAAGCAATGGATAAGGGGGAACAATGATATGTCGATAAAAAAAAGACTTTTTACTTTTACATTAATTCCGTTGCTCCTTAGCTTAGCTTTAATCTTTTTTATTATCATTCAAATGAATGATTTACAGAAGTCATCGAATAATGATGTCCAGTTATTATTAGAAGTTAAAGAATTGAATGGTGAGTTTATTACTGCAAAACAGTCATTAAGCAATTATGCATATAATCCTTCTGAAGGTACTAAAGCAGAAATTACGACACAATTAACAGAAATCAATAAGGAATTAAAAACTGTTAAAGAGGAATTAAAAACGAATAAACAGGAAGACTGGTTTAAACGAATTCAAGAAAAATATAAGAAATTAATGCCGACTATTGAAAAGGCACTAGTTGAATCGGACACGAATGAAATCAAACGTCAATCTGCAAAAACTGCCGGTGTTTTAAATGATGTGTATATGCTTCAACGTGGTGCAAATCTGTGGTATGAAAATACAGTAGAGAACCGTAATGATATGATAAAAAATATTATTAATTTCACGATTGTAGCAAGTCTCGTATTAATTGCAGCAACTATCTTTTCAATTATTCGGTTGACGATTAAAACAGCAAGACCTATTCGGCGTTTGGCTGATTATGCGGCACAGGTAGCAGAGGGAGATCTAACCGTAAATATAGATATTAACGAAAAAGATAAGAATGAAATTGGTCAGTTAACAACTTCATTTACCCAAATGATAGAGAATTTGAAATCAACGATACAGACAGTTAATAAAATTGGGAAAGAGGTTAAAACATTCAGTACAGATATATCTGGAAACATGCATGTCTTAACAGAAAGCACCAGTCAAGTGTCAACCTCTACTGAAGAATTATCAAGTGGGAGTCAATCTATTTCAGAGGAAATTCAAGATGTATCCTTTCATATAGAACAAATGAATAAAAAGTTTGAAGAAAATGTTCAAAGCAGTCAAAAATCTACCCATGCAAGCGAAATGAGTCTCCAATTAATAGAGGATGGCCAACATTCTATTAAGCAACAACGCTCTATTATGGAGAAGAGTATTGAGTCAACTAACCTAATTGAATCGTCTGTAAAATCTTTTGTAGGTTATGCGACAAAAATTGAAGAGACTGCTAAGCTTGTTAACGAAATTGCTGAACAAACAAATCTTTTAGCATTAAATGCAGCAATTGAAGCTGCACGTGCAGGTGAAAATGGGAAAGGATTTGCCGTGGTAGCACAAGAGGTTCGTAAACTTGCAGATGAATCAACAAACGCTACAAATCAAATTTTTAAAATGGTTGAACAAATTCATGTTGGAATTAAGAATATTAATGAAGTAACGCAACAAGCAAGTGATTTATCTAATGATCAATCGAAATCGATGCAAAATACAGTAATGTCGTTTTCTACGATAAAAGATAATGTAACAAATATGATGGTTCAACTTAAACAACTGAATGAGGATATGGTTCTTTCCAGTGAAATGAGTTCTACGATTGTAGCATCTGTTCAAAATATCAGTGCTGTAACGGAAGAAACTGCAGCAGGAACCGAAGAAATATCAGCATCTGTAGAAGATCAGCAGCGTTCATTTCTTCATGTTAATGAACAGGTACAGCAATTAGAGGAAATGATAAATGGATTAGATCAGCAGCTGAAAAAGTTTACACTTTAATAATAAAGAGGTGCCAACTTGGCACCTCTTTATTAATAATATGTTTTTTTATCCCTCTCTTCTTTCAATATTTCAGCAGCTTCTCTAAAACGCATTGAATGAACCACTTCTCGTTCACGCAGGAATTTTAATCCATCGTTTATATCTGGATCATCAGACATGTTTATTAACCATTGATACGTAGCACGGGCCTTCTCTTCAGCAGCAATATCTTCATATATATCTGCTATTGGATCACCTTTAGCTTGAAAATATGTTGCTGTAAAAGGTGCACCTGCTGCGTTATGGAAAAATAAAGCTTTGTCATGATCTGCATAATGTGCACCTAGACCCGCCTCTTTCATTTGCTCAGGAGTTGCATCTTTCGTTAACTTATAAACCATTGTTGCAATCATTTCGAGATGTGCAAATTCTTCTGTGCCGATATCATTTAATAGCCCAGCTACTTTATCAGGAATTGTATATCGTTGGTTTAAATAGCGTAAAGCGGCAGCTAATTCACCATCAGCTCCACCATATTGCTCAATTAAAAATTTTGCAAGCATTGGATTACATTGACTGACTCTAACTGGATATTGGAGCTTTTTTTCGTAATACCACACAAAAATTATCCTCCCATCTATTTGTTAATCATTGCAAAAGAACGAATTAGACTTGCCAAGGCCAAGGAGCTTCTTTCCAATCCCAAGGATAATTTGAATAGCTTCTGCCAAAATTCATAAGTGGACCGTACTTTTTCTCATAAACAACTTTTAATTCTTTGCTTTTTTTTGTGAATGTATTAAATTGTTCGATTGCATCATAATCATCTGGATGTGTATCTAAATATAAATTCAATTCGACCAAAACAAAATCTACTGCTTGGATTTCTTCAAGTAATTCATAATATTCTTGTGGAAGCTGTTTATTCATCCTGATCACCTCTTTTTTTAGGGTCTGGATAAGGGCTGAATAAAGCCGGCCACAAAGTTCCGCGATACAATGCTTCCATTGGTTTAAATTGTGGTAATCCTTTTGGCTGAAAGGGAATATATAGTTGTGGGGGGGTTGAATAACTCTTAATGCGCATTGGTGGGCAAGGGTCAAATGGACTGATGTACGGCTCCCAATATTTAAATTGTGTAAACATAAAATCCTCCTTTCTTAAGTAGGCAATCGTTCTCTCTTAAGCGTATGATTTTTAGTGGTAGTCCTATACCAAGATAAATACTTAAAACAAATAATTATTTTTTGTGATGGAACGATAATAAATATGGTATTATCGCAATACATAAGAAGGGAAGAATAATGTATGATTTATTTGCTTATCCTTGGTTGTTGTATATTTCTATTTACCTTATATATGGCATACAAAGCTCATCATGATACAATTGATTACTTAGAAATTACTGATAGGAATTTACCTGAAGGATTTTCTGGTTTTCGCTTGTTTTTTATCTCTGATATTCATCGCAGACAAATTAATGAAAATACACTACAATTAATAAAGGGAAAAATTGATATTGTTATAATCGGTGGAGATCTTACCGAAAAAGGTGTTCCAATTAAACGAACACAAAATTACATAAAAAAGCTTAAACAATGGAATAAACCAATTTATTTTATCTGGGGAAATAATGATTATGAGGCATTCCCCGATACGATCTATCATTTATTAATACAAGAAGGCGTTATTATTTTAGCGAATTCAAGTAAAGATATTGTCGCTAATAATGGTGATATACTTAGTTTATTAGGACTGGATTGTTGTAAATACCAAGAGGCACACTTGGATCAAGCATTACAAGGTGCAAAAGGGACGTATAATCTGTTATTAACACATGCTCCAAGTGCGTTTTATGATCTGAATGTGGACGAGCAACAAGTGATACATACCGTTTTAGCAGGCCACACTCATGGTGGGCAAATACGAATTTTGGGATTTGGGCTATACGAACCAGGTGGGTTTCAAGTATATCAGGGGACAAACATATTAATTAGTGAAGGCTATGGTTACACAACACTTCCGTTTCGTTTAGGTACAAAATCAGAATGCCATGTGATAACTTTTAAGAGGAACGAATAATTTAAAATTCATGAAGGATAGCAGTGGTCGATTTAATAAATTTAGATCATATTCATATAGTTCAACAATTAATCATGAAGCATATAGTATAGTAAGAAAAAAATTAAGGATTTTGTTTGATGGGTCATTTCAAGACCATATTGCTGTGTAAAGGAGGATGCTTACATGCGTATTGAACGAGTATCGATGAGTCAATTTACGATATTTCTTACGTTCGATGACCTAATTGAACGTGGTTTTACCAAAGAGGATTTATGGCAGGATGTCTCTAGTGTACGTAATTTATTTAGTGATATGATGTACGAAGCAAGTAGTGAATTAGGTTTTGAGTTGGAAGGAATGTTGCTTGTACAAGTTCACTTAATGCAAGCGCAAGGTATGCATGTCATTGTTACACAAAAAATCGAAAATTTAAATTGGGATGAGGATTTTATTGAAATGAAAGTTACCTTGGATGAAAGCAAAGAATTAATCTTTTCCTTTGATGAATTCGAGGATATTATACAAGTATCTTCTTACTTAATGGCAGCGTCCATTGAAGGCGGGCAAATTTATCATTTGAATCAACGCTACTATATGCTATTGCAGGATGTTGAGTTAGTTGGTAAAAATAAAGAACACATTATTGCCATAATGTCTGAGTTTTCATCACCAAGTATTATCACATCTACACGGTTATTAGAATACGGAAAGGTTATCATGGCATCAAATGCAGTAAGACAAATAATTGATACATTTTATTGATATTGTATGGAAAAGTGATACGATAAATTTGGTAAGTTATTTATGTAAATGAGGAGTGTACACAATTGAAAATAGCAGTACTTTATGGGGGCATTTCTGGTGAGCGTGAAGTTTCATTATCATCGGGAAAGGGAATAATAAATGCGTTAAAACACAATGGTCATGATGTTATCGGAATTGATTTTAATCCAGATGAAATGGAAGAAATTATTAATTTAGATGTTGACCTAGTATTTATAGGTTTACACGGGAAGTTTGGAGAAGACGGAAGAGTTCAAGGCCTATTGGATATGCTTAAAATTCCCTATGTTGGGTCAGGTGTTTTAGCTTCAGCGTTAGCAATGGATAAGGATAAAGCTAAGCAAATATTCCAAACAAATAATATTCCAGTAGCTAAAAGCCATGTTTATTCAATAACTCAACATACTAATATAAACGAGATAGTAAGAGCGATTGAAACATCGTTTGACACTCCTTTTGTTATTAAACCGAATAGGGAAGGCTCAACGTTAGGACTAACAATAGTCAAGGAAAAACAAGAAATTGAACTTGCATTAAAGAATGCATTAGTAAGTGACGATACTATTCTTGTAGAAGATTTTATTGATGGTAGGGAAGTAACTGTTCCTGTATTAGGATCAATTGGAAAAGAAACGGCACTACCTGTAATCGAAATTATTCCAAAGAACGGATTCTATGATTATGAATCAAAATACGCACCTGGTGGAAGTGAGCATATAATTCCAGCTAATGTGCCATTAGAGGTTACAAAACAACTTCAAGCATATGCTGTTCTTGCACATCAGTTGTTAGGGTGCAGCACATACTCTAGAGTTGATTTTATCGTTACATCTGAAAATGTTCCTGTGATTCTAGAAGTGAACACTCTGCCTGGAATGACGCCAACAAGTCTATTTCCAGATGCTGCAAAAGCGCAAGGGTGGACATATGAAGAGATGATCGAAATTTTCGTGAATCTTACAATAGAGTAGATAGGAGTAAACGTTTTCAAATTCGTATAAAATTAACTAATAAAATAGTTATATATTATTGCATATTTATGATGAAGGTGTATACTAATCTCTGAGTAAAGCTATTATACAAAATTTTTATGGATATTCTAGGAGGTAAATTCATGGTAGCCGATAAAGCAGCAGATTCTACCAAAGAAGAAAGTATGGATGTATTAAGTTCAACACGAACTGTTGTCAAAAATGCGTTGGAGAGGTTGGGTTACCCTGATGAAGTATTTGAATTATTAAAAGAACCAATCCGCATGATGACAGTTAGAATTCCAGTTAGAATGGATGACGGTTCAATTAAAATCTTCACTGGTTATCGCGCACAACATAACGATGCAGTTGGTCCTACAAAAGGTGGGGTTAGATTTCATCCAGATGTAACTGAAAAAGAGGTAAAGGCATTATCAATCTGGATGAGTCTGAAAGCTGGTATTGTTGACTTACCTTATGGTGGGGGGAAAGGTGGAATTATTTGTGATCCACGTGAAATGTCTTTTCGAGAGCTAGAAGGTTTAAGTCGTGGCTATGTTCGTGCAATAAGTCAAATCGTTGGACCTAATAAAGACATTCCTGCACCAGACGTATTTACAAACTCACAAATTATGGCATGGATGATGGATGAGTATAGTCGTATTGATGAATTTAATAGTCCAGGTTTTATTACAGGGAAACCGATTGTTCTTGGTGGCTCACACGGGAGAGAATCTGCAACTGCAAAAGGTGTTACAATTTGTATCAATGAAGCGGCAAAGAAAAAGGGAATAGATGTAAAAGGTGCACGAGTCGTTATACAAGGATTTGGTAATGCCGGAAGCTTTTTATCTAAATTTCTATATGATGCTGGAGCAAAGATTGTTGGAATTTCTGATGCCTATGGCGCTCTTCATGATCCTGATGGTCTTGATATTGATTATTTATTAGATAGAAGAGATAGCTTTGGTACAGTTACAAAACTATTCAATAACACTATTTCAAATAAAGAATTACTTGAATTGGATTGTGATATTTTAGTACCGGCTGCAGTAGAAAATCAAATTACTGAAGAAAATGCTCATAAAATTAAAGCGAGTATTGTAGTGGAGGCAGCAAATGGTCCTACTACATTAGAAGCAACAAAAATATTAACAGAACGTGGTATTTTACTTGTTCCAGACGTATTATCGTCTGCTGGTGGTGTAACGGTATCCTATTTTGAATGGGTGCAAAATAATCAAGGGTATTATTGGCCAGAGGAAGAAATCGCTGAAAAATTAGAAACAATTATGGTTAAATCTTTTAATGCCATTTTTAATATTGCTCAAACACGTCGTGTAGATATGCGTCTTGCTGCATACATGGTTGGTGTTAGAAAAATGGCTGAAGCAGCTAGATTCCGCGGATGGGTTTAAATAACAGACCTCTCTAGTTTGGGTTACTATAATATATTTTAAATTTTATCGGCTGAAATCTAAATAAATGACGAAAAAACTCTTATCATGTATAGTGGGATAAGAGTTTTTCTTTTTAGATTTAGGCTGTGTTCTAGAACATTGTTGCTTTATAATGAATAATTTTAATAATGCTGGCCACGAGCTAACAACAATCTATACAAAAACAGACTAGATTTATATTAATAATAATGCTCAAAGGTTTCGAAAAGGAAGTGCAGGTAATGCAAGAAGAACATACGATTATTGTTGGGGGAGGACCATGTGGTATGTCCTGTGCCATCGAATTACAAAAACAAGGTCACACCCCTCCTTTAATAATTGAAAAAGCAAATGTGGTAAACACCATTTATCATTTTCCTACACACCAAATGTTTTTTAGTTCTAGTGAGAAATTGGAAATTGGTGAATTGCCTTTTATTACGGAGAAACAAAAACCAGTTCGCAATCAGGCATTAGCATACTACCGTAATGTTGCTAAACGAAAAGATTTACGTATTAATACTTTTGAAAAAGTAATTGAAGTTAAGAAATTAAATGAAATGTTTCATGTAAAGACAACGAATAGCACTGGTGAACTAACTCACTATCAAGCTAAAAATGTAATAATTGCAACTGGTTATTATGATCAGCCGAACGAAATGAATGTGCCAGGTGAAAACCTTGATAAAGTAATGCACTATTTTAAAGAAGCACATCCATATTTCAACAAGAATGTCGTTGTGATTGGTGGGAAAAATTCAGCAGTTGATGCAACAATGGAACTCCATAAAGCTGGTGCGAATATTACAGTATTATATCGCGGAGACACTTATTCCAAGAGTATTAAACCATGGATTTTACCAGAATTTGATGCTCTGATTAGAAAAGGAATAGTCAAAATGGAATTTAATGCTCAAGTTACAGAAATTACGAATGATGCTGTAACTTATACAGTTAATAGTGAGACGAAAACAATAAAGAACGATTTTGTTTTTGCTATGACTGGATATAAGCCGGATCATCAATTTTTGCAAAAAATTGGAGTAAAGATTGACTCAGAAACTGGTCGTCCACAATTTAATGATACTACGTTTGAAACGAATATTCCTGGAGTTTATGTAGCAGGAGTAGTAGCGGCAGGGTACAATAACAATGAAATTTTTATTGAAAACGGAAGACATCACGGAGAACTTATTGCTAAATCTATTACAAAAAAAGAAAACTAAAATAAAAATGAGGCAATCTTCAAATAGGAAGACTGCCTCATTTTTAACGTTCTTTTTCAAAAATCTTCGTTAGTGATTCAACGTTCGTTGTTTGTTCCAGGCTGATGAGTAATTTTAATCTTGCTTTTGGTCCTGTTAGTCCGTTAGCAAAAATAACTCCGATATCTTTTAATTGCTTTCCGCCGCCTTCGTATCCATAAGTGGGTTGTACAATTCCTTGATAACATCTAGAAACTAGAATTACTGGAATGTCAGCTTGAATCATTTCTTGAATAGGTTCAACTGTACTTTTTGGCAAATTCCCTTGTCCGAGCCCTTCAATCACCAACCCATCAGGCTTTACTTGATAGATAGCGTTGATAATCTGTTCATCCATACCTGCATAGGCTTTTAACAAAAATACATTCTTTGTAATGTTGTTAACCGAGTGATTTGGTCTTTCAATTATCGTATGATGAAATATTATAGATTCCTTAGTAATTATACCGATGGGTCCATATTGCGGGCTTTGAAACGTTGCAACATTGCTGGTTGATGTTTTCGTTACATTGTTAGCAGTATGTATTTCATCATTCATTACAACTAGTACACCTTTATTATTGGCATCATCATTTATTGCAACACGTAATGAGCTAATTAAATTATAAAGAGCATCAGAGCCTATTTCATTACTTGAACGCATCGCTCCCGTTATAATAACAGGCTTGTCAGTTTTTATGACTAAATCAAGAAAATATGCTGTTTCCTCTAATGTGTCTGTACCATGTGTAATGACGATTCCATCATAAGATGTACTTTTCTCCTCAATTATATCGGCCAATTTCAACATCTCTGTTGGTGTTATTTGAGGTGATGGAAGACTGAATGCGATTATTTCGTCTACATTGGCGTACGTTTTAAACAAAAAGGATAATTCAGTTAATGGGTGATTATTTGTAGTAGTAACCTCTCCAGTTTGCTTGTTTTCCAGCATGGATATAGTACCACCTGTATGGATAAGTAAAATATTTTTCAATCATGTTCACCTGCCATTGTTTAATTGCTATTCCCAATCCTGCTACTTAATGATACGATAAAACTAATCAAATTGGAAAGAGGTCTATTAGCTATGTTTGCTATTTTATCCGCGGGTATAGCTCCTACACTTGCATTGATGGCGTTCTTTTATTTAAAAGACCGTTTCGCTGAACCATTACCCTTAATTATAAAAATGTTTATATATGGTGGATTACTTGTATTTCCTATAATGTTTATTCAATATGCCTTTAATGCTGAGGAGATTGCTCAAAATAATTTTATTCAATCCTTTTTTCTTATTGCTCTAATCGAAGAATTTTTTAAATGGTTTATTTTTATTTATGTTATTTATCATCATACCGAATTTGATGCACACTATGATGGTATTATTTACGCGGTTGCAATTAGTTTAGGTTTCGCAACGGTAGAAAATATACTATATTTAATTACGAATGGCATTGAATATGCATTTACTAGAGCATTGTTTCCTGTTTCCTCTCATGCCATATTTGGCGTGATTATGGGATACTATTTCGGTAAGGCAAAGATGAATCAAACCAATAAAAATAGAAATATTTTTCTTGCATTTTGCATCCCTTTTTTACTACATGGAACATATAATTATATATTAAAAACTGTAACAAGTGATTGGTTGTTTTTGTTAATTCCGTTTATGATCATATTATGGATATATGGTTTACGTAAAGTGAAATTAGCTAATCAACCGAAAGCAAAGGTTGCCCTTCATAGTGAAAAACAACGTGCATAAAATCCTCTGTAGCTAGAAACTACGGAGGATTTTTTTGTTGCCGTAAAACTGTTTCTAATACTCTTTCAAGAATGATGAATAAAAGTGAGATTTAATCAAAAAATAGACATCAAGAAGAGATTGGAAAAGTAGGAGGAAAAAGTATGAACTACAAAAAGATGTTCCTATTCTTTATCATTATATGTTTTATAACGATAGGGTTTCAAGCTTCCAAAACACCTGCAACTGTACATGCTTTCAGTCCACAAGTTATCCAACATGGGGCTGTTGGTGATGATGTAATTGAATTACAAGCGAGATTACAATATTTAGGTTTTTACAACGGAAAGATTGATGGTGTATTTGGATGGGGGACATATTGGGCATTACGTAATTTTCAGTATGAGTTTGGGTTGGATATCGATGGTTTAGCTGGCAAAACAACGAAGCAAAAGCTAGTTAAAGCGAGTAAATATGATAAACAGTTTGTCCAAGAACAGATTAAAAAAGGAAGAGATTTTACTTATTATGGTGGAGTTGATAAAGAAAAGCAAACTACACCTAGCAAAAATCAGGCAAATAATACAAATAATGCTAATGATACGAATGCAGAAACAACTCCAACAGCGGTAAATGTACCACAAGGATTTTCACAAAATGATATTCAACTAATGGCTAACGCTGTACATGGAGAATCACGCGGGGAGCCCTATGTAGGACAGGTTGCAGTAGCAGCGGTAATATTAAATCGCGTAGAAAGCCCTACATTTCCAAATACAGTTTCTGGCGTTATTTTTGAACCTAGAGCATTTACAGCCGTTGCCGATGGGCAAATTTGGTTAACGCCAAATGAAACATCCAAACAAGCAGTTTTGGATGCGATAAATGGTTGGGACCCAACTGGCAGTGCATTATATTATTTCAATCCAAACACAGCAACTTCTGATTGGATTTGGGGGAGACCACAGATTAAACAGATTGGTAAACATATATTTTGTAAATAGAAAGGTGTGATAAAATGATTCGATGGATATTAATTACAATTCTCACAATTGGGCTCGCTGGTGTTGCTTTTTGGGGTTACCAGGAGCATCAGGAAAAAAATGCGATTTTAATTCAAGCCGAAAACTCATATCAACGCTCTTTTCATGAGCTTTCCTACCGAATGGATATGTTACATGACAAAATCGGTACATCTCTTGCTATGAACTCTAAACAAAGTCTGTCACCACAACTGGTTGAGATATGGCGATTGACATCAGAAGCGTTATCTGATGTAGGTCAACTACCATTATCTTTGCTTCCCTTTAATAAAACGGAAGAATTCTTGTCCAATATTGGTGATTTTACGTATAGAACTGCTGTAAGAGATTTGGAAAAGGAACCTCTTACCAATGAGGAAACAAAAACGTTGGAAAAGTTATATGAGCAATCTGGTGATCTAAAAGATGAATTGAGACAAGTACAACACGTTGTTTTAGATAATAATTTACGGTGGATGGATGTTCAGCTTGCATTGGCAAGTACAGATAAACAAACGGATAACACAATTATTGACGGTTTAAAAACAGTAGAGAAAAAAGTAGAAGGATACACAGAAAGTAACGTGAATTCTGGATTAATTGGTACTTCATCGGAAGAACATACCTATCAATTTTTAAAAGGGGATAACATAAGTAAGGATGAGGCATTGGAAAAAAGTAAAAAACTGTTTGAAATAAAGAAAAATGCTAATCTAACTATTACTGAAAGTGGAAAAGGCTCAGATATACCACTGTATAGCATTTCATATCGAAATGGTGAAAAAAATGCCTACATGGACATGTCAAAAAAAGGTGGAAATCCAATTTCACTTTTAGTAAATAGACCGATTGGTAAAGAAAAAATAAGTCTTAATGAGGGGCTTAAAAAAGCTGAGGCTTTTTTAAAAAAGAATCAGCTGGATGACATGGCGATATTCCAAAGTAACGAATATAATAATGTTGGTGTTTATTCATTTTTATACAATCAAGATGGTGTTCGAGTGTATTCAGATGCTGTGGAAGTAAAAGTTGCATTAGATAATGGTGAAATATTAGGATTCACCGCAAGAAATTACTATATGAATCATTCGAAAAGAGATATACCTGAACCAAAGTTATCTAAAAAAGAGGCTAAAGCCAAAGTAAATCCAGATGTTAAAATTAATGAAGAATTTTTATCCATAATTGATAACGATATTGGAGATGAAGTTCTCACATATGAATTTTTAGGTGTTATGGGAAATGAAACATATCGAATCTTTATTAATGCAATGGATGGTACAGAAGAAAAGGTTGAAAAATTAGGTGGAACCGAAATAAACTTTGCAGCAAATTTTTAGTTGAATTAGGGATTGGCAAATGCCTTTCCCTTTTTTGATTTTTCTGTAATAATAGGTATAAAGTAATGTTTTCTATTTAGGGGGTAGTGTATATGAAAATCGGGACTTTACTCATGTTAGAAGTTACACAAACCGACAAAAATGACCTACAAAAATATCGCTGTAAGGTAATAGAAAAAAATGAACACTATTTATTTATTGATTATCCCGTAAATGAACAAACTAAAAAAACATCCTATTTACCTAAAGGGACGTATATTGCTGTTACGTATGTTGGAAGTGATCAATCGGTATATTCATTTCACACACAAATAGTTGCAAAAGTGAAATTTAATATACCAGCTCTTGCAATTAGTTTGCCTGAAAAGAGTAAAATCAATCGAATTCAACGTAGAAAATATGTAAGAATTGATACATCAGTAGACGTAACAGTGCATAGTCCAAATGATTCGTTTGAACCGTTTGTTACTGTTACATCGGATATTAGCGGCGGTGGACTGTCTATCATTTTACCCAATAAAGTCAATTTAGCTGAGCGTGATACGTTGGACTTGTGGGTAGTATTACCTATGCAATCAAACGAATATCATTATGTGTTTGCACAAACGGAAATAATTAGGATCAATGTTTCCGACACATCGGTAAATACAGCTTCGTTAAAATTTGTATCAATAACTAGTCAAGCACAACAACATATAGTTCAATATTGTTTCGAAAAACAACGGGAAGCACGAAAGAAGGAATTGTTGTAAATTGTAAATTTCACCTAAGAAAACAAATAGACCAAATTTTTGTTGATATGTTATTATTTTTATAGGATTACATTATCTAAACTTGGCTTCTGCCAAGTTTTTTAAACTACTATTTAGGAAAATGAGAGGAATGACAAGCATCAATGAAGAATAAAACAATTAGAATAGCAATCGATGGACCAGCTGCAGCAGGGAAAAGTACAGTTGCAAAGATTGTTGCAAAAGAACTATCTTATATTTATATAGATACTGGTGCAATGTATCGATCACTAACATTAAAAGCATTAAACAAAAATATAGAATTGGAAAATGAAGAGAAACTAACTGATTTATTAGTACATACTGATATTGAACTCAAACAGAGCGAAAAAGGACAATACGTTTTGGTTGATGGTAATGATGTTTCACTTGAAATTCGTTCTAACATAGTTACAAATAATGTTTCACATGTTGCAAAACATCCCAGTGTCCGAAGAGATATGGTGAAACGTCAGCAACAATTAGCTGAAGAAAAAAGTGTCGTGATGGATGGTAGAGACATCGGAACTCATGTACTCCCGGACGCAGAGGTAAAAATATTTTTAATAGCTACGGTAGAAGAGCGGGCGAAACGCAGGTATGAAGAAAATTTAAAAAAGGGTTTTTCATCAGATTTAGAGGAATTAAAAGAGGAAATAAAACAACGAGATCTTATTGATTCAAAACGGGAAGCTGCACCATTAGTGAAAGCAGATGATGCAATAGAAATTGATACAACATCCCTTACTATTGATGATGTTGCAAATCGTATTTTACAAGAAGTCGATAAATTTATTAATTAAAGGGAGATTGTAATGAGCCTTTATAAGTTTGCAAAAACAGTTGTTGCCATAATCTTTTTTCCTCTATATCGAATTAAGATAGTTGGTAAAGAAAATGTACCTAAGGAAGGCCCTGTAATTATATGCTCTAATCATATCTCAAATTTAGATCCACCGGTAGTTGGGATAACATCCCCTCGGGATATTTATTTTATGGCAAAAGGAGAATTATTCGATAAACCTTTTTTGGGTAAATTATTAATTGGCATCCACGCTTTTCCTGTAAAAAGAGGAATGCGAGATCGTAACGCATTACGAAAGGGTTTAGCCATTCTTGACGATGGAAGGACACTTGGGCTGTTTCCTGAAGGTACACGTAGTAAAGATGGGAAATTAGGAAAAGCTTTAGCGGGAGCGGGATTTTTCGCCTTACGTTCTAAAGCTTCGATTGTTCCTTGTGCGATTGTAGGGCCATATAAACCGTTTAAGAAGCTTACTGTAATCTATGGTGAACCAATGGATATGGACTATTACCGAGCTAATAAATCTTCTGCTCAAGAAGCTGCGGACGCCATTATGTCCGAAATAGAAAAATTGATAGAAAACTATCAATCTTAATATTCTTCACTTGACAAATAATTGTAATTATTAGAAGTTATTAAAAAGAGTATTTTTGTTGTTTGTATTTTAAGGAGGGTTTTCTTATGGGTGAGAATGGTAATGAAATATCGGTATTACAAGTAGGAGATACTGTGACAGGAAATGTTGTTAAAATAGAAGATAAGCATGTTCTTGTTGATATCGGATATAAAACAGAAGGTATTGTTCCAATAAGTGAATTATCAAATCTTCACGTAGAATCACCTGAAGACGTGGTTAAAGAGGGTGACCAACTAACTTTAAAGATAACAAAAGCTGCGGACGATGAAATAGTACTTTCTAAAAAAGCAATAGATTCAGATAAGGCATGGGATGAATTGGAAAAAGCTTATGAGAGTAATGAAGTTTTTGATACTGAGATTAAAGAAATTGTTAAGGGTGGACTGGTTGTCGATGTTGGTTTACGCGGCTTTATCCCAGCATCACTAGTAGAAACGTATTTTGTAGAAGATTTTAGTGATTATAAAGGTAAATCATTAAGTGTGAAAATAGTTGATTTAAATAAAGAACAGAATCGTGTTATTTTATCACATCGTGCTGTTGTTGAAGACCAAACTGCCAAGCAAAAACAAGAAGTAATTCAATCTCTAGAAGAAGGGCAAATAGTAGAGGGGGTTGTACAACGAATTACGAGTTTTGGTGTATTCGTTGACATTGGAGGGATTGATGGTCTTGTCCATATCTCACAGCTTGCACACCAGCATGTGGAAAAAGCATCTGATGTTGTATCAGTTGGTCAAACAATAAAAGTAGAAGTATTGTCAGTTGATCGTGACAATGAGCGAATTTCACTTTCACACAAGAAAACAATTCCTGGTCCATGGGCTAATATTCAAGAACGATTTTCTAGGGGTGATATTGTAGATGGTACAGTAAAACGCTTAGTTAATTTCGGTGCATTTATTGAAGTTGCACCTGGTGTTGAAGGATTGGTTCACATTTCACAAATCGCTAATCGCCATGTAGGTACACCTCATGAAGTTTTGGAAGCAGGACAATCAATTAAAGTTAAAGTATTAGACGTGAATGAAGCGGAAGAACGTATGTCGCTTAGTATTAAAGAAATAGAACAAGAGCAGGAAGCTGCTGAACTTAAACAATATGAAAAAGACGAAGACCAGTCAGGTTTTCAACTAGGCGATTTTATTGGCGATAAACTAAATAAATATAAATAGAATGCTACTTTGCATCTGGTTCCTCTTGTATGAAGAGGAACCTTTTTATTTACAGGGCTCTTTTCGCATAGTTTCTTTGAGAAAATAGCCATTTATAAAATCATTATCTGTTCTATCATCTAGCTTGTTTAAAACAATCTGTTAGTAGTTATAATGCTAATGGTAGGTGATGGTTGTGACGAGTGGTATTATATTTTATTGGATTGGTTGGATTTTTTGGGTTATTGTTACATTTTTTATGAAAAAAGGACGTCAAAGAACTTTCTATGCGTGTTGGATATTGTTAATCATTTTATGTTCTCCTATATCTATACCTATTGGTGGTTATCAAATAGGTGTTTCTTTTTTGATTTTACTAGCAGGTTCTACTTATTTTCACTCAATTGCAAAATCGTTATATCTCTTATTTTCTGCTTTTACCATTTCATTAGGATACATAGCAATTTTGTTTTGGGAAAGAATTACTCCTGTATGGTTATTTTTGCCACGGTCGGTTTTAATTCCACTTATAATGACATTCTTAATCGTAATATTGACAGAATCATTACATGATAAACTCGCTATAGGATTATTGGGAATAACAAGTGGGGAGATTCTCCACAGTATTATTTTATCGAGCTATCAGCTTTATGAAACAATTGGTGGATTAGCTTTTCTGGATATCTTTTTTATGATTACAATGTTAGTAATTTTTATTGAAACTGTACAAAAAGTAAAGGTAAAATTATACGCAGCCATACATGAATACAAACAATCGTTAAGGTGGAAAATGAATCAGCACTAAAAACAATTGTTAATATTAGTTTCTTTTGCTAGAATTAAAACTTGAATTAACTTGTACTTAATAAGTTATTAGAAAGAATAGAAAGGATGTTCCTTTCATGAGGAAATCTGTTGTAGCAATTGTCGGGAGACCGAATGTAGGAAAGTCAACGATATTTAATAGACTAGTTGGAGAAAGAATATCAATTGTGGAGGATATACCTGGTGTTACGAGAGATCGTATTTATGCACAAGGTGAATGGTTAACATCAACATTTAACATTATAGATACTGGTGGAATTGAGGTTGGTGACGAACCATTATTAATGTTAATGCGCCAACAAGCAGAACTCGCAATTGACGAAGCTGACGTGATCATTTTTATGGTAAACGGTAGAGAGGGTATTACAGCGGCTGATGAAGAGGTTGCAAAAATTTTATTTAAATCGAACAAACCTGTTGTACTTGGTGTCAATAAAATTGATAATCCAGAAATGCGTGATAAAATCTATGAGTTCTATTCGCTAGGTTTTGGTGAACCGTATCCAATCTCTGGATCACATGGACTTGGGTTAGGTGATCTATTAGATGAAGTGGTGAAGCATTTTCCTGAAAGTGATCCTGAAGATAAAGATGATGATACGATTTACTTTAGTTTAATCGGTAGACCAAATGTGGGCAAATCATCATTGGTTAACGCACTATTAAACGAAGAGCGTGTAATCGTAAGTGAAATCGAGGGCACTACAAGGGATGCCATTGATACGCATCTACATAAAGATGATCAGGATTTTGTAATTATTGATACAGCTGGAATGCGTAAACGGGGAAAGGTTTATGAAACAACCGAAAAGTATAGTGTGTTGCGTGCATTAAAAGCAATTGAACGTTCTGATGTCGTCTTAGTGTTAATTGATGCTGAAACGGGTATAAGAGAACAGGACAAAAAAATTGCAGGTTACGCACATGATGCAGGTCGAGCAATTGTAATAGTCGTGAACAAATGGGATACGATTCAATCGGACGAGAAAGCTATGAAAGAATTTGAAACAAAAGTAAGATCTCATTTTCAATTTTTAGATTATGCACCGATTGTTTTCTTATCTGCGAAAACAAAGAAACGATTACACACGTTAATACCAATGATTAAAGTAGCTAGTGAAAATCATGAAAAACGTATACCGACAAACGTACTAAACGATATAATTATGGATGCGTTGGCAATGAATCCAACACCAACGATGAAAGGGAAACGGTTGAAAATACTCTATGCAACTCAAGTTTCTATCAAACCACCAAGTTTTGTTGTTTTCGTTAATGATCCGGAATTAATGCATTTTTCTTATGAACGATTTTTAGAAAATAAAATTAGGGATGCATTTGGATTTGTAGGTACACCTATAAAAATATTTGCAAGAAGAAGACAATAAGGAGGAGACATTCTTGGCTAAAGTAGCAGTACTAGGGGCTGGTAGTTGGGGGACAGCTTTAAGCATCGTGTTAGCTGATAACAATCATGATGTCAGACTGTGGACCCACAGACAAGACCAAGCTGAAATTATTAACACTACACATAAAAATGAGAAGTACTTAGAAATAATGATCCCTGAAAAAATTAAGGCTTATCACGACCTAGAAGAGGCGGTACAAGATGTTTCTGCCATTGTAATTGCAGTTCCAACAAAAGCGATACGTGAAGTATCTCAGCAGCTGAATGAGATTCTTCATCACAACGTAACAATCATCCATGCTTCAAAGGGGATCGAGCCAGAGTCATTAAAACGAGTATCAGAAATGATTAGTGAAGAAATGACTGAATTCAAATATGATGATATTGTTGTTCTTTCTGGCCCAAGCCATGCTGAAGAAGTAGGAAAGAGACAACCGACAACGGTAACAGTTTCATCGTTAAATGATTCCAACGCAGAAGTTGCTCAGGACCTGTTTATCAATGAATCGTTTCGCGTTTATACGAGTCCCGATGTAGTTGGTGTTGAACTCGGTGGAGCGCTTAAAAACATCATTGCGTTGGGTGCTGGAATATCTGACGGCTTAGGCTATGGTGATAATGCCAAAGCAGCACTTATAACGCGTGGATTGGCAGAAATAGCAAGATTAGGCACATCACTAGGTGCAAATCCACTTACATTTTTAGGATTACCAGGTGTAGGTGATCTAATTGTAACCTGTACGAGTGTGCATAGTAGAAACTGGCGTGCTGGAAATTTATTAGGTAAAGGTAATAAGCTGGATCAAGTTTTAGACCAAATGGGAATGGTTGTTGAAGGAGTAAGAACGGCTAAAGCAGCCTATCAATTCGCATCCCAACAAGGAATTGAAATGCCAATAACAAATGGTATCTATAAGATTTTGTTTGAAGAGGCAAAACCAAAAGATGTTGTTGATCAGTTAATGAACAGAACGAAACGTGAGGAAATGGATGATATAGCGACCTTGCTTACGGAAAGATATTCACAATAGGCCTATCGAACTCACTTAATTCGCCGTCTTGCATATAATATTGTTGACTTAACAATGCAAGGAGGCGAGCCTGTGAGCGGTTTTCAAAAAAAAGCTTTTGACAAAATTCAACAAAATGCAAATATTGACCCCAGTGAAATTTATAAGGTAGCAGATTCTGTTAAAAATGCTGATTTTTCCGATGAAAAAACAGTAAGAAAACTAGTACGGCAATTAGCAAGAATGGCAAATAAACCAATTTCAAAAGAAAAAGAAGATAAAATTGTTCAGTCTATTGCAAAAAACAACATGCCTGTAGATATGCAATCGTTGAATAAACTTTTTAAAAAGTAATTTGAACTGGGCAAGTGAGGATACAAAAACGTATCAGCTCGCATAATATAAATCGCACAAGCATTCATGGAGAGAGTTGTAGTGGGTGTTATTTAGTCAAAATCGAGGTGGAGATGGCCCCCTCCATCTCGGTTTTTATTTTTTGTGTAAAAAATCAAATTAATAGGAATGACTTTACCTTTAATGACAATTAAAGGTTTTTTGATGCTACGACTATTTTCGATATGATATAATACGTTGTGCAAATATAAGGCGTTATTTATTAGGGGTGAGATAGATGTCACAGTCAATGCTAAAAATGTGGATTTCATTTGCAGGTATTATACTTTTGTTAGTGGCTATTGGTTTAATACTACTTAGCAGACATAAACTACATGGGTGGTTTGCAGGAATTGTATCGTTGCTTGCATATATTTGTTTGATCATTGGTAGTATTATTATCTTTTATATTGTCTTTAGTGGACCGACTATGTAAAAGTTTAGGAGGCATTTTATGAATCATACATATATTAAAGGTATAGGCGTTTTGTTACTTATGGTTTTGTTAAGTGGCTGTCTTTATCCAGATAATGAGTTAGCTAAGAACCAAGTACCCAATGAAGCACAGTTAGAATTAGTACAAACAGCTGTTGATAATTATCGTGAAGATAACAGTGGACTAGTACCTATCAAAACAAAACCAATGAATACTCCTATCTTCCAAAAGTATTTAATTGATTTCACTACATTAAAAGAAGGCCACCAACTGGCAGAAATACCAGGTAATGCATATGAAAATGGTGGTGTTTATCAGTATACTTTAATTACACCTGAGGACAATCCACGCGTGAAATTAATTGATTTACGAATTACGGAGGCAATACGTGAGGTAAGCGTGAAATTACAGATTTATCGTAATAAACATCTTTATCCACCGTTTGGGGATCAAATAGAGAAAGGTATTTATAAAATAAAATATAAAGAGTTAGGTTTAGAAAATGAACCATATGTAGTTAGTCCGTATTCCGGTGATAACTTGCCAATTATCATGACTACAGATGGTGAACTATATGTTGATTATCGAAATGATCTTTATGATGCTTTAAAGGAATATGATCATAACTATAAAGAAGGTGATGATATTCGGTATCTACTAGCCGAAAATACGCCATTCGTACCCGCTTATTCATTACCGTATACAGTCCATGATGGAGAGCCGATAATTTTGAATAAAGATAAATAAATATATCATAATAAATCCCTTGTAACATATATTGGTTGCAAGGGATTATTTGTATGCTTTTTTAATACCTATTCTATGAGCAAAACAGTCTGGATAACAAATTAGTATGCTTCACGGTCCTTTCTGAATGTACATCACAGCAAAATTATACCAGTAATTCCTAGTAAGTCTAAAATATTCATCTTTTTTAAATCTTTACACACATTTAAGTCATATTTTGATAGGACAACATCATAGACTTGTAATGTCAATTATTCGTAGTTTGTTCAACACTATTTGGTAAAGGAGATCGGGAGGGGATCGTTTGGAGAGAATTGATATTTTTAAAGATATTTCGAAACGGACGAATGGAGATATTTATTTAGGGATTGTGGGTGCCGTTCGGACCGGTAAATCAACTTTTATTAAGAAGTTTATGGAATTAGTTGTTTTACCTGATATTGAAGATGAAAGTGATCGGTCTAGGGCACTAGATGAACTACCGCAAAGCGCAGCTGGAAAAACAATTATGACAACTGAGCCTAAATTTGTTCCAAATCAAGCGGTGAAGGTTAATGTTGACGAAGGTCTCGATGTAAATGTTCGACTTGTTGATTGTGTCGGCTACGCCGTTGAAGGGGCAAAAGGATTTGAAGATGAAAATGGCCCAAGAATGATTCATACACCATGGTATGAAGAACCAATTCCATTTCACGACGCTGCCGAAATCGGAACTCGTAAAGTGATCCAGGAACATTCAACAATTGGTGTAGTGGTAACAACTGATGGAACATTTGGTGAGATACCTCGCAATGATTATGTTGATGCTGAATCAAAAGTCGTTGAAGAGCTGAAAGAAGTCGGAAAGCCTTTTATCATGGTTGTCAATTCAGTGCGACCAACGAGTCAGGAAACGGAATTATTACGGCAGGATTTGTCCGAGAAATATGACATACCGGTTCTTGCAATGAGTATTGAATCAATGACAGAACACGACGTACACAATGTATTACGTGAAGCATTATATGAGTTTCCTGTACTAGAGGTCAATGTTAATCTCCCTAGCTGGGTAATGGTACTGAATGAAGATCACTGGTTACGGAAGAATTATCAAGAAGCAATTCAAACTACGGTAAAGGACATCAAAAGACTAAGGGACGTAGATCAGATTGTAGGGCATTTTGCAGACTATGACTATATTGATAGGGCAAACCTGGCTGGAATGGAAATGGGTGAAGGGGTTGCAGAGATTGATTTACATGCACCAGATCACTTATACGATCAAATATTAAAAGAAATTGTTGGAGAAGAAATACGTGGTAAAGATCATTTATTAGAACTTATGCAGGATTTCGCACATGCTAAACGAGAATATGATCAAGTTTCAGGTGCCCTGCAAATGGTGAAACAAACCGGATATGGAATTGCTGCCCCTTCTTTAGAGGATATGGAGTTAGATGAGCCAGAAATTATAAGGCAAGGTTCAAGATTCGGTGTTAGACTTAAAGCAGTTGCACCTTCTATTCATATGATTAAAGTTGAGGTAGAATCTGAATTTGCTCCAATTATTGGAACAGAAAAACAAAGTGAAGAATTGGTACGATACCTCATGCAAGATTTTGAAGAGGATCCATTATCAATTTGGGAATCTGACATTTTCGGTAGGTCCTTAAGTTCAATAGTGCGGGAAGGGATTCAAGCAAAAATTGCTCTAATGCCAGAGAACGCCAGATATAAATTAAAGGATACCCTTGAACGAATTATTAATGAAGGGTCAGGCGGTTTAATCGCCATTATTTTATAGCAGCCGATCAGAGCTGCTATTTTTTTGTCTTTTTTTATAAATTTTTTATTAACAGCAGGAAAATGCAAATTTATGTCGTATATATATTAGTGAAACAAGGTATATTGGACGAGATGATTTTATTCCATTAAATGTAAATTCTGTATAAAATTATAGCTAAAATTCAATTTAAAAATAAAAAATATGAACTTATTGTTGAATTTTGTAGCAATCTCGGTTAATATAAGCCTTGTCATCCTTGAAAAAGATGGCATATAAGTATAATTGATGGCAAATTGGTTAACAAATGAAATTAAATTAGTTATTTGTTCCAATGTCGATTGAAATTTTTTGGGAGGAGGTGAATGTCATGAATAAAACAGACTTAGTTAATGCAGTTGCTGAAAAAGGTGAACTTTCTAAGAAGGATGCTACAAAAGCTGTAGATGCAGTTTTTGAATCTGTCATGGATTCACTTAAAAATGGTGAAAAAGTGCAACTAATTGGATTCGGGAATTTTGAAGTACGTGAGCGTTCAGCTCGTAAAGGTCGTAATCCACAAACTGGAGAAGAGATCGAAATTCCTGCTAGCAAAGTCCCTGCATTTAAACCAGGGAAAGCCCTAAAAGAAAGCGTAAAATAATAGTTTTACATAGGGCGAAAAAGGGTGCGTATTCACGCGCCCTTTTTCTTTTTGAATTGACACATTAGTTGTAATAAGCGATAGTATAAGAAACATACTGTAGGAGGATCCGAATGGACGAATCAAATACAAAATTTAAATCTGATTTCTTTGTAATTAAAGCGCTGGAAGATGGAGTTAATGTAATAGGGTTGACTAGAGGTTCGGATACCAGGTTTCATCACTCAGAAAAATTGGATAAGGATGAAGTTATGATTGCGCAGTTTACTGAGCATACTTCCGCAGTAAAGGTAAGAGGAAAAGCCATTATTCAAACAAGTCATGGTCAAATTGATAATAATTAGGAAAACCAAGAAAATGATTATTCATTCTGATCAAATATGTTCATCTGCTTATGATTTGCACAAAACTTATGCTATAATGTCAGATAGAATTGCGTAATGGGAGAAAGGGCTTAGGTGATTACTGTGCAAACCTCTAGTTTAGAACTTGAAAATCTTAAACGATCCATCGAGAAAACAATCCATCACACATATCTAGAGAAGTATTTACAGAAGCCAGTTATAGATGAGGGAAAGCTGTTTTTATTAGCCTCTATTGTTACTAATACACCGTTAACAGCATCAGAAAAACAGCAATATATTATAACCACGATGTTAGTTCAAATAGCTTTAGATACACATGACTTAGTTGCCAAAAAAACAGCAATTGATGAAAGTAAGGCATTAAAAAAGAAAAGACAACTAACTGTTTTAGCAGGGGACTATTATAGTGGCCTCTATTATTTACTTCTTTCAGAGATTGAGGATTATCAAATGATTCATGTGCTTGCGTCCGCAATCAAGGAAATTAACGAATATAAAATGCAAATATACTACAGAGAAGTAGATTCTTTTCCAGAGTACATTGATTTAATTAAAAAGGTTGAATCATTATTGATTTTACGTGTGGCAGACCATGTTCAAGCAACTGCAGTAAAATCTATAACAGAAGATTGGTTGTTAACTAGTAAATTATTACAGGAGAAAAGACTGTTTCAGAATAAGGATAGCTCTCCATTATTTGATATTTGGCTAGGACAATCAAAATCCAATACATATACAAGTATGGTAACTAACGTTGAAGCAATTATTCAAGAAAATTTATCATCCATGGAAAAGGAAGTGTCAAAACTACCTCTCCATCTATCAAATCTGAAATCACATGTTACAAATAAGATAAATCAATTTTTATATAAAGATCTAAACGTGGAAGAAGGGTAATCGATGCACGAGCAATCCAAAGAGGAACGTGTCCATCATGTTTTTGAAAAAATATATAATAACTATGATTCCATGAATTCCATCATATCTTTCCAGAGACATAAAGCATGGCGTAAAGATGTTATGAGACGAATGGAAGTAGAAAAAGGGACTAAAGCACTTGATGTTTGTTGCGGAACCGGCGATTGGTCAATTTCACTGGCAGAAGCTATTGGATCTGAGGGGGAAGTGATTGGGCTCGATTTCAGTCAGAATATGCTCTCGGTTGCGAATGAGAAACATCAACATCTTAACATGAAACAGCTTAGCTTTATTCACGGCAATGCAATGGAACTTCCGTTTGATGATAACTCGTTTGATTATGTAACAATTGGTTTTGGATTACGCAATGTTCCAGATTACATGACTGTGTTAAAAGAAATGTATCGGGTAGTTAAGCCTCATGGAAAAGTTGTTTGTCTAGAGACCTCTCAACCTACGATGATTGGCTTTAGACAAGGCTATTACTTTTATTTCCGTTATATAATGCCTCTCATCGGTAGAATGTTAGCTAAAAGCTATAAAGAATACGCATGGTTACACGAATCAGCCAAAAGCTTCCCAGACAAGAAAGAACTTAAGCAAATGTTCTTAAATGCTGGTTTTTCTCATGTACAAGTGAAAAGCTATACTGGCGGTGTTGCTGCAATGCATATGGGATATAAATAGTAAGAATAATACAAAATAGTAAGAGAATTAAAAGGTGACATGCATGAAAATAGCTAAAACATATGGATATTTAAAAAAAGATTTAGATTTAATTGAAGAGGCTTTAATGAAAGTAATTCAAGCTGAACATCCTGTTTTACGAGAAGCATCTACACAATTGTTGCGTGCAGGTGGAAAAAGAATCCGACCTGTTTTTGTTTTGCTATCTGGTCAATTTGGTGACTTTAACATTGAACGTATAAAAACAGTTGCTGTCTCACTTGAATTAATTCACATGGCATCACTTGTACATGATGATGTAATAGATGATGCAGCATTACGACGAGGAAAACCAACAATAAAACAGCTTTATGATAATCGTGTTGCAATGTATACAGGGGATTATATTTTAGCTAGATCTTTAGAGAGTATTACAAAGCTGCAAAAACCGTCTGCACACAAAGTGTTATCTAAAACAATTGTGGAAGTCTGTGTTGGAGAGTTTGAGCAAATTAAGGATAAGTATGTATGGGATCAGCAGCTACGAGATTATTTGCGTAGAATTAAGCGAAAAACGGCATTGTTGATTGCGACAAGTTGCAAATTAGGCGCGATTGCAGCTGATGTGCCTGAAACATTAGCAAATAAACTGTATAAATATGGATATTTCATTGGAATGTCTTATCAAATAATTGATGATATTTTAGATTTTACGTCATCGGCTAATGTACTCGGTAAACCTGCCGGAAACGATTTACTTCAAGGGAATATAACCTTACCAGTATTATTTGCTATGGAAGATTCGACGTTTAACCAGTTGTTAAGAGATACGTTCGCAAACCCTGATGATGTTGCGGAAAAGGACATGAACAATCTTTTAAGTGTTTTACATAAAACAAATGCAATTGAATGCTCTTATAAAATTAGTAATTTATATTTAGAAAAAGCCTTAAAGATGCTAGATCAGCTTCCAAATATTAAAGCAAAGCATACATTACAGGACATTGCAAAATATATCGGGAAAAGACGTTCATAATATTAGGCTCTTTTTGCTAGCTTGTTGTTATTTTTAGAATGTAACATAAGCGCTGTAGTAATTTCGTAATTTATATTGTTTTCTGCCTCGCAGACGGTATACACTCCGCATTTCGGGGTGACTGATGAGCCTCCTCGTCTACAAATTCCGGGGTCTCACCGATGCCTCTCATCTCCCCAGGAGTCTACGAGTATACGGGCTGCTAGTAAGAAAATAAATGCTTATCTATTTCTTATAAATGAAATCAGATGAATAAAAGCACAACGAAAGTGATGGAAATTTACATTGACCTCGCTCCAATCACTGAAATTAAGTGATGGATGTTACGGAATTATAGACGCTCGACCTTGGCGTAGTGTATTTCTGTAGTGGTAGCAGGGCACCGACTATTCCTCCAACTAGGAGATAAAGTAAAGCAAAAATGAAGAACGTAAGCAAATTCGTGTTAGACTTATCGTAAGAAGACTTCGGTCCGCTCACGTGGCCATTGAGAAATGGTATCAAAAGTTACATAGTCATATTTCTTACGGGTATATTGTTATTTATGCCAAAGTTTGATAAAATTTTTATCGGCTGTAATATTAGTACAAACATACATAGAAGAGGTGTAGAAATGGAAAAAACATTTTTAATGGTAAAACCAGACGGGGTTCAACGCAATTTGATTGGAGACATTGTTAATCGCTTTGAAAAGAAAGGTTTTAAACTTGTTGGAGCAAAATTAATGAGTATTTCAAACGAATTAGCAGAAAATCATTATGGCGAGCATAAAGAACGCCCATTCTTCGGTGAATTAGTTGATTTCATCACATCTGGACCTGTTTTCGCAATGGTTTGGGAAGGCGAAAACGTAATTGCTACAGCACGTGATATGATGGGTAAAACAAATCCACAAGAAGCTGCATCCGGTACGGTTCGCGGTGACTATGGTATGACTGTTGGAAAAAATATTATTCATGGTTCAGATTCGAGTGAAAGTGCTGAAAGAGAAATTGGTTTGTTCTTCAATGAAAGCGAATTAGTTTCTTATTCTAAACAAGACAGCAGCTGGATCTATTAAGCAAATAAACCTCCGTTTTTTTAACGGGGGTTTTCCTATAACAAAGAGGAGTAATGAAATGTCAGCGGATTACATAGATTTTATTTCCCATATAAAAAGAAAACTGGGAATTGATTTAACGTTGTATAAAGAAGCTCAAATGAAAAGGCGTCTTACATCTTTAAGAAATAAACGTGGTTTTTCTACGTTTAATGACTATGCTCAAGTTTTAGACAAAGATGAAGTTTTGTTACAAGAATTTGTTGATCGTCTTACTATTAATGTTTCAGAGTTTTATCGGAACCCTAAAAGATGGCACGTTTTACAAGACAAAATTTTACCTGCTTTACTAAACAAATCGACTAATCTAACTGTCTGGAGTGCTGCATGTTCAACGGGAGAAGAACCATATAGTATCGCAATTATGTTAAGAGAGCATTTTCCACATGTTAATTTACGCATTATTGCAACAGATATAGATGGTAAAGTATTAGAAAAAGCAAAACGTGGTATTTATCAGAAACAAGCATTAAAAGAACTCCCATTTGAATTGAAGGAAAAATATTTTCGTTGTGAACATGGATTGTATTATATTGATAATCGAATTAAACAAATGGTGACATTTAAAAAACATAATTTATTGGTCGATCGTTATCCAAGAAATGTGGATTTAATAGTTTGTCGAAATGTATTAATTTATTTTACTGATCAAGCAAAAGAAATCATCTATGAACGTTTCAGTGATGCGTTGGTAGAAAAAGGGGTTTTATTTGTAGGTAGTACGGAACAAATATTTAGTCCTAATCAATATCATTTTAGTTTACTGGATACATTTTTCTACACAAAAGAATGAATATTAAATACTCTTAGCAAACATTGCCGAGAGTATTTTTGTATTGTTTAAAAAAATTGCATAAATAATTATCTCGATTTATAATTACAAATTATACATTAAATTCGAAATAATTTTTTTGAATTTTAACTATAAACGACTGTGATATGGTATAGTAATACAAATTACGGAGATGGAGGAATTTAAATGCGCTACTTAACTGCAGGAGAGTCTCATGGAAAACAATTAACAACAATTATCGAGGGTATTCCTTCAAACATGCAAATAGTTAAAGAAGATATTAATGCTTCATTACTTCGTAGGCAAAAAGGGCATGGACGTGGTAAACGAATGCAAATTGAAAAGGATTTAGTTGAAATCACGAGTGGTATACGACATGGTTATACAATAGGATCACCTATTTCCTTAGTTATACATAATGATGACTTTAAACATTGGTTAGATGTGATGGGTGAAGACCCTATAGAAGAAGATACGAAAATTAGGAGAACTGTATCACGACCAAGACCTGGTCACGCTGATCTGAATGGTGCTTTAAAATATGGTCATCGTGATATGCGTAACGTTTTAGAGCGTTCTTCAGCAAGAGAAACAGCTGCACGAGTAGCAGCAGGAGCCGTTGCGAAGACGATGCTTAAACAGTTAGGAATTGAAGTAACAGCCTATGTAAAAGAAATAGCTGGTATTAGAGCAAGTGAGGATAGTTCTTTATCTATAGAGGACCGCAAAATGATAGCAGAGGAATCACCTGTACGGACACTTGATAAAAGCGTTGAAAAATCTATGATGGATGCGATTGATAAAGCAAAAAAAGATGGGGACTCAATCGGTGGTGTTGTAGAGGTTTATGTCGAGGGAATGCCTGCTGGTGTTGGTTCTTATGTACACTATGATCGAAAGCTTGACAGCAGAATTGCAGGTAGCGTTATAAGTATCAATGCTTTTAAAGGTGTAGAGTTTGGTATTGGATTTGAAGCAGCGAGAAAAAATGGTAGCCAAGTGCACGATGAAATTGCTTGGAACGAAGAGGATGGATATTATCGAAAAACAAATCGTTTAGGCGGTTTTGAGGGGGGAATGACAACTGGAATGCCTATCGTTGTAAAGGGTGTTATGAAGCCAATCCCGACATTATATAAACCATTACAGAGTATTGACATTGAAACCAAGGAACCTTTTAATGCTAGTGTCGAAAGATCTGATTCCTGTGCTGTACCAGCGGCTTCTGTTGTTATGGAGCATGTCGTTGCGTTTGAATTAGCACGGGCGATAACAGAACAATTTCCAAGTGATCAATTTCCTACTTTACAAAAAGCTGTAGCAGATTATCGCGAAGAAATAAGGTGCTTTTAGTGGAGAAAATAACAATCAATACGAGTACACATCCATACAACATTTATACCGGTGAAAATATTAGATTTAATATTAAGGGCTTTTTACCTAAAGAATATTCCTCTATTTTAATCATTTCAGATGAAACGGTAAGTAAGTTGTATTTGAAAGATGTAAAAAGCAATTTTTCTGTAAATGAACAGGTTTTTTATTCTGTCATTCCATCGGGTGAAAGTTCTAAAAATATAAATACGTATTACCAGCTTCAAACAGAAGCGATTAACTTTGGCCTGGATAGACAATCACTTATTATTGCACTAGGTGGTGGAGTTATAGGGGATATTGCCGGTTTTGTAGCGTCTACCTACATGCGCGGAATAGATTATATACAAATGCCAACTACTATTTTAGCTCATGACAGTAGTGTAGGTGGAAAAGTAGCGATTAATCATGATTTAGGTAAAAATATGATTGGCAGTTTTTATCCACCTGTTGCAGTTGTTTATGATATACAGACATTGAAATCATTAGATGAAAAAGAAATACGGTCCGGGTATGCTGAATTAATAAAAGAAGCATTTATAGCAGATGGTGACTTTTTACAAGTGTTATTAAATACAAATTTACAAGCGATAACTACTGAACAATTAGAAAAACACTTGCAAACCGGAATTAAAATCAAAGCTTCTATCGTTGAAAATGATGAAAAAGAGACTGGGATTCGTAAATATTTAAATTTTGGCCACACACTTGGTCATGCATTAGAAGCAGAAAAAGGATACGGAACGCTAACCCATGGAGAAGCAGTTGCAATTGGCACGTTATTTGCTTTAAGGGTAAGTGAATCTTTTTTTTCTATTAATCTTCCATACGATGCATTTTATCATTGGTTGCGAAATAATCTTTACCCTTTACAATTAGACAATTTAAACACAGATAAGATTATAAAGAAGATGAAATCAGATAAAAAAACCGTAAATAAAAAAATACAAATGGTTGTGCTGCGAAAGCTTGCAGATCCAACAGTTGTCGAAATAAATGATCATGAGCTTACACAGTTACTGGACAATTTTATTAGAGAGTTGGTGGTTAGTTGATACGTGGAGTAAGAGGGGCTACGACGGTTACAGAAAATGATGAACTGCAAATTCTTTCAAACACGAAATCACTTGTTGAAGAGATGGTTAAGAATAATAAAGTTAAAGTGGAATCAATCTCCCATGTATTTATTTCCGTCACAAAAGATCTGAATGCAGGGTTTCCTGCAAAATCATTAAGGCAAATTCAGGGCTGGAAGTATGTACCTGTAATGTGTATGACAGAAATTGATGTTCCTAACAGTCTTAAGAATTGTATAAGAGTTATGATGGTTGTAAATACAGATGTTGCCCAATCACAAATAAAACATGTATTTCATAATGAAGCAATTCGTTTACGACCAGACCTAAATAAGGCAGGCGAATAACAGTGAATGGAAAAAGTATTTTGAGTCAAATGACCCCATATAAACAAGGTATGCAAATTGAAGAAGTAAAAAAAGAATATGGATTAACTCGAATTGTAAAGTTAGCATCGAATGAAAATCCTTTTGGCTATTCTTCCAAGTTACAAGAACAATTACCAAACATGCTCCATGATTTTGCTATATACCCAGATGGCTATACTGCTGAACTTAGAACCGCATTGGCCACGAAACTACAAATAGAAGAAAACCAGCTTGTTTTTGGTAGCGGTTCTGATGAGCTTGTGCAATTAACCTGCCGTGCATTTTTATATCCAGGTGTTAACACAGTTATGGCTGCTCCTACGTTTCCACAATATAAACATAATGCGCAAATAGAGGGTGCGGAAATTAAGGAAATACCAACCGTTAATGGGTATCATGACTTAGAATCGATGGTTCATGCAATTGATGAAAATACAAAAGTTGTTTGGCTTTGTTCACCTAATAATCCAACTGGGTGCCTAACACCCAAAGATGAATTTTACTCATTTTTAAATAAATGCCCAAGGGATGTATTAATAGTCTTGGATGAGGCTTATTATGAATATGTTGAACCAGGATTAGATCCAGATGCCATCAATAACATAAACAATTATTCTAATTTATTAGTACTAAGAACATTTTCAAAGGCATACGGATTAGCTGGTTTGCGCATTGGTTACGGGGTTGGATCTGAGCAGATAATAACAAAACTTAATGTTGTCAGAGGTCCTTTTAATACAACTTCTTATACTCAAAAGGCAGCGTTAATTGCTTTAGAAGATGAATCGTTTATTAAAGAAACTTATGAAAAAAACAAATTCATTAAAGAAACGTTTCAGCATTTTTTAGATAATATAGGCTGGTCATACTACGACTCACATACAAACTTTTTGTGTGTTTCGTTACCGGTATCTGGTAATGAAATGTTCGCATATTTACTTAAGCACGGATATATTGTTAGACCAGGAGAAGGAATAGGTTGTCCAAATACTGTTCGTATAACCATTGGTAATAAACAAGATATGGAGAAATTACAGTCGATTATTCAAGAATTTAAACGTTGTAGGTGATTTTAATGGGGAAACGAAAGATACTAATGGTTGGTCTCGGCTTAATTGGTGGATCATTAGCAAAAAATCTTGCACAATCTAATGAAAATTATATTATTGGCTACGATACTAATGAAAAAACAATTGAATATGCACTGATGAATGGAATTATTGATGAATCATGTACATCAGTTACCGAAGCGATTAAAGATTTAGACTTTGTAATTATTGGAACTCCAATATCTCAGACGATTGCAATCATGCAAAAGTTAGATAAAATTGAGCTGGATCATAATGTGATTGTAACAGATGTTTCTTCTGTTAAAGAGCCAATAATGAAAACTGCTAAATCGTTATCAAACCGTAATATCACCTTCATTGGAGGTCATCCAATGGCAGGTTCACATAAAAAAGGGATCACTGCAGCAAAGGAGCATTTATTTGAAAATGCAATTTTTGTTTTAACACCTTTATTGAATTGTGCAAGTGAGCATATAGAAGCGCTACAACAATTACTAAAGGATACAAAAAGTCATTTTGTTATTTTACATCCAAATGAACATGATGAGATGACAGGGGTTATTTCTCATTTTCCACATTTAATTGCATCTTCATTAGTTCATCAAGCAAAAAAGTGGGAGCTTACACACGAATATATTCCAAAACTCGCAGCTGGAGGGTTCCGCGATATAACACGAATTGCATCAAGTAATCCAGAGATGTGGCAAGATATTTTTTATCATAATCGAGGCAAAATGTCACAATTGTTAGCGGATTGGATAACTGAAATGAGTGAGTTGAAAGATTTACTTGAAAATAATGATAAGAATCGGATAATTAGTTATTTACAGCAAGCAAAAGAGTATAGGGATGGACTAGGACACAAAGAAAAAGGTGCAATACCGGCATTCCATGATTTATATGTTGATATTCGAGATCAATCAGGGGCAATAGCAACTGTTGCACAATTACTCGCGACAGAGGAAATAAGTATAAATAATATTGAAATTTTAGAGATTCGCGATGGGATAACAGGTGTTCTACGGTTAAGTTTTCCTACTAAAAATGCACAATTACAAAGCTATACTTTACTAGGGAAACATGGATATGAAATGATGATAGATGAGTAATTCTATACAGATACATAAGGATGTGATGTAGTATGGATAAGAAGGTATTGTATCCAAGTTCTAAACCTTTATCTGGGGTTATCAACGTACCTGGAGATAAATCAATATCCCACAGATCTGTAATGTTTGGATCTATGGCGAATGGTACAACAAGAGTTGATAACTTTTTAGATGGTGAAGACTGTATGAGAACCGTTAATACATTCAGAGCAATGGGTGTCGTGATAAAGAAAGAAAATACAACACTATTCATTCAAAGTAAGGGTGCTTCATCCTTAACAGAACCAACCACTCCATTATACTTTGGAAATTCTGGTACAACAGCGAGACTAATGTTAGGTGTGTTGGCTGGTTTACCATTTTTTACAACTGCATATGGTGATGAATCGTTAACCAAGCGCCCAATGGATAGAGTTGTGGATCCTCTAACACAAATGGGGGCTTCATTCGATGGACGAAATCAAGGAAGCAACTTACCACTAGCAATTCGGGGTGGGGAGTTAAGCGGGATACGCTATGCACTTCCAGTTAAAAGCGCTCAAGTGAAATCAGCGGTTTTATTAGCAGGTCTATTTGCTGAGGGTGAGACAGAAGTAATTGAGGAAATTTCAACTAGGGACCATACTGAAAATATGTTACATGCTTTTGGCGCTGACATAAAAAGACATAAGAACCATACAGTTATTACAAATAAAAATGCATTGAAAGCAATAGATGTTCTCGTGCCAGGAGACATTTCATCTGCAGCCTTTTTTCTAGTTGCTGCAACAATTGTTCCAGAAAGTTCAATTACCTTGAAAAATGTTGGTCTTAACAACACTAGAACAGGTATTATAGATGTTATGGTAAATATGGGTGCAAGCATTGAAATTACTAATGAACAAACTGTTGGTGGTGAACGCATTGGTGACCTTTCCGTTTCTTATAGGAAGCTAAAAAGTATCGTAATCGGTGGGGATATTATTCCTAGATTGATAGATGAAATTCCTATCCTTGCTCTTTTAGCAACGCAAGCTGAAGGTACGACGATAATTCGAGACGCTGGTGAACTAAGGTACAAAGAAACGGATAGGATTGCAGCTGTTGTCGATGTATTGTCTACACTTGGAGCAAAAATAGAGGCTACGGATGATGGGATGATTATTCATGGTAAGACGCAATTAATAAGTGGAAGTGTAGCGTCATACGATGATCACCGCATAGCCATGATGATTGCAATTGCTTCATTGATTACAGAAGATAAGGTTATTTTGGATGATGATGCAAGTATTGCCATTTCATATCCAGATTTTTTTGATGATTTAAATTTAGTTTTAAGCTAAGGATGTTTTCTAGAAGATTGTTGCTTTTTAACATGCTGAATTTTATTTAATAGTTGATATAAAATGAGATGTAAGAGCTATGTTGATTTCGCATTTTTAGTTGCTCTTTGCCCCACAGTCCGTATACACTATTCTTTTCGGG
This sequence comes from Virgibacillus ndiopensis, assembly GCF_900187325.1. Classification (GTDB taxonomy): domain Bacteria; phylum Bacillota; class Bacilli; order Bacillales; family Amphibacillaceae; genus Virgibacillus_E; species Virgibacillus_E ndiopensis. Next base: position 577,263 of record NZ_FZMZ01000005.1, on the reverse strand, counting down.
GGCGGTTGGAGAGCGTCCTCGTACTAACTTCTTTAAGGGTCTCATTTCCCAAGAGTCTACGTGTATACGGGCTGCTTGTAAGAAAATATATGCGTTTCTATTTCTCATCATTGAAATTGGATTAAAAAAATCACAACACCAATGATGGAAATATACAGAGACTCCTACGGGAAAGCGAAGACGATGAGACCCCACAGGGAGCGGTCTTTGCGAGCGAGGAGGCTTAGTGTGAGCCCGTGTTAAGCGTAGTATTTTCCGTAGCGGTCGCAGGACGTCAAACAAGATTTTAAGTTATGTCGCAGTTTCTATAAATTGCAACAAACTATGTGAAAAGATCTTAGCTAATGATAGAAGAATCTGCACAGTGCGGATTCTTTTTTCTTTTCTTCACATGTATGATAAAATCTATCATACAGTTTTATTGTACGGTAGAGAGGATGTTTCGGGTGGAAACAATTATGGAAGCAGTAAATTTAATGGAAGCAAAGAAAATGAATGAAGCAATAGCACTCTTAGAGAATTATTTGCCATTGGCTGATGAAGAAGAAAGGTTTACAATTGCTGAATTATATATACAATGGGGGTTCCTTCAAGAAGCTAGTGTTATTTTAAATGAAATGCTCCAACAATATCCGGCAGAAAGTGAATTGAAAGTCATGCTTGCTGATATATATATAGAATTGGACAATGATGAAGAAGCTATTAACTTACTAAATGAAATTGGTGAAGACGATGAGTCATATATCCAAGCATTAATACAACTTGCTGATTTATATCAAGCTCAAGGACTATTTGAAGTAGCTGAACAGAAGTTATTGGCAGCAAAAAATTTGAATCCAAATGAACCAATTATCGATTTTGCGCTAGGAGAATTGTTATTTTCAACTGGGGATTATAAAAAATCAATTACGTATTATGAAAAAATTATCGTAAAAACAAATGAAATAGCAAATGTTTCCATCAATGACCGTTTAGCAGAAGCCTATGCCGCAATTGGCGAATATGAGAAAGCATTAGAAATTTTCCAAAGCATTGATAGTGAAAACTCTGATACATTATTTAAATATGGGTTTACAGCATCACAAGCTGGAAGACTCGATATTGCAATCAAGGCCTGGGAGCAAGTTATTACACTTGATCCGTATTATCATACTGTTTATTACCAATTGGCGAAAGCATATGAGGAAGAAGAACTACCAAAAGAAGCGTACAATACAGCCAAAAAAGGTTTACAGGTTGATGAATTCAATAAAGAGTTATATTTCTATGCGGGAACACTTGCTCATCAATTAAATAACAATGATGAAAGTGAAGAATGGATCCGACAAGCTGTTGCATTAGATCCAGATTATAAAGAAGCAATTATGTTTTTAATTGAGTTGTTAAAAGCGAGAGATAGCCATAATGGGATTATTGAGCTTATAAATGAAATCAAGCAATATGGTGCAGAAGATGCTCTTTATGAATGGGAACTTGCAAGAGCGTATAATGAAATTGAGTCGTATAATAATGCATTAAATCATTACAGGGAAGCATATAATAATCTTAATCAAGATAGTGAATTTTTAAAAGAATTCGCATATTTTCTTATTGAAGAAGGGAGGAGCAAAGAAGCTTTACCGTTATTTAAAGCATATTTACAACTACAGCCAGAGGACATAGATGTTGAGGAATTTTATAATCGATTAAGACAGTAAATCGATTATGAATGGTAACAATAAATTCTAATTGAATGTAAAGGAGGCAACTTAAGTGCAGACTCCTATTTCCGTACAAGATAAAAAAAGCTTTATAGATTGGTTTTTAAATCATTTTCAATTGAAAAAGAGAGAAAGTGTATGGATATTAAATTATTTAGTAAACCATGACGACCTGTTAACAAATGTCCATTTCATAAGAGAAGCAAGGTTTTGTCCAAGAGCGATTGTAATGAGTAGTCACTGCTCTGATGAAGTCCCTTTTCGTTTTTATAAGAATCAATTGGTGACAACTGACGCAGAAAAGTCATTTCACGATATACGTTTAAATCAAAAAGAGCCATTGTACATTCAATTAAATTTTAAAAACGCAAATCAGAATGCTTTTTATGTAGCTGTTTTAGAAGATAATCCATTTATTCCAGAGGGATTCTTTATCACTAAAAAGGATCAGGAGCTGGCAAAAAAACTTTTAGATAACTCATTATATAACTATAAAAAGAAAATGCTTCGGGAGCAAATTGATCGTTCTTTGGATAATAAGGATGAACAAACGTTTTTAAAGCTAGTAGAACAGCTACATAAACTAGAAGCTTACTATTCAAATCAGCCTAAGTTGCTTAAGCAATAGGTTGATTTTTTTTGTGTAAATAAGATAGTATTTATAATTATGATTAATAATTTTTTTAAATATGAACAAGAATAAAGAAAGAGGTCGACAAAAGCATGCAATGGATTAAAGAAGATCTACAGCAATACATACAGGCAAAGGAATACGTTGATACGATTATAGTTCCATTAATTCCATATCATTTATCACAGGATTCGGAACTAGAGAAAAATGCATTTCAGAGTGAAGTGCTATCTATATTTGCTAAAGAAATCGAAAAAGAATTATCAGGTCGAGTAATGTTAACTCCTAATTATCATTATTTAAAAAGTGGAAGTAAAGAAGAGGAATTGAAACGAATCAATTCATGGGCGGGTGATGCATTGTCTCAACCATTTAAGAATGTATTTTTTGTCACATTTGATTCAACTTGGAAAAAAAATGAACAAGCCTTAGATGGAACGTTGATATGGTTACCTGGTATTCAATCTGGAGATTTAAAATCTAATGAAATGCGTTCTTTTATTCATGATCAAGTAGAGCAAATTGGTGAGTTTATAAAATCCTACTGGTAAGGATAAACTATCATTTGCATCGGTGGTTGTATGTTTTTGCGAAACTTTTGTAACAATAATGAATAAATATTGACCCGACAAATACTTTGCGCTATCATGGTAATGTCCTAGTAATCTGATTAAAATATATTTGTCCGTGATAAACGAATAGAGGGGGGAAAATCATGAGTGAAAAAAAGCAACAAGTATCCCGTCGACAGTTTCTAAATTATACACTAACAGGTGTAGGTGGATTTATGGCAGCTGGAATGCTTGTTCCTATGTTACGTATGGCAGTTGATCCGGTTCTGCAGGAGTCTTCAGCAGGCGATTTAGTAAATGTTGGCTTAGCTGTAGAAGATATCACCACAGAACCACAACGTGTCGATTGGAAAATTGATCAAGTGGATGCATGGTATGAATCTAAAGTTGGTAAATCTGCATGGGTTTATAAAAATGATAATGATGAAGTTGTAGCACTTTCCCCAATTTGTAAGCACCTTGGTTGTGTTGTTTCTTGGGAAGGTAGCGAAGATTATCCAGACCAATTTTACTGCCCATGTCATGGCGGACGCTATCATAAGGATGGACAAAATATTCCTGGAACACCACCGACAGCAGCGCTAGACGTATATGAGAGTAAAGTTGAAAATGGGATGTTATACCTTGGTAGAGCACATCCAAGAGGGGAGGCGTAATCATTAATGCTACAAAAATTATATGACTGGATTGATGATCGTATCGATATTACGCCATTATGGCGCGATATAGCGGATCATGAAGTACCTGAACATGTTAATCCTGCCCATCATTTCTCTGCTTTTGTATATTGTTTTGGGGGCTTAACATTTTTCGTTACAGTAATACAAATTTTATCAGGAATGTTCCTAACAATGTATTATGTTCCTGATATCGAAAATGCATGGAAATCTGTTTATTACTTGCAAACAGAAGTAGCTCACGGTCAAATTGTACGAGGCATGCACCACTGGGGCGCAAGTGTTGTTATTGTAATGATATTTTTACATACATTGCGCGTATTTTTCCAAGGCGCGTATAAAAAACCGCGTGAGCTTAACTGGATGGTAGGGGTACTATTATTTTTCTGTATGCTTGGTCTAGGCTTTACTGGTTACCTATTGCCATGGGATAACAAAGCCTACTTTGCGACTCAGGTAGGACTGGAAATTGCTGAACAGGTACCATTTATTGGAGAACAAATAAAAATACTACTTGCCGGTGATGCACATATCGTTGGAGCGCAAACATTAACACGATTCTTTGCGATCCACGTATTCTTCTTACCAGCAGCACTGTTTGGATTAATGGCTGTTCACTTTTTGTTAATCCGTAAACAAGGTATTTCTGGACCACTATAATAAAAGGAGGGGAAAACTGTGCATAAGGGTAAAGGAATGAAATTTGTCGGCGACTCACGTATATCCGCTGATAAAAAGCCGAATATGCCAAAAGACTATTCTGAGTATCCTGGTAGAACAGAAGCTTTTTGGCCTAACTTCTTATTAAAAGAGTGGTTAGTTGGTGCTGTCTTTCTAATTGGTTTTCTTTGTGTTACAATCGCACATCCATCACCTTTAGAGGGTATGGCAGATCCAACTAATGCAAGTTATATACCATTACCGGATTGGTACTTCTTGTTCTTATATGAATTATTAAAATATAAATTTGCAAGTGGACCATATATTTTATTTGGTATTCTTTTAATACCTGGACTTGCATTTGGTGGACTTTTATTAGCACCATTCTTAGACAAAGGACCAGGCAGAAGACCACATCAGCGCCCGATTGCTGTTGGTATGATGTTACTTGCTGTAGCATCTGTAATGTGGTTAACATATGAATCAGCGGAACATGTTGATTGGGAAGCTCGTGCAGAAGCAAACAAACCGGTTGCTTCCGTAGAAATTGATAAAGAAGCTCCGGGATATAAAGTTTTTGAAAGTAACTGTATGTCTTGTCATGGCGATTCCTTACAAGGTGGAGCTGCTGCACCTTCATTGATTGGAATTGACCGTTCTGCAGATGAAATTATGAAAATTGCACAAGAAGGTACTGGATCAATGCCACCAGGTGTATTTAAGGGTACTGATAAAGAATTAAAACAATTGGCAGAGTTTATTGTCTCTGTTAATGAAGAAGCAAAATAGGATATTAAATAGACACCTTTGCCATTTCAATTGGTGAAGGTGTCTTTATCTATTTAAAGATTTTTGCAGGAACGATATAGAAGGGACTTTCTAAATGGTTAAATACATATTACAGAATCAAACGTTTATACTTATTTTATTTATTATTAATTTATTTGGAACGATATACGGATATATTTGGTATGAGAGCCAATTGGCCATTACACCCGCAATCTTTCTAATATTTGTACCCGACAGCCCCACAGCAAGCTTGTTTTTTACATTCGTACTTTTTTTCTTCTTATTAAAAAAAAATGCTCCTTATATCGAAGCGCTTGCAATGATTACCTTGTTTAAGTATGGCGTATGGGCCGTGTTAATGAATATACTAACACTTGTCGTTGACGGATCTTTAAGCTGGCAGGGGTATATGCTAATTGCATCACATGGTGCGATGGCGATTCAAGGTTTGCTTTATGCACCATTTTACAAAATAAGGTTAAGGCATATAATGGTTGCAGCAGTTTGGACACTACACAATGATATTATTGATTATGTGTTTGAAATGATGCCCATGTATGGGTCTCTAACTGACTACATGAATGAAATTGGATATTTCACCTTTTGGCTAAGTATTTTATCCATTATGATTGCTTATGTATTAACAAACAATAAACTCAAAATAAAGCTGTAAGTCCCTGTTATATAATTGAATTTCACCTCATACATTAATGATAGAACGATGTATATGAGGTGATCTCTATGAAACGCAATAAAATATCTTTGTTTTCGGTGCTTGTAGCAATAATCATAGGGATTTATGTTTATTTTCCATGTTCCGTTTATGCAATGGACATTGTTGCATCAGCACACTCGACTACATCTAAAGATATGACACCGTTTTATTGGACGGTAGGAATTGTAGGTGGATTAATTGCAATTACATTAACGTATGTTGGTTGGAGAAAATATAAAGGCGATAAAAAAAAGAGTGCAAATAATGATCCAAATAGTTGACTTGACTTTAATTATTGACTAAAATTGACCTTAAGGTAGTATATTTATACTAAACGATGGAGGAATGTAAATGCTAGGTGGACTTGGTGGATATATTATATATATTGTCCTATTAATGGCTATCCCGATATGGGCTCAATCAAAAGTGAAAAGTACGTATAAAAAGTATTCAAAAAAGGCAACTTCTTCCTATATGACTGGTGCAGAAGTTGCTCGAAAAATATTAAATGATAATGGGATATATGATGTTCAGGTGGAAGAAACTAGAGGGACGCTTTCTGATCACTATGACCCACGTAAAAAAGTAGTTAGGCTTTCAAGTAGTAACTATCATGGACAATCAATGGCATCATCTGCAATTGCTGCCCATGAGGTAGGACATGCAATACAAGATGCAGAATCATATGCATTTTTGCGTTTTAGACACGCAATCTTTCCTCTCGCTAGCTTTGGAGAAAAGATTTCATTTCTTCTTATTTTAGCGGGAATCATTTTTAGTGCAATGAACTTATTGTTAATTGGGATTGTTTTTATGTCATTTGCTGTATTGTTTCAGTTGGTTACATTACCAGTTGAATTCGATGCCTCTAATCGCGCAATGGCTCAATTGGTTTCAACAGGAGTAATAAGAAATAATGAAGAACGCGAAACGAAAAAGGTACTCAATGCTGCGGCATTAACATATGTAGCTGCTGCATTAGTAGCAGTAGCTGAACTAATCAGATTCATTTTGATGTTTGTAGCAAGTGAAGATTAATAAAAAAAGGATGACACGTGAGTTGTCATCCTTTTATTATATATTTTTTCATACTTGCCTGTCCCTTAATCATCGTTTAAAGGATTTTTATTTTCATCTAACGTAAATCCCTCACCAACAACATCATGGACGGAACTTACTGCAACAAAGGCATGTGGATCAATGCCATTAATAATATTTTTCAATCGGACAATTTCATTTCGACCAACAATACAATATAGCACATCACGCGTTTCACCAGTGAAACTTCCTCTGCCGGCTAATACTGTAACTCCACGGTCCATATCTATATTTATTTTGCTTGCGATTTTATCACTGTGACTGGATATGATTGTTGCACCACGTGCTGCATATGCACCTTCCTGAATAAAATCAATTACACGTGCTCCAATATAAACTGCCAATAATGTGTACATACCTTCAACTAACTCCAAGCTCGTAAATACGGAAGTTATTATAACTACTGCATCAAATAAGAACATTGTTTTTCCCATACTCCAGCCAACGTATTTATGAACTAGTCGTGCAATAATATCTACGCCACCAGTAGTTCCTCCATAACGAAAAATAATACCAAGTCCAACCCCGATAAAGACACCGGCGAATAATGCAACCAACGTCATATCTCCTTGCAGGTTTAATTCAAATGGATTAATTTGAAATACACTTAAAAATACCGATACCGCAAACGTACCAATAATAGTATAAATAAATGTACTGCGTCCAAGAAATTTCCAACCTACAAAAAATACTGGGACATTTAATATAATATTGGTTATTGCAGGGTCCCATTCCCATAAGAAATAAAATAATAACGTGATTCCAGTAAATCCACCTTCACCAAGATTGTTTTGCATATTAAAATGAACAATTCCAAAGGAAAAGATTGCAGAACCTAACAAAATAAAAAAGATATTTTTTATTTTTAATCCAAATAGCATAATATGTACCTCCTATCATTATGTAATTAGACACTTTTATTATTATAGTCAATTTAAATTACTTCAACAATCATATTTTTACCTGTTATAAAATAAATAATTTGTCAAAATCAACCCTTTTGGCTAACATGAAAGGAGATTAATAAAAAATGAGGGGATTATAATGACAAACGACAAACCTATTTATAACACAGTTGAGATACAAAAACGAGTAGATATGTATATTTCCCAATTTAAAGAGGGTTATTTCTCCCCATTAAGTCTTGTGGCCAGGTTAACAGAAGAAATGGGGGAGATGGCACGTGAAGTGAATCACTACTATGGTGAGAAGCCTAAAAAGACAACTGAGAATATTAAATCGATAGATGAAGAGCTTGGTGACATCCTATTTGTGCTGACTTGTTTTGCAAATTCCCTTGATATTGACCTTTCCGAGGCATTTGAATTGTCAATTAATAAAATTGAAACACGTGATAAGGACCGTTGGACTAAAAAAGATTAGAAACATAGGAGGATACTAGATATGACACGAATCATAATAGCAGGACCACGAGGTAAAATGGGGTCTGAAGCAATTCAATTGGTTAACAGTACGGAATCATTTGAATTAGTTGCATGCATCGATCGTAAAAATGATGGTAAAACAATGAGAGATGTTGAGTCTCTTCCTGATTTAGACGTTCCAATATACGAGAGTGTTGAAGAATGTTTTCAACAAATCCATGCAGATATTTTTATTGACTTAACTGTTCCTGAAACAGGTTATATACATACAAAAGCTGCATTAAAGAATCATGTTAGGCCTGTTGTTGGGACATCTGGATTTACAACTAAACAAATAGAAGAGCTTACAGAAGTTGCGAAATCAGAAAAAGTAGGTGGGTTGATTGCTCCGAATTTTGCTGTTGGTGCTGTACTTATGATGCAATTTGCACAGACTGCTTCGAAATACTTTCCTGATGTGGAGATTATTGAAAAACATCACGATCAAAAATTGGATGCTCCATCTGGAACCGCAATAAAAACTGCTGAATTAATATCTAGTGTACGAAGTTACAAAGAACAGGGACACGAAGCAGAAAAAGAAACGTTAGCAGGTGCAAGAGGGGCAAATTCTGATGGTATGAGAATACATAGTTTACGCCTACCTGGTCTAGTAGCCCACCAAGAAGTGATTTTTGGAAGTTCTGGACAAACCCTAACCATTAAACATGATTCCTATAATCGTGAGTCATTTATGGCAGGGATAAAGTTGGCAATTGAGGAAGTTATGAAATTAGACAAACTTGTTTATGGACTTGAAAACATTTTAGAATAGGTGGGGATTCGATGAATATTGCATTAATTGCTCATGACAAGAAAAAGCAGGATATTATTGGATTTAGTATTGCTTATAAACATGTCTTAAAAAAACATAACTTGTTTGCAACTGGAACTACTGGAAAGTTAATTACTGAAGCGACTGATTTAAACGTTCACAGATTTCAATCAGGTCCAATAGGTGGAGATCAGCAAATCGGTGCATTAGTGGCAAACAATGAAATGGATGTCGTAATCTTTTTTCGTGATCCACTTACAGCACAACCACACGAACCTGATGTAAGTGCACTGATGCGCTTGTGTGATGTTCATTTGATTCCATTAGCAACAAATTTAGCTGCTGCAGAAATCGTTATTCGAGCATTAGAGCGCGGTGACCTTAGTTGGAGAGAAGTCGTCAAACAAAATAAGCAAGAGAAGGAAATGTCAGAATGAAAAAAATTGGTATTACATGCTATCCGACTGTAGGAGGTTCAGGCGTTATTGCCACAGAATTAGGTATCCTACTTGCGGAACAGGGACACGAGATACATTTTATAACATCAAGTATCCCATTTCGTCTTAATCATATTTATCCTACTATTTATTACCATGAAGTGGAGTTGAACCATTATCCCGTATTTCAATACCCACCGTATGATCTTGCTTTAGCAAGTAAAATGGCTGAGGTGATTGATAGGGAGAAGTTGGATATATTACATGTACATTATGCAATGCCGCATGCAATTTGTGCCATTTTAGCCAAAGATATCGCACAGCATGATGTGAAAATAGTTACGACATTACATGGAACAGATATTACCGTGTTAGGAATAGACCATACGTTTAAAAAAATGATAAAGCATGGTATTGAACAATCTGATGCAGTTACAGCTGTTTCCAAAAGTTTAGTCGAACAAACAAAGGATATGCTAACAATAAATAAAGAAATATCGGTAATATATAATTTTGTTAATGAAAATGAATATCGAAAAAAAGAAATCCTTGATATTAAACAACAATATGGTATTCAAAAGGATGAAAAAGTAATTATCCATATATCAAACTTTCGTAAAGTAAAGAGAGTAACGGATGTCATCCATGCCTTTAACAAAATTAAGGAACAAGTAAAAGCGAAACTCCTGTTAGTAGGGGATGGTCCGGAATATTCAACTGTATGCCAATTAGTTGACAATCTTGGCCTACGAAACCATGTATTGTTTTTGGGAAAACAAAAAAATGTGAGTGATTTATTATCTATTTCAGATTTAAAATTACTTCTATCAGAAAAGGAAAGTTTCGGCTTAGTCTTACTTGAGGCTATGGCTTGCGAAGTACCTTGTATAGGGACAAATGTTGGAGGAATTCCAGAGGTTATTAGGCACGGTGAAACAGGTTATATTGTGGAAGTAGGAGATATTGAAAAAACTGCTTCTTATGCCATCAAGCTTTTAGAAGATGAGGAATTACTTAATAGCTTCTCAAAATATGCATATGATCGAGCAAGAACTAATTTTCATTCGGAAGAAATTGTAAAACAATACCTAGATTTATATGATCACGTATTACGTAGTACTAAATAGAGATGGTGATAGTAATGCTGGCAGAAAAATTTGAACAAGCAAAATTTGTTTTAAAGCAAATTGAAAAGCATCATCATCAAGCATATTTTGTAGGTGGATGTGTTCGAGATATACTGCTACGACGACCAATTGGGGATATTGACATTGCAACGTCTGCAACCCCACAAGAGATTATAACAATGTTTGATAAGGTAATTCCTGTGGGGATTGAACATGGTACAGTTATCGTAAGGCACCAACAACAATCCTATGAAGTAACGACATTTCGTGTAGATGGAACGTATAGCGATCAAAGGCATCCAGACTCTGTTGAATTTATTAGAACTATTGATCAGGATTTACTACGAAGAGATTTTACGATTAATGCCTTAGCGATGGATAAAAATGGTGATATCATTGATTTATTTATGGGTAAGAAAGACCTTGAAAATAAGGTAATTAAAACAGTAGGCAATGGGTATAATCGATTTAATGAAGATCCATTACGAATAATGCGCGCGCTTAGGTTCTCTAGTCAATTAGGATTTTCAATAGATCTAGAAACATTGGATCAGATGAAAGAGCTTAAACAACAAATTGAAACAATAGCTGTTGAACGCCTTGCTACAGAATTTACAAAGTTATTTGCTGGTGAGTTTATAAATCACGGAATGGAGTATTTAAAAAGCACAGATATATATAAACACCTACCTGTTATGGTAAAATATCCATATATCATTGATAATCTTCCTAAGAAACTAAACTCATTATCATCGTTTGGTCAAGTAATTGCTTTATTTCATTCTATTGAACCACAAATTAGCATCCTCACATGGGTGAAAGAATGGAAATGTTCAAATAAGATAAAACAGGAAGCAACTCAGTTATATGAAGCATTTTTACATTATAAAAATCATCAATTAGACCAATGGTTGGTATATTGTTTAAACACTGAAAACTATCAAGGTTTTGTAAAGATCATTAATATGTTTTATGGTCGTGGACATGTTTTGATAGAGGAACTAGAGCAAATCGAGCAATTGTTACCAATCAATTCAAAAAAAGATTTGGCTTTGAATGGGAATGATCTTATATCATTATTTCCTGATGTCAAAAAAGGACCGTGGATACAAACTTACTTAAATTTACTAGAGCAGCAAGTTGTATTCGGAAACATAAAAAACAATAAAAATGAATTAAAGGATTGGATAAGATGGCATCCACCCGAAATAAACTAATCAAGCTTTTAGAAAAAACAAGAGACAATTATGTTTCAGGTCAATTTTTGTCCGAAGAACTTAATATATCTCGTGCAGCAATCTGGAAGCATATGAAAGAACTTGAAAAAGACGGTTATGAAATTGAAGGGAAATCTAAAAGAGGGTATCGGATATTAAAGTCTCCAGAAAAATTAAGTGAAAACACTATCCAGTGGGGATTAAATACAGAATGGCTAGGGAAAAAAATAATACATAAATCGTCAACTACATCCACCCAACATATTGCCCATCAGTTGGCTCAAGAAAATACACCACACGGTACAATCGTCATTGCTGATGAGCAAACGGCTGGAAAAGGTAGAATGAATCGTAAATGGCATTCAACAGAAGGAAAAGGCGTCTGGATGAGCATTTTACTTAGACCTGATATCTTACCCTACCTAGCACCGCAATTAACATTATTGACGGCGACAGTGTTGGCAGACGTATTATCAAAAGATATGGATACAGAGCCAAAAATCAAATGGCCCAATGACATTCTAATAAATAACAAAAAGACAGCAGGTATATTAACAGAAATGCAAGCTGAACAGGACCAGATTCAATATGTTGTCATTGGTGTAGGCATAAACGTTAATCATACTTTGGGAGACATTCCTGAAGATATTCATAGGAAAGCTACCTCTTTACAAATAGAAACAAATAAAACATTCGATATTACTAATCTTATTCAACACATTTTACAAACGTTTGAATCCGCTTATGATTCATACATAAAGTACGGTTTTCCAAACGTTAAGAATAAATGGGAAAGTTATGGGTTTAGAATCGGTGAAACGATTCAAATTAAAACTATCAAAAAAAGCTGGGAAGCAGTCTTTTTAGGTATTGCGGAGGATGGAGCGTTGTTAACGAAAAACAATGACGGTGAGATCAAAAAGTTATATTCAGCAGAAATTGACTGGTATAGGGAAGGAGAGAGGAATCATGTTAACTAGGCTTGATCTACAAAAAATGAAAAATGAAAATCAAAAAATAGCAATGCTTACTGCTTACGATTACCCATCTGCAAAAATGGCAGAACAAGCAGGTATTGATATGATTTTAGTTGGTGATTCACTTGGAATGGTAGTGCTTGGGTATGACTCTACTGTAAAGGTAACAGTCAATGATATGATTCATCATGCAAAAGCCGTAAAACGTGGAGCAAAGAAGACGTTTGTAGTTGTTGATATGCCATTCATGTCATACCATGTATCACTTGAAAATTCTTTAAAAAATGCACAACAAATTTTTCAGGAAACGGATGCACAAGCTTTAAAAATTGAAGGGGCATCAGATGAAATTCTTGATCTTACAAAATTTTTAACAAATGCGGGGATTCCTGTCGTAGCACATATTGGGTTAACACCTCAAACTGTTAACGTTATAGGTGGTTATAAAGTCCAAGGTAAGGACAAACAAACCGGCGAGAAATTATTGCAACATGCTAAGCAATTAGAAGAAAGTGGAGCAATTGCAGTGGTTCTAGAATGTGTTCCCATGGAGCTTGCCGACATTGTTACAGAATCATTATCTATACCAACAATAGGAATTGGTGCAGGAATGGCTTGCGATGGACAAGTATTAGTATATCATGACATCCTCAAGTATGGAGTAGACCGCTTACCAAAGTTTGTAAAGTCTTATACGGACTTAAATTCAGAAGTAAAGCTGGCTATTCAATCGTATAGTAATGATGTCAAAAATAATAAATTTCCTACTGAAGCATATAGCTTTTTGATTAAAAATAAAGATGCATTACCAAACATAATTAAGTAGGTAGATAAAAATGGAAATAATACGTACAATAGATAAAATGCAAACAAAATCATTAGGATTGTTACGAAGCAATAAAACAATTGGTTTAGTTCCAACAATGGGTTTCTTTCATGAAGGACACTTATCCTTAATGAAGGAAGCAAAAAAAGATAGCGATATTGTTGTTACAAGCATATTTATTAATCCGCTACAATTTGGACCAAACGAGGATTATGAACAATATCCGCGTAATGAGGAAAATGACATAAAACTTGCGGAACAAGCTGGTGTAGACATATTATTCATGCCAGGTGTGCGTGATATGTATCCGAGAAAAATGATGATTGATATGACCATAAATGAACGTGTAAATGTTTTATGTGGTCGTTCTCGCCCGGGTCATTTTGAAGGTGTTTTAACTGTTTTGTCTAAGTTGTTTAATATTATTTTACCTGACAAAACGTTTTTTGGGATGAAAGATGCACAGCAGATTGCAGTTGTAAATGCGCTAATCCACGATTTGAATTTTCCAAACGAGTTAATTGCTTTACCAACTGTAAGAGAAGAGGATGGCTTAGCCAAAAGCAGTCGGAATGTAAATTTAAGTAAGATAGAGCGAAATGAAGCTGTATGGCTATACAAAGCTTTAAAACATGGGCAGCGTTTAGTAGTTGACGGGGAAAAAAATCCTGCTATTATTGAAAAAGAGGTTAAAAAGATTATTGAAAATAAGACTAGTGGTACGGTAGATTATGTTGAATTATTGAGCTACCCAGAACTCCAGGACGTATCTACGATAGATCAACAGGTTATTTTAGCAACTGCCGTTTTCTTTGAAAGCGCGCGACTAATAGATAATTTGATATTTGATACAGATGGAAGCCTCGTTAAACATATAAAGTAGGGGGAAATTTTTATGTATCGCACCATGATGAGGGCAAAAATTCATCGTGCACGAGTTACAGAAGCAAATCTTAATTATGTTGGCAGTGTTACGATAGATCAAAATATAATCGAACAAGTCGGTATTTTACCACATGAGAAAGTTCAAATCGTTAATAATAATAATGGTGCTCGATTAGAAACATATGTTATACCAGGTGATAGAGGATCTAGGATTGTTTGCTTAAATGGAGCTGCAGCACGACTTGTTCAACCAGATGACACTGTCATTATTGTTTCATATGCAATGGTTTCTGAGAAAGAGTTAGCTTCATTCAAACCAAAAGTTGCAATAATGAATGAAAAAAATGAAATTCAACAATTAATTGAACAAGAACCACCACTGACTGAATTGTAGTATAAAAAGCGAGATCGACTGGTTTGGGGTGGTCATTATAAATGAACTGCGGCTCGCAGGGATTTGTGATCGGAATACCAATTGGTTTTGCGGCAATACCCCTAGAAGTGTTGCTGGCATATTAAAAGCGAAGGCTATTTAATGTGATTTTGTAAGGCGCAAAACTCTTATCAGTTTTTTGATAAGAGTTTTCCTTTATGTAATGAAGGCAGGTGGTAATATGAACGGAAGATATGTTGTAATAGACCTTGAAACAACAGGGCACTCACCAATTAAAAATGATAAAATAATTGAAGTTGGAATTGTTGTTATAGAGAATAACACAATTAGTGAAGAGTATTCTACCCTTTTAAATCCAGAACAATCAATACCACCATTTATATCTAATTTAACAGGTATTTCCAATGAAGATGTTTTAGATGCCCCAACGTTTAAAGATGAGGCAAATGCAATTGTTTCGATGTTTGAAGACAGTTATCTAATAGCTCATAATGTACCTTTTGACCTAGGCTTTTTAAATGAAGAGCTTGCTACATATAATATGAAAAAGTTAAATAATCCTGTCATCGATACAGTGGAACTTGCAAGGATTTTATATCCGCAGGCACCCAGTTTTAAACTTGGCCAATTGGCGGAGTATATAGGAATTAAACATAGTGATCCCCACCGTGCTTTGTCAGATGCTTATGTAACAGCTGAATTATTTATAAACCTAATGGAAAAGCTTGAAACACTTCCATATGAAACGATTGATCATCTTTTAAAGCTAGAAAAAACACTAAAATCGGATTTATATCAACTACTTACAGAGCGACAAGAAGCGTTAGCTTTTTCAACAGAAGAACAAGCTACTATTACTTCTTACAAAGGATTAGCATTTAACCAACAAGACGATCGTAATGGTGCCAAAGTAACTGTCAAGACGGCTTTTGGGAGTTATTTAGATTCCATTTATGAGGCAAATGGAACGATGGCACAGCTTATGAAGAACTATGAAAAAAGGAACGGACAACGCGAAATGTCCGAAGAGATTTTTGATGCCTTTCAAGTGAAGTCACATGCGTTAATAGAGGCAGAGACTGGAACAGGTAAATCGTTAGCATATTTAATTCCGGCAATTTTTGAAGCTGTTAAAACAAAAAAACGTATTGTAATAAGTACGCATACAACTCAATTACAGTCACAGTTGTTAGATGAAGAAATACCATTAATCCGAAGGCTTGTTTCTTTTCCTTTTAATGTCACTTTATTAAAAGGAAAACAGCATTATATTAGTTTAGAAAAATTTGAAAGAGAGTTAGGAACAGGACAAGTTGACAATTATGATATCACATTAACCAAGGCTATGATTTTAGTTTGGTTAACTGAAACCGAAACTGGTGATATTGATGAAATTCAATTACCTCCCAGTGGGTATTTATTCTTTAAACGAATTTCAACTGATACAGAGGGATATGCAGATCCATCATCACCTTGGTTTTCACGATCCTTTTATCAAAGAGCTAGAAAACGAGCACAACAAGCGGATATCGTTATTACGAATCATGCATTGTTATGTACCGATATTTTTAATGGTTATCAATTTTTACCATCATATGAAAAGGTTATTATTGACGAGGCACACCATTTAGAAGAAACCGCATCAAAACATTATGGTTTGAAACTGGATTATGCGAATATTAACTATAATCTTAATCACATTGGATTAGTCGATGATGGGAACTGGCTTGGGAAATTATTGGGGAAATATCCAGTAAAAAATGAGGAAACCATAATGGACAAATGGGATCATAAATTTGGGTTAACAAAGCATGAAATTGATGATTTGTTTCGTCATATTTTTCAATATGTCGTTGATCAGCAAAAATACAAAAAATCTTTTAGTGATATTGGTCGTATTCAATACCGTTTTGAAAATGATAAAGAGAACCCTAAACAATGGCGTGTCATTAAGGAAATGGCAACGAGGTTAACTTTCAATTTTAGGGATTTAATTCACATCCTAGCACAGCTGGAAGACTATTTAACGAAACAAGAGCAGCTTGATAAAAATGATAGGGAGGAAATCCAGGCAGCTATTCAGCATATGCAATTATTTATTGATACAATGGAACAATTATTTTTAACTGAACTGAACAACGATGTTAAATGGATAGAAATTGAAGCATATGGAGCTAAAAATGCGGTGTATTTGTATAGTGAACCAATTGAAATTTCTAAGTTTTTAACAACTGACTTTTTCGAAAAGAAACAAAGTGTCATTTTAACTAGTGCGACATTGACAATGAAAAATTCATTTACATTTATTCAAAACCGTTTGGGATTACAATCTGAAAATACAATAACGAAAAAAATTGATTCACCATTTTCTTATCACGATCAGGTACAATTATTAATTCCAAATGACTTTCCAGATATTAAACATGGTGATTTAGATGCATTTATTTATTCAACATGTGAGGCAATTATATCGCTTTCTGAAATAACTAACGGCAGAATGCTTGTGCTTTTTACCTCTTATGACATGTTAAAACGTGCACATACAATACTCAAGGAAGCAATCGATATAACAAAATTCGCATTAATTGCTCAAGGAATATCAAGTGGTAGTCGTTCAAGACTTAAGAAGAATTTTGTAAACTTTGACCAAGCAATTTTATTAGGTACTAGTTCTTTTTGGGAAGGTGTTGACATTCCTGGTGAAGATTTATCATGTTTAATGATAGTTCGCCTACCATTTCAACCACCTGATCATCCAGTTTATCAGGCAAAATCTGATCATTTAAAAGAAGAGGGAATAAATGCATTTATGGAACTTTCTTTACCAAATGCAGTAATTAGATTTAAACAAGGGTTCGGACGGCTTATTCGTTCTTCCAATGATCGTGGACTTGTTTTTGTTTGTGATGCAAGAATCGTAAAAGCTAGATACGGAAAATATTTTACCGAATCAATCCCAAGTGTCCCAACAACATTTGATTCTACACACAAATTGATGGATAAAGCAGAAGAGTGGTTTTAAAACAAAAAAATACTGATGCACCATTGATGCATCAGTAAATATGGTATGGGTTGGAAAAAATTTTGTTGAAATAAATACAAACAAACAAATGCTTGTTATACTGTATATGTGCTACATAATATTTATCTTCAACGATACAATTAGTTTAAACCATAGAACCTTTACTATGTGTAACAAAATTTGATAAAACAAGAAGCTTTTTTGGAGGGAAAAATAATTGAATAAAATCGAGACATTATCAACTATAAAAATCCAATACTCATCAGACTTATACAAAATTGTCGATTGCTTAAATCGAACACTAAAAAAGGACGATCTAATGTTTGGGCTGGCATTAGATGAAAACGATGATAAACAAGCAGTATTCACGATCTATCGTACCTAAATGGTTGAAATGGACTTTTTTAGTTTTATGTCTTGTGCTCATATCTTGTTTTATTTACAGTGGGTTTTTATATCATGATATTCAATTGAGCAAAACGGATGGTTTTAGCCAAACGAAGAAAAAAGTTTTGGATGAAACCGAGTTGTCGTCAATCGCAAGTATATCGCGTTTTCAAGGATTAACCGAATATCATGTTGTACGAGGTAGTACCAAAGAGGAAGAAGACAAACTGGTATTTGTTCCGATTGAAAATGAATCGGAAAAATTAACAATTATTAACACTAAGGAAATAATAAGCAAACAAAATATTAAAGAACAATGGCAAGCCCAATGTAATAAATGTGAATTAATTGAAATTATGCCAGCAATGGTAAAAGAAAAGCCATTATGGGAAATAACATATAAGGACAATTCTGGGCGGTATATTTTTGATTATTTATCAATTTATGATGGAGAACGATATGAACAATTTCGTTTAAAAAGTATGTTTAAATAGGAAGGTGATCGTTATGGAATTAGCAAATAGAGTAAAGACATTAACACCATCATCAACACTTGCCATTACAGCTAAAGCAAAAGAATTAAAACAACAGGGCTTTGACGTTATTGGGTTGGGTGCAGGTGAGCCTGACTTTAATACCCCTGAATATATTATTGAAGCTGCTGAAAAATCCATGAGAAACGGGTTAACAAAGTATACGCCATCAGGTGGAATACTTAAACTTAAAGAAGCAATTATTAAAAAATTCAAAGATGACAACCAATTGGTTTATAATACAAATGAAATAATTGTGACTACAGGGGCTAAACATGCTTTATATACATTATTTCAAGTGCTTTTAAACCCGGGTGATGAAGTGATTGTTCCAGCGCCATACTGGGTGAGTTATCCGGAACAAATCAAATTAGCGGGTGGTAACCCAACCATTATTAAAGCGGCAGAAGACAATGATTTCAAGATTACACCAGATCAGCTAGAAGCAGTTATTACCGAAAAAACAAAAGCATTGATTATTAATTCACCTAGTAACCCTACAGGAATGATGTATGACGAACAGGAATTGGCAATGCTTGGAGAAGTATGTTTAAAACATAATATTACGATTGTTTCTGATGAAATATATGAAAAATTAATCTATACCGATGATTTACATGTTTCAATCGCACAACTATCTGATAAACTAAAAGAACAGACTGTTGTTATTAATGGCGTTTCCAAATCACATTCTATGACGGGCTGGCGGATTGGCTATGCAGCAGGAAATGAACAAATTATTAAAGCAATGACAAATCTTGCTTCACATTCAACGTCTAATCCAACTTCAATTGCACAATATGCCGCGCTTCAAGCGTATACGTCTAACGAAGATCCAATTACAGAAATGAAACAAGCTTTTAAGGAACGGTTAGAAAAACTATATGCCTTACTAATTGAAATACCCGGAATTAAATGTAAGAAACCAAAAGGTGCATTTTATCTATTTCCAAATGTGCAAGAAGCAGCGAAGTTAAACGGATTTGACAATGTCGATAAGTGGGTAGCTGCACTGCTTGAAGAAGAAAAAGTTGCATTAGTCCCTGGATCTGGTTTTGGGGCAAATGAGAATGTGCGATTATCTTATGCAACATCCATTGATTTATTAATAGAAGCATCTAAGCGAATAAAACGTTTTGTACTAAACCATCAATCTTAGTTTTTTGGAGGGAACTTTTTTGAAGACAACAATAGCACAAGTAATGAACTATGAAGGACAAACAGTAACAATCGGAGCATGGCTTTCCAATAAAAGATCCAGTGGAAAAATTGCTTTTTTACAATTACGTGATGGAACTGGGTTTATTCAAGGAGTTGTAGTGAAAAGTGAAGTAAGCGAGGAAGATTTTCAACTTGCTAAAAACATGACACAAGAAACTTCGATGTACATAACAGGTACGATTGTGGAAGACAAAAGATCACCATTTGGTTATGAAATGCAAGTACAATCAATCGAATTGATTCACGAAGCAGTTGATTTTCCAATAACACCGAAAGAACACGGAACAGAATTTTTAATGGATCATCGTCATCTTTGGCTTCGTTCTAAACGTCAGCATGCGGTGATGAAAATTCGTAATGAAATCATTCGGTCAACGTATCAATTTTTTAATGATGGTGGTTATGTTAAAATTGATCCACCAATATTAACTGGATCATCTGCAGAAGGAACGACAGAATTATTTCATACAAAATATTTTGATGAAGAAGCTTACTTATCACAAAGTGGTCAGTTGTATATGGAAGCTGCAGCAATGGCTTTCGGTAAGGTATTCTCGTTTGGTCCGACATTTCGTGCTGAGAAATCAAAAACAAGAAGACATCTTATTGAATTTTGGATGATTGAACCTGAAATGGCGTTTATTAATCATGATGAAAGCTTGGAAATACAAGAACAATATGTGAGCTTTATTGTTCAATCGGTTCTAGAAAATTGCAAACTCGAACTAGACATTTTAGAACGAGATACAACAAAACTAGAAGCCATTCAAGCACCGTTTCCAAGAATTTCTTATGATGATGCAATCGAGTTATTAAAGGAAAAAGGATTTACAGATATTGAATGGGGAGAGGATTTCGGTGCTCCGCATGAAACTGCAATTGCAGAAAGCTTTGCTAAACCAGTATTTATCACGAACTATCCAAAAGATATAAAAGCTTTCTATATGAAACCAGATCCTAATCGTGATGATGTTGTTTTATGTGCTGATTTGATTGCTCCAGAAGGATACGGAGAAATTATTGGCGGCTCACAACGTATTGATAATCTTGAATTGATGAAAGAACGATATGAAGAACACAACTTAACTGGTGATGCATATAAATGGTATTTAGAGCTTCGTCAATATGGAAGTGTTCCACATTCCGGTTTTGGTCTAGGTTTAGAAAGAACAGTAGCATGGTTGTCAGGAGTAGAGCATGTTCGAGAAACAATCCCATTCCCACGTTTATTAAATCGATTATACCCTTAAATTAAAAAACGGGTGCGCGGCTTAGTGATGGATGGACTATACCCTCCGTGTATGCGATAATTAAAAAATTTAATTACTTAAATCCCTTGTTTTAAAAGCGAGGGATTTTTATTCGTTTATAATTTATACGTGCTATACTATGTATGAGGTGCATGAATATGACAAAAGCAATTCCATTTCAACAAATATTACTAAATCAAATACAAATCCCAACAAAATTATTAACTTCCTACAAAGAATACGGGATGGATGAGAAAGATGTAATGTTATTATTACAGATACATCGTTTTATAATGAATTCAAATGAATTTCCAACACCAAATGAATTGGCATCTTATTTAACAATAGATGAAAAAGAATGCTCGAATGTATTACGGAAGCTTATTCAGAAAGGTTTTCTATCGATTGAGCAAATAGAAAATGATCAACAACAGCTGGGAGAAGTGTATTCGTTAGATCCTCTATGGGAGAAAATTTTTTCAAAGGAGGCACCTGAACCAGACCAAGAAGATGGTACAATTTTTATTCTATTTGAACAGGAATTCGGAAGACCATTATCACCATTTGAAATAGAGACCGTCAATGTGTGGCTAGATGAAGATGAATTAGCACCATCACTAATAAAGGCTGCACTTCGAGAATCTGTTTTGATGGGAAAGCTAAATTTCAAATATATAGATCGTATTCTTAGAGAATGGAAAAAGAAAGGAATAAATACAGTTGAACAAGCTAGGGAATTTTCCAAAGCTTTTCATACAAATCAAACGAATAAGTCATCAAATCCTTCAAAAAAGAGGGATACATCATTTTATTATAATTGGTTAGAGGGAGAATAAGGATGTTGAACAAAAAGCAAGTTAGATACTGTTTAGACGTTTTTAGAGATATGTTTCCTGATGCGGAATGTGAACTGAAACATTCTAATCCATTTGAATTAGTGATTGCTGTTTTGCTATCTGCTCAGTGTACAGACGTGCTCGTTAATAAAGTTACAAGAGACCTTTTTCAACAATACAAAACCCCTGAAGACTATCTAGCTGTCTCGTTAGAAAAATTGCAGCAAGACATTAAATCAATTGGTCTATATCGCAATAAGGCTAAAAATATTCGAAAGCTTTGTCAAATGCTGTTGGATGAGTATGAAGGTAAGGTACCTAACACGAGAGAAGAACTGATGAAATTAGCTGGAGTAGGAAGAAAAACAGCAAATGTTGTTGCGTCAGTTGCTTTCAATGAACCGGCGATTGCTGTTGATACACATGTTGAGCGTGTCGCTAAACGGTTAGCAATTTGCCGCTATAAGGATTCTGTTTTAGAGGTAGAGCAGACGTTAATGAAAAAGGTACCGATAGATGAATGGAGTGTAACACATCATCGAATGATATTTTTTGGTCGCTATCATTGTAAAGCTAAAAATCCCAATTGCCCTGAATGTCCATTGTTGGATCTTTGCAGAGAAGGGCAGAAGCGGATGAAAAAGGTTGAGAAAATATAAAATTAATTTACAAAAGGAAAGAGGCAAACTCATTTGAGTTTGCCTCTTTGTTAATTATTCTCCTCCATGTGTACGTTGTTCCGTTCCCTCATTTGGGTTTCCACCATCACTTTCTTCATTTTCATCTCCATCACCATTCGGTGGGATAGTTATCGACTTACCCTGTGGTTCTCCACGAACACCACTATTTGCCCCATTTTTACCAATTGGTGTTACGGAGATCGTGTATGTTTTACCAGGCTGTGCATTGTCAATTTTTAGACCATTTGAATTTACATTTTGTTTTTGTGGTGCGCCTCCTTCAAGTGAAACGATAACCTCAAAAGTTGCAGGCGGACCATTATATTGCCAAGATACGTCGATTGTATTACCACCCTCATAGGTTGCGGTCAAACCACTAACTGATTTTATGTTACCTTGACTGTCTTCATTCTCATCTTCTTCATCTTCTTTATCACCAGGAACCTTCACTTTCGTCGTTTTAGCTTCACTTGAATTAGCGTCATCTTTGTTACTAACTGCAACGACTTGAATTTCGTACTCAGCCCCAGGTTCAACATTTGAGATAGCAATAGATGTATCCTCAGTTGATGATAGACTTTGCATTTGACCACCGTTTACACTAGCACTTACATCAAAGGAAACATCTGCATCTTTATCATATTCCCATTCGACATTAACGGAATTTGCATCCTTATCGTATTTTGCTTTTAATTTGCTTACTGGATCAAGCTTATCATATTTTTCACTTGTTTTAGTTGGTTCTGTTCCTTTTACAAAAAGCTCTGTTATAATTTTTGATTCAGGTGTATAGTCACTAGGTAATTTAGCAGGATTAGATCCTTTTTCAACAGCAACTTCTACAACTGAACTCGGCTTTTTAAAATCAGCTGTTTCAATATCTTTTGATATCTCCGTCATCGTGTTTTTAAACAGTAATTGTGGAGTTACCTTGTATTCAGTTGGAATAGCCACTTTTTGATCATCGTAACCAACCCAAGCTGAAATTGTATAATTTGTTGTATATCCACTAAACCATGAGTCAGGACTAGCTGCTTTTCCTGGCAGATTTGTTGTTCCAGTTTTACCAGCTACTGGAAGGCCCGGTATATTAGCTCTGTAACCTGTTCCCTCTGTAACGACTGATTTCAGCATGTCGGTAATCATATATGCTGTAGAATCAGACATTGCAGCTTCCGGTTTCGGTTTCAAGTCAACTTCTTTGTCGTCTGGAAATACAACCTTTGTAACTGCATAAGGGTCGTTATAAATACCTTCATTACCAAAAGCACGATAAGCACCGGCAAGTTCCATTGGTGTAACACCAAGTCCGGCACCACCAATTGCATCAGTTGTTTGTAACTTATCGTTAATATTTATACCTAATCCTTCAGCAAATTCTTTTGCATCTGCTTTGCCAACTTCCCCAAATGTTTTAAGTGCTGGTACATTCAATGAGTCAGCTAACGCAGTACGCATTGTTATCCAGCCAGGATGTTTATTGTTCCAGTTGTCGACCGCGTGACCTCCTCCTAAATCATATGGTTTATCATCATTAATTTGATGATACGTTGACCACTGCTGATTTTCGATAACTGGACCATAATCAAGTATTGGTTTAATTGTGGAGCCCGGTTGGCGCCCATTCCCATCGATAGCGTAATTCCAGCCACCTTTTTCCAGACCGCCTCGTGCTCCACCGATTGCTCTTATAGCACCATTATTCGTGTCTAAAACAACCATACCAGCTTGTAAATCAACTTGTTTTCCTTTTGAGTCCTCAACTTTGTCCGGATATTGGATTGGGTTATCTTCGTTTTCCGATAATAGGAATTCAACATGTTCCTGAATGTCAGTGTCTAATGTTGTATAGACCTTTAATCCATCTGTATATATATCAGCACCATCAACTTTTTTCTCTACCTCTTTTTTCACTCTTTGAATAAATGCTTCATACGAAGAGTTGTCTGGTTTTTTATCTGTTAATAATGATGGAATATCGACCTTTTTGGCCTCTTCAGCTTCTTTTTCAGTAATTTTTCCATGCATGACCATTAGATGCAATACCGTATTCACCCGTTTTTTGGTCAACTCAGGATGATTAAATGGATTATATCCTGATGGACGCTGCGGCAATCCAGCTAAAATTGCTGCCTCTGGTAAGGTAAGTTTACTTAAATCCGTTTTCCCAAAGTATATTTGAGCAGCTTTAGCTACACCGTAAGCACCAGCGCCGTAATAGACTTTGTTCAAATACATTTCTAATATTTCTTCTTTAGAATATTTCTGTTCCAATTGAAGCGCTAGCCATTGCTCTTGGACTTTAATTTTAATTTTCTTTTCATGAGAAAGAAATGATTTTTCAACTACTTGTTGTGTAATCGTACTTGCACCTTCAGAACCGAAACCATCAGTTATGTTGGATACGATTGCACCACCAATTCGCCAAATATCAATACCAGGATGTTCAAAAAATCTCGAGTCCTCTGTTGCGATAACCGCATCAATTAAAACCTGTGGTAGATCGTCATAACCTATCTTTGTTCGTTGTTTCTTTCCTAAATCAGCTATCAGTTCGCCGTCCTTATCATATATTTTCGATGAAAACGGATCAGATAGCTTTGAAGCATCAATTTCTGGTGCGGTAGCAATATAATATGTGAATAGGGCACCGACACCAATTACTAATGCTAAGACGACGATTCCTGTTATAAGCATAATTCGTTTCCATAGTGGTTTCTTTTTGGAATTTTTTTGTTTTCTTCTTGCAGTACGAGATTGGCTGTTATCTGCCATAGCTCATTCCTCCGTCTCTAAAAATAAAACTTATCAATTATTGCTAGATAATCTACTCGTGCTTGGTATTGAAAGGGTATAAGATACCCCTCCTGTTTTACATTATCATAGGGTATGGATTTTCTCCCGCCGCTTATCTTGTTGTTCCAATAAGAAAAAAGTTTCTCAGCAGGAAAATAAAATGTCTCATCATAAACAGCGAATCGAATGATCAAAAAGCAAATTCCCCCATGATCAACAATAGATTTCATATGAATAATTTGATGCTCATGAATATTTGCTAGAGGGAACAGTGTTTTATTTTTTGTTTCTTTTGCCTCAAAATCAATATACTTTTTGCGGTATAAGCCATTATAGTCTGTCGTTGATGCTTGTTTAAAGTATCCCTCCGTTATGACAGCTGCACTTCTTTTCGGATAATTTACCTTTACAATTTGTACTGGTGTAGGTTTTTTATGAATAACTGCCTTGTTCATTTCTAAATAATACGTATTCGTTGCATTTATATCATCTTCCAATGTCATACCACGATTACTAAAACTGCTTTTGTTTAGCTTACTTGTTCCATTTAGTGGAACTGATTTCTTTTTCCCATTAGGATAATTCATCCATTTTCCCTCCTGCATATTACAGTATCATATCAGAAAAACTGATTCTTGATAACTAGCAACGTATAAAACGTGTGTTTTGTGAAGATAGTTAAAAAGAGCACGAGTAGAAAGTAGGTAATTTCATGTATCCAAGTATAAGGGAACAAGACTATATTCATTATATAATAATGAAGACCAAAGCGCATAACGTTGATAATATTTCCCGTACAAAAGCATATCAAAACTTTTATATGGATAATCCTGAAATACAATGGACGTTAGTAGCAAGTCTTGTATCTAGAAATGCTGGATGGAATATGACTGATCTATTCTTACCACCTTACAAAAAAATTCTTCATAAAGATGTCCGTAACCGCTTCTTCATGATATACGAACGGGCAAACTGGCTAATTTTTTCAGATGCATATCCACAATTATTAGTATATAAGCTTTCAAAAAAAGTTAACACTCCATTATTCTATTTGTTAAAAAAGTTTCACGTTTCCAGTTTTATCGTTAACGAGTGGTACCGATTTTGGCACAATCATGATAAACAAAGACTTATGGTCGCCCTTATAATAAATGAACAAAATGTCATTCATTCTCCAGTAATTAAACAGTCCTATTTTAAGTATCAGGTATTTTTTAAACTTCCATACCTCTTACAGGATTTTTTATTCATGAATGCTGTTGTTTTACCAACTAAAAGCACTAAAATCCATGGAGCATTTGTCCATGATTTTACCAACCTTACAAATCGCATTACGTTAGGTAAACAGATAGCTTCAATAATCTTCAACCCCAGCATCTATGACAACATTTTAAGCTTTGTGTTAACTATTGAGCATACGGGATCAAGATGGGATTATGAAAAATTTCTAGATGTATCTTTTCCGAAGAGTCCATTATTACGTTTAGTGTATCCTACCATAACCCATCAAGATATAGTTCGAAATGATTGGTATAAATGGGGGGGCATAAAATCAAAATGGTTCAATGAAGTTCCTTATTGTAGTTTACCTAAAAAAGATGTAGGAACTTTATTTTATAAGAAGCGGGATATGTTATTCGCATATTATCACGTTAAAAATATGTTTACATAAAACAAGGATTTGTATTGATTACAAATCCTTGTTTTAACAACATTTTTAAGTGGATGGTCTGTCTGGTCCATCTAATTTTTTATTTCCAAAACCGTTCCATTTTTTCTTTTCCTTTTCCTCAGATTTTTGCTTTTTTTGTTTCTTCATATTGAATGCCTCCTTTTACAATTAGTCTGTCTAATTTTTATAAAAAAATGAGTAATACCACTAGTTTTGCACTATTTCTTCTAGTTTTGTCGAATAGGAAGGATAGTCATCCATTATAACGAATTAGTTAGTAAATAATTAAAAGGTGAGGGTGAATCTAATGGGTATACGTGCACATAATTTGGAGTATTCTCAGTACGGTATTGAAAAAAAAGAGTTTGCTGATTCCCTGCAACGTATTTCTGATCAGCTTAGATGGATTGATCAAAAACTTCAGATGAAAGTGGAAAATAAAATTACTGATTCCTTTTACGAACAACAACATTCCATAAAAAGGGTACAATTAATAAGCAACCAATTAAAAACCGTGCAATAATTTCTTAAACCGTGGTACAGTTATATGTAGAACATATACAAAGGCGGTTTTTTTACGATGGATTTAAAGGAACAAACGGAAGAACTTAAACGTGAACTTAATTTGTTAAAAGATAGATTTGAAAATAATGAACCTCCTGAAAACAAGCGGGATAAAACGTTCTTTTTAAATGTTAAGGAATATACTGCACCAATATATCGGCTTTTAGAAGTGTGGGAAGAAGCTACGTTAAAAACTGTAAAGGAACGGAAAGTTAACTTACATCCGCATCAAGTAACATCGACTAGAGAAAATATGGAACTTTTATTAATGCACAGCTTTTATATTGATGTAAAACGAAAACGTTATATGGAGTTAAATCATTCAGTCCATTTTATATTTGATCAATTAATTAATGAACTTTAAGTAGTGCAAACGCTTTACAATTATAGTGATGTCTCGTATAATTACTTTCCACCTAAAGTGAAAGGGGAAAGTAAGATGGATCAAGGAAATTTAATTGAAGAAGCTAAAAAAATGAGATCAAAGGCATATGTACCATATTCTAAATTCCCTGTCGGAGCCTCATTACTTACTAAGTCTGGGAAATTATATAATGGTTGTAATATCGAAAATGCGGCATTTCCAGTAACCTGTTGTGCGGAGCGTGTTGCCATATTTAAAGCAATCGCCGATGGGGAAACAGAGTTTGTTGAAATGGCAATTGCAGCTGATACAGAGAGACCTGTACCACCTTGTGGATCATGTAGACAAGTTATGAGTGAATTTTTTAATAGTTCAATGACCATTCATTTAACAAATCTACATAATGATGTAAAAACAGTTAATATGGAAGAACTATTACCATTTTCATTTCAACCGGAAGATTTAACGAATTCTACGAAATAAAACAACCAAATCATATTTCGTTTTAGAGAAACTTTGACTTTTGTCCATTTACGTGTGGAACAAGTCAAAGTTTCTCATATTTATGGTATACTAATTAGTAGACATAAATTAATATCTCAAAAATATAATTAAAATTGACATAAGCTTGTTTGTTTGAAAAAATATAGATGAATTGTGAATAATTATGAGGTGATAATTACAATGGCGTTTAATCAGATTCAATTGAACGGAAAAGATATCTTAGAGAAAAATTTTAAAACAGCAATGCGCGGTTATAACCAGGAAGAAGTAGATGAATTTTTAGATACAATCATACAAGATTATGAAGCTTTTGAGCAGGAAATTGATAGGTTAAAACAAGAAAATGAACGACTTAAAAAGCAGTCAGACCAAACTAGAACAAGATCAACAGCTCCTAATCATCAAGTTAATTATGACATTTTGAAACGGTTATCTAATCTAGAAAAGGCTGTTTTTGGCAAAAAGTACGCTGACGCTGATTCTTAATTGTTTTCTTATTTTTACCAATGAACATAAGACTCAAATATGGTATACTAGATTTAGAAGAAAATTGAGTGCTCATGTAATCGCTGCATACCAATGCAGAGGAAAGTCCATGCTCACACAAACTGTGATGTTTGTAGTGTTCGTGCTTGACGAATTCATAAGTCAAGGTAGCCTGTGATGGCTAACGGCAGGAGAAATTCCTAAGTCTATCATGATAAGGAAGAATATCCTTGAAGGTGCCACAGTGACGAAGTCTGGGTGGAAACATCCAGAGTGGAACGAGGTAAACCCCGCGAGTGAGCAACCCAAATAATGGTAGGGGCATCCTTGATTAGGGAAATGAACCGAAAAAGGGACAAGTTATACTTGTAGATAGATGATTACGACCAAATGTACAAGGCTGACCACCACTTGAGTACAATGGTACAGAACATGGCTTATCGAGCATTCATTGGTCTATAATTTTAAACATATGATCAAACCTTTCAAATCGCTTATAGCTTTTTTGAAAGGTTTTTTACTGTTAAATTATATATATCCTTTTTAATTTATAGTTTACAATGGTAAACTAAGACTAATTTAAGTTATGGAAACGAGTGAATATGTAAATGGTACAACACGTAAAACTAATAGCAACTGCAGCAATGGGACTGGAGTCGGTTGTTGCAAATGAAGTACGGGATCTTGGGTATGAGGTAGAAGTTGATAATGGGAAGGTTTTATTCAATGCACCAATATCAGCAATTCCACGCTGTAATTTATGGTTACGAACTGCTGACAGGGTTAAATTGTTAATTGGAGAATTTAAAGCAATGACCTTT
This sequence comes from Virgibacillus ndiopensis, assembly GCF_900187325.1. GTDB lineage: Bacteria > Bacillota > Bacilli > Bacillales > Amphibacillaceae > Virgibacillus_E > Virgibacillus_E ndiopensis. The sequence goes on along the minus strand of NZ_FZMZ01000005.1, from coordinate 547,223 downwards.
GATGAACTTTTTGAAAATACTAAAGCGTTACCATGGGAAAATTTCATAACGGAGGATGGCCAATTCCCCGTTTCTGGGAAATCAATAAAATCAACTTTATATAGTGTACCAGATTGTCAGGCTATCGTGAAAAAGGCTATGGCTGAACGATTGAAACTCAAATATGGGCTCGCCACTAAGATGTCGGAGTCTGGAGCAGTTTATAAGGTGGAAGTAGCTATACATAAAGACAAAGTAACATTAACATTAGATACATCTGGTAGTGGATTACATAAACGTGGATATCGTGTTGGCCAGGGGGAGGCTCCATTAAAAGAAACCATGGCTGCTGCATTAATAAAACTTACTAATTGGAAACCGGACCACATGTTAATCGATCCTTTCTGTGGTTCTGGAACAATTCCAATTGAAGCTGCCTTGATCGGACAAAACATTGCACCAGGCTTTAACAGGGAGTTCGCTTCGGAAAAATGGGATTTTATCAAAAGTAACTATTGGGAACAAGCTTTTGAGGAAGCCGAAGATAAAGCAAATTATGATCAAAAACTTACGATAATTGGTTCAGACATTGACCATAGTATGATAAAAATTTCTAAAGATAATGCAAAAGAAGCAGGACTAGGCGATTTAATTGAGTGGAAGCAAATGCAGGTAAAAGACTTGTTTATTCGAAACGAGTACGGTTACATCATCGGTAATCCACCATATGGTCAACGAATTGGAGATAAAAAAACAGTTGCTGGCCTATATAAGGATCTTGGAACTATTATGAAAGAGCATCCAACATGGAGTGTATATATTTTAACTGCGTTTACAGAATTTGAAAAACAATATGGACAAAAAGCAACCAAGAAAAGAAAACTGTTTAACGGGTTCATTCAAACAAATTACTATCAATATTTTGGCAAGAGATAGAGGGGGAAGAAATATGGGGAACTCGTCGTTATTAGAAAAAGAATTTCAAGATTTGTTAAAAGAAAAAAATTCATACCGTGAAGCGATTATGCTAGCTCACTGGGATATGCGGACAAAAATTCCTAAAAAAGGCGTCGAGCAACGCTCAGAGGTTATTGGCTTCTTATCGGAAAAACTTCATCAACTCGAAACATCTGAGAAAATGAAATACTTTATTGATAAGCTAAATTATTCAACTGAAAATGACGTTATTAAAAAGACAATCAAGGATTGTGAAGAGACATATGAACGTAATCGAAAAATTCCTGCAGAAGAATATAAAGAATACGTCATGCTCCAATCAAAATCTGAATCCATTTGGCAAGAGGCAAGAGAAAAATCAGACTTTTCCTTATTTCAGCCACATTTAGAGAAACTGGTCGACTATAATAAAAAATTTGCAAATTATTGGGGTTATGAAGACAACATTTATGATGCGTTATTGCATGAATATGAACCAGGGGTTACAACCAAAACACTAGACAAGGTGTTTCCGGAGCTAAGAAATGAATTAACAACCTTAGTGGATAACATTAATCAGAGTAACGCAAAACCTGATCCATCTGTTCTTACAGGGCACTTTCCTAAAAAAGAGCAAGAAGCTTTTAGTGTGGAGATCCTAAAACGTATGGGATATGATTTTGCTTCTGGTCGACTAGATGAGACTATTCATCCATTCGCTATTGGAATAAATATGAACGATGTACGTGTTACAACAAGATATGATGAAGAAGATTTCCGTATGGCAGTATTTGGTACCATACATGAGGGTGGTCATGCACTTTATGAACAAAATATTAGTCAAAAGTTAGCTTTTACGCCTTTAGCTACAGGAACTTCTATGGGAATTCATGAATCGCAATCATTGTTTTGGGAAAATTTTGTTGGTCGAAGTAAATCTTTTTGGCAGTCTCACTATAATCTGTTTAAATCATACGCTCCAAAGCATTTCAATGGCGTATCATTAAATGACTTCTATCGAGCGGTAAATGAGGTTAAGGCATCATTTATCCGAATCGAAGCAGATGAATTAACATACCCGCTTCATATTATGATCCGATATGAGCTAGAAAAGGCATTAATCAATGGAGATATCAATGTTTCGGAGTTGCCGCATTTATGGAATGAAAAAATGATCGATTATTTAGGAATTGAACCACCAACAGACCGGGAAGGGGTGCTACAAGATATTCATTGGGCAGGGGGAGATTTCGGGTATTTTCCATCGTATGCACTTGGTTACATGTATGCAGCACAATTCCAGCATACAATGAATAAGGAGTTAAATTTGAATGATAGTATTGTGAAAGGTGATTTTGATCAAATTCGTCAATGGTTAACGAAGAATATTCACCAATATGGTAAAATGAAAAAACCATTAGAAATTATTCAAGATGTTACAAACGAACAATTGAATCCAGACTATCTAGTTTCTTATTTAACTAAAAAATATACGGATATATATAATTTATAAAAAACAGGGGAGAGTTCCCCTGTTTTTTATTTAGATTGTTTTCTAGAAGGTTATTGCTTTTTCAAATCTAATGTTGATATAAATAGCAACATAAGTGTAGTGTTCATTTAGCATTTTTATAGGTTTTTGCGCCCGGCCCGTATACACTCCACCTTTGCGAAAAGAGCCTTTATTTACATTATTGATTCCCAATTGGCCAATCAAATGGAGGTGACCCTGCTGGTGAATGTACAATAATATCTATAAATGGAATTGTATAAGCAAACAATATCAACACAACAGTTAATCCAATCCATAATTTCCAGTTCTCCAAAAATTTTGGGGTTGGCTCCGCATCTTTTTCTTCCTCAGCAAGTGGGAATTCCTCGTTACCTTTCGGTGCAAAAAAAGCTAGATTTATAAAAATATAAATCATCAATAATATTCCAATGAATAAAATAGAACCGCCAATAGCTTGACCTATTTGATAGCCAATCCAATCTGAAGCTTGTTCTGTTCCTCCATAAGTTGAATAAGCTGATCGCCTAGGAGCTCCTAAAAGTCCTGCAATATGCATCGAACCAGACATAAAGGACATACCGACTGCCCAAACAACAGTTTGAATTAATCCGAGATTATTGATTTTTTTTGTTAATTTACGTCCAGTTAATACCGGGACTAACCAATAGGATACACCAAAAAATGTCAAAATAACAGTTGTTGCAACGGTTAAGTGAAAATGGCCAGTAACCCAGATTGTATTGTGAACTACGGCATTTAATTGGTGTGATGCATTAATGATTCCACCTGTGCCAGCAGGGATAAAAGCTAGCATACCAATCATTGGTGCGAAAAACCGTACATCTTTCCATGGTAGATGTTTAAACCAACCAAATAGACCAGTAAAACCTTTTCTTCGTCCAGTAATCTCAAACGTTGCAAACATCGAAAACGCTGTTAACAATGATGGTATAATTACCATAAAAGTAAGTACTACCTGTATAAATTTCCAAGTTGGATCAATTCCGGGTTCTGTCAGTTGATGATGGAATCCAACCGGTATAGAAAACATTAAAAATAATACAAAAGATAAGCGGGCTAGTGAATCACTGAATATTTTTCCACCGATAACTTTTGGTATAATTGCATACCAAGCCATATAGGCAGGTAGTAGCCAAAAGTATACTAATGGATGACCAAAATACCAGAACAATGTTCGACTAACCAAAACGTTAATTGTTTCAGCATATCCTAATGACCATGGGATAAATTGAATTATAACTGTGGCAGCTACTCCAAGTGTGGCAATTAACCACAATAACATGTTAATGACAACCATAAATGCTAATAATGGTGATTTTTCGCCTTTATTATCTTTCTTCCATCTAAATAATTGATGAAAGTTTACAAAACACGCTACCCAACTACCGATAATAACTAATGCTAACCCAATATAAAACGCTGGATGGGCCTTTAGTGGTGCATAAAATGTATACAGAACACTCGCTTTACCTAACAAAATTGTTACAGCAGTCATAATTGTTCCAACTAGCATAATCCAAAAGCCAATCCAAGCTATTTTTCGTTCTTTAATTGTAATTCCAACTGTCTTTTTCATTAACGCGTATTGAAAACCAATGATAAAGTAAGTTGTTAAAACAAGACCTAAAATTACACCATGTACGGTTAATATTTGATAGTAATTGATCCCCCATGGAAGTGTTAAAGCACCTGATCTAACAAAAGTTTGTAACAGTCCCATCAAACCACCGATTAATAGCGAAATAAACGCAACATATATAAAAGCCATTGATAATCTTGTATCTTTCTTGGTTAATTGTAATTTTTCATTAATCATGACTAATACACCTCCACTTTAGTAGACATGAGATGATGTCCTAAACCACAGTATTCATTGCATAATAACGTAAATTCTCCATATTTATCTAATTTAGTTTCATAACTACTTATATAACCGGGCTCAACCATCATATTTACATTTGTACCTGCAATTGAAAATCCGTGGACTACATCCTTTGTAGTTACCTGAAACAATACGGTTGCTCCTTTTGGAATACGAATTTCCTTAAGAGGGGTACCATCTTCGTTTTTTCCTAAGTCAAAATTAAATGCTGTTGCGACAACATTAACAATATATTTTTGATCATTTACTTTTGTAACACCTAAATTTTCTTGTTTGAACGCATCATACGCCTCCACATTTTCCGGATCGATTGTCATCATGTGACTTTGTGGTTGTAGTCCTTTATAAAATGCTCCAAAACCAATGATAGTTAGAAACAATAGTAAAGATCCAACCCCAAATATAAGCCAAATCTTTTCATATTTGTGTAAATGCATGTCTGTTCACTCTCCCTAATCATTCTTGTTCACGTTTATCTTGAAACGAATATTGCAAAAACCCCAAACCAACTTACAGCGATGAATGTTCCAAGTAAAAGTACAGAAATTAATGTACCTCTTAAATTTGGGTCTTCTTTTTGAAGACTAGAATGCTTGTTTTTTTTCGGTAGATCACTCATTCAACATCCCTCTTTTCATTTTGATTTATAAACATATATTCCTATATAGTTCCAAACTCATCTATGATAAATATCACACTTGTATAAAGTGTCACGATATGGACATATTTATAGTTGTAAGTCGTGCTATATAAGTTGATTAACGAAACATAAATTACTGAAAATAACACAAACTATCTTAAACATAATAATGAAGAAGGAGATACTATGGCATTTATTTGTTCAACTGGTGTAGGCATTCCGCAACATGAAATAACACAGCAAGAGATAAAGCTACTAGTCGAAAATATATTTACTTATACCGAAACGGAATTAACTAGATTACTTCCTGTATTTGACCATGCTGAAATAAACAAACGACAATTTGTTGTTGATAAGGAGTGGTTTAAAGAGAATCACTCTTTTGAAGAGAAAAATAACTTGTATCAACAATATGCATGTAAGTACTCACTTGAGGCTATTGATAATTGTTTAACGAACAAGGAATTTTTAAAGGAAGCTATTCCGTATAATGCGGTGGACATGATTATTTTCGTATCATCGACAGGGATTGCTACACCATCAATTGATGCTCATATACTTAACGAACGACCTTTTCGCGATAACATTTGTCGCATGCCTTTATGGGGATTGGGATGTGCTGGTGGGGCTACAGGCTTATCCCGGGCATTTGACTGGATTTCTGCACATCCTGACAAAACCGCCCTATTGGTTTGTTGTGAATTATGTGGGTTAACGTTTCAAAAAAATGATAATAAAAAAAGTAACCTAATTGGTACTGCTTTATTTGGTGATGGCGTAGCAGCTGTTTTAATTAGTGGTGAAGATTCACCTTATCATTCCTTTCGAAAAAAAGTATTACCGAAGATTATTAAGACAAGTTCAGTGACGAAAAAGAATAGTCTTTCTGTTATGGGATGGGACGTAACAAATAATGGGTTAGGAGTGATCTTTTCAAAAAGTATTCCAGAACTTGTACATACCTTTTGGAGTAATCATATACACGCATTTTTTCAAGAAATACATGTAAATGAAGTTGGGGTTCATTCATTTATTTCACATCCGGGTGGAAAAAAAGTATTAGAAGCAATGGAGGAGGTATTGCAATTATCTGAAGGGAAATTAGCTAATTCCTATAAAGTATTAGCTAATCATGGAAATATGTCTTCTGCAACAGTAATTTATGTATTAAATGAGTGGATGAAAGAAAAGATAAATGAAAAAGAACTTAGTATCTTATCAGCATTAGGGCCAGGCTTTAGCTCAGAATTATTATTATTGGAGTGGAATCGATGACAACTTGGATGTGGATCCTGCTTGGCGTTATTATTTGTCAACGTCTTGTGGAGCTTATAATAGCAAAAAGGAACGAACAATGGATGAAAAATAGAGGAGGCATAGAGCAGGGAGAAAAACATTATAAATGGTTTGTTATCCTGCATATAATGTTTTTTCTTTCTATTTTGTTCGAAGTAAGCATAAATAGTGTTAATGATCGACATTTAAATTATCTACTGTTTAGTATTTTTCTAGCAGTGCAAATAGGTAGAGTCTGGTGTATACAAACGTTAGGAAGGTTTTGGAACACGAAAATTATTGTACTACCTGGAGTTTCAATTCTAAAAAAGGGACCATATAAATATATAAAGCATCCAAATTATCTAATTGTTTTAGTAGAGTTAATTGTAATTCCAATGTTATACGGTGCCTATATTACAGCAATTTTATTTCCATTATTCCATATCGGATTGTTAAGAATACGGGTGCCTCGCGAGGAGAAGGCGTTGACAAAAGCTACACTACCTAAGATATAAAAAACGAGAATAGCATTTGCTATCCTCGTTTTTTACGCTTTATTATTCATATACTTCGCGATATACATAAATGGTGTGTCTAGAAGTGCCACGACAAACTTGATAATATATGTTGTTACAAAAATTTCTATCCAGATATCAAAAGGATATTGACCATAAAAGGCTATACTGCAAAATATAGTAGTATCCAATAATTGACTTATCATCGTACTACCGTTATTTCGAATCCATAGAAATCTGTCCGATGGAAATAGCTTTTTTAGTTTATCATATATCCATACATCAAAATATTGACTTATAATATATGCAGCTAGACTTCCCAAAGCTATCTGTGGAATTATGCCAAATAGCGATTCGAGTGAAGAATGTGCTATGTCATTAGGACCAGGCTCGAAGGATAAAGCAATTTGCATGATGACAGTCATTGTAATTAACGTGGTAAACCCCAGCCATACTGCTTTCTTAGCATCTTGCTTACTATATTTCTCGTTTAAAATATCGGTAGCTAAATATGCTGATCCATAAACTATATTTCCAAGTGTGGCTGTTAATCCAAATAATTCAATTGTCTTTAGGACTTGAATGTTTGCAATTACCGTAGCCATTCCGATCCAAACAAATAAACCCATCTTTCCATATAAGCGATAAAAGAGTAATAATAACGAAAAATTCACTACTGCAAATAATATCCATATTATTTCATTTGCCATTAAATTTCCTCCTTAGTTTTGATAACGCGGGAGTTTGCGAACCGCGAATTATACAACAGAAAGTATTATACGTATCACGATTGTAGAAAGCAAGTAAACTACCAAAAAAAGCGGTAATCTAGTGAGATTACCGCTTTTTATATAATGTTTTGATTATAATTTCGTGACATTAGCAGCTTGTGGTCCACGTTCACCTTCAACGATTTCAAATGAAACCTCTTGACCTTCTTCTAATGATTTAAAACCTTCTTCTTGAATTGCAGAATAATGTACAAATACATCATTTCCACCTTCTACTTGGATGAAACCATAGCCCTTTTCTGCATTGAACCATTTTACTACTCCATTTTCCATGTGAACAATCCTCCTAGAAACTTTCACGTAAAAGTATGTTTTCTAAAACCTACTTTAGAACGTGGTAATATACAAAGCAGAATAATAAAACATCAAAAAGGCAACTCTTATAGAAGCGTAGGATCACTATTGCATCCACTTCTATAGAAGCTGCCTGTCTTTAATGATTCCATACATCTTCTTTGCTTGTGTCCAATATAGCTTATTTCCAATTAACAGTCAAGAATTTGCCGCTGAAATTCAGCTATTTTTTTTGGATGAAATGGCTATATTTTTGTTGGAATTCAAGATATAATGAAAGCGTTTATAATTATGTGAAAACAAACACAAATAGATTATACTGTAATTATAGTTAAGAGAGGAGTTTTATGAAATGAGAACAGATATTGAAATTGCGCAACAGGCTACGCTGAAACCAATTAGCGAGATTGCGGGAAACCTCCATCTAACGGAAACAGACTGGGAACCCTATGGTCACACAAAAGCAAAACTGTCTGATGATTTATTAAAAAAACTTGAGAATAGGCCAAATGGTAAGGTGATTTTAGTAACCTCGATCAATCCAACACCTGCCGGAGAAGGGAAATCAACAGTTACAGTCGGATTAGGACAAGCGTTAAACAGAATCGGCAAAAAAGCTATTATTGCATTAAGAGAGCCTTCTCTTGGTCCTGTAATGGGGATGAAGGGTGGTGCAGCAGGGGGAGGATACTCACAAGTACTGCCAATGGAAGATATCAATTTGCATTTCACTGGAGATCTTCATGCAATCACAAGCGCTAATAATGCATTATCAGCTATGATTGATAATCATATCCATCGAGGTAATGTATTAAATATTGACCCAAGAAGAATTGAATGGAAACGTGTTATGGACATGAATGATCGTGCATTAAGAGAAATTGTCGTTGGTCTCGGTGGGCCGTTGAAAGGTGTTCCTAGAGAAGATGGATTTACCATTACAGTTGCTTCTGAAATAATGGCTATTTTATGTTTAGCGACAAGTCTTGAAGATTTAAAGAAACGAATTTCGCAAATTGTTATTGGGTATACATACGATGAGTCGCCGGTAACTGTTAAGGATTTAAAAGTAGAAGGGGCACTGACACTGTTATTAAAAGATGCTATAAAGCCTAATTTAGTACAAACTACCGAGAATACACCTGCAATAATACATGGTGGACCATTTGCCAATATTGCACACGGCTGTAATAGTATTATGGCAACAAGAACGGCCGCCAAGTTGGGTGAATATGTAGTAACAGAAGCTGGTTTTGGTGCTGATTTAGGTGCTGAAAAATTCCTAGACATTAAAACACGAGCAGGAAACATTGATACTGATGCAGTTGTTATTGTAGCAACTGTCCGTGCATTAAAAATGCATGGTGGAGTAAATAAAGATAATTTAACGGAGGAAAATGTAGAGGCATTAAAAACCGGTATAGAAAATCTTAACAAGCATATTGAAACGATAGAATATTTTGGATTACCTTACGTGGTGGCGATCAATAAATTTCCAACTGACACAAAGGACGAAATAAATTTTATTAAATCATGGTGTGAATCAAGAGGAATTGAAGTAGCTCTAACTGACGTATGGGCTCAAGGCGGTGAAGGAGGTCTTGAACTAGCTGAAAAAATTGTGAAAAAAGCCCAATCAAGTGATAGAAATTTTAAATACGTTTATGAGTTAGAAGATGCCTTGGAAACAAAAATTCGAAAAGTAGCTCAAACTGTTTACGGAGCAGATGATATTGAATTGTCATCTAAAGTCAAAAAACAACTCAATTTTTATGAACTGCAAGGGTGGGGAAAACTGCCGATTTGTATGGCAAAAACGCAATACTCGCTCTCTGATGACCCAACTTTGATAGGAAGACCTAAAGGGTTCACTGTTTCCATTAGAGAACTACGTATAGCTGTTGGTGCTGGTTTTATCGTTGTTTTAACAGGGGACATGATGACAATGCCAGGTTTGCCAAAGAAACCAGCTGCCTTGAACATGGACGTTACAGAAGACGGAAGAATCTTAGGATTATTTTAATGGAAAAAGAAAAACAACTGCAGGCTATTCAAGTCTATGTAAAAGAAATATTTCATGATGATGCTACAGGACATGATTATTTTCATATGAAACGCGTTGCTGAAATGGCAAAAACTATTGCTAAACAAGAAAATGCAGATTTATTTGTTGCTGAAGCAGCTGGCTGGCTTCACGATATTGGCGATCATAAGCTTTTCGATAATCCAACAAAAGTAATAAACGATTTATATTCATTTTTAGAATCGATACAAGTTTCCTCGGATGAAATTGAAAAAGTAAGAATAGCTGCACGTGATGTCTCGTTTAGCAAAGGGAAAACACCTACTACAATAGAAGGGAAAATTGTTCAGGACGCCGATAGACTTGATGCAATCGGGGCAATCGGAATTGCACGGACTTTTGCTTATGGAGGAGCTAAGGGTCAATTGATTTTTCATGATAGTAAACAAGAATCAACATCAATCCGGCATTTTTATGATAAATTGTTAAAACTAAAAGATTTAATTCATACGGCAACAGCAAAACAGATTGCAAATGAACGTCATTCATTTATGGAAACATTTTTAGAACAGTTTTATGAAGAATGGTAAACAAAACGAAAGTGCCGTCCCAACACAGGTGGTTCGGTGTCATTGGGAGCTGTAATTTTAGCTAAACATTCCTATCGCATGTGTGAGGAAATTTCAATGGGGGTTGGAGCTGGAAGTGGCTAATTCGATTATTGATTTGATAATTTCCTGATTAAAAAAAATCGAGTAGATGGAGTATCCCACCTACTCGATTTTTTACGTTACTCACTTACAGGATCGTCTTTACGTACCCTGCCACTTTGTAGTAACCAATTATGTTGAAAAATCTCTGTAACCGCAAGAATTGCACCTGTTAAAGCTGCTCCCCAAAAAGTTACTTCAGAATCTGCGAAAAACATCGCTCCAAAATAAATAATGAGAGTAGACGCAGCGAAATCCATAATCGTACTTAACCAATTTGTATCTTCTCGTAACATAGCCACTTCCATAAAATATCCAATCACCGCTAATACGACTCCAATGATAATGGGTTGGTACCAATATGCGAAATCTACATTAGGAAAGATCCACGAAGCTAATATGATAGCTATTGGAGAAATAATTAGTTTAACAATTAATCCGGTCATTTATATCCCACCTTTTTTTCTTAGTATTTGTTGTGTTTAGTGGGATTATTACGAAACGAAGTGGTAATATATTCTAGTACCATAACATTTCACTAATTACTTTATCCGCTTCGCTCCAAGATATCTTTTTTGCCAATAGTCGTATTCCATCTTTGAAATTTCTACTCCATTCGATTGACCAGCATGTATAAATTTTCCATCACCAATATAAATCCCCATATGTGATGGACCAGGTTTATACGTTTCAAAAAATACAAGATCACCAATCGATGGACTATTTACTGGAGTTGCAAAATTCCACATCTCAGGAACTGTTCTCGGTGTAGTGATATTTTGTGTCGAATAAATGTATTGAATAAATCCGCTACAGTCAAATCCACCTGGTGATTCACCACCCCACACATATGGAGTTCCGATATAAGAATATGCAGCTTGAACAACACCAGAGTGATTTTTCCCTGTTTTTTCTACGTTCTTTATTTCTTTTTCAGTTTCTTTTCTTTCATTATCCGTCTGTTGCTGCTCCGTTTTTACTTTTTTCGTTTCTGCTTTACTGGATTGATAAAGCGTTGTAAGAGATTCCTTAGATACCTTTTCTGTCAGTTCGATATCATGTTCTTCTTCAGCAATTTCCAATGCTTTTTTGGTTAGAGGACCGTATATTCCATCTATTTCCCCAGTATAATAACCAAAATAGGATAATGCTTTCTGAACAATTTTAACATCATTATTATGCAGACCAGGGTAAATGGAATCTGATAGTTCTTCTATTTGATCCAAATACATTTTCATTTCTACTTCTATTAATTTATCTATCGTTTCTTCATCTGCCTGACCAGACATTCTTAAATGGTATTTTGCTTGAAATTTCTTTAACGCATGTTCTGTCAGTATTCCATAATCTCCATCAATTTCGTCATCGTAGTAGGACAATTTATTTAATTTACTTTGTAAGACACGAACTGACTCTCCATGTTCACCATATTCCAATTGTTCTGCTTCTAATAATTGTTTATTTTGAAGTACAGGATATGCATCAACGTAAACAGCTAGCGGTTGGCTTAACATGTAGCTGTATACAACGGATTGTTTTAGTACATGTTCTACAGTACTATTTAGCATGCAAGATCCCCTTTCTCTGAGTTTGACTCTTCTAAATACGTTTATGTAGAAAAAAGTAAGTTTATGAGCTAATCGATTTTACGTTTATGTTACAATAAAGAGAAGTTTCACTTTGAGAAGCTACTGCGCATTAATGTGGGACAAAACAATTATACTACTATTAAAGTATGGAGGAGATTACATGCTAATAGGCGAGCAAGCATACTTAAATCTATGTAAACATGTTCTGGAAACAGGAGTAAAAAAAGAAGATCGAACAAATACTGGTACATATTCCGTGTTTGGACACCAAATGCGATTCAATTTACATGAAGGATTTCCATTATTAACGACAAAAAAAGTTCCGTTTCGTCTAGTAGCCAGTGAATTATTATGGTTTATTAAAGGTGATACCAATATACGATATTTAGTTGAAAACAATAATAATATTTGGAATGAATGGGCATTTAAAAAATGGGTGGAGAGTACTGATTATAATGGTCCTGATATGACTGATTTTGGCAATCGCTGTCAACGTGATCCTGAATTTAATAAGCTTTATCAGGAGCAGATGGCTATTTTTAAATACAAAATTTTACATGATGACTTATTTGCTGGAAAATATGGTGATCTTGGTTCTGTCTATGGTAAGCAGTGGCGTGCGTGGAAAACATCCAAAAATCAAACGATTGATCAAATAAAACAGGTAATTGAATCAATTCGTACGACTCCGGATTCACGTCGACATATTGTAACAGCTTGGAATCCTGAAGATGTTCCTTCAAATATGGCCTTGCCACCTTGTCATACGTTGTTCCAATTTTATGTAGCTAATGGAAAGCTCTCATGCCAATTGTATCAACGAAGTGCGGATATCTTTTTAGGGGTACCGTTTAATATCGCTAGTTATGCATTGTTAACGTATTTAATTGCGCATGAATGCGATTTAGAGGTTGGAGAATTTGTCCACACATTGGGCGATGCGCATATTTATACTAATCATGTAGAACAAGTAAATCAACAACTTAAACGAGAAATACGAACATGCCCTAAACTTCGTATTAACCAAGAAAAAGCTTCGATTTTTGACTTTGAGTTATCTGATTTTGAATTAATTAACTACAATCCACACCCAACGATTAAAGCACCAATTGCTGTTTAATTAGAGAAAGGGAGGGTTTCTACATGATTTCATTACTTTTAGCTATGGACCGTAACCAATTAATCGGTTCACAAAATGATTTGCCATGGCATTTACCTAGTGATTTAAAATTTTTTAAGGAAGTAACTACTGGTCACACTATTATTATGGGACGAAAAACATATGAATCAATAGGCAAACCATTACCAAACCGAGTAAATGTTGTTATAACAAGAAATCAAGCTGAATATCCAGAAAAGGTAAAGGTAATTGATAATATTGAAACTGTTCTAGATTGGAACAGGAATCATCCTAGTGAAGAATTCTTTATAATCGGTGGAGGTACCATTTTTGACCAAGTCCTCCCCCACGCCGATCGAATGTATATTACATATATCGATGAAATATTTGACGGTGAAATCTATTTTCCGAAATTTTCTTTTGAAGATTGGAACTTAACCTCAAAAGAAAAAGGGGAAAAGAACGAAAAGAATCCGTATGATTATTACTTTTTACAGTATGACCGTAAAAGTAACTAATGTGGAGTGAATATTATGAATAGTTGCGGTGTGATTTTATCAGGTGGTAAATCTTCTCGAATGGGGAAGACTAAATCATTATTACCCCTTCATAACAAATCGGTAATTGAACATATCGCTTTGGAGTTATCCAAATTTGTTGATGATCTAGTTGTAGCTACAAACGAGCCTGCTAAATATACATTTCTTGGCCTTCCGATGTTTACGGACAGATACACTAATAAGGGTCCATTGGCAGGCATAGAAACAGGCATTTATCATACAAATGCTGATTTTTACTTTTTTGCTGCATGCGACATGCCCTTTATTAATCAACAGGTTTATAATTTTTTAGTTGACCAATTAAAAGACTTTGATGCAGTTATTCCTGTGTATGAAAACACAATGCATCCATTAACAGGTATTTATAAAAGATCAGTGCTACCCAACATACAACAACAATTAGATAGGGATGATCGGAAGGTAAAAAAATTGTTCGATTATATTAACGTCAATTATGTAAGTCATTATGACACCATATCGGATGAAATTTTACAGCGACATTTTTTTAATATGAATTATCCAGCACAGTATGAACAAGCAAAAATATTATAAGTTGTTATATCATGGATAATCATGTTAAACTATATACGTTTACAAGCTTCATACTTTACCGAATTTGAACGTTTTATGTTATTTAAAAAATGTATTTTAAAGTTTAATCGTATGATATTATAATTAAAATAAAGAAGGTGTGTTTATGTTTACAAATATAGGGTTTCCAGGGCTAATATTAATTTTAATTATTGCATTAGTAATTTTTGGACCGAAAAAGCTTCCAGAGATAGGAAAAGCTGCGGGAAATACATTACGTGAATTTAAAAATTCTGCTCGTGAGTTAACTAGCGATGTAACGGATGAAGTGAAGGAAACAAAAGAAATCGTTAACGGAAAAGAAAACAAATAAATTCTTCGGAGTGATTGTTATATGTTTAGTAATATTGGTATTCCCGGTTTAATATTGATACTTATCGTGGCGCTAGTAGTCTTTGGCCCATCTAAACTCCCGGAAATCGGTAAGGCTTTTGGTAGTTCACTAAAAGAATTTAAAAATGCGACTAAAGATATTGTCTCTGATGATGAGAAAAATAAAAACAAATAATGGATATATAGTCAAGGTGTGAGGGGGTACGTAACCTTACATCTTCTTTTGTGCTAATGTAGAAATTAGCACAGTCTAGGAGAGAGTGTATAACAATGTCTGAAGATCAACAATTTGAAAATGAAAAAGAGATGAACGTAACTGGGCATTTATCTGAGTTAAGAAATAGGCTTATTGTGACTGTAGTTATTTTTGCGATCTTTTTTGGACTGGGTTTTGTCTATGTTAAAGAAATATATAGTTTTTTAATCAAAGATATAGATTTCACATTAAATTTCACAAGCCCTACGGATATTATTTCAGTTTATTTTACAATGGCTGGTTTAGTTGCAATAACTGGTACTTTACCAATTCTCTGTATTCAGGTGTGGCTATTTATAAAACCTGGTTTAACGTCTAATGAACGAAAAGCTTCTCTAGCTTATATTCCGGCAGTCTTTCTATTATTTTTGGGTGGAATTACATTTGGTTATATAGTTTTTACTAAACTAATAATGCCATTTTTGTTATCACTTAATGATGGGTTTGCAAACGAATTATATACGTTCGGTAACTATTTTAAATTTTTGTTACATGTTACCATTCCATTTGCCGTTTTATTTGAAATTCCTATAATTGCCATGTTTTTAACAACATTAGGAGTACTTACCCCTGATTTCATGCGTAAAACAAGAAAATATGCTTATTTCATATTAATTATTATTGGTGCTGTCATAACACCACCAGATTTTGTCTTACAAATTGTAGTAGCAATTCCATTAATCATTCTTTATGAAGCAAGTATTTATCTTTCTGGAATTGTTTACAGAAAAAAATTGAAGAAACATGAGGAATTCATGGAACAGGATAGCTTCTGATTAATGAGGTGTATAATGTGCGATCATTTTATCATTATATATTGACGTATCGGGGAAAAAAGCATGATGATAAAAGTCGGTTGGCTGATTGGATCTTTTATGATCATGATTTTCCAAAGTATTCCACTGATTATGGGGAAATTAGTAATTACTTAGAGTGGAATAGTCCATTTCCAAATGCATTAACTGTATTTGATGAGGTTTGGGAATTGTATAGTCAATATAAGAAGTAATATAGCTCTGGCAGCTTTTTATGCCAGGGCTTTTATTTTTACAAACTCCAGCCATATTAACGTCAATAAATGACAAAATCGTGTTAAACTATTCTGTACGAGGTGAATTTAAAATGAAAATAGTACATACGGCAGATTGGCATTTAGGTAAAATTGTTAATAGTGTTCACATGACAGAGGAACAGGAATATATTCTAAATCAACTGTTAGAAATTATAAAATCGGAGCAACCAGATGTCATTATTATTGCGGGTGATTTATATGATCGGGCAATACCTCCAAAGGAAGCTGTTGAGGTGTTAAACAAAATATTAACAAGTCTAATTGTAGATTTCAAAATACCCGTTCTTGCAATAGCTGGCAATCATGATAGTCCAGATCGATTAGAGTTTGGGAATCAGCTATTTCGTACACAACAGCTGTACATGGAGACTAAGTTAACAGAACAATTAAAACCAATTGTCTTATATGATTCATTTGGTCCAGTTCATTTTCATTTGATTCCGTATGTAGAACCGGCAGAAGTTAGACAATTATTAGATGATGACACTATAAATTCACACCATTCCGCATTTGAGGCCATTATAAATACTATTAAACAATCCAACAATATGAGTGATCGTCATGTATTTGTTGGACATGCTTTTTTAGCAGGTGGAATGGAATCTGAATCGGAAGAACGTTTATCAATGGTTGGAGGAAGTCCGTATATTGATGTATCACTGTTTAGCGATTTTTCCTATGTGGCATTTGGTCATTTGCATCAGGCACAACGTGTCACAAGTGATGTAATTCGTTACAGTGGATCAATTTTAAAATATTCTTTCTCAGAAGCAAATCACAGAAAGTCGGTTACAATCGTTGATTTGGATGAAAACGGAAATTGTGACCTGTCGATAATTCCTTTAATACCTAAACATGATATGCGAGTTGTAGAGGGTTACTTTGATAAGTTAATTAATGATCCAATTGGAAAAACGGATGACTATCTACATATTCGTTTATTAGACGAAGGACAAATTATTGATCCAATGAATAAGCTCCGAAAAGTTTATCCTAATATATTACGCCTGGAACGAAAAACCTTAGAATCGAAAAATAGCTTACTAGATTTAAAACGAATTAGGCAAAAACAATCAAAATCTCATTCAGAGCTATTTGCATCTTTTTATGAGGAAATCAAAGGTGTTCCTATTCCCAATGAAAACAGAGAACAAGTTGAGAAAGTTGTAACAAAATTAATGGAAAAAGAAAGAGGGGAATAACGTGCGAGCCCTTTCGTTAAGTCTTAGAGCATTTGGTCCTTATTGGGAGAAGCAAGAAATCGATTTTACTGAATTAGGCGGTGAATCTATTTTTCTTATAACGGGTCCAACAGGTGCAGGCAAAACCACTATATTTGATGCCATATGCTATGCACTTTATGGACGTGCAAGCGGATCTGATCGTGATCAGGACTCATTAAGAAGTCATTTTGCAACAATAGATGAACCAACAGAGGTACAATTCCGTTTTACACTGAATCAGAAAAAATATGAAGTTATCCGTAATCCAAAGCAACAAAAGAAAAAAGAACGTGGCGATGGTTATACAGAGGAACCTGCAAAAGCAATTTTGTACGAGGTTACAGATGATACTACAACATTAATTTCATCCAGGATTAAGGAAGTAAATGAAACAATTGAAGCCAAATTAGGATTTGATTACGAGCAATTTCGTAAAATGGTTTTAATACCTCAAGGTGAATTTCGAAAATTAATTTCTGAAAATAGTAAGGAAAGAGAAGCAATCCTACAGAAAATTTTCCATACCTATTTTTATGAAAAAATAACAGAAGAATTAAAGCTTCAATCAAAAGAATTAAAAGAAGAGATTGAACATATTGAACAAACTATTCAATATGAAATAACAAAAATACAATGGACTGAACTGGAAATCAGTAACGAGGACTCAATCGAAATTATTAAAGAAAAGCTAGTACAAGAAATTAACCGAACAAAAGAAAAGTTAGCAGGATGCGATAAGCAAAAAATTCAACAACAACAAGTGTTAAATAACGCTCAAAATAAACTGCTTGCGGGTAAAACACTTGAAGAAAAGTTTGTTGAACAAATGAAACTACAAAAAGAACAGTCTGAATTAAATGAGACTGCGAACAGAATTTTACAAAATAAAGAGAAACTTAAATTAGCACAAAAAGCCATAGAGATTATGCCACTTGAAAACCAAAGTAATGCACGTAAAAAAGAATGGCAAGATCAACTAACTAAATTTACACAACAACAAGAAAAGGTAGAATCACTTAGAAAGAAGTATAAATCAATTGAATTTACTTATAATGAAGCTGCAAGCAAAGAATCGGAACGTGAAAGATTAAAAGAAAAAGTTAAACTTGCCAAATCTCAATTAGATCAAGTAAATAATTATTTGGACTTGCAAAAGAGTGCAAAACAAATCAATTCAAAAAAAGAACAACAGCAGAGACAAATTAATTCCATAGAAAAAGAGATTATACACATTGATAATGAAATGGAACGTATGGAAGATAAGCTAAATAAAGAACAGGAATTAACGAAAACATATTATATGAAACGGCAAGAACTAGATAAGGGAAAAGATCTAATTAAGCAGCTTGAAAATTTATACGCGGAAAACAGCAAATTACAGGAATTACGTAAAAGCTATAAAATATATCAGCAAAAACATCATGAAAAGCTTACAAAATTGGAAAAATTACGAGCGCAATATAATACAAAGGATGAGGAACAAAAGAAACAATATGCTGTTCTAATTGCCCATCATTTAGAAGATGGTAAACCATGTCCGGTTTGTGGATCGATAGAACATCCCGATAAAGTAGTGGCAAATGAAGAAACTATTCGCGAAAGTGAACTAGAGCAATTGAAAAAAGACCTTCAGTTAAACGAGAAAGAATATTTACAGTTTCAAGAAAAATTTGCTGAATGTAAATCTGACGGACAAAGTCAACGTATAACCGTAATGAAACTCTATGACCAAATAAGTAATGAGCTCACAGAACTTGACGATAAGGTTATACTGGATACTTGCAATAAATGGAAAGATAAAGTTTTAGCCTTAAAGCAAGAAACTGTCACATTAGAACAGGAGTTAACAAATTTACAAGAACTTAGAATGCAACGAAATGGATACAAAAATAAGAAAGAAAAAATTAAACAAACGTTTGATCAACTACTAATTAACTTTCAAAAAGTATCAAGTGAAACGGTCAAAATGGAAACAAGACTAGAAGAATTAGCTAAACAATTACCGAAAGATATTCAAGACGCAAATGACTTTAAGAACCAAATTAATGAGATGGAACAAACATTGAATCATCAAATAGCAAGTTGGGAAAACATAAGTCAGCAATACAAGAGATCGTATGATGAATTACAAAAGGAGAAAACTATTTTAGATCAACAAAAGCATTTTGAAGAAAATAATAGAGCAAGTTTTGAAAAACAATATAAGCTGTTTTCTCAAGCTATTAATGTAAGTGGATTTCAAACAATTGAAACCTATCAGGAAGCTAAACTGTCATCAGAAGAGCAAAAAATAATTGAAAGTAAAGTGAAAGCATATGATACTAGAACAGAACAAATAAAGTTCAGGCTTAATGAATTAAAAAAACAAATTGGTAATCATTCTAGACCCAATGTACAAGAACTTGAACAACTGGTGGAGGAGAAACAAATAGAATTACAAAATACCAGTGACACAATTCATTCATTGCGGTTAAAGATAAATAATGATCATCTGGTTGAAAACAATATCCAGGAAAAATTAAGTAAACAAAAACACTTGACTGAAAACTATTTTACAATCGGAGAATTAGCAGATTTAGCTCATGGTAATAACCAATTAAAACTATCCTTTGAACGATATGTTTTAGCATCCTTTTTAGATGAAATATTAATTCAGGCCAACACTAGACTAGATCGGTTGACAGAGCATCGCTATCAGCTTATTCGTAGTGGGCAAGTTGCAAAGCGTGGTGCCCAAAGCGGCTTGGATCTTGAGGTACTGGATCATCACACTGGGCAACAGCGTTCCGTCAAAACGCTTTCCGGTGGAGAGGGGTTTAAAGCGGCTCTTAGTTTAGCACTAGGTTTAGCAGATGTCGTACAGGCACATGCAGGCGGAGTTCAAATGGATACATTATTTATTGATGAAGGATTTGGTACATTAGATGAAATATCGTTGCAGCAAGCGATTGATTGTTTAAAGGATTTACAAGAGAGCAATCGTTTACTAGGAATTATTTCTCATGTACCACAATTAAAAAATGAAATCCATGCAAAACTGCAAATTAAACCATCACACAAAGGTTCAAGACTTGCTTTCACATTTGGACAAGAAAATCAATATCAAAGGCAATTATCCACGTAGTTCGTTATATTTCGTCAAAAATCGTCAATATTATCTAGGTAAATTGTAATATCCTGCGGTTGCCCGGGAAATAGTTAGTGAAATATTCCCTAAATTATTTTTCGGAAAATCGTCAAAACTTTAATCTCCTTTTTCAACTAATCAAGTTTATAATAAAAGTATGAACTTGAGAAAGAGAGGGATAATATGTTTCCATTAATTATGTTTGGATTAATCTTTACTGGCACCATTGGGTTCATAATCGCATCTGAGGTTATCACTGAATAACAAAACTTTATTGACAAATCATTTAAAAGTCTTTGCCTCCAAGGCAGGGACTTTTTCTTTTTTATACGATTTAAAGATATACATAGATATATGTTTATAATTGTAGGTTCGATGCCTACACGCTTTGTGGTTCATAACGTACAATAATCTTGATAATTAATATGAAAAGAGGGATTAATATGGTATTTCCAATTCAGCGTCCACCAAATTTTCCTGTTAATCAAATGCAGCGAATGCCAAATAATACAATGTTTCCAAGTCAGGGGTTTTCTCCTCCACGGGGCAATACTATACAGCATATGTTACAACGTTTTTTACCTTCGCAGGGGATACAGCAGGGGGCCTTGCCAGCACGTGCTGTAGGTGGACTGTCAAGTACGATAAACAATGTTCAGCAGGTCCTAAAAGTGGTTCAATCTACTGCTCCAGTCGTTCAGCAATATGGTCCAATGGTTAAAAATCTTCCAAAGATGTATAAATTAATGAAGGCTCTTAAGGAAGATGACGATGATGAGACAAACATTGATACTGAATCCCATGATAACGAAAGTATGGATATAAAGGTTGAGTCTTCCTACACGGAAGAGCAAACAAAAAATAGTAATAAATCCAGGCAGGGTTTATCTAAACCAAAGCTATATATATAATATAATGAAGCACACCACTTGATTTTTTTTATGAATAGGGGAACAATAGGGATAAGAAAAAATGCACTGGAGGTAAAAGAATGACTAGTAATAACGAAATTGCAACATTTGCTGGGGGATGTTTTTGGTGTATGGTAGAACCTTACGATCAACGACCAGGCATTATAAGTGTTGTTTCTGGTTATACGGGTGGAACAGTTGAAAACCCAACTTATGAACAAGTTTGCTCAAATACTACTGGGCACCTAGAAGCAGTGCAAATTACGTTTGATCCAACCATCATGCCGTATGAAAGTATTGTTGATACGTTTTGGAAGCAAATAGATCCTACAGATGCTGGTGGACAATTTAACGATAGGGGTGAATCCTATCAAACGGCAATTTTTTATCACAATGAGAAACAAAAAGAAGTTGCTCAAATCTCGAAACAACAATTAGAAGCGAGTGGAAAGTTTTCAAAACCTATCGTTACAAAGATACTTCCAGCCAAAACCTTTTATCCAGCTGAGGATAAGCATCAAGACTATTACAAAACGAATTCATTCCACTATCGTTTGTATAAAAAAGGCTCTGGAAGAGAAGATTTTATCAAGAAAAATTGGAACAAGTCTGTTAACAAAGAAAATTTAAAGGCGAAGTTAACCCCCGTTCAATATAGTGTAACACAAGAAAATGGGACGGAGAGACCGTTTCAAAATGAATATTGGGATAATGAAAAAGAGGGAATATATGTAGAGATTGTTTCCGGTGAAATTTTGTTCTCATCAAAAGATAAATTTGATGCAGGCTGTGGTTGGCCAAGCTTTACCAAGCCCGTTGACCATTACCATGTCTCCGAAAAGACAGATACATCACACGGGATGATTCGCACTGAAGTAAGAAGTAAAGAAGGGAATTCACATCTTGGTCATGTTTTTAATGACGGTCCGCAAGAACAAGGTGGTCTTCGATATTGTATGAATTCTGCGGCAATGCGCTTTATTCCAAAAGAGAAGATGGCTGAAGAAGGATATGAAAAATATTTGTATTTATTTGATTGATTTACAATAAATATATTATGTAAACTAAAACGGGAAGTGAAGTGATAATTCATGATTCATCTAAATTGGGAGAAAAGAGATACAATAAAACAAATTGAATGTGTGCATGCCAATGCCAAGAAGTTTATCGTACATAATAAATTAACTCCTGGAAAAATGTACGATGTAAAAAATGAAACAGAAGAATTTTATTTTATTATTGACAATAGCAATCGAATTGGTGGATTTAGAAAAGATTATTTTAAAGAAGAAAGATAACAGGAATTTTATCCTGTTATTTTTTTGTATAAAATTAATTTAATTTGTATAACCTGTGATAAAAGTGTTTTCTATTAACATTATTAATGCTATAATTTATTTATTATTTTTAATTATTCAATATTATATATTTCTACGAATCATAGTCGACTCACTATAACCATAAAAGGGACTGAATCGTATTGAAAAATATTTATGTAGTTCGCCATTGTTCGGCAGAAGGACAACATAGAGATTCCCCATTAACAAACGAAGGGATTAGACAAGCGCGTCTACTTTCAAATTTTTTTACAGAACAAAATGTAAGGTTTGACAAAATAGTTTCCAGTCCATATTTACGTGCAATAGAAAGCATTAAACCCTTTGCTGAAAACAACAATTTGCAAATAGAGGTAAACGAGCTTTTAAAAGAGCGAATTTTAAGTGAAGAACCAATCGATGACTGGATAGAAGTATTAGAACAGTCATTTATAGATTTAGATTTCACTTTGCCTGGTGGGGAATCTGCAAATGATGCAATAAAACGTGTTTCTAACGTACTAGATGATATTTTTAATAATGATAGTTTAACAAATGTTATTTTAGTTAGTCATGGAAACCTAATTGCATTATTATTAAAACAATACGATGATACGTTTGGCTTTAACAAATGGAAAAATTTAAGAAATCCTGATATTTATTTAGTGCAAATAGATAACAATGAGCAGATAGTACAATGTTTATGGGACTGATTATAAATATAAGTTTGCTAGCATAATGCCTAAACTTTCTTGATATATTTCAGGATACTGCTCAATTGGTAATGGATTCACCCCAATTCCTAATTCGATGGTGAAGCCAGATTTTTGGTATTCTTGCATGTACCAATCTTTATAACCTGCATAATTATCAATGTATCTTACCGGAAGATACCCGCTCACCCTCTTGTATTCCTCTACAATTATCTTAGATGTAGGTGGAGTATAGCCTTCAAATCCCCAATAAATTTCTTTTCCCTGTGTATGAAATGCATTTAAACGATCAAATTTTCTTGTCCTAGCTAATTCTGCCATTGCGATTGACTCTGGTTCCGAAAACGGTTTGTGACCTGGAAAATCTCTTGGCTCTGGCGATGTCGGTTTACGAGCCGCTTCTACTTCCCACAATGCTGGAAATTGCTTATTAAGATCAACACCTTTGATGTTCGCTTTCCAATTTGAAAAATCATCACAATAATTATTTATTTGACGTACTTCTTGTTGATAGATTCCAGCTGCCGCCGAGCCATTTAATACTAGATTTACTCCATCCGGATTAACCATTGGTACAAGAGACAAGGTAGTATCGATATATAATGGAAGCATATAAATTCCTCTTATTGATATATTATTTGTTAAGGACATAGCATATTGATTTAAAAACTGCATAATGACAGGAGTTGTGATCCATTCATTTGCATGGAATGAGCCGTTGAGATGGACTTGCTTTTTCCCATTGCCAACTTTTATTTCTACCAATTCTTTCCCCAATACTGACTGACCAATAGACTGACTAAATAAGAAAGGATAAACCTCTTGCAATTGTCCTAGATCCTGCAGCATTTTTTCATATGTATATTGTTCAACTTTAGTAATAAGTAAATCGTTCACTCTCTGTGGAATATGAATTGTTTGTCCAACTTTTAGGGTATATTGATCAACAAATGGATTTACTAAAAACAATGCGTCCATTGGAATATTATTAGTTATCGCGATTTCCCAAAATGAATCATCTTCTTTTATATCATATTCTTTTAACATATATCCCGGAATTTGGATTCGCCCACCAATAGGTAACTGTTTCGCATTTATCTGTGGATTAGAGTTTTCTATTAGTAATAGAGGTATATCAAAGAGTTGACTAAAATACCAGAACGAGTCATTATATCGAATTGTCACTTCCATTATTTTTCGCCCCTTTTAAAGATGTAAATACTAATCTTTATGTAAATGATATAAAAAAGATGATTAATTAGTTAATAATAGATTGTTTCATCTTTCAATTAGTAGGTAAAATAAGCTATAATAGCTAATGACAATTTTTTTATAAACTATTTCAATACAAATTGCTAAATTGAAACATGAGGAGGAGATTTAGTTGGCATTTGTCATTACATCGCCCTGTAAAGATGAAAAAGCAGGTGAATGCGTAGAAGTATGCCCTGTTGATTGTATAGAAGAAGGTAAAGATATGTTTTATATCGATCCTGATATATGTATTGATTGCGGAGCCTGTGAAGCTGTATGTCCTGTAGAGGCAATCTATATGGAAGACGAAGTCCCAGAAGAAGAAAATGAATATATTGCACTAAATCGTAAATTTTACGAAGAAGGGTAATCATCAAGTCGCTACTTACTAAAAAGGTAGCGGCTTTTTTATTTAATGGGAAAGGGATGAGAATTTATGAAGAAAATTAATATAACAGAAATAAAAGGCTTTTCGTTTGGGCATGCTCATGATGTAAAGGCTTTCACTGGATGTACCGTAATTTTATGTAAAGACGGGGCTGTTGCAGGTGTAGATGTGAGAGGTGGTTCACCTGGTACTAGGGAGACGGATGTATTAAACCCTATAAACATGGTAGAGGAAGTGCATGGCATATTTTTATCAGGTGGAAGTGCGTACGGCCTCGATGTTGGAGGAGGGGTAATAAAGTTCTTGGAAGAGTATGGGATAGGCTTTGATGTACAGGTTACCAAGGTGCCAATTGTTTCAGGTGCTATATTATTTGATTTATATCCTGGTGATCCATTCATTAGACCTGATAAAGCGATGGGATATACGGCATGTCAAAATGCTTTTAACAACAATTCATTTAAAGAAGGAAGTGTTGGTGCTGGAACTGGGGCAACTGTAGGTAAGTGTTTAGGATATGATTATGCCATGCGAGGTGGCGTCGGGGTTCATGCAATACAAATTGGTGATATACAGATTGGGGCAGTTGTAGCAGTTAATGCATTTGGTGATATTGTTAACTTTAAAACAAACCAAGTGATTGCTGGAGTTTATGATCGAACAACAAAGAGTTTTTTGAATAGTGAACTGAAAATACAAGAGCAACTGAATGAACAATCAACCAATCGCTTTTCAGGAAATACGACAATTGGTGCAATCGTAACAAATGCTAAACTAACGAAATCACAGGCAAATAAAATCGCATCAATTGCTCATGATGGGTATGCACGAGCAATCCATCCATCCCATACATTTGTAGATGGTGACACTATCTTTGCATTAACAAGTAATCAAATTGAAGTTGATTTAAATAGTTTAAGTATGTTAGCAACTCAAGTTGTCGAACAAGCTATTTATAATGCAGTTTCAAAAGCTTCAAGTTCTACTGAAATTCCAAGCCATTTTGAGGTAATGAAGAAATAAGACCTAATATTTATCCATTTATGTGACAATTATCACGCTTAATTCCATACTTGTTGTTACACAATATTTTCCATGTTATGCTTTAAAAAATATGTGATTTTTATAAAAAATTCCTAAGAATCTGTCATTTATTGGAGGTGCTAACATGAAACAATCTTCAAATCCTTTCTGGAAAAGACTATCCTATTTTGGAAAATCCGAGAAGTTAAACGATCAGTATGAACGTTCTCCACAAGACAGGAAATCTGAACAATACTACCGTAACAGGTGGCAACATGATAAAGTGGTTCGAACAACACATGGTGTAAACTGTACTGGCTCTTGCAGTTGGAAGGTACATGTTAAGGATGGAATTATTGCTTGGGAAACGCAGCAAACTGATTATCCATCAACCGGACCAGATATGCCTGAATATGAACCACGTGGCTGTCCAAGAGGAGCAAGTTTTTCTTGGTATACCTATAGCCCACATAGAGTGAGATATCCATATATTCGATCTACATTATTGAAAATTTGGTCGGATGCTTTGCATGAACAAAAGGATCCCGTTAAAGCATGGAAAAGTATTGTGGAAGATCCGGTTAAATCAAAACGATACAAATCAGCACGTGGTAAGGGCGGATTTGTTAGAACAACATGGGAAGAAATTAATACATTAATCTCCGCATCTATTATTCATACCATTCAAACCGTCGGACCTGATAGAATATTTGGATTTTCACCAATTCCTGCAATGTCCATGGTAAGTTACGCAGGTGGTGCCAGATTTCTAAATTTAATTGGAGGCTCTCTTTTAAGTTTTTATGATTGGTATGCTGATTTACCACCAGCATCGCCACAAATTTGGGGTGAACAAACAGACGTACCAGAAAGTTCAGATTGGTACAACTCAAGTTATCTATTAGTTTGGGGCTCTAATTTACCACAAACCCGTACACCAGATTCACACTTTATGGTTGAGGCAAGGTATAAAGGAACAAAAGTTGTTGCTGTTGCTCCTGATTATGCTGAATATGTAAAATTTGCCGATACATGGCTGCCAGTAGAAGCGGGGATGGATGGAGCATTAGCTATGGCAATGACACATGTTATTTTGAAGGAATACTATGTTGATAGGCAAATACCTTATTTCAATAACTATGTTAAAAAATATACAGATTTACCTTTTTTAATTACGTTAGAAAAAGAGGGGGATTCCTATCAATCAGGTAAATTTTTACGTGCAGACGATCTTGATATGGAGATCGAAAATTCACAATGGAAGACAATTGTTTATGACAAAAACAATGAAAAATTTGCAGCACCTGATGGAACAATTGGACATCGCTGGGAAGAAAATAAAACATGGAATCTTCATTTACGTGACACTGATAACAAATTAGGTGATATTGATCCAATTCTAACATTCCAACAACATTCAGATGACGTTGTTAATGTTAGTTTTCCAGAATTTATGGTTTCTGAGAAAAAAGTTTACAAGCGACCAGTTCCGGTCAAAAAGGCGATCATTGATGGTAAAGAAAAATATGTGACGACTGTTTTGGATCTCCTTATGGCTAACTGTGGGGTTAATCGTGGTTTGGACGCTAACTTTACAGCGTCGTATGATGACGAAAATGCACCATTCACTCCAGCATGGCAGGAAAAACTTACTGGGATTAAACGTGAAGACTGTGCTCAAATTGCTAGAGAGTTTGCACAAAATGCGATTGACTCGAACGGTCGTTCCATGATTATTATGGGTTCTGGTATAAATCATTGGTATAACTCTGATATCATCTACCGAGCAATCTTGAACCTTGTATTATTAACAGGTTGTGAGGGGGTAAATGGAGGTGGTTGGGCACATTATGTTGGACAAGAGAAGGTAAGACCACTTGAAGGCTGGCAAACTGTAGCAATGGCACGGGATTGGGGTGGACCACCGCGATTACATGCTGGTACACCATTTTTCTATTTTGCTACCGAGCAATGGCGGTATGAAGATCAAAAGGTTGATACACTCATATCTCCATTAACCAAAAAAGGTCGCTATCAACATTTGGGAGATTACAATTCGTTGGCAGCGCGTTTAGGATGGCTTCCATCATATCCACAGTTTAATAAAAATTCAACAAAATTAGCTGGAAATAAATCAAATGAGAAAGTTGTCCAATCCATTGTAGAACAATTAAAATCTGGAGATATGAAATTTGCAGTAGATAGTCCTAGTGATCCAGTTAATTTCCCAAAATTACTCTTTGTTTGGCGTGCAAATTTGATTGGGAGTTCGGCAAAAGGTCACGAATATTTCTTAAAGCATTTATTAGGAACACATGAAGGAACGTTAAGCGAACAAGAGGAAGAAAAAAACACAAATGAAATACAGTGGATTGAAGAAGTGCCTGAAGGGAAATTAGATTTATTAATAAATTATGACTTTCGTATGAGTGGTACGGGATTATATTCAGACATCGTATTACCGGCAGCTACATGGTATGAAAAATACGACTTATCAAGTACAGATATGCATCCTTTTGTACACCCTTTTAACCCTGCAATTGCAGCACCGTGGCAATCAAGATCAGACTGGGATGCATTTAAATCGTTGGCAAAAAAATTCTCAGAAATGGCTAAGACTTATTTTCCTGAACCAATAAAGGATGTTGTTGCATCACCACTATTACATGATTCAAAGGATGAAATTTCTCAAGCATATGGCAAAGTACCAGATTGGAAGTATGGGGAACATGAACCTGTTCCTGGAGTCAATTTTCCACGCCTTCAAATTATTGAGCGTGACTATCCACAAGTATATGAGAAGTTTATTACATTGGGCGAAAATGTTTGTGATCAAATTGGGGCAAAAGGCATTGGCTGGCATGCTAAGGAGGAATATGACAAGCTTAAAAAACTAGTAGGAACGAATAAAGATACGAAACACTATAAGGGGCTGCCAAGTATCGAAACAGATCGAAAAGTTGCTGAGACGATTCTAACACTTTCAAGTACAACCAACGGCTCATTAGCTTTAAAAGCATGGAAAGCTCTCGAAGATAAAACAGGGCAAGATTGCAGTGATTTGGTTTTCGAGCGAGCAGAAGAGCATATCTCATTCAATGATATTACAACACAACCAAGAAAGGTTTTGTCATCACCGGTATTTAGCGGTTCTGAAACTGGAAACAGAAGGTACAAAAACTTTACAACAAATATAGAACGCATGATACCATTTAGAACACTTACTGGCCGACAAAGCTTCTATCTTGATCATGATGTAATGCTTGAATTTGGAGAAGGATTACCGACATTTAAGCCACCGTTACAACAAATGACTTTTTATGCTAATGACAGAAAGCCTGAATCCGTTCAAAATGAGATAACGTTACGTTACTTAACACCGCATTTTAAATGGTCCTATCACTCAACTTATGGGGATACATTACCAATGTTGACACTATTTAGAGGTGGGCCACATGTATGGCTGAACAACGAGGATGCTGCATCGGTTCATATAAAGGACAACGACTGGATTGAAATGTATAACCGAAATGGCGTTGTAGTAGCACGAGCGGTTGTTAGTCACAGGATACCAAGTGGGATTGTTTATATGTATCACGTACAAGATCGTTTGATAAATGTTCCTGGATCTAAAATCACCAAAACCCGTGGTGGTACATTCAACAGTCCTACTCGAATTCATATAAAACCAACTCAAATGATTGGTGGGTATGCTCAACTGAGTTACGGTTTTAACTATTATGGTCCAACTGGTAATCAACGTGATGAACAAGTAATTATCCGAAAAATAGAAAGGGATGAGGTGGATTGGCTTGAAGATTAGAGCGCAATTTGGCATGGTAATGAATCTTGATAAATGTATTGGCTGTCATACGTGTAGTGTGACGTGCAGCAACACATGGACAAACCGACCTGGAACCGAGTATATGTATTGGAATAATGTAGAGACAAAACCTGGCGTTGGTTATCCACGGGAATGGGAGGATAACGAGGAGCGAAAGGGTGGTTGGCATGTAAAGAATGGAAAATTGGAATTAAGAGCTGGCGGTAAGGTGAGTAAGCTTCTAAATATTTTCTATAACAAAAACCTTGTGCAAATTGATGAATATTATGAACCCTGGACATATGACTATGAAAATTTAGTAAATAGTCCTGAGAAAGATCATCAACCTGTTGCAAGACCAAAATCGCAGCTAACTGGTGAATACATGGATATTACGTGGGGGCCAAACTGGGAGGATGATTTAGCGGGGGTTTATGATACAGGCAAAAATGATCCAAATATGAAAGGTTTGGACGAACAGATAAAATTTGAATTTGAAGAAACGTTTATGATGTATTTGCCACGAATATGTGAGCATTGCCAAAATCCTTCTTGTGTATCGTCATGTCCGTCTGGGGCAATGTATAAGCGGGAGGAAGATGGAATTGTACTGGTCGATCAGGATACTTGCCGTAGCTGGCGTTATTGCATGACTGGTTGCCCTTATAAAAAAGTTTACTTCAACTGGAAAACACATAAAGCAGAAAAATGCACATTTTGTTTTCCACGTATTGAAAATGGCCAGCCAACCATTTGTTCAGAAACGTGTGTTGGGCGTTTGCGGTATATAGGAATTGTTTTATACGATGCGGATAAAGTATTAGATGCGGCATCTGTTGAAGACGATAAAGATTTATATGAAGCGCAGCTTGGAACATTTTTAGATCCATCTGATCCAGTAATTCAAAAAGAAGCATTAAAGCAAGGTATCCCTGAAGATTGGATTGAAGCGGCACAACGATCACCGGTTTATAAGTTTGCTGTTGAACAAAAAATTGCGTTACCTTTACATCCTGAATATAGAACGATGCCTATGGTTTGGTATATTCCACCATTGAGTCCTTTTATGAATGCTCTAGGTGGCCAGGTAAATTCACTAAGTCCAGAAGTTATTTTTCCAACGATTAATCAATTCCGAATACCCATTGACTATCTGGCAAGTTTATTTACTGCTGGCGACACAGAAGTTATTAAGGGTGTTTTAAAAAAATTGGTGGCAATGCGCACCTATATGCGTTATAAGGAGTTAAACAAAGACTTTGATAAGTCCATATTAGAAGAAGCAGGAATGACAGAAGAAGTTGCCGAAGAGATGTACCAGCTTTCCGCTATAGCTAAATATGAGGATCGTTATGTAATTCCTAAGTCCCATCGTGAGGATGCAGGTGATATGTATGCCAGACAAGGTTCAGCAGGTTTTGAATTTATGGAAGCTTGTAAGAGCTGTATGGGTGGCAGCCAAGGAGAGGCAAATCCATTAGAATACTATGAAAGTGGATTTTGGAGGGAATTAGATGAAGACTCACCAAAAAGTGTATAAAATTACAGCAAATTTTTTACACTATCCGGATAAAGAATGGTTTTCTATCTTACCCGAGATAAAAGAAGAGGTTGATACGATTGAAAATCCAACAGTAAATACTTATTTAAAAGCATTTATTTCCTATTTGGAAACAACTCCATTTGATCAACTATGCGAGAAGTATGTAAAAACATTTGATTTTCATGGTATTGCAACACTTAACCTTACGTACAATGTCTTCAAGGATTCACGTGAACGAGGAGCGGCTTTAGTTAAATTAAGACAACTATTTGCTGATTCTGAATTGGTAGCGGAAACAGATGAATTACCCGATTATTTACCTATGATATTAGAATTTCTTGCTGTTGCCGATGAAAAATATATTCAACGTTTATTGAAGCTACATTTAAATTCAATTAAAAAATTAGAAAAAGATTTAGTAGAAAATGATAGTGATTATCATTTTCTACTTAAAGCAGCAATTGATATATCAGTTGAAACTCTAAAGGATACAAAAATATCTTAATTGAAAGGGTTATGCTTATGTCGAACCTTGATATTTTTCTTTGGGTTGTATTCCCTTATATAGCTATAACGATTTTTATATTAGGTCATATATATCGGTATAATACAGATCAATTTGGCTGGACGGCAAAATCTAGTCAGTTTTTAGAACAAAAACGGTTACGATTTGGTAGTACAGTGTTTCATTGGGGGATAATATTTGTATTTTTTGGTCACGTAGCAGGATTATTAATTCCTAAGCAGTGGTATACATTATTTGGCATATCTGATCACATGTATCATTTCGGAGCATTTTGGTTTGGTGGATTAGCTGGTCTTGCTGTTGTAATAGGTGGATTTTTCCTATTTCTAAGGCGTGTATCTATAAAACGAGTGGTCAAAAACAGCTCTAAAAGTGACTATGTTGCGCTAATCATGCTTGGGATTGTTGTTCTGGTTGGTTTTACAAACACTGCAGGGTATACAGCTTCCGGGGGAACATTTGACTACCGGGTAACAATTGGGCCTTGGTTAAGGCAAATCATTATTTTACAGCCTTCTCAGGCCATGATCGCAACAATGGCTGAAGCACCTATCGGCTTTAAATTACATGTATTATTAGCATTTTTACTATTCGCTATCTGGCCATTCACAAGACTCGTTCATGTATTTAGTTTACCAATTAAGTATTTAACGAGAAATTATGTCGTTTATCGAAATGTAAAGCCATATCAAAAAGTTAAAGTTGCCGAGAGAAAAGATATTTAATACAACGTCCCTGTATCAACTGCTGTCGGTGCTGGGACGTTTCCGTTTGTGATATAATACTATACGTGAGAATATTAGTTTAATTGGGGGATAAAAATATGGCTACAGGACCAGCATTACGAAAACTAGCTTCCCATCGTTCCATTCATGATGGGGCATTTGTGGAAGCTCGTGACTTAACTATAGTGACAGAAGAGTTATTACATGATGAACGAATGAATGATTGCTTGAAGGCTGCAAAGGCATTAGCTGAACATTGGGAAAAACGGGTAATTGCACATGCAGATGCAGAGGAAGATGGATTGTATAAAGAAATACTTGAAGAAAATCCCGAGTTAGAAAAAGAAATACATATGTTGACACGTGACCATGATTTACTGCGAATTATTTTGAATAAAATTAATGAAAAGTTAGCTGGTGGACAAGTTACCAGAGAAATGATTACTCAATTTCATTCATTATTAGTTGTTAATGAGATCCATAGTAGATCCGAAGAAAGTAAGTTATTAAAAGAATAAAACAAAAGGCGATTCTGAAGCAAATTTAGAATCGCCTTTTATTTTAATTTATGAGTATAATTAACAATGACACGGTAAAAAATAACAGTTAGTGAGTACTGCAACAATTAAAGGAGCGGATATAGATGTCAGAAAATAGTAGGATGCCACAATTTCCAGAGCCCTTTTGGAGGGATTACGTATCATTACCTTCATTTCCAAAACTGGAAGATTCAATAAGTGTAGATGTAGGTATCGTTGGTGGTGGAATTACCGGAATTACAGCTGCTTATTTATTAGCCAAGGAAAATGTTAAAGTCGCTGTGCTTGATGCGGGGGTTATTTTAAATGGTACGACTGGACATACGACAGCCAAAATAACTGCACAGCATGGTCTAATTTACGATGAATTAATGCAGCATTTTGGAATCGAAAAAACATCTTTGTATTATGATGCATGTAAGGAAGCGAAACAATTAATCGAGCACTTAGTAGAAAAGCATGATATTGATTGTGAATACAAAAAAGAAGATGCATATATTTTTACTGATGCTAAAGCCTACATATCCCAATTGGAAACGGAGAAAAAGGCTTATGAAAAACTAAAAATTGATAGTGAATTAGTTGATGACATTCCTTTAGATGTTTCAACAAAGTCGGCATTAATCATGAAAAATCAGGCACAGTTTCATCCATTAAAATATTTAAAAGTATTGGTTGAGCAGTGTGTGGAAAACGGTGTACAGTTTTATGAACAAACAACTGCGGTAGATGTCGAGTATAATAAACATCCAAGTATTATCACTAGAGATGGAAAACGTGTTACGTGTCGTTACGTAATTCAAGCATCACACTATCCGTTCTATGATGGTCAAGGATTTTACCCAACACGAATGTACCCTGAACGCTCCTATATAATAGCTGTTAAATCAGACAAAAAATTTCCTGGTGGTATGTACATAAATGCAGAAAAACCAACAAGGTCAGTTAGAGGAGCAAGGATTAAAGGAGAGGATCTGTGGCTAATTGTTGGTGAAAATCATAAAACTGGTCAAGGAAAATCAACAATGAAACATTATGAGGCACTTCAAAAATATGCTGATCAACATTTTGGGATTAACGAGTTTGCTTATCGATGGTCTGCTCAAGACTTAACTACATTGGACAAAGTTCCATATATAGGACCAGTTACGAAAGCACAGCAATCTGTTTTTGTTGCAACAGGCTTTCGCAAATGGGGGATGACAAACGGAACGATCGCCGCAAAGCATATTACTGATATGATTTTGGATAATGATACACCTTATCAAGATCTATATTCACCAGCAAGGTTTCAAGCTGATCCAGCAATTAAAAAATTCACTACTACAAACGCAGATGTAGCGAAACATTTAATTAAAGGAAAGCTTGAATATACAGAAAATAATATCGATAAGCTCACTCCAGATGATGCAACCGTAACCCGAATTAACGGAAAACGCACTGGAGTTTATAAAGATAAGGACAACAATCTGCATGCATTAGACACCACATGTCAGCATTTAGGCTGTGAAGTACACTGGAATTCTGGTGACAGAACATGGGATTGTCCTTGCCATGGATCACGATATTCGTATACTGGAGAAGTAATTGAAGGTCCAGCTAAAAGACCATTAAATAAAGTTGATATAGAATAACTCTTCACTGAGCGTTACTGAAGCAGCCAAATGGCTGCTTTTTTCTTAACTAAAATGGTAATTTGAAATGAACTTTACAAAATCGCTTTCTAGTTGGTGTTTATATTTATATAGAATGTACATACTCGCTGTTGGTAATGTTAGGAACGGCACAGGTACTTCTAACAAACTTCCTTCTAATATTTCTCGATTTATTATTGATTTTGGTAAAAAACTAACACCAATTCCTTCTAATACAAAACGTTTAGTGATATGAGATTGGTTAACTTTCATTAGTTTATAAGTTAATAGGGAAGTCTTTAGTTGTTCTTTTATCGTTCCCCAATAAGTTGGATGATTGTCTGTAAAAATAATATTCCTTTCCAAGAGATTATGTGCATCGATAATGGGGCCAGTTTCAGAATCATATCCGTCATGACTACAAACAAGACTTACTGGCTCTTCATGGAATTTTAACGATTTAACTGTTGAAAATCCAGATAAACTTGATAATCCAATATCTACTTCACCGTTTTCTACAGCATTAGAAATTTTATTTGATTCTAATACTTGAATAGATAATTCAACATTAGGAAACTTTTTTGTATACCGTGCTAAAATACTAGGTAGAATTGTTTCTGCCATTAAGGGAGAAATAGCAATCCGTATCGTCTTATGAAAACCTTGTTGGTATCGATTTAGTTGCGTTAAACTTTTTTCATACTGTGCCATAATTTCTTTTGCTTCCTTATGAAACAATCTTCCAAACTCGGTTAACCGTATATGTCTTCCATTTTTAACGAACAATTTATCTCCTAATTCTTTTTCCAGCTGCCTTATTTGAAATGTTACGGCCGGCTGCGTAATGTATAACTTTTCAGCAACCATTCGAAAATTTTCATATTCAGCAGCTAATACAAATGTTTGCAATATCCGCGTATCCATTATTTACACCTCATTAATAAGAGATATTTATTATTATAGTAAAAAATATTAAATTTTAATAATAATTCATATTTATTATACTTGAAATAAGATAGGAAAGGGGAGAGATCAGTGTACAAACCAGGTTTGAAAGGTGTAACAGCGGTTGAAACTTCATTGAGTCAAATCGATGGTGAGCATGGAATTTTACTTTATCGTGATACACCGATAAAAGAAATTATAAACGAACATACCTTTGAAGAAACGGCTTATTATTTACTACATGGTGCATTTCCAACTAAAGAGAACTTATTATTGTTTGAATCAGCATTAAAAGAAAATCGCGAATTACCTGAATATGTGAAACATATTGTAGACCAATTACCGCGTAATCAATCCATGATGGATGTATTACGAACAATAATTTCGTCAATAACACTAAAAAGTTATAACTATATTGATCATGCAATTCAGTTAATTGCAGTGATGCCAACAATAATTGCTTATCGATATCGAAAAATGAAAAATTTACCTATTATTAATCCAGACGATTCCATAAATCATGTATATAATTTTATGTATATGCTCACGGATAGCTTAAATCCAACACATGCGAAAATGCTTGAAACATACCTGATAATGACCATGGAACATGGATTAAATGCATCCACATTTTCTGCTCGCGTTACAATTTCAACTGAGAGCGATCTAGTATCAGCAATCACATCAGCAATAGGTACGATGAAAGGACCGTTACATGGTGGTGCACCAACAGGAGTAATTCAATTATTAGATGAAATTAGAACAGAAGATCGCATTAGTGAAATTATTCACAAGAAACTCGAAAATAAAGAACGTATAATGGGATTTGGCCACAGAGTATATAAAACTGTCGATCCACGTGCAGAAGCTTTGAAAAATAAGATTATTGAACTAGATGATTTACCAGAATGGATAAAATTAGCGTTAAGAACTGAAAAAGAAACGATCAAAATATTAAATAACTATAAACCGAACCAAAAACTTTATACAAATGTAGAATATTATGCAGCAGCAATCATGAAATCATTGAATATTGATCCAGAATTATTTACAGCAATATTTAGTTCTAGTCGAATTGTTGGCTGGTGTGCACATGCAATTGAACAATTAAACAATAATACGATTTTTAGACCAACTGCAAAATATATCTATAAATAACAAAAAAGCGCTATAAATAATTTGATCATTTATAGCGCTAAATTTTAATTTTATCTCACTATCATAAGTATTCTTAGATATTGAGATCGTAAATCACTTTATTTTTATAACTTCCGA
Source organism: Virgibacillus ndiopensis (assembly GCF_900187325.1). Taxonomy (GTDB): domain Bacteria; phylum Bacillota; class Bacilli; order Bacillales; family Amphibacillaceae; genus Virgibacillus_E; species Virgibacillus_E ndiopensis. The sequence goes on along the minus strand of NZ_FZMZ01000005.1, from coordinate 510,155 downwards.
TAATACATATTATGTAACCTAGAAAATATACAGAAAGATAATCCATGAAATCATGGAATTACAATCATGACGAGTGACACAATAATACTGAAGATAATGACACAAAAATACTGAACCCGTCGCCTTTTCCTATATTCCTATCTTTTTTATAGTTATTTTATTAAAATTCTCCTTATAATGCTTAAAATTAATTTATTCATCCAATGTTTTTAATAATTTAGTGACACAAATATACTGAATTTCTTGTTTAACACATACATCTTTACATAAATTGGACTGGTTGTGACACAAAAATACTGAAACCAAAAAAACTGTGGGCATAAAATCTCCCACAGCCAGTGATTTTTGTATTTATTTATCTGCCTTATTTACTGCTTCATGCATTTCTTCATTTGTGAGATGAGTGTATATCATAGTCGTTTGTATAGAAGAATGTCCCAATTGTCTCCTTAACTTAGGCACATTATTGTTTTCAAGATGGTATCTGGTTGCGAATGAATGTCTTAACTTATGTACCGATAATGATGGTTTACCGAATGCTTTAGCATACTTTTCAACTATCTTTTCAATTGACCGTTCTGTTAATCTTCTAGTTGTTCCTTTTGGTCCCATGGTCGATGCAACAAATAATGCTTTGGTACTTTTATTAACCTCATATCTTTTTTTACGAATAGATAGATATTCCTTTAGATCAAATGTAGCTTGTTCACTAAAATAAACATATTGTTCCTTGTTCCCTTTTCTAATAACCTGAACAGTGCTCTTTTTCCAGTCAATATCATCTAAATTAAGACCAACTACTTCAGATAGTCTAAGGCCAGATCCTAGAATTAATGAAATAATAGCTGTATCTCTCTCGCAGTTTTTCTTATGGAAATTAACGAGCTTTTTGTTGTCTTTATGTACCAAACCGTATTCATGGGCTACAAATTGACGAAACTCTTCATATTCATCTCCTCGCAGCATTTTTCCTTCCATTCGATTGGCGATTGTTTCTTGGTCTTCCTTAACAACATTTAATTCTATCTTCGCCATCACATTTCTTAGAATATATGGCTTCAAGTCAGTTGTTTCTGCGATATTCTGTAGGTAATGAAATAAAGACTTTAGTGCAGATAATTTTCGATTAATGGTTGATGCAGAATTCTCTAATTTAAATTCTAAAAAGGATAAGAAATCTTCAATTTGTTGTACTGTTAGGCTTTCCAGTATTTCAAGTGATACATCTACCCGTTTCCCCTTAAAATACCCTTCTGCCAATATCCAATCGAAAAAAATCATATAATCATGGCAATAGTTTAGAAGTGATGCTGAAGATAGTTTTCTTCGTTTTTTATCTATGTATTCACCAACATACCAGGGAAGCTCTTTTACTTTTTCCTCTACCCTCTCATAATAACGTTGTTTCTTATCTATACTCATTTTGACCACCCCGCTAAAATTAGTTTAGCTTTTATTAATAACTTCGTCAAATTTATATTTTACGTAATAATTATTGCAGGTACACTATATATTATATATCAAAAAATCACTTCTACTTCATTCATTTATTCATACTGCTAAGGAAATCATAAGTTAATTATACCATCCCTTTTAACCCAACGGTCATTTTTAAAACGATGCTATAAGAATACGGCACGATATACTTTTGCCCCAAAAGAATCCCTATATTCATTGAATCCTGGCACTAGTTGAACGGTCCTTTGAAGGATTCGGTCCACAACAAGTCGTATATGCCACGGCGACTGTAAACTTGTAGGGGCAGCTAATGAATTTTTAGGTCCCTCTTAAATGATCTGAAGCTAGTAAAACGAGCTGTGCTCGCTAAAGGGAAACCGCACTATTGCGCATAAAGAAATGAAGAGTGCCAATCTCAAATCAGAGGATATGGTAAAAATTTCACCGAATTATATAATATCCCGAATTCATTTAAGAATTTCTAGCAATGCATATTATGTTTTGCTTTGTACAAAATAACATAAAAAAGCGGTTGAAAGGATGAACTTAGGATGGAACGATTAATGTTAAGGGGGTTACTTGTAGCATGTCTTGCATCGATACCTTTTTTGTTCAAGAAAAAGGGATTGATCATATGGTTACTTGTATTTTTCAGTAAGGGTGTATTAGCAACCATTGTTGATAATTTCGCAGTAGGAACAGGTCGGATTAAATATCCTGTTAGATTTTTTCCAAAAATATTTAAAACAAATATTTTATATAATTTACTATATTTTCCTCTTCTTAGCGTAGTATGGAGTCAAATTACTTATTATGCTCCACCAACTTCAATTTTACTTAAAAGCCTTTATTTCAGTGTACCAATGTCAATTTGCCAATGGTGGATGGAAAAAAAGACAAGGTTATTTGAATGGAAAAGGTGGTCTATATTTCATACATTTCTATGTGTGAATTTTAGCCTATTTACTATAAGAGGATTTGTTAGCATTATTAAAAAGATTCCGGTACAAGATATCAATTCAAAAAATAGCCTTCAATAACAATTTGCTGTAGATATCCCTTAACAACATACTGTTTGATAAAGATAGGACATTTTTAAAATACGGTTATCGCTGTGCTAAAAGAAATCATATTTTAAAAAGGATAATACAAGATGATAAAAACTATAATTATGAGTATTATCATGGCTGTATGCTTGATACTTCCTGAAATAGGGCATGATCAAGTATTTATGAGGTGAAACAGGGAGACAGCCTGTGTGGGAATTTTTTCAGAAATATGGAGTAAATAAAGAAAAAATTACCTCTTTAAATGGGCTTAGTGAGAACAGTCGTCTTGTTCTTGTCAAGGCACTGGTTATTCCAGGTTCTACTTATGTAGTTCAGACGGGAGAAAGTCTTTTGGAGGGTAGCGTCATGAAACTCCACTTACAACGTTAAGGAATTTTCCATTATTAATAGCCTAACTTCTCCGTAAATTAAAATAGAGCAATTGGGCCTTCATTATAACGCCCAATTGCTGAATATAAACAATATTATTAAATGCATCTGAAACGAACACTATAAGATGTCCGCCTTAGAATAATTATTTTTCAGTTGCTTTATTTCCCATTGCGATAGAAATTCTATTCCAACTGTTGATTTGATTGATAATTAGAACAAGATCAACATATTGTCTTTCGTCATATTGCTCACGTACTCGTTGATAAAGCTCATCTGGCACATGTTTTGTTGAGATTAAAGTCACGTACTCTGTCAACTCAAGAGCTACTTTTTCCGCATCTGAATAAAATGTACACTCTCTCCAAGCACTAATACAATATAAACGTTGTTCCGTTTCTCCCATTTTCCTAGCATCAGCTGTATGCATGTTAATACAGTATGCACAACCATTTATTTGAGAAGCCCGAATTTTTATAAGTTCACGAAGTTTCCGGTCTATACCTGTAGTTTTCGTATACTTGTCCATTTCCATAATGATTTTAAGTGCTTCTGGTGCTACATTGTAATAATCAATTCGTTGTTCCATTTTTAATTACCTCCTTAAAAATCTTAGTTAACTCTGGATTTTAATACCCCTCCCTTTAATTCAAAAGGTCGCTGATTTTTCTAGTTTAGAAAGATTGTGAGTTAATATAACCTATTAATTCTTTTTCAGCTGATTTTATTATTTCTTCTTTGTCGTTAGTATACATGTCTAAGCCTTGACAACGTATTAATTTCATTTTGTTAATTCCCATCATGTGCAGTACTCCGCGCATATATTTTGGTGCAATATCTAAATTTACATATCGGTAATTAGTATCATATTCACTTCCACTCGTAAGGATAAATGTGACCTTGGTAGTTTCGTCTGACATCAATCCAACTGAACCAGTTTCAGTGTATTTGAATGTTTCTCTTGCAGTTAGAATATTATCCAGATAGTCTTTAAACTTTGCAGGCACATTCCAATTATGCAAAGGCATGTAAATATAAATATAATCTGCTGACTTCCATTGTTTAATTAATTTATATTGTGCTTCATGATTTTTTAATCGTTCAGCAGACATTTCTTTAGGATTAGTAAAATTTAAAGTGTCAGCAGTAACTTGCGGGATAAAATTATTTGGATCGTAAACATTTAATACTTTGATTGTTCCTTGACCATTTAATTTTTCTTGTAAAGTTTTTAATCCAACATCTGCTAAACGGTTTGCTGTTCTTTTTTGATTGTTGTAATCAGGATGAGCTATTAACTGTAAAATATTCATTGTTCCACCACTATTAATTTGATTATTTTGTAGTTCCAGTCTTTGTTCCAATTTATTTCCTCCTAAATAGGTTCCAATTAGAGATTAAGTTGATCGACGATTGGCATCATCTATAATATATGCTATAATTATTTTTGTCAAGTGAAGATGGTTTACCAAAATCCTCTATTTGACTAAGACTCTAAATTCACCTAAGATACAATTTGAAAATCTTTAAAAAAGCAGGTGAGTTTTATGCAATACAGTGTCGGCGTTGAATATGCTTTACATTGTCTAGTTTATTTAATTGATGTTCCTTCCAAAGAAAGTGTAGGAATAAAGGATTTGGCAGAGTTCCAAGGACTTTCCGAGACATTTCTATCAAAAGTTTTCGGTAAATTATCTAAAGCTGGTATTGTTAGCTCTGTCCCCGGTGTGAAGGGTGGATATAAACTTGCTAAATCTCCAGAAGATGTTTCCTTTTGGGATGTAGTTGAAGCAGTTGAAGGTCATAAGCCTATTTTTCAATGTAAAAATATCAAAGATAATGGCTATTTGTATCGGGAAGGATGCTGTTCAGCTCCCTCTTTTTGTACCATCAATTTAGTTATGCTCTCTGCGGAAGAAAAAATGCGTGATGATTTACGTAGTAAAACTCTTTCATGGTTAAATGAAGAACTTAATCGTGTCTTGCCCAAACAAATACGTGAAGAAACCCGGAAATATTTTTCGTAGATTAACAACTAAAAAAACAAACCTCTCATGAAATTTCCTAATTAAAAGAAATTTAGAGAGGTTTTTTTTATTTCAAGGAAAACGCATGTTTCAATTGTTTATTGATAACTAGGGAATATAAACTATTTTGTGTAAATGGGAATTGCACACAATAAAATATAAAGGCTTTACGTGGAGAAGCGGGCGTGATACGCTCGCTTTTGCATTGGCGATAGCTTTGTTTTTTAAAGGTATCGCCAATCCATCACGCCCGCAGAGGCTCCATGTCAAGCCGGAACCAAACTAACAGTTATAATGCAATTTCGGTTTCTAGACGTTCTCCAAAATGAATGGCTAGCTGTGATATACATTCTTTCCATCCTTGTACTGGCATAGTCCATTTTTTAGTAATATCCATGGTTGCCAAATATATCATTTTCCTTAATGCATCATCAGATGGGAAAGCAGACTTTGTTTTTGTGACTTTTCTAAGTTGTCGATGATACCCCTCGATAATGTTCGTCGTGTATATGATTCTCCTGATTTCCTTAGGATAACTGAAATAGGCGGTCAATTCTAACCAGTTTTGTTCCCAGGATCGAATAATAATTAGGATGCTTTTTTCCCCACTTTTCTTTGAAAGCATTCAAGGCCAGTTCGGCTTCTTCTAGGGTTAATGCTTGATAGACTTTCTTTTAGTTCTTCATTACTTCTTTTTGTTCCTTGTAGGAAACATATTTCATTGAATTGCGTATTTGATGGATAACGCATAACTGTATCTCTGTTTTAGGAAACGCAGAGCTAATAGCCTTTGAAAAGCCGGAAAGCCCGTCCTTACAAGCGATTAGTATATCTTCTGCACCTCTATTTTTAAGATCTGTGCATACTCCCAGCCAAAAACTAGCACTTTCGTTTTCTCCTATCCAGATACCAAGTATTTCTTTTTGACCATCTATATTAATCCCTAAAACACTGTATGCAGCTTTGTTAACGATTCTATTTTCATCTCGAACTTTAAAGTGAATTGCATCTAAATAAACGATCGGATAAACCCGATTAAGAGGGCGTGATTGCCACTCTTTAACTAAAGGCATAATCTTATCGGTTACTTTACTAACCATGGTAGGAGAAACGTCAATTCCGTATAAATCCTGTATCTGGCTTTCAATATCCCTCGTTGACATACCTTTCGCATAAAGTCCCAGTATTTGATCTTCTATTCCGTTGACAGTCGTTTCTATTTCTTAATAATCCTTGGTTCATAGTCACCATTTCGGTCTCTTGGAATATCCAATTCGGTATCCCCATATTTAGATTTTACCGTTTTCTTACTGTATCCATTTCGGCTATTTCCGGTATTATTACCAGTGGTACTATGTTTCTGATAACCTAATTCATTCTCTAACTCAGCTTCAAATACCTGTTGAATGGTATCCTTAAATAAAAGCTTCATCATCTCTTGAACATCTTCTACAGTACGACATTCCTTTGCCAAATCTTTAACGGTTTTGTCATGAAAAAAGTCTTGCATAAATGATCATCTCCTTATTGGAAAGTATATCCATTTACACAAAACTTTTTACGCTCTCGATAACTACAACCAATACTCAACTTTACCAGTTTACAATCTTAGTAAGTTATTCAAGATATTGGCCTTTAATGGAATAAAGAGGGACCATTTGTAGTGATTTTTGGTTTGCTTTCTTACTCCATATGTAATCGATTAATTCAAATAGGTCTTGTGTACTTCGAGTTAAATGATACTTCCAATCTGGCACAATGTTACTGCTGATCAAGTAAAGAAGTACAACTTCTTTTTATCAGGGAGGTTGACATTAAATACAGCAATAAACACCATTGATGATATTGGTGAAAAAGTAAAGAAATTAGTTAGATAATGTTATTATTAATCAACTCCACCTTTTTTGAATGAGTAAGGAATAATCCCTTTTGCTTTAACTTTATTTAATGGGGAAATTGTCCAATCTGGAATATTAGAGACTAATAGATTTTCCATTATTTTGTTTGATTCTAAGCGAGTAATTTTATCTTCTAATTCTTTTATTTTATGTTCATAACTCATTGCTTATCACCTCTAATAAGTTATTAGCCCCTCTCAAATGAGAAGGGCTAGTCGTGTGGAGTCGTGATGTTTTATTTATTATACACTTTTTGCTTAATCTGCATTCGTATAAGGTCGACGACCATTGTGAATGACTTCATGCCATCCCGGGATAGATCTAGCTATCGGTAATTTTTCACTTTTCTTAGCTGTATCGAGTTTTTTAGATTTAGTACTTGATGGCTTGTAGCATATAAATGCAGCATTAAAAATTTTAGTAATTTGAATATATACCCTAAAGCTAATATGTCTTTAATCTTCTTTTCTAGGTTTTTGTCTCGATTTGCTAGTTACTTTCATTTCATTACCAGTAACAGAAGTGAAATCACGGTATGCATAGTTCGTATTTACACTTCCGTTGATTCTGTTTACTTCCACTATTTGTGTGCTGCTACATTTAATAAAAAGATTTGTCATAGCTGCATGTTTCTCCCCATTGAGTTACCCAATTATCAAATCGATTTAATTTACTTCTGTTAAGTTGATTATCTAGCTAACTTTTATTTGCGTAAAGACTGACATAATAGCCTACATCCCTTCACCACATCTAAGAAAGTGTAACAAATCTCTACTAATTCAGCATCAGAAGATATACCATGTCGCTTTTTATATCCGTTTGCATCCTTGATATCAAAAGAGATGGGATAAGATGGATTTTTTACTTTTAACAACCTTAAGGCGTTGTCCACCTCACTCGTAACTTTATAAATAGGCACCCCAATGGATGCCTACACGTTCACATTCTTAAACATTACTCTTAAATTTTTCATCGTATCGGTATCGCTATTAATTCCTATTCGCAGCATGGCAAACTGAATTCCATCGACTTTAACTTTATCCCAATCAATATCTTTTAGTTGTTCCGATACATCTATTCCTTTTCGTTTAGTCATTAGTGTTCCTCCTCTTTGGTTTGAGTCATGTTCTTAGTACCGCTATACAAACCAGTTGCTGAAAGTCCATACATCAGTCCGACGATGATATTTTGTTTCAAGCTTGCATCTAAATAAAAAATACCGAATGCAAGACCTAATACAACTGCTACAAATGGGCTATATTTCACTGGTAAACCCACTATTTTAACTAACTCCACCATTGCCAAAATCAATGGAATAATCGCCACATCATAAATTTCAAACATTTAAATTCCTCCTTTAATAATTACCACTAATAAAGTCATAACAATTGCACTTAAAACTAACCGCAATATCCATGTTGCATTGCCTTTTATTGATTTAATATCTTCTTTAACCATTCTTTCATCTAGCTTATGCAACTTTTAAGCATGTTTTTACATCATTTCTATTTCTAACTTAATAATTCTTTCATCCATATGAAACCGCCTTTCTCAATCGAGTAGAGGGAAAAGTTAAGAACTTTTCGCCCCTCTCACACCACCGTACGTACGGTTCCGTAACGGCGGTTCAATTTATATTTCAGTGTGTACTTTTAGATAGTGGTCTAAGGCAAAGGGGATTCCCCTTCGCCTTAGTCGCTTGTTGGATAAGGCTATCTGTACGACCTTCGATAGTCCAATAAATCGGTAACCTTTTCTACAGTAAGTTAAGCCTTTGGCTTCTTCTTTGGGTATATCAAGCTGAACGAGAGATTTTATTCTCTTTTTACTGTTCTTCCAATGCTTCCAAATGATTACCCGAATTCTGGAGCGGAGCTTTGCATCTATTGTCGCAAGAATTTTCTTCATGTTAGCTATCTTGAAGTAGTTGACCCAGCCGAAGATGACCTGTTTTAACTTGACGGTTCTATCGTCTAGTGAGATGCCCCAGTTTCGTTTCGTTAGCTGTCGCAGTTTCCTTTGAAATTTCCGAATCGACTTTCCATGTGGTCTTGGTTGAAACTTCTTTTTATTAGGATCATAATAGAAACCAAATCCTAGAAATTTTGTTTTATTAGGGCGTGAGATTCTGCTCTTTTCCACATTAACTTTTAATCCCAATTTCTTTTCGATAAATTTTGAAATAGAAGTAAGTATCCCACTTGCTGCTTTCTCACTTCTGACGAAGATAAGACTATCATCTGCGTATCTAACGAAACGCAGTCCTCTTGCTTCCAGTTCTTTGTCTAACTCATTCAACATAATGTTACTTAGAAGTGGACTAAGATTGCCTCCTTGCGGTGTTCCTATCGGTGTATCTTCGTATTTTCCGTTAACCATCACACCACTTACGAGGTATTTCCGTATAAGAGAAATCACATCTCCATCTTTTACCGTGTGGGAGATGATTCTCATCAGCTTATCATGATGGACTGTATCGAAGAATCGCTCTAGGTCGATATCCACTAACTATTCATACCCATCATTTATATATTCCAACGCTTGAATTATTGCCATCCCGCAACTTCTTCTTGGTCGGAACCCGTAGCTGTATTCGCTGAATTGTTTTTCAAATATGGGACTGAGTTTTTGGCTAATTGCTTGTTGTACCACTCTATCGACAACTGTTGGGATACCTAACTTACTCATTTTCCCATTCTCTTTCGGAATCTCTATTCGAAGTGCTGGTGCTGGTTGGTATTTCCTTTTTCGAATTTGGGTTCGCAGTTCATCCTTATGTTCCCTCAAGTAAGCCTTCAGTTCTTCCACAGATACTCCATCCACCCCGCTTGCACCTTTATTACGGTACACCCGTTTGTAGGCATCGTTCATGTTTTGATTGCTTAAAAACTTCAGAAGATTATCCTTCGTGCAGTCCTGGCGTAGAAACACTATAAACTGTTCAGCCCTTCATGATTTTCATCATTACTACGGCTTCGGCTGACTTCTCACGATTAACCTTTTTTGACTAGCTTTCTTTTTAGGGGACTCCTTAGCTATCCGTGAGACCTCCCAGGGTAAGACAACTATCTTTCCTCTTTTACTCGCCTGATTTACTCTGTAAGATTACGCACATCTTTAGGACTTTAACTTGTTTTGGAGTCTTATCCACATACAGAGCCTTGGTATCAGATTCCTGTTCGTCGAGCCAAGATTTTGATACACGCTTCCTTCAGCCCTTACCTCGCGATATGTCCTTGCGCTTCTCTAGTGGTTAGTTGATGTGTACCCCCACAGTGGACTCTCACCACCTAGATAGTCGCCATGCCTGGCGAACAAATAAAAAGAGGACTGAATATCAGCCCTCACTAAATTCTTTTGCTTCATTTATTAATTTCGGTATTGGTTCATAACTATGAGTTTTTAATGCTTTTCTAACATCAGTCATTTTATCGAAATACTTTTGCTTATCCGAGTAAAATTTTTCTACACCTTGTATAAATCCATCCAAATATTCTGCCCATGAAGTAGACATTTTCTCTTTTGAATTACCAAAAGAATTTTTAAATTTATCTTTTAATCATTAAAATCATTCTCTTAAAAGGAACTTAGTGCCCTTTCGAGTTCTTTAGCATCATTAGAAAGAAAAACTATTTCGCCAGATTGTTGATCTTCAATCATACGGCTCCCATCAATTGTGGCATTCCATATTTACCATGCGCAAACAACTTGTGTTCTTGCTGTGCAATAGCCCTTAACCAATGTTCTGCTTTTCTTCGATGTTTTCGCTTCTTGTATTTTCGGCGAACCCATTTTACAAAGTAACTATTGATGTATCGCAATACACTATACATTAATGATTTATAGAATTGTCCATAATAATTAATTCATACTTTGATTTTTTATTAAACATACTGGAAATATCCTTCAAAATTTTATCAGCTTTGATTTGTGCTTACTTACTTCTCACTTCTTTTCTGATAGCTTTCTTTGCCATGTCAGCAATAGATGGGAAGGAGCTTTGTAATGATTTTCAATATTTGTTCTTTGAGTGTGGTCGAATTGTGTATTCTGGAAAATCGAAAGAAATATTCGTATAGTTCCATTGTCTGTCTATCATTATTACAGTATGCCAATTTTCGTTTTACTCAAGTTCAACTCCAGTCCGTTGAAATCTTTCAACCACTCTTCATTGTAGGTATCTTGCTTGTTTCAATGTAGCACAATGTGCTATTCCTTCATACATCTTTTCCATTTATTGCTTCTTCTAGAGACTTTTCTGTAATAAAACAAGAGGGGACAAACATAATCAGAATATCCTTTAACTTTTACAGTCATCCTATTATCACCTCCTATCATATAATTTGACCACAACTGTTTCTCTATTGACAAAGTATTTACTTAAAGATTTCCCCTCTGGTCAATAGTCTCTAATACAAACCTGACAACATACAACACCAATTAACGTTTTGAATACAAACACACTAGGTTATGCTAATAAAAACTCCGATTAGTTCAGGCATTTCTGTATTACTTATCGTCCTAAAGTCGAGTAAAACTCTTTCGTCTTTAATACGAGCTATTACCGCCGGATTACCTTTCCTTAGTTTCTCCGCTAACAAATGGGCAGACAATTTTTTATGTGTAATGGCAACAACATAAGTTGGGAGCTCCACCCCTGGCATTGTACCGCCACCAATTTGTGAAATATCCTCCAGCAGATCTAATTCGTAAGCAGGGCGTTCTACTGCTTGAATGAATGAAGTTGCTTGGTTTCGTATATAATCACTCGATTTCACAATATCTCGAACGGTTGGCAACTCCCTTGCGCTTTTTTCAGATAAATAGGCACGTAATGTTTTTTCCAAGCCTGCGAATGTCATTTTATCTACACGAAGCACCCTAGCTAGTTGATGCCTTTTAAGCTGTTGAATGAGTTCCTTTTTTCCTGCAATAATCCCAGCCTGCGGACCACCTAATAATTTATCTCCACTAAAACTTACTAAGTCGACGCCGGATGCCAACACTTCTTTAACTAAAGGCTCCTCCCCGATGCCCAGTTGCCGAAAATCGTATAATGAACCACTTCCTAAATCTTCATAAAAGACAACATTTTTTTGCTTAGCTAATTCCACTAATTCTTTTGTGGAAACCGATTCTGTAAAACCAATCGTTTTAAAATTACTGGTGTGTACCTTCAGAATCATTCCTGTGTTGTCACCTATCGCATGTTCATAATCATATAAATGCGTTTTATTTGTTGTTCCTACTTCAACTATTAGCGCTCCACTTTCTTCCATGATAGATGAAACACGAAATGAACCACCTATTTCAACAAGTTGACCTCTTGACACAATCACTTCTTTTTCCTTAGCTAATGCACGTAACACAAGAAGGACCGCCGCTGCATTGTTATTGACAACCATAGCTGCTCCTGCTCCTGTAACCTTCGTTAACAAATCCTCAAGAATATCATGTCTAGAACCCCGTTTCCCATCGGTGAATTGATATTCTAGGTTAGAATAATTGCCAGCTATGCCGGCAACATGTCGAATAGCTTCTTCACTTAACCTAGACCGCCCTAAATTTGTATGTAAAACTGTACCTGTTCCATTAATAACTCGAAATAATCGATCTTTTTCAAATGTATGTAGTTTTTTCTCCACATTACTCCAAATGTATTCAATGATTGCCTGTTTGGTAGTAGCCTCTTTAGGTACATTCTCACTTAACAACTGACCACGTAATAGCTGTAATTCACTTTGTATTACCTCCGTTATTTGGGTTTCAGGTATATTGAAACGCTTAACATTGTTGATAAATCGATCGCTTTTTTGCAGTTCATGGACTGGTGGCAATTCGCGTAGTAAATGCTTCATAAGCACACTCCTCGTATATTATATTTAGGCTCTTTAATTCAGCCTATAAATTACTAGAAAAAACCCGTTTTCAGAATGTCAATAAATTGGATGCTCTGAGATATTCCCAGATAATGGTCTTAGGATCATTTGGGACAATTCTTACACTCCTTGTGGCTTACCACATTATAAAGACTGTTTCCCAGTGTACGTGTCGATCTTCCCGGGGCGGCTTTCGATACAAGGATAGTACTCATATGGAGGCTGCTGATCAGCGTCCACACTAGGGATATCTCAGAGCGTCCAAGAAACAACTTTCAGTGATTCTAAATCGAAGGGAGGAATACCCCATGAAATTATTTGTCGATTAAATGAGAGTTCGTTTGATATCAAGGTTGCTTTTTATATGGCAAAGGAGAGAAGCTTAAGTCCTTCACCATCGAGAATGATCTACCGGGTACAACACAGCTTAGAGATATCATTCTCGATACAACCAAGGGCCAGTCGGTTGATGTGCTACGAATCGGGCTTGAATCCACCAGTGTATACAGCTTTCATCCATCCATGTTTTTACACAACGATGAATTTATGCGTGGCCTTGGGACGAAAGTATTCGTGATGAATCCCAAGCAGATTACCAATTTCAAAAAGAGCTATAGCGACCTGGACAAGACCGATGAAATTGATGCTTTTGTCATTGCTGACTATCTCCTATTTGGCCGATTGCCCATGTCTGTTGTGAAAGAAGAGAAGTACCTTGCCCTGCAATAATTAACACGAGCGAGATATCAGCTGCTACGTCAGGTTACGCAGGAAAAACAACGATTTCTACAGTACCTTAGCTTTAAATGCAATACGTACGTAAACGGAAGAGTGGGATCGTCCGTTTTTGGTAAAGCCATGATGGATTTATTTCTGGAACAATACAGCCTGGAAGAACTGGTACGAATGGCCTTAGATGAATTAGCTGCCTATCTTCGCTCTAAGGGTAAAAATCGCTTTGATGACTCGGAACAGGTGGCCAAATCCATTCAAAAAGCCGTTCGTTCTTCATATCGTCTGGATAAGGTGGTGGAAGACACAATTGATACCATACTCGTTACGTCCATCACGGTCATTCAAACGTTTCAATGGCAGATCAAGGAAATAGATAAATCCATTACACGCATTAGGCCGGATTGCGGCAGACGCTTCAGACCGTTCCTGGCTTGGGTCCGGTGTTCACAGCTGGCATCATTGCTGAGATTGGCCAAATTGAGCGTTTTGAGGACGAAACCAAAGTTGCCAAATATGCCGGGTTGTACTGGCGTAAGAAACAGTCAGGATGATTTACAGCAGAGGACATTTCATGACGCGAAACGGGAATCAGTATTTGAGATATTATCTTGTTGAACCGCCAACTCGATAAGAAGGCGAGTTCCCGAATACGGCGCCTATTACACGAAAAGGTACAAGGAAGCGCCTAAACATCAACATAAGAGAACACTCCCCCTAACCGCAAGAATTAGTGCGTTTGGTTGATGCGCTACTACGCAAAAACCAAATCTACACGCCAAAAGGAGCGTTGCTATATGAAGCATAAATAGCTTCTACATCCTTTAATTATACTTCCAGTAATTGTAATTTATTTACTGGTCTAGTTTTCTAATGTCTTTTTTAAGCAATTTGCACCTTGAAAAATAAATATTTATTTATTTTCCACTTGACATCTTACTGCAGGTCTTTATCGGAAAATCCCTTTCATTATAAGCAGAAAAGGCTGTAAAACCAAATAATTCATTCTCGAACAGACAAAAAAACGACTTGGAGTAAGACCTAAATCATTTTTTCATGTAAGAGCTATGTTACCCTTTCAGTCTTGCTATTTCATCAATTATGTTGTTCACTTCTGGGTATTCACCTGTTTCAAGTTTAGAATATATTTTCTGTTCATTAACCATAATACCAAACGCTCCTCTAGAACCCGGAATCAAATCTAGAGAGCTAATTTCGTGCTGGTAATGACTAAATAACTGTTCCGCAAAACTTGCGGCTTTCGGCGCATAATTTCACTGCATACGAAATTCAATCGTTACCTTATATTTCATACCCTAGTTGTCCTTTTCCACTTTCCTTATTAAAAAACTAGTAAGGAAAAAGTGACGCTTTTTCCTATTAGCTAAACCCATTTACGCTCTGATTCTTTTCGTCTAGTAAGGTGTAGCTGATCAAGTAATTCTAAAATAGGAATTAGGTACTTCCTTGAAATACCCAATACTTCTTTTGCATCTTTTAACGTAAAGGTTGTTTCCGTATTCGATTTAAGTTGTTCTATTGCTTTATCAAGGGAGCGTTTATGAATAAGGAAGTCATCAGTTAACCGATAAGCTTGCCCAGTCTGAATCAGATAGTTTTTTAATTCATCTGCATCAGCCTTAGAGAATGGCTTGTCCTTTACATATTCCTCCCATTTGCCTACGGCAAGCTGGTCGTTTTCTATATTACGAATTACCTGTTTCATTCGCTTCTTCCAATTATCTGGAAGATGAGATCTGAACACTGTTAGAGAAATAAACTGACCCTCCTTTTTTATCATGTTCTTGTCTAACATCATATTAAGATGGAAGTCAATTAGTTCCTTTGGAAACTCATTGGTTAAAATTTGCACCAACTCTGCCTTATCTCTTCCAAGTCGCATCGGATTCGCGTCGTGATATTCCTTTAAATTTTCTACCAGCTGTTCCTCTACCTTTATCAGCAAGGATGAAAGTGTGTAACGCTTATTAGGGAGTATGACAATGGTTTCATCTTCGACCCTACTAGTTAAAATTCCTTCCACTTCCACCTGATCCAGCGATGTTTCTTGAATCAGCTGTTTAATATCAAGGGTCTTGAAGTTCTCTAAAGCATGTTTAATGAGATCTTCTGGAGTACCCTTTTTCTTTTTTTCCAACATCGAAATCGTTTGTTGACCAAATGGATACTTTTTACTATTTGGATCTATTATCCAGCCCCCTCCTATTGTCTCTGCTGGAGTGGGTCGCCTTAGTATGAATCGATCTCCACGTCGAACAACGATGCTATTATCCAAACGAATTTGACAAAGAATTTCATCTGTTGCCTCTTGGATTACATTACGATCAAAGAATATAATTTTTCCCGTGACTTCGGAAGTACCGACGTGTAACTTGACCGGAGATCTTTGCTTAATAGCTGCTTGCAAATCTCTAACGAATCGAACCAAGACATCGATGGTATCTGACACAAGAAAATGATCAGTTGCAACTAGCACATCTCCCCGTTTCAATTCACTGTGGTTAATCCCGCCAAGATTAATTGCTGTTCGCTGCCCAGCTGATGCCTCTTTAACATTATTATGATGAACTTGGATATTACGCGCTTTCACTTTTTGTCCGGAAGGGAGAACAATTAATTGACTACCAGTCGTTACTACCCCTTCATAAATTGTTCCACGTACAACTGTTCCTTGCCCCTGAACAGTAAATACTTGATCGATAGGCAACCGGAATGCCCCGTGACGATCACGAAATTCAACTGACTTAAGCTCCGTAAAAATCTTTTCTTTCAATTGTTCTACCCCGACACTAGTAACACTATCAACATAAACCATTGGTGCATCTTTAAATAATGTTTCCACTAGTGCTTCACTAATGTCCATACCAACAAGTTCTAAAAGCTCTTCATCGACACGATCTATTTTTGTAACAGCAACAATACACCGCTTTACACCAAGAAACTCCAATATCTCCAAATGTTCCTTCGTTTGTGGCATGACACCTTCATCAGCGGCAATAACAAGGACAACAAGATCAATTCCAGCAACTCCAGCAATCATTTGTCGAATAAACCTTTCATGCCCAGGTACATCGACAATTGATACATGTGTTCCATCCTTTGTTTGTAAAGGAGCATAGCCGAGTTCAATAGAAATATTTCTTTCCTTCTCTTCTTTCAAACGATCTGTATCTATATTTGTTAATGCCTTTGTTAACGTCGTTTTCCCATGGTCAATATGACCCGCCATTCCGATCGTATAATATCTCGATTCCATAATCTAACCTGCCTTTATCCCGCATTACCGGGGAATACCCCCATCCCTCACGACTTAGTGGAATTGAAGAAGTGCAGTGGAGGATAACTACCCGTAAACGCTCGATTAGTTCAACTAGTAATCAGCGGAAGATGGAATCCCTCACTGATTAACGTTTCACTTTATATTTATACTATCACTTTAATTCTCCCTCATCAGTCTTTCAAGCTGGATAATTGTTTTCCACTAAAAGGAAGCTGATTATTTTATCATCCATAAGACTTTTTCCTTGCGAATCAGAGTCTTTAGTTATAAGTTATATTTACAATAAAAATAGGTATAATAAATAGTAAAATGGGGTTGGATGGGTGACTGGTGTCCTCCTGGGTCTTCAAAACCCTGAGGGAGGCGCGTGCCGTCTCCGGTGGGTTCGATTCCCACACAGTCCCGCCAATATTTTATATTACTACGGTCTTTGGGAAACTCCCTTTGAGCGTATTTTTTCTATTTCGAAAATAGCTACATCACAAAAAGGTAGCATGTTATTAATAAGGTAGATCCTCATTGAATTTGTTTATTGGATAACCTAAAATGCACATGTACGTTGCTTATAAAAATGACCTTAAAGGATGGAACAAAAGTGAAAGTTCTATTAGTTACACCAAATTTTCACCAGCCTCGCGGAAATACCGTTACCGTACAGCGAATAGCTGATGGATTAAAGAAATCTGATGTTCAGACTGACATTATTTCAATAACAGAGGAAAATCTAGTGAAAACCTTGCCAAAGGCTGAAGTTGTTCATGGCTTTCATGCCTATCATTTTTATAAATTTTTAGAAAAGCTTGACACGAAGCCAGCTTCTTATATTATTACCCTTACTGGTACCGATTTAAATCATCATTTATTTGATGAAAAAACGCGCGAGGATGTAATCTTTTGTTTACGTAATGCCAAAGCTATTCACGTATTTAATCAAGAAGCTAAACATATTTTATTAAAAGAACTTCCTGAGGTGAAACATAAAACAGCAATCATTCCACAAGGAACAACCGAGATTCCGGATAAGAGCCTACAACAACCAAAAGAGGATGACACATTTTTGTTTGTTCTAGCAGCGGGAATTCGCAAAGTGAAAAACATTCCATTTGCAATAGAGTCTTTAAGAAGTCTATATGAAAAAAACTCGAAGGTTCGTCTATGGCTTGTGGGACCAATTCTTGAAGAGGCTGAAGGAGAAGTTGTAAAAGAACTTCTTCAAGCCAATAAAAAATGGGTTAGCTACCTAGGGAAAGTCCCACATAAAAAAATGGGCGTTATTTATACTCAAGCGGATTGTGTCTTAAATACATCACATTCCGAAGGCCAACCTGCTTCGATTTTAGAAGCAATGTCGTCCTGCCTCCCTGTTTTAGTTTCGAATAACCAGGGAAATCGAAGCATCGTCTCACACAGAGAAACTGGTTTTATCTATACAACCTCAAACCAATTTCTTGATTATGCTGAACAAATACTTAATAATATCGAATTAAGGCAAACAATAGGTGAAAATGCAAAACAGTATATTGCTGAAAATCATTCTAGTGAAAAAGAAGCTAAGCAATTGATACAGATTTATCAAAACACTAGGAAGTAATATACATTACCTATACTACGAAAACTGTGGAGGAGTGAGGATTTGTCAAGAGAAGAAATCGTTAAACTAACTTCTTTATCTACCAAAGGTGGCTGAGGATGCAAAATTGGTCCTGACGACCTGGCGCAGGTTCTGCGTCACATACCAAAATCTGTACCCGATCCAAATTTACTTGTAGGCCTAGACACGTATGATGATGCTGGTGTCTATAAAATCAATGACGATACAGCACTAGTTCAAACATTAGATTTCTTTACCCCAATTGTAGACGATCCTTATATGTTTGGACAAATCGCAGCAGCTAATGCATTAAGCGATGTTTATGCTATGGGAGGAAAACCAATCACTGTTATGAATATTGTTGGATTCCCTATTAGCAAACTTGATAAAAGCATTTTGGCAGACATTTTAGCGGGAGCTGCTGACAAAGTAAAAGAATCAGGAGCAACGCTCGTCGGCGGGCACTCAATTGATGATCAGGAACCAAAGTTTGGACTTTCTGTAACAGGAACTATCCACCCTGAGCGCATTCGTGCAAACGTCGGAGCGAAACCTGGTGATAAATTAATTTTAACAAAGCCCATTGGAGTTGGAATTTTAACTACCGCAATAAAAAAGGACTTGTTAGAAGAAAAAGAACTAAAAGAAGTAATGACAGTTATGGCGACATTAAATAAAAATGCAGCCGAAGCAATGGAAGGTTATGCAGTTAGCGCTTGTACAGATGTTACAGGATTTGGGTTACTAGGTCATGCACGTGAAATTGCGGATGGAAGCCAAACGGGTATAACCATTTACAGTAAAGATGTTCCTCTTTTATCGAAGACAAGAGACCTAGCCAATCAAAATGTCATCCCAGGTGGCACAAGGAAAAATCATAAATGGTTGGCTGACTGCATCGATTATAGTAACAATATCAGTGAAATAGAACAACTTATCCTTTGTGATGCTGTGACATCAGGTGGCCTGTTAATTTCTGTACCTGCATTAGAGTCTGTTTCTCTTCAACAGACATTACAAGACAAACAAGTACCTTCTGTGATTATCGGAGAAGTAACAAAAGAAAATCCTGGTCGAATTACTGTATTGTAAAAAGTTAGACGATGAACTATCTTACTAAAGATAGAGATTATTATCGATAAAAATATTTTTCGTACGCTAAATTATGTTCATGAGATATTCCTTATTAATAGAATCGCCTACTTTACGAAAGTATAAAGGGACTCCATATGAGTCCTTTTAAACTACTAAAAGTTAATAACACATGATGAGGTGAAGGCAATGAAAAAAGGCTTTATCTATGTTTTATTCCTTAGCGTTGTCCTATTACTTTCTGCTTGCGGAGGAAAAAATGGGGAACAAAGCGGAGAGGAGACGGAGCAAGAGCCATTTACTATTGGTGTAATACCTGTTCAAACAGAAGGTGCGATGGAAAATGCAATGAATAAACTACAGAAAACATTGTCAAAAGAATTAGATCGCGAAGTTAAGGTGGAAGTCTATCCTGATTACAACGGTGTTGTTGAAGCAATGAATTATGACAAAATTGATATGGCCTATTATGGTCCATTAACTTACGTTATTGCTCATAATAAAAGTGGTGCAAAGGCCATTATTACACAGCTAATTGATGGGCAACCTTTTTATTACTCTTATATCATCACACACAAAGATAATCCATGGAATTCTCTAGATGATTTATTGGAAAAATCAGAAGAAATAGACTTTGCTTTCGGTGATATTAATTCTACTTCTGGTTCCTTAATACCTAGAATTGAGCTACAGGACCGCGGTGTATATCAATCTGAAGAGGAAAACAAACTTAATTCTGTCCGCTTTACAGGCTCTCATGACGCTACTGCACTAGCCGTACAAAATAAACAGGTTGATGCTGGTGCCATTGATAGTGCCATATACAACCAACTGGTAGAATCCGGAAAAATAGATAGTGAACTAATCAAAACTATTTGGGAGTCAGATAAACTATTCCAATACCCGTGGGCTGTCCACAAAAATACGGATGATAAAATAATTAAAGCATTAGAAGAAGCCTTTTTAGCTATCGATGATCAGGAGATTCTTGACGCCTTTGGTGCAACTGGTTTTACCAAGGCTAGCAATAAAGACTATGAAAGCATAAAACAGGCAGCTGTTAAGCAAGGAATTATTGAAGAATAGAGCTGATTTACATGTGGTTCAAACGAAAGAATATCATTTCGATTAGCTTGTTAGTATTTTTCCTTTTTTTCAGTGCCAAGTTAACAGAGTTTGATTTATCCAAATTCAAAGATTTCCAAAACATGATTGATTTTTTATCTCAATGGTTTCCAATGGATTATTCCAAGTTACCACACATGTTACAAGACAGCCTAGAAACGCTCGCTATGGCGTTTCTAGGTAGTTTTCTTGGTTTACTGATTGCATTACCAATTAGTTTTATTGCAGCTCGAAATACCGCTCCGTCAAGCTACCTATATTACTTTTCACGGGTTGCACTTAGTTTCATTCGCTCAATTCCAGAAATTGTTTTCGGTTTAATTTTGCTCACTGCAATTGGCCTTGGACCATTTCCAGCGACCCTTGCCATCATGTTCCACAATGTTGGTGTACTAGGAAAACTAATATCTGAATTAATTGAGGCAACAGACCCTGGACCACAAGAGGCAATGAAGGCTGTAGGTGCCAAAAGTGGTTTTGCAAATTTGTTTGGAATTCTACCACAAATTTGGCCAAATGTACTTTCCCATTATTTCTACCGGTTTGAAGTTGCAATTAGAACGTCACTTATTTTAGGTTTCATCGGTGGTGGAGGAATTGGCCAGCGACTTTTTAATGACTTTAAAACGTTTCAGTATTCTTCTGTGGCACTTGATGTATTGATTGTTATGGTTATTGTCATCATTGTGGATATTGTAGGTAGTAAAGTGCGAAATAATGTTATCTAGGAGGCACACAACTATGTTAAAAGTGAATAATATATCTGTACGCTATCCAGGTGGCGAACGTGATGCATTATCAAACGTTAATGTTTCCTTAATCGAAGGCGATTTTGTTTGTATTCTCGGGAAAAGTGGATCTGGAAAATCTACATTTATTCGTTGTATTAATGGTCTACAAAAAACCACACGTGGAGAAGTACTTTGGAATAATACCTCCCTATCGACATTGGCTGATAAACAGTTAATGACTGTTCGACGTGAAATAGGCATGATCTTTCAACATTTCAATCTTATTCCCCGTTTAACGGTTTTTCAAAATGTGTTAACAGGAACGTTTGGGTACCGGTCAACGTTTAAAAATTTAGTTGGCTGGTTTTCTAGAGAAGAGATAAAACGTGCGAAACAAATCATTGCTGATGTGGAACTAACGGATCAAATCAACCGGCGTGTGGAGCAGCTAAGTGGTGGGCAAAAACAGCGAGTTGGCATTGCCCGTGCAATGTTACAAAACCCAAAAGTATTCTTAGGGGATGAGCCTGTTTCAAGCCTCGACCCGGGTACGTCTAATCGGATCTTCACCTTACTCCAAAAAATGCACAACCGTCATAACCTTTTAACGATTATAAATGTCCACAATGTTGAATTGGCGAAGCTTTTTGCTACAAGGATTATTGCTTTAAAGGATGGGGAGGTTATCTTTGATGGTCTACCTGAAGCATTTACTGAACAGGAATTTCATCAAACCTACCATTCAACTTCTGTTAAAACGAAAGTATTATAATACATTCGATAAGGGAAAGGAGCTTTCAAATGATCAAAAGTCCATGAGTTGTTGATCAATCAAGGGTCGTGTATGGCTCTAAAGATAAGGATATCCTATAAAGCTTCCTCATCATCAAAAATCCGTTATGTTAACATTTGATGATAGTTCTGCTGACTTAAGTGTATCTTTATTGTATTGACCATATGGAGGACGGAAATAGGATACTTTATTTCCAATAATGTCATCCATTTTTCTTAGAACTGTTTTTCAAGTCAAGGTATTGTTCTTCGTAGGGTGGCCTTTTGTAAGACTTTTATGTTTTGTTGTATGAGTTCCATTCTTATGCTACTGATCCATTACTCTTTTCCAAGGTCTGCCTGAATAATGCAAGCGATATTGCCAAAAAAACATTTCCTTATGTTTTCATCCTCTAAAATTAGAATTAAGAACGATACTATGGTTAGTCGCTTCTATCGATTGGAACTAGCAAATAACTTCGAGTAAATCGCATCAAATATAGTAAACAATTTAGAAAACGGGGCATTCATCCTGTTGCACGAATTAAAACAAACGGTTGCTGCATTACCTGAATTAATCCATACTATTAGAAAAAATGGATATTCGTTTAGCCTAATATAAATATTGTCCTTTCTATTGAGGAAACTATAAGAGAGCCATGAGTCAAGACTCATAGCTCTCTTTAAACAATAATCTATGACTGGGCAAATTCTTTCACCTGGTTTTCTGGAATAAACCCTACAGAACGATTAACTTCTTCGCCGTCTTTTATTAACACTAAAGATGGAATACTTTGAACTCCAAACTGCTCAGCTAGATCTTTTGAATCATTAACATCTACGTTATAGAAATCAACAGAATCTAACTGTTCAGAAACGCTAGAGACCACCGGCCTCAACATTCTGCATCCTTGTCACGAATCAGCTCCAAATTCAAGAACAATAGGTTTGTTCATCGAAGCAGCAAGCTCTTGGTACTCTTCCGTTGTTATCGTTTTTACCATGTTTTAAACCTCCTTCACTTCAGTTATGTTACTCTTTTAGTTTTGAACAACATCATTATTTTGATACACTTTAAAACAATAAAGTTCGTATCACTCGAATTTATTCATTTCCTGATCTTTTTACTATCTTAACTACTCATAATGGAATCCCACGATAGAATAGATATTCCCTATGCTAGAATGATTATTAAAAATATTTCCTTCACTATATGAGAGTTAATCCTTTACAGCTTGTGTTGTTCCAAGTATTACACAACCTTCAGATCCACAACCTACACCATCTTTTAACTTTCCTTCTTCTGCTTTTTCTTTTTATAGTTGCTTTTGTTGCCACCCGATATCAATCGTTGGATAAAGCTTTTGGGTAGTAAATATACCATCTTTCTTTTCTAATTAGAAAGTTATCTGTATCCAGAAGTAAAGCTTCATCCATCGGTGGTTAGGTTGTTTCATACAAGGAATAATACTCAAAATGAAGTAGAGCTTGTTTGTCTTGAAGACTTGGTACTCTAGAATCATTTACTTTGTAAAATTGATAAATACATTGATTTTTATTTTATTATAGATAAGGTAAAGCCGTATTAGTGTGAAGAGAATGGTCGCCCTTCCTTAGATCCTATTGTCTTATTTAAGAAGATGTTTATTGGCTATTTCTTTGGAATTTGCTCTGAACGTCAGCTGGAGAAGGGAATTCAAACGAACTTAGCGTATCGCTGGTTTCTTGGTTTAAAGCTTTCTGATCCAGTTTCTCATCACTCCACAATTAGCTAGAATCGTCGAAAACGATTTAAGATCACCCAAATATTTCAATCTTTGATGAACCTGTTCTCAAGGCTGTCAAGCACCGATTGCACGCATTTAAAACCAAATGCCAATAAACATAAATTCTAAAAAGAAGAAGTAGAGACCCGATACTACAGAGAAGAACTGAATTAAGCTAATGATGAGGATCGGATACAACATAGAAAAAATCCATTATAAGAAAGAAACGAAGTGAAACAAACAAAAACGATCCGCATGAGTAAAACAGATCCAGAAAGTGGTTATTTTATGTCCCGTGATCACAATCAAGAAATGTTCTGTTATCTAGATCACCGAACAATAGACATGAAATATAACATAATTACGGATGCCCATGTCACTCCGGGAAATGTTCATGATTCTGTACCGTATTTAAAAAGTATAGATAGGAAAATGAAAAGAATTGATTTCAAGGTAGAAGATATATAACGAAGATTAAGATCTTTATATATGGCCGAATGGCAAGGCATTAGCCCACTCCACGACTAGCCAAGATGGATATTGAGAATATAAATCCCATCCTAAGAAATGACGTGCAACTTGTCCGCTCTTAGATTAATGTATACGATCGAAAAATCACCAAAAAGTATTAACTCGACATGTGTGGGAAAAGCATAAAGATAAGGTTCGCGAGAATCGTTTATCTTCATCAAGTAAAATGCTTTTTTAAACTGATATATAAAAAATCTTGCAGAGAAAAATCCCCACTTTTTATACAATCTAAATAAACAACTATCAAAGTTATTTGATAATTGCTTATTCTTCCTTACTGCTTTGTGCATTTTGGTCATATCATTGTAATTGTATATTATCAAAATTTTTATATCCCTAAACATCATTGAATTTTATATATTAATATATTTCTGGAATTCCTTAACGTTAGGATTTCGGGATTTTTTGTTCAAAAACATTTTAGCTTAGGATGCTTTAATATGCTGCGATAGCCATTTTAAGAAAATTTCCTTGTTTATTAATTTCCTTTTTGATCGATTCCGCAACTGTTACTGTACGTTTAGCCCGATGTTTCACTGCTGCTTCATTATCCTCGACCATTTTACCCTCCTGGTCAACTGTTACACTTGTTCCGTATGGGTTTCCTCCTGCACCAAATAATACAGAATCTGTGTAACCAGGAGTTGCTATAATAGCACCCCAATGCATCATCGAAGTGTAAAGAGATAGTAATGTTGCTTCTTGACCACCATGAGGGTTTTGTGCTGAAGTCATCGCACTTACAACTTTATTTACAGTCTTACCACTTGCCCAGATCCCCCCTTGAATGTCTAAGAATTGTTTCATTTGTGATGCCATATTACCAAATCTTGTTGGAATACTAAATATTATTGCATCTTCCCATTCAATATCATCCGATGTTGCTATTGGAACGTCTTTTGTTGCTTCAATTGTCGATTTCCATACTTTATTTCCCTCAATGACTGATTGTGGGGCTAATTCTTGTACTTTTAATATTTTACCTCAGCATCTGCTTCTTTAGCTCCTTCTTTAGCCCATTTTGCTAATTGATAGTTTGTTCCTCCCATGCTATAAAAAACTACTACTAACTTTACGCTTGACATAATTTCCATCTCTTTTGATTTTTTAAATATTCTGTCTAAAAGTTCCATATATTACACCTTTTTTTAATTTAGTATTTAATACCTCTTATAAGGAACCACCTCCAAAGATATTCAATGTTTTACTAATATTTTTATCCCCAATATGCTTTAATTATAGGGTATTCGGATTTTAGTGTGGAAAACTCATTTTACCTAATAAATGTTCACATAGCATTAATTCGGATTATCGTGTAGAAGAACATAACAGCCCAAAGGATGATTCTATTAATAAATAATTTGGTAACAGTTTTGAGGGCCTATTTGATTAATCTTTTTTCAAGATTAGGCTCTAACTTAAACTGAAACTGGCTTGTTAAGGTTTATTTTAGTTAACTTTATTTTAAGATAAGGGTTATCAAGCATTAGAACAGTGAGCTGGTATACAACCTTTTATCAGTGCACCACCTTCTGAATGGTTATCTACGACAAGGTCACCCCCGTGTTGTCTAACGACCCTTCTTGCAATAGTCAACCCTAACCCGACCCCTCCGGTTGAACGATTTCGTGATGCTTCACCACGATATAGTGGATCAAAAACACGATGAATCTCTTCTGAAGAGAAACCTTTCCCTGTATCTTGAACAGTAAAGACCACTCTGTTACCGTCCTTATAGCATTGTATAAAAATTTTACCAGAGTGTGGTGTATGTCTGACAGCATTATCCAATAAGTTATTTATGGCACGCTCTAATAAATACGAATCGCCCATGATCATACAATCGTCCCCAAAATAGTTTGCGATAAAAGAGATGTTGTTTTGCTTAGCTAGTGGATTCAGGCTATCAATCGACTTCTTTAATAAAATCGGAAGATTAACCGTGTTTTTTTTGAGTTCCATCTCCAAATATTGCGTCTTTGTAAATGTAAAAAGATCCTCTATAAGACGGGCCAATTGTTCTGACTTTTCCTTACAAACCGCCAGATACTTTGCTTGTTTATCCGGTGAATCAGCAATTCCTTTTTCCAGACCATCCAAATAACCTCGTAAGGCGAATAATGGTGTCCGTAAATCGTGGGCGACTGCAGCAATGATAAATCGGCGTTCTCCCTCCAATTCCACTTGTTTTTGCATGGATTCTTGGAGACTATCTGTCATTATTTGAATTCCGCCATGAACTTCCGTAATTTCTTTGATCGGGGACTCAGGTAATTGGACGTCCAAATCCCCTTCTGCGACTTGTCGGACTGCCAGGCTCATTTTCTCAAGCGGTTTGAGAATAAACCTTCTCATGACATAACCGATGATAAAAAAAGCTAACAATAATCCTGCAAATGCCGCAATCATCTCAACCACTCTTGAATTCGGCTGGAAAATCATTACTCTTCCAAATAGAAGTCCATCTTGCATAATTGAAAACTGTTCTACTCGCGTAAATGAGCGAACTTCCTCAGGGAAAAATTCAAAAACCTCTTGATTTGAATCGGTTAAAATTTCTAAACCCATGTCCAATGCTTGTAACTTTCCTCTTAAATCATCTTGCCATTTGGGGTCAGACCAGTTTTCTGTATTTGTTTCAATGAAGTGGCTCATTTTTTTTAAATCTTCTTTCTGAGCTTCATTCGTGTCGAAACTGAGTGATTTTGTTGTTAGTAAGTGGGCCGTTACGTAAAATACCCATGGCAACATCAAGATTAAAAGCAAACTAAGTATAGAAAATGTACGAATGCGAATTGATCTCATTTTATTCTCCTTTAAAACGGTAGCCTATACCCCAGACATTGAATATATATTTTGGTTCGTTTGGATCGTACTCAATTTTCTCACGTAGGCGGCTAATATGGACGCGGACAGTATGTTTATCGCCAATTCCATCCCAAAATTTTTCAAGTAATTGATCATATGTAAAAACAATTTGCGGATGCTCGGCAAACAGTTGCAATAACTCATATTCTTTTGGTGTAAGTGAGATGTATCTTCCCTCTACAAATACTTCTCGTGTGGATAAATCCAAAGTGAGGCCACCGTAATCCAGGATCCTCCTGCTAAATCCCTTTTGGGAACCGGATCGTCGCAATACAGCCTTCACTCGGGCAATAATCTCACCCGGAGATGCGGTTTTAACTATATAATCATCCCCTCCAAGTGCCAGTCCGCGAATTTTATCTACATCATCACTGAGGGCGCTCAAGAAGAGGATAGGAATGTTACTTTCCTCGCGTACCTGCCGACAGAACTCGAACCCATTTTGTCTCGGCATCATGATGTCAAGAATGATGCAATCAATTGTGACCTGCTTAAGTGCGAACAGTGCTTGATCGGCGTCATAAGCAGTTTTTACATAGAAACCGTCATTCTCCAAGAAGTCTCTTAATAGTTCGACAATGCTTTTGTCATCATCCACAACCAGAATCGTCTGTTTTTCCTTCACAAAATCCTACCTACCCTTCACGCTAGTAAAAGAAACGAACCTTCCATCGAAATCTACTTTCAGTATATCACTGTTTCAACAATGATGACTTCACATCACTTTTTTGTGATGGATTGTGATTGTTTTGTGACCTTTTTGTACCATCATTTGAGACACTTAAAGGTTATTGTTTAATTGTGAAACGATCGGCGAATATTCACTATAAATAAAGTGTTTCGCCTTACTTTTATTACTCGAAGGGGGTTACACAAATGGGTTTCGAAACTCACAGTTTCTCATTCTTTCCATTCGGTGCTTTGTTTTGCCTTACACTTTTCTGCTTTATGGCGGTTCAAATCTTTGAAATTCGCTGTCGCTATAAAGATTCCAGTCAGAAAGACAGGGACATAACCATGATTCTTAAAAATCGGTTAGCCAAGGGAGAAATTAATGAAGCTGAGTATCAAAGGTTGAAAGGGCTTCTTACTAAATAAAAGAACGCTTCTTG
Source organism: Virgibacillus ndiopensis (assembly GCF_900187325.1). Taxonomy (GTDB): domain Bacteria; phylum Bacillota; class Bacilli; order Bacillales; family Amphibacillaceae; genus Virgibacillus_E; species Virgibacillus_E ndiopensis. The sequence continues at coordinate 481,834 of NZ_FZMZ01000005.1, read as the reverse complement.
TAGCACGGGGTCAAATTAATTGCTAGAAAACTTGATTAAAATTTTAAAAAATGGAGGCAATGTGTGTATGAATGTTCAAATTGTGTTGTTTGATGGATTTGATTTATTGGATGTAATTGCTCCTTATGAAGTGTTTAATGCAGCTGGAATGTACTCAAATGAGGACATAATAGTTAAACTAGTTTCCGCTGAAGGTGAACGAATGGTGATGAGTGGAGTAAATCAGTTACAGCTCCAAGCAAGCGGCAAAATTGATTTATCCTCTAAAGGAATCATTCTTGTTCCAGGGGCATCTGGTTCTGTTGATGATAATGGACCAGATTCAATACCAGTAAGAATAAAACAAGCAACGGAAACAGAATTAAGTAATGTATTAAAAGAAGCAATTCGGAAACCTGATATCTTGCTTTCCACAGTTTGTGGCGGTTCTCTCCTATTAGCCATGGATGGTCTGCTAGAAGGCCGTCATGCCGTTACACACCATTTGGGAATGGGGCTTTTGCAAGCTACGAATACGTTTCCGGTTCATGCCCGGGTTGTAGACGATGGAGATCTTATCACTGGTGGTGTCGTTACTTCGGGACTTGATGTTGCGCTTTATTTAGTTGAGCGAGAGTTAGGTCCTCGTATAGCACATGCTGTGGAAAAACTATTTGAGTACGAGCGCAGGGGCACAGTTTGGAAAGCTGAAGGAAATGCACCTAAAGAAAGCAAACATGAAAATCCAATGGAAGCAACAAGTTCCCGTTCCTCAAATCAAACTGATAAGAGCTTTAATTTCCAAGGAAAATGGGAGACTACAATTTCCACTCCTATTGGCGATCTTTCCGTTTTATTAAATTTATCTTCTGAAGATGGTCGTATAGCGGGAATTGCAAAGCAAGGAGAAGATATTGTCACTTTGAACAATATTGTACAGGAAGGGAATCAATTAAAGTGGTCTATGAAAGTGAAGAAGCCTATAAGACTTTCTTTAAAATTTATCGTTTCTGTAGATGGAAACAGTATGTATGGTGAAGCAAAGGCTGGTATGCTTCCCTCATCAAAATTAATTGGACATCGTATTTCTTAAGAATGGAGTTGTAGTTATGTATTCATTTATTGTATTTTTTCATGTAATAGGTGCTTTATTGCTCGGTAGTTTTCTAGCTTTTCCAGTTGCGTTTAAATCTCTTTTGTCACGTTCAGGTAATGAATTAAAAATATCTGTTAAAACATTGGTAGGCTTTACCCGCTTTGGCCATTATGCATTAATTTTGTTAATCATTACAGGAGGGTGGATGGTAATGGGATATGCCACTTATCCTTCTTTGTTATGGGTGGTGCTATCATTAATCCTGCTTATGCTTATTGGTGCTTTGATAGGTATGATACAAAATAACTTGAAACGAGTCATTCTTGCAGAGGATCCTGAAAATGCGTTACAACGAAATAAGGCCAAACTTAATACACTCGGTTGGTTTACATTTGTGCTTATTTTTACTGTTGTTTTTGTTATGACAAATCGTGGTTTATTTGCCTAAATATAAGAGGAAAGGATAACGATAAATGAAAAAGAACATTTGGATCATTTTTTTAATCGTGTCGTTCATGTGGGTCATGCATACATTTTCAAAAAACTTCATGGTTGATCCCACTTTTCAGGATTTTCTTGCTAAAAAAGATGAAGTTCTAACTAACGAATCGTTGTGGATACTTATGATCAGGTTACATATAATTTTTGCTATTATCTCCCTTATCACTGGACCCTTGGGTGTGATCAAGAAATTACGAATTAAATCTATCCAATTTCATCGTTGGAATGGTCGAGTCTATTCGCTGTCTATTTTGTTAAATTTTATCCCTGGTGTTTATGTTTCTTTTTTTGCAACAGGAGGATGGTTGAGCACCATTGGATTTCTCGTTTTAAATACACTATGGTTTGGTACAACAATTCTAGGCTATATCAATATTAGAAGAAAAAACGTGATAAAGCATAGTTCATGGATGTCAAGAAGCTTCTTTCTTGCCTTTGCCAATATGATCATCTACATCATTGTGGCCATTTCACACAATGCCTTGCAATTTTCATATGGTACTTCCTACACAATTGCTGTATGGTTATGCTGGGTGATCAGTTTATGCATTGCAGAAACCATGATAAGAAAAAAAGTATTTATATAATTGGATATTAATATTAATGTGGTGTTTGAAGAAATTTGTGATACTAACTTTTCCACACGATAATCCCAATGCCCAACTTGAGAAAAGGATAGAATAAATGTTACCCAATATGATTAACCTGTCAAACTTTGAGATTCTTGATATGAAAGAGAGTGAATATGATTACAGATTCTTAATAAAGTCAAATACTCCACCACCTTCACATTGTCCTAAATGCGGCACATTTCCTAATCTTTACAAGCATGGTAAGAAAGATCAACTATTCTTTGATCTGCCTATGCACGGAAAACGTGTAGGCTTAATTACTAAACGACAACGGTACAGATGTCTGGAATGCAAAGAAACCTTCTTTGAAGATCTTCCTGATATGGATGTCAGTCGTTCTGTTACTAACAGGCTTATAGATTGGATTCAACAAGCAAGTCTTGAAAAGACCTTTACCAGTACAAAACCTTGCTCCACAATCAAAACATACGTCCCCCCTGTTAGTTAGGAATTTTAGCAGCGTCGACCCCTATTTTTATTTTCTTCATATTTATTGCATCTCCAAAAGCCCCTTACTATATGTGACGAAACAATTCAGTTAAATGTTTAAAATTATTTGTCAGACATTTTTCTTATTATATACAATTTAAACATATATAGGGAAAAAACAAAGAGTATATTTATATAAACAAAATACAATTATAACTAATGAAAGATAGGTTAAAAAAGGAGGAAAATTCATGACGGTTGCTTCACAAGTTAAACAAACTATTGCTGGACTAAAAAGCGCTCAAGCAAGCTTCGAACAATTTGCCCTTCAAACACAAAATAAACAAGCAAAACAACTATACCAAGATGCTGCAACGCAAACACAAGCAATATTACAAAATGTAGAACCGAGAGTTACGCAAATAGAACAAGAAGAACCACAATACAAACAACAATAAAGGATTTTGCGAGGTTGGATGAGTTACAACCTCGCTCCTACATATCCATACAGAAGGTGATCAACATTTACGTTAAACGACTTATTATATATTTTGGACTGATGTTTTTTTATTTGGTTGTAGTCCTGAAAGTGAATCTAACGTAGCCAAAAATGACGTTCAAGACGTTGAATACACCAAAATTGCTAATAATAAATTTGTCGACCAACAAAAGGTAAATAAGGCAAAAAACTCTTAGTAAACATGATGAAATAACGTCTATCAACGCGTCATTTCGGATAAAGATTTAGTTGTAGCTATTAAAGTTCATCATAATAAACGATTTCAACTAACGGATATACGTAAAAAATATGCAAAAGAACTAAAGAAAAAATACCCAAACATAAAAATAGAACTTTCAACTGACAAGAAATTATACTTGTACTCGAGTCTCTTGAAAAAGAAATTAAAGATAAGGATATTTCAAACAAACAGATAAAAAAGAAATCGAAACACATTATTAACTTAATGAAGGAACAAACATAACGAAAAGAGTGGATTTGAAAATGACAGATAAGAAAAAGAAGAATTTACCACCATCATCTCAAGAGTATCAAGCTTTCCAGCAACAAAGAGAAGTCAAACGGCCAATACTAAAAAATTGTATAAAACATTTCTTGTAGGTGGATTTATTTGATTTCTCGGTCAACTAATATCAACTACTTACATTTATTTTTTTGATTTTACGGAACAAACTGCAGGAAATCCTACTTCAGCTACACTTATTTTTATTACAATGCTTTTAACTGGATTCGGAATTTATAATCGAATTCGACAATTTGCTGGCGGTGGTTCCGCGGTATCAGTTACAGGATTTCGTAATGCTGTAATCTCCGCTGCAATTGAACATCGAACAGAAGGATTTGTCCTTGGAGTTGGAGGAAACATTTTCAAATTAGCTGGATCTGTAATCGAATTTGGTGTCTTCTCTGCATTTATCGTTGCCTTAATAAAAACAATTTTAATTCAATGGGGTGGATTGTAATGCTAACTGGACATTGAACCTGGATTTTTAAAAATAAACCAACTATCCTTTCAACTGCCACTGTAGGTGGTCCTTTTGAAGCTAATGGGAATATTCCTAATGACTTTGATCTACTTTCATGACGATATCTGGTTAAAGCAAGCATCGTTTGAAAAAGCACAACCACAACAAAAAATGATGGAGGAAGCTTGTCAGTTCGCAGTTAAAAATAGTCCAATTTTTTTATGCCAAAACAATGGGTCTTGCCTAATTTGGATTTTTTAGTGCTTGTGCGACATCGATGGAGAGTTTAGCATTATCAGCATTTCTTATTAATGGCAAAGGTGCTAATTATATACTAAGCGGAAGTGCTAGCCATAATATGCAGTCGAAAAGCAATTTCGTCAACCCACAGAATACGGTGGTCAAAAGCCACCAACAGCCCAATGGACCGTAACTGGTGCTGGCCTAGCTCTAATCACAAGAGAAGACAATGGTCCTAATATAATTTCAGCAACAATAGGTAAGGTTGTAGATATGGGAATGTCAGATCCATTTATCATCGGTGGGGTAATGGCTCCAGCTGTTTGCTGATACAATTGCGGCCCATTTAAAAGAGAGAGACGTAGATGCCTAATTTATTATAATTAGAAGGCTAGACAAGGAGCCTCTGTGAGCATAGATTTCTATGCAAGGAAGCCAGCTCTCCATCGTTTTATGATGCCACCTGCGCGCATTTGTTCAAGCTCTTGTGGAAAGATGCCTATTTAAATATATGCTTATATTTAGAATCCTTCAATGGTAAAGCAAACTGGATCATACCAGTACCGTCTACGTTTATGATTGAAGAAACAGGTGAAATTCGCTTTAGGTATGTCAGTCCTAACTTCATGTCTCGTTTGGAGCCTTATGACGTTTTAAGTGCTTTAAGAAACCTATAAGTTAAAGCAGCCCTAATAACAGGGCTGCTTTTCATTCTTTTCTATTAATCTAACCCACACATATCCTCTGAGTGCTCTTTCAAATTCTCACTCACTTCCCGGATAACCGAATAAAGTGAATCGTAGGCTGAATCCGGATACTCTTGCATCAGTTCTTCTAGTGAACCACAACCCTTTGAAAGACCATTTAGCCTAGCAGCTAAGGTTGATTCAACTAGTGACTCTTTTTCAACATGTAGATCCTGCCACTTCTCATAGACCGGTTTCCACCTCTGAAGGTAATACTTTTGATGATGAAGGCCTGCTTCGTAAAATGAATGTAGGGGCTCCACAGAGGTATAGCTGTTCCCATGGATATGTTTAATCTCTTCTAATTTTTGAAGCATTTCACTCTTCTGCTCTTCGTTTTCAAACAACAATAAAGATCGATACTTCATGGAACGAGGTGCTCTTGTTGTATTATGTTGCTTAAAAAATTGATTTACGATTTGCTCTAAGCTTAAAAACTCTGTGTTAAACTGGACTTGTAAAACCTCCGTGTAGTCCAGCGTGTTTTTCGAGGTCAGTTGACCTTCTTTTCCACCTCCTTACCCGACTTTCGTTCTAAGAATCCCTGAATGGTATCCAAAACGCGCCTCTGGCCACCAAAAGCAACCCATTCCAAATGTTACGGTTTCCAATCTCATCACCTAAAAAAAATATAAATCGTGGCACATCGATTACAAGATGCCTGATTTATATTATCCTTAATTTATATATTATAGCTTCATATTCGTCATATAAATTGATTTTTTTTTTAGAATACACGATGTACCTTTAATAAATTGAAACAAATCATAAACATTCGGAACCATCAAATGATCTGTTTATTTTCCTACATCCGGATAGCGCATCTCACGTGTTTCATGAAACGTTCAACGTCTAGCCGCCTTCAGTGACTCGCCCAAGGCAAACACTGAAGCGCCCAGAAAGACTAGATCCTTCAACAGAAATTGACCCGGCGCCACAGAAAGGGCGGGGAAACCGAGGCTCGGCTCAAAAACACCCGGTGTTGAGACCATGAAACTCAGTGTCGTCAGAAATAGAATGCAGGAAAGAAACGCTCCAACAGCTGACAGCTTTGCAGACACAAAGCGGCTGAGAATGAGTAGACCGACTAATAATTCTAATATGCCCAATAGAGAAGAAAACGTATGAATTGAAAAATAGTTATAAAGCCATCCAAGTACTGGGCTGTTGCTTACAAGTGGGGAAATCCCATTTGCTTCGTAGACCGTGAATTTCATCGCGCCAATCCAAATATAAACGATGGCCAGTGCAATAAACAAAAACTTTGTTCCGATGGTCTCAATTTTTTGACCGAAAGCTTCGAATAACTTAAACATGATTGTTTCCTCCTCCGCCAATAGCGATAGTTAAGTTTGGTATTTATCGAACGGCTAAAAAGTCTTTCTCCATTTTTCCCTTCGGACCAATGGATTTCCCGTTACTTCCATTAAAGCGACCGATTGCTGAAAGTAAAAATAATATTAAATGCATCCGAAACAAATACTAAAAGAGGTTCGCTGATAGTAATTATTTTTCAGTTGGTGTATGCCCCATTGCAATAGCAATCCTATTCCAAGTGTTAATTTGAGTAATTATTAGAACAAGGTCAACATACTGTTTTTCGTCATAGTGTTTACGTACTCGTTGGTAAAGCTGATCTGGAACACGTTTTGTAGGGATTAACGTTACGTGCTCGGTCAACTCTAAAGCTACTTTTTCTGCCTCTGTATAGAATTCACACTCTTCCCAAGCACTAATACAATATACTCTTTGTTCTGTTTCACCCATTTTCAGGGCAGCTGTATTGTGCATATACAAACAAAGTGCACAGCCATTAATTTGAGAAGCACGAAGTCTAATGAGTTCACGAAGTTTACGGTCTATATCTGTAGTTTGCGTATGCTTATCCATTTTTCCAATGATGTCAAGTGCGTCTGGGGCTACATTGTAATAATCAATTCGTTGTGCCAATTTTATTTCCTCCTTAAAAAGTTTATTCAAATCAGTTCAATAAATTATTGATTTGAATAGTTACTTGTACGATACCTAGATTCGAAATACTTATTCCCGTTTTGTATTAATTTAAGAATGAAAAATTACTACAGATTCATTGCAACAATAAATTAATACCTCTCCATGTCGACCATCGTCCAAGAATGATTTGATTCCATCGAGTATTTTTGACGGTTTTTCTGCGCTTACTCGGAGATTCTCAAACTCTCCATACAGGAAACACATTTACCAAGTGGATTCGACAATGTAAAATTCGGAGCTTATTGCCCTTCTTAAAACCAAATTCTATATCGATCTGCTATTGTTCCTTAAGATGTCCAAAAGTACATTGGTACATCCAAGGTACGTTGGTGAGAAACATTTCCTTCTCCTAAATGAATTCCCCTTTTATTAACTTCGTTTCACCTCATGATGTTTGTATTGTTCATTCCATTTTCATAAATCAATCTTAACAATATTTTTTTGGAGAATATCAATGTTTTTGGTAACTATTTATTTTCATTTTTAATAGTTGTACCTGGAAGTACACAACCTTCGGGACCACAAGCTAATCCATCTTTTAAAAGGGCTTCTTGTGCCTTTTCTTTTTTTAATTGTTCCTGTTGCCATTCAATATCAATAATGGGTGAAAATTTTTCTGGATGTCGTATATACCATCGTTGTTTTCGAATAAGAAAATTATCTGTATCAAGAAAGAGAGCCTCGTCTAGTTCTTTTAATGCTTCTTCTTTTTTTCCGTTATTCGCATATTCCATCCCTAACTTAAACTTCGTTTCAGAAAGTTGCTTTTCTATGTTATTAACATTATTGGAGGGATTATAGTATTCATCATCTAAAATAACTTTTTCTATTGTTCCGTGTATTAGTTTTTCAACTGCGTCCAAATGCATTGGATTTGAAACATGGAATCCTTGTTTAATTAAACGAATTGTACCGTTTTTATCGACGAAAATTCCATTCGGTACTATTTTAAATCCAAAATAATTCGCTAATGAATTGTCCGCATCAATTACTGAGGTGAATGCCTTATCTGCTGCATATGGTTTTACAACTTCTACACCTTGAATATCAACGGAAACAGATAGAATTTCAAAGTTTTGATGCTTATATCTATTATAAAAATCCTGCCAACCTGGCAGTTGATCCCTGCACCGTCACCAGGAAGCCCACATAAAAATTAATATGTTTTTTCCTTTAAAATCGTTGATTGACACAGTCTTCCCTTGTAAATCCTTAAATGAAAAATTCTTCATTTTAGTTAATATCATTATTTCCCTCCTAAAATTAGTCTTACTTACTCAAAAACGTTTACATTTTATAACAGTTTATTAATGAATTGAAATAAAGGGAGTAGCATCAAAATTTGAAGGATGGAATAATAAACCATTCACAACCGCTTTAACTCGTAAAGTTTGAAATTCCATGCGTACGCCCATTTTATGCTACATATTGTCGTAAAAACTTAAACCTAATCCGATTGAATTATATTGCTCTTTACCTAAAAAAATGTGTATCCACTAAGAAATATAATAAGCGATTGCTAGTTTAAATCATCGTTAGTTTTTAAACGCAAGCATTCTTTTAAATTTTGATAATCATTAATCTCATTCGCCGAGGCAGGACGGACTGTCGGAGATTGGGTGGCCAGTTGGTCACGTGCCTCGCCCACTGGATCCGTTGCTTTACTAGGTGTGCCCTAGGCTGATGGAATTAAATCGACACCACTTAGGTACATATTCGGATAACCTCGCTTTCGTATGCAGGTTGATGGCAACTTTACTCGAACCGTATGGCTCATGGTTTACACTCCGTAATCGATAGCCATCGCTGATAAATTAACAATTGTCCTTTTCTTTATTTGTTTTTGGAGTAGTTACTCCATTTTATAAAACAAATATTAACGGATATTTTTTGGATTGTCAATTATAAAACAGGATTTTTCCTAAGAAATGTTAAATCACTTGTATTTCATTAGCCACCATCAATATCTGCCTGTTTAATATTTTCTATAATAAATTTCCCCAGGGGAAAAGGTTTATATAACAGGACCCTTTTTAAGTACATTATATAGGGTTACAGGTTTACCTGCCGCACTTGATAGTGTGATAATTGGATCTGTTTGCCCTGAAGATAATCAGTAGGAGTAAGTTTCTCTAAATCCCCTGCAGCCTCCTAAATACGTCTTGTATTTCCTTAGGGCGATTCTTTACAAATTGACTTATTTTCGATTCTATTTGTTCACGTAATGTCATAAAGCTTGCCTCCATAAATTCACTTACTTTTCATCTACCGACGTGCTTCTTACTTCTATCCGTCTCATTCCATGGGACATATCTAGTTTTTCAAGTACCTCTTGATGCTTGATTGGCTTCGTGAAGCTCGGCCATCCACAGCCAGAATCAAATTTATCAAGAGAGCTAAATAATGGTTTGCCAAAGACAATCTCAACATAAATCCCTTCATCTTTATGACCCCAGAATTCATTTTGAAAGGATGGTTCCGCTTTCTCGCGTGACACGTTACTGAATAGGAATAAGCTTCTCGGTTTCTATGTCAAACAGTAAGATTATTTTCTTCTTCAAGTAGATTGAACCTTAATAAAATTTGTTTCCTTTAAAATGTTGAATACTGGGCATCTTGAATCCTTTCGTCAGACTTGTCAGTATCAACAAGTGCTTCAATAGTATGGGTTTGGAAGTATTGCTTTACGGTTGCATCTCCCATTAAGCCTTTTGGATCTAAAACCCCATCAATTTAAATAGTTGACTTGTTATCCAAAATAAACTCAATGTTTATATCTTTTCCTCTTAAATAAAATATTATAAATATTAAGCCATATAAATAAGACTGGAATATAACAAAATAAAAATATGGAGCCGGCTAGAGATACAACTCTATTCAACGTTTCAACTTCTATTTGACTTTTAAAATTAATAACTACTAAATAAATAATACTACTGGAAATCCATAATGAATATTTTGCTTTAAGATTTATTGTTTTTCTTAAAATCCGTGTTCCACTCCACAGGGCGACACAGCAGGGAGGCAAAATCACGAATAGCCATGTAAAAATATAGACGAATTCAAATCTTTCAATAAAGGGAAGATAGATGATTTTTGAAAAATTAAGAGTCGGCCATGTGATATGTTCTAACTGTCCCAGACTAAAAAAAACAAGTGAAGTGACAGTAAGGATAAAATATATAAATGTAGTATAGAATTGAGAAATATGCGCCCATTTTTTAGAATTTACGTTATCTTTAATGAAAGGGAAATAAATCAATAAAAAACCCACGCCCAGATACATATAGATTATATTTTTGCTTGAATTGAAATAGTCGTTCCAACTGTGGTTCAAATATGGTTTTAAATTATCCCATTGAGCATATGGAAACAGGTAATAAAGGGTAAATAATAAAAGACTGGGTATAACTACACCCCAAAAGCATATCCCTGTGACAACTCGGAATCCCCCGAAGACTATATATGTCGTTGCTAATAAAACAATTAATGATAGCTCCCAAATCTCAATATAAGGGAAAGCCCAAACGTGTAAAGTTTCTACGTAAGAACGAATGACAGATGAGGTAATTAAAATCATATAAACATAAAGAAAGATATTTAAGATACTTCCGAACCAATTCCCAAATAATTGTTGATGTAAGGAAAAAATATCTCCTTTGGTTGAACGTTTTAATAGAAAGTAGATCATCCATATAATTAGATGAAAACTGAATCCAACCAACAAAACTGAAACCCATGCATCTTGTTCTGCATTTTTTATTATTTCATTTTGAAAGCTCAACATTCCCACACCGGTTTGGGTTCCATGGATCAGAAAAAAAATAAAAAAAGGGGAAACCGTTAAACTTTCTTTTACCTGTTTATCCATTGCAAATCTCCTATATTTTTACTGTTTAATTCCTGATTTAGACAGTACGACATTAATATCGACATTGAATGTAATAGTTGGGTAGATTGTTTCGTAAAATTGTTCTTCATTCCATTCTTCACTATGAGCTCTTATGAAATCTCCAATCCCCAAAGGATCAACATTGTGTTCCTGGAACTTTAACAAAAGGTGTTTCAAATCTTCCTTGAACTTTTTTTCTAATTGCCTATCTAATAATAAATTATTTTCCTTCTTCCTCATATCCAACCATTTTGGATAATCTCTAACTATTCCATTTAAGGTTATGTTGTACGATATCCTTGGCAACGTATTAGGGTTTGATACGGATTCAATAATTTTCCCAGAAAGAATGGTAAGTACAGCTACATCTTCAAATTGATCTTTATGTACGTTAACTGCCACTTGACCACCTATGGATTTATCTTGTAAAATTTTATAAAGAACCATCTCTTTTTCATTTAAAATTAGACCCAACTTTTCTCTTTTAAACACCGCATATTCATTTACCTCAACCTTCCCTTTTTGATTTAGCTTCAGATATGGAACAGCGACGTCTCTTCCTTTTCCATAATAATTAAATAAGAAAATATGAAGGTTCGAAATAGGTATGTTTTTCGAAATGAAATTTTGTTCAATTAGTTCCGGAAGATAGCCCCCTCCTTCTTCTTTTATTTTGTTAAGTATTTCTTTTGGTGGAATTTCTGAAACAGCTACAATTAGATTAGTTCCGACCAAAGGGTCTCTACAAATCGTTTTTAAAATGTCGGACATATCCTCTTTGGCTATATCTTCACTAACGATGAGTAGCATTAATTTCCCGATATTTATAGGTTTTTCCGATTGGCTGTTTATATCGTCGAGAACTAACTCTACGGTTGATGCCTCCCCTTGCAATGTGTGAACTTTCCCTTGCTTTTGTTCCGTATAGTCAGTATATAGAGCTGTTCCAATATACTTGTCATCCTCTTTGCTAAACCCAAGAATCGTCACAATTTGTAATTGATCGATGATATTTATGCGCTTACAACCGGACAATATAAGAAATGTAATAGTAAACATGAAACCAATCTTGATAATATTTCGTTGATTATTCATTATTAATATCCTCCCTGTCTCTCTTTGGTGTATACCTTCTCATCTTGAGTGGTCTTAAAAATTTACTTCGAGCCGTTGTATAATCGAATGATGACCGAATAAAACTGTCTCGAAAGTTCTTTCTTCTAAATGGAAATAGCGGCACTAAATACGGTGTACCAAAAGATTTTAACCTTAACAGATGTCCAAAAAGAAAAACCATTCCTATTGCAATCCCTAATCCTCCCCAAAGTGCTGCAGTTACTATAAAGGGAAAGCGTAGTACTCGAATGGCATTGGACATTGTATAGTTAGGCGTTGTAAAGGACGCCAACGCCGATAAAGCAACAATGATAAGCAATATATTACTGGTAAGAGCAGCCTCTACGGTTGCCTGTCCGATAACTATCCCACCTACAATACCTAAAGTTTGTCCAACTTTTGTTGGTAAACGTGCACCGGCTTCTCGTAATAATTCAATCGTCAGTTCCATAAAAATAACTTCCAATACTGGTGGAAACGGGACATTGGCTCGAGAGTTAATAAGTGGCCCAAGTAAAACTTCTGGTATAACTTCATAATGAAACGTTAGTATGGCTACATACAATGGAGTGGCGAAAATCGAAAAAATAACACTAAAGTAACGAATAACCCGAAAGAAAGACCCAACTATCCAGGGAAAATAATAATCTTCAGGAGTAATGAAAAAATTCATCAATGTGGCTGGTCCAGTAATTACGTAAGGTGATCCATTAGATAAGACGGCAATCTGTCCTTGCACTAGAGAAAATACCGCTTTATCAATTCGTTCAGTCGATATGAAAGTCGGAAAGATCGTATTTGAATTATCGGAAAGGATTTGGTCAATATGTGAGTTATCAAACACAACATCAAGATCTATATCCTTTAATCTTTGTCGAACGGTTTGAATGTTTTGAGGGTTAGTTATTCCGTCCAAATATGCGATGGCCACCTTTGTTTTTGACATAGATCCAATAATAACCTCTTCAATAACTAAATCAGAAATGGAAATTTTGTTTCTTAATAAATGAATGTTGACATCCATGTTTTCAATAAAGCCGACCTTTGGACCGACAACAGTAAATTCATTTTCCGTGTCATTGTTTTTTCGGATACCAAGACCATTGTTTTCAATGTTTACTGCAAGAAATTGTGTATATAATTCGTTTAGTTGAATCATTGCATAGCCCTGCATAAGCTTATTTTGTACATCAGAGCCATCTTTTACGATATGTAAGTCATCAAAAGGTATATAATTTTTTATATCATCAAGATTGGTGGTTTTCCCTATGTGCTTTTGAATTGACGGCAGAAGAAGCCGATTTACCTTTTCAACATCGACCATAGACTTATAATAACTAATTAATAGACGGTCAGAATCATCAAAAGGAGAATATTGGTGAAAATCACTGGATTTTTTAGCTTGCTCAAAAACTATCTTAATTGGCTTAGATTTATTTGTTAATTTCTTTTTATTATGTTTATTAAAAAAGAGAACCATATTTTTCACCTTAAGTTTCATCGTTATTTGCTCTGAGTTATTCTGTACTATACTGGTATATTTTATTCTTTTAATAATGATTAATTCTCGCCACAAAAGCAATTGACGATAGAAAATCAGATTGTACAGTTAATAACAATACGACCAGATCGAAAATACTCTGGAGATCCTATTCAAAGGATACCCTGATAAGAAACGGGTTGTGACAGTATAGAAGTATCTTCTATTGTGACTAGATCACGTATTAAAAGTTTCGCAATTAAACTACTGTCATTTGTATTGTTAAAGTGTAGTTGATACAATGTAGTGGTCTGGTGATTAAGAAAAGATGTATCAACTTGTGGGGCAACTTACTACTTAGGAGAATTTCGACACCAGATGAAATTGCAAAGGCTGTTCTTTTTCAATTGACTCAAAAATCTTTCACAGGCCAAGTTTTTACAATTGATAATGGCCAACACTTTGAAGTTTAAATTTCCTCATAATATTAAACACCCTCCTAAGGGTATACCAAATAAGAGGGTGCTTAGAATGTTTTACAATCAACTATATTTTCACAAGTGATGTTAGCTTGACCAAGATATCCTTCTAGAATTTTCAAGTGAATAGATGTGTGTATTCCCCATAGCCCTCTTCCTCTAATTTATCTTTTGGAATAAACTTTAAAGCAGCGGAATTTATACAATACCTTAATCCACCATGTTCTTTGGGACCATCTTCGAAAACATGTCCTAAATGAGAGTCTGATTTAGTACTTCTAACCTCTGTACGTCTCATTCCGTAAGATGTGTCAACTTTTTCTTTGATTTCACTTACCTTAATAGGTCTGGTAAAGCTTGGCCAACCACAACCTGAATCATACTTATCTAAAGAACTATACAATGGTTCACCAGAAATTAGATCTACATAAATTCCATCTTCTTTATTATCCCAAAATTCATTATTAAAAGCAGGCTCTGTGGCGTTTTTTTGAGTAACGTTATATTGAAGAGGGGTTAATTTATTGATCACTTCCCCATATCCGTCCCTCCAATTTTCTCTAATAAATGAATTTCTGCCAGACCCCTCTTTGTAAAGGTTGTAATGAAAAGGGTTTTTCTTGTGATATTTTTGGTGTTTCTCTTCAGCTGGATAAAATACTGTAGCAGGTTTTATTTCAGTAACGATTGGTTTCTTAAACTTATTACTGTTTTCTAATTCCTTTTTGGACATTTCTGCCAGTGCTTTTTGACTTTCAGTGTGATAGAATATGGCTGTTTTATAAGAGCTTCCTCTGTCGTTAAACTGTCCATCCGGATCAGTTGGATCTATTTGTTGCCAGTACAATTGCAATAATTTTTGATATGGAAATTTTTCTGGATCGTATGTTATCTGTACTGCCTCATAATGTCCGGTTTGATTTGAACATACTTCTTCGTATGTTGGGTTCTCTTTATGACCTCCCGTATATCCCGATATAACATCTATTATGCCCGGTAACTCTTCGAAAGGTGAAACCATGCACCAAAAACATCCACCAGCAAATGTAGCCTTTTCAGTATTATTCATTATTAATTACCCCCTACAAGTTGTATATTTTCAACATAATTAAATTTGTATGATATTTTTTTGTAATATGTTATTTAAGTTTTCCACCATTATGTTTATCTGACATCCTAAAACTGGAGGAAAGCTCTGATGAAGGTTATTAATTTCTTTCGATATTAATTTTTCCCTCTCCATATAACTATTATTCCATACAATTTTTAACTGTTATTTAGTCCACAAAACCATTTCCTATTTATATAAATAGCAACTCACCTACAAATAACGGGCTCTTTTTTAATTTGATGGTATTTTCAAGTAACATTAGTTTTGATCCGGATAATCACAATACTCAATAATCGTACCATCCGTGTCAGCTGGATTTAAGTATATTAATCTTCTCCCGTGATTGTTTATCCTTAAAGTATCCTCCAATGTTCGAACACCTTTATTTTCTAGTTCTTTTAACGCTTCATCGAGATCATTGACATTGTATGCAATATGATGGACACCTTTTCCTTTCTGATTAATAAATCGTGCAATCGGGGAGGTGGTATTGTTTGTTGGAGCAAGCAATTCAATTCGATTTCCGCCTACTTCCATAATTGCGATTTCACTTTCTACCCCTTTTGCCTCGCTTCTGTATCGATCTAAAAGTGTACCTTTCAATACGTTTTCATAAAATAATATACTTACATCTAAACGACGTACTGCAATTCCAATATGATCAAGTTTATAATCCATGCGAACCTCCTTAAGCTCAGTATAAAACATTTTAAATGGGGACAAACCCCCAATTGAAGGGCCTAATTATATTTTTTCTGTGATGCTCTTCTTCCTTTAACTAAAATAATCTTTCTAGGTTGGAACTTATTCTTATTCCTTTAAAGATTCTTTAAATAAAGTAATTATCGCATCAAAGTTTGGACAAAAGTAAGTGTCGGATAGTAGAAATATTATCGGGATGTAGTTGATAAGGTATTTCCATACAGATGTTGCGTTTGTTTAACTTATGTTTAAAAATATTCGAAATTAATCATCGAAAGCTTTCTAATAAATGAATGTATTAAATTCTTGATTAAGTCCCTTCAGCTATACAGAATTTGAATAAATCAATTATGGAAATGCATAAAGTAATTAATAAAGTAAATTTAATAGTGACCTACCCCTTATAAACTTGATGCGAATACTTTTATATTTTTTTGAATGAGTTTATGTGTTCAATCATCGTATCTAATGCAATGATAATTGGTTTTGGATCTCGCCGTACTTGAGTTAGCAAAAGGCCTCCTTGAAGTGCCGCAAGTAGTGCAAGTGCTAGTTTATCAGGATCAGCATTTGAATTTAATTCACCTCGATTAAGCATGTAACGTAAACCTTTACGTATACTGTCTTCCCACTCAAAAAAACTAGACATAATTTCCTGATGTGCTTCTGTATTTGTTTCAACTAATTCACTTGCAAGTGATCCTAAAGGACATCCTCCTTCGCAATTTCGTTTTATTTGAATATCTACAATAAAATCCCTCCACGCATATAGAGCTTCGAATGAGTCAAGATCACTAAGGTACCGTCTATGGTTTTCAATTACTTTTGAAGTTTGGTATGAAATAACCTCCAGTATCAATTCTTTTTTTTCTTTAAAATAATGATACATCTGTGATGAACTTATTTTTGCTTTATGTTGAACGTCTTCAATTGTAGTTCTAGCTACGCCCTGTTCATACATCAATTCTGCGGCAGCTACAATAATTCGAGAGCGGGTTTCTTGCCCCTTTTTTGTAAGTTTTGGTTTTTTAGTTATATTTAATGGATTATTCATATCCATATTATAACTTAAAAACTTTTGACATTGGTACTATATAAATGGGTTTGTTGAAATGGAAATTTTATTTAATGACCTTGTAAATGTATGACTGTTACATGTAATTAAATTCAAAAAAATTGAGATTGCCTAGAATATAAACTATTATTACGTTCGAATTTCGGAGTATACATTCCAAAAAAAACGATATTTTTTTACACGTCATTAGAGAAGATAAATCTGGTTTAGAGATAACCATTAAAGTTATTATTGAGATTGGACTCATAATGAAAGCACACGAAGTACCTCCTCCTAATAACACTGGAAGAGACTGGCCATTACACGGTTATGAAACAATTTTTTGAGAACAAAGAACGGATGCTTAACCACTTATTTGAATTGGATGGAGAAAAGGATGGATTAGATAAATGAAGGCTTGGAAATGTCTCCAAGCCTTTTGTGCAGTTACTTCGCTTTCAATTTCCGAAGTAAAAATAAGAAATACGGTGCGCCAAGAACAGCTGTAAATATCCCAGCTGATATTTCTGCAGGTGGTGCTAGTCCCATCCGCAAGCAATAGCAATAGCATTCCCATTACAGCAGCGGTCGGTAATAACAATTGATGTCTATTTCCAACGAGCTGTCTTGCAATATGTGGAGCGATCAAACCAAGGAATCCTAAAGAACCGACAACTGCTACAGATGCTCCAGCAAGTGCGACCGCCACTGCTAGCAAAATACCGCGAGTACGCTCCGCTGGCTCACCAAGCCCTTCAGCAACATCATCACCTAAATTTAGAATATCCAATCTGTTTGCTAACAAAATGCTCACTGGAACTAATAGGAGAATCCATGGGGCCAGTAATAAAACATCATTCCAGCTCTTGCCCCAAATGCTACCAGTAAGCCAAACAAGTGCAGCGTTGATCTCTATTGGAAATTTAACCATTAAAAATTGGATTCCAGCGTGACAGATTGCCCCTAAGGCAATGCCGACTAATGCTAATGTCGATGGATTAACACCTTTTTTATATGCAAAAAGATACAAAATAACCGTTATGATCGCTGCCCCTGCTAATGCAGCAATTGGCAACATGACAACGGGAGCTTGTGGGAAAAGCAAGACAACTATCGCTGCCGCAAGCCCTGCCCCTTTCGTAATTCCAATTACGTCAGGTGAAGCTAATGGATTACGAATAATCCCTTGTAAAATAGCACCAGAAACACCTAAGCCAGCACCAACGAGGAGTGCCATAACAAATCGCGGCAAACGATAAGTCATAATAATAAACCCAATCCCACCATCATCTTTTCCGAGCATTGATTGCATCACATCAATAGGGCTAATAAACACCGCTCCAACACCAACTGCTACTATTGCGATAACTAGAGTGAGTAACATAAGCAGTACCAATTTAATTTTCGGAGATAGCCGTCTCATGACTTTTTACCCCCTTTTCGTGCTAAATATAAGAAATAGGGTGCGCCAATTAATGCGGTCACAATCCCGACTGGCGATTCAGACGGAAATGCTATAAATCTTGATAACACATCAGCACTAACTAAAAGTAAAGCCCCAAGTAAGCCAGAAAACGGGATGATAACGCGATAGTCGATCCCAACTAATTTTCGGGCGATGTGTGGAATGATTAATCCAACAAATCCAATCGGACCAGCAACTGCTACCGATGCACCAGCAAGTACCACGACAAGCAAGCTGAATAACAAGCGGATGACGACAACGTTTTGCCCAAGCCCTTTTGCCATGTCATCTCCAAGTCCAAGAATCGTCAGCTGTCGTGCAAACAATATTGCAATTACAATCCCAGTGATTGCCCATGGCCATATAACCTGTACATCACCCCAACTTGCACCGTCAACCGCGCCGGCGAGCCAGTATAATACACTTTCTGTTGAGTCCTCATGAAACAGTATTAGACCTTCGATAATGGCAGACAAAAATAAATGGACTGTAATCCCAGCGAGTGCTAGTTTTACCGGCGATGTTCCCCCACCAGTAGAAGCCATATAATATACGATCGATCCACCTAAAACAGCACCTAAAAAAGCAAAGTATACGAAAGCGCTCGATGAAATGCTTGGTAGAAGGATGGTCCCCACTACAACCACTAATGAAGCCCCAGCGTTAACACCAAAGCTATCAAAACGACCGGCCTTCTGCTGGGAGATAATGAGTATCGTTGAACAATTGCCAGTCTAAGTGTCTGCCCTTAAAGAGACATTTGGTGATAAAAAAAATTACCCCAAACGTTACTAAACTGAGTTAGATCAAATGAAACACAAGTAGGAATACAACAAATAATCCATTCTATCAGGGAGAAAGAAGAGTCGATTAGATCAGAGATGGATGAGATTTATAGATATGATTAAGATCTGCAATTCCACTACCAATTATGATTTGTTTAGGAGTATAGTGAACGCTCTCGCATTAAATAAGTAATTTGCTAGTGTTGCGCGAAGTTTGGATTCTTTCTGAAGATCACCAAATTTTCCAATATCCATTGAAAAATTTTCGAGGCTTCTTTCAACATCTTGTTTCAGGTCGAATATGGAAACAATGTGGTCAACAGTAGAAGGATCAAAATCACTTTCATTCTATTTTAAATACCTTAAAACAATCTTTAACTTTTCTTCAGCTTTAATTTGTCCATAAAAAATACCCCGTAGATGTTGTTTAGTGTCAACATTTACGGGGCAGAACAGTTGCGAATTAGAGTGCTTTTTCCATGATATTTTCTGCTTTGCCCTTATAATAAATTAGAATGCTATCTTGCGCAAATGGAAAAAGTGTTATCATTCTGCAAATATCAAATGATGAATGAGCTGATATGTGTTAGCATACTGTCCAATCCTACTTCAAGGGGTAGTGTTTCTTTTCGAACCTGCGTAAGAAGAAGTCCTCCTTGAAGTGTGGTCAGCAACGCAAGAGCGAGTTCGTCCGGATTAGCATTGGTGCTCAGTTCGCCACGCTCCTGCATCGTGCGTAGCCCTTTTCGAATAAAGTTCTCCCACTGCATAAATCCGACTTCGAGCTCGGAACGCGCATCTGTATCTATGTCTGACAACTCACTGGCAAGCGAGCCGATTGGACACCCACCCCGACATTGCCTCTCATTTTGAAGTTGAACAATTGCATCACGCCAAGTTTTTAGGGCTTCTATACTGTCAAGTTGGATTACCAAAGACTCTTGGGTGCTTAGCACTTTCTCAGTCTGATAAATAATTACGGCTTTAACCAGCTCTCGCTTCTCCTTGAAATAATGGTATAGCTGGGACGAGCTGACTTGAGCCTTTTTTTGCACATCCCCTACGCTTGTACCTGAAACGCCTTTCTCAAACATCAATTCGGCAGCAGCAGATACGATTTGAGAGCGAGTCTCTTCACCCTTTTTCGTCAGTCGATGTTTTGATTTTCTAAGTTCATTTAATTTTTCCATATAATAAGTATAACAAAAAAATAGGTTTTACATCCAAAAATAATTTTATTGAATGGTATTGGAAAAAATGAATTGGATACTCTTAAAAAGGGGATAGCAGGAAATTATTAATCGGTTCTTTAAGTGATTTTAAGATGAAAATTCCTAACAGGGGATCATGTAATCAACGCACGGACTTCTTTTTAAATTAATTTGTGTGTGAGGTAATTTTGGGTGAGTCTCAATGGTGAAAGTCCCAAACTACGAGAACAGAAGTATAAGTAAACGTAAAGCGAGAGAATCTAAATGACGTGGGATTTATAGAAAGTAAGGGCAAACTCTGATTATGAGGAACACTAACTTCATATAAGATTAGGTATTATTGGATTTCGCTAGCCAAAATAAAATCCTATCTGTCGAAGGTGATACAATTAATTGAAGATCTCAAGAGTAGTAAAGAAGAAAATATATACCCATAAATATAGATACTGCCCCAAAAGCTCGTTAAATAATGCCTCTTTTGGGTCAGTTTTTTATTTCCACTTTATTTTTGGTTTTTTTGTAATTTTAATAACTGGAACTGATATTCCACTTTACAGGTTCAACGTCATTTCCTTTGTCTATACTTTTATCCCTTTCTTCAGTAGATAAAAGTTCTTGTGGGCCACATTGTAAATCGTGGAGTCAGACTACAGATATCCGAAATTCAGGAAGGAAGGTAGAGTTTGTGCAGAAGTATCTAAGTGATACGAGTAGCGCATGAACTTGGTGAACCGGGAGTTGAACACTTGGCCACGATAGATTATCTTCTTCATAAAATGGAGTTGACACTCCAAAAAAACATTGTTATGATCGGTCTATTAAAATGGAGTTAACACTCCAAAAAACATAAAAAAGGTGAAACGATGTTATGAAAAGAGTAATTGATTTAAGAGTGGTTAAACGTTTGCCACCAACGTACCTAAGGATGTGCAATTGCAAATTTTGGGACATATTGAGGGAGGGGAAAAAGCTCCAAATTTTACATTAACGAAGCCACTTTGTCAAAAAGTGTCTCTGTATGAAGAGCTTGAGAATGGTCCGGTTGTCTTGACCTTCTATCGAGGTAGTTGATGTCCATTCTGCAATTGAAAGCACCGGACTTGTCAACAATCTTTACCACTGTTTCAGAGGCTCAGAGGCTTGGTGCTCAATTGATTGCTACCACACTCCCCAAAGTCCTGATAATTCTGTGTTCCAATAGGAGAGGGAGGAAATAACCTTCTAGGTACTGAGCGATTCGAATGGTAGCGTTGTCGGAAACTACAAAATTCTGTTTGAACTGCCACTTATCTTCAGGATACCTTTAATAATAATCTAGGGTTTGCTCTCAAAGAGTTCAACAAAACAAATCGCTGGATCTGTCCGCAGGGCATATATATACCTTTGCTTAGGATCGAGTGGAACTGGAGGAAATCATTGATCAATTGAAGAAGCTTTGAAAAAATGCATTATAGGGATTCGCCCATAGTAGTTTAATTAATATCTTTATACTAAAAATAACTTAATTTCAAATATTACTTTAGGAGGTCTATTTGTGAATAGATTTAATCTAGGAGATAAAGTTCCTAACTTTGAACTCCTCTCTACGTCTGGTTACCAATATGATTTCGAGTCTTTTCGTAATGATAATAAAGGCTGGCACCTAGTCATCTATTTTAGAGGTTCTTGGTGTCCTGTATGTGTCGAAGATCTTAAAGAACTAGAAAAAAACAAAAGTTACTTTGAAGATAAAGAAGTGTATTTTACAGTAGTTTCTACAGACAACCTTGATAATTTGAACCAAATGGTTGAAAAACATAATTTTACATTCCCAGTTCTGTCTGATCAGGATTTAAACGTATTAAAAGCTTATGATGTCTTTTACCATAATGAAAATGATCCCTATGAGGACCACGGTTCTCACGGCGAACCTGCATACTTCCTAACAGATGAGGAGGGCAGTTTGCTTTATCAACAAAAGCAAACAAGCCCATTTGGCAGACCAACGACAACAGAGCTACGAAAAATTGTTCAACATATCAAAAAGAACCTTAAAGCTTAACATTTAGGATTTGCTTAAAAAGGGGCATGAATATGTCTATCAATGACTTACAAAAAGGCAGTATTCATTTTATCCAAATTTGAAAAATGAAAGAAGGGCTTTTATGAAAATTCTTGTTATGGGCGGTACAAGGTTTTTTGGTCGACGCTTAGTTGAGTTATTACTTCAAGATGGACATGATATAACCATTGCTACTCGTGGTCAAACTTCAGATGACTTTGGGGAAAAGGTAAAAAGAATTAAAATTGATCGTACGGATCAGGGTTCAATGAATCGTGCTTTTGAAAACCGGTACTTTGACGTGGTCTATGATCAAATTTGTTTTAATCCAAGAGAAGCCAAAATCGCTGTTGAAACATTTGGCAACCGTATAAAACGTTATGTCTTTACGTCAAGTATGGCAGTGTACGGTCATAAAGAAACTGAAATAGTGGAAAGCGATTTTATCCCGGAAAACTACAAAGTTAATCTGGATGCTGACGATTATGCCTATGATGAAGGAAAACGCCAGGCGGAGGCTTATTTTTTTCAGCATGGTGCATTTCCAGTGGTAGCTGTTCGTGTGGCGATGGTGGTATCGGGAAACGATGACTTTACAGGCCGATTTGATTTCTATGTTGGACATGTGGCAAATGGGAAATCCATTGGGGTTTTTGAGACAGAACACCCTATTACCTATGTGACAGCATGGGATATTGCGGACTTCCTCAGAATGATGGGTGTGAAGTCTGGTTATCAGGGTCCGATTAATGCTGGAAATAGCGGATACCTTAGTATCCAGGAACTTAGTCGTGAAATTGGAAAATTTTTAGGTGTTTCCCCCCGGTTTCATGTAGGTCAATCCAGTCATGACGATGCAAAATTGTCGCCCTATGCCATATTTCCCTATACTTGGAAACTATCGAATTCAAAAGCAAATTCGTTTGGATACGAATTTGTAGATATTCGAAAGGTGATCCCATTGATGGTTGAGCAAAGTGCCAAAAGGCTGGGGATCGAACAATAAGACTTGGTTTGAAGGAAGAGACGTATCCCTAATTTATAACTGGTCGATCTTTATCGAACTTATAACCAAGATATAATGAATTCACTATTTTTACTTTATTGGGACCCCCCTCTTCCGTTCCTGAAACTAAAACCAAAGGAGATTTGATTTCTATGACAAAATCTATTGTACCAGAGAATAGTTTTGGTCATGTAGATGATGATAGGGTACCAAATTTAATAAGCGATTTTGTTACGAATAACAAAAATTAATGTGATAACAGAGAACCAAATTGAACATGCTAGGCTTGTACGGCATCAGAGAATGATGATTTACAGAAAAGGAATAGGTGGGATGATATAGCAGTCCATCCAGGTTTCCGCAGAAGATTAATTCGCAGCATGGAGGAAAGCAGATGTGTAATAATATAGTACATTTTCCGAATAACGAGGAATTTCCTAAAGGATCTGATGAAATGTTGATTAAGGAAATCCATGGCTTGATCTCCCTATTTCAAAATCCAGATTTATCTAAAAAAACTAGAGAGGCAATATTTAGCGAAATAATTGATTTAACTACTCGATTAACAGATCAAATTTAGGTTCCTTCACAGATTTGACCGTCACCTTCACGGTCAAATCTGTGAAGGTCATTTTCTGGTCCTCCAGCAGCTTCAAAAAAGCTTTAGCTTCTTCCTGTGAGGAAAAGTCACAGCAATCACGATCCTTACCATTTGCATCGAAAAGCAGTTTTATAGTAACTTTTTTGGTTTTATTAGGCACGTACCTCTTTAAAACCGAGCCTATTATCACATTCAAGCGCTACAGATGTCAAAATTTGAATTACATTATCTTTATGAATTGGAATGGTCAGACGTTGTTACAGATATTAGAGAGCAGTATCCTTTACATCCTTTGGGAAAAACAATAGTAAAACATGATGAATTCTATTTGTTTTCCATGTCTTGACCCTCAGAAGCTACATCTAGAATTGTTAACCAAAATATGTAATTAACCCTTTCTCCCCTTCCTCTTCCTTCTATTATCCATTTAACAATTGTTTTTGAAGAAGTTGATTCGCTCTCTTTGCCATTAGCGAAGGCAGTGCTTCTTACTTTACGGTTATAACTTTGGTTTGCTTTATCTGTAATATAAGGAACTGAATCAATAATCTTTCATATAAATTGCGTTCCTTCCTATTTTGTAAGTTGGTCAATTTTGGGATTTTAGGTTTGGTCTTGTAAGTCGTTTCAAGCAAACCCAAATATCATTCTATTGCCTCTATTTAATATGATAATTGAAGTCTATTGTATTGAAATTATATAAAAGCCGCATTTTCCGATTTAATTAAATGGGTCGAGTGGCTATTAGACGCTTCGAACGATCAGATGTGTTAGTTTTGGTCGTATCTGAGGAAACTCAAGAACATTATTTGAATTGGACGGTATATTATATCCCATTTACCCTGGTGGATAGGTTTAACCATATATAGTCATGTAAACAAAGAAAATTCACCCAGTAATTGCGGGTGGATTAAATCCGGGCTCCTTAAATATTCTTCTTTATCAATTTCACTTTTTTTAGTGTTTGTTTACGTCCACCATCAACAAATTTATAACTAAGTAAATACCTAAGATCAATTGGCAAGAGCTTTAAACTTGAAAAAATATGCTGCCCAAAATTCAACATAAATAAGACCGATATCTCCTATATCGTGCCTATTTTTGAAGTATCACTGTGATGTTAACTACTTTAGGGTTGGAAAAGCACTTTAGATTGGAGTAATTAAATACTAATAAAAAAGGCTTCCTTACATCCATATTATCCATATGTTGAAAAGTATAAGCGATTTTATTTACTCTCCTTATAAAAGTAACAATTTTTTAATTTTCATCATATGCTACAATTGCTCCAAGAAATCTTGATTTTTGGATGCGCTTATATTTTTAAGTATAGGATTATCGAAAGTAATCTTCTATTAAACTACTATTAATTCGGTTTACCCCCCTATTTAATTTTTTTAATGTAAAAAGATTAAAACCAAATAATATGTATATACAATCCCAACATTCAGTGGGTTGTTGCTATATCATTGGAATTATTAGTTTAAATTTTCAATAGCGATATTTATATGATTTCACGAATAATATTTTTACAGATTTACCATTCTATAATAAATATTATATGTATGTCAGGAATGTGTACATTCATTAGGGTTCAAGTTCCGAATTGTGAAGGCACTAGTAGTGATTTAGTGATTACCCTAAGACAAGGGTGATTAGGATGGCCTAGAATCTGAATGAAGTCAGCGGCAAAAAATAAGATAGCAGGGTTCGAAGAAGGTTATGAATAATACTGTGGAAAGAATTTAAGAAACTAACCGGAGGTTAGCTACCTTCTTCTACTCGATTAGATTTATATATAATTATCAAAATATATTTGAATAAAGGACGTGTGAGCATTGAACGATGTAAATTTATTTTTCATAGACACACATGGATTTGTTCAATTAAGTGATAGCGAATTAGAACATTTTCTTACCGAATTATCAGTTGACACAGTTGAATGGGTTTCAGTGTACTATGAAGATTATAGTAACTATAGTCATACCATGTGGATTAATAAAGGTAAATTACAGTACTTTACTGTCAAAAAGTTATAATAATAATGCAAGTAATAAAAAGGAATTTGAATCCAAAATACTCAATTCCAGCAAAGATGAAATAACGGAAGCAGGAAAAGTCATATATAAACTTACCCTGCATATGACCGAATCATTTGAATCATAAATTTCACTCCTTAACATCGTTTCGAATATGGACTAAATATATCTTTAGTGTGTTCTACATATCTTCGACAGATTCTGATTGGTAGTTCATTACTAATTAAAAACCACTTCATCATTGGTGGAGTAACAATAGTTATAACCAGACATATAATGATATTGACAGCAAATATATCTTGAGGTAGCAAATGAGTTTCAAGACCTAATGTTGCAATTATCAATGTCACTTCTCCCCACGATCCTATTGCAGCCCCAATTCCCAATGATCTATTCCAATTATAATCCAAAAAATTTTGCCTCAAGTGATGCACCAATTAACTTTGTCATTATATCTATAAAGCTAAGAACGATAATTAAACCTAAATTTTCACCGAATACCCCAGCAAATTGGGCTGTTACCCAATAGAAGTGAAAATCACTGAAACAAAGATATATAACTTATCGTTTCAACCTTTAAAACTTCGTGATAGTAAAGTTCATCTCAAGGAATTTTAAGTCATGGAGGAAAATGGACAGATTAAATTAGCAAGCTTTTGACCTGAATTTATATATATAGGATCCTATAGCTTAATTTTATCTCCTCCCCTTCTTTTTTGCTAAATTCCATAACAAAATATGGCATACATTCATAACCAAATGGTGTATAGTGAGTAATTAGATTATTGCTAGCAAATTCTTTTGATATATCCAACAAATTATAAAAATGGTTAAGAATTAAAATAGGGATTATTTTATTTATTACCCATATTAATTGATGATTTCTGGCTGTTTTTGGGAAAGTAACTTTAATATCCTCAATCAAATCTTTCAAAGTTATATTATTTTGTTTTAATGTAAATTCCAGCATGGGCTCACTGTGTCTTTTATATTTTAAACCGTTTTCAGAATCTGAGTAGTGGTTTAACCCTTCAAGATTCTTTCTCCAGTTAACAAATGCATAAGCATATGGACACATTTCTTTATCTGGAGCTTTTCTCTTTAGTCGGGCCATACAAGTGATATGATTTTTTAATAATGTTTTCTTTAGGTGACGAGCAATGGATTTATAGATTTTAAATGAAAAGGTATAAAATTCCACTCGTTGAGCTTGACTTGCCCCCTTTCTATAGGAATTGACATGTACCATATGATGACCATTTTTTTCTGTCTATTGGTCCTGAATTTAAGACAGATATACATACAGGACAAAAAGTAAAAAAATCACGCATAAAATGAAGACGTAAATATCCCTGTTTTAATTCTTTACTATCCATCAATAGTTCTAGAATATCAATTAGAAATGCATTGTTTTCTTTTTTTAAAGGAAATTGTAACGACTTTTCTAATAAATGGTCGTCAAACCCTGACAAAGTATATAGATCACGATAAATTTTTTCCCCAAGATATCATATATATTGTTAGTGCTTAAACAATTGGCGTATTGAAACTTTTTTAATATGCTCCATGGCGACTCATATTCTGTTATCCATTCTTTGTTCCAAGTATAAGTGTAATATTGAGTTTGTCTATTTTGGAATAACATCTTATTCGCTTGATGATTGAATCACCTCTGCATTTACATAGCCAGACTTAATCATAGCCTCTCTCCACATGCTAGTAGTCGGCCATTCCACATTCTCTTCATTTGCTCCATATTTCTTTAACACGTAATTAATAATGGCAATCATATAATGCATTGGTATTTCTGCAGATCTTTTAATGCCAGCTTCTGACCTTACCAATTGGAAGGATTGCCATATTTCATCCGTTTCATTTTCTAAGCGATATCCTTGTTCATATCCAATCGGAAAGAAGTAGCGTGTATACGACCAACCACTGTTAACTGGGTATTCTGAAATCAGATCATAAGAGGTTAATAAATAGGCTAATTCCTCTTTTTCCCGCAATCCATAAAACTTGTTCTCTTGAATCATAAATCTACCGATAATTTGCTTATCTGTAGTCAGATAAATATTTCTTTTATGACTGAGTTCTTTTTGACCTACTAAAATGGTCGTTAGGGTAATTCCATAACTATCCAATTCGTAAAAGATATCCATTAACCACTCAAATTCTATTGATGTTAAACGTTGGGCATCATCAACAAATAATACTACCTGGTTTCTAACTGAACCATCTCCTTTTTCTAGAAAAAAATTAACAAGTCTTCTCTTTTTGCATTCGCCTTCCCCTTATCGAACAACTCGTGCCCCACATCTATGAGCAAGAATTCAAAAAAACGACTTTCATTTGGTGTTTTCATCTTTCGAGTTCTCACAACAAAAGTAATCCATTGATTTTCATATTTAATATCAAAAACTCTTTTGAGATATTTAATAGCATATGATTTTCCCAACCTAGGTGCACCATATATAATGGCACCAGGATTTCGAAAACTAATCCATTTAAGGATTGAGTCAGCAATTTCATTAATTGCAATAGTATCAATAAGATAATCACCTTGTTCTATTGGGTGTCCACCCACAGGTATATTCGGACTTACCGTGCTTTATTCTCCAAATACGTTAATAGTTTATGAATTTTAATATGCCTGGATTTAATTCTCGTCGTACAGTATCCCCCAAACGATAAACGTTAGAGACATTCCCGCCTGTTAGCATTTCCTCATTTTTATGGTTTGACATCTAAACTCCTCCCTTCTATGACTTTCTATAAAACGTAAAACAGATGCTGTTTGTTTTTACTAAATTGCTATATGAATAGAAATTGTCGATTCTACATTATTCAAGAAATGCCCTGCTTATTTGAATATCTAAAATCCACTAACGTAAAAATTATTCTTTTATATAATGATGCCTCATCCATACATTAGGTTCAATGTATACACCCTTATTAGCTGTCTTATCTATCTCTAATGGCACTAATCCCTCGTTTATGACATAGCTTCCTGAAGAGAGTAACTTCATGTCAGTCCACTTTTCCCACTCATTAACAGAGGCTGGAATTACCATAGATTTTTCTGCCACCTTAATTATAGAAGCACCGGTCATAAAATGTGTTCTAATCCAAGGGTCAAATGGGGTTCCATCGTCCCTTAGCCACTTGATGTATTCTTCCATTGGAATAAGTGGGTATTTAAATTTTAACGAAGGACGAACAGGAGCTACCATATTTCTTAAATTACTTTTTATAGCTATATCTTTCATTTCTTTAACCATTTTCTCACTTAGACCTTTACCTCTAAATTCTGGATGAATGACGATGGCTAAAGCTGACAGTGAATTAGGTTGTATATTATTTTCGTAATCTAATATTCCTTTCTCAAAGACTCCATCCCATCCTGTTGGCAAGTTATCTTCATTACTGTCCCAATCAAAAGGAATTGAGTTTCCACAAGCCACAGGTTTAGATTCCTCATTCAAGAGAATAAATTGAAATTCAGGAAACCAATGAAGTAACTTATCCCAATACTTTACTGCTATTGGATCCTCTCTCATATATTTTATCCATCCTATACTATGTAACTTATTTAATTCACTCTCTAAACCTGGACGTTCTTCTAATGTAACTACGGTGTATTTTTTAGCCATAAAAATAACCCCAATTTCTTATAATCTTATTAAACAGTCCTGTTCTTTAACATAATAAACATAAGTTAAAGCCCCAGATAAAGGAACTTTCCCCTATTCCAGAATTGCACCTGTCAACGCAACTATTTATAGATGGACTAAAATATTGATAAGTTTCCCAAACGGATCTTTAACATAAAAACGCCGCACACCCCATGGTTCCTTGACTGGCCCATACTCAATCGGAATTCCTGCTTTTTTTATGCGATCTAATGCATTATCAAGATCATCTACTTCAATTGACAAATCAGGTACGGGTGTCCTGGAACCACCCTCTGAAAGGAAATTAATTTGAGTGTCCATTTTCTCATGCGAGCCATAAGTTGCAATAAACTCCAAGTCCATTAATTGATCAAGTCCAAGTACTTCTCCATAGAAGTACCTTGCTTTGGTAATATCCTGTGTTTCTACATTGGCAACAATTCGTTTGACTTTCATTCTTACCACCTCCAGTTGCTATTAATTCCCCTTAATTTAACTTCAGTCATCCTTTTATAATCTTTAATTTCTTGATTAATTATCGTACAGTAGTTTGCATAGCAAGATCTATTTTTGTAAATAGTAACATATAATTTCAGTGATTCGTTTTTTATAGTATAAATTTTCTGAAATTATCAAGCAAAACAAAAAGATCAAATAGAAAATGTCGATCTTTTTGTTTAATTCTTGCACTGTTTAGCTTAAAATTAATTTTCTGAAAGTGTCATATACTTTGTACAATAAGCACCACCTATTAACAAAATAACCGTAATAGACCAATTCAATAGCCCCATAAAGTTAAGCCAATAAGCTAAAAGGTTTATTACAGCAATAAGATACAAACAAATTGAAGTCAAAGAATATTTAATCCCTTTTATACCAGCCTTTTTTCTTTTTTTAATCACAACAGATATGGATAAAACAAGAGCAATTATTAGTACTATAGATAAAATAATCGGTAGCATTTTAATTCTTCCTTTACAGTAAACTTAATATTTTAAATTTTCAATTATTTTTGGGTTAACTTGAAAAGCATTTATGCTTTTGTAGATAAACTGGTTTAGTTTAATATTTTGACCTACTTCGCTTTGCATAATTTTGTATCTCTCCAGTAAACTAAGCAATATTTCAAGGATATATTGATTTTTTTATTGAATAGATTTGTGCGAGCCGTCACAGTAAGGGTACTTTTGTGATAATCCACAAATGCAATCTTTTAATCCCTTTCCACTGAAAATTCGTTGCATATATTTTTCAACCCTTGACTCTCGAGTTGTGGCTTTTTTTGCTTTAGAAAAATAAAGAATATATTCTCTTTGTCGTCCTGGCGTCAATGCTTCAAAAGCAGTTTTGAAGGCAGGAGTCTCCTCGAATCTCTTTTGAAGTTCTTCGGGAATTGTGAACTCTCTATTCTTTTTAATATTTACTTTTAAACCGGCTTTTTCAACTTTGATAGCTTCTTTAATATAGGCTTTCAATATGTTTTCCATTTCAACTATTTCTTGAATATTGGTGAACCGAATTTGTCGCGCCGCCTGTACATTTTCCGTTTGTTGGATTAGAATCCCATGGGAATCCTTTAACAACGCACCTTTGTGAAACAGAAGTGCACAATATTCTTTAAATCCGTGTATTAAAACTATGTTTTTCTTCTCAAACGTGTAACAAGGATGCATCCACTTAAATTCTTCGATCAGCTCACAGTCGAGAACGATATTTCTCAACTTCTCAAATTCTTCGTTCCATGTTTTGGCTTTACTTAAAAATTCATCAACTTTAGGATTCATTTTTCTATTTGTCATCAAGGAACACCCCTTTTCAATTTTTAATCAGTTGATTGTCAGAAATCGCCATTTATAAATTCTTCCTGCTATTATCTTGGGTATACTTAAAATTTAAAAATCATCTATCTTGAATCATTTCCATGTCCCACTTGGCAAGCATGCTTTAAATCGGTTAAAGCGGCCAAATCTTTCATTATCTCCACCATTTTTAATTAGATACCTTTAACGTTAAAGTTCTTTGATTGGGCTGGCAAGCCTTTTTTCTTTATTTCATGGAAATTGCTAGATTCTAAGATTTATTTACAAAGCTCACTACTTCTATTTTGCATTATACACTAATCCCAATCAACTTTTTAGAAGACTTTCATCGTACAAACATACAAACACACCTGTATTTTTTTCATAAAGTAAATAGAGGTGAAAAAATGAAAAAAGTTATCTTATTTGCCGATACAGGTATAGATGATTCTATTGCGTTGACCTACGCGCTGAAAAATCCGGAGATAGATTTGCTTGGTGTAGTCAGTGGCTTCGGTAACGTCGATCGGGAAAAAACGTTTAGAAATGCAGAGTATTTATTGGAACTAGCAGGCCGTACAGATATTCCTGTCATTGCTGGTGCTACACGTCCACTGAGTGGTGCAGAACCAGTCTTTTATCCTGACATTCATGGTATAGAAGGACTGGGTCCAATTGATCCGCCAATTCCAGAAGAACGATATGAAAATCGGACGAATTTCAGTAAGCTTTTCAAATTGATCAAGAACAACCCTAATGAGGTAATAATCGTTAATGTCGGACGATGCACTTCGCTGGCCATAGCCCATTATTTAAGTCCTGAAGTGATGGAAGATGTAAAAGAAACCTTTTTAATGGGGGGAGCTTTCCTCGAACCTGGTAATGAGACCGCGGTAGCGGAAGCGAACTTTTACGGTGATCCGATTGCCGCAAATTACGTTTGTCAAAATGTTGTTAACCTGACGATCGTACCTTTAGATGTGACAAGGGAGGCCATATTAACTCCAGAAGTTATCAATCTCATCGATAATCGTTCAGATTCACCTTTAGAAGAGATAATTAAACCGATCTTAGATTTCTATTATGAAGTCTATCAACAATTAGAGCCAGGTATTGCCGGAACACCACTACACGATTTGGCCGCTTTAATGGCAGCACTTGATATCAGCGGATTGTATGAGTACAGAAAACGAGAGGTTAGGGTAGAACATAGAGGTGATTTTGCTTATGGTGAAAGTATCGCTGACTTCCGACCAGGGTCGACAGATTGTTATGGACCTAATTGTGCACGTATTGCCATGACAATTAACTACGATATCTTTGTTTCGAACGTCTTTGATATCCTAACTAATAATAGATAAACTGGCCTTTACGTTGAATTTAACTTTTCCATAATCCAAAACAATTGCATACTCCAATTAAAATAAGCAGTAAAAAATGAGTTTTTAAATCGAATAGTAGGAGTTGACTACTCACCTACTATTCGATTAATGTTTGTCATTTAAAAGTATTTAAACAGACCGCCTTTGTCTAAAACATTATAATTAAATTCAGAATTCAATATAAAAAGGGTGAAGACTTTTGTTTAAGGTATATTCAATTCTTTGTTTGAAATTTCCCCATTTCACCATTTTTAAAGCTTCATTAATAGGAAAGAAACCTACTTCTAAACTTTCTGGACTAGTAGTTAATTCTCCTCCTATTGCTTTGCACAAAAACAGTGTATTACAAATTGAACCTTTAACATTTTGGAAAACTCCACAAAACTTCTGAACTTCAATCTCGATACCTGACTCTTCCATTGTTTCTCTAATTGCCGCATCCTTTAATGATTCACCTTCTTCAACTTGCCCACCCGGCATTTCCCATCCCCTTCTAGGTCCTTTAATTAATAAAATTTCATTTTGATTGTTTAAAACAATCGTAGCAGCTGAAACTATATGTTTCGGTGTCACCATATTCCGCACTCCTTTATACTATAATTTTCTCCAATACCTTGCTGCATAACTAAATATCTCACATCCATAATCATAATTTTCTGAATTATGTGATCGAAAAACGACACCTATTACGATCTTATTTCTCTAATATAACACGCAGTTTTACATGGTTTAGAGAAGTTAATTAATGTTTAACAGCTCTTCTTTATAAAAAAGTCCAAACTTTTCTTCAAATGATCCCCTTTCCATTAGATAAACCGATCGATTATTAGTTGTTTTGTAATTGCTTTTCCCAATTTATCATAATTACGAAAGGACCAAATAAAGTGTTCTTAACAGTTATAAAGATGGACTAGTATCTATCCTCGTGGAATTTTTCCCCTTAACCTGCTTTAACGTTGCTACTATAAGAAAGCTAACAATCACTAGTAAGAGCCATGAGCTCACTTTTCCTAGATGAACGAGACTCCATGCATCGGTTTGGTTTGGATATTCCCAAGCACCAAAGAACGTTGCGATATTTTCGGCTACCCATATGAAAAATCCGATGAGCACAAAAGAAAGTGCAAGTGGCATACGGTAACGAGTTCCATTTACTTCGTATGTGACCCATGATTGCCAAAAGACTATAATTACAAGCCCAGATAAGCCCCAACGAACATCAATCCAATAATGGTGGGTAAAAAAATTCAAATAAATCGCAGCTGCAAGCGGGACTACTACCCAAAACGGTGGCCACTTAACCAGTTCAACCTTTAACCTCCTCCACGCCTGGCACAGATAACTCGCTACACTTGCGTACATAAATCCGCTGTACAAAGGAACACCGAAAATTTTGGAATATCCTTCTTCTGGATATGACCATGATCCCATATGTACCTTAAAAAGTTCAAGTGCAAGTCCAATAAGGTGAAATAACGTAATAACCTTTAGTTCATCCCGTGTTTCAAGCCCAAAACGCACCATCAACCACTGCATCAGAAGGCAGATGATGAGCAGCCAGTCATAACGCGGTAGGAATGGAAGTGGCATGATTTGTGTAATAGCTAAAGAGACAAAAATAACAACAGGAAACAAACAGGATAGGGCTTGCTCCCAACCAAAACGAACGAGTTGTTTTAGTGCTCTCATGATTTGTGCCTCCAACGTTTTTTTCTGAATATACCTAAGTCCTGCTTCGTATAATAACTTAATAGATTTTGTGTTCTGTACATAGGTTCATCACCGAATAACTTTCTTTTCTTTTCACTAATCTTGGGTATCCTCATCACTTCGATATTCTAAAATATCTCCAGGCTGACAATCTAATGCCTTACAAATCGCCTCTAACGTTGAAAACCTAATCGCTTTTGCCTTTCCATTTTTCAATATAGAAAGGTTAGCCATTGTTATTCCTACACGTTCAGACAGTTCTGTTACGCTCATTTTCCTTTTAGCCAACATCACATCAATATTGATTATAATCGCCATGTTATTCACCTCAGACCGTTAAATCATTTTCTGATTTTATATCAATCGCATCTTTTAAAAGTTTCTGTAGAACAGCAGCAAAGACTGCAATCACCATTGAAGCAAAAATAATGACCATTCCAATAACTATAATACCTGGGGCATCATCTATCTCCGCCATAAGATATAAAAGTGGCATGAATACCACATGAAAAATACTAATTGTAATTGCGCAGTATTTTATATTCTTTAAAGCTCTTACAGATAATTCCGAGAACGCTTTGTTCTTATCAATATAGCTTAAAAGTTTAAAAGCTTGATACAAAGCAAAGTAAAAAGGGATAGCTGTTGCATACAAATAGACTAAAACGAAATATTTTATATACGTTATTTTAGGTAAAATTTCTGATGCAAAATTTGCTATCTCAGGAACCACAAATATACATAAAGCAAGTATCGGAATTCCAATAAAAATAACAGCTATTTTTAAAAAGAGTGTTGTTCCACGTTTCATAAAAAGCACCTCACTTATTTATTGTTAACTTAATTTTAATATAAAATTTATCGTTTTACAATAAATAATTATTCTTTTTGATTATATTATTATTGTTATATTAAATACTTTTTTATTTACCCAAATAAAAAAGCATTCCTTTTTACAGAGAAATGCTCATTAATTTTTAACTATAATTTATATTTTCTTTAATGTAGTGCTCATCATCTTTATTGATTTTAAAGTAATCAGCTTGGTCCCAAGTTTCTCCTGAAAGAATACCAATAACTGCACCTTTAATTGTGAACCATAGTCTGGAGTCAATTAAGGTAGTAAATTGTTTAGGACTTTTTATTAAAATATAAACATCTAGGTTATCTATATCTTGATTTTGTATCTGGAATTAGTTTTTTATTTAGATATATCTCCATAAAGTTATCGACGACACCTTGGTCTTCTATATCTGTAATAATTTTTTTAATATCAATTTTTCCAGCTTTTACTGAATTGTCATAACCAATTCTAATTTCTCGTGTAGCTTCGTTTGAGCTTCCTTTTCCAGTCATATAACCTCCAAGAAATATTATTAAAATAAAGACACAAGACTTAAAATTTTCACTGATTTAATAATAATTTCCCTCTATCAAATAATACTAAGGTAATTAATCTTTTTTTCCTTTGCCCAATTTATTAGAGCAATAAAAACAAAATAATCCAAAGACTAAAGATAGAAGAAAAGGAATGATAGCAAGAATTGGCATTACAATTGTCCAATAAAGTAAATACGCACTAATAGCAAATGAAAACCAACTGATGATTAGTAAAAAACTAGAAATAAACTCTTTTAATGCCATCATAAAACTGTCCCCCTCAAGGATATATAAATATCCAATTATTCATTAATTATTGTTCAATCATGATAACAATAAAGAGCCAACATTCAAAATGCTGACTCCTACCCTATATAAAATATATTTTTATTTTTGAACTTTAGGTTTCGGATAGTCATAACCCTTAGTATCTACTTTTACATGTTTCAGTCGTTGATCTTCCAATGGTTTATCAGCGGCATCTCGCTCACTAGTAACAATTGAATCTACAACCTTCATGCCTTTTGTAACTTTACCAAATGCAGCATACTCTCCATCAAGATAAGTAGAATCTGCCACCATTATAAAAAATTGAGATCCGGCTGAATCAGGTTCTTTAGACCGTGCCATTGATATGACACCACGTTCATGTTTTATATTATTTTCAAAACCGTTTGAAGCAAATTCACCTTTAATAGAATAGCCAGGTCCCCCTGTCCCATTTCCTTTTGGATCTCCACCTTGTATCATAAATTCAGGAATAACTCGATGGAATATTAGGCCATCATAAAATCCTTTCTCAACCAAAATGATACAAAATTAGCTACTGTATTTGGCGCGATTTTTGGATAAAGCTCAATCATGATTTCATCGTTATTTTCCATTTTAATTGTTACAAGTGGATTTTTATCCACATCAGTTGGGTATTCAGACTTTTCGCTAGCACCTTCATCTGATTTTTCTTCGTTTTGCTCCAGAGCTTGTCCGTTTTCTGACTCTGTTCCGCAACCAGTTATAAAAATTACAATCAAAACGCTACTAAGTATTAAAAATAGTTTATATCGTGACAATAAATCTCTCATACAAAACCTCCTTATTCAAATTACAGTTGAATGAATACATTATAGCATGTGAGATATTCTGCTGAATATAAGGAAAAGGACCCTTGAACAACAGGTCCTTTTCCTTAGGACATGGGCACTTCCTTAATATCAAATGAAATAATACGGTCGGTATTTGGATTATAGATAACAGTCCCTTGCACTTTAATTCTTTCTTGTGATGATTGTAGAACATATTCATACGTTTCCTGTGTTTGATTAGAGGATAACTGGGTTTCTCCTATTTTATTGTATTCTGTTACATTATAATTAGGATAAGCCGTTTGTGTAACCTCTAACAAATATTTCCCCCACTTTTCTTGTTCCAATTCAGGAGATGGGCTGATCTCTACGTTAATGACACCTTGGCTTGTGTTTGCACCAAGTGCCTCAAAAGCTTTTCGGTGAAGATTAATTTTATTAGCTGGATAGCTTGGAACCTGGTCAACAACCGTTACTAAAATGTCTCTAGTTGGGGTAGTTAAATTTGTTATTTTTAGTGTTTGACCACATTGATAGGGTGAATTTTCCCCAACAGCGACAGTCATATATTGGTTACTTGACCAAGGTATTCCACATTTTGTTACCTGTCCCCCCTCTGTCCAGGTTGCTTGACCTCTAACCGGTTGTTGACGGTCTAGATAATTGTTGTAGTAAGGGTAGTTTCGATCATAAGTAGCGTGAGGATTCTGGAAATAATAAGGACTATATACGTATGGATAATAATAGTTATTTGAATACATTATTTTTCCTCCTGTCTCATTAAAACCTTTTAACGTAGCATATGCACCCGAAAGTTTAACCGTGACAGAAGCCTTATTACCTTTTTAACAAATAAGTGAAACGGGGTTCTTAGACAAGAATAACTCGAAATATAACTAATATTAAAGAGGAGGGCTGCTATGAAGCATCTTGATTGGACGATGATATGGTTTGTAGGTACTTCCCTTGTTCACGATTATTGGATATATTGGGGATTACCGCAAATCTTTTATTGGGAAACTAAACGTGAGTATTTCAACATTTTAAATCATGATGATAAAAATAAGGCTGCATAACAACAAAAGGTTCTGTATCATACACGTATACAGAACCTGAAAGTATTAGATTTTTATTCGGAAACTTGATCTATTGTTTGTAAAAACAATCCATCATCATGTAGCCACTCGGCTAAAAAGACATTCCGACAATCCTCCACTCCTTGCGCCTTAAGCTGGTTCATTAACCATTCTTCATTTCGGTCTATCTCAACTAATTCATCCGAAAGTAACTCTCCATCTCTAATAAGGGTTACTGGAACGTGTACAGATTGAGGTGGTAGATTTATATCCTCTTGTTGTAGTTTCTGTTTGGGTGATTTTTTTAAAATACTAATTGAACCATTTGCTTCTAGATAACAATATGCTACCTCTCGAATCGAAAACGTTTCCGATTGCCGCAAGAGGCTTTGAAGTTGATTAATATTCATTTTGTTTTTCTTTAATTGATCCCTATTAATAATACCATTCCGAATTAATACAGAAGGCTTCCCTTCAAATATTTTTCGTATTTTTAAAAACTTTTGCCCTAAAAACTCTACAAACAATAATAGCATTGACCATAATACCATTGAAAAAATAATATATCCTACACCAACTTTCTCATCATAAAGAGCATTTCCTAACAATTCCCCAAGTACAATAGCACCTATAAATGTGAATGGTGTAATTTGATCGATTATTTTTTTGCCAAGTACTTTGATGAGTAAAAATAACAAGAAAAACCCTGTTATTATTTCGATCGTTAAATAGCCTATATTCATTGATTAACAAAACTCCAATCATTGTATATCTATTACAATGATTACCACTTTACTTATTTGTTAACCAGTCAAAACTATCGGACCAAGCTTTATACGATTATTCCTCATCAATTAAATTCATACTCAAATATCGTTCGCCAGTATCTGGTGCAATACACAGGATGCGCTTACCTTCCCCTAATCGTTCGGCAACCTTAAGTGCAGTAAAGATAGATGCTGCCCCTGAAAGCCCAACAAATATGCCCTCTTCCCTAGGAATTTTTTTGAACATATCCACCGCTTCCGCATCCTCTATTTGCATTATTTCATCATAAATTGTGGTATTTAAAATTGCTGGAATAAAGCCCGGACTTGTCCCTACCAACTTATGTTTACCTGGTTTTCCACCCGATAAAACAGGAGACCCTTTTGGTTCAGCGACGGTAATATGTAGTCCAGGGATTTTTTCCTTTAACAATTCCCCGGTCCCCGTCACGGTACCGCCAGTTCCAGCTGTACAAACAAAAGCATCCAGTTTGCCGTCCATTTGATCATAAATCTCAAGTGCAGTAGTTCTCCTATGAATATCAGGATTAGCATAATTTTCAAATTGCTGAGGGATAAAACTACCTGGAATTTCTTTTTGCAGTTCTATTGCCTTTTTAATTGCACCAGGCATCTTATCTGAGCTTGGTGTTAGTACTACTTTTGCTCCATAAGCCTTTAAAATATTTCTTCTTTCTAATGTACTATTATCCGGCATGACTAGTATGGCTCTGTACCCTTTTGCGGCTGCATTCATAGCAAGTCCAATCCCTGTATTTCCACTGGTAGGCTCAATGATCGTATCCCCAGGTTTAATATAACCCTCTTCCTCTGCTACCCTTATCATATTATAGGCTGCGCGATCTTTAACACTTTTGCTTGGATTTAGTGATTCTAATTTCACATAAACATCTGCAGAACCTTCGGGAACTAATTTATTTAAACGAACAATTGGCGTATTACCTATTAATTCTGTCATGTTTTGTACAACCTTCAAATCTGGTCACACCTTCCTTTTTGAATTACATCACATTTTCTGTAACAAACTATACGAAAAGAGCTTTATATTTTATATTAAACCCTTTCCCTTCTTATAAAATCGTTTCATTTCCGCTTCTGGCACAAGTGATCCACCAGTAGCCCAAGTAATGTGGGTTATATTTTTGGAGTTTATATTATTTTGCTTCAGATATTCTGATTGCATAATTTTCCATGGTCCCATAATACCAGGTGTAGCGGATGGCTCTACATAAATGTTCTCGTTATCATGAAGCAATGCAAGTAATCTAAATAGCTGTTCATCATGTACAGTATATATTCCGCTTATTAAATGTTTGCTAAATCCCGTTGCATAACGGGACGGACGTCCAACTGCTAATCCATCAGCTTCCGTACGATTATCTATACCAAAATCTTGAACACTAACCTTTTCCATTTCACCAGTAAGTAAACCAATTAAAACTGACGGGGAATGAGTCGGTTCAACAAAGAAACAATGGACATGATCACCAAACACTTGTTTCAAACCGAATGTAATTCCCCCTGGAGAACCACCGACACCGCATGGGAGATAAACAAATAATGGATAATTTTCATTTACTTGTATGTTTTGCTCCTCTAATTGTTTTTGTAAGCGTAGAGCTGCTACACTATATCCTAAGAATAGATGTTTAGAATCTTCATCATCAACGAAGTACCCCTTTGGATCAGCTATTGTATTTTTTCTGCCTGCATATATCGCTTCACTAAAATCGCCATCAAATTCTTGTACAGTCACACCTTTTTCACGAAGTAAATCCTTTTTCCATTGTTTTGCATCTGCAGACATATAGACAGTTACATTAAACCCTAGTGTTGCACTTATAATACCAATACTCAATCCCAAGTTTCCTGTTGAACCGACTCCTATTGAAAATTGTTGAAAAAATGATCTAAATTTATCGGTTGCAAACAGTTCGTATTTTTCTTGTTTCTGAATTAATCCTGCCTCTATTGCCAATGACTCTGCATAATGAAATACCTCATAAATTCCACCTCTTGCTTTAATGGAACCTGCTATAGGTAATTCATTATCGCATTTTAAATAAAGTTCACCGCCTACTTCATACGAAAAACGTTTATCAAGGACATTTTTTATATTCGGGATATTTCGTAAAGGAGATTCAATTATTCCTTTTGTACTAATTGTTTCGGGAAATACGTTTTCTAAAAATGGTGCAAATCGATACCATAGTTGTTCTGCTTCCAACATATCCTGCATATGTAACGGCAGCATATGAATTTTGTTCATACTTTTCCTATCTCTGTTTAACCAAACTACAGGCTTTAAATCGATAATTTCATTTAATAATGGCTGTTTTACTAACCATTGATTAATTTCCTCTTGTTTCAAAACCATATTATCCATCCTTATAGTTACATCATATAGAAATTCTATCATGTAGGTAATGTATAACAAAACGTTTGAATTTAACCATTCACTAATAGTAGGAACATTCATTCTTTATTGTACAACTGAATAAATTATTCAATGTAAATTTTGGCATATAATAAACAAAAAAATTAGGTTTATTTTTACATAATCGGACAAAATACTCGTGTGGGTGAGAATTAATTTTTTGAAGAACACATATGTTTGAAAAGATTGATCTTCACCTTAATAAAATCTATTTAGGAGGGTCAACCAATGGACAACAGAGACAGAAATCGAAATGAACGTAACAATCGCAACAACAACAATAATAACAACCAGGAAATTAATAATGTTGAATTTGGGAATGAAAATGAATTCCTTGATGAAAACAACTTTAATGACAACAACAGAGATAACAATAATAACAATAACAACAGACGCAATAACCGTTAATCATTGAGCAAAGAAATTTCTAAGAACCTGTACTACGAATTATTCGTAATACAGGTTTTTAATTTTATGTATATCCCAAATTTTATTCCTAATAATATAGAAGAAATTTTAAACCATAAGGAGGTTTTCCCATTATGCAATTAGCATCACATGAACTTACTAATTTAAGTGAACTTATCGCTGGATGTTTTAACACCGTAACATGTATGGCAAGTCACATCAATCAAGCGCAAGATCCAGAATTGAAAGAATTATTGCAACAGCATTTTCCGCTTCATGTTCAAGACTACAATTTAAAGGTTGAATTTGTACAAAGTCAAACAACACCGGACATTTCTAAATTCAAGCCTGCAGAATTAAAACCAATTTTAGATTCCTATACACAAGCACCTGTTAGTGAATTCTCATCAGTTACTCCAAGAACAGATGTACAACAACATAATGATCGTGAAATAGCATTGGCTTATCTATTAAATCAGAAAAGTTCAGCTAAAAATTACGGTATTGCTGCAGTTGAATGTGCGAATCCGGATTTACGAACATTTCTCGAAAATGCTTTCTTAAACAGTAACCGTCATGCTTATGAAATGTGGCAGTACATGACTAAGAAAGGATACTATCCACTTATGGCAGCACCACAAAATGAAACTCAAACTATCGCAAGCATCTACCAGCCTGTACAATAGTAAAATGAAATAATATAAAAAATCACTGAACTATACAGTGATTTTTTATATTACAATTCAATCTGATTCATTTATTAAAAATTTAAATCACGTTTTGTAAATTCATTCTCTAAGCAATGGATGAATTTTATCTATAAGATCTTGAAGTTCTTTTGATTGATTATAATACATCTTTTTCGCATTTGGATCTTCTGTTTGTATAGCAAACCCCTCTAAATCCGCCTGAATTTTTCTTAGTTGCGCGGCTAGAAGCGGCTTTTGTTTCATTTGTGGTACTTTTTCTTTATCATTATGTAAATCAATGTATACATTTCCTTTAGAATCAATTTGGGCCAAAA
The DNA here is from genome assembly GCF_900187325.1 of Virgibacillus ndiopensis. GTDB lineage: Bacteria > Bacillota > Bacilli > Bacillales > Amphibacillaceae > Virgibacillus_E > Virgibacillus_E ndiopensis. The sequence goes on along the minus strand of NZ_FZMZ01000005.1, from coordinate 438,971 downwards.
ACACGTCTTTATAATCTTTTGCACCTTGTTTCATAATTTCCCCAATAAGCCACTCTTCCGTATACCCTAAATATTTCAACCGTTTCTCTAATAAATAACCATCAATAATTATCAACGAAGGTATATGTTCTCCCTCAACACTAACTCCAATATCGTTTGGAGTTAAAGGATTATACGCAGCCTTTTTCATTACACTTAATTGTCCATCTGTTTCGAGTACTGCCATTTCAACATCTGCTAATTTAAATGCATTTTTTTCCCTTAGACCCATCATCAAATCGTCAAAAGTCATTTTAGCTTTGAATAAGTTCTTTTCTAAGACATTCCCATTCCTCATAAGAATAATAGGATTACCTTCAACGATCTTTCTAAAATTTAAAGACTTCATTGCTAAAAATGCGATGATAATAGTTAAAAAACTAAATATCAGTAACCCTATTATTGCATTAACCGATTGTAATTGCGTATCAATTGCTAGTGATGCAGCCATATTACCTATTGAAATACCAGTTATATAATCAAAAAATGAAAGTTGTGCTATTTGTTTTTTTCCAAGCATTCTTGCAAGAATAAAAATGAAAAAGAAAGCAAATAACGATCGAACAACGATTATCATATACTCAGGCATGATGAAAATCCTCCAAATCACATGTAATATCTTTTCTTATTATGGTTAAGTTAAGACTAAAGATACGTTACGGAGGCAATTACATGAAAATGAGTAAATCAGTCATAGTCTTATTCAGTTGTATTGCATTTATATTTGGCTGTTCCAATGAAACCATTCAAAAGAATCCAATCTACAATAAATCAACAGAAATTAAAAATCTAGTTAACCAAACTCAATGGCATAAAGCAAAGCAAGAAGCAAAGTTAATTTTGGAATATTACAGAAATGGTAAATGGAAATACCAGCTACTCGGTGACGAAACTGAATATAACAATTTAAATGAACAAATTTTAAAACTACAGGTATCCATTGAAGAAAAGGATAAAGCAGAAGCAAAACGTAACATAGCATTAATTGAACATTATATTGAAATGCTATATTTCAAATAATTACACGTATATTTACTATTGCCAAAGCGGATTATACTAAAAAGTATTGGAGGCTATATTCCTATGAAAGCTGTTACGTATCAAGGAAAAGAAACCATTAATGTTAAAGAAGTTGACGATCCCAGGATTCAAGATTCTCAAGATGTAATTGTAAAAATAACCTCAACTGCCATTTGTGGCTCCGATCTCCACCTTTATCAAGGAAACTTTCCTCTCCCTATTGGTTATGTAATCGGCCATGAACCAATGGGAATTGTCGAAGAAGTTGGTCCAGAAGTTACAAAATTAAAAAAGGGAGACCGGGTAGTTATTCCGTTTACTGTTGCATGTGGTACCTGCCACTATTGTACACATCACCAGGAAAGTCAATGTGACAATTCAAATCCACATTATGATTCTGGAGGCTACTTTGGTTATTCGGAAAAATTTGGAGATTTTCCTGGTGGCCAAGCCGAATACCTTCGTGTACCATTTGGTAATTATACCCCATTCCTTATCCCTGAGGACTGTGAACTAAATGATGATCAATTACTTTTCTTATCAGATGTATTACCCACTGCTTACTGGAGTGTTGAGCATGCTGGTGTAAAAAAAGGTGACACTGTTATTATATTAGGATGTGGTCCAATTGGGTTGATGGCTCAACAGTTCGCATGGGCAAAAGGGGCTGAACGGGTAATTGCAGTAGATTATTTAGACTATCGCCTGCAGCATTCCAAAAAAATGAATAAGACCGAAATATTCGATTTCACAAAAGATGACGATATGGGGGAAACCTTAAAAGAAATAACGAAAGGGGGCGCTGATATAGTCATTGACTGTGTAGGAATGGATGGGAAAAAATCACCACTTGAATATGTGGAACAAAAACTAAAATTACAAGGAGGAACATTAGGACCTATACAAATAGCTACTAAGGCTGTAAGAAAATATGGAACAGTACACTTAACAGGTGTTTATGGCGGGCTTTATAACATGTTTCCGTTAGGGCCTTTCTTTACTAGAAATATTACACTTAAAATGGGACAAGCACCTGCCCGAAGTTATATGGCCGGATTATATGAAAAAATCACAAAAGGGCAAATTGACCCAACTGCAATTATTACTCATAAACTTTCATTAAGTGATGCAGCTCACGGATATAAAATTTTTAACAACAGAGAAGATGATTGTATAAAAGTAATATTACAACCATAACACAAATAAAAAGCGAGTCGTGAGGAATAAACACGCCACACAACCCGCTTTTTATTGTTTAGCCAATTAATTTGCCTAAGTTTTTAAATTCCAGTTCAGAGAACTTCTCGTTGATTTTAGATTTGTCATAATTCCATAATGCAGATTCTAATGCGCAACTAATTGGTACGTCACATTTAATCTCTGCAAGTTTTTTTGACAGATGCAGCATTTCAAGGTTATTTTGAATTTTTGTTTGAATTCCTTTAGATAGTTGATCAGTATTGGCTAGAATATTATCGATGGAACCATACTCCTGAATAAGTTTTAGTGCCGTTTTCTCGCCAATTCCTTTTACGCCAGGATAATTATCTGATGTATCCCCCATCAAACCTTTTAAATCAATTATTTGTTTTGGTTCAATACCACGTTTTTCATAAAAGTTTTCTTTATGAAAAACATCATAATTCCCTTGCCCTTTTTTCATAATTGCGACACTGACGCCATTAGCAACTAATTGTAAAATATCTTGATCCCCCGTTAGAATAATGACTTCATTTTCAATAGCATAATGGTTTGCTAGTGTACCTATACAATCATCAGCTTCATAATTTTCGAGTCCGACATTTGGCATATTAAACGCCTCTGTTACCTCTTTGATTAAGTCAAACTGTGGAATTAATTCTTCAGGTGGCTCACCGCGATTAGCTTTATATCCATCGTACATTTCTGTTCGAAATGTTTTGCTTCCCATATCCCAGCAGCATATTACATGGGTGGGTTCGAACGTCTCTACAGCGTCTAAAAAATAGCGTAGGAATTGATAAACACCATTTGTTGGTACTCCTTTACTTGTCTTCATAAAATTTCCACGGAATGCAGTTGCAAAGAAACCTCTAAAAAGTAATGCCATACCATCAACTAATAATACCTTTTGTTTCTCCATTATATTACACCTCCTGTACACCATGAGTTTTTAGAATTGTCGACAGGACATATTGCTTTTCTGTTAGTAATTCTATATCAATTGTTTCTGTCATCATGGATAAGTAATTATCAATATAAGAATCTATATTCTTGATTGTTTCTTGTTGTATCGTTTCCATTACGTGATTCCATTGTGCTATATAAGCCTGCATCATAATCACTTTGTTTTCGTCAATATATTCTTTTGCAATTGGAGCAAGTGACTCATAGATAGCTTCTTTCATATGTTCCTTTTCGTTTTTTTCAAAAAATGACTTAGTACCCTTAAAACCGGAAAGCGCCTTATGGAAGGTATTTTTCTCTATACTACCAAATGCCTTATCATATTCAGGTGTTGATAGATCAAATGACATCAAACTTGGTAATACTAATTTTTCATCTATCTGAGTACTTTTTTCTATAATCGTTTCGTAAGCGTCATTTGCCAAGGAATACATATAGGATTCAATTCGAAGAGATACTGCCCTTATTTCCTGAACTAATTCATAACCAGTATAATCAAGTAAACTTTTCATACTGTTACTAAGCTGAGCTTGTGCTTGTTTTCCAGTTCCTGTAATTGTAGTTGGATTGAATGTTTCCTTAAACATATCATGAAAACGAATGGAAAATCGTTCTAAAACGTAGTACAATTGCTTTTCAATTTTTTGATTAATTTGTTTCGCATATAAATCTACGTTGGCACTAGAAATAACGTCTTCTAGCTTCTCCCTTTTCGCAAACAGGTCCAACCGATAACTTTCTTTTTCTTGATCATTTAAGTTTGCCGATTCTATATAGTTCGTCATAGATTGATAGGCACGCTTTATGTCCAGTACCGCAGCTTGAATTGATAGTAAAGCAAGATCATCCCGAATAAAATGATGAAATTTCTCCTCAAATGTTTGCATTTGATCAGGTAGAGCTTGATTATTTCGTTTTGCTTCCAGCGCCTGTTTGCTTGAGATTGGAAATAATTTTGGAAAACGAATACCTAGTTGAACTAACTGCTCTTCTACGTAATTCGTAACTAGTGTTAACTCCTCTGTGTCCTTTGCTAAATCAGCTGCATTAACAACAAAAAACATTTTGTCTAATTGAAAAGTATCTTTTACACGACCTAATTGCATAAGAAAATCTTTATCAGCTCGGGATAGTGCATGATTGTAGTACGTAACATATAAAATTGCATCAGCGTACTTGATATAATCAAATGCAACATTTGTATGCCGAGAATTTACTGAATCAGCTCCTGGTGTATCAACTAATGTTATACCTTGTTCAGTTAGCTGACAGTCATAGTAAAGATCAATCGATTCTACATAGCATGCCTTCGTTTCATCACTGACATAATCAGCGAACTCATCAAGTGTTATCGTAAGGTCTTCTCCAATAAATGTTTTATTATTGTCGTATCCCCTTATCATCGCTTGTAAATATGCTTGATACATTTGCTGTAGATCTTCACTCGAATGTATAGCATTATCTTGAACCCACCCAAGTAAATCTGCAAAATTTTCACTAGACGGTGAAAAGTCCTTTGTGATATTCATTAAGTCATCCAACAACGTTTTAGAGCTTTTCATCTTTACAACAACGGTTCCATGCTTGTAGTTTTCTGTAGTTGGACGTATTCTGTTAATTGTAGCAGTAGTGGGGTTCGGTGAAACTGGTAAAACACTATTACCAATTAATGCATTAGCAAAAGATGATTTCCCAGCACTAAACGCCCCGAAAAGAGCTATTGTGTGTGTTCGATTAGCTAAACGTTTCTGCTTTCCTTTTAAGTCGTCAATAATAGTCTGAAAACCAGGTAAAGCTGTAATTATACTTATTGTCTGATCAATACTCTGTAAAACGCTATCTAATGGTTCCGTTTTCCCTCTATCTAGTTCATTTTGCTCTGATTGATATTCGTTATTAGTTGATTCACTAATTTTATGCTTGTAACTCCCCTGTTCGATCTTATGGTATTTTTTCTTAAGAATTTCGTCTAAAGAAAATTCAACACTCTGATTAGGGTGTAATAAAATTTCCTCCAATACACTTTGTTTATTTTTTAGGGATTGCTTTATTACTTCTATATTCTTAATTTGATCTCTAGTGTTATTTAGTTTTGCAAGTCGGTCCAGATAAGTTGTGATTTCTTGATCGTTTTTTTTCTTTATTTCTTCAGTAATTCTATTTAACACTTGTAGTGCCTCTTGCTTATACTTTTGCTTAATATTGCTACTTATATCGTTTGTATAATTTAACACATAATCTCCGTTTACTTTAGCGCCAGATTTTACTAGTGACTGTATGTCTGCAGCAGTATAATCAATCGAAATTTGTTGAGTTATTTGTAGTAACTCCGTGTTATTAATCGAATAACGCTTAAACAGATTTGCAAATTTATCACGTAATTTCCATTGTATTGCAGCCACCATACTCTCACGTAATGCATCTAAGAAAGCATTTAACCGCATTTCTCTTTCATCTTTCGTTTTTTTCTTCGAGCCGAATAAACCTACTTTAAAGTCAGATTGCTGCGATTCAAGGAATGATTGTGCTTTATCACGCAATTCATATGGCATGATATATGCATTCTTTAACGTTGATTGTAGTTCAGTCTTAAAATCCTGCTCAAAATGATTGTAACTACTTTTAATAGCTGCTATATTATCTTGAATTTCAGCTATACTTTCGTAAATTTCTTGTTGATTATCATTAATGTTCTCATATTCTGCAATTTTTTCATTACATTCATTCGTTAACATTTTAATATGCTCATGTATGACCTGTCGCACGGAGCTATTTATAGAATAAAACATATCTCTATCTGTAGTCATCAAGCTGTGCAGCTTTTGTTTTATTATAGGAAACTGATTATGTGCGGCATTTTCTCTAACTAAAGATGAATAATATATCTGTTCTGGATGAATATTCCATTGATCAAACGTTTGTTTAATACTTGTTTCAAATTTTTTAAATGGTATTTCCATTTCATCATGCTTATCTATTTGATTAATTATGACATAAAATGGAATTCCTTTTTGATCTAATGAATTCAAAAATTGTAAATTCACTTCAGATTGGACGTGGTTATAATCCATTACATAAAATAATACATCAACCACGTGTAATGATGACTCCGTAATTAATCGGTCTGCGTCATCAGCAGCATCAATACCTGGTGTATCGAATATCGCTGTACGTTCAGGTACTATTTTCTTTGCTGTACTAAGTTCAATTTTTTTAATAGTATCTTTGTCTTTACAATACTCCTTAATCATATCGATATCATACGGTTCTTTGTATTCAACCGGAGCATCGTGATGAAAATAAACACGTGCAACACCGTCACCCGAATTGATTTTAACTACATTCGCACTTGTCGGGATAGGGCTCTGCGGTAATATATCTTCACCTACCAATTTGTTTATCATTGATGATTTACCCGCAGAAAAATGTCCTGCAAAACTAACTACAAATTCATCTTTAGTCATTTTTTCATATAAATCCAGTAGTTTAGTTGCATTTTTATTATCACCATTTGCCAGTATCTCTTGATACAGAGCTGCCAACTGGTTTGCAGTAATTTGTTCTGGCAACGTACTAATTAATTCCAAGATGTACATATCCCTTCTAATTACAATTATACATGGTTATTATACGTGTTTTTACACTCTATTTCTACCCAGCAAGTTAAATGTGCGGATATTTCTTAAACCCATGTTTATCCTTTAACTCGATTCCTCTAGAAAGAATATAAAAAGAAAAAATAACTAGTACAAAAGCTAATAAAGGATACAATAATACCCACTGGTAATCATATACAAATGAACGCCACTGTCCAATTAGCCCTGCCCAATCGTGGGTTACAGATAAGTACACACCTTCCCCACCTAAACGTAATATGGTACCGCCTAAAAAAATATTAAAGATTCCAAGCTGCCCTATTAACGAAAGTACAAGAATTATTTCTTTAACAAACATTACCATTAACGTCCCTTTCAGGTGTGGCAATAAATGTTTCCAAGCAATACGAAACGATCTAGCACCTAGTGAATGGGAGGCAGTAATATATAAATTTTTCTTTAATTCCTTCGTTTTACTAAATACTGCGGCATAGACACCTGGTATACCTACAATCGTCATCAATACGGATTGCAAAATAATTAAATCTATCATAGTTAAACTGGAATTCACAACAATCCCTACCATAACAAAATAAATAATGATAAATGCAGGTATACTACCTAACAATCCAAAACTACTTCCAACTTTCTCGTTTTTACTACGAATACCATTTATTAACCCTAATAAACCACCTATCACAATGACCAAAGCAACAAGTAGTCCAACTAGTAAAGTATACTTGGCACCGTATAATAAAAGTGTTAATATATCGTAACCATATTGATCCGTCCCAAAGATATGCTCACTAGAAGGTGGTGTAGGATTCGAAATAACACCGAAATCGTCGTTACTGTTGTAATAATAACCAGAAGGTTTAACATAATCTTCTTCATATGGAGCAAGCATCGGACCGAAAATAGCCACCAATACTAAAAGACCTGTTAATATAACGCCTAAGCCTAATCGCCAATTAATCATGAGCAAATATCCTTTCTAAACAAGCAATGAATAACCGAATAAACCAATACAACACAATATATAAAACTACCAAAGTAATAAGAATATTAGTAGTCAAGTTAAATTGATATTCGCCGGTATTAAACAAGAACCCAGCTAATCCACTAATATTAAATAAATATTCCACTATAAATAAATTACTCATCAAAATAGCAATCACTTTATGTAGATCAGCTTTCAAATATGGTAGAACATTTCTAATTACATGCTGAACAAATATGTAAATTTTTCTTAGACCTTTGGCTTTTGCAGTCAAAATATAATCATCCGTTAATACATCATAGGTTCGTTCTGATAACGAACGAATTAAATAAATGGTTGGAACAATGGTTAACGTGATAAGCGGTAACAAAATCGCATGTTCATCAACACCGCGTGTCGCTATTCGTGCTAATCGAAGCCCCGTAGTCTGATAAAAGAAAACAGCTCCAAGTTGTAAAAACAACACCATTATGAAGTCTGGAACCATTCCAAAAAAACCAATGATATCTTTCATCCATTCTTTCCTAGACCTACTAAACCAAGCGGAAATAAGTAAACTGATTACAATAGCAAGAATAATGGCAACTGCCAAATATAGAAAGGATGTTAGAAGATAATCTGGAATTGTTGCAAAAAAGTTAGGATTTCGGTCAACCCCCTCTTTATAATGAAAAGATTCGCCAGTGAAAATCCCCCCCAAATACGCTTTCGTTAAATCTAGCATTACACTAAAATCAATTGATAGCTCTCCACCCATAATTTCTATGGCAAGTGGAAACGCAACTAAAGCAAAAATTAATACAAATACCCCTAAAATAGATAATAAAAATTTCATATTTTTCTACCCCGGTTTCTAATATTCAATGAAGGATAGGGACTATTTCCCTACCAATAACTAATACTATAAAACTATCACTTGCAGAATTTTTAGTCAAGCTGGCAAAATTCGACAATTGAAAAATTTAACTATTTAAATAAAAAAACCATCTGCGTAATTTACAGATGGTTATAATTGCATTTACTTTATTATTATTTATCAGAGATTAATTTTGTAGAGATAAACCGAATAACGTCCCCTCGACTAATTACTCCTACTACCTTCATATTATCATCTACAACTGGAATTTTTTTAAATCGATGTTTGGAAAAAATAGACGTTGCAATCTCCAAATCATCATTAGGGTGTACTGAATGAATTTCTTTATTACGCATTATTTTTTCAACACGGTGATCAATAGCATACTTAAGTTTATGTCGTAAATCTTCTTTTTCGCTAACTAGTATAAGTGTAAACATATCATATACGGTTCTATCTTTTGGCTGTAGATATCGAATAACATCGCCATCAGTAATCATACCAAGCAACTTGTTTGTATCATCTACAACCGGAACTCCGCCAATCTTATTATTCACCAGAATTTCAAGTAATTGCTTAATGGACATATCCTTCGTTACCGTAACAACGTCAGTAATCATAAACTCGTCTACTTTCATAATTTGACACCTCGTTTTAGGGTTTGTACATTAATTATATTTTAACAAAATAGGAAATACAATTTTCTGGAATTAATTTTATGCAATTTAAGGTTATTTTACAGCACTTACCTAGGCAGTTTCTATGAATAGCAACAAATGATGCGAAAAGACCATAATTTAAAAACCCCAACATATTGTTGGAGCTTAAGCACTAAGAATCCATCGTTCTATATTTACCACCAAAAAAGAGAATTGGATCACCTTCGACCAAGTTTATTTCAGTAACTTCAGCAATAAAAATCATATGGTCTCCTGCCTTTGCTACTTCTTTAACATAACAAGATAAAGTAGCAATAGACCCTTGTATTACAGGGACATCATCCTGCATCGTAAATGGAATTTCCCGATTTTTTTCTATTTGTTTTGCAAAAATCATGGAGAGTTCCTTTTGTTCTTCGTTAAGAATACTTAGACCAAATTTTTTAGTTTCCTGTAATTTATCGTACATTCCTGCTTTTTCATCAATTGATATAGCTATTAATTTGGGATCTAACGATACCGACATAAATGCATTCACCGTCATTCCTATTATTTCCCCATCATATTCTGAACTGACTATGGTGATACCGGTTGCAAACTTTCCCATGGCATCACGAAAAAATCGATTATCCATTATTGAAATTCCCCACTTTCTAATACGCTCCTATCAGAATATCATTTATGTTAGTAAATTTGAATCAAGTTGCTTTTCAGTTTACATAATATAATTATGGTAGATTAATTATGTGTAGTGGTTAAAGAAGTATTTATTACTACACTATATGGAACAGCATTAATAAATGTTATGAATAGAAAAAGCCGTCTCTATACGGTTAAATACCAGTACAGTGAGACAGCTTTATCGTTTTACAATTTTTAACGTTAAACAGGATAAACCCCATGTTTTCTTTCTGTAAATGTAACTGATTTGGATTGATACATGGTAAAACGTTTAACTAATTCATCTCTTAGTTTATCTGGATCAACAATAGCATCTACTACTAGTTCAGATGCTAAACGGTAAATGTCGATGTTGTCCTTATACTCATCCTGCTTTTCTTTAATAAAAGCAGGTCTTTCTTCCTCAGGCAATGCAGCGATTTTATTTGCATAAACAGCATTTACCGCAGCCTCAGGCCCCATTACCGCTATTTGAGCTGTAGGTAAGGCTAAACAGCAGTCAGGTTCAAACGCAGGACCAGCCATTGCGTATAAGCCTGCACCATAAGCTTTACGAACTACAACTGAAATTTTCGGAACCGTAGCTTCGCTCATGGATGCGAGCATTTTTGCGCCATGACGAATGATACCAGCGCGTTCTACCTTTGTACCAATCATAAATCCAGGTATGTCCATCAAGAACAACAATGAAATATTGAATGCATCACATAATTGAACGAACTTCGCTGCTTTGTCTGCAGAATCTGGGAATAGCACGCCCCCTTTTACACGAGGTTGATTTGCAATTATCCCAACAGATTTACCATTTATTCGAGCAAGTCCAGTAACTAATTCTGGCGCGAATTTCTTTTTAATTTCACAAAAACTATCCTCATCAATAATACGATTGATAAAATCATACATATTAAACGGCGCATTCTGGTTTTGTGGAATTATATCAGTAATTGATTTCTCGAACTCTTTTATATCTTTCGCTTCAAATTCTTTTGGTTTTTCTTTAAAATTAGCGGGGAAATAGCTTAAATAATTGCGGGTGTATTCAATAGCTTCTTCTTCTGATTTTACTAAAACATCACCTACACCAGATACGGAGCAATGCATTTGTGCACCACCCATTTCTTCAAGGCTCACTTTTTCACCAATCACTTTTTCGGCCATACGCGGTGAACCTAAATACATGGATGCATTTCCGTCTACCATGATTACGATATCACAGAAAGCCGGAATATAAGCTCCTCCAGCAGCCGATGGTCCAAACAATAAACATACTTGTGGAACTCTGCCAGATAATTTAATTTGATTATGAAAAATACGTCCTGCTCCCCTACGACCTGGGAACATTTCCACTTGATCAGTAATTCGTGCTCCAGCTGAATCAACTAAGTATAGCATCGGCAATTCTAATTTCATCGCAGTTTCTTGGATACGAAGAATTTTTTCCACCGTTCTTTTCCCCCATGAACCTGCCTTTACAGTTGAATCATTTGCCATAACACATACAGCTTGCCCATTAACTTTACCAATTCCAGTGACAACCCCATCTGATGGTAAGGAATCATCCATACAATTAGCAAAAAATGCATCTTCTATGTCTATATCTTCATCAAATAACAATTCTAACCGTTTACGAACAAACAATTTTCCCTTTTCTTCATTCTTTTTATGATATTTTTCTTGTCCACCTTGTTCGATATGATTTATTCTATTTTGTAAGTCTTCTACATATGACATGAAGTGACCTCCTGTAATTATATTCCTTCATATACTGGTTTTCTTTTCTCTTTAAATGCTACTAACCCTTCATTCCGATCTTGTGTCGGAATGGTTTCTTTATAGCACAAATGTTCAATGCTCAACCCTGTTGTTATATCAGTTTGAATACCTTGATTAATTGCAGTTTTTGCCAGGCGCAATGCAATTGGTCCATTTTTAATAATTTGTTCAGCCATCCTAATTGCACTATCTAGTAATGTAGTTGAATCGCTAATCTCTTCAACTAATCCAATGTCCAATGCTTCAGATGCAGTGACAGGATTTGCGGTAAAGATTAATCGCTTAGCTTGACCTAAACCTATTAATCTTGTCAATCTTTGTGTTCCTCCAGCACCTGGAATAATGGCCAATGATGTTTCCGTTAATCCCATTTTAGCATGTTCTGCTGCAATCCGAATATCGCAAGCTAATGCTAATTCTAAGCCCCCGCCAAATGCTACACCATTAATAGCAGCAATTACAGGCATTTTCATCTTTTCTATATTTCTTACTGTTTCACCGATATAGCTGACTGCATCAATTACTTGTTGATCGTTCATTCCTTTTCGCTCTTTTAAATCTGCACCAGCACAAAAAGCTTTTTCATTAGCTGCAGTTATTACTGTACAACGAATTGAATTATCCTGATTTATATTGTAAACGCATGCATTTAGCTCATCTAATAGGGCTTTGGACATCGCATTAGCTGCCTCAGGTCTATTTAACGTTATGACTGCAATATGCTCGTTAACTTTTTCAAATTTTATTAGCTCTGACATTATTAAATCTCCTCAAATCATTGTCTGTTAGAGTTATAGATTTTCAAATACCATATATGTATGCCCCAGATCCTTTTAGGACTAGGGCACAGAATATCCCTATTCAATAACTGCTATAACGTCACCTTCATTAACAAAATCGCCTTCTGTAACCTTTAATTCCTTTACAGTCCCTGCCTGCTCAGCTGCAATTGGAATTTCCATTTTCATAGATTCTAAAATAACAACATCTTGACCGTCCTGTACACTTTCACCTTCACTTACTGTTATTTTCCATACACTTCCTGCCATTGATGCCTTTACTTCTTGCATTATAATTCCTCCTTAGTTTGTTTGAACTTTTGTTAAATAATGATCTTGTACAAACGCTGTAGTTGTAATCCCTAATTTAAATTGTTCATCATCGACAATCGTTTTCAGCATTGAAATATTCGTTTTAATGCCTTCGATTTTGTATTTAGCTAAAGCTCCTTTTAAAGTTGCAATAGCCTCGTCTCTTGTTTTACCGATAACAATAAGTTTACCAATCATTGGATCATAAAACGGTGTAACATCATAGTTATCTGTTACAGCAAGCTCATTTCGTATCATATCACCTTCTGGAACGTGCATGTTTTGAATATGCCCAGGTGACGGAAAAAATGTCACTGGATCTTCTGCATAGATTCGCACTTCAATCGCATGCCCATTAATTTTTAAATCATCTTGGTTAATCTTAAGTAGTTCACCATTCGCAATGCGTATTTGCTCTTCTACAATATCGAGACCTGTAATTTCTTCTGTAATAGCATGTTCCACCTGAATTCTAGTATTCATTTCAAGAAAATAGAAGTTTTCACTATCATCAACCAAAAATTCAATAGTTCCAGCATTAGTGTATCCGATTGCCTGTGCGGCCTTTATTGCTGTTTCACCCATTTTCTTTCTCGTTCTTTCCGAAATAAATGGAGAAGGCGCTTCTTCTACAACCTTTTGGTTTCTTCGTTGTATAGAACACTCTCGCTCAAATAAATGTACCACATTGCCATGGTGATCTGCTAAAAGTTGTATTTCAATATGATGGGCATTCTCTAGTTTTTTTTCCATAAACATCGCACCATTACCAAAAAAGGTTTCTGCCCGTTTGGAGTTGCTTGCAAATGCTTTCGTTAATTCATCATCGGATTGAACAACCTGCATACCTATTCCACCACCGCCAGCAGATGCCTTTAGCATAATTGGGTATCCTATCTTCTTGGCAATTTCTATTGCATCTTCAACGTTTGCAACAGCACCAGCAGTACCAGGAACCACTGGAACACCAGCCTGCTGCATCGTATCTCTAGCTTCTATTTTACTTCCCATTTTCTCCATAATATCACCAGCAGGTCCAATAAAGGCTAACCCTGCTTCCTGACATCTTTTTGCAAATGATGCATTTTCACTTAAAAATCCGTAACCTGGATGAATGGCATCTGCATTTGCTTCTTGTGCAATCTGAAGTATTTTATCAACGTTTAAATAACTTTCATTGACCCGGGCGGGACCAAGTAAATAGCTTTCATCTGCAAGTGAAACAAATGGTGCTTTTTGATCATCTTCAGAGTAGACCGAAATAGTTTGAATATTTAATCGTTTGCATGTTCGAATAATTCGTGCAGCGATTTCACCACGATTTGCGATAAGTATCTTATTAATCATAGACTCTCTCCTATTGTTCAAATTGTTGAACTGCGATTTCCTTCAATTTATATTTCTGAATTTTCCCGCTTGCAGTCATTGGATATTCATCAACGAATTGAATATATTTAGGAATTTTATGTCGCGAAATATCTCCTTCACAAAATGACCGTACATCATGTTCTGTCAATGACACACCTTCTTTTAAGATAATCCATGCCATTACTTCCTCACCATATTTCTGGTCAGGGATGCCAATCACTTGCACATCTAGTATCCCTGGATGCTGATAAAGAAATTCTTCAATCTCTCGTGGATAGATATTCTCACCACCACGAATAATCATATCTTTAATACGACCTGTAATTTCTAAATAACCATTTTCATCCATTACAGCAAGGTCGCCAGTGTGTAACCAGCCTTCACTATCAATGGCTGCATTTGTCGCCTCATCATTATTGTAATACCCTTTCATGACATGATAACCTCTCGTACACAATTCTCCAGGAATTCCTTGAACTTGCTCATCATTTGTTCCAGGTACGATTATTTTTATTTCGACATTTGGATGAACTTGACCAACAGTACTTGCCTTTAATTCTGCGGGATCATCTGTTTTTGTTTGTGTTATAACTGGAGATGACTCTGTTTGACCATACGCAATGGTGATTTCATTTGCTCCCATTTTATTCATAACATCGTTCATCACTTCAATCGGACACGTAGATCCAGCCATGATGCCTGTGCGTAGATGTGAAAAATCATACGTTGAAAAGTTTGGATGATTTAGTTCCGCGATAAACATTGTGGGTACACCGTGTAATCCAGTGCATTTTTCGTCAGAGACTGCTTTCATGACTTTCTCTGCTTCAAATTGTTCAAGTATAACCATTGTCGTTCCCTTAGATACTGCAGCAAGTACCCCCAATACACAACCAAAGCAATGGAAAAAAGGCACTGGGATACAAAGTCGATCCTCATACGTCAACTTCATACAATCCGCAATTTGATTCCCGTTATTGACAATATTGTAATGTGATAGCATGACTCCTTTTGGGAATCCGGTTGTACCAGAAGTATATTGCATATTGATAACGTCATCGTGATGTAATGATTTCTTACGTTCCTCTAATGTTTCATCCGTTATAGAAGTACCGCTTTTAATCATTTCGTTCCACGTATATGCGTTAGGATAATTTTTATCACTAAGTATAATGACGTTTCTCAAAAATGGAACATTATCAGACATTAATTTACCTTTATCAGCCTGATCAAATTCAGGACAAACCTGTCTTAAAATGTCAACATAAGAAGTGCCTTTATATGATTCTCCTAAAATTAAAGTAGATGCTTCAGACTGTTTTAATAGATACTCTAGTTCTTTTGCTTGATAATTTGTATTTACTGTGACGAGAACTGCCCCCATTTTCCCAGTTGCAAATTGTGATGTGAGCCATTCCGGTTTGTTATCAGCCCATATTGCTACATGTTCTCCCTTTTCAATACCTAATGACATTAAACCTTTAGCAGCCATATTTGCCATCTCATCAAATTCTTTGTATGTTTTTCTTAAGTTCAATTCTGGATAGACTACTGCTTCATGATCTGGATGTAAATTCACTTGCTTTTCCAATAACTCGCCAACGGTCAAATTTATTAAAGACATGAATTTTCTCCCCCATTCATTACTTAAGAAATAGTTAATTCAATAATAGTTAATAGTCTACCTCTCTTAAATTAGCACCCTAATTGTCTAGCAATAACAAGTCGTTGTACTTCAGAAGTTCCTTCACCAATTTCTAATAATTTTGCGTCTCGCAAATAACGTTCTACCTCATACTCACGCATGTATCCATACCCACCATGGATTTGAATTGCCTGATTCGCTGAACGGAATGCAGTTTCAGTTGCAAATAATTTTGCATAAGCTGCTTCTTTAGTAAACGGCTTTCCCTGATCTTTTAACCATGCAGCTTTATGAACAATAT
This sequence comes from Virgibacillus ndiopensis, assembly GCF_900187325.1. GTDB lineage: Bacteria > Bacillota > Bacilli > Bacillales > Amphibacillaceae > Virgibacillus_E > Virgibacillus_E ndiopensis. The sequence goes on along the minus strand of NZ_FZMZ01000005.1, from coordinate 422,776 downwards.
TTCTTGCTAATTCTACCTCCATAGCCATATCAGCTAATTTAAATTGAATTGCTTGGAATTTAGAAATAGCCGTTCCGAATTGTGTTCTTTCTTTTGCATAGTTTAAAGCTTTATCCAAAGATGCTTGTGCTATTCCTAAACCAAGTGCAGCTATCGAAATACGGCCCCCGTCAAGGGTATGTAGAAATTGCTTGAATCCTTTTTCCGGATCTCCCAACAAATTTTCCTTTGGTACGCGAACATTATCTAAAACAATTTCACATGTATCTGATCCGCGGACCCCCATTTTATCGTAGTTACTATTGATTGTTACCCCATCAGTATCAGTTGGAACAATAATTGCGCTTATTTTGTTTTTACCACGATTATCCTTACCAGTAACAGCTGTAACTGTAATCGTGTTTGAATAATTGGCATTTGTAATAAAGCATTTCTCTCCATTGATTATGTAATCATCACCATCTTCAACTGCAGTTGTTCTGGTACCACCTGCATCAGATCCAGCATTAGGTTCCGTTAACCCAAAGGAACCGAGTGTCTTACCTTGTGCAATTGGTTTTAAAAATTTTTCCTTTTGTTCTTCATTTCCAAAATAATAGATGGGACTAGCACCTAGTGATACTGTAGCTGCATAGCTTAGCCCTGTACTTCCACATACTTTACCAATCTCTTCAACCGCCAATGCATATGAAAGTGTATCCCCATCAGATCCACCATATTGCTCTGGAAAAGGAATACCCATTAATCCAAGCTCACCCATTTGTTTAAAAATATCTTCAGGGAATTTTGCTTCTGTATCAATTTCAATCGCTCTTGGTTTAATAATATTTTCTGCAAAATCCTGAACCATTTTTTTAATCATTACCTGTTCTTTAGATAATTCAAAGTTCATGTTATACCCTCCTGTAAGGTTACGATAAGACCGACTGGTTGGTCTGTAGAATTTATATAAATATATTTAATTACCCTTTTGCGTAAAGAATGCATCCTTATTGACCAAATCATGACAATTGTTATCTCTAGAAAGCATTTCTTCACTTAAAACAGACCGTAAAATCAAGTCTACAAAGATGTCTCCAATTTCATCAATTGATTTTTTCCCATCCTGTTTATACCACTTGTATGTCCAGTTTACCATACCTAAAATAGCCATACCTGTAATTTCAACTGACATATCTTGACGAAACTCACCACTTGCTTTTCCTTCTTTAATTGCTTCTATGATAAGTTGTTTAAACTGATCACGCTTCCTTTTAACTAACTGTTCATATTGTGGTTTTAAATAAATTGATTCTTGATAAAATACGGATATATGTGGTTTGTACAAATCAAAAACTTTAACAAAGTCCTTTACAATTGCCTCTAATTTCTTTGTAGGAGAATCATAGGTTTCATTTGCTATTATCGCCTTTTCTAGTACATACGAAATAAACGTATCATGAATTACAAATAGGAGTTCATCTTTTGAAATAAAGTGATGATAAAATCCACCTTTTGAAGTCCCGACCTTCTCTACAATTTGATTTACCGTTACACCATGAAATCCATCTTTTTCAAATAATAATAACGATGTCTGAATAATTTTTTGTCGTAACTCCGTTATAAACCCTCCTTCCAAAAATTTAATTTAACCTTATCATATTTTTCAGAATATATGAAGGGATTTTAACAAATTTTTGAAAGGGTTTTCATAGGGGCGAGATGGAAATAGAAATAAGCTAGCCACTGTCAGGAGGTCACTCTAACAGTGTGCTAGCTTAGCTGATTTACTCTGATTCATTAAATGGCTTTTTATAATTTGCATCTTTCCAAACCTCTACAACCTCGCCTTGATTATCAGAATCAATTACGAATGATCCATTACTATAACGATCACTTGTTGATAGTTCTAATGGGAAAATACTATGCCATTCACCTTTTCCAGTTTTAAAACAAATCGTATCATTTTCATTAACGACGAAAAATCCTATAATACGATGTGGTTTATTTTTTAATTCTCGAAGCATTAACAAACCGCGCTTAGCACGTGTTGTTTTCTCAAATTCACTTAATTTCATTCGCTTACAAGCACCGCGCTGGGTTACTAAAACAAGCGATGGTTGTGACAAATCATCAAAGACTTGGCCATTAACAATATACTCATTTTCTTTTAATTGCATTGCCTTAACACCTGCAGCTCGTTGTCCAACAGGAGATACTTCCGATTCGTGATACCATAACCCGTAACCTTTGTTAGATGCAATGAAGATGTCTGAATGTCCATTTGTTTGATAAACATTTACTAATTCATCATCGCCTTTTAAGTTTAATGCTACAAGGGCTTTTGAATATCGTTGTGCCTCATATAACTGTAATTCACTTCGCTTCACCATACCGTTTTTGGTGAAAAATACAAGATAATTATTCTCAGTAAATTCACGGACAGGTATGCATTGAATTATACGTTCGTCTTTATCTATAGAGACAATATTGGATATATGCTGTCCGATATCTTTCCACCGAATATCAGGGATCTCATGAATTGGAAGATATATATATTTTCCTTTATTTGTGAAAAGTAGAATTTTATCGGTTGTATTTAATTCTACTTGGCCAACGAGATGATCTTCTTCTTTGATAGCAAAATCTTCTCCATTTGAAGCGGCATACGAACGTAGGCTGGTACGTTTAAGATAACCGTCTCTTGTTACTGTAACTAGTACATCTTCACTAGCAACCATAACTTCGATATTAATTTTCAATTCTTCAATTTTATCTTCAATTATCGTTCTTCGTTTATCAGAATATGTTTTTTTCAATTGTTTCAGATCACTTTTAATTGTTTGGAGCAATTTCTTTTCACTTGCTAAAATTGCTTCAAATTCGCTTATTTTCTTACGTAATTCATCAGCTTCTTTTTCTAATGATGTAATATCGGTATTTGTTAAGCGATATAATTGAAGCGTTACAATTGCCTCCGCTTGAGCCTCTGAAAAACCATATGCTGCAATGATACGTTTTTTTGCATCTTGCTTATCTTTAGAAGCGCGAATTGTTGCAATCAGTTCATCTAAAATTGAAATAGCTTTGATTAGCCCTTCAACGATATGTGCTCGTTCATTAGCTTTTTTCAATTCAAAGGTAGTTTGTCTCGTTACAACATCCTTTTGATGAGAGATATAAGCATCAAGCATTTGAGGTAATGACAACAGTTTTGGTGTTTTATCTTGAATAGCAACCATATTAAAGTGATAGGTTACCTGTAAGTCCGTATTTTTGTACAAATAATTTAAAACACCATCACTATTAGCATCCTTTTTTAATTCTATAACAATTCTTAATCCTGTTCGATCCGTTTCATCCCTGACTTCTGCAATTCCTTCAACTTTTCTGTCGAGCCTGAGTTCATCAATTTTTTTAACCATATTTGCTTTATTGACTTCGTATGGTATTTCATCGATAATAATTTGCTTACGATTTCCACGAACGGACTCAACAATTGCTTTACCACGAACAATAATTTTCCCTTTACCCGTCTCATACGCCTTTTTAATGCCATCGACACCTTGAATGATTCCACCAGTTGGAAAATCTGGACCCTTGATATGTTCCATTAATTCTTCAACCGAGACAGAAGGCTTTTCTATTTTCTTAATTACTGCTTCAATAACCTCTGCTAAGTTATGTGGAGGAATGTCTGTAGCGTATCCAGACGAAATTCCAGTAGATCCATTAACCAGTAAATTTGGGAATTTCGCGGGTAAAACTACAGGCTCGTCAATTGTATCATCAAAGTTAGGAATAAAATCGACTGTTTGTTTATCGATATCACGCAGTAATTCCGATGCAATACTTGACAATCTCGCTTCAGTATATCGCATAGCAGCAGGTGGATCCCCATCAATACTACCGTTATTTCCGTGCATTTCCACCAATACGTTACGTACTTTCCAATCCTGACTTAATCGTACCATTGCTTCATATACAGACGAGTCACCATGTGGATGGTAGTTCCCAATAACAGTACCTACAGTTTTTGCTGATTTACGAAAATTCCTGTCATGTGTGTTTTTTTCTTCGTGCATTGCAAATAAAATTCTTCGTTGTACTGGTTTTAAGCCATCTCTTGCGTCTGGTAATGCACGGTCTTGAATTATATATTTACTATACCTTCCAAATCTGTCACCAATAACTTCTTCTAATGGAAGGTCCAAATATTTCTCCGGTTGTGACAAACCAACCCCCCCTTAATTTCTAAAAATTACTTTATTTTCATTACGTTAAATTAAGTATGAATATTATCGTTTTCTAATATACTTGCATCATCATCCATACTGAACTGAACATGACCCTCAATCCATTTTCTTCTTGGTTCGACCTTATCACCCATTAATGTTGTAACGCGCCGCTCCGCACGTGCAAGGTCCTCTAAAGTTACTCGAATCAATGTTCTAGTATCGGGGTTCATCGTTGTTTCCCAAAGCTGATCCGCGTTCATTTCACCAAGACCTTTATACCGCTGGATTGTATAGCCGTTTTTAAATTGTTTTAATGCTTCTTTCATTTCACTATCTTCCCACGCATATACTATCTTTTCGTTTTTTCCTTTACCTTTAGAAATTTTATATAAAGGCGGTAACGCAATATATATTTTGCCTGTTTCAACTAATGATCGCATATAACGATAGAAAAACGTCAGTAATAACACTTGAATGTGGGCACCATCCGTATCAGCATCCGTCATTATGATAATTTTATCATATTGAACATCATCTAAATCAAAATCACCACCAACTCCAGCACCAATTGTATGGATAATTGTTGAGATTTCCTCATTTTTGAATACATCCTGTAATTTCGCTTTTTCGGTATTAATCACTTTTCCTCGTAATGGAAGAACAGCCTGGAACTTACGATCACGACCTTGTTTAGCGGAACCACCTGCTGAATCACCCTCAACTAAATATAATTCGTTCTTTTGCGGGTTTTTGGACTGTGCAGGAGTAAGTTTGCCACTTAGTAACGTATCTTTTCGGCGTTTTTTCTTACCGGACCTGGCATCTTCTCGTGCTTTTCTAGCTGCTTCTCTAGCTTCTTTCGCTTTAATTGCCTTACGAATTAACAAACCAGAAATATCAGGGTTTTCCTCTAAAAAATAGGAGAGCTTTTCTGAAACCACTGAATCAACTGCAGATCTTGCTTCAGAAGTTCCTAACTTTCCTTTCGTTTGCCCTTCAAACTGTAATATTTCTTCAGGAATCCGAACTGATACGATTGCTGTAAAGCCTTCTCTAATATCGGTTCCCTCTAAATTCTTATCTTTTTCTTTTAATAGTGCAGCTTTACGCGCATATTCATTAAAAATTCGGGTTATCGCGGTTCTCGCCCCTGATTCATGGGTTCCACCGTCACGAGTCCTAACGTGATTAACAAACGAGAGCATACTCTCTGCAAAACCATCATTAAATTGAAAAGCAAAATCAACCTCAATTTCTTGTTGTTCCCCTTCAAAAGAAACAACAGGATGCAGTGTATCTTTTTCTTCGTTCAAATAAGTCACAAATGATTCAAGGCCATCTGGAAATTGATAAACTTCTTTTAAATCTTCCCGTGCATCTACAAGTTCAATTTTCAACCCTTTTAGTAGAAAAGCTGCCTCACGTAAGCGCTCTGATAGCGTTTCAAAATTAAACACAGTTGCTGTAAAAATTGATTCGTCTGGTTTGAAATGGATTACTGACCCACTTTTTCTTGTGGCTCCTTTTTTCACCAGTGTTCCAACGGGTTTTCCGCCATTTTCAAAACGTTGATAATATGTATGACCATCTCGAAAAGTCGTTACTTCTAACCATTCAGATAATGCATTAACAACAGAAGCACCTACCCCATGTAATCCACCACTAGTTTTATAGCCGCCCTGTCCGAATTTCCCCCCAGCGTGTAAGATCGTAAAAATAACTTCAATTGTCGGTTTTCCTGTGCTATGCATTCCTGCTGGAAATCCACGACCACTATCTTCAACAGAAATACTATTATCTTTATGGATTGTTACCTTGATAAAATCGCCATAACCTGCTAAAGCTTCATCGACAGCATTATCGACAATCTCAAAAACTAAATGGTGTAACCCCCTTAAGTCTGTACTTCCGATATACATACCAGGTCTTTTTCTAACCGCGTCAAGACCTTCTAATACTTGAATCGAATCATCGGTATATTGTAATGGTTGTTTAGTCAATCCACCATCTACTCCTTCCACACTAAACTTTTCTCTTTTTTATAATAGAACAGATGTTTGTGATTGTAAAATAATACTCAAATGTGTAACCAATTAACCTCTCTATCATTTAACATGATTATTAGTATACTACAAGTAATTTCTGATTGTATAGCGAACATACAATTTTACCATATCCATTAAACTAAAAAGGATGACCAAATTTAGCCATCCTTTACCATTTTATCTCCCTATTAACACTGAATGAGCTACTTTAATACACATATCCATAATTACTGTGAATTCACGTTCTTTAAGGTATTCAAATGCTTCCTGATTTGCTATACCTTGTTGTGCCCAAAAGACAAACGCGTTAGTTTCTGCAGCTTCTCGTGCAATCTTTGGTAAGAATTCAGAGCGTCTAAAAATATTGATAATATCAATATCCTCTTTTACATCTGCGAGTGAAAAATATGCTTTTTCTCCTAAAACTTCCTTGACCTTTGGATTTACAGGAATAATCTTATATCCAGCTTCCTGCATCACCCTCGATACCTGATAAGATGTTCGCTCGGGATTATCAGATAAACCAACGACTGCGATCGTTTTTGCGTTTTGTAATACGTTTTTTATTGTTTCCTTTGCTGGGTTTTCTATAGCCATTGTAAACACTCCTTCTCTATTTATCGAGTAAACCTTGTTTAACTAGGTAGTTTCTTGCTACCTCTTCCGGTGATATATCTTCGTAATCAACTTGATAATTCATTTGTCTCATTTGTTCGTCAGTTATTTTACCACCAAGTTGATTTAAAATTTCCTTCAGCTCAGGGTATTTTACTAACGTTTCCTCTCTCATAAGAGGCGCGCCTTGATAAGGTGGAAATAAATTTTCAGGATCGTCCAATGTAACTAAATCTAATTCAATCATATAACTATCAGTCGCATAAGCATCAATGATATCAACATCACCGTTCGCTAAAGCTTCCTGGCGAATCCCGGGTTCCATTGTTTTAACGCTTTCTATATCTAAATTATATACTTCCTGCATCCCTACATAACCATCATAACGATCTTTAAATTCAAGTGTAAAACCAGCAGTTATCTCATCTTCTATTTTATTTAAATCTCTGATAGATTCTAAATTATATTTATTCGCTAAGGCTTTTGTTGTAGCTACTGCGTACGTATTATTAAATTTCATTGGTGCTAGAAATGCCATATTATATTTTTCTTGCATTCCTTGTTTTGCCTGCTCATAAACTTTGTTAGGATCATTACTCTTTGCCTTTTGTTCCAAGTGTGTGACAATTGCGGTTCCAGTAAATTCTGGGTAAATATCAATACTGTCATTTTGTAATGCAGAAAAAACAAATGCAGTTTTACCTAAACCCGGTTTTAACTTTACTTCTAAATCCGTTTCTTCTTCAATCAATAACTTATACATATTAATTAATATGGCTGGCTCAGACCCAAGTTTTGCTCCAATAACTAAGTCAGCTTTTTTGTCGGAGGTAAACAATAATGGAGAAGCAACAATAATGACAGCAATAATCAACATGGTAATAAATGATTTAAATCCTGCTCGCTTAGAAATTTTTTCTAACCCTCGTAAAATCATATCTAAAATAATCGCCAACATTGCTGCAGGTATGGCACCTAGAAGAATCAGATTTAAATCGGCACCTCGATCAAGACCTAATAATATCAGTTCCCCTAAACCACCAGCACCTATAAGAGCGGCAATTGTTGTAGTACCTACAATTAAAACCATTGATGTTCGTATTCCGGCCATAATTACCGGCATAGCGATTGGTAATTCGACCTTGGTTAATCGCTTAAAAGAATTCATTCCCATTCCCGTAGCAGCCTCTTTCAAAGCTGGATCCACTTCTTTAATACTAGTATAGGTATTTCTCAAGATAGGTAGCAACCCATAAGCAGTTAATGCAATAATTGCAGGAGTTGTACCAATTCCAAAAAACGGAATGAGAAATGCTAAAACCGCCAGGCTCGGAATGGTCTGCATAATGGCTGTAATGCCTATTATCGGCTCAGCAACACGTTGATATCGAGTTAAAATTAGCCCTAAAGGAACTGCAATAATGATTGCAATTATTAATGAAAGTAATGATATTTGTAAATGTTCCCAAATCGATTCCAATAATACATCCTGACGCTTTTGCAAAATTGAGATAAATTCATTCATTATTGAATCACCCCATTTTCCACTTTCGTTCTACTTTTTAGAAACGCTACAATATCTTTAAATGTAAGTACCCCAACTAATTTGTCCTCCTTTAGAACAGGAAAAATTTGTTGGTCACTTGCTTGAATTATTTCTGTTGCTTTAAATAATGGTATATCATTTTGGAGCGTTTTAACATTGTATAACTTTCCGTTTTGTACTACTCCTCCAAAACAGTCATTCTCGTCTTTTATTACGTATATCTCGGTATCAAGACATTCCTTATTTTCAAATTTATCTTTATTAATTATATTTTCATATGATTGATTTGCAATTACATCCACTGCAGTTTGCCATGGGGACTTTCTTTCGCCAATAAAATCCTTCACAAACTGATTCGTTGGGTGCAAAATTAATTGTTGTGGCGAATCAACTTGAACAATCTCTCCAACTTTCATAAGACAAACTCTGTCACCAATTGCCATCGCTTCATCCATATCGTGTGTGACAAAAACGATTGTTTTTTTTATTTCCTTTTGTAATGATCGGATGTCATTTTGCAGCTGCTCCCTACTTATAGGATCAAGTGCACTAAATGGCTCATCCATTAATATAATGTCTGGATCAGCTGCGAGTGCACGTATTACACCTATTCGTTGTTGTTGACCTCCTGACAATTCACTTGGCATACGTTTTTGATATGTAGAAGGATCAAGTCCAACCATGTCCATCAATTCATTGCTTCGTTCTCTTATTCTTTTCCGCTTCCATTTTTTCATTTCCGGTACTATCGCTATATTTTCTTCTATAGTCATATGTGGAAATAATGCTATTTCTTGTAAAACGTAACCAATATTCCAGCGTAATTCATGAATATTAAAATCATTAATGTCTTTGTTATTTATAGATATTGACCCTGATGTAGGTTCGATCAAACGATTGACCATTTTCATAGTGGTAGTTTTTCCGCAACCACTTGGTCCTATTAAAGTTACCAGCTCCCCCTTGTCTATTTTCAGAGAAAAATTCTTTAACGCTTTGGTTCCATCTTGATAAACCTTTTGTACGTTCTTAAACTCAATCATATACATCTTCCTTCGATAATAAATTCCCATTAATTGGGTAAACTTTCTTAGCAAAAATAGAATTACCCTTATTAAGTGATTCAAAAACATTGCTATTTAGGTTCTTTCTACTAGAACTTCATGATAAAATAAAGTGTAAGGTGATTTTCTAGTTCAACAAAAATACTGTTGGTTATAGATATATCAAAGTTTAACACCCAATTAGAAAGAAGGAAAATAAATGGATTATATTTTATTTGCTATCATTGCGTATGTACTAGGTTCTATACCATCAGCGCTAATTGTTGGAAAAGTTGGTTTTAAAATTGACATTCGTGAGCATGGAAGTGGAAATTTAGGTGCCACAAATACATTTCGTGTATTAGGCATTAAAGCTGGTATTATTGTTACATTAGCAGATATATTAAAAGGAACTGTAGCAACACTTATACCTTTATTATTTGATGCTGATGTATATCGACTCGTCATTGGGCTATTTGCTGTTTTAGGACATACATATCCACTCTTTGCAAAATTTAAAGGCGGAAAAGCTGTGGCAACTTCTGGAGGAATTATATTTGGAGTTAATCCATTACTTTTTCTCGTTATGATCGTCACCTTTGTCCTAACGTTATACGTATCAAAATACGTATCCCTTTCATCAATGATAACAGGTGTCGTATCCGCAATTGTAGCGATGCTCTTTAAAGATGTTGGTCTAATTATTGTCATATCCGCATTAACCATTTTTGTTTTCTATCGGCACAAGGAAAATATTAAACGTATTAAAAATGGAACAGAACCAAAAATAAAATGGATGTAAAACAAAATCTAGTTGGATCCTGCACCCCAAAAGTTAGAATGAAAAATCTAACTTTTGGGGTGTTTAGTGTATGGCTCTTTACCTTTTGTTTTGACCTTAGAACCAATCAATTGAATATTAGAACCGATTTCAGTATACTTTGAAGTAGTATGAGCAGAGAGGGGACACCGTTATGGATAAGGTAAGAACATTCCCAAAAAAACAATTACCAAACAAAGCACAACGACATAAATTATTTGGTTCAGTAGACCCCGGACCAAAAACAAAACCTAGTGAAAAAAGTGAAATGGCCGATCTACAAAATACAAAAAAAGACTTTTTATTTGATCTTGATGCTGTTGGAATCGCAAATGTAAAGCACCCTATTATTGTTAAAAGTAACTTAATTCCAACTACACAAACAAGTATTGGTACATTTCAATTTTCTTCAAGTGTAGAGAAAACAAGTAAAGGTACAAATATGAGTCGTTTTACAGAACAATTGGCTTTATATCACAAGGCTGGATTTACCGCAGATATTGCAACACTTAAACAATTCACAAAAGAATTAGCTGAACGCTTAAAACAAAATGATGCTGAGCTTACTGTTTCATTCCCTTGGTTCTATGAACAACGTGGCCCACAATCTGGACTTGCTGGAATGAATCATGCAGACGTCACTATTACTGTTTCATATGATCAAATAGAAGGTTTTAACGTAACTACATCATTATCTGCATTAATTACAACTTTGTGTCCTTGTTCAAAAGAAATCAGTGAATATAGTGCACACAATCAGCGTGGTCGTGTTTCAATGGAAATTAAACTTAGAGATGATTTTGATGAAAACAAAATTGATTGGATGAAATTTTTATTAGAAGCTGCTGAAAGTAATGCAAGTGCCAGAATTCACCCTGTACTAAAACGACCTGATGAAAAAATGGTAACCGAACAAGCTTATGAAAATCCTCGTTTTGTTGAGGATATGGTTCGTTTAGTTGCAGCAGATTTGTATGAGATGTCATTCGTTGAAAAATTCAAAGTGACATGTCGGAATGAGGAATCGATTCATATGCATGATGCAATTGCATCTGTCACGTACGATAAATCTAATGATAATACACTTTAAAAAAGGAAAATACGAATGAAATATCTGTTCATAGCAGTTATTAAATTTTATCGAAAAGTAATAAGTCCATTCAAACCGCCAACATGTCGGTTTCATCCAACATGTTCGGAATATGGCTTAGAGGCGTTTAGACGTTTTGGAGCCATTAAAGGTGCTTATTTGACCATTAAACGTATTGGAAAGTGTCACCCGTTTCATCCCGGCGGAATCGACCTAGTCCCAGAAAAGAAAGAGAAAAAACATAGGTAGAATTAAAAGGAGTTGACACGTTTGAACATACATGTAACAGATGAAGCTGCTAGATGGTATAAAGATGAATTAGATATTCAACAAAACGCTTACGTACAATTTTATGTAAGATACGGTGGTTTTAGAGGTTTAATACCAGGGTTCTCGTTAGGTGTATCACTTGAAACACCAAATGAAATTCATTCCTCATACGAAGTCGAAAATATAACATTTTACGTGGAAGCCAAAGATGCTTGGTATTTTGAAGAGAAAGACTTAAACGTAGAAATCGATAAAAACCTTAATGAACCTACATTTAAGTTTAGTTAACTATTATAAAAAGGCGTTGATCAAACGCCTTTTTATAATTTAAAATGCTTTATTTGCTCCCATTGTTGTTCATTTTTTAATATTTGTTTCTGTCTTTCGCCAAATAAATCATAATGGGGATAGTCTGGATAATGATCAATCCATTCTTTTTTCAAACCATATTGTTTACCCCAGGTCGCTAGTTTGTCAACGTTTTGACAGCCAACCTTTGTGACAGTATTACAATTAGGAAATCTTGGATCAAGCCAATAGTGCGTAAGAAATGCTATGTTGCCATTAGTCACTTCCTGCTTCCATCTTCTTAGTTCCTGACGCGTTATCCCAAATGCCATTATGATTCCTCGTTAATTTGGTTCATATATGCTTCATGCCAATCTGGAAATGCTCGACGCAACGATAATGGTCTGAAACTATCTTTTTTTACAATTACATGCTGCGTTGTCCCACTTACAGCTACTTTTCCTTCTTCATTGACAATATTATACCCATAATTTGTTCGTATACCGTCATACTTCTCTATCCAAGTTTCAACAAATGCCTTTTCCCCATAATGAATAGGTTTTTTAAATGAAATTTGCGCATCCACAACCGGTGAAACAACATTGTTCTTTTCCATGTCAGCATACCAGAAACCTAAGTGTTCGATAAGTTTAGTTCTCCCTATTTCAAACCAAACCAAATAATTTGCGTGATAGACAACACCCATCTGGTCTGTTTCCTGATATCTTACTTCTATTTGTGTACGAATCTTATCCAATTGTAATTCCTCCTCTTAACGTGTATCTATCAGCAACTATTTTATCATAAGCAACTAATGTAAAAAGAAACTTTGCTTATGAATATTGAAACAACCTCAAATCAAATGATTTGAGGTTGTTGTACAATTAACTATAATTTTGCTCATTATGATTGGCTTCGTCTTTAATTTCTCGTCGCATACCTTCTATTGCTTCCTCACGTCGTTTGTTTTTCGCTTCGATTTTTTCCTTTTCTTCCCCGGATGAAAATTGTATCGTATCGTGTGCTTTTTCTATATTCTGTATAGTGTCTTGGACCATATCCTGCAACTTCTCTACATTATCACTACGATCATCCGGCTTAGGTTTATTCGTATATTTATCTGGCATATAAAGTCTCCTTTCTAAATTAGTCTTCACTATTTTCTACAGAAGTAAATATACTATACTTAAATATATACAAAAAAAGAGCCTACCTACCAAAGTTAATTCGATAGGAAAGCCCTAAAATGTGTAATTACCTGCCAACTTTTTTTATTGTTTGATTTCGCTTCATTTCTAAATTTTGCTCAATCTTTTCTAATAAGGTTTGATCCTGTAAAATTTGCTTGCGGTTTTCTCTGACTAATTCATCAAACGAAAGTCTACGTTTTAAAGAAATAGCAATCCACTCCTTTTTATAAGCAGTATCACCATTTCTTCCAAAATTTATAATTTTATTTTAATGTGTGGAGCATTTCGACCATATAATCATAAGTCATTGGTCCAACCTTTCTTTGTTGTTGGATTTTACCATCTGTACCGATAAAATAAGTAGTTGGTAATGCAGATACCATGTAGTTGTCACTAACACTCATATCTTTATCTAGTAGTACAGAAAACGAATAACCATATTCATCGACAAACTTTCTTACTTTACCTACATTTGATTCCGTATTTACAGCAATTATTTTAATTTCATCTTTATATTTCTCATAAAACCGCTGTATTTCAGGCATTTCTTCTTTACACGGCGGACACCAAGTAGCCCAAAAGTTTACCATTACTTTTTTACCTCGTAGATCAGACAATTTTATTGTTTCACCCGCAAGTGTTTTAAGTTGAAAGTCGGGAGCCGTATTTCCCGGTTCAATTCCGGATTTTCCTGGTGGAACAATTGCAGAGCCTTCAGCACCTGTATCGCCACTTACATTAACAACATTTGTTTCGTCCTTTTTAGCAGACTTTTCTTTATTTAAATTCACCAAATTAAATATAACTGCCCCTGCTAGACCTACTATAACCGCTATTCCAAGTATCCTCTTAACCATAGTGCCTCTCCTTAATTTGAATTATGTTTCCTACTAAAAAGCTAATTTTGCGATAATGAAAGAACACCATAATCTTGCTGATTTTCCAATAAAGTTGACATGTCTATACAAACAGACGTCCATTCTATTGAAAATCAAACAATGTAATAAATAAATTTTTTTGAATAAAACTAACGTTTTGCTAGAATAAAGATTAAAAAAGTTACCAAAATATTTGGTAAGGATTAAAAATTTAGGCTGATTTCTAGAAGATTGTTGCTTTATCAAATGGTTAATCTTATGTCATCGCAACTTAACTAGATAGCCTAAGGTGCGCGACTGCCCGAAGCGGAAATCACGTTGCTGTTATGTCGTAATTTCTATAAAATGCAACATACTATGCGTGTAAGCAAAATTTATAATGAGCAAATCAAATAATTATGTACGAACAATAAAAGATTCATACTACATGCTATTCCGATTGATAAGCCGTTATGAATGTATATTTAAAATAGATATATTCACTAATAATAATTCCCAAGATTTATCCTATTATACCCATCAATGATGATACAAGGAATACGTATGTTTATATTGCCAAATAGAATTGTATCACACATTCGTTAATTCCATAAAAAATAAAAAGTGATCATAGTTTCATGTTATTTATGCTCAACGTATTTGTAAAGCTATTCTGTTAATTATTCAAAAAATAGACAATAGCTAATTATGATATTTTGTCAAAAATTAAGACCTCACATTAGAAAATGTAAGGTCTTTAAGGATATTTATCATTTAATTACGCTTCTAATTTGTTACGTAGTACCATTTGTAAAATACCACCGTGACGATAGTAGTCAATTTCTACTTCACTATCAAAACGTGCAATAGCTTTAAATTCAGTCGTCTTACCTTCTTCGTCAACTGCTGTAACTTTCACAAGGTCATGTGGCTTAACATTTTCGTCAATTTCCACGTTAAATGATTCTTTACCAGTTAATCCAAGTTTCTCAGCATTTTCACCTTTTTCAAATTGTAACGGAAGAACTCCCATCATAACTAGGTTAGAACGGTGGATACGCTCGAAGCTTTCAGCAATAACTGTTTTAATTCCAAGTAAGTTTGTACCTTTTGCGGCCCAGTCACGAGAAGAACCCATTCCATAATCTTTTCCACCCATAACAATTAAGCCAGTACCATCTTGTTGGTATTTCATAGCAGCATCATAGATCGGCATTACTTCATCTGTTGGCCAATATGTTGTATAGCCACCTTCTGTTCCTGGTGCTAATAGGTTACGGATACGGATATTCGCAAATGTACCACGCATCATTACTTCGTGATTACCACGACGTGAACCGTATGAGTTAAAGTTTCTTGGTGAAACATTTTTATCTTGTAAATATTGTCCTGCTGGCATATCTTTAGCAATTGCTCCAGCCGGAGAAATATGGTCAGTTGTTACAGAATCACCAAATTTACCAATTGCACGAAGATTGTTTAAAGGGTTTACAGAACCAGCTTCTTTTGACAATCCTTCAAAGAATGGAGGATTTTGAATGTAAGTTGATTCGCTATCCCACTTGAACAATGGTTCATCAGTTGTATCAATTTCATTCCATTTTTCATTAGAATTAAATACATTTTCGTACTCTTTACGGAAAATTTCTGGTGTAACTACTTGTTGTACTTGTTCTTTAATTTCATCCATAGTTGGCCAGATATCCTTCATGTAGATATCATTTCCGTCTTTGTCTTTACCTAATGCTTCTTTTGTTAAGTCGATATCTACTGTTCCTGCTAACGCATACGCAACTACCAATGGTGGAGATGCTAGATAGTTAGCTTTAACAAGTGGATGAATACGACCTTCAAAGTTGCGATTACCAGATAGTACAGAAGAGACGGTTAGATCACTTTTAGATATTGCTTCTTCAATTTCTTCACGTAATGGACCGGAGTTACCGATACATGTTGTACAACCATAACCAACTAAATTAAATCCTAATTGATCAAGGTATTGCTGTAATCCAGAATCGTCAAGATAACGTGTTACAACTTTAGAGCCTGGTGCCAATGATGTTTTTACATATTCAGGAACAACTAATCCTTTTTCAACAGCTTTTTTTGCAACGAGCCCTGCTCCAAGCATTACGTATGGATTTGATGTATTCGTACAAGATGTAATTGCAGCAATTGCAAGTGCACCTGTCTTCATAACAGAAGTTTTACCGTTTGGATGTTCAACAATAGCTTCTTTGTCGAATTCTGATTTGTCCATACCAAAACCTTGGTTACCTTCAGGTGCAGTAACAGCTTTGTTGAATTCTTTTTTCATATTTGATAACGAAATTAAATCTTGTGGACGTTTTGGACCTGATAGATTTGGTTCTAATTCTGATAGATTAATTTCAACTAGTTGTGTATATTCAGGATCCGCTTGATCAGATGAATACCATAGATCATTTTCTTTACAATATTTTTCTACCAAAGCAATATGATCTTCACTACGTCCAGTTAGACGTAAGTAGTTAAGTGATTCATCATCTACTGGGAAGAATCCACATGTTGCACCATATTCAGGAGCCATGTTTGAGATTGTTGCACGATCAGCAAGCGGCATATCTTTTAGCCCTGGGCCGAAATATTCAACAAATTTACCAACTACATTTTGTTCACGAAGAACTTGTGTAACTTTTAATGCCAAGTCTGTAGCTGTAGTTCCTTGTGGAAAGCTTCCAGTAAATTTAACACCGATTACTTCTGGTGCCGGGAAATAGGATGGTTGACCTAGCATTCCTGCTTCAGCTTCAATTCCACCTACACCCCATCCAAGTACACCTAGACCGTTAATCATTGTCGTATGTGAGTCAGTCCCTACTAAAGTGTCTGGGAATGCATCATAGCTTCCGTCTTCATTTTCTAAACCATGAACAACATTTGCAATGTATTCTAAGTTTACTTGGTGAACAATACCTGTAGCAGGTGGTACGGCACGGTAATTTTCAAATGCTTTTTGCGCCCAATTTAAAAATTCATAACGCTCCGCATTTCGTTCAAATTCAAGCTCCATGTTAGCTTTAAGTGCATTTGAACTTCCGTACTGATCAACCTGAACAGAGTGGTCGATAACTAAATCAACTGGTACTTCAGGATTAATTTTGTCTGGTTCTCCACCCATATCAACCATTGCCTTACGTAATGAAGCAAGGTCAACTACTGCAGGAACGCCAGTGAAATCCTGTAAAATTACACGAGAAGGTTTAAATGGTACGTCTACTCCATCCCCTTCTTTTGTTCCCCATTTTGTTAATCCTTTTACATGCTCATCTTTAATTACACGTCCATCATGTTGGCGTATAAGCGATTCAAGTAGAACTCGAATGGAAAATGGTAAACGTGATACTTTACCCAAGCCTGCTTCTTCAAGCTCTTTTAATTGATAGTAATTATACGTTTTACCATTCAGTTCAAATTGCTTTTTAGCATTAAACGTATTATTTGCCATGTAAGTCTTACCCCTTTCAGTCAAACTATTATTGTCTATAATTTCGACATTCCCTAAGTGTTCGAATTTTAGACATCATAAAGTTTCTCTTTACCTATTTATCTTAAAGGAAATCAATCTATAAAACAATTATTTAAGAACTTGTCAACCTATATTAAAAACTTATTTAATCTGATAAGTATTACTTATACATATCATCAATTCAAAGAATTGATGGTTATACATTTAAAAAGTAGCCAGTTTCTAGAAGCTAAAATTGTCGGCATAATTCGGGATCTAAACGTCAAACAAAAGACACTCCGTTCAATCATGCCGTGGAGTGCCCAAAAAATCAATCAATCTAACAAGGAAATGTATTATTTATAATGAATTAAGTAATTAAAATTATTCCGTATGTTCTCGCATTATTATTCTAAACGTACTTCCCTTTATTTTGTTCTTTATTATTTCTAGCTTCGCATCATGTTTTTCTAATATTTGAGTAGTTATCATAAGTCCTAACCCTGTACCGTTTTGTTTAGTTGTAAAAAAAGGTTCACCAAGCTTATGTATTATTTCCTCTGGTATACCAGATCCTTCATCAATGAACTCAATGATTATTTGTGAATTATTTTTTTTGACTTTTATTTCAATCTTTCCACTCTCATCCATGGCTTCAGTAGCGTTTTTTAACAAATTTATAAAAACTTGTTTTATTTGTGAGCGATCGCAATAAATAGAAGGTGATTCTGTTTGTTCCCATTTGATTTCTATTTTTTTTAGATTCGCCTGTGGCTTTAATAGAGAAATTACATCCCGAATCATTTCATCTACTCTTTCAACTCTTTTATTATCTGTCATAGGTTTTGAGATAAATAGTAATTCAGAAGTTATTGTTTCCATTTTTTCAATTTCATCAATCATAATTTTATAGTATTCTTCTTTTCTATTAACACCGGCCTGTAATAACTGTAAAAAACCCTTAATTGATGTTAGTGGATTACGTATTTCATGTGCAATACCAGCAGCTAACTGACCAGCAATTGACATCTTCTCAGATCGAATCATCATTTCTTCTGCTTCTTTTTTATCAGAAATATCTTTTAATGTCGATATGAAAAAGCTGTCACCACTTTGATCAACCTTTATTTTTGCGATTTTACATTCTGTCCATATATACTTTCCATCTTTATTTCGAATGTTTATATTATATGTTTGGCTTGTACTTGTGCTTTCATCAAAATGTGACTTTATATACGATACATCTTCTGGTGAAATTTTGTTATACCATGAGGTTCCTTGCAATTCAGTAGTACTGTATCCCAGTATTCGTTCAACTGATTTTGAAACAAAACAAACCTTCCCACTCTCATCCCATACTGTGATTAAATCATTACTGTTTTCTTCAACCCAATCAAGCATGAACTTTGGTAAACTTGTAACGTCATCGAAATACTGTTTTGTGCTATTTTGATTTTTTGCATCGTTTTTTTTACTGTCGTTCTCATTTAATTCACGCTTCATCACATTACCCCCTATCGCAAAAACCAACAAAAACATCGCTTTTTATACTTATATGTACCGAGTCATCATAATATGACGCTTGTATCTATCAATTTCTCCTATTATAATTGTATTATCGTAAATAATAATTATAAATTCTTACCCAATTATTTGTAATGTTACTATAAACAACGATAAAAATAAATCTTTTGTACTGTTTACATTCAATATTCTATCAATTTTAATCGTTTTGTCAGAGAAGAAGGTGATTATATGTCAGTAATTGTCGATTATTTAATCGTAATATGGGGAATTTTATTAATTAGCTTAATGTCAATTGGTGGATTCTTTATGTTTCGTAAGTTTTTAAAACGTTTGCCCAAAGAGGATGGAAAATCTACACTTGACTGGGAAGAGTTTTACATGGAAAAAACAAGACACATGTGGAATGATGATGAAAAAAAATTACTGGAAGAACTTGTATCTCCAGTACCAGAATTGTTTAGAGATGTAGCTAGACAAAAAATCGCTAGTAAAATAGGTGAAGTCGCTCTACATAAAAATCAAAAGACGATTACCCAAGATGTTCTTATCGAAGGCTACATTATAGCGACTCCTAAACGTGATCATAAATTTTTAAGGAAAAAATTGCGTGAAAAAGAAATAGATGTTACACCTTATGAAGCATTGTTTGAGCTTTCACCTGATTCCTACAGAAATATAAAAAAGCGTTCACAATAACGTGACCGCTTTTTTATATGCTCTTATATTCTAATTGTTTTGCTAGCTTTTTGAATTTAAATAACATTGCAGCTCGCCATGTCACAATCATGCCAAACGCGAGTAAAAAAAACATTCCACTTGTTTCGCCTAAAGAAATAGTATTACCTATTGCTAACTTAATAAGAATTCTTACTAGTAATAAACCAAAAAGAATAAAAACAAACGACTTTGATGGAATTAAATAAATATCCTTCTCTTTTATCTCAAATTTAGATGTTTTAATAAGAAAAATGGAGAAGACAATTCCTAAAACTAACGCCTCAATTATTTCCTGTCCATTTAAACGAAATTCCGGAAACAAAAACATAAGTGCACCTGTACTCATAAAAATAGGTGGTAAAATAATTTTCTTTACACTTGCAGGTTTCTTGGCTGCTTTTAACCGTACAAAAATCATCAAAACAGCCATACATGCTGCACCTATTGTACTTGCTATTACCCAAAACATACTAAATCAACTCTTTCTAAGGTGCTAAAGCTTTGTATCAGTTGGTTCAATTTTATGTAAAACTCGATTTATTGTTTCTAGTACTCGATTTTCATCAAACGGCTTAACAATAAAGTCTTTTGCACCAATTTCAATCGCCTCTACAACAACCTTCTGCTGCCCCATAGCTGAACATACAACAATTTTTGCTTTTTCATCATATTTCATAATTTCTTTAATTGCATCAATTCCATTCATAACTGGCATGGTGATATCCATCGTAACTAGATCTGGTTCCATGTTTTTATAAAGTTCTACAGCTTCTGCACCATCTTTTGCTTCTCCGATAATGTCATGATTTTCTCTTTTTAGTATAGTTGCTAATGTAACTCTCATAAATTTTGCATCGTCCACTACAAGTATCTTTGCCATTTCTATTATTTCCCCCAACAATAGTTATTGATCATTTGCAATGGTCAAAATGATCGTCATTGTTACTCCCAATACTGTTACATAAACGCCAATATCAAAAAGCATTGCAGTTGCAAGCTCAATTTCCCCAAACAGTGGAAATGTGAAGTAACCAAACGTGTGCGATAAAAATGGTTCGTTGAAAGCAAACGATCCGACACCAGTTACAACAGCTATAAGTAAGCCGATTGGTATTAATGTCCGAAAGTTTATAGGTAGTATTTTTTTAACTGTTTCTATTCCATAAGACATATACATCAAGACAAAAGCTGATGCAGTCATTAAACCACCAACAAACCCTCCACCAGGTGAGTTATGACCCGCCAATAATAAATAAATAGCAAACCCTAACAATATAAAGGCAATCAATGATGTCGTAGTCCGTAGAATAAGGTCATTTGGTTTGTACATAAATGCGAGTCCCTTCCTTGATTTCTCTAACTAATATAATAATACAAAAGTTTTAAAAAATCTAATATAAGTGTTACAACTAGAATCCAGAAAATCCAAACCATTCATTTAAAAAAGAAGTAAGTTTTGTCATCCAGTCAAAAAATAGTGCTATACCCATCAGGATCATAATATAGCCTCCCATTTTGAGCAAAAGAGGGCTATGCCGTTTAATCCATGAAAGTTTACCAATAAAAAATGATAAAATTAAGAACGGTAATGAAAAGCCTAGCACATAACTGATCATCATAATCATTCCAAGATCAGGTTGAGTTGCTGTGAGCGAAACTACAACCATTAATATTGGTCCCATACAAGGGGTCCATCCCAATGAGAAAGCCATACCAATTATAAATGAGCCGAAAAAACCCGCTGGTCGATTTCTAAATGTAATTTTTTTATCTTTCATCAAAAATTCAAAGTTTAAGATACCAACAATAACTAAACCAAAAAATACAATTACTATAGCCCCTATTTGTCTTATAATATCTTTGTATGTAGTTAAAAATTCACCAACAAACGATGAGGTAAATCCAAGAATTAAAAATACACTTGAAAATCCAACTAAAAAGAATATAGTATGTAAAAGACTTTTTTTGTTAAATATCTTATTTTCTTCTTTTATTTCACTAACACTCATACCAGTTATATACGATAGAAAGGCAGGATATAGTGGAAGAACACATGGTGAGATAAACGATAAGAATCCTGCACCAAATGCAATAAATACATTAATATCAGTCAATTCAGACATAACCATCCTCCTAAAACATTCACTTTACTTATTTTAACAGATTCTAAGTTATGAGAAAGCAAATGAATTTGACAATTAATCAAACCTTTCTTAAACAACGGAGGAGATAGAGCTTAATAGTTTGAAATACCCCTTATTACCTAGTGGTAGCAAGGGGTATAGTGCAATGGTTTTTGCATTACCTTATATATGAGATAAGTGCTTTTTATTTTCCTTGTTGGTTATTCATTGCACGCATCATTTGATTGATTTTCTTCTGTGATGGTTTTTGACCCATTTGCATCATCAGAGTCCTGAGCATTTGCTCATTAATTGGTGGGTTTTTCTTTAAATAACTCATCATATACTTTCTAGCAATGAAAAATCCAAGAGCAACTCCAGCAATAAGAGCGACTATTGCTATTAATACGACCCAAATCACGTCCATTCAAGCTTTCCTCCTTCATGTTGTCTCTAATACAGTATAGTAAATCAAAGATAAGAATACAATACTTCTTGATTGATGTGTACTCTTTCTTTTGTTACTGGTGAAATCCAACCATAGTCTTCCCTATCATTTCCCATAATAAATAAAAATGGATGAAAAGAACGTAATGCTGGAAACAGTAACTTTTCTGCATCATGCAACATTTCACAACGAAAGTTTAAATGTTTTTTGTGTATATGTAAAGAAATATAGTGTTCGGCGTTAAATATTTCGAGAAAATTACCTTGTAATTTTGTGGTAACACTAGATTGATGGCATTTTTTTATGTGAGTTATCAATGTTGTGGATGGAAACGCATTTGTTATGAAATGGTATTGTTTAGATAAATCAACTCTATCTAAATTGTGTTGATATTCTTTAATAAATCTATATAAAATATCTCTCTTGTGGAAATAACGATAAGCAAATTCTTCCTTAATCCAATAAATAGAATAATTACCCAATATTAATCGCCTCCCCTTTACAGTCTATTATACTTATTCTAGTTAAAAACATTGTCATATCACGTTGCAGATTAGCACTAGTTTTGTCGCACTAGACAAAAAAAGAAAGTGGCCCAAAAATTTAGCCACTTTCTTTTAATTATTTATTCAATAAGTCTTCAACATGTTTCACAACGTTCTCGACTGTAAATCCATATTCTTCTATTACTTTTTCACCTTTTGCTGAAGCACCAAAAGTATCGATACCAATAATGGATCCTTGTTCGCCTACATATCGATCCCAACCAAATGAGGAAGCCATTTCAATTCCAACACGAGTTTTCACATTCGATGGAATTACTTCATTTTTATATGCCACATCTTGTTCATTAAAACGATCCCATGAAGGCATACTTACGACACTTACATCGATCCCTTTTTCTTTTAAGGCGTTCTTAGCTGATACAGCTAATTGTACTTCTGAACCAGTTGCAAGAAGCAAAGCATCTGGAACTTCTTTTGTTGCTTTACTAATTACATATGCTCCTTTTTTAACACCTTCATATGCACGCTCTTTCGTACCTTCTAATGTTGGTAATCCTTGTCTTGTTAATATTAATGCTGTAGGTTTATCATCAGATTCTACTGCTAAGCGCCAAGCAGCTTGCGTTTCGTTTCCATCTGCTGGACGGATAAGTGATAGACCTGGCATTGCACGAAATGCTGCTAATTGTTCAACAGGTTCGTGTGTTGGTCCGTCTTCACCAACCGCAACTGAATCATGTGTAAACACATATGTTACAGGCGTTTTCATAATTGATGAAAGTCTAACTGCTGGACGTAAGTAGTCACTAAATACAAAGAATGTACCTGCATATACTTTTAAACCTCCATGTAATGCTATTCCATTCAATGCTGCAGCCATTGCATGCTCACGTACACCAAACCAAATGTTACGACCAGCATAGTTATTACGTGAAAAGTCTCCCTCATCTTTAATAGCTGTTTTATTTGAACCCGCTAAATCAGCGCTACCACCAAAGAAATATGGTACAGATTTAGCTATTGCGTTTAGGACTTCACCAGATGATGCTCTAGTTGCCAATTTATCTTTTTTAGGTTCATATACAGGTAAGTCTTGTTCCCAGTTTTCAGGAAGTTCACCATTCATAGCAAGTTCTAATTCTTTTGCTAATTCAGGATATTTCTCTTTATAATCGTTAAACAATTTGTTCCAATTTTCTTCAGATCCAGCACCTTGCTTGCCAATTTTTTCATTGAAATCAGCATAGACTTCTTCAGGTACGTTGAAATCCTCATGTTCCCATTTATAATATTCTTTTGTTAATTTCACTTCGTCAGTTCCAAGTGGAGCACCATGAGATGCTGCAGAATTTGATTTATTCGGTGAACCATAGCCAATGATTGTTTTTATTTCTATCAATGTAGGTTGCTCCGTATTTTCTTTTGCCTGTTTAATAGCAGCGCGTAATGCTTCCAAATCGTTACCGTCTTCTACTCTGATAACTTCCCAACCATATGCTTTAAAGCGTTCTTCCGTATTATCAGAGAAGGAACGATCTAGTTCACCATCTAATGAAATATCATTAGAATCATATAATGCAATTAATTTACCTAATCCCAGATGACCAGCGAGTGATGCTGTTTCATGTGAGATGCCTTCCATTAAATCTCCATCACTTACAATAGCGTATGTGAAATGATCAATAATAGACAAATTTTCTTTATTATATTTTGCAGCTAGGTGTGCTTCCGCCATTGCCATTCCGACTGACATTGCAATACCTTGTCCCAATGGCCCTGTAGTTGCTTCTACACCGTCTGTATGGTGTACTTCAGGATGTCCTGGTGTTTTAGAATTCCATTGACGAAAATCTTTTAAATCATCAATGGTAACATCATACCCTGATAAATGCAGTAATGCGTATAAAAGCATTGAACCATGTCCAGCAGAAAGAACAAAACGGTCACGGTTAAACCACTTTGAATTTTTAGGGTTATGATTCATGAAATCTGTCCAAAGCGTATAAGCCATTGGCGCAGCACCCATTGGTAAACCTGGATGACCAGAATTTGCGTTTTCAATTGCATCAATTGCTAATGTTCGAATGGTGTTAATTGATAATTGTTCTGTGTTTTTTGACATGTTAGTTCCCCTTTCTAATTAAAAGGATTATATAATCCCTTATCATTCTATAATGAATTATAGACTGTAACAAGTGAAATGTGATTTTACCTTACTCTATCGCGAAGCTTTAAATTAGGGTTTGGATCTAATTGTCTTTGTTTTTACTTTGCAAATCTTTAACTTTTTGTGGTGTAACATCGTTTCCTTCGTGGTCTACAACTGTCATTGATTTAAATTGATTTTTAAACGAGCTACGTACATTTTGTAAATATTCCTGCCTAAGCCCTTTTTGCTCTTTCTTCTCTGTTTCTGTTAATCCTTCTGACTTAGCTTTTTGAGCAAGTTCATTTATACGATTCAACTTAACTTTAGATATCATGGAATTACCTCCTCGAAATAACGCATAGAAAAAAGCAAGAACGATAACGGTGTCCTTGCTTGTTTATATTACCTTTCCTCTGTGTTAGATTCAAGCATTATATATTCCTGATATCTTCTGTGCACCGTTGCCTTAGAGACTGAATAACCCATGCCATTTAGTGTGTTCGCAATTTCGGCAAACGTCAAATTTTTGTTTCTTAATTGAATAACTTCATCGATAGGGAATATCTTTCTTTCTCTACCAGGTGCCTTATCTCGATTTGATAAGTTTTTACTCGGATCATACCCGTCATGGACTGCCCTTCTCATTCCCCGTTTAATTTTAGCATTATGAATTCTCCGCTGATATTCTTCAACAACACTTACAATTTGCAGCACCATTGAATCAGATTCCGATAATTCAAGTTTTCCATCGTGTATCGCTGTATAAATCGAAATATTTAATTTTTGTATTTGATGAAATAGAGCTATTTTTGTGTTCCCTCTACCTAATCTAGTCTCATCTTGAATAAGTAAACAATCTGCTTTTTTTGTAGAAAAATAATCCAGCATACGAAAGATACCTTTACGTTCAACGTCATACCCACTCGCCTGTTCCTGAATGATATCTACAATTGAAATGTTGTATTGCTGCGCTAAAATCGTAAGCTCTTGTTTTTGTCTTGCTAGAGATGTTTCCTGTGCTTCTTTATCAGTGCTGACCCGACAATATATAATAGCTTTCACTTTAGATGCTCCTTAAAAATACTAAGTATACTACGAACTTGTAACCATGGAAAAGTATAAAAATACTAGAGTGAATACAAACGTCGCAAGATAAAATGCATCCGTTTTTGTTAGTTTCCCAAACATATTATCAGCCCCTCCTCCGAACAAGAACCTTTGTTCGTATACAATACTATACCGAACAAATGATCCTGTCAATAGTTTTTCGAACGAATGTTTGCTTTTTTAAAATTCTAGTGATAAACTATTATTAATAAATCCTATGTGTGAGGTGTTCGTTAAATGACAAAACTCTCCAAGAGACAAGAAATGATTCTGGATTATATTAAAGATGAGGTAAGTAAAAAGGGTTATCCACCGTCAGTAAGAGAGATAGCCGAAGCAGTTGGATTGGCATCTAGTTCTACAGTTCACGGCCATCTAGCAAGAATAGAAAGTAAGGGTTATATTAGAAGGGACCCGACTAAACCTAGAGCAATTGAAATTTTAGATCTATCAGAAGAGAGTAATATTCCAAGAGAAGAAGCTAGATATGCACCGGTAATTGGTAAAGTTACAGCAGGGATACCGATTACTGCTGTTGAAAACATAGAGGAATTTATTCCACTACCAATTTCAAGTGTTGCCCCAGATGAAAACGTATATGTGTTGGTAATTGAGGGTGAAAGTATGATAGAAGCAGGTATTTTAGATGGAGATAAAGTTGTTGTGAAACAACAGAGTACGGCGCAAAATGGTGATATTGTCGTTGCAATGACTGAAGATGACGAAGCGACTGTGAAACGTTTCTTCAAAGAAAAAGATCATATTCGCTTACAACCGGAAAACGCAACAATGGATCCATTAATATATAAAAACGTTACTATTTTAGGTAAAGTTATTGGACTTCATCGAACTATTCATTAAAAGTAATAAAACCCTTGATACATTAGTATCAAGGGTTTTATCTTTAGTATGAAGTTAAATACTGTTAACTCTCCCAAGGATGAACGGATTGGATTCTATACTAGACTATTTTTTGCTTACAAACATTATTAAAAATAGCTAATTTAAATATTTTAAAATTTAGCTTTTCAAATTAATTTCTATTCTTTCAAATATATGTGGTTGAATAGAGGTTGTTTTCGTGCGTGCAATAAATAGGAAGAGAAGGGGTATTTTATGTCTCCTTCCTACCTATTTAATAGGTACCAATTTTGCTCGTTATACTATCGCCAGCTACAAGAACGTAATTAGGCACACCGATTTCACCTAATATATTGTATTAACTACTAATGATCCGCTAGAATCACGAACTACAAAGTTGCTACTTCCACCAACAGGGAATGCTTCATTTCTCCCCGGCTTTAAAATAAATATAAGCATCTTTCTGTATTAATTTATGAGTAAGTTGTTCATTATGTTTCAATTTCTTGCTGCCTACTATTTCAATTCCTTCTTTTGTTCAGGAAATAAGCGTTCTCATTCAAACTAATAGAATCTGTTAATTGTTTTAATGTATAATAAAATTAGTGTTACGAACGCTTTTTGTATCGTGAAGGATCTGTATTTGCGTTCTTGTTAGTATCTCTAAATTCGATAAAGAGGTCAGTACCTTCATTTATCTGTTCGTGAGATTCACATGCTACAACCTTTCTATTTGTGACGTAATGATTTTGAAGTAAATTCTCGACTTGTTTATTTGTGATACGTGATACATTTCCGTACCATCCTTATATATTGCTCTGCCAGGTATTTTTTTAAATCGGCAGCTTGCGGATTTCCTTCACCCAAAACAACTATTCGACTAATCGTTATTGCGATAATATTCTTTTTCTGACTCCAATTTAAGCATTACTTTCTGTAGCAAATCGTAAATTTCGTTAAACAGGTAAGAGTATACCCTAATTAGAAAATGCTTTTAAATTAGCTGATCTGCTAAAATGCAAATCCGATGATCTCTACGAACGAAAATAGTTGATAGTTTATACATCCTTACATAAAATAAGAACAAACATTCTTATGTGCGGTGATATAAATGATTAAAGAACTAATCGATAAATACATTGCTCTATCAATGGCCATAAATGTATTTAAACAAGACCGTGAATCACTTGTAGGATCCAAAGTAGCTGTGGTTTATTTTGCTAAGATTAATGCAATAATCGAGCAAATGAAAAACGACTTCTATTCAATTAAATGGAAACTTTTGAATAAATATCATTTGGAAGTAAGAAGTATTGGTAATTAAATACGAGTGTAAAAATCGATTACGAGAGGATTAGATTTGTTGAGTGTATGATAGAAGAAAACTCACTACGTAAATCTGCTAAAATTGTTGGCAATGTATCTCACGTTTAAATAGAGGATGGTTACATCTCTCGTGTCTCAAGAACCAGCTTCCTAAAATGAAAGTATTATGCAAGAAATCTGTAATGAAATATTAAAATAAACCTACTATTAACATCAATTGAATTATTTTGATATGTTATCCATATAAATAAATTACCTTTTAGGAGGATTAAATAATGAAAAAAGATAAAAGACACTATAAGGAATTTAAAAAAATAGTGCATTCTGATGAACATCATCATTTTTACTTTACTGCATGGATGAACCATAAACGCGGGATATTGGCATTAACTGATAAGCGGTTGGTTTATGTCAGAAACAGCT
Organism: Virgibacillus ndiopensis; assembly: GCF_900187325.1. GTDB lineage: Bacteria > Bacillota > Bacilli > Bacillales > Amphibacillaceae > Virgibacillus_E > Virgibacillus_E ndiopensis. The sequence goes on along the minus strand of NZ_FZMZ01000005.1, from coordinate 394,121 downwards.
TCTTATCTGGAGTTACAGTAAGGGATTTCTTAATAAAAGATATTCGTTCCTTCCAATACCATATTAATAAGCACTACGCTAATACTCTTTACATTAATTATTCAGGAAAAAATACTGAGATTAATGCAGCGACAACACGAGAAACTATTGAAGAATTGAAAGAAATTATTGAAAGGGCTAATCGATCTAAAATTAATCCTTCCGAAACGGACACCAACGCGAATGTGACTACCCTTACTCAACTCAATCAACTCGCTAAATTAAAGGAACAAGGCATCTTGACGGAAGCAGAGATTCAAGAACAAAAGAAGAAAATCTTAAAAAACAATTGAAATATATTTTTTAAAATGAATGTGGAGCCTTTAATATATGGTAATGAGTGAGAAAAAGATGGAAACTATAATGCTTTTGCATCGATGACTTTTGACAAATACAAGCAAGACCAAGTTGTTTAAATGAGATATGGAGAAAAAAATGGAAAAAGAAGTTATGGTTTTGGTATTTTTGATAGACCTATTAAAAACTTTAGAGAAATTTTAAATGCTGAAATTCCAAAAATGATGTTATTTCTGAGGAAAAAGACAATGCAATAAATGAAGAATTTGCGGGAAATGTCCAGCGTTGTAGATGAAATAATGTTAAATAGAAATCCCATAGGGCTTGTCAAGAAAAGTGTGTAAGTTATTCTAAATATTTTAACACACGTTTATTAAGATGGTCATGTATTAATAGCTGGTTCATCACCATTGCCCATTGTTGAATATGGCCACCTTCCCATTTGTTTTCAAGTTCTTTCGTTCGTAAATATAATACTTTTAGAAGAGCGTTCTCATTTGGGAATGCTCCTTTTTTAGTCACTTTTCTAAAGCTAGAATGTATGCTTTCTACCGCATTGGTAGTGTACATGATTTTGCGTATGGCACTTCCATAATCAAATAGTTGTTCCACATGGGAGAAGTTTCGTTTCCATACGTCAATAGCTCCTGGATAGGCAGACCATTGTTGTTGAAAGCTTTCGAATGCACTATGACAAGCCTTAAGACTTGGTGCAGCGTAAACCTTTTTTAATGCAGCAGTAAAAGCTTTATAGTCTTTACTTGGAACATACTTAATCGAATTTCTAATGAGATGAACAATACAGCGTTGTACGACAACTTGTGGGAAAATGGCACGAGCTCCATCTTCTAATCCACTTACTCCATCCATGGAAATAAAGAAAATATCTTCTACACCACGAGCTTTTATTTCATCAAAGATTTGCATCCATTTATGTTTACTTTCCGTTTCATTTAACCATAGACCAAGAATGTCTTTCTTTCCTTCCATGGTATAGCCTAACATGGTATAAACAGCGTATTTCTTGGTTTCGTAGTCATTACGTATCGTCGTATAAAGGCAATCTACAAATACAAATGGATAACAGTTACTTAAAGGGCGACTTTGCCACTCTTCTAAATCAGGAAGCACTGTATCGGTAATATCGGATATCATTTCATGAGACACGGAGAATCCATAGATATCTTCAATCGTGGATGAAATATCTCGCTGAGACATTCCTCTTGCATACATGGAGATGACTTTATCCTCGATGGCAGAAACATCTCTTTTACGCTTTGGAATAAGCTCTGGTTCAAATGAACCGTCACGATCACGAGGTACAGCAATATCCACTTCGCCAGCAGTCGTTTTGACTTTCTTTTTTCCGTACCCGTTCCGTCTATTGTTTGTTTCTTTTTCTCCCTTATCATTGGATTCATAGCCCAAATGATGATTCATTTCACCTTTTAACATCGATTCAAACATAGGTCCAAATATGTCCTTTAATGCATCTTGCATATCTTCTACAGACTTTGGTTGATACTGTTCAATAATCTTGTTAGCTAATTCTATGGAGTTGGGATCTCTTTTAGGTTTGCCCATTTAAAACACTCCTTTAGCTTTATAGTTATTATTCTACCAAATAAAAAACTGTGTGAGTAAGAAACCGTACGCATTTCTTACTTACACAGTTAATATTACACTCCCATCCCATATAAAATAAATTAAAATTTCATCTTAGCTTGGGCAAAACAAATTCAAACGAACATCAATGATTTGTATCATCACAATCTTAATTTAGTGTTATGTAGAAAAGATGGAAAACTTCATGCCGAAATCAAGTTTATTTAATGCACTTGAACGTATTTTAAAACGATCTAAAATAAAACAATTACCTGTTCACTCCTTATGCCTTACTGATGCAGTTCTTTTAATTGAAGCTGGATCAAGTATGAAGTATATACAAAAAAACTTGGCCATGGTAGTATGCAAATCACATCCGATGTATACTCTCCTGTTTCCCAGAAGATTGAGAAGGATAACACCGATCAATTTGAAAAAAACTATATGGCCAAGATTTTAAAATAATATTTTTTTATAACTTTTTTGGGTGTTTCGTGGGTAAAACCTATATCACAGCCTTAACAGACATGCGTACCCACAACACGAAATCCTGTTATATCAATATTAGTATGAAGTTAAATACTGTTCTCTCTCCCAAGGATGAACGGTCGTTCTAAACATATCCCATTCAATCTCCTTCGCTTCAATGAAATGTTCAAATAAATGTTCACCTAAAGCTTCAATGATTGTTTCATCCTTTTGTAATTCTTCAAGAGCATCCATTAACGTTGCAGGTAAATCTTTAATTCCGTTTTTCTCTCTTTCAGCTTTATCCATTACATAAATATTACGATCAACCGCAGATGGTGGTGTTAATTTATTTTTAACACCATCTAATCCAGAAGCAAGCAATACCGACATGGCTAAATATGGATTGGCTGATGGATCTACACTTCTCGCCTCAATACGTGTACTTAAACCTCTTGAAAAAGGTATACGAATAAGTGGACTCCTATTCATTCCAGACCAAGCCACATAACATGGTGCTTCATAACCAGGGACAAGTCGTTTATATGAATTTACTGTCGGGTTTGTTATTGCAGTAAAGTTAGTTGCATGTTTGATTACGCCTGCTGTGAACTGATACGCTACCTCACTTAATTGCAATTCGCCACTTGGATCAAAGAATTTATTTTCCCCATCCTGGAATAATGACATATTTACATGCATTCCAGATCCGTTAACACCAAATAATGGTTTTGGCATAAATGTAGCATGCAAATTATGTTTTCTAGCAATGGTTTTTACCACTAATTTAAATGTTTGAATATCATCTGCATGTTTTACTGCATCAGAATATTTAAAATCAATTTCATGCTGTCCTGGAGCAACTTCATGATGTGAAGCTTCAATTTCAAAGCCCATTTCTTCTAGCTCAAGCACGATATCACGGCGACAATTTTCTCCTAAGTCTGTAGGGGCAAGGTCAAAATATCCACCTTTATCATTAAGCTCTAATGAGGGTTCTCCTCTTTCATCTAGCTTAAATAAGAAAAATTCTGGTTCAGTACCAATATTAAATGCTGTAAAACCAAGCTCCTCCATTTTTTTCAGATTACGCTTTAAGTTATATCGTGGACAACCTTCAAACGGAGTGCCGTCAGGATTGTAAATGTCGCAAATAAAACGTGCTACTTTACCTTTATCTGATGTCCATGGAAATACAACAAATGTATCTAGATCCGGATACAAGTACATATCTGATTCTTCTATACGAACAAATCCTTCAATAGATGATCCGTCAAACATCATTTTATTGTCCAATGCTTTTTCCAATTGACTTAAAGGTATCTCAACATTTTTAATTGTTCCAAGCATATCGGTAAACTGCAAGCGAATAAATCGAACATTTTCCTCCTCAATCATTTTGTAAATTTGTTCTTTTGATAATTTCGAGCCCATCTTTTTTCCTCCCAATGTTTATAAAAGTTTAATTATGTTATTGGAAAAACCTAGATAACTCACCTTGTCTTAAGCTAGATTTTCCCATTCTTCCCGCTTCATATAATTCATTTTTAAGCATTTTTCGCAAATCCTTATCAGATAATAGAGCATACTGTTCTTCTTTTTTCTGTTTTTCCATTAGCATTTTCTGCTCTTCCATGACCAATAAATGTTTAATTCCTGCTAAATTAATTCCTTTATCAAGCAAGTCTTTAATCTCAAGCAAACGATCAACGTCGTTAAATGAAAATAAACGTTGATTCCCTGATGTCCTTTCAGGGTTTATAAGGCCATGTTCTTCATAATTCCGTATTTGTCTTGCGGTTAGTTCGGTCAATTTTTTTACGATTCCTATTGAGAATAAGGGCATGGAACGCCGGTCTTGATCGTTCATATACGTTGACCCCCTTCATTTATTATATTTAAAGTTTACAATATGTTATGTATATTGTCAATTGAATGTTAGATTTTCTTACATAAAAAATTAAAAAAGAAAAAGAGTGGCTAAACCACTCTTACATACCCTATTTTGAATTGAGATAACCTTTATCAACTAAATTGGTCACCGATTCTTTTAAAGCAATTTTTACATGCTCATACGTTAATCCACCTTGAACAAACGCTGTAAACGGCGCTCTGATTGGACCATCTGCTGTTAATTCAAGACTTGCACCTTGAATAAATGTTCCTGCAGCCATAATCACATCATCATCATACCCCGGCATTTCACTAGGGTATGGAGTAACAAATGAATTGATTGGTGAATTTTGCTGTATTGTTTGACAAAAAGCAATCATTTGTTCAGCATTTTCAAATGTTACGGATTGAATTAAGTCTGTTCGCTTTTCTAAATAATGCGGTTTTGTTGTAAACCCGGCTAATTCTAAAAATCTTGCTGTAAATACAGCACCTTTCAATGCTTCACCCACAATATGCGGCGCTATGAAGAACCCTTGGTACATTTCCTGCAGCATATGTAATGTAGCACCTGTTTCCTTACCTAACCCTGGCGCGGTTAGGCGATGCGCACATTGTGTAACAAGATCTTTACGTCCAACTATATATCCTCCTGCACGAACAATGCCTCCACCTGGATTCTTAATCAATGAACCAGCTATAATATCTGCTCCAACATGTAATGGTTCGATAGGTTCAACAAATTCTCCATAGCAATTATCAACAAAGATAATTAAATCCGTATTTATCTTTTTAATGAATTTTACCATTTTCTTGATTTCCGAAATGGTAAATGATGGTCTGTCATCGTAGCCCTTGGACCGTTGAATACCAATTACTTTTGTTTTATCCGTAATTAACTTTTGTACCATCTCAAAATTTACAGAACCATCTGGTAATAAATCTACTTCGTTATAATTTATCCCAAAATCCTTCAAAGAACCCGTGTTTTTCCCGCGTTTACCAATAACTGATTCCAATGTATCATAAGGCTTCCCGGTTATATAGATCAATTCATCGTTTGGTCGTAGCAGACCAAATAATGTTGTAGATATAGCATGTGTCCCTGATACGATTTGCGGTCTGACCAATGCATCCTCTCCACCAAACACATCTGCATAAACGGCTTCCAGTACTTCTCTGCCATAATCATCATACCCATAACCTGTGGTGGTATTAAAATGACTGTCACTGACTCGATTTTTCTTAAATGCATCAAGAACACGTTTTTGATTTATTTCAACTGTTTTTCTTATTTCCTCGTGAAGAATTTCACAATCTGTTTCTGCTAGTTGTACATAGCGTTTAATCATTACTACATTAATTCCCCTTCAGTTGGCTTGTTAACGGGTGTTCCTCCCTAACAAAGCCTTTTACTTTGTATTTTGCTTGATCTTCATCAAAATATCTTTCTTCCATTATGGTTTCATTTTCAATTCTATTTATTAATTTTCCTTCAACGGGACTAATCTCAGCACTGTACCAATCCCACTCATCCTTCAAAATAACTTCAATCTTTGTCAACAATCTACTGACATCCTGCTCGTCAAAAGCACTAATTTGAATGGATGGATGATTGGACGGGATGAAATCTTCGTTTAATTTGTCCGTTTTATTATACACTGTCAACATAGGAATTGTATTTGCACCTAATTCATCCAAAAGACTAAGAACTGTATCCTGATGTTGTACCTGGTCCGGATGTGATGCATCCACAACATGTAATATAAAATCCGCCTCTGTAACCTCTTCTAATGTAGAACGAAATGCGGCAATCAGCGTAGTCGGTAGTTCTTGAAGAAAACCAACTGTATCTGTAAGTAACGTTCTGAACCCTGATGGTAAATGAATTTGTCTTGTGAGCGGATCGAGTGTTGCAAACAATTGATCCTCTTCAAGTGAATGACTTTTCGTAATACGATTAAATAAGGTAGATTTTCCGGCATTTGTATAGCCTACGATTGCAATTTGAAATACATTGTTTGTTTTTCTCCGCTTACGATATTGTTCTCGCTGACTTACAGCTATCTTTAGTCGGCGTTTAATATCATATATTTTACGCCTTATGTGTCGTTGATCTGTCTCTAATTTTGTTTCACCAGGGCCACGTGTACCAATTCCCGCACCTAAACGAGATAGCGCCAACCCTTGACCACGGAGCCTCGGTAACATATATTCTAATTGTGCAAGTTCGACTTGGAGTTTACCTTCCTTCGTATGAGCACGTTGTGCGAAAATATCTAAAATTAGTTGGCTTCGATCAATTAACCGAACTCCCAACTGATCACTAAGATTTCGCAATTGACCAGCAGACAATTCATCATTTGCAATAACTAAATCAATATCAAGCTCCTGTATATCTCGTGAGGTTTCTTCGATTTTCCCTTCTCCAATATAATGTGCATGATGAATCTTTTCCCGATTTTGTGTAACAACCTTTAGCACTGTTCCACCAGCTGTATTACTTAGGGACTTTATTTCTTCTAATGATGAGTAAAAACGTTCGTCAGTATACTCTTGTTTTTTCACTGCAATGACTAGTATTTTTTCTGTCATGTATCGATTACCTCTTTCTTTTCTATCAGCATGCCTATATCATAGCAAAGAAAAATCCCCATCACAATTTATGAACAAAACCGAAGCCCCTGGGTAGCGACGAATGGAATGGACTGGACCGAACCGCAGGAGATAAAGAAATCTCGATGAGCGTAAGCGCCAATTACATTTCCTCAAAACTTAAATCACTTCCGATCAATTTCATCAAATCCTCAGGTGAATACTGTTCGTTCTTAATTAAACGAACTGCATGCCTACGTATCGACTGTTCAATCACATTTCGTACATACCGAGCGTTTGCGAAATTGCGCTCAACTTCACGGGTTTTTCTATATAAGTGCTCCTGTAATTTCCATTCCGCTTCTTGAGTTAATTGATACTCTCTTAATGTAACCATTTGTTTAGCGATATCCATTAGTTGGTTAACATCGTAATCATGAAAATCTAGAATAAATGGAAATCTAGACTTCAGGCCCGGGTTGAGTAACAAAAATCGTTCCATTTCATATGGATAACCTGCTAAAATCAAAACAAAATCATTTTGGTTATCCTCCATATGTTTTACTAATGTATCAATGGCTTCTTTTCCAAAATCCTTCTCGCCACCTCGAGCCAATGAATAGGCTTCATCAATAAAAAGCACTCCACCCATTGCCTTTTGAATTACCGCACGTGTTTTTTGAGCTGTTTGACCAATATATTCACCAACCAAATCCGCCCGTTCTGCCTCAATAAGATGGCCTTTTGACAATATTTCCATATCAAAATACATTTTAGCAAGCTTTCTTGCAACAGTAGTTTTACCTGTACCAGGATTGCCCTTAAATAACATATGAAGCACTTGTTTTGAACATGCTAGCCCCATTTGTTTTCTTCGTTCATTAATTACGATCGTAGCATATATCTCCTTAATTGTTTGTTTAAGGTTATCCATACCTATGAATGATGAGAATTCTTGATCAATATGCATGAATGGGCCACTTTCAATATGCCTTTTATCCGTATCAAGTTTTACACCTTTGTTATCATGCAAAACGATATTTATTTTCCCATTTTTATTGCGAACCATTTGTGTTTCCAATTCATCACCCCTCAGTCATCATAGTATACGTGATAAACTGAAAAGTTGTGACAAACGCCCATAAAACATTACGCTGGAGCAAATAGTTTAAGGGTAAAAATACACAAGCAAAACGGATACCCCATATAGAGTATCCGTTAAATTACCTATTCTTTATCGAGTGACACATTTTTAACCGGAGCAAATGTGGAAATTGCGTGTTTGAAAATGAGTTGTTGTTTTCCATCGGTTTCTAATAATACAGTGAAATTATCGAATGCTTTTACTATTCCTCTTAATTGGAATCCGTTTGTCAGAAATACCGTAACTGAAATGTGATCTTTCCTCAGCTGGTTTAAATATTGATCTTGGATATTCACTGATTGCGCCATTGCACTTCCTCCTCTTTTTCTATCTGTATATATATATTTATTTCTACTTTTCTTCCAACATTCCTGCTAAATCTTCTAAAATGTTTCGAATTTTTTCATTAATCGTCGAAGGAGTAAGCGAATACCATGTCACATTCATTTTGTTTTTAAACCATGTGTACTGCCGCTTCGCATATCTTCTAGAATTTTGTTTTAACTGCTCAATTGACTCTTCCAAGCTTTGTTCCCCTTTAAAATAAGGAATAAACTCTTTATAACCAATTGCCCGCATGGATTGACAGGTTGAAAAACCACTGTTGAATAAAGACCTTACTTCATCTAATAACCCATTTTCCATCATTCTATCAATTCGTTCATTTATTCGATTGTACAAAAGTTTTCGATCCATCTCCAATCCTATAAAAATAGGATTGTAAGGTGATTCTTTCTCTTGATTTTCCTGGTATTCGGACATCGTCATTCCAGTTGTTTCATAGATTTCAATCGCTCGTATTAACCGTCTATGGTTGTTGGGATGAACTTTACTTGCCTGTTGAGGATCTATTTCTTTCAAGTAATTGTAAAGAGGAGCAGAACCCTCGTTTACTATACGTTCTTCTAATCGCTTTGTTAACGTAGTATCACGCTTTTGATTCGAAAAATTATAATTATACAATGCTGCCTGAATGTAAAGCCCACTTCCTCCAGCAATAATTGGAATATGGTTATGATCAGAAATGTCATCAATATATTTCTGAACATTATACTGAAAATCTGCGACTGAAAATTCCTCATTAGGTTCTTTTATATCGAGCATATAATGGGGAATTTCTTGCATTTCCTCCATTGTAATTTTGGCGGTACCTATATCCATTCCTTTATATACTTGCATCGAATCTCCACTGATAATTTCTCCATTGAAAGCTTTAGCAATTTCAATACTTAGCTGCGTTTTCCCTACTGCGGTCGGGCCAACGACCACAATTACAGTTTTCTTCATCATTATTCCCCTAGATCACAAAGTTTTATTCATATGCACGATATGCGTGGAGCATCCAAACATATTTTTCTAGTTTCCCTTGGATAGCTACCAATAAATCAGTAGTTGGTTCATCATTATTTTCTGCTGCTAGTTTATACCCTTCACTCTGTATTTCATTAATGATTTGCTGATAATCTTCTATTAATTGTTGAATTATTTCATTTTCTTTATCATCAGCATTTGCTTCAACCAATGTTGCCTCTTTTAAATACTTAACCATCGTAGCCAGTGGTTTTCCATCAATCATTAAAATTCGTTCTGCAATTTCATCTAGATCAGCCGCAACTGTTGTATACATTTCTTCAAATTTCTCATGTAATTGAAAAAAGTGTCTCCCTTGAACAAACCAATGGTACCGATGCAGTTTTACATATAGCACAAAATAATTAGACAATAGTTGATTTAAAAAGTTTACTAATCGCTGATTATCCATAAACATACACCTCGCAGTTTTTATTAGCTTGTACGAGGTGCACGTGAATTATACATATTACATGACCCGCTTGAACATTTTCTCCAATTCGTAGGAAGAGAAATGTACAATTATTGGTCTACCATGTGGGCATGTAAATGGATCTGTTGTTGATCGTAAATCTTCTAACAGGCGAAACATATCATCCTGATTTAAGTAATGATTTGCTTTAATTGACCTTTTACATGACATTAGTATTGCTGCATCTTCCCTAATTGACTCGATATTAATTCGTTCTTCCTCCATAATTTGCGCAATCATTTCCCGGATGACTTCTTCTTCAAATCCTTGTGGAAACCAATTTGGATGGGAACGAATAATATACGACTGATTTCCAAACGATTCAAAGAACAGACCAACCTTCTCAAGTTCTTCCTTACATTGCTCAATAAAAATGGCTTCCTGTTTGGAAAAATCAAACGTCATTGGTATGAGGAGCTCTTGCGACTCGTTAGTAGCTTTACCTAGTTTTTGTTTAAAAAACTCATATTTAACTCGCTCTTGGGCCGCATGTTGATCGATCATATATAGGCCGTTTTCATTTTGAGCTATAATGTATGTCCCGTGTAATTGACCGATTGGGTACATCGTAGGAACACGTGGTGAATCTACCTTTTCTGTTTCTTCTTGTTTTTCAACCATAGACAATGTTTTAGGTTGAATCGTTTCTGGTATTGCTACATCTGGTTGATTATCTTTCGTAAATTCCTCTGTTGAAACATTGTTTTGACTGAATGGCATTTGATTTTCATTTATTCTTCTATCAGAATTCCAATTGATCGTTGGAGTTTTTTTAGATATAGTATCAAATTCCATTGTATTTTGGATGGAATTATTATTCTGATTTTGATTATGTTTTTCTTTCTGTTCCAATTCAGGAATTAATGTAATCTCCCTAAACTTTTTTCTGATTGTTTCTTCAATTGCACTAAACAATTCCTTATCTTTACTAAACCGAACTTCGAGCTTTGTTGGGTGAACATTAACATCGACTAAAATAGGATCCATTTCTATTGAGATAACCACAATAGGTTGTCGTCCTATTGGTAACAGTGTATGGTACCCTCTAATAATTGCCTGTGATAATGGAATGCTTTTTATATATCTACCGTTAATAATAGTAGATATATAGTTACGTGATGCACGAGTAACCTCAGGTTTTGCGATAAATCCGTTTATCGCAAAGTCGAGTGTTTCATGTTGAATAGGAATCATTTTTTTCGCCACGCTCATTCCATAAACGTGTGAGACAACTTGTAATAAATCTCCGCTGCCTGATGTTTTAAAAAGCTGTTTTCCATTATGTGTTGCTTCAAAGCGAATAGTTGGATGCGAAAGAGCTAAACGATTTAACAGATCGGTAATATGCCCTAGTTCAGTATGAATCGTCTTCATATACTTTAACCTTGCAGGCGTGTTGAAAAACAAATCTTCAACATTTATTTCCGATCCTTTACGCGCATCGCTTTTGCTTTTCTCGATCACTTTTCCGCCTTCCATTCGGAGAAATGTACCTGCTTCATTACCTTGAGACGTTTTGACTGTCAATCGACTGACTGCTGCAATACTTGCCAACGCTTCACCACGAAATCCAAGCGTTTTTACGTGAAATAAATCAGTTTCATTTTTAATTTTGCTTGTAGCATGTCGTAAAAAAGCTGTTTCACAGTCTTTCTCTGCCATCCCATCTCCATCATCGGTTATCTTAATTTGCTGTAGCCCAGCCTCTGCTAAATCTACCTTAATCCAAGTACTATTTGCATCAATACTATTTTCAATTAATTCCTTAACTACAGACGCAGGACGTTCGACTACCTCTCCAGCAGCTATCTTATTTGCAAGTGCATCGGACATTTGAAAAATTTTCATGGAAAACGATCCTTTCATAATTGCGATATTTCTGCTTGGCTTATAAGGTACAACACACATTTATTTTGTAAGTTTTTGTAAACGATACAATTCATTCATAGCTTGAAGTGGTGTCATATCGAATAAATCTAAATTCAAAAGCTCCTGTATTACTTTCGTTTCAGATTTTGTCTCATTTTTCTTTGTAGTAACCTTTTCTTCTTCAACAAAGAAAGATAATTGGGCAGTTTCATCATAGTTCGAATCCCTTTTTTCCTTCAATTCTTTATTTTCAAATTCATGTAAAATTGTATTTGCTCGATCAATCAATTTTTCAGGTAAGTTTGCTAATTTAGCAACATGTATACCGTAACTTTCATCTGCTGCCCCATCATTAATTTGATGGAGAAATACTACATTACCTTCATATTCTTCAGCTCTAACATGTATATTTTTTAACTTATCCAATGAATCCTCTAGTGCGGTCAATTCATGGTAATGTGTTGAGAATAGTGTTTTTGCATGGATATTATTATGGATGTATTCTACTATCGCCTGTGCTAACGCCATACCATCGTAAGTACTCGTCCCTCGGCCAATTTCATCAAGCAGAATTAAACTTTTGTCCGTTGCATTTGCAATAGCATGATTTGCTTCTAGCATTTCTACCATAAATGTACTTTGGCCAGAAACCAGATCATCTGCAGCACCAATTCGCGTAAAAATTTGATCAAAGATAAGAAGATCTGCTTGATCACACGGTACAAAACAACCAATTTGTCCCATGATTACAGTTAATGCTAATTGCCGCATATACGTGCTTTTACCTGACATATTAGGACCTGTAATCAGTAATATATCCCTGTCTTTATCTAAATGAACATCATTCGGAACAAATGATCCATCTTTCATCACTTGCTCTATTACAGGGTGTCTACCATTTTTAATCGTCAATGTACCTTCTACAAAACTTGGCCGTTTATAATGGTTCTCCTCACTGACAGTTGCAAATGCTTGTAAAACATCAATTTTACTAACAACTTCAGCTAATTCCTGTAAAACCGGTATTTGCTCTTTTAATTGTTCGCGAATTTCGATAAACAGGCTGTACTCTAATTCCACACTTTTTTCTTCTGCTTCTAAAATTAGCTGTTCTTTTTCTTTTAATTCCGGTGTAATGTAGCGTTCTGCATTTGTTAATGTTTGTTTCCGTTCATATTTTCCTTCAGGCAGCAAATGTAAATTGGCTTTTGTCACTTCAATGTAATAACCAAACACACGGTTATAACCGATTTTTAATGACTTAATGTTTGTTTCCTGTTTTTCTTTCTGCTCCAATTCAGCTATCCATTGCTTTCCGTTTTTCGACGCATCCCGATACGTATCTAACGTTTCATTATATCCATCTTTAATAATTGAACCTTCTTTAATTGAAACTGGTGGTTCATCTACTAAACTAGCTTCTAGTAATGAAACAATTTCCCCTGGCCATACAATATTTTCTCCTAATTCATTTATTTGCTCATGACCAAATTGATTTAGAGTATTCTTTATTTCAGGAATTTTCTCCAATGAATGTTTCAACTGAACTAAGTCGCGTGCATTTACATTGCCAAAAGCGATCCTTCCAGCAAGACGCTCTAAGTCATAAACTGATTTTAATGCTTCCCTCAATGAATCTCGTTCTATAAAAGCTTGATAAAAACCATCAACAATATTAAGTCTTTTTTCAATAAGGGTTTTATTAATTAGCGGTCGTTCTAGCCATTTTTTTAACAACCTCGACCCCATCGCAGTTACCGTGCGATCAAGAACCCATAATAAACTGCCATGTTTTCCTTTCTTTATGATGGTCTCCGTTAACTCTAAGTTTCGTTTAGAGTACATATCAAGGGATAAGTAATTTTTGAGTTCAATTACTTTGGCAGGCTGTAAATGATCAAGTGAACGTTTTTGTGTATGTTGTATATAGTTTAATAAACGACTAAATGCCTTCATCAATCGTTCATCATTCAATTCATCACACAAATTACGGTATTCCCCATTAAACGTGATTTCATCTTGATAGGATACCGTAACATTTAACTTTCCACGTAATTCTTGTTGCCAGTTCTCGGGTAAATTAGAGGAGACAACGATTTCTTTTATTGGCTGATTATATAACTCATGAATAACTGCGTCCCAGCCATGAGTAACTAAAGCAAGGCTATTTTCACCAGTCGACAAATCATTGTAAACAATGACATACGATCCATCATTAAAGTGTGAGAGACTGGCTATATAGTTATTTTCTCTTTCGCTTAGCATGTTACTCTCCATTACCGTTCCTGGTGTAATCAGTTGTACGACTTCTCGCTTGACTACACCTTTAGCTACTTTTGGATCTTCAACCTGTTCACATATAGCAACTTTATACCCCTTAGATATTAAATTTTTTATGTAATTATCTGCCGAATGATATGGGACCCCGCACATTGGAATTGGTTCAGTTTGACCCGCATTCTTTTTAGTAAGGGTTATTTCTAATTCTCTTGCTGCATTGATTGCATCATCAAAAAACATTTCATAAAAATCGCCTAACCGAAAAAATAAAAAAGCATCCTTATGATCTGCTTTAATTTTTATATATTGTTCCATCATTGGTGTGTATTTTGCCATTTTTAATCCTCCAAAACAAGCCGTATATAATATAATTATAGCATATTTTGTAGTATCGAGGCGACTTGTTCATATACCTAACAAACAAAAAAAACTTACGAGAGAATGATCCCTCGTAAGCTTTTTAATCTTTACTGCTACTTTCGTTTAAGAAATCATGATTGACCTCACTTAACTCATCATCTGTAATATCGAATCCCCAATCATCGTCATCATCAAAATCATAACCTTTAGGATCTACTCTAACACTAATCTTGGTTTCACCTATAATTTGGACAACGAATTCGCGTTCGATTTCCACAACAATTTTATGACCCTGATTAGCAATTTTGCATTCCAGACAATTTGGTTGCTGAATCACTTTAGCGATAACATCATAATCATCATTCAAGCAATGGTCATCTTTGACAGAGAGCGGAATAACATCACAATAGGTTACTCGTTCTGTTACAACCTCTGTTTTTGTATTGTCATTGTACGAATACCAGATATTAATGTCATAGCTACCATTGACTTCAACAGTATCCTCCGATTTTTTCTTAGCATTATACAAGTGATTTATTACCCAGCAACCAAGAATGCTTGAAGGTCTATGTGACGGTGATATGGAATGAGTTGCTTGCGTGAATTTACGTCCCTTACCACAAACAGCTTTTGTAATAATTTCTCTATATTCTTGATCAAGAAAACTCATAATTACGTATACCTCCTTTTTCTCATAGTCATTTTATGCAAGACAAATACCTAAAGTGCATAGCAATCCTATGAAAGATTAGAAGATAAAAATAAATCGTTAAAAATGCTTTTGTAGGTAACTGTTTATAGATATAAAAAAACCAAGTAGAAAAATTCATTCCTACTTGGTTGTGTTTTTAATGGCCACATGCGGAGCCGTTTTTTGCTTTTGAACCTGTTTCACCAGCTAATACATCTCCACCGGTTGATTCGATAACTTGATTCGTAACTTCCCTAGCAATTGTTCCTGTGACAAGCTGCAAGACATCATTAACGACAATTTGAGTTTCTTTAAATTCCTGTACGACTGGAATGTCATCAATTTCTTCTTGTAAACGGTCGATTTCCGCCTCAACTTTTTTCAACGCTTCTGTTTTATTATAAGCTTGAAAGTTTACAGCTTGTTTTTGTAGTGCTTTAATACGTGAAATTAATTGCTGTACCTTTTTATTATCATTGATCTTCGCTTCCACTTGTTTAAAGCGATCGATTTCTTCTGTATTTGCAAGCATGTCAGCTAATTTCTTTGCTTCATCTAATATTTGTGTGCGTGTATATTCAGCCATATTACTCCACCTCTACTGTATTTTCTACCATTATACCATTTAACGACCATGTTTTTGCATCCGTTATTTCAACTTCCACAATATGTCCAATTGCCGATTTCGGTCCTTTAAAGTTAACTAATTTGTTTTTCTCTGTGTAGCCAGCGAGAACATCAGGATCTTTTTTACTCTCGCCTTCAACTAAAACCTTAACTCTTTTCTTGTCATATTTCTTCATAGATTCGGCAGATTGTTTGTTAACAAGGTCATTCAAACGATATAGACGTTGTTTTTTAACTTCTTCTGGTACATCATCTTTTTTACGTGCTGCTGGTGTACCCTCACGAGGTGAGTAGATAAATGTATACGCAGCCTCAAAGCCAACTTCTTCAACAAGTGTCATGGTTTCTTCAAATTGTTCATCCGTTTCATTTGGGAAACCAACGATGATATCTGTTGTAAGTGTAGCGTTAGGCATAGCCTCACGTATTTTTTGTACTAATTCTAAGTATTCTTCACGCGTATATTTACGGTTCATTTTTTTCAATACTTCACTGCTTCCAGACTGAACTGGTAAATGAATATGATCAAGTAAGTTTCCACCTTTTGCAAGTACCTCAATTAGGCGATCATCAAAATCACGTGGATGTGATGTAGTAAAACGTATACGTGGAATATCAATTTTATGAATATCATCCATCAGATCACCAAGACCATATGTCAGATCATCAAAGTCTTTCCCGTATGCATTAACATTCTGACCAAGCAATGTGACTTCCTGATAGCCCTGCGCTGCTAATTGACGTACCTCTTGAATAATATCTTCTGGTCTGCGACTACGCTCTTTTCCACGTGTCATTGGTACAATACAATACGTACAGAACTTATCACATCCATACATAATATTTACCCATGCTTTAATTTTTCCTTTACGGGCTTTTGGAAGGTTTTCAATAATATCGCCTTCTTTAGACCATACTTCTACAACCTTTTCCTTACCGAACATAGCTTCTTTTACTAGTTGAGGTAAACGGTGAATATTATGTGTTCCAAAAATCAAATCAACTTGTGGATGTTTTTTCATAATCCGATTTACGACAGATTCTTCTTGTGACATACACCCACATACACCTAAGATTAAATCTGGTTTTTCCAATTTAAGTGGCTTTAAGTGTCCAATTTCACCGAAAACCTTATTTTCTGCGTTTTCACGAATTGCACATGTATTTAACAATATAATGTCTGCTTCATTTGTATCAGAGGTTGATTCATAGCCCATGTCGGTCAATATCCCTGCCATTACCTCTGTATCATGTTCGTTCATTTGACAGCCGTATGTACGGATCAAAAACTTTTTCCCTTCACCGATATTCTCCATATCTTCAGGGATGCCAAAGTCATAATGAACATTAACTTTGTCGCGACCGCGTTTTCGTGCTTTGTTGAGATTTGGTGGTTCGTATGTTGTTTCAAAATACTTCGCAAAATCGGCACTTGTTTTTTCATTTAATGGTTTGTCCTGACCGGATTTTTTGTCCGCGGCATCTACCTGGTTAATTTGCGACTGTTCTTTTCGCTGTTGTTCGTTCATAATGAAACTCCTTTCTATATTTAAAAAACGCTTAACTTACAAAGACATACATTGTATCAGTATAAAGCCTATAATCAAATTAAACAATACATGAGCGTTAAGCGCAAACAAAAATTCTTTTATACTAAGTCTGTTTCTTATGCAATAAAAAATAGTGTTACGTACAACGCAACACTAACACTTGTTAAATAATGTCTATATAATTTATCTAGGTTCTACAATCAACTTAATTGCTGTACGTTCTTCATTGTCGATCATAATATCGGTAAAGGCCGGGATACAAATTAAATCAACTCCACTAGGTGCTACAAACCCTCTGGCGATGGCTACTGCTTTCACGGCTTGGTTTAATGCACCTGCACCGATTGCTTGAATTTCCGCTGAGCCACGTTCTCGTAAGACGTTCGCAAGTGCGCCTGCTACTGAATTTGGACTTGATTTTGCTGACACTTTTAATATATCCATTACTAGTACCTCCTTCATTTACTATTGTAGTTCTAATGCTACTATATTCTTGGAGATGATAGCTTATTACCTTATTATGCAGGAATAATTCTAAAAACTCAAATAGTTAAAGTCGCTAGTAGATATGGCAGATAAACAGAGAATCACCTGAAAAACGGATGGTCATCATTTATTAAAATACGCTCAACCTTAGAAGCACGTCCATCTTTGTCGTTGATTGTTACTAAAAAACCATTTAGTTGTGTTCTACCCTTTTTATCAACTTCAAAACGTACAGGTAAATTTGTTAGAAATTTTTTCAATACAGCTTCCTTTTCAGTCCCCAAAATAGCATCATAAGGTCCTGTCATCCCTACATCCGTAATATATGCTGTACCTTGAGGTAAAATGCGTTCGTCTGCTGTTTGAGTATGTGTATGTGTACCAACGACAGCGCTTACTCTTCCATCGACATACCAGCCCATTGCTTGTTTTTCACTTGTTGCTTCTGCATGAAAATCAAGAAAAATTATGTTTGTACGCTGTCTAGCTTCCTTTATCAACTCATCTACTTTTCGAAATGGATCATCAAGAGCAGGCAAGAAAGTCCGTCCTTGCATATTAATAACAGCTACTTCTGTTCCATTCAAATTATAGTAAACAATCCCCTTCCCAGGAGTACCCTCTGGAAAGTTTGCAGGACGTATCATATATTTGGCATCATGTATAAACTCAAATATATCTTTTTTGTCCCAAGTGTGATTCCCCATTGTAATAACCTGAGCACCACTCTCTAAAAACTGTTTATATATTTTTTCAGTTATTCCTTTGCCAGATGCCGCGTTTTCACCATTTATTATTGTAATGTGTGGACGATATTTTTCTTTTAATTTTGGCAAATATTCCTGAACCATATCACGTCCTGGTGAACCTACTATGTCACCAATAAATAATATTTTCATTTCCATAATCATCCTATCTATAAAAGTATCATTAGTGTTTCATAACGGAATATGTATTGTCAATTTTACTGGAACAAAAGCATAAATACCCATAACATGGGATGCCCTCGGATAACACAGATAGCTTAAACGTTAGCGCATAAAGGGCGGTTATATGAAGTATTCCTATCCGCCAAAGATGGGCCTGGCTTACCATCGTTAGTTTAATGGAACCATGTTACTTTACCTGCCAAAAAAATAAAAGCAGCCAGATTGACCGCTTTTATTTTGCATATTCAACTGCTCTTGTTTCTCGAATAACAGTTACTTTGATATGTCCCGGATAATCGAGTTCTCCTTCAATTCGTTTGCGTATATCACGTGCAATTCGAACTGATTCAATGTCGTCGATCTCATCGGGTTTTACTATTATACGAATTTCTCTTCCAGCTTGGATAGCAAACGATTTTTCAACACCACCAAACGATTCAGAAATCTCTTCAAGTTTTTCCAACCGTTTAATATAGTTCTCAAGCGTTTCACTTCTTGCTCCAGGTCTAGCAGCAGATAGTGCATCTGCAGCAGCTACTAGTACAGAAATGATTGATGTTGGTTCCTCGTCACCATGGTGGGAAGCAATTGAATTAATAACAACTTCATGTTCTTTATACTTCATTGCAAGCTCTTTACCAATTTCAACATGGCTGCCTTCTACCTCATGATCAATTGCTTTTCCGATATCATGTAGAAGACCCGCTCTTCTTGCAAGTGTTACATCTTCACCTAATTCAGCAGCAAGCAACCCTGATAGGAATGCTACTTCGGTAGAATGCTTCAATACATTTTGACCATAGCTTGTACGATATTTTAGACGACCGAGTATTTTTACAAGGTCTGGATGTAGACCATGTACACCAACTTCAAACGTTGTTTCCTCTCCAACTTCCCGTATATATTCGTCAACTTCACGTCTAGCTTTATCCACCATTTCTTCAATTCTTGCAGGGTGAATTCTGCCATCCTGTACAAGTTTTTCTAACGCCATACGAGCGGTTTCTCTCCTAATAGGATCAAAACCTGATAAAATTACGGCCTCTGGTGTATCATCGATAATTAAGTCAATTCCAGTTAACGTTTCTAATGTACGTATATTACGACCTTCACGTCCTATGATACGACCTTTCATCTCATCATTTGGAAGGTTTACAACAGATACAGTTGTTTCAGCAACGTGGTCTGCAGCACAGCGCTGTAACGCTAAGGAAAGAATGTTTTTAGCTTTTTTATCAGCTTCTTCTTTCGCACGATTCTCAGCTTCTTTTATCATTAACGCTGACTCATGTGTAACCTCTTGTTCGATACGCTCTAAAATTACTTGTCTTGCTTGGTCAGTAGTATATCCTGAAATGCGTTCAAGCTCCGTTTGCTGCTCTTGAATCATAGCTCCCACTTTGCTTTCCATTTCTTCAATTTGTTGTTGTTTTTCTGTTAGCGATTGTTCCTTTCTTTCTAATAAGAGTTCTCGCTTATCCAGTGTTTCACTTTTTCTGTCCAGATTCTCTTCTTTTTGCATTAGACGATTTTCTTGTTTCTGCATTTCATTTCGTCTCTCACGCAGATCTTGTTCCATCTGCTGGCGAAGTGTATGATTCTCTTCTTTCGCCTCAAGAAGTGCCTCTTTCTTAGCGGCATCTGCATTCCGATGTGCTTCATCTACTATTTGCTTAGCTAGCTTTTCTGCACTAGAAATTTTAGCTTCAGCTATAGATTTACGAATCAGATAACCAACAACAATACCGACGATTAGGGTAAGCAAAATGGAGATGATTAAGGTAATGTCCACGGTTTCACCTCCTATTGCTATAAAGTTGTACAATTCATTATTGTCGGCATGTACAAAAATCAATTAGAAATAAATGACAAAAATTGTATAATAGAAATTATAAAATTATACATATTAATTTTAATTGTCATGTCAGCCAATGTCAAGGAAACGTCACAATTAAAAAAGTCTGATTAGAATAACTTTCTCTCAATAATTGGACATATAGTACCAAGTATCAACTAGTAATCATACATTCTCATTCTATCCATATTTTCTCCATAGAAGACAAAAAACCTCTGCAAAATTAATATTTTGCAAAGGCTTTTTTTAAGAGTAGTTATCCTACATTAAAGGACTTTATACATCTAACGTTTCTTGTTGTTCTTCCCCAACGGATTGGTCTTCAGTTTCATCTAAATTATAATGTTTACGAATGGCGTCATGTATTTCCGCCATTACATTATCATTTTCTTTCAAAAATTGTTTAGCATTTTCTCTTCCTTGACCAAGTCTTTCTTCATTATATGAATACCATGCGCCACTTTTTAATACGATATCCAAATCTGAACCAATATCAAGTATTTCACCCTCTTTTGAAATACCTTGCCCATACATAATATCTACTTCTGCCTGTTTAAAAGGAGGAGCAACTTTATTTTTAACTACTTTAATCCTTGCTTTATTCCCTACCATATCATTACCTTGTTTTAGTGTTTCCGCGCGACGGACCTCTAGTCTAACAGATGAATAGAATTTTAGAGCGCGTCCACCTGGAGTAGTTTCTGGGTTACCGAACATGACGCCAATTTTTTCACGAATTTGGTTAATAAAAATAGCAGTAGTTTTCGATTTATTAATTGATCCCGAAAGCTTTCTTAATGCTTGAGACATCAGACGTGCTTGTAGACCTACGTGAGAATCACCCATCTCACCTTCGATTTCCGCTTTTGGAACTAAAGCAGCAACTGAATCCACAACTATAATATCTACTGCACCACTGCGTACAAGTGCCTCAGCGATTTCCAATGCCTGCTCACCAGTATCTGGCTGTGATAAAAGCAGGTCGTCAATATTTACACCCAAAGCTCTTGCATAAGTAGGATCTAGCGCATGCTCTGCATCGATAAACGCTGCTTGTCCACCTTGTTTTTGTGCTTCAGCAATCGCATGTAACGCAACCGTTGTTTTACCAGATGACTCAGGTCCATATATTTCGATTACCCTGCCTCTTGGATAACCACCAACACCCAATGCAACATCCAATGCTAATGATCCACTAGGAACCGTTGCGATTTTTTGTCCAGCTTGTTCACCGAGTTTCATAATTGAACCTTTGCCAAATTGCTTCTCAATTTGTCTTAACGCCATATCTAAAGCTTGTTTTTTATCACTCAACGAGCTTACCTCCTTTAATTATCTATTTCCATCATACCTTGTTTTTGATGATTTGCCAACAATAAATCGAATAAATGTTCTCATTTTTACAGAGTTTATTTTCTATAAAACTATAATTTGCCTGTCACATGGCTAGTAAAAATCAATTTCCCATAACAAATTAATGGAAACTTTGCTATTTTAAATGTTTCAACAAAAGTTCATACCCTTTTTGTACAGTTTTACTTCTAACCGTCTGCCTGTTTCCCTGGAATATAAATTTCTCAACATGATGACCATTTTGGCTATCTGAAATCGCTATATACACTGTTCCAGGGGGATTTCCTTCTATAGGGTCTGGTCCTGCTACTCCAGTAAAACTAATACCGATATTAGATGCTAATAAGTTTTTAACATTTACAGCCATTTCAACCGCACATTCTTCACTAACTGTTCCTCGTTGATAAATTGTTTCAGGTGCAATTTTTAATACGTTTTCCTTAACTTTTGTATCATAGCATACAATCCCACCAGTACAAACAGAAGATGCGCCCTCATTTACAATTAGTCTGTCAGTAAACATGCCACCTGTAAGACTTTCAGCTGCTGCAATTGTCATTCTTTTTTCTCTTAACAAGTCAAATACTTTAGTCTCTAGAGATTGATCATCAAAACCGTAAAAATAGGTACCCACTTTGTCAAAGATTCGACTTTGTGTTTTTTCTATTAAAGTTGCTGCTTCATCCATTGTATCTGCTTTGGCTGTTAGGCGAATTGCTACACCTTGCTCCTGAGCAAGTGGTGCAATAGTTGGATTTGTCTGTTGCTGAATAAGTGTGCTCAATTCATGCTCCAAGGTAGCTTCACCAATTCCAATAAACTTGAGCATTGTAGATTTTATAACTTTGCTTTCTCCAGTCAGTTGTCTGAAAAAGGGAAGAACATCATTTGTAATCATTGATTTCATTTCTTTAGGAACGCCAGGAAGAAAAATCCATGTCTTTTTTTGATAGGATACAATCATTCCCGGAGCCATCCCAACTTTGTTTTCAATCACATTAGCACCTGCGAAAACGCGGGCCTGTTTTTTGTTGTTCGGAGTCATTCTACGTTTTTGTTTTTCGAAGTAGGATTCAATCTTGTTCATCGATTCCTTATGTTCAACCATTTTCAAGTTAGAAATGTTCTGAAATGCTTCTCTTGTAAGATCATCATCTGTTGGCCCAAGTCCACCTGTTACAATAATAACATCAGATCGTTTGGCAGATTGTACAAATTGCTCTTGTACTCGATGTAAATTATCCCCAACAACAGTATGATAATAAACGTCAAGCCCATGTAATGCTAGCTGCTGTGAGATCCATTGTGCATTTGTATTGGCAATTTGGCCAAGTAAAAGTTCGGTACCAACTGCAACAATTTCAGATTTTAGCTGTGTCATTATTTAGAATCCCTCATCACATTCCAGTTTTTAACAAAATAATCATATCCAGAAAGAGCGGTGAAAAATAACGCAACATAGAGCATGATTGTTGCAAATGGAAAATTTACATAAGAAAACGGGAAATTATGTAATAACAATGCTGAAATTGCAACTATCTGTGTAACAGTTTTTAATTTCCCCATTTTACTTGCAGCAAGGACAACCCCTTCTCCAGCTGCAACTAAGCGTAATCCTGTTACAGCAAACTCACGACTTATAATAATAATTACAACCCATGCAGGTGCTAAACCCATCTCAACTAATAGAATAAGTGCAGCAGATACAAGCAATTTGTCCGCGAGTGGGTCAAGGAATTTTCCTAAATTAGTAACAAGGTTGTGTTTTCTTGCATAATAACCATCGATCCAATCGGTTGTAGACGCAACAATGAATAGTAATGCAGCGGCAAAGTGTGAAACTGGTAAAGCTGTCTCATTGATTTGCCATTCTCCCCAATTAAACGGGACACTAAGCAGCACGATAAAAATCGGGATAAGAAAAATACGTGAAAGTGTAATTCTATTTGGTATGTTCATAACTTTTCCTCCTAGTTTTGTTATAACGGTATAAAACCCTTCCACAAAGGATGAAGGGGAAGGGTTTTTACCAATATTAGCTATGACTGCTGTTCTGGTGTCTTATTAATATTGATCCAAATATATTGGGAAACTATTTCTGGGTTAACAGGATATTCCAATTCAACACCATTTATTGTGATATCCAATTCAGGAGCTTTCCCAACATTGAAACGCACACGATCTTCACCCGATATATCAATCTCAAGTGGAGATTTTTCAGAAGTGACCATACCTGAATAGTAAGGTTTTCCATCTTCGTTTTTAACATCTAACCATGATTCCCCATCTGATTCGAAGGTTACTTTTACCTCTTCACCTGCATTTTCTAAAGCAAGCGTCGATTCAGGGCGATTACCTGTACCCTTCTCAACCACTGTCAACTTAGGTTTAGGATCTTCTGATTCAAGTTCATCCTGATTAGTCTCATCTGTTTTCTCTTCATTTGCTGCATCATTCGTCGTTGATTCTTCAGTATTTGAACTATCCTCAGTTTGACTATCGTTATCATCAGGATTATAAATTATTTCGTTGTCATCCTTTTGTTCTACAGGCTCCGTCTTATCGTCAGAAGCTGTTTTTTGAATAAAAAACCATGCAGCAAAAATAATACCAATTACCAGTAAAATGACGATAATGGTAGGTATAATAGAGAAAATCGACGAATTCTTAGTAGGATTATTTTCTTTTCTTGAACGTTGTATTCGTGTATATTGTTCCGTATCATTTTCTTCAGTTTTAGGAATTTCTTCCTTGTATTCCACTAAAAGCTCATCTGGATCTAGTCCCACGGCAGTTGCATATTCTTTTATAAACGCCCTTGCGTAAAACTTACCCGGCAAAATCTGAAAATTACCTTCTTCGATTGCAAGTAAGTACCTTTTTTGTATTTTGGTTGTTTCTTGAAGACTTTCTAGAGATATATCTTTAGAAAGTCTTGCCTCTTTCAGCCTTGCCCCTATTTCCATAAATAACACCATCCATTTTAAAAATCAAAAGTTGAAAAACCGTTCTCTTGATTAAATTGTTGTTCTGCAATTGGTTCGTAAGTAATTTCTTCATCTTCATTACTGCGAAGCTCTATTATATAATCAAAATCATCTAACTCATACTCCGTTGATTGTACAAACATATCTGGATGCTCGACAACTTTAATGGCTGGCAATTGCATAATTTCTCTAATTAATTGCCAATGTTTTTCATTTGCTCTTCGTGTTGATACAATACCATCAATAATATATAAATTATCACTATCGTATTCATCTTGAATTAATTGACTTCGGATGGTCTGCTTTAACAATGTGCTTGACACAAATAACCAGCGTTTATTAGCACATACACTCGCCGCAACAATTGATTCCGTCTTCCCAACACGCGGCATTCCCCGAATTCCGATTAATTTATGACCTTCTTTTTTATATAACTCAGCCATAAAATCCACAAGTAAACCTAGCTCGTTGCGAACAAAACGAAACGTCTTTTTGTCATCAACATCACTGTTAATATACCGTCCATGTCGTACTGCCAATTTATCACGTAATTTAGGTTTCCTCATTTTAGTAATTTTTATTGTATCCATTGTTTGTAATATAGATTTTAACCTAGTAATTTGTTCATCTTGATTGGAAAGAAGCAGCATTCCCCGTCTCGAATTCTCAACCCCGTTAATCGAAATGATATTTATGGATAACATACCTAATAAAGATGAAATGTCGCCCAATAATCCAGGTCGGTTATATTGGATTTCATATTCAAGATACCACTCTGTTTTCTCCATAATACGCTCCTTATTTACATGCCATATTAATTTAAGTAACAATCGTAAAATAGATTCTATCTTATATAATATATGATTTTCGGTTCAGTGAAAAGGAGATTATTCATATAAATATGGATTCCTAGAAAAATATTCAAAAATTAACTATTTCAGTTTTTATGGCCATCTTCCAAAAAGTTGCCATATTAGAAGCAAAAAAATCATTCGGACTATCTTTGAGTACCAATTTACAGTGCTTACATTAGAATGCATAAGGGGCAGGAAAAAATGTAATTGATTTAACACTGATCGTTGGGTGACTTTTTCCTCTTCAACAAAAATAAAGAAGCTGAGTAATGCAACAGCTTCTTTATTAAAAAATTAATTTGTTTTCCCTTGTACAAGTTTAACCATGGAGTTTGCGATTGCGTGTCGTTCGTCTTGAGAAGCAGCATTCCATAATTCACTCAATATTGCTTCTTCACTATTTTTTGCATCGGTATGTTTGGATAGGTAATCGCCTACTTCAAATGCCATATTTGAAATGGTTTGCTGGCTCATACCCTCTTGTTGCGCCTGTTCTAATCTATTGGCTAAAAAATCTTTCCAGGTATCAAAGTTATCCAATACTGACATGGTGTAGCCTCCTCATTTATTTTTACATGTATAGTATTTGAATTCCAATCTGGTTTATACATGTAAAACAAGTTTCGATTGACTTACCACCCGCCATTTATTCGAATAATTTCACCTTGTATATAATTAGATCTATCATCCAAAAGAAAGCTTACTGTATGTGCAACTTCATCCGGTAACCCTGCACGATTCATTGGTATCTCATTTATAACTGTTTCTCTTTCCGAAGCCGATAAATTTGCATTCATTTTTGTATCAATAAAACCAGGGCTAACTGCATTTACTGATATTCCGCTCGGCGCAACTTCTTTCGCCAAAGCTTTCACAAAGCTATTTTGCGCTCCTTTAACTGAAGAATATATTACCTCATTGCCTGCTCCAATGTCCCCCCATATAGATGTTATAAAGACAATATTTCCCGATTGATTTCGGATCAATCGTGGTAATAAGTTGTTCGTTATGATCCATGGTGCTTTCACATGTAAAGTAAGCATTTCTTCCATATCCACAACGTTTGTATGTTGAAATAACCCGTAGTGAGCATTTCCACTAGCAAATATGATGGAGTCAACAGGAAACACAACCTTTTTTAGAAAAGCTTCAATTCCTTGATCATGACGTAAATCCGCTTGTATTTCCATTAAAATACTTTCTTCAGCTACTTTATTCCTTAAGCAATCAATTGCCTCTTTGTTTATATGAAAATGTAACAGTAACTGATATCCTTCCCTAGCAAGACGTTCGGCAATAGCAACTCCTATATCACCACTAGCTCCAATTATAAGTACATTCTTTCCCATTCTATCCCCTTATTCTGCAACAATTTTACAAACCGACAACCGCTCCTTTTCAATCCAGCTTTGAAGAAAGGTGTTTGCTTGTTCTAATGTTAACGATTGAATTGTTGGTATTAGTTCAAATAAATCAATTCCAACTGTACGATAATGTATAAATTTGTTACTAACAAATTCGAGTGAATTCATTGCTCTCAATAACTGACCAATTTTCTTTTTCTTCATGCGATCAAATTCTTCATTACTAAGTTCTGCCTGATTAGTACTTAGTAGCATTTCGGTAATTCTTTTTGTGAATTCTTCCGGTTTTGATGTGTTCCCTCCGATTAAAGAATACCCAAAGTTTTTCTCTAAATTTGTTTCAAAATAAAAGCTGGCATCAATAAGTTGCTCGTCATACAATGTTTGATAAAATGATCCACCTTTTGAAAAGTAATGATCTAATACCATATTTTGTAGTAAATCCTTTATTAAAAATTCTTCCCCATTTAATGCCGTAAACGATTCTTTAATTCCTATCGTACATTTTGGAATAGAAACAGGCATAATTATTTTGTTTTCCTTCATAGCAACTTCTTTCGGTTCATCGGGGAAATCACGTTTAATTTCATCCATTTTTACAAAGTTTTTATTCGCCTGGTTATCTTTAATCAAATTCATCATGTTGTCTGGATCAAAATTTCCTGCAATAAACAGTGTCATATTTTCAGGATGGTAAAACGTATTATAGCAAGTGTATAGATCATCTTTCGTGATGGAATTAATCGATTCAACCGTGCCAGCAATGTCAATATTTACTGGGTGATTTTTAAACATACTCTTGATTGTCCCCATAAAAGCCTGCCAATCGGGTTGATCATCGTACATGGTAATCTCTTGAGCAATTATGCCTTTTTCTTTTTCTACCGATTTTTCCGAGAAATAAGGGTCTTGAACAAAGTCAATTAACGTTTCAACATTTTTATCAATATGATTTGTCGCTGAAAATAAATAAGCCGTTTTAGTAAAAGATGTGAAGGCGTTAGCAGAGGCACCTTGTTTACCGAAATCAGCAAATACATCTCTGTCTTCTTTTTCAAACAATTTATGTTCTAAGAAATGAGCAACACCTTCAGGCACAGTGATTTGTTCGTTTTCCTTGATTGGAACAAATGTTTGATCAATAGACCCATAATTTGTTGAAAAAATACCATACGTTTTTGCCATATCTGTTTTTGGCAACAAATACACCGATAAACCATTATCAAACCTCTCAGAATAAATTGTTTCACCGATATCCGCATAAGATTGTTTATTCATTTGAGTTACCTCCCTCATTTGTCAACAGGTACACTGTGTCTTGCTCAATCTTGTTGGCAATGTCGATTACGTTTTCCTTTGTCACTTGTTTAATATTCGAAATTAGTTGCTCTGGTGAAAGTTTTTTATTTGCCACAACCTGTTGGTACAACAATTCAATTAAGCCCTGTGGATGATCCATTGTTTCCAACAATTGATTAACAATTAATTCTTTCGTTTCACTCATGTTATCCTCTGTAAATTCACCTTTTTTCATTGTATCCATTTGAAGTTCGATAATCTCTCTTGCTTTTTCATAATCTTCTGGAGCAATACCACTAAAAACAAATAATAATCCTTTGTGACTTTCTAGACGAGATGCGGCGTAATAAGCCAAACTATTTTTTTCACGGACATTTATAAACAATTTAGAATTAGGAAATCCACCGAAAATACCATTAAAAACCTGTAATGCAAAATAATCATCATCTTGATACGTACAATTTGTTCGATAACCTAAATGTAGTTTTGCTTGTTGGATAGATTGTTTTTCAATGACAACATTTGGTTTTTCCTGTTTTTTTGGTTGAGTATCTTCTTGAATGAACGAAATATTAGCCTCTTCACGCTGCAAATGATTCGTAATTTTCTCCTTCATCGTTGTAGTTTCAAAGTCACCCAATAGATAAAGGTCTAATTGATCCTCTTTCACCATCGTCTGATAATAAGAATACAAATTTTCCGCTGTTATCGAAGAGAGATCTTCTTCATACCCATGCAAATGGGTACTATACTGTTCATCTTTACACATTGCATCAATCAAGCGCATATTTGCATAGCTCATTTTATCGTCTTGAATAGCGCTTATTTTTTGCTTAAGTGTTTCTTTTTCACGATCCACAATTGTTGAAACAAATGCCCCATTCTCGGTATTTGGATGAAAAATTATTTCGTTAAACAATTCTAGCGCTTCATCAATAATTGGTGACTGATCGGCAATAAACTTATGATTAGCTATTTCTAAGCGAATGGTAATGATATGATGATTCCCTTTTTTTGTACCATTAATTGACAAAACAGCTCCATAAAGTTCGTCTAATTTTGTTTGCAATGTCCTACTGCTTGTATAACATTTGGTACCTTGTTGTAATATATATGGAAGCAATGCTCTTTTAGTTATGGTTTCACGTTGCAAAGACGCCTTAAATTTAGCCACTATATTGATGGTTTTGTATTTTCTTGTTGGAACAAGGTGTACATTCATACCGTTACTATTTAGAACCTCTTCTGTAACTTCAGTCATTCTGTCTCCTCCATTATTATGTATTTGATTAAATGATCCTTCTTACTATTTCAATTTCAATTATATCTATTCCTTTTATTATAGGCTATTTTTGGAAAAAATAAAAAAACTGACTTGAATAATTTATAATCAAGTCAGTTTTTTTACATTATCTGCTACCTTTAATATACGGGACACCATTTGCTTTTGGTGCTTCTGATCGTCCTACAAAACCTGCTAAAGCAAGAATGGTTAATACATATGGCGCGATCAACAAGAATACTTGTGGTACATCTTCTAAGAATGGAACACCAGCACTGATGACACTTAGACTTTGAGCAAAGCCAAAGAATAATGCTGCTCCCATCGCACCAAGCGGATGCCATTTACCAAATATTACTGCAGCGAGTGACATAAAACCTTGGCCGACGATTGTTGCATGGGAAAAGTTAAGTGCAATAGTCAATGCAAAAACGGAACCACCTAGTCCTCCCATTGCACCAGAAATGATTACAGCTATATAACGCATTTTATAAACATTTATACCATTTGTATCAGCAGCTGCTGGATGTTCACCTACTGCTCTTAAACGTAAGCCAAAAGGTGTTTTATGAAGTACATACCATGCAACAAATGCTAATATAATAGCTAAATAAGAAGTCAAATAGATACCTTGGAAAAAGATATCACCAATGACTGGAACTTTGCTTAAAAGCGGGATATCCATTGTATAAAATGGCTTTGTAACCATATCAGTTTGCCCTTTGTCATACCATTGCTTTGTAAGGAAAACCCCTAAACCAAGTGCCAGAAAATTTATAGCCACACCACTAACAACTTGGTCTGCTCTAAATGAAACAGACGCTACAGCGTGAATTATTGAGAATATAGCAGAAACAACCATAGCAACAATAATCGATAACCAAGGTGTCCAGTCGCCAAATACATCAGCAAATGTTAAGTTAAATACAATACCAACAAATGCCCCCATTACCATTAAACCTTCTAAACCAATATTAACAACACCAGAACGTTCACTGAATACTCCGCCTAAGGCCGTAAAAATAAGAGGTGCTGAAAAGAATAGTGCTGGTGGAATGATTGATTGTAAAATATCTACCATTTATTTCCCCTCCTTTTTAAAGCGAAGTAAAATCCATCGTATAATGTAACTTGATGCAACAAAGAAAATAATCAATGCAATGATAATATCAACAAGCTCAGTTGGTACTTCTGCCCCTGTTGGCATATTGATAGCACCTACTTTTAATACACCAAACAAGATAGCAGCAAGTACAACACCTAAAGCGGTATTTGCTCCCAGTAAGGCTACTGCGATACCATCAAAACCCAAGTTCGTGAAGCCAGACATAACCGAAATTGATCCATAAGTTCCTAAACCTTCCATGGCACCTGCCAATCCTGCAAATGCACCAGCAATTACCATCGATAGAATAATATTTTTACTAACCTTCATTCCGGCATACTTTGAAGCATGTTGATTAAAGCCAACCGCTTTTAACTCATATCCAATGGTTGTCCGTTGCATAATAAACCACATAACCACTGCTGCAAATAAGGCAATTAAAATACCATAATGCATACGAGAAAAAAACGTTAATCCTTGCAACCATTCAGAAGCTAACGATGCAGAAGGAGGAATAATTTCAGTTGAATCCATATTATCTGTTAAAACACTTCTTATAATTTCATTTGTACAATATAAAGCGATATAATTCATCATGATAGTTACAATAACTTCATGAACACCAAGTTTTGCCTTTAATATGCCTGGTATAAATCCCCAAATTGCCCCTGCTACTGCTGCAGCAATAACTGCTAATGGTAAATGAATAATCATTGGCGCATCTATGGCCAGTCCAACCCATACAGCGGCGAGCCAACCAACAATAACCTGTCCTTCTGCTCCGATGTTAAATAAGCCTGATCTAAAAGCAAATGCAACCGCTAGACCTGTTAAAATGTAAGGTGTTATTTGCCTTACTGTTTCTCCCATGAAATATAAATCACCAAATGCACCATTCCACAATGCTGTATAACCAGCAATTGGATTATACCCTGAAACAAGCATAATGATTGCACCAGCAATTAAACCTAGTAAAACAGATATAATCGGTACGAGTATATTAAACAATTTATTCGATGCCATTCCAATCACCTGCCTCTGTCTTATTACTACCTGCCATAAGAAGTCCTAATTCTTGTTCGTTTGTTTCCTCAGGCTTCACGTTTGCCACTATTTTACCGTCAAACATAACAGAAATCGTATCACTTACATCTATTATTTCATCTAGTTCAAACGAGATTAATAGAACTGCTTTTCCTTTGTCACGTTCTTCAATCAATTTTTTATGAATAAATTCTATTGCGCCTACATCTAATCCTCTCGTTGGTTGTGCAGCAATTAATAGATCCGGCGAACGATCTACTTCACGACCAATGATCGCTTTTTGTTGATTTCCACCAGAAAGAGCACGTGCTTTTGTATATTCACTTGGCGTACGTACATCATATTCTTTAATTAATTTATTTGCTTTTTTGTAAATTTCTTTATAATTCAATACGGTTCCCTTTGAAAAAGGTTTTTGATAATACGTTTGTAATACCATATTCTCGCCAATTGGATAGTCCAAAACAAGTCCATATTTATGACGATCCTGTGGTATATGTCCAATTCCACTTTCAGTAACCTTACGTGGTTTCATATTCGTTATATCTTTATTATTTAGCTTAATTGTTCCAGATTCAGTTTTTCGGAGACCGGTAATAGCCTCAATAAGTTCGGTTTGACCATTTCCATCAATACCTGCTATCCCAACAATTTCACCTGCACGTAATTCAAGATTAAGACCCTTAACCAAGTCTACTTTTCTAGCATCTTTTACATATAAATCATCAATTTTTAATACAGTTTCTTTTGGATTTGCTTCTGTTTTTTCCGTTTTAAAGCTAATCTCGCGACCTACCATTAAAGAAGCAAGTTCAGTAGCGTTTGTATTTTCTACATCTACTGTTTTGATACCTTTACCCTTCCGAATTACAGTACAACGGTCACATACTTCCATAATTTCCTTTAACTTATGTGTAATCAAAATAATTGATTTGCCTTCCTTAATTAATGAACGCATAATCTCAATTAAATCTTTAATTTCTTGAGGGGTAAGTACAGCTGTTGGTTCATCAAAAATAAGCACGTCAGCACCACGATATAGCGTTTTCAGGATTTCAACGCGTTGTTGCATACCCACTGAAATATCACTAATTTTCGCAGTTGGATCTACTTTCAAACCATAGCGATCAGAAAGTTCCTGAATTTCTTTTTCTGCTTTTTTTATATCTATTTTCCCACTCTTCTTTTTCGGTTCATTACCTAAAATAATATTTTGTGTAACTGTAAATGGTTCTACCAACATAAAATGCTGATGAACCATACCAATTCCTAAATCATTTGCTATATTTGGATTGGTAATATTCACTTTTTTGCCTTTAACTTTAATTTCACCTTTTTCCGGCTGATACAAACCAAACAGTACATTCATTAAAGTTGACTTTCCTGCACCATTTTCTCCTAATAATGCATGTATTTCACCTTTTTTAACTTGTACAGTTATATTATCGTTTGCAACTATGCCAGGAAATTCTTTACGTATATTTAGCATCTCAATAACGTAATCCACCACTATTCACCCCTCTTAATAAAAATTACTGGTTAATAAAAACCACCAAATGAAAAGGCCGGAAAACATGTTAACTTTTCATTTAAAGATTTTTAGCCATGTTTAGTTTGAAAAAGGCTGGTAATTCCAGCCTTTTTCATTTTATAATGCTTTAAGAAAAGCGTCTGTTTCTTCGCGAGTTTTAGGAACTTCAACCTCGCCATTTACAATTTTCTCTTTCCATTCTTCTACGGCTTTTACAATATCATCTGTCATAGCTTCTTTATTTGTCATAGCTACACTTACAGCCTCATCCTCTAAACCATACTCTAGGATTTCTCCACCAGGGAATTCCCCATTCATTGATTTATTAGCAAGGTCTTGTACAGCGATATCTACACGTTTAACCATTGACGTTAAAGTAACGTTATAATCATCAATTTGTCCCTCAGCATATTGGTCACGGTCAACACCAATTACCCAAACATCTTGATCGGGATTGTTTTGTTTGATGTCTTTTGCTTGAGCGAATACACCATTACCTGTTGCGCCTGAAGCATGATAAATAACGTCAATTCCATTGTTATACATATTTGAAGCAATCAGTTTACCTTTATCAGCTGCTCCAAATGATTCAGCATATTGTACTTCAACTTCGATATCAGGGTTTACTGATTTAACACCAGCAATAAAACCAGATTCAAATTTGTTAATTAAAGGCGAATCAACTCCACCTACAAATCCAACTTTGTTTGACTTTGTTTTCTTAGCAGCTGCAACACCTACTAAGAATGATCCTTGATGCTCTTTAAATGTAACACTTGCAACATTTGGCTGCTCTACAACATCATCAACAATTGCAAAATGTGTATCCGGATATTGTTTTGATACTTTTGTAATATCTTCTTTTAGTTTGAAACCAATTCCAAAAATTAAATTATACTTTTGTTTAACAAGACGTGTTAGATTTGGCATATATTGAGATTTGTCATCTGATTGTGCGTAATCAAAACCATTTCCTTTTGTTAGGTCGTGCTCTTTCCCCCAAGCTTTTAGCCCTTCCCACGCTGATTGGTTAAATGACTTATCATCAACTCCACCTACATCAGTTACCATTGCTGCACTGAAGTCAGAAGCTCCTTCGCTGCTTGCATCATCTTCTGATTTACTATCGTTTCCCTTTGTTTCGTCATCCCCTGAACTTCCGCATGCTGCCAGCACCATTCCAAGCGTTAACAGTAAAGCAAATAGTAATAAAAATTTACGATTTTTCAATCAAAAAACCCCCTACTTTTGAATTGTATAAATAAGAATAAATGACTTGACGCAATAAGTAGTTCGTCTGTTTTACGACCACCTCCCTAAAGTGTCTATAAATCTTAAAATAAAGTTACAGTTTGAAACCCTTTACATACGTTTTCGTAAAACATGAAAACTAAACATATCCGATCTGAAATAATTCGCTGAGTATAGTACTGGTTCGTCTTCTGCTGTATAATGCATTTGTTTTAGTAACAACAATGATTGCTCTGGTTCACAGCCCAAAATATCATATATACGATCATGATAACTTATCGGTTCAATAAATGTAACAGCATAAGCAATTCGTTTTCCAGTATGGTTTTCCATTAGTTGAAATAATGAATCCTCTTTATGTACAAATTCTAATGGGATTAAACCTTCTGGAACCTTATCAATACAAAAAACAACCGGTTCATTATTTGCAGTTCGAACTCGCTCAATTTTTGCTAATGTTTTTATTTCTTTTGGAGAAAATCTTTTTCGGTCTTCCTCCGTAGGTTCAATAAATTCCGTTGATAGGTATTCAGAACCCGGTGCTTTTCCAGATTGTTTGATCATGTTTGTAACACTATTTAACTGTTCAATACCTGATGAAAATATTGGTTTTGGATTAACAAATGTTCCTACACCATGTCGTCTAGTTACAACATTCTCTTCTTCCAGAATTCTTAACGCCTCTCGCAACGTAGCTCGCGAAACCCCTAGATGCTTGGACAATTGAAATTCAGATGGAAGCTTTTGCTTTTCTTTGTAGATACCGCTTTCAATATCGCGCTTAATTTCATCAATAACCTGCAAATATAAATGACGTGAATCTAATTTAATCGACATGATGACCTCCTACAAATAAAATAATAAAATAATATAAAAGCCTTATGTTAAGCTAATTTTCTAAATAATCGAGCAAGAGATCTGACATCTGACGTATGACTGTAATGTCCGAAATAAATATATCATTTTTACGGAAGGAAATAAACAGTTATAGGACAAATTTCTTAAAAAATTTATGCAATCTCTCAAATTTCGACAAAATAACGCTACCATTTTACCGATATACTACAACAGACAGTATCTTCCTGAATGGATAGATACTGCCTGTATTTAATTTACCACTATAGAATAAATATGGTTAAGAGGTTTTCTCTTCTGATTGTGATATCAAGACTGTTCTAGGTTTACTTCCCTCATATGGTCCAACTATCCCTCTGTCTTCCATCGCATCAATTAACCGTGCTGCTCGTGTATAACCAATTCGGAACCTTCGTTGTAACATTGATACACTAGCACTTTGCATTTCAGTAATTAATTGCACAGCATCGTCATATAATTCATCATCGACTTCTGATGCTACTTCAGCTGTATCTTCTGGAATCATTTCTTCCTGATAGCTAGCTTTTTGTTGGTCAACACAATGATCAACAATTCGTTCTACTTCTTCATCTGATAGAAACGCACCTTGCACCCTTGTTGGCTTTGATGCCCCAACAGGCATAAACAGCATATCTCCACGCCCTAGTAGCTTCTCAGCACCACCTGAATCTAAAATGGTTCGTGAATCCGTTTGTGATGATACACTAAATGCTATACGTGATGGAATATTTGCTTTGATCACACCTGTTATAACATCTACAGATGGACGTTGTGTCGCGATTATTAAATGAATTCCTGCGGCCCTTGCCATCTGTGCCAATCTAGTTATAGAATCTTCTACATCACTGGATGCTACCATCATTAAATCAGCTAGCTCATCTACTAAAACAACGACATATGGAAGGTTAGGCTGTTGATCTTCAGCTGTTAGATTATATTTCCGTATATATTCATTATACCCTTCAATATTTCTCGTTCCTGTATCAGAAAAGAGGTCATATCGTCGCTCCATTTCAGCCACAACTTTTTTTAATGCCCTTGAAGCTTTTTTAGGATCCGTTACGACTGGAGCTAGCAAATGAGGAATTCCGTTATAAACATTCAATTCAACCTTCTTCGGATCAATCATCATCATTTTCACTTCATGTGGTTTAGCCCGCATTAAAATCGTCGTAATAATACCATTCACGCAGACACTCTTCCCACTTCCTGTTGCACCCGCAATCAATAAATGCGGCATTTTATTTAATTCACCAACTACTGCATCACCAGAAATATCTCTACCTAATGCAAATAACAGTTTAGATGCGTGCTTCATTGACGTATCGAGAACTTCCCGTAGCGATACCATTGCCACTTCCTGATTTGGCACTTCGATACCAACTGCAGATTTTCCTGGTATCGGTGCTTCAATCCGAATATCCTTTGCGGCTAATGCAAGGGCTAGATCATCGTGCAAGCCAACAATCTTGCTTACCTTCACACCCGCTTCTGGATAAACTTCATATTTTGTTACAGCTGGTCCAACATGAACCTTCGTCACTCTTGCCTTAACACCAAAGCTATTAAATGTCCGCTCCAATTTACGTACTGTAGCTTGAATATGTGATTTTTCATGTTGCTGTGAATTGTATGCCGGCTCAGCTAGTATACTAGGTGACGGCAATTCATATTCATAATTCTCTGTTTCTGTCATTGGCATTGCATTTTCAATTTCTATCTCATCAGTTTCTTGCTCATCTTCTTTTATTTCTTTTGTTTTCGGTTCCTCTTGTGGTGGATTGTCAAATGAATAGGCAACATCAGTAAAATCCTGAATCACTGGTTCATCTTGGTTAACGATATCATCATCATTTTTTGCTTCTAGAACATCAAGATCATCGGATATGGCTTTTTTCTCACGATACGCTTGAAAACGATCTTTATATTTTCTAAGTGTCTCTTTTATCTTTTTCAAGAATTTAGAAAAAAAGTCTCCGATTGAAAAATCCGTCATGAAAATAAAACCAATTAAAATTGAAAAAACGGCTACTATCTTTGCCCCCACTGCTGAAAACAAATAATAGCAAAAAGCAAATAGTATGGCTCCAATCAAACCGCCACCAGTTTGCATAGCTGTACCCTGCCCATTTAAATACGCAAAGAAGTTATCCCAGGTTGCTTTAAGTATCGATGTATCTCCAGTTAATAGCAACAAGCGTTCAAATGTTTGAATATGTGTTAATAACAGGCTTCCTGAAAGAATGATATAAAAACCTATCATTTTTTTATGGGTAAAGTCTGGATAGCGTCTTTTAACCATCAGGATGACACCGGTTATTAGTAAAAATATCGAAGCGATAAAATACCAGATTCCTAAAAAGAAACGAAATATATTCTCTAGACCACTTGGGATAGCACCATCACTTATTGCCCCAGCACCACTTCCAAAGATTGCTAGAAAAATAAATAATAGACCTAGTAATTCATATTTAACTTGTTTTTTTAGTTGTTTTTTTCTTTTCTTTCTCTTTTTTGCCACACTGTTCACCTCTATTATGCAAAAATAGATGAATTTAGAAACCCCTGCCAATATTCTGGCAAGGGTTACGTATCTATACAAATACTTCCATGATTATTATATCATAGATTGGCATGTGTGAAAGTAAAACGTGATAATAATCTTTTAGCGAGCGCGGGTTTCGTAATGATCTTTTCGGATGGATTCTTGTTATCCACCCCCTCCTACTAGTAACGCATGAGCCTTC
This sequence comes from Virgibacillus ndiopensis, assembly GCF_900187325.1. GTDB lineage: Bacteria > Bacillota > Bacilli > Bacillales > Amphibacillaceae > Virgibacillus_E > Virgibacillus_E ndiopensis. The sequence goes on along the minus strand of NZ_FZMZ01000005.1, from coordinate 355,918 downwards.
TCTGAAAGGCAGTTACGAGACAAACACCCACTTCGAAAGCAGCCTTAACGAAAAACAGTACCTGGAGTAAACCTATCATCTAAAAAATCCTGTGGATCGGTTGACAGCAATTGTAATAATTGATAGGACCCATCTTCTGATTGTTCTACATACATTTCTTTACCTTGATATGTTACACACTGTCTACTTTTGAACGCTTCCTCAGAATATGGAAAAATATCTGTTTCAGATAATGGTGTATAAAGAATCATTGTATCACCTTACCTTCTCTATCCTTATTTACATTTATCAATTCATTCACCTTTTTCATTGCTTCTGTAACTCCACCAACCTCATCAATCAAACCAAATTCCACAGCGTCAGTACCGACAACATTTGTCCCGATATCTCTGGTTAAATTACCTTTTTCAAACATAAGTTCCTTAAATTTTTCCTCTTTAATATTCGAATGATGCGTTACAAAATTGATCACCCGATCTTGCATCTTATCCAAATACTCAAATGTTTGTGGAACACCTATAACTAACCCAGTTAATCGAATAGGATGAATGGTCATGGTGGCAGTCGGAACAATAAAAGAATAGTCAGTGGAGACTGCAATCGGTACCCCAATAGAATGCCCGCCACCTAAAACAATGGAAACGGTTGGTTTTGAAATAGAGGCGATCATTTCTGATAAAGCAAGGCCAGCTTCAACATCTCCACCGACTGTGTTTAGCAAAATAACAAGACCCTCTATTTTGGGATTCTGCTCAATTGCTATCAGTTGTGGAAGTAAATGTTCATATTTTGTTGTCTTATTTTGTGGTGGTAATTGTACATGCCCCTCTACTTGTCCAATAATGGAGAGTACATGAATATTTGAATCCGGAGCCTGGGGCACGTTTGACTGACCCAACTGCTGTATTTTTTGAACTAGTGATGAAGGATTGGACTGATCATTTTGGTTTTGATCCTCTTTTTTTGATTTATCTTCATTCATTTATCGACACTCCTTTTTTGTGTTCACACTATCTGTAGTATGAACGAAAAAGAAGTGTTGCATGCATAAAGAAAGGGCAAACCAGTAATCTGGTCTACCCATCAATCAATTCTTTTATTTCATTCTCTTCATCTTTTGTAAGAGTTAACAATGGTAAACGAACCCCACCAGTGGCAATACCTTTTATGTTAAGAGCTGCTTTTACGGGAGTAGGTGATGGATATTTAAATAGTCCAGCCATTATCGGTAACACACTTCGATGAATGGATGACGCTTTTTTTACGTCACCAGCGTGATATGCTTGAACCATTTCTTGAATTTCCTTTCCAATTATATGGGAAGCAACGGAGACAATCCCATCAGCTCCAATAGCTAACATCGGCAACGTAAGACTATCATCACCAGAATATACAGTAAAATTACTGGTTGTATTTTCAATAATATTCGCCACCTGTTCCAAATCTCCACTCGCTTCTTTTACGGAAACTATATTCGAGATATTACTTAAATCAATAATTGTATCTGCACTCATTTTAACAACAGATCTCCCTGGTATATTATATAACATAACTGGAAGAGTTGTTTCATTAGCTATAGCCGCAAAATGCTCATACAATCCGCGCTGGTTTGGTTTGTTATAATATGGCGCAACAAGCATAATAGCATCTACACCACAATTTTCTGCTTCTTTTGTTAACAATATGGATGAAGCAGTATTATTCGTACCTGTTCCAGCAATAACTGGAACTCTCTTGTTAACTACTTTTACAACGTGTTTAAAAAGGCTAATTTTTTCTTCCGTTGTTAACGTTGGTGACTCACCAGTTGTACCGGCGACGACTAAACCATCTGTTCCATTATTAAGCAAATAATTAATTAACATGGTTGTTTGCTCATAATCAATATTTCCTTGATCATCAAACGGGGTTACCATTGCTGAAAGCACATTACCAAAATTCATGTCAATCCCCTTCCATTCTTAGGTGCAATGAACGTGCTATAATTTTTCCATTATGCTTAAATTGAAAGCATCATGAAGGGCATTTACTGCTTTTATTAGGTCTTTCTCGTAGATTAAGACCCAAATAGTTGTATGACTGTCGGCGGATTGAAGTATTTGTACTCCAGAAGTTGTTAACGATTGAACTATTATAGAGGCAACTCCCGGAATTCCCGTCATACCTGCTCCAACAGCAGATACTTTTGCGCACTTTTCGGTTATTTCCGGTTGAAATCCTAGTCTTCTTAAAATATCAATGGCTCTTTTGGTAAACGCATTTGGTACTGTGTAGATAACTCCTGTTGGGGAAATATTGATAAAGTCAACAGAAATCCCGGCCTCTGCCATTGCTTTAAACACTTCGGAATGGAGCCGGTGAGCTTCTTCTTTCGCATGAACCTTAATTTGTGTAATAGATGCCATGTGTGCTATCCCGGTAATTAATCTGTCTGCTACATCCATACCTGATTCTTGAACTCTAGATGTTGTTACGAGTGTACCCTGGTCCTCGGAATGAGTAGATCTGACGCGGATTGGAATTTTTGCCTGCATCGCAATTTCAACAGCCCTAGGGTGAATGACTTTCGCCCCTTGATATGCTAAATTACATATCTCCGTGTATGTCACAACATCCAATGAGCGTGCATTTTTTACAACTCGTGGATCAGCGGTCATTATCCCATTTACATCAGTAAATATCTCAATTCGTTCTGCTTGTAAGGCAGCGCCCAAAGCGGATGCAGTTGTATCACTTCCGCCACGGCCAATTGTTGTAATCTCGCCATTTTTAGTCTGACCTTGGAAACCTGCCACAACAACAACATCATGCTCACTGAATTCCTTTACTATTCTTCTAGGATTGACTCCTTTAATTTTTGCTTGATTAAAATCTTCGTTTGTAACAAAACCAGCCTGGGCACCTGTTATTGCCGTTGAGGCGATGTGTTGTTTTCGTAATTCATTTGACAATACCACTGAAGCAATAGTTTCCCCACAAGACATTAATAAATCCAGTTCTCGATTAGAATTGTGTCCTTCAGGAAAACCAACCAAATCCAAAAGTGTATCGGTTGCATATGGATCAGGCTTTCTTCCTAATGCAGATACTACAACAACTAGTTTATAGTTTTTCATTAACGCAGCTTTTATATGTTTAATAACATGATTCCGATTTTCTTCTGATTGTACAGAAGTTCCACCAAATTTTTGAATTATAATCTGCATTGTTACACCTCTACCTTAAAATCTGTAACACCTTCTTAAAGCCAATTATTTTGAATTAAACGTTCAGCAATCTGCACCGTATTCCATGCAGCACCCTTCAATAAGTTATCGGAGACAACCCATAAATGAAATCCATTCGATTTATCGATATCCTTTCGTACTCTTCCTACAAATACTTCCTCCTTATTTGCAGCACTTAGAGGGGTAGGATATGTTTGCGTACTTGGATCATCTTCCAATACAACACCTTCAGCATTCGTTAATACATCCCACAGATCCTTAACCGCTAAATTATCCTGTTCTAATTCTACATATACACTCTCAGCATGTGATGTAAAGAAAGGCAATCTAACACATGTTGCTACTACGGATAATTCAGGCGAATGCATAATTTTTTTCGTCTCGTTAATCATTTTCATTTCCTCAAATGTATAGCCATTTTCTTGGAATACATCTATTTGTGGTAGTGCATTAAATGCAATTGGAAAGTGCTTTTTATCCCCTTTTACAGGTAATAGTTCTGCTGTCATTTCCTGGTTTTCTAAATATTGTTTTGTTTGATTTTCCAGCTCGTTACATGCTTGATTTCCAGACCCAGAGACAGCCTGATATGTTGATACAATAACTCGCGATAGACCAAAAGCTTTTTTGAGAGGCTGCAGTGCTGCAACCATTTGGATTGTCGAACAATTAGGATTTGCTATAATTCCATTATGTGCTTTAATATCCGATTCATTTACCTCTGGAACTACAAGTGGAACATTTTCATCCATTCTAAATGCACTTGTGTTATCGATAACCACTGCACCATGTTCAACAGCTTTTGGTGCTAATGCTTTAGAAACAGATCCCCCTGCAGAGAATAAAGCGATATCTATTCCAGCAAAACTTTCAGCTGTAGCCTTTTCTACTATAATTTCTTGGTTATTGAAAAGGAGTTTTTTTCCTGCAGATCGTTCCGAAGATAAAAGTTTTAACGTATCGATTGGAAATTTTTTATCCTCTAAAATTTGAACGATTTTTTGACCTACTGCACCTGTTGCACCAACTATTGCAATATTATATGCTGTTTTACTTGTCATTGTTATGACTCCCTTCCCTAGTTTGCAATATTTATAAAATTAATAATTAGTGTATCATATATTAGTCTACAAACGGAACAATAACAGGTTGAATTTGTTTATGATCCAGTGCAGTTTCTATGGTATCAGGCAAATAATCCATTTTAGCAACAAGAGAATTAGGCTTCTTGTATGGATCATCCTGCCCATATGGAATAAAATAAATAAACTTACTTGCCATTAATCGCATTAAATTTACACCATTTAATCCAAGAGCATCATTTGTAGATATCCCCAAAACAACAGGACTTTGATTTCGCATAGTTGCTTTAGCCGCCATTAAAACAGGTGAATCAGTAAGCGCATTTGCTAGCTTGCTCATGGAATTCCCTGTTAACGGAGCGATTACCATGCAATCTAACGGATATTTAGGTCCTAATGGTTCCGCTTCCGGCATTGTTGAAATTACACGTTTCCCAGTAATCGTTTCAATTTTTTTGATATGGTCCTCCGCCTTACCAAACTTTGTATCTATATTTTTAACTGTGTAAGTAACAATTGGAACTACATCTGCTTTTGCATCCACTAACCGCTGCAGTTGAGGAAAAACCTGATCATACGTACAATGTGACCCCGTTAATCCAAATCCAATTCGTTTTCCTTCAAGATTCATTCTGCATTCTCCTTTCCCTCTAATAAAAATTGTTTAATTACATCTGCAAGTATTTTTCCAGATGTTTTTGGTGCAACGATTCCAGGTAAACTACGTGCTAAAATTGCTTTTATACCACGTCTGTCAGCATAATCAAAATCAGTGCCTCCTGGTTTTGAAGCCAAATCGATTATTAATGCATGTGAAGGTAAATGCTGAATGGAATCTTCCGTAATAACACGTGATGGAATCGTATTAATTAATAGATCGCATTTGTCTGTATGCTCGTGTAAATTTGCTAAAGGTATTGCTGTTAAACCCATTTCGGTAATCCTTGCCAAATCCCTAATACTTCTTGCGCAAACGGAAACTTTTGCTCCTAGTGCTGAAAATTTATTTGCCACCGTATTTCCAACTCTGCCAAACCCTGTGACGATTACGCGTGAAGAGTGAATTGTATAATCTGTATGTTCAATAGCCATCATAATTGTTCCTTCTGCTGTTGGAATTGAATTGTAAATTGCAACATCATCACGATCAAACAAAGGAATCAATGAAAGATTTAATTCTTTTGTGACAGATGTTAAATAAACACTCGTTATCCCAGTAAAAATAAGCGTTGATTTTTTTAATTGACTAAACCACTCTTTTTCCAATTTAATATGTTGGTCTGAAAAAACAGTTTTAACAATACCGTTTTGGTCTGTACCAGTAATTGGAAAAATTACTGCATCTAATTTTTCTGGCTCTAGCTCATTGAAATCGATTTGTTTTAAACCTGTGAATCCTTGCTCTAATTTATCAAATCCTACTAGAAAAATTGTTGTATCAGGAAGCTCTTTCAACTGTCGTATTAATTCTAAATATCGTCCATCACCGCCTAATACAGCTATAAATCGACTCATTATTGTAAAACACCCCTCACCATATTAATACATACTTTTTAAACATCCTGTATTAAGTCATTTCCATATAGCTTATGTGTTAAATAGGTGTTAGTGATTAGTCTTTTGCTGAAAATAAAAAAAGACTAGTATCATGTAAACGATACTAGCCTTCGATAGTTAATCAATCTCTATCATTATCATGTCTTCACCTATCTTTTTAATCGCATTCCAGCGTATTTTTGTTTCATCACCCTCCTTTTTTAAACCAAACCATTTGTAATTAGGAATTATAAATGATTCAATCTGTCCGGTTTTTTCGTTTATTTCTAAATCGGTTTGCCCTAAAACGCCTAATCTTGCACCTTGGGAAACATCAACAATTTCTTTCCCGCTTATATCCTTATAACGCATGACAATTCTCCTCCCTGCCCTTTTTTCTTGTTGGCTCATTCGTAAATTTTGTTACATTTTAACTTCGTAGTTTCCGTAAAATGCGACGTAAGTGATTTAATTGTTAAATCTAATTCTTGATCGTCGTCCGGGATCGCTACGGGCGGATGCTTTCCGCGGGCACGGCCTCAACCTCCTCGAGAAAACCACTCTGCGGGGTCTTCGGACTCGTGCTGTTCCCGCAGGAGTCACACCCTCCGCTCACCCGGACTAGTGATGTGGTATAATGCGGTCTTCTATAACAATTTTTATTCCACCTATGGACCGTAAACGCACACCAGCGAAGGAAATACACGGAGACTCCTGTGGGATAGTGAAGACGATGAGACCCCACAGTGAGTGGGTTTCTCACGAGGAGGCTCATCGCGAGCCCACGGAAAGCGTAGTGTATTTCCGCAGCGGTAGAAGGTCACCAAACATAATTTTTCGTCATGTCGCAGTTTATGTATATTGTGTAATAACAGCAGTCTTCTTTTATTACATGTATATGTATAAAAAAATAACCTATGTTGAAAACATAGGTTATTTATGGATACACTAAGAATATCAGGCTTCAACTTTTGGTGCAATTAATGCTTTGGATGCTGGCTGTTTAAAAATTGACTGAATAACGGATTGAATTGAATCATGATTAACAGCATCTATTTCTTTAATCATCTCATCTAATGTACGATGACGTTTTAACAATAATTCATTCTTTCCGTTTCGACTCATACGGCTACTAGTACTTTCTAAACTAAGCATAAGGTTTCCTTTAAATTGTTCTTTACTATTGGTTAGCTCTTTATCCGTTAGACCCCGGTCAATTAACGTATCCACAGTCTGCTTAATCGTATCTTGCAATAGTGGTAACTGCTCTTTTCCAGTTCCAGCGTAGATAGTTAATAACCCATTGTCCAGAAATGAGGAATGATAAGAAAATACGGAATACGCTAACCCTTTGTTTTCCCTCACATCTTGAAACAGTCTTGAACTCATACTTCCACCAAGCACGTTATTCATAATTACTAAACTGTATGTGTATTCATCACCAACCGGAAAACCTTCATAACCTAAACATAAATGAGCTTGTTCAGTATCTTTATTTCTTTCAATATTATTTGCCAAGAAAATTGGTTTACTAATTTCTTCACGGCGATTATTCGATTCGTATGTGCCAAAATAGTTTTCGACTTTATTAATAAATGTATGATCAACATTACCGGCAATCGATACAACAACATTTTCAGGTGTATAACATTGAGAAATATAATTACGTAAAGTATCTGGTTTGAAGCCTTTTAAATGTTCCTCAGTACCTAAAATCGGGTATCCTAAAGGATGCTCACCATATGCTGCACGTGCCAACAAATCATGAACAATATCATCAGGAGTATCCTCATACATTTTTATTTCTTCTAAAACGACTTTTTTCTCCCGTTCCATTTCTTCTTCATCAAATGATGAATGAAAAAACATATCTGCTAAAATATCTAAAGCTAATTCTTTATGTGTATCAAGTACTTTTGCATAAAAGCAAGTGTATTCTTTAGAGGTAAACGCGTTGACTTGACCACCTATAGCATCAAATGCTTCAGCTATGTCTTTCGCAGATCTTGATTTGGTACCTTTAAAAAACATATGCTCAATAAAATGTGAGATACCATTATCCAGCTGTGTCTCATTACGTGAACCAGTTAAAACCCATATTCCAATTGTGACTGATCTTACTGCCGGTATTGTCTCTAAAACAATTCTAAGTCCGTTTTTACTTGTATGTTTTTCAATCAATTAGTTGTCCTCCCAAAATTTAACTATACTGTGAAATAACTAAAATTACATAATGAACCATGCCCTGCTCTAGAACATCTAAATTAGCGATTCCGTTTATTTTTTATCTTTCCTCAGTAAGCAAACTATCAACCGTACCTATTCTATATCCCTTTTTCTTTATGTTTTGGATTAAAGGTTTTAATCCCTGTGCAATTGAATTTGTTGGATGCATTAAGACCATGGCACCTGGATGAATTTTGCTCATTACTCGGTTCATCATAACAGAAACAGTTGGATTCTTCCAATCAATCGTATCTACACTCCAAAGAATTGTCTCCATATTTAATTCATCTGCTATTTTTACTACTTGATCGTTAAAGCCCCCACTCGGTGGAGCAAACCATTTTGGCGTTTTACCAGTAATCGCTTTGATTATATCATTTGTTTGTTCTATTTGTTCCCTTATTTCCTTATTTGATAAGCGTTCCATTGCTGGATGATTGTAGGCATGATTTCCAATGGTATGACCCTGTTCATCTATCATTTTAACCAAATCAGCGTTATCCTTAGCCCATTTGCCCTCAATGAAAAATGTAGCCTTTACTTCTTGTTCCTTTAATGTTTTTAAAATATTCGGGATGTACTCTGTACCCCAGGAAACATTTATTAAAAATGCAACCATTTGTTTTTCAGGGTGTCCGCGATATATAGGTGCAGGCGGCAGGTCTTCCATTGTAACTTTTGGAGGAACCTGGTCGTAAACAAGTAATGATTTATCAAATACACCCTTTTCTTTCATTTGTTGGTATGATTTATTAATATTTACTTTCCTCCCATTACGACCGGGAGTTTTTTTCCAAATCTCATCAATTACCGCATTTTGAGGAGATACAGCAAACTCGGAACTTTTTTGCTTTATTTCTTTATATAAAACATCTTCTTGTTTGCTCACATTTTCGATGGAGTTCGAAAATGTTTTCACATCATTTACAATAAATGGATTGTAATCATTATTAAACGATATTGCTACAATAATTATAAAAACAATAATATGTACAATACGATAACGGTACATACATATCCCTCCTCATTCACATATATGAAAAATGAGGACAAGATATGCTTATAAAAACGTTTGCCACGATATTAAGGATACTTACGTTCGAAAAGAGTCAGTAAATTAGCCGATTCCATGGTTATTATAACCAATAAAAAAAGAAACTGGTTTTCCAGCTTCTTGTTTCTTTGTTTTTCATATTAAGATTTAGTTTGTTCGCTTTTTTCCTTTTGTTCCTTCAATACCGCTTTTCGTGAAAGGTTAACTCTACCTTGATGATCAATTTCCTTAACTTTAACCATTATTTGATCACCAATTGAAACGACATCTTCCACTTTATTTGTTCGTTCTTCAGCTAGTTCGGATATGTGAACCAAACCATCTTTACCTTTAAACAATTCAACGAATGCCCCAAATTTTTCGATTCGCTTAACCGTTCCTAAGTACATTTGACCAACTTCAACTTCCCTAACAAGGTCCCCAATAATTTGTTTTGCTTTCTCATTCATTATAGAATCTGTTGAGGAAATAAATACATTACCATCTTGTTCAATATCTATTTTTACACCAGTCTCATCAATAATCTGATTAATTTGTTTACCACTTGGTCCAATTACATCACGGATTTTATCAGGATTAATCTTCATAGTTAAAATTTTTGGTGCATATTGTGATAATTCTGTTTTAGGTTCCTTAATTGTTGCAAGCATAGAATCTAAAATTTGCATACGACCTTTTTTAGCCTGTGTTAATGCTTCAGATAAAATTTCTCTTGATAACCCGTCAATTTTGATATCCATTTGTAACGCGGTAACACCTTGTGCTGTTCCAGCCACCTTAAAGTCCATATCACCTAACGCATCTTCCATACCTTGAATATCTGTTAAAATCGTATAATCGTCTCCGGATTTAACAAGACCCATTGCAATACCTGCTACTGGCGCCTTAATTGGAACACCTGCATCCATCATTGCTAATGTACTTGCGCAGATACTTGCCTGTGATGTAGATCCATTTGACTCCAACACTTCAGACACAAGACGAATTGTATAAGGGAAAACCTTGTCTGACGGTATAACTTTTTCAAGCGCTCGTTCCCCAAGTGCTCCATGTCCAATTTCACGTCGACCTGGTCCACGGATTGGGCCAGTAGCACCAACACTATATTGTGGGAAATTATAATGATGCATAAAACGTTTAGACTCTTCTAAATCTAACCCATCTAATATCTGTACATCACCTAATGCTCCAAGTGTACAGATGCTTAATGCTTGCGTTTGGCCACGTGTAAATAAACCAGATCCATGTGTTCTAGGCAATACGCCGACACGTGATGATAAAGGACGAATATCATCGATTTTACGACCGTCTGGACGTACTTTTTCTTTTGTAATTAAGCGACGAACTTCCTCTTTTACCATTTTATCCAAAATTGATTTTACTTGCTTTACAACATCATCTTCTTGTTCTTCATACAATGCAACGATTTCTTCTTTAACAGCATCAATTGCATCTTCTCTAGCATGTTTTTCTTGTACTTGTATTGCAGCAACTAATTTTTCTTTTGCTTCATTCTCCACTTTTGTAGTCAATTCTTGGTCAGGCTCGAATAAAATCACATCTGATTTTGCCTGTCCAATCGCTGCAACAATTTCCTCTTGAAAAGCAACTAGACGAGTAATTTCCTGATGTCCGAACATAATTGCCTCAAGCATATCTTCTTCAGGAATTTCCTGTGCACCGGCCTCTACCATATTAATTGCATCTTTTGTTCCGGCAACTGTTAAATCAATATCGCTTTTCTCTTCTTGCTCAACTGTTGGATTAATTATAAACTCTCCATCAACTCGTCCAACATGAACACCTGCAATTGGTTCTTCGAACGGAATGTCTGAAACGCTTAAAGCGATTGAGGAACCAATCATTGCAGCAATTTCTGTTGAACAATCTTGATCTACACTCATAACAGTACTAATTACTTGTACTTCGTTTCGAAAACCATCTGGGAAAAGTGGACGGATTGGTCTATCAATTAAACGTGATGCAAGTATTGCTTTTTCACTTGGTCTTCCTTCACGTTTGATAAACCCTCCAGGTATTTTACCTACAGCATATAATCGTTCTTCATAATTAACTGTCAAAGGAAAGAACGGTAAATCCTTTGGTTCCTTTGATGCCGTTGCAACGGACAACACGGATGTGTCTCCATATCTTATCATACAAGCTCCATTAGCTTGTTTAGCTAGTTCTCCAATTTCTACAATAAATTTTTTACCAGCAATATCTGTGGAGAAGACTTGTTTTTCATCTGCCATTAGTTGTAGTACTCCTTTCAATAACATTCTATCTCTCATTTTATAGTTAATAGGCTGAAAAGTAAATTTTATGTATTAAAAAATTCAAAAGTGTACGCTCTTGCCCAGTGACGAAGCTTAACATCGTTACCACATTTTATCCAAGATTCACAATTCATTATCTTAAAAGTATAAAAAAAGCGGGATTACTCCCGCTTTTTCCAAGGTTATCTACGTAAACCAAGTTTTTTAATTAGATCACGATAACGTGTAACGTCTTTGTTACGTAAATAGTTAAGTAAATTACGACGTTTACCAACCATTTTCAAAAGACCACGACGTGAATGATGATCCTTTTTATGAACTCGTAAATGTTCATTTAATGTTGTGATTTCCTCTGTAAGGACAGCGATTTGTACTTCTGGAGAACCAGTGTCATTATCATGAACTTTGTATTCATTAATAAGTTCATTTTTACGTTCTTTTGTGATTGCCATCCTGTTCACCTCCTATTAGTTGTTCATATCCCCATTCCCCTAGCAAACGTCGGAGTTTCGATTTGCCAAGCGAAGGTTTTACGTTGTTAAGAATACATCTTTTCAACATAAATTGCAAGTTTTTTAGTATGACAATTTCCAAAAAGATAGTAGCTTTTTCAATGCTGAATCTATATCCGGAACGGTAGCTCTAACATTAACTTACATTCTGTAAAAAGTGACAACCTATCAAAAAAGCCATTAGTATAAATATATATTACTTGGAAAAATAACGACGGATTTTTGCTTCATCATTACTAATTTCTTCAACAAGCTCTTCAACGCTGTTAAACTTCTTCTCATCACGAATGTACTTATGCCATTCAAGCTTAAGTTCTTCCCCATACAAATCGTTATTGTAATCAAAAATATTTACTTCTATAGAAGGTTCTACAACACCTGATTTAAAAGTAGGATTAACACCTAAATTAGCCATACCTTCATATACTTCATTTTTGTACAAAACTTTGACGGCATATACCCCAATTTTGGGCAACAATGCATTTGGATCAATACGCAAATTAGCTGTTGGATAACCAATTGTTCTTCCACGCTTATCTCCGTCTACTACGATCCCATAAATAGAAAGCGGTCTATCTAATAACTCATTTGTAGCTTCTACTTCTCCATTTTTAAGCAGCTCTCTGATCTTAGTAGAACTTACTTTCTCGTTGTCTAATTCAACTTTATCAATTATCGAATAGGAAAACGCTCCCTTTGCGTGGTCGCCAATTACTTTCATGTTTCCCTTTCCTTTATGACCATATGAGTAATCGAATCCCGCAACTAAATGATGAATATTTAGCCCAATTATAAAATGGTCAATAAAATCTTGTGGCGACAATGTGGACAATTCTTGATTAAAATTAATAATATACAATCGGTCAACTTGCATTTGCTGCAAAATTTCCTGTTTTTCTCTAAGTGGTGTAATGTACCTTACATGTTGAACGTCTTTCTTTAAAACAACTGATGGATGTGGGTGAAATGTAATTACCGCACTTTCCATATTTTTGTTCTTTGCCTCATCAACAGCTGTTTGAATAACCTTTTGATGTCCTTTATGTATTCCATCAAAAAAGCCAATAGCAGCAACTGTCTTTGGAAGTTCCTCCAAAACTAATGTATGGGGATATGTTAATTCAATCGTACGCACGTTTTAATCACCTACACTTTTCTTATCCAACTTGAAAAACACGAACTGGCTTAATCTGATCGTCTTTTTCAGGATGTGTTTGATAGATTGCTAATACTTGATCATCGTACATGATAACAAACGGATCGGTCGTGAACCTTTTATCCGGTTTAACTAACTTTTGTCCATTCAACACTTTTTCCTTGAGTTCCTCACTTACCATTAACCGATCTAGATGAGTAAGCCCACTTGAAATAGGCAAAAGTATATTATCCTGTTGTTCTGATTCAACAGCTCGTTCAATTTCGTTAAACGTATACGTATCCTCTTTCATAAAAGAACCCGTTTCTGTTCTGATTAAATCTGACATATGTGCAGGATATCCTATTCTTGCTCCGATATCAACACATAATGTCCTGATATATGTACCCTTTGAGCAGATTACCTTTACCTTAAAAGAATTGTTATTTTGTTGCTCTATTAATTCTATCTCAAAAATAGTGACTTGTCTTTTCGGACGTTCTACGGTTTGGTTAACTCTTGCATATTCATAAAGCTTTTTACCATTAACTTTTACCGCAGAATACATTGGTGGAATTTGTGTTATAACGCCTTTAAAAGATTTTAATACATCAACAATATCCTGTTTCATTGGTGGCCTTGTCACCGGTTTTTGTTCCACAATTGATCCATGAGCATCTTCCGTATCTGTGGCTGTACCTAATGTGACTTCAGCTATGTACGTTTTTTTCGTATTCGTTAAAAAAGGAACAATTTTTGTAGCTTGTCCAACACAAATTGGAAGAACCCCCTCCACTTCAGGGTCAAGCGTGCCTGTATGACCAACTTTTTTAGTATGTAATAATTTTCTAATTCTAAAAACACAATCATGAGATGTCATACCTTTTGGCTTCCATAACGGTAAAATACCATCCATAACATTCGGGCCTCCAATGTACAAAAGCGAACCGGACAAGACCTGCTACGCAAAGCATTAGTTAAGGGGCAAGCGATTGTTTTTTAGTGCTTGAATTGCCCACTGACAGTCTAGCGAGGTTAAACGGTGCTAACGCTTTTGAAAATTTTATTAATAAACAAGTACAAGGAAAAATCTGACCCATTGCTACCTTGAGTCAGATTCCCGTGTATTTACCCGTTCATTATTTGTTGTTTAAATCACGTAAAATGGTTTCAATACGATTGCCATATTCATACGCTTCATCAAATTCAAACGTTAGTTCAGGCGTTTTACGTAAGCGAATACGTTGCCCAACTTCTGAACGAATAAATCCCTTCGCCTTGGCTAAACCAACAAGCGTATCATGCTTTTGTTGGTCATCGCCTAAAACAGAGATAAATATTTTTGCTTGTTGTAAGTCACCGGTCACCTCAACATCTGTGACGGTAACAAAACCTACTCGTGGATCTTTTATCTTTCGAGTAAGAATTTCACCAAGTTCCTTCTTCATTTGTTCTGCTACTCTGTTTGCTCGTAAATCACTCATATAATCACCTCATATTAAGAAAAACGCCAACTCATTCTTCTAGTTGCCAGAGATCAGAAGTCGGATTGGGTGAAATAATCGAGTTTACAAATTTCACTTTCTCCAACTACCCTCTAATTTTTGTTACAACATTACAAATGCTCCACGTTTGTAATGGTACGCTCTAATTCAGGAAATGTATCCATAATCCTTAGAACCTCTTGAATTACTTGTTCTGCATGATTTTTATCGTTTGAAATGGTGACAATACCTACCTTTGTCCGCTGCCACAAGTCATGATAATCCAATTCCGTTACAGCAACATTGAAATCATTCCGTAGTTTTGCCAGCATTCGCTTTATAACAGAACGCTTAGCTTTTAGTGAATGTCCATCATAAAGCATACATTCTACTTCAGCATAGATAATCATTTACGTTCAATTTCTTCCATAACAAACGCTTCAATTACATCGCCTTCTTTAATATCATTAAAGTTTGCAATTGTTATACCACATTCATAACCTTGTGCCACTTCTTTTACATCATCTTTGAAACGTTTTAGTGCATCAATTTCGCCTTCAAATTGTACCACACCATTGCGAATCAGTCGTACACCTGAATCTCGTGTGATTTTACCTTCTGTCACATAGCTACCAGCAATTGTTCCAATACGGGATACTTTAAAGATTTCACGGACTTCTGCTTGCCCAATAACTTTTTCTTCAAATTCAGGGTCAAGCATCCCCTTCATTGCTGCCTCTATTTCTTCGATTACTTTATAGATTACGCGATGTAAGCGAACATCTACTTTTTCAGATTCTGCCGCTTTTTTAGCATTAGCATCTGGACGAACATTAAAGCCAACTACAATTGCATTTGATGCAGAAGCTAAAATAATATCAGATTCAGTAATTGCACCGACACCAGTATGGATAATCTTAATTTTTACACCTTCTACTTCGATTTTACGTAAAGAAGATGCCATTGCTTCAGCAGAGCCTTGAACGTCTGCTTTAATAATAATATTTATTTCTTTCATTTCACCTTGTTTAATTTGCTCAAATAAATCATCAAGACTAACCTTCGTTTGTTCTGAACGGTTTTCTTGAATGTGCTTTTGTTGACGTGCTTCACCGATTTGACGGGCTTTTTTCTCATCAGCGAAAACTAAAAATTGATCTCCTGCTTGTGGAACATCGTTCAGCCCCGTAATTTCTACTGGTGTAGATGGACCAGCTTCTTTAACACGTTTTCCCAACTCATTAACCATCGCACGAACACGGCCGAACGTATTTCCAACAACTATTGAATCACTAACACGTAACGTACCATTTTGTACTAGTAATGTAGCGACAGGACCACGTCCTTTGTCAAGTTGAGCATCGATTACTGTTCCAAATGCTTCGTTATTTGGATTGGCTTTCAATTCTTCTACTTCAGAAACGAGTAAAATCATTTCTAATAAATCGTCAATACCTTCACGCTTAACAGCCGATAGCTGTACAAAAATTGTATCACCGCCCCAATCTTCTGGAACGAGTTCATATTCTGTTAATTCTTGCATAACACGATCAGGATTTGCGCCTTCTTTATCCATTTTGTTTACAGCTATGATGATAGGAACCTCTGCTGCTTTTGCATGATTAATAGCCTCTACAGTTTGTGGCATAACACCATCATCCGCTGCAACAACTAAGATTGCAATATCGGTAACCTGTGCACCTCTTGACCGCATACTAGTAAATGCAGCGTGCCCTGGTGTATCAAGGAACGTAACTTTTTTACCATTACTTTCAACCTGATATGCTCCAATATGCTGAGTAATCCCGCCTGCTTCCCCTTCTGTCACTTTCGTATGACGAATGGAGTCTAAAAGTGTAGTTTTACCATGGTCAACGTGTCCCATTATTGTTACAACTGCAGGACGTTCAACTAAATCCTTTTCATCATCTTGCTGCTTATATTTATCAAAATCGGTATCTTCCAAGATTATCTCTTTTTCTACAGCTACATTGAATTCTTCACAGATAAGCTCAATTGCATCATCATCAAGATCTTGATTTTTCGTAGCCATAACTCCTAAAAACATAAGCTTCTTAATAATTTCTGATGCTTCTTTATTAAGTTTACTTGCTAATTCACTAACTGTTAATGTACCACTATATTTAATTTCCTTTGGTGTTTCTTTAACAACAGGTTGCTGGGTTTGCGCTGGTTTATTGTTATTGTTGTTACCTTTTTTATGATTTTGTTTATTACCACGATGATTGTTGTTCTTTTGCTTTGATTTTTGCGCTGGGTTATTTCCTGTTGTACCTTTATTCCCTTGTTTGTTTACAGGTCTTTTATCTGGATTTGGTTTATTTTTGTGTTGATTATTTTGTCCATTTGCTGGTTTTTTACTACCAGAATCGGCTTTTTTATTATTATCTTGTGATTTCGATTTTGAATTAAATTTTTGATCTAACTTACCCTTTACGTCCTCTGAAATAGTTGACATATGGTTTGTTACTTCTACATTTAAGGATTTTAAGTGACCGATCACTTCTTTACTTGTCGTATTGTTTTGTTTTGCATATTCATATACACGCATTTTACTCATACGTTCACCCCCGAATTTATTTACCCGAGTAACGATTTGATCTTAGTAGCAAAACCTGCATCTAAAATAGCAATAGCTACTCTTTGTGTCTTTCCAATAGCATTCGATAATACGTTTCTATCATCTTCAACTATCACAAATGGTATTTCATATGTTTTACATTTATCCGTTAATTTCTTTTTTGTTTGTGGACCTATATCACTTGCTAAAAGAACTAATCTCGCTCTTTTTTGTTGAATATCTTTAATGATTGTTTCTTCACCAAGTGAACATTTTCTAGCTCGATATGCTAGACCAACCATATTCAAATAACTGTTTTTCATATTAGTCACCATCAACAATTCGTCGTAGTTCTTGATATATAGCAGTGTCTACTTCTCCGTTTAAATGGCGATTTAACACACCTGTTTTTTCAGCTTTTTCAATAACCGCCTTATCTTTTGTTAAATAAGCACCACGGCCATTTTTCTTTCCTGTTTCGTCGACAAATATTTCGCCCTCTTTATTACGAACAATTCGTATTAACTCTTTTTTAGGCTTCATCTCATTTGTTACAATACATTTTCGCTCAGGAATTTTTCTTTTTTGAACCAACTGAAATCCCTCCCTTATTCGAACAAATCATCAATACTGTCAGAATAAGTTACTTCTTCATTGTCGTTATTATCCGCTAAGAGACCTTCTGCTCTAGCCTCTGATTCACTTTTAATATCAATCTTCCACCCTGTTAATTTGGCAGCTAACCGAGCATTTTGACCTCGTTTACCAATTGCTAGTGATAATTGATAGTCAGGTACGATAACAGTGGTCGCTTTTTCTTCCTCATCAACTAACACTTCCACTACTTTTGATGGACTTAAAGCATTTGATACATATACAACAGGATCCTCCGACCACTGCACGACATCAATTTTTTCACCTTTAAGTTCATTTACTATCGCTTGAACGCGTTGCCCTTTTTGACCGACACATGACCCAACTGGATCAATTTCAGGATCATCTGCGTAAACAGATATTTTAGAACGGTCTCCAGCTTCCCTTGCTACCGATTTAATCTCAACAACTCCATCGTATATCTCAGGAACTTCCATTTCAAACAATCGCTTCAAAAGACCAGGATGTGATCTGGAAATATATATTTGAGGACCTTTGCTCGTATTTTCAACCTTTGTAACAAATACCTTTATACGATCATGTACATAATAATCTTCTGTTGGCATTTGCTCTGCTTCTGGTAATTTAGCTTCAATTTTACCTAAATTCACATAAACAAAACGCGGGTCCATACGTTGTATTATCCCTGTCATTACATCTTCTGCACGGTCTGCATATTCACTGAATATTACACCACGCTCTGCTTCACGAATTCGTTGTGTCACAACCTGTTTTGCAGCCTGAGCAGCAATTCTGCCAAAATCTTTTGGTGTAACTTCAACTTCAATTACATCTTCCAAATCATAATTAGGATCAATTTTTTTAGCTTCTTCAAGTGAAATTTCTTGCTGAGAGTCTTCAACTTCATCGACAATTGTTTTTCTTGCAAATACTCGCATTGCCCCTTCACTTTCATCAAGATCTACCCGTACATTTCCCGCTGATTTAAAGTTCTTTTTATATGCTGAAATTAATGCAGCTTCTAATGCCTCTAAAAGGATATCTTTGTCAATCCCTTTTTCTTTTTCTAAAAAATCAATAGCGTCAAACAACTGACTGCTCACTTTTCTTTTCCCCCTTTATAACGTTACAGCTATTCTCGCTTTAGCTATTTTATCGAATGGTATTTCTACTTGCTTCTTCTTAGTTTTCACTTTGTATTCTAACGTAAGTATATTATTTGTGAATTCTTTTAGGATACCCTCGTATTCCTTTTCACCATCAATTGGTTCGTATAGTTTCACAAATATATTATTGTCCACATTTTTTTCAAAATCTTTCACCGTTTTTAATGGGCGTTCAACGCCAGGTGATGAGACTTCTAAGAAATAAGCTTCTTTTATTGGGTCTACCTCATCCAATTTTTCACTTAGTTGCTCGGATACCTGGCCACACTCCGAAATATCAACGCCGCCTTCTTTATCAATGTAAATACGCAGAAACCAATTCTTGCCTTCTTTTACATATTCAACATCAACTAATTCTAAATCCTTTTCCTGTAATATAGGCTGCAGTAATTCCTCAGTTGTTTTAATTACCTGTGAACTCAAAAGTCATCCTCCTTATTCAGTTGTTTTTATCTCTTTATGAACTATCATACCCATTTTTATTTGAATGCTATCCCTTAAATTACCTAAGTGACTAACTGGCTGTATATTGCTTAATCAATATAAAACCCCTGCCGATAATGTGGCAAGGGAGGAAGTTAAAATCACAGATAGCATTGAAGTATGAAGAAAGAGTGGGGGGCACCCACTCTTTTAACCGTTCGTATCATGACTTACCAATAAAACTATATCATAAGCTTACAGATGTTGCAAGGCTAGTGGATATTTATCGAATTCACAATAGGGTTTAAGAGTTGCATTTATATTATTCATTTTTGATTAGGTTGACGTCTGTATTAAGAAAATCATCTAACGCCTGTTGTAATGTCCCCTGTGTTTCAACTTTTTGTCCAAATTCTATATCTAAACTCATCATATTTCTGACAATATCAGGTCGTAAACCAGTAAGCACTGCCCTACATCCCATCATAGCAATTCCATCTAATAATTTAAGAAATCGGTGAATTGCGTCTCTTTCTATTTCAGCAACTCCAGAAAGATCCATAATTAAGGTTTGAACTCGTAGCTTCCCTATTTCAATTAATACTTTTTCTTCCAATATGACTGCACGATTTATATCTATTGAACCTATTAAAGGTAGTATACTAATCATTGGGGTAATAGGTATTATAGGAACTGACAAATTTTCTACCAATCTTCTTTGCTTTTCAAGTAATTCATCTTTATATGTAGAATAACTAATAAAAAAACCATTTAGAAATTGATCAATTGAGTTATTTATTTTGCTCTCCATTAGATAGAATTCTTCCCCAACACTAACCCTATCAGTAAATTTATCATGTTCATAAAGGAAATTCCATAATGTTCTACGAATTGCTTGTATCCATTCAATTTTAAAAGCTAAGGTTAATGAATATTTTGCCCAAGCAACACCCTCTTGTTTTGCAAATTCCACTACTTCCTCCTTTTTTTCATCTACAACGTATAAAACTAACTTATGTGCATTTTCTAATAAATTTATGTTCCCAATTAGTTGTATCTCATCAATCTTGTCACGAACATTTATAGCCTCGTTTAAAAGCCTTTCTTCAAAGGCCAGATCATTATTAATTAAAAATTCTCTTATTCCCTGTCCGCTTTGATAAGTTAAATCCAAAAACTCACTTCCTTTATAAAATTTGTTAGTGTATTGCCATTGTTGGTTTTATTGTAAAATTATATGAAAAATAGAAAAAATGATATATTTCATTGTAGCATAAGGTGCAAAAGTTTACATTAGAAAGAGCATTAACATACGTTAATGCTCATAAGTTATTGCTTTTTCTTAGATTATCCTTAAAATAATGATAATTGGTTCTTCTCTGCCATACCTTCTAAACAACCATGATTATCTAAATATTCTAGTACTGTTTTAGAAATTTTGCTTCGTTCACGTAAGTCTTCCTTCGATAAAAATTCACCATCTTCGCGAACCTTTTCAATATTAATTGCTGCATTTGTACCTAGTCCGTCAACAGCATTAAATGGCGGAATTAATGTATTACCTTCTACAATAAAGTTGGTGGCACTTGATTTATACAGGTCAACACGCTGGAATGAAAAACCTCTTTCACACATTTCCAATGCTACCTCTAGAACGGTTAATAGGTTTTTTTCCTTGGGTGATGCATCGTTTCCCTTAACAGCGATACTTTCTATTTTTTGTCTAATTGACTCAGACCCTTTAACCATAGTATCAAGGTCAAAATCCCCTGCTCTTACAGAAAAATAAGCAGCATAAAAGAATATTGGATGATGAACTTTGAAATAAGCGATTCGTACTGCCATTAATACATATGCAGCAGCGTGTGCTTTAGGGAACATATATTTTATTTTTTTGCATGATTCAATATACCAATCTGGTACACCGTGTTTTTTCATTTCATCTATCCATTCAGCCAGCAACCCTTTTCCTTTACGGACAAATTCCATAATTTTGAAAGCAAGTGATGCATCCAGGCCTTTATGCATTAAATAGACCATAATATCATCTCGACAACCAATAACATCTGGAAGCTCGCATATACCATCATTAATGAGCTCCTGTGCGTTACCTAACCATACGTCAGTACCATGTGACAAGCCTGATATGATAACAAGTTCCGCAAATGTTTTGGGCTTAGTATCCTCTAGCATTTGCCGGACAAATTTAGTTCCAAATTCCGGAACACCTAATGTCCCAGTTTTACAGTTAATCTGTTCTGGTGTTACCCCAAGCGACTCAGTACCCGAAAATATTTTCATTACTTCAGCATCATCAGTAGGGATTGTTTTCGGATCAATACCACTTAAATCCTGTAGCATACGAATAACGGTCGGATCATCGTGTCCGAGTATATCAAGTTTTAATAAATTATCATGGATGGAATGGAAGTCAAAATGTGTTGTTTTCCATTCACTTTTACGATCATCAGCCGGAAACTGAATTGGTGTAAAATCGAAAATCTCCTTATCCTCTGGCACAACAATAATTCCACCAGGATGCTGACCGGTAGTTCTTTTTACTCCCGTACAACCTTGAACCAGACGATCAACTTCAGCGTTTTTATATACTAGTTGTTTATCCGAAGCATATCCTTTAACATATCCGTACGCAGTTTTTTCCGCTATTGTACCAATAGTTCCGGCTCTATAAACGTTATCTTCTCCAAATAATACCTTCGTATAGTTATGGGCTTGTGGTTGATATTCCCCAGAGAAATTCAAATCAATATCTGGAACTTTATCCCCTTTAAAACCTAGGAAAGTCTCAAATGGGATATCTTGTCCGTCTTTTGTATAAGGAATTCCACAATTAGGGCAATCTTTATCCTCTAAATCAAATCCACTTCCCACAGAGCCATCCGTAATGAATTCATGGTGATGACATTCTTTACATACGTAATGTGGTGGCAATGGATTTACTTCGGTTATCTCTGTCATGGTTGCAACAAGGGATGAACCGACCGATCCACGTGAACCTACAAGATAACCATCGTCCAAGGATTTCTTCACAAGTTTGTGTGAAATTAAATAAATAACTGCAAAACCATGTCCAATAATACTTTCGAGTTCTTTTTCTAAACGATCTACAACTATTTTCGGCACAGGATCACCATAAATTGATTTTGCTCGGGTATAGCAAAGATCGCGCATCTCTTGATCTGCACCTTCTATTGTTGGCGTAAATAATCCATCTTTTACAGGTGAGATTTCCTCAATTTCATCAGCCAATCGTTGGGTATTCGTAACGACGAGTTCTTTTGCAACCTGATCACCCAAAAAGCTAAAACAATTCAGCATTTCGTTTGTCGTCCTGAACGGTGTATCAGGAAGTGTCTGTCTATTTAATGGATTACCTGCTTGTGACGCAATCAAGATTTGACGATATAATTTATCGTGTTCATCAATATAATGCGTATTCCCTGTCGCCACAATAGTTTTGTCCATTCGCTTGGCCATATCTACTAATTTTGTAATAATATCTAAGATTTGCGCTTCATTTTGCACAAGCTCTTTTTCAACTAGATGAACATAGTTAGCTGGCGGCTGCACTTCAATATAATCATAGAATTCGGCAACCTTTTCTGCCTCATCAGCAGATTTTTGCATCATTGTCTCAAATACTTCGCCTTTATCACACGCTGTTCCAACAAGGACGCCCTCACGGAATTTTTGCAGTTTGGAACGTGGAATCCTTGGAACTCGATAAAAATAATCAATATGTGCGTGTGAGACAAGCTTATAAATATTTTTCAACCCTTCTTGCGTTTTTGCAAGTAAAGTACAATGAAAAGGTCGTGATCGTTGATAGGCGTTCCCTTCACCCATATGGTTATTAAGATGGACATGATTTGTAATTTCTTTTTCTAATAATCGCTGTACTAACTTCCACAACAAATACCCGGTTGCTTCTGCATCATAAATCGCTCTATGATGCTGTGTTAATTCAATATCTAAATGTTTACAAAGTGTATTTAATCGATGATTTTTTAGCTCAGGAATTAGAAATCTGGCAAGCTCGAGTGTGTCAATTACTGGATTCTTAACTTTATCATAATCGATCCGTTTGTAACCCGCATTTAAGAATCCTATGTCAAAACTAGCATTATGGGCAACTAAAATTCCATCTTCAGTCCATTTAAAAAAATCTCTTAAAACATCATCTATTTCAGGAGCGTTCTTAACCATATCATCTGTGATACCTGTTAAATCAATGGTAGTTTGTGATAATGCATGATGTGGGTTGGCGAAAGACTCAAATCGGTCAACGATTTCACCTTTATGAACTTTTACCGCAGCTAGTTCGATTATCGTATCATATACCGCTGATAAACCTGTTGTCTCCACGTCGAACACAATATATGTTCCATTTTCTAAATCAACATTCTGCTCATTATAAGCGATCGGAACACCGTCATCGACCAGATTAGCTTCAACACCATACAATACTTTGATACCGTTCTTCTGTCCAGCTGCATGAGCTTCAGGATATCCTTGCACCCCAGCATGATCTGTGATGGCGATAGCTTTGTGTCCCCATTTAGCTGCTTGTTCAACTAGACGCGATGGTGTTACTACCGCATCCATTTGGCTCATTGTTGTATGGGCGTGTAATTCAACCCGTTTTTCTTCAACAGGTGACGTATCCTTACGCGTTTCAACGGTGACTTCATGCATATCGTTTGCCATCATTGCTAGTTCATTCGTATACATATCTGTTTGGATACTGCCCCTTGCTTTAATCCACATTCCTTTTTTTAATTGCTCAAACTTCTCCGCATCATCGTCTCCTTTCGAAAACATCTTTATTTGAAGAGAATCAGTATAATCGGTTGCTTTAGCAATTAATAAACTTCTTCCAGAACGCAATTTACGAACCTCAACAGCAAACACATAGCCTTGAACCGTAACACGCCGTTCTTCTTCCAGGATCTCTTCCATTTGCAATGGTTCATCTTGAATCTTATATCCTATTGAAAATGGTTTATTATTTCCTTCATTTGCCTTGTTTTGCTCACGTTTTTCTTTTTCTTGCACTGTCTTCATGATTAGTTGTTGGTCTTCTAGCGCTTTTTGCTCTCTAAATTTTTGTAAATCAGATTCTTCCGTTTTAACATCAACGACTAATGAATATAATGGTGTGCCTGCCTTTTTACAAAAAATACGGAATGCTTCTTCCAACCTTCTTTTTAAAGCACTAGCCTCGGCATCGTTTCTCGCAGTTAACATAAGTTTATTATTGTTTACTTTAGGTAACTGGTTATGAACCAAATCTTTATAAGCAGGTGATAAATCAGAGATGCTTTGCAAAAAGCTTTGCCAATAGCCACAAATTGTTTGTTCATCACAATTTTTTTCTTCTGTGTATAAAGTGAGATCTACCTTAGCGATATGCTGAAAGGAATCTTTCAATTTCGCCGTTATTAATTGATAAATATTGATTGGCAAAACACGCTTAACTTGTATATGAAAATGCCATGTTTGTGTTGTTTTGATGACCTCTAACTTGGTTAATTGACTATCTTGAAAATACCCTAGACTTTCCTCTGGCATATGAAGCTGTGTTAATAATAAATTCATTTTTTCATTTTCTGAAATAGCCATGACATTATCCCCCCTGTTACAGCTGTCATACTTAAAAATTATGGAAACCCTTGCCTATAATTACGACAAGGGTTGTATTCAAAGTTTAAGTTAACTCTTTTATTACAAAAACAATCGTTGTATGTCATTCCACGTTACGACTAACATTAACAGCATCAATAATGCAAAGCCAATAAAATGTACAATCCCCTCTTTTTGTGGATCGATTGGTTTTCCGCGAACTGCTTCAATCCCAACAAACAGCAATCGCCCACCATCTAGTGCAGGTAGTGGCACTAAGTTTACTATTCCTAAGTTTACACTTAAAATTGCCGTCCACATCACAAAATTCATGAAGCCTGTTTGGACAACTTGATCAGTTACATCATATATTCCGACAGGACCGGAAAGCATATCAATGGAATATTGACCAGTCACCAGCATCACTAAATTTGTAAGTATTAATTTGGTTGTATCGTACGTTTGAACAAAACCATATTTTAATGTACCAGTAATTGATTTCTCAAATAAATGGGTTACACCTATCTGTCCTATAGTCATTCCTTGCGTTTCTATTTTATCTGGGACAATGGTGAGATCCTCCGTCTTGCCATCGCGTTTCACAGTCATAGCAAGTTCTTCTTCTGGATTATCCTGAACTATTTTAGTAAATTCCTCCCATGTTGAGATAGAATTCCCTTCAATTTGCACAATTTCATCTTTATGCTGGAATCCAGCTTCTGCAGCAGGGCTTCCAGGTTGTGCTTCATCAATTATAGCTCTTTCGGTTGGAACACCATGGATTAGTCCAAGAAGGAAAAAGAGAACGATTGCCAGAAGAAAATTCATCATTGGTCCAGCAAACAATTGCATTGCTCTTTTACCAACACTTTTAGAAGCAAATTGTCTATCGTATGGTGCAATTTGTGTTTCTTTTTCATCCATTACAAAAAAAGCTTTTCGATCTACTTCAAAACTAAGCTTATGATCTTCTTCATCAATTTCATAACCCTCTATTACTAACCTATGGTCTAAATCAGCATGTTCTACCTCAATAACCCGAGCGTTCGGATGCTTTGATTTATTATTAATAATTATTTTGTTGACCTTCCCTTGTTGATCAAATTCCAAACCAACATGATGGCCAGGCTTGAGTTCAACAATTTCAGGATCATCACCAGCAACGCGAACATATCCCCCTACAGGAAGTAAGCGAATGGTATAAACTGTTTCATTTTTTGTAAATGCAAATATCTTAGGACCGAAACCAATCGCAAATTCTCGCGCAAGCATCCCCGCACGCTTAGCAAAAATTAAATGCCCGAGCTCATGAATGAAAACGAGTAGTCCAAACATAACAATAAAAGCAATAACTGTTGTCAAAAGAAGCACCTTCCTTTAATCGATGTAGGAAAACAGACTTTCTTCTATTTTAATTTATCGAGTTCCACACTGTAGAATCATTCATCTAACATTGAGTTAAATTAATGTATAAAATGAATAAAATGCAATAATGGTAAAACAAACAATAAACTATCAAATCGATCTAAAATTCCACCATGACCAGGTAATATATTTCCAGAATCCTTTACACCATAATGGCGTTTAAAGGCAGATTCAACAAGATCACCAATTTGACCAAATATGGATACCAGTATCGTTACCAATATAACTATCAACATTGAATATTCTTCTAATGGATAGGCAAATTGAAAAAGCACACCAACAATGCATGCTACCAATATACCACCAAGCGCACCTTCAATTGTCTTATTTGGACTTATTTTTGGCCACAACTTCGTCTTCCCAAAAGCTCGTCCGAAGAAATACGCCCCCGTATCAGTTCCCCAAATGACTAATAAAACGTAAAAAATATAGTTTAAACCATTATATTCACGTGTAACTAATAGATAATAAAATCCCATCCCAACATAAATCGTTGAAAGAAGGATAAATCCTGCTGCATCAAAATTAAATTTATTTTTTACTAATACAGTATATGTTAATAATAACATAACAAATATCATCGTTACTTCTGATTTGGTAAACTCTACATACGGCACAATATCATCAGGTTGAAAGTTCCCTAGGATTATCCATAACAGTATAATAGCTAAGAGTGCTGGTACTGTATACTTGCCAATCTCCCGCATTTTTATTAGTTCAATTAAACCTAACGTAGCCATTATATAAACCAATATTTGAAAAGGAATACCACCTATAATTACAAAAGGCACAAATATAATTAAAGCTAGGATTGCTATCAGAATTCGTTGCTTCATCTTTGTTTCAACACCTTAAATACCTCCATAACGTCGTTTACGCTGCTGATAATCCTGGAGGGCTTTGTGAAAGATCTCCTCATTGAAATCCGGCCATAACACATCGGTAAACCAAAATTCAGAATAAGCAACTTGCCATAGAAGAAAATTGCTCAAACGTTGTTCACCGCTTGTACGAATCAATAAATCCGGATCTGTTAAGCCAGTAGTATACAGATATTCAGAAAACGTTGTTTCATCCAATTTATCAATTGATATCTTTTCCCCATCTATATCTGTCATTATTTGTTTTATCGCTTGTATAATTTCAAATCTACTACCATAGTTTAAAGCAAAATTTAATAATAATCCATTATTCTCTTTCGTTTTTTCTTTTGCATATTGAATTGCTTCTTTTGTATGTTCAGGTAGTGCGTCAAAATCACCAATTGTTTCAATCCTAACATTCTTTTCAATAAGTTCTGGTAAAAATGTATGTAAAAATTCTTTGGGAAGCTTCATTAAAAACTCAACTTCCGATTTTGGTCTTTTCCAATTTTCTGTAGAAAAGGCATATAACGTAAGAATTTCCACGTTGTATTTTGTTGCAGTTCTCACTGTTTCTTTTACAACGTTCATACCTTCCTTATGTCCTGCAATTCTTGGAAGTCCGCGTTTTTTTGCCCACCGTCCATTGCCGTCCATGATGATAGCAACATGTTTCGGCACGTTTTGCACTTCAATTTCACATTGCTCATTGCTGCTATCAGATTGTTTATTTTTGAAAAAAGGAAGTCTTAATGACATAATTTGCCTCCGAATACGGTTGATTATCTTACCCTTTCAACTCTAATCAATATGAAGGAATAAAGAACTTTATGACTATAATGAGTAATCAATCGTATGACTAAAATGATTCTCATATTACACGATAATTCATTATTTATTATAAAGATTATTTATAGAAAACAAAAGCCCCCTTAAACAAGAGGGCTGATGCTTCTTATTTCTTCTTAATGAAAGGATAAAAATTTCAAGGTATATAGTGTATAAAAAACGTTACTATTATCAATAGTACCTATAATAACTACGTTTTTCTACCAATTATTTGTTAAACTTCCATAATTTCTTTTTCTTTATTTTTAGCTAGTTTATCAATGTCAGCGATATTGTTGTCTGTTTCTTTTTGAACATCGTCTTGTAAGTTACGTAGTTCGTCTTCCGTTAGATCACCATTTTTTTCAGACTTTTTCAATTGATCGTTACCATCGCGGCGAATGTTTCGAACTTGAACACGAGCTTCTTCAGCATATTTACCTACTACTTTAACTAGTTCTTTACGACGCTCTTCTGTTAATGCAGGGATATTAATACGAATAACTTGACCGTCATTCGATGGTGATAACCCTAAATCAGCTTTTTGAATTGCTTTTTCAACATCACCTACAGCTGATTTATCAAAAGGCGAGATAACCAGTAGTCTTGCCTCGGGTGCAGAGATTGTAGCTAACTGATTTAGTGGTGTAGATGCACCATAATAGTCAACATAAATACTATCTAACAATGAAGGATTTGCCCGACCAGCTCGAATGGTAGCCAAACTCTTAGAAAAAGCTTGAACAGCCTGTTTCATCTTATCACGTGTTTGATTCATAATAGCTTCTGACAATTTTATTTCCCCCTTATCGTTGTTCCGATTGTTTCACCTTGAACAACCCTTTTAATATTTCCTTCTTCCGTAATTGAAAATACAATTAACGGGATATCATTATCCATACATAGTGAGGATGCAGTTGAATCCATTACCCCTAAACCTTCATTTAACATATCCATGTAGGATAAATTTTCATACTTTTGCGCTTCTTTGTTAACTTTTGGATCGTCTGTGTATACACCGTCAACATTATTTTTAGCCATTAAAATAACTTCTGCTTCAATTTCTGCAGCACGTAATGCAGCGGTTGTATCTGTTGAAAAATATGGATTACCTGTACCAGCGGCGAAAATGACAACACGCTTTTTCTCTAAATGACGAATTGCTTTTCTCCTTATGTAAGGTTCAGCAACTTGACGCATTTCAATTGAAGTTTGTACACGTGTCGGAATACCGATATTCTCTAAACTATCCTGCAGTGCTAGAGAATTCATTATCGTAGCTAACATTCCCATATAGTCAGCATTAGCACGATCCATACCCATTTCACTACCAACTTTTCCGCGCCATATATTTCCTCCACCTACAACAACGGCTACTTCTACACCTAATTCTGCTACATCTTTAACTTGTGCCGCGATAGATTGGATAACTGTGGGTTCTATTCCATAGCCTTGTTTTCCACTTAGAGCTTCACCACTTAATTTTAACACAATTCTACGGTAACGAGCTGCTGTCATAATAACCTCCATAGAAATTTAGATTGTTTTTCTTGCTAGTAAATACAAATAACGATACTCAAGTTGTAGAGAAATAGGGAACAACACGCGTGTCCCCTAATTCAGCTTGTACTATTTTTTAATTTGGCTCATAACTTCTTCTGCAAAGTTTTCTTCGCGTTTTTCCATTCCTTCGCCAACTTCATAACGAACGAACGCTTTGACAGTAGCTCCTTTATCAGCTACGTATTTTTTCACTTTTTGGTCTGGATCTTTGACAAAGTTTTGCTCTAATAAACAAATTTCTTCAAAGAATTTACCAAGACGGCCTTCAACCATTTTTTCAACAATTTTTTCAGGTTTTCCTTCATTTAACGCTTGTGTGGTTAATACTTCACGTTCACGTTTTACTTCATCTTCTGCTACTTCATCGCGTGAAACATAACGAGGGTTAACTGCAGCTGCATGCATTGCAATGTCTTTCGCAACTTCTTCATCAGTTGTACCTTCAAGCAATGATAACACACCAATTCGGCCACCCATGTGAAGATATGCACCAAAAGAGTCATTATCTGTTTTTGATAATACTTCAAAACGACGAAGTGAAATTTTTTCACCAATTTTTGCGATTACAGAATTGATGTATGTTTCCACTGTGTCTCCGTCACTGTGAAGCTTTTGTTGTAACATTTCTTCAACGTTTGAAGGTTGTAGATCAACAATATGTTTTCCTAATTCAGTTAGTAATTGTTTAAATGTATCATTTTTCGTAACAAAATCAGTTTCACAGTTTACTTCTAAAAGTGCAGCAGTATTACCTGAAACCTCAATGTAGGTTGAACCTTCTGCAGCAATACGATCAGCTTTTTTCGCAGCTTTAGCCATTCCTTTTTCACGTAGGAAATCAACTGCTTTTTCAAGATCACCATCAGTTTCTTGAAGTGCTTTTTTACAATCCATCATACCTGCACCTGTTTTCTCACGAAGTTCTTTAACCATTTTTGCAGTAATTGCCATTGTACATCCTCCTTATTATTAGCTATTATGTTTGTTTGCTTCTTAAAAAAAGGTGATAAAAGGCTTATCCCCTTATCACCTGACCTTTTCTTTAAAACTTATGCTTGTGTTTCCGCTTTTTCTTCGGCAACTTCTTCTGTTGCAACTTCTTCAGTTTCTTCACCTTGTTTTACTTCTAAAATAGCATCTGCCATTTTTGAAGTAAGAAGTTTAACAGCACGAATTGCATCATCGTTAGCTGGGATAACGTAATCGATTTCGTCTGGATCACAGTTTGTATCAACGATTCCGATAATTGGAATGTTTAACTTATGTGCTTCTGCAATAGCGATACGCTCTTTACGAGGATCAATTACAAACAAAGCATCTGGTAGTTTTTTCATTTCTTTGATTCCGCCTAAAAATTTCACTAGACGATCTTTTTCTTTCAATAATCCAACAACCTCTTTTTTAGGAAGTACTTCAAATGTACCATCTTCCTCCATACGTTCAATGTCTTTAAGACGGTTGATACGTTTACGGATTGTTTGGAAGTTTGTTAATGTACCACCTAACCAACGTTGGTTAACATAGTACATACCAGAACGTGTTGCTTCATCACGCACTGAATCCTGTGCTTGTTTTTTAGTACCTACGAAAAGAATTGTGCCTCCATCGGCTGCAATATCTCTCACATATTTGTATGCTTCATCAACCTTTTTAACTGTTTTTTGAAGGTCAATGATGTAAATGCCGTTACGCTCTGTGAAAATATATTTTTTCATCTTAGGGTTCCAACGGCGTGTCTGGTGTCCGAAATGTACACCAGCTTCTAGTAATTGCTTCATAGAAATTACTGACATAATAAATTCCTCCTGTTTGGTTTTTTTCCTCCGTTTGAATCATTTTCGCATAAAGACCATAATCATTTATGGCACCCTTTGTACAAATCAACAAACGTGTGTGATTAAACTTGCTCATATGATGAACATAGTATTTACACCAAAAATAAATATATCATAAGGATTCTCTGCAATCAAGCCTTATTATCGTTTTTATTATGTAATTTTATTATAAGCTCTGTTTCCGTTTTACCACAGTTAAGTTCTTTAGCAATTGTTTCAGTTGATAAGCCTTGTGCGTGAAGTTGCAGTATCCTCGCTTGTAGCGATGTTTCAGAGGTGTCATCTGCTTCGATATCAAGTACTTTATAATCTTTTTCAGAATCATCTGTTTTGGGATTCTTTTGGTGATCAACAGATTTTTCTTGTGCCACCTCATCCACTGTTTGCCGTTTTTTTTGTAAACTGTTGTTATGTAACTTTTCTTCAAGTATTCTATTCTCTTCTTTTATTTCTTGCAAATAGGCTTCCAGAAGTTCGATTACATCTTCTGAATGGGTACGTTGTTTCAATTGCTTTATTTGTTTAAGTAGCTGTGCGATTGCAGCAAGTGCAATAATATGTAATAAAAAGCTAATCAAAAATATAAATGCTGTCATACGATCCCTTCTATCCACTAAAATCAATTTTTTTACCTAAATAAGGGTGTTCTAACTTTTCTTCGTCTGATTCATTTTCCTGTTGCTGGTCTTTTGAGGATTGACTTGAATTATCACGTTCGCGCTTAATTATCACGTCATTAATCTTTTCAAACTCATTTACACGCTTCCGTTTTTGTTCAGCCTGCTTCAATTGACTATCCGCAATCGACTCTTGTATATGTTGACCTTGCTTCAACATTTGTTCTTGGAGTTTTCCTGCATCTTTCGTTCGCGGAAGTGCCACTTGCATCTCGATTGACTTCCAGCTCATCAAGATCACTTCCTTCAAAATTATTGAAATTTAAAGCGCCTGGACTGTAATTTCATTTTGATCTAGATTCATTTGAACATGTTTATATGCAGTATCTATTTTTCGTTTGTACTTTCCAAAAGTAACCATAACATTAGGATAAAGATGCCCATTAGCAACAAGCTTTGCTTCCTTTTCACTACCTAAATATGAATTAAGCTGTGTTAACATTCCATCTATATCTGCTAATTGATCGGCAGTTTTTTTGTAGGAATTGCGTTGTCTTAGTAATGTTATTCGTGTTTTTGGATTGTTCTGATCTAATTCTGATTCTACTTTTTTGCCGATTACAGTTAATTTCTTTAAAGTATCTTCTAATTCCTCTTTTTTAGCTACTAATTGTTTTTCTTTTTCTTTGATTATTTTATTCATCCCAAAAACTATTTCCGTCTGTGTACTCATACGATTACCAATATCCTTTGCCTCAACGGAAATTCCTACTGAAAGAGTACCACCAATTATATTTCCTTTTTGGCAGTATACATTGTTCTTTGCTGTACATTCACTATGTAGAATTGAACTTTCTACAAATAAGTCATTTCCAGCATAGGCAAAACCTTGGTTGATATTACCAATATGGATATTTTCTCCAGCCTTAATATAACCTTTTTGCAGACCCGCTAAGCCTTCTGAAATAAAGATCGAGCCTCCTGCAATAATAGTTGCCGCTTCTACCATGCCAAATACTTTAATGTCTCCCTTAGCCTTTACCGTATAGCCTGTCGGAACATCTCCATGAATAATGATGGAACCGACGAAGTCCAAGTTTCCATTCTTCATGGAAAGACTTTCGTTCACTTTGAAAACCTTATGAATCTCTATGTATCGCTCATTTGTGCTTACTTGACCTTCAGAAGCAGCATAAAAGGAATGCTCTTTTTCATGATATACAACGTTTTTCCCTGCTTTTATTTGTACTGGTTTACCAGGAAGTGCTTGTATGGCATTTCCATTGACATCGGTTCCATTCTTTCCAGCTGTCGGCATGGTAACAGTTGCAATCTTTTGTCCAGTATGAACTGATGGAATACGCATAATATCACGAAAATTCCAATTAGGTGATTTCGATATTTCAGAGCTAAAGTTTAATTCATACGTGATATAACCATCGTTCCCATTTTCAACATGTAATCCTTGAGCAACGATTATTGGAAAATCATTTTTGTCTTTAGCAGAAATAACCTGTTGCAATGACCCATAATCTATTCCAAACACAATATTGTTTTCTTTTAAATAATAGATAATAGCTTGTTCGTCAATAAACATACCCATTTCTTCGTACTGATCTGAACAATGTAAACTAGCTATCATACAATCGTGCGATGTTTGTATATAAAAGTAATCCTGTATGCGATCCACTTCACCTAAACACCTCCACCAAAATTTCCAACTTTAAACTGCATTATCTTTAATTTTTTGCAATGTATTACGTAGCTTGAAAATGGCTTTTCTATGAATTTGTGAAATCCTAGACGTCGTTAATCCTAATACTTGTCCTATTTCAGTAAGTGTTAATTCTTTATGGTAAAACAAACTAATTACCAACTGTTCATTTTCCTTTAACGTTTTTATCCCTTCCGCTAGTTCCTTACTTATTTCTAATTTCACCAAATGTTCATCAGGTAATATAGAAGTCTCATCAGGAATCGTATATCCGATACCTTCCTTATGCTCACTTGAATTATCTTTAGGTTTTTCTTCGATTGACAATACATTTGCAAAAAGTGTGTCTTTTATAAGCGTTTCAACTTCTTTAGCAGGTATATCTAATTTTTGAGCAATTTCTTCTGCACTGGGTGCTCGTTGATATAGTTGTTCAAGGTCCTGTGATACCTGCTCAATCTTTTTTGTTTTCTCCCTAATTGAGCGCGGCAGCCAATCTTCTTTTCGTAATCCATCGATAATAGCACCGCGAATACGAAATGAAGCATATGTATCAAACTTTAAATCACGACTAGGTTCAAATTTATTTAATGCATCGAATAACCCCATTAAACCAAAGCTTTTTAAATCGTCTTTATTAACATTACTAGGTAAATGGCTGGCAATTCTTTCTACATGGAAGCTTACCAGGTACATATAATTTTGAATAAGCTCATTAGCAGCTTCATTATCCCTGTTTTGAAGCCAATTATCCCATAATTTTTGTTCAAGAGGAGACTTTTTAGTTGTCATTTAATTCACTCCTCCTTTTCAAATAATTGCTTCCCCTTTATTAACTGTACGTATTTTAAGTTTACCCGTATTTGGGTCAAACTCAATCGTTCTGCCACAATTTCCACCAACATCCAATGAAACAATAGAGATTTGATGGTCTTCGAGTTTTTGTTGCACCGCTTCAACGTTTCGAGGTCCAATTCGCATCGTATCTAAAGAAGATAATTGAAACATCTGTGCACCTCCGGCAAGTTTAGCTTGTAATGCATGTGTTCTTGCTCCATTTTTTAGTAACAATTCTACTAAACTATCAATAGCAGTATCTGCATATTTGTAATTATTAATCGTTGGTTGTTTAGCTAAACTGGAATCTGGCAGCATGACATGGGCAAGTCCCGCTATTTTTTTAGGTAAATCATAAATAACTGTCCCCACACATGAACCTAGTCCCGAAGTGCGTATAGTATCAGGTGCTGTTACAATCTTTAAATCTGCAATTCCTACTTTGATGACTGTTTGTGTATCATTCATGATCGTTGATTCCTAAACTTGAGAATATTTTCGGAACTGATTCTGGATCAGGCAATAGTAAAAAATGACCGTGAATGCCACTACTACCCGTTTGTTCATTTATTTTTGTGTCAATGACAATAGCATAATCTGTTACATGTGAAAGTTCCAACAAACCAACAGTTATAATCGCACCAGCCATATCAACACTTAATGAAGGTACAGAAGGTTGCATCTTAATACCCGTGAAATCGGATAAAGCAGAAAGATAGGAGCCAGCGAGTATATTTCCAATCTCATGTAATGCAGAGATTGCTAGTTCACTTGGTGGTTTATTATCCAAAAGCTTAAATTCTGTTTCATCTGTTAGGTGCCTGACCAAGAATTCTGCTTCCTCTTTTGTTAAGATAAAATACACTGACCCAGGAGCTTCTCCCTGAATTCGAATATATAGAGCAACAATCAGCTTTTCTGGGCCGCCTAACATTTCCATCACTTCGTCAAAAAGCACAACATGAACAGATGGGACTTGCATATCTACCTTCTTATTAATCAATTGCGACATAGAGGTAGCTGCATTTCCAGCTCCAATATTACCGATTTCGCGTAACACTTCTAATTGTACAATCGAAAAACCTGTATTAATTTCCATGGATGCTATCCTTCAACTGTTTTTAACTCGTTGATTTCTTCTTTCGACAGCACTCTTTGTAAATCAAGTAAAATTAATAGACGATTATCAAGCTTAGCAACACCTTCAATATAATCGACATCTACTGTCCCTACTACTTCTGGTGCAGGTTCAATTGCACTTTCTGGTATATCGATAACATCATTTGCTGCATCGACGATTAAACCAACTTCCATGTCATCCATATATACAATGATAATGCGTGTTGACTCACTAAAGTCTGTATCCTCCATGCCAAAGCGTACACGTAAATCGATGATTGGAGTAACTACGCCCCGTAAATTAATAACACCTTTTACAAAGTTTGCTGTTTGCGGAACTCGGGTAATTGGCATAATCCGTTCAATGGATCCAACCTGTTGTACCGAAACGGCATATTCCTCATCCTTTAATTGAAAAACAATTACTTTTTTATCGATTACTGTCTCATTTGCCATTATTAAACTCCCCCTAAATCTAACTATTTGATTAAAGCATTACTGTCAACAATTAACGCAACTTGTCCATCACCAAGGATCGTTGCACCTGAAATCGCAAAAACATTTGATAAATAGTTACCTAGTGTTTTTAATACCACTTCTTGTTGTCCTATAAACGAATCCACTACAAGTCCAGCCATTTTATCTCCTTTTCTTACTATTACAATGGAAACAAAGTCCGAATCGTTGGTATCTTCTTGAGAAACATTGAAAATATCATTTAAAAATGCTAAAGGAACTACTTTACCCCTAAAATCAATTACCTTTTTATTATGTGCATGCATGATTTGATCTTTATGAATAATCGCCGTTTCAATAATTGACGACAATGGAATAGCGTATTTTTCCTCTTTCAATTCGACCAATAACACTGAAATAATAGATAATGTTAATGGAAGTTGAATAGAGAAAATGGATCCTTTATCAACCGTTGCGTCAATTGATATATTGCCACCTAATGATTCAATCGTATTTTTAACGACATCCAATCCAACTCCGCGGCCAGATATATCTGATATTGTATCTGCAGTTGAAAAGCCGCTCTCCATAATCAGCTCATATATCTGCTTATCAGTTAATGTTTCAGCATGATTTCTACTAATAACTTCATTGGAAATTGCCTTTTCTAACACTTTTTCTTTGTTAATACCTGCCCCATCATCGGCTATTTCAATGAAAACATGATTCCCGCTATGATAGGCTTGCAATCTAATGGTACCTTGTTCCGGCTTACCTTTTTTAAGTCTTTCCTGTGGGGTTTCAATACCATGATCCATCGCGTTTCTAATTAAATGTACGAGTGGATCACCAATTTCATCTATAACTGTCCGATCTAACTCCGTTTCAGCACCAATGATGTCAATGGCAACATTTTTATTCAAGTCACGAGCTAATTTACGTATCATACGAGGAAATCTGTTAAACACTTGATCAACGGGAACCATACGCATTGTCAAAATAATACTTTGTAAATCACCTGAGACTCTTGACATTCGTTCAACTGTTTCCTGAAGATCTTGATGATTCAACTCGCCAGATATCTGTTCTAATCTTCCACGATCAATAACCAATTCCTCGAACAGATTCATCAAAACGTCTAAACGTTCAATATTAACTCTGATTGTCTTATTTGCAGATGATTTAACAGTGCTTTTCTCTGAATTCGTTGAAGAAGATTTCGATTGATCATTAGCGGTCTCGTTATCCTGTTTTACAGCATTTTGTTTACTTCCTTTTTCATAAGTAGCGATAGAGAAATGATTGACTTCCACATTATCAATCTCAGAAACTTTCTTAATTTTATCCTGTATCTCTTGTTCACCTTGTTTTGAAACTAAAATAACCGTAAATGAGTTTTCAAAATTTTCTTCTTCTAAATCATTAACAGATGGTTCTGATTTAATTACTTCGCCAAGCTTTTCTAATACTTCGAAGACCATGAATACACGCGCACCTTTTAGTAAGCAATCATCACGAAGCGTCACAGTAATTTCATAATTAGAGAATCCTCTTTCAGCTGATTCATTTAAAATTGCTATCTCAAATTCGTCTAATGTCGTAATTGTTTTAAGTGAACTTTGGCTAACGGACGGTTTTTGTACCGTTTCACCTGCTTGTTCAATTTGATCTCCTTTTTCGATTCTTTCGAGATAAGAAACAATTTGACTAACATCCCTTTTTCCATCACCTCCGCTTGAAATATCCTCTACCATTGCATTTAAGTGGTCAACTGTTTCAAAAAGAATATCCATCATATCTGTTTGGACAGTAATTTTATCATACCGAATTCCATCGAACACATTTTCTAATTTATGGGTCAGATTTGCTAGGTCATTATACCCCATTGTTGCAGACATTCCTTTTAATGTATGTGCAGCACGAAAGATTTCGCCAATTATTGCTTTTTCTGTTGGATTTTTTTCCAATTCTAAAAGCTGTTTATACAAAACTTCTAAATGTTCGTTGCTTTCATCAATGAAAACATCCATATATTGTGTTGTATCCACTCTACATCCCCCTAATTTTTATCTAAATATGTTATGGTTTCACCAACATGATGTAAATGAATAATCTTATTTACGCAATTTGTCTTCACTGCTGCTTTTGGCATTCCATAAACAACTGATGATTCTTCTGACTCTGCAATAACGAATGCATTTGGATCTTTTTCCTTCAAGTGTTTAATCCCATCTGATCCGTCACTTCCCATTCCAGTTAAAATTACGGCAAGTTTATTAATTTTGTTCAGGTGTGACACTGAATTGAATAATACATCTACTGCTGGCCTATGTCCGTGAAGAGTAGAATCCTGTGTTAATTCGACTGCAAGAGCTGTTCCAGCCTCACGTATACGCATATGGTAATTCCCAGGAGCAATATACGCTGTATTCTGTTGAATAATCTCTCCATGCTCCGCTTCCTTAATATGTATCCCTGATAACGTGTTCAATCTGTCTGCTAGTGACTTTGTGAAACCTGCCGGCATGTGTTGCACAATTACAATTGGGGTCTGAAAATCATCTGGCAAATCAGTTAACACCCGTTGTAAAGCTCGTGGTCCACCAGTTGATGTACCTATTGCAACAATAGACCTAGAATGTTTCTGTGAATAAGAAACTGGCTCTCTAATTCCTGAATTAACATGGGTGATCTCCGGCTTCTTTTTTGATAGTTTTACTTGTGATGCTGTGACAACCTTAGATATGATTTCCTCTTTTATCGTCGCTATGTCTAACGATATTGCACCAGACGGTTTTGAAATAAAATCAACAGCACCAGTTGAAATGGCTTGAACGGTTTTCCTTGCGCCTTCCATAGTTACACTTGATAACATAACCACAGGGAGTGGATTAGTTTCCATTATTTTCTGTAATGCAGAAATTCCATCCATTTTAGGCATTTCAACGTCTAATGTAACAACATCAGGGGCAAGTTCATTAATTTTTTTAATCCCATCTTCCCCATTTCTTGCTGTACCAATGATTTCGATACGATTTTCACTTGACAAAATATCTGAAATCATTTTACGCATAAATGCTGAATCATCAATCACTAAAACACGTATCGGATTCATTTGGGGGTTACCTCTCAATCATTAGTTGTTTTATTTTTTGTACGAAAGATAAAGGCTCCGTTGTAGATAGGGCAACTGAATTAGATAGATAATTAGAAACGATTTGTTTCATAGATTTTGAAATAGCTGCTTTATCATTTAATAATAGATAAGGTATTTGTCTCGTGACAGCAGTCTGAACCGTTTTATCATCTGGAAGGACCCCCATTAGCCGAACATCTACATGCAAAAATTGTCTAATAACGCCAGCGAATCTATCTAGGGCTTTTAACCCATGTTTTTTCGAAGCTGAACGGTTCATTACCACATATATCGGCATTTTTTTCGTATTGTTTACAATATGCTTAATCATTCCATATCCATCTGTAATGGAAGTAGGCTCTGGGGTTGTAATAACGAAACACTCATCAGATGACCTAATAAACGCAAAACTGTCGTGTGTTGCACCAGCACCCATGTCGAAAATGATAAAGTCATACATTTGGACTAAACCATTATACTGCTTTAAAAAAAATTCCATTTTTGTTTGGTCCATGGAAAAAAAATCTGTTAAACCTGAACCTGCCGCAATATATGCGAGATCCTCTGGCCCTTTTTCAATGATATCATAAATATAAAGCTGCTCATTAAACATATCGACAATTGTTTTTTCAGCCTTTAGACCCATTAATATATCAATATTCCCCATTCCAACATCCAAATCAAATAAGAGAACCTTATTTTGTTGTTTTACCAATTCTAATGAAAAATTTAACGCAAAGTTCGATTTCCCAACTCCACCTTTACCACTAACAATAGAAATTGTTTTTGCATGTTTAGGGTTTTTGGAAATGGACAATTTATGCCGTAAATTTGTTGCTTGATCACGCATCACAATTTTCTCCTATGAGATAGCTTCCTATTAATTCTGGTGTGGGCTGAATTAAATCATCAGGTACGTCTTGTCCATTAGTAAGATACGCTATTCCTTTGTTGTTGTTTAACATGACATTGAGCATACTGCCGTATTGCGTTGTTTCGTCAACTTTTGTAAAGATAAGCTCTTTTATGGGTATATGCTGAAATTGGTTAAATATATCATTGATATCTTTAGGCTTCGCAGTTAGTGATAGAACAAGGTATGTTTCTATATCTGCCTCAAATTGAATGCTACGTTTTAGCTCATCAACATATTTTTTTTCACGAAAATTTCTTCCAGCTGTATCAACAAGGATTAAATCATAATCCGAAAACTTATTGACCGCGTCTTTATAATCCTCGATATTATATGCAACTTCAATAGGTACATCTAAAATTCTTGCGTACGTTTTTAACTGTTCAATTGCTGCAATACGATATGTATCTGCCGTAATAAATGCAACCTTTTTCTGATCGTTCAACATACTTTTCGCAGCTACCTTAGCTATGGTTGTCGTTTTACCTACACCTGTTGGCCCAACAAAATGAACTATTTTCTTTGCATATGTTACACCTTCAAAAGACAGTTTGTGTAATTTGTTCGTAATTTGACATTTTACATCTTGAAAAATTTGATTAGGAGTTGCTTCAATTGCCTTTTTCTCGTGTTGTTTTACTACGTCATCGATCAATTGTGATGCTAGGTCCACTTCCATCTCTTGGTCTAATAAATGTTGATATACTAGTTTATAATCAGGTTTATAATTATGTTTCGTCTGTAAAGACTGCTGTTCAATAATTTTCTTTAAATGTTTAATTTCATGTAATACATTATCGTTAGCATTATTTTTACTAACTTCTTGTTTTTCGATAATAGTTTTATTGGCATTAGTTGTTTTAGGTGCATGTGGCTGTGGATCAAGGGCAGCAACTACTTCAATTTTCCGCTTCTTAAAAAACCCCAAAAAGCCACCTTGGTTAATTTCTTTTGAATTTAAAATGACTGCATTTGCACCAAGCTCTTTTCGAATTTGATTCATTGCTTCTGGCATTGTTGGTGCTACGTATTTTTTTACCTTCATGCTACATTCACCACTCCAACACTTTGAACCTGTACATTCGGTTCTAATTCATTATACGATAATACAACTACCTGAGGTAAGAAGCGCTCTAGCAATTGCTTTAGGTACATGCGTATTGCTGGAGAGCACAGAACAATTGCCGTTTCTTCCTGTAATGACAATTTTTCTACTTCGTCATGAATTGTTTTAATAATAGATTGTTGCGATTCAGGATCCAAAGCTAAATAATTTCCATGCTCTGTTTGTTGTATACCCTCTGCAATCATCTTTTCAACACTACCTGAAACTGTAATTACTTTTAATGATAGATCATTATTTACGTATTGCTTCGTAATCTGTGCTGACAATGACTGTCTTACATATTCCCCTAACAGTTCTGTGTCATTAGTCATTTTTGAAAAATCAGCTAATGTTTCAAAAATGATCGGCAGGTTACGTATAGAGATATTTTCTTTTAAAAGCTTTGCAAGCACTTTTTGTATATCACCAATACTTAATGGCTCCGGTGTAACCTCTTCTACGAGAATAGGATAATTTTCTTTTAAATGATCGATCAATTGTTTCGTTTCCTGGCGTCCAAGTAGCGTATGAGCATGTTGTTTTATTACTTCTGTAATATGTGTAGATACTACCGACGGCGGGTCAACAACTGTATAACCAGTTAATTCGGCTTCATCTTTACTATCTTCTGAAATCCACTTCGCAGGTAAACCAAAAGCAGGTTCTTTTGTTTCAATCCCGTCCAACCCATCATTATCAATGTCAGGCGTCATTGCTAAGTAATGGTCTAATAGCAACTCACCAAAAGCAACTTCATTCCCTTTTATTTTTAAACGATATTCGTTAGGGTTAAGCTGGATATTATCACGAATTCTCACAACCGGTATTACGATTCCTAGCTCAATTGCTAGCTGCCTTCTTATCATAATGACTCGATCCAATAAATCCCCACCTTGACCTGTATCCACTAATGGAATTAATGCATACCCAAACTCGAATTCAATCGGATCCATATTTAATAGATCTACGACATTTTCTGGAGATTTCATACTCGAACTTTCGGTTTCCTCTTCTTCTTCGATATCAGGTATTTCTTGCACGCGTGATTGCTGAAGTAGCATGTAGCCACTAAGAGCTAATAATCCTGCAATCGTTGTTGTTAAAAAGAAATTGATTGGTGTAAGACCAAGCAGGAAAATCGTACCTGCTGCGATAAATAAAAGTTTTGGGTATTGTAATAATTGTGAAGTAACGTCACTACCTAAATTACCGGAAGATGCCGTTCTTGTCACAACAATACCTGTAGCTGTAGAAATTAATAATGCAGGAATTTGGCTCACTAAACCATCACCGACTGTTAAACGCATATAGGTGTTGATTGCTTCAGTGAAGGTAAAATCCATTTGCACCATACCAATGATTAATCCAAAAATTATATTGATTAATACGATGATAATACCCGCAACCGCATCACCTTTAACAAATTTACTTGCCCCGTCCATTGCTCCATGGAAATCGGCTTCCTGTTCTACCTTTTCACGTCGTTCCTTTGCTTGTTGCTCAGAGATTAGCCCTGCATTTAAATCAGCATCAATACTCATTTGCTTCCCTGGCATTGCATCAAGTGTAAAACGTGCAGCTACTTCTGATACACGTTCAGATCCTTTGGTAATAACTAAAAATTGGATAATAACTAATATAATAAATACA
Organism: Virgibacillus ndiopensis; assembly: GCF_900187325.1. Lineage (GTDB taxonomy): Bacteria > Bacillota > Bacilli > Bacillales > Amphibacillaceae > Virgibacillus_E > Virgibacillus_E ndiopensis. Next base: position 312,894 of record NZ_FZMZ01000005.1, on the reverse strand, counting down.
ACAAAACCAACTAACGGATTATCACCAATTACAAACGATCCAAACGTTGCAACAACACCGCCAGCTTCGGCTTCTGACAATATAGATCTAGTAGTCGATACATTTAAAGCTAGTCTAAATAAGGTCAATAGCAATAAGAGAGAAGGAAATATCGAAAACTGTAATGCTTCCTGTGTATTCATCGAAACTAAAATAACAATAAGTGCGAGTGAGATATTAAATAAAATAAGTACACTTAATAGCCATCCCGGTAGCGGAACAACTAACATAACAATAATTAATATAACTCCTAAAAGTACAGACAAATCGCGTGCCTTCATTGATGACTCCCCTTAATGCTAAACTTTATTTTCCAGTCGATAGACATAAGCTAATATTTCTGCAACTGCTTGGTAAAATTCCTCTGGTATGATGTCATTAATTTCTATCGCATCGTATAGCCCTCTTGCTAGTGGTCTATTTTCAACTGTTACAACATCGTTTGCCTTGGCAATTTCTTTTATACGATACGCAAGATGGTCTACTCCTTTTGCTACTACATATGGTGCACTCGCTTTCGTATCGTCGTATTTTATAGCAATCGCGAAATGCGTTGGGTTTGTAATAACAACATCTGCATTTGGAACCTCACTCATCATACGTCTCATTGCCATTTGACGTTGTTTTTCTTTAATTTTTGATTTTATTAATGGATCCCCTTCCATGTTCTTATGTTCATCCTTGAGATCCTGTTTAGACATTTTAATACTTTTTTCAAAGTCATATCTTTGATAGGTATAATCAATTACTGCAATAAACAACAAGGCAAATGTCGCTGAAATCCCCATTATTATTGTAATTTTACCGAAAAATCCTAGAGCGTTTTCAACCGATTTAAACGAAAGCATCATCATATCATCTTTATACAACCAGATAACAAAAAAAGTTATCGCGCTTATAAATACTATTTTTAATAACGATTTTAACAATTCAACAATTGCTCTCATCGAAAAAATCTTTTTTGCACCTTGAATTGGATCTATCTTTTTCAAATCTAGTTTCAAAGGTTCAGTAGTAAATAGGAAACCAATTTGTGTGAAATTAGAAGCCAGTCCAGCAACAATTGCAATCACCATTATAGGTGCAATAATTTTCGCTATTTCTATTGTTGATTCCAAAAAAACCTGATGAACACTATTTTCTGTTAGGTCCCATTGGATATACTCAGTGAAAGATGTTTGAAATAATGACGTCATCCCTTTTTTCATAAATCCGCCAAAAATATATAAAACCATAAATGTGAAAAATAACAAGAAAGCTGTATTAATATCCTGACTTTTGGCAACTTGACCCTTTTTCCGTGAATCCTGCCGTTTTTTTGGTGTTGCTTTCTCTGTCTTTTCGCCTGCAAAAAATTGTAAATCTAGTTGTAATTGCAAGTTAAGCACCCCCGAAGAGTTGCATGAGGCCTCTCATTGTATCAAACGTCGTTTCAAACAGACTTCGAACCAACACAACATATAAACTAAGAAACAACAATATAACAATAAAGCTTACAAGTATTTTTAATGGCAGCCCTACAACAAATACATTTAATTGTGGTACTGTTCTAGCAATAATACCAAGAGCAACATCGACTAAAAATAAACAACCAACGATTGGTATTGACATTTGAAATGCTATAAGAAACATTTGATTGAAAATATCAATAACAAAATCAACAATTGATCCATCTTGGAATGGAATAAATGCATCAATCGGAATTAAATTATAGCTATAAAAAATTCCATCTATTAATAAATGATGTCCATTAACCGATAATAAAAATAGTAGGGCAATAATATAAAAATATTGGCCTGTTAATGGGCTTTGGGCACCAGTTTGCGGATCTATTACATTAGCAATTGCAAAACCCATTTGAAAATCAATAAAACCTCCGGCAATTTGAATCGCGGCTAAAATGATATAAGCGATTAAACCAACTAATAATCCAACTAATGCTTCTTTTATCAGTAACATTAAATACATCTCGTCAAACGGAATAGTTGATACATCAACGGTATAATACATAATAAATGCCAGAAAAAAACTAAATCCTATTTTAAATGGAGTTGGTATTGTTCGATACGAGAACAATGGCAGTGTTACAAAGAAAGCTGCAACACGTACAAATATCAATAAAAAAACAGGTATACTCTCTAAATTAATTATGTCTAACATGCTTTACCCTACAAACTGGTTTAAATTTTGATAAATATTTACTGTAAACTCAACCATTTTTGTTAGCATCCAAGGTCCAAAAAATACTAGCCCAACCAATACGGCTACTATTTTGGGGATAAAGGCAAGCGTCTGTTCCTGAATTTGTGTTGTTGCTTGAAAGATACTTACTAAAAGTCCGACTGCAAGCGCTAATATAAGCAGTGGTCCTGTCACAAGTAAGATTGTATAAATACCTTTTTCGGCTAAAGTTAAAACAAATTCACTACTCAAACAAACAGCCCCCTTTCACTAAAATCCCTCTAACAAGGAATGAGTAATTAAATACCAGCCATCCACTAAAACGAACAATAATATTTTAAAAGGTAACGATATCATAACTGGCGGCAACATCATCATCCCCATTGACATAAGGACACTTGCTACAGCCATATCAATAATTAAAAACGGGACAAATATCATAAAGCCCATTTGGAATGCTGTTTTCAATTCACTAATGGCAAATGCCGGAACCAATGTTGTCATTGGTATATCCTGAACTGTTTCTGGCTTTTCAAGTTCAGCATAATTCATAAATAACGCCAAATCCTTTTGTCTCGTATGCTTTGCCATAAAATCTTTCATTGGTGCACTTGCTTTATCATAAGCCTCATCCAAAGTAATTTCTTCATCAAACAATGGCTGTAATGCATCGTCATAAACTTGGTTGAACGTAGGAGCCATAACAAAAAATGTTAAAAACAATGCTAAACCAATTAATACTTGGTTAGGTGGCATTTGCTGTGTTGCAAGTGATGTCCTAACAAATGATAAAACAATAATAATTCTTGTAAAGCTCGTCATTAAAATGAGAATACTAGGTGCTAACGATAAAACTGTTAGCAATAGTAGTAGTTTTACAGATGTTGCAATAGATGAAGGATCTGAACTAGAAAACATATTAACAAAATCATTCATGTTTATCTTCCTTATTCGTGTACTGATTAATTATTTTTTTTCTACCCTTTTTAAGTTTATCTAGTTCGGTTGAAAACATTTTTTTAAAATCATTCTTCTCATTTTTGGACGCTTCATCTGTAGCTGTTTTTTGTTTAAACAAAGATGTAAATAATGTACCTGCCTGAAATTCACTAGGTTCATTATTTATTAAATCGTTAATAACTTCTTGGTCTGTCACTTCTTGTAGCATTTCTACATTCTCACCCACGCCGACTAGATAGATTTTACTACCCACTCGTACAATCTGTATCGACTTATTGGGACCAACAGAAATACCGCCTAAATTCTCTAGTGCTGTTACTTTCTGAAACTTTTTATTCCGTTTGTTTAAAAATTTTAACAACGCATAAATAAGTCCAAGAACAATTAATAATGAAAAAAGCATTCTTATCATTGTAAATATTGAAAAACCATTGTCCTGATCTTTTTTAGAATTAGATGCAGAATCATCATCGTTAAACTCGTTTGGTGTTGATTTTTCCAAATCTGGACATTCTGCATTTCCTTCGATACACTCTTTTGCATTTAATGCTTCCGCATGAACTTGGTCATAAAACCCTGTTGTGAGAATGAACAGTAATACCCCGATGCCTAAACCAATTTTTTTAATCACATTACTCACTCGTTTCTTAATCAAGAGCCTTTTGGATTGCTTCAATTACACGGTCTGCTTGAAACGGCTTAACAATAAAATCTTTAGCGCCTGCTTGAATCGCATCAATAACCATTGCTTGTTGTCCCATTGCAGAACACATAATGATTTTTGCTTCGGAATTAAATTCCTTAATTTGTTTAAGAGCAGTAATGCCATCCATTTCAGGCATTGTAATGTCCATTGTTACAAGATCTGGTTTCAACTCTTGATATTTCTCTACTGCTTGTGCACCATCCTGTGCCTCACCTACAACATCAAAACCATTTTTGCTTAAAATATCTTTTATCATCATTCGCATAAATGCTGCATCGTCTACAATTAAAATACTGTGTGCCATTTTATTTCCCCCTCGGATTTTCTATTTAAGTTTCATTAACCTGGCAGATTGACTAATTATGTCTGTTACACGTACACCAAAGTTTTCATCTATTACAACAACTTCACCTTGAGCAATTAATTTCTCATTTACAAAAATATCAACCGGTTCCCCAGCTAGTTTATCTAGTTCAATAACTGATCCCGCAGATAAATCTAATATATCACGGATTGTCCGCTTAGTTCGTCCAAGCTCAACCGTAACTTTTAACGGAATATCTAAAAGCATATCGAGATTCCGTTGTTCATTTTTATTTAACTCCACCTGGTCAAAAGTCGAGAAATCTGCTTGCTCGATAGTTGCGTTTTTATGATTCACATCTCCAAGATATTGTGGGTTACTAGGTGCAACTTTCTCACGTTGTTCCGTATTTTGCTCGAGTGGTTCTGTTTCCGGTTTATCTAATTGTTCAATTGAAGCTGCTACTTCGTCCAAATCATTCTCATTAGAAGCATTTAATAATTGGTCAACTAACTGTTTGGCAAACGAAATAGGAATCAACTGCATGATATTAGAATCAATTAAATTACCAACCTTTAATTGAAATGAAACTTTTACAAAAACTAATTCATCTTGTATCACACTTGCATCGTCATCACTATTGGTATCTACCAGATTTATAGAAGGAGGCGATATATCAACTCGCTTTCCAAAAACGGTAGACATACTTGTTGCCGCAGACCCCATCATTTGGTTCATCGCTTCTTGTACAGCACTCAAATGAATTTCGTTTAACTCTTCAGTTGGTTTTGTACCATCGCCACCTAACATGATATCTGAAATAACTGCTGCATCTTCAGACTTAATCACGAGTACATTTTGTCCACTAAATCCTTCTACGTAATTGACCTGAATACTTACATGCTCAAATTCAAACTCATTTACAATATTTGATTTTTTTATGATGGATACTCTCGGTGTTGTTATATCCACTTTCTGATTTAACAAAGTTGATAATGTTGTTGCAGAACTTCCAAATGATATATTTCCTATTTCACCCAGCGTATCTACCTCAATACTTGATAAATAACCCTGAATGTCTTCCTCCATATCGGCTGAATTTAACGGATTTTCAATTTCTTCATCTTCATCGGCACCTACTTTTAATAGTGCATCTATTTCGTCTTGGGAAAGCATACCATCACTCATCATTATCGGTTCCCCCCTTAATTTCCTCAAGCACTTGTACGGACATCCTATTTTTATGCTTACCTGGTTGAACGTAAAATTTCGGTTCTTTATTAATTGTCATGGTTAATGCTTGATCAATTGGTTGATTCAGCGCGATAACATCATTTTGGTTTAAATTTAAAAATTGCTGAATATCTATTTTAGTCTCTCCTAATAATGTTACTGCCTCAACACTAGCTTGCTGTAAATTTTTCGATAATTTTTCATATGCTTCTGGATCTCTCGTTTTTGTAGACGTCTGCATCCAATAATGTACAGATAATTTTGGAATTATTGGCTCCAATACAATATGAGGAATACAGATGTTGATCATCCCGCTTGCTTCTCCAATAGTCGTGTTTAGCGAAACAACAACTACCGTTTCATTGGGAGAAACCATTTGCAGGAACTGTGGATTAACCTCAAAATCCTCTAAGATCGGATCGATTTCTACTAACGAAGACCATGCTTCTTGCAGATTAACTATTGCTTTTTCAAATAGCTGTGACATTAATATCGTTTCTATTTCTGTCAAGTTATCAACCTTGTTAACACTACTGCCTTTTCCTCCAAGAACCCTGTCCAACATACCATATGCGATGTTCGGATTAACCTCCATCAATATTCTTCCTTCTAAAGGTGCAACACTGTATATATTTAATACAGTCATTTTCGGCACAGATCGAATAAACTCTTCATAAGGAATTTGGTCAACAGACGCAACCGAGATATTGACATATGTCCGTAACTGGGCTGAGAAAAACGTTGTTAGTAATCTAGCATAATTTTCGTGTATTCTAGATAAGCTGCGAATTTGATCCTTTGAAAAACGCAAGGCTCTTTTAAAATCGTAAACACGAACTTTCTTTTCTTTTTCTTCTTTCTTTAATTCATCTGCATCCATTTCGCCTGATGATATTGCAGATAATAAAGCATCTATCTCATTTTGCGAAAGTACTTCATCTACCAAAAATCCTCACCTCCATATCGGAGTATTTGATACTGTTTTCTTATTGTAAAATCTTATTTATCGTATAAACGTCCGTAATTGTACCTTCTGTCATAACCTCGTTGAGCTTTAATTTTACGGTATCTTCTAAATCAGAAAGTCCTGTTTTGAAATCATCTTCATTCATTTTTGCTAACTCTTTAATTAAAATATTTTTTAATTGAAATTCTCTTTTTTGTATTTCTTCTTTAGCATCTTTACTATCTGTAATGATTTGGAACTGGATACGGACGAAGCTTCCATCCTGTAAGTCAGTTGTAAGTTCAGATGTTTGATAGGAATGTTCCACAATTTCATCGAGTGTTTGCGCATTACCTTCATTCTTATCTCCGTTTAAATTCAACACAACGATGAGTGCCACAACGCCTGCTAGTAGCAGTGTTATCAATGCAGTAACCATCGTCTTTACTAAGCTACTACTCATTTACTTCACCCGCTTCTTTTATCCAACCTTGTAACCCAATTTTTTGATAATAGGCTGTAATTAATTCTGTTACATGTATTTCGGTTTCCTTCACAACAAATGTCTTCCCATTCATCAATGTAATGATTGTATCTGGATGGGACTGTATTTTCTCAATCATCAATGCATTTAAAGTAAATGTTTCGTTATTTAGTCTAGTGAGTTGAATCATAGAATGGCGGGGATGTATTTAGTGTACGACATCCCCTCCCCCCTTACTTATCGTTTTAGATTTACAAGTTCTTGAAGGATCTCATCTGATGTTGTAATAATTCTAGTATTTGCCTGGAATCCACGCTGTGCTGTAATCATTTCAGTGAATTCTTCAGCAAGGTCAACGTTTGACATTTCAAGCGCACCACTGACGATGGATGCTGTTCCGTCAGTTTCAGGCTCTACTAAACCAGTGTATCCAGCATTTTCAGAATTTAAGAATAGGTTACTACCAGCCTTTTGAAGTCCTGCTGGGTTAGAGAAATTAGCAATAGCAATCTTTCCCGCAACCTGTATAGTTCCATTTTCATCAATGTAATTCACTGTACCATTTGATTGAATACTGAAGCTCTGTGCTGATTCTGGAATTGTTAAAGTGCTGTTAGTATCAGTAAAATCAACTAAAGATTCGACAGTTGTATCGAGTTCTTCACCATTATTATCCACTGCCTTAACTACATTATTTTCTGAATTAAACGTAAACGTCGTTTCGCTTCCATTAAATGTTACGGTAGTTGTTTTATTTCCTTCAGTATCAGTATTATTTTCTATATCTCCCTTAGGTATCTCTTGCCCATTAGCTGTAATCGTACCATCATTATTAAATTTAAATACGGATTTCTCATCTACATCATTTTTAATCGAAACTGTCTGTCCTGTTTCAACAGCTTCAAATCCCATTAAATATAAACCTTGAGGATTAACAATGTTTCCTGCCTCATCTAAGTAGAAATTACCAGCCCTTGTATAAGAAACATTAGCACCTTCAAGTGAATTTCCAGTTCCAAGCCCACTTGCCACAACAAACATTCCATCACCCTCTAAAGCAAAATCTAATGGATTATTTGTTGTTTGGCGAAATCCCTGTGTATGAATATTATCAATTGATCCTAATTGCGATCCTAAACCAACTTGTGAAGGATTTACCCCACCGCGTGTTGCTGTTGCGCCTTGCGCGCCTGATGTCATTTGACTCATCATATCTTGAAATGTAGCGCGACCCTTTTTAAATCCCGCTGTATTAACGTTGGCAATATTATTACCAATAACATCTAATTTTGTTTGAAAATTTTTCATACCCGAAATACCAGCATACATGGAACGTAACATAATTATTTCTCCCCTTTATTGGTTTGTTTATAAAGCTGTATCAATCAGTCAACAACTTCTTGGCCTCCCAATCTGGGTCCAGCCTATTCGTTAATTACTATCGTGCCATTAATATTCGTAAAAATTTTACTGGATGCTTCATCACGATTCATCGCGGTAACAACAGTATTGTTTTTCGCACTTACAAGTAACGCAGCTTTATTCGTTATTACTAATGAATCGGTCACACCTTTATGTCGTGCCTCTACCATTTTTTCAGAAATCGTTTGCCATTCTTTATCATCAATCGTTATATTTCGTTCATTCAATCGTTCTTTAGCGTGCTTACTAACCTTCAACGATTGAACATCCAATAAAACATCTTTAAAGCTTGTTTGAGGATATTGCTTATTTACCGGCTTCTTGACTTCCGGAAATTGCAAGGCATGTGACTGTATCTGATGGATACGATGGTCCATAAATTTATTCACTTCCTTCAGGTGCAGATCCTACAATACTTTCTGTTTCATTAGTCTCATCTATTTTTGCGTTCGGATCACTGATTTGTAAAATAGAATCAGCATAGATTTTTTTTCCATTCTCTAATTCTAAAATAGCCCATCCATCTTGTTGGCTTACTGCAATAACATTGCTAGTTTCCACATCCAATTTTTCACCTGTTTCCTCGTCATACCCCTGATAAGTAACTTCTTTGCCAATCATATGACTATATTTAATTACCGGAGATACTAACTGACTTTGCACAAGTGTGTCGATAGATTTTGTCATATTCATCATTTGTTCTAAGGATGAAAAAGTCGCCATTTGAGAAATAAATTCTTGATCTTTCATCGGATTTGATGGGTCTTGATTTTGCAATTGAGTCATCAATATTTTTAAGAATTGGTCTTTACCAAGTTCTGGACTTGGTGTTCTTGTTGTAGACTGATTATTTAAATACAACGATGGATCAATTTTAGTCACCTTTTTCACCTACACTTTCTCATTCATTAGTAACTCATGAAATTGCGTTTCAACATCATCATTTGACTGTTCATTTTGATTATCCTCATTTGAATGGTGTGATTGACCGCCATGATCACTTTCATTCCATGCATCTTCCTGTTGTTTACCTTGGAAGTTTTGCGCACCTTGTGAACTAATATCTTGTTTCTCAATCACTACCTGGTGTGGTGAAAACATATTCTTCAGTTGATGCATATTTGACTCAAGCATTTCTTTAGCGGCATGTGATGTAACCATTATTTTTACGGTCATTTCCCCGTTTACTTGGGTTAATTTCACCATCATTTCCCCTAGATTTTCTGGCCGTAATGCAATGGATAACTGTGATGTTCCATTGTTCGCTGATAAAAATTTACTTGTCTTTACCACCTTTTGGAACTGTTCCATTATTTGCTGATCAACAGGCTTAGAACTTTGTGATTGATTAGCATAAATAATATATTGCTCCAATTGTGACATTGGCATAGTTGACACTGATACTGCTTGTTGACCGGTCGGCTTATCTAATTGGATTTGATTGTGTAAGGCATTTTGTACCCATTTTGTTACATCTGTACTAGTTACCTTGGCATTTGTATTATACTGCCGATTTGATACAAGTTGATTCCTCTTTTGAAACGATTGTACTAACTCCCGCCATACCGCTTGTACCTTAGCTTGTTCTGTATTTTTGGGAAATTCTAATACATTCATTGCATTCTTACCACTGCTTTTTTCTAGTGTTGTCCATTGCTCCAATAATTTTAGTAAGGAAGCTGCTGCTTTAGGTACATTTTGTTGGTTTGATAGTTGAGATATTGCTTTCTCCACATTCTTAAATAATTCAGTAAATTGTTTCTGAATCGCTGTATTATCTACTGGTACGGATTTTAGAACAGAATCTAATAATGGTGCAGTGTTCATTTGAAATAAGCTACTCTCTTCTTCATCAGATAAATTGCTTAAGTGTTCCTCAAGCTTACGAATCACTTCATCCACTGCATTTGCACCATTAAATAATTTTTCTAATTCCGCTGACCCCTTCAGCATATCAACTAATTTTTCCGCAATTTCTGGTGAATTTTTGAGTAATGTCAACAATTCTTCCGCATTTGTTGGAATGTCCTTTATGTCCCTTGCCAATGAAGATTGCTGTTCACCTAACAATAATCCCTGAAAAATGGATGGATCATCATTAACTAGTTGCTTATTAGAGCTTTGCATATTATTTACAGGCTGCTTTACCAATTGACTCATCATTGCAATTGCGCTCATCTATTCTCACCTCCTTTCAATAGGGTTACATTTAATTACCGCTTTCAACGAATAATTGTGTTAATTGTGCAGCCTTCTCCGGATCCATTTCATCAAATATTGTTCCTCGAACATCATTTGGTAGTTCTTTTAAAATTGAAATTGCCAAATTATCCTCTAAATTTGCAATGATATTAGCAGCCTGTTCACTATCCATTTCCTTGTACGATGAAGCGATCGTCTTAACAGGGTTTGTGTTAGAGTTATCATCCCCGGCTTCACTAGATGTTTCTTCAGAAGTGCTCTGTTCTGTATTACTATTTTCAAGCTTGGCAATTTTTTGTTCCAATTGATCAATCGTTGATTCAAGGTCATCTACATTTTGTGTTAATTTATTAATTTTTGCATCCTTATTTTTAAGCGTTTCCTGCATTTTTGCTTCTGAACGTTCTATATCTTTTTCTTCATCTGTAGTTACGATAGAAGAAATAACCGGAATGTCATTTCCTGTTTTTTTGACCCAATCCATAACATTCACTCCAGCTACGGAGAAAATTATTACTGTAAGTGTAATGGCCACAATTATTGGAATGACAATTGCAAAAATAAACCAAAGTATTGGATTCGATTTTTCTCTTTTTTGTTTGTTTTGTTTTACCATTCGACTCACCTATATCCATGGCTTAAATACTGCTGTATTGATAGTTCATCCATCGTTATATTTTCTAGTTTTTTTACTTTTTCATCATGGTCCTGCTGACGGTGTTCAATAATTTTCTCGAACTTTTTCACTTCCACATGTGCATTTGTTAAATCTTCCTGTTTGGATTCCATTTCACTTCTTGCTTTTTGCACAGATTCCTGGAGCTGCATAATTTGTTTATTAAGCCGTTCTATGTATGATGCCTGCTCTTTAAGTTTATCGATTGCAGTAGTACGTTGCAGGTAGTCCTCATATGACTCTTCAGCTACTTCTTTTTTTCGAAGTAAGTTATATAACTGTAGTGCTATGTCCTCAAAAAATTCGATAGATTGCTGGTATGCTTTTTGTGCATCTAGTTTTTCATTTTCACGAACGTGCAAGATTTTCGATAACGCAACCGTTTCAGACATCAACCAGCACCTCCATTAAGTAGCTTTTGCATATGGTTAATTGATTCGTCCAATGTGACATATTCAAAGATATCCTGTTTTAAAAAGTTGTTTATCATTGGATTAAATGCAATAGCTTTATCAATTTCATGATCTGTTCCACGTTTATACGCGCCAATTTGAATTAATTCACTATTATTTTCATATTTCGCAAGCAATGAACGTATTTTTTGCGCAGTGTCCAGATGGGTTTTATCTACAATTTGATTCATTACACGACTTATCGATTTTAATATATTGATAGCTGGAAATTGGCCTTGCTCAGCTAGTTTGCGGTCTAATATAAAGTGTCCATCGAGAATCCCTCTTACTGTATCGGAAATTGGTTCATTCATATCATCACCATCAACAAGCACCGTATAAAATGCTGTAATGGTTCCATTCTCACTTGTCCCTGTACGTTCTAACAATTTTGGTAATGTTGCAAAAACCGATGGGGTATATCCTTTCGTAGTTGGTGGTTCACCAGTTGCTAATCCGACTTCCCGTTGTGCCATTGCTACTCTTGTAACCGAGTCCATCATCAAATTCACCTGAAAACCTAAATCGCGAAAGTACTCGCTGATTGCTGTGGCAGTGTATGCACCCTTAATCCGCATTAAAGCCGGTTGATCAGAAGTTGCAACAACTACAATTGATTTCTTCAGCCCTTCTTCACCGAGATCCTTCTCAATAAATTCTTTTACTTCCCTGCCTCTTTCACCTATCAAAGCAATAACATTAATATCTGCTCCACTATTCCGAGCAATCATTCCAAGCAAAGTACTTTTTCCAACACCACTACCTGCAAATATCCCAATTCGTTGTCCTTTACCAACAGTAAGCAAGGAATCAATTGCTTTAACACCAACCTGAATTGGTTCAGAGATCGTTGGTCTAGATAATGGGTTTGGTGGTGATTGTTCTGTTAAATAATTGGATAATCCTTTTGGCAGCTTGGAGTTATCTAGTGATTTACCTAAGGAATCTACTACTTTTCCAATTAAACCTCTGCCAATCTTCACTGTTAGAGCACTTCCAGTTGATTCGACCAAACAACCAGGACCAATTTCGTTAACCTCCGCATAAGGCATCAAAATAATTTTTTCATTATTAAAACCAACTACTTCGGCCAATACAGGTTGTTTTAATTTATTTGATGCATGAATATAACAAACCTCACCTATATTAGCATCCGGTCCTTGCGATTCAATCATTAGACCTACAACTCGTAATACTTTTCCATAACGCTTATATGTATCTGTTTGATCAATTGCAGTATGATAATGTTTTAGATTCATACGTTACGATTCTCCCGCTATTTCTTGAAGTACTTTACGTAATTGCTTTAATTGAGTGTCGACACTTGCATCAATTTCCCCAAATGGATGCTCGATTAGACAACTGTTAACTTCCATTTCACGATTTACATATATCGTTAATCTTGTTTCTTTATCAACAAGCTGAATAAGCTCTTCTTTCTGCTTAACTACATATTCATAATTATCTGGATGCAAATAAATAGATATTGTAGATTGATCCTTAATTTCCTTTATTGCAGCTTTAACGATTGGTAAAAATGATGATGGCTCTTCAACAAATCGTTGTTTTATAATCTTTTCAGCGACATGAACTGCCAAATCAACAATCTTCTCATCACTTTGTTCAAGGATAGAATGATAATCAGCGCTTGCGGCATCGATGGTTTCGTTTGCTTTGTCTAACAATCGCTGATAGTTTTCAAGACTTTCTCGTTTCCCTACTTCATAACCATCGTTGTACCCTTCTTCATGAGCTTGCTTGGTAAGCATCTGTTTCTCTTCTTGCCAATTTTTCTTTTCATCATCAATCGCAGCTTTTGCATCAGCGAGCATTTTTCCCTTTTCCTGCTCAATTTGTTGTAGTTCTTCTTGTGCAAGCTTGAGCTTATCCATTATAGAAGTACTTTCTTCTTCTAAATCGTTCTCCGTAACAACTTCCTTTTTTTCAAGCTGAATTGGTCTAATTTTTATCTGTTTTTTTCTAATGTTACTCGGATTATTGTTCGAAAAAATATTAGACAATTATATCGTCACCTCCACCGCGGGCGATAACAATCTCTCCTATTTCTTCTAATCTACGAATAACTGCAACAATTCTGGTCTGTGCCTCCTCAACATCGCGTAAACGTACTGGCCCCATAAACTCCATTTCTTCTTTAAATGTTTCAGCCATTCGTTGTGACATGTTTTTAAAGACAATATCTTTTACTTCTTCACTAGAAACTTTAAGCGATAAGCGCAAATCTTCATTTTCCACTTCTCGAATAACCCTCTGTATTGCACGATTATCCAAAATAACAATATCCTCAAAGACAAACATACGTTTTTTGATTTCATCAGCGAGTTCAGGATCCTGAATTTCCAATGCGTCCAAAATGGTTCGTTCTGTACTTCGATCAACGCCATTTAGCACTTCTACGACAGCTTGGATTCCGCCAGTTTGTGTATAGTCCTCCGTTAAAGAAGAAGAAATATTACGTTCCAACACCTGCTCAACCTGACTAATAATTTCAGGTGAGGTAGAATCCATTATCGCAATCCGTTTGGCAATGTCCGCTTGCATCTCTTGTGGTAATGCAGACAAAATTTGACCCGCTTGTTCAGGGTCAAGATAGGACAACACAAGTGCTATTGTCTGTGGGTGTTCACTCTGGATGAAATTCAATACTTGCTGCGGATCTGCCTTTCTAGCAAAATCAAATGGTCGAACCTGTAAAGAAGATGTTAACCGATTTATGATACTGGAAGCTTCTTGTTTTCCAAAGGCTTTTTCCAATACTGTTTTTGCATAACCAATACCACCTTGAGCCAAGTAATCCTGTGCTAAAGCAATTTGGTGAAATTGCTCTAGTACATCTTCCTTCAACTCAGATTCAACTTTCTTTACAGAAGAAATCTCCAAGCTTAATTTTTCAATTTCTTCTTCTGACAAATGCTTATAAACTTGTGCGGATACATCAGGACCCAAGGAGATTAAAAGTATTGCTGCTTTTTGCTTCCCAGTTAACCTTGTTTTTCTAGCCATTTTAATTCCCCCTAATCCTCCGAAATCCAACTTCTTAGTAGTTTTGCAAAATCTTCTGGTTTATCTTTCGCCATTTTTTCCAGTTGTTTTTTGCGGGAAATTGCTTCCGAATCTTGATTTTCGCCTATTTCCGGTACTTCAACCGTTGTCTCAGATGATATTGTTTCTTCAACGATTTCTTCATCTTCTTCCGTTTTGCGTTTACGAATTAATAGATATACTAAAATAATAATCGCAAGTAATAATAGACCACCTACTATGTACATCCATAAAGGTATTACAGGTGTTGTAGTGTTTGGAAATTCAGTTTCTCCACTAAATTCCTGAAAAACGATAGATATTTTCTCTTCAGGTTGAATTTCGCCATATTCTTTGTCTATTGATGTGCTAATAACTGAATTTAATATCGAGGAGATTCCTGATCTTACAGCATCCTGATCTGCTCCAGATAGGTATTGAATCTCATCACCATTTTTATCCTTTACGCTATCTACCGCTACTTGAATCCCTAGATCCCGAACTTTATAAGGAGATTCTACAATTTCTTTACGAATGCGATTATATTCGTTATTAATGGTCTCTTTTACTAATTCATATTCACCATTTTCACCGGTCTCTGTTGCTTGATAATTTGTTATATCTTCTCCAGCTGTTCCTTCTACTCCACCAACTGGAGGGTTTCCAGAATACGTTTCATGTACTGTCTCAATACTTACAGGTACACCTTCCATGTTTTCCAAGTCAACTGGTTCAACAATTTCTTCAGTACGGTTTTCTTTCGTAAAATCAATATCTGAAGTTACAGAAACGACAACATTTTCTGGACCAACCATTGCACCTATCATCTGTTGCACTCTACGTTTAATATCTTGTTCAATATCTTTTTTTACTGTTTGTTGGTATGTATAAGCATCTTGATTACTACTATTGGTGTTCTCTGAGTTACGATCAAAGTACTCAAAATACTGATTCATGATAACAATATTTTCAGGTGGTAAATTCGGAACTGCTTTCGATACTAAATGATACAATGAATCTATTTGATTCCCCTGAAATTCATATCCTGGCTGTGTATTAATTACAATAGAAGCACTTCCTGGTTGTTTGGCATCACTCACAAAGACAGGATCTTTGGGCATATTTATCATTACTTTTGCGTTCTCGATACCTTGTACACCTTTTATTAAGTTCGCAAGCTCCGTTTGCATGGCATCCAATTTGATCATACTGAATTCATTATCAGTAATTCCCCATGAAGCATTCTCACTAAAAAAGGAATAGTCGATATTACCACTATTCGGAATACCCTGCCCAGCAAGGTCTACCAATAACGTGTCTACTTGTTCTTCAGGCACCGTAATAGTAGTACCGCCATCCTGTAATTCATATGGAACCCCTCTGGTATCCAACTCTGTTTTTATTTGACCAACTTCTTGTAACGATAAATTGTTATATAATGGTACAAAACTTGAATTTGTAGTAAAAAATGTAATACCTATAATCAAAGCAACAACTATGGCAATGGAACCTAAGAAAATCCCTTTTTGGCTTTTCGAGCGATTGGTCCAAAAAGTTTTAGCTGATTCTTTGAATTGTAAAATTTTTTCTTTCATATATTCCCCCGCCAAATTCCTATATTTATTTAGACACATCTATTAAAAACGAATAACTTTCTATTTCTAGTAGTACATTTTAAGATCTGTAATTGTTAGACGCTTTAATAACAATTAATAGATTATCTAAACAGCCTATACCTGCATACGCATAATTTCATTATAGGCATCAATTACTTTACGCTGAATTTGAACAGAAGTTTCTAATGTAATACTTGCCTTTTGCGCAGTAATCATCACATCATGTAAGTCGTCAATTTGACCTTTTGCAAGAAGTTCCGTTTTTTTATCTGAAGCTACCTGTGAATTATTTACATTATCAATAGCTGACTTTAACATGTCAGCAAAATCTGCTTGTGCTTTTCCTGGAGAAATTGCAGATTTTTCATTTACAGAATTAGGTAATATACTATGTGAGATACCGTTTATGCTGTTATTCATTAAAAATTCTCCTTACTACTTTCCGATTTCTAGTGCTTTAAGTAACATGCTTTTAGTTGCATTTACAGATGTTATATTGGCTTCGTAAGATCTTGTTGCACTCATTAAGTCAACCATTTCTTTCAACGGATCAACATTAGGTAATTGTACATAGCCGTCCTCATTCGCATCTGGGTGATTCGGATTATACACAAGTTTAAATGGGTCATCATCCTCAATTATTTCCGTGACTTTCACACCAGAACCTGGATTCGATGATGTATTGGTAGCCTTTTGTAAATATGAACGGAAACTATTATCTTTTGGCTCCACAACTACCATTTTCCTCCGATATGGTTCAAATTCTCCATTCTCATTTATTGTAGCTCGTGTTGTCTGTGCATTGGCAATGTTTGAAGAAATAACATCCATTCGAAGTCTTTGTGCTGTTAATGCACTTGCACTTGTGTTTAATGCATTAAAAATTGACATTATTATCTTCCTCCTCTAATAACCGTTTGCAAGCTGCTAAATTTACCATTAATACGATCGACTAAGCCTTGGTAATATATTTGATTTTTTGCTAATTCAGACATTTCTTTATCGACATCAACGTTATTACCATTATGGTTATACATCGTGTTATTCTTAGAAATAATTCGATAGGAATGCTGCATTGATTCATTATCGAATGCAATGTGTTTGGTGTTTGTTCGTTTCGCTTCAATTGAACTTGATATTGCATCGTTTAACACATTTTTAAAAACGACATCTTTCGCTTTATAGTTAGGTGTATCGACATTCGCAATATTATTTGATATCGTACGATTTTTAGCAGTAGCATAATCTAATGATTTTTCTAGTGTTTGGAATGTGCCACCAAATAAATCCATCACAACTCCTCCTTAATAACTATAAAGTAACGGACATAAAATAAATAACTCATACGAATATTGTAATTTATCATATTGATAATGTCTATCTTATTTCGACATATTGCGACTTGGGAAACTAAAATAGTTATTATTAATCAGTGCTAAAGTCCTATATTTATTCCAATTAATGTAAAATATCCGCGTATATTGTAAAATTAATAGGTAATTAACCATGTTTAAAGTATACCTATTAGATTAATTTCATAAAATAGGCCCAATAAAAAAGCTAGAAATCCTAGCTTTTTTATTGGGCCTTTATTTTGTAGTCATGTTATTATCTTGAACGCAATTTTTCTAGTTCTACTAAGAATTTATTATTTAGAACTTTGATGTAAGTTCCTTTCATTCCTAGTGAGCGTGATTCAATAACACCGGCGCTTTCTAATTTTCTTAATGCGTTAACGATTACTGATCTTGTTATTCCTACTCTATCGGCAATTTTGCTTGCCACTAAAAGACCTTCATTACCATTTAACTCTTCAAAGATATGGTCAATTGCTTCTAATTCACTGTAAGATAATGAACTGATAGCCATTTGTACAACTGCTTTACTTCTAGCTTCCATTTCAATTTCTTCTGTTTTTTCATGTAGAATTTCCATTCCTACAACAGTCGCACCATACTCAGCGAGTAAAAGGTCATCTTCATTAAAGCTCTCTGTCAATCTGCTTAAAATTAATGTACCAAGACGTTCTCCCCCACCAATAATAGGAACAATTGTTGTTAATCCGTTTTGAAAAAGTTCACGATTTTCTACTGGGAATGCAGTAAACGGACTATCAATATCCAAGTTAGCTGTTGTTTCATGGATAGAGAAAAGACCTTGTGTATATTCTTCAGGGAATTGTCTATCTTCAAGCATTGATTTCATACGCTCATTTTCGATTTCCTGGTTAATAGCAAATCCTAATAACTTTCCTCTTCTACTTAAAATAAAAATATTACCTTTGATAACATCCCTAAGTGATGCTGACATCTCGTTGAAATTCACCGATTTTCCTGTTGCTTTCTGTAACATTGCATTAATTTTTCTTGCGCGATTTAAAAGTTCCATGTTAATCCTCCATTTCATTATTTAAAACTATAGTATAAATTGACTTAAATCTTTATTTTTTACAATAGTACTTAACTTTTTATCAACATATTCTGGAGTAATTTCAATTGTCTCCATTGTAATGTCAGGTGCTTCAAAAGATAAATCCTCAAGAAGCTTTTCTAAAATCGTGTGAAGACGACGCGCTCCAATATTATCTGTGTCTTGATTCACCTGATATGCAATTTCTGCCAGTCTAATCTCAGCTTTGTCTGTAAAAACAACATTTATACCTTCTGTTTTTAACATTGCTTGATATTGTTTAAGTAACGCGTTTGACGGTTCTTTTAAAATACGTCTAAAGTCTTCGACAGATAACTTCTCAAGTTCTACACGAATCGGAAATCTACCTTGAAGCTCCGGTATTAAATCCGATGGTTTTGCCATATGGAATGCACCTGCAGCAATAAAGAGCATGTGATCTGTCTTAACTGGTCCGTGTTTGGTAACAACTGTAGATCCCTCTACGATAGGTAAAATATCACGTTGTACACCTTCTCTTGAGACATTTGCATTGTTGTCACCTTTTCCAGCAACTTTGTCAATTTCATCAATGAATAATATTCCGGATTGCTCAGCCAGTTGGATAGCTTCTTGTGCTGCCTCTTCCATATCTACAAGCTTTTGTGCTTCCTGTTGTGTTAACACCTTGCGTGCCTCTGAAACGGGAAGCTTACGTTTTTTCTTTTTCTTCGGCATGAATTGCCCTAAAGCATCTTGCATATTCATACCCATTTGTTCCATCCCAGATCCTTGAAGCATATCAAACATAGAAGGAGGGAGTTCTTCTATTTCTACAGTAACCATATGATCTTCTAATTCACCTAAAGCTAACTGATGTTCGATACGCTTCCGTTTGTTCTTGATTTCGTCAGATTTGTCCTGATCGGCGTCATCATCGTCCTCAGACTGTCCCGCAAAAAGCATTTCAAATGGATTCTTGATGTTAGTTTGCTTTTTAGCTTGTGGAACCAACAATTGTACAAGCACCTTGTTGGCTTCCATTTCAGCCTTACCCTTAACCTCAGCCATTTTTTCCTCTTTTACCATTCGCATGGACATCTCAACTAAATCACGAACCATCGACTCAACATCTCGCCCCACGTAACCGACTTCGGTAAACTTAGTTGCCTCAACTTTGATAAATGGAGCTCCAACAAGTTTCGCTAAGCGCCTTGCAATCTCTGTTTTCCCTACACCAGTTGGTCCAATCATAAGAATGTTTTTCGGAACTATCTCATCTTTAATTGAGTCATCTAACTGCATTCGTCGATAGCGATTTCTTAATGCAACAGCAACTGACTTTTTTGCCTGATGCTGACCAATGATGTATTGATCCAATTGATCCACGATTTGCTTTGGAGTAAAATCAATTCCCATAAGTTAAATGCCCTCCTTTTAGTCAAGCACTTCCAATGTAATATGGTCGTTAGTATAAACACATATTTCTCCAGCTATTTCTAAGGCTGCCTGCGCGATTTCTTTAGCTGATAAACTTGCACTATACCGTTTCAAAGCTCGACCTGCACTCAAAGCATAATTTCCACCTGATCCAATAGCTAAAATGCCATCATCCGGTTCAATTACTTCGCCGGTTCCTGAAACTAGAAACATGCCGTGTTTATTCATCACAATTAACATTGCTTCTAATTTTCTAAGAACCTTATCACTTCGCCATTCCTTGGCAAGCTCAACAGAAGCTCGTGCAAGGTTCCCCTCGAATGCCTCAAGCTTTGCCTCAAATTTTTCAAACAAGGTAAAAGCGTCTGCAACTGATCCAGCAAATCCGGCTAAAACCTGCCCATTAAATAATGTACGTACCTTACGAGCTTTATGTTTCATTACAACAGCATTTCCTAAGGTTACCTGACCATCTCCACTCATTGCGCATTGCCCATCGTGCATGATTGCAAAAATAGTTGTAGCATGCATCTCATTATTCACTATCCTCACCTCTTCGATCAGAATTTTGATCACTTGCTCTTGGGTGGCTGTTCATATACACACTACGTAATCGATCTTTCGTCACATGTGTATAAATTTGCGTAGATGATAAACTTTCATGACCTAAAAGTTCTTGAACAGTACGTAAATCTGCACCAGCATTTAACATATGTGTTGCAAATGTATGTCGTAATTTGTGAGGATGAATACGTACTGTTAATGCCGCTTGTTCTACCATTTTATTCAAAATTAGTCGAATTCCTCTTGCTGTTAATGGACCGCCTCTAGCATTTAAAAAGACAGAATTAGTTGTTGCTTTTGCTTTCTCAAGAAGTTGATTTCTACCTTCATTTATGTAGGTCTCTAGAGCGATTTCCGCAAAACGGCCAAAAGGTATATAGCGTTCTTTTCTTCCTTTTCCTTTGACAAACATTGTTCCAATTGAAAAATCTATCGAATCAAGTGTCAATCCCTGGCATTCACTTACACGCATACCCGTTGCATATAACGTTTCTAATATTGCTTGATTTCGTTGGCCGATTGGATCTGTAATGTCACTAGTTTCAAATAGTTTCTCAAGCTCTTTCATATATAAAAATCCCGGAATCGGTTTCTTAGCTTTAGGTAATGTTAAATGAAGAAATGGATTGATTTGTACATTTTCTTCTCGTTCCAAAAATTTATAAAAACTTCTCAAGCTAGAGATTTTTCTAGATACAGATCGTCTACTCAATTTTTTGTCATAAAGAGTGGTTAAAAAAAGACGTACAACTTTCGTGTCAACCTCTTGCAAGTTAACAATTCCCTCTTGTTTTAAAAAGGTAAAGAACGTTTCCAGATCATTCAGATAATACTTCACAGTATAAGGCGACGCATTTTTTTCTATTTGTAAATATTCGATAAATGCATCACAAGTAGTAGGAAAACTATTCAATACTTCACCCCGCAAAACAGCGAATAAATCATATCATATTACAAACCGGAAAGCAATAAACTTGACTAAATTATAATAAAATTCTGAATTGACCGTAATGCATCTTTATCTATACCAATTTATATTAGTTTTGTATTATTACTGTCAAGTAAATTAACTTACCAATTCGTTATTATATCTTGTCCAAATTAAATAGTCAATAAACAGCTATTGAACAATTCTAAAAAGTTTTTTATACATAGACAATTTAACTCTGAAATTAAAATAGCCCTATTTCATTAATTTTCCTTTTTGTTTCTGCAGTTCCTAGTTCATATAAACGCCGATAAATAGTAACCAAATGTTCATCATACTTATTTCTTTCCGCGTCCGCACCCCATTCGTCAAATGGCTTCGCTAAATATTTCACTGCGTTTGTAGCATTAGTATTTTTTTCTCTAAACAGTACCTGAATTTGCTTTATTTCTTCCTGTGATGCTTCAATTTCATACTCGATTCCACTCTCAGGGATTGGCATTTCACGAATTTCTTGGGTATCAACAGTTACATAAAAAGTATTTCGATCAGGCATTCTCATTACCTCCCTTTTCAAAAAACATACCCTTTTTCATAAAAAAGAAAACTTGGCACGTTATTCCTTGAAGAAAGTTGCTAAAATCGTCACAAGTAAATGATTTCATAAGAAAAACTGCTCAGGAAATGAGCAGTTTTTCTTAGCTTTGTGTTGATTCTTTATAGTCACAATTTGTACACTGAATTTGTGTTTCTTTTTTGCTTCGCTTTTCAACAAGTAATGACTCACATTTTGGACACGGTCTTGAGATTGGTTTATCCCATGAAACAAAATCACATTCAGGAAAACGATCACAACCATAAAATGTTCTTTTCTTTTTAGATTTTCGTTCTACTACATTGCCTTCCTTGCATTTCGGACATTTAACACCAATCTCTTTTAAAATTGGTTTCGTATTTCGGCACTCTGGAAAATTGGAACAAGCTAGAAATTTACCATAACGTCCCATTTTATAGACCATTTCATGACCGCAATTTTCACAATCGATACCTGCTTGCTCATCTTTGATTTCAATTTTTTCCATTTCTTCTTCTGCAACTTCCAAGCGTTGATGGAATCCTTTGTAAAAACTATCTAGAATTCCCACCCAATTTGCTTTACCGTCCTCAATGGAGTCTAAGTCACCTTCCATTTTAACCGTGAAATCAACGTCAATAATCTCTGGAAAAAACTCTTGAAGTAACTCGATAACAATTTGCCCCAACTCAGTTGGAATAAAACGTTTATTATCAATACTTACATACCCTCTACGCTGTATTGTATCCAACGTAGGAGCATAGGTTGAAGGACGTCCAATCCCTTGCTCTTCCATTGCTCGCACAAGTCTTGCCTCCGTATACCTTGGTGGCGGCTGGGTGAAGTGTTGATTCGGTATGATATCCTGCGCTTCAACTTTCATGCCTTCTTGTAAATCGGGCAAAAATTTATTTTCTTCTTTTTTATTATCGTCATTTCCTTCAACATATACTTTCATAAACCCTTTAAATTTAACTTTAGAGCCTGTTGCACGAAATTCAACACCATTATTTAAAAGGTGAACAGTCATTGTATCCATCACAGCTGGTGCCATCTGGCTAGCTAAAAACCGTTCCCATATTAATTTGTAAAGACGAAGCTGATCTCGTGATAAAATTGCTTTTAATGATTTCGGTTCACGAATAACAGATGTAGGTCTTATAGCTTCATGGGCATCTTGTGCACCCTCTTTATTCTTTGTTTTTTTCGTTTGACCTACATAATCCTTGCCATGATTTTCTTCAATGTACCCTTTTGCTTCTTCCTTCGCAGTTTGTGAAATCCGTGTGGAATCTGTACGCATATAGGTAATTAAACCTGTAATTCCACCTGCTTTTTTTCCAAGATCGATACCTTCATATAATTGTTGCGCTACCATCATGGTTTTCTTGGCTCGGAAGTTTAATTTTCTTGCTGCCTCTTGTTGTAATGATGATGTTGTAAAAGGAACAGCAGGATTTCGTTTACGTTCTCGTTTATTTACTTTATCAACGGTAAATGATTTACCTTCTAATTTCTTTTGAATTTCTGTTACATCGTTTTCGTTTTTTAGTTCTTGCTTTTTATTATCTATTCCATAAAACGAACCCTCAAAGGTTTCTTTATCTTTAAGGAAATTAGCTTCAATCGACCAGTACTCTTCTGGTTCGAATTTATTAATTTCTTTTTCACGGTCGATAATCATTTTTACAGCAACCGATTGTACACGCCCAGCACTTAAACCTTTTTTTACTTTTTTCCATAATAACGGACTAATATTATAGCCTACTAAGCGATCAAGAATCCTACGTGCTTGTTGTGCAGCGACTAAATCTGTATCGATTGAACGCGGATGTTTAAATGACTCTTTAATAGCGTCTTTGGTAATCTCATTAAATACAACACGACATTGTGAGTTCTCATCAATGTTTAAACTATGAGCTAAATGCCAAGCTATTGCCTCTCCCTCTCTATCGGGGTCGGCTGCAAGATATACTTTTTTCGCTTTTTTAGCAGCTGATTTCAGTTCTTTAAGTACATCACCTTTACCACGAATCGTTATATACTTTGGTTTATAATCGTTCTCAGTATCCACTCCCATTTGACTCTTCGGTAAATCCCGAACATGACCCATCGAAGCTTTAACTTTATATTTTTTTCCTAAATATCGTTCAATCGTCTTCGCTTTAGCAGGCGACTCAACGATAACAAGATAATCTGACATATATTCTTTCCTCCCAAAATGAGGTTACCATAATTACAATTGGAAATCTTCACTAATATTAAATATATCGTATGGATTTGTCAAACTTAGTATGATTATTTTTTATATTAATCGTAAGCGTTTTCTTATTTTTTTATGTAGAAATCGCAGTAAAACGCTTGAGATATTCCCAATCTTCAACAATATCACTTGCATCATGAACCAGCTTTGCCCCATCTTGGATCATACGATGACACCCCTTTGTTTGCGGTAGGAGAGGGGAATCAGGTACTGCATATACTTCTCTTCCTTGATCTAATGCTTGATCAACAGTAATCAATGTTCCGCTGCGCTCTGTTGCTTCAATCACTAACGTACCAAAACTAAGTCCGCTTATAATTCGATTTCTTTCAGGGAAATGAAATCGTTTTGGAGGTGTACTTGGTGTGTATTCAGATAAAATTAATCCTTTAGAGACAATTTGATGAAATAGTGCTGTATTTTGCTTTGGATATATGTGGTCAAAGCCACCACCAAGAACAGCTATCGTTTTACCGAAATATTGTAAAGCCAATTGATGTGCATAACTATCTATTCCCTGAGCCATACCACTGACAATTAGCCATTTTTCCTGAATTAATGTTTTTAATATACAATCCATTTTTGCAAAGGCGTTCTGTGAAGGTGCACGTGTTCCAATCACACTTAGAGCGGGTCTATGATGTAATAAACTTGTATCACCAAATGCATAAAGCACTAACGGAGGGTCTTTTATAGTTTTTAACACAGGAGGGTAGTTTTCGTCAACTATGGTTAAAACAGTGTATTGAGCTAAATCTTGCTTTATTTTGTCATAAAATTGTTGATTATGGAGATCGGTGTATAGTTGTTGTGCATTTTTTTGAGGTATGGAAAAGTGCTTGCTCAGTTGTGAAGACGATAAATTGTAGAGGTTTTTTAATGAAGGATCATAATGAAGCATTTTAGCAACGGTGCGTCTTGTTATTCCTTGGCAACGATGTAAACAAATTAACTTTTTTCGTATAGATTTCAATAAATCACATCCTCTAGAGTCTATTTTTGTACTTATTTTAATAAGTTGCATAGAGTGGGGACTGGCCCCACCCTGCTATGCAACTTCATAGATTAATGCGTTTTACATTTTACATCTAAATTATTTTCTTTTAATACACTGATCATTGTTTCTCCCATTACTGCTGGAGTTTCAGCGACTTTAATTCCACATTCGTTCATAACGCGGATTTTTTCGTCTGCTGTTCCTTTACCACCAGAAATGATTGCACCAGCATGACCCATGCGTTTTCCTGGAGGAGCAGTTGCGCCGCCAATGAAGCCAACAACAGGTTTTTTCATGTTTGCTTTCACCCATTCAGCTGCTTCTTCTTCAGCAGTACCACCGATTTCACCAATCATAATAACTGCTTCTGTTTCTGGATCTTCATTAAATGCTGATAATACATCAATGAAGTCAGTTCCGTTAACCGGGTCTCCACCAATACCTACAGCAGTTGTTTGACCATAACCAGCTTCAGATAATTGATGTACTGCTTCATATGTTAGTGTTCCTGAACGGGAAACTACGCCAATATGGCCTTTTTTATGGATATAACCAGGCATTATACCAATTTTACATTCATCAGGTGTAATAACTCCTGGGCAGTTCGGTCCTACTAGACGGGTTTTCTTGCCTTCCATATAACGTTTAACTTTAACCATATCCATAACTGGAATATGTTCTGTAATACAAATAGCAAGATCTAATTCTGCATCAACAGCTTCTAAAATTGCGTCTGCAGCAAATGGAGCTGGAACGTAGATTACTGAAGCAGTTGCTCCTGTTTTGTCTACAGCTTCTTTTACCGTGTTAAAAACAGGTACACCTTCAACCTCTGTACCGCCTTTTTTCGGTGTAACACCACCAACGATTTTTGTACCATATTCAAGCATTTGTTTTGTATGAAATCTAGCTGTGCCGCCAGTTATTCCTTGGACAATTACTTTTGTATCTTTATTAACATATACACTCATTTTCGTCCGTCCTTTCTACGCATTCTTTGTCCATTTCTTCAAAGATCATGGTATGATTTTAAAATTTATTTCACCATTGAAACGATTTTTTCAGCACCATCAGCCATTGAATCAGCGGATGTAATATTTAAACCTGATTCGTTCAAGATGTTCTTACCTAAATCAACATTCGTACCTTCTAAACGTACGACTAATGGCATTTCCAATCCAACCTGTTTCGTTGCTTCCACAACACCTTCAGCAATAACATCACATTTCATAATTCCACCGAAAATATTAACAAAAATACCTTTTACATTTGGATCGGACAAAATGATTTTAAATGCTTCCGTAACTTTCTCAGCAGTTGCACCGCCCCCAACGTCAAGGAAGTTAGCCGGTTCTCCGCCAGAATGCTTAATAATATCCATTGTAGACATTGCAAGTCCAGCACCGTTAACCATGCAGCCAATATTTCCGTCTAAAGCAACGTAACTTAAATCGTATTTAGAAGCTTCGATTTCTTTTTCATCTTCTTCAGCTAAATCACGAAATTCAACAACATCTTTTTGACGGAACAATGCGTTGTCATCAAAGTTTAGCTTTGCATCAAGTGCGAGTACTTCACCATCACCAGTTGTAACAAGTGGGTTAATCTCTGCAATTGAGCAATCTTTTTCAACAAATGCATTATAAAGACCAGTCATGAATTTAACAGCTTTATTTAAGAGTTCATCTGGAATATTAATATTGAATGCTAGTCTGCGAGCTTGATATCCAGATAAGCCAACAACCGGATCAATAACTTCTTTAAAGATTTTCTCCGGTGTTTCTGCAGCAACCTCTTCAATTTCAGTACCGCCTTCTTCAGATGCCATCATAACAACGCGAGAAGTAGCACGGTCTAAAACAAGTCCTACATAGTATTCTTTTTTAATATCGCAGCCTTCCTCAATAAGCAAGCGTTTTACTTCCTTACCTTCTGGACCAGTTTGATGCGTAACAAGTGTTTTACCTAAAATCTCCCCAGCATATGTACGCACTTCTTCTAAATTTTTTGCAACCTTAACCCCGCCAGCTTTACCTCGTCCTCCAGCATGGATTTGTGCTTTTACTACTGTTACATCTGTACTTAATTTTTTAGCAGCTTCTACAGCTTCATCTACAGTATATGCAACATGGCCATTTGGAACGTTAACACCATATTTACGCAAAATTTCTTTGCCTTGATACTCATGAATGTTCATTCTTCATCCTCCCATCAAAATTCACTGCATTTCTATTGTATTAAAAAACAACAAATTTCACAAGAATAAGCGAACTTTGTTGCAAAGGGTCGTAATAGCGTTTAGGTTCTGATAATTTAGTCATTCATACCTTGATCAGTACGGTAAACAAATGCAAACACTTCAGCAACTGCTTGATACAATTCTTCAGGAATCGTTTCATTAATATTTAGTTCTGCAAGTAGTTCCACTAATGTTGAATCCTCTTGAATTGGCACATTGCTCTCTTTTGCCTTAGAAATGATATTGTCTGCCACTAATCCTTTTCCTGTTGCAGTGACTTTTGGGGCGTTATCCCGCCCTGTATTATAGCGTAATGCCGCTGCTTTTTTTCTAGAATTCATACGCGATAATCCACTCCCTGCAACGAAATATTGTTACTACGTCTTGAGGTTTCAAGCGTATGTATATCACCTTGTTGTAAGTTTTT
Organism: Virgibacillus ndiopensis; assembly: GCF_900187325.1. Taxonomy (GTDB): domain Bacteria; phylum Bacillota; class Bacilli; order Bacillales; family Amphibacillaceae; genus Virgibacillus_E; species Virgibacillus_E ndiopensis. Next base: position 284,811 of record NZ_FZMZ01000005.1, on the reverse strand, counting down.
CACAGAGACGTTTGACAAATGATACTCTATCGATTCGAGCCCTTGTTTTAACAGTGGTTTCAGCTCGTTTACCTTATCATTTAAACCATCATAATCGTTAAAAATAGTTACAGCAACAGTACGTTTTTGAATGTTCATATCAATTACTGTCTCGTTTAAATTACTTAAATTTAAATAAAACAATATTCGACAAAAATCAGGATTAATTTCGCCATTTTCGGTTTTCTTCCCCTCAAAATCTAGCTGCATATCCTCATGTAGCCCAAGTCTTTCACCTGGCAGCTGTATACTTGCCTGGAGGAAATTGGCCGATTCGTTAACGGAATGTATTTGTAGACCATTAATAACATGTAACAACTGCTGTGACCGTTCAGTTACTATACCATCACTTTGTTGTAGCAATTGGGTTAACATCGATTTAATTGTAGCTGTTTGGTGTTGATTATTCATCACCTGATTTTCATCAGATAACCCAGTATACTGTAAAACCTGTCGCATTTGGGATAAAAACTGTTCTTTAGGATTTGTAAAAAGTAATGATTCCCCTTGCTTTACGTTCAGCAAAAGCTGTTCAACCTGCGAATTGGAGGAATTGTTAGCTAATGCTTGTATCCGTGCTAACAGCTTACTTAACGATTCTGAGTTATTTTGTAGAAGTTCTGTGATTTGTTGTTGCCGCTTACTTGTTAGTGTTGGTAACAACGACTGTTCAATTTGTTGTTTAAAAGCAGTAAAATCGTGATTTCTCAACGATGAATTGGTTTGCAACGTCTGACCGATCACTTTCCCCCATTGCTGTAGCAATCCTAGTACACGTTTTCCAGTCTCATTAAATTGTTCAAGCATCTGGATACTTTTTTCATGATTAAATTGAAAAGGCAGCTTTTTAGATGGTAGGTTAAACTGAGCATTATTCTCATTAGAGAAATTCTCCCATTGCGCTTTCCACGATGCAAAATTAATTTTAGAATGAATTGCACCAGACGCTTTTAATAGATTAAATAATTGTTGATTATTTATCTTAGCTTCAGAGATTATTTGCTTAACCAACATATCTTTCCCGCTTGATGGCCGATCCGTCATCATTGAAAGTCGATCGATCAAATTTTGCTTTAATGGTCCTGGATTAGCATCTTGTTTTAATTGTACTAAAAGTGCATTCATTTGCTCAGACAAACCACTTGTACTTTTGGTATACAAAGCTTGAAAGATAGAATCTGTAATTGGTAATTTGTTAGCTATCATCTCTTTTAATACCTGTTGCGCTTGGACTTTGTTTTTAGCGCTTTCTACTAGCTCCAATGCTTTCAATAATTGCTCTTTATCAAATGGAACTTTTTTGTCCATTAATAACTTTATCAATGCTTGATTGGATTTCGTCACTTTAAGACCTAGTTGTTGCATAAGACTTAGCACATTTTCCTGCATATGACCTTTTAATTGTTCACCAAGTACCTTAAGACGAATAACGTCACCAGTAGATTGTACTTGAAAATGATAGCTTTCACCTGTGGACAAGGAGGCTTCCAATTGAGCAATCATGGATTGGGACCCAAGTTGTATTTGTGCTTTTTGATTAGGAAACAATTTTAATATTTTACCTTGAATAATTTGCCCTGCCCTAAGTGTTGGTTGCGTATGACTTATCTTTGATCCACCTTGAGTTGATATATGATGAATACTCAGGTTGAAGCACCTCCCTACTTCACTATATCCCTTATGGGCGCAAAGGATCTCCGATGATACGGCGTAACCCCGTGCAAATCAAGCATTTCCATGTGATGTTTTGTACCATATCCCATATTTGACGCGAAATCGTAAGCTGGGAATTTGTTATGTATATCCTTCATTAGACGATCACGTGTAACCTTCGCCAATATACTTGCAGCAGCAATTGTAATACTTTTTTGGTCCCCTTTTGTAATTGCTTCGTACGTACAGGGTAGTTCGTCGAGATGTACCGCATCAATTAGAACGTGTTCTGGTTTAGGATCCAATTGGTTTAAACAATCGCGCATTGCTAATTTTGTAGACTCAAATATATTTAATTGATCAATTTGTTGATTACTAATGATGGAAATACCATAACTTACGGATTCATTTTTTATGATGTCGTAAAATTTATTTCTTGTTGCTTCGTTTAATTGCTTTGAATCATCTAACCCCAGTAATTTAAAGTCTCTCGGTAAAATAACTGCAGCTGCTACAACCGGACCTGCTAACGGACCTCTTCCCGCTTCATCAATTCCGGCAATATAGTTACAGCCGTTTTGATAACATTTCTTCTCGTAATAGCACATATTGATAAATTTTTCTTCCAATTCCTGTTCCCTACGTTTTTTACTTTCAAAGCTTTTTATAAGCGCTTGAACACCTTTTCGCTCATCACTTTTTAAATTAGTGACATACTCGTCACTTATATCCCCTGAAACAAATAGCTGTTTCAAATCAGCAATTGATTTTTTCTCCATTTTTACACCTATCTCTCTAATCTTATATCGACTGCATTCTATTATAAATTAATTTCAAAAAGCAGTTTTCTAAAAGATTGTTGTATTTACACAACTGTAACGTAATATTGTGCTTGGCCAACGTTTCAGAAATATATACTTCGCGCACCTTAGGGCTCGCGATAAGCCTCCTCGGAAGAAGACCACTTCCTGCGGGGTCTTATCGTCTTTGCCTTCCCGCACGAGGTATAAAGCAACAAAAATTAAAAAACTACCTTACAAAAAACGGCATTCATCCGGGGATGTATGCCTTTTATCCTTCAACTGACTCAAGTGATACTTTTCCGAGTCGTCCTGTACGTAGATCACGTATCACAATATCAGAAACTTTATCAAAGTTTACATTGCCCCCACTTTCCAGGCAACCGCGTTGTTTACCAATTGCTACAAAAATGTCCCACATGTCTGTCATATCACGATCAATTGTATACCGTTCTTCAATTAGATCTGGATAATGCTCTTGGAAATACTTAATGACAAACGCTACGATATCTTGCAGGGAGAGTAATTGATCTTTAATCGTACCAAGTGCAGCCAATCGGTACCCAACCAGCTCGTCTTCAAATTTTGGCCATAGAATACCTGGTGTGTCGAGCAGTTCAAAATCTTTTTTGACCTTAATCCAAAGTTGCTGTTTTGTAACTCCCGGCCGGTCACCAGTTTTAGCAATATTTTTCTTAGCTAGACGATTGATTAATGTCGATTTTCCTACATTAGGAATCCCCACAATCATTGCACGTGCCGGACGTGGTTGAATGCCTTTTTTCATCAATTTATCCATTTTTTCTTGCCCGAATTCTTTCGCAATCTGAATTACCTTTTGAATATCAGCTTTTTCATTTACATTAATTGCAATGGCTTTAACATCTTTTTCGTTAAAATAGTTAATCCATTTATCTGTCTCTCTTTGATCAGCCAAATCCTTTTTCATTAATACGATTAATTTAGGTTTGTTCTGCAAAACTTCTTGAAGCATTGGATTTTGTGACGATAATGGAGCTCTTGCATCTACTAATTCCATTACAAAATCAACGAGCTTTAATTTTTCCTCGACTTGGCGTCTTGCTTTTGCCATATGACCTGGGAACCATTGTATTGCCATATTTTCACCCTATTCATTTAATGTCTGAAGTCGATCAAATGGCCAGTAAATTAAACTTGTTTTACCTACAATTTGATCCATTGAAATTAATCCTAGCATCCGGCTATCAGTTGAATTGTTACGATTATCACCAAGAACGAGCACATGATCCTCAGGAATCGTTTCATACCCTCCAGGAAGCTCTTCTAAAGTAAAATCACTTGTTAATGTTTCATAAGGTTTTAAATGCTGTTTACGTTCCTTTAAAAATGGTTCAGCAACCCTCTCTCCATCAATATATAACACTTCATCTTTTACAGCAACGTGCTCTCCAGGAAGTCCGATAACACGTTTAATAAAATCTTTTTTATCCGTTGCATGAAAAACAACAATATCAAATCGATTTGGATCATCAATTTTATAAATAAATTTGTTAACGATCATTTGGTCCCTGTCGTGTAGTGTTGGCATCATGGATGGACCATCTACCACAATTGGGGCAAATAGAAATATCCGAACGATAAAAGCTAACCCAAACGCTATAAGCAAAGCCTTCACCCAATCGAACCATTCACTCTTCTTACTCTTGGCCATGAAATTCCCTCCGACAACCGAAATATGTACATTACCATTATTTTAAGCTTGCCTTTTTTAGTCTATTCTACTTTATTTCTTAAATGAAAGAAAAGAAACCGAGAACATATCGAAATAATTGATAACTCATTTTTAAAATAAAAAAGAGCTTGCCAACAATGCCAAGCTCCTTTCCAATAACATGATTATAGCTCCAGCTACATGAACTAGCGGCGACGTTCTTTAATACGTGCTGCTTTTCCGCGTAGATTACGAAGATAGTATAGTTTCGCACGACGTACAATACCACGACGAGAAACTTCAATTTTCGCGATTCTAGGAGAATGTACTGGGAATGTACGTTCAACACCTACACCGTAAGAGATTTTTCTTACTGTAAATGTTTCACTGATTCCACCATTTTGACGCTTGATTACAACGCCTTCAAATACCTGAATACGCTCACGAGTGCCTTCGACAACTTTAACGTGAACTTTAACAGTATCTCCCGGGCGGAAATCAGGATGATCCGTGCGAAGTTGATCTTTTGTGATGTCTTCGATTAATTTTTGCATCCTGCTTCACTCCTTCCAAACCAATGCTCATATCTCGCTATGGGACAGCGGAACATCGTTTATACGACTTAAAGTATGTACACTTTAAGCACAACAATTAATATACCATAATAGCAGTCTGAGTTCAACTGTTTTTCGGATGTAATCAGTTACTTTATAGTACTTTTACCTTTTATTCCGTCTTACATTACTATCATGCAATTTATGATGTAAATATTCCGTATTCTTCATCTGAAAAATATTTGCAGCACCAATTGCAACTAATATGAAAATAAATCCAACTGTAAAGCCAAATTTAGAGTACCCTAATAAAAAACTTGCTACGATAGTTACCAAAAGAAACAATAAAATATATAATAGAATTTTTTTCAAAAACAATCCTCCTCGCTCCTGTTTATGCTTTTTCAAAAATCTCAGGATCAATCGAATCTATTTCAGAATTTATTATATAAAAAGAGTCTAATTCCAGCCTATCATCAGAAGTAAATGTTATATTTTTTTTAATATATTGTATCCATTCATTCTCCAATTCTACAGTTGTCATTCCATAAATTTCTGTAAGCCTATTTTCGGGTTCGCTTTTATTATACAATCGTTCAAATTTATCTAATCCATAAGTATCTATCAAATAGGTAACAAATGAACCAGCATGTATATAACTGATATGTTGAACAACATAATCCTCTGTTTCAGCAAGGAGTGGTCTGAATAATGAATGATCGTATTTTTTATCAATTAATTTTTGAAGTGGGATATTTTTATTATGATCAATAAAATATCGCATAAATGTATGAACTGGAGTCACCTTTTTTCCGTATTTATTTTCCATATATATAGCAAAACCTTCTTGAGTTAAATAACCATTGCTAGTATCAAAATTATCACCATATCCTAGAAGAGTATGCGTCAGCTCGTGTACAAGCTGAAAATCACTTCCAAAATTTGAATAAAGTCTTATGTCATACCTAAAACCAGAAGATGCTTCATTTCCATTTAATAAATGAATTGTTATTTTATCAGCAGGTTCGTAATCCGTTTGAATTGATTCGGTTATCACTTTATAAGCACGTACAATATCCTTTTTGAATTGATCTAACTTTTCATGTGATGCATTCACTTTGTTAATGATTTCAAAGGTAATCTCTTCGTCTTTGGTAATCAGTATGTTAATATTCCTGGTTCCTTCTTGTGTTGATATTTCTTTTGAAGTTGGTGGATTATTTGAACTTGGTTCTTCGTTTGAACAAGCTGTAATTAATAAAAATAGTAGAAGAATTCCAGTTGTTATACGATACATAAATTTCCCCCTTATTCATTTCTATCCACTCTAGCAAATCAATTAATTTTACGTTTCAAAACCAAAATGGTTCCACTTTTCAACCAATAATAAAGGAAATGTAGACTATGCTTTTAAAATAAAAACATAGTCTACATTTCCTTTATTTTTTAATTTCATTCAATATTTCTTGTTCCTCTTCTAATAGGGTTTGCTGGTCTAACAACTCTTTCCTACGTTCATACGTACGCTTCAATGATTCTCTCTTTCGCCATGCTTCTATCTTAGCATGATCTCCAGATAGTAACACATCTGGAACTTTCATTCCACGAAAATCAGCTGGTCTTGTGTAATGTGGATGCTCTAGCAATCCTGTTGAAAAAGAATCTTCAGGTGCGGATTCCTTGTTACCCAACACATCTGGCAGTAACCTGACAACACTATCAATCACAACCATGGCGCCGAGCTCCCCACCAGTTAAGACATAATCTCCAATCGATATTTCATCGGTAACCAGATTCTCCCTGATTCGCTCATCATATCCTTCATAATGACCACAAATAAACACAAGATGGTCCTCGTTAGCTAATTCTTCAGCTTTTTTTTGATTGTACGGTTCTCCTTGAGGACACATAAGAATAACTCGAGATTTTGTTGCTTTATCATATGTCACAGCCTCAACAGCATCGAATACCGGCTGCGGAGTTAAAACCATTCCTGCGCCGCCACCATATGGATAATCATCTACCTTTTTATGCTTATTTTCAGCATACTCCCGAAAATTAATAAGATTATAGCTAAACTTCGCTTTATCTTGCGCTTTTTTCAAAATGGAAGAATCAAAAACACCTGAAATCATTTCTGGAAATAAGGTCAAAACATCAATATGCATTAGTCAAGCAGTCCTTCCATTGGATCAATTACTACTCTTTGACTATCAACATCAATTTCCTTTACGATTTCCTCAATATATGGAACTAACAAATCTTTTCCTTTTATTTGCTTTACGACCCATACATCATTTGCTCCAGGTGATAAAATTTCTTTGATCGTTCCTAGCTTTTCTTCATTAGTCGTAAAAACATCACAACCAATGATTTCGTGGTAGTAATATTCATCTTCATCCAAATCGGTTAATTGTTCTTCAGAAATTTTAAGCTCGGAACCTTTAAAATGTTCCACATCGTTTATATTGTCTAGACCTTCAAAAGAAATTAAATCAAAACCTTTATGTATACGATGAGATTTAATTTCTAGCTGTAAAGGTTTTTCATTATCCTTTACTAAATACAATGTCTCCCCTATTGCAAAGCGCTCATCAAAGTCACTTATACGATGCACCTTTACTTCGCCGCGAATTCCGTGCGTATTTACAATTTTTCCAACGTTAAACATTTTTTCACTCATCATATCACCTGCTTATTCATCAATCCGAATTACAACATCGTCTTTAACTACGATTGCTTTTTCACCTATAATATCATTCCAATGCGTTCCAACACTTACCTCAACAAGAGCTTCAACTTCTTTTTCAACAATTTCACTACCGATTTCCAGCATATCCAGTTGCTCAATTTTAAAATCAATCAGTTTCATTTTCTCTTTACGATTTTTAATTTCTTGTTGAAAACGAGCAGTTACCTCTTGTTTGGAGACCCCTGTTTTATTTTGCAATTTTCGTTGTTCAAACAATAGTTGTTGACACTCTTGTTCAAGTCGCATTTTATGATTTTGAAAATTAGTTTGTAATTTTGATTTGCTTTTCTCTGTGACAATTTGTTTAATAAGAACCTTTTTTATTATCTTCATAATCGTTCCTCGCTCTCAATTACAAATCGAGTAAAGCATAATTTTATCCAATCATGTGTAAAAAGGGAAAGGTATCCCCTCTCCCTTTACATAATATCCAAATAAATTCGTTTGTTAGCATCCGACTTAGCTGCATAAACAACAGTACGGATTGCTTTAGCGATACGACCATTTTTGCCAATAACCTTACCAACATCATTTTGATGCACAGAAAGATGATAAACAATTTTTGTTTCCTCTTCTGTTTCTGTCACAACGATATCGTCTGGATGATCGACAAGCGGAGTAACAATTGATTCGATTAGGGCTTTCATGATATCACACTACTTTACTATTAATTTTTTTGGTCGTGGAATTTTTTCATGATGCCTTGTTTTGAGAAAAGGTTGCGTACTGTATCACTTGGTTTTGCACCATTAGTCATCCAGTTTAGCGCTTTTTCTTCATCAATCTTAACTTCAACCGGGTTAACTACCGGGTTATATGTTCCGATTTGTTCGATTTGACGTCCGTCACGAGGAGAACGTGAATCAGCTACAACAATACGATAGAATGGATTTCTTTTAGATCCCATACGTTTTAAACGAATTTTAACAGCCATGTTCTTGCACCTCCAATAATAATGTTTATCACAATTTTAGATTCTAACAGAAACTTGTATGCCTGTAAAGTGTTTTTACATTACAACGAAAAAATAGTCTAAAGACAATACATAAGTAATGCAGCGGGTATCTTCGGCCACATCCACATCCAGCTCCGGCTCCTTGAAATTCCCGTCATAAGCAATGGACACTTTAAGCACCAAACCCATGTGCTTTACGGTCCCTTGCTTATGCGTGCATTTCAAAACAATCGCCTCCACTTTAGCTACGTCCAGCTCCAGTTCCCAGTGGCTAATGTGCTTCCTTCACCTCCGTACGATAAGTCAACATCGGTTCACTTACGTTCACCGTGTTTCCTTTATCTCCTGCGGTTCAGTCCAGCCCATACGCCACTAACCGGGCACTTCCGCTTTAGATCTTACATAAACGGAAACTTCATGCCTTTGCCTTTTTTACCTTTTTGCATATTGGTCATTTGCTTCATCATTTTCTTCATTTCACCAAATTGCTTGAGTAAGCGGTTGACCTGTGAAACGGAAGTTCCAGACCCTTTAGCTATTCGTTTTTTTCGACTTGCATTCATGATGTCGGGGTCTTGCCGCTCTTTTTTTGTCATTGATTGAATAATCGCTTCAACGGAAGTTAGCTGGCTTTCATCAATTTGGGCATTTTTTAACCCTTTCATTTTCCCTGCACCTGGAATCATGGATAGAATATCTTCCAAAGGTCCCATTTTCTTCACTTGGCCCATTTGCTCCAAGAAGTCATCAAAAGTAAAAGATGCTGTACGCATTTTTTCTTCTAACTCTTTAGCTTGCTTTTCATCCACATTTGTTTGTGCTTTTTCAATCAATGATAGTACATCACCCATACCAAGAATACGTGATGCCATTCGTTCTGGATGAAATGCTTCCAATTGATCAAGCTTCTCACCCATCCCAGCAAATTTAATCGGTTTATCGGTTACTGCTTTAATTGACAATGCAGCACCACCACGCGTATCACCATCAAGTTTGGTCAAAACAACACCCGAGATGTCTAATTGTTCGTTAAAGCTTTCAGCTACATTAACTGCATCCTGACCTGTCATAGAATCGACAACCAAGAAAATCTCATCTGGTTTTACCGATGATTTAATATTCTGTAACTCGTCCATTAATTCATTATCAATGTGCAAACGACCTGCTGTATCAATGATCACATAGTCATTATGTTCTTCTTTCGCTTTCTCAATTGCTTTTGTCGCAATATCAACTGGATTTGCTTCTGTTCCCATTGAAAATACTGGCATGTTTAATTGTGTCCCCAGTGTTTCCAATTGCTGAATAGCTGCCGGGCGATAAACGTCACATGCTACAAGTAAAGGTGAACGATTATGTTTTTTCCGTAGTAAATTTGCAAGTTTACCAGTGGTTGTTGTTTTACCTGCACCTTGTAAACCTACCATCATAATAACTGTCGGTGCACGATCGGCAACTGCAATTTTACTTTGCTCGCCACCCATAAGATCGGTCAATTCTTCTTTTACTACTTTAATAACCTGTTGTCCAGGCGTAAGACTTTCCATAACTTCCTGCCCAACAGCACGTTCTTTAATCCGTTTTATTAAATCCTTAACAACTTTAAAGTTTACATCAGCCTCAAGTAAAGCAAGACGAACCTCGCGAGTCATTTCTTTAACGTCTTGTTCACTTACTTTACCTTTACCAGTGATTTTTTTTATCGTACTTTGCAGGCGGTCGGCTAAGCCTTCAAATGCCATAGAAGGTGTCCCCCTAATCTAATTCTTTTAATTGATTTATCATGCTTAATAATTCATTATTAGTCTTGTCTTCTACTAGCGATTGTTCAATCTTTTCTAACAGATCTGCACGCTTCTCAAACTTTTCGTATAAGTGCAATTTCTTTTCATAAGAATCAAGCATAGATTCTGTACGTTTAATATTATCATATACCGCTTGTCTCGACACTTGCGATAATTCGGATATCTCACCAAGTGAATAGTCCTCTAAATAATACATTTCCATGTAGCTTCGTTGCTTGGGGGTTAATAATGCTTGATAAAAATCAAATAAATAATTAACTCGCGTTGTCTTGTCCAGCAATCCATCCACCCCTCATAAACGTGTTAAGTGAAATACCTTTACAAATTATAGTACCATTATTCATCGCTTTCTTCAAGCAAATCGGCAAACAACCCGTATACAAAAGCATGTGCATTAAACGCTTGTAAATCAGTTACCTGCTCACCTAGCCCTACAAATTTAACAGGAATATTTAATTCATTACGAATCGCAAGCACAATACCACCTTTTGCAGTACCGTCAAGCTTCGTTAAGACAATCCCTGAGACATCAGTAGCCTCTGAAAATGTTTTTGCCTGACTCATAGCATTTTGACCTGTTGTCGCATCTAACACGAGCAATACTTCATGTGGTGCACCAGGAATTTCTTTTTCAATAACACGTTTTACTTTAGATAGCTCGTTCATTAGGTTTACTTTATTTTGTAGCCTTCCAGCTGTGTCACATAATAGTACATCAGCATCACGTGACTTGGCTGCTTTGATACCATCGAAAATAACGGCAGCCGGGTCACTACCGGCACTCTGTTTAATCACATCAACTTCAGCGCGTTCGCCCCACACTTCAAGCTGTTCAATTGCACCTGCACGGAAAGTATCACCCGCAGCTAATACAACTTTCTTTCCTTCCTCTTTCAATTTATGCGCCATTTTCCCAATTGACGTTGTCTTACCAACTCCATTTACACCCACAACTAAAATAACGGTTAAATTGTTTTCCTGGATATTTAATTCTTCCATTTCTTCATCATCGTCACCATAATAGATTTCAACTAGCTTTTCAGAGATGACTTCCTTAACTTCCTTTGTGTCTTTAATGTTTTGGCGTTTTACTTCCATTTTCAACTCATCAATTAAATCCATGACTGTCGTAACACCAACGTCTGCTGAAATTAACACTTCTTCCAATTCCTCAAAGAAATCCTCATCAACTTTGCGGTAGCGGGCAATTAGGTCATTAATTTTTCCAGAAAATGAATTTCTTGTTTTAGCCATGCCTTCTTTATATTTCGTTGACACTTCTTCTTTGTCATTTTGTTTGAATTTATTTTTTAACTTATCCATGAAACCCATAGCATTCTATCCCTTCATTTAAGCTTTAACTAATTCTTTTGTATCTTCAAGACGAACAGAAACTAAACGTGAGACCCCTGACTCCTGCATGGTAACTCCATAAAGTACATCCGCTTCTTCCATTGTACCTTTACGGTGTGTAATCACAATAAATTGTGTGTGCTCACTATATACTTTTACATATTTGGCAAAGCGTGCAACATTTGCTTCATCAAGAGCAGCTTCTACTTCATCAAGTACACAGAATGGTACCGGTCGAACACGTAAAATGGCAAATAACAGAGCAATGGCGGTTAATGCCCGTTCCCCACCTGACAATAATCCTAGGTGCTGCAATTTTTTCCCTGGTGGTTCTGCAACGATATCCACACCTGTTTCAAGTAAATTTTTCGGATCAGTTAATTTCAATTCTGCACGTCCACCACCGAATAACTCTTTAAACACAATTTCAAATTCAGCCTTAATTGCAGAAAAGGTTGTTTCAAAACGATTCTCCATTTCTTCATCCATCTCACCGATGACAGTATGCAATGTTTGTTTCGCTTGAACGAGATCATCCCTTTGTGCAGAAAGGAATGTATACCGCTCGGAAATACGCTCATATTCATCAATTGCACCAAGATTGACAGTTCCCAGTCGCTCAATCGATTGTTTAATCTGTTTTACATTATTCTTGGCTTGTTCTGTATCCGTAGCCTTTTTATACGTTTCTTTTGCCCGTTCGAAAGTCAATGTATATTCGTTCTGTAGGTGTGATAAGCGATTTTCAAGATCAACATCAAGTCGATTTGCTCGTACCTCTTTTCTTTGTATAACTTGTATATAGTCCTGATGTTTTTTATTTTCTTCTTTTAATTCTCGCTCTTGATCTTGAATTAGCTGTGTCCGTTCAGATCTATCTGCCCGTTTTTGTTGAATCTCAGCTGTGATTTTATCTTTAGCCACTTGCTTTTCCTTTATTTGTTCGTCAATTTCCTCTTCAGTAACCTCGCTTTGTTTAAGTTCTACTAGTTCCTCTAGTCGTTGTGTAAACTGATCATATTGTCCGTTTAGTTCATCTACCTGTGATTGTAGTCCGTTTGTTTTCTCACGCTGACTTTTTAAACGTTCTTCCTGTTCTGCCAATGTGACTTGATATTGATGGAATTCATGCTGTAATTGTTCCTGATTCTCTTTAAATTGTGAATCTTGTTCGCTTAATTCATCAATTTGTTTTTGGATTGATGTTAAGTGGCGTTCAATCTCACTTAATTCTTCTGACAGCTTAAAATCTCGTTTTTGTAATTCATCAGTATCTGAATCAAATTGTTGTTTATCTTGATCATATAGCGTAAGATTTTCATTTAATTGGGCTAGTTTTAATTCTATTTCGTTATGTTCTGATTGTAATTTTTGTAAAGCTTGCTGTTCAATAGTCAGCTCATTTTGTTGCGTTTCTAAGTTCGCTTCCTGCTTTTCAATCGTTTGTTTTTGTTCTTTTACTTTATTTTCAAAGGTTATTGCTTTCTCTTGAAATTCGTCCAACTTTATCGTAATCTCCTGTAAATCCTTATCCCTAGTAAACAAAGATTGGTTCGTTTTCTTTTGAGCTCCACCAGACATTGATCCACCGGGATTTACTACATCTCCATCTAAAGTGACGATTCGATATCTCCGCATAACGATTTTAGCAATTTCGTTAGCATCTTTTAAGGTTTTAGCTATTACAACATGACCCATTAAATGGTCAATTGCCTTTTTAAATTTTTCATCACATGAAATTAAGTTTGCTGCAATTCCAACATATCCTTGATGGTTTTCCACTTTTGCAAGAACATCTTTTGTTATATATCTAGGCTGGATTGAGCCTAATGGTAAAAATGTCGCGCGGCCTTTGTTGTTCTTCTTTAACCAAGCAATTGCTTTTCTTGCTGCCACATCATCTTGAACAACAATATGTTGTGCTTGGCCACCTAATACCGTTTCAATTGCGGTTATATATTCCTTTGGTACGTCAACCAATTCAATAACGGCGCCATGAATTGCTTCAAGCTTACGTTCTTCTCTCGCTCTTAGCACCTCTTTAACACCGAAAAAGAATCCTTGAAAATCTTCTTTCATTTCTTCGAGCATTTCTTTTTTTGACTTTAATTTCTCTAAATATTGATACCCTTGATAAAGCTTTGTCTGTGACTCTTGAAAAAGTTTTCTATTATGATCCAATTCACCTTTTAATTGTTTAATTGAAATTTCTTTATCTTGAAATTGTTGCTGTTGTTTTAGAAGGTCATTATTTGTATGCTTCTGTTTTTGATCTAATTCATCTCGGGAAGTTAAAAGATCACTAAACTTCTCTGCTTGTCTATCTTTTTTCACTGATATTTGTTGTAATTGTTGTCCAATCGATTGCTTCTCATTCCGTTTTGCCGCCTGATTGTTCAGATACTCAATATATTCCGTTTTCAATTCTTCAATTTGGTCTGCAATATTTTCTTTTTCTGTTGTTAGTTTCGCTTCTATCTGCTGAACGATTTGTTTTGTTTCATTTCGTTTCGCTGTAATATCCGATAATTTCGCCTTCTCCTCTGTTAGTTCATTCTTTATCCTTTCCATTCTATCAGAGGCTTCATTTTGCTGTGTTTCCAGTTCGGCCTTATTTTCAGCAAAGTGTTTTATTCGTTCATTTAAAACTTGCTTTCTACCTTCATGTTGTTCTAACTCCTGTGTTAAGGACAGCAATTTTGTCTGTAATGTATCAATTTGTTCATCAAGCTCCTGTATATGCTGACGCTCATTCTCAAGCTTTGCTTCTTTTTGTTGAATTATCGTTTTTAATTCAATTTCATTCATTTTCTCTTTATCGATATCGGCAAGTAATGACTGCCATTCTTCGTGAAGCTGCTCAATTTCAGCTATTAGTAGCGATACTTCCTGTTCTTTCAATCGATCTTTTTGTTTAAGGTATTCCTTTGCTGTTTCAGCCTGTTGCTCTAAAGGATCAATCTGCTGTTCAATTTCATGTATGATATCTTCTACTCTATTTAAATTCTCTTGTGTTTCGGCTAACTTATACTCCGCCTTCTTTTTACGTTGCTTATATTTTAAAACACCAGCTGCCTCTTCAAAGATGGTCCTGCGCTCTTCAGCCTTGGAACTTAAAATTTCTTCAACTTTCCCTTGGCTAATAATTGAAAACGCCTCGCGACCAAGTCCTGAATCCATAAATAAATCGACAATATCTTTTAACCTACATGATTGTTTATTAATATAAAATTCACTATCACCGGAACGGTAAACACGTCTAGTTACACTAACTTCTTCGTAATCAAGCGGTACTGCTTTGTCCGAGTTATCCAGGACAATTGTTACTTCAGCTACATTCAACGGTTTTCTTGTATCACTGCCTTGGAAAATGATATCTTCCATTTTCGACCCACGTAATGATCTCGCAGATTGCTCACCAAGCACCCAGCGCAACGCATCGGTAATATTACTCTTCCCGCTCCCGTTTGGACCAACCACTGCAGTAACTCCTGGAACAAAATCCACATTAATTCGTTCTGCAAATGACTTAAAGCCCACACTTTCTAACCGTTTTAAATACATATACATTCTCCTATCAACCCGAGTCTTGTGCCAATATCACAAACCGCCGTCCATTTTATCAAGCCAAAAATAAATTTGGCTTTTTACCGCATTTATTTTATCATAAACAGTGTAACAAAAGAAGAGCGGGGATTGATTTAGAGGCTTTATACATAAGCTTTTCTTGTTTAAAATAAAGCTCTTTTTTTATCGTTTGTTGTTATCTAGCCGCGGACAGCATACATTTTGCTCTCCTACGGGTAACCTGCGAGCTTCCTCAAACATTCTGTAGAAGCTCTTCTAATCACTATTCTCGATGGAGTTTCTGTGTATTCTGAATGCTTTGTGCATCTGAAAAAGCTCTTTCTGTTATACAAAAGCAACAAACGATTAGAACACACACTAAAATAAAATGGCGAGGTGTAGATATGAGATTAGAAAATCCTTCACAAGAAAACTTAAAGATTATTCTAGACGAATTAGCGGAACGTTTAAATGTGGTAAACCGTACCATTATGGATCCTGAAGATTATGATTTGGAAAAATACGATGAGTTAAAATTTATGTATGACATGATTAAGCAAAAAGGAAGTTTGAGTGCTTCTGAGACACAGGCTTTTATAGATGAATTGCGGTCTGTGAGGAAGGCATAACTATTAATTGAAAAAGACTGTTTTCGATGTGACCCTCAAAAGGTTTTTAATCTAACTTTTGAGGGTCAGTACATTTTCCAACATCTGAAGACCAGTCTTTTTTTGTTCTTATTCAATTAATCAATCATTAAACGTATCCAACGCTTGCTTCGCCGCGCGTTGTTCTGCTTCTTTTTTCGTACGACCAATTCCTTTACCAGAGACTTCACCTTTAATTAATACTTGTGAAACAAACTCTCTATCATGTGAAGGTCCTTTTTCTTCCACAATGTTATATTCTATCGTAGAATTTCTATATTGTTGAACTAATTCCTGCAGCTGACTTTTATAATCCATCGCATGCGAAAAAGCACCTGTACTTATTTTCGGAAAAACATAATTAGTAAGGAATTGTAATGAAACGTCAAAACCTTGATCCAAATACAATGCCCCAAGAAATGCTTCAAACGCATCTGCCAGTAGAGCTGGTCTAGAACGTCCACCAGTCTGTTCTTCACCCCTGCCAAGCAAGATGTAATCACCAAATTGTAAATCACGAGCAAAATTATTTAATGAGGGCTCACATACAATTGATGCACGTAATTTAGTCATTTCTCCTTCAGCCATAGTTGGATTGTTTCGATACAAATATTGCGAAACGCCTAATTCCAATACTGCATCTCCTAAAAATTCTAAGCGCTCATTATCCGAAAATGTCTCTTCCCGATGCTCATTCACATAAGATGAATGTGTGAAAGCCTGCTTAATCAAGTCATGGTTGTTAAACTTGATATTCAGTTGTTTTTCTAATTTTGCAACGTCCATATTGTGCCACCTACTCTGTCATTTGAGATAAGTTCTTTCATACAAAAATATATCGAAAGCCTCGCAATTTGCGAGACTTTCATATTAATATAATTAACAATGAGATATTATTGTAGTAACATCTAGCTCCGCGCGGGCTAGCGGCTACAAGACATAGACAAGTGACACTTCGAGCGCCAAACCGCTTTACGGTCCCTTGTCGATGCTTTTCGCAGCTGGACAAGCCCGCTTCGCTTTTGTATTAGGACTGTGTACTGTTTATGTAATTAACAGCATCACCAACAGTATTAATTTTTTCTGCATCTTCGTCAGCAATTTCCATGTCAAATTCATCTTCAAGCTCCATAACAAGCTCAACAACGTCTAAAGAATCAGCTTCAAGGTCATCTTTAAAAGAAGCTTCCATTGTTACTTTAGACTCTTCAACATCAAGACGATCAACGATAATATCTTTTACACGATCAAATACGTCTGCCACAATACTTCACCTCCTTTCAAATGGAATATTAATTGTTGCTGGGCAAGTCCGCTTCGCTTTTCGTTTTTACATCACCATTCCACCATCTACATGAATAGTTTGTCCAGTTATATAATTTGAATCATTTGAGGCTAGGAAGCGGACTACTTTTGCTACGTCCTCTGCTTCGCCTAATTTTGCTAGTGGAATCATAGTTAGCATACCTTCACGTTGTTCGTCTGTTAATTCATCAGTCATATCTGTAGAGATAAATCCTGGCGCAACAGCATTTACGAAAATGTTACGTGCCGCTAATTCTTTTGCAGTGGATTTGGTTAGTCCAATAACCCCAGCTTTAGCTGCAACGTAATTTGCTTGACCCGGATTACCACTTACACCAACAATCGATGCAACGTTTACGATTTTGCCACTTCTTTGTTTCATCATTTGACGAGTAACAGCTTTCGTACAAACAAATACACCTTTTAAATTCGTGTTAATAACTTGATCAAATTCCTCTTCTTTCATACGCATTAAAAGGTTGTCACGTGTAATTCCAGCATTATTAACAAGAATATCTAGGCTCCCGAACTCACCAATCACCTGTTTTACCATATCTTTTACATTTGCTTCATTCGCTACATCAGCTTGGATTTTAAACGCTTTTACACCTAATCCTTCTATTTCCTCTACAACTGCTTGTGCCTTTGCTTCACTACCTGCGTAATTTACAGCAACATTGGCACCTTGTTTCGCAAGTTCTAGCGCTATCGCTTTACCGATTCCACGTGAAGCACCTGTAACTAGAGCGCTTTTCCCTTTTAACATTAGGATTCCTCCTTAAACCAAGTTATAAACTTATCCATTGATTCTTGATCCTGAATCGCAAACGTTGGTGTTCTGCGGCTTATTTTTTTCACTAGGCCACTTAATACTTTACCATTTCCGACTTCTACAAAAGCGTCTACACCTTCGTCGAGCATGTTACGAATAGACTCCTCAAAACGAACAGGTGAATATAATTGTTTGATTAATAAATCTTTTATTTCTTCATTATCGATAACAGGAGATGCTGTTACATTTGCATAAACTGGAATACTGGCTTCATTTATCGATACCTTGTCAAGCTTTTTAGCAAATTCCTCGTTTGCAGATTTCATTAAACGGGAATGGAATGGCCCACTAACATTTAATGGCAAAACGCGTTTCGCACCAGCCTCTTTTAATATAGGGATAGCCTGTTCAATACCCTCTTTTGACCCTGAAATCACAATTTGTCCCGGACAATTTAAATTAGCAAGATCAACAACTTCATCTGAATTCATTTCGTGTAATGCAGTTTCAATTTGTTCTTGTGACAAACCCAATACTGCGGCCATTGATCCTTTACCAGCCGGGAATGCCTCTTCCATCAATTTACCACGTGTTGCCACTAATGGTAGCGCATCTTCTAGTGATAGTGCTCCTGCCGCTACTAATGCACTGTATTCACCGAGACTATGTCCAACTGCCATAACAGGTTGAATTTGTTCTTTTAAAAGTAATGTATGCACAGCGATACTTGACAATAATAGTGCTGGTTGCGCATTTTCGGTTTCTGTCAGTTTTTCCTGTGGACCTTCAAACATCAATTCCGTTAATGAAAAATCTAATAGTTGGTCTGCCTCTTGATACAGTTCCTTTATATCTGGGTAATTATCATAAAAAACTTTCCCCATCCCAACTGCTTGTGACCCCTGGCCAGGAAACATAAATGCTACGCGTTTCATTCGTTCTCCCCCTTTACTGTTTCTATGGACTCTATAGTAGTTTTAATCGTTTCGGTTACATTGTGCTCAATCATGTGACAGGCTTGCTTGATGGCACTGAAAATTGCCCGTCTGTTTGATGATCCATGCGCTTTAATAACTGGAGCAGCGAGACCAAATAAACCAGCACCTCCATATTCAGAATAATCCAGTTTCCCTTGTAGTCCTTTTAAATCACTTTTTACCATACTAGCAGCAATTTTAGTTTTCAAGGATGACATAAATGTTTGTTTTAACATCGTAAACATTGTCAATGCTGTACCTTCAATTGTTTTTAGCGTTATATTACCACTAAACCCATCCGTTACAACAACATCTGCTGCACCATCTAATAAGTCACGTGCTTCTACGTTTCCGATAAAATTAATTGGAGCATCCTTTAATTTTGTGAATGCTTTTTTTGTAAGGTCATTTCCTTTACCATCTTCTGTTCCAACATTTAATAAACCTACTGTTGGATTTTTGATTGATCGTACTTTTTCAGTATAAATAGAACCCATGATTGCATACTGGACAAGATGGTGTGCTTTTGCATCGACATTTGCTCCAACGTCTAGTAATAAAAAGCCTTTTTCATCGATTGTTGGTAAGGTAGGGCTTAGTGCAGGACGATCAATTCCTGGAATTCTTCCAACGACAAATAACCCCGAACTCATTAGAGCACCAGTATTCCCAGCGGAAATACATGCATCAGCTTTACCTTCCTTCACTTCATTTGCCATCAATACAAGCGAGGAATTTTTTTTGCGACGAACTGCTCTGACCGGTTCATCTTCTCCAGTAATCATTTCATTAGTATGAATAATATCGATATTTTTAGTATTGGTTAAAAATGATTTTATTTTTTCTTCATCACCAATTAGAGTAATGTTCAAGTTATCAATTTTGGCAATAGCATCCATAGCACCTAGCACTATTTCTTTTGGAGCATGGTCGCCTCCCATGGCATCAATTGCTATTCTCATGTTGCCTATCCCCTCTTTGTTCATTTGATCGGTACATATGAAATAACCCGGTAAAGACAACTTCATTATCAACAAAACTGTCTACACGGACAGTTGTTAAACCATTATCGTTTACCTCTTCAACAAACGCCTTAGCCACAACACGTTCGCCTTCTTTAACCTGACGTGTGAATTTCAATTCCGATTTAGCGGTTAATGCTAGTTCATCATCTATCACAGCTACTGCAAGTGAGTTTGCTTGGGCAAATAAATGATGTCCACGAGCAATATTATTGCGTGAAAAAACATGCTCTTCTTTAATTACTAAAATTGAAATTGCCCGTTTGTCTAATTCTAAATCTATAATTTCCCCAATGACTTCATCTAATGGCAGTGCCTTAACTGTTTCATTCCATTGAAAGGTCGCAACAGTCTTAATACGTTCCCGAAGCTCTGGGATAGCAAGTTCCATTCGATCAAGACGTATTGTTTGTATGCTTACAGAGAAAATTTTTGCTAATTCTTCATCTGTTATAAATGGTGTATCTTCAATAGTTTCTTTTAATAAACGTTGTCGTTCAACTTTGGTTATCTTCATTATGGCACCATCCACTAAATTCGTGTTTTATCTGTTAATATTATGACTTGGTACTAATAGTAATATATAATACCACTACTGATTATGCAAGAATCTTTTAGTCTAGTTTTTCTTTGAAGAAAGAGTCATTCTCCAACAGGACTCGTAAATTATAAAATTCCTCGTTTTCATCAAGCATATTTGTATCAATAATTTCTTGTGCGTCATTCCTTGCTGTTTCTAATGCTCGGTAATCGTGAATCATATCTGCTACCTTAAATTCAGGAATTCCGCTTTGTTTTTTACCAAAAAAGTCACCAGGTCCACGCAGCTTCAAATCTTGCTCTGATAATACAAAGCCATTATTTGTCTCGGTCATAATCCGCATCCGTTCCTTGCCTACTTCACCTTTTGGATCTGCAATTAAAATACAATAACTTTGCTTATCCCCTCGTCCAACCCTGCCTCTCAATTGGTGTAATTGGGACAAACCAAATCGTTCTGCATCATAAATAACCATGATGGTTGCATTTGGCACATTCACACCAACTTCAACGACAGTAGTTGAAACGAGTACCTGGATTTCGTTTGCAGCAAACTGTTTCATCACTCCATCTTTTTCATCCGCAGACAGTCTTCCGTGCATCAAGCCAACATTAACCGTTGGTGGGTAAAATTCTTGAAGCTGATGGAACAAATCAACTGCATTTTGTATATCCAATTTATCGGATTCCTCAATTAGTGGACAAATCACATAAGCTTGCTCCCCGACAGAAACTTGTTTCTCGATAAATTTCAATACACGATCAAGCGTATTTTCTTTTGTCCAGTACGTTTCAATTTCTTTTCTGCCTGATGGCATTTCGTCGATAACCGATACATCCATATCACCAAATGCTGTAATCGCTAATGTTCGTGGGATTGGTGTTGCTGTCATGAACAAAACATCGGGATTAAGTCCTTTATCACGTAATATCCGACGCTGTTCCACACCAAAGCGATGTTGTTCATCGACAATCGCAAACCCTAAATCTGCGAAATAAACATCGTCTTGAATCAATGCGTGTGTTCCCACTACGATATCAACTTCATGCGATTCAACCGCTGCTAAAATCTCTCTACGTTTTTTCCCTTTTACAGAACCTGTTAAAAGGACGATTTTTGCCCTGTAACCAAATAACTCCTTTAATGATTGACAATGTTGTTCTGCTAATATTTCTGTTGGTACCATTAATGCACCTTGTTTTCCTGCAGTGATGGATGCATAGAAAGCAATTGCCGCAACAGCTGTTTTTCCTGAGCCTACATCTCCTTGTAATAGACGATTCATTCGATAAGGGGATTTCATATCAGACAGAATTTGGTTCAGAGAGCGGGTTTGTGCTTTTGTTAACGGAAACGGAAAACTCTTAATAAAATCCTGCACACTCTCTGGGTCATAGTATTGAGCATTACCTTGTGTCGCCTCACGTTTAAGTTTGCGTAACAATTGCATTTTTAGCTGAAATAACAATAATTCTTCATATGTAAATCTTCTTCGTGCATGCTTCAGCAATAAACGATTTTCAGGAAAATGCATGGTCGTTATTGCTTCACTGCGAGCAGGTAATTTATAAGCTGTTAAATAGTCTGATGGTAATATTTCTTCTATTTGATTACCGTAGTCCTTTAAAGCACTCGTAATTGTTTTTTTTAATTTGATATTTGTAATGTTGCCCCTTAGTGAATAGATTGGTTGTATAGCAGCTTTATTCTCTGCGGGTCCTTTTTTATAATTACTTACCGTAATTTGCAATCGATGTGCATCCCATTTACCGGTTAAGGTCACAATATCATCAGTATTTAGTTGTTTTTTAGCAAACGCACGATTAAACATCACTGCTTTAACTGCAACATTTTCTACTTCAACCGTAAAGGTAAGACGTGATTTTCTCTTCCCATAAAAAGTGAGGGAAGGCGCATGTACTACCCTTCCCTCGATGGTAACTTTGTCATCATGAATTAATTCACTAAGTGGCTTAATCTCAAAAACATCATACCGATAGGGAAAATAATGCAGCAAATCATCTACAGTATAAACGTTGATATCTTCTAATTCCTGAGCGAATTTTTCGCCCACTCCTTTGATATTTTCTACAGATTCACTTAGCAATTTAGATCACTCTTTCGATACTGACATTCCAAATATTTTTTCCTTTAAAGTTTGACCAGTCGGTGTAGCAGCCAGGCCACCTTCTCCTGTTTCCCTCAAAGAGGACGGCATCGTTTTTCCGATTCGATACATTGCACCAATCACTTCATCACATGGAATTCTACTTGTCACTCCCGCAAGCGCCATGTCAGCAGATACAATAGCAAGTGAAGAACCTGCTGCGTTACGTTTTACACATGGAACTTCTACTAATCCCGCTACAGGATCACAGACAAGTCCAAGCATATTTTTTAACGTGATTGCAAATGCATCTGCTGATTGTTGTGGTGTCCCACCAGCCATTTCAACAATTGCAGCAGACGCCATCGCTCCCGCTGAACCAACCTCGGCCTGACAGCCTCCAGCTGCACCAGAAATGAATGCATTGTTTGCAACTACAAAGCCAAAAGCACCTGAAGTGAATAAATAACGAATCATTTGATCTCGAGTTGGATTTAATTGTTCCTTAACTGCAAACAACGTCCCAGGAACACAGCCTGCACTTCCTGCAGTAGGTGTTGCACAAATTGTCCCCATTGCAGCATTTACTTCGTTTGTTCCCATCGCTTTACTCACTGCATCCAACATTATATTGCCTGACAACGGCGTTTTTTCTTTCATATAGTTTTGGATTAAGACTGCATCACCACCAGTTAATCCAGTTACAGATTTCACACCGTTAAGACCATCCTCAACCGCCTTTTCCATAACATTTAGATTCTTTTCCATTTGCGCATATACTTCCTCGCGCGATAAATTTTTAACATCCATTTCCTGCTTAATCATTACTTCGGATATTAATATATTTTCCGTTTCAGCAATTTCTACTAATTCTTTAACAGTACGAAACATATGAAAACTCCTTTCTTGCTGCATAGATAATTAAATATATGTTAACTTGCAATTTTTGCAATCTGAATAATATGACTAGCATTCTCTAATTCTTGTAATACCGTATCTTCCAAATTTTGGTCTACCTCAATAACCATTAATGCCTCTTTTCCAACATCTTTACGGTTAACTTCCATATGACCAATATTAATTTCATATTTTGCTAGAATTTTAGTAACGGATGCAATTGCTCCAAAGCGGTCATTGTGCATAATCAATATCGCAGGATGATTACCGGATAAACGCAATTCAAAACCGTTTAACTCAGTAATCTCAACTTTTCCACCACCGATAGAAATGCCGACCAGCTCAATTTCATCTGTATCGTTTCCAATAATGAGTCGAGCAGTATTTGGGTGGTTTGTCCCAGCTGATTCTTCGATGAATTCAACATCTATATTTTTTTCCTTTGCTATATCTAACGCCTTGCTCATACGCGGATCATCCGTATCAAATCCTAGTAGTCCACCTACTAAAGCAAAATCCGTTCCATGTCCTTTATATGTCTTAGCAAACGATTCATATAAATGAATCTTTGCCCATTTAGGTTCTTCACCAAATAGATTACGTGCAGCCTTTCCAATTCTTGCAGCACCCGCTGTATGTGAACTAGAAGGTCCTATCATCACCGGACCAATAATATCAAATACCGAATTATATTTCATATATGAACACCTTCTTTTTTTGTAATCGTTTTCTCATATATTGCTCTATTATCAATTATAACAAAAACCTCTATAATAATCATTTCTGTTAGTAGGGTATTTTATCATATCTATTAGTATTTTAAGAATACTTTCAAAGCCTCTTTCATACCATGACTCATAATTT
This sequence comes from Virgibacillus ndiopensis, assembly GCF_900187325.1. GTDB lineage: Bacteria > Bacillota > Bacilli > Bacillales > Amphibacillaceae > Virgibacillus_E > Virgibacillus_E ndiopensis. The sequence continues at coordinate 260,508 of NZ_FZMZ01000005.1, read as the reverse complement.
TATTATTATCTATATCATTGAGTTCTTGTTCAATGGATAACGTACTTTCTTTATTAAGAAATTCATTATTTCACGTACTACTGATTGGTTAGATTTATTATTCTCATTCATTTTTATTGAAGATGATTTCTGTATAATTCGATTGCTTTCTTCTTTTCGTTTATTGTCTCGATCTAACAAGTTCACAATCTCCGCAAAACCAAACAAAAAATGATTCCAACAATAAGGTATGATAAGAATACTGTCCAATTTGTTTCAGTGATAGGTTCATCCTCCATATAAGTGTACTCCTCATATCCTACTACTTGATCCATATTATGATTCCTAGAATGAGTCCTGCTACAATGCATATCCATCCTATAACAAAAAATGGCGCGCTGCTATGTTATTCAAAACTAAAATCCCCCCTTTTTTCTGAATCTAATTCTACATAATATGCCGGAATCCTCTAAATGAATGTGTAATTTAGTCATTGATTAATTTTTGAAATCTATAGTATTAACTCGATAACATTAACTTCACATGCAACAGCTGAAATTTACTTAATAAATGAAGACTACCGAACTTATTGATTATTAGTGAGCAACACATCGTGATTGGAAAGGCACTAAATGATCGCTTAGGAAGAGGTGTCACTTACCTCAATGGCGAGAGTACTTATACTGGGGAAGATAAAAAGGTTGTTTTCACTGTCATTACAAGACTTGAAGAAGCAAAAGTTAAAAGCATAGTTGATGACAAAGACGAGTCTGCATTCGTAGCAATCGGAAATATTCACGATATAAAAGGTGGCCGATAATTCATTACGTTTCATTTTAAGAAACCCCAAGTTGGGTTGGGGCTTCTTTTTAATAAGGATAATTATTAATATTTTAAAAACCAAATTTCCTAAATACCTCTTCATTTATATCTATAGGAAGTGCTTTTAGATAATCCATCAAACCGGTCCCGGTTAAGTTAGCACTTAATAAAATAGTTCCTATAAATAAAATTAAAATACAAACGATAAATAAGAAACACTCTTTTTTTTATAAAAAACATGGAGGAATAGAACATGACTATCGTTAATGTAAAAGATTTGCAAAATGGAGATATATTAGCAGAAGACGTCTACAGAGGAAAAACACTGATGCTTAAAAAAGGAAGCATTTTATCAAAATTATTTATCTCGAAACTGAGACAATGGGATATTACTTCCGTTGAAATTAATAATGAGAACGGTAATAATCCTGTAAGTGAAAAAGTTATAAATAATAACAATATTCCATTAAAATTTCCTCCTGATAAATCTGAATTAGAAAGGGATTTTTTAAATAACCTGTCTTATGTGGCTTATGAATATCGTTATGGTATTGCTCTCCATGAATTAACTGATTATCAATGGTTAGAAAATTTATTTATTAAATTAATGTCTGACACTACTACTTGTGAGTTAATGGAAAAACTTGGAAACTGGGACTTTTATTCATATAAACATTCATTTGATGTTTTTATACTTGGTTCATTGTTGGCGAAAAAATTAGAGATAGATAATATAGAAAACTTTGCAACTGGATGTTTATTACACGATATAGGGAAGCTGATTGTTCCTAAAAGTGTTTTAAATAAACCCTCAAGACTAAATTTGGAAGAATATAATTTAATAAAGAATCATACCGTTTTTGGGTATGATCTTTTAAAACAACATAATTTTTCGGAAGATGCAGCTATTTTAGCAAAGTATCATCACGAGCGCGTAAATGGCAGTGGTTATCCAGATGGTCTTAAAAATACCGAGATTACGGATATAGTAAAAATATTAAGTATAGTTGATGTTTATTCCGCATTAACACTTGATCGCCCTTACCGTGAAGCATATGGTTCAGCAACTGCAGAAAAAATTTTAATTAATGAATGTAAAATGGTAGGGAACTATTACTTTTACAATTTCTTTAAAATGCTAGACATTTTCCCATTAGATACGTTAGTTGAATTAACAAACGGTACTCACGCTAAAATTATTGATATAGATGATAAGCTCCCAACCTTCCCAATTCTCGAAGGTACCAATGATTCAAATCAATTTAAGAAATATGAGATACCTCTTGATAGATCAATTAAAGTTAAAAATGTTATCGAGTTCTAAAAGAATTTAATAAATATTTTAGCAAAAGCCCTTACTGATTGGTAAGGGCTTTTTTGAACCTGCTAATCAACCATAATGTTTCTTTTTTTCAGTTCTTGCCTTATCAGCTTAATAAAATCTAAGTTTAATCTTTGTTGTTTGGCTTTGTAATAAGCTTCTACAAGAAGTTCATTAGATATTTTTTCCATAGCCAAATAGTAAAATAAAGCTCCTTATTATAGTTTGAGAACAAAAACAACCGCTTATAGAGTACTATAGTCCTATTTATTTTCAACCATTATGCTTTTATAGATAAACTCCCTCTCTTTTAGGAGGGGATATTACTTATTATAAATAAAACAAACCCTAGGAGAGAAATCACATGCTATACTACAATATACTTTGATGAACTTCTAGTTACGCATATTTTTTAATGAACTTCAAAAACTAATTTTGAAGTTAGGATATGAATGACCCCCTTTTTTGCCCACCACCATCAGCCAATAAACTAATTTAGCTATATCTTTTCTCAATGATCATACCTCCTATGACTTAATTAATTGAGCCAAGCAAAAAATTACGTTCGCTCTAATTTTTTATTACAACTTAATCTTCTAGCAAACTTCTCTTTTCTTTTATCACATGCCTGCCGTAAATTATTAAACTAATTAAGTCATAGACTGGTATGTTATTTTTGTTTTGAGCTAATCGCGATTTGTTCTCATCTCCTTATAGTCGGTGTTTTTATCGTAATGCGACGATAGATAATACCTTTCTTTTTTGCTTCTATTAATTTGAAAGCAATTGAAACTGATTTCATATCTCTTTCTGTAAGAAACATTTCATTGAAAAATAAAAATTACCTTGCATAAAATCAATTCTTCAGAAAAAGAATAAAACTAGAAAGGTGATAAAAATGAATTCATACTCCGACTTAACAAAAAAGATGAACGAACAATTAATAAATGCTAATCAAGATAAGATCAACATATGGAAAGAATATGTTTTATTTGACTGGCATTGGTGGTTTGGTGTCTTACTTGCAATTGTTCCTATTATTTTATGGATTAAATTTCGAGATAAAAATTTGACCGTAGTATTATTACTCGCAGGGTTAACCTCTGCAATTTTATCAGCATACTTTGATACAACATTTCTATTTTTCGGTTTGTTTGATTATAGATATGAAGTAACTCCTATGGGTCCAAATTATTTACCTTGGAATTTTTGTTTTATTCCAGTATTAATAATGTTCACAGTTCAATTGTTTAGTAAAATCAACATTTATTTAAAAGGCGTTATTCTTTCTGCATTGGTCTCATTTATTGGACTCCCAATATTAAGTTGGATGAGAATTTTCAATTTAATAAATTGGAATTACTTTTATTCGTTTATTGTTTTTTTCACTATATTTTCCCTTTCTTATCAAATGAGTAAAATCGCAAAGTTTATTACTAAATAATTATCTTTGCTAATTCCTTTAAACTGCGAGTTATATCTACTACTTCCATATTTTTATTTTCATATCTTCTATCCGAGCGAATAAGCTGCAAATAATTAATCATTACAAGGGTGTCTTTGTCCGGGTGGTCTCTTCTCCATTTGCTGACCTTTGACCTGATATAAGTCACTTTCTGTCCTGATTTGTCATAGATATGTAGATTCATGTTGCTAAGAAGCATTGGAAAAGTTGCTCCAATCCTTTTCACTAAAATATTGTTTGGGATTCTCATTTTATGCCCATCAATTCTCCCTAACATAGAAAGAATTCGTTTATTAATAGATTCATCGCCCATTTCACATCTGCATTGTATTAGAATTAGTAAGGTATAAAAGGATGTTATTATGACATATTTTGATAAAGTAAATAAATTGTGTGATGAGAGGGTTTCAATTAATATTTGGAAAAATCACTAGGTTATTCCAAAAACACTTTATACCGATTAAAACACAAACTCCTGTGGCTAATAAACTTTAATCAATAGCGGACTACTTTGACGTATCTACAGACTACCTACCGGGACGAACTGATAAGAAGAGGATACTATGACTTAACAGAAATGGATGAACAAGACATCCAAAATGAACTCCAAAAGATGATTGATAGTATGGATAATACTACTGGATTTGCCTTGGACACAGTAAAACAAGTATTACATTAGACACTTACTCTCATTTAACAGAAAAATGAGAAATGCTACTGTAGATCTGTTCGAAAACCTCATGAATCAATAACTCCCCACCGCAAACTGAATTACGGTGGAGGAACACACTTCAATTTTAATTAAAAACTCCATAAACATTGATATGATTGACTTCTAAAAAGTTTGCCTCTATAATAATCATTTGTGGATTATATGATAATTATAATCGGGTGGGAGAGGGATAGAAAGAATTATGAGGAGATAACATGCCTTATAACGGTAATAATGCGATATCAAACGCTACAAAAGGTAAATGGCGTACAGAAATCATTGCTGGATTAGTTGGTTACCTTACAACAGTTTACATTGTTGTTGTAAATGGGTCGATCCTGAATGAGGCGGGAGTTTCGCTAGAGAGTGGAATGCTTGCTACTATTCTAGCAAGCTTTGTTGGTACAATCCTTATGGGACTTTTCGCTAACCTGCCATTAATTTTAATTCCAGGGATGGGAATTAACGCACTTTTTGCCTATTCAATCGTTGAAGGAACAGGTCTTACGTTTCAGGAAGGATTAGCAGTTGTATTAATTGCATCTATCATTTTTCTAATCACAGCATTCAGCAAGTTAGGAGTACTGTTAAAAGAAGCGATTCCTGATTCGTTAAAGCATGCAATTACAGTAGGCTTAGGTTTTTTCTTAATCCTAATCGGTTTAGAAAAAAGCGGTCTTGTTGTAAGTGGAGAGCACACAATTATTGCTATTGGTGATTTCACTTCCCCTACGTTTATCGTTAGTTTGTTAACATTGTTTTTAGCGATATTTTTATTTATTAAAAATGTTCCTGCAAACTTTCTGATTACAATGATTGGTGGAACAGTACTTGCATATGTTTTTGGAATACTTGATACCGGAAATAGCACTATGACTGTTCATGTAGATGAGTTTATGTGGGTACCGTCGTTTACAGCACTAGATAATTTGTCGTTTTGGCTAGCGATTTTTCCATTAGCGATGATCCTTATTTTTGAGAATATGGGGTTGTTAAATGGACAGCTTCAGATGCTTAAGCGAGATAATAGTTATAGCAAGTCATATCAGGTTACCGCTTTTTCATCGCTTGTATGTGCCTTTTTAGGAACGTCACCAACCGTTTCAGCGGCAGAAAATGCAGCTGTAATCGCATCCAAAGGGAAGACCGGTAAAGCTGCTATTATAGCTGGTTTATTATTTTTGGCAACCATTTTTATTATTCCATGGATATCAATGATTCCAAACACAGCTATTAGTCCGATTTTAATTATCGTCGGAGTATTGATGGCCCAGAATATTCGCCACATATCACTCGATGATTTGTCAGAAGCATTACCAGCATTTCTAATTGCTGTGATGATTCCATTTACGTATAGTATTGCCGATGGAATGGCGTTTGGTTTTATTGCATATCCAATTGTTAAAATTGCACTTGGTAAGCAGAGAGAATTATCAACAGCATTGATAGTCATTTCATCACTGTTTTTGTTTGATTTTCTTATGAAGATTGTTGGGTTATAAATATAGTTAAGCTGTCCAGTTTTGGGCAGCTTTTTTTACTGCCCCAAAAAATTATAGAGCCGTATCACAAGTGATAAGGCTCTATATAAATGCTTTATTCAACTGAGAAAATATACGAATAAATTGGTTGATTTCCGTTATGGACTTCTACCTCAACATCCTCATATGTTGCTTCCACAAAATCGACAAGCTCGCCAATCTCTTCCTCATTAACATCCTCACCATACAAAATGGTAAGAATTTCGTCATCCTCTGTAATCAATTCAGCAAGCAGCGCTTTGACTGTTTCAACCTTATCTTGATGACTTGCTGTAATTTTACCATCAGCAATACCCATGAAATTTCCATTTTCAATTGTAATGCCATCGATTTGCGTATCGCGAACAGCATATGTAACCTGTCCAGTTTTAACCTGTGATCCTGCTTGATCCATCGTTTCTTTGTTTTCCGTTATGTCTGCTTCTGGATGGAATACAAGCATTGCACTGATCCCCTGTGGAATTGTTTTTGTCGGTACAACTTGAACATTCTCTTCTGCTATTTTTGCAGCTTGTTCGGCAGCCATAATAATGTTTTTGTTATTTGGTAAAATTAGTATGTTTTTAGCATTTGCTTCTTTAATTGCATCAGAAATATCTTGTGTGCTTGGGTTCATCGTTTGACCACCTTCTATTACAACGGTAGCTCCAAGACTTTCTAGCAAAGTTTTCAAACCTTTACCCATTGCAACTGTCACAATTGCATATTCGACTTTTTCTTTTGGTGTTGCATTAACATCTTTTTCACCAACAATTGACGTATGCTGTTCACGCATATTCTCGATTTTCATATTGATCAGACTACCGTAGCGTTGACCAATTGTCATAACCGTACCGGGATATTCTGCATGAACATGAACTTTAACAATCTCATCATCAGCTACTACCAATAAAGAATCGCCATGTTCACTTAATTCATTACGGAAAGCTTCTTCACTAAAAGGATTTTCATCCATTTTATCCTTTTCAAATTTAACCATAAATTCTGTACAATATCCGAATTTGATATCTGCAGTATCCATAAAGTCCTGGGCAATTTTATGATGTTCTGCATTTACCATATCGTCCATTTCTACATCACTAGCATCCTCCGGGAGTTCTTCTCCCTTCAATGTAGCCAGAAATCCTTCATAAATGGTAACTAAGCCTTGCCCGCCAGAGTCCACCACACCAACTTCTTTCAATACTGGTAATAAGTCTGGTGTGCGTTTTAACGATGCTTTTGCCTCTCTTAAAACTTTTTCCATTAAAACAATTACATCATTTTCCCGTTTCGCCTCTTTAACTGCAAGCTTTGCTGCATCTTTAGCGACCGTTAATATCGTACCTTCAACAGGTTTCATAACTGCTTTATAGGCTGTGGTTACACCACTGTCAAACGCATTTGCTAAATCCTGAGCTGTTAATTCCTGCTTTTTCTCAATACCTTTTGCAAAGCCGCGGAATAACTGCGAAAGAATAACCCCTGAATTACCTCTTGCACCCATTAATAACCCTTTAGCAAAAGCCTGAGCAACAACTGATGCATCATCAGATTGAGTTTTCTTAACCTCTTTAGCACCAGATGTCATGGATAAATTCATATTTGTACCTGTATCGCCATCCGGAACGGGAAATACATTTAGTGCATCAATTTTTTTAGCATTATTCGTTAAATGGTGCGCTCCTGAGAGTACCATTTGTGCAAAAGTCTTGCCATCTAACGTTCGTACCGTCACTACTACTTCCTCCTTCTTGACCGTAAATAACAAGAGGCTATTCCTTCGCTACTCGAACCCCTTGAATATATATATTTACGGAATCAATCGATAATCCTAATGTTTTATTTAGTGTGTATTTTACTTGAGATTGAACGTTATGCGCTATTTCTGATATTTTGGTACCATAGCTTACAATAATATACATATCAATATGAAGACTATCACCATCTTGTCTAACTACGACACCTCTAGAAAAGTTTTCTTTTCTTAAAATCTCAGCAATACCATCTTTAATTTGACTTTTTGAGGCCATTCCAACAATCCCATAACATTCGATTGCTGCACCTCCAGCAATAGTTGCAATAACTTCATTTGTGATTGTTACATGACCATCATTCATATTAAGTTCAATGGACATCATTATCCTCCTTCTATACCCACCATTTATAAGGATAGTTTACTACAAACAAAACAGTTTTAAAAGCAGCTATTTTTACACATAACCCCTTATAACAATGGACGAAACATGTTAAACTGTCAAGCATTTTCACTTTATGCAGAAAAGGGAATTGCATTCTAGCGGCACTTATGATAAATTGTATTAGTAATAAATGACGCATGTAAAGAGTAAGGAGGGATACCATGGCTAGAAAATGTGTTGTTACTGGACGTAAAACTCGCAGTGGAAATCAACGCTCTCACGCTATGAATTCCAATAAACGTAATTGGAAAGCTAATGTACAAAAAGTTCGTATTATGGTAGACGGAAAACCTAAACGTGTTTATGTTTCTGCACGTGCACTTAAATCAGGTAAAGTTGAGCGCGTATAATATACCTTGAACATTAGTATGACAAAAAGCACCCACAACGGGTGCTTTTTTCATATATAACGATTGAACAAAAAAATGAGCTTCTGCCAAACAATTGACAAAAGCTAGCATTCCCTATTTATCTTTCTTGAATACACCAATAACGACTCGAACAAATCCGCCAATAACCCTTGGGAGTTTAATCGTATAAAATTTCAATGAGTCCCCTCCTCTAAATACAAACACAGCTTACTCTGGAATCGTTTCTTCTATGGCATCACGACTCTTTATTAGTAATAGTATGCCTTTACTAAATGAAAAAGTACCATTTTTTAAAAGAAGCTTGTTTGATATACAAAGCGTAGACCCCCAAGAAATTGTTTGATTAACCAAGGGGTAATAAAACCCGTCTAGCGTTAACCCGTCTACATTCTCTGTATGTGGGACAAAAGAGATAGTTGGATAGTTTTTATCAAATGAAAGATAATGCCTGCCTGGGGTTACCATTTCAAGTTGATTATTTTTATCTACAATAACTCCACTAATTTGATTTTTCATTATGGAATAAAGCGTCTGTATGTTAATTAGTTCATGATCTAATCTTCCACCCGTTACTCCAAATAAATAAATCTTAACTGGATTTAACTCATATGCTTTTAAAATAGCAATTTCTAAATCTGTTTGATCTTTTTCCACTGGGTATTCCAAAAAGTTCATTGCATAATTCTTAATCTGTTCTTTTTCTTCTACATTAATAGAATCAAAGTCTCCAACAGCATAATCAGGCTTAATTTGATTTTTTATTAATGTATATGCCCCCCGGTCTGCTCCGATCCATATATTAACTAAATCCTTATACAAAGCTAGATCTGGGAGGAGATTGGTTGGTCCGTTCCCTACGATTGCTATTGTGGTCATTCTCTTACTCCTGTGTTGCTTGAATAAGATCTCTAATAGCCTGGCTACGATCTTCTTTGTTAAATACGGCGCTTCCTGCAACTAATACATCTGCTCCTGCATCTGTACAAAGCTTGGCAGTATCAGCATTTACACCACCGTCAATTTCAATCTCGAATGTTAAATTACGCTCTTCTCTCCAGGTTGAGATTTGTTCTACTTTTTTCACAACACTATGAATAAATGATTGTCCACCAAATCCAGGGTTAACTGTCATTAACAACACTAGATCAACCTCGTGTAAAATTTCCTTGATCATTTCAGCTGGTGTAGCGGGATTGATAACAACTCCAGCTTTGACATGTTGATCTTTTATTAATTGTATGGTCCGATGCAGATGTGGACATGTTTCCTGATGAACCGTGATAATATTTGCTCCAGCTTTAGCAAACATCGGAATATACGCATCCGGATTTTCAATCATTAAATGGACATCAAGCGGCAATGATGTTACTGGTCTAATTGCGTCTACTATAAGCGGACCTATTGTTATATTAGGAACGAAATGGCCATCCATTACATCAACATGAATATAATCTGCCCCACCTTGTTCTACCTCTTTTATTTCTTCTCCAAGTTTTGAAAAATCAGCTGATAATATTGATGGTGCTATTTTTGTCATAGTTAATACCTCGGCTTTCTTGTTTGTATCTCCTCTAGGAAGCTTACATAATGTTCGTATCTAAACGGTGGAATTTCTCCATGATCTACAGATTGTTTAATTGCACATTTCGGTTCTTTATAATGCATACAACCTCGGAATTTACAGCCCTCTTTCCGTTCTCGCATTTCAGGAAAACAGTCTGCTAATTCTTCTAATTCTATTTCACCAAATTCTAAGGAACTAAACCCAGGTGTATCTGCTACCAAGCCACCATTTACCTCAACTAATTCAACGTGTCTGGTTGTATGTTTTCCTCTACCAAGACTTTTTGATACATCACCCGTTTTTAGTAGTAATGATGGTTTTAATGCATTTAACAAAGAAGATTTTCCGACACCGGATTGTCCAGCAAAAACGGATACTTTATCTGTAAAATAGTGTTCTAGACCAGTTAATTCGTTCGATCCTTTTGATGACAACAATTCTACTGGATAGCCAATGCTTTGATAATCTTTCTGGTAGTTTTCAATTGTCGTTACTTGCTCGTCAGTAATGGTATCCATCTTCGTAATAAAAATTACCGGTTTTATATCTTTTGCTTCAATTAATACAAGAAATCGATCCAACAATAACGTACTGAATTCAGGTGTAACAACAGAATTTACAATAATCGCTTGGTCAATATTTGCGATAGGTGGTCGTATCAATTCATTTGTTCGAGGTTTAATTTCTTGAATATACCCTTCATTAGGATTACTCTCGTCAAATAAAACAAAATCCCCAACAAGCGGGGTGATGTTCTTATTACGAAAAACACCACGTCCCCGACATTGATACATTTTATCCTCTGATTGAACATAATAAAATCCACTTAACGCCTTAATAATTCTGCCTTCTGCCATTTATTCACCCTCTTTATATGGAACCTTCTTATCGATAATTGTTTCATCATCACGCATTACTTTATACTGTGCAGTTTCTCCTGGAGGAATTGTTAATGTAATCGTATAATCCTTATCTTCTGTTATTTTATCTTCTTTGAAAACATCAGATAGATCATTATTCGCGTCTTTTACATATATCCTAACAGTTTGTTCTTTTGGCACCTGCTGATCGTCTTCTTGCTGTTGATCCTGTTGATCATCAGGTTGATCCGGTTGTTCCGGTTCTTTATAAGGTACCGTAAACGTAACAGAATGTGATCTAGGTGGTTTTTCTTCAGGTCCTATTGAAATATAGACATCAACAGTAGATCCTTCCTCAAGCTCCGCGTTTGGTCCAGGATCTTGCCGGAACACTTCACCATTTGGGGCATCCTCAGAATTCTCTTCAATAGCATTCATTTTAAGGTTATTACTTTCTAGATAATCCTTTGCTTCTGCTTCAGTCATCCCTTCAAGATTGTCTAGAGAAACTAATTCCGGTCCTTTACTTATTTCAAAAATAACTTTAGTTTCGCTAGGAATCACTTCTGTCTCTGGTGCTGGCTGTATTTGTGTGATAATTTCTCCAACCTGCTTGTCGGAAAATTTCTCAATTGGAATTATTTCATCATACCCTGCTTCTTCTAATAGTCGTTCAACCTGACTAAAATCATCTCCAAGGTAATCTGGAAAAGCAACCTTCTCCTTACCTTGACTTACATAAACAGTAACAGTAGACCCTTCTTTCACGGTCTTTCCAAATCGCGGATTGGTTTTCACAACAATACCTTCCTCGACGTCCTCAGAATAAATTTGCTCTTTTTCAGGTTTTAATTTTACCGACTCTATTTCATTAACTGCATCTTCATATTCCATATTCGCTACATCAGGAACATCTACCTCATCAGGCTGCAATAGTTCTGGCACTACAAAAAGTGCTGTAATGCCTGTTGCTATCAACATAAATAAGACTACGAGTATAATGATCCATTTTTTCTTCTTACTCTTTTTTTTCTTATCCTTACCCTTGCCCTTTTTCTTTTTGTTTTTCATTGGTTTTTCATCTTGATTATCACTCTGATATTTTTGCGTATTTCCATTCGTGTGATGAACGATTGTATTTTGGTTTGTATGTTGTTGCATTTGACTATCTGTAATAATCGGAATTGCTTTTGTTTCCTCACCAATTTCAACCGGAGGAGTATACTTTTGTTCGTCCAATTTACTAGGATCCAACGCTGTTTCAAGCGCATCTTCCATCTCGTAAACCGTTTCATATCGATGAAACGGATCTTTTGCTGTTGCTTTTAGAACGATATTTTCAACACTTTGTGGAACATCTTGATTAAACCTTCTCACGGATGGTGTATCGTTTTGCAAATGTTTTAAGGCAATCGAAACTGGTGATTGTCCCGAAAACGGTAATCGCGCAGTTAACAACTCGAACAAAACGATTCCAAGTGAATAGATATCCGATTTTTTGGTAGCCATACCCCCACGGGCTTGTTCCGGGGATAAATAATGTACAGAACCTAATATAGAGTTAGTTTGCGTCAACGATGTAGCACTTAATGCAACCGCAATTCCAAAATCAGTAACTTTAACCTGCCCATATGTATCAATTAGAATATTTTGTGGCTTTATGTCACGATGTACAATATCATTCGCATGTGCATGTGCAATTGCGGAACTAATTTGTTTCATAATATCCAATGATTCTTGAACATCAATTGGACCGTATTTCTGTATGTACTCTTTCAATGTCATTCCATCAACGTATTCCATTACCATATATAAATAATGATCTTCTTCTCCAACGTCATAAATATTGACGATATTTGGATGAGAAAGACTTGTTGCTGATTGCGCTTCACGATCGAATCGGGCAATAAACTCTTCATCATTTGCATATTCTAGACGAAGCACCTTAATCGCAACATCGCGGTCGAGAATAGTATCTTTAGCCAAATATACATTGGCCATACCACCGCCGCCAATGGTTTCCTTGATTTGATATCGTTCATTTAAAAGGTGACCGTTTAACATGATTTTTCACCTTCTTCCTGAGGAGCATCATGCTGGACAATTATGAGGGAAATATTATCCTCTCCACCCAACTCATTTGCTAAATCAATCATTTTTTTTGCTGTTTCGTTAATATCATTGTCCAATTTAATAAAATTTGATAGTTCTTCATCTGAGACTTTGTTTGTTAGTCCATCAGAGCATAATAGCAGCCGGTCCCCGTGTTCCCAGCCAATGGACTGTATATCAGCAATCACATTTTCTTCGGTTCCAAGCGCCTTTAATATAAGATTTTTTCTTGGATGATGTTCAGCATCTTCCTTAGAAATTTGCCCAGAACGCACCAATTCATTAACCAGAGAATGGTCCTCAGTAACTTGCTTGAACCCGTTTTCATTATAAATATAAATACGACTGTCACCAACATGTGCAGTTGACACAAATTCTTCAGTACATATAGCTATAACCGCAGTCGTACCCATACCCTGACATTCTTCTGATTGTAATGAATGATCGTAAATCGTTTTGTTCATTTCTACTACCGTTTTTGTTAGCCATTCTTCTGTTTCTTCCGGTGAATGAAGCTCGTCACTCGCTATCCATTTCTTTTGAACAATTGATGTGGCCATTTCACTTGCAACATCTCCTGCTTGATGACCACCCATTCCATCAGCAATGATTGCTAACAACTGTCCATCTCGATTATAAAAAATCCCCCCGGAGTCTTCATTATGACTCCGAATCTGACCACGATCGGTAAGAAATTGTCCTTTCATCCTTTCACCTCTCAAACATAAGCAGATTACCATCCATTTATCCAATTTTTTCATTTGATACTATTATTACACGAAACTGCACGATAAAGAACACTTTTTGTCATTTTTTTATCTTTTCCCAAGCGAGGAGGCTAATCGCGAGCCCTAAGGTACGCGAAGTGTATTTCCGGAACGATAGCATAATTTTTAGCTACGTCACTGTTTATACCCACTGGACGATTCCATAAACAGCTTTACCTAATTAAAAAGTAATTCAAGCTTTTCTAATTAACCTTGTAAGAAAAAATCCATCTGTTTGAAATGTCTGTGGAAATAGTTGCAGACCATAATCCGTTTTTCCTGGTGACTGATTTAAGTTAATTGGCAGCTCCTCAAAAAATGTAGTATCTATGCTATAATCTGGATGCTCCTCTAGAAAACGTTTCACTACACCCTCGTTTTCTTCCTTATCGACTGTACACGTACTATAAATTAATCGACCACCCTTTTTCAATAGCGGTGCGACACGTTGTAAAATATCTAATTGGATATTTGCTAAATTTACTATATCTGACTCTTGCTTTGTATATTTAATTTCTGGCTTCCCTCGAATTACACCTAGACCAGAGCACGGGGCATCAATTAGGATTCGATCAAAGCTTTCCTCATCATGAACGTTGTGCAGTTTTCTTGCATCAGCTTGATTTGCAACAATAATTGATAAATCAAGATCTAATGCTTTTTTACTCACCAATTTTGCCTTCTTTGCATGAAGATCGTAAGCATGGAGGATGCCCTGGTTTTGCATTTTTTCAGCGATGTGTGTTGCCTTTCCGCCAGGTGCACTGCACGCGTCAAGTACATTCATACCCGCCTCTACATCTAGCATTTCTGCAACTAGCATGGAACTTTGATCTTGAATCGTAATAAATCCATTTTTAAAAAGATCCGTTTTTAAAATATTTCCCTTTTCTACAACTATTCCTTGGTCTGAAAATGCAGATTCCCTTGCTTCAATCCCTTGTACATCTAATACATTCATTGCTTCATCACGTGAAACTCTTAGTGGTTGAATACGAATTGATACAGTTTTTCGCTCAAGATTAGCATCGCACATTTCACTTGTGATTTTTTCACCATACATAGATACCCATCGTTTAACTAACCATTCGGGGTGACTCGTTTCAACCGCAATTTGTTTAATATTGTCTTTAATAGTTGAAGTATCTGGAATACCTTTGCGTTGCACACTGCGAAGCACACCATTGACTAACGAAGAAATACCTTTATGACCTCTACGTTTTGCAATTTCAACTGCTTCATGGATGATAGCATGATCTGGTATTTTATCTAAAAATATCATTTGATACACCGACATTCGAAGTAGCATAACAACCCAATCATCCAGTTTTTTCTTAGGATCAATAAATGCTTTTAAATAATAGTCCAACGTTAATTTACGTTGTGTCGTCCCATACACAATTTCTGTTAAAAGTCCTTCATCCTTTGGGGCAATCTTTCCGGATTTTATTTCATGGTCAATTAATAAATGGCTAAACCCACTATCTTGTTCAATTCGTAATAATAGATTTACAACTGTATCTCTTAATTGATAATTACTCAATTCAATCCACCCATTTTAGTACCTAATTTTATTCGATCCGGTGCCCCACGCAAATAATCCGTAACTGTCATGCGCTTCTTCCCAGCTGGCTGTATTTCTGTAATCCGAAGTCCTAATTTGTTACCGCATACGACAACAAATGCTTGTTCGTCTACTCGAACAATCTCACCTGGTTCTCCATCATAGTTTGTATTGTCAACTTCTGCCCACCATATTTTCATCGGCTTTTCTTGATAAGTTGTAAACGCAACCGGCCATGGGTGTAGACCCCTGACTTGATTGTAGAGGTCTTCATTCGATCTATTCCAATCAATTCTCTCTTGTTCTCGCTTAATATTTGAGGCAAATGTTACTTGACTATTATCCTGCTTCACCGGTGTAATAGTACGAGCAAAAAGCTGTGGCAATGTTTCTATTAACAGCTCAGAACCTACCGTTGACAGCTTATCATGCATGGACCCTACATGATCATTGTCAGTTATCATTACGGTCTGTTGTGTCAGAATATCCCCAGCATCGAGCTTCTCAACCATATACATGATTGTAATACCGGTTTCTTTTTTCCCTTGTAAAATAGCATAATGGATTGGTGCACCTCCACGTAATTCCGGTAACAATGATGCATGAACATTAATACAGCCAAACTCAGGAGCAGTTAACAACTCATTAGGCAGTATTTGCCCATATGCCGCAGTTACAATTAAATCCGGTTTATAGGACAAAATTTCCTGATAGTCATTTTTTAATTTTTCCGGTTGAAATACGGGAATTTGATTGTTTAATGCTTCAACTTTTATCGGTGGTGGTGTTAATATTTTTTTTCTACCTTTAGGTCGGTCAGGCTGTGTTACCACTAGAACGACTTCATATTCTGAATCGATAAGAGCTTGCAATATTGGTACAGAAAAATCAGGCGTACCCATAAAAACGATTCTTTTCAAAACATATCCCTACTTCCTACATCAATTGATATGGTTGCATATCTACTGTAATTGTTACATCTTCTTTTCGAATTTCGTCATCAAATTGCTGAATAATCTTTTTAATAAGGGCTCGTAAGTGTGGTTCATTTTTGTATTTTACCATGCATTGGTAGCGATATCTATCCTTCATCCTAGCAATTGGTGAAGGAGTTGGACCTAGAACAACTGTATCCTCACGAATATGATTCATTAGCATTTGGACAATTTTTTGCGTTATTTGAACTACCTTAACCTGATTTTGGTGAGAAACCGTTACTAATGCCAAAAATACATATGGTGGATAGTTAAATGTCTTTCGCATAGCCATTTCCTGTAGATAGAATTGGTTAAAATCATAAATACTCGCTAACTCAATACTATAATGATCTGGTGTATAGGTTTGTACGATTACCTCACCTGGTAATTCATGTCTACCAGCTCGACCACTCACTTGTGTTAACAATTGAAACGTTTTTTCTGATGAACGAAAATCAGGTAAGTGTAACATCGAGTCTGCTGTTAACACACCTACTAGCGTGACATTTTCAAAATCAAGACCCTTTGCAATCATTTGTGTTCCTAGTAATATGTCGGCTTCTTTGTTTGCAAATTGATTTAATAGTTTTTCATGTGCACCTTTTCTTCTTGTCGTGTCTACATCCATACGAACTACTCGTGCTTCTGGGATTAATTGTGTTAATGATTCCTCTACCCGTTGCGTCCCTGTACCAAAGTACCGTATTAAATCACTGTTACATTCAGGACAATTCAATGGCATTGTTTCCTCGTATGAACAATAATGACATTTTAATTGATTACTATTTTTATGGTAAGTTAGTGCAATATCACAGTGTGGACATTCTTTAACATGTCCACAATCACGACACATAACAAATGTCGAATAACCACGTCTATTTAATAAAAGGACAATTTGTTCTTTCCTTTCCATACATTGTTCAATTTTTTCCTTAAGACTTCGTGAAAACATCGTCCGGTTACCCGCGTGAAGTTCATTGCGCATATCAACAATTTTCACTTTTGGCATCGCTTTTTCGTTAGTTCGTTTGTCTAGAGTTGCTAATTGGTAAACACCTTTTTGTGCTCTAGCATACGATTCCAATGTAGGTGTAGCACTACCTAATATGACTGGACATTGATGGTGTTTGCCGCGGTGAATGGCAACATCGCGTGCATGATACCGCGGCTGATCCTCTTGTTTATAGCTCGTTTCATGCTCTTCATCAATAATGATAATACCAAGGTTCTCAAACGGAGCGAAAACAGCTGATCGTGCTCCAACTACTACTTGTACTTCTTTACGATGAATACGTCGCCATTCATCATATTTTTCCCCGCTGGATAATGCACTGTGCATCACCGCTACATTCGATCCAAATCTTCCTTTGAACCTGTGAACCATTTGTGGAGTAAGTGAAATTTCTGGTACAAGCACAATTGCTTCTTTTCCTTTATCAATCACATCCTGAATCGCTTGTAAATAAATTTCTGTTTTTCCACTTCCAGTAACACCGTGCACCAAAAATACATCATGTTGATTATCTGCTATTTTTTGTTTGATTGGTGTAATTGCTTGTTTCTGCTGGTCAGTGAGCGTTAGTGCGGTCGTTTTTTCAAAATCATTATCATTATATGGATTCCGTAAAACTTCTACTTTATACGTTGTAAGCAATTTTTTATCCTGTAAAGCTTTAATTGTTGCACGTGTGGTTTGTAAACGATTCATTAATTTCTGTAGCTCGATTGGCTTTGGATATTCAATAAAAAATGCAATAATTTCTTGTTGTTTTCTCGCCTGTTTAGATAAATCATTATATGCTTCCTCTAACAAATGTATTGCACATGCAGGTTTTATCATGGTTACTTGTTTTTTGGTTATTTTTGATTTAACAAGGTAATTAACAGCAATATCTCCGTCATGAATTGCTTTTTGTAATTGATAGTAGCTAACCGAAGAACTCATAAATTCTTCATAAGAAATAACGTCACGACCAGCAAAAATATTCTCCAAATCATGTGGTAACTCCACTTCGGTCATTCGTGTTAGTTCTTTTCTATATTGGGATTTTAATACTTGGGGAAGCATCGCTTGAAATGAGGTGATATATAGACTTAACGTCTCATCAGCAAGCCATTTCCCGAGTTTTAGTAATTCAGGTGTTAAAACAGGTGTTATATCTAAAACATCTGTTATATTTTTCAATCCTTTAAACGAGGACTCACTTTTTCTACTAACGACAAACCCCATTATTTTCCTTGGTCCAAACGGAACGATAACCCGCATTCCGCTCTCAAGTACATCTTGAAACCGTTCTGGTATCTTGTAATCAAAGGTTTGATTTATTGAGCTTGCTGGAACATCAACAATAACGCTCGCTATATTCACTCTACTTCATCCTTTATATCACGTTCAATAAATTTCAATATACGTTCAGCAATCTCTCTTTTGGATGCCAGTGTAATCTCTTCTGGATTTAATGTTTTGTTTACGTACGTTACAATATTTGTATCTCCACCAAATCCCGCACCTTCAGTTGATACGTCATTGATAACAATAGCATCTAAATTCTTTTTCTCTAATTTCCCAATTCCATATTCTAATGGGTTGGAGGTTTCCGCTGCAAATCCTACTAAAAATTGATGCGTTTTTTTTTCGCCAAGTGATTGCAAGATATCTTTTGTACGTTCCATTTCAATTTGCCAGTCGGCTTGTCCTTTTTTTAGTTTCTCATCATGAATAAGCTTCGGTCGAAAATCCGCGACTGCCGCTGCTTTTATAACAATATCATTATTCGAAAAATGCTCGTGCATGGCATCGTACATTTCCGCAGCAGTAACAACATCTATACGATTAATTTTATTCTCAGCTAAGTCAAGCTCAACTGGACCGGCAACAAGGGTTACCTCAGCACCATAATTGGCAGCAGCCTCTGCCAGTGCAAACCCCATACGACCTGAAGACCGATTCGTAAAAAATCGAACTGGATCTATTGTTTCACGGGTTGGTCCAGCAGAAATTAATATTTTTTTCCCCGCCAACAATGAATTGGTAGACTGATGATTACGAACCGCTTCAATAATGGTCTCTGGCTCCTCTAATCGACCTTTCCCAATCCAACCACATGCTAGATACCCTGCTCCGGGTT
Source organism: Virgibacillus ndiopensis (assembly GCF_900187325.1). Taxonomy (GTDB): domain Bacteria; phylum Bacillota; class Bacilli; order Bacillales; family Amphibacillaceae; genus Virgibacillus_E; species Virgibacillus_E ndiopensis. The sequence goes on along the minus strand of NZ_FZMZ01000005.1, from coordinate 241,145 downwards.
CAATAAAATGATAGCCCCACTTTTCGAGCTGCTTCATGTTTTGAACGACAGCAGGGTGAGAATACATATTAACGTTCATAGCTGGTGCGATATATACACGGGCATGCGTTGCAAGTAATGTTGTTGATAGCATATCATCAGCTGTACCGTTTGCGAGTTTACCAATTATATTCGCGGTAGCAGGGGCAATAATTACAATATCCGCCCAATCAGCCACATCGATATGCGCTATTTTTTCCGGATCCTTTTCATCGAATGTGTCTATGTAAACGGGGTTTCTAGATAGGGCTTGGAATGTTAATGGGGATACAAACTCAGTTGCGTTTTCCGTCATCATCACACGAACATTTGCACCTTGTTGGGTTAGCTTGCTAGTCAGTGCACAAGCTTTATATGCGGCAATTCCCCCTGAGACCCCTAAAAGAATATTCTTGTTTTGAACCATTCTGCTTACCCCTCTCCATCAGTAGTTTCCTTGTTGTTTTATTTATACCATATAAAGCAGTGTATAATAAAGAAAGCCCTCGCAGAAAATGGCAGCGAGGGATATCTTCGTTTTTGTATGTTACTCTTTAATCGTCAACTTTTCTGCTTGCACTTCTTCCAGTGCAATGCCTACAAATTTATAAGACTTTGGATTATCAATTAATATATTTTTTCTTTCACGAAGTTGTCTTGCACGTCTTGCTGATAATGTTACTAGCGTATATTTTGATTTGATTTTTTCTTGTAATGCGTCAATAGATGGCTCTAACATCATTTCGTTTCATCCTCCAGTATTTGTTTATATTGTTTTTCAATCCGTTCGCGTTTACAATGTTCGCTTTGGATAATTGATTGAACTTTTTCTACTGCATGATCGACACGATCGTTTACGACAACATAGTCATAAGCATCCATCATTTCAATTTCATCCCTTGCGGCTTTTAATCGATTTACCACCAAATCCTCTGTTTCTGTGCCGCGACTGACAATACGGTTCTTTAATTCTTCCAAACTCGGTGGGAATAAAAAGATGAATACACCTTCTGGAAAATTTTTTTTGACTTGTAAGGCTCCTTGCACTTCAATTTCCAGAAATACATCATGTCCCTCATCCAATGTCTTTTCCACATATTCTCTAGGTGTACCATAGTAATTATTAACATACTGAGCATATTCTAATAATTGGTTTTGCTCAATTAATGCTTCAAATTCCTCTTTTGTTTTATAAAAATAATCAATCCCATTCGTTTCACCAGGACGTATATCCCTTGTGGTCATGGAAATGGAATATCTTAAATCCGTATCCTGTTCAAAAAGCTGTTTTCTTACCGTACCTTTTCCAACTCCAGATGGTCCAGAAAGAATAAATAAAATACCTTTCTCATCAATCAAAACAGTTCCTCCTATTTATCCCGCATTAACGAGCAGCAAAACCCCTATCATAAAGGATAAATGATAATTGTATGTAGGGGGTAACTGCCCGTTAATGTCCGATTCGTTCAACTAACATTCATCGGGAACAAACACCCACTGCATGAAGTTTCACTTTATTCATCAATCTCTTCATGACTCAGAACACGTTGTCCAACCGTTTCAGGTTGAACTGCTGATAGAACAACATGGTCACTATCGGTAATAATTACCGCTCTTGTCCTCCTGCCATAAGTTGCATCAACTAATTTATTATTATCCCTTGCCACCGTAATAATTCGTTTTATTGGTGCAGATTCAGGTGAAACAATAGAAATAATTCTATTGGCAGAAACAACATTCCCGAATCCTATATTAATTAATCGAAGACTCAAAATTTCTTCCCCCTTATAATTTTCCCCTTACGCTATTTCGTATCTATATCTATACAACTCTGTTTCATATAATATATCTATTATAAGAAAAAATAAATGCAAAATACAACTGTTTACTCGATATTTTGGATTTGTTCTTTAATTTTTTCAACATCACTTTTTAGTGAAACAACCCATTCACCAATCTTTGGATCCGTAGATTTGGATCCAATCGTGTTTGTTTCTCTGTGCATCTCCTGCAGAATAAAATCTAATTTTCTACCAATTGCATCTTGGTTTTCAGTTGTTTGCAGAAAATGATCGATATGACTAAATAACCTCGTAATTTCTTCTGTAATATCACCCTTTTCCGCTAATAGAGCAATTTCCTGCAGCATTCTTGCGTCATCAATTGAAGCACGTCCGTCTAAATGTTCATTAATCCGCCAGAATATCCGATCACGATACTCGTTAATAACACTTTCTCTACGCGTATGTAATAACGTTATAGTATTTCGAATCGTTTCCATCCTATTTAGTATATCATGCAGCAGGTGTTTACCTTCGTTCTCACGCATCTCACTAACTTTGGAACACGCCTTTTCAATACTTGTCAAAATAGATTCCGTTTGCCGGTCTACTTGCTGTTCCTCTCGCTGAATAGAAAATAAGTCAGGCATAGTAGTTATAATAGATGTTGGAATTTCCCCCGACAAATTATAGCGTTCTTTCGCTCGCTTGATTTGTTCCATATACTGGTCCATTAAATCCCAATCTGTATGAAGCGATCTTTTTACAAATCCATCTCCTTCTATGCCGATATAAATTTCAATACGTCCGCGTTTAAAATAAGATTGAACAACACGTTTAATTCTATCTTCCAGAAACAAAAATGCCGATGGAAACTTTGTGTTGAAGTCCAGGTATCGGTGATTTACACTACGAATTTCTACAGTAATTGTCGTTTCACCTATATGGACAACATCCCGTCCAAAACCCGTCATACTTTTTACCATTATAACCACATCCATTATGAAATAACTCATCTAATTATAGCAGTCATTACAAAAAATACAAAAGTGGCTGGGACATAACTTAAACTTTCGAGTCTAAAGAAGAACAATAATAGGATTGGAAGTATAGAACTTTTGGCTGGATCTTAATACGTAGTATACATAAACTGCGACATGACGAAAAATTATGTCTGGTGACCTTCTACCGCTGCGGAAATACACTACGCTTTCCGTGGGCTCGCGATGAGCCTCCTCGTGAGAAAGGGTCTCATCGTCTTCACTATCCCACAGGAGTCTCCGTGTATTTCCTTCGCTGGTGTTGCGTTTACGGTCCATAGGTGGAATAAAAATTGTTATAGAAGACCGCATTATACCACATCACTAGTCCGGGTGAGCGGAGGGTGGTGACTCCTGCGGGAACAGCACGAGTCCGAAGACCCCGCAGAGTGTTTTCTCGAGGAGGCTGAGGCCGTGCCCGCGGAAAGCATCCGCCCGTAGCGACCCCGGACGACGATCAAGAATTAGATTTAACAATTAAATCATTTACGTCGCATTTTATTGATAATCAGCAGTAAGGTTTAAGAATACAGCCAAAAAGAAATATCCGAACTATTACAAATTCTAGTTTAAGAATTTTGATTCTTAGTTCGGATTTCTTTTTGACTAAAACACTTTTTTCCCAAACTCTTGTAAAATTACTTTTTAGTAAAACCGAATAAAACAGTTGGAAGTGAACTTAATACGATGATAAACATCCAGTCTCTTATTCCCAAGAAGGTCGTATGGAAAATAGGTTGTAATGGCTCAAAGTAGATAACCACCAATAGCAATAATAATGACGATAGAACAGCTAATACGAGATAAATGTTTTCAAATGGATTCCTAGCAAAAACAGATTTTTCACTCCGGCAATCAAATACATGAATTAATTGTGCCATGACTAATGTCGTGAAAGCGACTGTTTGTCCATAAATCAAGTTGTCTGGATTATTTTGATAAGACATCATAAATGCGATTAGTGTCACGATTCCTATTAAAATACCACGACTAACTATTTTAAACCCAAGACCTCTTGCGAAAATCCCTTCTTTTGGACTTCTCGGAGCTCGCTTCATTACGTCTTCCTCTGGTTTATCAAGCCCAAGTGCCATCGCTGGTAGACCATCTGTGACCAAGTTGACCCATAAAATTTGAACTGGAACGAGTGGCAATGGTAATGCTAGTAGCATAGCAAACAACATTACTAAAATTTCTCCAACATTGGATGCAAGTAAATAACGTATAAACTTACGAATGTTTTCATAGATATTTCGTCCTTCGTTTATTGCTGATTTAATCGTAGCGAAGTTATCATCCATCAAAATCAACGAAGAAGCTTCCTTAGTTACGTCGGTTCCACTTCGTCCCATTGCTACTCCAATATCGCTCGCCTTAATTGCCGGAGCATCGTTTACCCCATCACCCGTCATCGCTACAATATGGCCTTTTTCTTGAAATGCCTTTACTATTTTCAGCTTATGTTCTGGCGTAACTCTAGCAAACACATATACTCGGTCAATAATATCGCTCAACTCAGAAGATGACATTTGATTTAACTGATAGCCGTTTAGCACAAGGCCATTTTCCGGAAGTAGCTGTAAGTGGGTAGCAATTGCTCGCGCTGTTTTTTCGTGATCTCCAGTTATCATTACAGTCTTAATGCCTGCTTCCCTACATTCTGCAATAGCCGATTTCACTTCTCTCCTTGGGGGATCAATCATGCCATATAGCCCGATGAAAGTTAAATCCTTTTCTAGTAACGCTGATTCAAAAGTATCCCGGTTAGAAATTGGCTTAATCCCAATAGCAATCGTTCGTAGGGCTTTTGATGCCATGTTATTGATTGCACCTTCGATATTCCGTTTATCAGCGGATTTTAACAGCTTTCTCCCATTTTCATCCATGTAAAACGAAGTCCTTGGCAATAAAACATCTGGTGCCCCTTTGGTAATAACAAACCGTCTATTATTTTCATCTTCTATGATAACGCTCATTCGCTTACGATCTGAGTCAAAAGGGATCTCTTCAACAATTCGATAGTTATCATTAGTTGGCTGGATCCCAATTTTTCTAGCTGCAACCAATAAAGCCCCGTCTGTAGGGTCCCCGTCAACAAAATATTTTCCTTTTTTAACTTTTAATTGTGCATGATTGCAAAGCATTCCATACAGCATCATCGATTTTAAATTGGGAAAATTGCTATCTAGTTTTCTTTTGTCTAGAAAGAAATCACCACGTATATCATAACCGTCACCTGTTACATATAAATGCTCCCCATTAATATAAACTTCTTTTACAGTCATTTGGTTTTCTGTCATAGTACCCGTTTTGTCTGAACATATAACAGAAGCACATCCGAGCGTCTCAACTGCTGATAGTTTTCGAACAATTGCCTTTTTCTTAATCATTCGCTGGACACCTAAAGATAGCGCAACAGTTACGATTGCTGGTAGACCTTCTGGAATTGCAGCAACAGCTAATGATACACCTGCTAAAAACATCTCGTACAATTGGTGACCCTGATAGACACCTACTACGACAACTAATGCGGTTAATGCTAGGGCTACTACAATTAAAATTTTCCCAAGCTCAGCAAGCTTATGCTCAAGTGGCGTAATCATTTTTTTCGTTTTAACCATTAACGAAGCAATTTGCCCCATAACAGTATTCATACCCGTTCCGACAACAATCCCAATACCAGTTCCACGAGTTACCAATGTACCCATGAACGCCATATTAACCTGATCTTGCGGGTCAAGATGATCTTTCCTAATCGATGTAGCATGCTTCATAACCGGGAGTGATTCACCTGTTAAAGCAGATTCTTCCGTTTCTAAACTATTCGATTTTGCAACACGTACATCGGCAGGAATTCGATCTCCACTCGTTACACGTACAACATCCCCAACTACTACCTCACTTGATGGGACTTTTATCCATTCTCCTTCACGCAAAACAGTGGCAATCGGTGCAGATAATTCCTTTAGCTTCGCTAGTGATTTTTCGGCTTTTTGTTCTTGAAAGTAGCCAATAAACCCATTAACCAACACGATTACCATAATCGCAATTGCATCAATATATTCCCCTAGCAATCCTGCTATTAATGTGGCAGCAAGCAGTACTAAAACCATGAAATCTTGAAATTGTTTTAGAAAAATCAACCATTTAGAAGTTGTTTTTTCCTCTTCCAACACATTCATACCATATTGCTTACGGCGCTCTCCAACCTGTTTGTCAGTAAGTCCTCTGTTTGCAGTTACGAATAACTTTTGTTCAATACTTTCTACATCTAATTGATACCATTTCACACCGCATTCCCTCCACATTCACCTGCAATCTTATTAGTATATCTTCAAAGCCTGAACTTTTCTCCTTATCGATATCTATGCAGACTCGTCCCAAAAAATGCTATAATTGCTTGAAGAGGTGATCGTATGCCATTTGATGGAATTGTTACTAGAGCAGTAACGGAAGAATTAAATGCAAAAATTATTCCAGGAAAAATCGCAAAAATTTATCAGCCAACACAAACAGAATTAGTTTTTACAATCCGAAGTCAAGGAAAGAACCACACATTATTATTATCCATTCATCCGACATATGCTAGATTACATCTAACAGATGATGACTATAAAAACCCAACGGAACCACCAATGTTTTGCATGCTTCTCCGCAAGCATTTATCGGGAGCGATTATCGAGTCTATTGACCAATATGGAATGGAACGAATTGTAACATTTACAATAAAGACACGAAACGAAATCGGCGACATTGCATTTAAAAGCCTCGTAGTAGAGTTAATGGGCAAACATAGTAACGTAATGCTTCTCGATCAGGAAAAAGGCCACATTATCGATAGTTTGAAGCATGTATCGATGGCGCAAAATCGGTATCGGACGATTTTACCTGGAGTTGAATATATACTACCTCCAGGTCAAGAGAAATTGAATCTATTAAAAATAGATGGGGAAACTTTTATAAAGAAGCTCGATTTTAATACAGGCAAAATTGAGAATCAAATCGTTCAAACGTTGGTTGGAATATCGCCATTAGTGGCAAAAGAAATCGTATATCGTGCAAATCTTGGTTCAGCACAAACATTCATGGAGAAATTTACGGAGCTACAGCAATTAATAAAAAATCACACGTACACCCCAACAATATACCGTGGGAAAAAAGAAGATTTTCATGTACTTCCTATTTCCTCGTTTGAAGGTGAACAAGAATTCCTTTTGTCAACAAACGACATGCTGGAGCAATTTTATTCCGGAAAAGCGGAGCGTGACCGCGTTAAACAACAAGCAAAAGATCTGTATCGCTTTATCAAAAATGAAAAAGATAAAAACGAACGGAAAATGAAAAAGCATTTAAAGACAATTAAAAAAGCAGAAGGTGCGGAAAAATATCAACGCTTAGGTGAGTTATTAACTGCCAATATGCATTTAGTGAAACATGGTGATGCAGCGGTTAATGTGATCGATTATTATGACCCTGAACAATCAGAAATAACAATCGAGCTTAACCCAAATAAGACACCAAGCGAAAATGCTCAAGGCTTCTTCAAAACGTACCAAAAGCTAAAAACATCAAAGCGAATGGTTGAGAAAGAAATTGAAAAAACCAACGAAGAGATAGATTATTTAGATCAATTATTACAGCAGATTGACGTTGCAAGTGTTGATGATATTGAAGAAATTCGTGAAGAACTTCGTGAGGAAGGATATTTGAAAAAACAAACAATCCAAAAGAAAAAGAGTAAACCGAATAAACCTATACCCGAACAATATACTGCAACTGACGGCACATTAATTCTGGTCGGTAAAAATAATAAACAGAATGAATATTTGACTACCAAACTTGGACATCGAGATGATATTTGGATGCATACGAAGGATATCCCGGGCTCCCACGTTGTAATCCGTAATCGCGTGCCAAGTGAGGAGACATTATTAGAAGCAGCAGAGCTTGCTGCATTTTTCAGTAAGTCACAACAATCTTCGTCTGTACCAGTGGACTATACGACAATTCGTCACGTAAAAAAACCAAATGGAGCCAAGCCTGGTTATGTTATCTATGACAACCAAAAAACATTATTTGTGACCCCAAGCAAAGCAACCGTCGACAAGTTAAGGAAAAAGAAATAAAGCAGGTATCTCAAGCTATGCACTTGAGATACCTGCTTTTATGCTTAATGAAATAGTTTATCAGAGTATCCTACTCTGATTAAACTGCTCGCGGCTCTAGCTTAACTTCAATATTTCCTCTTGTTGCCTTCGAATATGGACAAAATTGATGGGCATCTTCTGCTAATTGCTCCGCATCCTCTGGATTTACACCATTAATTTTTATAGTTAACGTAACTGCAATTTTAAATCCACCGTCTTCTGGATCCTTACAAAAACTAACATCTGCGGTTGTTTCAGAATCAATTTTTTTCTTTTGCTTTGACGCTACTAAGTTTAAAGCCCCATCAAAACAAGCTGAATAGGCTGCTGCAAAAAGCTGTTCTGGGTTGGATCCCTTGTCTTCTTTATTTGTTGCAGGATTAACTAATTTTAAATCAATCAACCCATCATCCGACTTAACATGACCATCCCGTCCATTTTTAGCTGTTGCACTTGAAGTAAATATAACGTCACTCATTAGTTAACACTCCTTTAATTTACGATATAGTTATTTGTTCCTTAAATTAGAAGTATTTAAACATTAAAGAAATGTTTTGTCGATAATGGCATTAATAAAATGATCAACTTGTGGCAATTTCCGAATGCCTTCCTGATAACAAACCCATGTATCTCTAGTAACGGCTTTTCCATTCAGTTTCAGTGGTATATTCGGGTATTCATCCATCATAAAATCCGATACACTTTCAGGCAAAACGGCCATCCCTAATCCCTGTTTCATAAATTGTTTGCATGTTTCAATTTGATCAACACGTATTGCTTTCTGGGGTTTTATTTGATCCTGATGATGATAGAGCCAATTATCCACTAATTCATGCATACTATCGTCACTTTTAAAAGAAATTAGCGGGCGCTCCTTCAATTTATTTTTTGGAAAAGGTTCTGTATCAAAAATGTACAAAGGATCGTCAAACAAACGCTCACATGTACTCTCCTTTAACTTTTCACCTCGAATAATACACACATGATAATTTTTATGATCTCGCTTTATATCTTCACTAATTCCTGTTACGAGATCAATTGCAACTTTAGGAAACTTTCTTGTGTATTCAGCTAATATTGCCGGCAAAAAGCGTTGGCTGATTATTGTTGAACATGCTATCGATAATGTACCTTGGACTTCTTCGCCCGACCGGACAATGGTGTTTTTGATCGCTTGTTCCTCTGTGATTACTTTATTCGCGTGCTCTAATATCAATTCCCCAGCAGGCGTGAGCATTAAGCTTTTTGACGTCCGAATAAAAATACTCTGTCCAAAGTATTCCTCAATATATTTAAGTCGTTGCGTTACAGCTGGTTGCGAGATTAATATTGCCTTCGCAGTACCCCGAATAGTACCTATTTCATTTAACTTTAGTAATAATGCATAATCATCAATTTTCATGTTCAGCCCTCATCATATAAGTATTTATTATTACTTTTGATTATAAACCAATATTATACTTATTGCATTAAATAGCATATGATTAATATATACATTGGAGAGAAGGTGCGATAATGAAGGAAAAAGATCATGTTAAAGAAGTTTTTTCAAAAAATAAAGAGGCATATGTTTCAAGTTCAACACATTCTAGTGGAGTTGATTTACCTTTAATGATTGAATGGCTTAACCCTGAAACCACCATGATAGCTCTGGATATCGCAACTGGTGGTGGGCATGTTGCCAAGCAGCTTTCAGGGCATGTGGGAAATATAATTGCAACGGACCTTACGGAGGAAATGCTCGAAAACACTGCTCAACATTTGAATTCGTTTAACAATATTAGCTATAAAGTTGCTGATGCAGAGAATTTACCATTTGATGATAATGCGTTTGACATTGTAACTTGCCGGATTGCTGCACATCATTTTCCTAACCCAGAAAAGTTTGTATCAGAAGTGTCTAGAGTGTTGAAATCGGGTGGGCAGTTTATCTTTATTGATAATATTGCACCGGAAGATCATGCTTTAGATAAGTTTAATAATACATTGGAAAAAATGCGGGATTATAGTCATGTACGGTCACGGACTGTTTCAGAATGGAAAAATATTTTTGATGAATATGGTTTAAAGATTTTAAAAGAAGAGACTAGAAAGAAAACGTTGCCTTATCGAGAATGGGTTACTAGAACGCTGGATAATAAGAATGATAGGAATAAGGTAGAACAGTTTATAATGGATGCTTCCGGTGATATTAAGAAATATTTTCAGGTGAAAGTGGAAGATGGTAGTATTGAGTCGTTTGCTATTGATGAGTGGATGGTTTTGAGTTGGAAATAAAGTTACTGAGGCTGGGACAATAATGTTTTAGTTTTATCCCAGCCCCTTTCCTATGTATGAACATTAGTATGTTGTTTCATCTTCCAAGTTACAAGAATTGAAATTAGTAAAAAATATACAACATATATTGAAATGGAAAGAATCGTATTTTGTGTTGCTTGAAGACCGGCAATTGTAAAAATTACAGTCCTAGGTAATTTTCCAAGTAAGCTAGCACTTATGAATATTAGTATTCTTACTTTTGTAATTCCGCATAATACGTTTAATAATGGAGATGGAATAATCGGCACAAGCCGCAAACCAAGAATTCCTATAAATGCATTTTGTTCAAAGTAAGTTTCATATTGTATTATTTTAGGATATTTTTCAAGCATCCGTTGACCCCAATCCTGGAATCCATAGCGAGCCATTAAAAACATAACAATTGTTCCAGTAATTACTCCTGATAAAATAATTATCGATCCATTGATAACACCGTAAGAGGCACCAATAATGCCTGCAGCCACAATAAATGGTACCGCAGGAAAAAATACGAGTAGTGCAAAAAGTAGAATGCTAATCATGATGGAAAGTTCGTCGCCGGATCGAATCCAGTTTAGAAACAAACCTTTATTTATGAATAAGATGACAATCAATCCTGCATAAATAGATAATGTAACTAACTTTTTCATTTGATCACCTTTCATATCGATAGTTTCCAAAAAAAAACAGCCCTGATTAATCTATCCAATCAAGGCATTTACACACGCTTATTATCAAGTCGTCTTATTCTGTATAATAAAAATACAATTCCTCCAGTTACAATTAAGGCGCCCCCAATTAATAGATACGTAAACATATTCGTAGCTGTAACTGGTAATTTCGATCCCCCACTCTGGAAGTTATCATCACCGCCAATGACTCCTCCACTAGTTTCCTGATCAGTATCGTTATTATCACCTTCTGCTGAGAATATAAGTGAAAAATTCACACTCAACCCCTGAAATTCATTTCCTAATTTCTCTGGAAACCTGATCGTAAAGGTTAACTCTTCCTCACTAGATGGTGCTAGAGTTCTTGGTGATAATTCTTTGAAATCCGCAAGATTACCACTATATATTTCCCCATTTGAATCACTGATTTCTAGAAGTAATTCATTAAATAATTTCTCAGAACCACTGTCATTTTGTAATGTCGTATAATAGTTAAATTCATTCAAACCTTTATTTTGAATAACTATTGTTCTTGGTGCCCAATCCCCTGGTTTCATATTATCTACATCAAATAAATACTCACTAGGTGAGATTCCAATATCAATTTTAGAGTTGGAATTTGTTTCACCGGAAACGGAATTATTTGGATAAATGAATGGTAACAAGAATAGGAATAACGTTACACCACATAACATGAACCTTTTCAATTGATTCCCCCCCTTAAAACTATCCTAAGTTTGAGTGATTATGAGACTTCTGCATTTTCTTTTACTTCATTTTTATTCTTCTTATTAACCACATCTAACTCTGACAATGTCTTCCAAATAATGAATCCAGAATAACAAAGGAGCAATAACCCTGGTATTAATAGTAAAAACGCTCCATTTTTTGATTGTGAAAAATTGACAAAATAGCCTACATAAGGGATTGTAAACCCTGTATATTCTGCTACAACATTTTCTGAAAGTACTGGATCCCTATCTGGAGCATTATTGTTATCACCTTTTGTTCGGTATAGCGTGTTGTCTCCGCTTTCAACAACCTCAACAATTCTATGTGTGATTAACTTTTCATCTTCTGCCATAAACGTAATTACATCTTCTTCTTTAAAACGAGTCATATCTCCACCAGGTTTAACTGCAATAATTGATCCAGTTTTGATACCAGGTTCCATTGATCCAGATAATACGGTTTTTAATTGATAACCGAAAATTTCAGGTTCTCCACCTGAAGCTTTGGAGATAACAACAATGGCCAACATTCCAATCAACACCACAAATAATATTCCTGTGGTAATATGATTCGTCAATTTCAAGACCTTTTTCTTATTTATTTTGCTCATTTGTTTCAACTCCTTCGGTTGCACTAGTTTCTGATTCCGTTTTTGTATTTTCCGTAGTTATATTTTCTTGTTTTTGATTGTCTTCTACCTCAGTGTTTTCTTCAGGTTTGTCATTTTCAACTGAAGAACCCTCATCTGTCTTTTCACTTGTTACATTATCTTTATTTTCTTGTTTACTTTCACCATCATTTTCTTCAGCTGCAGTTTTATCTACTGGTTCCGTTCCTTCCCCATTAGAAGTTTCTGTTTGAGGATTCGTTGTGTTATCTATTTTACTTTGATCAGGTGATTCTTCATTATTACTATTTTCTTTTTCATCTTCTTTTTTATCTTCTTTTGTAGAATCCACTTCTTGTTTTTCTATACATTTAACCATTACTTTTTCGCTCCATATTTCGTTTCTTGATTCATAATTTTCTTCATAACCAGGACGCTGTAATGCTTTAAACATGTATGATCCTACTTCTTCCGCTTGAAAAGAAAGTGTAGTAACTTTCCCTTCTCCAATAGGGTTAATGGTATCCTCTGCAACTTTTTCTCCTTGTTTTTTTGGATTTCCATTTTCAGAATAATAGACTTCATATGTAGTAGGTTCAATCATACCGAAGCCTTTATTTTTAATTTCTACTGTGATGTCTAAAGGAGGACATGCTTTATTATTTTGTGTTGGTTTACCTGTAAACACTAACTTACTTCCATCCCACCATGTTCCTGCTTGGATTACTTGTTTTTCCAAATTTGAATTAATGAAATAAGCACCAGTTCCAGTTGATAGATAACTAAATGTAAAAGTTGTTAAATAAAATAGTGCTAATAACTTACTAACCAACATAAGCTTCTTTCTCTTTTTAAATTTTTTCAGACGACTCATTCGCAAATGTACCCCCTCCTAATTGCTCTCTTTACATTGATTTTTCATAATTTTACAACTAACTAAAGGCAAATCTTTATATATATTCATAACTACAGAACAGTTGTTATGTGTTTACGAATATGTATAAAGCAGGAAGGAGAACAGCTCTCCTTCCTTTGCTTACCTTAGTTCTCCATCTTGCTGAGAGGCTTCATACGTAAACGTTACATCCAAAGCATCTCCTTGGAAGATGTTTTGCTGTTCGCCTGTATCAAGAAACGTGAATTGATATGTTAAAATCTCTCTATTTCCAACAGCAAGATTTTCATCAATTACCAAATCATTAATTTCATTCAATGGAACATTATCTATTATTACAGGCGTTCCAGCAGGTTCTTGAGGATCATAAACTGTAACATAAATTTGGCTGGCGAAGTCCTCATTACCATTATCACCTTTGACATCCTTTACCTTATAATCCACATTTAACATTACATCTTTTATTGACAAAGAACCTTCATTAATCAGCCGAACTTGACGATACATTTTATCTCCAGGTTTTAAATTTTCAACGGAAAAGTCTAAATTACCACCTTCATTCGTTGAAAGACCCAAGTCTAATGTTCCAGCTGCAAAGGTATTATCCGTATTTTCTGTATCATTGAAATAAGCAAATGTTCCTCCGCCTATAAAGCCTATTCCAAGTGCTGCTGTCATAATTCCCATTCCTAATTTTTTCTTTATACCCATGTAAGACTTCCTCCTATATTCCCTATTACGGTAATGTGGAAAAAATTCCACATTTGACTATAATATTTTTTCTTATTTAACCTGTCTGTTTTAGAGAATATGTATAAAGTGAATGAGAGGAGGAATTTCCCCCTCTCTATTCACTTTTAACTATCTGATTTCACCGTCAGTTTGGTTAGCAGTAAATTTCCATTCAAGATTTAAAGCATCGCCTTGGAATTCATTTTGATCAGCATTATTGTCAACGAATTCAAATGCAACATTCATTGAATCAGAATCACCAGCAACTAAACCACTATCTTCTCCAAAGAGGTTATACCAGTTTTGTAAACTCTCAACAGCATCTGGTGTCATATTTTTAAGATCATATAAAGTTGTTTCAGAGATTACATCGTTATAATCAAACTCCCAATTAATAGGATCAAATCCTGTTTTATCAGCATTTTCAAGGAAGTGAACGATAATATGTTTACCAAAGTCATCTGTATTATTTGAATCTGCATCATCTACTGTATACGATGTTTCTATTTCTACACTAGAAATATCAAGCGATCCTCCGTTAATTAATTCAAATTCACGGAACATTACATCTCCTGGCTTTAAGTTATCCACATCAATAATTGTAGTTGGATCAACTGATAAATCTAACGTACCCGCAGCGAAGGTATTATTCGTTTCTTCTGTGTCATTAAAATATGCGTATGTACCTCCACCAATTAATGAAACCCCTAGTACTGCTGATGCTACTCCTAAACCTAATTTTTTCTTAATACTCATTCTTGTTTCCTCCCTGTAAATTATAATTTTTTATTTTGAACTCTTTTCGCAGAGACAAAATCGTTATTGTTGTTTCATGTTGTTCAATAATACGAACGAAATGGTGATTCATTTAAATATAGTTCAGTTCACTCCCTTCGTTTCATTGACAGTCAAGTAATTATTGCTGTTTCGTTCTTTATCAAGAACCTAACGATTATGAGTATATTCCATAAGTCCTAGTTTGAAAAACTTCAAAAACAGCCAAAATTACGTTATTAAGAACGAATATCGTTCGTTATCTCGTTTATTCTTCAATTTTCATACAATTTCAAAACTTTATAAAGAACTAATTGTTCTATATAATGCACATATGTAATAGGATAAATTCAATATAAAAGCTAAGGAGACTAAGCCTATGATTGGTGAAAGACTGAGGAAACTTAGGCAGGAAAGGGGATATTCGCTTTCTGAACTTGCGGAACGAGCCGATGTATCGAAATCGTACTTAAGTTATTTGGAGAGGGATGTGAAAAACAATCCATCCTTACAATTCATTTCCAAAATAGCGGATACACTTGATGTTTCAGTAGAATATCTATTAGGCAACGAACAAAAAAGTGTCAAAGAGAAGGAATTGAAGGGACTTGATCAGGAATGGGTGGATTTGATTAAAAAGTTGGACGAGGAAATGGGTAAAGCAGATTTAGAGGAATTTCGTGAGTTTCTTGAATTTAAAAATTGGAAAACCTCAAATAAATAAAATGTCCTCCATTCACAGAAGCATAAAAAACACATGACCACTGAACTGACCTAGTAATATGAGACAAGAAAAAGCACCTATGCTGCCTTTGCCCTGAATTGAACAGGGGAAAGGCAGTTTAATTTTGAAAACGGTCGTATATAGTTGTAATAATACATGTAAGATTCTACTTTTTCTAGTACAATAGAGTTTGTAAGACGCGCCTTTTGGTGTGTGTAGAATTCTTCCGACTTTATGGTGGAGTGGAAGGATTCAATGACGGCATTATCAAAGCAATTGCCTTTGCGGGACATGCTTGTGATAATGCCTTTTTCTTCAGCCAACTCTTGAAAAGCATACGATGTGTATTGCGATCCTTGGTCACTGTGAAGAATCAGTCCCTTAGTTTCACGCCCATTACATGCTGCTTTTAAGGTTTCTAATACGAGTTCTACCTCTTGGGTGTGACTCACTCGGTAAGCAACAATTTCGTTACTATACAAATCCATAATGGTTGATAAATACATCATCGATTCTCCAAAAAACAAATAGGTAATATCTGTAACCCACTTTTGGTTTGGTCTCTCCGCCTTGAAATTCTGTTCCAATAAATTAGGTACAACACATTTACTTTCACCAGCTATGTTGGATTTTCTTTTTGGTTTAACTCGACATTGGATCTTATACTTCTGCATGATTTTTTGAACAGTAATTCTATTCATAGAAATGTTGTAATCCTCTTTTAATATCTTTTTTACCATTCTGTGTCCCACTCTGTATTTTAGAGATTTACAAATATCGATTATCTGTTGTTCTAGTTCCGCTGGCCTCCACGACTTTCGAGCCCAACGATAGTAAGTAGACCTAGGAACTCCAACACAATCGCATATCATTGACACAGTATAAACTTCCTTGAATGACTCTACTAGCTCTATTACTACTTCTGGTACCAATTCCTTTCGATTTCCCGGTACTTTTTTAAGATTTCATTTTTAATTTCCAGATGCTTCACTTGCCGTTTTAATTGATCTATTTCACTTAGTTCCTCAGGTCCTTTTCCATAAGAATATTGTTTACCAACGGGTTGTGACAGCCGATGTTCTTCCCCTTGTCTATACCATCTCATCCAAGTCATAATTTGAGATTTATTACGTATCCCAAACTCATCCATAATCTGTTTATTGGTGTACTTCTTAGACAACTTCATTTCAATTACTTCTCGTTTAATTTCTTCTGAATAGAATTTTTTCTTTTCCCCCACGAGAAAAGCACCTCCTAAAAGTCGTTAAATTTATATACGACTCAGGGGGTGCTTTTTCCTCTGTCTCATTTTTTTAGGTCTCTTCACACATTTTCAATTGATGGTCATGTGTTTTTCTATATCAGAGATTAATACGCCATTCCTCTAACGCTTTTTTTTCATCATCACTTATCGTCCCATCTTCAACCAATAACTTCAATACTTCATCATAATTCGTTATCGTCTGATAGTTCAATTCCGCTTCATTAAATTGCTTTTGTGATTTTTCAAGGCCATATGTAAATATAGCCAAGACGCCCAGCACATTGACCCCCTCAAGTCGAAGTGCTTTTGCTGCATCTATCGATGAACCCCCAGTAGAAATCAAATCTTCAATAACGATTACGTTTTGTCCTTTTTCGATTCGACCTTCGATTTGATTCCCTTTTCCGTGTCCTTTTGGTTTTGACCGGACATAAACCATCGGCAGGTTAAGCTTATCCGCAATCCATGCAGCATGTGGAATTCCAGCTGTTGCACATCCAGCAATTACATCAGGTTTTTGATCCATTTGTTCAATTAACTCGACAAATGCTTCGGCCACCTTGCTGCGTATTTTCGGATAGGACATGGTAAGTCGATTATCACAATAGATAGGTGATTTTATTCCTGAAGTCCACGTGAAATAATTTTCTGTTCTGATTTGTACTGCTTTTATGTCTAATAAATCCTTTGCTACTTCACGGCTTAATCCCATATCCCCACTCCTCTTTTACTTTTTCATATGCAACTTTTGGCTTTCCAGCTTTGGTCACTGTACGTCCTAGTACAAGAATGTCAGCACCATTATCTCGAGCAAATGCTGGTGTTGCTACACGCTTTTGGTCATTTACATCCGATTCCTGCAGACGAATTCCTGGTGTTACGGTTAAAAACGATGTTCCGCACGCTTCTTTTATCTGTTTAGCTTCTTGAACGGAACATACAACACCATCCGCCCCATTTTTACTAGCAAATTCGGCAAAATGAGTCGCATTATCTTGCACATTTCCTGGAATCATTAGTTCATTATTCAATACGTTATCGTCCATTGATGTAAGCACAGTAACTGCAATTAACTTTGTCACATGACTTGCGGAACCAGATATTAAACCCTCTTTTGCCTGCTGAATCATTTCACTACCGCCTAGTGCATGAACATTTACAATATCCACCTCAAGCTTAGCGAGATTTTTCATCGCTTTCATTACTGTAGTTGGAATATCATGAAGCTTTAAATCTAGAAAAATTGCATGATTGTCCTGTTTTAACTTTTCAATAATACTTGGACCTTCACGGTAAAATAACTCCATTCCTACTTTTACAGGTACACCATCTAATTCATTCTGGTCAAGAAAGCTTTTCGCTTCGACCCATGTAGGAAAATCTAATGCCAAATATAAATCATTGTACATCATTCTTGCCCCTTTCCTACTGCATCTAGAACAGAATTAAATCCGTATTGTTCAAGAACTCCAGGCAATGCTTCAATAATTTCTGGGCAAACAAATGGATTTTGGAAATTAGCGGTCCCAACTGCAACTGCACTAGCCCCTGCAAGCAAAAATTCTAGTACATCCTCGGCAGTTGAAACGCCGCCCATGCCAATAATCGGAATCGATACGTGCTGTTTAACTTCATAAATCATTCGGACAGCAATTGGTTTGATTGCCTGTCCAGAAAGGCCGCCTGTTTTATTTGCTAGTAATGGCTTTATACTTGGCAGATGGATTTGCATGCCGGTTAACGTATTAATCATTGACAATCCATCTGCCCCCGCTTGTTCTACCGCATTTGCCATCCCAACGATGTTAGATACATTCGGTGAAAGCTTAACATATACAGGTAGATTACTAGCTTCTTTAACCTTTTCTGTTACCGCCCGCGCCATGTCTGGATCAGTACCAAACTGGATGCCGCCTACTTTTACATTAGGACATGATATATTTAATTCCAGTGCATTCACAGATTCTGTTTTGTTAAAAGCATTAGCAACTTTTACATATTCCTCAAGTGTACTCCCCGCTACATTTGCAATGATTGGAATATCATAGTTTGCAAGAAACGGTACCTCATTTTCAATGATTTTTTCCACACCTGGATTTTGCAGACCAATTGCGTTTAACATTCCAGCTGATGTCTCGGCAACTCGTGGTGTTTTATTTCCATAGCGAACATCACCTGTAGCAGCTTTCATAATGACAGCGCCGAGTTTACTTAAATCGTAAAATTCACTGTATTCCCGTCCAAACCCAAAACAACCAGAAGCAGGCATGATCGGATTTTTAAGCTTTAAACCGGGTAGATCAATGCTTAAGTTTGTCATAAAATCACCTCTTTTGCTGCAAACACAGGACCATCTTTACAAATTTTCCGATATTCCCCCTCTGAATCAGTAGGGATAACACACGCAAAGCATGCACCGACACCACAGCCCATTCGTTCTTCCAGTGAAATAAATCCTTGATGGTCATGCAATTCTTTTGTCACTGCCTGAAGCATTGGGATCGGACCGCAAGAAAAGTAATAATCAAATTTTGCTACTTGACTCAGTACGTTTGTCACAAAGCCTTTGTGTCCATAGCTCCCATCATTTGTTACAACATAGGTTTCTCCTAATTCATTAAATTTAGCTTCATAAAAAACATGTTCTTTTGATTGGAAACCTAGGACTGCTATAACATTGATTCCTTTGTTCCTCAGTTCTTTCCCCAGATTATAAAGTGGGGGGATTCCAATTCCCCCACCAATTAACAACGCCGTTTTCATCGACGGATCGTACGAAAAGCCATTCCCGCTAGGACCTAATGCGTCAATTATCATGCCAGGTCTATACATAGCTAATCGTTTTGTTCCATTACCAATTTTTTTAAATAACATAGTAATAAGTCCGTTTTCACGATCTATATCCGCAATCGAGATCGGTCTTCTCAGTGAATGTCCTTCCACCTGCAGATGCAGAAACTGTCCCGATTGTGCATTTTTTGCCACATATGCATTTGAAAGTGTCATTTCAACCGTATCCAATGCAATCTCATTTACTGACTCCACAACCATCTCTACGCGTTTTTTCATGACATGACTACCTTTTTACCAGTTATTGGACTCGCACTGAATGTGGTGGAATCAATCACATTTAAAATTGCATTCGCTGTATCTAGATTTGTTAAGCATGCAATACCATGTTCAACCGCTTCACGACGGATCATAAACCCATCAGATCGAGGCTTTTTACCAGATGTCAGTGTGTTAACAACAAATTGTACATCACCATTTTCAATGATTGATAACACGTTCGGTTCATCTGAGCCCACTTTTCCTACCTCAGTAACTGGAATGTTATGTTGTTTTACACTTTCAGCAGTTCCTGTTGTTGCATACAATTGGAAGCCTAATTGATGGAAACGTTTTGCGATTTCCAGTGTTTCTGCTTTATCTTTATCGGCCACCGTTAAGAGAACAGCACCCTCTTGCGGTACAGACAACCCTGATGCTACTAGTCCTTTGTACAGTGCTTTTTCCAATGTTTTATCATGGCCGATTGCTTCACCCGTCGATTTCATTTCAGGCCCTAAGATCGTGTCCACGCTGCGTAA
Source organism: Virgibacillus ndiopensis (assembly GCF_900187325.1). Taxonomy (GTDB): domain Bacteria; phylum Bacillota; class Bacilli; order Bacillales; family Amphibacillaceae; genus Virgibacillus_E; species Virgibacillus_E ndiopensis. The sequence continues at coordinate 220,872 of NZ_FZMZ01000005.1, read as the reverse complement.
TTTTTCAAAAGAGAATACTGGGACTTTTACAGAAACCGCATCCTGTTCAGGTAAAATACCAGATTCATAACCCATGCTCATGAGCGATTCGCCTAAGATGCATCGTGTTGCAAGGTTCGCCATTGTTACACCGGTAATCTTGCTTAGAAATGGAATCGTTCTACTTGCTCGAGGATTCACTTCCAGTACAAATACTTCGCCATCTCGAATGATGAATTGAATATTGACTAGCCCTTTTATATTCAAACCACGAGCAATTTTTATCGTTGCTTCCATACAATCCTGCTTCACTGCTTCACTAATGCGCTGTGGTGGATAAACTGCAATCGAATCCCCTGAGTGAACACCTGAACGTTCGATGTGCTCCATAATTCCTGGTACGATAACCGTTTCACCATCACTAATTGCATCAACTTCTACTTCAATACCGGTAATATATTTATCAATTAGAATTGGGTGTCCGTTATCGGTATCGATCGATTTTGCCAAATAAGCATGAAGCTCATCGTCATCATACACAATTTCCATTCGACTTCCACCGATTACGTAGGATGGTCGTACTAAGACTGGATATCCTATTTGATTGGCTACTGCTTCTGCCTGATCAAGTTTTAAAACTGTTTTTCCTTTAGGACGCAATAACTGTAGGTCGTTTAACAACTGTTCAAATTTATCGCGATCTTCCGCTTTATCAATCGCTTCTAAATTTGTCCCTAAAATTTTCACGCCACGACGCTGCAGCCCTTCAGCTAAGTTGATTGCCGTTTGACCACCGAACTGAACGATTACTCCTTCAGGCTGTTCCAAATTGATTACATGCATAACGTCTTCTAATGTAAGTGGTTCAAAATAAAGCTTATCTGAAATACTGAAATCCGTTGAAACTGTTTCCGGATTGTTGTTCATAATGATTGCTTCATAGCCCATTTCCTTAATAGCAAGAACGGAATGAACCGTCGCATAATCAAATTCAATCCCTTGACCGATTCTGATCGGTCCGGATCCGAGTACGAGTACCTTTTTACGATCTGATTGAATCGATTCATTTTCATCTTCGTATGTGCTGTAGAAATATGGTGTTTCTGATTCAAATTCAGCCGCACATGTATCAACCATTTTGTATACGGGATAAGTGGCATTTTTCATCCGAAGGTCATATACTTCGTCCACTGATGCTCCCCACGCTCGTGCAATATGCGCATCGGAGAATCCTAATTTTTTAGCTTCTTCCAAAACTTCTTGCAAAAATTTATTTTCTTTTAGCGTTTTTTCTAGCTCGATTAATTTTTCAATTTTTACGAGGAAGAAACGATCTATTTTCGTGAGTTGGAAAATTTCTTCAACGGTCATGCCGCGTCGGAACACTTCAGCTAAAACAAACAACCGCTCATCATCCGCTTTTATAAGTCTACCTTTAAGTTCATCAAGTGAAAAATCTACTAAATTCTTTAACCAAAATTCCTCTGTTCCACTATCTAACGAACGGATTCCTTTTAATAATGATTCTTCAAAATTTCGGCCAATTGACATAACTTCACCTGTTGCCTTCATCTGTGTTCCAAGGTAACGATCACCGGTCACAAATTTATCAAAAGGAAAACGGGGTATTTTCGTTACGACGTAGTCGAGTGCAGGTTCAAAACATGCGTATGTGTTACCTGTTATCGGATTGATAATTTCGTCTAATGTTAATCCTACAGCGATTTTCGCAGCCATTTTCGCAATTGGATAGCCAGTTGCTTTCGATGCTAAAGCTGACGAACGACTAACACGTGGGTTCACTTCGATAATGTAATAGTTAAAGCTATCCGGGTCTAGTGCTAGTTGTACGTTACAACCACCTTCAATTTGTAATGCTCGAATAATTTTCAACGAAGCATTACGCAATAATTGATACTCCCGATCACTCAATGTTTGCGATGGGGCAACAACAATAGAATCGCCTGTATGAATCCCAACAGGGTCAACGTTTTCCATGTTACATACAACAATTGCCTGATCATTTTTGTCACGCATTACTTCATATTCAATTTCTTTAAAGCCTGCGATGTTTTTTTCGATCAAACACTGGTTTACAGGAGACAATGCCAATCCGTTTCTTGCAATTTCTCTTAGTTCTTGTTCGTTATAGCACATTCCCCCACCCGTTCCACCAAGTGTGTATGCTGGCCGAACGATTACCGGGAACCCTATTCTCTCTGCAAAATCAACGGCTTGCTCTACAGAGTTTACAATTTGGCTATCGGGAACAGGTTCATCTAACTCCTTCATTAAGGTACGGAACTTCTCTCTATCTTCCGCTTGTTGGATAGCATCTAATGAAGTACCAAGTAATTCAACATCATATTCTGCTAATATACCTGTTGCTTCTAATGCTACGGCTAAATTTAAGCCGGTTTGTCCCCCTAATGTTGGAAGTAAGGCATCTGGTTGTTCTTTACGAATGATTTTGATCAAAAATTCAGTAGTTAGTGGTTCCATGTAAACTTTATCAGCTACTGTGTGATCGGTCATGATTGTGGCTGGATTTGAATTGGCTAAAATTACCGTGTAGCCTTCTTCTTTTAATGCTTGACAGCCTTGTGTTCCGGAATAGTCAAATTCTGCTGCTTGACCGATCACAATTGGACCAGATCCGATTACGAGAATTTTGTTGATGTTAGTGTTCTTAGGCATATGCTTCCTCCTCGTCTTTTGCTTTCGTTTGATGAATCATTTGTAAAAACTGATCAAACAGATGATTTGTGTCTTCTGGCCCTGGTGAACTTTCCGGGTGATATTGCACGGAAAAAGCTGGATATTTCAGATGTTTAATTCCTTCTACGGTGTTATCATTTAGTGCAATTTGCGTAATTGTTAGATCTGTTTGCTTTAAAGATTCAGGCTTAACCGCATAGCTATGGTTTTGTGAAGTCATATAAGTTTTGCCTTTTTCTAAATCCTTCACTGGATGGTTGGCACCGCGATGTCCGAACTTCATTTTTTCGGTGTCAGCTCCACACGCTAATGCAAGCAGCTGGTGTCCTAAACAAATTCCGAACAACGGTATTTTTCCAAGTACTTCTTTGATCATATCAATAGATTCAGGGACATCTTTTGGATCTCCAGGACCATTCGTTAACATAATACCATCAGGCTTTAGTCGTAAAATATTATCTGCTCCGTAATTGTAAGGAACAACAGTGACATGACAATTTCGCTTTGTAAGTTCGCGGAGTATTCCATGTTTCATACCGAAATCTACCAAGGCAATTCGTAAGCCTCGACCTGGCACAACATATGGTTTTACGGTCGATGTTTGTTGTACTTGGTCAGTACGCTCAGAAGTAAGTTTTAAGCGTTCAACAATTCTCTCGGCTGGCTCATCGATTGAAGTTATACACCCTTTCATTGTTCCATGCTGGCGAATAATCTTCGTTAATTTTCGTGTATCAATCCCTGCGATCCCCGGAATGTCATTAGCTTTTAAAAAGCTGCTTAAGCTTTCATCACTCCTGAAATTGGAAGGATGCTCACAATATTCTTTTACGATAAATCCTTGAATAAATGGTGTCACCGTTTCAAAGTCATCACGGTTAATTCCGTAGTTCCCAACCAATGGATAGGTCATCATAACGATTTGTCCATAGTAGGATGGATCGGAAATGACTTCCTGGTATCCGGACATTCCTGTATTAAAAACTACTTCCCCATTTGTGGGTTTTTCACTGCCAAATCCTTCTCCGATAAATACGGTACCATCTTCAAGAACTAGTTGTCGTTTATTCATGTAGATCCCCCTCATAGACGATTTTTCCTTCAGCGATTGTTAGCGCGGGTACCCCGGTAACTTTCCAATCATGAAACGGTGAATTTTTTCCTTTTGAGTAAAAGCTATACTTATCAATATTTAATTCTTTTTCAAGATCAACTAACGTTAGGTCAGCTATTGCTCCTTCTTCTAGGCGGCCGTATGGCAAGCCAAAAACATTTGCAGGCTTAATTGTCAGCCACTCGATTAGTTGGTTTAGCGTACATTTATTTGTTTTTACAAGATACGTATTTAATAATGAAAATGCTGATTCTAAACCAACGATTCCAAACGGCGCTTTCATAAAGCCCTGCGCTTTTTCATCTTCGGCATGTGGAGCGTGATCTGTTGCGACAAAATCTATCGTTCCGTCAAGTAAACCTGCTAGTAACGCTTCCTGATCCTCTTTTGCTCGTAATGGCGGATTCATTTTAAAATTTGCATCGTCTTCTTTTACAGCAGATTCATTTAAAAGTAGGTGGTGAGGGGTTACCTCAGCTGTCACGTTTATTCCAGCTTTTTTAGCATCACGGATAACACGAACCGATTCTTTCGTACTTACATGACAGACATGATAATGGCAGCCACTCGCTTCTGCTAAAAGTACATCCCGGGCAATTTGCACGGATTCGGCTAATGACGGGATACCTGGAAGCTGTAATCGCTCGCTAACCTCTCCATCATGTAAGACTCCTTCATAAACGATTGAGTTATCCTCACAATGGGCAACAACAGGAATTCCACAAGCGACCGCTTCCTTCATTGCGCGGAGCATGTAATCAGCTGTTTGAATTCCTACACCATCATCTGTAAAAGCGAAAATTCCAGTGTTCGATATATCCCGGATTGCAGTTAGTTCCTTACCCTTCAACCCTTTTGTAATCGCTGCATATGGTAAAACTCTGACGACAGCATCCTGTTCAATTTTTTCCAAAAGCTCGTTGATGGTTGTTACATTATCTGGCACAGGATTCGTGTTAGGCATGGAGCAAACAGTTGTGAATCCACCTCTAGCGGCCGCCTGTGTACCAGTTTTAATCGTCTCTTTATGCTCACCGCCTGGCTCGCGTAAATGGATATGGACATCAATAAACCCTGGGAATACCATTTTTCCTTTACAATCAATTATTTGTACTGCGTCCTCTGTAATAGACGGGCTAATTTCTTTAATTTTCCCATCCTCAATAAGTACGTCACATTCCTTCACCTCATTAGATGGCATAAGTCTTCGTGTGTTTTTCAAAAGAATCATTGATAATCCCCCAGTCGTTAAGTAATTTCGAGATAATTGCCATGCGTACATAAACACCATTTTCCATCTGTTTAAAAATCCGTGATCTATTGCATTCTACTAAGCTAGTATCAATTTCAACCCCACGATTAATTGGTGCGGGATGCAGGATAATTGCATGTTCTTTCATTCGTTTTTCTCTTTCTTTCGTCAATCCATACGTTTCAATATAACTTACATCCTCATACCTTGCTTCATGACGCTCATGTTGAATTCGTAGCAGCATGATAACATCACACGTTTCGACCGCTTCGTCCATGGTTAGATATGGAAAGTCCATCGTTGGATCCTCAAACCCAGGTGCTGCCGATAAATATACATTCGCTCCGAGTTTTTTCAGTGCATATGCATTCGAACGAGCTACCCGACTATGCCTAATATCACCAACAATCACTACGTTAAGACCAGTAAAATAACCGTATTCCTGATAGATTGTCGTTAAATCGAGCATACATTGTGTCGGGTGTTCCCCTTTACCCGCACCAGCGTTAATGATTGGCACTTGTAACCCTGGTATTAGTTCGTCATACCACGTATCATCCTCATGACGCATAACTAACAAGTTCGCTCCAATCGATTCAAATGTTTTTGCTGTATCGTATAGTGTTTCACCTTTTAAAACACTAGAGGATTCACTATGAAAATCTAAAACTTCGAGACCTAGTTTCCTTTGTGCAACTATAAAGCTCATTTTTGTTCGTGTACTTGGTTCAAAAAATAGATTTGCCACAAATACTTGTTTATTAATCGGTGCTTCCTTTTGGCGAAACCTCTCAGCGGTTTCGATAATCAAAAAAATATCTTTAGCATTTAACTGGTTAACGGATATAAAGTTTCGCATAGGCTCCTCCTTCATTTTCCCCATAAAAAAACCCTCTTTGCATAAGGCCGCAAAGAGGTACACGTGTAGTAAGGATACACGTATTCTTATGGGACCTTGAAAATCTCTCTGGATTTAGTTAAAGGTCTTACTATTTATTTTATTTTTCGTATATAGACACTTGATCCGCTTCGTCCGTTTCATTTAAATGAACAACAATTATTTCCTGTTCAGATGTAGGAATGTTTTTTCCAACATAGTCAGCGCGGATCGGTAATTCTCTGTGCCCTCGGTCAATCAATACGCCTAGTTGAATTTGGGATGGTCTGCCCAAATCCATTACCGCATCCATTGCAGCACGCACAGTACGGCCTGTAAAGAGAACATCGTCAATCAAAATCACTTTTTTGCCTGTAAGCTCGACTTCAATGTTTGTTTCTTTTAGTTCTGGTTCACTATTCTCAACCGATTTTTCTAAATCATCGCGGTAAAGTGTGATATCTAATTCACCCACCGGTACGGTTATATTTTCTATTTGTTTAATTTTTTCCTGCAAACGTTTTGTTATTGGAACACCTCTTGTTTTGATTCCTACTAAAACAAGGTTTTCCCCACCTTTATTTTTTTCAACGATTTCATGAGCAATCCGGGTTAATGCCCGATTAATTGCAGGTTGATCGAGTACTTCGGTCTTTTTCTTCATGTTCTCACCTCTATATATAGAAAAAATCCCTTTTCTTCTCCATGAGGAAAAAGGGATTTGGATATACGTATTCATACGTACAGTATAGATTCCGTTTCCTTTTTAGCCTCACGGGACTAATTTTTAAAGGATCATTATTTCATTGCATTTATTATTTCAAATTCAACTCTGCCTGTCAATACATTTTTTCTACTTGATCCAAAATGCCCTTAAATTCCATTGGCGCTTCTACTTCAAATTGCAACCATTCATTCGTCCGCGGATGCGTAAATCCGAGGACCCTTGCATGTAAAGCTTGTCCATTATTACCTAACGTTTTTCTAGGACCATATTTCGGATCACCTACAAGCGGAAATCCAATATATCTCATATGAACACGTATCTGGTGCGTTCTTCCAGTTTCCAGCTGGCATTCAACATGTGTGAATCGTTCATACCGTTTAAGAACCTTAAAATGAGTTACAGCAGGTTTTCCATTATCGACTACCCCCATCTTTTGCCGATCTTTTGGATCTCTAGCAATAGGGGCATCAATCAAGCCATTCTCATGTTCAATCACCCCATGAACGATTGCTTCGTATTTGCGCTCCACGTCTTTTTCTGCCAACTGGGCAGCTAGCGACTCATGTGCATGATCATTTTTAGCAACGACCAGTAACCCACTCGTGTCCTTATCGATACGGTGTACAATTCCAGGTCTTTCTATCCCATTAATACCTGATAAATCATGACAATGATAAAGTAATGCATTTACCAGCGTACCACCGGAATGGCCTGCTGAGGGATGAACTACCATTCCTTTTGGTTTATTGACAACAATGACATCACTATCCTCATACACGATAACTAATGGTATTTTTTCCGGGTTAATCTCTGCTGGCTTTGTTTCTGGAATTGACCATTTAACAATATCACCCGTATGGCATTTATAATTGGACTTTACTATACAGTCATTAACCGTAACCAAATCTTGATTGATCCACGTTTGCACCTGTGAGCGTGATTTATCTGGATTAATTTCAGCTAAAAGCTTATCAATTCGTATTTTACTTTGCTCAGCTTGAACTTCATATTGCTGATCGGTCATGATGCTGTCGTTCCCTTCTTTTTCTCATCAATAAATGTAGCAATTAATACAAGACAAACACCTACACATAAAGATGAATCCGCTACATTAAATATCGGAAAATCATAATTAAAGATAATAAAATCAAGGAAATCAACAACTTCTTGACGGAATATCCGATCAATAAAGTTACCAATTGCCCCGCCTAGAATTAAACTTAACGAGATAGCTAATAATATACTATCCTTGGCATATTTTTGCATGTAGAAAACGACGCCAATAATTACAACTGCAGTAATGAGATAGAAAAAAATCATTTGACCTTCTAAAATTCCCCATGCTGCACCAGTGTTTCGATGTGAAGTTAGATAGAAAAAGTCATCAATAATTGTAATTTGTTCATATAACTCCATATTTTTTACGACAATCCATTTTGTAAACTGATCAATTCCGATAATGATTACTGCAATAATATAGTACCAATACATTCTTTGTCCTCCGATTTCTCCAATACTATTTCTAATGCATTTTATTTTACCATAAAAAATACTCCTCTGCTCTTAGAGGAGTATTTTCTAACAAGCTTTATTTTGCTGTTGTATAATGCTCTTTTACAATATCCGCACAACGTGTACATAGTTCTGGATGGTCTTTATCTTCGCCAACAGTCTCCGAAGCTACCCAGCAGCGTTCACATTTTTCACCTGGATGCTTTTCAACTTTCACATCAACATAACGGTATTCACTTACTCCGTCAGCATTTTCAATAACGTCAACATGTGAAACAATTAATAATTGATGCATGTGCGGAATTTGTGCAAGCACTTCATTCGTTTTGTTATCTTTTGCAACAATCGTTAATTTTGCTTCTAACGATTTACCAATTACTTTTTCATTTCGTGCTTTTTCAAGTGCTTTTAATACATCATCGCGAACCTTCATAAAGTGATCCCATTTTTCTAAGGCATCGTTGTTTTCAAACACAGTTTTTGGCTCAGGAATGTCCGTTAATTGAACATATTCTGCTTCTGTTCCTGGAATGTACTCCCAAACTTCCTCTGCAGTATGTGGAATAATCGGTGTTAATAATTTGACTAAGCTTGTCAAAATATCATAATAAACCGTTTGAATACTTCTACGACGATGATCATCTTTTGCTTCGATATATAAAATATCTTTTGCAAAATCCAGATAGAACGAGCTCAAATCCACTGCACAGAAATTATGAATTTGATGATAAACTGGCGAATACTCAAATTTGTCATAGCTTTCACGAACGTTTGAAATTAAACCTTGTAAACGGTGAAGCATATAACGATCTACTTCTTCTAAATCAGTATCTGCCACCCGGTCTTTTGCCGGATCAAAGTCAGCAATGTTCGCCAATACGAAACGGAATGTGTTACGAATTTTACGATACGTTTCAGAGACTTGTTTTAAAATATCGTTAGAAATTCTTACGTCTGCTTGGTAGTCAACAGAAGACACCCATAATCGTAAAATATCTGCACCTAACTGTTTTAAGGTTTTAGATGGAAGAATAACGTTACCAAGTGACTTACTCATTTTTCTTCCGTCTCCATCTAAAACAAATCCGTGACTAATAACATTTTCGTATGGTGCTTTTCCAGTTACCGCTACTGCAGTTGATAAGGAAGAGTTGAACCAACCACGATACTGGTCACTGCCTTCTAAATATACATCAGCAGGACGTCTATGGTCTTCTCGTCCCATTAATACTGCTTCATGTGACGACCCAGAATCAAACCATACATCCATGATATCTGTTTCTTTGGTGAATGTACCATTCGGACTATGTTCAGAAGTGAATCCTTCTGGTAAAAGTTCCTTCGCATCCCATTCAAACCATACATTTGATCCATGTTCATTAAACAATTTCGACACATGTTCGATTGTTTCATCTGTGATAATTGGTGTTCTATCTTCACCGTAAAATACTGGAATTGGTACGCCCCAAGTACGTTGTCGAGAAATACACCAGTCTTCGCGGTCACGAACCATGTTGTAAAGTCTGGTTTCTCCCCAGCTTGGATACCAATTGATTCGTTTGATTTCGTCTAAAATATCTTGACGGAAATCCTTTATTGATGCAAACCATTGTGAAGTTGCACGGAAAATTGTTGGTTTCTTCGTACGCCAGTCATGTGGATACGAGTGTGTAATGAATTTTAGTTTTAGTAATGCACCCACTTCTTCCAGCTTTTCTGTAATCGGTTTGTTTGCTGTATCATAGAATGTACCTGCAAAACCTGGAGCATCATCGGTAAATACCCCTTTTTCATCAACAGGGCAAAATGCATCGATTCCATAACTTCTTGATACATAAAAGTCATCTTCCCCATGACCTGGCGCTGTATGAACACAACCAGTACCAGCATCTGTTGTAACGTGGTCACCGAGCATGATGAGTGAATCACGATCATAAAATGGGTGTCTTGCAACAATTTTATCCGCTTCTTGACCTTTGAAAGTCTTAACTACTTCAGGGTTCTCCCATTCAAGTTCCTCTGCAACTGCACCTAACAAATCATGTGCAATAACATATTTTTCACCGTTAACGGCAACTACAGCATATTCAAAATCTGGATGTAAACTAATTCCTAGGTTAGCTGGAATTGTCCAAGGTGTTGTCGTCCAGATAACAAATTTCTCTCCACCGTCAAGTAGTCCTTTTCCGTCTGTAACGCTAAATGCAACGTAAATGGATGGTGAACGTTTATCGTGATATTCGATTTCAGCTTCTGCAAGCGCCGATTCAGATGATGGTGACCAATAAACAGGTTTTAATCCTTTATAAATGTAACCCTTTTTAGCCATTTCACCGAATACTTTAATTTGTGCTGCTTCATAGTCTTTCGTAAGTGTAATGTATGGATTATCCCAATCGCCACGAACACCAAGCTCTTTAAATTGTGAACGCTGGTTATCGACTTGGCCCATGGCGTATTCAGCACATTTTTCCCTGAATTCAGCGACACTCATTTTTTTGCGGTCTACTTTTTTCTTTTTCGTCAACGCAGTTTCAATCGGTAATCCATGTGTATCCCAGCCGGGAATATATGGTGCATGATAGCCTGCCATTGATTTATAGCGTGTAATGAAATCCTTCAAAATTTTATTTAATGCATGCCCAATGTGTAGGTCACCATTTGCATATGGAGGTCCATCATGAAGGATAAACAATGGTCTACCTTTCGTTCTTTCAAGACTTTTTTCATATAAGTCTGTTTCATCCCATTCTTTTCGTCTTAATGGTTCTTTATTCGGTAAATTCCCACGCATTGGAAATTCTGTTTTTGGCATAAGTAATGTTTCTTTGTAATCCATGATGCAATTCCTCCTTAATTAGTCTTTTAAATATACAGGCTCTTTTCTTTAATTTTGTTGTTTTATACTTTCATAGTTGACAAAAAATGCCACGTAAATTTATGCTTGGGCAACCGTTCCGGAAATACACTGCGCTTTCCGCGGGCAACGATTCAGCCTCCTCGGAGAAACCCACTTTCTGCGGGGTCTAATCGTCTTCGCTTTCCCGCGGAGTCTACGTATATTTCCTCCACTAGTTTTACGTTTACAAACCATTAGCTAGAGTAGGACATTATATAAAACCACATGATAGCACATCACTAGTCCGGGTGAGCGGAGGGCGGTGACTCCTCGAAAATACAAACCAATTTTCTTCGTGCGATGCAAAAGCTCTCGAAGTATTCCTTGTCCTGCTCAGAACAGCACGTGTCCGAAGACCCCGCAGTGTGGTCTTCTCGAGGAGGCTAAGGCCATGCCCTAAGGTGCGCATCCGCCCGTAGCGATCTCGGACGGTGGACCGAGAATAGGTTGTTACGTCACATGTTTACTTATTTTATGTCAAAAACAACAATTCCTTAGAAAACAACCTTTAAATATAAAAAAGCCTTCGTCATCCCAACAAGGGACGAGAAGACTCGCGGTACCACCCTAATAAATTTATCATTTAAATTCACTCAAAATTCGTAACGTGAATGAATCGTCCATTTCTACTAGGTAACCGTTCGAATGGATACTCGGGAGTGATGTTCTAAAAGCACTTCTGTATCAGGCTTCCACCATACCCTGATTCGCTCAACAGATACCCTGCTTTTGTACTGTCTCCGTCATCGTATTTACTATTAAATTCAAATCTATGTTTTAAAATTATATGCATAAATTGAATTATCGTCAAGACTTATGATTTATTTTCTGCATATTCAAGTTCTTCGCCCATTTCCTCATCGAATAATTGTTCCCAATCATCGGTCCCAATCATATCTAATTGTGCTTCCACAAGCATTCTTAAACGAGTTCGAAATACTTTTGCCTGTTTTTTCAATTCTTCAACTTCCAGTGATATGCGACGAGATTTGTCCAATGACTCGTTAATAATACGGTCAGCATTTTTCTCTGCTTCTTTAATAATCAATTTGGATTCTTTCGAAGCATTACCTTTTAATTCTTCAGCAGTCTCCTGGGCAATTAGGATCGATTGGTTTAAGGTTGTTTCGATATTTGTAAAATGACCAAGCTTTTCATTTAATTGTTCTACTTGTTCCTTCAAATCTTTTTTCTCACGAATTACAATTTCATAGTCCTTAATTACTTGGTCCAAAAATTCATTGACCTCATCTTCATCATACCCACGAAAACTTCTTGTAAACTCTTTATTATGAATATCTAACGGCGATAATGGCACAATGGCCACCTCCTTACGAATAATTGCATTAATAAAATATCATTATAATTCCTTATTACGTTATAATTCGACATAAAACGGAAAATTCCTGCACCTAAACTAAATTATTTTAATATAGCCGCTTGAATTTTCCACTTACCTTTTTTCGATTGTCCATTTATCCCATTTAATTTACTTCTACCTTTTCCTCGAACAGAAATAAGATCTCCTTCTTGCAAAATAAACGCTGTATCTTCAACTACTTTGTAATTTACTTTGACAAAACTTTTCGTTATTAAATCAGCTGCATCTTTGCGTGATACATTATATATTTCTTTTAGTACAGCATCTAACCGTAATGACGAAACAGTCTTATCCGATGCTACCCAATTTCTTTCTATCTCCAAAAGTTGAGACATCGGTTTTTCTTCTAGCTTAATCTTTGCTTTTTTGATAGCAGTTAGATTGGCACGAACAAATGGGGCAATCTCATCGGCCATCACGATTTGCACAATACCATTTCCAACATAAATATCACCAAACTTCTTGCGTTTAATTCCAAGGGACAAAAAAGCTCCCATTACATCCCTGTGTGTTAACGAAATAAATTTATCCTGATACGAAGCTTGCATTAATGTAAGACCGAAATCATCGTCTGTTATCTCTTCATAAAACGGAGCTAACAATGCTCGTTTTCTTTCAGTATGTATTCCCCCACCAAAAACATGCAATAAGACTTCATGATTGGTGCCAATTAACGTATCCATTATTTGTTGTTCTCTTGGATCAAGGAAATCAGTTAACTTTTCCTGATACGTTTTTTCAACCTGTTCTTTCCACGATAATACTTGATCAAGAAAAGGTTGTTCATCTCTTCGAAAATGCTGATATATATCCATCGTACACTACCTTAATATAAAATCATTTTGAAAAGTTCAAGCAGACCCATTCTTGCTAGATACAAAACAAAAATCGCTACAATTGGGGATAGATCTATCATACCAAGTGGTGGAATGATTTTTCGAAATTGCTCTAAATATGGCTCTGTTATTCTTGCTAAAAGGCTACCAAATGTTGATTCTCGAGCTCCTGGGAACCATGACATAAATATATACACAATCAATGCATAGCTATAGATGACAATCGCAGTATCTAAAATATTATATAGCTGGTACATAATTGGTTACCACCCTCTCTCCATTTCATCTTCATCTACAAATGCCTCTGAAATCGTTCCAGAAACATCGACATTGTCAGGCGTACAAAGAAATGTTTGTGATCCAAGCTTTTGAATATCACCATTAACGGCATAAACAGTTCCACTTAAAAAATCAACAATTCTTTTTGCCTGGTTGTGATCAACACGTTGTAAATTGATAACGACTGCACGTCTATTCACAATATTGTCTGCTATTTCCTGTGCTTCATTGTATGATCTTGGCTCACAAAGCACTACTTTTGATGCAGGCTGCTGCATACTCTTTAGATTAACTACATTTTGCCCTTTCTGACTTCTTCGCTGAGGGGTTGAATTATCCTCTGGTAAATCGATTTCTTCTTCTACATATTCATATTCATCATCCAGTGTAAAAAATGTTTTTAATTTGTTCTTAATGGTCATGTTTTCACCTCACTAGTTTTCAGATCCAACTAATTTTGAACCGATACGGATGTGTGTGGCACCTTCTTCAATTGCAATTTTATAATCATTACTCATTCCCATTGATAAATAATGACAAGGTGCAAATTCTAAATTTTTCTCCTGGACCGTATTTCTTAAGGTTGCTAAATTTCTAAATATATTCCGAATTGTCTCTTCATCATCAACATGAGGTGCCATTGTCATTAATCCGACAATACGGATATTTTCATAGTTAGCTATACTCTCGATAAAAAATATTACCTCATCAGGTGCTAGTCCATGTTTTGATTCTTCACCACTTACATTTACTTGAACAAAACAATCGATAGGTTTTTTGCTACGCTTGTTAATTTCTTTGGCTAATGATTTACGATCTAGTGAATGAACGACATCAATCTTATCAATTATTTCTTTTACCTTTCTCGATTGCAGGGTTCCAATGAAATGCCAAGTTGCTCTATCCTGTATGTAATTATATTTTTCCAGGAAACCTTCTAGACGATTTTCACCAAGATTTTTAATACCTGTTTCAATCGTTTCCTCGGTTCGTTCTATTGTAACATATTTCGTTACGCCAATTATTGTAATTTCTTCAGGATCACGATTACTGTTATTACAGGCTTGTCTTATGTTAGTACGAATTTCTTCTAAGTTTGCAGCTACAGTCACTCTTAATTCTCTCCTCTCTAGCATCGTCAAGGTTTATAACCGATATACCCTAGCATTCTTCCAGTCTTCCCATTGTCCCTGCGATGTGAAAAAAATAACGATTCATCACGTAACGTGCAATAATTTGTTATATCTATATTATTACGTAATACATTACATTGTAAAAGGATTTCTACATTTAGTTGCTTTAAATCCAATAAATAGTGATTATGTTTTGTTTTGATTGCAGTTTTATCAATCATTTCTTTTGATAAATGATTGATTACATAATCATCTACCTCATACGCTTTCTGTGAGATACAAGGACCGATAGCTACTAAAAGATTTGAAATATCAACCTCAGCTTCTTGTAATTTTAGAACCATTTGTTCAGCAATACGATTCACAGTACCTTTCCATCCTGCATGGGCAATTCCGATATAGTTTGACACAGGATCGAAGAAAAATAATGGAACACAATCCGCAAAAAATGCTGTGCATAATATACCAGCTTGGTTTGTAATTATCCCATCAATACTTTCTAATGAGTCTTGAAACGAGACTGCCCCTCTCCCTTTATCCTTATTATTTATTATCTTGATTCGATTGGAATGGATTTGTTCTCCAGCTACCCAATCGTCAAGTGGAATATCTAATTTACTTGATAATAATTGTCTGTTTTTAATAACGTCATTTTTATCATCTGGTACATGTAATCCAAGGTTGAATGACTTGAAAGGTTCTTTACTAATACCACCTTTTCTAGTTGTAAAACCTACTCGTAAATTGGGATTTAGTTCCTGCCATTTTTCTATATGTAAATAGGATATATCCTTTTGATTAAAAGCTTCATTCATTTCTTTCCCCTCCTGTTGGATATGCATGTATCATTTTATCATAATTTGCGGATATATTAATATTTCACCTCCTTTTGCAAATATAATTGAGGTGAATTTTCACTTCTTCTTACCAAAATAACATCTGATCCAATTGTTACAATCTGTTCCCAGCGTATAGTAATTTCATCTATTTTTCCAAATAAACCTGCTTTTTTCCCCATTATAATCAAAGAAAGTATTTTCCCATTATTAACATCTAGCTCAAGATCGAAAATATGACCTAATCGTTTACCATCTTCCACAACAATAATTTCTTTTAATTGCAATTCCGACAGCTTCATCATATCCCTCACCCACCTTATTATAAATATATATGCAGGAAAACAGGAATTTTTCGTATGAAATTTGGCATAACAAAAGGGACAGGCTGTTACCTGTCCCTTTTTATAAAGACTATTTTTGTATAGATTGGTGTTATTTAACCTGCGTCAGCATACACTAAGCTTTCTCGTGGAGACCCATGAGCCCCGCCTCCAATTGATCTACTAAAGTGTCTCACTCTGGTAACTGTTCCTGCATACGTGTATCTGCTCTCAGTGCTCTCAGCATCTATTAAAGTTTATTACAAAGCAACAACGTATTTTATTGCTGCTGAAATCGTCTACTCCGCTTTTCTTATCACCTAACCTCATACTTTCGGAAAAGAACGAATGCATTTTCCTTATTCAAACATCTGTTTATTCATCTGCTGAATAGCAGCTTTTTCTA
Organism: Virgibacillus ndiopensis; assembly: GCF_900187325.1. Taxonomy (GTDB): domain Bacteria; phylum Bacillota; class Bacilli; order Bacillales; family Amphibacillaceae; genus Virgibacillus_E; species Virgibacillus_E ndiopensis. Next base: position 204,600 of record NZ_FZMZ01000005.1, on the reverse strand, counting down.
ATCTTGATACTTGCGCCTGTGAAATACCTATTTCATCGGCAACTTCCATTTGCGTTTTTCCCTGGAAAAATCGTTTATTTAATATCATTTTTTCCCTAGCATTTAATTGAATCATTCCTTCTTTCAAGCTAAGCTTATCTAGCCAATTTTCATCCTTGTCTTTATCATCACTTAATTGATCCATGACAAAGATCGGATCTCCACCATCATTATAAATTGGTTCAAATAATGATACTGGATCTTGAATAGCATCCATTGCAAATACGACATCAGAATGAGGTACACCCATTTCATCAGCTATTTCCTGTGGAGTAGGTTCTTTTGATGTTTTATTAATCAATTTTTCCCTTACTTGAAGCGCTTTATAAGCAATATCACGTAATGACCTTGAAACTCTTATTGGATTATTATCTCTTAAGTATCTTCTGATTTCGCCAATAATCATTGGCACAGCATATGTTGAAAACCTAACATTATGTCCCAAGTCAAAGTTATCAATTGATTTCATTAACCCGATACAGCCTACTTGAAATAAATCATCAACGTACTCTCCACGATTATTAAATCGCTGAATCACACTCAAAACCAGGCGTAAATTCCCATTAACAAGTTCTTCCCGGGCGGATATGTCCCCCTCTTGCATTTTTACAAATAGCTTTTTCATTTCCTCATTCTTCAAAACAGGTAACTTCGATGTATCAACACCACATATCTCTACTTTATGTCTAATCATTCTGTTCTACCCTCCCAGTTGGAGATGCTGTTCTTCATGGACAGTATCTCCCCCTAAGAGGGTTTTTATGCAATCCTATTTGTGTTGAAATAGGTAAAATATTGTCGACATTCTAGTGTTCACAAGGCTAGACCATTTTATTAAATTCTTTTTTTAAGCGTCTAATTATTTTCTTCTCTAAACGCGAAATATACGATTGTGAAATTCCAAGCATATCGGCAACATCTTTTTGGGTTTTCTCTTCTTCACCGACTAATCCAAAACGTAATTCCATGATTTGCTTTTCCCGGTCATTTAAGGTTGATAAGGCATTTTTTAATAAATGTTTATCAACATTGCTTTCAAGATTTTTCGTAATGATATCATCATCAGTACCCAGTACATCGGACAATAGTAATTCATTTCCATCCCAATCAATATTTAACGGCTCATCAAATGAAATTTCCGATTTTAATTTATTATTTCTCCTGAGATACATCAAGATCTCATTTTCAATACATCTTGATGCATATGTAGCCAGTTTAATTTTCTTTTCCGGGTTAAACGTATTCACGGCTTTGATCAATCCGATAGTTCCGATACTAATCAAATCCTCAATGTTTATCCCCGTATTTTCAAATTTACGTGCGATATAAACGACCAAACGGAGATTTCGCTCAATGAGCATTGCCCGTGCACCCTTATCTCCTTTTGGTAAAAGTTCAAGTAATTCTTGTTCCTCCGTTTTGGATAATGGTGGTGGTAATGCTTCGCTTCCTCCAATATAATAAATTTCATCAGATTTAATCCCGAGCTTGATTAAAAGATTATACCACCATAAACGCATCCGAAGTTTCCATTTTCTCAAATTTTATCTCTCCTTTTTATGCTGTATCAACAGCTGCTAATTTTATGATTTGTGGATGAAGTAAACAATGATAACGTTGATCATTCGTTAAATCTGCGAATTGAATTCCAATCAAAATCTTTCTTGTGATAATTTTTTTTGAATCATAGTAGACAATTAAATTGTCAGGCTTGATTGCCAACATAAACGTACGTCTACCATCTACACCTTGATAAGGAACAATCTGAATTCGCTTTTCCCAATCCCCAGGAATTTTTTCAAAGTTTAATTCTTCATGTGCATCTTTTAACTGACCCCATTCATCTTCAGAAAACCATTTTTTTAAAAACTGCTCATCACAAATGATTACCGGTTTTTTTGTTAACGGATCGACTAATTGATTACCACTGTCAATATATCCAGTAGTTGAATTTGTCTTATTATTGATCTGTATCGTAACTGGATATAGTTGGTCATAGCGAATTTTTTCGGTTGCGTGCTTGTCCATACGAATCTTCGTAAACCACCAAATTACTGGAAATCCGATAACAACAAACAGCCAACTGACAGGATCACCATATCCAGCATTATATGTAAGTAATCCTGATGCCGATAAACCGATCGGATTTTGGAATAAAAAATGTAATGCTACTAACCCACCCCCAATAGCAAAAGTAGTGAAATAAAATAACAAAAGCATTTTGAAAGACTGATAAACAGAATAAAACTTAAAACTACATAGAATAATAATTATCGAATAGATAACTTTTCCGATAACAGTAGTAAAAAAGGAATCTGGAAAATAGAGTGATAATGGCACGAGCATAGAAGCGATCAATGCTCCAAAAACAATTCTAATTTTTCTCGTACTGTCTTTTGCTAGAATTTGCGCAAGCATTAGGAGCATCATATCCAATAGAAAATTCAATATCCAGACAGCATCGAGATATATAGTCACTACACTCTTCCTTTCTTCAAGGCCACTTAAGAATCCATTTAATATGTAAAATTTCATAGGATTACCTAAGTTAAAGAAAGTATACCGAACTATATAGGCAAAGTCTGTCACTTCTTGTCTGCATAAAAATGCTAATTTTAACAAGTTTTTAGGGAGTTTGTCGGAGAATAAAAAGCTACATGGGTTTATTCTTTGCATGTAGCTAATTTAATCGTTCATCATTAATTTTCACTTTACATTTATAAAATCTAGCAACAAAAAAAGCCAAACCGATAAATCTATCAGTTTGACCTTTTTCATTATATATCTACTTATCTGTTTCGATTACGGTTACGTAGAAATGTTGGTATATCCAACGTATCTTCTTCTTGTTTGGAACGTTGTGGTTGCTGCTGTTGCTGATTCAATGAATCTCTTTGAACATCATCGTTCATCGTTGTTGCAGCATGTTGTTTATGATTGATGACTGGACGCTGTTTTGGCTGATTATCAACTTTTTGATTTTCATCAAAGCCTGTAGCGATTACCGTTACAATAATTTCATCTTTTAGGTTCTCATTAATAACCGAACCAAAAATAACATTGACCTCATTATCAGCAGCTGAAGTTACTAAATCTGCAGCTTCTTGAACTTCATAGAGGCTTAAATTAGCTCCACCAGTAATATTCATTAAAATTCCATGTGCACCGTCAATTGATGTTTCTAACAACGGTGATGAAATAGCTTTTTTAGCGGCTTCTGTTGCACGATTTTCACCAGTTGCAACACCAATTCCCATTAATGCAGAACCTTTGTCAAACATAATTGTTTTAACATCAGCAAAGTCAACGTTTATCAAGCCTGGTTTTGCAATTAAATCTGAAATACCTTGTACACCTTGACGTAAAACATTATCTGCTTCACGGAACGCTTCCAGCATTGGAGTATTTTTGTCTACGATTTCTAATAAACGATCGTTTGGTATAACAATTAAAGTATCAACACTGTTTTTTAATGCTTCGATACCCGATATTGCTTGAGTTGACCTTCTTCTTCCTTCAAACGAAAATGGGCGTGTTACGACACCTACAGTTAATGCCCCAAGATCTTTAGCAATTTGTGCAATGATTGGAGCAGCACCCGTACCAGTTCCTCCACCCATTCCAGCTGTAACAAATATCATGTCAGCACCTTGAAGTACTTCTTCAAGTTGCTCTTTACTTTCTTCGGCAGCTTTTTTACCAACCTCTGGATTGGCACCCGCACCTAATCCGCGAGTAAGCTTACCACCAATTTGCACTTTTACTTCTGCTTTTGACAGATTTAGTGCTTGTGCATCGGTATTAACAGCGATGAATTCAACACCTTCAACACCGTGTTCAATCATGCGGTTAACAGCGTTATTTCCGCCACCACCGACACCGATAACTTTTATTGTCGCAAGTTGGTCCATATTTGTATCAAACTCTAACATAAATCGTTCCTCCTAATTATGCAAAATTACAAGTGTACTAGAAGTTAAGTGTATCATTGCCATGTCTAGCTTCAGTGCCCAGCGACTAGTAGATTTCCTTTGATAGGAATATTCGATTAAGATCACTGCTTTGCGCGGCAACATTGAATCACCCGCGTTAAACAGCCCAGTCCGTACGTAGCAATACGGGCACTTTCGCTTTTGGCTAGGAACGCTTGTCTAATCAAAGAAATACTTAAACAAATTAGCGATTCCGGATTCCTTTTTCTTCTTTTCCGTATGTTCTTCTGATTGTGGCTGTTTCTTTGCTCGTTTTGGTTTTGGTTGTTCATAAGAATTTACGATCACAGATGGAAGTAATTCTTTTCCTTGTATTTTCGCATTACGATAGGCAAATTGCAAGATTCCAACGCCTGCTGTATATTGTGGCTCTCTTACACCTATGTAATCTGGTATTGCCATTCTAACATTTGATTGGAATAAATCCTGTGCTAATTCTAAAACACCAGGCATTTTCATTGTACCACCTGTTAAAACGTAACCACCTGGTAATTCATGGTACCCCATTCTCCTAATTTCTCGTTCTGCAAAAGCATATATTTCTTCTAATCTAGCTTCAATCATATCAGCAATTTGCAGTTGATTATAGGTTTGAGAAGTGTTACTACCGATAATTGATGCTTCAAATGTTTCATCCTCTCGAGCATCATCGAAAAAAGCGTGACCATGATTGATCTTAATATCCTCAGATTCTTCTGTTGATGTCCTTAGTCCAATGGATAAATCTTTTGTAATATTATCCCCACCAAGTGGAACAACACTTGTAGATACTAAATGATCATTTTCAAAGATTGATACTGTTGAACATCCTCCACCAACATCAATTAACGCTACGCCAAGATTTTTCTCATCTTTAGATAATGCGATAGATCCAGCCGCGAGTGGTTGCAGGCAAATATCAGAAATTTGTAACCCTGCACGCTCCACACATTTTAAAATGTTATGTAAGGCAGTTCTTGAACATGTAATAATTGTACCTTCCATTTCTAAACGAACACCAATCATACCTCTCGGATCGTTTATCTCATCTAATCCGTCCACAATAAATTGTTTTGGTATGACATCGATAATTTCTCGTTCTGGTGGTATGGAAATAACCTTCGCAGCATCAAGTACTCTCGTTATATCTTCATCACCAATTTCCCTGTTCTCACTTTGTACGGCTACAACTCCATGGCAGGTTTGTAATTGAACGTGATTGCCATTAATACCAACAACCACACTATCAATTTGCATTCCTACCATTCTCTCTGCTTGTTCAATTGCATTTTTTATTGAATGGACGGTTTGATCTATATCGACGATAGCACCTTTTTTCATGCCATTAGATTTCGCGCTACCAACACCAATAATGTTAAGTGAATCATTCAATACTTCTCCGATAATTACTTTAATTTTTGATGTACCTATGTCGAGACTTACTAGTATTTCATTGCTGTTGTTCAAAGAAAGGCACCTCCTAGTTCAGACGAATCCGATAATTTTCTGAATATACAATCAGATCGTTTTACATTTACTACGTCTATTATATTATTATAATTAATAATTCTATAGGAATAAACAGAAAAAGAAAATATATTAATGAAATAATTCAACAAAAAATGCTGAATTCCTTTTATTTTTTTACTGTTTTTTTCCTTTTCTTCTTAAAATAGCTTTTTTCTATTAAATGTCTACGTATTAATGCTATATTTTGGAAGAGTCGAACGCCAAATGCAAATACAGCTGCTAAGTATAAATCAACACCAATTTGAACTCCCACAAAGGCTAGAAATGCTGCCAGTGAAACATTAAAGAAAAAACCACTAATAAATACTTTATCATTGAATTTTCCTTCTAAATGTGCACGAATTCCACCAAATAGTGTATCAAATGCAGCGAGTACTGCAATTGAAAGATAATCCGTGTATTCTTCTGGAATTCTAATATCTGTTAATAATCCTAACACGATACCAAATAGTAAAAAAACAAAAGGTAACCACATTTTTATTCTCCGTTCACATCTTCAGCCTCTTGCAGGTGGATTGATTTAAAATGAATTTCTTGATCATACTTAGGTAACACGATTTCGTTTTTTGTTTTCCCCAACAAATTAATGTTTTCAATAGCAAAATAATCACGTATTGAACTATATTCCATGTAGCTTAATAGTTTTTCAGGGTTTTCGGACAAAACTTTTATCTCAAAAGGTATTGGGGGTAAAGGATGGTTATTCACATAAATAGTTCCATTTACATTACGAATCGGTGTTATACTAATTACTCTCTCATTAGCGATTGAAATTTCTGTTGCCCCATATTTATTTAATTCATTAATAAATCGAGACAACAATTCAGGTTTCAACGTAGGAAATACCTGAACATCCGTATCATCCATCTCTTCATGGAATAACGGTTTAACCTTAAAAACAACACCATTCCCTTTTTTTTCGGTTAATCCGGCCTCTTCCTTTAATGCTTGCACAGATTTTTTTAACGTTGCTGTTGTTTGTGTAACAGAATCATTTTCATATTGATGAATCGTTTGTTCAGCTTGTTGAATTTTGGCATACAATTGCTGCTGTGTTTTTTGTTGTTCTTGAATGTCTGCACGTAGTTCCCATGTATCTCTTGTATCTCGTTCCTTAGGTTTCTGGATGGATTGAAATTGCACGGCTATCATAAAACCCGCAAGTAGAAATACGAGTAATACGACTAGTTTAAACTTTGATTTCACGAAAATCACCGGTCCCCTGCAATGTAAGCATCCATTTTCAAGTCATTTACCTTTGTAATGTCCACTTCTATATTTTCATTTTCTAGCTGATCCTTAACACCATTTGTCAATGTAATACTTGGAAAAAGTACTTCTGGATCACCAATTGCGCTAATAACAAACGGAGCTGGATATTCTATTCCATCAACAGAAATCACCGGTCCAATACAAGCTATAAATGTATCTTCCATAATACGTTGCCCATTTATCGCGACTGCTTTTGCACCTGCACTAAACAGTTCGTTAACAACTTTGTGTATGTGACTTTCGTGCACGATATAATTGTTTACATTTTCCTCACTTGGAATATAATTGGCATCATTTAATGTCACTTTAACACCATCACCAATTACCGCTAATTTTCCAGTCAATATTTGCAATTGTTTCTTTTGTTCTACATATTGACCGGCCAGTTCCTCTTTACCTGCAATCTCAGATTCCAAATCTTGTATCTTTTGCAATTTTGTTTCTAACTCTTCCCGTAACTCTTTGTTTTTGTCAACTAATTCAATAGCCTTTTTTCGATATTCATAATTCTTTTCCCATTTTTGTTCAGATAGTTGTACTACTTTTGGATCGTCTTTTGAATGTTGGTAACTGTATGCAACTAAAAACCCAGAAACGAGTAGAATAAGGGAAATAACCACATGTCTACCCTTCAGTTTCATTCTCTATCTCCTCTTCACTAGATTCTTTTTTGTCAAATGATTCAAAATAGGCACCAACTCCAATATGGATAATCCCTTTACTGTCTGGTTTTAATTGAGCGACGATTGATGGATAAACTTCCATTTTTTCTGCAAAATCTCGAATAGTACCATCTACCATGAATCCATCATTCATATACAAAACAATTTTCTTCGTATTCTCATCAGTTGGTACCCAATGTATCTCCGAGATAATATTCAAGATACTTTGAGGTAACTTTTTTAATTCATTTGTCATATTCTGCAGTTCTTTTTCATCTGTAAAATTTAATAACAGTGGAGCATCACCATTTAACGTTTTTTGTTCAAGTGAATCCAATTGTTGCCCATTACCTAAAACAGGATAATAACGATCGTCTTTTTTAATGTAACCAACTTTCTTATATTCTTTTATTTTAATCTCAACGGTCCATGGTAGCTTCTTGTCTAAGCTAACGGACTTTATCACAGGGTTTTTATGAATAGCTTGATTGATTTCTTTCTTATCAATTGTCCAAATATTTGTGTCATCCAATAATTTACTTTGTTCGATAATTTCTTTCTCAGAGACGAATGTATTACCGGTAACTTGAACAGTTTTAACATGACTTAATGGAGATTGTAAATAGACAATAACAGCTATAAGCAAGAAAAAAATAGAAAGATAAAAAATTAAGCGTCTATTGGCCTTCTTTTTACGGGCTTGTTTCAATTTTGGAATGCGATCTTCAATCGAAACAATATTCTTTTTGCTCATTCCTATATCTTCCTTTAACTGAAAATTAACAAATGAAACGGCACTATAAAATGCCGTTTCGCCATGTTACTAGAATTATATCACATCTCGCACATAATCATGTAGTACATTTTACCTAGTTTTAACCTAATTCAAAATTAGCAGTTTATGTAATAGATAGATTCTCATAAGGTCCTCTTCGTGATTTTTTTACAATATAAGTAGTTTACAGAAAATAAGACGTAAGTTAATGCTATAGCTACCGTTCCGGAATTAAACTTCACTTTCCGCAGGCTCCAGCTGAGCTTCCTCGCTCGCAATGACCACTCTCTGTGGGGTCTCAGCGTCTTCGCTTTCCACGCAGGAGTCTACGTGTATTTCCCACTAGTTTTTGTTTATAAACCATTAGCTGGAGTAGGAAGTTATATAAAACCGCATAACAGCACGTGTCCGAAGATCCCACAGCGTTATTTTTTTAACGGAGGCTGTGGCCGTGCCCTAAGGTGCGCATCCGCCCGAATCGACCCGGACGACAGTGCGAGAATTGAACTTACTTAAGAAAATATTCCAGCATTGTCTATTGTTTATAAATATAAAATAATAACCTCTTAGAATACAGTCATATAACAATTACCAATCTATAACCTTCTGCCAATTTTATACAGATGAATATCTACTAATGTTTAATAAAATCCCGACAGAGCAAAGAGTTAACGTCAATGAAGATCCTCCGTAACTTAAAAATGGTAATGTTATTCCAGTTACTGGTATTAATCCAATTACTACACTTATATTTATCATAACTTGAATGGTTAACATCGATACAATTCCTAATGCCAAAAAACGTCCAAATTGATCTGGCGCCCCAAGTGAAATCTTAATGCCTCGCCAAAATAATAGCGCAAACAATATTAACACAAAGGTACCACCAATAAAGCCTAGTTCTTCTCCTATTATTGCAAATATAAAATCGGTTTGAGGCTCAGGTAAGTAGAAATACTTTTGCAAGCTTTCACCCAGACCAAGTCCCATTAATCCTCCTGGTCCAATAGCGTAAAGGGACTGAATGATTTGAAAACCATCACCAAGTGGATCTTCCCATGGGTTCAAAAATGCTGTAATCCTGGCGATACGGTATGGGGCCGATATAATTAAAAATAAAAATCCAACTAAACCAAAGAATGCTAGTCCAAAAAAATGGGATAGCCTTGCACCGGCAGTATAAATTAATACCATACAAGTTAAAACCAAAACCACTCCGGTCCCTAAATCAGGCTGTAACATAATTAAACCGAACGCAGTAAAGACCAATAGTAAAGAAGGAATAAATCCCTTTCGTAATGAAGTAATATATTTTTGATTACTCGCTAAATACACTGATAAAAATATAATTAATCCCAGTTTCATAAATTCAGAAGGTTGAATGCTAAATGCCCCCACCCCTATCCAGCTTTGCGCACCACCACGTGTCATACCAACTCCTGGAATCAGCACGAGTAATAACAATATAAAACAACTTAATAAAATTATTTTTGCATATTTTTTCCATGTACCATACGGAATTATCATAATAAAAAACATAGCAATAATACCAGCACCGGTAAAAAGGAGCTGTCGTTTTAAATAATAAAACATATCACCATATTTATACTCCGCCCATACATATGACGAACTATAAACCATAACTCCCCCTACAATAATCAAAGAAAAGATTACCACAAGCAGGGTATAATCTGGTGCATTTTGATGCTTAAATAGATTTCGAAACAAAAGAAACACCCCATATCCATAATGAATAGGGGCGTTATTTCATCTTCCTAGTTGCATATCTGCAGTGACTGTTCCTGAAACAAGCCCCTACACTAATGTATGCACAGTTTGAATAAACATGTCTCCTCTTTCTTCAAACGTTCGATATTGATCCCAGCTAGCGCAAGCAGGGGATAATAATATCACATCATCAGGTTTTGATAGTTGATAAGCTTTTGTAACAGCTTTCTCCACATCTTCTACCATCTCAATCGTTTTAATTCCCGCCATTTCAGCAAGTTTTTTCAGTTTTTCTTTCGTTTGGCCAAATAGTACAACAGCTTTGACATGTTCCAAATAAGGTAATAAATCATCAAACCCATTTCCGCGATCAAGTCCACCAGCTAACCATATTGTAGGTTGTTTAAAGGACCGCAACGCTTTTTGTGTTGCTAAAATATTTGTCGCTTTTGAATCATTATAAAATACACGGTTGTTCATTTTCTCGACAAATTGCAGACGATGTCTTACGCCTGAAAACGTTGTTAAAACCTGATAAATACCTTCATTTGTCGCACCACTTAATTTCGCTGCTCCGATGGAAGCCAAGATATTTTCTAAGTTGTGTTCACCAACTAGTACGATATCTTTTTTATCCATTATTTTTTCATCCTTAAAGTAGATGCTCTCTTCATCAACCCATACTCCATTTTCAAGTGGGCGTTTTACAGAAAATGGTACAATCGTTGCCTTCGCATCTGTAACTGCTTCGACCACTGTTGGCTCTTCTGCATTGTATACGAGGTAATCTTCACTTGTTTGATTTTTAAAAATGTTACACTTTGCTTCTTTATAGTTTGCAAATGTTTTATGATAGTCCAGGTGTGCTTCAAAAACATTTAGCAATACAGCAATTTTCGGCTTAAACGATTGAATACCCATTAGCTGAAAAGAAGATAATTCCAATACCATTTTTTCGTCAGATCCAAGTGTTTGGGCAACCTCTGTAGCTACAGTTCCTATATTACCAGCCATTCTAGCGGGTTGTTCACTTTTATTCAGCATTTCTGTTGTCAGCATAGTAGTTGTTGTTTTACCATTTGAACCAGTTATGCCAATAATGGAATTTTCTACTAAATTTCCCGCGAGTTCAATTTCTGTGATGATCGGAATTCCACGCTTCGCTGCTTCTTCCAATACCGGATTTTCATAAGGAATTCCAGGGTTTTTAACGATTAATTCAATGTGTTCTAAAACAGAAAGAGGATGGGAGCCGACAACAACTTCTGCCCCCATCGTTGTTAATTCTTTTACAATGTCATCCGTTTCTTCTGTTTTCATATCATTCACACGGACGTGTATATCATTCTGTATTAGTAACTTAGCAGCAGCAGTACCACTTTTCGCTAAACCTAAGACGAGTACATGTGAATAAGGAAACTTTGTCAATTTTTTCAAGTTAACCACACCTCAATGTATATGCCAAGAGCAGCAAAAATAAGTCCTATCAACCAAAATGTCGTTACGACACGCCATTCCGACCACCCTAACAGTTCGTAATGATGATGTAATGGGCTCATTTTAAATACTCTTTTTCCTGTTGTTTTAAACGATATAACTTGGATGATTACTGAAAGTGTCTCAATTACAAATACACCACCGATAATCACTAAAATAATTTCCAGCTTTGTTAGAATTGCAATTGCCGCAATTGATCCGCCAAGAGCAAGCGAACCTGTATCCCCCATAAATACTTTGGCAGGATGGGCGTTGAAAACAAGAAATCCTAATAAAGCACCAACTACAGCCAGCGAGAAAACGGCAACCTCCTGCTGCGGAAATCCATACCAGGCTAAAATTCCAAATGCGCCAAACGCGATTGCAGCTGTTCCGGCTAACAAACCGTCCAAACCATCTGTTAAATTAACTGCATTGGAAGATCCTACTAACATAAAAATGATTAGAATTGCATATCCCCAGCCGAGTTCCCATTGAATGTCCGTTCCTGGAATTTGAATGTATGTAGGAAAGTTATTAGCTCGTAAAATATAATAAAATACAAGTGCTATAATCAACTGTCCAAGCAATTTTTGTTTTGATGTTAAACCTAAATTTCGTTTCATGGCAACTTTTATAAAATCATCAAGAAAACCGATTACTCCATATCCTAAAATAACAAATACTAATAACCAAAGCTCATATCCAATCTCATCTACATTTGTTTTATTAATCATAATGATTGAAGTAACAATAACACTTACAACAATCATAATACCGCCCATTGTAGGGGTACCTGTTTTTTTCTGATGGGATTTTGGTCCCTCTTCTCTAATACTTTGTCCAAACTTTAATCGTCGTAAAAATGGAATTAAAATTGGTGATAACAGGACGGTAATAAGAAATGCTATCGCTATCGTTAAAATTAATACGGTAATATTCACTGCTTCTCCTCCTCTTGCAACAACCGTCCATAATTTTTATGGCTGTACAATTTCTTTTACAAATAATTCGAACTGCATGCCACGGGATGCTTTAAATAATAGTAATGTGTCCTCGTTTAAATAGGGCTGCAATTCATTCAGTAATTCCTCTCGTGATGCAAAATGTCTGCAATCGATTAATTCATTATCCTTTTGAACTAACTTAGATATTTCCGCAGAATCCTTCCCGAAAGTAAACAACGCTGTTATCGGTGCATGAATTACTTCTCCAACAGATTGATGTAACACTGTTGCATGTTCACCTAATTCAAATATATCCCCTAACACAAGCACTTTATCGTTAAACCCAGTCATCTGCTTAACAACTTCGATTGCTGCCTTCATGGATGTGGGAGAAGCATTATATGCGTCGTTTATTACCGACACATTATGTTTCCCTTTAAGCATTTCAAAACGCATTGCAGTAAGCTCAATGGACAGTAATGCTTGTTTAATGTTGTCTGGACTAATACCTAGACGTTTTCCGAGTGTAATGGCATACGAGGCATTTTTAGCATGATGCTTTCCTAACAAGGTAATCGTATATTCTATTCCATCAGATAAATTAAAAACAGTTTGATTATGTTGAATAGAGACTTTTTCTAGTACCACATCATTATGGTTGGCAAACCCACAAGTAATAACATGATCACGATTATGTACTTGTTCCAACAGTTTTTCATCACCATCAATTATTAGTGTTCCACCCTGCTTCAGTCCAGTTACAATTTCTAGCTTAGCTTTCGCAATCCCTTCTCGTGACCCAAGATATTCAATGTGTGATTCCCCAATATTTGTAATAATAGCAAAATCGGGGCGTGCAATGGTAGATAATTGTTCTATTTCCCCAAAATGATTCATACCCATTTCAAGTACGAGTACCTCTGTTTGCCTATCCATTGCCAAAATTGTTAACGGTAGTCCTATATGATTATTAAAATTACCATCAGTATAATGCGTTCTATACTGTGATTTTACCACAGATGCCACTAAGTCTTTAGTCGTTGTTTTTCCATTCGATCCAGTTATACCAATTACTACTGGATTAATTTCGTTCCGGTAACCAGCTGCTAATTCTTGGAGTGCAGTCAACGTATTATCAACAAAAAATACCGGAAAATCTGTAGGAAGGAATTCTGGCAATGGTTTGCTTTTATCCCAAACTGTAGCAACAGCACCATTATCAAACGCTTGTTTTACATAATCGTGTCCATCAAAATTTTCACCAACTAATGGAACGAATAAACCCTTTTTCGTTTGCTTTCTGCTATCTGTTGTAACTTCATCAATTGGTATAGTATCTGTTGCCGCCCCTATATATTCCCTAAGAATAGCGGTTATCCATTTTGTCGTAAATAGCATGATTATTTCCCCTTACTTAAAATTGCTTCTTTTGCAATTTCTCGATCATCGAATTTATATTTTATGTTTCCAATTTGTTGATAGGTTTCATGACCTTTACCAGCAATTAAGACAATATCATCCGTTTTCGCCAATTCAATTGCTTGAGCGATAGCTTGCTTACGATCGACAACCACGTCATAATGCTCCTTGGTCAATTCAGTCGTCATGTCATCCAAAATAACTTGTGGATCTTCTGTTCTTGGGTTGTCGGACGTGAAAATGGCGTAATCTGCATAAGTTAATGCAATGTCCGCCATTAATGGTCTCTTCGATCGATCCCGATCCCCACCACAACCAACAACTACATACACGTTACCTTTAGCAAATTCTTTTATCGTCTGTAAAACATTTTCCAACGAATCTGGAGTGTGTGCATAATCTACTATTGTTGCAAACGATTGGCCCACTTGAACTGACTCAAAGCGACCACTCACACCAGGTATCGTTTCTAACGCATTTTTGATCACCGATAATGGTACACCGGAAACTATTGCAGCAGCACTTGCAGCAAGCATGTTATAAACATTGAACATCCCAATAAGTCTACTGTTAACCGTAACATCTCCGTTTGGCGTTGCTAATGTAAAGGAAGTTTTTAAACTATCTAATTTAACATTTCTTGCTTTCACTTGTGCATCATGTTTATAACCATATGTAATAACATGTTGTGCGGTGCTTTTTTTTATTTTTTCATAATACGGATCATCCCTATTGATAACAGCAAATTTTTTTCTTCTGTTATCATAAGTATTCCCTAATTGTGCAAACAACAGACTTTTTGCATGTAAATAATCATCCATATTCTTATGATAATCAAGGTGATCCTGTGTAAGATTTGTGAAAATTGCGATATCAAATTCACAGCCATATACCCTACCCATGTCTAACGCATGTGAAGAGACTTCCATAATAGCAACCGATACACCTTGATCTTTCATTCGGTTGAATGTCTTTTGCAGAAACAAAGCATCTGGAGTTGTATTTGGAACCGAGAAAGTTTCTTTTCCAATCTTGAGTTGAATGGTTCCAATTATCCCTGTTTTCATTTGTAGCTGTTGAAAAATAGTCTCCAATAAATACGTTATCGTTGTTTTTCCATTCGTTCCGGTAATACCAATCAATGGGAGCCCTGAAGTAGGAAAATCAAAAAACTTTGCTGTAATCATTGCTAGGGCGCGCGCTGTATCAGGAACAATGATAGTCTGTACAGTTGCTTTAACGTTTCTTTCTGCCAAAATTGCACGTGCTCCATTTTTAATCGCTTCATCGACAAAGTTGTGACCATCCACTTTAAAACCTCGTATACAAACAAATAAATCTCCTGTATTAATTTTGTTTGAATCCATTTCGATATTATTAATTTCAACGTCTTTTTCAGCTGAAGAAGTAGAATCATAGAATGGTAATACAGAAATAATTTCCGATAATTTCATCTTCATCATCCTATCTTTAATAATATCCCACATATGTATTCTAACGAAGATCAATTTTTAAGAGGGTGGATTCACCCTCTTTTTTATTTTTACACTTAAAAGAACAATCCTTACTAATATCGATTTCTAGATTCTAGGATGTTCCAGACATAAGCAATAGATGCTCTGAACGTTAAAACCATACGTTCTATAGTCCCTTGCTTATGCGTGTTATCCATACCTAGTTGCTTCCGCTTTAAATAATTATACCAAAGTTTTACTCGGAATTATTGTCCTTTTTATCGGATAAATAAATTCTGATTTTTGCACCTTGTTCAACTTTGGCACCAGGTTGCGGCGCCTGATTTATGATGGTATCACCCGAACCACTTGTTTCAATAGATAAATTCGTCATATACTCCGTTAACTCACTTTTCTCTAAGCCGATTAAATCAGGCACTTCAACTTTTGGCTGCTCAGGCCACATATATTCTTTATCTAATCCGCCTTCTCGCTGTTTAACCCCTAGAGCCCTTAGGCTGTCTCCGATAATCGTACCTACAATAGGCGCTGCAACTACTCCACCAAATTGAACCGTATTTTTAGGATTATCAATTGCTACATATACAACAATTTCCGGATCATCGGCAGGGGCAAATCCAATAAATGATACAACGTAATTGTTCTTTAAATAATGACCATCAGGTCCTACTTTTTGTGCAGTACCTGTTTTTCCACCAACACGGTACCCATCAACATATGCAGGTCGGCCAGTACCTTTTGCAACAACACTTTCCAAAGCAAGGCGCACTTCTTTTGACGTTTCTTCAGAGATAACACGCTCTTTCATATTAGGTTCAATCGTCTCTACAGCTTCCTCAGTTTTAGGGTCGATCCATTCTTTGGCAATATGCGGTTCATACAAATATCCTCCATTAACAGCTGCTGCGACCGCCATAACTTGCTGGATCGGTGTAACCGAGACACCTTGACCAAATGCAGTAGTTGCAAGTTCGACTGGTCCGATGTTTTCTGGTTTGAATAAAATACCATTTCCTTCTCCCTGCAAGTCAATACCTGTTTTCTTGCCAAATCCGAAATCGTTAATGTACGAGAACAACTTATCTTTACCTAATTCCATTCCTAAATTAACGAAGCCAGGGTTACAGGAATTCTGGACAACCTCCAAATATGTTTGATGGCCGTGTCCACCACTCTTCCAACAATGTAATTCCGTACCGCCAACTGAAATATCACCATCATCGTTAAATTCATCATTTTGTAGATCAACAGCATTTTCTTCCAGAGCTGCTGCCAAGGTAATAATCTTAAACGTTGACCCTGGTTCATACGTACTCCATATTGGCAAATTTCGATTATATATCTTAGAATCTACTTCTTGATAATTTTCAGGATTGAAATTTGGCCTTGATGTCATACCGATTATCCCACCCGTGTCTGGGTCGACTGCTACAGCAAGCGCTCCATCTGGATTATATTTAGTAACAGCTAAATCAAGCTCCCGTTCCATAATTGTTTGGACCTTAGTATTAATCGTTGTCTTTAAATCCAAACCATCTTTTGGAGACTTATAAATATCGGCGAGATCTTCAAGTTTTTTCCCTTTCGCATCTGAATAAAATGACAAACTACCCTTATCCCCGCTAAGTTTGTCATTATAATAGAGCTCAAGACCCATTAATCCTTGATTATCAATACCAGTAAACCCTAATACATGTGCCAAATTGTTTCCATCAGGGTAATTACGTTTTGAATCCTTTGCCAAATAAACACCATCTAAATTAAGCGTCCGTATTGCTTCTTCTTGCTCTTCAGATATTTTCCTTCCCTCTGGATGAACTTTAACCATTGATTCTTTTTTTGTAACGTATTCATAAGCTTTATCAACAGACATGTCTAGAATTTCCGCTAATTGCTCAGCAGTTTTTTGCGGATTTTTAATTTGCTTTGGAACAAGCATTACAGAAGGAGCAGAGACATTTTCAGCTAAAATCTCCCCATTAACATCTAGTATATTCCCTCGCTCCGCCTCAAATGTTATATCCCTTGTCCATAAATTGTTCGCTTTAGCCATCAATTGATCACCAATCACAAATTGTACGTAGCCCAAGCGAAAATCAATTATCGCAAGAATTAATAATCCACAAAGAAAAACAGTAACTATTCGTTTTCTAACTGTAACAGCAGATACACGTTTCATCTTCCATCCCCTTTTCATAGGTAGGCTTGTATCCACTATATGAACTAGAAAAACTGAATAGAACACTGTTTCTTTTATCTGGTATTACTTATGGTCTTATTCTGGTTGATTTGTTGCTTGTTCACCTTCTTGATTAGCGTTGTCTGATTCGTTTTTTTCAGTAGGCTTTTCTTTTTTAGGCGGTTCAAGTTCGACACCTAAATAATCACCTTTTTTAATAGCAGTTCCTTGTTTAATACTTTGACTAAAGACGTATCCATTCCCTATCGTTTCGATGTCCAGCTGTACCAAATCTGCCAGCTGTAACACATCCCTTAGAGACCATCCTGCAAGATTTGGCATGGTTGGCTTGTCTGTCAATAATAGTATTCTATCATTCGGTATCAATTCTTCACCTTCAGTAGCGCTTGCTCCAACAATATTATTTCCAGAGCCTATAACCGTTACATTTAGCCCTTTTAATGCTTGTTTGGCTCCGTCAGTGCTCTTACCAATTATTGCAGGCACCTTAACCGAATGAACTACATTGCTAGTTTCCTTGTCAGGCGTAATATTTAAATAATGCAAACTATTTTTCATCACATTTTTAAAGATAAATGATACCGGAACAGATCCGTGTTCAGCCTCTAATTGTGGATGTTTTACAGAAACATACATCATTAGTTGTGGATCGTCGGCCGGTGCCATCCCTAAGAATGAAAAGATATATTTTTCACGACCAGTTACATACTTTCCATCCACTGTATATTGTGCCGTACCTGTTTTACCAGCTACAGAATAATCCTCTAAACTGAACCCTTTACCTGTCCCATCTTCAGCCGATACGACTGAACCTAATAATTCCATCATTCTATCGGATGTTTTTTTTGAAATTGGAGTTCCGACAACCTCAGGTGAAGTTTCTTTCAGGGCTTCACCAGTCTTCGAATCAACTATTTTAGAAATAACGTACGGCTTAACCATTTTTCCATCATTTGCAATCGCCGAAGCTGCCTTCATGATTTGAATTGGTGTAAATGTACTTGCTTGACCAAAACCTGTTGCAGCTATGTCGCGTGGAGCATTGGGATTATGTACAATTCTCCCAGTAACTTCTCCCGGTAAATCAATCCCTGTCTTTTTATCAAAGTTAAACGCTTCTAAATAATTGATGTATTTTTCTGGTCCGATTACTTCTCTTACCAATTTTGCGGCAGCCACGTTGGAAGAACGCCGAAATCCTTCATCAAATGAAATGGTTCCCCAGCCTCTTCCTCCGTTATGATCTCGTATAGGTGTAGCATTTTCAACCACTTTATAACTACCTGATTTATATTGTGCATTCCCATTATATACTCCAGCATCGATAGCTGATGCCCACGTAAACATTTTCATCGTAGAACCAGGTTCAATTGGTGTCGAAACTACATCGTTGTACCAGTTTTCTACGTCTGCAGGGTTGTTTGGGTTATAACTAGGTCTGTTACTCATTGCCACTATTTCACCTGTTTTTGGATTCATGACAATTGCTGTCATCCGCTCAGGTTTATATTTTTTATCCACTTGGGACAAAACATCCTCTAGTAATGTTTGAACCTTTTGATCGATAGTTAAATAGACATTGTCCCCGTCTTTTGGTTGTTTAATAACCTCGTTTGGATCTAAAAGTTTTGTATTGTATTTATCGCGCTGATAGGAAATATGCCCAGGCTTCCCACTTAGAAGCTTATTCATTTCCCGTTCCATACCTGTCACACCTGTAATGTTTCCTTCCTCACCCTTACGAGCAAATCCAATTATGTGTGAGGCAAACATACCATTTGGATAGTAACGAATCGATTCTTTGTCGAATTTTATGCCCGGTAAATCCAACTTTTCAATCTTATCTTTCGTTTTTTGCGATAATTCCTTACCTCCTGATCCAAATTCCACTTGAAACCTATCTTTCTCAATCCCCTGCTGAAGTCTTTCTAGAATATAGTTTTTATCTATATTCAACAAAGGAGCCAGCATTTCCGCAGTTTTCTCCGGATCTTTTACATGCCTTGGCTCCTCCTTATCTGTCGTATATGCTTCATCAACAATGGCATAAATACTGAACGTTGGACGGTCATATGCCAATGTCATCCCATTGCTATCATAAATTTTACCTCGTTCTGCATTTAATGGGTAGGATGAAGTTCGTTTTTTATCAGCCCATTCTTCTAACGAAACACCATTAATCTCACCTGTTGCTTGTATGTACAAAAACCTTCCAGTTAAGATTAAAAAAATCGCAACAAATACAAGAATAAAAATCCCTGACATTAAGTGTGTTGTCTTATTTTTTTTCATGACATATCCACCCTGATTAGTTGTTTATTACACTTGCATGTTTAACCTCTGAATCTTGTATTTTCAATCCATTTTCTTTCGCAATCTTAATGATTCTTTCTGGTCTGCTTAATTCTTTCTTTTCATATTTCAATCCATCATTTTCTACTTTTTGCGTTTGTATAGTACGTTCTAAAGATTGTATTTCTCTATTTACTGAATCAGTCGTTGATGAAAAAGAGACAATGAAAATTCCAGCTAAAATTAAACTAACACCTATCACAGAATATAAAACTTTTTCACCTTTTGTAATCCAGCTACTTTTACGAACTTTAATGGCAACCTGTTTTTCTCTTTTCGGTGAATGTGATGTATGAGTCGGTTGAAAGCTGCGCGCGTGATTTATACTCATTATTTTTTCCACCCTTCCTGATAAGTAAATTCTGTGTTCCAACGATTAACTTTTTCAACAATACGTAATTTTGATGATCGTGACCGGCGATTCTCTGACAGCTCCAAATCACTAGGTACCATCGGTTTGCGCGTAATCATCTTAAATGGTGCTTCGTGATCCTTTGGGACAATTGGTAAGTTCCGTGGTACTTCCTTAGCAGTACTCCATTTTTTAAATGCTTGTTTACACAATCTGTCTTCCAGTGAATGAAACGTAATAACCGCTACTCTTCCACCCACATCAATAATATTAGCCGCTTGGTGTAATGCATCATTAAATGCAGTCAATTCATCGTTTACCGCAATTCGTAATGCTTGAAAAATACGTTTGGCAGGATGTCCTCCTTTTCGGCGAGCCGGTGCAGGAATTCCATCCTTGATAATTTCTACTAATTCGTGTGTTGTTGCAATTTCATTTGTCTTTCTGTATTCTTCTATTTTCCTAGCTATTTGTTTCGAAAATTTCTCTTCGCCATATGTAAAAAATATCTTTACTAATTTTTCATAAGGCCAAGAATTAACAATTTCATAAGCACTTAGCTCTTGATCTTGGTTCATACGCATATCAAGTGTTGCATCATGTTGATAACTAAAGCCTCGCTCCCCACGATCCAACTGTGGTGAGGAAACGCCTAGATCAAATAAAACCCCATCAATATGGTCAATATTATGTTGGTCAAGCTGTTCTTCTAGCATGCGAAAATTTGCATGAATAAATATGATGCGATCGTGATAGACTTCCAACCTCTTTTTAGCTGCATGTAATGCATCTATGTCCTGGTCAAACGCCACCAATAATCCATTTTCACTTAATCTAGAAGCGATTTGTTCGGAGTGACCACCACCACCGAGTGTGCAGTCGACATATGTACCATTTGGGTTGATATTTAATCCAATAATCGTTTCTTCCTTCAAAACGCTGTAATGTTCAAACATGGGTATACACCTGCTTCTATGCTGTTAGATATCAAAATCCATTAAATTCTCAGCAATCTCCGCGAAAGATTCTTCAGAGTCAGTGAAATAATCATCCCAATTTTCACTTGCCCAGAATTCAATTCGATTAGATACGCCGATAACGACGCATTCTTTTTCTAATACTGCGTAATTTCTTAATGGTCCTGGAATGTTTATTCTTCCCTGTTTATCAATTTCACATTCAACTGCTCCAGAAAAGAAAAAACGTGTAAATGCTCTAGCATCTTTTTTAGTAAGTGGGAGTTTTTTTAACTTTTCTTCTAGTAATTTCCATTCGCTCATTGGGTATGCAAACAGACATTTATCAAGTCCTCGAGTCACAACAAAGCTATCGCCAAGCTCTTCTCGAAACTTAGCAGGAACGATAATTCTTCCCTTTGCATCAATGTTATGTTGAAATTCACCCATGAACATATGGTTCTCCCCACTTTCATGTTTTTATATTACCACATCCCCCCACAATTCACCACCTAATTTTTCAAAAAAACTTTTTCACACCTAAATTTAGTAATATAGTCATAAAAAAAGCTATCTTTATAGCCTTTGATTACGTTTTTAATAAATAGCGAAACAATGGTAAATACGATTGTTTCGTGCATTTTAAACGTAATAACAAGCTTAAAGACAGCTTTAATTTCAAAATGGTGGGGGAATGTGGTGGATTCCCGTAAATTAAGGTTTATCTAATTTTAGTTAAGTTTGTTGTTAGACCACACTTGACTTAAAATACGACGTAGCCACAGCTGCGGAAATACACTACGCTTTCCCGCAGGAGTCTCCGTGTATTTCCTTCGCTAAGTTCGAGCGTCTATAATTCCGGTAACATTCATCACTTAACTTCAGTGATCTTCATTGTGAGCAGTTGACTCCTGTATAGGTGAGACCCCGGGATGAAAATCACGTTGCTGTTAAGCAACATTTTCTGTAAATAACAACAAACTATGAAAAGAGCCACTATAATTGTATTTAAAACCAGCAATCCCTTATAAATCAATCTAAATTTTAAATATATACTAGATAATGCTCATTCTCAAATGAACAGGACGCTTTAGTAAGTTGTTTAATAAAATGTGTTCCATGATCATTAATCCATGGTAAAGGATTCCAAATTCGTTCTTGTAATCCTCTATTCGGACGAAGTGCAGTATTGATTAGATTAAAATCGTATAATTCCTTAGCATATTTCGCTTCCATTGCTCTCATAATTCGATCTTCCAAAAATTCAATATCACGGAACAGGTAATTTAAATTTTTATCAGCTAAATCATCTAGGTCAGAACGAATACTTTTAGCAACTTCACGTAGTGGCTTATGGGCTTCGTCTACAATATCCTTTATCTGTTCAGCAATTTGATGGATTGGCGGATCATTTTTTGATTCAAGCCACTTATCTCGGTCTGATTCCACTCCATTGTTCACAGCATACGCTGCTGTTAATTCATACGTAGTTAAGATTCTTTCAATATTACGCTCGATAAAGGTGAACGATAATCGCGGAACAATTGGTGGCATTTTCATTTTAAACGCTTGGAAAACCGGTTTTAATGCAGACCAATAACTGATTTCGCCAGGTCCGCCGATAAATGCTAAACTTGGGAAAAGTAATTCCTGCATTAAAGGTCGTGTTACAACATTATTGCTAAGTAATTCCGGTTGACTTTCAGCAATTGTTACAAGTTCTTCTGTAGTAAACGAAATTTCATCTTGTTTGCCAACCCAGTCCCCTGATTGATTCCGGGCTAATAATATCCGTTCGCCATTCTTATGATAGAAAATGTGAGCATCATTTTCTTCAACATCCAACGAAATGGCGTAACCCAACTGTTTTATCTGTTGTTCATAATGATAAACACCTTTACTTATTTCTGGTTGAAGTTCAAGTAAGTTTACAAAATAGTCGCTTTCCAACTTCCGTATTTCTGGATTAGATGAATCAACTAACACGACACCCTCATCATCGAATAGTCGAAAAATTAATCGAGCAAAGAAATCAACATAATTATCAGATTTATCCAAACAATCCTCTATCGTAACTAATAAATGTCTCGTATACTGTGTTTCCTGCAATTGTTCAAAAATAGAATCTATCCACTGGCTTGCATAGATATCGTCTTTAGGGATATGACCAACCGATTTCTTTTCCAATACGCGCTGCAATAACTTATATTTTTTCATTTTAGGAACTTCTGGTAAGAAAATATGGTTGATCTCATCAAAGTCATGGTCTTCTCCAGCAATCCAAAAAACAGGAATAACCGGAATTTGTAACGCTTCTTGCTGTTGTCTAGCCAATTGTATGATAGAAATCAATTTATTTATCGAATACATCGGTCCCGTTAAAAGCCCTGCTTGTTGACCACCAATAACGACTACACTGTTTTCGTCCTTCAATCGTTCAATATTATCATATGTAGCTTTAGGCGCATCCCAATTTTCATTCAACGTTTTCAATTTTTCTGTCAATTGCTTTCGATTAAATTTTCGTTCCATTAAATCATTGACCCTGTTTTGATATGTGGTTTTTTCAAAAGGAAGGTAATCAAAATACTCCATAATCGTTGCTTCGTTGTTGCGATAATCCGTCATTAATTTAGTTTGTTTCTGTAATTGAATAGGGTCGATCCTCATAGATTACTTTCTCCTTTAAAACGTAATGAGTATAGTCCAATACGTATTGTACATAAAACCACAAAAAATTTCATTTAATCTGTTTCAGAAAAAGCGAATCGAACATACCCAGTAGTGAAATACGTGAGCAAGAGGCGACAGTACATTTAAGTTTGATGTGAACATCTAGATGAACATCTCGGAACCACTAGATTCCCTGCCTTGCTAAACATGGCCAATACTAACATTAACGCACCAACTATCCTTTTCTCTAAAACTACGAGAAAATTTCTTGAATAAGACCAATACACATCAAACATATGTAACAGAACGAAAAGACTAAGAAGGAAAAGCGCCAAAAACCTTTAAATGCTTTAGAGAATATGACCTCTGTTTTCGTTTTCCATTGAAAAATGATAATGATGGAAAAGAAACTTAGTAATATTATTAGGACGAAAGCAACTAGCTGTTTCTCAAAAATGACAGATATCAATGCTATTACTGCAAATATGTATAAACAAGTTGTCCAATTAACCGCAGTATGAATTGCTCGCCATTTTTGCTTATGTATTTTCATAGATATCTTGTAAACTAACCATGTTGCCACAATTGGTAACATTATTAAAAATGCAATAAAGTAAATAATAATATCAAACATGTTTATTCATTAATCCCCTTCTTTACTTCCAAGGCTCTAATGCTGTCATAAACAAATGCTGTATATGGAATTTTGTGCTTGCTAATGTTTAGTAAATAGCCAGAAATTGCCTCGATTTCTGTTTTGCGATTTTCCTGTAAATCTTTCCACATGGATGATATATTGTCCTTTGTAGTTGTCGCAACAGCTTGCAGCCTTCTCCATTGCTCTGAAAAATCTAATCCCAGAGTTTCAACAGCTTCCCTGCACAGTTCTTTTGCTAATTTTGTTACATAAGGATTACGAAATAATTGTCCGTTGTGGACTTCAAACATAGCAGTTAGGGGATTGATAACTGCATTAATTACAAGCTTCTCATATAGCATAAGCTGCCAATTTTCAACCAGATTAATAGGAAACAGAGAACTTGCTAACTGATCAACAAGCTTTTCTAACTCCTCCTCATCCCCATTAAATGCAGCAAGCTTAATACCACCTTTTCCTGTATGCTTTACAATATGGTCGTCTTTTTTTAATGCACCATGTTCCACAACACCCACAAAAATTGGTTGATTGAGATTATTAAGAGATGAAATATGTCCCATACCATTTTGCAAAAAAATGACAGAAGTATGTTGATTGGTTTTCTGTATGGTAGAAATAACAGCCGGAACATGACCCTGTTTGACACAAACAATTAAACAATCTTCATTATTTAGTTCCCTTGATAACAATGCCTCAACACGATAAACAGTGGCTGAATTGGATAGGAGAACCCCATGATCGTTCAATGCCTTTTTTTGCTCGTCTCTTCTCACATAGAGTGTTACATTATGCTCCGTACTCAAAAGAGCACTAACTAACAGACCGATTGATCCTCCACCAATAACCCCTATATTCATTGTCCTCACCTGTCCATCCAATACTTTAAGCCTATTGTAGCAAACTATTTATAGCAGAAACAGACAAAATTAATACTGTATTCATTATTTTTTGCTGAGTTCATTTCAATATAATTCTATTTATATTATAATAAAAGGAATAGTGAATTTAATATCGATGTATTTTTAAGGGGGAAAAATGGATGGTAAAAGTAGAAAAACTCTTAATCAATTATAAAACATTGGAGCAATTTAAACGTTTTAAAGAATATGGGAATCAAGAGTTATCCATGCTTGAGGATCTTCAGAGTAATATTGTAGAAAACGACAGCGAATCTCCATTTTATGGAGTATACTATGGTAATACGCTTGTCTCGCGCATGAGCTTATACAAGGTTCAAAAAAAATATGATAAATATTTTAAACCTGCACAAGATTATTTAGTACTATGGAAGCTTGAAGTGTTACCAGATTACAGAGGAAATGGCTACGGAAAAGCATTAGTTGAATTCGCTAAAAAATACCAGCTTCCTATAAAAACAAATCCTCGAATTAATTCACAGGGATTCTGGGAAAAAATGGGCTTTCAAAAAGCAAAATACGATATGGAACGGGATTTAGGGGAGAATCCATTAATTTGGATGCCAGAAGGTGTAGAAGAAAAAGAAGTATAAGACAAAACTTAGACATGAATGGTCAAAGCATTCATGTCTATTTTTAACTAGTAGGAAAGTATATATTGAAGCCGTGTATTATTAAGTATCTATATTGGTCACGTCTAGCTCCAGCACCCAATGACAAATGGACCTCCCTCACCCCGTACGATTAGTCAACATCGATTCGTTTACACTCCCATGTTTCCTTTATCTACTACGAAGGAATATTCGATTAAAACTGAAGATCGCACGGCAACACCGAGCCACTTTGCAGGGCATAGTCCCTAGGCGCCTACGCTTTTGAACTACTCCTTTTCCGATTTACTAACCCAGCTCCATAAATTACCCATTTCTTTCCAGGCATCTTCATAACGGAGTAATTGGGCTTTTAAGTTTTTGTTCTCTTCTTCTAAATGTTGTAAATGTTTTTCTTGTTCTAGTTGTGAAATTTGATTTTCAGGGGAAAAGTTTATTTTCATTTTCTCTAGTAATGAAATTGCGGTTTCAATCGTATCTTTTTCATGACTCGATTTTGGTTCGATATAATTCCATGTATTTTTTCTTCCACCTTGTTTCCGTTCCTCTTTCGCATGATGAACGGCTTCTTGATAATTTTTTCGGATTGTTGCATTCCACCGAAATCCACATGCAGCCGAAGTACGCGATAGCTGTTTTGCTACTTCTTTAAATGCCTCTAATTGGGTTTTCCCCTCTCTGATATAACGAAGCACGGTCTCAGCTAAGATTATGTCCTCATCTTTCGTCCATGCATCTTGACGTGTTGCATTCATAACATCCCTCCTTATACGTTTGCTATAAAATGTATGCAAAAAATAGGAGTGATAGAATAACTGTTTTACTATTTTTAATATTATATTTGTGTTTATCGCGCTAAAAATTTTTCTACAGCACTTTTATGCTCCTTAGAGTCCCAAAGCTTCGCACAATTTCGTACTTCTTCATCCATCAGCGCCGACAATCTAAGAATTGACATTTTTTTTGTGTATTGTTTTTTTACTATTTTCATTTGATCGTAAGACTTTGTTTTATATGGCTCTAATAATTTCGATTGATTATGCCATGCTTCATCTGACACTATCCTATGTACCCACCCTCGTTCATGCAGATAGGCAGCGTCATATATTTCCGCCTCCATTAGCCATTGATAAGCAAAACTAGAGTGAACCTTTTCGTATAGTAGTGCTCCTCCACCCCATCCTGGTGTAATACCTAATTTAGTTTGAACGAACCCGCATTCATTCGTTTCCTTTGTAATTCGAAAATCACATGCCGTGGCGATTTCACAACCACCACCAAGCGCATTTCCATTCAACAAGCAAACTGTCGGCATTGGAAATGACGCAAGTTCAAAAAGGACTTCTTTCATTGCATAGAGCTCAGAAAATGCCTCATCAAATGTTAAATCACCATGTAAATCTTGTAAATCCCCTCCGGCACAGAACATCTTATCTCCCGCACCTGTAATCACTAGAAATTTTACCGAATCCTGTTTAGCCTGTTCAATACATTGTTTTAACTCCTTAACCATTTCTTTAGATATTGCATTTCGTTTCTCTGGACGATTCAACGTAATAACACTATAACCCTCATGAAACAGCTGATATTGTACGATGTTTTTCATTCTATTCCCTCTCTCGTTATGTATATAACTATAGTAGCATATATTGTTGCTATTTAGTCCCTTCCTTAGGTGACCGCTATGCCTGATTAGGTCTCGACCTGTGAGTTCTTGTCTATCTCTTTTTCCCAAAGGCGCATACATGTATGTCAGATTGCTTAGACATAAAAGTGGCCAAATAGAAAAGCAGACCACCGTTAATCGTGATCTGCTTGGTTTAAGCTATTATTATGCTTCTACTACTGATTTTCCATCGTATTGCCCACATGATTTACATACGTGATGTGGTTTAGTTAATTCTCCACAGTTTGAGCATTCTACCATGCCAGGTACGTGTAATTTTTTATGAGTACGACGTTGATTTTTAACTTTTTTAGAAGTTCTTCTTTTTGGTACTGCCATGACTTACACCTCCTTCAAACGAAAGCTAAATAACTTTTCTTATTTCTCTTTCTCATTATCCTTCAATAAAGACTCCAATTTTTTCAAACGTGGATCTATTTTTTGTTCACTTTTCTCATCGGAAATAAAATCCCATCCATCGCCATTCATAGGGGCACCCTCTTTTGCATCATCAGAGAATACTCGAAATGGAACCTCTAGTAAAATATTTTCCTTTATATATGGGGTTAAGTCAAGCATTTCTCCATCAATTGGATGAATTTCATTTTCCATTTCCTCTTCGCCATAATATGGGGATAGCGAAAATACTTCATCAGCCCTGATCTCAAAGGGATATGGCACATCTACTAAAGTTCGTGCACATGGTAATATCATTTCACCTTTTATGGTAAAAGAAAAAAATAATTGTTCCCCTTGAATGTAGCATTGCCCAAAAACATGTACAGGTTCAATTTTACGAATGTCATTGTTCATCGTTTCTAATTCTGAGACGTCAACCTTTCCATCGAATGTGAAAGGTTCATTATGGGTAGTTCTTTTTATTTGTCCTACCGAAAATTTCATTATATCACCTCTAACGAGCAACAAAAGTTATTTTAAAAGGAAATTAGACTTTTGTCAACATATTTTCTTTACAGAATGACAAATTACTATAAAAAATCTACACTTTTTTAGGTGTAGCATTCCCTTTAACAGTTACATTAATCATGAAGAAAATGCTATTCTCATGTTTTTTTGTTAAAATAGATATATATCATATTAATTAGGAGATGAATAGATGCAAGCGTGTGGTTTAATAGTAGAATATAACCCATTCCATAATGGACATGTGTACCATTTAGAAGAAGCTAAGAAAAACTCGAATGCGGATTGTATGATTACCGTTATGAGTGGGTCTTTTTTGCAACGTGGTGAACCTGCAATTATTGATAAATTCCATCGGACAAAAGCTGCATTAGCAAGCGGTATCGATATTGTTGCAGAATTACCATATGTCTTTGCGGTTCAAAGCAGCGATTTATTTGCCAAAGGCTCTGTTCAAACATTACATGAATTAGGTGTCTCATCTATTTGTTTCGGAAGTGAATCTGGAAAAATATCTGATTTTACTACTAGTTACACTACATTTAAGGACCATGAAACGCATTATAAGAAAACATTGCAAACAAAATTAGATCAGGGTCTATCATTTCCTGAAGCTAGCAAGATTGCGTATAAAGAAATTGGGTTAACATCGAACAGAATGGATTTATCTAAACCAAATAATATTCTTGGTTTTAGTTATGTAAAAGCCATATTAGAAAATAAATTGCGAATTAACCCACTAACAATTAAACGGAGTAAGAGTAACTATCATGATGAAACAATCAACACCTCTATTGCTAGTGCTACGAGTATACGAAAGGAACTTTTTTCTGCAGGAAAAATAACACCTAAAATTGCTAATACCATCCCTAACAGTACAGAGCAGCAACTTAAAATTTACAAAGATAAAGCAACAAACTGGCATTCGTGGGAAGCATATTTTCCATTACTGCATTATCGAGTAATGACGATGACTACCAGTGAGTTACGAGATGTTCAAGGTGTTGACGAAGGCCTAGAAAATAGAATTAAAAAAACAGCCAATCAAGCAAACTCATTTCATGAATGGGTCGAAGCAATTAAAACAAAACGATACACTTGGACAAGGCTTCAGCGGATCTTCGTACATATTTTAACAAACACAAAAAAGACAGATATGGATTTTGTCCAACGCATTTCCAAAGTTCCCTATGTCCGCATTCTTGGATTAACAGAGACTGGAAAAGCATATCTTAATCAAATCAAAAAAGATATCGAAGTCCCCGTTATAACCCAATTAGGCCGCAACATGAATTCCATGCTATCAATTGAAGAAAAAGCTAGTCATGCTTATTATAGTATCCTTCCACCAAATATAAGAAAGCATCTTCATCATCAAGAAATAGCACCACCTATCTTAGTATAAAAAAGAACTGTTACATGGTCTAATCCCACATAACAGTTCTTCTATTTTATTCAAGCTTTTGTAAATATGTTAAGGCATCTTCAAATGTATCAACAGGAACAATTTTCATGTCTGTTCCAATTTCTCCAGCTGTTTTTTTGGCAACTTCATAATTGGAGTCAGCTGCTCCATTTTCATTTGGTGCAAAAAATATTTTACAGCCTTCTTTATCAGCAGCGATCACTTTTTTGTCAATGCCACCTATCCGCATTACATTTCCTTCATAATCAATTTCGCCTGTTCCAGCAATTTGATAGCCATGTGTTAAATCTTTTTCGGTTAATTGATCATAGATTTCCAATGAGAACATTAATCCCGCACTAGGACCACCAATGCTGCCACTTGAGAAATCTACTTTAGGATCAACTTTAACACGTCGATCCGTTACTAATTGGATTCCAATACCCACTTTGTTATCAAGTTGTTCAAATGCCTTTAATGTAATATTTTCAGTAATTGTTTTATTATCACGTACAACCTCAATTGAAATTTCGTCACCAGCTTTTTTATTCTCAATAAATTCAATTAGTTCTTGTGACTCCTTAATTTCGTTACCATCAATTCCAATAATTCTATCACCCATTTTCAGTATGCCGTCTGCTGGCATTCCTTCTATTACAGATACGACATATACACCATCGTATTCAATAGTGATATCTTCTTTGGCTGCTTTATAAGCGACAACCTTTGATGCTTCCTGAGAATTTTCCATCATTTGTAATTGAACATGAAAATACTCATCCTCGGAGATTCCTTCTGGTCTGATCTCTTCAATTGGATAAATTTCTTGATGTGGTAATAGCTTTGCCCAAAGATATTGAATTGGCGTTGCCTGCCCTCCCCTAACTGTAACGAGGTGCATATCTCCTTCACTTTTGTAACCATCCTCAACTGAAACGATGGGATTTAACGCATCCGCTCCTCCAGGTTTATAAATATAATATGGTAATTTATAAGCTGAGAGAAAAAAAGCGATGGCTACTACAATAACTAAGTATAGTATTTGCCGTTTAGTAAATTTCACTGTAGGAACTCCTTCCATTTCATACGAATTACACACAACACTTTCCAATCTAAAAAAGTGTATGGCATAAATGCTAAGGGTATGTGCGTATATTGATAAAAGACTTGTACAAAACACACAATACATTTTTTAAACAACTCTATGAGTCTCATATATGTTTGTCATTGCTTTTTAAAAAATAAGCTAAAATCATTCTACTACTATCAAAAACATAAGTACAGAGTAAGCTTACAATAGGGGGCTTTATGTTGAAACAAATAGTCAAAACATTACTATTAGCTGGTGTAACTGGCTTTATTGCATTTGCAATATTAACTGTACCTGACCAGGCTGCTGAGGCGAGTATTCGTGGACTTAGCATATGGTGGGAAAGTGTATTTCCAACATTACTGCCCTTCTTTATTATTGCAGAGCTGTTAATAAGTTTCGGGGTTGTAAAATTTATAGGTATACTATGCGAACCAATTATGCGACCAATTTTCAATGTACCAGGGGTTGGGAGCTTTGCTTGGACAATGGGGATGGTTAGCGGATACCCAACTGGTGCTAAAATTTCCTCACATTTACGTGAAGAACATCAGCTTACGCAAATTGAAGCAGAACGCCTTGTATCGTTTAGCAATGCGTCAAGTCCATTGTTTATTATCGGGGTAGTTGCAGGTGGTCTTTTCAATGATAAAAAACTTGGGCTACTGCTTATTACATGTCATTATGTTGGTAACGCATTAGTAGGATTTTGTATGCGATTTTATGGAAGAACCAAGGAAAAAGGAAAAAAAACGGAAAAACAAAAAGTATCTCTAATCAGGGCCTTTAAAGAGATGCACCGAACAAGGTTAAACGACCCACGTCCATTTGGACAGGTCATGGGTGATGCCGTCCTGAACTCTGTAAAAACATTAGTTATGGTTGGAGGATTCATCATACTTTTTTCTGTCTTTACGAAATTATTATATATTCTCAATGTTTCTCCAGCAATTGCTAGTGTTGTTAAACATATATTTCAAATACTTTCACTTCCTGAAGACTTAACCCTTCCGTTTTTGTCAGGATTATTTGAAATAACTCTAGGATCTCAAATGCTATCAAATATCTCTATTGATAATTTATTGGCCCAAATGATTATTGTTAGCTTCATTCTTGGTTTTCATGGTTTCTCTGTTCAAGCACAGGTAGCTAGTATAATATCAAAATCAGATATCCGCTTTGCTCCATATTTTTTCGCGAGATTTTTACATGCAGTATTTGCAAGTATACTAACGGTTATCTTATTTAAACCACTTTATGTAAATCGACAAGTATTTGACATGGAAGATGTTCCAATTTCAACAGATGTAGAACAAAATATTTGGTTCACTATCACGGATTTAATAAATCATCTTGGACCAATCATAACAATAGTCTTTTTAGGAATTGCAGTGTTTCTTTTGTATCGAAGAAGAACTACAAATTAATTGAAAAAGAGGTATTCCAAAAAAATGTTGTTTCTTCAAATGCTGCATCTTATTTAATAGTTGACCTAAAAAGCGATGAAGATTTAAATGGTAGTTAGATTGCCGTTCCGGAAATACACTTCGCTTTCCGCGGGCAACACTTCAGCCTCCTCGGAAGAAATCCACTTCCTACGGGGTCTTCAGCTGTTGCTTTTCCCGCAGGAGTCTACGTGTGTTTCCTCCACTGGTATGACGCTGAATAATCCCATTTTATTTATGAGGAAATAGATTAAGCATGAAAATAAGATTATATTTTCTTATAAGCAGCCCGTATACATGGAGACTCCTGGGGGATTAGAGGCATCGGTGAGACCCCGGAGTGCGTAGCACGAGGAGACTCTCCAGCCGCCATGGATGCGTGAAGTGTATACGGTCTGCGGGATAGAAAGCAAAAAAGTACGAAATTACCTAAGCACTAATGTCGCATTTTCTACAAATAGCGACAAACTATGCAAAAAGGGCTATTAAAAAAGATGTTACCCCAGTTTTAGCAGGCAACATCTTTTATATTTTATTTGTATTTCTGTTTTAATGCTTTCTCCACTACCTCAGGAACTAGATCAGAAACATTTGCTTTATATTTAGCTACTTCTTTTACGATACTTGAGCTTAAGAAAGAATATTGATTATTTGTCATCATAAACAACGTTTCAATGTTTTCATCAAGCTTTTTGTTCATCGAAGTAATTTGCATTTCATATTCGAAATCACTCACTGCTCTTAGTCCACGTAATACAGCATGAGCATTTCGTTCTCTTGCATAGTCAATCAATAGCCCATTACTAGAATCTACTGAAACATTTGGAATATCTTTTGTTGTTTCTTGTAATAGAGCCATTCGTTCCTCAACCGTAAATAATGGAGCCTTTGATTGATTGTTGAAAACAGTAACAATTACCTGGTCAAATATTTTGGCACCCCTACGAATAATATCTAAATGCCCATATGTAACCGGGTCAAAGCTTCCCGGACAAATCGCTAGTCTGTTCAATGGAAAGCCCCCTTTCTAGTTCTTTTTATAGATGGTTATTCCAATTGTTCCACCATAGTTGTCCTGTTTAATTAACACAAAATTGTCATGCTCTTCCGGTAAATTTTCACTACTATCATGCTCACAATAAATAATCCCATTCGGGTGAAGCAATTTTAACGCTACAATTGAATCCAGAAATTTCATGTAGTCTACCTTACCATAAGGTGGATCAAGGAAAATCAGCTCAAATTGTAATCCACGTTTAGCAGCAGCATGAAGTGCACGGTGAGCATCAGCACGAAAAACCTCTGCCTTCTGTTCGATTTTGAATGATTTTAAATTCTGATGAATGGTATGTATAGCTTTAGGATGCTTATCAACAAATACGCATTTTTCCATTCCTCTACTTATCGCTTCAATTCCAAGTGAGCCACTTCCTGCAAATAAGTCTAAACATAATCCCTCTTGAAAAAAAGGACCAATTATTTGAAAAACCGCTTCTTTGACTTTGTCAGTAGTTGGTCTTGTTGATTTTCCCGGAACTGCTTTTAGTTGTCGACCTTTTAAATCTCCTGCAATCACTCGCATACTATGAACCACCTTAATTTGGCACTATTCGACATATATCCTAACATAAAACGAATATAATGGCGACTGGAAAAGCATTTACTTTTGTCAATCGAAAGAGATAAATACCTTGATATAAAAAGATAATTAAGCTAAAAATTTTATGTAAACGTATATAATTGTTCGCCGCGTACATACTAACATAATGAGACAGCTAACATTTTGCTTGGTTGTTTCAAAACACGGAGAAGACTTACATTTCCCCATAAGTTCTTCCTCCGGTTTCTCCTCTCCCTTTGCCTTTTTGTTTTCAATACATGAGAACAAAAAGACCTGCAGAAGTATTTCTGCAGGTTTTTCTTTTGGGGAAAAAATTTCTACTATAGAAGATACTATAGAAGCCTTTTTAAATTATGTACTAACCTACAAGGCTTTTAGATTCCCATTTTATAATCATATTGCTTCGCCTTATCGGGCTTGGCATTCTCAAAATCAGTTTGAATAAAAGGTTTGTACGATCTATCTATTTTAGACACAAAAGACAGTTTTAATAAACGCTTTTCAATGTCTTCAATATCAGCTTGGTCTACATAAAGTATCGCATACCTTAAACGCTTGGATGTGTAAACCAAGTGTCCATAGCGTTTAATTTGCTTCAAATTTTTCATATGCTGAAACCAAACAACAATCCCCTGACGATTTGTTCTCATTTTATTTCCTCACTAACTGACAACTTATTTTAAGATAGTGTATCAGAATAGAGCAATTACATCAACACACTTAAGAAGCTTGGCAACCACAGCCACCACCGCTTCCGCAACCACAACCACCATCACTTAAGGCAGCGCCATCCTTAGGTGCTTTAATTTGTTCACTAACACTTACAGCGACATATTGACTTATTTCATCTAGAAGCTTTTGTAAATTACGTTCTGCAATTTTGAACGCTGCCACTTTATCATTCATATCCATTTCACGTTTTGTGGAACGAACCTCTTTCATTATCTGATTATAATCAGGATGGTATCTACCGAAGCGTTGTACATCCTCATACTGATCTTTTATATCTATAAAAGCTTTAATTAGCTGTTGTGCTTTCTCGTCCTCATTAAGGGCCTTACGGGAATTTTCATAGGATTCCATTACCTCTGAATGTAAAATCATTCTTCCAAGTTCCTCCGAATGATCAAGAATATCTACATATTCCATTGAAGCTATCACATAAACCACCTCCACCTTTATCTTATCACGTTATTACGGTCATGAAAATGGTGAAGGTGGGAATTAATCTTTCATTTCATCTGCAAGCTGAATAAACATTCCTATCATTTGAGCCTGATTACTAATTTTCTCTAGCTGCTGCGGAAATGTTTTTCCATAAAACTTTTTAGCCTCACGGGGAAGCTCATGTATTTTATTCGGGTCCCGTGTAATGTAACGATACCAGATTGGATTATAACGGACAAAATTCGCCAATTCGGGATGAGACTGTAAATAGTGATAACTGGATGACTGCATACTTCCCCCCCTTAATCTCTAAACCAATTAAATCTTTGGTTTTGGTTCATTGATGCTTTGGGTAACCCCTTTGTATCTTTGAATTGCCCCAACACCTCTTGAACCGTTGATAATGTTGTACTTAATTGTTCTGCTTGCTTTTGTACTTTATTTAGGTCAATATTTTCCGTGAGCTTTAATAATTGACCAACTATTTCTGACTGTTTCTGACCACCTTTTTTCTTATTTTTTTCCGTGTTATTTTCTTCCTTATATGGTTCCCAGAATGGATCTTCTTCACCGAGTAAAACCCATTTTTCATAATAATCCTGCCATGATTGACCACTTTTCCTCACTTCTTCAATAAGCTTTGGATGTTTTTGCAAGAAAGCTTTGAACTCTCTCACAGTAGGATGTAAATTATCTTCGTTCATTTGTTTCACCTCGGGTATAATTTCTATTACCAATATTTTATGATGAACACCTATATACTGTGAGAGTATGCAAAGAAAAAAGACTCCTATTGAGCCTTTAATTATGGTTGCTGGATAAAATTTTGCGTGTAATATAGATGATATACCCCTATACCTATTTCCGTATAATCATTATTTAACAATGCCTTCCGGTGACCTTTACTATTTAACCAGCCTTCCATCGCAGCTGGTGCATCTGGATATTGTGCAGCGATATTTTCACCTGCAGAAAAGTAATACACATTTTTTTCCGCTAAACGTTCCTTTAAACCATCCCCATTTTGACTATAATGAGAAAAATAA
Organism: Virgibacillus ndiopensis; assembly: GCF_900187325.1. Classification (GTDB taxonomy): domain Bacteria; phylum Bacillota; class Bacilli; order Bacillales; family Amphibacillaceae; genus Virgibacillus_E; species Virgibacillus_E ndiopensis. The sequence goes on along the minus strand of NZ_FZMZ01000005.1, from coordinate 168,223 downwards.
TTATGTTCCGCCATATCTTCACTGTGCAGGAATGCGACCTCACTTACATGGTCATTCCATTTCAGTATTGACTTATCAAATTGATTTCGAATTACATTTGTAATATTAAATATTTGTTGCTCCATTCCACTTTCAACCTTGTCCCATTGCTCAGCTGTAAGATCAGGCTGTTCTGGCAAGTCACCACGGTATTCAACTGCATATGGTCGATGCTGCAGTAGTACGTCTCCAGTTAATACACGTATTGAAGACAATTTATTAGTGAATGTATCAAAATAGCATTGTACAAAAACATTTTCTCCGACTTTTGTCAAAGGTCTCATCTTCATTTCGTCGTTATCTAAGCGGAATGTATAAGACGATAAATCTTTACTATACGTAACTGTATTTTTAAACTCAAAACGTTTATTTATTTCGTCATACGATTGTCCAATTTGAATAGGTTCGGTAGACAAATTAGATCCTGTTGCATAAACTGTTTGGATTGTATCGTCCTTAACACCAAATTGAATATACTGTTCATGTTTGTCAGTGTAAACCCACCACACATATCCATATGCACTCGTATCTTTCCGTATTGGTTCACCATAACTCTCGATTAGTTCAGCCGTTGAATTCCCTATCCATTGAAATAATTTCCCGTCCAAATCAACCTTATACAAACGATTCTTAGGAACAGTTTTCTGTGTTAGTTCATTTTTCTTCTGATTTAAAGCTTTACTTATACCTGTAATAGCTTCTTCAGGCGAAACATTATTTTTTTCCAATATAAACGACACGGCTAAAACTAGTAAAATTAGTATAACGATCACTCGAATATATCGCATAAATGCTATCCCCCTTTATTTTGTAGTAATATTATTATATATATATGTACATGAAGTCTATTCCATTCTATTTTCTCTATTATCCATTTTTATATTTTCAGAAACAACACGAAGCGTATTTCTCTCTACCTAATTTGATATAACTAGTATATATATCGATTTACAGTAATATGAATTAATTCTCTTTTCGATTGCAACTTAGGTTATTTAGTACTATTATAGTTATAGTGAGGATAATTTTGTGAGGTGGAAAAAATGAGATTAAAAAATACAGGAATAGAAGATGCAGTTGTCGACCTAAAACCTTTAGATCACTTAATGGGTAAACATGCTTTTATTCGTGCAGGTCAATGGGATTACGAACGAGTAACCTATGACTATAAAATTGGTTCAAAAGAAAAAAATATTACATACTATATTCGTATTCAAGGCTACGCACTTGAAGGTGATGTAGATCGCGGGAATGCAGTAATCAAACTATCAACACCACTTTTAGGGAAACATTATTACCCACATGGAGTTGAATATGGCGAAGAAGAAAACTTCCCCGAAAATCTAATCGAGCGAGCAAATAGTCTTGTAACAAAAATTCAAGAAGAAATTAAACAGTATAAAAAGTAATTTGAGAAAAAACAACTGCTAAGAAATTTAGCGGTTGTTTTTATATACAAATTTGTCTGTTCAAATCCTCTATAAAATGCTATATTTCTTATATAAGACAGTTTTATTGAAAGGAGTACTCCCATCAAATTGTTTCGAAATATTTCAAAGCGTCAATGGACACTTATTTTTTTATCTATTTTACTAATCGTAGCATTGTATTTTATTTTACCAATTTCTATCCCATTAATAGCAGCATTAATTACAGCACTTGTGCTTAATCCAGCGATTAGACTGATTCAGAACAAAACGAGAACAAGCAGAAAGACTTCTGTCATAATAGTATTTATGCTATTTTTGCTGTTAATAGGTGTTGCTGGAACATTTGTAGTTACAAAAGCAATAACAGAGGTAGTTAATTTTGTTGAAGATGTTCCCGAATATTTTAGCGAATTAAATCATGTCTATAAAGAATGGGAAAAAGATTTTACGCAGTACTCCAAAAGTTTACCTCCTGAGTTTGTAAATGAGGTATCAAAAAGCTTAGAGGAAAATTTAACGGCATTGACTACAACTGCAAAAGAAAAAATCACCATCGATAACATAACTAAAATATTTGCTAAAATACCACAATACTTAATAAGTTTTCTTGTTTATTTAATTGCGTTATTCTTATTTATGCTCGAATTACCACTTGTAAAGGCAAATACATATAAATTGATGAAAAAAGAAACTGCCGAAAAAGTCACTTTTATGAACAAACGATTATCAAGCGTAATATTAGGGTTTTTGAAAGCACAATTTCTAGTTAGTATCATTATCTTTATTGTTTCTTTAATTGGTTTGTTTGTCATTGTACCTGAAGTCGCAATTGTTATGTCTCTGATCATATGGATAATTGATTTCATTCCTATTATTGGATCGATAGTTATTCTTGGTCCATGGTCATTATTTATGTTTTTATACGGTGATATTGCGATGGGCGTAAAGCTTGCAATACTTGCAATTATCCTATTAGGAATTAGACGTACAGTAGAGCCTAAAGTGATGGGAAAACATATCGGGTTATCCCCACTAGCAACACTTATTGCTATGTTCTTAGGTCTTCAGCTTATGGGCATTATCGGGTTTATCCTAGGACCATTATTGTTAATCATGTTTAATTCCGCTACAGAAGCCGGAATTATAAAATTTAATGTTAAACTTTAAAATAAGAAAGGTGTGAAAGCAGAATGCTCTCACACCTTTCTTATTTTATATCGCTTTTAGTAAAATTAGTTGCCTTTTTATATTAGGATCCTAATATCGCTTTCAACATACTTGTCGTTTCGCCACCGTCATAAATGATGTATAAAAGTAAATAAACCATAACACCAGTTATTGCACTAAAAAACCATACAACACTCGTTATTGGCCCAATTTTTCTGTGGATTGTTATTTTACGCTTAAACGCTAAAGTCAAGGTAACAATTCCAAATATCGCACCTGTCGTAGCTAAAAATATGTGAAAGATTAAAAAAATCGTGTAATACATTTCAATACTCTCTGGACCACCGAAACTTGTGTTACCAATAAATGCAGTTCGTGAAGCATAAATTATAAAGAAAATAAGCGCGCTGATAGCAGCAAATATCATAGTTCGTTTATGCGCTTTCGCTCTTCCTTTTACAATTAGACGCCAGCCGATTGCTATTAAAATAGCACTTAAAACAATGAAAAATGTACTGATTGTCGGTAATAATGGCATATCAAACATTAATTCCTTTCATCAAAAAATTAGTTATGTATGTGATTGCTGTAATCCTTTGTATATAGTACAGAGGATTACAGCAATCGACAAATCACATATTATGATTTGCTTCTGGAATAGGGTCGACCTTGAGACTTTCTTTAGTGAACCAGGAAAAGAAGATTTTAGCTAAAATAACACCATAAGTTATTTCTTGCATTAACTTCATAATAATTCCACCAAGTTGCTGATCCTCCATCGTACCCATTGGTGAAAACATTTCTGGGCCAGATATGGTCACAGCTAAACCTTGTAGCACATCATTCGGAACGCATAAGGAAAGCGCTTGAAGCCATGCACCATCTTGACTGTACGCCGCATATAATGGCACGTCCGAAAAGATAATCAATACACATGCTGGGGTAATTAACACACCGTTAGCAAATATATAGGCAATCTTCAACAGTGGTGGAATCGTATCCTGTTCCTTAATTGGTGTTAAAATTGGGAACCACACAATAAACGCTGCAATTAAAACAATCGTTGATATTGTAGAATGAGCGATTGGTGATGCCTTTGTAAAATCAAAAACGGCCGGAATATGATAAATAGAAAATAATGAATTAAAAAGTAACAGTGAGATTAATGGCTTTGTTAACAATTTAAATACAGGTTTAATAAATGGTAAATTAATAACCTTTTTCCATATCCAGCTTGGAATCCCCTTTAACATTAAGATCGGAAATATCAAGAAATATATAGCTAACTGAATCATATGAGCCGTCAGCATAATATGTGATAATAAATCTATCGGAGATCCTTTAACAGTATAAAGTAAAAACATTCCCAGGAAGAAATAGAATTGTTGTTTTCCTGTTGGCTTTTCTTTAATACCAAACTTATGCCTGTACCGTATTGTTACCAAATAATAAGCAAGACACAGTCCCAATACAAATATCAAATAATATGGACTCCACAATGCTCGAAACCCAAAAATTTGTAGTTCTAACCACATCAGAATTCACTCCATAAAAACAGCTTATACATTATAGTATAACGTATTATATCTAGATGTACGCATGACATTGTGACAAAATTAGTAAAAAAACAAAAGACTAGGACAATATCCTAGCCTTTTGTTTTTATTTTACCACCAAACAATAGTGCTTAATCCTGCTACAGCTAATATCGCTGCCCAGATACCTCCGTAAATCATAGCCGAAGCCATTTCATGTCCTTCATGCTTCATATGCATAAAATAATAAAATTGGAAGGCAACTTGCACAATTGCTAGAACAAGCAATACAGGAATAACTAACATTTTATCCATCATTCCAGTTGCTACAACTACGAAAGCAAGGATAGTAAATACTATCATAAGCGCAAAACTAATTAATTGTTTTTGCATTTCTTCTTTGTTCTTTTTCTTGTGAAAAGAATCAATTTTGTTGGAACCGGTGTTTTCAGTCATGGATTAGCCCACCTTTCCCATTAGATATACTACTGTGAATATGAATACCCAAACAACGTCAATAAAGTGCCAATATAGACTCCAAATATAAAACTTCGGTGCGTTGTAAAGGTTTAAACCTCTTCTCGCATTGCGGATTAATAAAGCAATCATCCAGAATAAACCAAATGTTACGTGTCCACCATGAAATCCAAGAAGTGCATAAAAAGCAGATCCAAAGGCTGATGATCGGAATGTAAATCCGTATTCTGTAATATAATGATGGAACTCATAAAGTTCACATCCAACAAAACCAAATCCAAGAATGATCGTTATGATAAACCATAGTGTCATCTTACCAAAATCATTATTCTTCATGTGATAAATTGCATACACACTTGTTAAAGAACTTGTTAACAATAATATAGTCATAACAAACACAAGCTCTAAACCAAACAATTCATTACCTGCAGGTCCACCAGCAGTAGAATTATGAAGTGCAAGATATGTTCCAAATAAACTAGCAAAGAGAACTGTTTCGCCGCCTAAGAAGAACCAAAATCCAATAAATTTATTTTTACCTTCAAGGGTAGCCTTTTCTGGTTCGTGTGGCATTGTTTCTGGATTTAAGGAATGATCGTGACTCATATTAGTCAGCCTCCCTTTCTAGTTCTTCTTTTGAAATATGATAACCTAGGTCATCTTTCATTGATCTTACTACCATCGTGCCTAATGAGAATGCCATACCACCAATTAAGACAGCTAACCAAGCTTTATTGTCTGTTTGGTAAATAAAACCAAATCCAGCAACGAATAGTCCTAATGAAAATAAGAATGGCAAGAAAGAAGAGTTTGGCATGTGAATTTCACCTAATGGTTCTGCTGGTGTCATTTTGCCTTTTCCTTCTGATTTCTCAATCCATAATGGATCAAGTCCACGTACAAGTGGTGTTTGTTTAAAATTGTAATGTGCTGGTGGTGATGCTGTAGCCCATTCAAGGGTACGACCATCCCATGGATCAGCAGGTGCTTTTGCATCTCTAGCAGTGAGAATAGCATTAATAATAAACACAATAACCCCAAACGCCATAAAGAAAGCACCAATTGTACTAATTAAGTTACCTAAATCCAATCCATCGCCTGAATGGAATACCCAATAACGACGAGGCATACCCATTAACCCTAGAAAATGTTGGATAAAGAAAGTTAAATGGAATCCAATGAAAAATGTCCAAAAAGTAAGTTTACCCAATCCTTCACGTAAAATTCTACCAAACATTTTTGGCCACCAATAATGTAGTGCAGAAAAGATACCAAAAATAGTTCCTCCCACAATTACATAGTGGAAATGTGCAACAACAAAGTATGAATCATGATACTGATAGTCAGCAGCAACAGATGCAACCATTACACCAGTCATACCACCAATTGTAAACGTAGGTATAAATGCTAACGCCCACAGCATTGCAGAATTAATGGTAATATTACCACCCCACAGCGTTGCAAGCCAGTTAAATATTTTAATACCTGTAGGAACAGCAATCGCCATTGTTGCAATTGAGAAGATTGAGTTAGCTACAGGACCTAAACCAACTGTAAACATATGGTGAGCCCATACCATAAATCCTAAAAATGCAATTAACATTGTTGCAAATACCATTGCAGTATATCCAAATAGTCTCTTCTTAGCGAATGTAGAAAATACATCACTAAATACACCAAATAAAGGTAAAATCAAAATATAAACTTCCGGGTGCCCGAATATCCAGAAAATATGTTCCCAAATGATCGTATTACCACCCAATGATACATCAAAAAACGCTGTTCCGAACATGCGATCAAACATTAATAAGAATAAACCAACTGTTAAAGCTGGAAAAGCAAATAAAATTAATACACTTGCAATAAATGATGCCCATGTAAATAATGGCATACGCATGTAAGTCATGCCCGGCGCACGCATGTTTACAACTGTAACTAAAAAGTTAATACCACCGATTAACGTCCCGGCACCAGCTATCTGCAGACCCATAACGTAGAAGTCAACCCCATGTCCTGGTGAGGTCGTTGATAATGGTGCATAGGCAGTCCATCCTGCATCAGGTGCTCCACCTAAAAACCAACTACAGTTAAGTAAAATACCACCAAACATAAATAACCAAAAACCCAATGAATTTAAATACGGAAATGCAACGTCGCGCGCACCAATTTGCAGTGGTAGCACCGCATTCATTAATGCAAATATTAATGGCATAGCTGCTAAAAATATCATTGTAGTTCCATGCATTGTAATTACTTCGTTGTACAAACCAGCACTCAAGAAGTCGTTGTCTGGTTTGGCAAGTTGAATACGAATTAACATTGCTTCTAATCCGCCGATTAGGAAGAACAAACCGCCTGCAAACAAATACAAATGTGCAATTTTTTTATGATCGACAGTTGTCACATAATCCCATAATACAGCGCCGAAGCCTCTTTTCTGAGTAGCTGCAATACTCACTACTTTAACCTCCCTTATACATCTTCCATCCCAAAATAGTTATATATTTTATCTTTACTAAATTAATTTCCAGCGCTCTCAGGAGTTATCTCAGATGGCTGTAATTGTAATAAGTAGTCAGCAATTTTACTTGCCTCTTCTTCTGACAATGTCGGATAATTACCTGTCATTTTATTTCCTGGTTTAACTGATTCTGGATTCATAATCCACTTCATAACATTTTCCTTATTATGATCTAAAACCCCAGCCACTTTTGAACGATCACCAAAGTTAGTTAAATTTGGACCAACTTGAACTGGAGATGACCCGATTGCATGGCATCCCATACAATTATTTTCTTGGAATAATGCCTGACCTTCTTGTGCAGTTTCTCCTTCAGCTACAGCTTTAGGATCTACGTTTTGCATATCCGATACCCATTGTTCAAACTCTTCAGGACTAACAGCAATTACTTTAAAGTCCATTAATGAGTGTGAAGGACCGCATAATTCAGCACATTTACCCCAGTAAACGCCTTCTTCATATGCCTCAATATACATCGTATTTTCATTTTCCGGGTTTACGTCCATTTTACCTGAAATAGATGGTACCCAGAATGAGTGAATCACATCAGAAGACTTCATGTTGAGATATACTTTTTCTCCAGTTGGGATATATAAATCCTGACTAGTTTGAATTTCTTGACCATTATAGTTAAAGTGCCACCAATATTGGTTACCTGTAACATCTACATTCAATTCATCTTTAGCACCTTTTGTATCCGCTAAATCAAATGTAGCAATTACCGTTGGTACAGCAATAATAATCAATAAAATAATTGGAATGACTGTCCAAACTGTCTCCAGTGTTTTATTCCCTTCAACCTGTTTCGGAACGAAATCCTCTTTTCCTTTTTTCTTACGGAAACGGATTAACACTGTAACATATAAAATCATTACGATAACTAGGACAAACAACATAACAATTGCTGTTAAGATAATTAAATCTAGTGATGTTTCAGCACCATATCCTTTAGGTATTAAAGCAGATAAATTTTCTCTACCACACCCCGACAGAACGAGCGCAATCGAGCCTAACAAAGTTAAAACCCGAAGTTTTCCCATCCAACCTTTCATGTAATCATACCTCTCTTTCTCTTTTGTTTCTTCCTTATATTATAGTTATTAAGGACAATTACAAAACACATTTTTCTATAGGGGGAGCTCAAATGTTACGATAACCATCAATAAGCACATAATGGTTAAATAATTTAATGAATAAATAAACATTAGATTTGCCCATTTAAGATCATTTTTCATAAAAAATCCACCAATACCCAAAGCAAGCCATCCAACATTAAGTAGTGTTGCTATTACAACAAATGTTGTACCTAATGATACTAAATAAAAAGGTAATGGCAATAAACATGCCGTGTATACAACTATTTGGCGTTTCGTAAATGCAAAACCATGGACAACCGGAAGCATTGGGATACCAGCTGCTTTATATTCTTTGCACTTTTTCATAGCTAATGCGAGAAAATGTGGTGTTTGCCATATAAACATTATTAGAAAAAACACAATAGCTACTATGTGAAGATCGGGGTCAATAGCTGCCCAGCCAATTAATGGCGGTACTGCTCCAGAAAAACTTCCAACAACAGTATTTAAAGTATACTTACGTTTTGTCCACATTGTGTATAAAACAACATATGTAAACCAACCTAAAAAACCAAAGACAGCAGCTTCAATCGTTGTTAGAAGTAATAATATAAGACCAACTCCCGTTGAAGCTATACCTAATAAAAGTACTTGATTTAAGGGTATGGAACCTGTAACAGTTGGTCGTTTCATTGTACGCGTCATTACTGGGTCAATATCTGCATCATACCAGTTATTCATTATACAACCACCAGCAATTACCAGGCCACTTCCAGCCATCGTTAACAAAAAGGTGCTCCAGTTTGCTAAAAATGATGCATCTGTAAAATATAGCGCTAACCAAAAACCAGCAAATGTAGTAATTAAATTTGAATTAACTATACCAATTTTGACAAGAGCTTTTAGATCGCTAATTATTGTGGTGTTTATTTTCTCTGATGTTGCAACATTACCGATCACTTGCGTGGAAGTTGTTTCCACCTTATTCATTTCAATTATCCCCCCTTCAAATCCCCAACAAAAAGGCACACAATAAAAGAGCATACTAGAAAACAGTAACTTACTATTACTATTCCCAAAAGTATCCTGACTATAATCCTAATTGTATCATGGAATTGTATTACATTCTATTTAACCACATAGTGTTATTTTACTTTTTTTAGCATCATTAAAATGTGACAAATTTGTGAAATAGAGACTAAAAATAAAATAAAAGGCACTTTAGCCTTCCTAAGTAAAACAAATATATGTAGTTAAACCCATTAAACTGGGCACAATGGTGGAAAGCTTATCAAATATCCCCTACATTATTTCTAGCAAACAACGTACTACTTTGCAAGAGTTTTTTATTTTTTTATAGTGAAAATAGTAATAAATAGTGATAAGATGACAATTGTGTGATTTTAGAGCAGATTGTATTGCTCTCTTCTCTATAAAAGTATTACTATAAAGCTATTGTATATTTAATTGCATAAAAGTGAGGCCTTATTTATGATCAAAACATTAAAATGGCTATCAGTTGTAGCTACTATTGGTATGGTTTTTGTTTTAATTGGAGGTGCACTCGTTACTAAGACAGACTCTGGTGCAGGATGTGGAGCAAGCTGGCCCTTATGCCACGGAAAATTTGTGCCATTACCATCTGATATAACACCAGAGCTGGTTATTGAGCTTAGCCATAGACTTGTCTCTGGAATAATGGGTATTGTAGTATTAGCACTATCATTCTTATCTTGGAAGTACTTAGGACATATTCGTGAAATGAAATTCCTATCATTTTTATCTGCATTCTTTTTAATTTTACAAGCCTTAATTGGAGCTGCTGCAGTAAAATGGGGACAATCTGACTTTGTCCTTGCTTCTCATTTTGGTATTTCGCTAATATCTTTTGTAGCTGTTTTTCTATTAATGCTATTAATTTTTGAGATCGATAAGAAATTTGATGCTACTTCATTAACGATTCAAAAGAGACACCGAATAGAAATTTACGCCCTAACTATTTATACATTAATGGTTGTCTATACTGGTGCATTTGTACGCCACGCAAATGCAAGCATGGTTTGTGGCGATTGGCCGTTTTGTACAAATGAATCCCCATTATCATTTTCAACATTTAGGTTCGATCAGTGGATACAAATGGGTCACCGGCTGGCTGCAGGTATACTCTTTATATGGACTATTGTATTTTTTATAAAAGTTATGAAAAACTACAGAACAAACAGAGTCATGTATTGGGGATGGATAACAACACTATCGCTCATTGTTTTACAAGTTTTCTTCGGTGCCATGATTATTTTTTCTATGTTGAATTTAGGCATAGCATTATTACACGCTCTAGTAATATCCTGTTACTTTGCGATGTTAAGCTATTTCATTTTACTTTGTTCAAGAAGTGCAAAATATGAAAAAGAACTGGTTGATACAAATAAAAATGCTAATACAAAATAAAAAGCAGGTAGCTGGAAATGTCCACTACCTGCTTTTTATTTTATTCAAATTCAATAAGTAAATCGTTTACCGCTATTGCATCACTGTTGTTCACGAATATATCCTTTATAACACCTGCATATGGCGCTTGAACTGTTGTTTCCATTTTCATGGCTTCAGTGATTAGTAAATAATCACCCTTATTCACTTTATCCCCTTTGTCACATAAAACTTTTACCACAGTACCAGGCATTGTTGCACCAATATGTTTATCGTTACTTTGATCCACTTTAGGCCGAGTAACTATTTGTGATTTTACACTCTCGTCTCTAATTACTACTTCTCTTGATTGACCATTTAATTCAAAATAGATGACACGTGTTCCATCAGATCTAGCCTCTGAGATCGATACTAGTTTTACGATTAACGTTTTTCCCTGCTCGATTTCAACTTCAATTTCTTCTCCTAGCTTCATTCCATAGAAAAATGTTGGGGTATCTAGTACGGACATGTCTCCATATGTTTCATAAAATTTATGATAATCCATAAACACTTTTGGATACAAAGCATATGAAATCATATCAAAACTTGTAACCGGTCTGTCCAACGATTTATATAACGATTCCTTTAACTGAATAAAATCGATTGGGTCCAATAACTCCCCTGGTCTAACGCTTATTGGCTTTTTCCCTTTTAAGATAATCCGTTGTAATTCTTGCGGGAACCCTTGATATGGCTGCCCAATATAACCTTGGGCAAATTCTATTACCGAATCAGGAAAATCAATTGATTCCCCTTGTTCATAAATATCATCTTCCGTTAAATTATTTTGTACCATGAACAGTGTCATATCACCAACAACTTTGGATGATGGGGTAACTTTTACTAAATCGCCAAACATATCGTTTACTTGACGAAACATAGTTTTCACTTCATTCCATCGGTCTTCTAATCCAACTGCCTTTGCCTGTTGTTTTAAATTACTGTACTGTCCACCAGGCATTTCGTGGAAGTATATTTCTGTATGAGGTGATTTCATGCCACTTTCAAAATCCTGATAATAGTTGCGGACATCCTCCCAATAATAAGATAACTTCTCATAAGACCCCACATTAACTTTAGGCTGACGTTTTGTCCCCTCTAACGCATGATATAACGTCTGTGCACTTGGTTGAGATGTTAACCCTGACATCGGTCCGCAAGCAACATCTACTGCATCAACTCCGGCATCAATTGCACGTGCATACATATGAATCCCGTTACCACTAGTATCGTGTGTATGCAAATGGATTGGCAGGTCAATTGTTTCTTTTAACGTTGAAATTAACTGATATGCTGCTTCTGGTTTTAACAATCCTGCCATATCTTTAATCCCTAAAATATGAGCTCCTGACTGTTCAAGTTCTCGTGCTAAGTTTTTATAGTAGTCTAAATCATATTTAGTACGCCCAGTATCTAAAATATCACCTGTATAGCACATGGATGCTTCAGCTATTTTATTATTGTCTCTTACAGCCTGAATTGCAGGAGTCATACCTTCTAGCCAGTTTAAACTATCAAAAATTCGAAATACATCTATACCAGCTGTCGCACTCTTTTCAACAAATTCTTTTATAAGATTGTCCGGATAGTTTTTATATCCAACAGCATTACTTGCACGTAGCAACATTTGGAACAGAACATTCGGAATTTTTTCTCTGAGTTTTAACAATCGTTCCCATGGATCTTCCTTTAGGAAACGATAGGAGACGTCAAATGTCGCCCCTCCCCACATCTCAACGGAGAACAATTCTGGTAATAACCTAGCAGTAGGTTCTGCAATTTGTAATAAATCTTTCGTACGTACTCTCGTTGCAAGTAACGACTGATGAGCATCACGGAAAGTCGTATCCGTAAGTTTCACATCATCTTGTTCTTTAAGCCATTTCGCTAATCCTTCAGGTCCATGCTTTTCTAATATTTGTTTGGTACCGTCTGGATAGTCTTGTATCTGATTAATCTTTGGAATCTTTGGTGTTTGGAATATTGGCTTTGTCCCTTTAATCATTCCTTCAAATCCATTCACCGTTGTATTCCCAATATACGTTAGCATTTTTGTACCGCGATCTTTACGTTTTGGAAAAACAAATAATTCTGGTGATTTATCAATAAAGGTTGTGTTATATTCACCTGATAAAAATTGTTTGTGAAGAAAAACATTCTCCAAAAATGGAATATTTGTTTTAATTCCGCGAATACGGAACTCTTTTAAATTCCGGACCATCTTGTTTGCAGCACGTTCAAACGTTAATGCCCATGTCGATACTTTAACAAGTAACGAGTCATAATGCGGTGATATTATAGCACCCTGGAACCCATTTCCTGCATCAAGTCTTACACCAAAACCACCACCAGTACGGTACGCCATTATTTTGCCAGTATCTGGCATGAAGTTATTTAACGGATCTTCCGTAGTAACACGAGATTGAATAGCATAGCCATTAGTTGTTAAACTATCTTGTTCCGGAATCCCAATAGAATCAGCATGAATGGATTGACCCTCTGCCACTTTAAGTTGAGTTTGCACAATATCGATGCCAGTTACAAGTTCTGTGATTGTATGTTCAACTTGAACACGTGGATTAACCTCAATAAAATAAAATTCGTTACCAGTCACCAAAAACTCTACTGTACCAGCATTTACATATTTTACTTTTTGCATCAATTTAACTGCAGCATCACATATTTTTAACCTTAATGTATCCGGTAATGCTACACTTGGCGCAACTTCAACCACTTTCTGATGTCTACGTTGAACAGAACAATCCCGTTCAAATAAATGCACAATATTGCCATGCTTGTCACCGATTATTTGTACTTCGATATGTTTTGGGGTTTCGATTAGTTTTTCAACATAGATCTCATCACTTCCAAATGCAGCCTTTGCCTCTGATTTTGCCCGATCATACGCTTCTCTGAGACCATTCGCATTACGTACAATCCGCATTCCTCGTCCGCCACCACCAAGTGATGCTTTTATAATAATTGGAAAACCAAATTCCTCACCAAAAGCTTCTACATCTTCAATGGTTGATACAGGACCATCACTACCAGGAATTACAGGTAAGCCTGCATTAACTGCCTGTGTTCTTGCTTTAACCTTGTCACCAAACATGTTTAAATGTTCACTACTAGGTCCAATAAAGATAATGCCCTCTTCTTCACATCGTTTAGCAAAGCGAATATTTTCTGATAAAAATCCATAGCCCGGGTGAATTGCATCAACACCCACTTTTTTTGCTACTTCTATGATACCTTCAATATCTAAATAGGCATCAATTGGCTTTTTCCCCTCACCTATCAAATATGCTTCGTCCGCTTTATAACGGTGATAGGATCCTGTATCTTCCTTAGAATAAACGGCAACTGTACGGATGTTTAATTCCGTACATGCACGAAAAACCCGAATTGCAATTTCCCCGCGATTAGCAACTAAGACTTTTTGAATTTGATTTATACTAGCCATGATTTTCCTCCTCTATTATTAGAAGCCATTTTTTCTGGCATATCTTTTGCATTTACTGCTACCGGTTGTCGTTCTCGCTTTTTCACTGATTTTGCAATATTATTTAATATCCCCATGGAGATCATCATCACTAACAACGAAGATCCACCATAACTCACAAATGGAAGCGGCACACCTGTAATCGGTAATAAACCACTAATTGCTCCAAGGTTGATAAAAGCTTGTATCCCTACCATTGATGAAATACCTATGGCTAATAGAGCGCCGAAACTATCCTCACACTTTCTAGCAATAAAGATCCCCCGCAAAACAAGCATTGCCAGCATCCCTATAACAATGATTACTCCAACAAACCCTAATTCTTCTGCAATAACTGCCATTATAAAGTCAGTATGTGCTTCTTGAAGGTAGCCGAGTTTTTGTACACTATGACCTAATCCTTCACCAGTCAAACCTCCAACACCTATCGCCAAATAAGATTGAATCAAATGGTACCCATCTGAATCGGGTGTTTCAAACGGCTGGTATGCTCCTGTAAATCGCGCTATTCTTTCATCTGTAACCATACTTGGAATAGCAATCGCTACAACTACTAAGCCTATAAAAATAAGAATAGATAAATGTTTGAAGCGTATACCAGAACTAAAGATTACAGAACATGCTATCAGAAAGATAATAGCCGCGGAACCAATATCCGGTTGCATTACAATCAATCCTAAAACAATACCTGTTAACACTAACGGTGGCAAGACACCCCTGTTAAAATCATTTATATAGGATTGTTTTTTAGAGTAGATAGATGCTAGATACATGATTAATCCTAATTTAGCAAATTCAGCAGGTTGCAAGCTACCAAAACCAAAATTAAACCATGATTTGGCATTATTTACTTCATTACCAAATAATAGCACGCCCACCAATAATCCAATTACAATTAACATAACTAGTTTCATCAGTTTTTGATAGTATTTATAATTAAACAGACTACAAAAAGCAAAACCAATAAAACTAAGGGCAAACCATTGAACCTGCTTAACTAAATAATGTGTACTTTCGTATCCCTCCACAACAGCAACCACCATACTTGCGCTGTAGATCATGACAATTCCAAAACCTGCTAATAAGATAGGTGTAATCATTAGTGTAAAATCATAATCTTTTAATTTCTTTATCATCTTACTTCTCCCCAAAATATGTAGTAAACAGGTAAAGATGAAATAGAAATTTCAAATAGTATAACACAAACTATCAAGTGTAACCTATTCCGCACAACTAACCTGCGTTTCATCATCTACCAATATTATTTATATTTTATAATAGTACCATCAATCGTAAATAGAAAAAATAAGAATTTAAAATAAAAAAACCTTGCCATTTTATTTGTCGGCAAAGTTTTCACTCTAAGTTGCAGGTTTATACAGAATTCTGGGCTGCTTCATGCAGCACATTGAGTTGTCTTTCCAAATTCTCGAGAAGTGCTTTACCTTCATTCTCGCTGATTAAGTTCAAACGCACAGCAAAATCAATCTCTCTTGAAAGACCAAACATTTGTGTATCTAAAACCTCTTCATATAAAGGACATTGAGGCATCGTTAAGTTCTCAATTTGAACTTCTATTAGTTTCAATATTTTGTCAGCATCAGCCTTAAGAAGGGCATAAGCTTTTTCACGATGATTAACTGTCATCTCGGGTATCAAATATATCCCCTCCACTCTTAAAGACTTTCTTCTATATTATCTTATCGTTAGCAACAATAAATTGCAAATAAAATTACTATAAAATTATAGTAATTAAAGAATTTTTAGTTCTAATATCGTGAAATATATCCGCATGTCTGCTATTCTTGTAAAAGATGAATTTGAAAGGTGGCACAAAAATGATTGTACCAATTATAGGAAATGTTACATATAGTATTACACTTGATCCAACAGTATGGATCTTTGACGATCGCAAAATTTTACTTGAAGAGGCGTTTTCTGGTGTAACTGAGAAGAATGAAGAAGCTGATGAAGAATTAGAAAAGGCTTCACAGCGTTGGGATAGAGCCGTTTATCAACAAAAGATTAATCCGCCGGTAAACAGAAGTATTTCTCGTTTAGAAGGAGAAAAAATATTAACTAATTCATATGTTATGCCAATAAACGATTTTATTAACCACGCTGAAATTAACAAGGTTGCCCAAAAGGCTACGCTAGTGACTGAACATGGAGATGTGGACATTTCATTGGAAGAACTTAAAAATTCATATTTTCTGTTTGCAATCGAAGGTAAACCTATAAAAGATAATGGACCTGTACATGTATATTATAAAGACGGATCTAATAAAGATAATCCTATTACAGGGGTTCATAAGATAGTTATTGTATAATACTCATTTTCCTAGGAAAAGCTGATTGGAATTTTACTCCAATCAGCTTTTTGTATAATTTGACACTAAAAACGAAAAATAAAGAGCAAAAGTGAAAGTGCTAAGATTAGACGATTAGAATGGACTGTTTCATATGACACGAGGAGTGAAGCAAACCAATGTTGACTTATATATAGAAGAAGTCAGACAGTCCAATAGTCGCTGGGTACTGGATCTGGATGTGGCTGTTACTAATTTAAAAAGTATCCACTATCATATTTTTCTAAAGGAGGAGTGCCAAATGTATACACGATTAGCAATAGTACTTTTAGGTTGTTTACTATTTGCAGTTGGTTGCCAGCAGGAAAATCAAGATAATGCATTACCAGATGAAGGTACAAACAATCGATTTTTACAGGTAGAGAATTCTGATCCAACACAACAACAAAATTTAACGAATAGACAATTGGCAGACCATTTAGCAAAAATCGCTAGTGACGTACCAAACGTCCATGATTCTGCAGCAGTCGTTGCAGGACCATATGCTGTAGTTGCTATTGATGTAGATAAAGATTTAGATCGTTCCCGTGTAGGTACAATTAAATATTCTGTGCTAGAGGCATTACAACATGATCCCTATGGTAAAACTGCCGTAGTTGTCGCTGATGCAGATGTGATGGAAAGAATTCGTGGTATGAGTAATAAAATTAACCAGGGACACCCTGTTCAAGGAGTCGTCGATGAATTATCAGCAATAGTAGGTAGATACATGCCTGACTTTCCGATCAGTGAAGATCAACCTGACGAACCTGATCAAAATAAAGAAGTTATTCCGAAAAAAGATGAGAAGAAGCTAGACGACATTCAGGAAGATCAATCAAATCAGAAAAACCAGGAATAGCTGATGTTACGGCTCTCGGGATGAAACCCCTCCCCCATTTATAGGGGGGAGGGGTTTCATTATTAATTATTTTGTGCAGTGACTTCATTATAATAATTTACACCAAACTGCGAACCCTCTGATACCATTTTTGCATTTTCTAATTGTGCGAGATCTTTATTATCCGTTTGGTCTGGTCTTCCGGCATCTTCAAGAGTTGTACTTTTGTCTTTAAAACTTTTTACCTTTTGTGTTAAAAATTTTGTTTTATTTTTTAGTTTGTCCCTATTTTCCTTATCTTTTAATACGTATCCGGCAACACCTGCACCTACAGCCCCTATTGCGGAAAACACATAACGTTTTTTCATCAAATCGTCCTTTCAACTTTATTTTACAATTACTATTCCCCACCTATTTTTTTATAAAACATCAATAATATACTTCTTTAATGCGCTATCATCCTATGTTATAGTAATTGTAAATAGCCTAATTTGAGGTGAAACAATGCAAGTTAAATGTGTTATATGTGACAATGTAGAGGATATTAATGACGATTCATTACAAGCAAAACGGTTAAGAAATCGTCGAATCCATATGTATTTATGTGAATCATGTTACGAACGAATTGATGATAAAACAAAAGCACGACATGCGTCAGGAAATTTCCGCCTATACCGGGAAAAGAAAGAAAAAAACGATTTATTGTAAAACAAACTCCCTACTCTGTTACAGAGAGGGAGTTTTATTTATTGTGCACTATTTCGTTCATTACGCTGTTTATGTAAACGTAGTCTGTAGATACCTAAAACGATTGAAATAATAATTAAACTTTCCGTCATCGGCATTTTGAAAATGCTAAAAATAGTAATGATATAAGTTCCTATTGCCAGCATGAAATAAACAAAAATTGATTTTAACAATGGTAACTGCCGGGCAAATCCCAATTTAAATGCGATTGCTCCAAAAATCAGATTAAGTACGTATAGAATCAAAAAAATATTATCTGTTCCATAATTTTCAACAATATAATCAAAAATAAACATTACTCTCCCCCATATACATTAAAACTCTTTTACTATCATACTAAATCTTTCTATCTCATGCTAGTTCTAACTTACAAATTATTTATGATGAAGTCCTTCGTTTTTGAAAATGCTCCTATAATCCTTTATACTATTTCTTGTAGTTGAGGTGAAAATGATGAAAAATTTTAATATTCCCATGTTTTTGTTAGCTATGCTAGTAATTCTAATGTTTGTAGCGGTGGGGGTTGCCATTGCTTTTCGTAATATTTGGTTTGTTATATTATTTATTTTATTAGGATTTGCATTTATGGGATTTGGTTTATCTATCAAACGTAGGAAAAGTGACTCGAATTAACCCGAGTCACTTTTTACCTTTTTTAAGAAAATCGTTAATAATGCTTTTTTTAATTGCAGGATGACACGTTAGAATTGAATTCCTTTCAAGCATATTAACTTCTTCTCCCATTATATTCGATGTTACTCCACCGACTTCATTAACAATAATAATGCCGGCTGCTACATCCCACGGAGCTAAGCTCATTGTCAGATAACCATCCATTATCCCTTCTGCGACATAAGCAAACTCCAATGCTGCAGATCCGTATGTTCTAGTACCACGAACTTCTCTTACAAGCCTTTGCATCTGTTTTTCATCCACTAAGCGATTTTCACAAAGCCAAAAATGATTTAAACCGAGCAACGATTCGTCTAGTTTTACATTATCTTTAAGTCGAGGTAATTGAATGTCATTTTTAAAAGCACCCTCACCTCGTTTGGCACTATATAAAATATCATCCATTACGTTATATATAAAACCAATTTCCCCGATTCCGTGATGGTAAATACCAACTGAAATAGCGAAATTTCGTTTTTGTTGAACAAAATTCATTGTCCCATCAATTGGATCAACTATCCAAACCGTACCATCCAGTGATTGCAGATCATCGCCAAATCCTTCCTCACTCAACAATAAATGATCACGGTATGTTGATTTTATTTGCTTTACAAAAAACTGTTCTGTTTCTTTGTCCATATGCGTCACTAAATCTTTTGGATTTGATTTCGTGTCAATGGTTAAAGGGTCATCTATTTTTTCTCTAATTGTAGCGCCTGCTTCACGTATCCATTTTTTAGCTTGGTTAAAAATATCATTGCGAATTTCTAAGTCCATTTAAATGCCTCCAATATTCTCATTGCTACAATAGTATCAGATTGAAGCCAGCTAGTCATATGATTGGAACTATACTTAAAAAAATGACCGCCATATGTATCCACAATTCTCATCAGTTGTGATACTGGGGTCAGTTAAACTTTCCAATTATTCATTTTCTATTTTCATTAGTTGGATACGTAAGTGTTCTAACCGTTCTTTTGTCTTTATAATTTGAACAGTATCATTTGCTTGTAATGCGTCATAAAGGGTTACAAGTTCATAATCAATTTCCATGCGAATGACAGGTAATTTTTCTTGTGCTTCCTTTCTTCTAAGAGCTTCCATTACATACTTCATAACACCTACATCCTTTCAGATGACTTTTATTATATATATGAAAAAACGACAAGAACGGTTCATATTTTTTTAGTTCTGTTACAACATTTCCCATTTCTCATTATTTTTAAACGTTAGTATTGTGTAAATAGCTTGACTACATGCTGTTAATACTTAATAATAATTATTATAAATAAGCATCTATATAGAGAAAGGAAGATTTACATGCGTTTTAATGGATTTTCAAAAAATGATTTTGATACCTTTCAAATTGAAGGTTTAGATAATCGAATGGAAGCAATACAAAGCCGCATCCAACCTAAATTCCAACAGATAGGCATCGAACTTGTGGATCATTTATCTACGCAATTAGGTAATGAGATGTTTTTGCACATTGCTAGACATGCAAGAAGAACTGTTAACCCACCTAAGGATACCTGGCTTGCAATTGCAGACAACAAAAGAGGGTACAAGCAACATCCCCATTTTCAAGTAGGTTTATTTGATGATCATGTGTTTATCTGGTTTGCATTAATTTATGAATTACCTCATAAAACGGAAATTGCTAAAGCCTTCCTAAAAAACATGGATGATATAAAAAAATCAATTCCTTCTGACTATGTTGTTTCAATGGATCACACGAAAAAAGATGCTCAAAAAATAAAAGACTTAGATCTGAAAGCAGCACTTGAACGCTTTCGTGATGTTAAAAAAGCTGAGTTTCTAATTGGACGACATTTATATGCAGATGATATACGATTAAAAAATGGGCAGGAATTTATCAAAATCGCAAAAGAAACTTTTGACACCGTACTACCTTTATATTCTAAAGCTATGGAATCCAGATAAACTAAAAGGGCAGCTCACATTTATGAGTTGCCCTTTTGCATTGCTATAACACCATTCTTTTGTGCTTTCGCATGTTGAACCACATGATAGCTGGAATATCCAGATGCTTGCTGAAATTCAGCGAAAATTTGTTTTTCTTCACTTTTTGATGGAACAATTTGTTTAAAATTTCTATATGCAAGCATTACTTCTTCACATGTAGAATTTTTTTCATATACTTTTTCAATCGTACTGAAAAAATTGACTACATCAACTATTTCCTGCTTAGACCATGTCTCATCGATTGGATAATGATAGTTCATTTTGTTGTCACCTCACTTGGTCCATTTACTTCTAATAGATTCTGCTTCATTAAGCATTTTTGAAAATAACCCCTGAACCGTTGGGATATTGTGAATACGGGCAGCAGCTTGGCCCGCCCAACCAAATCCTTCATTTTCTTTTCCTTTGTGTATGTACTGCTTATTTGCTTCCCCACCAATAAACGGCTTTAAAGTATCAAAATTAGCTTGTGTTGATTCCAACTCCATTATTCTATCAGTCCATGTGTTTTTTAATGCACGAGCAGGTGCACCTAAAGAGCGCTTGATGACAACTGTTGAATTTTCTTCAGCATCGAGCAATGCTTGTTGATAGATTGGATGGGCATCTACACATTCTTTTGTTGCAATAAATCTAGTACCCATTTCAACCCCTTCAGCACCTAACGCAAAAGCCGCCATCATTCCCCGGCCATCCGCTATCCCGCCAGATGCAATAACAGGTATCGACACACTGTCAACTACTTGTGGGGTCAACACAATCGTTCCAATGTCACCACGCCCTAAATGCCCCCCACCCTCTTGACCGACAACCATAACAGCATCTGCGCCCAATTCCTCTGCTTTTTCAGCTTGACGACGAGCTGCTACCAGTACGAGTTTTTTTATTGGATAACCATCAACCATGTCCAATACACCTTTTGGATTACCACCAGTAACAGAGATAACTGGAACTTGTTCATCAATTGCGACTTCTACCATATGTTCAAAAGGTCTACCATGTTGTCCAATTGCAAAATTAACGCCAAATGGATTTTCTGTCATTGTTTTAACACGACGGATTTCTTCTCGTAAATTATCTGGTCCATCCAAACTCATTGCAGTAATTTGACCAAGTCCACCAGCATTTGATACAGACGCAGCTAAATCAGCATACGCTAAATGCGCTAAACCACCTTGAATAATTGGATAATCAATGTTTAGTAATTCAGTTACTCGCGTTTGCCATTCCACAAAAAATCTCCCCTACCATGAAAAGTTAGTCTTAATATACCAATCGTACCACGAGCCATTTATGTCTGGCTAACCATAAATTACGAACTAGCTATTACTATAAGAATCTGATATAATACCTTGGTTATTTAGAATCGAGGTATCTATCATGAACAAACAATTACAAACACCATTATTTGATGGCTTGTTAAAACATATAGAAAAAAAACCTACACAATTTCATATACCTGGACATAAGCAAGGAAATGCAGTTGATCCAGATTTTCGTGAATTTATTGGTGATAATGCATTTGCGATTGATCTAATCAACATTGAACCGTTGGATGATCTTCACCATCCAAATGGAATTATTAAGGATGCACAGGAACTTGCAGCAGCTGCTTTTGATGCAGACTACACGTATTTTTCCGTACAAGGAACTAGTGGCGCCATTATGACGATGGTTATGAGCATCTGTAATCCTGGTGATAAAATTATTGTACCAAGAAATGTCCATAAATCTGTAACTTCAGCAATTATTTTTTCTGGAGCAATTCCAATTTTTATTCATCCTGAAATTGATACAACCCTTGGAATTTCACATGGAATTACCCCAAGGGCTGTTAAACACGCATTGAAAGCACATCCAGATGCAAAGGCTGTTTTAGTTATTAACCCAACCTATTTTGGAATCGCTGCTGATTTAAAAGAAATCGTTTCAATATCACACCGATACGATATTCCCGTTTTAGTTGATGAAGCTCATGGCGTTCATATTCACTTTCATGACGAATTGCCACTGTCTGCAATGCAGGCAGGTGCTGACCTTGCTGCAACGAGTGTGCATAAACTTGGCGGATCGCTCACACAAAGCTCGGTACTGAATATTAAAGGGAATCGGGTTTCTCATGAACGTGTACAGACTATCATGTCCATGCTTACAACAACTTCTACTTCGTATATTTTGTTAGCATCTTTAGATGTTGCACGAAGACGACTTGCTACACTCGGCTTTGCATTAGCTGATCAAGCAATTAAACTTGCAGAATTAGCAAGAGCGGAAATTAATAAAATTGATCATATATACTGCGTTGGGAAAGAAATCATTGGCAGTGAAGCCATTTTTGACATAGATCCTACAAAATTAATCATTTCAGTTAAGGATTTAGGAATTACAGGCTATGATGCAGAGGTATGGTTGCGGGAGAATTTTGCAATAGAAGTTGAGTTATCGGACTTATACAATCTGTTATGTATCATTACACCTGGTGACTCAGAAGAAATGGTTTACTTGTTAATATCGGCATTAAAAAAACTTGCCATGGATAAAGGAAAATATGTAACAAAAAAAGAAATTCAAGTAACGATTCCAGATATCCCTCTTTTGTCATTGACACCAAGAGATGCATTTTATTCAGAAACGGAAATAATCAAATTAGAGGAATCTGTTGGCAGGATTAGTGCAGAATCTATAATGGTTTACCCACCCGGGATTCCGATTTTTATACCTGGTGAAATAATTACAGATGATAATATAGCATATATCCATAAAAATATTAATGCCGGTTTACCAGTACAAGGACTTCAAGACGAAACCCTAAAAACTATTCATGTTATTAAGGAACATAAACCATTTACGTAAAAAAGAGCTGCCCCCACAGCTCTTTTTTACGTTATATCTATTTATTTTTCACAATTGGGACAAGTACCATAAAGGGTTGTTACTTTTTCATCATCAAAATGCTCAATCACCTGCTGACAATCTTGACAAATGATAGTGCCCATTTGGTCCAACTCCTTATTAATTAATTGTAACACTGTATTCATATTATAATATGACACAATTAAAGTATCAACCCCAAATAGTATAACATAATTAAAAATGTGTTTTATATAAAGGATCTTTTCGAATAGTATGTTGCAATTTATAGGAAATGCGACATAACTTAAAATCTAATTTGACGTCCTGCGATCGCTACAGGAAAACACTACACTTTCCGCGGGCTCGCGCTGAGCCTCCTCGCTCGTAAAGACGCTCCCTGTGGGGTCTCATCGTCTTCGCTTTCCCGTTGGAGTCTCTGTATATTTCCATCATTGGTGTGGTGTTTTTTTAATCCAATTTTAATGAGTGTGGGGCAAAAATTAACCAAAAGTGTGAAATCAACATAGCCCTTACGTAGCATTTTATGTCACTATGCATAAAAAAATCTTATAGAAAACGCCTATAGAAAAAAGCCAGCAAAAGCTGACTTTTTAATTTGCTGTTTGTATTAATTTGGGATTAACAAGTTCATATCCCTTATCGCGCAGTCCATTTACAATATCTTCCAAGGCAGCCGCGGTCCATTCCCGGTCATGCATTAATAAATTAGCTCCACTACCAAGAAGATTCGTATTAAGCATAATATTCGTTAATGCTTCTTTAGACATATATTCCTTATGCCAATCATAACCGTATGACCAATTCATTAACGTCATATCTTCATCCTTTGCGACTTGTCTCGTATAATCCGTATTCGCTCCATTTGGTGCTCGAAAGAACTTAGGTCGTTCTCCTATTACTTTTTCTACCATGTCATTTACACGAACAATTTCTTCTTTTTGTTTTTCTTCACTTAAATCAGGCAAGTAGGCATGACTGTATGTATGGTTACCTATAATAAAACCCATATCATAAATTTGTTTGAGCATGTCCTTCTTTTCAGGTGTTTCAAGTAAATGTCCATTAACGAAAAAAATGGCATTAACATGTAAACGTTTTAAGGTGTGAGCCATTTCTAAAGCATATTTATCCGGTGCATCATCAATCGTAATTAATGCAACCTTTTCATTTGTTTGGTCATCTATTGGAACGATTGACCATACATCAGATACTTTATACTTCGCCTCAACTTTCTCCATTTTTTTATTACTATTTTTTATCTCAATTTTATCACTGTCACCTTTTTCGTTAATACGCTCGTTCTGATTGTTTTGTTTTTGTTCAACACTTTCTTGCTTTTCTTTGTTAGTTGGTGTATCAGACTCTTTAGCCGTATTTGCTTTCTCAGCATTGTTACAAGCAGTTGCAATTACACAACACAACACAAATACCATCAATACTACAATTTTTTTCAAAGTTGTCTACCCCCAGTTGTTAAAAAAATGTCATAACTAGTATAACTAACATAAGAGAGACTTGCTATACAATACATGAAATTGTTTATACACATTAGCTTAAGGGTAATGAATAAAAGTGTTTTATAAAAATCCTAGAATTATATCGATCAATAAAGGAAATAGTAAGTACATCACATTATTTGAATCATTTACAAACTTATGTTTTAATACATAAATGTGTGTGTTTATGAAAAATTTCACATGGAAAGGAATTGTGAATATGGAAAAAGTTACGCGAGTTTTTTATATTTCTGCAATTGTTGCAATCCTATTTATCATATGGGGAGTTATTCCAAAAGATGTATTGCCTAATGGTAACTTAGATGATGTTACATCAACCATTCAAACATTTTTGGTAGATAAATTTGGTTGGTTCTATCTACTTAGTACAACAGCATTTCTAATATTTGCGATCTACCTTATATTTTCAAAATACGGCAATATAAAACTTGGGAAACCTGGTGACAAACCGGAGTATTCATACTTATCTTGGTTTGCCATGCTTTTCAGTGCAGGAATGGGGATAGGGTTAGTTTTTTGGGGTGCAGCCGAACCTTTATCCCACTTTCATAATCCGCCATTTGGTGAGGCAGGAACAAACGATACGGCAAAAGTAGCAATGCGGTATAGCTTCTTTCACTGGGGACTACATCCCTGGGCCGTATATGCGACCATTGCTTTAGCATTAGCTTATTTTAAGTTCCGCAAACAAGCTCCTGGTGTTGTTAGTGCCATATTACAACCAGTGTTAGGTGACAGAGTCAAGGGACCTCTAGGTACACTAATTGACTTCATAGTTGTATTTGCTACTGTTTTTGGTGTAGCAACTTCATTAGGTTTTGGAGCTATTCAAATAAGCGGTGGATTATCCTATGTATTCGGCTTGGATAAAACGACAACATTGCAATTTGTAATTATTGGTATTGTAACGGTACTCTATTTAATTTCAGCAATGACAGGATTAAACAAAGGAATCAAATATTTAAGTAATGCGAATATATTCCTTGCAATTGCGCTTATGATTTTCTTACTTTTTGCCGGTCCAACTAACTTTATCATGAACTTTTTTACAACAACGTTCGGTAGTTATGTTCAAAACTTGCCCGGTATGAGTTTTCGAATGACACCATTTGAACAAGAAAACACTTGGATTAAAGATTGGACAATATTTTATTGGGCTTGGTGGATTGCTTGGGCACCATTTGTCGGTACATTTATTGCAAGAGTTTCACGAGGAAGAACGATTAGAGAGTTTGTTTTAGGAGTTTTATTAGTTCCAACAATATTCGGGGCATTATGGTTCTCCGTATTTGGTGGATCAGCCATCAATTTGGAATTCTTCCAAGGCGCAGACATTTCCCAACTCTTGAATAACCCTGATTATGGTGAAGAAGTAATCTTATTTGCTGTATTAGATCACTTCCCGCTTGGTACCTTCATGTCAATCTTAGCAATATTATTAATTAGTACATTCTTTATCACATCTGCCGATTCAGCAACATTTGTGTTAGGAATGCAAACGACTGGCGGTAGTTTATATCCACCAAACCTTGTTAAACTTATTTGGGGGCTTATTCAATCAGGTGCTGCTGCAATTTTATTGTGGCAAGGTGGTTTAAATGCATTACAAACCGCTTCAATTATTGTGGCATTCCCATTTGCTATAATTATGATATTAATTGTCTTCTCACTTATAAAATCATTTAAAGAAGAAGCTAAACAATTTGATTTAAAACGGAAAAAATAATTAACATAAAAAGGTCGTATCTTCATTTGATACGACCTTTTTAATAGTTTAGAGTAATACATATAGAAAGAGAGAGCTGACATAATGAAAAGTTCAGCTCTCTCTTTCATTCTATTTTAAACTTATAGTGTGTGAATTGGCATTCCTATAGCTTTTTCCGCTGCTTCGGCTGTAATTTCACCTAAGCTTGGATGGTTATGGATTGTAAGTGCAATATCTTCCGCAGTCATACCAGCTTCAATTGCTAATCCAACCTCTGCAATCATATCACTAGCACCTGGACCCGCGATTTGTGCACCGATAACTAAACCGTCTTCTTCACGTGTAATTAGTTTCATAAAACCATCACTATCGTTTAACGACAATGCACGACCATTTGCAGCGAATGGGAATTTAGCAGCTTTTGCTTTATAGCCAGCTTCTTTTGCCTCTTTTTCTGTATATCCAACAATTGCAAGTTCTGGATCAGAGAAAACAACAGTAGGAATACTGATATAATCGATTTCCGCCTTCTCCCCACTAATAGCTTCTGCAGCAACTTTTCCTTCGTATGAAGCTTTATGTGCAAGTGGTGGTCCCGCAACAATATCTCCAATTGCATAAATGTTGTCTATGTTTGTACGGCATTGTTTATCAATTTTGATAAGACCTTTATCATCTACATCAATACCAACCTGTTCAAGGCCGATATCTTGTGTATTTGGACGGCGGCCTACTGTTACTAATACGTAGTCTGCGTCAACCGTTTCTTCTTTTCCTTTAGCTTCATACGTAACTTTCACACCATCTTTAGATTCTTCTACGCCTTTTGCCATTGCTTCAGTGATGATTGTTACATCTTTTTTCTTGAAACGTTTTTTAACAACTTGTGTCAATTGTTTTTCAAATCCGCCAAGAATATCTTTCGTACCCTCTAAAACAACGATTTCAGTTCCAAAGTTAGCATATGCTGAACCTAGCTCTGTACCAATGTAACCGCCACCGATAACAACCATTTTTTTAGGAATTTCTTTTAAGTTCAATGCTCCAGTTGAATCTAATACACGATCTGAATATTTAAAACTTGGAATCTCAATCGGTGTTGATCCTGTTGCAATAATACAGTTATTAAATGTATAAGTTTGTGAATTTTTCTCATCCATTACTTTAACTGTATTTTTATCAACGAAGTATACTTCACCTTTTACGATATCTACTTTATTTCCTTTTAAAAGTCCTTCAACACCAGACGTTAGTTTATTAACAACTTTACCTTTCCATTCTTGAACTTTAGTAAAATCTACAGAAACGTTTTCAGTTTTAATTCCTAATTCTTCGTTTCCATGTGCATGTTCAGTTAAGTGGCCAGCTTGAATCATTGCTTTTGAAGGAATACAACCAACGTTTAAGCAAACTCCACCTAACTCGCCTTTTTCAACGATGGTTACTTTTTGTCCCATTTGTGCAGCGCGAATAGCAGCAACATAACCACCAGGGCCAGCACCTACGACTAGTGTGTCTAATTCAATTGGAAAATCTCCTACTACCATAATTTACGCCTCCATCATGATTAATTGTGGATCGTTCAATAATCGTTTGATTTGATTTAGTGCTAGTTGAGCTGTTGCACCATCAACAATTCGATGGTCAAAGCTTAAACTTAAAGCAAGTACTGGTGCAATAACGATTTCGCCATCACGGACAACCGGTTTTTCAGCAATACGACCAATTCCTAATATAGCCGCTTCCGGATAATTAAGAACAGGTGTAAACCATTGCCCACCAGCAGAACCAATATTAGTAATTGTACTTGATGCACCTTTCATTTCATCCGATGTTAGTTTACCACTTCTAGCTTTATCTGCCAATTCATTAATTTCTGCAGATATTGCAAAAATTGATTTACGATCAGCATCTTTTACAACTGGTACGAGTAGACCTTTATCAGTGTCAGCTGCAATACCAACATTGTAATAATGCTTATAAACGATCTCATCTGTTTCATCATCAACAGCAGCATTTAAAATTGGGTATTTCTTCAATGCTGAGACAAGCGCTTTCGCAACATATGGTAAGTAAGTTAATTTAATTTCTTGCTCTAATGCTGCAGCTTTAAATTTCTTACGATGTGCTACAAGTTCTGTAACATCAATATCATCCATGAGTGTAACATGAGGAGCTTTTGTTTTTGAATTTACCATTGCTTTTGCAATAGATTTACGAATTCCACTCATTTTTTCACGTGTTTCTGGATATTGACCTTCTGTAACTACTTGTTTTGTTTGTTTTTCTTCTGTTTGACCTGAAGCTGTTTCTTTTGTTTCCACTGGCTGATCACCATTGACGTAACGATCAATATCCTCTTTTAATACACGACCATTTTTCCCAGATCCCGTTACTTGTTGAATGGTTACATCGTTATCACGCGCATATTTACGAACAGATGGCATTGCAATAACACGCTTACCATCTTCTTGTGAAGCGTCAGTGTTTGCTTTCTTGTCTGTTTGATTATCTTCTATTTTAGGCTCTTCAGTTTTTATTTCTTCTTTTTTAGGTTCCTCTTTTTCAGCCTCTTCAGAACTACCTTCATCTTCATAACCTTCAGCATCGATTGTAATAATTGTATCTCCTACTACAACGACAGTACCTTCTTCAACATGAATCTTTGTAACAGGTCCGTCTACTGGAGATGGGATTTCAACAACAGCTTTATCATTTTGTACTTCACAAAGCACATCATCTTCTTTTACTTCGTCGCCTTCTTTAACAAACCATTTTACAATTTCGCCTTCATGAATACCTTCACCAATATCCGGCAATTTGAAATTATATGCCATAATTACTACCTCCCATCTATTATTTAAAAGTTGATTACTTGATTAACCTTCTCTACGATGTCTTTATGATCTGGCAGCCATAAATCTTCAGCTTGTGGAAATGCATAAACTGTATCTGGTGCCGCCACACGTAAAATAGGTGCTTCAAGATGTAAAATCGCACGTTCTTGAATTTCCGAAATAACATGTGATGCTATACCAGCTTGACGCTGTGCTTCTTGAACAAAAACCACACGATTTGTTTTTTGCACAGATTCAATAATTGTATCAATATCGATTGGTGATACTGTACGTAAATCGATAACCTCTGCATCAATATTATTTTTTTCAAGTTCTTCTGCTGCCTTAAGTGATGCATGAACCATTGCACCATAAGAAATAATTGTTACGTCTTTACCTTCTCGTTTCACATCTGCTTTCCCAAGTTCAATTGTATATTCCTCTTCAGAAACCTCTTCACGGAATGAACGGTATAGCTTCAAATGCTCTAAAAACAACACTGGATCATTATCACGGATAGATGCAATTAACAATCCTTTTGCGTCATGTGGTGTTGATGGAATAACAACTTTGATACCTGGTTGTTGTGCAATTAATCCTTCTAAAGAGTCTGCATGCAATTCTGGTGTATGAACCCCACCACCAAACGGTGAACGAATTGTAACTGGTGCTGTATGTGCTCCACCTGAACGGTAGCGTGTACGTGCAATTTGTCCGCTAATTGCATCCATAGCTTCATAAACGAAGCCGAAGAACTGAATTTCCGGTACTGGGCGAAAACCTTGTAGTGCTAATCCAAGGGAAAGTCCACCAATTCCTGATTCAGCTAGTGGCGTATCAAAAACACGATCTTCACCGAATTCATCCTGCAATCCTTCTGTCACACGAAAGACGCCACCATTTTGTCCGACATCTTCACCAAATACAAGCACATTCTCATCTTTTTTTAATTCAGTACGGAGTGCGTCGGTGATTGCTTGAACCATTGTCATTTGTGCCATGATTTACTTCGAC
Organism: Virgibacillus ndiopensis; assembly: GCF_900187325.1. GTDB lineage: Bacteria > Bacillota > Bacilli > Bacillales > Amphibacillaceae > Virgibacillus_E > Virgibacillus_E ndiopensis. Next base: position 137,463 of record NZ_FZMZ01000005.1, on the reverse strand, counting down.
TCCTTTTCTTTATATTCTTCCATTTGTTCTTGTAGATTCTTTGGAAGTTCTTCAAACATATTAGAAATTAGGTCTGTTACCTTCTGTTTTGGATATTCATCCGCTTTTTTAATAGCTTTTTTAATTTCATCTTTTGCTTCTTCGATGACCTTATTTTCTTCTTCTTCAGACCATAATTTCTTGCTTTCTAAGAATTTACGGAAACGAATAATTGGGTCTTTTTTCTCCCATTCGTTGTCAAGGTCATCTGTACGATAACGTGTTGGATCGTCACCAGCCATGGTATGTGGTCCATAACGATATGTTAGTGTTTCAATCAATGTTGGTCCCGCGCCTTCAACTGCACGATCACGAGCATCTTTTGTTGCAGCATAAACAGCAAGAACGTCCATTCCATCAACTTGAATTCCTTCAATTCCTGCAGCTACAGATTTTTGAGCTAACGTTTTGGCTGCAGTTTGTTTCTCAACAGGAACGGAAATTGCAAAATAGTTATTTTGTACAAAGAAAATAGCTGGGGCACCATATGCACCTGCAAAGTTAATTCCTTCATAGAAATCACCCTGTGAAGTACCACCATCACCTGTATACGTAACTGCTACAGATTTTTTCCCACGTTTCTTCATACCTAATGCAACACCAGCAGTTTGTGTATACTGTGCACCAATAATGATTTGTGGGCTCATTGCATTTAATCCTTCTGGCATTTGGTTTCCATGAAAATGTCCTCTAGAGAACAAGAATGCTTGATATAACGGAAGACCATGCCAAACAAGCTGAGGCACATCACGGTAGCCTGGTAAAATAAAGTCTTCTTTTTCTAATGCAAACTGACTACCAAGTTGTGAAGCTTCCTGCCCTGCTGTTGGCGCATAAAATCCAAGACGACCTTGGCGATTTAATGCAATTGAACGTTGATCTAATATACGAGTATAAACCATTCTACGCATAAGCTCTTTCAAATCATCATCTGAAAGATCAGGCATTGCATCTTTATTTACAATCTTCCCATCTTCATTTAGAATTTGGAACATTTCGAACTGACTTTCAACACTATCAAGTACGTGTTTCAAAATAGTTCACCTCTTCCTTTCTTTATATCCGTTTTGGTATTTTCCTTTCTAGCCTTCCCAAAATATGAAAAAATCTGTACCCTTTTTGCTCTTAATCTTGTACCCTGTTTTGATTTGTATAAATCATATCATTATCATTTTCAAAAACTGTTACATTCATTTCGCAAAAATAATTGGTACAATTCATAATCTAATTAGAGTTTAGCTCAACATAACATATTGGTCAATTACTTTGTTTGTATTTCTTTTAATTAATTTTCTATTAGTAACAGAAAATGCATCTAAACTACAAATCTGTTATAGTATATTAATTCAACTGTATTAGTGCATCATCAAAAGGACCAGTCCCCATAAACACAACGATCCCAATGACGTTGTGTTTATGGGGACTGGTCCCACAATAGCAGAATTTTAATTATTCTCCGCTTTTTCCACCTTTACTATCTGGTACATCTTCCTCATACTTCACTTCTATACCAGCCAGGTCATAGAATTCCTTCTTTAGTGCGTTATAATCGGTGGTATATGCATTAAATTTTTCATTAGCATTTAATACCTTTTGATAACTTTCGTTTATTTTAGAAATATGTTCAGTTAATTTTTCTTGTTTCATATCTTTATCCTGAAGCATGGTATAAAGTTCTTTTTCTAGCTTTAGTGAATCGATGTATGACTTATTTAAATTGTCATATGCATCATAACGTTTCATCATTACATCATACATTTCATTCGCTTTTTTCTTAACCGTTTTATCTTCAAGATCTGCAATTAAATCCTTGATCTCTGTAAATTCATCCTTGGACGCATCGATACTATCTTTTTCCAAGTTGATTTTATCTGTCCGTTTTTCAATTGATTCAATAGCTTGTTTAGAAAGCTCTTTTATTTTATCAAATTCTTCCATTCCCAAATCAATTATTTGACTGTACAGCTGTTGTTCTTCTTTTTCTAATTTAACAATGGAATCCTGTTGTTTTTCAAAAGCATCTTCCAATGTGACTGCTTTCTCTAAGTGATCATAGATTTCATCCTTCGTTGATGCACCAGTACAAGCTGATAATAGTACAATGCTTAAAAAAGCCATAATTACGATTGCTTTTCTTGGTATCACTACATATTCCTCCTTCATTCAATGCTGCAACTTCTAGTTCCATTTTTGATATGTAATAGTATAACATAATGTGAAAGTCGCTTGTTTTAGGACAATAGATTAGCTCGTCCTATACTAATTTTATGAATTAATAGGTTCAAATATGATAAAATCATTGATATTGGAACGTACAAAATCATATATGATAAACTATTACTATAATGCACAGATGAGGAGTGGAGTTGCGTGTTAACGATGAAAGATATTGTGCGTGAAGGACATACATCACTACGTGAGGTAGCCAAAGACGTGAGCCTTCCACCAACAAAGGAAGAAAAAAATCTATTAAACGATATGCTTGAATTTCTTAAAAATAGCCAGGACGACAAGATCGCTTGCGATTATGATCTTAGACCAGGTGTAGGATTAGCTGCACCCCAGCTTGGAATTAACAAACGAATGGTGGCAGTACATTTTGAAGATTTTAAAGGTAAACAGTACTCATATGGGTTAATCAACCCACGTATTGTTAGTCACTCCGTTGAAAAAGCCTATTTATCCAGTGGGGAAGGATGTTTATCAGTTGACCGTAATGTCGAAGGATACGTGCCTCGATATGCACGAATTACAGTAACTGCAACTGATGTAGAAGGAAATAGTCTAAAACTGCGCTTACGAGATTATGCAGCTATTGTCTTTCAACACGAAATCGATCACTTAAATGGGATTATGTTTTATGATCATATAAACAAAGAAAACCCATATCAAATACCAGAAAATTCTAAGGCAATAGAATAACACATATTAAAAACAGCTACCTTTTCACGATAGCTGTTTTTTTCTTAAACTAAATGATAAAACTGTAATCCCTTTAAAATACCATCTTTATCAACGTCGTCAGTAACATGATCAGCTATTTCTTTTAATTCTTTTACTGCATTCCCCATTGCGATGCCAGTTCCAATTTCCTTGATCATTTCGATATCATTCAATCCATCACCAAAAGCATATGTATCACTAACATTCAATCCACTTGCCTCAATCAACTTTTGTACGCCAATTGCTTTTGATCCCCCTGTTGGCAACACATCACAAGAAAAATCATGCCACCTGAGAAATCGGAATGCATTGTGTTCATCCTGCAACGGCTTTTCCTCATTTCGTTCACAAAAAAGCAGTGCTTGATATATTGCTTTATTGTCATAATAATTCGGGTCTACATCCGGATAATGGAATTTTAAGCTATTGAAACTTTCTTTAATATACGTACTATCTCCCTTTGTTGCACGCATTTCTTCAGCACCCATAAATATCATAGGAAAATCATTATCCGAAGCATCACACAATCGTTTCAATGCACCTTGCCCTAAGGGGTTATCATAAACAAGTTCCCCTTCAAACACGACATATTGCCCATTAAAGCTAACAAACGATTCGATCTCCAGCTCTTTTCGGATATTTTCAAACATATATGGCGCCCTACCAGTTGCAATCGCAACATACACACCACTATTTTTCAACTGTTGTATAGCATTTTTGGTTGATAGAGGAATTTCCTTGTTAAAATCAACCAGCGTTCCATCAATATCAAAAAAAACTATTTTTTTGTTCATAACCATACTCCCTTTTTAATATTACTTTTCAAAATACCACTATAGTTTACTGCATAATAATTTGTACTAAGTAAAAAATAGTAGTAATGAAAAGTTTCAAGTCAACAAGCATATATTATAGTAAAAAATAATCTTTTTTCACATAAATATAGCATTTTTATTTCAAATTTCCTCAAACAGTACTATACTATAAATAAGAGGGATTGGATCGGTAGAACGTTTTTGCTTTTCTTAAACTTAGAAAGGAGATGCAAATACCCATGTTAAAACGCCTAAAAGAAAAGCTGAAAAAACGCTGGAAGGATTTTTTAGGCCAAGGACGTGTACCTACTACTTGTAAAAAAGACTACCATTAATGTCACCAATCACACAGTAAAACGATACCATACGAAGATTAACCATGCTACGGAATAAAGCGTAAGTGAATTATAAGTCGGGTAGAGAAAATCCACTAATCACTGGACGCTTAAGCTGGATAATTGAAGTGATGATGACTGAAGAGTGGATTTACAATAACTTACCTTACAGAAGAATATCTTTTCGTAAAAGCTGTTCGTCTTATTGTCAGCTCTATTCAGTAATCAAAAAAGAATATAGAAGAAGTTAGGAGAGATGGAATGATTTTTAAAGTATTATATCAGGAATTAAAACAAGAAATTCCTGTTAGAGAACGCACAAAAAGTCTCTATGTAGAGGCAGAATCCGAAAAAGAAGTACGTACCAAACTCTTAGATCGCGACCTTAATATCGAGTTTATCCAAGTATTAGATGAGGCACATTTAGCCTACGAAAAGCAATCTGAACATTTTATGTTGGAGTCTGTGTAATCATATGAAATTTGTAAAAAATGACCAGACAGCAGTTTTTGCACTAGGCGGACTGGGAGAAATTGGAAAAAACACATATGGTGTACAGTTTCAAGATGAAATAATTCTAATCGATGCGGGAATTAAATTTCCTGAAGATGAATTACTTGGCATCGATTATGTGATTCCTGATTATACCTACCTAGTACAAAACCAAGATAAAATTAAAGGATTAATTGTTACTCATGGTCATGAAGATCATATAGGAGGTATCCCTTACCTACTACGTGAAATTAATGTACCAATTTATGCTGGAAAACTCGCGATCGGCTTAATCAGAAACAAATTAGACGAGCATGGACTATTAAGAAATGCTAAGTTAAATATTATTGGAGAAGACGATGTTATTAAATTCCGTAAAACATCTGTCGCTTTTTTCCGAACAACACACAGTATCCCGGATTCATATGGTATCGTTGTGAAAACCCCTCCAGGAAATATCGTTCATACTGGAGATTTTAAATTTGATTTTACACCTGTCGGAGAACCAGCTAATTTAACCAAAATGGCTGAAATAGGTAAAGAAGGCGTACTTTGCTTACTTTCCGATAGCACAAATAGTGAAGTACCTGGATTTACTATGTCTGAACGCGTTGTTGGTGGTAGTATCAATGACATTTTTAGTAAAACGAATGGAAGAATAATTTTTGCAACTTTCGCTTCCAACATTTTTCGTCTGCAACAAGTAGTAGAAGCTGCCGTAAAACATAATCGTAAAATTGCTGTTTTCGGCCGTAGTATGGAGTCATCCATTACAATTGGACGAGAATTAGGTTACATTAATGCTCCAAAAGAGACATTTATTGATGCAAATCAAATAAACCGTCTCCCTGCACAAGACGTAACCATTCTTTGTACTGGATCACAAGGAGAACCGATGGCTGCATTATCACGAATTGCAAATGGTACACATAGACAAATCCAAATAATCCCTGGTGACACGGTTGTATTTTCTTCTTCTCCAATCCCTGGAAATACAATCAGTGTAAGTCGTACAATTAATAAATTATACCGCGCTGGAGCTGACGTAATTCATGGCAAACTTAGCGATATTCATACGTCAGGACATGGAAGTCAAGAAGAGCAAAAATTAATGCTCAGACTGATTAAACCAACATTTTTCATGCCTATCCATGGAGAATACCGCATGCAAAAAGAGCATACAAAGCTTGCAAAATTATGTGGTATCGATCCAGCAAATTCTTTCATTATGGATAATGGCGATGTCCTTGCATTAGGAAAAGACAATGCAACCATTGCAGGAAAAATACCTTCTGGGTCTGTCTATGTTGATGGTAGCGGTATTGGCGACATTGGTAACATTGTATTACGTGACAGACGAATACTTTCTGAAGAAGGACTTGTCATTGTGGTGGTTAGTATTAATATGAAAGAGTTTAAAGTTTCTTCTGGACCAGATATTATTTCACGTGGTTTTGTCTACATGAGAGAATCTGAGGATTTAATTAATGAAGCACAAAAGCTCGTTGCGGCACATTTGAATAAAGTGATGGAACGCAAAACAACACAATGGTCAGAGATTAAAAATGAAATAACAGATACAATTGCACCATTCCTCTATGAAAAAACAAAACGTAGACCAATGGTATTGCCAATTATTATGGAAATTTAATACAGAAGTTAGAGGCAAGTGGTCAAAAGCTAGAAAATAATGACTAGCTAATATTCTTGCTGCTATAATTACCAACAACTTAAGGATGACATCGTTATAGAAGTACTCACATAAACTAATTATGATGATACCTATAATAACGATGTCATCCTTTGTTACTTATACAGGAGGTGATTTCGGTGACCTGGCTTTATATTGTTGTTCCAATTGTTATCATATTTATTGTTGCACTTCTTTATGATCGCAGGGCTAAAAAAAGTGGACAGTCCTTTGATAACTCCTATGATGGTACTAAAAATCAACGGGAACAGAATCCTCAAGCACAAAATGATACACACCAAATGTACGAAAATAACGATTCGTTTTTTAATTTTTAATTATGCACGTTTTACGTAAATTCTATTGCTTATTAACCTCGTAGTTTCAGGTAAAATGCGACGTACGTTAAAATCATGTTCGGTACTCTGAGACACGCTGCGGGAAAATACTACGCTTTCCGCGGGCTCGCGCTGAGCCTCCTCGCTCGCAAAGACCGCTCCCTGTGGGGTCTCACCGTCTTCGCTTTCCCGCAGGAGTCTCCGTATTTTCCCTTCGCTAGGATTGAGCGCCACCTGCGATTTCATAACATTCACCACTAAATGTCGGTGGTTGGAGCGGAGAGCAGTCGACTCCTGCGGGAGGAAAGGCATAGGTGAGACCCCGCGACGAGGCTCACCAGCCGCCCGCGGAAAGTGAGTGCCCGGAGCGAAAATCACGTTACTGTTATGTCGCATTCTATGACTTTTGTATAAAAGCAACAATTTTTTTATAAAATAGCCTTAATCATTATATCAGCCTTCTAATCGATTTTTTCACATCTGGAAACTCAACCTTATTATTTGTAAAAAATTCCTTAATTAAATATTGACCGTATGTGATGGCTTGGTCATATGTTATTTTTCCTGGCAAAGGTGCCTGTTCTTCTATTATAACATCAATAATGGTTGGTTTATTTGATGTGAAAGCTTGTTGCAATACATTTCTCATATCTTCTTGATTGTCAACACGATAGCCCTCACCACCACAACTTTTAGCAAATGCAGCAAAATCAATATCTCCTAACTCTGTCTGGTAATGAAGGTGTCCCATTTCTTCTTGCTCATATTTAATCATGCCTATCTTACTGTTGTTTAATATAACTATTTTAATTGGTAAATTATATTTGACCGCTGTAACAAAATCGTGCATTACCATTGTAAAACCACCGTCGCCACAAATCCCAATTACTTGTTTCTCCGGAAAAGCTATTTGAGATGCTATTGCTCCAGGTAACCCAGACCCCATTGTAGCTAAACGACCAGAAATAAGAAATTTTTGGTTTTTAAACGGGAAAAAGCGCGTTGTCCATACGGTGACATTTCCAACATCACAGGAAATGATGGCATCATTCTCTATTACCTGTTCCAGTTGATACATAAGCTGTGGTGCTTGGATTGGATTTGTTTTATCTATTTTCTCTTCTTGCATATGGACATGCCATTTTTTCATTTTTTCCTGGTATTTTTCTAAAAATGAACAATCGGTTTCCTCAGGAATCATTGACGTAAGCATTGGCAGAATATTTTTTACATCCCCGCAAAGACCTTGTGTAATAGGATAGTAATTACCGATTTTTTCCGATTTTAATTCTATTTGAATAGCTTTAGCATCGGAAGGCAAAAAGTCACGGTATGGAAAGGAAGTTCCAATAAGCAGCAACAAATCGGTATTCATAATAGCTTCATAGGCAGGCTTAGTTCCAATTTGCCCATGTTGACCTAGGTTTAGCTCATGGTAATCAGGGATAATCCCTTTACCTAACAAACTTAACACAATAGGGGATTTGATCGTATGAGCAAATTCAACTAATTCATTTCTTGCACCTCGTGCACCTCTGCCAGCTAAAATAACCGGTTTTTTTGCATTATTTAATAAGTCTACTGCGTAATGTAATGAATCTTGATCAGGAATTTTAGTAGGTTCAATATATTCTGATGCCGCTAATTGACTTGTTTGTTTTTGTTTGACTGCAAATAGATCATCTGGAACGATTAAAACGGCAACACCTTTTTTAGCGTAAGCAGTCCTAATAGCCATATTTAATAGGTCAGGCAATTGTTCAGCAGATTCGGCCCGTTTATTAAACGCAGCTACATCATCAAACAACGTCTCTAAATTTATTTCTTGAAAAGCATCTGTTCCAACCTGAGAACTTGATACTTGTCCAACAAGTGCCAAAACAGGCACCGAGTCTTGTTTTGCATCATATAAGCCATTAAGCAAGTGAATTGCACCTGGCCCAGCTATCGATAAGCATACACCAAGCTTTCCTGTCAATTTTGCATAAGAACTCGCAGCTAATGCCCCAACCTCTTCATGACGAATTTGGATAAAATCAATATTCTCCTGTTTTTTGCGCAAATCATCAATTAATTCATTAATTGAATCACCAGGCATCCCATAAATATGATTTACCTTCCATTGAACTAGAAGATCAGTAAGTATTTCTCCAGTTCTTTTTTCAAACATATAAGCACACCCTTTCTTCATTCACGTCCTTTCTATTCCATTACCTTTAAATAAATAAAAAAAACCTGCTTTACACAGGTTTTTTTAATCATTCTCCACTACTAGGTGTTTTTCAAATCGGGAAATATCCTTATCTGACCCGATAACAATTAATATATCGTCTTCTCTTAGAGCATCCTCGGCACTTGGGGAAACATTAATCTCTTTGCCGCGTTTAATGGCCACGACGTTACATCCGTAATTTGCCCGGATATCTAATTCAATTAATGTTTTTCCAATCATTTTTTCTCCAACTTTAACTTCAACTATACTATGGTCATCCGATAGTTCCAAATAATCAAGAATATTATTGGAAATAATATTATGTGCAATCCGTTTCCCCATATCACGCTCCGGATGAACAACCTGGTTTGCACCTATTTTATTTAAAATCTTTTCATGGTAATCGTTTTGTGCCTTAACAGTAATTTTTTCAATACCCAAATCCGTTAAAACAACCGTTGTTAAGATACTTGCCTGAATGTTATCCCCTATCGCCACAATAACATGGTCGATATTTTTAATACCTAACTCTTTTAACGTTGCTTCATCTGTGGAATCTGCTATAACAGCATGAGATGCAATATTTTTAAACTCATTAATTTTGTCTTCATCATTATCAATTGCTAATACTTCCATACCTTCCATACTTAATTCACGGCAGATACTTCCACCGAAACGACCTAATCCTATTACCGCAAATTCTCGTTTCATCCCTTTTCCTCCATCATCCAAATTACTTCTATTTAGTCTATCATATTCTGTTAGATAATTGTATTACGATTTTTCTCCTTTCACATAATCTGCGTCAAATAGAAACATCTTCATTAACAGCAGTAAGGAAGGCACCAACAAACATAAACCTGCGATAAAGGCGATAATTAAGGCTATTCCCATTGACTCATGTGTCGCATTTTCATAAATTGTGATATATGGATCAAGTAAATACGGTAAATGCGCCCATCCATAGCCAAAAAAGGCAAAGAAAAACTGTAGCATTACAGAAATAAAAGCTAGACCATAATATTTACCTTGAAAAATTAACCACATAGCAATCATGAAAAATCCGACTGACAAGCCGAACATCGACCATAATTCCATCATCTCGTTATAGTGTCTTGGATTGTGCTGACTTAATGCAATGAATGTAGTTAGACTGGCAATAATCGTTGGAACACTCCAAAACAAGGCATAGTTTTTCACTAATTTTAATGCCGGCTTGTCATCTGCACGTGCAGCATAAAATGTCAAAAATGTAGAGCTAATATAGAGTACAGACACAATAGCTAAAAATACAACACTCCAGGAATATGGGCTAGTTAGCAACGCATTCAATAAAAGGGATACTTCCCCATTTTTTTCTACGATAAAACCACCTTCCGATAACGTTAAGGCGATTGAAAGTGACGCAGGTATTAATAAGCCTGTGGCACCGTATAAAAACATGTAAAGATTACTTTTCTTAGATCCATAATTCTCAAATGCATAAAACGAACCACGAATAGCTAATAGAACTATTGCTATCGACCCTGGTACCAATAATGCACTGCCATAATAATAGGCGGCATCAGGGAAAAAACCAACCAATCCTACAAAAAAGAAAACAAAAAATACATTCGTCACCTCCCATACAGGTGATAAATACCTCGAAATTAACTGATTGATAATATGATCTTTTTTCGTCATCTTTGCATAAAAGGCAAAAAAACCTGCACCAAAATCGATTGATGCCACGATTAGATAGCCGTATAAAAATATCCAAAGTACCGTTATTCCGATGATTTCATAACTCATTATTCATCACCCTTTTTTATGTTTGGATATCGTTCTTCAAGCTCAATTTCAACTGGACTATCTCGGAACAACTTTCGTAAAACAATCACACATAATGTCCCTAATATAATATACAAGGCTAAAAATAAGAAAAACATGGAATCAACATGTGGAGACGTTGTAGCAGCATGATCCACCTTCATATATCCACGCAAAATCCACGGTTGTCTTCCCACCTCTGCATATATCCAACCAAACTCTAATGCAATCATTGCTAGCGGACCATTGATGATCAATAAAATTAGTAACCACTTATTATGTTCGTTCCATTTTTTTACTTTGTAGAATACTAAATAAAAAAGTGAAACGGTTAAAGCAAACATCCCTAGAATAACCATTAGATCAAACATGTAATGGACCCAAAATGGTGCAATTTCATCCTTTGGGAAATGATCTAAACCAGTTACCTTACTATTAAAATCACCATGTGCCAAAAAACTTAAAAAGTTTGGTATTCGGATTTCATTTTCTACTTCATGGTTTTCATTTAAATTACCGAATAAGATTAAATCTGCTCCATTCTCTGTTTGAAAGTGCCATTCCGCAACTGCTAATTTCTCTGGTTGATAATCCGCTAAAAATTTAGCTGATAAATCACCAGCAATCGCCGTTAATAAAGCAAAAATGAAAGTAGCTGAAACCGTTAGTTTTAAGGCTTTTTTATGATAAGTTGATGATTTTTTCTTTAATATAATAAACGCTGTAATCGCAGCAAGTATCGCTGCCGATGTTAAATAAGATGAACTAAGTACATGAAATACCTTAGTTGGTGTGGCTGGATTCAACATTGCTGCAATTGGATCAATTGTTGTTATTTTTCCGTCCTCCATTGTAAATCCTTGTGGTGTGTTCATAAATGCATTAACAGAAGTAATAAATACCGCTGAAAAACTTGATCCAATTACAATCGGTAATGACAAGAGCCAATGGATGACAGGGTTTTTAAATCGATCCCATGTATAAAGATAGGCTCCTAGAAAAATAGCTTCAAAGAAAAACGCAAATGTTTCCAGGAACAAAGGTAAACTAATCACATTTCCAGCTACTTGCATAAAATTTGGCCACAGTAATGATAATTGCAAGCCGATTGCTGTACCAGTTACTACACCAACTGCAACTGTTATCACAAATCCCCTTGTCCAACGACGTGCCAGCAATGTATAATGGGGATCCTTTTTCTTAATACCTAAAAACTCCGCAATGGAGATCATTACTGGGACCCCGACACCTATTGTTGCAAAAATGATGTGAAATCCAAGCGTCATTGCTGTAAGCATTCTACTCATCAAAACACTGTCAAATTCCATTATTGCTTTACCTCCCCCATTCCGTTCCGTATGATTAAATTGAAGAATTGAACTCCATATTAATATGCTCATCATGCATCAAATTTAATTAACTTCCACCTTTTTTAATATACCCATAGTGAATTCCCAGTACACATCATTAACTTTCTATACAAAAAAGCAACCCCTTTACAAAAGAGGCTGCTACTACTAACTACATTTACATTGCATCTAACATTTGAAATTGTGATTTTACTAAATCAAAATATTCTCCACGATAGTCCATTAATTGTTGATGATTACCATGTTCCAATACCTTTCCGTGTTGCAATACAAATATTTCATCAGCTTCACGAATGGTGGAAAGCCTGTGAGCAATAATGATTGCAGTTCTTCCCTTTAATAACTTGCCTAAAGCAGTTTGTATTTTTACTTCTGTTTCCGTATCAATACTTGCAGTAGCTTCATCTAGAATCAATATTCGCGGATCAGCAAGAAGCGCTCTCGCAAATGACAACAATTGCCTCTCACCTGCTGACAATACATTCCCCCGTTCTTCTACTTCAGTTTCATATCCATTTGCTAAACGACCAATAAATTCGTCAGCTCCAACAACTTTGGCAGCATTGATTACTTCTTCATCAGTAGCATTTGGACGTCCAAAGCGGATATTCTCCATGATAGTTCCAGAAAAAATAAATGTATCTTGCAATACAACACTAATTTGCTGACGCAAACTATCTAATTTCACTTCGCGTAGATCATGCCCATCAATATGAACGGTTCCTTTTGTTGGGTCATAAAATCGACTTATTAAATTTGCGATAGTTGATTTTCCACTACCAGTATGACCAACAAGCGCAATGGTTTGACCCTGTTCTATGTCTAGAGATATTTCATGCAATGCAATACGATCCTTCTCATAGGAGAATTGAACACGGTCAAATTCAATCTTCCCTTTCATGTCCGTAAATTCAAATCCATTTTCTTTCTCTTCAACGTTTGGCTTTTCATCCAAGAATTCAAATATCCTCTCAGAGGCTGACATCGCCATTAAAAGCTGATTATACATTTGACCAAGCCTTGAAATAGGTTCCCAAAACATTCCTAAGAAGAACGCAAATACTACAAAAGTACCTATTTCAATACCACCATTCGCTTCTCCTAAAAGAATCAAATATGCACCATATGTGATTAGAATAATTGTTCCAACTGCATTACTCATCTCAACGAATGGACGAAACATTGCACTCTTTTTCGAGGCAATTCGCCAGCTTTCAAAATTATCCTCATTAACACCATTGAAATATTCCGCATTTTCTTGTTCCTGTGAAAAGGATTGGGTAATTCGGATTCCTTGAATACCTTCATTTAAATGAGAATTCAAGCGTGATTGTTGGATTCTTACGTTTTGCCATGATCGGCGAATGTTACGTCTTAGTTTAGTTGAAATGTAAAACATGATTGGTAATACAATCATGATAGCTAAAGCTAACTTTGGACTTAGAACCAATAAAATGACGATAATTCCCGTAAGTGTAACGACATCCATCAGTAAATTAATGATTCCATTTGTAAACAGTTCTTGTAGTGATGTGATATCATTCATAATTCGTACTAGTATAGATCCTGCTGACCTAGAATCGAAAAAACGATGAGAAAGTCGCTGTACATGGGAAAATAAATGTTGTCGAATATCAAAAATAACATTTTGGCCTAAAATATTTACCCATTTGATCCTTAAAATATTACTAATATAGTTTAATAAATATAAAAAACCAATTCCAATAACCAAATAAGTTAGTAGTGTTGTATCTTTGTTATGAATTGCAACATCCAATGCAACTTTACCAATTATTATAGGAACAACCAATCTTACAATGGTTGAAATAAACATAGCAATAATAGCACCTGGTAGATAGGTCTTAGAATATGGTTTTACATATCCTAATAATCGCCACATTTGCTTCCAGTTAAACGGTTTCTCAACTGCCTGATCGACTGTATAATAAAACCTTTTGAGATGACGGCTTTTTGCTTGTATATTTTTTGTTTTAGCCAATTTGGATCCCCCTTAGCTGACACCATTCATAATAGCTTCACGATCCTGATACTGGATATCATAAATTCGTTGATATGGTCCATTGTTGTTCAGCAGTTTGTCATGTGTACCGCGTTCAACAATTTCACCATCTTCAAGTACTAAAATTTCATCTGCGTGTTTCAACGATGATATCCGATGGGCAATAATAAACGACGTTCTTCCAACCATAACTTCTTTTAATGCCTTTTGTATTTTGAATTCCGTTTCCATATCAACTGCTGATGTAGCATCATCCAAAACTAAAATACTTGGATTAATGCAAATGGCTCTAGCAATTGCTATCCGCTGCTTTTGTCCACCTGACAATCCCATACCACGTTCACCTAACATCGTGTCGTATCCTTTTGGCATCTCCATTATAAAATCATGTGCCTGGGCTCTTTTAGCAGCATCAACAATTTGCTCATCAGACATGTCAGGATTTCCGTATGAAATGTTTTCTCGAATGGACGTAGAAAATAAAAACGGCTCTTGTAAAACAAAACCAATATTTTTTCTTAAAGCCTTTAATTGATAATCGGAAACCGGTCTTCCATCAACTAATACATCTCCCTTTTCAGGTTCATAAAAACGAGTGATCAATTGTGTAATGCTTGTTTTACCGGAACCGGTCGCTCCAATTAAGCCAATTACCTTTCCGGGTGGTGCATCAAATGAAATATCCTTTAAAGCTGAATCGTCATTTTCTGTATAGGTTAGTGTAACGTCATTAAATGTTACATGGCCCTTAATTGCTATATCAACTGCATTCTTCTTCTCAACAATATCTTCATTAGCATCTAAAATCTCAATTAATCTCTCACCTGATGCTTTCGCTTGAGAAAATAAATTTATAACAAATCCTAAGTTCATTAGTGGTCCCAGGATATACCACACTAAACTAAAGAATGCCACTAATTCCCCTGGTGTAACCCTTCCTTCAATTACTAAATATCCACCGAACGCAAGAAGGGCTACCGCACAAACATTACCAATGAACTCCATTAACGGAAAGAATTTAGCCCAGATTTCTGAGGTTTTAATATAATTTTGCTTATACGTATCATTACTAGTTGAAAATCGATCTATTTCAAAACCTTCTCTGGATAATGACTTTACTGTATTCATCCCACTTATGTTTTCTTGCACTCTTGTATTTAAGTTTCCGAACGATTTCCGAATACTTCTAAATGCAGGGTGTACCCGTTTATCAAATCGAAAAACAACAATAGCTAGAAAAGGCATAGCGGCCATCGTTACTAATGTTAGTGGTACAGAAAAATAAAACATGACACTTAAACTAAACAGTATTAATAACGTTATTCGGACAACTTCAGCAAAGCCGACCGAAAGAAAAAAACGAAACCCTTCAACATCTGCAGTTAGTCGCGACATTAAATCCCCGGTTTTAGCATTATCATAATATTTAAAGGATAATACTTGTAGCTTTTCATATATGGCATTTCGCATTGTATAGACCGATTTAATACCGAATAAGTCTCCTAAATATTGATGAAAATACGTAGCAAATCCTTTTACAATCATAACAATTAAAAAGGCAAGGGCAATATAAGGTATTATGTTATATCTGTCCTTCAACACAACCTCATCAATTGTTTGTTGTAAAATGATTGGATACACTACAGTAATCGCCGTTACAAAAACTAAAAAAAACAACGAACTGAAAAAATATTTTTTAAATGGCCAATAAAATTGCTTCAACCTTTTAAATGTATCCAAATTCATCCCACCTCCTGATGTTTTTACGTAATTACTAATATAACGGCTTCCGAAATAAATTGCTACACTTTTTGCTTAATTTTTTAAAAAATTTTTAAAAGGGTGAAATCTAAGTAAACTGGTAGGATAAATGATATTAACTTATTGTACGGCGTTAAAGGACGTTCTTCACGCTATAGCGTTGGAACTGGATGTAATTCGTACAGTGGTTAAGTATCTGCAGCATTATAATTGTTTTCCTAGACAAAAAAACTGCACCATTATTTTGAAATGGTACAGCTTCATATAAAAATCTATATTTTTATTTTTTCTCCGTATTGCCTAACACACGATTTACACGTTTACGCAGCATTTTCATACCGCCACCACCAGCTTGAAAATGTCTTAATTTACCTTCCTCATCAAACACATAGTAAGCAGGTACATACTGATTATTAAACGCATCCGTCAATGTATGTTTATTATCTACGAATATCGGTTGTGTAATATCATGTTCAGCTGCAACGCTTTTAATTTGATCAAGGTCAAGATCCTTTTCAGAACGAGGCATGTGAACAGCAATCACATTAAGCTCATCCTTATATTCATCTCTGAATTCATTTACATTCGGCATAGCTTCTTTGCAAAGTCCGCAACTCACTGACCAAAAATGAATTAATGTAGGTTTGTTACCAATTAAATCACCTTTTTGAATCGGATTACTATTAAACCATTCTGTTGCGCCATCAAGTTCCGGCATTTGGTCTCTTAATTTCATTGTCCTTACCTCCTGCTGTATCACTTACTATCATCAGCTCTAGTGGGCTAACTACTGGAAACACAAGTAAAGAACACTGTGAATGCTAGAATGCCATGCCTTTGTGGTCCCTTACTTACGCTTATCACAGTTGAAAAGCCCATGCCACCTTTGATCCAAAAAGAAGCCAACCCACAATGAAATTCTTTTCTAATTTAATGGAAAAATATCTTAAGTGGAGTCAGCTCCTTCTTACCTATTAATATGTCAATAATTTTTAAAGTGTTTCTTGTCCAGGTTTCCAGTTAGCTGGACACAAGCCACCTGTTTGAAGTGCTTGTAATACACGTAATGTTTCATCAACATCACGACCAATGTTGTTATGAAAAACTGTTTGATATTGTAATTCACCTTCAGGGTTAATGATGAATAATCCGCGTAATGCAATACCTTCTTCTTCAATTAATACGCCATAATCACGAGAAACTGCATGATTGTGATCAGCAGCTAATGGATACTGTAATTCACCTAATCCGTTATCGTCACGGCTTGTATTAATCCATGCTTTATGTGTATGTATCGTATCTGTTGATACACCAATTACCTCTGCATCTAAGTCTTCAAATTCATCATAACGATCTGACATTGCAGTAATTTCTGTTGGACAAACGAATGTGAAGTCCATTGGATAGAAGAACAATACTGTCCATTTATCTTCTTTCATGATTTCTTCCAAACTTACCTTGCCAAATTCTTTGTTTGGCATAACTGCTTCCATCTCAAAACGTGGTGCTTGTTTTGCTACCATTCTTTCTGCCATATGTAATCCCTCCAACGTAATAATTTGATGTCCATAGAAGATTATAGACAATCACTTCTTTTGGGTCAATATTAAATGATATACATTTAATAAAAGGACATTTAGTCTTCACAATATCGTCAATTACTTGAAACAATTGTCATTTATTATGCCCTAATCGCTTCACTTTAAACAGATAATTTAGAAAACCTAAGTCTGTAATCAAAAACACTATATTACCCTAACACTCCCTCTAGTTAATTGTCTACTATTTGTTTAGGACTCAATAGAAAAGGGTATCTATTGATGTGAAGCAACAATTTCGCTATTATAGAAAAATGAACATGGAAAGGAGATTACATATGGATATTTTTAAGGATGGATTGAACTTTAATATCGGTGGGCTTTTAAACGATGTATTACCGGTAGCTCTAAAGATTGTTTTGCTTATTCTTGCCTTTATCATTTTTGTTCCAATTGGAAAGAAAATTATTGAAAGGACTATCCAAAGGGCAGGTAACAATGAAAAGTTATCACCTGGTCGAGTAAAGACATTAGAAAAATTATTAATTAATTTATTTTCGTATGTAATGATTTTTGTCTTCATTATAATGTTGTTTGCTATTTTTTCAATTCCAATCGGACCACTTCTTGCCGGTGCTGGAATAATCGGTTTAGCGATTGGGTTCGGTGCCCAGGGGCTTGTTAGTGATATAGTTACAGGATTCTTTATTCTATTAGAGCGACAAATTGAAGTGGATGACTATGTAACTGCTGGCGGATTTGATGGGATTTGTGAAGAAGTTGGTCTACGTACGACGAAAATCCGCAGTTTTGATGGGACATTGAACTTTGTACCTAACAGACAAATAGCAGGTGTTGCTAATCATTCACGTGGAAACATGCGTGCTCTTGTTGATATTGGAATTAGCTATGATGACAATATTGATGAAGCAATCGTTGTACTTGAGCAAATATGTACGGAGTTTCAAACTGACGATCGCTTTAAAGATGGTCCGAATGTTTTAGGTGTACAAAGTCTTGGCTCTTCTGATGTTGTCTTACGTGTTGTTGGACAAACCGAGAATGGAGAGCAATTTGGATGTGAACGTGATATGCGCAAACGAATTAAAGAAGCCTTTGACATAAATAATATTGAGATCCCTTTTCCACATCAAGTATTTGTACAAAAAGAAATGAAGTAAATAAAAGTGGAACGATCAGCTAGCTGTTGTCTAGATACCAACAGCTATAAGAAATTTTTGTCGACGACATAAAACCCAGCTCAAATTAAAAGAGCTGGGTTTTTATCATTTTTACATTACTATCTTAATTTTTGTTCTACCATCTGACAGACTTCTTCTGCATTATATCCACTGGCGTCAATTACAGGTCCAGCAATACTAGTCTCCTGCATTCCCATCACATTTTCGTCTTGTCCCGAAATAACACAGCAGTCGCAATAAGCCGTGTCCTCTTCAGAACCAAGATTTACTACCTCATATCCTTTTTCCATAAGTGCATCCTTTACATCTGTAAGCGTTTCTTCTACACCGATTCGTGCCATACTTCTTACCTCCTCTACATACATTAAAATTCTCATATGTAGTTTTTCCTAAAAGTAAAAAGGTATGCAAATCGAGTGTCCGATGATGTAGTCGGATAAATACTTATAACGAATGGAGAATTTTTGTGACTACCTTCAAACCGGTTTCAAGTGCTTTTTCTTTTGGCTGAAGTTTTGAATTGTGTAACCCGTATGGTGATTCAACACCGAGCCAAAACATGAACCCAGGAATTTCTTTTAACATATAACCAAAATCTTCACCTGTCATTGCTGCATTAGCTTCTTGAAAGGATACACCAATTTCCTTGACCGACTTTTCAAACATATTGACGTATTCCTTTGTGTTATAGACTTGATAATAATTTGATCCATAATCAATTGAAATGGAACAATCATGAATCATTTCAAACCCACCAACCAGCGATTCTAATTTATTCTTTATCGTATCAATTGAGTTTGGATCACCGGTTCTAATTGTACCTTCCAGTCGAGCTGTTTCGGCAATTGCATTTTGTACAAATCCACTTTCCATTTTCCCTATTGTTATTACCGCACTCTCTAATGGATTTAATCCTCGTGAAACAATTTGTTGTAACTGGACGACAAAATTACTTGCCGCAACCGTCATATCCTTTGTCAAATGGGGATAGGCAGCATGTCCACCTCTTCCAACAAAATCAAGAAATAATTCACTTGTATTCGCAAAAAGCAAGCCAGTTCTACTGGAAACCGTACCAACTGGAAGCTCCGGCGCAATGTGTAAAGCAAAAATCACATCTGGCTTCCATTTAAAAAATTCAGCTGACTGCATCAATGGTAACGCGCCACCTGGACCCTCTTCAGCAGGCTGAAACAGGAACACAACATCATCATTAATAGGGTGCTCACTCATGTATTGCAATGCTCCAAGTGCAATCGTCATATGAAAATCATGTCCACATGCATGCATGTTTCCTTCATGTAACGATTGAAACGAATAATTTGTTTCTTCCGTTATCGGTAAACCATCGATATCTGTACGGAATCCAATCGTTTTCGTCGGATTCGTACCAGCAACTCGAACCAAAATACCTGTACGCCAAATTTGTATGTCCACTCGTTCTGTCTGCATTGCTCTGATGTGACTGAGTAAATAAGCTTGTGTTTTTACCTCCTGAAACCCTAATTCAGGAATTTGATGGAGTTCTCTTCTAATTTTTTGTAAAGCGGATAAATTCATATTAATCCCCTGCTTTAATCATCTAATTTACGTAATTCTTGTTTGATTTCCGTTTTTGATTTTGTATTTTCATCAATTTCTTTAAGAACTTTCGCTGGTGTACCTGCTACCAATGTATTTGGAGCAACATCCTTTGTTACAATAGCTCCAGCGGCTACAATTGCCCCCTTCCCTACTGTAACACCTTCTAGTACAACAACATTTGCACCAATGACAACATCGTCTTCAATTACAACTGGTTTTGCCGAAGGAGGCTCGATAACACCGGCAAGAACTGTTCCTGCACCAATATGACAGTTTTTCCCTACTGTAGCACGTCCTCCAAGAACAGCATTCATATCAATCATCGTTCCCTCACCAACTACTGAACCGATATTAATCATAGCACCCATCATAATAACAGCCCCATCACCAATTGAAACTTGATCACGAATGACTGCACCAGGTTCAATACGTGCATTTACATCTTTTAAATCAAGTAAGGGAATTGCTGAATTGCGGCGATCATTTTCCACCACAAAATCAGTAATAGCGTCCTCATTACCTACTAAAAAAGCTTGAAGCTCTTTCCATTCGCCAAACAAAACCCCGCTGCTATTCTCAACAAAAGCTTGAACCGAATCAGGGTAATTCAATGTGTCAAGCTGCAAGCCTTTTATGTATACCTTTACAGGTGTACTCTTTTTACTATTTGAGATAAAGCTAATAATTTCATTTGCATCCATCATTTTCATTTAGTTATTCCCCCTAAAAGTTATATTGAACTTACTTTAGCAGACAGAAGGCTTGCTCGCAACAACTATTCATCAGATTTTTTAGGCATAAAGCAAATAAAAATGAAACTGATGACTGTCAAAACAAATAATCCGGTGTATACAACATGCAATCCAGATGTCAGTCCTTCCTGTAACACTGTTTTTGTTTCATTAGGTAACGATACCGTTTGCTTAGGGTCTAACAGATTATTTGCGGAATCAACCGAAACACGATTCTCTAGACCTTTATGTTCAATAAATGTTTTCAATTGGTTATTTAATAGGCCACCAAGAAATGCAGCGCCCAATGCACTTCCAAGTGAACGCATGAACATATTTGCCGCGGTCGCTATTCCTCGTTTTTTCCAACCTACAGAGCTTTGGATTGCAACAATAAATGACGTGTTTGTTAACCCCATTCCAACGCCAATAAAAAACGAGCCAGTTCCAGCCCAAATTGGTCCTTTATCTGGTGATAAAAGAAAAAATAATACCCCTCCTACAACTAATGAAATACCACCTAATAATGAAGTTGCTCGGTAACCAATGACTAATAATAACCTACCAGCAATTGTTGAAGCAATTGGCCATCCGATTGACATGGTGGTTAAAGTAAAACCAGCTACTGTCGCAGAATAGCCCATAACACCTTGCACAAAAGCCGGTAAATAGCTTGACACACCAATTAATATCATGCCTATCGTTAATGAAGTTACATTTGCCACACTAATAATCTGATGCTTCCAAATTTCAAATGGCATCATCGGATCACTTGTCCGGCGTTCTTGAATAATAAACAGCGTAAAGCCAAATAAAGTAATTCCAATTAGTCCATACATTAGTGGAGTATCCCAGGCAATACCTACTCCCCCTTCGACTAAAATAAGCATGAGTGAGCTTACAGCAATTACAATCCATAACGCTCCTGGATAATCAATGGACCGAGTTTGTTTTTCAATATCTTCATGTAAAAAGAAAACAATACCGAGCATTGCAAGAATACCTAGAGGGATATTCATCCAAAATATAAATTGCCAACTTAGTACATCAACAAAAAAACCACCCAATAGTGGTCCCGTTACAGCTGAAATACCCCACACACTAGCTAAATAACCCTGAATTTTTGCCCGTTCTTGTTTATCATAAATATCACCAACGATTGTTGTTGCAATTGGCATCAAAGCTCCAGCACCAATACCTTGAATGAAACGGAAACATATTAGCATCAAGATCGAGGTACTAAAACCTGAGAGTGTAGATCCTGTTAAGAAAATTAAAATGCCAATAACAAAAATAGGCTTTCTGCCAAAAATATCGGAAAGCTTTCCAAAAATGAGCACTGTCGCAGCATTTGTTAACAAATATGCTGAAAATACCCAGCTATATAAAGAAAATCCTCCAAGATCTGCTACAATACTTGGCATTGAAGTAGCTACAATAGTTGCCTCAATAGCAGCCAAGAACATGCCTAGCATGACTGAAGCTAGAATTAGAGGTCGTTTTAAATCTTTTCTTTTTTCGTTTGTTTCCATCTTTATCCCATCTTTTCCCCCAAAATAAAATACACCCCCGTCATACAAGTATGGCAAGGGTATATTCGGACACTATTTATTTATGATCGTTATTTGTATAATAGTCTCGTTTTATATGTTTCAAAATGGCACGTCTTGTTAATATTCCATCAAAGTATCCCTCTTCATCAGCAACACAAACAAAAGGGTGATCGATTACTGCCTTTAACCCATCCATAAATATATTGTCTCTTAATAAACAAGGGATATCAGTATTCATAACCTCTTGTACCTTCATATCTGCTAATTTTTCAACTTCAAACCGCTCTAGCCCTAAAATTTCATTTAATATTTTCGTTTTACCAATTGTACCAACCAGCTTATAGGATGCATCTAATACTGGGACTGATGAATAACCGGATTTCACTAATACTAATAAAGCATGTTCTAAAGGATTATTTACTTGTACATGTGCTACTTTTTCAGATGATATCATTAAATCTCCAATCACAATATCTGTTAATTGCTTATCTTGTAAAGTACTCATACAGAACGCTCCTTTTCCAATTCAATAAAATATGTGCCTTTAAAAGGAGTATACATTTTAATCCCACATACAAAGTTTACCATACATTAGCTTTTCGAATCTATTTATATACCACTATTTTGTGTATAAAACATGGAAATGCATTTTATAAAATGCATGAATCAATATATACTATTATTAACGTCGAAGATCAGAATGAGGATATTTTATGACTACCCACACCTATACAAAACAAGAGGAAATGGCACACGCTATAACACATGGAATTGGTGCCTTATTAAGTATAGTTGGATTAATAGTATTGATTGACTATGCAAATCTGAATGAGAATCCACAGAAATTTATTTCAGTCAGTATTTTTGGTTTTAGTATGCTAATCATGTATTTATCCTCGACAATTGTCCACAGCTTACCTGAAGGAAGATGGAAGGATATTTTTCAAATTTTTGACCATTCATCTATCTATTTATTCATCGCAGGTACGTACACCCCCATTTTACTTGTACATTTAAGAGGAGAAGCGGGCCTGCTACTATTCGGAGTTGTTTGGGGGATTGCCATAGCAGGAATTATTTTTAAGTTATACTTCGTCAAAAAATTTCTGTTTTTATCAACCGTGTTTTATATTTTAATGGGCTGGCTTATCATGTTCGTTTGGGAGCCTCTAACTGCCATTATGCATGAAAATGGTATTCAATTATTAATGATTGGTGGCTTATGCTACACTTTTGGGGCTGTCTTTTACGTGTGGAGAAGCTTCCCGTATCATCATGCAGTTTGGCATTTATTCGTTATCGCCGGATCTACCTTTCATTTCTTTACTATATTTTATTATGTTCTATAATTAATGAGCGTGTTATTAACCTAGATAACACGCTCTTTTTCGCCACATTTGAATTCAAAAAGGAAACTTATTTAACCATTGTCCCCCGTCCATTGTAACAACTTCACCATTAATATATGAAGCTTTCTCGGATAGTAAGAAATGGGCAAGTTCAGCAATTTCTTCAGGCTTTCCAAGTCGGCGTAATGGTACAGAATTAAGAGTACGTGCAGCCGTTTTCTCGGATTGAAATAGTTTATCTGCTCCCCCAGTACGCTCAATTGGTCCAGGTGCAATAGCATTTACCCGAATCCCATATTTAGTACCCCATTCAACTGCTAATGTACGTGTCATATTTAACACGCCTGCTTTTGCTGCTGAGGAATGAATGACACCAGCACCAGCATTCCAAGCATATGTAGCAACCATATTTAAAATGGATCCTTTTTTTCCATTATCAATCCAGTACCTTCCAACCTCACGACTGCAATAAAAAGTACCGTTTAATACAATATCAATAACTGAGTTCCATCCGTTTACAGAAAGGTCCTCCGCTGCACATATGAAATTTCCAGCAGCATTATTAATTAAATAATCAATTTCACCATACTTATCAACGGTTTTTTCAACCAACCGTTCTACATCTTCAGGCTTTCTAACATCCATTGGAACGATGAAAATGTCACCAGTTGCACCTTCATTTAATTCTTTTTTTGTATGAATTAATTTATCTTCGTGTCTACCCGTAATAACAACATTTGCACCTTCTAGAACAAATTTTTTAGC
Source organism: Virgibacillus ndiopensis (assembly GCF_900187325.1). Lineage (GTDB taxonomy): Bacteria > Bacillota > Bacilli > Bacillales > Amphibacillaceae > Virgibacillus_E > Virgibacillus_E ndiopensis. Next base: position 112,917 of record NZ_FZMZ01000005.1, on the reverse strand, counting down.
CATATACTTACCCATACCACTAGAACTACCTGTTACGATAATTGTTTTGTTTTTCATAGGTTCCCCCTGCAAATTTTATAATTTTATCTCATACTATTAATAGTATTGCTAACACTTCAAAAAGTCAAAGAATTGACTGATAATTATGATAAATTATGTAAACTTATAAAATTTACGGTATAAATTAAATCCTATTCCGTGCTATAATTTTATTATCTGATTTTGTCAGCATAGAAAGGTTTGACAAGTATGAATAGACGGTCATTTTTAAAGAAATTATTTGGTAGCACCCTAGCTGTTTTTGGGATAAGCGGGGGTACATATTACTATGCTCGTGACATAGAACCAAATATGCTTCATATAAATAAAGAAACCATTGGATCCACAAAAATTCCGAGTACATTTAACAACTTCAAAATAGTACAATTTTCTGATACACATATCGGATTTCATTATACACTTGAACAATTAAATAATTTGGTTACAAAAATCAACAGCCATAATCCAGATCTAATCGTTTTTACGGGGGATCTTGTTGATGAACCTAACACGTATCATTGGAACAATAATCTGATTAAGACATTACGCCAATTGAAGGCTGAATATGGTAAATATTGGATATATGGTAACCACGATCATGGAGGTTATGGAACAAATATTGTTCGTGACGTCATGAATCAGTCAGAGTTTAAACTCTTAAAAAATAGTAATACCGTAATATCAAAAGAAAATGAACATATCAATCTAGCAGGATTAGACGATGTTATGCTCGGAAATCCAAACCTTGAACGTACATTACAAGGAGTAAATACGAAACTGTTTACAATATTACTTGCTCATGAGCCCGATTTTGCTGATAGAGCTGTTAAGTTCCCTGTTGATGTACAACTGTCAGGTCACAGTCATGGAGGACAAGTCCGCTTTCCTTTCATCGGACATTTATATACACCGGCATATGCAGAGAAATATGTACAAGGAAAACATACATTTAACAATGGTAAATTAACCTTATATGTTAGCAGAGGCATTGGAACAACGCGTCTTCCCTATCGTTTTCTTTGTAAGCCAGAAATCCAAGTATTTACATTAAAAAATCCTAGTTAATTTTTCTGGATATCCAATCATACATGCTCCCTTTTTATTAATTTGCATAGGCTATTGTGTAAGCTTTTTTATGAAAGGGATGATTTAATCTGAACTATCCAGTAATGTATGTCGACGAACGGCAATACAGTGACTCCTCTTTCCCTGCCCAGAATGAACGTGTATTTCCAGTTGTACCTTTCCTAACCGGGCTTGCAGTTGCCCCTTTTTTATATGGAGCTCTATATCCCGGTTACGGTGGTTATTATCCATATCCACCTCGCCCTCCATATTATCCTTATGGGTATGGGTACGGTCAAGGTTATGGGTATAATCCACATTACAATAAAGGATATTATTAATGACAATGGTTTGATCCAAAGATAAATAGGATCAGACCATTTTTTTGATGCAACATACAGATGTAACAGTTTATTCATAGTTTTTAATGGTTAATCGTGCTACACTTGATACGATTTAAGTTCCATGGAGGATGTGTACATATGAAAATAGTTTTTAAATTAGCATTTACACTTATTGTAATTGCATTTGTGTTAAGTGCTTGTGGTGATAAATACGAAGGTGACCTCTCCTATGAAGTTAACGACTTTTCGTATACTAATCAAAATGGGGAATCAGTCAGCAAAAGTGAATTAGATGGAAAATTTTGGATTGCTGATTTCATCTATACAAGTTGTAAAACGGAATGTCCGCCAATGACATACAACATGCAAAAACTTCAGCAACAATTAAAGGAAGCTGATTTAGAAGATGTGCAATTGGTGTCATTCAGTGTTGATCCAGAAACTGATACGCCAGAAGTTTTAAAAGCATATGGTGAGTCTCGTGGAATAAATTTTGCTAATTGGAATTTTTTAACAGGGTATGATATAAAAACGATCAAAGAGTTCTCAATTAAATCGTTTAAAACCCCGCTTGAAAAAACGGATGAAGGAGATTTTATGCATGGTATAAATTTTTTCCTAGTTTCCCCTGAAGGTAATGCAATTGAACAATACAATGGAATGGAACGAGAAAATATGGAAAAAATTGTTGAGGATATTAAGAAATTAAAACAAGATGTAGAAGGAGCTTAACTTTAGATAGCTCCTTTTTCTTTCTCCAATTTCTTCTTGAAAGTAGACAAGCTTTGAGATACTATATAGACAGTTACCAGGAAGGAGGATACAGAATGAGTGAAAATAAAACGATTCCATTAAGTGAACTTGCACAAGCAATCTTCACAATTAATCGCCATGCTAAAACTGCACCAGAGCCGCAACATTTATACTATATAAAAAAAGAAACAATAAAACGACTCCTGCAAGAAAAACGTGCGAAAAAAGTTGGACTCCACTTTTCTAATCACCCGAAATTCAGCAATCAGCATTCCACACTTCTTGTAAAAGTGGACAATTATTATTTTCATATACCTCCTGCTAAAGAAGACTTCAAAAAGCTTGAGCATTTAGGTACACTCGATCAAGACTTTCGAAACCCTCAAACAAAAATGTCTTTATCACAAGCAAAAAAAGTTGTTTATCGATATATCAATTGGAAGCCTAAAAGTCAGCAGAAACCACAGAAAAAAAAATACACCTCTGCCTATTTTACCCCATCGTCTCTCGGAAAAATGGAATGGCCACCCAAAAAATCATATCGAAATTTCTAAAGGTGTTTTCCCGCTTTTATAATGAGAAAAGGCAGCAAAATGATGGAAATAATCGTTATGTCAAACAAGAATGATAGGTGCAGTGCATTGCAACATCAATTGAAATAACAATCTAATATTTTAAGCGTATCGATCAAACTGATCATACGCTTTTGTTTTTTCTATTAAAAATGACACGAAACCATTGAACAAGAAATAAAATAGCACCAAAAGCCGCAAGACCATGTAAGGATACTTTTATTAAGTTCGTAAACGCCTCCCGCTGGTATACACTTATAATCAATATACATATCAATACAAGTAAACTGCTAATGATGTAACTAAGAATTCTCGTAGATTTAACTGTTACAAACCAATGGATGATAGGCTGTAATACTAGATAAAATATCAGTATCCCAATAAAAATGAAGATAAAAAATAATTGCTCAGCATTTAGTCCCAACAAGAAAAGCTGTGATAAATGAATTAGATCGAAACCGGAAAAAAGCATACGAATCAACCACTTTCAGAATTTAATAATTTATTAGTAAGCATTGACTGTTATTTGTTACAATAAACCTATACTTATCTTAAAAACTGAATAGTAATACGTTCTAGGAGGAATGCAATTTTGAATAAAGCCTTTCTCTATATCATTTTAGGGGCTGCATTGTGGGGGACAATTGGCTGGTATGTGAAAAATTTATACACATTTGGTTTTACACCTATGGAGGTTGTGACGTTAAGAGCATGGACTACCGCTATCATTCTATTTTTATATATGCTAGTTCGTTCTCCTAAAAAACTAAAGCTACTGTCCGTCGGTGATATAAAATATTATATAGGAACAGGTATTTTCAGTATTATCTTTTTTAATTACTGCATGTTTACAGCTATTGACTTGTCTACCATACCTGTCGCAACAGCTTTATTATATACAGCACCAGCTTTTGTGACGATACTATCATTCTTTCTATTTAAAGAACCCTTAACAAAAATAAAGTTGATTGCTCTGTTTATTACCCTACTTGGAACCTGTTTTGTTGTAGGATTAATACCTTTAAATTTAGATGTATTACAAATGTCGAGTATCTTATTCGGGATTGGGTCTGGCATTGGATATGCTTTGTATAGTATTTTTAGTAAGCTTGCATTAAAAAAATATTCAAGTTTAAGTATTACAACCTATACGTTCGTTGTAGCAAGTGTCACATTATTGCCATTTTTTCCGTACCAAACGAAATTTCATTTGTTACTAGATCCTACTGTATTGCTATATGCATTTGGCCTTGGATTTCTACCAACGGCATTAGCCTATATCGTATATACATATGGATTGCAGCAAACTGAAGCATCAAAGGCATCTATTTTAACTACCATAGAGCCCGTTGTAGCAACACTTATTGGGATTTTTATATTCCATGAGGCATTTTCCTTTATCCAAATGATAGGAATGGGTTGTATTATAGGAGCTGTTATTCTGATTCAAGCATATTCCATTCAAACAAAAGAAAAACGGGAAAATAAAATTTTTACTTAACTGTGATTTCAATCACTACATCGTTCAGCGTAATCCATTATCATTTAACTAGATTAACGATTAGGAGGTAATGATAATGATATTTACTGCTGAACATACACCCGCTGAGGTTATAAAGGTTTTCCCAAAAGCGAGTGATTTATTTAAGAAACATCGAATTGATTTCTGTTGTGGAGGTGACAAACAACTAAGTGAAACTTTCTCAGAAGGTAAAATAGATGAGACAATTGTATTAACCGAATTAAATACAGCGTACGACAATTGGCAACAGGAAGATCATCATGTAACTAATTGGGATGCTTATAGCCCATCAGAATTAATTGATCATATTATCCACACTCATCATGCTTATCTTAATGAAGAATTACCTGCACTAGGACAATTTGTAACGAAAATATTTCGGGTTCATGGGACAAATCACCCTCATTTAAAAGAATTACACAAATTATATAATGATTTTAAAGTGGAAATGGAAGAACATATGATTAATGAAGAAGGCCAAGTATTTCCATTAATCAAGGAATATGAAAAAAATCCAAATAAAGATCTTCTGCAACATATCCATGTGGCAAATGGTGGCCTTGAAGATGAACATGAAACAGCTGGAAATGTCCTGAAGAGGATGCGTGAGATAACAAATGATTTCGAACCACCATTAGATGCATGCAACTCCTACCGGATTACGTATGCTCGGCTATCTGAAATGGAATCAGATACATTCCAGCACGTACATTTAGAAAATAATGTGTTGTTTAAAAATTTATAGACTGAACAAAGAATCAGGAATGGCAATAAACGCCACTCCTGATTCTTTTTACATAACCTTTAAATCATCCTATGTTATTATATATTTGAATAACGATTTTGTTTTTGAGCAACAAGTTTCGTTTGTTTCTTTTCCAAGCGAGTCTCTATTTGTGTTAATCTTTTCTCATCTTGCATTAATTCTTGTCTATTTTGATTAACAAGTTGTTCAAAACTTTGTGTTTTTGGTCTCATTTGAAACACTCCTTTATAGAGGTAATTAAGTATCCAATACTAGTATACCCTATTTCTTGATTTATAAATCAAAATTATTTGAACATTTTGTGAAGATTTTACAAAGTATTTTTTTGGAGGGTAATATTTTGCAGCAATCAATTAATAAAATGGTACAAAACATTGAAATATCTGGAATCCGGAAATTTTTTAATTTAGTAGCAGATGAAACAAATGTAGTTTCTTTAACGATAGGTCAACCTGATTTTCATACGCCACAGCATATTAAAAACGCAGCATTAAATGCATTGATGCAAAACAAAACAACCTACACACATAATGCCGGTATTATCGATTTACGAAAAGCTATATCGGTCTTTAATGAATCTCATTATTCAATTCGTTATAATCCTGAAAATGAGATAATTGTCACAACAGGAGCTTCACAGGCAATAGACATTTCCTTTCGTACGATATTAAATCCAAATGATGAAGTAATCCTTCCTGGACCAATCTATCCAGGTTATGAACCACTTATAACTATGGCTGGTGCCAAAGCAGTTCATGCTGATACAACTAAAGATAATTTTAAATTAACAAAAGAAAATTTAATACAGCATTTAACAGATAAAACAAAATGTGTTGTTCTCCCCTATCCATCAAACCCAACAGGGGCTTCATTTACAAAGGATGAATTGGTAGAACTTGTATCCGTGTTAAAAAATAGAGATATCTTTATTTTGGCAGATGAAATTTACAGTGAACTGGTTTATGACCATCCACATGTTTCGATTGCAAGTTTTCCGGAAATAAGGGATAAAACAATTGTCATCAATGGATTGTCAAAATCGCATGCAATGACAGGATTTCGTATTGGTTATGTGCTCGCACCTAAATGGCTTACAGCTCACATGTTAAAAGTACATCAATACAATGTATCCTGCGCTTCATCCGTAAGCCAATATGCCGCACTGGAAGCATTAACGAATGGTCAGACAGATTCAGCTGTCATGTGTGAGGAGTACAGGAAACGCCGGGATTACGTTTATGAGAGATTGATAAAAATGGGATTGAATGTAAATAAACCAGAAGGAGCTTTCTACTTTTTTCCTAAATTTCCAATTAAAAATATGACTTCATTTGAGTTAGGAATACAATTGGTTCGTAAAGGAAAAGTTGCATTAGTTCCAGGAGACTCGTTTTCTAAATTAGGTGAAGGCTATATGCGGCTGTCTTATGCGTACGATTTAAATACGCTGAAAAAGGGGTTAGATCATATAGAGGATTTTCTTCAATCCTATAACTTCATGTAACGAAAAATGTGTAGGGATGATGCACCTATTACAGAATTGCACTAGTGTGTATATCCCACCTTTTATTGTTTTTGGGATTGCTTAACATCGTTGTATAAATTTAAAAGTCTATCCAATTCCTGACTGATAGCAATTGATTCTACACTTGTAAAACCTTTATTCAAAGCTATCTCGGTCATTTTATTTCGTAAAAATTCAATTCGGTCTAAAAGCTTATCTGTAGCGCACATTACTATTTTTTTACAACCTCCTTTTCGTACTTGTGTTCGATATAGTTAACTTTAGCATAGTTAAATAAATAATGCCAAGCATTTCGTTCACTTTATTTTACATTATTTATACAGGCAAAAGACTATTATTATGTAACGATAAATGGTATTTTTTATATAGACTCTAACGAAGGAGAAAAGTGATGTATTTTAAACGAAATGAGCCTCTCCGCTATTCTTTTGATGAGCCTATAAATGGGGCTTTAACAAAGCTAAATGAACATGATACAGTTACCATCAGTGTTCTCCTTTTGGATGTAAGTAATCAAGGTGCTAAAATAAAATGCAAAAATAATATTGTATTATCAAAGGAAATGGAAGTTAAATTAGCATTCACATTAAATTCTGTTCCTTTTCATGCTTTAGGTAAGGTTAGCTGGACAAAATCTTATCGTAACCACCTTGAGATTGGCTTACAATTAGACACAAACCAATCCTATCAAAAAAATATGATAGCAACGCTGAAGGAATTAGCAAAAGCGAAACAAATGAATATTGAATAATGTCTAGAGGTATTCGACTATACCATGTCTCCTATACAGGATACTATAGTAAATGAATCGAACTTCAAAGAAAGGATGTCTTCTTTGGTTGAAACTAAAAAGAAAAACGAATGGTTAGAATGGGCAAAAGCTATATTTATTGCAATATTACTTGCTTTTTTCTTAAGAACATTTGTATTTGCAACTTCTATTGTTGAGGGTGACAGCATGTACCCTACACTTGAGGATGGAGAAAGAGTAATTTTCAATAAATTTGTTTATTTAATCGGTGAACCTGATCGTGGAGATATTATCATTATTCAGCGTCCTATTAAAAACTACGTGAAAAGAGTTATAGCATTACCTGGGGAAACTGTTGAAATGAGGAATCATCAATTATATATAAATGGTGAAAAATATACAGAAACATTTATTAGTGATGAGGCAATTAATAATACTGGCAATTTTGGTCCTATTACAGTGAAAAAGGATAAATATTTTGTGATGGGAGATAATCGTGCCATCAGTAGAGATAGCAGGAATGGTCTAGGTTTAATTAATGAAGAAGACATTATTGGCAGATCAGAATTTATTATTTATCCATTTGATGATTGGTCAATGACGAGATAAGTTTAAAAGGCCGGGCTACTATGTCCGGCCTTTTCTCTATTACGTTACTCATTATCAAAAACGCAGTAACCAATAAATAGTACTACGAGTCCTAGACAAATAATCCCAAAAGCAGTTTCCCACATAGTGTGACACCCCCTAAATATGTAGTAGCAAAACAACCCCTAAAGATTGTAATAAATATAGCATTATCTTCAACTATCATACCAATATTCTCGTGCTAAAGAAAGCAAAAATATGTTAAAATCAAGGTATTCGTACCATTAAAAATCTAAAAATTCTTATCCACATTTGAAAGTAGGTTTTAACATGCCTCATTGTCCTTATTGTGGCACAAAAATTAAAGAAGATGAGCTCTATTGTATAAATTGTGGTAATCAGTTGCCAAATGATATTTACGACCGTTTAGAAGTAAAAAAGCCATTCAATAAACTTTGGTATGTTCCTATAATTTTAACGATATTTCTCATATTTTCATCAGGTATTTATTATTTATTTCTACAAAACCAAACAGCTGAAGCAAAAGAACTTTATGAAAAAGGCGAAAAAAGTGCACTTAAAGGCGATTACAAGGAAGCAAAACAATTGTTTCAGGATGCGTTAGATCATAAGGAAAATTTATCTGAAGCTGCCGTTTCCAGTAATTTCATGGAAAGTGTTCTAAAACTTCAATCGAAATTAAAAGATGCTAATGATCAATTAGAAAATCAAGAATTTCAAAAAGCTTTAACACTTATTAATGAGTCTGAAAATCTGCTTAAAAATTTTAACGGAACTGTTGTAACAGAGCTAATTAATACGATTGTTACACAGCGGCAAGCAACTAAAATTGAACAGTTGAAGTATGAGTTGCAAAAAAAACCAAGTATTGATGATCTGAAAATATTGTTGTGGGAAGCAGACGCCATCAAAAATGATGAAGCAAAAGAAATAACAGCTTCTATTCGTAATCAAATAATTGACTACACGTTTTCAAAAGCAAGTGATTTGTTAAACAAAAAACAATTCTCGGACGCAAGTATTTTGGTTGAAGATGGATTAAAATATGCATCTGACTCTGATAAATTACAAAGCTTAAAGACAACAATTGATAAAGAAAAAATCGCTTTCGAAACAGCTCTAGAACAGCGTATTGAACAAGCTATAAATACTGCTGCTGAAGAACAGCAATTAAATGAAAATGATGCAATTGAGCTAGTTTCTGTAAAGGTCGAAAGTGACGAGCAAGGAAATTTAGTCGTTAAGGGACAAGTCAAAAGTGTAGCTACCATTCCCATTAATTCGATACTTATAGAATATTCACTTACAACAAAAGAAGGAAAAGAATTTCTATCAAATGAGGTGTATGTATATCCTGATACGCTGTATCCAGATGAAACGGGAAAATTTGAATTTACACATTTTGATATACATGAAAAAGAGAAAAATGTTGATATAAAGGTAAATAAGATTAAATGGTATACTGAATAAGAGACACTATTTAGCAAGCCAATATTGGGGTGAACTTCCATGAATAAAAGACATTACGGTCCAATCATTGTATCTATCATAATTGTAATCACTGGAGTAACAGGGATATTTCTTATACACCACCAATGGCAATCTGAGGAAACAGCCATAAACAATACGGGTATTAATAAAGTAAAAACAAATGAACAAGTTTTGGATTTAAAAACCATTATTCACAATGCTGAAAAAAACGTCTTGCAAATTGAAGCCCAAGATGAAAAAAGCACCTTAACAGGATCTGGATTTCTCTACAATGATAAGGGCGATATAATTACGAATGCTCATGTTGTTAAGGATGCTGATGCAATTTATGTTCGTACAGCAAATGCTAAAATCTATCCAGCTGCAATTGTTGGTATCGGTGAAGACACTGATATAGCGGTAATTCGAGTCCCCCAACTTGCAGGTCAAACTCCATTTTCACTTGCAACTGGGGATGATAAGACGGAATTAGGTGACGAAGTTATTGCTCTTGGTAGTCCACATGGATTTCAAAACACGGTTACACTGGGTATTATTTCTGGAACAGAACGAAATTTTTCACTGAATAATTTTGTTTATGAAGATATTTATCAAATTTCCGCCCAAATCACCCATGGGAATAGTGGTGGTCCATTAATAAAACGATCAACAGGAGAAGTTATTGGAATAAATTCTGTTGGTACTGAAGATGGAACGATTGGATTCAGCATACCTATAACCACCGTTCATTCACAAATTGAAGAATGGTCTACTTCAGCTAAAACGGATCAGTTAGATTATGCAAGTACATCTGATATTCTCAATAATTTTGATCCTGAGCAATTTAAACAGGATGCACAATATTTAATCGAATACTATTTTGATAGCATTCTAACGCGTGATTATGTCGGTGCGTACACACTACTTGGAAGTAATATGCAGGCAGAAACAACATATCCAGATTTCCGAGAAAAATATGTTCATATTATAAATTTAGTGTATGATGAGTTTTCTAGTAGTATTTCAGAAGATGGCAATACGAAAACATCGGTAAACGTAACTACAGAAACAAAATTACAAAATCAACAAGAAACTACAAAGAAAAAGTATAGCTATACATTCACCATAGGTTATGAAAATGATCAATTAAAAATATTGAATATAGATATCAAAGAAAGCAAAAAGTGAGATCATACACGTGTATGACCTCACTTTATTTCACCATAACAATAAAAAGTATTCTTTCCGTGTCTTTTTGCTTGATACAATGCTTTGTCAGCCTTTTGCATAATTCGATCTATATCATTATCATCATCAGGATATATACTAATCCCTATACTTACTGTGGTATTGAATACTACTGAATCAATTTGTATCGGTTCTTTCATAATTTGAATAATATTACCAGCCATATATTTCACTTGATCTACATTCTTTACATTCTTCATCAACAAAGAAAATTCATCGCCGCCAATTCTTGCTACAAAATCTTCTTTTCGCATGGCCCCTTTTAATCGTTCACCAATCTTAACTAAAAACTTATCCCCTACTTCATGCCCACAAGTATCATTAATTTCTTTAAATCCATCACCGTCAATATAAAAAACTGCCATTCGTTCTGCTTGCTTTTGATCAACTTGCTCCTTCTCGTTAACGATTACATCGATAAATTCGCGTCTGTTAGGAAGTCCTGTGAGATAATCGGTAAAAGCAAATTGCTTTAACTGATTTGAAGCTTCTATCCGTTTGGTAATATCTCTTGATGTTGTTACAATTCGAACTATCGAACTTTCTTCATTTCTAACTGGTTTAATATTTGTTTCTACCCAAAGATCTTCACCAGATTTTTTTCTTAATCGAAAAGATAGTTTTGTCGACTCGTCCATTTCCACAGCTTTATAAAGATCATCCATAAATAACTTTTTATCTTCCAAATGCATATAATCTATAACAACGTTCCCTACTAACTCTTCTGGACTATATTCTAGAATTGTTGTATGTGATGGTGAAGCATATTGAATGATACCATTTTTATCAATAATGCTTACCAAGTCTTGGGTATTTTCAGCAATGAGTCGATATCGATCTTTTGTGAATGTTAATTCTTGTTTTGTTTTAATCTCATCTGTAATATTATCAACTATAGCAGCAAAGGCGACAAACTCCCCTTTTTCATCCGGGATTGGGGTAAAACTAATGGTTGTATATAATGTTTGTTTGTCTTTGGTTAAGAGATCTAATTCAATGCCTAATATTCTTTCTCCTTGCTGTAATAGATTAAAATAAGTTAAAAATTTCTCTCTTATATGTGGCTGAAAATCCTTTAAGTTCATTTTCAGTAAATCGGCTTTTTGGTATCCAAACAACTTTAAAAAAGCTTCATTTATCATGATAAATTTACCGCTAAAATCAATTAGTGCAACACCATTATCAGTGGTATCCATGTATATAGAAAATAAGCGATTTAAATACTTTATATTATCCGACTTCTCCGACAACTGATTCACATTAACTGTCACACCTAAAACATAAGAAATCTTTTGATTATCATTATAAATAGGGATTAACTGTGTACGTGCTTCATAATGCCCGTTTGGTAATATAACATTATCTGTATAGGATACCTTCTGTTGGCTCGTTATTACTTTTAAATAACGTTCTTGAATATATTCGCCATTTCCTGAAAAGTTGCTTTCCAGAATACTTCTACCTATATCTCTTCTTGTAATTCTAGCTAACTCCATTGCAGGTTTATTTACGTATTCATATATAAATCGATAGGTTTGATCCTTTTCAACTCGCATAATAAATATACAGTCCGTTACAATGGAAGCAAATTCTCTAATCCAAGATATTTGCTCCTCCCTCAGCCAACTCTTCTCGTTTAACATACTAAATCCCCTATTCGATGCTATAAGTTTTGCACAGGTTCGTTTGTGTTACTTACAAAATATTTTAATATTTTCTAATGAAAACGTCCATTCCATTTTGTGTGTTTATACATATAGTATAACTGTAAACATTCAGGAGGTGAAATGGTATGCCATACGGTTATGGTGGATACGGTGGTTGTGGATATCAAGGATATGGTTATAACAATAATTTCGCGCTAATAGTGGTGCTTTTCATTCTTCTAATCATTGTAGGGACCGCATTTTATTGCTAATTCACTTTTTGCTTGTGCTAACTCCTTTAGCACAAGCATTTTTTTAAAGCTTACGATAATTTTTTAATACTAAATATAGCAATGTGCAATGTTCAAAACAGCCGGTATCCAGCATTGTAATTGTATTAATTTTTTTTAACCGATAAATCAGTGTATTACGATGAATATATAATTCTTTTGCCGTCTTACTTACATTCATATTGTTATCACAATACATTATAAAATTATACTTTAGCTCATCAAACCCATTATCTTTTATAAGTGGCATTAACCGCTGCAATAATTTTTCTTGCATGTTTGAATCAATTTGAAAGGGAAGCATTTCAAGCAGTATTTTCCAATTATAATAGGTATAAATAGCTGGTCGAATTGCTGCCTTTTGTCCAAAGTTTATTAGAGATTCCGCTTCATGGTAAGATTGATTTAAACGATCAATGGCCGAGTACATATTTCCCGCTGCTATAGTAACCTGATTAATATGATAAACTTCAAGCATTTGCATTAAATTCTTGCTTTTATTCGTAAACTCCTTCATTGTGATAAGATATTCTTCCTCATTTTGCACTGTTTTTAATAATACAATTTTTTCTGTGTTTAAAAATGCACATATATTAGCATGATCATCGCCATACGTTCTTGTTACACAGTCAAGCAACGTTTTCTTATAATTATCGAACGAAAATGCTTGTTGTTTATCCTGAACATTTTGTAATAATGAATCCCCTATATCAATTAATATGCAATATCTATAACAGGAAAAATCGATTTGAAGCATACGACAATATTGCTCAACCCGCTCCCTATTAACCGTTTCGTTTAATAAAATATATTGAACAAATGTTTCTACTGTTTTTACCTCTAAATCTTCTATATGCGTTCTTATTGTTTCATGCCACATCATCTCTACGTATTTTTTAATGAGGTCTGCGTAGGGATCAACTTCTTTCGGATCACCGATAATCCCCAACACCCCTACTGTATTATAATCCAATGTTAATGGTACTGCTATACCAGGCAAAACATTTTCCATTTTGGATATTTTTTCGTCATCATATAAAATAGCTCTATTTGATTTAATCACTTCTATTGAAGGTTTATGTAAACTCCCTATTCGGGAACTGTTTGTATCTCCAATAATATACCCTTTATCATCACTTAAACTTATCGGAAATGGCGAAATTTCTGAAACCGCTTTCACAACTCTTTGTGCAAATTGTACGAAGTTATCCATACTACGCCCCTCCCATCTTTTATATCCATATTTATTTTAACATAATTTAGATAATTTAAATAAGTATAAAATTAACCAATATTTTTGTTTAATTTGCACATAGATTTTTATCTCTCAAATAAGTTATAAATATATATAATCTTAGGAATTGTCTAATTATAACATATCTGAGGTGGTACGGTTGCAAAAAAAAACGGATATTATCATCATTGGCGGCGGTGTTATCGGTTCAAGCGTTGCCTTTAATCTATTGAACGATGGATATAACGGGGAAATTACCGTATTTGAAAAAGATACCATATACGAATTCTCCTCTACCCCAAGAAGTGCTGGTGGAATCAGACAATTATTTACGACTGCAATTAATATTCAAATCAGCCGTTACAGTCTTAAAAAATATAAATCTTTCCCTGAAGACATGGCGATTAATGGAGAGAGAACGGAAATTTATTTTAAACAACGGGGCTATCTGTTTTTGGCAAAGAATGAAACGATGAACCAGCTGAAAAAACAAATGGAATTACAACGGAAATATGGTGTACCTTCTGACTTATTAACGAAACAAGAACTACTCACCGTTATTCCCGAGTTAACGATTAATGATTTGGAAGGTGGACTTTATTGCAAGGAGGATGGGTATTTGGATCCTTATTCCGTCATGCAGGGTTATGCAAAAAAGGCAAAACAACTTGGGGCAACCTATATATATGAGGAAGTGGATACAATATTGCAAGACGACAAACAAGGACTAACCGGTGTTCGCTTGGCAAATGGGGATGTCTATCATGCACCAATCGTCATTAATAGTGCCGGTCCATGGGCTCCAGCATTAAGTGACAAAATCTATCTTCCATTACCCATCGTTCCATTAAAAAGACAAATCATTCAGTTTGATATTGCTGAACCGTTAACAAATGAGTTACCGCTAACTGTTGATCCGACAGGCGTTTACTTTCGTCATGAAGGAAAACAGCTACTTTCTGGTTTTTCTGAAAAGGTAAAACCGGGAATTGATTTTGCCTGGAAACGATCTTTCTTTATGGAACAACTGTGGCCCATATTAGCTCATCGTATCAACAACTTCGAACGAGCTAAGATAAACGGTGGTTGGGCAGGAATGTATAGCTATAATACAAAGGATCAAAATGCAATAATTGGTGAGCATCCTAAACTAAAAGGATACTATATTGCTTGTGGATTTAGCGGACATGGGATGCAACAAGCTCCAGCAGTAGGTAAAGGGTTGTCTGAACTGATTCGAACAGGACGCTATGAAACACTTGACTTATCTCCATTGTGCTTTGAACGTTTTTCGGAAAATCGATTACTTATTGAAGGAGCAATCGTTTAAACGACGAACTATAAAATAAGGCCATTTTCGAATTGTTGCTATTTATAGAAACTGCGACGCAGATTGAAATGACGGTTTGTCTGCCGTTCCGGAAATTCACTACGCTTTCCACGGGCTCGCGATGAGGCTCATCAGCCGCCTCCGTTAAGCGAAGTATATATGGACTGCGGGGGAAAAGAGTGTTATAGAATGCGAATTTTACAGAGCACTTTTTTCGCATTTTATGTCGACTTAGATAAAATTCACCATTTGAAAAAACAACAATCTAGAAACACCTTAAAAAAGAAAGGATGAAGCCAATGTTATTCTTAAGTGAATCTGATATAAAAAAGGCTGTATCAATGAAGGATGTTATCGATGCTATTGATGAAGCTTATCATGTATATGAATCTAACCAATTTCAAATGCCGACTCGCATGCAAGTTTGTCATCTTAAATGATCATGAAAATGGTGAAATGAAATCGTTGCTTGATGGATCCTTTTTAACAGGGTTCAGAACGGGAGCTATTGGTGGTTCAGCTGTACGCCATTTAGCAAAAACTGATGATACTAAACTTGCTATTATTGGAACCGGTGTACAAGGGTTATACCAAGCAATCGCAGCTTGCACAGAGCGCTCGATTACAGATATATACTTATATAATCGCTCGTTTAATAAACTGCCATCATTTATCGAATCACTTAAACCTTGGCTAACAAAAGATATCGATATTCATTCAATGAAATCAGTCGACAAGGCTATCGAACATGCAGATATTATCATAACTTCTACGACTTCCAAAGTACCTGTACTCCCCAACAATCCTAAACTGTTAAAAAATAAATTAATTATCGGTATTGGATCATTTCAACCTACGATGCGGGAATTCCCTAAAATCTTGTATCAATTAACCGATCACCTATTTATTGATACGCATGATGCAATAAAAGAATCAGGCGACATTACCACCCCATTAGAAAATAACTGGATAACAAAAGATTCCATTCAAGCAATGTCTACTTATATAACATCAAATACAAAGCTAACTTTACAACAAGACAAAACCATCATCTTCAAATCTACTGGAATGGCACTGTTTGATGTAGTAGTTTCAAACTTAATCTATCAACGTGCTTTAGAAAAAGGAGTTGGTACTCAGTTGAACTAAATTTCCAGTGTTAGAGAAGCAAAATAATTCTTAATGGAGGGTGTTATGACTATAATCATTGTTGAGTTTATCTTGTATTGTATTGTCATTTTAGGAATTGGGTATAATTTTTGTCGTCGTAGTAAGACGCAATCAGATTTTTTACTAGGAGGGAAAAAACTTCCTGGCTGGGCCCTTGCCTTTTCTGAACGTGCAACAGGAGAATCCGCATGGTTATTATTAGGTTATACAGGGTTCGTGTTTATGACGGGATTATCCGGTGTTTGGGTTGCTGTAGGAATAGCGATTGGTATAATTTTTTCATGGCTATTTTTAGCCAAAAAATTTATGAAAGAAACAGAGAAATATAATGTCCTAACATTGCCTGATTATTTAGCAGTACGATTTGGACAAAAAGCAAAGTTGATACGATGGTTAACAGGTGTACTAATTGCAGGATTCCTAATGTTTTATGTTGGGGCGCAAATGGCAGGTGCAGGAAAGATGCTATTCACAACATTTGGTCTCACTCCAGCTACTGGTGTTATATTAGCTACAATTGTAATTATCGTAATTGCAATCGGTGGTGGATTTATTTCTGTCGTTTGGACTGACATGCTTCAAAGTATCATGATGGTAATAACTTTAGTCGCATTACCAATAGCAGCACTAATTTATATCAACACAAACGATTTATCAATTAGCCAATCACTTGTTGAAGCTGGTAATTCCTACAATACCTGGTTTGGTGGATTAACCGGATTTGCCGTTGGGGTACTGTTCTTTAACAATTTCTCATGGTTTTTTGGATTTTTAGGTGGACAACCACAGCTAAGTGCTCGCTTTATGGCATTAAAGAATGAAAAAGAAGCAAATCAAGGCAGTACTGTTGCAATCATATGGACATTCTTAGCATACGGTGGCGCATTTATGATTGGACTAGCGGCAATTGCCATGTATGACCAAGGTTCATTTAATGATGTTGAGACTATTTTGCCCACTATGATTCTTGATCTCTTCCCTACCTGGTTTGCTGGCATTTTACTTGCAGGAGTACTTGCAGCAATTATAACAACTGCTGATTCCCAATTATTAGTTGTTACCAGTTCTGTCAGTGAAGACATCATTCACAAGGCACTAGGTATTGATTTAACTGAAAAACAATTAATATGGATATCCCGCTTATCCGTTGTTATATTTGGACTAATTGGCATGACAATCGCTCTTGTGTCAGAGTCACTCCTTTATCTTGTTGTCAGCTGGGCTTGGGCAGGTGTTGGATGTACCCTCTCCCCAGCAATATTGATGACATTTTTCTGGAAACGATATTCTAGTGCAGGAGTTATAGCAACGGTTAGCGCAGGAATAATCTCAACAATATTGTGGATCAGCACACCATTAGAAGGCATTATCACATCTAAATTCACAACATTCTTTATCGCATTACTATTTGGTATTGTCTTTAGTCTTGTAATGCCGGACAAAAAAGAACAAGTAAACACCTTTCCAACTGAAGAAGCATTATAAACCTATAAGAAACACCACCTACTTCCTATTTTAGCAGGTGGTGTTTCTATTATACCGGTCTGAGGAATCGTGTTAAATCTTTTGGTGGTAGTGGTTTGCTAAAATAAAACCCTTGCATTTCATCACATTTTTCTTTCTCCAGAAATGTAAGCTGTTCTATGGTTTCTACTCCCTCAGCAATTACTTTCATATTTAAGGAATGTGACATATGAATTATAGATTTAACGATTGCTTGGTTCTGCTTTTGATTGTCATCCATAAACATTTTATCAATTTTAAGTTTTGTTACTGGAAAAATACTTAAATACTTAAACGATGAGTACCCTGTACCAAAATCATCAATCGATACCAATACTCCTAGTTTTCTTAATCGTACCATTGTTTCAAGTATATATTCTTCATTCGACATAGCCATACTTTCGGTTATTTCTAATTCCAATAAAGAAGGATTTAATCCTGTTTTCTTTAAAATTTCTTCTACCTTCTCTACAAGCCCTTTTTGATGAAATTGTTTTGCAGACAAATTTACACTTACAATTACAGGCTGGTATCCTTTATCCTGCCAGGCTTTATTTTGCCGACACGCTTCTCTTAATACCCAATCCCCGATATCAATAATCAAGCCTGTCTTTTCAGCAAGCGGGATAAACTTATCTGGAGGAATATATCCCTTAACAGGATGATTCCATCGCAATAATGCTTCAAGACCTACAATTTTTCCTGATCCAAGATTTTTTTGTGGTTGATAATGAAGCTCGAACTGCCCTTCCTTTAATGCTTTTCGTAACTCTGTTTCCATCGTAAGCATCGATTTAAAATTCTCGGAAATAGAAGACTCGAAAAGCTTATAATTATTCCGGTGTCTTTCTTTTATTACATACATTGCAGAATCAGCGTGTTTGATTAAATCATTTGGAATTCTGCCATTCTCTGGAAAAATACTTATCCCAATACTTACGGATGTAAATATTTCATAGTCATCAATTTTTATCGGTTTTTCGAATTCAGCAATTATACTTTCCGCAAGCTTCACAGCAGCATCTTTATCCTTAGTATGTCGTTGCAAAATTAGAAATTCATCTCCACCCATTCTGGCAATGAATGTATCCGTTTCCAAGAACGCCTTTAAACGATCCCCACAAGCCTTTAATAGTTGGTCTCCAAACGCATATCCTAACGTATCGTTTATTTCTTTAAAGTAATCTAAGTCAATGAAATAAACAGCCAGAAGTTCATCTTGATTCTCAGCTTGTTCTATAGCTTCTTGCAATACTTTATTAAAGAAATTTCTATTAGGAAGATCGGTGAGCTCGTCATAATAAGCCATAAATTCTATTCGCTTTTCATTTTCGATTCGGTCAGAAATATCTTTTACGATGGCAACACGTATTATTTCACCTTGATTGTTATAAGGGTGCCCCAAGATTTCAATATAAAAATGTGTGCCATCTTTTTTTAAACCTGTTAACTCATAAGGTTTTTCAGGATTGTTATGGATTACTTGTTTTAACTTATACATGCTTTTTTCATCGATAAGCTTGGCAATTTGCATATTAATAATCTCTTCCCTGTCATAACCAAACATCTTGGCAAAGGTAGGATCACAATCAATAATCTTTTCATCATTGTACATTAGCATTCCTTCAGCACTTGCGTTTATTAGCTGGTTGATATATTTCTTGACTTCTTCTGTTTTGTCCTGTAAAGAAAGCTGACTCATAATTAAACAATAAACCGATTTACTTATCTTAATCGACTTGACTTCGATTAGTTTACCATCGTCATTTTTCTGTTCCATTAGCAGGTGGGACTCATTTTTTTCTTTTAATAATGCAAAATCTAAATAATCGAGAATAAAAGCCTTATCTTTATCCTCCATGTTTAACAACGTAAAAGCAGCATTATTTCCATTAAGTATTGCACCATTCTCGTGTACTAAAAGAACAGCTTCTTTCAAGTTAGCCAAAACCTGCTGATGGATAGGTATTTCCATTTTATAATTAGACATTGACTTCCTCCCCAAAACCTAAAAGCTCGATTATCCGATGATGATTCTTTCTTTTGGATAATGGTATTTCCCGCTCTTTTTATTATTTTTAAACATAAAGAGAAATGTGATGATCCCTACTCTACCTATGAACATTAATATCATAAGAAGGATTTTACTTAATGTTGTTAATTCACCTGTTATTCCAACTGACAAACCAACTGTTCCGAATGCTGAAGTAACTTCAAATAAAATTTGTGATAGTGAAAATGGTTCCATTATTGAAATAAGAAGAATGGAGAAAAACACAAAGATAAACGCCATTAATGTTACTGTAACAGCTTTCAACAAATCCTCATCATGTACTTCTCTTCTAAACAATCGAATGCTGTTTCCACCTCTGGCATATGTAATAATAAATATAACAACTAGTGCAAATGTTGTAGTACGGATGCCTCCCCCCGCACTACTTGGTGAGGCGCCAATAAACATTAGAAATGACATAAATAGATGATTCTGTTCTGTCAAGAGACTAACGTCCATCGTTGCTAAACCACCACTTCTAGTAGTTACGGATTGAAACAATGAATAGAACAATATCTCATGCCATGACTTATCACTAAAAAAGTTTCCAATATCAAACAAAGCGATAAAAATTGCTCCCACAAAAATCAAAGAGAAAAATGTAAAAGTTGTAACTTTTGTAAATAATGTAAAACGCATATTTTTTCGATTATCAGTCCTTGCAAACATGTATTCCTTTAGTTCCACAAGTACTGGATATCCTATTGCCCCAAAAATAATTAATAACATATTAATAAATTGAACAAAGTAATCGTCTTTAAAGGGTATTAACGATTGACCAGTAATATCAAATCCACCATTCGTTGTGGCACTGATTGTCCCAAAAAAACCGTGTAAATAGGCTTCAGAAGCTGTTGGGAAATATTGCAGAAAATATGTACCTAATACAATAAAGCCGATGAACTCTATTGTAAACAGTACGAACACTATTTGTTTAATTAAACGTACCATACCTTCGAAAGTTGTCTGGTTCTGGTCTGTCATAATCAACCGTCGTTCTTTTAGGCCAATCTTTTTACCAAGCAGTAGCCAAATAAACGTACCAATTGCCATTACGCCTATTGCACCTAATTGAAGGATTAAAGCAAGCAAAATAATGCCTATTGCATTAAAACTATCTACAATACTGATAGTACTTAAACCCGTTACACTCATAGCGCTAACCGCAGTGAATAAAACATCAATAATCGGAATGTTTACTCCATTCCGATGTCCTACTGGTAACGCCAGAATGATAGTCGAGACAATTACTGCAAGAAAATAAAAGACTAATATAAGCTGCACTGGTGACAGTTTATTTAACCAGCGAAACAATGGATGTTGAAAAAACATAATGCTACTCCTTACTATCTCAATTATTATTTCGGTTGTTATGATTAAAATGTTAACCTCATTATAGCAGGCAAAATAAAGAAATGCTTGGATTTTCGAGATTTTTATATTTTCACGATAATTTCATATAACTATTCAAAATTATTGGGTCTAATCTCGTATAAAATAAAAAAGGTTAGTAATGTTGACTACTAACCTTTTCTTATATTTCCTCTTTAAATTTTTTTATTAATGATTCTCCTTGATATCCCTCTTCAACTAACTTTTGAAGTGTTTCTTTGATAATCCCTTTTTGCCGATCAATTATTGTCCCCATAAATAAAACATTCATATGAGGGCCTATTTCGTTAACGGTGATAATTTGAGTGATAAATGTTGCCGGTGTATTACTTTCTTTCGTTATTTTGACCTGAATCATTACTTCATCTTTTCTCTCTTTTAGATCTTTAAAAAATGAAATCAAAGAATGATTTACATAAGCTTCAATAACCCAACGGTTCTGATCATCTTCTCTGTTGATAATTAGTCCATCTAATAACGGAATCTCGTGGTGTATGATATCTTCATCATTACTCTCAAGAATATCTAACGCCTTTAATTTAAACGTCTTCATCCACTCACCCCTCCGAGTTTATAATTGAATTTTGTTAACCACCAATATATGACATTTCAATTTTTTTCCTATTCTTACTTTTTCGTTCTGTTCGCTCGTCCGAATAACGATCCTTTCTACCATGCCATAATGATGCTAGGTTTTCTGTTAATTGCTCCTCTGTTAGACCTTCACGTAATTTTTCCCGTACATCGTATCCACTAGATGCAAATAAACATGTATATAATTTACCATCTGCTGATAGCCTGATCCTTGTACAAGTGCCGCAAAATGAATCGGTTACGGAAGAAATAACACCTATTTCACCTTCACCATCCTTGTAACGATATCTTGTGGCAACTTCACCATAATAATTCTCGTCAACAGGTTCAATTGGCATTTCTTCATTAATCATATCTATAATATGTTTCTTGGAAATAACATTTTTCATGTCCCAGCCATTATGATTTCCAACATCCATAAATTCAATATAACGTAAAATGATGTCTTTACCTTTAAAATACCTAGCCATTGGTAAAACTTGATTATCATTCATTCCTTTTTTTACAACCATGTTTATTTTCACTTTTAATCCGGCATTTTGTGCTGCTTCAATTCCTTTTAATACTGGAAGTACAACGACTCCTTTACCATTAATTTTCGTAAACACCTCATCTTCAATTGCATCTAAACTAATATTAACACGTTTCAGCCCAGCTGCTTTTAATTTAGCAGCCTTTCTTGGTAAAAATATTCCATTTGTTGTAAGTGCTATATCATTTATACCAGGAATTTGATTCAGTTCTGCAATGAGTTGATCGAGATTTTTACGTAATAATGGCTCACCACCAGTAATTCGAATTTTTTCGACCCCTAATTCAGCAAAACTATTGGCTAATCGGATAATTTCTTCAAAGCTTAATAGTTCACTTTCAGGAAGAAAAGCATAATCATCTCCAAAAATTTCTTTTGGCATACAATATGTGCACCTGAAATTGCATTTGTCGATAACAGAAATGCGCAAGTCCTTTAGTGTTCTACCAAAATGATCTGTAATAGGTGCTGCATTTTCCTGCATTAAATTCACTCCTAGTTAAGTATTAATCCGAAAAATGGTAACGCGTCTTTCAGAGAAATCGTGCAAACAAGCTAGTCTCTCATCAAAATTCCTGTTGGCCTTCATGCTCGTTAAGTAACAATACTTCAACATCTGCTCCAGATTTATATCCTCTCGTCCCTCCTGGCAAAACCATTAAACCATTGGTATGTGCCAATGAAGTAACAACATTTGATTTATCCATGCCTGCTAAACGAACACATACTTTTCCTCTTTCAAATTCAAGATAACTTCTAACAAATCTAGTAAATGGGTTTGGTTTTGGAAATTCTTCTAATAATGTTGCATCAATACATTTTAAAAACGGCTTCTCACTATACAACAATCGATGGATGATTGGACGAACAAACAATTCAAATCCAACGTAACATGCTGAAGGATTACCTGATAAACCAAATAAAAGCTGCTCTCCCCGTACGGCAACAGTTGTTACACTACCAGGGCGCATCGCCACTTTGTTAAAAAGTACATCAGCACCTAATTTTTCGTAGATAGCTGGCATTAAGTCAAAATCACCGACAGAAACGCCACCAGTTGTAATCAATATATCTACCTCATGAAGAGCTTTTTCAATCGTATCGTAACTTGAATCAAATTCGTCTGCCAACTTACCAAAATAAATTACTTTTCCACCAGCTCGTTTAATTTGCGAAGTAATCATATATGCATTAGAATTACGGATTTTTCCCGGTTGAAGTTCCTCATGAACATCTAACAGCTCCGTCCCGGTTGCTATAACACCGACAACAGGCTTTTTTGCAACAGGTACTTCACTATATCCAAAGGTCGCTAGTAAAGCTTTTACACCTGGGTTTATATATGTGCCCGCTTCAATAAGCGTTTCATCCAATGCTACTTCCGAACCTTTATCAATGATATTCTGTCCTTTTTTCATTGTTCGTTTTATTGTCATGTAATTCTTATTATCTCGTTCATATGTCTGACAAATCTCAAACATGGCAACACAATCAGCACCTTCAGGTATTTGCGCTCCTGTCATAATTCTTGTAGCTTGACCTTTTTGCAACTTTTTTGTCGGGACAAAACCTGCGCCTGTATGCTCAATTACTTCAAATTCAACAGGGTTATGAAGTGATGCCTGTTCAGTATCAACCGAGCGCAAAGCAAATCCATCGTATGGTGATTTATTAAATGGGGGAATTGGATGTTTTGCAATAATTGGCTCAGCTATTCGCCTACTATCACATTCGTTTATTGGCACATTCTCCACGCTTCCTAGCTTACTATAATTCATTACTTTTGATACCGCTTCATGAATGGGAATTGGCTTTCGCATCTCAACCATCCAAAACCACCCTTCCTTACAAGACTTTTATAATTAGTTTAACAAAGTAAACACGTAATTGATAATTATTCCTACTACCTCATTATAACTGCTTTTTCACATTTAGATATGATAAATGTCACACCTAAGGACCTCAATAGGTTTGGTGAAATTTATACGTGGGTATGTATCTACAAACATAAAAATGAGCTGTAGCGTTTACAAATGCCTGCGAAAGAGACATTAAATAAAAGCATAGAAAAAAGTCTGATTCAAGTAATATCGATGTAGTCATTTTATAAGTATTGTAAATTTGGAAACGCTAAAACTTAATTACAATTTAGGAGCGATTTGAATATGACGCTGTTTTATCTAGCTATAATCGTTATCGTAGTTATTGGTGTTTTCATAGCAGTTAAAAAGAAAGGTAAAAATCCAAACTTGGATGCTTCCCTGTCAACTAAAGAAAAAGAAGAATTAAATGAAGACTATTTATCACACGCGAGTAGTGATGATGAACATGAAGATCCTAAAAATATCTAATACGGAATTAAAGCATCGCTTTTAGGCGGTGTTTTTTTCTTCTGCATTAAAATTATTGTATAATTAAATATATTTGATAACTAATACTTTTACACGGGGAGCGTTCATTATGTTTAAACGGTTGACTTTATTATTTTTTATTTGTATATTACTCACTGCTTGCTCAAAGGATGAACCAGTCATTGTGAAAAAAGATGCTAAAGCGGCAGACCCAAATGAGGAACCTGAATTAGTTGAACAAAAAAGCAACGAAGAAACTGATGAATTTATAGAGTTCGCGCTTCCGGATGAAAAAATAATGATTAATCTGGAAATGGTCCCGATATTAAACGAGTATTTATATGCAACGAAAGATAGGAAAAAAGCAATTGAAAAAATGAAAATGCTTAGAATTGATGCAATTGAAAGAGACATTTATTTACTTGAGTTTTCTTGTAAGAATGGATTATGTTCCTATTTACTGCTTGATCAAAGTAAAGAGAACCAAGCTTTTCTTGTAGCAGATTTGGCTAAGTCAATCCAAACAAAGCTCTCCCCAGACCACTCAAAAATCTTGTTACAATTTAATAGGGAAACGGCATTGCCAATACCATTATCGAATTTAGTTGTAATTGACCTAAAAAATTGGGAGTTAGTATCGCTTACAAATGATACGAATGAAGCAAAACTATTGCATTATAGCTGGCCAATTGTTACAGCTGAATGGCTTGATAATCAAACAATAACCGCAATGATTCCCACTGTATCGGATCCGACAAATGATCTTTTATTACAATGGCAAGAAGCTGGAAGTAAAACGACTAGTATTCAATTTAGTATCCAATTAAATGAATAAAGGAGTAATTATCATGAATAACACAATTGAAACCATCCTCAATCATCGTTCAATTCGAAAATTTAAGAATGAGGCATTAACACCGGAACAAATAGAAATAATTGTTAGTGCTGCACAACATGCATCAACTTCAAGTTATGTTATGGCATACACAATCATCGGTATTACGGACGAAGTGATCAAAGAGAAATTAACATCTATTTCAGGACATGAACACGTAAGAAATAGTGGTCATTTGTTTGTATTCTGTGCCGATTTAAACCGTATCTATCAATTAGCTTCAGAGGAAGAACAAGAAAAAATGAAAGAAAGTATAGAAAGTACCGAACAATTCTTGGTCACGACCATAGACACTGCACTTGCCGCTCAAAATGCAGTAATTGCTGCTGAATCGATAGGTCTTGGCATTTGTTATATTGGTGGTATACGTAATAATGTCAAGAGCGTTAACGATTTACTCGAACTCCCTGATTATGTGATTCCCCTATTCGGTTTAGCTGTAGGATATCCTGATCATCGACCAGAACATAAACCACGATTACCTTTTGATGAAATTTATCATGAGAATAAATATGATATGAAAAAGCAAGCAAGCTTAATACAACAATTCGACCGGGAGCTTGAAAAATATTACTTAAGCCGGGGACAAAATACACGAAAAGACACATGGTCTGATCAAATGATACGAAAATACACTACCCCAATTCGAATGGATGTAACTAAATTCATTCAAGACAAAAAATTAAATAAGCGATAAAAGCACCCCTTAAGATTCCATTCAGTAATGTGTAGCATGGGCAGATAAAATGTTTAGGTATCCATAGCAGACAAGTTAGCATTCTAGACGAAAAGACAGCACTTTCCTTTGAGAGTGCTGTTTTTTATTCAAGGCTGTTATCTAGAAGATTGTTGTTTTTTAACATTAATCTTATGTCATAGTTGATATAAGATGCGACTAACTAAAAATTATGTCCAGTGCCCTTTCTACCACTGCGAAAATCACGTTGCTGTATGTCGCAGTTTCTTTAATAGCAACAAATTATGCGAAAAGAGCTTTATTCAAAAATAAGGTTTTCTACATGATCAATTACCATTTCTTCACCATCAACACTGAATCGTGCTTTGCAATATAATTTATATGTCCCTTTATCCGGAGAATTAATTACTATCGAACCATGGGGATGATAACTATTGCCTTTTTCCAATTTTTTCACTACTGGACTGCCAGTAAAATCATGATTTTTATTTTTTAAAGAAACAGATACTAAAGGTGTATAATGTGTAATTTCAATTGATTCATCCCCAACATATTGGATAGATCGATATACACGAATACCATTTTCTATTCTCTCTACTCTAATATGTAAGATAAAATCATCTACTTGTTTTGATCCAGTCTTATTCGCTGCCAATGTCGCATTTTCTACCTGGAACCCCCAGTAAAAGATACCACTTAGGCAAACACTAAAAATAAGGATAGCTGGAACTAACTTTATTTTTTTCATATGTAATTGCCTCCCCAAAATCCCCTTACTATATAAGACGAAACAAATCAGTCAAATGTTTCATTTTTTCAAATGTAAATCTTATTTTTTGGTTGACATAAAATGTGATGTGATTTTGTGCTTGGTCAACGTTCGGAGAAATTTACTTCGCTTTCCGTGGGTTCGCGATGAGCCTCTCGGAAAAAGACCATTTTCTGCGAGAACAGCACGTGTCCGAATCCCCCTAGAGTGGTTTTCTTAACAGGACTGAGGCAGTCCCCTAAGGTGCGCATCCACCCGTAGCGATCCCGGACCGAGGTCGAGAAATGGACGTAATTATATAAAGTATTCCATTGTTATGTCGCACTTTCTGTAAATAACAACAAACTGCGTGGAGCCTGTAAAAAACGGTCATAGGACTTTCTTATTATATACAATATTAACATATATAGGAAAAAAACAAAGGGTATATTAATGCGCAGAAAATACAATTATAACTAATGAAAGATAGGTTAAAAAAGGAGGAAAAATCATGACAGTGGCCTCACAGGTTAAACAAACTATTGCGGGCTTAAAAAGCGCTCAAGCAAGCTTCGAACAATTTGCCCTTCAAACACAAAATAAACAAGCAAAACAACTATACCAAGATGCCGCAACGCAAACACAAGCTATATTACAAAATGTAGAACCGAGAGTTACACAAATAGAACAAGAAGAACCACAATACAAACAATAAAGGGTTTTGCGAGGTTGCATGAGACAACAACCTCGCTCCTACATATCCATACAGAAATAGGTGATCAACATTTACGTTAAACGACTTATTATATATTTTGGACTAATGCTTTTTTTATTTAGTTGTAGTCCAGAAAGTGAATCTAACGGAGCCAAAAATGACGGTCAAGACGTTGAATACACCAAAATTGCCAATAATAAATTTGTCGACCAACAAAAGGCAAATAAGGCAAAAAAAATTCTTAGTAAACATGATGAAATCACGTCTATAAATGCAGTCAATTCGGATAAAAATTTAGTTGTAGCTATTGAAGTTCATCATAATAAACGATTTCAACTAACGGATATACGTAAAAGATATGCGAAAGAACTAAAGAAAAAGTTCCCAAACATAAAAACAGAACTTTCAACTGACAAAAAAATTATACTTGAACTTGAGTCTCTTGAAAAAGAAATTAAAGAAAAGGATATTTCAAACAAACAGATAAAAAAGAAATTGAAACACATTATTAATTTAATGAAGGAACAAACATAACGAAAAGAGTGGATTTGAAAATGGCAGATAAGAAAAAGAAGAATTTACCACCATCATCTCAAGAGTATCAAGCTTTCCAGCAACAAAGAGAAGTCAAACGGCCATTACTTAAAAATTGTATAAAAGCATTTCTTGTAGGTGGATTTATCTGTTTTATCGGCCAACTTATATCAACAGCTTACATTTATTTTTTTGATTTCACGGAACAAACTGCTGGAAATCCTACTACAGCTACACTTATTTTTATTACAATGCTTTTAACTGGATTTGGAATTTATGATCGAATTGGACAATTTGCTGGCGCTGGTTCCGCAGTACCAGTTACAGGATTTGGTAATGCTGTAATCTCCGCTGCGATAGAACATCGAACAGAAGGATTTGTCCTTGGCGTTGGAGGAAACATTTTCAAATTAGCTGGATCTGTAATCGTATTTGGCGTCTTTTCTGCATTTATCGTTGCCTTAATAAAAACCATTTTAATTCAATGGGGTGGATTGTAATGCTAACTGGACATCGAACCTGGATTTTTGAAAACAAACCAACTATCCTATCAACCGGTACAGTAGGTGGACCATTTGAGGCGAATGGGAATATTCCTAATGACTTTGATCTGCTTCATGATGATATTTGGTTACAACAAGCATCATTTGAAAAAGCACAACAAACAATGATGGAGGAAGCCTGCCAGTTCGCTGTTAAAAATAGTCCAATTGAAAAAGAGCAGGTTCAATTTTTTATTGGCGGTGATTTAATTAACCAAATTACCCCGACAAGCTTTACTGCCAAAACAATGGGGCTTCCCTACTTTGGACTTTTTAGCGCATGTGCAACATCGATGGAAAGTTTAGCATTGTCAGCATTTCTCATTAATGGCGAAGGTGCTAATTATATACTAAGTGGAAGTGCCAGCCATAATGCTGCAGTCGAAAAACAATTTCGTTACCCTACAGAATATGGTGGTCAAAAGCCTCCAACAGCTCAATGGACTGTAACTGGTGCTGGTGTAGCTTTAGTTGGAAAAGAAGGAAATGGTCCCAAAATAACATCAGCAACAATTGGCAAAGTTGTAGATATGGGGATGACAGACCCATTTAATATGGGCGGGGCAATGGCTCCAGCTGCTGCTGATACAATTGCGACCCACTTAAAAGAAAGAGACATTGATCCTTCTTATTATGATCTAATTATTACAGGTGATCTTGGACATATTGGAAGAGAAGTTTCATTAGACCTAATGAATAAAGAGGGTTTACAGATTTCTGAACAAATGTACGTAGACTGCGGACTTACAATTTATCGCGAAGGACAGCCTGTTCTTGCTGGTGCAAGTGGTTCAGCGTGCTCAGCCGTTGTCACCTATGGCCATTTTTTAAATTTAATGAAGCAAGGTGAAATTCACCGTATTCTTGTAGTAGCAACAGGTGCACTACATTCAACTTTAAGTGTTCAGCAAAAGGACCCCATACCATGTATTGCACATGCAGTTTCAATTGAATCAGGAAGTGATCTATTATGATATTTTTTTGGGCATTTGTTGTCGGGGGAATTATTTGTGTTATTGGGCAAATCATGTTTGATGTATTCAAACTGACTCCAGGTCATACGTTAAGTATCCTAGTTGTGGTTGGTGCTATATTGGACGGATTTGGGTTATATGAACCACTAATTGATTTTGCTGGTGCTGGTGCTACTGTACCAATAACCAGTTTTGGAAACTCCCTAGTTCATGGAGCAATGGCTGAAGCTGAAAAACATGGCCTTGTTGGTGTTATTACAGGAATGTTTGAGGTCACTAGCTCAGGTATTTCTGCAGCAATCATTTTCGGCATGATTGGTGCCCTTATTTTTAAACCAAAAGGATAGATAACCAC
This sequence comes from Virgibacillus ndiopensis, assembly GCF_900187325.1. Lineage (GTDB taxonomy): Bacteria > Bacillota > Bacilli > Bacillales > Amphibacillaceae > Virgibacillus_E > Virgibacillus_E ndiopensis. The sequence continues at coordinate 82,698 of NZ_FZMZ01000005.1, read as the reverse complement.
TCCCATTGAAAGGAAGTGCTTGTAATGACCGTTGGATCGCAAGTAAAAAGTTGTTATTCTTCATTAAAAAGCGCTGATGCACAGTTAGGCATTTTAGCAAATAAAGCACAGGATCAGGAAACAAGACAAACGTATCAAGATGTACAGAATATCATTTCCGAAATAAAAGAAGATTTACAAAAGGAAGTAATTCGTATTGGACAGGAAGAACCACAGTATAAAAATTGAAATAGTTTCAGTATGTGAAAGGATTTGTGAATGTTATGCCAGAATGGATTAATATATTATTACGATCAACAGGCTCTCTAGTTATCCTATTTTTGTTTACAAAATGGCTAGGGAAAAAACAATTATCAGAAATGAATGTATTTGAATATATAACTGGAATTGTAATTGGTAGTATAGTCGCTTTTATTGCCGCTGATTTGGATGGAAATGTATTCCATGGTCTTTTAGCATTGTCTGTTTGGTTTATCATTCCTTTTGCTGCTGAATTTCTTTCTCAAAAGAGTAAAACCTTTAGAAATATTATCGAAGGAAAAGGGACTGTGTTTATTCAAGATGGAAAAATTATGGAAGATAATTTAAAAAAGGAACGGTACACAACAGATGATTTGCTCGAAAAATTACGTGATAAAAATATCTTTCGAGTAGCAGATGTTGAATTCGCCGTACTTGAATCATCTGGAGCTTTAAGTGTACTCCCTAAAAAAGAGAACCAACCATTAACAGCGAAAATAATTGGCATGACAGTTGCTCCAGAAAAAGAATCGCAAACTGTTATTATGGACGGAAAGGTTTTGATGGAGCCCTTGGCAAACTTATCCCTGAACACGAACTGGCTGGAAACAGAGCTAGACAAAATGAACATAAGTATCGAAAATGTCTTCCTTGGACAAGCTGACAGTGATGGTCAATTAACAGTCGACTTATACGATGATAAAATTTCGGTACCGGGTCCATCAGAAAAGCCACTCCTCTTCGCTACTTTGAAAAAATGCCAAGCTGATTTGGAATTGTTTGCATTAGCTACCGAGAACCAACAGGCAAAGCAAGTGTATCAAACCAATAGTAATAAACTTCAGCATGCGATTGATCTTATAGCTCCCTATTTAAAATCATAAAAATTAGCCCTTTTAGTTTAAATTGAAACTAAAGGGGCTAATTTTTGTTCTATAATGATATAATTGATTTTAACTGCAAAGGGGATGACTAGCATGTCTAAAAAGTTTATTTCAACAGTCAGTCTATTACTATTTATACTTTTATCTGCTTGCACAGACAACGCTGCTACTACCAAAGCAACTTTTGTACGTGCGGTCGATGGAGATACACTTATTGTAAACATTAATGGTGAAGAACAATACATACGGTTATTATTAGTCGATACTCCTGAAACAAAGCACCCTGATAAAGAAGTTCAAAAATACGGTCCTGAAGCAAGCGACTTTATGAAACAAACATTTTCAGCATCTGATTCGATAAAAATTGAATATGGAACGGAAAAACGAGACAAATACAACCGTTTACTTGCTTATGTCTATACAGAAGATAATAAAATGATAAACAAATTGCTATTGGAAAATGGATTAGCACGTGTTGCTTACGTGTACCCACCTAACGATAAATATGTTGATGAATTCCATGATATTGAACAGCAAGCAAAAGAGCAACATATCGGAATATGGAGCATCAACGGTTATGTTACAGAAAAAGGGTTTAATATGAGTGCTGTTAATTCCACAAAAACTGAAAAAGTTACGATAGACTTTCCTTTCGAACCAAATGGTAAGGATCGTGATTGCAGTGACTTTTCCTCACAGGATGAAGCCCAAGCTTTTTTTGAAGCTGCTGGAGGACCTGAAAAAGATCCCCATAGACTTGACGGTGAAGGTGACAATTTTGTCTGTGAAGGAATCTAAATTTGATCCGTTAATTGATTAGTTAAATCAATTATTTCATTAAAAACCGCCTCTCTAGTTTTTTTAGATAAATCTTGATTTTGAAATAGGGAGATCAGATCACGGATTTCCCTAATCAACATTTCATCAGATTCTTCTGGAAAATCATCTTTGTTCGGAAAATGAATTAAATTATTACACATCTGACAACCTCCAAGTTGAGAAAAATACTCCTAACCATGGGAGAACAGAAGAATTATACCAATTGCTTCAAGTTGTTTGTTTAGTTCTTCAATTTTCTTTGTGTCTACGTTCAAATTAGGGCACGTAATTTCACTAATATCAGCTTCCACTTGAATAGCAACCGACATTTCTACATTTTGATCAATACTATGTGGTAGCATTTTTGAATTCGTATCTTTTATATTCACGCCCACTGTTCCTTGGTCTTTTCCATTACAATCCAAAACAACAACCTCATTCTTAAGCTCTCCCTGGATGGCTAACAATCCAAGAGTTTCCTCTTCATCTAAAAAACCTTTTAAATTCCCATCCTTAAAGGAGGCCGTTCCCTGAAAGCTAAGAACGGTTGGAATTTGATTTTCTACCTTTTTTCCTATATTGCTCGACGTTCCCTCGTTTGTATCACTACCGTCTTGTTTTTGGACCTCCTGTTTAGTCTCCTTTTTCTCCCCTTCAGCTTGAACCCCCATTTTCTTTGCTGGTAGCACAACACCAGTATAAGGATCCATCGTATCACTTGAAAATGTTCTCATAAATTGACTGATATCTTTCACCATGTTCGTAGCAGAAAATTGGTCTTTTCTTATCATGTCTTGGATCGCTGACCGTATAGCTGTTGAAATCAATGAGCTATCATAGTAATTCCTCGCTTGAGTGTAGAAACTCAACAAATAATGCTGGGACGGTTAAAACGAAAGGAGTTCCGTCAATTAAAACAGCAACTTTTCCATCTAACAGTCCGCCACAAACACGGTCAGGACGTTCTGTACTAAACATAGTTGGGAAAGGTGATTTCGGAGAATCTTTTATCATCGATTCAATATATGGACTATCTAAAATACCATCAATGTCAATGCGAGATAATCGCTGTTGAACTTCACGAACTATATCTTCATCTGCAATTCGCTTAAGATAAACTATATTAATTTGCGTATTGGTTTGTCGCCCTAATACCATTTTCTCCACTTTTAAGGAAGGCAATTGTAATTTCCGACGGATTAACAACAAATTTAATTGAATGTCTTCAACAAACCCTTCTTTCGGTCCCCTTATCGAACGTTCTACAGCTAGTTCTGAAATATCCCTTCCTACCGACTTAGCCGAATGAAACTGAAAAGCATGGTCCATATCATCGATCAGAAGTATACTATTACCTGCCAGAATTTGTTTAATAACGATGTTCATATTTCTCAATTCATTTATATTTGAACAAGGCTTGTGTGGTTCAATAGAAGATTCGAAGGGAATTCAATCCGAATCTATCTCAATGTTTATCCGTAAACGAATTTCTATAAATAATGGGACTAGATTCTTATTAGATTAGATGCTTAATAAGAATTATTTTAGTCCAAAAGTTGAAACAGTTCTTAGAGAATAGAAAAGAGAACAAATTAGTTGAAAAAACACAAGAAGAATTTAAAGGTGAACCATTTGGCTGGTCATTATTCCGGAATTTGAGGCATTTGATTGGATGGTAACGTATCTAGATATGAAGGTTACTATTTCTATTAAAGTTATATTTACCGAGTTTACAGACAAGGTGAATTACCTAACCAAAGAGAATATGAGGGATTTGTTTAAATATAATTGTATGGATTCTTTTATCACAGTTATTTTGTTCTATTCAGTCGGGTTTTCATTCACGTTATGGAAGGAAGAAATAACTAGGGGCCCAAGTTGGCAAAAAGAAAATCAGTACAAAAATAGAGGCTCTCAATCATGAGAGCCTCATAATCTATTACCTAATTCTAATGGCCACTTTTCCAAATTGTTTCCCTTGTTCTAGATGATCCATCGCAGCTTTAGTCTGATCTAACGTAAACGTACTATCCACAACTGGATGAATGCTGTGCCTTTCAATAAAACTCAGCATTTCGCGAAGTTCTTCCCTTGACCCCATTGTGGTACCAACTAATTGATATTGTCCATAGAAGAATTCACGCAAGTTGAGATCAACAGTATCCTCTGTAGATGATCCAAACGTTACCATTCTGCCGCCTTTCTTTAAAACGCTTAGAGACCTATTAAATGTCGCACGACCGACACTTTCAATAACAAGATCAACAGTTTCATTTTTTAATTCTTCTGTCCAATCACTATTTGTATCAAGTGCGATATCTGCACCTAATTGTAGTGCTTGATTCCTTTTCTCCTGGCTTCTGGAGGTAACAATCACTCTAGCATCAGCATGTTTAGCAAATAAAATCAAATAAGTAGCAACACCGCTACCTGCACCAGGGATAAAAATCGTCTCCCCTTTCCGCAATTCGCCTTTTGTAAACATTGCACGATAGCCTGTTAATGCCGATAAAGCAAGAACTCCTGCTTCTTCCCAACTCAAATATACTGGCTTTTTCTCTACTTGCTCGGCGGAGAGTACAATTTTTTCGGCGAATGTTCCGTTATCTGGCATACCTAAAATATCGAATTCTTGTGGTGGAGCTACATTGTTTTCAAACCAGCGAAGACCAGGATTAATAACCACTTCATCACCGACACAAATTTGTTCAACCCCAGCCCCAACGCTTTCAATTATACCTGCACCGTCTGATCCAATAACAAGTGCAGACGCATCATTCCCCCTACGATTCGGGATAAATAGGTCACGATGATTAAGACCGGCAGTCTGTATGGCCACAACTACCTCACCATCCCCTGCCTTTGGATCGTCGATCGTCGTCATTTTTAAGTTTCCATGATCATGAACAAAAGCTTTCATACATGTGTCATCCTTCCTGAAAATAGATACTAAACTCTTCTAATTCCTGCTTACACGTAACATCATTTGCAAACAACGGAACGTAAATCAACTGCTGTCTTGTAAATGTTTTTTCTATCAAGTTGATGTATTGCTTCTCATGCTCTCTTCGTTTTATGATAAAATCACCTTCAGCATCGTCTGGCAATACTTTATTTACAATTAATGATTTCACATGCAAGTGATATTTATCAAGTAATTGAATCGCCTTATTTGTTTCTGAAATGGGAAGTCGTTCTGGGTTTAATACAAATACAAAGCTTGTCTTACTTGGATCTAATAAAATTTCCCTAGCTTTTGCAAACCGTTCCTGTCGTTCTTTTAAAACATCATAGATTGGATCCTCAATCGGCTCTCCATCATTTAAAAGCTGTGTATAATTTTCATTCGTTTTCTTACGCTTTTCCAATAATCCTTCAATCCAAACGCCCATTAATTCTGGCAATGATAACAACCGGATTGTATGACCCGTAGGAGCTGTATCAAAAATGATCGTATCAAAGTTTGACAGTTCTTCTAAAATAATCGAAATAAGTTTATCAAATAACGCCGCTTCATCAGCACCAGGTGACATTTTTGCTGTATCCAATTGCCGATGAACCTCACTGATCATGCCTGAATGTACAACACCTTTTATATTTTCCTTAATTCCTTTTATGTAGTTAGCTGTTTCAATTTCAGGATCTATCTCTAATGCTGAAAGGTTTCTTGATAAGTGAGTTATTTTCCCGCCAATTTTTTGATTAAAAATATCACCCAAATTGTGAGCTGGGTCTGTTGAGACAAGTAAAGTATTATGACCCATAAGTGCCGCTTCCCAAGCAATAGCTGCAGAAGTCGTTGATTTTCCCACTCCACCTTTTCCACCGACAAAAACTATTTTGTTTGTAAGCTCCCGCATCATTATTCCCCTTTTCACGAAATTAGCAGCATCTAATTCCTGCCATTGGTGATTTGTCCATACCCATGCGTAAGTGCCAGTCATGAAACTTTTCGATCATGTAAGGATACAACTCTAATGTATAATAATAAACAGGGTTAGGAATGCCAATCATTTCTGAGTAGAGTAACAATAAAAATAAATCGTCTTCATCCCTTAATTCTCGCGCAATTTCTTGACGATGTGGCATGTTTAATACTTCTTCGTAAAATTGTACAAATGTTTTCAATTTGTCTAGCATCAAATTACACCCCGCTTTATCAGAAATTATGTAGGAAAAGGGATCACTGTGAAATGATCCCTTTTCCATGTAAAAAACGTATTTATTTTACATCGATATTTTTATCCATCTTACTTGTCAATGCAGTGAAGGCAGTTAGAATTATCCAAATTGCAAAAACAAAGATAATCGCACCGAATACGAAAAGAAGTGTATTTGAATTTGACCCGAACCATGACCATTCAAATAGCACCTGCTGGAACATGGCATATAACGTCATAAACATTAAAAAAATCATTGGAATCAATACAACTGCATAATTCCTGCCTAGTCGTTTTAGCCAAATTGCAATCAAGAGTAAACTGATTCCTGCTAACAGTTGATTTGCTGTACCGAACAATGGCCATAGCAGATAACCACCTGATCCAAAACCTTTTGGTCCTTGTGGCAATAGCACTAGAGCTGCACTCGATACCACCGCAACTGTTGTAGCAACATGTGTTTTTGACAATACAGGCATTTTATACTCAACGCCTAGTTCAGCAATAATGTAGCGCATAAGTCGAACCGATGTATCCAATGTAGTTGCTGCAAAACTTACGATAATAACTGATACAATTGTAGCGGCAACATCAGGTGGAATCATTAAGCCCGTTGCTAGTTTACTCGCACCTTCCACAAATACATTCAATCCAGCACCACCAGCTGCAGCAAAACTACTGTAGGTTGCCAAAAATTCATCAGCACTTCCAAAAAACGTAACAGCTGCAATGATCGCTATTAATGCTAAAGCACCTTCACCAACTGCACCTAAATATCCAACAAAACGTGCATCCGTTTCTTTATTTAATTGTTTTGAGGATGTCCCTGATGATACAAGTCCGTGAAAGCCTGAGATTGCACCACAAGCAATCGTAATAAACAATAGCGGGAACCAAGATATATCTGAATCGACGTTAGTTACAGGAGCCGTTACTTCAGGATTTAAGAATAGTAATCCTAAATAAAGTATGCCCAGGCCAACAATAAGTTGATGCGAATTAATGAAATCCCGCGGCTGCAATAGCTTCCAAACTGGTAATGTAGAAGCGATATACACATATACCATTAAAATGATGATCCAAATGAAAAATGCCGTCGAAACTGCACCTAGACCGAATAATCCTGCACCATTTTCTCCACCCATGTACTGAACTAAATCAATTTGTAAGAAGTCCACTTTACTTGCTACAACCGCTGTTACGTACATAATAGCTAATGCAATTAATGATGGTACAAGCATTTTCTGCTTTCGCTTGTATACAGCTAAACCAATCCATATTGCCAAAGGGATTTGAATAAATACCGGTACAACACTAGCTGGGAACGAAATAAATAGATTTGCAATCACCCAAGCAAACACAGCATTTACCATTAAAACTAATATAAGAATAATGAATAAAAACAAAATCTTAGCACGTTGCCCGATTAACTTATTGGCAAGTGTTCCGATTGATTGTCCCTTGTTTCGTACTGACAGGACTAACGTACCAAAGTCATGAACACCCGCAGCAAAGACTGTTCCAAGAATCACCCATATAAAGGCAGGTAACCACCCCCAATAAACAGCTATCGCCGGTCCTACAATTGGTGCTGCACCTGCAACAGATGTAAAATGGTGCCCCCATAATACAAACCGATTCGTTGGAACAAAATCGACGCCGTCCTTGTAACGGTGTGCAGGCGTCACATAGTTAGGATCTAGTCGAAATATTTTTTCTGCAACAAATTTTGAATAATAACGGTAACCCAACGTAAAAACTAGCATTCCGATTATTGCAAGTAATATACCACTCATCACTCTACCTCCCCTAAATTTAGTTAAGGACTTACCCTATTAAAGGCTATGTGATGTAGTTTAGATTTAGTACAACTTATTTTGCTGCCTGAAGTGCTTGGGATATGGTTGATATATCTGCATAAGCGTGAATATTGTGGTATATCGGTCAATGAATGTGTAAAGCGGAGGATATAGTTATCTACTACCTTTGGTTTGAACAAACAAACCAAAAAAGGAGCTACACCCCAGTGCAGCTCTATCCAATCTATTAATCTCTTCCCATCCCACGCAAAAATTTGAGCAGCATGGTTATGCTTCGATTAATCTCCGGATCTTTTAATGATTTAATGAGATTCATATAAGAAGTTTTACTAGAACTATCAGCTTGCCTCGCTTCTTCCATACCCCGGTTTAATTTTTCAGTAAAATAATGAAGTTCATTCATTTCCAACTCGCCTAGATACAAAAATAATTTACTTAAATTCTCAAGGGTTGCAGAATATTGCGGTTTATTCAATTCCTGCATGATATTTTCCAGCGCATCTTCTTTGTGCTTTACGAATGCATTCATCATATCTAACGTACCATTTCTATTGACCGTTGCGAGTAGATCAATCCCTTTAAGAATGGCATCTTTATTTTCACTTAATGCTTCTGAAACTTCTCTAAGATTTCGTTCGTAAACAACCTCTTTCGGTAATTCCTTCCGTTTAATATTTGTAATTGGGTTAGCCATTACGATTTCACCTTTCTTCCTAGAAAAGTATAGTCATCTCGATCCCACTTCCGTTCTACATTTACACCAATTTGGGCCTGTGGATTTCCACGCCGATGGTTGTTAGTCGGCAGTGGACTTTTCCCCTTTTTCTTCAAAACTTCCATTTTAACAGCAATTTCTTTATATGCAGGCGTATTACTATCTTTATCGACACGATTGTCAGTCAAATAGTTTACGGCAGATTTACCATTATCATTAAGTGGCAAATACAATTCTTTACCACGTACACGATTCGTAATGTGAACAACCCCTTTTGCATGACCAGCATCTGAAGTCAATCGGACCTCTGCACCTTCCTGGATTCCTCGTTCTTTTGCTAGTTCCGGTGAAACTTCAATAAAAGCATTTGGTGTCTTCCTTGAGATACCAGCAGATTTGTATGTCATGTTCCCTTCATGAAAATGTTCTAGTAGCCTACCATTATTTACATGTAAATCATATTCTTCGCTCGTATCATATGGCAATTCAAAATCTAATGGATAAAGTTTGGCCTTGTTGTCGTCGAAAGGAAAACCATCGACGTATAACAATGGTGTATCTGTTCCATCAGCTGCTACAGGCCATTGCAAACTATTATAATTCATTAATAGATCATAGTTCACTCCAGCAAATAATGGTGCTAGACTAGCTGATTCCTCCATGATTTCGGAAGGATGTTGATAATTCCAGTCATACCCCATTTTGTTCGCAATTTCCATAATGATTTTCCAATCTGCCTTTGACTCTCCAACTGGATCCAGTGATTGATACAATCGCTGGATACGCCGTTCCGTATTCGTAAATGTCCCTTCTTTTTCCAAACTTGGAACAGCAGGTAAAATAACATCTGCATATTCTGCTGTTTTTGTTAAAAATAAATCCTGCACAACGAAAAAATCGAGTTTCCGAAACGCAGCAGTTACGTAATTAATATTGGAATCTACTACACCCGTATCTTCCCCCAGAACATACAATGAACGCAATTCACCATCATGAATTGCATGCATCATCTCATGGTTATCCTTTCCTGGCTCAGTAGGCAAGTCTGTATTCCACGCCTTCTCGTAGCGTTTCTGTGCTTCCTTATTAGAAACCTTTTCATATCCCGGGAAAAAGTTTGGCATACTCCCAAAATCACTGCAGCCTTGAACATTGTTATGGCCGCGCAATGGATATGCTCCTGTACCATTTCGCATGTAATTACCGGTTATAAGTAATAAATTTGAGATTGCTGTACTTGTGTCACTGCCTAATTGATGTTGCGTCACTCCCATTGCCCAACAGATTGCTAATTTGTCGACAGCAACTATCTCTTTAGCAATTTCTTTTAACGTTTCTTGTGGTATTCCTGTTACTTTTTCTGCATAATTCATTGTAAATTTAACCAAGCTTGCTTTATATGCATCATAATCGTTTACCCATTTATCAATAAATGCACGGTTTTCCCAACCTTGATCGATAATGTATCTAGAAATTGCCGAGAGCCAGACTAGATCCGTACCACTTTTCGGTTGTAAGAATCGATCTGCTCGCTTCGCCATTTCGTGTTTTCGTAAATCAAATACAAATAGCTTTTGACCAAACAATTTTTGTGACCGTTTAATTCGGGAAGCTAAAACTGGGTGTGATTCTGCTGTATTGGATCCAATCGTGATTACCATTTCCGCTTCACCAATGTCATCAATCGATCCTGAATCTCCTCCATGACCAACCGTACGGAACAGTCCTTTTGTTGCAGGGGCCTGACAATACCGTGAACAGTTATCAATATTGTTCGTGCCAATAACTTGCCGAGCAAGCTTTTGCATTAAATATGATTCTTCATTTGTTGCTTTTGACGAGGAAATAAAACCAAGAGCATTAGGACCATGCTCTTCTTTTATGTCATTAAAACGTTTCGCAACATAGGTTAGTGCTTCGTCCCACTCTACTTCTGCAAAATGATCACCTTTACGTATTAATGGTTTCGTTATGCGGTCTTCAGAGTTCACATAATCCCAACCGAATTTCCCCTTAATACAAGAAGAAATTCCATTTGCAGGCGAATCTTTCTGTGGTTCAACCTTTAAAATTTTGCGATCTTTAGTCCAAACGTCAAACGTACAACCAACACCACAGTACGTACATACCGTTTTCGTCTTATTAATTCTTTCCTCACGCATGGCTGCTTCTGTATCAGAGACAGCAAATAATGGACCATATCCTGGCTCAGCTTTTTTCGTTAAATCAATCATTGAACGTAATAACCCAGGCTTATGGTCAGTCATAAATCCAGCCTCACCTATCATAGAGGTCTCCATAATCGCATTACACGGGCAAACGGTAGCGCACTGACCACAGCTTACACAGGAAGATTGGTCAATTGGTACATCGTTATCCCAAACGACACGAGGCTGCTCCCGTTCCCAGTCAATCAACAGTGTTTCATTAACCTGAACATCCTGACATACTTCTACACATCGTCCACAGAGAATGCACTGATCTGGATCATAGCGGTAAAATGAGCCTGAATTATCTACTTCATACGGTTTAGGTTTGAATGGTTTTGACTGGTGCTCTAAACCAAATTCTGCTACAGTATTATGTATTTCACATGCTCCATTGTTATAGTCACAAACCGTACAATATAATTCATGTTTTTCTAAAATAGTACCAAGTGCTTCTTTTTGAGCAACATGGGTCGTCTCCATTTGCGTGTTAACTTCCATACTCTTATTGATTGTTGTACCACAGGCACGAACGATTTCGCCATTTACCTCAACCATACACGTATCACATGTCTGTACCGGTCCTAATGACTCGTTATAGCAAATTTGTGGTACAAACTCTTCTGTTGTATTAATTAAATCAAGCAAATTTTGTCCCGGTTCAGCTAAGAATTCTTCTCCATTAATTGTTACTATGATATGTTCTTGCACGTTCTTCTCCTCCCTGGTTAGAATTCAATTTAACAAAAGCACTTTCAAGGATGTATTAATAACCATTTCCCGAGCTACTACCACATAAAACCATGTATATTCACTACCTCCCATAAATATTTATATTTGTTCAAAGCAAAAAAAACATTCTCATGTTATGTTGAGAATGTCTTTTCTACACTTTCAGCAGGAATGCAATTTTGATTAAAAGATTAATATAGCCAGCACCGTTGATGTGATCAGACCAACAATTACTGGAATAAAGTTTTTACGGACCAAGTCCATGACAGATACCCCACAAAATCCAGCAATTGCAATTAAAGACGACCATGCAACAATGGTACCTCCACCAGTCCAGATCGCTCCCATTTGACCTATTGCTGCTAAGGTCCCCGAATCTACCCCAGCATTATCTAACGATGCTGCAAGCGCACCTGTAAGAGGTAGACCTGAAAAACCGGAGCCATCCAAACCAGTAATAATCCCAATGATCAGCACACTAAATGCTGCTAATAAGGCACTTTGTGGTAAAAACTCCTGCGTTGATTGAACAAGATCAAACAGTAATGCCGGTGGATCCTCGACACCTAAAATACTACCAGCAAAATCACCACTTCCCAGGAAGAAGAATCCCGCAATTGGAATTACCGGCCCCATCGCTTTAAATGCAAAAACGAATCCATCTGTAATGTGATTACTAATATAATCTAATGCATGATGTTTTCCAAAGGCTACGGTTGATAAAAGTAATAAGATTACAGCAACGCCACCAACAAATGCTGCACCATCGCCGCCCTCAAATCCACTCATCCTGCCCGATATTAATTTTGTATACATCATATAAACGACAACAGCTACTAGTGCTAGTGGTACCAGTATAGCAAAAAGTTTACTCCATCTTTTTAAATGAGTAGCATGTGGCTTGTTAGTAGATAGGGTTTCTGTCTGCAAAGCTTGTAAGTCTTTTTCAATTAAAGGACTATCTTTTGGACGTATTGTTTTACGATACAACAAATACGCAATAGCAATCGCAATACTACCAGCAATCAGTGATAATACTAACGCTTGATCGGCTACTATCCCAATATCAATACCAGCAGATTTTGCCGATAAGCTAGGTGCAACCTGCACAATATAGTCAGATGACAATGCCATACCTTGCCCAGCAAGTGCAATTGCAACCGCTGCCGTCATTGCAGGTAATCCAGCTCGAACCGCTGCAGGTACAAGTAATGCACAAATCAACGGTACTGCCGGTGTCGGCCAGAAAAATAATGAAATCACATACGTTATACCGATTAAAACAAAAAATGAAACATGGCCATTGACCATCATTTTCTGGATTGGCTGAATCATCCTTCGATCTGCTCCCAGGTCTCTTAAAGAATGGAGCAAAGCCATCATGAAGGTAATAATTAGGAAAATACTAAAAAGCTCTTTTGCGGCAACTAGGTTTGCGTTAAAAATTGCAGTAAATCCTTCGATGATGCTTCCGTTATACACCCAGGCAATAACAAACGTACCTAGTAAAGTAGGAAGCACAACACCTTTTCTGAAAATCATTGTTAAAATGATAATTAATGTAAATAACCCATATAACCAATGCGATATCGTAAGCTCCACTTTAACCTTCCTTTCTTTCCTACGTGTGCTATAGCCTATGCACATTGGTTAAAGTGGGTGAGAAAAAACAGGTATTTTTTACTATGTCCTAGGTATCTGAGAGATATTTTCACTCACGTGGCGATGTTTTTGCTCTCACGAAGCTTGTTGATCCATAAAAAAACAGACAAACACTCAATCATGTTTATCCGTTTCCTTTTTTTCCGCACATTCATTACAATGCAGCAGCCCTTCAGCCTGAACACCGTCAAAAAATCCATCTTCACAATACACATTTTTACCACATGACTGGCAATCTCCTATCAATTCACGCATGCAATTCACCTCTATAATTAGTATACAAAAACGAACAGAAAAAGGTAACTCCCCATCAATGAGAAAGTTACCTCTGAAATGTGAGCGGCACATTAAATGTCATGCTGCACTTAATAATGTTCTAGGTTGTTTATTGAACAAAAAACTTACAACTAAAGTACAAATAATAAATGATGGTACCATATATGAACAATTATATACTAATGAATATAACCAAACAGGTTGACCTTCAGGCGCGAACTCGGCAAAGAAAACTATACCGGCTGCAAAATGTGCGATAAATCGAAACGCTGAACCGATAAAAACTCCTAACATAATGTACAGAAAACTTGTTTTTGTTTTTCCATCTTTGATTGCCCGTTGGACTGGTTTTGCAAATATTCCAGCTAAACCTAATACTGTAAAAGCAAAACCGTATTCAATTACACCTTGCCAAAAATAGTAAATACTTGCTGGACCGATTGCTACCTGCAATACGCCCCATAATAACCCAGACAACAATCCACCCTTTAATCCCCAGCGAAACGCCACAATAAATATCGGAATCATCGCCAAAGAAACTGATCCGCCCTGTGCCCATATTTTAAACGATAAAAATGGAATAATATCTAATAGATAGGCTAATGCCGCAAAAATTGCAACCTCAATTAAAAACAATGTACGTTTTGAACGCATTTCTCTAACCTCCCCTAATAGCAGACTTGCAATCTACTACGCGAATAATTTGAACACAAAAAAAGCAATGTCAAAGGGGAAGCTTCCTGATGGGGAATCCGCTCACATTGCTTTTTATTCCATCAAAAAAGCCACCATCCCTACGCTAGTATTAACTAACAGGTTCAAAGGGTAAGAACAAAATTGTTCACTCTCAGCCAAATGGCTCCCCCTGTAGACTTTTATTTCTATGCTTTTTTCATTAACTGTATTATAACCTATCTACCATTCATTGACAACGCCTGAAATAAAGCCGGTTAGAGCGATAAAAACTCCTCAACATCATTTACACACAGTTGAATTGCATTTTCCCAAAAATCGGCTTTTGTTAGATCAACACCTAAATGTTTTTCAGCCAAATCTTCAACTGTCATGCGTCCAGTATCACGTAACAATGAAATATAATCTTCCTCGAAACTTCCACCCTTCTCAAGTGCATGTGCATAAATACCAAGACTAAATAAATAACCAAACGTGTAGGGAAAATTGTAGAAAGGAACACCGGTAATATGGAAATGAAGCTTCGATGCCCAGAAGTTTGGATCATAGTCATCAATTGCATCACAAAAAGCTTCTTTCTGCGCATCAACCATTAATTCATTCAATCTATCTACTGAAACCTGCCCTTGTTTACGCTCTTCATAAAACCGCAGTTCGAAAAGAAACCTCGCGTGAATGTTCATAAAAAATGCAACACTGCGCTGAATCTTATCTTCTAATACATTTTGTTTTTCTTCTTTCGTTTGCGCATTTTTAACCGTTGCATCAGCTATAATCATTTCCGCAAATGTTGATGCGGTTTCCGCTACGTTCATTGCATAGCCCTGATTCAACCCGTTTACATCGTTCATGACATGCTGATGATAAGCATGACCTAACTCATGGGCTAATGTGGCAATATTAGATGATGTTCCAGAATAAGTCATAAAAATCCGGGTTTGTTCACTATCCGGAAAACTTGTACAAAATCCGCCTGGTCTTTTTCCTGCCCTGTCTTCTGCCTCAATCCAGCGCTTATCAAACGCCATTTGGGCAAAGTCGGCCATTTTCGGACTAAACTTACGGAAATTGTCCACGATAAAATCAGCACCTTCTGTATAGCTGGATGTCTTCACAGACTGTGTCAAAGGTGCTCCAATATCATACATGCTCAGTTTTTCCTGTCCTAGTAATTCCGCTTTCTTATTTAGGAATGAAACAAAGGGTTGTTTATTTGAAGAAATAGCATTCCACATCGCATCCAATGTTTCTTTTTTCATACGATTTATTGCTAGCGGCTCATTTAAAACATGATCCCAGTTACGGTGTTTGTATTTTTGCAATCGGAATCCAGCCAAATGATTAAGTGTTTGGCCAAACATATTCGCATTTTGCGACCACGCTTTTCCTATTTGTTCAAAAACATGTTTACGAACCGAACGATCTGGATTGCTTAATTTGTTTGAGGCTTGACCCACTGAGTATGATTTAACATCTCCGTCTTCTTCAATTTCTACACTCATATTTCCTACAATCGTATCATACATTTGACTCCATGCATGATACCCATCAATAGCAAGATCATTGATTAATACTTCCTGTTCAGCTGATAATAGTTCCTTCGCCTTCTCTCTATTTTCATTTAGAACATAGGAAACATCTTGCAAATTTGGCCTTTTAAGTTGCTCTTCCCATGTTCGATCATCAATCGATATTAATTTTTGTTCCAAATTTGTTTTTACTGCGTCCATTTCAGCTTTTAATTCACTACGTTTTCCTACTAACAGACTCGCTTTTTCATCCTTCACATTTTGTGCATTTAGGCAACTGACAAACGCTGATACCTCACGCAATTTTTTCATTGTTCCCTCAAGTTGCTCCACAATATTTTCTAGTTTACTAGCATCTACTGCTCCATTTGTTGGTGTAAAGTTATCCACGCTTTCAGAAAGAATTTTCACCTCTTGTTTGACTGTTTCCATGTATGTATGAAAAGCTTCTGAATCACTACCTCCTGGGAAGATGACATCTATATCCCATGTTGGTTCGTACGTTTTTAACATCAAATCTCTCCCTTTAAAGATTTCCTGCTTATTCTATTATACCGATAAGTGTGAATATTTTCATTATAATTTATTAAAAAATATTTCCATTTTGTCAGTAAATGGCTTGAATCCATTGTTTTACGGATAAACCTGCATATCAACACAGGATTATTAATCAAAATTTTTTAAGCTAAGCTTGGCTTATGGTGTATACTCGCCATGGCAAAAAATCCCGCTTACCATATTTGGTAAGCGGGATTTTTTGATCTAACTAATTGTCGCACCTGTTTTAGGATGTCCATATAGTTGAACCTTACCAAAATCACGCGTTTGGATAATATAAACATATGTTTGAGGGCTCCCTAAGATTTCATATGTGAGACCATTAAATTTTGCTGGATTTAGAAATCCTTTTTCATTTCCAACTACAGGCGCAACATTAAGTGGATATACACGCCATGATGTGGCACTCTCTGGTAAATGCAATTTTTTAGTTTTTGAAATGTGTGGAATAACCGTATCCAGAACATCCTCACGACCGGAATGATTATACACATAGCCAATAAAATCACAAAATGCTTTTACAACAGCTTCAGCGTACTTTTTCCAACTTTCATTTAGTTGTCTTTCATCATCTTGCCGTGAATCCGCAAATCCATATTCAATGATATTTGTTGTAACACTACCAGTTTCCCGATTCATAAAATAGTAATCCTGCTTAACGTCATCTGGTAATACTTTCGTAAAAATCCGTCGTATGTTTTGACCTGCCAGTTCCAGTTCCGATGCAATTTCTTCAGCCATATCTTTGCCGCCATAAATCGAATGAATGACCTCTGCACCATCGCCTCCACCAGAATTAATATGGTTGGAATGACAATATCTTGCCCCGCTATTCCGAACTATTCTTGTTCTGTCATCGGTCGTAAGCGTTTTATCCGTATTCCTTGTCATAACCACTGGTACACCCAATTGCTTATATCGTTCATATTGATAGAGTGAGATTTTTAGATTCATATCTTTCTCGATCCAGTGACGATTTGAACCACCTCCCGGGTCCCTTCCACCATGCCCAGGATCAATAATTAATATTGGCTTCACTTAGATTTTCCTCCCTTAACTTTTGTAAGACCATTTTTCTGCAATAACTCTCGCTGCTTCTCCCCTGTTTTTGTCACATAATTATTTTTAAACCATGCGACAACAGCAGAGATGATTGTAAATAGTGAAGCCACAAACTGCTCAATTAATTCGCTATCAATCGGTAATGGCGATTTTCCATAAATTACTAGCATTTGGTTAACTAATGCTAAGAGAAGTGCAGCTGTCCGAACAATTGTACCTTTGTCCAATTCCTCCACCTCCTAAAACCTCGTATACCATATTATTTTCAGTTCTTGGCACTTTCGGAACGGCTTTATGACTTGATTGGAAACCTAAATTTCATTTGGAGGTCTGTTCTACATATACAATCGAAAAGTTAGATATAGAAAGTGGCATTAATAAAATAGCTCAAGGCTAGAAAATAAACAGCGGCTACCTAGCTTATTCCATAAAAAAACAACCCTGCCATGCATATGCTGACAGGGTTGTAGGATTAACGGCGTGGAGTCCGTTTGATGGGGAGGATTCCGTTAGTAATATTGGAAACAATATTATTGAAGATGACTACACCAAAAATGACAACAATAATTGCGGTGAAGAATTGAATGACAATACTTACAACCTCATTTGAAGTAAAGCCAATTAAAAAACGAACTCCATAATACAGAATTGTTCCCCCAATTCCCGTAACGAGTATAAATGTTAGTAGAACACCAAGTGTTTGCATAATCGTTAGTTTCTTCCAAACTTCTTTGTGTTTAAATGCTACATAAATAAGATAAGCAACTAAGATAATTCCTATTAATATTGCACGATTCATATTATAGATTCTCCTTAGGTAAAGGTTTTCTTTCTTCAACTGCTTTTTTCAGTAATTGCTGCATGTATCCAATTCCCTTACATTGTAAAAGCGGGAACGACCTTGGCATGGAACTATCAAAACTTTCATTAATAACTTTTTTATACTTTTTGCCAGTTAAAACGATCAATTCATCAAATTGGTCCAGTCCTTTTTCCCTTACTTGTTGACGTAATCGCTCATACGAGATAATTTCATCACTTTTTTGATTAAATGTGACATCATAATTACTGTCTACTATATCCTCGCTGAATAAAAAACCATGTTTGGCTGATAAGACAACCCACTGATCTGTAAAGGTTTCCGCATAATTTTGACATAGTTTATGAAACGTTCCTATGTATGCTTCGCCTGCTGGAACTGGTCCCAATTCAGGCTGTTTGTCCCATATTTTTTTAATACCACACGGAATAACACTTAGTTGTTTCACCTACAAAACCTCAACTTCCTATTTTCCTTCTATCATTATAGCATTTTCGTAATTCAGTTTGTAGCACAGTAGTTTAAGCGAACATTATCAAGGGAATGTGAGTACTAATAACAACGCATCAAAAATTACTTGACAATATAAATTTATTATTTTACACTTAGTTACATAAAGTAAGTTATAAACTATTATTTTGTGGAGGGATTTACGAATGGAAAAAACAAAATGGACTGTTGATGCAGCACATAGCTCGTTAGAATTTGTAGTAAAACATATGATGATGTCTAAGGCTAAAGGAGTATTTAACGATTTTGATGCAACAATTGAAGCTGATCCAGAAAACCTAGAAGGAGCAGAAGTAGAATTTACTATTAATGTAAACAGTATTGATACCCGTAACGAAGCGCGTGATAATCATTTACAATCTGCTGACTTTTTTGATGTAGAAAATCATCCTACTATAACATTCAAGGCAACAAATATCACAAAAAAGTCTGAAGGAAATTATGACGTGACTGGTGACTTTACCATTCGTGGTACAACAAAACCTGTTACATTTGATGTAACGTTAGAAGGGTTACACAAAGATCCGATGAGTGGTAATCAAGTTGCAGGTTTTAGCGGTAGCGGAAAAATCAGTCGTAAAGAATTTGGCCTAACCTGGAACGCTGCACTTGAAACTGGCGGCGTACTCGTTGGTGACGAAGTTAAAATCAACATTGAAATCGAAGCTCATAAACAAGCATAAATCTACTATATAACGAGCAGCACTTCTCACTTCTAGACAATGAGGAGTACTGCTCGTTTATTATCATGCTCTTTTTTTCATCAACCATAAAAAGTATGGAGCACCTATAATTGCTACTAATATCCCTGATGGAATTTCGTTTGGCGCAAGTAAGGTCCGGCTAAATAAATCAGCCACCACTAAAAGTGATCCACCGATTAAAATCGTAACAGGCAGTAATCGTTGGTTAGTTGATCCAACTAAGAGCCTTGCTAAATGCGGTGCTATTAATCCGACAAATCCGATTGCTCCTACTGCCGCTACACTAAATGCTGCAAGTAACGTTGCCAAAAATGCCAATTGAAATCTACTTGACATTACTTTTAGTCCCAGTCCTTTAGCCGTATCATCACCTAATGACAACGTATCCAGTACACGCACCCGTAAAAGCAAAAGCGGAAACAGAATCACAACTGGCCAAATTAAATAGTTTAGTAATTCAGACCAGCCTTTTGCATACGTAGTTCCGGATAACCAGGTCAACGCTGATGCTACGTTAAGATCTGCACGAACAACTAGTATCTGAATAATCGCTGATCCAAACGCTGATACACCAATACCTAACAATGCTAGAATAGTAGGCTGGAACTCTGCTCGGATCGCTAATACCATTACAAAAATAAAGAAAACCATTGAGCCAACCATCGCTCCAATAGGAACCCATAACGCTGATACCCCAAAAACAAACATCGTTAAAAGAGCGCCAACACCTGCACCAGAGGTTATACCAATTACCGAAGGATCTGCTAATGGATTCCTTAAAACCCCTTGAAAAATTAACCCACTAACTGCTAAAACCATCCCACTTAACAGTGCTACAAGTGCACGAGGTAACCGTAAATCGATAATCAAATTTTTCATAAATTCGTTTGAATCACTAAACAGCGCCTGGAGCATTACCATTGGTTCAAACCCATAATTTCCGGTAGCCAGACTTACAAACATTGTTATTAAAATCAATGCTATCAGAGCAGGGATGATTATCTTTAAGGAAATACCTATCGTTGTTTTTCCTGCCATAACAGACGTGTTTTCTTCCCCATACTTTGCTTTCTTCATTCGTAAAACTAACCAAATTAACCATGGTGCACCGATTAGAGCTGTGATTGCGCCTACGGGTAACTCAGAAAAAGATGGATCGATTATACGAGCCAATATATCTGCGAATAATAACACATTAGCTCCCCAAATAAACGAAGCAATAATGAGCGGTAAATGCTTCCGATAGCCTATCAACTTAATAATATGTGGTGCTACAAGGCCGACGAAACCGATTGGTCCTACAACACTTACAGTAACAGACGTTAGCATAACCGCTGCAATTATGGAGAGGAATTTTATCACATTTACATTTTGACCTAAGGCAATTGCTACATCATCACCCAATGTCAAGGTATCGAGTTTAAAGGACATCATCAACAGTATAACCAGACCAGCAACAATAAACGGCCAGGAAAAATGCACACCACTCCAATCATTTTGTACGAGTGTTCCCGCTCCCCATAAAAACAATCCAGCTGTTTCATTTTCATAAAAGATTTGCAAAACACTTGTTAATGATGAAAACAAAAAGGTAACGATCATACCTGCTAACACCATGCGAACCGGTGTAGCATTATTGCCACCAGATAATACAAAAACAATTAAAAATGTAAAAATACCACCAAGAAATGCAACCATAATACCGTTACCAAAAAGCGCAACTGGAAAGAAAACAGTACTGAATACAACAGCAAAATATGTACCTGAATGTATACCTAGTGTACTCGCGGAGGATAAAGGGTTCTTTGTAACAGTTTGCAGAACAACTCCAGCAACAGCTAATGCACCCCCGGCAAGAATCCCCATAACTGCCCTTGGCAACCGCAATACCCGTACAGTATGATGTGCTAACGTATCCTGTGGGGTAAAGATTGCTTCAATAGTAGTGGAGGTTGGAATCGAGACATTTCCTTGATTTATATGTATAAAAGTTAATATGCACAAAAGCGCGGCTCCACCACCAAAGGTCAGAACCGCAACTATTGATTTTTGTAAATTCCTACTCATACGATCACTCTTTTACCATAGCATCTGCAAATTGTTTTGCTAGTACTTTCGCTGATAACACGCCTCCAAATGTCCATGTATCCCCAGGAAGCTGATGCGTATTTCCAGCCTTTACAAAGCTTAAATTCTCCCAAACAGGGTTTCCTTTAAGTTCATTTGCAAATATATTATTATCCTTTTGAACAATATATAAAAACTGTAAATTCTCTTTTTGGAAGTTTTGCAACGCTTCTACCGTTACTTCGCTAAAACCATACTTGTCAAATTTATCAGGTTGATAAGCATTCTCAAATCCTAAGTTATTCATTACTTTTGAAACAATTGAATTATCGGTAAACAACCGTAAAATTGGCGTATTTTGTGCAGTATATGCTTGCGTTACGATGTATTTAGAACCTTCGAGTCCAGCATCAGCAACACGTTGTTTTTGTTTATTCATGTACTGTTCCAAGTCTGCCAATTCCTTTTCTGCTTCTGCTTCTTTATCAACTATTTTAGCTAGCTTTTTGAAATCAGTCACCATATTTTGGTAATGATCCTTTGAAGACGCTTCACTATATGGATCAAACATTACAGTTGGTGCAATATCTTTCAAGCTATCTAAAATTTGTTCATGGCTGTTTTTAAATGCAATAATTAAATCAGGATTAAGTCTTGAAATTGCTTCTAAGTTCGGCTCTTGACGAGTCCCAACATCTTTAACGCTTTCAGCAAATTTTTTATCAACATTAACCCATTTATTATAGCCATCTATATCTGCCACACCAGCTGGCTGAATTCCCAAAGCTAGTAAGTCCTCTGCATATGCCCATTCTAATACAACAATTTTTTTCGGTGTCCCTTTAATCGTTTGTTCGCCTATCGCATCCTCAATTGTAATCTCTCGTTTTTTATCTGATGCGTTTGAATCATTCTTACTACCTTTAGATTCGTCATCACTACTACCACAAGCAGCTAATAATGATAAACAAAATATAAGTACTAACATACCTACCTTTTTCATATGTACCTCTCCTCCGTTAGCTTTATTTAACCCATTCAATCTAATCATGTAATGGTGTTACGTTGAAAAACTCTAATTGAAAAGGATTCTCATTATCATTTAGAATTCTAACGGAATGCGGTTATCCTGTCAACAAATTTTTAAAATATTAGTGAATTAATTTGCAGTAGTCATTTTTACAAATTTATTTTCATAATGACGCTTCTTCTTGGCATTATTTGTTGCATCAAAAAAGGAAATAACATCTGCCAACGCATTCTCTAACAGTTCACGATCATTTGTTTTTTCAAGCAGTACGATAGCATTCTCGTAGTTTTTACTAGCACGTTGTTTGTCAGACTTCTCCTTGTGTTCTAGGCTATAAGCATATTGCATATAAATCATTCCAAGTTTACGGGCTGAAGTCTCTTTTAGTTGGTTATAAATGGTTATCGCTTTCGTATAATATGGGATGGCTTCATCTAATTTGGATTGGTCAAAATAGTAAAAAGCCATTTCCGTTAAGGTTTCAGCATGGATCAACGTCTTTGTTAACGTGGAAACTTCTAGCATGGCGAGTGCCTCTTTTAAATAAGGAAATGCTGTCTCATTGTCATCTTTGCTTCCGTAGATTTTTGCAAGACTAACGTAGCTGTTTATTTTCATTTCCGGATTTTCATCAGCAAGTTCAATTGTTTTTTCCAAATAATCAATTGCTTGCGTCTGATCATTTTTGGTTGAATATAACATACCAATTTTAAAATGCAGATAGAGAATCATATATTTATCCCGCTGATCATCTTCCTGAAAATACGTTAATCCCACTTTGTAATACTTGATGGCACGTACAAATTTTTCTAGTTTTTCTTCAATTTCACCTAAAACAAGATATCCACGAGCAAGCCTGATCCGATCAGACTCCTGTTCTTCTTCCATTTGTTTAACTGCATTTGACATGATTCTCCTAGCCAGCTTGTAGTCGCTCATAAATGCCAGCTCTCCAAGCATTACCAATTTACTACTTTCCTCCGTATTGGTTTCCGAATATAGTTTTTGAATAATTTCTGCTGCCGCTCTATATTCCCCAATTTCCGCATGACTGATCGCTTCAATAAGCAGTAATACTTGTATAAAATCTTTGCTATCATTATATTTCTCCCTAAACAAAGCTGATTTGGAAAGAACATTTGGATAATGGCCTCGCTTAAATTCTTCTAACAGCAATGTTACATCTTCTTTATTTGTATCATTTGAAACTTTTTCTAATTGCTCATTTAAGTTGAAAATATCCATGTTTGACATTACAACATCCCCTAATGTTTTTTTAGTGTAACAATAAATAAAAAAATGGCTCTTTTCGTACAGCCTGTCGTTATTTTCAGAAATTATGACGTAACACAAAATCATGTTTGATATGCTGCGACCGCTACTGGAAAATACTACGCTTTCCACTGGCGGCGGGGCAGAAAGAAACACAATACTTAATTCGCATTTTATATCAACTATTAGATAAGATTCAGCATATGAAAACCTTTTCGAATGCAGTCAAAAAAAATAAATCCTATCTATCCTCTATTTTAACTTAAATAGTAATAGATAAACTGCAACTTTCGCTAATGTTCATGAAATAATCATAATATCTTACTCCATTAGAAAAACCTCCTTATCCATGATACAATAAAGATAGTTGGAGGTGGTCATGTTGATCATTTATTACGATGGTTTTTGTAAAATGTGTTCAAGTACATCCGTTATTTGGAAAAAAATTGATTGGAGCAACCAATTAGCTTTTGAATCATTTCGTACCCTCAATGATTATCCAAAAGCAATGGAGGAAAGCCTTCATGTTAATAAAAATGGACATTGGTACACTGGGTACAATGCCATCATTCAAATTTCAAAGAAACTTCCATTAATGTGGGTTCTGCTCCCTTTCTTGTATCTGTTTAAATTGATTGGATTAGGTGACTTTGTTTACAATAAAGTCGCTAAAAACCGTAAGCTCGTACCAGTTAATCAGTGTGGGGAAGATGGTTGCATGTTGCCACCAAGTCAGGACTAATCATTGTTCCAAAATTTTCTAACCACCGCTTATATCCTCCGAAGAATAAATTTTAACATGCATTTTTCCATTGCTTGACTGCGCACGTATTAATACTGGTTGATTGTATTTATTTTTAAATGAAAAGTCTGGACCGTACCAACTTACCGTAGCATCACGACCCGGCGGAACATACGGCACACTACGACTGTGGGAATAACGCTCTACAACTTCCAAACCTGCTAAATCTACTGCATTATACAACGTAGAAGAAACCTGACATATTCCACCACCAATATCTTCTGCTAATTCACCTTTAACAATAACCGGTGCACGTTTGTAACCTTTTTCTTTTGTACGTTTTCCAACAATTTTGTTGAACGAAAATATTTCTCCTGGAAAAACAACATAATTATTAATGGCTTCAGCAGCTAAGTCAATATTATGTGAACGCTCCTTATTGCTTTGTTTAAAATACGTAACATAATTCCCGATTTCATTAACATGGATACTAGCCAAAAGCTCACTATCAACTCGAGGATAAATTGTTCTCGTTGGTACTTTTACCTTTTGGGGTTGTCCATAATAAAAATAATTGCGAAATTGTAAGTTTAATTTATCCCGATCAAGTGTCATTCCAGGTTTTTCAGAGACTATCTCACCCATATCATCTAATTTAGCATCGATAGGCTTTCGATAAATTTTTTGTTCTAATTTATCGAGTAAAAATTCAACCTTATCTTCATCGATAAAAGGATCGTTTAATAATAGCAGTGTATAGTATTCGCGATTAACAGTTATCATTGGTTTATCTTCGTTCATAACAGTAAAATCACTTGGAACCGTGTTCGGTGGTAGTATAGTAAACAATAATGTAAAAATAAGTGATGTCATAGCGTAACCTCCTGTTTATAGTATGAAACAAAGAGGTAAAATCATGTGCTTTACAAACGTAAAATGACAAAATTAAAACTGGGTTTCCCCAGTTTCAGGTATTATAGTATATAAACTGTGAATACGATAAGTGATACAATAATCGTTACAGCATAAATAATTAGTAATGATGGAACATTTGATTTTAATGAACTTGTTTCATATTCATGAGATCGTCGTAATTGTTCCTCTATACTGTCTCCCTCTTCTTCATATTGCTTTATTTTTCTTTCTTCTTGCTTGAATGCAACTATTGTCCCTACTAGAGCAACGATAAATATAATAACTAATAAACTAAGCAAACCAGGACTCATGATCACCCCTCCGTTTTATCAAACCCAAACTACCACTATTATCATACGAAGTGATTGAAAATGCCACCTGAGAAAACATCTATTTTCAACAATTTTGTGAAAAAAATAAAATAAACCACCTTTCGCAACTAATTGCAAAAAGTGGTTTATATATTTTATATATTTATCGGAAATCTCTTGTATTTTCCATGCTACGAGTTGCTACCGCATATCCTACAAGGGATGCCAACAAAGCCATGAAAAAATATAATGTACCTTTCATTCAATATCCCTCCTCTGTTCACCTTACTTCGGTCTATTTTAAAAAGATAAGAAGTCTATAAATGTAAGCTTTATGTTTTAATCAGATAAGCGCGAAAGATTGACTTCCTTCGCATAAAGAAAAGTCAACATCGGTAAGCTTTTAAAATGGAAGCTTTCCTTTTTTCAAGATCAATTTCGGTCCACCAAGCAAGAATAAATAGCGGTTATCAATGACATTTTTCATTGCAGAAGCTGGTGTTCCATAAAGTTTTTTATCCGAAAATACAGTACCCATTGCATCCTTTTTACCTAATGAAGCTACTGTACCTTTGTTATCAAATACAAAGTTTTGCATTGGTTCATTGTATAGAAGAGCTTTAATGTTCGCAGCACATATATCCGCTTCTTGAATTGCTAATTGTGCTGTTGGTGGATATGGACGACCTGCTTCTTCATCCATTACCCATGAGCAATCCCCAAGAACGAAAATATTTTCTTCATCAGGTGCTCGTAAATCTGCATTAACAGAAACTTTACCTTTTGTTAATTCGAAGCCTGATTTTCCAAGTATTGAATTACCAGTGACACCACCAGTCCAAACAATTGTTCCAGCTTTAATTTCTTCGCCTTCTCCAATTACAAAGCTATCTTCTTTACATTCAGAGATTTTCGCATTTTCTCTGAATTCAACACCACGGTCTTCAAGTGATTTTTTCGCATAAGCAACAAGTTCATCATTGAATCCAGGCATAATTCTTGGTGCTGCCTCTACATCAATTATACGCGCTTTGCTACGGTCTATATCATATTCTTTACATAATTTTGGAACCTGTTCCGCAAGTTCTCCTACAAACTCAATGCCAGTGAATCCGCCACCTCCAACTAGTATTGTAAGGCTTTCATCACTTGTATTTTCTTGATTGTATTTAGCAAATTGGTATTCAATATGATCATGAATAAGACGACATGAATCAATATCTTGGATTGAAAAAGCATTCTCTTCCATACCCTTGATTCCAAACGTATTTGATTCGAAACCAAGTGAAATAACAAGATAGTCGTATGTAACTTCACCATTTTCTAACACAACAAGATTTTCATCCTTCTTAATCTCAACAACAGAATCATAAATTAAACGAACCCGTCGTGGATTAATGACATCGCTAATCATCATTCTAGCTTCATTTGGTTTTTTAGAGCCCGCAGCTACTTCATGAAGCCATGTTGTTTGATAATGGTAATTGTGTTTGTTGATGAGAACAAGTTCCGCTTCGTCAACACCTAGCTTTTGGGTTAATCTTTTTGTCGTCATCATTCCTGCATAACCTGCACCAAGAATGACAATTCTGGGTTTGTTCGTATTCACGTTACATCCACCTTCCTCTTTTTCAAATTTCTAAAAGCGTTTTCAAATCGTCTAATAAAATTACTAACGCTTTTACAATTGCTTTGGTAAACTTATATTAATGTCATATACAATAATATCAAAGTTTCTATTAATAGGCTAACATTCAGGAGTTTGACACATAATCACATTGTATTTTATCCAATATTCACTGTTAAATACTTGTCATGAAAAGAGGTATCCTATGGAAAAACTGATCATAAAGAAAAATGACAACACAGTAAAAGAATTATGTAAATCAGATCCCGCTATGAAAAAATTAATTTCCATTGTAGGTGATATGGAGGTTATATTAAGACCAAACTATTTTGTCTCATTAGTAAGATCTATAATAGGTCAACTCATTTCTGTTCAGGCAGCAGATGCTATTTATAGTCGGCTAGAGACACTTCTACATCATGATGTTTCACCCAAATCAATTGAAATAGTTACCGATGATCAGTTACGCTCAATCGGTTTGTCACGAAGAAAAGTTTCTTATTTACGTGATTTTAGCCAAAAAATTTTACGTTCAGAAATTAATTTACAAAACCTTAATGAATTAGACAACAAACAAATTATAAAACAGTTAACAAGCATTAAAGGAATTGGGAAATGGACGGTAGAAATGTTTTTAATTTTTTCATTAGGTAGGCTGAATGTTTTAGCATTGGACGATATAGGAATTCAACGTGGCGCAAAATGGCTCTATCAAGTAGATAAAACAGATCGCCGTAAAGTGTTAGAAGAAAAAGCAAAATTATGGGATCCACATTTTACTATCGCATCGTTTTATTTATGGGAAGCAGTCCACCTCAATTTTGTTTCATTGTATGAATCAATTGAGGAGATAAAGTAAAGCTCATTCAGTGGGGGTTTTACTGGCCGTTAATGTTAGGTAATAATAGACCCGAAAACTGGGTACTAGCAGCATTCGGGTCTATTATATAGGGGCTATAGCCTACGTTTTTCTTATACTGGTCGTACCGTCACTTCATTAACGTTAACATATTCTGGTTGTGTTAATGTGTAGACAACTGCACGCGCTATATCATCTGGTTCGAGCGGTTTTCGATCACCAGCCCTGTTTGAAAAGATTTCGGTATTCACTTGTCCAGGCGAAATATTTGTCACGCGCACTCCAGTACGTGCGAGCTCTTTCTCTAATCCCATCGACAATGCACGTACCGCAAATTTCGTCGCACTGTAAACTCCGCTAGTTTTTGAAACTTCATGACCCGATACGGAGGCGATATTGACGATATGCCCTGTTGAACGTTCTACCATGCTTGATAAAACGGAATTAATTCCGTAAAGTACACCTTTTATGTTAACATCTATCATTCGTTCCCATTCATCAACCTTACCGTCTTGCAGTTTGCCGGATAAAACTGCACCTGCATTATTTATATAGATATCAACGTCACCAAAAGCCTGAACTGCCTTTTCAGCAAGTACATCAACAGCAGAACGGTCTGACATATTTGTCTCAACAGCGATTGCCTTCCCCTGTCCCTTTTTATTAATTGAATGCACAATTTCATCAAGCTTACCTTTTCTGCGTGCTGCTAATACAACATTAGCACCTTCAGTCGCAAGGTGTTTTGCAATAGCTGCACCTATGCCGCTACTCGCACCTGTTATAATTGCATGTTTTCCTGTTAATTTTTCCATGGCTATTTCCTCCTTACTAGATTAAGTGTAACATTTATAAAAAAAGAAAAACTGATGTTGAAACTTTTCAACGACATTTTCGTAAAAATAAATAGACTAGATAGAAAGGAAGATTTTTTGGGTAGACTTTTAACATTATTTATAGCAGGAAGTATTGGTCTAGGACTCCGTTTTTGGTTTAAGGGAGAATTTGATCTAGATCAACTTTTACTTCTTTTATTTTTCCCAGCCGCATCTGTTGTTGTATTTTTTATTATGAAAAAGAAAATTAAAAATGATACTACATATAAACCAAGTACGAATGAAAAATATATGACTACACATATGGGTGACAGGGTTTCAAGTGGAGTTAAACAACTATATGATGGGAGAACATCAATTGGTACTTATCATCGCTTTTACAATAAACTATGGCATAGAATTTTAGCTGACATTATGGAGCATCCCGGGATATGGTATCTTAATCTATCATTCAACTTATCCAATAGTGACAGTGTTTTGTTCCTATTAAAAAATGAAAATAAAATGACAGGAAATAAAGAATGGGAAATTATTTGGAATCAAGTGCCAATAGGTAAAGTACATACAGACCTGTCTTTCAAAAATGCAACTAAGCTAAAGGAAAGTATTTTTCTTGAGTTTAACGATCAATCCTATCATTATAAGTCATTTGGGATCGGTTCTAAAACGGAAGTAACCAATAATAACTTAACAATTGCTACTGGCAATCGCGTAAAAGGGTCAGTCTATGATTTTCAGGTGAATGATTCACACAAAGAAGAAAAAGAGATTCTTTTTATGGTATTTATATTATTTAATTTTTATCATGAACAGTAAAAGAAAGCTTGTAAGCACCTGACTTACAAGCTTTTTGAGTTCATATTTACCCCGTACAAATCATAATGATGTTTTCATCCGGATCTTTAATGGTAAAAAATGAAAAGTCATCAAAATCCACAATTTCTGAATCTATCGTACAATCTAATTCTTTAACATACTGATAGGATTTATGAATATCATCCGTATGAAAATTAAACAAAGGATAGGCGGAAGGGTTTCTCCTCTTCATTATTTCTCGTACACCATCCAACGTTAATCCTGTGTGATGATTGATATGAATATTATATACAGGATCGTGTACCATATCTAAATTATATTCAACCCCTAGTAAGTTGGAATACCATTTTACTGCTTGTTTAAGATCACTTACATGAACAAAAATAGTATTAATTTGATTTTTAATCGGACTTATCATATCTTCTTCACTCCTCTACATGGAATATTCAACCAGCGTCCTTATTTCGACGCATTTTTACTTCATACATTTTGTTATAAAAGCTTTCATCAAGATCAATTTCCAAATAATTCGCGAATTTTATTATGTAAGCAATACAATCCGATAATTCTTTACCGATTTTTTCTTTGTTGATGTTCTTGGCAAGTTTAAATGCTTCTTCCTCGCTTATGTTATTGTCTTCTGCCAGTTTAGTTGTGTTATTGAAAATAGATCTAAATTCTTCTGCTACCTCCCCTACTTCAGTTGTTAAAAGCATATAGTTATTCAACATGGAGCTTCTTGATTCTTGATAATTGTTTCCCTTAATATCCCAATTCATTTCTTTTTGAAAGTTTTTTAGAAAGTCTTGTACGTCCTTCATATTGCACCTCTTTGGTATACATTTTTATTAGAAATATAAATTATTAACTAAATTTTTGCAACCTTTTTTAAACAAGCTAGTTTATTTTTTATCGTCACTGCATAAATATTGTTATGAGGTGATTGAAATGCCGTGGAGAGATATTGTTACCGATGATACAGGGACCATGCTAAAATCATTGATCGAAAAAAAAGAGAAAAAGGAAAAAATGAAGTGGAGGCATACTCTTTCTGTAATTCTCACCCTTATTTTATTAGGTTCTTTAATTGCTCGTATATTCATATACCAGCAGGAAATTTTGAAAGAAAATCCATTCGACATTCTATCAAAGAACTATTTATTATTAATGGCTGCAATCATTGCTTTTCTATTTCAGAATTATTACTATACAAAAAAGAAAAAAGCAAAAGATAAATTTGATCGTTTGCGAGATGAAGTTATTGATCATTTAAACTATACGTGGTACATAAACATGCAACCAAAAATAAAGGAACAAATTTCCTCTTATATGCAAGAGAATCACGATATTAATGTTGTTTATAAAAGTAAATAAGCTAGGGTACTAACCCTAGCTTTAAACGTTAAAACATATCTCCGCGTTCTTCTTTCCGCTGTCGCATTCTCTCTGTCCATTTTTCAACTCGCTTATGAATCTCTTCGGAACGTTTGTCGATTTCATCTATTTTGAAAGAACGAAATCTTCCCATCTCATCAATCATCTTACTGTACCGTTCTGATACTAATTCACGGAGTTCGTCATTTGCAGCTGATTCTATCATCTCTTCATCTCTTATAATGTTAACAGCTTGATCAAATCGTTCTTTTTCCTTTTTTATTATATCCTTGATTGCTTCAAGCTCTACATCAAATCTATCGTACTCGTCAAGTCGTTCCCACGCATCTGGTGCCTTTGTAAATGCCCAAGCCAAATCTATATACGACGGCAACCATTCTTTTTCAATTGTAGTCTTTAAATCATCTGCACTATTTGCAGCGAAATAGTCACCATTGCCCGCTTCTGACACTTTTTTCAATTGATTTTCAGCATCCTGATCTACATGAAATCCAATAATATTTACCGATCTTTCTTCGTTATCTTTAACAAAGCTTTTAGCCTCTTTTACCGGATCGCCATCACACGTTTCTACACCATCACTAACAATATATACGGTTATATTTTCATCATAATTTTTGCTCATTTCAGAAGCCTTCTTAATTGCACCAGCTAGAGGTGTCCAACCCTTACTTTTAAATGTTGTTAACGATTTCTCAAATGCCTCTTTCTTATACGATCCCATTGGATAAACTTCTTCGATTCCTGTACAGGATAACGCTTTATCAGCATCGGACTCAGACCCTTTGTGGCCATATACAACTAAAGAAACATCATTCTCTTGCCCAATTGCCTCACCAAAGCGTTTAACGGCTTTCTTAGCAATGTCCATTTTTAATTGATTATCTACTTTTAACAGCATACTCGAGCTTGCATCAAGTAGAATAATAGCTTTCCCCTTTTTCGGTTCGTTTTCTACTTCTTCTTTTGACTTTTCTGGATCAGGTAAAAATGGCTCCTCAAAATCAGGCTCAAAGTTTTCTGCTTTTTCAATGATTTCCTTATAATGATTACTTCCCAACAATTGTACCAACACTTTCTGAAGATCTTTCGGATTTTGTGTTTCCTCCGTAATCTTTTTCAACTCGGTTATCAATTTATCTTTCGTTGCTGGGTCTATTTCTGTTTCTTCGTCTGCCAAATCTTCTTCTAATGAAGTACCTGTAACTAAAGTACCACCTTGTTGTCCTTTAAGATCTCCTCTGGTTAAAGCTAGTGAAATACTAGTCAATTCTTCTGTAATCGTTTGTTCCTTTTTTACCGGTTGTTTCACATCTTTTTCATTTTTCGCTTCTGTCGTTTCATCATCACTACACGCAGTAATGAAAAGTAACAATACCATAAAGACACTAACAAACACCCTTCTAAACACTCATCTCATTCCCATCCATTTTTTGTATATATTTAGATTGAACATATTTACCCTATGAGTCAATGATTCAAAATAACTAAAGATTTTGTTTTTATAGGTACTTAATACTATTTTTATATCAAAAAAATCCGATCAACTGTTGAACGGATTTTATAATTTATACTTTTTTCGTGTAGATTGTTGCTATCATTAAACCAGATTCAGCGTTTGAAAAAGAAACAATCTTTTGGAAACAGCCTTAACCTATTAAATTAATTGACTTCCAACTGATGTTCTTCATGCTCATGCAAACCTTCCTCATTTTCAACATGAATGACTATCATGTATGAACCGGCTTCCTCAAACGTATGGGCAGCATTGTATTCACCAGGATTTGATTCTTTTGTTTCAATCCATTTGTGGTTATCTGGACTTTCCACATTCCAGACTTCATAACGTACATTTACTTTTTCAAGTGGAGTATCATCGATTTGTAAATGAACGGTCAAATCTGTTTCTTGATTAGCCTTTACATTTTCTGGCTTCATGAAATGCATTCCAAACCCTTCTGCATGGTGACCATGTTCATGACTGGTTGCTTCATCTTGCTGCTCTTCTCCACTCTTAACAGTAGTTCCATTACCAACAGTAATAGACTTTTTCGGCATAGTGTGTAGACCTTCTGCTGTCACATGTGCATACATTTCATATACCCCATCATGGTCAAATGCAACTTCCGCTGTATACGTTCCATCTTTATTATTTTTTGATTCAATTATCGTACTATCATCCTCATTACCTTTTTCCCAGAATTCAAATTCGACCTTTTCCGCATTTTTTACTTTTTCATCACCGTATGTAACAATTGCATTTAGCACCACAGTCTCGTCGACATCTGCTGTCTCAGGAACTTTAAATTCCACATTAAGTGTCTTTAATTCTTCATCAGTACTCTCTTCAGTATCCTTATTCGTTTCACCACATGCAGTCAGCAAAACTAAGGTCGTTATTAATAGTAATAAGACTATTTTTCTCATTTTCATTACCTCCATCTGTTGCAACTATTAATGATGTTTACTGCATCCATGATCATGACCATTCATCTTTTGAAAAATCTTTTCGATTGCTTCACTAAAGCTATATACGTTTCCATTAAAACCTTTCACGAAGTTGTCGGCATGCTCTTTCCACTCAAATGTTAATACTTGTGGATGACAACAAC
The DNA here is from genome assembly GCF_900187325.1 of Virgibacillus ndiopensis. Lineage (GTDB taxonomy): Bacteria > Bacillota > Bacilli > Bacillales > Amphibacillaceae > Virgibacillus_E > Virgibacillus_E ndiopensis. The sequence goes on along the minus strand of NZ_FZMZ01000005.1, from coordinate 48,825 downwards.
CTATATGTAAAGAAGTATCCATCACGTACCAAGCAAGTTTAGCACTTATCGTTGTCTGCTTAAAAAAGTCAGGGCATATTGCCTGAATCACATCATCACCTAGTTGACGATGTCGAAGAAGCCCACAGTGTGCACAGCACGCCATTTCAATTTTATTATTTTGTAATATCAAACGATAAGCCATTCTTTCATTTATCTTACGGCTGCAAAAAACACATTCCTCGGAATTAGAAACTTTGTTTGAACGTTCTTGAACAAGGGAAATACCGCCAAATGTCTTAACAATAATCCCATCATCAATTAACGGTTTTAAATCCCGGTGTACCGTCATTTCCGAAACATCAAGTTCCTTGCTTAGTTCAGCTATTTTCATATTTTCTTTTTCTTGGATCATTTCTTTAATTCGGTTTTGCCGTTCACGTGGTAGCATATATGTTTTACCCTCCTCATCTAATCCATCAATATTATTAACAAATTCAAACAAACTATAACACTAATGTACCAATTGATTATTACTTTATCAATGAACGTTGTGTGAAAGATCTGTGAATGTTTTAAGAAAATATAACATATGTTGATTTTAAAGGGGGAATTGTATGTCATATGAATTGTTATTAGCTGGACAATTGGAGTGGAAAATCCCATTCTTGACACTCCTGTTAATAATTGCTCTTTTGTATTTATACCTTATAAAACGTTTCACAAAAATAACCTTCAACCATAAACAAGTTCTATTCTTTTTATCTGGCCTAAGCCTACTATCCTTGACAATCGGAAGTCCAATTTCAGCAATCAGTCATCTCACCTCCAGTTTCCACATGATTCAAATGAGCATTCATTATTTTATCGTTCCACCACTATTATTGTTTGGACTTCCCGTACAGTTATATCAACAAATTTGGAAGGTTCCCTTGATAAAAAAACTTAACAAAACCCTTTTGCCACCAAAGCTTGCTCTAGTTATCTTCTCCCTATTGTTCTTCCTTTACCATCTACCGTTAGCTACAAACTTCTTATCTACAAGTTCTTTTTACCATAACAGTTATCTATTTTTGTTATTCATAATCTCGTTTTGGATGTGGTGGCCGTTTGTAAATCCTAAATTGTGTAAAGCACACAAAAAACAGTATGCCTATCTAAGTGGACTACTAATTATGCCTGCTTGTCTGCTATTTATATTCAGTGCTCTGATGAACGGAATGGACAATCCATTTCTTACTCAACTGACCTCCCATCTTTGCACACCCTCTCCATCTAGTCCCTCAAGTTTGTTACCCTTCCCCTTCAATACCAGACTTGATCAAGTAATAGCAGGGAGTCTAATGATGGGAATACATAAATTAAGTATTATGTCTGCATTACAGTTCAGGCCAAACCTGAAAGACTAAGCGTATCGTTCTAAACATGCTTGATTTCTAATAAAATATAGTATAAATATTGAAAGTGGTGAGGAAATTATGCAAGAAACCAGCTACTTAAATGTAAAAGGAATGTATTGCGCTGCATGTGCTTCCAGAATTGAAAAGGTAGTTTCCAGAATAGATGGTGTACATGAAATAAATGTAAATTTAACTACTGAAAAAGGCCGTGTATCATTTAATAAAAATCGGACAAGCATTTCTGACATCATCAACAAAATTAATAAAATTGGATATGAGGCAAAAATAATCATCCAAGATAACACACAATCGGAGCTTGATAAACATAAAGCAATTCGAATTCTCCATTGGAAATTCATTCTTTCTGCACTGTTTACCTTCCCCTTAGCATGGGCGATGTTTGCTCATTTTAAGTGGGCATCATTTATAAAGGTTCCTGAATTATTTACTCACCCTTTGTTTCAGCTCGCACTGACAATTCCTATTCAGTTCATAATTGGATTCCAATTTTACGAGAGGGCTTGGAAAGCATTAAAAAGCGGAAGTGCTAATATGGACGTTCTAGTGGTACTAAGTACATCGGCCGCTTTTTTCTACAGTCATTATCTGACGTTCACTTCGATGCAAACAATAAATCATCCACAATCAATCGTATTGTACTATGAAACTAGCGCGTTTATTATTACATTCATTTTGCTAGGAAAACTACTAGAAGCAAAAACGAAAATGAGAACAACAGAAGCCATCAAAAAACTTTATCAATTACAAACCAAAACAGCGACATTATTTGCGGAAGGAAAAGAAATAAAAGCATCAGTTGATCGACTTTTACCTGGGGATACCATTATTCTTAAACCCGGTGAAAAAATACCAATTGATGGGCAAGTTATCCAAGGAAATTCAATGATTGATGAGTCTTTGTTAACTGGAGAAAGTACACCAGTTGAAAAATTCCCTGGAAAAAACGTATATGCAGGGACCTTTAATCAGAATGGATTATTAAAAATTAATGTAACCAAAAGAGATTCTGAAACGACATTGTCACAAATTATACGTATTGTTGAAGAAGCCCAAAGCTCTAAGGCACCAATTCAACATATAGCCGATAAAATTACTAGTGTATTCGTCCCTATTGTTATCGTAATCGCACTAATAACATTTATGGCATGGTATACCATCTTTCTTCCAGGTAATTTTAATGAAGCATTGGAAAAAGTTATTGCTGTCTTAATTATTGCATGCCCCTGCGCCCTCGGCCTTGCAACACCAACCTCTGTCATGGTTGGAAGTGGCCGAGCTGCACAACTTGGAATTCTTTTTAAGGAAGGGAAATTCCTTGAATTATTAGGAAGATGCGATACGGTAATCCTCGACAAAACAGGGACACTTACAAGAGGGATGCCCCAAGTAACTGACATCTATGTTGACCATCTTAGTGAAAATGCATTTTTGGAAATTATCGGTGCGGTTGAAACTGGTTCGGAACATCCTATTGCTAGAGCGATTGTAGATAAGACGAAGACGAAAGTCCGTTTACTTCCAGAGGCAATGCACGTTTCCGCATTACCTGGATATGGTGTCAAGGGAAATGTGAATGGAATGAATGTTGTTCTTGCTAATCAAAAATACTTTAAAAAAGAAAATGTTCCACTCCCCCTTAGAGTAGAAAATATAATAATGGAGCTTGAAAACAATGGAAAAACAGTAATGATTGCCTTTTTAGATTCACGTTTTGCCGGAATAGTAGCAGTAGCTGACGACGTAAAACCTTCCTCATCCATTGCAGTCTCTCGATTAAAACAAATAGGATTACATATCGTCATGCTAACCGGTGATAATAGAAATTCAGGAAAGACTGTTGCCAGAAAAGTCGGCATAGCTGAATTTCAAGCAGAGGTCACTCCACAGGATAAAGCTGCAATCATAACTAACTATCAGCAAAACGGTAATAGAGTTGTGATGGTAGGTGATGGGATTAATGATGCACCTGCATTAGCTATTTCCGATATCGGTGTTGCAATGGGAACTGGATCCGAAATTGCTATTGAATCAGGTGATGTAACGATTATCAAAGGTAATTTGAATCGCCTCGTTGATGCCATTACAATCAGTAAAAAAACAATGACGAATATTAAACAAAATTTTCTTTGGGCATTTTTATACAATTTCGTAATGATTCCATTTGCAATGCTCGGTTTTTTGGCGCCATGGTTAGCAGGTGCAGCGATGGCTTTTAGTTCTGTATCGGTAGTGTTGAATTCGCTTAGGTTGAAGCGAGCTAGAATCTAATATCCAAAAATAGAGCAGACCCTTCTCCTAGATACGTCTTTTCCCGTAATTAGTGTAAAATTGATTGAAATGCCTTCTCGATATCCGTTGTCGGCTGTTTACAAGTAAAATTTTCACAAACATAAACGGTTGTTTTATTCTCTAATTTTCGATATTCGCTTGTAAATGGGGCAACTTTCGCTAATGTTCCAGTGGATTCCCCTACTAACAAGGTCACATTTGGCAAAAAATACTTGTTAAATTCTGCTAGCAATTTTTGCGTTGGGTCATCGTTCCTATCACCAATTACAACTACTTCCTTAGTAGGGTTTCCAGTTAAAATTAAACTTTGCATGAAAAAAGTACTTGCGTTGGCATATGAATCTAAGTCATCTTTAAAAATTTGATACATTTCATCTACCTTATCGAGATACCTTGTATTCCCGACTAAATGTGCCAGACGAACGAGCATTACCGCTGCGACACTATTACCAGATGGAATGGCACCATCATAAACTACCTTTTCACGTGTAATTAATTCTTCACTATCACTTCCATAAAAGAAGAAACCACCATGATTATCGTCCCAAAACAATTCCACCATATCATTTGTTATCGCGTTCCCTTTTTCTAAGAAAGATAGGGATTGAGTTGAATCATACATTTCAATATATGCCCAGAGCAGAAAAGCGTAATCATCCATATATCCTTTATGCTTTACTTCTCCATCTCGATACCTGACCATTAAACGGTTATTAATAGTTAACGTTTCTTCGATAAATGATAGCGCATTTCTAGCTACATCCGTGTATTGCTTAACTCCAAATACTTTCCCTGCCTTGGCAAGTGCAGCAACCATCAATGCGTTCTGCGATGTTAGTATTTTGTCATCAACGTGTGGATATACTCTTTTTGACCTTACCTCTAATAGTTTTTCCCGTGCAATATCAAGTTTTGTTTTTAATGTCTCAACAGAAAGATTATGTTGTGAAGCAATCCATTCAATATCTGTGTGGATAATATTCGGAATGTTCGTCCCTTCAAAATTCCCAGTTGATGTAATGTCATATACTTCACAAAAAATCTTACCTAGATCATCACCAAGTATGGTTATAACTTCATTCTTGTCCCAAACATAATATTTCCCCTCTACACCCTCTGAATCCGCATCGATTGCCGAATAAAATGCTCCTTCTTTGCTCGTCATTTCCCGCATTACAAATGTTATGATCTGCTCTGCAATTTGTTTGAAGTATGGATTATTGGTAACTTGATAACACTCCGTATAAGTCATTACTAACAGTGCGTTATCATAAAGCATTTTCTCAAAATGTGGAACTAGCCACTCTTCATCGGTGGAATAACGAGCAAATCCAAATCCAATATGATCATATATCCCGCCTGAAGCCATCGACTTTAATGTTTTCTCTACCATATCTAAGGCAGTTTGCTTTCCAGTCGATTTATAGTACCGCAACAAAAACATTAGATTATGTGGCGCTGGAAACTTTGGCGCCCCACCAAAACCACCATATTTCATATCAAACAGTTGACCAAGCTGTTCAAACGCATTATCCGCTACGTCTACTGTCAACTTATTCTTACCTTTTTGCTGAGCCGTTTTTTGAAGTGCATTTGTAACACTATCCGTCACTTTCTTAATATGTTCTGGAGCTTCTTTAAACTTTTTATAAAGTTGTGTAATAACCTCGACAAATCCAGGCATTCCATATTTACTTTCTTTCGGAAAATATGTACCTGCATAAAACGGAATTTTATCAGGAGTTAAAAAAATACTTAACGGCCAGCCTCCTTGTCCGTTCATCATCTGACAGACTTTCATGTACACCGAGTCAATATCGGGACGCTCCTCCCGATCAACTTTTATTGAAACGAAACGATCATTGAGCAGTTTTGCAACCTCTTCGTCCTCAAAGGATTCATGAGCGAATACATGACACCAATGGCAGCTACTATAGCCGATTGAAAGAAAAATTGGTTTGTTTTCTCCCCTCGCCTTTTCAAACGCTTCCTCACCCCAAGGATACCAGTCTACTGGGTTGTAAGCATGTTGTAGCAAGTATGGGGACTTTTCTTCAATTAATCTGTTAGGTTCTTTATTATTTGGTTTCATCGAGTTCACCTTTCATGTTAATAGAAATTACCTTTACTATTATGTTATCCATTCTATAAATAAAAAGACAATCAAACGATTTATTTATTGGTCCCTAACCAATTAGATATAATTGTGCGTAAAATAGGAGTGTATTAGTATTAATTTGTGTCCATCTCCTAATTTTCTTTTTTTGGTTCTTTTATAGAGATGACTTACATTTATTTTCAGCAAACTTGCTCATCTATATTCTTGAAAGTTAGGAAGTGGAGATCAACTTGGAAAAATTATCTAACAAATTACTGATTGAGTCTTATATCAAGGCAAAAGAATTAAATTTAGATCAGGAATTTCGAGAAATAATTGAACAGGAAATCAATCGCCGCGGGTTATTGATTAAACAATCAACTAAACGAGAGAGTCATAAATAGTTTAGAAAAAGAGAGATTAGAAACGATTGGGGAAAACGCGGGAAAGAGAATATAAATTACTAATGTGAGTAATAATGCCGAAATCGATTAGGTTATTTTTTCTAAAAGTTTCCAAAGAAAGGAGATATGGAGTGGGCATGCAACAATTTCATAGCTGATAGATTTGTATTCTATAACACTAATAGAGCTATTTATGTTTAACTCTAAATATAAAAAAAGACTATCAATTCTGATGTGCACCCCCAAAAGTTAGACCAAAACTAACTTTTGGGGTTCAGCACATTCATTGTAATTTGATAGTCTTTTTAGTGATAATTTTACTCTTTTGTATCACTAGAAGTAGTTTCTAGTTGTCTTTCAGTTGACTGGTTTTGTGATGATTTTTCCAAGCTATCCTTTATATTTTCTTTACCAGAAAAGTTCTCAATTAACTCTTTAACGTCAATTCCTGATGATGCCTTCAACGATTCTTGAAGTGTGGACATCAAGTTGGTCGCATAACTTGTAACTTTATTTGCACCGCTATTTTCACCATTACCCCCAGTATCAACAACTGTGATTTTATCAATATTAGCCATCGGACTTGCAACTTGCTTCGCATAATCTGGAAGCATTTTAAGTATCATATCTAAAATAGCAGCATGACCATATTGTTCAAATGCCTCTGCAACTTTTTGCTTCGCTTCTGCTTCGGCAAGACCTTTTAGACGAATTACCTCAGCCTCTGATTCACCTTGAGCTTTTTCTGCTTCAGCTTTAGCAAGACCATCAATTCGTACTTTTTCTGCTTCTGCTTTTGCCATTGCTTCAACATGATATTTATGGGCATCTGCCTCAGCAAGCTGTTTTCTTTTTTCCGCTTCTGCCGCTTGTTCAACCGAGTAACGATCTGCGTCTGCTTTCTTCTTAACTTCAGAATCATATTGTTTTTCACGACGCGCAATTTCTTTTTCTTCAAGCTCAATTTGCTTCTGGCGCTCAATGATTTTGACCTGCATTTGTTGTTCCGTAACTTCCTGCTTCGAATGTGCCTCTTCAAGATGATAGGCTTGGTCCGCACGTGCCTTTGCCTTATCCTGTTCTCTGCGATATTCTGCAATTTTTAACTGGTTAGATTTTTCTGCTTCGGCAATTTCAGTTTCCCGCTCCAGTTCGGATTTTTTTGCATCTTTATTTGCTTCTGCACGTTTAATGCGTGTTTCTTTTTCTGCATCTGCTGTCGCAATGTCAGCATCACGCTTCACTTGCGCAATACGTGGCTTACCAAGTGATTCTAAGTATCCATTTTTGTCACGAACATCCTTAATCGTAAATGAAACGATGATAAGTCCCATTTTCGCTAAGTCTTGTGAAGCAACACGTTGTACTTCCTGTGAGAATTTCTCCCGATTTTTATAAATCTCCTCGACAGTCATCGATCCTAAAATCGATCGTAAATGACCCTCTAAAACTTCTCTTGCTTCATTTTCCCGATCTTCTTTGGATTTGCCTAAAAATTGTTCCGCAGCAGTTGCAATCTCATTAATAGAACCACCAATTTTAATAATTGCTGTTCCATCAGCCATTACCGGAACGCCCTGTTCGGTATACACTTCAGGTGTTTGTACATCAAGCTTACTTGAAAGTAAACTCAGTGGTTCCGCTTGTTGAAATATTGGAAGAATAAATGTACCGCCACCACGGACAATTTTTATTTTATTTCCAGATTCATCCACATTGACATTTTTTGATCCTAAATAACTCCCAGTTACAATCAATGCTTCGTCAGGACCCGCTGTTCGGTATTTCGAAACAAATACACCTATTAATACCAATAACAAAACAACTACAATACCAATAACAATAAATATCGGTGTCATCTTACATCCCCCTATTCTATTTTTTGTATAAAAACCTGCATTTGCAGCGTTTTTAACCGTAATCTATGCTTGAAAATTTATTTGATCATGAACAGATACGTACACCACACTATTCTTAATATCAATAACTAAAACCTCTGTTCCTTCAGGTATTGACTGACCGTCAAAGCTTTTAGCTGACTTTGCTATTGTGCCGCCTTTACCAGAAATAACCACCTCTCCATACCCATCATCTGGAATAGAAATAATTACTTTTCCAACTCTCCCCTTCAAATCATCTTCTGTATAAACAAGCGAAGACTCAGCTGAAGACAATGGAATAAGAATAAACAAATTTAACAACGTAACTAAAATTGCAGACAGAATTAGTGAAATGATAAAAATTAATAAGCTGTGAATAGATGTAGCAATTTCCAATATGTAACCAGCCGCACTTAAAATGGTAATAAATGATAATACAAGAGTTGGATTAAATATCCCTCCAGATAGAAATTCAAACATTCCCTCCAAAATATCCGACAATAAGATATAAATGAGTACTAAACTACCACCGACTATAAGACCAACTAGATAAATGGTTTCCAGTGGATATCCGAGAAATTCCATATAGACACCCCCTTTTACTTCGATATGTAGTACCTTTACACTAGTAATACGGAAATAACAACTAAAAGGTTTCAATTTTTAAAAAATTATTTCTAAATGGAGCACCACTAATTAGATATACGTCATTATCATGAAAACAGAACTTTTTTTACATGGTAAAAAGGATTATTGATTTCTCTACAGAATTATTATATAAATTCAGTTGATATAAAAAGCGACGTAACTATAAATTATGTTTGGTGCCCTGCTATCGCTACGGAAAAACACTACGCGCAGCGGAAATCACGTTGCCGTTATGCCGCAGTTTCTGTGAATAAAAACAAACTGCGGAAAGATTCAATTTTGAAACAACAATCTTTTATAAAACAGCCAAATTAAAAAAGGCGTTATCTTATTCATGGAAAGAAATAACGCCTTTTTATTACATTTGCTCTCTCAATTCTTCTGTCATTTCCTTGACTAATTCGGGTCTCCCATGAAATTGAGCAGGAGTATTTTGAAATAGCTCAGTCTGCCATTCATTTCCTCTTTTAACTGCTATAAGCGTTTGATGAGCGTTTAATTCAGGGTTTATCTCTGATTTCCCGATCGGTACCATGCCTACAATCGCACGTAAGATAGCAATATCAGTACTAAGAATTCGTATATCTTTGACTTTACTTACGAAAGGAGCTGTTGGATGTGATCTAAAAATCGGATTTAAATGTGCATAGATATCCACTTTCCCAGCGACCTGACTTCCATCAAAACCAATTAGCTCACCATTCTCGGTAAACTGATTACTCATATCACTAGCACTGCGATTGTTCCAAGCATCTATTATTTTTCGATAAAGTGCAAGTACTTAACTAGATTCATGTTCCATGTTTGTTCCCTCCCAACATTTTACTCTCCTGTTTTATTAATATGGCCCTTTTCATAAAGTTTATTGCTTTTAACCTCGTAGTTTCAGTAGAATACGACGTAAAAATAATAGGGAAATTAAGTCCCATCTCGATTGCCGTCCGGGATCGCTGCGGGCGGATGCTTTCCGCGGGCACGGCCTCAGCCTCCTCGAGAAACCCACTCTGCGGGGTCTTCGGACTCGTGCTGTTCTGAGCAGGAGTCACCACCCTCCGCTCACCCGGACTGGTGAAGTAGATAAATAGGGTTTTATATCGGTTCCTTCTCCAAATAATAATTATTGATCAACAAAACAATATAGGAAAAAGAAGGGCTTGTAAATAAGCATAAATTCACTTACTAGCGGCCCGTATACACGGAGACTCATGGGGGAGAAGAGGCATCGTTGAGACCCCGGAGTGCGTCAGCACGAGGAGGCTCATCAGCCGCCCCCGGAAAGCATAGTGTATACGGGCTGCGGGGCAAAGGAGCGTCATAAAATACGAAATTTACATTGCACTTACGTCGCATTTTATGTATTTTGTGTAAAAACAACTATCTTTTAGAAAACAACCTTAATAAGAACATTATCAAAATCAGGACTTAATTACAAAAAATCATTGACACATCTAGTATAAATTGTAATAATAACTAAGATAAGTTTATACGGTTACCTTTAATTCAGTCCTGTGAGGCTGGCAAGGTGGAACAGATGAGTTCTGTTTATAATAGCAAATCGCCTGGAATCTTCCATTATTGATTTTGTTTGTTCGCATACACCTTGCCATGATTAGGCAAGGTGTTTTTTTATATTTTACGGTAACCGGTAAACCCAAATTCCAAAAGGGAGAGAAAAAGATGGCACAAAGAGAAATTCAAGTTGATGAACGCTTACCTTTTTTACAAAGTTTACCACTAAGCATACAACACTTATTCGCAATGTTTGGTTCAACCGTGTTAGTACCTGTCTTGTTTCAGATAAACCCTGCAACAATACTATTAATGAATGGTATCGGAACACTACTATATATATTTATTACCAAAGGAAAAATCCCTGCTTACCTTGGTTCCAGCTTTGCCTTTATCTCACCGGTTTTTGTAGTATTGGGGCAATATTCTGGTGGAGCTGGTTATAGTTATGCACTTGGTGGATTCCTTGTAGTTGGGATTGTCTTACTTCTTGTTGGGTTACTCGTCAAAATAGCGGGAACTAGGTGGATTGATGTGATCTTTCCACCGGCAGCGATGGGCGCAATCGTGGCAGTAATTGGACTTGAACTTGTACCAACTGCTGCAGAAATGGCTGGATGGATTGCCCCAGCAGATGCTGACCCTACATGGGCTGTTGACCCCCAAGTTGCATTAGTATCCTTTTTAACACTTACAATTACAATTATTTGCTGGGTGACATTACGAGGTTTTTTAAAAATTATTCCTATACTGATCGGGATTGTTGCTGGATATTTTATCGCTTTTGCATTTGGTTTAGTCGATTTAACAAAGGTTCAGGAAGCAGCATGGATTTCTATGCCAGAGTTCTATCAAATGAAGATTGATTGGTCCGCAATCATCGTAATTCTTCCTGCTGCGCTTGTTATTATACCTGAACATATCGGACACTTATTTGTAACAGGTAATATCGTAAAAAAAGATTTGATTAAAGAACCTGGGCTAGATCGCTCACTGATGGGAAATGGGATATCAACGATTCTTTCCAGTTTTTTTGGGGCAACACCAAACACCACGTATGGTGAGAATATTGGTGTACTCGCCATTACAAGAGTATACTCCACATGGATTATTGGTATGGCAGCAGTAGTAGCTATTATTCTATCATTCTGTGGTAAGCTCGCAGCACTGATATCTTCCATACCAACAGCAGTGATGGGCGGAATTTCCATACTATTATTCGGTATTATCGCAGTAAGTGGGATTCGGATGTTAGTTGAATCTAAAATAGACTACAATCGCTCACAAAATTTAATTTTAACTTGTGTTGTTCTAGTTATCGGAATCAGCGGTGCATCCGTTCAATTAGGTGATGTTGAATTAAAAGGAATGGGATTAGCTACAATTGTTGCTATCATCCTTAGCATACTTCTGAAATTACTTGATAAGTTAAAACTATCAAACGAGTAATGAAAAACAAGTCGTATCACCAGGTTATGTGATACGGCTTGTCTATTCTATTTTTTAAAATCCATTTTCCAACTAAAATAATCATTATCAGGATTTTTCTCATATCGTAAATAGGCTCCAAACTTACTGCCTTTTTTACTTGTCAGCCCTTTAACATAGGCAACTTTATTTTTCAGAAGTTCCTTAACCATTGTCTTCGTAGCTCTTTTCTTCATGGAAGCTAAATACTTATCATTTTTCCAAATAACAAACTTGCAGCCACTTTTCCAATTGCTGCAGCCGAATCCTTTTGTTCCCTCCATTACTTTACTTCCACATTGCGGACATGCCCCAAGTATTTCTTTCGTTCTTTGCGTTGAAGTAATTTCATTGATGATGACATCTTGTCCATACTTAATAGTTGCAACTGAATCGTTTGTAAAGGAAAATACTAAGCTCAAAAACTCTCTTTTACTAACATTTCCTTTCTGAATATCTGACAAAGTCTTTTCGAGCCTTCCTGTAAACTCTAGATCAAACAAGTCTTTAACTGGGAATGTTTCCACAAGTCTTCTGCCTAAATCCGTACACAATAAGTTTTTACCTTGACCGCTTACGTATCCCACGTCTTTTAATTTTTTTATTGTTTCTGCTCGTGTTGCTGCCGTGCCAATGCTAAACCCAGTAAGAATACTTCCCATGACTTCATCACTATCATCTTCTTTATAGCTCTTCCCACATGTCTCCATTACACGCAATAACGTTTTCTCTGTATGATGTTTCGGTGGTTTTGTCACATGGGATGAAACCTCCGAATCTAGCAAACTTACACTATCGTTCACTTGTACGACAGGCAATATATTGTCCTTGGATTGGATGTTTTCTACTTTCTTCCACCCTTCAACAAGCTGAACCTTCCCTTTTGAACTGAAATAACCTTGTACATCATCAACTTTTGTTGTAAGTTTAGTTTCCTCGTATTCAGCTACAGGCATGAACTGCATAATAAAACGATTTTTAATTGCAGTATATACAATTTGTTCATCACTTGTTAGGCGCTTTGGTTTTACATACGTCGGAGCAATTGCACTATGGCTTTCCACCTTGGCATTGTTAAACACTCGTTTTGTTTTCATAAACTTAATCTCATCTTTGTATGGTAAGTCTTCCGCCAACGTTTTTAATACCTTGGCAGTTTTGCCAGCCAGACTTTCCTCCAATGCAATACTAGAGGTCCGAGGATATGTGATGAACTTTTTTTCATAAAGTGATTGTGCTACTTTTAAAACTTTGTCCGATGTCCAACCCTTGTATTTGTTCGTTATATACCCCTGCAGATTGGAAAGATTAAATAAAAATGGAGCGAATTCTTTCTTCTTCTCTACTTGTTTATCCGTAATAATAGCCGTTTTATTCTGGATTGCTACTAGAATATCCTCGAGAATATCCTTTTTCTTAAATTTCTCTTGATTCTTCTCTATATATGTACCTTGATATTCCTTTAGATCTTTTGTTTGAAACGTTGCTGTTAATTTAAAATAATCCTCTGGCACAAAATTTTCAATTTCTTTATCACGATCGTAAATTATTTTCAATGTTGGCAGTAACACCCTGCCAATATTTAGTGCTTTACCTTTTCCCTTCTGATATTTTAAAGTAGCAACGGATGTTAGATTAATGCCAATAACCCAATCCGCCCATTGTCTACTAACACCAGCATCCTGCAATGGTCTCAACGTTTCATTTGGTTTCATCTGTTCAATTCCATGTAGCACTTCATCTGGTGTCCATTCATTTAAAAGTAATCGATAAATCTGCTTCTTTGGCTTCGCGCGATAGATAATGCTATCACCAATAACCTGACCTTCCCGATCATAATCACAAGCAGAAATGATCATATCAACATCGTTTCGCTTCATTAAATAATGAATTATCTTCAACTGTTTCTCTGCACCACGATCAGAACGCTGTCTGTTCCGGGGATCGCTTTTTACTTTATATTTAAAATTGGTAGGAATAAATGGAAAATTGTCCATCTTCCAGCGTGCCATCTTACTGTCATAATCTTTTGCATCATACAACTGAACCAGATGGCCAAAAGCCCAGGTTATAATGTAGTTATTTCCTTCAAAATAACCATCTTTCTTATCTTTGATCTTCAACGCATCTGCGATATTTTTCGCTACAGATGGTTTTTCTGCAAGGATTAATCGCATTAGTTATCACCCGCTTTTAGTGTGTTATTTGTTATTAGAAGGTTTATAGGAGCAACTTATGTAGAAAGATCGTAGGTGAATCTAGTATACCTTAATTCTACCAAATAGTTTACGAAAAGTTATATTGTTTACGAAAAAAGAAAAACCACTTTCTAATTAACTTAGAAAATGGTTTTTCTATTCGACAATTAAACAAGAACTGATTTTTCAAGTTCATTACCTAAAAACTTAGCAACTTCCAGCATTCCAAACTTTCCACTCTTCTCTTCTGCATCACTATTATAATTGGTATTCGTGTTAATATCATACGTGAAGATTTCGCCATTTTTATCCTGAATAAACTCAATTCCAGCGATTTGAATATTGTTTGCTGCAAGAACCCGTTCATACTTTTTAAGAATTGGATGGTCAAATCCCTCTCTAATTTGGAATTTAGGCGAAGACGATGGTTCTTCACCAACAGGACAAAACAAATCATCAATTGTACAAGCATCTGCTGGACATAATTCAAATCCTTCCGACGTATCCACGCGAACAGCATAGACAAATTTTCCACTGACAAATTCACAACGTGTAATGAATGATTCAGGAGACTCAATATACTCTTGGATTAACGTGATACCATCAACTGGTTCTTCAAATGTTTCCCCTTCTACATAATTCTGTAATGCTTCAATTGATTGGAAAAGTTGAACGCCTAGTCCTTTACCTGCACGATTGTGCTTCGTGATAAATTTCTTTCCTTGAAATGTTTTTGCTGCCTCTACTAATTCCTCTTTTCCAACAGTAGCAATTGTTTTTGGAGTTTTAATACCAAACTTCTCAAGTTCTAAATACTGCAACACTTTGCTAACTTCTAACTGTAGTGCACGACTTCCATTGATTACTGTTCTACCATGGTGTTCCAACCATGAAAGTACCGCGCTTGTTAATTCTGGTGAGAAACGATGCCCACGTGTATGTGATGAAGCACTCATTCTGTTATAAAAAATGCCTTCTGGTGGTAAAGAAGTCAGATCAACCTTACCATTTTCCAATAGCCAATCCTCATATGGCAGTTCCAATTCCTTTAATCTATTAAATAAATGCTCCGTCCACTGATTATTTTCATGTATCACATATATTTTACTCAAAACTACCATCCCTTTCCTAGATGTTTGTTAATTCAGCCCGCAGTTCTTCAACCTTTGGCATAACTTGCTTTGAAAAACGTTCCAATTCCTCTAATTGTGGTGAACTCTGCAACAATAATAAATCAACACCTGCCATTTCATATTTTACAATCCTTTTTGCAATTTGTTCTGGTGTACCAACAAGATTAGGACGTAAACCCCGATTAGAAACCGAATAATCCTGTAATTGTACCTGTTGTTCAAGCTGGGACTTTGATGTAAAGTCCTTAAATCCAGCATACCCACTCGTATCCTTCACATCTGTAATTCGTTCTAATTCCTGAAGTGCTTCTTTCTCTGTGTCGCGACAAATTACATAAGCCGCCATTCCAAACGATTGTAATTCTTCTCCACCAGCCGCTTTTCGGCGCTTTTTCATATCAATAACCTTAGCTTCAATCTCTTCAACTGTCCCACCATGCATAACATATGCATCACAAAGCGATGTAATCACTTGTTTTCCTTTAGCGCTTTCTCCACCTGCATAAAGAATCGGATTTGGTCGTTGAACCGGTTTAGGGGAGAGTTTCGTGTTTTCAATTTGATAAAACTTACCATCATATGAAAATGTATCTTCTGTCCATAAGCCTTTTAGAATCTCCAAAAATTCAATTGTTCTATCATAACGTTCATCATGTTCTGTAAAATCCCCGCCGTATTGCTTGGCTTCACCAGCCCACCAGCCGGAAACGACATTTAATGTAAAACGTCCATTACTGATCCGGTCAATATTTGCGGCCATTTTTGCTGTTACTGCAGGATTATGAAACACAGGACGTACAGCTGTCATGATTTCAATTTTTTCTGTTACTGCAGCTAATGCGGCTGCAGTCGACCAGGCTTCTAGTGAATCGTGATCTGTTCCTTTTATATCGTTTAAATATAATTCCGCAATTAGCGTTGTATCATAACCCCACTTTTCTGCAGATTGTATTACTTGCTTAGCATAATCAAATGTCGGTGGCATCTGTTCATCTCCTACATTCCGTAGCCATCCACCAAAAATCGGTAACCAAAAACCATACTTCATCATCGCCACTCCTGTTCCAATCCTAATTGTTGTTATTCGAAAAAAACTCTTTTCTGGATAGAAAAGAGTTTGAGATCAAAAATGATTTCTTCTCTTCCTATCTTTCAAGCGACTCACGCTTGCTGGAATTGGCACAGTATTCCATATATACAGAACCTGTTGCCGAGGTTTCAATGGGCCGTATCCCTCCACCTCTCTAGATAAGAATTAAAATAGACTATTCTTAGTTGTTTAATATGATATTAAGTTAAAAAATTAGAACTGTCAATAAATTAATTCTTAGTGTTTATTTAGGATTACTTTTTTACAAAGAGGTTTACAATCCCAACAAAAATATGTATTATAGGTTAAGTGATTTTATTTACCTAGGTAAATAATGGAGGTGAAAGAATGGACAATATCAACAATCGGGACTTATTTCACTTACTTAATCAGCGGGTTCGGTATTTGAGCAAAGAAATAAACAATCGGCTTAATGACCATGGGTTGTATGCTTCTCAATGGTCTATTATTTTTTGTTTGGAACGGTTTGGACCAATGACACAGACTGCCATTTGGAAATATTTGAACGTGGAAGCCCCAACGATGACCCGAACACTTTCCCGTATGGAAAAAAATGGATGGATTGTACGAATGCAAGGGGATGACAAACGAGAAAGATTCATTGAATTGACGGAAGAAGCTAAACAAAAATTTACACAGGTTCAGCAATCAACAGATAAAATTGAACAAGAAATGGTAGCAAATCTCAGCCTTGAAGAAAAAAAGCAATTATATAAGCTACTTACTAAATTAGGAACAACAGGAGAGGAATCACATAATGAGTAATGCGAAACAACAACCTATTTGGACCAAAAGCTTTATAGGAATTTCCATGACACAGTTCATGGTTTTTATGATTTTTTATACATTATTAACCACACTCCCAATTTATGTGATTAACAGTTTGGGAAAATCTGAAGCGGATGGTGGATTAATTGTCACAGTTATGTTAGTCGCAGCCATCATTGTACGCCCATTTTCCGCCAATCTGTTAGATAAAACTGGAAAAAAACGGGGGCTTATTTTAAGTGTCGCAACATTCACAGTGACAACTTTTTTCTATATTTGGATTGATGAATTTATTCCTTTATTAATATTACGGTTCATTCATGGATTATCGTTTGGTGTGATTACTACAGCTACTGGTGCTATTGCAGCAGATGTCATCCCACATGATCGGCGCGGTGCAGGACTAGGATATTTTGCAATGGCAATGAATTTGGCTGTTGTAGTTGGACCTTTTATAGGTTTATCATTATTACAATTTGTATCGTTTAAAATGCTATTTGTTATCTTAAGTATATTAATGATTGCTGGGTTAATTTTTTCCATTATTGTACATGTGCCGCAGGAAAACGAGATCACTATAAAAGCAGGTAACCATAAATTTTCACCCAACGACTTAATTGAGCTTAAAGCAATACCCATCGCATTAATTAGCAGTTTCGTTTCGCTGGCATATGCCAGTATTTTATCATTTATCTCCGTTTACTCCGATTCACTTGGTCTGTCAGCGGCTGCAAGTTATTTCTTTTTAGTCTTTGCAATCGTTATGCTTATATCAAGACCTTACTTCGGAAGAACGTTCGATATTAAGGGACCAAATTATGTCATTTTACCATGTCTATTTATATTCGCTATCGGTCTTCTTACATTAAGTTTTACAGGATCTGCATGGATGCTACTGCTCTCGGCTGGTCTAATTGGATTAGGTTATGGTACATTATTACCGAGCTTCCAAACGATGGCCATTCAAACGGCAGATCATGCTAGAAGTGGTCATGCGACAGCAACATTTTTCATGTTATATGATACCGGAATCGCAGTAGGATCATTTGTATGGGGGCTAGTTGTCGCAGGGGTTGGTTTTCAAAAGTTATATATGATTAATGTAATTTTAGTTGTCGTTGTCATAGGACTGTTTTTGCTGTATCAATCAAGACAACAGAGACGAACACAAGCAGAAAATAAAGTTTATAATGAGGAACAACGTGTAAAATAAAAAAAAGATTTCTGGTGGGAGTGTAAACTAAACTGTGTAAGTGAGAGAGCGTACGGCTCTTACTTCGCAGTTCAGTTTTTTATTTAATAAAATCATATTATACGAATGGGAGGTTATTCTATTGGCTAAATCAAAGCGTGATACAAAGTCAGCTGAGTTAGCGAAACAAATACTAGAAAACTACCAACCAGAATCTGTAGAAAATATGCAGAATGCACTTAAAGACATATTTGGTCCTATGTTCGAAACAATGTTAAAAGGTGAAATGAATAACCATTTAGGTTATGAATCAAATGATAAAGATGAAAAAGAAACAGAAAACTGACGAAATGGTTATGGAAATAAAACCATAGAAACCAGTACGGGTAAAGTCGACATTAAAGTGCCACGTGATCGTGATGGTTCCTTCGATCCTCAACTCGTGCCGAAATGAAACGGAAAGTAAGCATAAATGGATGCAAATCTTTGATGGAATCAAAGCTAGAGGTGTAGAAGATATATTTTTTATTTCCATGGATGGTGTTAGTGGTTTAGAGGAAGGGGCACACGCTATCGGCTATCTTCCCTGATGTAATCGTACAACGGTGTATGGTATACTTAATTCGCAATTCTATCAAATATATACCAAGCAATGATTATAAGTCTTTTACTAAAGCAGTAAATGCTTTAGAAAAGTAACCAAAAAAAGAGCATTCCCCAACGTGAACGCTCTATTAAAAGTATTATTTTTACGTATAAAAGAGCGAAACAAAATGGGAAGGTGGCCATTTCCAAAACTGGGCGATGGTTATGAACCCAGCTTTTTGTTCATGATCACCTTAAAGATAGGGTTTTAAATTATCTTGAGTAATATTATTTACACACTTTATTTGACAAACCCTCTTGTGTAATTTGGCACCAGAAAATCTTTTTTTATCTTCTTGTACCTGATTCCATATTTGTATATGTTATATCGGTACTTATAGATATCGATGGGTATGTATCGTTTATTTGCTTAACGCTTAAATCCCTGACCTTACTTCTTATTATTTCTTTAATCCCTAGAGGATCTATGTTTTTTTCTTGAAAGTTTTTAATCATCTCTTTTGCTTTCTTATTAAGTTCTCTCTCCAAGTCCTTTTCGATTTTCTCCTTGTCATGCAGTACTCTTTTACCAGTATATTCCCTGATAACCCCTTTAACATCAATATTAACCTGCAAACTCATATTCTCATTATGCTGATTAACGATAATTTTTCGTTCCGAGTCTATATTCTGAATAGCAGCTTTATATCCTTTTTTTTCAAGGATAAAATCACCGTTATCCATATCCCCAAGCAATATGTTGAATACAAAGGCTTCGTCTATAGGTATTTTATCGAGGTATTTATCTTTTTTAAACAAAGCAATAGCATCTATTTTTGGTTTGCCATCCACGATTTTAAAATATGGTAAAAACGGATCACACGTTTCGCATTCTATGCTGTATGAGAATGTTTTTAAATTTGTTTCCGGGTGCTTCTGTCTTTGTATATTGTGTTCTATTAAGTCCGATAAGTATACCCCTGCACCCTTATGACTTTTGACAGAATTCAACAGTTCATTTGTAGAGCCTTCAGAAACAGCTAAGTAAAGACCTGATCCAATGCTCGGTTCTCTTAACAAAAAATCAATATAATTCTTTATCCCATGTTCCGCTAATTCTTTATTAAATACAACTACCTCTAATTTACCATTCTCTAGATTTTCAGACGCTACAGTATTTAATTTAGTTCCCAAGTCATAAACCATAGAAGCGTTTCCTGTATATACCAAATCCATAATCTGACCTTTTTGGAGAAAAGTCGGAGTAATAACAGTGCCATTTATTGTATTGTCATCTACATAATCATACCCAACTACGGTGACCATCTGAATTTTATCAATAACACGTTTGGGCATAGTAAAATTTACAGTAACACTTACAAAAATTAATATGAAAAAAATAATATACCTACGAGGCATTTCGTTTCACCTTTCTACTAATGAAATGCATGACAAACAAAACTGGAATATAAAATAATAATCCAAACCCTATTTTTGTAGAAAAATCACTGACTTGTAAAATTTTTTCTCTTCCCTCAACAAATATACAAATAAAATAAACAGCTGTTAATATAAAAATAGAAATCCATTTTTGCGGGATATGTAAAGCCCTGTTTAGAGTTCTACTGCTCCCCCAGATGTATAAAGCTAAATTGGGTAATATGACAAAAAATAAAGTTGATATCCCGATGTATTCAAAACGATCCAAAAAAGGTAACTCGACAATCTTCCATAGACCAAGTGTTGGCCAAATAACATCTTTTATTTCATGTTGGCTATAGTAAATGTACGAAACAAAACAGATAACAACATATAATATGGTTGTATATAAATTCCCATAATGAGCGTACTTTTGCGAATTTCTTGAATCCTTGATAAAAGGATAATAAATCATTAAAGCGCCAATCCCTAAAAAACTAAACATAGCTAGCACGGAAGATTGTACTATTTCCAGCAATGAATGATCAAAAATAGGCATTATATTGGTGATATTTGAAAATTTCAGAGGAAAGATTAAAGCAAATATTAAAACAAACGGGTATACAATACCAAGAAAACATACACCGACAACAATTCTGAATTTCCCTGAAATAATATAATAAATAAGTGGCATGATTAACAGTAAAAGTGCCCATATTTTCACTTCCGGAAACATCCACACTTGAATAATCTCCAAATAAGAACGTAACACCACAGCTGCCAACAATAATAAATAAACGGATAAAACAATTGATATAAACGCTCCGATCCATTTACCGTATATACTGCGATGTATAGAAGCAAAATCTTCCCCTTTGTAATCATTAAGTACTTTATACATAATCCAAATCAAAAGATGAATAAACATTCCTGCTGCAATAATAGACATCCATGCATCATGACCTGCATATTTATTTATGACACTTGTAAAACTAAGAACTCCTACTCCAATTTGAGCAGCAGAAATCAGAAAAAAAGCCATAAGAGGTGGTACTTGGTCTTTATCCTTAATCATTGCTACACCCCACTACTTTAAGATGAATCATGTTTATTTTTACTTGTTTCTCGTAATACTTTTTCAGATCTTACCATAAATGGGCGCTTATTTTGCATATCAAATGGTAGCCTGATAAAAGCATCTTTTAAATCCTTTAGCCTTAATGGAAACACTGGTTCAAAGAATGGCCGTCCTAACGATGTTAGCTTTAACAGGTGAACCATGATATATGCGATACAAATGCTTACCCCCAAAAGCCCATATACATGGGCGAATATCAGCAATGGAAAGCGAATCAGTCGGATTGTATTACCCATTTGGTAAACAGGTGTCGTAAAGGATCCAAGAGCACCTAATGCCACAAGAATTAACAGTACATTACTAGTCAGACCCGCTTCCACAGAAGCAGTTCCAATTACGATACCGCCAACGATACCGATTGTTTGACCAACCTTTGTCGGCAGTCTTGCTCCAGCTTCTCGCAATAACTCAATGGTTAATTCCAAAATAATTGCTTCTAATATTGGCGGAAAGGGAACCTGTGACCGTGAACTTACTAACGTACCAAGCAGTTCTTTCGGAATTAATTCAAAATGATGTGTGAGTACAGCAACATACAAAGGTGTAACTAAAATGGAAAAAAATACAGCAAATAAACGAATTAGACGAAATGCTGATGCAATCGTCCAATTAAGAAAATAATCCTCAAATGCAGAAAAAAACTCAACTAATGTAGTAGGACCAATTAATACATGAGGCGAGTTATCAACAAAAATAGCAACTTTACCCTCAGCCAATATAGCAGCAATTCGATCAGGCCGTTCCGTATCAAGTAATTGCGGAAATGGTGAATTGGTATTATCTGCAATCTTTTGCTGAATGAAAGAGCTATCAATGACTTGATCCATTTCCATATCTTGTATTCGCTGGATAACTGTCTCAACGTTATTGGTATCTGCAATTCCTTTTATTGAAACAACAGCTACTTTAGTCTTCGTGATAGTTCCAACTTTTAGTTTTTTTATCGTTAGTTCAGGAATATTTAATCTTTTTCGAACTAAATTCAAGTTCGTATCAATACTCTCAACAAACGCTTCTTTTGGTCCAACAACACTAAATTCTACCTCTGGACTGGTTATTTGCCGGGTTTTAAATAATGGTACCGGTATAAGTAAGTACTGCTGGTCAGACTCTCCCATATGAATAAAGAGAAAACCATCCAATAGTTTTCTTCTAATTTCATTTGAATCATTTGTCAAGTATGTATTGGTAATAGGAATGACGTTTTCAATTTCCTTCAAATCTGAATAATCAGATTGCTGTACATAAGGTAAAACGAATTTTTCTATTTTTTTATTATCAATAGCCGAATTAAAATAACCAATGCATAATGGTATAGAATCATGCTCAAGCTGATAATCAATAAAATCATCACTATTTTTAAGATCATTAAAAAGCTCTTCAAACTCTCTTTGTCTTTTCTTCTGTGTTAGTTTCTTTTTCATTGGCACATCCTTTAGTTAAATCAGGTCATATGTTTAGTATGAAAAGAAAATGTATATATTATTCATTACCGACAATGATGTGAATTTTGATGTGTTGGGTAATTTGGGGTAGTCTTCTTTTTAATAGGCTATTTTTATTTTTGGCTTTTAATGGGAGAAAAGCGGGCAGAATACACTTGGAACGTAAACTCTTGCGGTAACAGAGACGGGGTTAAGAACCAACCGAATTAGTATAGATTCTAACCGCTAACTAAAAAACACCTATCTATACTTACAGAAGACCATAATAAAAAAGCCCTATCACTATTAGTGACAAAGCTTTCATTAGTGATTAAACAGCAATTAAATTCACAATCTTATCTATAATCTCCGCTCCTACTTCTTCATCTAATAAATTATTAAGCATAATAGAGAAGATAAGATTTTCTCCTTGGCTGGTTTCAACATATCCAGATAATGTACTAACACCATAAATAGTTCCAGTTTTTGCTTTTACCTTCCCAGGAAGCTCTCTCATTCGCTCTCTTAGTGTACCGCCAATCATTCGATCATTATGTCCCGCTATAGGTAATGAATGTAGAAAAGCAGGAAACCATTCCTCCTCCTGTACGGTATAAAGTAGGTTTGAAACCTCATTGGCCGGAATTAAATTGATATGGGAAATTCCCGAACCATCTCTAAGCAATAGTGTTTCTGTATTCATTCCAAATTTAGCTAGTTCCATTTTAACAACTTCTAGTCCCTTTTCCCAGCTACCTTCCCCATGTACAATTTTCCCCATTTCCTTTACTAATGTTTCAGCATGTCCATTGTTACTCAATTTCATAAAAGGTACTAGCAATTCGGATAATGGCATTGATTGATGTGATACTAGAAGATCAGCTTTATTCGGGACCACTCCCTGTTTGACATTACCACTCCAGGATATTCCATTTTTCTTTAAGGATTGCTGAAACAAATCCAATGCATAACCAGTCGGTTCCCATACAGAAATCCATTCCTTGACGGCTGAAGATTGGGCGGGAATAGTTCCTTCAATTGTAATATGATTTGTTCCATGTATTCGGGTAATCGTTATATCTTCTTCTACATTGTTTGAAACAGTTTTAGCCTTATTCGAAATGTTTACGTATTTGGTATCAGGCGATAGCTTTATGATTGGCTCTTCTCCATTTGTATTTCCAGGGGTTACCTCTACAATTACAGAACCAGCATCGTAATCTGTGTTTGGTGAAGCCGTTAACGCTGAAACTTGCGCTCCATAATAAAAGTGCTCATCGCTCCAGTTTAAATCTGCTGACAGACGAACATTATCATACCAGGTATCATCTCCGATTATGTTACCTTCAATCATTGTCACTCCATTTTTCTGTACTTCTTCTGCAAGCGTATCAAAACCTGTTGGTAACAGGGTTGGGTCGCCTCTCCCCCGTAAATAAAGATTACCACGAAGCTTGTTTTCTTTTATAGCTCCGTCTGTTAGCAATTCTGTCCCAAACGTATAATCTTCTCCTAATATAGAAAGTGATGCTGCTGCCGTTAGTAGTTTCATATTGGAAGCTGGATGAAGTCGGATATTCCCAATATGATCATACAATTTTTCCCCAGTAGATGCAGAACGAATACTTATTCCAATTAACGCATCATCTAACAAAGATTCATTTTTTATGAAATCATCTAGTTGTTGAGTTAATGTATTTGCCACTTCACTTTGCTGATTCAACTGATCTCCTCCTCGGAATTAGCTTTTACAAGAAATTGTGTTCCGCCAAGCACTAATAAATCATCTCCCCTATTTATCCCTCTTACAAATTTGGTAATCAATCGTCAAAAATGGCACTGAAAAAATCCACATCTTATGTTTCGCTTTCAAAATACCTACTTCCACTTCTTCTACATCAAATTGTTCCTCAATCGGTAATTTTAATAAGTATTTTTTAAAGGCCAAATATATTCCTGAATCGGATTCGCGGGAACGTTTTTTACTAGTTAATTGTAATGTTCTACCATCTTGATTCAGCTCTAATATCCCTATCATGGAAGACCACGGTAAAGGTAACGCAATGTTCATATATGTTCGACCTTGATTATGGTGTGAAGAATAAAGAGCTACAAAAACAGTTTCCTCATTTACTTTTCGTACCCATGCACGTACATTACTCCTACCATCATTTTCATCTTTTATCGAATAAATATCACCAGTCATTTCTACCCTCTTACTGGAAAATGGTAAATTTATCTGTTTTACTATTTGACTAGTCAAACGGTAAATTCCCGCAAATGGCTTAAACCAAGGGCGCCATCTTACTGTAGCAAAAAGTCGATAATTATTGGTATTTTCATAGAAATCCTTTACAGTTAGGGACAAAGTTTTCTTAATATCCGCTTCATATATTGCCATATTATCTACTAACCCATTGAAATGTTGGTTATCTGTCTTTCCGATTAGGAACTTTTCACCAATCACTCCTTTCCCCCTAATCTGACTAATTGGAAATCGTAATTTGTGGTAATTCGTACTGGGAACTCGAATCGACCAGCCCATCACCCCCAATATTGCAAATAAAATAGAATTTGTAATCCCGTGGAAATGCAGCATAAAATCAATACTAATGTGAAATCGTCCTGTTAAATTCCCCAAAGCATATAATAATGAAAAAAGAATTGATACACCTAAAGCAGAGTATGATAACCGAATGAAGCCTTTTTGGAAATGCTGATCGAATGGTGTTTTAAATGATAGAAATATAAGACCATAGATACCAATAATATATATAATCACAGATAACAATTCCACTATCGTTGAAAAGGTGATTCCAATTGCTACAATAATTGGTGATAGTAACACAATAATACTTATCCACTTATAAAATACAGGTTTATACAATCTCCCTAGAAACCCAGCAAATATAGGTAACAAAAACGCCGAGTAATGAAAATGAATACCAGTAAGCCATGTCAAAATTGGTGAAAAGCCTGTATCAATATTCGCTTCATACGCTAGAAACCATGCACCACCTATTGCCAAATAGATCATACCCATATCAATCATGAACTCTTCTAAATGGATAAAACCTCTGTTTAAAAAATCGGTGAATCCAGACCATGCAACCATTAATGTAAATACAAAATAAATCAATGCGAAAAATAGATCCCATGGTGTTTCATTCGTCATTTGCAACATTAAAACTGCTAGGGATGCCAAACAAGACAAATAGGGTAAATGCCCGTACAACTTTTCACTATTATCTTTAAAGGTCAGCTGCAACATCAATGGTACAAAAATAATCTGTGCTGCAGTTAACATTAAAAAATACCAAGGATAAGAACCAAAAATAGCTATCATAATCAATATAAAGATGTTGGACAAACCTATTTTACGAAACGTCATTTTGAATCAAACTCTCCTTCATATGAAAAAACAGTTCCAATTAACGGATTCCTAACTACAACACGAATCACGTAAACTTCCCTCTCATCTGAATATTTTTCAGTTACCGTAGCCAAACCTTGAAAAACCTTTGGTAATGGTATTTCTAACCGGCCAATAACCAGTCGCTGCCGCTTCGATTCAATTTTTAAATCTCCATTTCGTGTGGCTGAAAGTTTTAAATCTGAATAAAATAAGGGTGGCTCTCCTAGATAATCTTTAATTATATTTCGTTTCGAATCCAAACTCATAAGAGCATTAAAGTATCTTTTGTTATGTTCAAAGTAAAATACCCTTTCCCAATGAATTTGTTCCTCCCCATTTATTCCAGTTCGGGGACTATTAACAATTTTAAAGCGAACATCCTTACCGTGTTCAGGAAAAAGCAGTTTCCATCTTACACCTAATCGAAAAAAAGGATATAACCACTTTGGTCCCCCATTAATACTTTTCATCTTTCCAGTTCCTATAAAGGTAAATTTATCCAAAAACTCATATCGTTTTTGCAGCATCGGATGAAGCTGTCGGAATTCTTCCCCCATTACACGTTTGAAAATTGACATCTGAATCTCCCTATCTTTTTCTCTTACAACTTTTCGCAGTTGGAATATCTTTGCTAATCATAAATCCCGCTATAGATAGAACAAATAATGCTAGATTGAAAGTTAAAGGATTAAACGGGCGAATTAAATAGCTCGGTTGAGCAATAATTGCTCCGAGCATTAATATTGGAAAAAGAACAATCTGTATTCCGTAGAGTCGTCGTTTGTTTGAATATAGTAACCAAACCAATCCAAAAAGCCCTTCAACTATTCCCATTATCATTACCAACCAATATGCTTGGATGGAGGTAATTGAAAAGACATCTAGCATTGCAATCTCTTCTGGATGCATGTTTATTATTTTAGGTACAAGGCCATGATACGTCCAAATGAAAAAGAAAAAGAACGTAATTAGCCAATTGCTAAAGAACCGTATGTATTGGGATGATGGTGTTTCTCCTTTTTCTAACCACCTTTTCAAAACATCAAAACTAAGTGCCGTTCCCCAGCCAATGAGTGGACGAAATAGAATTTGATCAAACCACTTCCCTACTCGACCGAAACTTGTTTTATAGTCATATTGAGTCAAAAATTTTATAGAAGAATCGCCATTTGAAATATACTTCCAATAACCCCTGCCCTCACGGATGATCGAAATAGCTTGGTCGGTCCCAAAATGTAAGGAAGATGTTTTAGAACCATCTTCTGCATGATGACTGCCGACACTTCTTCCCCAACCTTCAATTGCAATTCCGAATCCAACTTTCGTTTTATATGTAAATTCTTGAGGTTTGTTTTCCTCTTTGGGTAAATACGTAATGGATGAAAAACGAAGATCCCACTGCTCATGTTGGTCAGGTTGTTGGGTAGCGTTCCACAACTTTTCCATCTCAGCATTTATTGGTATTTCTACGTAAATTGGTTTGCTTTTCATTGTGCTCACCTCTTTTAGGGTGCAAATAATTTGTTGGTTCCAGTTTAACATACTCCATCTGAAACTCGGACAATAATTAAACAATATCTTCTCGTCGCTCAAAGTGAAACTTCATTCAGTGGGGGTTTTGCTTCCCGTTAATGCGAGATAAATAATTAAGGCTATCTCTTGAACGAGATAGCCACTTACACTTTAGTTATTGCGTTTTCTTAGGATCAGTCGATTCATCCTCATCACTCATAATATCATTCGTTGTCCGTTTGAATTCAGATAATGTTTTACCAAATGCTGATCCAATTTCAGGTAGTTTTTTTGGGCCGAAAATAATTAATGTGATCACTAAAATAATAATCAACCCTGGTATACCAATGTTTGAAAGCATTTTCTAACACCTTCTTTCCATATCCAACCTATAACAGGATGTTGTTCATTTACGCAAGCATGCCACCGTTTTTAGAATATTTAACAATCCCTTCGGCTGCCCGATATGCTAATGCACCCACCGTGTCAGTTGGATTATATCCACCATTATGAGGAAAAGCAGAGGCACCGACAACAAATAAGTTTTCCATATCCCACATTTGCAAATAATTGTTAACTGCAGATGTATCAGGATCTGCTCCCATAATTACTCCACCTGTATTATGAGTGGATTGATACGTTGTGATATTATAAGGTCCTAGTTCCTCCATGGAATCAATTTTGTCAGCCCCCATTTCCTGCAGAATTTCTTTTGATTTTTTAGCTGTAAACTTTGCAAGTTCACGGTCCTGATCTCTAAAATCGTATGTCATCCGAATTAACGGATCACCAAAGGTATCCTTATAAACAGGATCCAAATCCAAATAATGTTGTTTATATGGCATACTAGCTCCCATTGCCCCTATTGATAATGTCTGGTTTATATATTTAAGAGAGTTTTGCTTAAATTCTTTTCCCCACGTAGGAGAATCTGACGGAATTGGGTTGTTCGCTATTGGTCTTGCTCCCGTTTGGGTAAGAGCAAGATACCCACCATGGATGAAGTTTAAATTAGTATGGTCAAAATTATCACCATTAAAATCATCTATAACCATACCAAGTGCACCTGCCCCTGCAAAAGTATTAAACTTTTTATCATCGAAATAACCAGTTGCAGCACCTTTTACAACTTGATAAGCATAATTTTTCCCAATAACACCTGTTCCAGTGGATGAATCATAAGGGCGTCCAACTTTAGAGTTCAACAAAAGCTTTACATTATTAAAAACATAGCTTGTTAGAACTACCATATCTGCGGGCTGCTCAATTTCCTCTCCAGTTGTTACATCAGTATAAAGCACACCCGTTGCCCTTCCTCCCTTATGTAATACTCGCCTAACCCAGGAATGTGTTCTTAAATCAAATTTTCCAGTCTTTTTTGCAACTGGAATTACGGTAACAACAGGGTCTGCCTTTGCACCATACTCACAGCCAAAACGCTCACAAAACGCACAATACTGACAAGCCGCTCTAGCTATTCCATCGGGGTTAGTATAAGGCTCCGATAGATTTGCGGAAGGTATTGTATAAGGGTGGTACTTCAAGTTTTCAGTCGCCTTTTTAAACATTTTCATGGAAGGTGTGTGCTTCATTGGACCAGTTGGATACTTATCAGATCGTTTTCCACCAAGTGGATTTTCTTCACCAGAAATACCAGCCATTTTTTCAAATTTATCATAATAGGGCTCAATTTCGTCATACGTAATACCCCAATCCTGTATCGTCATATCAGTTGGTATTTTTCCTTTTCCATAGCGTTCAATCGTTTGGCTGCGAATATTAAAATCATATGGAAGAAAGCGAAATGTTTGTCCATTCCAGTGGACCCCAGCACCACCGAGACCATCCCCGAAAAGGAATGATCCATATTGCCTCATTGGAAGAGCACGCATTTTTTCATTGCCACGGAAGGTAATTGTATCTTTTGATAAATCCTGCATTAACTCATAACGAAGAGCATACCGTAACTCATCGTGCACCATGTAATAATCTTCCGTTTGCCGTTCCTGTCCTTTTTCTAGGCCAACAACATTCAGTCCTTGTTTTGTAAGCTCGGAAGCTATAATACCGCCGCCCCAACCTACACCGACTATGACTACATCAGTTTTTGGTAATTTTTTAACCATTCTGTTCCCTCACCTCGTTTATTATCATTTACATATGGTCACGAAGACTTCGTGGTTCAATCTCATGGAATTTGTCATCCTCAATAATATCCGTATAATTCATTTGATCACCAGGATAATTCCTCATCTTCCAACCTTCCATATCAATGTTTCCACCATATAGCGGATCACTGTAGACACCTTCTAAAGTAGTACTCCGAAGTAAATCAAAAAAACCGCTAGCCGAAATGGTTGTTACATTAACCTTATCTTCGGCAAAGTCACTTAGTACGTTATCCTGCTGCTCTTCTGATAACTCGGTGAAACCCTTTTTAAATTTTTGGTGACTATAATTTTGCATCTCCCGCAATCCAATTTTGAAAATTTCACGGCGCTTCAGCCTCCCTTGGTATCCCTGTTCCTTCTCACCATGGAAGAATGGTGGAACCATATAGTCTCGCGCATTAAATCCATAAGATCCTGCCATTTGATGATCAATATAAAACCCAACACCCAATTCTTTTGCACCAGGTCCATTCTCATCCTCTGGGAAGATTCGTTCTGCTGCAGCTTGAACTGTTTGAAATTCTGCCTGGCTAAAGAACATTAATGCATGATTATAATTTTTTATTTGTTTGCCAGCTTGTTGTTTTTGGTCATCATTTTCAGTTCCCCAAGGAATGACACTGCCAAGCACTCCACCTACCGCTAACCCTCCTACCGCATAACTAGAATTTCGTATAAATTTCCGTCTGGATAAATTTTCTGCTCCAGACTTCTCATTTTTATCTTCTGTCAAAAGATAACCTCCTTCACACAATAGATTTAACGTCATTTTATCCCGCTTTATCACGTAGTAAGACCCTTAACGAAAAGGTTTCAATGAGCTCATGAAAGATACATGAAGGATCAACTGCCCATGAAGGTCCAATTCGTGAAATACAGTAACCACTTACCGATGCAACAGTAGAGGTTAGTTGAAACCAACAGGGTTCATACTGTCGGTTTATCTAGGCAAAAGCAAAGATTTACCGAGTAGAACGGGCTTACATATTAGTTGAGAAGGAAAGCTCCCCCACTAAATGAAGTTCATTTTATTATGTCACCAAAATTAACCACTCATGCATGAAAAATTATTGGGCATGATATTCTTAAATCTACATTTGGAGGGTGGCTTATGAACAAGTTATGGAAAAGAACAATAATAATCTTTTTACTTGGGATTGCAACGACACTTTCAGCATGTGCTGAACAAGATGAAAGTGCTGTCGATGCAGATGAATCAAATGGTACAAATACGACAAATATATCCAATCATGCCAATGGAAACCATAAGGATTTAGATAATCCTGATATCATACCAAGTGAAACTAGTGAAAAAACGAGGACAACCAATGAAAATGGAACTACATATAGTGGAATGGGGCAAAATATTTACAGCTCAATTGGTAGTTCTGGTATACATGAAGGTGGAATTTCCTCTTATTTTGAATCAATCTTAGAAGGTGAAGGTATTACTGGTGTTAAAGTGTTTGTAGTTGATGATTCTGTTGTATTAGCGAGAAATCAGAAACAAACAACTAGCCAT
This sequence comes from Virgibacillus ndiopensis, assembly GCF_900187325.1. Taxonomy (GTDB): domain Bacteria; phylum Bacillota; class Bacilli; order Bacillales; family Amphibacillaceae; genus Virgibacillus_E; species Virgibacillus_E ndiopensis. Next base: position 17,542 of record NZ_FZMZ01000005.1, on the reverse strand, counting down.
GAATACGAAGATATGCAGCGAAATCTTCTGAGCGGTACAGAAGGAATGTCTGGTAAAGGAGAACCACAAGGAGTAGATGACTCTAAAGGTGAGAGTCATGACAATTTAGACCAGGCAAAAGCAAAAATTAATGAGATGTTTAACGGAAATGTGAAAATTTTAACCGTTACTGATCCAAAAGCAGTAGAACTGATTGAAGGTATTAAGGAAAATATCATGGATTCCTCGTATGAAGAAGCATCAGAGGAATTGTTAATGCTCTTAAGATTGGCAAAATAATGATTGAGACTAAATTCCCCCTCCATACTAGGCGGGGGAATATTGTTGAGTTGAAATAACGAAGGCTAAAAGCATTTTAACAAAGGAAGTGAACTAATGGATTTTTTTAGCAGTCAGGAATCGCTCAACGCTTTACAGTGGGTTCTGAGAGCAATTGTAGGTTTTATTTTTTTAGCAATATTAGCCAAAGTAATGGGCCAGCGATCCATATCACAATTAAGATTTTTAGATTTTGTCATAGCACTATTAATTGGAAATATTATTGCCCATCCATTGTCAGATGAAGGATTAGGATTAAAAGGTTCAATGATAACAATGGGTGTATTAGTAACACTATATCTTACAGGGGTATTCCTAAGCTTAAAGTGGATAACTATTAGAAAAATCTTTAATCCTCCCCCAATACCCCTTGTAGAAAACGGTAAAATCATTTATAAAAATTTAGCTAAAGCAAGAATATCCGTAGATGAACTATTATCCGAGCTACGGAAGGAAAAAACGGAAGATATTCAAAAAGTCGCATGTGCATTATGGGAACCAGGTGGAACAATATCAACCTTTCTATATCCGGCACATCAGCCAATTACCAAGTCCAGTCAATTATCACCCATACAAACTTTTCAGATGCCTAAAACAATAATTAGAGAACGAAGGATAGATTACAAGGAATTGCAACGTATTGGTAAAGATGAACAATGGTTGTTAGATAAATTATCAACAGTACATAACAACGTTAAATTGAACGAAATATTACTTGCAACAATTGATGATAGCGAAAACCTTAAACTTTTTTTGTATACTTAGAAGATTACTATGAATGTTTTCATCTATTCCTATTATCTTTGTTCATCATAATTGTCTAAGAACTTCAACTACTTTATCTACATGTATTTCTTCTGTTTGGTTGCCGAAAGAAATTCTTATCAGTTGTTTAGCTTCATCAAAAGATTTTCCAATCGCTAACATGGTCTTGGACGGTTTTTCCTTCCCAACCTGGCAAGCACTACCAGTTGAGATTGCGATTCCATATCGATTACATTCTAACATGACATAATGGCCCTGTGTTCCAATAATAGACAAGCCAATAATATTTGATAGTTGATCTACTGGGTGACCTTCGATTATAATTTTGTGTTCCATACCAAGTAAACCTGACAACAATTTATTCCTTAAGGCGTCATATTTTTTTGTTTTTTCCTCTAATTGATTACAAATAGTTTGTGCAGCATTTGTAAAAGCTGCTATACCAGGAACATTTACAGTTCCAGGACGAAAGCCTTTTTCATGACTGGTTTCAGGTAGCTGCATTTTCCAAACGATTGCTGGATTTATGTAGCAAGCTCCAACACCTTTTGGTCCATAGATTTTATGACTAGAGACGGATACACTATCAATACTTGCTTTTTTAACATCGATTGGTATTTTTCCAAAGGCTTGGACGCAATCACTATGGAAAATCACATCATTTTCTCGGAGAATTTCCCCAATCTTCTCTATCGGTTGAATCGTACCAATTTCAGAATTCACATATTGAATAGAGGCGAATATTGTATTTTTTGTGATGGCATTTATTAATTCCTCAAGTCTAATCTGTCCATACTTATCAACCGAAAGATAGGTTACTGAAAATCCCTCTGTTTCTAATTGTTTAAACAAGTGATCAACAGATGAATGTTCGGTAACAGTTGTAATTAGATGTGTTCCCTTTTCTTTATTTGCTTCTATAATCGAGCGAATAGCTAAAATAGTTGACTCAGTACCTCCACTTGTAAAGTAAATTCCCTCTTTCTCACCATTGATCGTTACTGCTAATTCCTTACGACACATTTCCAGTAAATGTTTTGCTTCTGAACCACTATCGTGTAAACTATTTGGATTCCCGTAAAATTTTAATGAAACCTCACTAAATATGTTTAAAGCCTCTTCGCTTATTGGCGTTGTTGCGGCATAGTCTAAGTAAATCATACTTTTTAACTTCCCATCATCTTTTTACTTTATATAAAACTAGTTAACTTTTTAATTAATGACTTGTCAACAGTCTATATTTATGTAAATATATATGTCAAGACAGTATCAATAAAAATAATTTATTATGATACATTGGGAGGCTTTCATAATGCCTAAATATGATGTGGTCATTGTTGGGAGTGGCATTGCCGCTTTGACTGCAGCTTATAAACTAAGCTCGAAAAATAATGTGATTATATTCACAAAATCTATGCATACATCTAGTAATTCATTCTTAGCACAAGGTGGTATTGCTGCTTGTATAGGCCATCAAGATACCTGGCTGTCACATTTTACTGACACTATCACAGCTGGTTGCAATCATAATCATGAAGAAGCTGTAGAACAAATGGTCAAAAGTGGTCCTATCTATCTATCCAATTTAATTAAAGATGGCATGCAGTTTGATGTAGATAAGTCTAACAACCTTCTTTTAGGTAAAGAAGGTGCACATTCAACAAGAAGGATTTTGCATGCTGGGGGCGATTCAACTGGAAGAAAGCTTGTATTACATCTGCTTGATAAGGTAAAGCGTAATGTACAAATTATTGAAAATGAAATGGCGATTGACTTACTCATGTACAACAAACGCTGTATTGGTGTTGAGACAAAGAACAAGAACGGTACTGTTAAGCAATATCTAGGATCAGATATTATTCTTGCTACAGGTGGATGTGGCGGCCTATACTCCTTTACTTCTAATGATGACTCAATAACTGGTGACGGACTTGCAATGGCTTTCCGCGCTGGTGCTGAATTAACAGACTTAGAGTTTATTCAATTCCATCCAACTCTTTTAAACTGTAATGGAAAAGGATCTGGTCTCATCTCAGAAGCTGTACGGGGGGAAGGAGCAATTCTTGTTAATGAAAGTGGAAAACGAATTATGAAAAACGTTCATCCATTGGAAGATCTTGCACCAAGGGATGTTGTTGCAAGAGCACTATTTCATGAGATAGAAAATGGTAGGAATGTTTTCCTTGATATTTCAATGATAAAAAATTTCAAATCCCATTTCCCCACAATTACAGCAATTTGCCAGATAAACGGAATTGATATCGAAAAGGGTTTAATCCCTGTCATTCCCGGAGCTCATTTCCTGATGGGTGGAGTAAAAACAGATGGTAGAGGGCGTACTTCCCTTAACGGACTTTATGCTGTAGGCGAGGTTGCATGTACAGGTGTTCATGGAGCAAATCGATTAGCAAGTAATTCACTATTAGAAGGAATCGTTTATGGAAATTTGGTCGCTGATGATATTTTATCCAATAATTCTCCAAATGATTATATGAATGAGATTTCCTTTAAAACAAATAACCAAAAGAGCCAATTAATTGATCTACCAACAAAAAGGCAAATTCAGCAATTAATGATGGATCATGTCGGAATTGTACGCGATAAGAAAAGCCTTCGGTATGCGGTTGATTGGTTGGAAAGCTATAAGAAGAAATACGATGGATTTTCACTAACAACAACATTAACGATAGAACAGTTAATTATGGTGAATATGATTACGGTTGGATGGTTAATTACTACGTCAGCATTAATGAGAACAGAGAGCCGTGGAGGCCATTTTCGGGCGGATTTCCCCAATGATGATAATCTAAATTGGTATAAACGAGAAATAGTACGAACAAACCAAACGAATGATGTTTTAACTGGAATCTAATAAGGAGTGCATTATATGAATAACATTAAATTAACTCAACTTATCAAGCAGTTTTATATAGAGGACATTGGAGAGAGAGATGTAACGAGTGAAGCTATTTTCCCAGAAGACAAACATGGTAAAGCGCACTTCTATGTAAAGGAAGATGGGATTTTAGCGGGTATTGATATCATTCAGACAGCTTATTCTCTCCTTGATTCATCGATTGGAGTAACCCCCTTAAAAAAGGATGGAGAATTGATCAAAAAAGGAGACGTAATCGCAACAGTCGAAGGTCCAATGGCAAAGCTTTTAACAGGAGAAAGGTTAATTCTGAATTTGTTACAACGGATGAGCGGGATAGCCACGATTACAAGCAAGTCTGTATCAGCTCTTAATAGTGATCATACTCGGATCTGCGATACAAGGAAAACAACTCCAGGACTAAGAATGCTTGAGAAATATGCGGTAACATGCGGCGGTGGTTATAATCATCGGTTTGGGCTGTATGATGGGGTAATGATTAAGGATAATCATATTTCATTTTGTGGGTCTATTACAAAAGCAGTTACTACCGTTCGCGGACAATTAGGTCATATGGTCAAAATTGAAGTCGAAACAGAAACAAAGGAACAAGTAATTGAAGCTGTAAACGCAAACGTCGATATCATTATGTTTGATAACAGATCACCAATGGAGATTAAAGAATTTATTGAACTAGTTCCAAAACATATAGTTACAGAAGCATCAGGTGGAATTACGTTAGATGGATTACACCAATATGGAGATACAGGTGTTGATTATATTTCGTTAGGATTTTTAACACATTCAATTAAAGCATTAGATATTAGCTTAACCATTTAGTAATCGGGGGGATATTGACAGTGAATATTTTAGAGGAAATGAAGCAGCGAACAGATGTAGTTTCCATTCCAGAACATTATAAGCAGATGACGATGGAAGAAATGAAAAAGCGTGTCATAGAGATCAAAGCCAAACTTGGAAAACAGTTGTATTTGCCATGCCATCATTATCAAAAAGATGAGGTCGTACAATTCGCCGATGATATAGGTGATTCGTTAAAACTAGCACAATTATCAGCACAAAATAAAGAAGCAAAATTTATCGTATTTTGCGGAGTTCATTTTATGGCGGAGACGGCTGATATGTTAACAGAGGATAGGCAAGTTGTCCTTTTACCCGATATGCGAGCAGGCTGTTCAATGGCTGATATGGCTGATATGCATCAAACGGATAGATGTTGGTCAGTTCTCCAAAACACGTTCGGTGATACCATTCTGCCGTTGACGTATGTAAACTCAACTGCAGCAATAAAAGCATTTGTTGGTAGAAATGGTGGTGCAACAGTAACATCTTCCAATGCAAAACGGATGTTGGAATGGGCTTTTACTCAAAAAGAACGAGTCCTCTTTTTACCTGACCAACATTTAGGAAGGAATACTGCCTATAATCTTGATATTCCACTTGATAAAATGGCTGTTTGGGATCCTATTAATCATTGTTTTGAGTACGATGGTAATTTGGAAGAAGCAAAAATTATTTTATGGAAAGGTCATTGTTCCGTACACCAAAACTTTACCGCAGAAAACGTTGAAGAAATCCGTAAGACAAAACCAGACATGAATATTATCGTTCATCCAGAGTGTCCTTTTGAAACCGTTGAACTATCCGATTATGCGGGGGCAACGAGCTTTATTATAAATACAATCGAGAATGCTCCATCCGGAAGTAAATGGGCTATTGGAACGGAAATGAACTTAGTACAACGAATTATTGATCAGCACCCAGATAAAGAGATCTGTTCCCTTAATCCACATATGTGCCCATGCATGACCATGAACAGAATCGATCTACCACACTTACTTTGGTCATTAGAATCGATTGAAAGAGGTGAAACGGTTAATCAAGTAACCGTATCGAATGCTATTACAACAGATGCCGTTCTTGCACTAAATAGGATGCTAGAACGAGCATAAAATAAAAAAGATACCCCTTTCTCACAAAATAATTTTAAAAATTTATCTAATAAAGTATTGCCATTTTTAATTAAAGAAGATAAACTAAAAAACGTTGAAATTTTAACTATAAAAATTAATCAAGGGGGTATTTACAATGAAAGGAAAAGGTAGCGAAGTAAAAAGGAGTTTCACAGACTATTTGTGGTTTATACCCCTAATCGCCTTCATATGGGCTAGCATAGCTATGAACTTATAAAACTTTTCTTTTAACCTATTCTAATATAACGAATAAAACAAAAAGGATCAGCATCCACTAAGATGTTGACCCTTTTTGTTTAAGCGAAATCTATCACTCTAACAGGCTCTTTTTATAAACTTTGTAGCTTTTACTCTATAGTTTCAGTAAAATACAAAGTAAGTGCCGTGCTGATTTCACATTTTTTATAGCTTTCTACCCCGCAGCCCGTATACACTGCGCTTTCCGGGGGAGGCTGAAGCGTTGCCCGCGGAAAGCGCAGTGTATTTCCGGAACGGTAGCCCAAGGTAATAAATTTACATCGTATTTTATGTCTTTTGTATGAAAACAACAATTAGTTAGAAATAGCCTTTTAAAAACATATTAATAAATACCGATTGAAGCAAGTAGTATCCCGACAGCAACTGAAATGACCGGGATTACTACAGCAACAACAAATATATCTTTATAACTGTCCTTATGCGTCATACCCGTAATTGCAAATAGCGTCAATACTGCACCGTTATGTGGTAATGCATCTAGTCCTCCTGAGGAAAGGGAAGCAACTCGGTGGAATTGTTCTGGATCAATTCCGCTGTTTTGAGCAATTTCATAGTATTTTGAGCCGAGTGCTTCTAAGGCAATTCCCATTCCCCCGGAAGCAGAACCTGTTGCACCTGCTAATACGTTTACTGCGATTGCTTCGGAAATTAACGGGTTCCCCTTTACTCCCATTAACATTTCTGTCAATTTTTCAAATCCAGGAACAGCCTTTACAACTGTACCAAAGCCCACAGCTGCACTTGTGTTTATAATAGCTGTAACAGAACCTGCTGCGCCACTGTTGATCGCCTTGACAAACCCTTTAAATTTGTGCAGGCTTAGTAGCATGATTAAAGCAATTCCCGTAATTAGCGCTAACACAACATCCCATCCAAAAACATTCAACGTAACAAGTACGGCCAATAAAGGTAGTAAAGAAAATAAGAATGGAGGTGTATCTCCAGCTACATTTATTATTTTGTTGTCCTTAGGTTCTGTGAATATTTCTCCCTTTGCGGTCAACTTTTTCTCACGCCAGCGAAGATACAAATATCCTCCGACAGCCATAATTATTCCAGCAATGATCCCCATAACCGGTGCCGCCATAGGATCTGTGTGAAAATACTCCATTGGTATCAGATTTTGAATTTGCGGCGTCCCAGGTATTGCTGTCATGGTAAACGTGAAGGCACCTAGTGCAACTGTCGCCGGTATTAGTTTTCTACTGATATTTGCTTCACGAAACAATGTTAACGCAAGTGGATATACAGCAAATACAACAACGAATAAACTAACTCCACCATATGTTAATACCGCCGCAGAAACTAGTACTCCTAAAATTGCACGCTTGGTTCCTATAATTTTCGTGAGTGCTACAGCAACTGATTTAGCCATCCCCGTATCTTCCATTAGTTTTCCGAATACTGCCCCAAGCATAAAGACAGGAAACCAATCTTTTGCAAATGCTACGAATCCACCCATATATGTATCTTTGTAGGCGTCTAATATATCCAATCCCCCTGTAAGTGCAACTACTCCAGCCGCAATAGGTGCCACCCAAATAATGGACCAACCTAGATAAGCAAGGACCATTAGAACGATAAGACCAAATAATATACCTAACATGAAAACCCCTCCCTAAATTTAAAAATAATCTAGTACAAATTGACAAACTTTTCTATTGCGCAGTATAGCCCCCATCCAAAACAACTGCCTGCCCTGTAACACCTTTCGCTTTATCACTTGCTAAAAACATCGTGTAATCGGCAATTTCTTGAACGGATAACAGACGTTTTTGCGGAACTAGTGGATAAATAACATCCTCTACTACTTTTTCTAGTGAAACATTTCGGTTTTTAGCCAAATCCTCCATTTGGTTTCGTACAAGTGGTGTATCCACATAACCTGGACAAACCGCATTAACCGTAATTCCATGTTCAGCTCCTTCAAGTGCTGCGACTTTCGTTAATCCAATTACCCCATGTTTTGAGCTATTATAGGCCGCTTTTCCAGCAAACCCAATTAATCCATTTATCGATGCCATGTTAATAATACGACCATATCCTTGCTTTTTCATGACAGGAAAAACATGTTTCGTTGCCATAAATGGAGCGACAAGCATAACCTTTGTAATGAACTCAAACTTTTCAGTCGGAAAGTCTTCAATAGAAGCAACATGCTGTAATCCCGCATTGTTTATTAAAACATCAAGCCTTCCATACCGTTCAATTGTGTTGTCAATCGCCGTTTGAATTTCTTTCTCCTCTGTTACATCACACTTAATACCAATACATTCATGCCCTTCTTGCGATAATTTTTCAGTAACCTCCTTTACCTTTGCTTCATTAATGTCTGAAAAGGCTACTTTCGCCCCATTTCTAACAAATTCTTCTCCAATTTGATAGCCAATACCACTTGCTGCTCCAGTAATAAAAATGACTTTGTTGTCTACTAACATTTGAAATCCTCCTATTTTTAGTTCTTAAAATTGCTCACCATGATTGGTTTGAATTTATTTACAATTATACATACAAATCTTGTGCCAACTTTAGAGACCATATGCAATGCAATAACGGTAAGTATGGAGCAACAAACAAAAAACTCTACTTTTCCGATTTTACGGAAAGTAGAGTTGCACACTTATTTATTCACAATGTAAACCCTTACATCGTGAATACAAAAATAAAGTTTTCCATTTTTACGGAATGTGATTCCAAAATTTCAGAATCACAATAATCCATATTTCTTTATTTTTTCGTATAAGTTGGATTTACCTATTCCTAATAATCTTGTTGCCTTTAACTTGTCACCCTCCACCTTCCTTAAAACACTCTCGATTGTCTGTTTTTCAGTCTTTTTCAATATTTCTTTTAACGTTGCTTCTTGTTTTAGTGCGTAATTATTGGGTTGTATATGATCTGGTAAATCCTCTATCTTAATCATTTCTGTGCTTGTTAAGTGAACTGACGATTCAATAACATTTTCTAATTCTCTTATATTTCCTGGCCATTGATATTCTATGAAACGATCTATCACAGTCGCATCAAAATCTATAACTCTTTTACCTGTCCGTTTGGTCACTTTATCAAGGAGGTATTTAGATAAAACTCGTAAATCTTCTGCCCTTTCTCTTAGTGGAGGAATTTGTACTTGAACTACGTTTATTCGATAAAATAAATCTTTCCGAAATCGTTGTTCTTCAATAAGTTTTTCTAATGGCTGATTTGTCGCGGCTATAATCCTTACATCCACTTTTTCAGATTTAACCGCACCTACTGCTTCTACTTCCCCTTCCTGCAACACCCTAAGAATCTTTACTTGTGCACTTAATGGCATATCACCAATTTCATCCAAGAAAATCGTTCCACCATTGGCAAGTTGAAATTTACCTAATTTGCCACCCTTTTTTGCACCAGTAAAAGCACCCTCTTTATATCCGAATAGTTCTGACTCAAGTAAATATTCAGGAATTGCTGCACAATTAACTTTAACAAAAGGATTCATATTTCGTTCACTTAATTGATGAATGCTATGGGCAAACAACTCTTTTCCTGTTCCACTTTCGCCTCTCAATAAAATAGAAACGTCACCTGGAGAAACTTTTTTTATTTTATTTTTAATATCATTTAATTGTGGGGAACTTCCTACTATATCATGAAGCGAATATGTTGCTCCCTGCTTGTTTTTGATTTGGTTGCGATAATGTTCAAGCTCCAGTAATAAATCCTTAATATGACTATTCATTTTCTTCCACTCTTTTGTGTCCCGATAAAGTACTGTCCCAACCGCACCCACTACTTTTTCACCAGAACGAACGGGTATCCTATTGGCTACCATATGATTACCACGAATATATTGCAGATCAGCAATTTCTTCTACTCCAGTTTTAGCGACGATATGCATTCTAGTGTTTTCGATAACGTCAGTGACATGCATACCTAATACAACTGATTGCTCTACTTCAAGGAAATCACAATATGTATTATTCATATAAGTTATCGACCCTTTATCATCGACCACAACAAAGCAATGAAAGGCATTTTCAACCAGCGTTTCAAATATTTCATCTTTATAGATATTTTTTAAAGGTTCCACATAGTAACCTCCAATTTTTAAAAGATTTGACTTTATTATAACAAAAAGTATAGTACTACATGATTTTCCGAAATAATTGGCTTAAACTGCTAATCTATCGTTTGTGTATGTGATGTTCTGCTTTCTCCTGACAATTCATGCCTTTTGATCATTTTATCGAAACAAATCGCACCGGCAATCCCCATTAGTAAGATAACAAAAGCCATGAATAATGGTGTAAAGAGACTACCAATAATGATAAAGAATCCGGCAATAATCTCGGCAGAATAAACAGAAATTTGATTAACAGCCATATATGCACTGCGTGATTCATGAGGAGCTATATTCCCTAACACGGTTTGTTTTACTGGAGCATAAATCAACTCTCCAGTTGTAGCGAACACCATGGCGATTACTAGAACCAATGGATTTTCATGGAATGTTAAAACAAAAAAACCAAATGTAAAAATTAATACACCTGAAATCAATTTAATTCTTTCGCTTAACTGCTTTATCAACCTTGCTATAAAAAAAGTTCCTACAACAACAAATAGTGTATTTTCACTTTTCAATATACCAAGTAATTCTGCACCATCAATAGTAAAATCAAAATTACCTATGGATAATAATGAAACATTCGATATATCCTGCGCTAACCGGAGCCCAATATAATTCGTTAACTGCGTTTCAATGCCCAATACTAACAGAGTACCCACAATAAAATAAACAAATGTTTTGTCTTTGAATATAAAACTGTAACTTTGAACTCCCCGTATAACATTTTGAATAGGCTTATTTTTTTGCGATATCGTCTGATTGATTTGTTTAGGCTTATACTCATCTGTTAAAAGGAACGTCGATACAACAACTGAAAAAAACGAAACGAAAGTAACAATTAAAAATAATATAAAATGGTAATTAACAAATAAAAACCCGCCAATTAAGCTTCCAAGTGCTATTGCGAGGTTATTTATCCAATAGCTGAAGCGAAAAATTGTCTCCCGTGTTTCCGAAGTACTGCAATCCACGATTAAAGCCATTACAACAGGATGAAAACTACCACTTGCAAACATATTTATCACGAATAGGACGGCCGTGATATAGGGCAAATCAAGCCACGGGGAATTTAAAAAGGCAATGATTAGAAATGTAAAAGCTACCAAAATTTCTGATCCGATCATTACCTTTCTTCTGCCAATTTTATCGGAAAAAGATCCTCCTGCAAAACTCCCAATCACCGCCGATACTATAATAGCAATGTACAATATGCCAGTAATAGACGCTCCAATTTTACTTGAAAAATAAATAATCAGGTAAGGTGTTATCATCATATTTGCCATTGTGGTTATAAACCCCACAAATAGTCTCCATTTGATATTCGGATGAAAATGTACAGCCACTATCCACACATCCTTTTACAATCCAAGAATTTTTAATGCTATAGGTTTTAATTCCATCCAGATAGAGGATTCTTCAGAGTCCGTCATAAACATCCGCATTCCAATTAAAAAACTTATATATCCTGTTGCCACGGCTTCAGAACTTTCTAGGTCTAAAAGATTTTGTTTCTGACCAAGTTTAACTAATTCCCGAATTTCCTTTCGCATATACACAGCAATTTCGTTCAGCTTTTCTGACAAATCTGAGAATCGTTCAGGATTTCCAAGCACTTGCTGAATAAGCTGTAAATATAATCTGTTCTTTACAAAAAATATAATGTGCCTTTCAACAATACTCTCTATGTATTCCGCAGTGATAACGTTCCCCTTCGTTAAGCCTGAAAATTGTTCCTTTACATCAGGAAATGGTTGTGTTATCACTTTTTCAAACAACTCCTCTTTTGTTTCAAAATAAGTAAATACACTTCCAAAACTGATACTCGCAGCTTTAGCAATTTGTGAAATGGTTGTATCGTCATATCCCTTAAAGGAAAAAAGTTCAGTTGACTCTTGCAAGATTCTGTCCTTCTTCGCTTTTTGCTTTTCATTTAATTCTTTTTCAATCACGCAATTCACCTCCATATAATGATTGATTAATCAATCATTATTGTAATCGAAATTAAATTATTGTGCAACTACTCGAATAATTCAATCTAAAAAAACTTCTGACGTATCATCAGAAGTTTTTTTAGAATCCTATTTTACAAACAATAAATTTAACATGGACTATTTTTTCTAGTAAACAACTGTGTCTGTTTTACGTTTAATTTCAAAATTATCCGTGACTGCTCCTTTTGATGAACAGGAAACTAAGTGTGCATACTTTCCTAAAACACCTCTTGCTTCCATCGCTGGTGCCTCCCAATTATTAAGTCGTTGTTCAAGCTCTTCTTCTGAAACATCCATGAAAATTTCACGTTCATTGGAATCTATCGTAACCATGTCACCTTCTGCTAAAAGGGCAATTGGCCCACCTACTTGTGCTTCAGGTGCGATGTGACCGACTACCAAGCCATGTGTACCGCCTGAAAATCTACCATCTGTTAATAAGGCTACTTTTTCACCTAACCCTTTACCAACTAAAATTGCTGAAATTGACAGCATCTCAGGCATTCCTGGTCCGCCCTTTGGCCCTTCATATCGAATAACCAGTACGTCGCCTTCATTTATTTGGTTATTCATGACAGCTTTTGTAGCTTCTTCTTCCGTATTGAATACACGGGCAGGACCAGTATGCCTGGTTACTTTTAATCCAGATACCTTGGCAACAGCTCCATTTGGTGCAAGGTTCCCTTTCAAAATAACTAATGGTCCATCTTTACGGTACGGCTTATCAAACGGCAGTATAATTTTTTGATTCTCGGTTAACGATGGTGCTTCTTGAACATTTTCTGCAACGGTTTTTCCGGTTACCGTTAAACAGTCACCATGTAAATAACCTGCTTCATAAAGAAGTTTCATTACGGCTGGAATTCCACCAATTTTATGTAAATCTTCCATAACATATTTACCGCTTGGTTTTAAATCAGCTATATGTGGAACTTTTTTCTGAATCTTATTAAAATCATCAATCGATAAATCTACTCCAACAGAATGAGCAATTGCCAATAAGTGTAAAACCGCATTTGTCGAACCACCCAGGGCCATTACAACTGTTATGGCATTTTCAAAAGCTTTCTTTGTCATAATGTCTTTTGGATAGATATCCTTTTCTAAAAGGTTGAGAATTGCTTCACCTGCTGCAAAGCAGTCGTGTGATTTTGCGTCAGATTGTGCCGGATTGGATGAACTTCCTGGTAAACTCATACCCATTGCTTCAACGGCAGAGGCCATTGTATTTGCAGTATACATCCCTCCACATGATCCAGCTCCGGGACATGCAGCACACTCAATTTTGTTTAATTTATCATCATCGATATCACCATTACTATGTTTACCTACCCCTTCAAATACCGAGACAATATCTAATTTCTCCCCACCTAAATTTCCTGGAGCTATTGTTCCACCATATACAAAAATAGCAGGTACCTCAGACCTAGCAATAGCAATCATACAGCCAGGGATGTTTTTATCGCAACCACCAATTGCAACATACCCATCCAAATTCTCAGCACCGACTACCGTTTCAATAGAGTCTGCTATTACATCACGGCTGGGCAACGAGTACCGCATCCCTTGAGTTCCCATAGAAATTCCGTCAGAAACCGTAATAGCGTTAAAAATCATCGGGACTCCGCCTGCTTCTCGTGCACCTGATTTTGTATTTTCGGCTAAATCATGAAGATGAATATTACACGGCGTTACTTCACTCCATGTACTAGCAACACCTATCATCGGCTTTTTAAAATCCTCGTCCGTTATTCCGACTGCACGTAACATCGCTCGATTGGGTGCTCGCTTCGGATCTTCACTAAATACTTTGCTCTTAATTCGCAAATCTTTCATCCTATCATCCCCTCATATAAATTAATATATAATTATAATTGTTTAGTTTATATTTTTCAATCTATTTAATTAATTTTGTAATTTTAGTTTTTTGAAGGTAGAAGGATAATGAAAAAGAATTCTTATAGTACATGTGTATTATTTTTAATAAATAGGTCTATGTAATCGTTTATAGTAAACAGTTACGGGAATAGTCTATAAAATTCCAATAAAACATATTATCTACTATATGGCACACATACTATGGAATTTTTAAAATTTAAAGGAGGCTTAGGCATGAGTAAAATTCATTTAATACCTTATGAGGTCGAGGAAATTTACGAAGCATCTTCTGAAATTCCAGAAGGTGTGACAATGATCCAAGCACCAGAAGTTTGGGAAGAGGCAGAGAAAGGTAGTGGAAATGTCGTTGCAATTATCGATACAGGATGCCAAATCGATCATCCTGATTTAAAGCAGCGAATTATCGATGGTAAAAACTTCTCTTCAGATTATAATGGAGACCAAGACAACTATGAGGATAATAATGGACACGGCACTCACGTAGCAGGAACGATAGCGGCTTCATCTAAACAGGAAAATGGAATTTCTGGTGTAGCTCCGAATGCAAATCTACTAATTGTAAAGGTACTCAATGGCCAAGGAAGCGGTGACTATCAATGGATTATTGATGGAATAAATTATGCTATCGATTGGGAAGGACCAAACGGGGAAAAAGTAAGGACAATTTCCATGTCACTTGGCGGTCCAAACGATGTACCAGAGCTTTATAAAGCAGTTAAACGGGCTCTGGATGCTGGAATACCTGTCGTATGTGCTGCTGGAAATGAGGGCGATGCCCGATCAGATACAAATGAATTTGCATATCCCGGTGCCTATAATGAAGTAATTCAAGTAGGAGCGATTAATTTCGATAAAAATATTGCACCCTTTAGCAATACTAATGATGAAATTGATCTAGTTGCACCAGGAGTAGAAATATTATCAACTTACACTGGAAGCAAATATGCCAAATTATCCGGAACATCCATGGCCACACCTCATGTATCCGGTGCTCTTGCCTTAGTTATTAACATTGCAGAAAAGCAGTTTAATCGTCGTTTAACCGAAGCAGAACTCTACGCTCAACTAATAAGACGAACGGTACCTTTAGGCTATGCAAAATCAGCCGAAGGAAATGGACTTGTTGCACTCGATGTCCTTAGTCAGTTCGAAAAACTCTTCAAAACGTTCCATACACCTTTTAAGTCACGTTCGGTATATACATCATTCGTAACAGAAAAATAGTAAAGTATACTGAAGAGCTGGCGGATTTGTATATTAAATACGCCAGCTCTATTGAAAGAGCTTACTAATTTATAGTGGCTTAAGTAATTTCTTGATTGAATTCCACCTCTCAAACTGGCATTTTCTCCATCAAAGTATTTTTTCAACTGCTCATACTTCGTATAATCCATAATATCTAATTCCTTCTTTACAGCCAGTAAAATTTGCTCTCTGCATCGTTCCAGTCTATTTAACATAGGTATAATTTTTAGACTACTAAAATTGACATATTCTTCTAAATCATCTTGTGGAACTAGTAGCTTGTAACCTTTTTCACTACTAGCAATTAGTAAACCCTTATCTCTTAAAGGTGCAACAATATTGGATCTAAGATAATACATGTTTATCTTTTCCTTTTTAAATACTTGAAAGTTTTTTATAATTTCATTACTTGATACCCAGGTTAGCTTGTTTAAGTTAAAATTTAACAGAATTGACCTGATCTTTAACACTCGGTTCATCACTAGATTCATAGCTTGAAATGAATTGTGATGCAAGTTTTACTGACTGGTAAACCTCTTCACCTAAATCCCAGATTTTGATGGAGCATTTCTTATCTTGAATACACCTCAACATCTTGCAGTGTAACTCTCTGCAGGATTACTGTGCTAAACGAAGGGTAATTCACGAAGACAAGGTCTGATGTGTTCGTTTTGACAATTCAGGAACTTTTGTCTGAAGAGCCAACCACTTCTTTTCAGTAGTGGATTTTTGGAGTCTCCGAATAAAATAACGAGCCCAGATGTTATAGGAAGCTGACAAATCTGCATGGTAGACTATACCCGTCGAAAATGTGGCAAGTTCTCTTTTACCGGTGCGTTCTACTTTTCCAGAACCATCGAAAGCAAGATACTCGTTATCTATTACTTCCTGAATATAGAAAGAATCAGGTACCAGTGTATCAACAGAAATATCATGAATAGATTAAAAGAAGGATTTGTTTCATAAATGGAATTGCGATATTATCGAGATGAACTGTGAAGAAGATCATATTCATATCTTATTTGATACTTCTCCTGTTCACTTCCAGGTACATTCATAAAGCATTTCCAAGTCATTTACAACACTATTATTGGAAACCTTTTTTGGATCAGAAGCTATATGGTGCTAACAACAGGCGGGGCGACAATAGATATGATAAAAAGATATATTGAAGAACAAAGACAATGAAGAGACCTTAGCGACTGACCCCCACTAAATCAAATTTTGAAGGGGAATGCCGCTAATTTTTTTGTTCAAAATCAAAATCGTAATTTCCAGATTTAGCTATTAAAGTGTAATGTGCCTTCAATTTATACACCCCACTGTTTATAAGGTACATACTGCGGTTATTACTCTATTGGTCAATATACGACAACATAGGGACTATTCCCTTGTTTTACTAAGTTTTATAAGTTTTACTAGTAACAATCAAAATAGAACCTCTGAGAAGGGTCTATTTATCAAATATTCATTGTATACACTAGTCTTCCTTAAAGTTAATTCCCTTCTTTTAATTTTAAAATAAACAGAAAGTCATTGTTTAATCTAGTTCTACTGCTTTTTTATATGTTTCAATTAACATATATTCATTTAACAGCTCCATGGATTTTATCCTCTTATTACTATTTTTATAAGTATTTTCAAAACGAAACACAGAAAAACACCAATCCTTTTTATGGTTCAATGTACTTGTTTTTTAATTTCTCATCATTAACAAAATGTAAATCTGTCTCAATAATTTCACCCACTAGTAGTAAAGAAAAAAATATGTTTGGTCCAAAACAAAGACCAGGATATGAGATTTCCATATCCTGGTCTTATCTTGCCTGGCGGCGTCCTACTCTTGCAGGGGCAATGCCCCAACTACCATCGGCGCTGGAGAGCTTAACTGCTGTGTTCGGCATGGGAACAGGTGTGTCCTCTCCGCTATTGCTACCAGACATATTTAATTGTGAGTAAATTTATACCCTAAAAACTAAATAAGAGTTTAACCATCAACGAATCAAAAATATATAGTTAAGTCCTCGATCTATTAGTATCCGTCAGCTCCACGTGTCACCACGCTTCCACCTCGGACCTATCAACC